>JADIZZ010000027.1 GCA_016704535.1 Betaproteobacteria bacterium | reverse complement strand
GATTCAGCAGCCTGATGAGCTCGGCCTGTTTCACCATCGCGTGGCCCTTCACGATCTCCTTGACCTTGCCGTAGAACGCTTGCACGTTCTTCTTGCTCGGCTTGATCAGCAGCACCCCCGAGTACTTCCGGAAGTTCCAGCCGAGGAAATCGAACCCCTCGTCAATGTGCGTGACTCGCGTCTTTGCCGGCGACAGTCGCAACCCTCGTTGGGCGAGGAATGCTTCCACCCACGGCCGGACCGTTGTGACCAGGAGGTCTTGCGACGCTGCCGTGATCACGAAGTCATCGGCGTACCGGACCACATTGACCTTGTGCTTCTGGACCTTGGACTTGCCCAGCGTCGCACCGAGGTGCGCCAGCAGGCCCGTTTCCAGTCCGTTCAATGCCACGTTCGCCAGGGTTGGCGAGATGATGCCGCCTTGCGGCGTGCCTGCTTCGGTGCTCGTCAGTTGGCCCTTGTAGACCACCCCTGCCTTCAGCCACTTGTTCAGGATCACCCGGTCCATGCGGACCTGGCTCACCAGCCATTCGTGGTTGATGTGATCGAAGCAGCCTTCGATGTCCGCTTCCAGCACCCATGGGGCCGAGGCCTTCTGGGACAGGCAGACGAACAACTGGCTCATGGCATCGGCCGTCGAGCGGTTGCGCCGAAAGCCGTAGCTGTTCGGGTCGCTCTGCGACTCCACGACGGGCTCCAGGCCCAGCAGGTGGAGAGCCTGCATCGCCCGGTCCTTCATCGTCGGAATGCCCAGCGGGCGCTCCTTGCCATTCGCCTTGGGGATGTAGACCCGCCGCAAAGGCTGCGGCCGGTATCCCCTTTGCTGCTTGATAGCACTGACAGCCTCCCATTTGCAGGTCGGCGTGCCCCACAGCTCGCGGTCGACGCCTGCCGTCCGCTTGCCTTGGTTCTCAGTCACTCGCCGCACCGCCAGTGCCCTGGCGGCGAACGAGCGAGTCAGCGACCTTTGCAGGGCTTTCACCCTGCGCCAATCGCTTTCCTGCGTAGCCTTCGCTATCCGCATCTGCATCGTTCTCACGTGCTGCTCGACCCGGCGCCAGTCAATGGCAAGCCAGTCGTTCAGCCCGTGCGAGGACGCAGAACCATCGTTGTCGATGATCTCTTCCATGCTGACCTCGTTGGTTCACCCGTCGAGGACGCGCACGTCTGCCCCGAAGGGAAACGTGCATCCCTTCAGGGCTTGATAGAACTCAGCAACCGGCTCGCGACGGTTGCACCATGTGGAAGTGGGCCTGCTTTCGCAGCGGGGCAAATCTTGAACCCCTGTCCCGACGATTACAGCCGGGCGTTCGCTTTTTCCACGATCCCATACCCCCTCGCCCGACAGGTCGCCTTGCGGCTTCCCTGCCCTTGCGCCGAAGCGCGCGGGCGGACGGTGGGGCTTACCACGTTCCTTGATTCGCCGACAGCGCGGTGGTGATCCGCGGTGCCTATCCGTTTAGGGTCTGTCTCTCCCGGGGCTGCGCAACGGCGATGTGCCCTCAACTTTGACAAGGGCAGCCTGACAGCTTGCCTTTTGGCTCTGGCCTGACAGCAGGTTTGGCCAGTCAATCATCACCCGGGTTCAGTCGACAGTTCACGTGCGTTACCCATGCGGAACTTGCCTGGCCCCTCATCCGCCGTCCTGCTGGCAGAGTCCGTGCACGCCCTCGCGGGACATGCGCGCCACCGAAGTGGGAGACGTTGTCGGACGGGCTTCACACAGGGCCGTTGCCGGCCCTGCATGCCATCCTAGGCAACCACTGATCGCACAGTGGGTCACGGCTGTATGCGTGACAAGGCGATCCAAGACTTCGTCGCTCTTTGGAGCAGTTGATTCCGTCTCCCGACGACGCTCCAGTGCCACTTGCAGTGGCCCTGATGCGCACAACACCATCACGGTCCACCGTCGGCAAGGCCGAAGTTTTCCGTCACGGCATCCGCGATATCGCGGATGTGGCTCCAGCGGGACTTCCGTCCCGCGACCGGGACAAGTCCCGGTCATTCTCTAGGGCTGCATCACCCCGCAGCTAGGGAGAGCGACACAAACGTGTCGCACCAAAGCTTTTGATTGTAGCCTGCGGCGCGAGACAGACTGAGGCCCGACGGTCCTCAGCGCCCACCGCCGCGGCCGCCACGCGGTCCGCCGCCGCCCCCGCCGGCCACCGCCACCGCCACCGCCACCGCCACCGCCACCGGCTCGTCGCGGACCGGCCGCGGCCGCCGCCGCCGCCTCCTTACGCAGGAAGGCATCGGCGCCGATGTAGCCGACGGCCGTCTGCAGTGGATCAGGCATGCGATTGGGATCACCCCCGCCGGCCTTCTTCGGCGCAGGCCGGCCGCGGTTGCGCTTGCACCCGGCTGGATGCCGCCCCTGGGCCGAATCCGCCGTGCCGCCACCGGCAAAACGCTTGTCGTAAGTCTGCTGCAGCGGGTTCGGGATCGGGCCGTCTTCGGGGTATGTCGCGCTGCGGCGTGCGGTCGCGCTGCAAGGCACGCTTGTCGTAGGTCTGCTGCAGCGGGTTGGGGATGGGCCCGTCTTCGGGCATTTCACGGCGCAGGGCCCGTTCCTGCTGGATGGCACGCTTGTCGAAGGTCTGCTGCAGCGGGTTAGGGATCGCGCCGCCTTCACCGGGCTCGCCCCGCTGCGGTCGGGGTTCACGTGGCGGGCGCGGCTCTCGCGGTTCGCGAGGAGGCCGTGGCTTGGGCCTCGGCGCCTGGCGGCCGCGGCCCGCGCTCGAGTTCGTCGCCGCGGCGCTTCACCCCGCGTCGGTTGCGGCCACGCCTTGACGGGCCATCGCCTTCGGCCTCGTGCGGCCCTTCGCGCGGCGCGTCGGAGGTGCCTTGGGGTCGCGGCCCACTGGCCAGCCGGCGCAGATTGCGCAGATCGTGGTCGTCGAGGTCGACCCACACGCCGCGTTTGAGCCCGGCGCGGCAGCACCACGCTGCCGTAGCGTATGCGGATCAGCCGGCTCACGGCGTGACCCACGGCTTCGAACAGCCGGCGCACCTCGCGGTTGCGACCTTCGGTGATAACGCAGCGATACCAGTGGTTGGCGCCTTCGCCACCACCATCTTCGATGCTCTTGAAGGCGCATCGCTGGCCGTCGATATCCACGCCTTCAAGCAGTTGGGCCTTGGCCTGCGCGTCCAGCACGCCCAGCGAACGCACGGCGTATTCGCGCTCGACGCCGAAGCGGGGGTGCATCAGCTGGTTGGCGAGTTCGCCGGAGGTCGTGAACAGCAGCAGACCTTCGGTGTTGATGTCCAGGCGGCCCACCGACTGCCACTTGCCCTGATGTAGGCGCGGCAGGCGGCGGAACACGGTCGGCCTTTGCTGCGGGTCGTCGTGGGTGACGACTTCGCCGGCAGGTTTGTGATAGGCGATGACCCGAGGCGGGGGCGGCGCGATGCGGTAGCGCACCGGCTTGCCGTCGAGCGCGACGCGGTCGCCAAAGGACACGCGCTGGCCGATGTGCGCTGGCTCGCCGTTCACGGTGAAGCGGCCCTCGGCAATCATCGTCTCGAGGTCGCGCCGCGAGCCGACGCCGGCCTGCGCCAGCACCTTGTGCAACTTCGGCGCGTCGGCTTCCGGGGCCAGCACGCGTTTGGCGGGGCCTTCCGGCTCATCGGCCATGCCCCCTTCCGCCACGGGCGCCTGTTCGACGTCGAATTCGCCCGACAACACTTGCGCGAACACCTCGTCCACTACAGGCGCCGCAGGTCGGGCGGCCGGCGCAGCCGCGCCGTCAGCTGCCTCGCCCGCGGCCCCGGGCTCAGCAGCAGCGCCATCGCGCTGACCCTCACGCGCGCCGCCGCGTCGGCCGCGACGACGGTTGCGGCCCTTGCGACCGCCGGCACGTTCATCGCCAGCGGCGCCGCCTCCCGACTCGGACATTTCACCGGCTTCGCCCTCAAGGCCGCCAGCGCCAGTTGCGCCACCGGCCTCGTGCGGTTCGAACGCATGCGCGGCCACCGCTCGCGGCGGTGCCACGGCAGGCATCGACTCGCCACCTGTCGGCGCGGGCCCCAAGGGTGCCTCGGCTGAAACCGAACGGGCGTCAACTGTGTCGACCGGCATGGCGACCTCACCCGCGGGCCTGCGCGGCGCGCGGCGACGCTTGGGCTTGTCGGCCGGGAGTTCACTGCCCACGTCGGGGGCGGGAACCTCGGGCATGTCGGTGTCTGATGGGTTCATTCGGCGTGATCGGTGGGGGAAAGGATTTCGGCTTCGTTGGCCGCGTTGTCTGCGCCATCGGTGGGCGTCGTCTCGGGGGCCGACTCCAGCGGCAACATGCCCTGACCATCGTCCAGCAAGGTAAGCCCCTGCTCCAGCGCGGCCAGCGCGTAGGCGCTTCGGGGGGCGTCAGTCGTGCCGTCGATGGGCGGCAGTTGGTCCAGACTGGACAGACCCAGGTCGTCGAGGAACTGCTTCGTGGTGGCGTAAAGCGCCGGGCGCCCCGGCGCCTCGCGATAGCCGATGGCATCGATCCAGCCACGGTCTTCGAGCTGCTTGATGATCTGGCTACTGACCGTGACACCGCGAATGTCCTCGATGTCGCCACGCGTCACCGGCTGACGGTAGGCCACGATGGCCAGCGTCTCCATGGCGGCCCGCGAGTACTTCGGCGGCTTCTCGGGATGCAGGCGGTCGAGAAAGGGACGCAGTTCGGGCCGGCTCTGGAAGCGCCAGCCACTGGCCAGCGCCACCAGTTCGACGCCGCGGTCCTGCCAGTCGTCGACGAGTTCGTCGAGCAGCCGGCGTAACGTGTCGTTGCCGACTTCGCCGTCGAAGAGCGTACGTATTTCCGCCAGCGGCAACGGTGCCGTGGCGCATATCAGCGCGGTTTCGAGGACCCGTTTGGCCTCAGATGTGTTCATGGCCTGCACTTGGTGTACGGCCACCGTTTCGGTGGTGGCCTGGAGATTCATCCGAAGGTTCGGAACGCCGCGCGAGAGCCTTCTCGGCGTGGGTTGGGCCCGGTGCGGCGTGGCCGGAGACCGGGACGGAGCGACGGCTCATCGAACAGGCGCGGCAAGCGGGTGGCATGCGGCGGCTCTGCGATCTTGCGCTTAGTGTAACCCCTGCGCCATCGCTCGCGCGCCGGCGCCGCAAACCTGCTTCCAAGCCGCCTGGAAATCGGCAGGCGGCAGGCAGGCAAAGGCCAGCGGCGCACGGCTGGCCGGGTGGGCCAGCCTCAACTCGGTGGCATGCAGCGCCTGACGCACCATGCCCAGCGCGGGTTTGCCCCCATACAGCGCGTCGGCCACCAGCGGGTGGCTCTTCCAGGCCAAGTGAACGCGGATCTGGTGCGTGCGGCCAGTGTGCAGCATGCAGCTCAGCGCGCTGATGCCGTCTTGCTCGGCCAGCAGCTCCACGTCCGTCCGCGCCGGCCTGCCGCCTGCCACCACTGCCATGCGCACCCGCATGGCCGGGTCGCGACCGATGGGTGCCTCGATGCTGAACTGCGCCCGCGCCGGCACGCCGTGGGCCAGTGCGAGGTAGCGGCGGTGGACGTCACGGGCCGCGATGTCGCGAACCAAGGCTGTCACGGCGGGCAAGGTCTTGCCGACCATCATCACGCCCGAGGTGTCCTTGTCGAGCCTGTGCACGATGCCGGCTCGCGGCAACGAAGCGGCGCCAGCGTGGTGGGCCAGCAGGCCGTTGAGCAGCGTGCCCGACCAATTGCCCGGCGCCGGGTGCACAACGAGTCCGGCGGGCTTGTTCAGTACAAGCAGGTGCTCGTCCTCGAACAGGATGTCCAGCACCATCGGCTGCGGTCGGAAGGCGCGACTTTCGTCGGTTGGCACCAGCTCCAATCGCAGCCGCTGGCCAGCGCGCACGCGCCGGGACGCTACCGTGGCGGTGACGCCGTCGAGCTGCGCGTGTCCGAGTTCCAGCAGGTGCTGGAGGTGGCTGCGCGAGAACTCGGGCGCCATTCCCACCAGCACCTTGTCCAGACGCTGGCCATGAAGCACCGTGCCGACGACCGTGCTGCGCACCTCGGGAACGGGTTCACCGGGTGCGGTACCGGGCTCTTCGCCTTCAGCATCGGCCGAGAGGGGCTCCCTATAATCGGCGCCTTCTTGCACGACCGGCACCTTTCCCGATGACTGTGACCCTGTTATGGCGCGCTGCGCTGGTGAGCGTGCTGGCCGCGACGCTGCAGTTGGCGGGTTGCGGGTCGACGCCCAGCAAGGACGAATCTCCCGAGACCAGCGCGGAGCGATTGTACAAAGAGGCCCGCGAGGACATGGAGTCGGGCAGTTACGAGCGCGCGATCAAATCGCTCGAACGCGTCGAGAGCCTGGCCGCCGGTTCGCTGCTGGCGCAGCAGGCCTTGCTCGACACCGCCTACCTGAACTGGCGCAGCGGCGAACGCGCGGCCGCGCTGACTGCGGTGGACCGCTTCATCAAGCTGAATCCTTCCAGCCCGGCATTGGATTACGCGCTCTATCTGCGCGGAGTGATCAACTTCATCGACAACCTGGGGCTCTTCGGCACTGCCTTCGGCCAGGACGTCGCCGAGCGCGATCAGCAGGCCGCGCGTGAGGCTTGGCAAGCCTTCAAGCAGTTGGTGGACCAGTTCCCGCAGTCGCGCTATGCGCCCGACGCACGGCTGCGCATGAACCACATCGTCAATGCGCTGGCCGCCTACGAAGTGCACGTCGCCCGCTACTACTTCCGGCGGGGCGCCTACGTCGCCGCAGCGGCGCGAGCGCAGGCCGCTGTGGCCGAGTACCCGCAGTCGCCGGCCGCGGAGGAAGCGCTGCACATCATGGTCGAAAGCTACGACAAGCTGGCCTTGACCCCCTTGCGCGACGACGCCGCGCGCGTGCTGCGACAGAATTTCCCCAACAGCACCTTTCTGGGCGGCCCAGGCGTGGCCGGGAACGCGTCCAAGCCATGGTGGAAGTTTTGGTGAGGTGACAGCCCGGCCTTCCCGGCGCGCTCCCACCGCAAGGCATATGGCCGCCGAGTCGATCAGTGACCTTTGGCCAGCATGGCCAGCCAGTCCACCGCCGCGGGCTCATCGGCAATAGACCCCATCGGCGGCAGCGCCGCCAGCAGCCGCTTGCCGTAGCCCATCTTCTGCACACGCGGATCGCAGATCACGAGCAGACCGCGGTCGGTCTCGGTGCGGATCAGCCGCCCGGCACCCTGTTGCAGCGAGATCGCCGCCTCCGCGACGAAGTAGGCGTCGAACGGGTTGCGGCCCTGCGCACGAAGCTGGCGAACACGCGCCTCGACCAGCGGATCGTTGGGTGGCGGGAAGGGCAGCTTGTCGATGAGCACGCACTGCAGGGCATCCCCCGGCATGTCGATGCCTTCCCAGAAGCTGGCCGAGCCCACCAGCACGCAGCCACGGCCGTCGCCGTAACGCTGCAGCAGCGCGCGACGCGGCTCGCTGCCCTGCACCAGCACCGTGAGCTCGCGGCCCAGCGCGGCAGCCTGCGCCTGCAGCGCCTCGGCCACCAGCGGCAGCACCCGAAGGGTGGTCGTCAGCACGAAGGTGCGGCCGCCCAAGGCGGCGGCACACCGCGCTGCCAGCGCACCCACCGCCGCCGGGTGGCCGACGGCGTTGGGTAGCGGCAGCTCTGTCGGCACCCAGACACGGGCATGCGACGGGTAGTCGAAGGGGCTGCCGACACGCAGCCGCTCGGCATCTTCCAGGCCCGTGCTTGCGGTGAACCACGACAACGCGTCGTCGTCGCCCAGCGTGGCCGAGGTGAAGATCCAGGCTTTCGGCGATGCCTCCCGCTGCTGCGTCAGCATCTCGCGGATATCCAGCGGCGACTCGACCAGCCTCGCCTGCTGCGGCGTGAGGTCGATCCAACGCACCTGATCAGTCGGCGCGTCCCGCACGAAGCGCCCGGCCAGCAGCGCCAGGCTGCGTGCACGCTGCTCGAGCCGGGGGAAGTCGGGCGCGGCCTCGGCCACGCGTGCAGCGGCGTCAGCCGCTGCACGCGCCGCTTCGGCCAGCACCTGCAGCGGTGCGGCGAGTTCCTGCGAGCGCTCTTCCCAGCGCAGCTTGAGCGTCCCGCGCACCTCGCGCAGCGGACCGGCGGCGGACAGCCGCAGCTCACGCGTGGCGCGCTCGAGTGCCGCCTGCAGGTCGGACCAGGGCTCCAGGCCGCGGGCATGCTGCAGGCCCAGCGCCAACAGGTCGCGGCCCAGCTCCAGCGCCACCCCGGTGGCCAGGGTCGTGCCGAGGAACTGCACGCCCGCCTCGACGAGCTGGTGCGCTTCGTCGAAGACGGCCGCATCCACCGTCGGCAGGAGTTCGGCCACGCCGCTGTCGCGCAGCGCCATGTCGGCGAAGAAGAGGTGGTGGTTGACGACCACGAGATCCGCCGCCATGGCCTCGCGTCGCGCCTGCATCACGTGGCAGTTGCGGAACTCGGGGCATTCGGCGCCCAGGCAGTTCTCGCGTGTCGAGGTCACCAGCGGGATGACCGGCGAGCGCTCGTCCAGACCTTCGATCTCGGCGATGTCGCCACTGTGCGTGCCCTGCGCCCACAGCGCAACGCGGTTCAGCGCCCGCAGCGCGAAGCGGTCGGGCAATTGGCCGCCCGTCTGTGCCTGCTGCAGCCGCCATCGGCACAGGTAGCTGGCGCGGCCCTTCAGCAACGCCAGCCGCGCCGGCACGCGCAGCGCGTCGGCCAGGCGCGGCAGGTCACGCAGAAAGAGCTGGTCCTGCAGGCTCTTCGTCGCGGTGCTGACGAGCGCACGCTGGCCCGACAGCAGCAGCGGCACGAGGTAGGCGAAGGTCTTGCCGACACCGGTGCCGGCCTCGGCCACCAGCGTGCCGCGTGTTCGCAGGGCCTGCGCGATGCGCTCGGCCATCAGGTCCTGCTGCGGGCGCGGGCTGAAGCCCGGTTCATGTTCGGCGAGCGGCCCATCCTCAGCGAAAGCCCGGGCAACGGCAGCGACGAGATCGCCGCTCACGCGGGCTCGGGCGGGTCGATCTGCGACTCCAGCTGCGCGATCTGGTCGCGCAGCAGCAGCCGGCGCTTCTTCAGCCGGCGCAGCGTGAGGTCATCGCTGCCGCGGTCGAGCGGGTTGCGGTCGATGAGGTCGTCCAGGTCGGCGTGTTCCATGCGCAACTCGATCAGCCGGCGCTGCGGTGAATGCAGGTTCTCGTCCATTGCTGCACGGTGTGGGACAGTGCCCGAGTTTATATTCCGGTGCATGCTCGTCACCGCGCCCTCTTTCCGCTTCAGTGCCGCCACGGGACTGCATCGCGGCGACCGCGCTTACCAGCAGGATCAGGTCGAGGTCATCGCGCATCCGCGCACCAGTGGTTCGGTACTGGCGCTGGTGGCCGATGGCATGGGTGGCAAGAGCGGTGGCCGCAAGGCCGCAGATCAGGTGCTGCTGGACCGGCCGCCAGATCTTCGAGCGCTACGCTGCCGCTGCAGGACGCCGCAGCCGAGATGCTGCGACAGGTGGTGCTGGAATCGCATCTGATGATCAAGCTGACGGCGATTACCTCGGAAGAGGAGCCGCACAGCACGGTAGCGGGCTTTGTCGTCTCGCCCACGCTCACCTGCGACGTGGTGCATGCCGGTGATTCACGCGTCTACCATTTCCGCGGCGCCGAGATGATGCGCCGCACCGTCGACCATTCCTTCGTTCAGCGTCTGGTGGACGAAGGGAAGATCAGCGAAGAGGCTGCCAACACGCACCCGCAAAGCAACCTGCTGACGGGCTGCCTGGGCACCCATGCCGACCCGCCCGTGGCGCTGTGGCACATCGAAAAGCTTGAATACGGCGACACCATGCTGGCCTGCAGCGACGGCCTGTGGCACTACCCAGCCCGAAGGAAATCGGCGCCATCCTGCACGCGCTGCCGCCGCGCGAGGCCAGCGAGATGCTGATCGGCAAGGCCCGGCAGCGGGCTCGCGGCGGTGGCGACAACCTGTCGTTGGCGTTGGCCCGCATCGACCCGCTGCGCTGAAGCTGCGGCGCCGATGACGCATCGGCCCCCATTGCCGCTTCATTGAGCCCCGGCGCGCGACGCCGCGGGCACCGGCAACGGCGTCGCCCCTTGCCTTGCCGCGCGCGTCTGCCTGACGTGCTTCGACGCGCGCCCGATCGGCCTGTATCGCCGCCTGCCGCGCGCGCGCCGCGGCCGCACGGTGCGCCGCGGCCGCTGCGGCAGCCGACGCGGCGAGCGAGTGCGAGGCTGCCGTGTCGTCTGGCAACACACGCGCCGGCGAAGGCGCGGCCACCGACGCCGATGCCACCTGGGCTGCGACCGAGGCTGACGCCGGCCTCTCCATGGCGCGGCGCTGTTTCTTGCGCCAACGCGTCGCGTCGCTCCGCGGCACGGCGACGGCGCTCGGCATCGTCGAGCGCCAGGGCACGCGCACGCGGGCCCCCGAGTGCGGCGCGCCGCCTCTCTTGCACTTCGTCCTGGCAGGCCGTGACCGCAAAGCGCTCGGCGCAGCGCGCGTGCTCGGCGGCGAACTGCGCTTCCAGACGGTCACGCTCGGCCTGGACTGCGGCGCGCTCGTGGGCGGTACGCTCCGCCTCGATGCCGGTGGACTCTACGGCGAAAGCCACCATGGCGGTCGAGAGAAGCAGCACCCGCATCGCACACCAGATCCAGGCCTGTGGACGCACTTGTCGAAAAACAGGCGTCACGGCGGTCGCTCAGGTCAACGAAGTGTCGACGTCGCGCCGCGCCAGCGCGAGGAACTCGGCCGACTGCATTTCGTGCAGGCGCGAGACCGTGCGCGGAACTCATGCGCCAGCGGCCCTTCGGTGTAGAGCTGCTCGGGAGGCACGCCGCATGACATTACCAGCTTGACGCGCCGGTCGTAGAGCACGTCGACCAGCCAGGTGAATCGTCGCGCCTCGCTGGCCAGCCGGGGCGGCATCTGCGGCACGTTGCTCAGCAGCACGGTGTGGAAGCGCGAGGCGATTTCCAGATAGTCGTTTTGCGAGCGCGGGCCGCCGCACAGGGTCTTGAAGTCGAACCAGACCACGCCGCCGGCGCGACGCAGGCGCGGATCTCGCGTTGCTCGATCTGCATCCCCGGCGCCTCGTCGCGCGCCTCGGCCAGCTGCCCGAAGGCACGCGCCATCGCGGCCTCGGCCTCGGCGCCCAGCGGGCAGTGCAGCATGTCGATCTGGGCCAGCGTCCGTTGCCGGTAGTCGGTGCCTGCGTCGACGTTGACGACCTCCAGCCGGCCCTTCAGCAGTTCGATGGCGGGCAGGATGCGGTCGCGGTGCAGGCCGTTCGGGTACAGCCCATCAGGGTGAAAGTTCGAGGTCGTCACGATGCTCACGCGGTTGGCGAACAGCGCGGCCAGCAGCCGGTGCAGGATCATCGCGTCGGTGACGTCGGCGACATGGAACTCGTCGAAGCAGATCAGCCGGAAGCGCCGCGAGATGCGCTTGCCGAGCTCATCCAGCGGGCTTGATGGTGCCCTTCAGGTCCTGCAGTTCGCGGTGCACCCCTCGCGCATGAACTCGTGGAAGTGCAGGCGCGTCTTGCGCGTCAGCGGCACGGCCTGGAAGAAGCAGTCCATCAGAAAGCTCTTGCCGCGGCCGACACCGCCGTAGCATGTACACGCCGCGCGGGATGGGCGGGCGGCTGATGAGCTTGGTCAGCGCGTTGCTGCGGCGGGCCTTGTAGTCGGCCCATTCACGCTCGCAGCGCTCCAGCGCATCGACCGCGCACAGCTGTGCCTCATCGCTCTTGAAGCCGCGCTCGACGAGCGTGGCTTCGTAAAGCTGGCGGACGCCCACCTCAGCGACCGCCGGGCCGCCCCAAGGGCGCTGAGCACCCCCTTGGGGGGCAGCGAACACAGTGAGTTCGGGGGTCCAATTTCTTCAGAAATTCAAGGTCCGCTTGTCGACCGCGAGCGCAGTTTCCTTGTCGCTTCGCCCAGGCTGGGATGCGCATGGGAGATGCGCGCGATGTCCCGGCGCTGGCTTTGAACTCCATCGCCACGACGGCCTCGGTAATCAGCTCGCTGGCCTGGGGCCGACGATGTGCACGCCCAGGATCTCGTCCGTCACCGCGTCGGCCAGGAACTTCACCATGCCGGTGGTGTCGCCAAGCGCACGCGCGCGGCCGTTCGCCAGGAAGGGAAGGTGCCGGCCTTGTAGGCACGGCCCGTGGCCTTCAGCTGCTGCTCGGTCTGGCCCACCCACGCGATCTCGGGGCTGGTGTAGATCACCCAGGGCACGGTGTTGAAGCTGACGTGGCCGCTGGCCCGCCATGCGTTCGGCCACGGCCACGCCCTCTTCTCGGCCTTGTGCGCTGCATGGGTCCGCGCACGACGTCGCCCACGGCCCATACTCCGGGCAGGTTGGTGCGGCAGTCGTCGTCGACGACGATGGCACCCCGCTCGTCGAGCTTCAAGCCCACGGCTTCGGCGTTCAGGCCGATGGGTAGGTGTTCGGCACGCGGCCGATACTGACGATGAGCTTGTTGCACACGAGCGTCTGCGCTTCGCCCTTGCGCGTCGGCGTATTCGACGGCCACGCCCTTCTGCTGCTCTTGATCTCGCCGACCTTCACGCCGAGTTCGATCTTCAGGCCCCGTCTCGTGAAGGCCTTGTGCGCCTCCCCGCGATCTGCTCGACCACTGCGCCCAGGAAGGTGTGGCAACGCCTCCAGCACCGTCACTTCCGCGCCCAGGCGCCGCCACACGAACCCATCTCCAGGCCGATGACGCCGCCGCCGATGAGGGCCGGCACTTCTGCGATGCGCAGCGCGCTGTCGTTGCTGAGCACGCCCACCTCGTCGAAGGTGGCGTAGCCGGGCAGCGCACGTGCGTTGGAGCCGGGGCCACCAGCACCTTTTGCTTTGGCGGGTCAGCGTCTCTTCGCCGACGGCAACCCCGTAGCCCCTTCGATCGCCTTTCACGAACGAGCCCCGGCAGTGGAAGAACGCCACCTTGTTCTTCTTGAAGAGGTGTAGAGGATGCCGTCGTTGTTCTGTGAGATTGACCTTGTCCTTGCGCGCCAGCATCTTCTTCGTTACCGCCGATGCTCAGGTCCTCAGCCTGATGCTGTGGTCGGCGAAGGCG
>JADIZZ010000026.1 GCA_016704535.1 Betaproteobacteria bacterium | reverse complement strand
GAGGTCGTGAACAGCAGCAGGCCTTCGGTGTTGATGTCCAGCCGCCCCACCGACTGCCGCTTTGCCCTGGTGCAGCCGCGGCCGGCAGCGGGAACCTGATCAGGCCGGGGCTGCGGGTCGTCGTGCGTGACGGCCCTCGCGAAGGCGGGCTTGTGGTGAAGCGATGACACGCGGCGGAACGAGGCGATGCGGTAGCGCACCGGCTTGCCGTCGAGCGCGATGCGGTCGCCGAAGGAGATGCGCTGGCCGATGTGCGCCGGTTCGCCGTTCACGGTGATGCGGCCGTCGGTGATCATCGCCTCCATGTCGCGCCGCGAGCCGACGCCGGCCTGCCGCCAGCTGCTTATGCGCAACGCCGGCGCGTCCACGTCCGGGGCCAGCACGCGCCGGGCCGCAGCCTCCGGCGTCTCGGCCTCGGTCTCGGCGGCGTCGGGCGCGGCGGCGGGCTCGACGTCGAACTCGCCCGACAGCACCTGCGCGAACACCTCGTCCACCACCGGCGGCGAGGGTCGGGCGCGGCCGGCGCATCGGCGCCGACCCGGGCCTCGCCCCTCGGCCCCGAGTTCGGGAGCCAGCTGTCACCGCAGGGCATCGCGCGCACCACCACGGCGACCCCGGCGGCAGTTGCAACCCTGCGCCCGCCGGTGGATTTTTCGTCGCCCGCCGTGGCGCAGCGCCCGGTTCAGCCGCCCCGCCGTTGGCATCGCCGCCTCACCCCAGGCGTCGCCGGTTGCGGTGAACGCAGCCACCGCCCGCAGGCTGCGGCCGGCGAGACATGCGCCCCCACCGGCGCGGCGGCGGTGCCACGGGAGCCGGCGGGTCAGCCACCGGGCGGCGCAGGCCGTCCCCGGCCACCGCCAGCTCCCGCCACTGCGCCCCGCGTGCCGACCCGCGTCGGCGGCGGCTTTGACCCGCGGGAAGCGGCGCGGCGGGGCTGGGCTTGTCGGCCGGGACGTCACTGACGCCCGCATCGGCGGCAGGGGACCTCGGTGAGGGCGGTGTGTATGCGGGGGATTCGACGCGCTGGTGGTGGGAAAGGGCTACGGCCTCGTCGGCGGGGCATCGGCGGCGGCGGGGGCGCAGCGTCGGAAGAGGTGCGGCGGTGGCTCAGCCGCTTTGAGCGCCGGGTCAGCCGGTGCGTGAGCTCGATCGGCGGTCGCCGGCACGTCTCAACGGCTTCCGCCTCCGGCGGCGCGCCTGCCCTGGCCGTCGTCCAGCAGGGCGGCGCACCTTGAAGCGCGTGCCCGCGCGTCGGCAGCGCGCGCGGCCTCTGCCGTGCCGTCGATCGGCGGCAGCTGATAAAGAACAGCCAGGCCCGGGATCGTCGACGCACTGCCGCGTCGTGGCGTAGAGCGCCAGTCGGCCTGGCGCCTCGCGGTGGCCGATGGCGTCGATCCAGCCGCGAATCTTCCAGCTGCTTGACGATCTGGCTGCTGACCGTGACACCGCGGGGTTAATCTCGATGTCGCCGCGCGTCACCGGCTGGCGGTAGGCGACGATGGCCAGCGTCTCCATCGCGGGCACGCAGATACTTCGGCGGCTTCTCCGGTGCAGGCGGGTCGAGGAAGGGAGCGCAGCTCGGGGCGGCTCTGGAAGCGCCAGCCAAGCCGCTGACCAGCGCCACCAGTTCGACGCCGCGGTCCTGCCAGTCGCCGACGAGTTCATCGAGCAGCCGAGCCTGGCGTGTCGTTGCCGACCTCGCCGTCGAAGAGCGCGCGCATTTCCGGCAGCGGCAGCGGCGCCGTGGCGCATATCAACGCCGTTTCGAGGACCCGTTTGGCCTCAGCTGTGTTCATGGCCTGCGCTTGGTGTGCAGCCACCGTCTCGGCGATGGCCTGGTATTCATCCGAAGGTTCGGGACAACGCGCGAGAGCTTTCCCGGCGCGGGCTGGACCCGGTGCGGCGTGGCCGAAAAAGACCAGGACAGGAGCCAGACGGCTCGTCCCCGAACAGGCGCGGCCACGCGGGTGGCGATGCGGCCGGCGCTGCGATTTGAACGCTGGAGTGTAACCCGTGCGCCGACGCCCGGAAACACGGCCCGCGCCACACACCTGTTGCCAGGCGGCCTGGAAATCGGCCGGCGGCGGGCAGGCGAAGGCCAGCGGCACGCGGCTGACCGGGTGGGCCAGCTTCAACTCGGTGGCGTGCAGCGCCTGCCGCGTCATGCCCAGCGCCGCCTTGCCTGCGCCGTGAAAGCGCATCGGCCACCAGCGGGTGGCCCTTCGAAGCCAGATGGACGCGGATCTGGTGCGCGTGCGGCCGGTGTGCAGCGTGCAGCCCAAGGCGCGGCGATGCCAGGCGTTCATGCGAGGCACCGCACGTCGGTGCGCGCCATGCCCCCCCGCCACCACGGCCCGTACGCACGCGCACGGCCGGGTCGCGGCGATGGGCGCCTGGATGCTGAACCAGGACTGCACCGGCCGCCCCGTGGACCAGCGCGGAAGGTAGCGTCGATGCACGTCGCAGAGCCGCGATGTCGCGCACCAGCGTGGTCACGGCCGGCAGCGTCTTGCCGACCATCATCACGCCAGTGTCCTTGTCGAGCCGGTGCACGATGCCGGCCCGGGGCAACGTCGCCGGCGCCAGCGTGGTGGGCCAAGCAGGCCGTTGAGCAGGGTGCCCGACCAATTGCCCGGCGCCGGGTGCTCAACGAGGCCGGCGGGCTTGTTCAGCACAAGCAGGTGCTCGTCCTCGAACAGGATGTCCAGCACCATCGGCTGCGGGTCGGAAGGCGCGACTTTCGTCGGTTGGCACCAGCTCCAATCGCAGCCGCTGGCCAGCGCGCACGCGCCGGACGCTACCGTGGCGGTGACGCCGTCGAGCTGCGCGTGTCCGTGTTCCGCAGGTGCTGGAGGTGGCTGCGCGAGAACTCGAAGGCGCCATTCCGACCAGCACCTTGTCCAGACGCTGGCCATGAAGCACCGTGCCGACGACCGTGCTGCGCACCTCGGGAACGGGTTCACCGGGTGCGGTACCGGGCTCTTCGCCTTCGGGCATCGGCCGAGAGGGGCTCCCATAATCGGCGCCTCTTGCACGACCGGCACCTTTCCCGATGACTGTGACCCTGTTATGGCGCGCTGCGCTGGTGGGCTGCTCGCCGCGACGCTGCAGTTGGCGGGTTGCGGGTCGACGCCAGCAAGGACGAATCTCCCGAGACCAGCGCGGAGCGATTGTACCAAAGAGGCCCGCGAGGACATGGAGTCGGGCAGTTACGAGCGCGCGCGATCAAATCGCTGGAACGCGTCGAGAGCCTGGCCGCCGGTTCGCTGCTGGCGCAGCAGGCCCTTGCTCGACACCGCCTACCTGAACTGGCGCGGCGGCGAACGCGCGGCCGCGCTGACTGCGGTGGACCGCTTCATCAAGCTGAATCCTTCCAGCCCGGCATTGGATTACGCGCTCTATCTGCGCGGAGTGATCAACTTCATCGACAACCTGGGGCTCTTCGGCACCGCCTTCGGCCAGGACGTCGCCGAGCGCGATCAGCAGGCCGCGCGTGAGGCTTGGCAAGCCTTCAAGCAGTTGGTGGACCAGTTCCCGCAGTCGCGCTATGCGCCCGACGCATGGCTGCGCATGAACCACATCGTCAATGCGCTGGCCGCCTACGAAGTGCACGTCGCCCGCTACTTCCCGGCGGGGCGCCTACGTCGCCGCAGCGCTCGACGCAGGCCGCTGTGGCCGAGTACCCGCAGTCGCCGGCGGCAGAAAGCGCTGCACATCATGGTCGAAAGCTACGACAAGCTGGCCTTGACCCCCCGCGACGACGCCGCGCGTGCTGCGACAGAATTTCCCCAACAGCACCTTTCTGGGCGGCCCAGGCGTGGCCGGGAACGCGCCAAGCCATGGTGGAAGTTTTGGTGAGGTGACAGCCCTGGCCTTCCCGGCGCGCTCCCACCGCAAGGCATATGGCCGCCGAGTCGATCAGTGACCTTTGGCCAGCATGGCCAGCCAGTCCACCGCCGCGGGCTCATCGGCAATAGACCCCATCGGCGGCAGCGCCGCCAGCAGCCGCTTGCCATAGCCCATCTTCTGCACACGCGGATCGCAGATCACGAGCAGACCGCGGTCGGTCTCGGTGCGGATCAGCCGCCCGGCACCCTGTTTCAGCGAGATCGCGGCCTCCGCGACGAAGTAGGCGTCGAACGGGTTGCGGCCCTGCGCACGAAGCTGGCGAACACGCGCCTCGACCAGCGGATCGTTGGGTGGCGGGAAGGGCAGCTTGTCGATGAGCACGCACTGCAGGGCATCCCCCGGCATGTCGATGCCTTCCCAGAAGCTGGCCGAGCCCACCAGCACGCAGCCACGGCCGTCGCCGTAACGCTGCAGCAGCGCGCGACGCGGCTTGCCGCCCCTGCACCAGCACCGTGAGCTCGCGGCCCAGCGCGGCAGCCTGCGCCTGCAGCGCCTCGGCCACCAGCGGCAGCACCCGAAGGGTGGTCGTCAGCACGAAGGTGCGGCCGCCCAAGGCGGCGGCACACCGCGCTGCCAGCGCACCCACCGCCGCCGGGTGGCCGACGGCGTTGGGTAGCGGCAGCTCTGTCGGCACCCAGACACGGGCATGCGACGGGTAGTCGAAGGGGCTGCCGACACGCAGCCGCTCGGCATCTTCCAGGCCCGTGCTTGCGGTGAACCACGACAACGCGTCGTCGTCGCCCAGCGTGGCCGAGGTGAAGATCCAGGCTTTCGGCGATGCCTCCCGCTGCTGCGTCAGCATCTCGCGGATATCCAGCGGCGACTCGACCAGCCTCGCCTGCTGCGGCGTGAGGTCGATCCAACGCACCTGATCAGTCGGCGCGTCCCGCACGAAGCGCCCGGCCAGCAGCGCCAGGCTGCGTGCGCGCTGCTCGAGCCGGGGAAAGTCGGGCGCGGCCTCGGCCACGCGTGCAGCGGCGTCAGCCGCTGCACGCGCCGCTTGGCCAGCACCTGCAGCGGTGCGGCGAGTTCCTGCGAGCGCTCTTCCCAGCGCAGCTTGAGCGTCCCGCGCACCTCGCGCAGCGGACCGGCGGCGGACAGCCGCAGCTCACGCGTGGCGCGCTCGAGTGCCGCCTGCAGGTCGGACCAGGGCTCCAGGCCGCGGGCATGCTGCAGGCCCAGCGCCAACAGGTCGCGGCCCAGCTCCAGCGCCACCCCGGTGGCCAGGGTCGTGCCGAGGAACTGCACGCCCGCCTCGACGAGCTGGTGCGCTTCGTCGAAGACGGCCGCATCCACCGTCGGCAGGAGTTCGGCCACGCCGCTGTCGCGCAGCGCCATGTCGGCGAAGAAGAGGTGGTGGTTGACGACCACGAGATCCGCCGCCATGGCCTCGCGTCGCGCCTGCATCACGTGGCAGTTGCGGAACTCGGGGCATTCGGCGCCCAGGCAGTTCTCGCGTGTCGAGGTCACCAGCGGGATGACCGGCGAGCGCTCGTCCAGACCTTCGATCTCGGCGATGTCGCCACTGTGCGTGCCCTGCGCCCACAGCGCAACGCGGTTCAGCGCCCGCAGCGCGAAGCGGTCGGGCAATTGGCCGCCCGTCTGTGCCTGCTGCAGCCGCCATCGGCACAGGTAGCTGGCGCGGCCCTTCAGCAACGCCAGCCGCGCCGGCACGCGCAGCGCGTCGGCCAGGCGCGGCAGGTCACGCAGAAAGAGCTGGTCCTGCAGGCTCTTCGTCGCGGTGCTGACGAGCGCACGCTGGCCCGACAGCAGCAGTGGCACGAGGTAGGCGAAGGTCTTGCCGACACCGGTGCCGGCCTCGGCCACCAGCGTGCCACGGGTCTGCAGCGCCTGCGCGATGCGCTCGGCCATCAGGTCCTGCTGCGGGCGCGGGCTGAAGCCCGGTTCATGTTCGGCGAGCGGCCCATCCCTCAGCGAAAGCCCGGGCAACGGCAGCGACGAGATCGCCGCTCACGCGGGCTCGGGCGGGTCGATCTGCGACTCCAGCTGCGCGATCTGGTCGCGCAGCAGCAGCCGGCGCTTCTTCAGCCGGCGCAGCGTGAGGTCATCGCTGCCGCGGTCGAGCGGGTTGCGGTCGATGAGGTCGTCCAGGTCGGCGTGTTCCATGCGCAACTCGATCAGGCGGCGCTGCGGTGAATGCAGGTTCTCGTCCATTGCTGCACGGTGGCGGTCTGTGCCCGAGTTTATATTCCGGTGCATGCTCGTCACCGCGCCCTCTTTCCGCTTCCAGTGCCGCCACGGGGCTGCATCGCGGCGACCGCGCTTACCAGCAGGATCAGGTCGAGGTCATCGCGCATCCGCGCACCAGTGGTTCGGTACTGGCGCTGGTGGCCGATGGCATGGGTGGCAAGAGCGGTGGCCGCAAGGCCGCAGATCAGGTGCTGCTGACCGGCCGCCAGATCTTCGAGCGCTACGTGCCGCTGCAGGACGCCGCAGCCGAGATGCTGCGACAGGTGGTGCTGGAATCGCATCTGATGATCAAGCTGACGGCGATTACCTCGGAAGAGGAGCCGCACAGCACGGTAGCGGGCTTTGTCGTCTCGCCCACGCTCACCTGCGACGTGGTGCATGCCGGTGATTCACGCGTCTACCATTTCCGCGGCGCCGAGATGATGCGCCGCACCGTCGACCATTCCTTCGTTCAGCGTCTGGTGGACGAAGGAAGATCAGCGAAGAGGCTGCCAACACGCACCCGCAAAGCAACCCACTGACGGGCTGCCTGGGCACCCATGCCGACCCGCCCGTGGCGCTGTGGCACATCGACAAGCTGGATTACGGCGACACCATGCTGGCCTGCAGCGACGGCCTGTGGCACTACTTCAGCCCGAAGGAAATCGGCGCCATCCTGCACGCGCTGCCGCCACGCGAGGCCAGCGAGATGCTGATCGGCAAGGCCCGGCAGCGGGCTCGCGGCGGTGGCGACAACCTGTCGTTGGCGTTGGCCCGCATCGACCCGCTGCGCTGAAGCTGCGGCGCCGATGACGCATCGGCCCCCATTGCCGCTTCATTGAGCCCCGGCGCGCGACGCCGCGGGCACCGGCAACGGCGTCGCCCCCTTGCCTTGCCGCGCGCGCTCTGCCTGACGTGCTTCGACGCGCGCCCGATCGGCCTGTATCGCCGCCTGCCGCGCGCGCGCCGCGGCCGCACGCTGCCCCGCGGCCGCTGCCGCAGCCGACGCGGCGAGCGAGTGCGATGCTGCCGTGTCGTCTGGCAACACCCGCGCCGGCGAAGGCGCGGCCACCGACGCCGATGCCACCTGGGCTGCGACCGAGGCTGACGCCGGCCTCTCCATGGCGCGGCGCTGTTTCTGCGCCAACGCGTCGCGTCGCTCCGCGGCACGGCGACGGCGCTCGGCATCGTCGAGCGCCAGGGCACGGGCACGCGGGCCCCCGAGTGCGGCGCGCCGCCTCTCTTGCACTTCGTCCTGGCAGGCCGTGACCGCAAAGCGCTCGGCGCAGCGCGCGTGCTCGGCGGCGAACTGCGCTTCCAGGCGGTCACGCTCGCTGGGCGGTACGCTCCGCCTCGATGCCGGTGGACTCTACGGCGAAAGCCACCATGGCGGTCGAGAGAAGCAGCACCCGCATCGCACACCAGATCCAGGCCTGTGGACGCACTTGTCGAAGAACAGGCGTCACGGCAGCCGCTCAGGTCAAGGAGGTGTCGACGTCGCGCCGCGCCAGCGCCAGGAACTCGGCCGACTGCATTTCGTGCAGGCGCGAGACCGTGCGCGGGAACTCGTGCGCCAGCGGCCCTTCGGTGTAGAGCTGCTCGGGAGGCACGGCGCATGACATCACCAGCTTGACGCGCCGGTCGTAGAGCACGTCGACCAGCCAGGTGAATCGTCGCGCCTCGCTGGCCAGCCGGGGCGGCATCTGCGGCACGTTGCTCAGCAGCACGGTGTGGAAGCGCGAGGCGATTTCCAGATAGTCGTTTTGCGAGCGCGGGCCGCCGCACAGGGTCTTGAAGTCGAACCAGACCACGCCGCCGGCGCGACGCAGGGCGCGGATCTCGCGTTGCTCGATCTGCATCCCCGGCGCCTCGTCGCGCGCCTCGGCCAGCTGCCCGAAGGCACGCGCCATCGCGGCCTCGGCCTCGGCGCCCAGCGGGCAGTGCAGCATGTCGATCTGGGCCAGCGTCCGTTGCCGGTAGTCGGTGCCTGCGTCGACGTTGACGACCTCCAGCCGGCCCTTCAGCAGTTCGATGGCGGACAGGATGCGGTCGCGGTGCAGGCCGTTCGGATACAGCCTATCAGGGTGAAAGTTCGAGGTCGTCACGATGCTCACGCGGTTGGCGAACAGCGCGGCCAGCAGCCGGTGCAGGATCATCGCGTCGGTGACGTCGGCGACATGGAACTCGTCGAAACAGATGAGCCGGAAACGCCGCGCGATGCGCTTGCCCAGCTCGTCCAGCGGGTTGATGGTGCCCTTCAGGTCCTGCAGTTCGCGGTGCACCTCGCGCATGAACTCGTGGAAGTGCAGGCGCGTCTTGCGCGTCAGCGGCACGGCCTGGAAGAAGCAGTCCATCAGAAAGCTCTTGCCGCGGCCGACACCGCCGTACATGTACACGCCGCGCGGGATGGGCGGGCGGCTGATGAGCTTGGTCAGCGCGTTGCTGCGGCGGGCCTTGTAGTCGGCCCATTCACGCTCGCAGCGCTCCAGCGCATCGACCGCGCGCAGCTGTGCCTCATCGCTCTTGAAGCCGCGCTCGACGAGCGTGGCTTCGTAAAGCTGGCGGACGCCCACCAGCGACCGCCGGGCCGCCCCAAGGGCGCTGAGCACCCCCTTGGGGGGCAGCGAACACAGTGAGTTCGGGGGTCCAATTTCTTCAGAAATTCAAGGTCCGCTTGTCGACCGCGAGCGCAGCTTCCTTGGTCGCTTCGCTCAGGCTGGGATGCGCATGGCAGATGCGCGCGATGTCCTCGGCGCTGGCTTTGAACTCCATCGCCACGACGGCCTCGGCAATCAGCTCGCTGGCCTGGGGGCCGACGATGTGCACGCCCAGGATCTCGTCCGTCACCGCGTCGGCCAGGAACTTCACCATGCCGGTGGTGTCGCCAAGCGCACGCGCGCGGCCGTTCGCCAGGAACGGGAAGGTGCCGGCCTTGTAGGCACGGCCCGTGGCCTTCAGCTGCTGCTCGGTCTGGCCCACCCACGCGATCTCGGGGCTGGTGTAGATCACCCAGGGCACGGTGTTGAAGTTGACGTGGCCGTGCTGGCCCGCCATGCGTTCGGCCACGGCCACGCCCTCTTCCTCGGCCTTGTGCGCAAGCATGGGTCCGCGCACGACGTCGCCCACGGCCCATACTCCGGGCAGGTTGGTGCGGCAGTCGTCGTCGACGACGATGGCACCCCGCTCGTCGAGCTTCAAGCCCACGGCTTCGGCGTTCAGGCCGATGGTGTTCGGCACGCGGCCGATACTGACGATGAGCTTGTCGCACACGAGCGTCTGCGCTTCGCCCTTGGCGTCGGCGTATTCGACGGCCACGCCCTTCTTGCCGCTCTTGATCTCGCCGACCTTCACGCCGAGTTCGATCTTCAGGCCCTGCCTCGTGAAGGCCTTGTGCGCCTCCTTGGCGATCTGCTCGTCCACTGCGCCCAGGAAGGTGGGCAACGCCTCCAGCACCGTCACTTCCGCGCCCAGGCGCCGCCACACCGAACCCATCTCCAGGCCGATGACGCCGCTGCCGATGAGGCCCAGCTTCTTCGGCACCTCTGCGATGCGCAGCGCGCCGTCGTTGCTGAGCACGCTCACCTCGTCGAAGGGCGTGCCGGGCAGCGCACGTGCGTTGGAGCCGGTGGCCACCAGCACTTGCTTGGCGGTCAGCGTCTCTTCGCCGACGGCAACCTCGTAGCCCCCTTCGATCGCCTTCACGAACGAGCCCCGGCCGTGGAAGAACGTCACCTTGTTCTTCTTGAAGAGGTAGAGGATGCCGTCGTTGTTCTGTGAGACGACCTTGTCCTTGCGCGCCAGCATCTTCTTCACGTCGATGCTCAGGTCCCTCAGCCCGATGCCGTGGTCGGCGAAGGCGTGGCCGGCGTGCTCGAAGTGTTCACTGCTCTGCAGCAGGGCCTTGCTCGGTATGCAGCCGACGTTAGTGCAGGTGCCACCCGGCGCCGGGCCGCCCTTGCCGTTCTTCCACTCGTCGATGCAGGCGACGTTGAAGCCGAGCTGCGCCGCTCGGATGGCGCCGATGTAGCCGCCGGGGCCGGCACCGATCACGACGAGATCGAATTGCTTGTTCATGCAGGGTCCTTCAGGGTTCGCTGCCGCGCAGCGATCGTCAATGTGAGAGCTTGAGCGTTACCACGCCGCCGACGATCAGCGCCACACCCAGGACCCGCCCCAGGCTCAGCGCGTCGCCGAAGAAGGCCACGCCGATCAGAAAGGTGCCGGCGCCGCCGATGCCGGTCCACACTGCGTAGGCAGTGCCGATGGGGATCTCGCGCTGCGCCAACCAAAGCAGCCAGCCCGAGAGGCCCATCGACAGTACCGCGAACACGATGCCGGAGACCCGGTAATCGGACTGCTGCGAGAGCTTGAATCCCACGGGCCAGCCGATCTCGCACAGACCGGCCAGTGCCAGGTAGAGCCAGGCCATCGTGGCCGTAGACGGTCAGATGTCGAACAGCAGGCGGGCCGGATCTTCCAGCGCGTCCTTCATCGTCACCAGACCCAGCACGGCCTCGCGGCCGTCGATGATGCGGTGGTCGTAGCTCATCGCCAGGTAGTTCATCGGCCGCACGACGACCTGCCCGTTCTCGACCACCGCGCGGTCCTTGGTGGCATGCACGCCCAGGATGGCGCTCTGCGGCGGGTTGATGATGGGCGTCGACAGCATGCTGCCGAAGGTGCCGCCGTTGCTGATGCTGAAGGTGCCGCCGGTAAGCTCGTCGATGCCGAGCTTGCCGTCGCGCGCCTTGGCGCCGAACTCGGCGATCTTTTTCTCGATGTCGGCAAAGCTCATCTGGTCGGCGTTGCGCAGCACCGGCACCACCAGGCCACGCGGCGAACCCACCGCGATGCCGATGTCGAAGTAGCCGTGGTAGACGATGTCGTTGCCGTCGACGCTGGCGTTGATGACGGGGTACTTCTTCAGCGCCGCCACCGCCGCCTTGACGAAGAAGCTCATGAAGCCGAGCTTGACGCCGTGCTCCTTCTCGAACTTCTCCTGGAAGCGCTTGCGCATCTCCATCAGCGGCGCCATGTTGACCTCGTTGAACGTGGTCAGGATGGCGTTGGTGCTCTGGCTCTGCACCAGGCGCTCGGCGATGCGGGCGCGCAGGCGCGACATCGGCACCCGCTGCTCGGGGCGGTCGCCCAGGGCCATGCCCGTGGGGGCGGCCACCTGCTGCAGCGGTGCGGCCACGGGCGCTGCCGCCTTGGGCGCCGGGGCGGGCGCGGCCTTCGGTGCCGGCGCGGCCAGCACACCGAGCACGTCGCCCTTGGTCACGCGGCCATCCTTGCCGGTGCCCGGCACCGAGCCTGCAGCCAGGCTGTTGTCGGCCATCAGCTTGGCAGCGGCGGGCATGGCCACGCCGGCCTTGCTGGTCGACGGTGCTGCGGCGGCCACGACCGGTGCGGCCACCGTGGCGGCAACCGCCGCAGGTGCCGATGCCGCGGCGACGCTGGCCTTGCCTGCGGTATCGATGCGCGCGATGAGCTGTTCGGCGATCACGGTGGCGCCGTCGGCCTGCACGATCTCGGCCAGCACGCCGGCGGCCGGCGACGGCACCTCGAGCACGACCTTGTCGGTCTCGACTTCGATCAGGATCTCGTCCATCGCCACGGCGTCGCCGGGCTTCTTCTTCCATTGCAGCAGCGTGGCCTCGGCCACGGACTCGGACAGCTGCGGAACCTTCACTTCAACGATAGCCATGGTCAATCTCTTCAGCGTTCTTGCTTATTTGGAAAGGACGAAGCCCTTGAGCTTGCCGAAGGCCTGCTCCAGCAGCGCCTTTTGCTGGTCCTGGTGCAGGTGGGAGTAGCCGACGGCCGGCGAGGCCGAGGCCGGGCGGCCGGCGTAACCCAGGCGCTGGCCCTCGAGCATGTTCTCGTGCACGTAGTGCTGCACGAAGAACCAGGCGCCCTGGTTCTGCGGCTCGTCCTGGCACCACACCACCTCGGTGGCGTTCGGGTACTTCTTCATCTCGGTGGCGAAGGCCTTGTGCGGGAACGGATAGAGCTGCGCCACACGAAGGATGACGACGTCGTCTGCGCCCTTCTCGATGCGCTTGCGCGCCAAGTCGTAATAGACCTTGCCCGAGCAGCAGATCACGCGCTTGACCTTGTCGGCCACGATGTCCTTGTCGGACTCGGGCACCACGGTGCGGAACTCGCCCTTGGTGAATTCCGACAGCGGCGAGGTGGCGTCCTTGGCGCGCAGCAGGCTCTTTGGTGTGAAGATGATCAGCGGCTTGCGGAACTGACGCACCATCTGCCGGCGCAGCAGGTGGAAGATCTGACTCGCGCTGACCGGCTGGCAGATCTGCATGTTGTTGTCGGCGGCCAGTTGCATGAAGCGCTCCAGGCGCGCCGAACTGTGCTCGGGCCCCTGCCCTTCGTAGCCGTGCGGCAGCATGAGCGTCAGGCCGTTGACGCGGCCCCACTTCACCTCGCCGCTGGCGATGAACTGGTCGATGACGACCTGCGCGCCGTTGGCGAAGTCGCCGAACTGGGCTTCCCAGATGGTCAGCGTGTTGGGTTCGGCGCTGGCGTAGCCGTACTCGAAACCCAGCACCGCCTCCTCCGACAGCAGCGAGTCGATGACCGTGAACGGCGCCTGGCCATCGGCCACGTTCTGCAGAGGCACGAAGGTGCCGGTGTCCCACTTCTCGCGGTTCTGGTCGTGCAGCACGGCGTGGCGGTGCACGAAGGTGCCTCGGCCGCAGTCCTCACCGCTCAGGCGCACGGCGTAGCCGCTGGCCACCAGCGACGCATAGGCCAGCGTTTCTCCCATGCCCCAGTCGATGTTGATCTCGCCGCGGCCCATCGCGGCGCGGTCGGCCAGCACCTTCTCGACCAACGGGTGCACCTTGAAGTTGCCGGGCACGGTGGTCAGGCGCTCGGACAGGCGCTTGATTTCGGACAATGGCAGCGCGGTGTCGGCCGCATCCGTCCACTTCTTGCCGAGGAACGGCGCCCAGTCGACAGCGTACTTGCTCTTGAAGTTCGTCAGCACCGGGTCGACGGTGTGGCGGCCTTCGTCCATCGCGGCCCGGAAGGCCTTGACCATGTCGTCGGGGCCGCTTTCGGGCAGCACGCCCTGGGCCACGAGCTTGTCACCGTACAGGCGACGCGTACCGGGATGCTGGGCGATCTTCTTGTACATCAGCGGCTGGGTGAGCGAAGGCGTGTCCTGCTCGTTGTGGCCCAGCTTGCGGAAGCAGATGATGTCGATCACCACGTCCTTGTTGAACTGCTGGCGGTAGTCCATGCCCAGCTGCGTGCACCAGACCACGGCCTCGGGGTCGTCCCCGTTGACGTGCAGCACCGGGGCTTCGATCATCTTGACGACATCGGTGCAGTACAGCGTGCTGCGGCTGTCGCGCGGGTCGCTGGTGGTGAAGCCGATCTGGTTGTTGATGACCAGGTGCACCGTGCCGCCCGTGAAGTAGCCGCGCGTCTGCGCCAACGCCAACGTCTCCATCACCACGCCCTGGCCGGCGAAGGCCGCGTCGCCGTGCACCAGTACCGGAAGCACTTGCGCGCCGGTGGCGTCGCCGCGGCGGTCCATGCGTGCCTTGACGCTGCCTTCGACCACCGGATTGACGATCTCCAGGTGGCTGGGGTTGAAGGCCAGGCTCAGGTGCACCGGGCCGCCGGGCGTCGTCACGTCGCTGGAAAAGCCCTGGTGGTACTTCACGTCGCCTGAAGGCAGCGCCTCGGGTGCGGTGTGGTCGAACTCGGCGAAGAGGTCGGCGGGCATCTTGCCCAGCGTGTTCACCAGCACGTTCAGGCGGCCGCGGTGGGCCATGCCAATGACGATCTCCTGCACGCCGTTGGTGCCGGCGCGCTGCACCACCTCGTCCATGCTGGCGATGAAGCTCTCTCCGCCTTCGAGGCTGAAGCGCTTCTGGCCGACGTACTTGGTGTGCAGGTAGCGCTCCAGGCCTTCCGACGCCGTCAGGCGGTCCAGGATGTGGATCTTCTGCTCGGCAGTGAACGCGGGCTTGCTGCGCCGCGACTCCAGCCGTTCCTGCCACCATCGCTTCTCGGCCGGGTCGGTGCAGTGCATGAACTCGGCGCCGACGGTGCCGCAATAGGTCTCGCGCAGCGCCTGCACGATCTCGCGCAGGCTCATGTTCTCGGCCGTCGTGAAATACGTGTTCGCGGCCGAGAAGGTGATGTCCATGTCCGACTCGGTCAAGTCGTAGAACGTCGGCTCGAGTTCGGGGATCTTCGGGCGCTCGGTGCGCTTGAGCGGGTCGAGGTCGGCCCAGCGTGCGCCCAGGAAGCGATAAGCCGCGATCAGGCTCTGCACGTGCACCTGCTTGCGCGCCACGGCCAGGTCGGCCTCGCTGGCTTTCAGCGCAAAGGCATTGGCCTTGGCGCGTTGCGCGAAGCTCTCGATCACCGGCGCATGGGCGACGTCGCGTGCGTCGCTGCCGTCGGTGGCAGGCACGTGCTGCAGGTTGTCGAAGTAGGTGCGCCAGTTGTCGGGCACGCTGCCGGGGTTGTCGAGATAGGCCTCGTACAACTCCTCGACGTAAGGGGCATTGCCCCCGAACAGGTACGAGTTCGACCTGTGTTGCTGCATCATCTTTCGCTCACCTTTTGCCCGCGGTTTCCACGGGCTTCGATGGGTTGATCAACCTTCCGCGGCCCCGGCTGCACCGGTTGGCGGACTAGCGACCCGCCTTGCTGCTTGTCTCACACCAGCAAGGGGACGGGAAGGACCTTGTTCGTTCAGGCCGGCACTGTATCACCCGGCCAGTCTGTTCTCAGGGCACTATTGGACGGCATCCAAGCCTCTGTTTTCCTGACAAAGCGGCAGGCCACGCAGCCAGACTGCGGGCGAGATGCCAGCCCGCGTGATCCTCCTGCGCGCCACTGCGCCGGCCAAGCCGGCGCCGGGCGCGGCGTGCAATGGTTGCGGCGTGTGCTGCGCGGCACAACCCTGCCCGTTGGGCATGCTTCTGTCGCGTCGACGGCGCGGGCGCTGCCGGGCCTTGCTTTGGCAGGGCGACAGGGCCCGGTATGTCTGCGGCGTGCTGACCCAACCCCGGCGCTGGCTGCCCTGGCTACCGACCGCGTGGGCACGTCGCCTGGTCACACGCTGGATTGCCGCGGCACGCGGTTGCGACTCGACACTGGGCGTTGCCTGACCCGCGTCGCTTCCCGAGCTTGCAGCAGTCTTCGCGCTCACTGAGGCTAGGACTGCATGCCGCAGCGCGCGCCGATGCTGTCTCAGCCGGTCGGGCCCAGCCGGCGCCGGGCCGCCTGCATCTCGTCGGTCAGGCGCGCCACGAGCTGAGCCGCGGGCACCACCGCCTTCACGGCGCCGATGCCCTGGCCGCAACCCCAGATGTCCTTCCAGGCCTTGCTCTTGGCGGCTTCTGCGCCGCCGAAGTTCATCTTGCTGGGATCGCTCTCGGGCAAGTGGTCCGGGTCCATGCCGGCGGCGACGATGCTGGGCTTGAGGTAGTTGCCGTGCACGCCGGTGAACAGGTTGCTGTAGACGATGTCGTCGCTGTTGCTGTCCACGATGCACTGCTTGTAGGCGTCCGAAGCACGCGCCTCTTCTGTGGCGATGAAGGCCGAGCCGATGTAGGCGAAGTCGGCCCCCGCGGCCAGCGCGGCCAGCACGCCGGCACCGCTGCCGATGGCGCCGCTGAGTGCCAGCGGGCCATCGAACCACTCGCGGATTTCCTGCACCAGCGCAAACGGGCTCTTCACGCCGGCATGGCCGCCAGCACCGGCCGCCACCGCGATCAGGCCGTCGGCGCCCTTCTCGATGGCCTTGTGCGCGAAGGCGTTGTTGATGATGTCGTGCAGCACCACGCCGCCCCAGCCGTGCACGGCCTCGTTGACGTCGACACGCGCACCCAGGCTGGTGATGACGATGGGCACCTTGTACTTCGCGCAGACCTGCAGGTCGTGTTCGAGCCGGTCGTTGCTCTTGTGCACGATCTGGTTGATGGCAAAGGGCGCGGCGGGCTGGTCCGGATGGTCGCGGTCCCAGGCAGCCAGGGTCTCGGTGATCTCGGCCAGCCATTCGTCCAGCTGCGAGGCCGGGCGCGCGTTCAGCGAAGGCATCGAACCGATGACGCCGGCCGTGCACTGCGCGATGACGAGCTTGGGGTTGCTGATGATGAAAAGCGGCGCGCCGATGATGGGCAGCCGTGCACGCTGAAGTACCGGGGGCAGCGTCATCAGAAGGACTCCAGTGCGAGCGCCGTGACGGCGTCGGCACCTTCGACGATGCTGTCGCGCAGGCCGGCGGCCTTGTTGAGGATGTGGTCGCCGTAGAAGCGTGCGGTGGCGATCTTGGCCTGCATGAAGGGCACGTCGGTGCCGGCGGCCACCGCGTCTTCCGCGATCATCAGCGCCCGCGCCATCTGCCAGCCGGCAACCGTGGTGCCGGCGAGCATCAGGTAGGGCACGCTGCCGGCGAAGACGGCATTGGGCTGCGCTTTCGTGCCACCGGCGACGAAGGCCACGGCGTCGAGGAAGGCCACGCGTGCCGCGCCCAGGCGCCGTGCCATCGTCTTGCAGGCCACGCTGTCGCGGGCTGCCAGTTCCTCTTCGGTGGCCTCGATCTGCGCCGCGATGCCGCGCGCCACGGCGCCGCCGTCGCGTGCCGTCTTGCGACCGACCAGGTCGTTGGCCTGGATCGCCGTCGTGCCTTCGTAGATGGTCAGGATCTTGGCATCGCGCAGGTACTGTGCCGCGCCGGTCTCCTCGATGTAGCCCATGCCGCCGTGCACCTGCACGCCCAGGCTGGCGACGTCCAGCGCCATCTCGGTCGACAGGCCCTTGATCAGCGGCACCAGGAATTCGTAGAAGGCCTGGTTCTGCTTGCGCACCTCGGCATCGGTGTGGCCGTGCGCGGCGTCGAAGGCGGCGGCGCCCACCAGCGCCATCGCGCGGCAGCCCTCGGTGTGGGCGCGCATCGTCATCAGCATGCGTCGCACGTCGGGGTGGTGGATGATGGGCGCGGCGGCCGGCAGGCTGCCGTCGACCGGGCGGCTCTGCACCCGGTCACGCGCGTAGCCCACGGCCTTCTGGTAGGCGCGCTCGGCCAACGCGATGCCCTGCACGCCGACGCCAAAGCGCGCGGCGTTCATCATGATGAACATGTACTCCAGGCCACGGTTCTCCTGGCCCACGAGCGTCGCCACCGCGCCGCCGTGGTCGCCGAACTGCAGCACCGCCGTCGGGCTGGCCTTGATGCCCAGCTTGTGTTCGATGCTGACGCAGTGCACGTCGTTGCGCGTGCCGTCGCCCAAGACCTTCGGGCAGATGAAGAGGCTGATGCCCTTCACGCCTTCGGGCGCCCCCACGACGCGCGCCAGCACGAGGTGGATGATGTTCCCGGCCAGGTCGTGGTCGCCGTAGGTGATGTAGATCTTGGTACCGAAGAGCTTGAAGGTGCCGTCGGGCTGCGGTTCGGCGCGTGTGCGCACCGCCGAGAGGTCCGAACCGGCCTGCGGCTCGGTGAGGTTCATCGTGCCCGTCCAGCTGCCGTCGATCATCTTCGGGATGAAGAGCGCCTGCTGCTCGGGCGTGCCGGCGGTGATCATGGCCTCGATGGCGCCGTCGGTCAGCAGCGGGCACAGCGCGAAGCTGATGCTGGCGCTGTTGACCATCTCGCAGCACGCGGCGTGGATCAGCTTGGGCAGGCCCTGGCCGCCGAAGTCCACCGGGTGCTGCAGGCCCTGCCAGCCGCCTTCGGCGAACTGCCGGAAGGCCTGCTTGAAGCCGGGCGCGGTGGTGACGTGCCCATCCTTGAAGTAGGACGGGTTCTTGTCGCTTTCCCAGTTCAGCGGCGCGACCACGCCTTCGTTGAACTTGGCGCATTCCTCAAGCACCGCCGCCGCGGTGTCGTAGCCGGCGTCTTCATAGCCAGGCAGGGTGGCGACGGCATCGATGCCGGCCAGTTCCTTCATCACGAACAGCATGTCCTTGACCGGGGCGCGGTAGCTCATGTCCTACTCCAGAAAGAAAAAAGGGCGCCGTTCCGGGCGCCCTGGATGGCGTTCAACTCAGAGCTTCTCGATCAGCTCGGGCACGGCGCTGAAGAGATCGGCCTCGAGGCCGTAGTCGGCGACGCTGAAGATGGGCGCCTCGGCGTCCTTGTTGATCGCCACGATCACCTTGGAATCCTTCATGCCCGCCAGGTGCTGGATGGCGCCGCTGATGCCCACCGCGATGTAGAGCTGCGGCGCGACGATCTTGCCCGTCTGGCCCACCTGCCAGTCGTTGGGCGCGTAGCCAGCGTCCACGGCGGCGCGGCTGGCGCCGAGTGCCGCGCCCAGCTTGTCGGCCAAGGGCGTCAGCAGTTCGTTGAACTTCTCGTTGCTGCCCAACGCGCGGCCGCCGCTGACGATGATCTTGGCCGCGGTGAGCTCGGGACGGTCGCTCTTGGCGATCTCGCTGCCCAGGAAGGTGCAGCTGGCGCTGTCGCCCACGGCGGCGAGGGTCTCCACGGCGGCGCTGCCGCCCGAGGCCGGTGCAGCGTCGAAGCCGGTGGTACGCACGGTGATCACCTTGATGCCGTCCAGGCTCTGCACGGTGGCCATCGCGTTGCCTGCGTAGATCGGGCGTTCGAAGGTGTCGGCGCTCAGGATCTTCGTGGCGTCGCTGATCTGCGCCACGTCCAGCAGCGCGGCCACGCGCGGGGCGATGTTCTTGCCGCTGGCGGTGGCCGGGAACAGGATGTGGCTGTAGTTACTGGCCACGGCCAGCACCTGCGCCGCGACGGTCTCGGCCAGGCCGTGGTTCAGGCCGGGGGCGTCGGCGTGCAGCACCCTGGCCACACCGGCAATCTGCGTGGCTGCGGCCGCCGCGCCGCCTGCATTCGCGCCGGCCACCAGCACGTGCACTTCGCCGCCGCAAGCCAAGGCCGCGGTAACGGTGTTGAAGGTCGCGCCTTTGAGGCTGGCGTTGTCGTGTTCGGCAATGACGAGGGCTGCCATGGTCAGATCACCTTCGCTTCGTTCTTGAGCTTGGCCACGAGCGTGGCGACATCGGGCACCTTGATGCCGGCGCCGCGCTTGGGAGGCTCACTGACGTTCAGGGTCTTGATGCGCGGAGAGACATCCACGCCCAGGTCCGCGGGCTTGAACACCTCCAGAGGCTTCTTCTTGGCCTTCATGATGTTGGGCAGCGTGACGTAGCGCGGCTCGTTCAGGCGCAGGTCGGTCGTCAGCACGGCCGGCAGCGTGAGCTTGAGGTGTTCTGTACCACCGTCGACCTCTCGCGTGATGTTCGCCACGCCGCCTTCGATCACGACCTTGGACGCGTAGGTGCCCTGCGGCAGGTTCGCCAGCGCGGCCAGCATCTGCCCTGTCTGGTTGCAGTCGTCGTCGATGGCCTGCTTGCCCAGGATCACGAGACCGGGCTGCTCCTTCTTCACCAGGGCCGCCAGCAGCTTGGCCACGGCCAGCGGCTGCAGTTCGTCGGCGCACTCCACCAGGATGGCACGGTCGGCGCCGATGGCCATCGCCGTGCGCAGCGTTTCCTGGCATTGCGTGACACCGCAGGAGACCGCCACGATCTCGGTGACGACGCCCTTCTCCTTCAGCCGCACCGCCTCTTCGACGGCGATCTCGTCGAAGGGGTTCATGCTCATCTTGACGTTGGCGATGTCCACGCCCGTGCCGTCGCTCTTGACGCGCACCTTGACGTTGTAGTCGACCACGCGTTTGACCGCGACCAGTACCTTCATGACAGACGCTCCTGGGCTCGAATTGACGTTAACGTTAACCGAGCAATTCTAGGCGGCGCGCTGCGCCTGAACGGCGCCAGGATCGAAAGAATAGTACGGTCGTTCTATTTTCTTCCTCAGGCAAGGGGGGGACGGTGGTGCCCAGAACGGGACTCGAACCCGTATGCCTTGCGGCCGCGGATTTTAAGTCCGCTGCGTCTACCGATTTCGCCATCCGGGCCGGCGCTCCTGAATGCACGAGGGCTCCCGCGCGGAGCCCTCGTGCATCGAGCTTTGGAGGCGCGATCCGGAGTCGAACCGGACTAGACGGATTTGCAATCCGTTGCATAACCGCTTTGCTATCGCGCCACTGCCTGCTGAGCAGGCTGCCATTTTGCCCGCTGCGCAGGCACCATTTTCAGGCAAAAAGAAGGGAAGCCGAAGCTTCCCTGTCTTTGAAATTTGGAGCGGGATAAGAGGCTCGAACTCTCGACCTATACCTTGGCAAGGTATCGCTCTACCAACTGAGCTAATCCCGCGTGTTCTTCTTACGCCTTACTTGAAACCTCGCCACTGTCTTGATCAATCGTGGTTTCGACTGTGGCAAGCCCCGCATTCTATGACAGCTCGAACTGCCCTTGCAAGGCCCCAGCGGCAGCCGACTAGTGCGGCAGCGCGTCTCCTGCAATGACCGGTGGCGTTGCGTCGGCCTTGGGCGGCGATGCCGGCTCTTCGTCCGGCAGCGCTTCGGGCATCCTCTCCAGCGCTATGGCCAGCACCTGATCGATCCAGCGCACCGGCACGATCTCGAGGTTGTTCTTCGCGTTCTCGGGAATGTCCTGCAGGTCCTTGACGTTTTCCTCCGGTATCAGCACCGTTTTCACGCCGCCGCGGTGGGCGGCGAGCAGCTTTTCCTTCAGACCGCCGATGGCCGTGACTTCGCCGCGCAGCGTGATCTCGCCCGTCATCGCCACATCGGCACGCACCGGGATGCCGCTCAACGCCGAGACCAGCGCCGTCGTCATGGCCGCGCCCGCGCTCGGGCCGTCCTTGGGCGTGGCACCGTCAGGCACGTGGATGTGCATGTCACGCTTCTCGAAGATCTCGTCCTTCAGGCCCAGGCGACGGGCGCGTGAACGCACCACCGTGCGCGCAGCCTCGACCGACTCCTTCATCACGTCGCCCAGCGAGCCGGTGCGGATGATGTTGCCCTTGCCCGGCATCACGGTGGCTTCGATGGTCAGCAGGTCGCCGCCCACTTCCGTCCACGCCAGACCGACCACCTGCCCGACCTGGTTCTTCTTCTCGGCGCGGCCGAAGTCGAACTTGCGCACGCCCAGGAAGTCGTTGAGGTTGTCCTCGGTGACGACGACCTTGCCTTCGTATTTCTTCAGCGCGATGCCCTTGACGACCTTGCGGCAGATCTTTCCGATCTCGCGTTCCAGCGAGCGCACGCCGGCTTCCCGCGTGTAGTAGCGCAGGATGGCGCGCAAGGCCGATTCGGTGATCTCCATCTCACCGTCCTTGACGCCGTTGTTCTTCTGCTGCTTGGGCTGCAGGTAGCGCTGGGCGATGTTGAGCTTCTCGTCTTCCGTGTAGCCGGCCAGGCGGATGACTTCCATGCGGTCCAGCAGCGCCGGCGGGATGTTCATCGAGTTCGACGTGGCCACGAACATCACGTCGCTGAGGTCGAAGTCGACCTCGACGTAGTGGTCGCTGAACGTGTGGTTCTGCTCGGGGTCGAGCACTTCCAGCAGCGCCGACGACGGGTCGCCGCGGAAGTCCATGCCCAGCTTGTCGATCTCGTCGAGCAGGAACAGCGGGTTGCGCGTGCCGACCTTGCTCAGGCTCTGCAGCACCTTGCCCGGCATGCTGCCGATGTAGGTGCGGCGGTGGCCGCGGATCTCGGCCTCGTCGCGCATGCCGCCCAGTGCCATGCGCACGAACTTGCGGCCGGTGGCGCGCGCCACGCTCTGGCCGAGCGAGGTCTTGCCCACGCCCGGGGGGCCTACCAGGCACAGAATGGGCGCCTTGACCTTGTCCACACGTTGCTGCACCGCGAGGTATTCGAGGATGCGGTCCTTCACCTTTTCCAGGCCGAAGTGGTCTTCGTTCAACACCGCCTCGGCGTTGGCCAGGTCGTGCTTGATCTTGGTCTTCTTGGCCCAGGGCAGGTTGATCAGGGTGTCGATGAAGTTGCGCACCACCGTGGCTTCGGCGCTCATCGGTGACATGAGCTTGAGCTTCTTCAACTCGCTCTCGGCCTTCTTGCGCGCCTCCTTGCTCATCTTGGCGGCGACGATCTTCTTCTCGAGTTCCTCGAGATCGGCACCTTCCTCGCCATCGCCCAGTTCCTTCTGGATGGCCTTGACCTGCTCGTTCAGGTAGTACTCGCGCTGGCTCTTTTCCATCTGGCGCTTGACGCGGCCACGGATGCGCTTTTCCACCTGCAGGATGTCGACCTCGTGCTCAAGCAGTTCGAGCAGCTTTTCGAGCCGCTTGGCAATGCTGAACAGATCGAGCACGGCCTGCTTCGCTTCCAGCTTCAGCGGCAGGTGCGCGGCAATGGTGTCGGCCAAACGGCCAGGGTCGTCGATGCCCGCGATCGAGGTCAGGATCTCGGGCGGGATCTTCTTGTTGAGCTTGACGTACTGGTCGAACTGCTGCGTCACGGCGCGGCGCAGGGCTTCGATCTCGGGCGTGGCGTCGGCTTCGGCCTGCACGGGAACGACCTCACCGACGAAGTACTCCAGTTCTTCGGTAATTCGCGTCGTGTTGGCGCGCTGCACGCCCTCGACCAGCACCTTCACGGTGCCGTCGGGCAGCTTCAGCATCTGCAGGATGGAACTGACGCAGCCGACGTCGAACATGTCGTCGGCCTTGGGCTCGTCCTTGCCGGCAGCCTTCTGGGCCACCAGCATGATCTGACGCCCTTGCTCCATCGCGGCTTCCAGCGCCTTGATCGACTTCGGCCGGCCCACGAAGAGCGGGATGACCATGTGCGGGAACACCACTACATCGCGCAGCGGCAGCAGCGGCAGCGTGATGGGGTCGGCGGGGAGGATGGGATGTCCGGACATAGAGACCTCTCTTTCTCAAGCCCACTTGGGGCCCGAGAGCGGGAATGCAAGGCGGGTGCGGCGGCCGGGCGCGCCGGCGGTGTGCACCCTCAGGCGCTGGCCTTTTGCTCGCGGTAGACGAGCAGCGGCTTGGCGCCTTCTTCGACGATGTGGTCGTCGATCACCACCTTGGCCACGCCGTCGAGCGTGGGCAGGTCGAACATGGTGTCGATCAGCGCATGTTCCAGGATGGAACGCAGGCCGCGGGCGCCTGTCTTGCGCGCCAGCGCCTTCTTGGCAATGGCGGTCAGCGCGGAGGGTCGGATTTCAAGCTCGACGCCATCCATCGCGAACAGCTTCTGATACTGCTTGACCAGTGCGTTCTTGGGCTCGGTGAGGATCTGCACCATCGCCTCGATGGTCAGCTCACCCAGCGTGGCCACCACGGGCAGGCGACCCACCAACTCGGGAATCAGCCCGAACTTGATCAGGTCTTCGGGTTCAGCGTCGCGGAAGATGTCTGCCGCGCGCTTCTCGGTCTTGCTGTGCACGCTGGCAGCAAAGCCGATGCCCGACTTCTCGGTGCGGTTCTGGATGACCTTTTCCAACCCGTCGAAGGCACCGCCGCAGATGAACAGGATGTTCGTCGTGTCGATCTGCAGGAAGTCCTGGTTCGGGTGCTTGCGCCCGCCCTGCGGCGGAACACTGGCCATCGTGCCTTCCACCAGCTTCAGCAGCGCCTGCTGCACGCCTTCACCCGAGACGTCGCGCGTGATGCTGGGGTTGTCGGCCTTGCGGCTGATCTTGTCGATCTCGCTCGATGTAGACGATGCCGCGCTGCGCACGTTCGACGTCGAAGTTGCAGTTCTGCAGCAGCTTTTGCACGATGTTTTCGACGTCCTCACCCACATAGCCGGCTTCCGTGAGCGTGGTGGCGTCGGCGATCACGAACGGCACATTCAGCAATCGGGCCAGCGTTTGCGCAAGCAAGGTCTTGCCAGAACCCGTGGGGCCGATGAGCAGGATGTTGCTCTTGGTCAGTTCGACTTCGTCCTTGACGCATTGCGCCCATGTGCTTCAACCGCTTGAGTGGTTGTAGACGGCCACCGAGAGCGTGCGCGGCCACTTCTTGGCCGATGACGTACTGGTCGAGGCTGCCCCTTGATCTCGCTGGGGATCGGCAGGTCGGACTTCGCCGTCTTTGCGCCCGGCGTTTCGGCCGGCACCTCGTCGCGAATGATGTCGTT
>JADIZZ010000025.1 GCA_016704535.1 Betaproteobacteria bacterium | reverse complement strand
GCTGCAGGGTTTGGCCGCGCAGCGTCGGCCGGGAGCGGCACCGCTCATCCGCATCGAGCGCGATCCCGAATCGGGCCAACCCAGCCTGCGGATTCCGATGCCGGACCCGGCGTTGTTGCGACAGTTGGCGAAGGCGCTGGCGCCGTGGTTGAAGAGCTGAGCTGCGGGGCCTCGCGCGCGGCCTTGGACATGAACAGGTCGAGCAGGTCAAGGCAGTAGCCGACACGGTGGTTGGTGGCTGCGGTCTGGACCCTGTGCACACGGCTCATCCAGCCGCGCGGGAGCACGGCAGTGTCGGGGCCCACACCTTGCGCGTAGTAGCCAAAGGTCTGGTGGAACTGCGAGCCTTCGCCGATCGCACCTTCGATCTTCTCGGCGAGCTCAGGCGCCTGAAGCGGATAGATGTCCGCTTCGGCAGACATCGTGAAGACCTCCGGCGGATTCGGTACGGGGCCCAGGATCGATTGACTGCCGACGATGATGAACTCGTACTGATCCGTGACGTCGGCGCTCGCGCGGATGATGTGCTCGAGTTCCTCCCGGTTCATGCCGGCGCCTCGATCTCGGGGTCGCCGAGCACAAGCCCCTTGCGCAACTGACCCACTTGGTCCAGCACGCCTTGGCGCACTTGCGCGGGGAGCACTGCAGTGAGCGGAGAGGCTTGGCGGAGTTCCTGCGCACGTCGCGTACGGCCCAGGATCTTGCGCCACTTGCCTTCGCGCAGGATCTCTTGCCACTCGCGCCATAAGCCCGATGAGCGGGAACTGCCGGTGCCAAGCCAGCGCTCCAGCGTCGCTTGGGCCTGCAGCAGCAGCGCAGGATCGGCGCGAACCAGCCGTACGGCCTCTTCATGCAGCGCCAGACTCTGAAGATCCTGAACCTGGTGACGGGACTCGTCGGTCGACACCGTCACCTGCACGACGGGTCGTGCACGCCTGGAGCGAGCGGCGGCGCTTCCCGCAGGCGCTGGCTGCAAGGCATCACCTGCCAGCAAAGCCAGTTCTCCGCTGACGCCCAGCAACGACATCACGCGAAGGTAGGTCCCGATGGACGGCCCCGGGTCACCAGCTTCTACAGAGCCGAGCGTCGTGCGGGAGATGCCAGCGCGCTTGGCCATCTCAACCGTTCCCAGGCCCTGCGACTTGCGCAGACGTTTGAGTCGGTCGCCCAGCTGAAGCAACAGTTGGCGTTCGAGCACGGCAGTGCGGTCCAGTGCGTCCATTTGTCCAGAATACTAGCCAAAGCATGCACGGTTGTCCATTTGGCTAGTCAGGCAGTGCGTGTCGAGAAGTCGCGTGAGGCGGCATCGGCCGAATGCACGGGCTGCCCGGCGCGCAGGCAACCAACACGAAGGTGCAGTGAGGTGGGCCGGCAGCGGGGCAAGGCCGGAAAGGTCTGGTCGTGCCTGGTCATGTCTTGTATGAGTCATGTGATACCCAATGTGACAGATTGCGAGTATCCAAGGGATCTTTCTTGGATCATGAGCATTGACACTAAGGTTCACAATGTGTACTCTGATACCCGAAGAAACAGATTACGGGCATCGAAATGCCAACCTTGACGGCGCCTCCGCTGGAGGTCACGACAGCAGCACAGCAACTCGGCCAGAACATCCGCGTGGCGCGCATCCGCCGGCGCATGAACCAGGAAGAACTCGCGCAGGCCTGCGGCATCACCCGCAAGACGCTCTACGCTTTGGAGAAGGGTGGCACCGCCAGCACCCTTGGCACCGTCTTCACGGTGCTGTGGAAGCTCGGGCTGCTCGGCACGGCAGCCGCCCTGGCCGAACCTGACGCCGACGAGCATGGTCGCATCCTCGAAGCGGCGCGCCGGCCGCAGCGTGTGCGGCAGTCCGCGGTCGTCGACAACGACTTCTGATCATGGCCGCCGATGAACAGCGCTGCTACGTGTACGTCCAGCTCCCGGGCACCGTGGAGACGGTGCCCTGCGCGTCGCTGAAGGTGCGCAGCATCGGCGCCGGTGCGTACGAGGGTACGTTCACCTATGGCCGGCGCTACCTGGAACGGCCGGCCGTCGTGGCACTCGATCCGTATCACCTGCCGCTGTCGACAAGGCCAATGCAGTTCACGAAGCTGAAGGGCATCCCCGGCGCCGTGCGCGACGCCAGCCCTGACGCCTGGGGGCGTCGCGTGATCCAGGCCAAGCTGCAACGCCAGGAAGCCGAGATCCAGGAGATCGAGTACCTGTTGAACGGCCCCGACGATGGCGCCGGCAACCTCAGCTTCGGGCGCAGCCCGCAACCGCCGGCACCCGGGCGACCCTTCAACCGCACGCATCAGCTCGCAGCGCTGATCGACGCGGCGCACAGGCTGGAGGAAGACGGTCGCCTGCCGCACGAAGTGCTTGAATCGCTCGAACCTGGCACCAGCATGGGCGGCGCCAGGCCCAAGGTCACGGTCGAGGACGAGCAAAAGATCTGGCTTGCGAAACTGCCCGAGCGGGGGGACCGGCACAACGTGCAGCGCATCGAGTACGCCACGCTCGAACTGGCGCGGGCGGCGGGGCTTCGTGTCTGCCAGGCCCGTCTCGAACGCGTCGGAACAAGCGACGTGCTCATGCTGGGACGCTTCGATCGCGAGTGGAACCCCCAGGCCAAGACGTACGTGCGCCACGGCCTCGTGTCGGGGTTGACGGTGCTCGATGCCGAGGACGGCTACCTCGGGCGTGAGCGCTGGTCCTATCCGCTGCTCGCCGACGAACTTCGCCGCTGGTCGGTCAAACCCGCCGAGGACCGTCGCGAGCTGTACCGGCGCATGGTCTTCAATGCAATGGTCACCAACAACGACGACCACCCCCGCAACCACGCGCTGCTGCACACCACCGCCGGCTGGCGCTTGAGCCCGGCCTACGACATCCTGCCAGTCGCGATGGTGTCCGTCGAACGCCGGGACCTGGCGCTGGAGGTCGGCCGCTTCGGACGGGCCGCCAGCCTCTACAACCTGCTGTCGCAGTGCGCAGCCTTCGGGCTGGGCGAGGAAGCGGCGCGGTCGCTGATCGACGGCATGTTGGCCGTCGCGCGTGGATGGCGAGAGTTCTTCACCGAGCGTGGTGTCGACGCGAAGAGCATCGCGATGCTGGAGCAGGCGATGCTGCCGGAGTGCTTTTTCCGACAGGAGCCACCTGAGGCTGTGTGAAGGCGGAGGTCGGCACAAGGGCGTGACTGCACTGGGCGTGCCCCGAGCGACGCTGGCGATCAGCGCAAGCTTGAAACCTTTGTGGCTGCGACCTGCTTCATCTGCTCGCGCAGCGCCTTCCGACCTGTGCTGTTTGTCGCACGCCAAGCCTTCAACGCAAGGTCCAGGAAGGCCTTCTCGGCAGGCGCCACCGAGTCGCTCTCGCGAGCTTCGTCGAGCCACCCTGTCGGCTTGCCATGGTGCTGTTCGATCTGCCGGGCCAACTTGTCGCCGATCGGCCGCGACGACTTGATCTGGCTCCACATGCTGGGCGAGATCTGCAACGTCGCGGCGAATGTCTGCTCCAGCCCCTTGGGAGGAGCCCCGGAGGCGAGGGCCTTCTCTGCGTAGGCCTGGAAGAGCGCCAGTGCGTTCTGTCTTCTGGTGATGGTCGTGTTGGCCACTTGCTGTGCACGCGATGCAACGAGGTCAAACTACATTCTCGCAGGGGGTTGACGGGACAGTAAAGACTATTTACAGTCCGCCTCCTCTGCTCATTGAGCACCACTTTTCTCAGAAGGCTTCATCGTGAAATCCAGGCACGTCATCAGAACCAACCGACCCATGAAGGGTCTGGTCGCGTTCGTGCGTGCCGCGGCGATGGGGTCGCTGGGCGCATGCGACGCCGCCTTGCATCAGGTCTATCCGACAGGCTGCCGATTTGGCCAATCCTTTGGCGGTTGGCAGCTTGATCGGAACGAGGACCGAATGCATCCGGGAGAGGGCAGCGCGTAGACGCGCACCCTCCAAGCTCTGTACGCAGAGGCCCGGATCCCGAAAGGATCCGGGCCTTTTTCATTTTTCGACCTCAACCGGCCTGCGCATTGGCGCAGACCCGCGATCGATGGATCGCACCACCGGCGACGGTGACCGCCCGGTGCGAGCAGCCGGCCGAGGTCAGGCCCCTGACCAAGGACCGCTACGGCCGCACCGTGGGGCGCACGACCTGCGACGACATCGAAGCGAACTCCGAGCAAGTCCGCTCCAGCATGGCCTGGGTGTTCGACAAGTACGTCACCGACCGGGCTCTGTACGCGGTGCAAGATAAAGCCCGCGCGGCGCGGCGAGGGCGCGGTGGGGCTGTTGCAGGCAGGCTGAACTTCGCAGGCGATTCGTGCGAACCGGCCACGGTTCGGGGGGTTTCCGCCTCCGAAACTCCGCGCTGCCCCTACACAGCCGCTACACGGAGCCCAGAAGTGACGAAGCCCAGCGGGTGAGGCTGGGCTAAGTCTTTGCTTTTCTTGGCTCCCCGACCTGGGCTCGAACCAGGGACCTACGGATTAACAGCCCCACCACCGAACGGGCCGGAAACCCGCGCCAATGCTCGCTTTCCGGGGTTTTGCTGTCTGATATTTCCGCCAAGTTCCGGCCGACTTTGCCCAGGTTCCGGCGGGTTCATGGGGCAAATATCAGACAGCTCGTCTGGCCCGATTTCGGGTAGGTTGGCTGTGCGCGGCCGAAGGATAGGGGCGAAGAGCGACGGACCGCAAACCTCCCGGTTTTGGATGGCAGTTCGACCCGTGCCCGGCATTCTGGTGGTTGGCTGAGGTTCTTCAGATGATAGAATTTTATCTATCAACTGGGAGTCAGCCGCATGTACGCAGCCGTGGTTGAACCGGGCAGGATCGCCCAGGTTCTGGGTCTCCGCCGAAAGGTCACGTCGGTCGAGCAACTCGAGCAACAGGTCGAGGCGGGCCTGCCTAAGGCCTCACTCAGCGCCGTTGCGCGCCACGTCTACGGTTCGTCGCCCGATGCGGCGGCCTTGATGCTACGTGTCATCCCGGCGGCCACCTTCCACCGCAGGGGCGAGGAGTTGAAGCCACAGGAAGGAGAACGGGTGGAGCGTCTGGCGCGGGTGATCGCAACCGCAGAGCACGTGTGGGACAACGCCGACGATGCTCGGGCGTTCTTGTCCACCGATCACGCCATGCTGGGCGGCAGGCGCCCCATCGAGGTGGCCCTGACGGAGCTGGGCGCGCGCCGGGTCGAGAACCTGCTCTGGTCGCTGTTCCATGGCGTCGCCGCGTAAGGCGCGGTCCAAGGCGGCGACAACCAAGCAGGCTCAGTCCCAAGCCTGGCAGGCATGGCGCATCGCTGACGGACGATTCGACCCGTTCAGTCCACCGTTGCATCGCTCGTGGGCGGCCGGTGGAATTCGCCGGGCCATGGCGTCATTTATGCAAGCCGCTCCTATGCGGGCGCCATGCTCCTCGAGTGCCTGGCCCACGCCGGCATCGGGCGAGTGCCCAGGACGCATGTCGCCATCGAGATCAGCGTCGCGGCTGCCGTGACGACCGAGCGACATGACGAGAGCAGCCTGCCCGTCGGGTGGGACCATGCGGATCTGGCGGTGGCCAGGGCTTTCGGCGATGCCTGGATCCGCGAGCGCAGAACTGCAGTTCTGGTGGTTCCTTCGGTCGTAGCGCGCAGGGAAGGGAACGTGCTCCTGAACCCGCAGCATCCCGAGTTCAGGATGATCGTGGCCAGCAGCCCGGAACCGGTGGTATGGGATGCTCGACTGTTCGGGCGGCACTGACCGCCAAGCTTGACTGCTGAAGGGCAGGGCGCCCGACCGTCCGGCGGCCGTCTGGGTCAATCTTGGGGAGACAGGATGCCGTGAAGCCGCCCCTCGTAGCGGGCTCTTGACGGCCATAACCGGCCGCTGGTGATCCGCTCAGAATTTCCCCTGCTGGCCCGCCTTGGATGACTGGTTTACGGCGGCCAACTTGAACTCCGCTTTGGCTCGTCCCGGCCATTTGCCAACATGGGCGGCTGGCGGCTATGTAATGCCCTATCAGCCGCGCTGCGCACCGACTCAAAGAGTCCGACCCGCAGCGTCGCGGGGGTGATGTCCCAGGACGTGGCTGCGTTCAGTGCGCTGTCGCGCTATGTTGGATACCGGACATACGCCAAGTTGGCAGACCCATACCGTATGCGTGTTCGTCAATGACCAACTTTCAGGGCTGCCCCAATGAAGACCTACTTGGCCTCCGCCTGCGCCTTCGTCTCGACAGCGATCTGCGCTGCGTTCTCCTTCGCGCCTTCTCACGCCTCGGCGGCACCCGTGCTGGTTTCGAGCCTGGCCAGCTTCGCCGTGTTGGGTGCCGCGGGAGTGACCAACGTCCCGACCAGCACCATCGGTGGCAACCTGGGTTCGTCCCCTAACGCCACGGTCGGCGGAGGTTACGTTTTCACTTCGGGCTCAATTCAACAGAATACGCCGCTGGCACAGCAGGCTCAAGTGGATCTCGACGCCGCAATCCTTGCTGTGACTGCCGGTGGTGCCAACTTTACGATCGCGGCCGGGAACGGAAATCTCGACGCGTTTCAGGCCGCCAATGGCGGTTTTCTCGTTCCGGGGACTTACGACGTGGGCGCCGGAACTTCAAATTTGACGGGGAATCTGGTCCTTAACGGCTTGGGTGATCTGAACGCAGTCTGGCGCTTTCGTTTCTCGAGTACGTTCATCATGTCGGAGGACTCGAACGTCAGCGTGACGGGTGTCGGCACCGGCTCGACGGTCGGAATCTATTGGTTTGCCGACAGCGCAGCGACCCTTGATGGCGATACGCTTGTCGGCAATGTTTTTGCCAGACAAACCATAAGCAGCAACGGCGGTCTCACCTAGGTTGCGGCCGACTCGCTTCGGCCGAAGCGCAAGTGACCTTGATCATGGACGCCATTTCTCTGGGATGCGGCGTTAGCGGTGATATCGGCTTCGGCAGCGGCGGCTACGACCAGGGCGTCAGCACTGGGTCCGGGGGAACGGGTGGGTCGGGAGGTGAGGTGGTCAACGGCGTCCCCGAGCCCGCAACGCTGTTCCTCGTCGGCATGGGGTTGGCTGGGGCGTTGGTAACAAGAAAATTGGCGTCCACTTCGCGTTGATTGCACTCGGTGACAAGTGACTGCTTCCGGACAGCGCAACTTCAACGGCCGCTTCTCGGCGCCGAACTCGGGGTGTCAAGCGACATCAGGAACTGACCCCCTGGCGACATCCAGAAGTGACCCCGGTTGCTGATCAATCGGTTTGAGTTGCGGTGTTCGCGCTGGCCTGGTTAACCGGGCCAGCGCGGCCCTTGTTCGCAGCCGGTAGCTGTCGCCGCGGATCGTGATGACGTGGCTGTGGTGCAGCAGCCGGTCCAGGATGGCGGTGGCCACAACCGCATCGCCGAACACGCCGCCCCACTCGGCCACCGAGCGGTTGCTCGTCACCAGCATGGAGCCGCGCTCGTATCGCCTGCTCACGAGCTGGAAGAACAGGTGCGCTGCATTGGCCTCGAACGGCAGGTAGCCCAGTTCGTCCACCACGAGCAACTTGGGCTTGGTGAAGTGGAGGAGCTTCTCCTCCAGCCGTCCCTCGGCGTGCGCCCTGGCCAACTGCGTCACCAAGCTGGTCGCTGGAACGAACAGCGTGCTGTAGCCCCGCACGATGGCTTCGCGGCCGAGCGCCACCGCCAGATGCGTCTTGCCCACGCCGGGCGGTCCGAGCAGCAACACGCTGTCGCCGTTGGCCACCCAGCGCGATGTCGCCAGTTCGCGGATCTGCTTGGGGTCTACCGACGGCTGCGCGTCGTACTCGAAGCCCTCCAGCGTGCGCACGCACGGGAACTTGGCGATCGACATGCCCATCTGGATGCGCCGCTCGTCCTTGCGTGCCACTTCGGCGGTGCACAGCATCGTCAGCGCCTCGCGCAGGTTGAGCTCTGCCCGGCCGGCCTGGTCCAGCAGCGTGTCGAGCTGGTCGCGGATGGCGGTGAGCTTCAAGCGCGTGAGCATCGGCTCGAGGTCGTTGAGCAACTCGACCGGCTGGTTCTTCTTGGCCGCTGCCATCACCAGCTCCCTCCCAGCGCCGTCTCGTACTCGGCCAGCGGTCGAAGCAGTTCGGCCGGCGCGGCTGGTGGTGGCGCCGCGGCAGCGCTCGGGCGTGCCAGCCAGCTCACCCCGACCAGATGCGCACCGACGATGCCCACGAGGTGGCTGCGTTCGATGATGCTGATGCGCCGACCGGCGTTCTGCGCATGGCAAGCCACTTCCTGGCCTGCGTACAGCACTCGCACCTGCCGCTCGGCCACGACAACGGTGACGGCTTCGCCGATGAGCTTCCACGGCACGCTGTAGCGGTTGGTGTCGAGCTCGATGCAGGCATCGGTATGGACCCGGCGGCTGAGTTCGCGCACCTGCAGGAACGGCGCCTTGGCGGCCAACGGGCTGAGCGCGCCGCGCTCATCGCGTTCGAAGCGGTGGATGGGCGGCTCGGCGGTGGTGCCGTGCACTCGCACGTCGGCCACCTCACGCATCCAGCGCACGAGGTGCGCTTGCAGCTCCTCCAGGGACACGAAGCGATGGCCGGCGATGGCGTTGCGCTTGACGTAGCCCACGCCGCGCTCGTCCTTGCCCTTGGTGCGGGCGCGGTACGGGGCACAGGCTCGGGGTGTCACACCCCAGTAGCGGCAGAAGGCGTGGAAGCGGTCGTTGAAGGCGACTTCGCGGGTCTGGGCGTCGTGCTCGTTGACGAGCGCGCGGGCGTTGTCGACCAGCACCTCCCGGGGCGTGCCGCCGAAGTGCCGGAACGCGCCTTCCAGGCCCTGCAGCCAGGCGGACTGTCGCTCGTGCAGGAACAGGGCCACGTAGGTCCGGCGCGAGTAGCCCAGGGTGGCCACGAACAGGTGAACCTTGACTGGCTCGTCGTCCACCGGCACGCGCACCGTGCCGAAGTCGATCTGCAACTGGTGGCCTGGCGGGGTCTCGAAGCGAACGGTGGCCGCCGTCTGGGCGAGCACTTCGCGGCGCAGGTGAGCCACGGCACGCTCGACGGTGCGTAAGCTCACCGCAATGCCATGTTCCCGCCGCAACTCCTGGCGCACGACATCGCAGTTGCCGCGGTGCTGGCGGAACCGCTCGGCCAGCCAATCGCTGTGGGGCGTCAGCCGGCCGGGGCGCTGCGGTGACTGGTACGGCTGCCAGCCTCCTTGGCGCAGGTAGCTGCGCACCGTGTTGCGGCTGCAGCCCAACTCGCGGCTGATGCGCTTGGCGCCCCAGCCCAGCGACGCCAGCTTGAGCATCGCCTGCACATCCTCAGGCGTTTGCATCGCCTGCCTCCCCTCGATCCACTCGGACCGGGAGCTTGCTCGACCACTCTTGCACTTCGACCTCCTTCCACGAAGGGGGTCAATTCCTCGTGTCGTCAGGGGGTCAGTTTGTCGTGTCGCCTGACACGGGGAAGTGTCCGTCACATGCACCGACCCTGAACCGACATCCGCGGCCCTGAATTCTCCGCCCCGAAGCGGTCGGTCGGATCCTTGCCGAGGCCTCCGGCGGAGGTGCCGCAACAGCCGGCACACAAGGGAGGCGGCACTCTGAGCGATTGAGGGCGCGGCGCGCGGCTTGAGACCGTGCGGGCTCACCACTTCGGAGCTCATCGTCCGAGCCATCAGCCGGCAGCCCAGCGCGCGCCGGATGGCGACCCGGTCCACTGCGAGCGCCATCGACCTGAGAAGAGCACGCTGTACCGCCCGGTGCAGCAGCAGGCGGCAAGCTTCATCGCACACGCCGAGGCCTGCACGGGTGCCGAGTTGCCGCGCAACATCCAAGGCCGAGTTCGACGACTTCCTGCAGTGCGGCATCCCGGCGAACGTCTTCCTGACGCTTCGCTGCAGCGAGTGCGGGCACGACAAGCTGCTGGCGTTCAGCTGCAATCGGCGCGGGTTCTGCCCCTCGTGCGGCACGCGGCGCATGTCGCAGACCGCAGCGCAACTGGTTGGCCACGTCATCCCACATGTCCCGGTGCGGCAGTGGGTGTTGTCGCTGCCAATCCCGCTGTGTTTGCTGCGGGCCGCGCAACCCGAGCTCGTCACGCCGGTGCTGCAGCTGGTACAGCGCGCGGTCACGCGCCACGTGTTGGACCGCGCAGGGCCAACGGCCGACGAAGGTCACGGTGGCGCCGTGACGCTGGTCCAGCCGAGCTTCTGACTGAAGGGCTCTGCGGCCAACCTTAACGTCCACCTTTACTGTCTGGTACTGGACGGCGTGTACCAGGGCGCTGGCGCGCCGACCTTCGTCGAGTTGGCCGCACCTTCCGACGACGAGCTGCACACTCTGCTGCAAGCGCTCATCACCCGGCTGATGAAGCTGCTCACGCACCAGGGGTGCTGGTGGAGGACATCCTCGAGCGGCCGGTGATCGAGAAGATCCTGACTCACCTGGGGCTGGATCCGCAACCGCCGCCCAAGGGCCGGGCGCGCGAGGCGGGACACGCCGTCGCCGCCTGAGCCGCGTCCGCCGTCAAGGAGACACGCCATAGGCTGCAGAGCTACCCCGCAGCCGGGGTGGCGGTGACGCCAGGCGGCCACGTCGACTCGTGCGCCTGCTGCTCAAGGCCGGCGCCACGCTCGAGCCAGTCGATCGCATGGGCAAGCCTGCCGTGCTGTACGCGGCAGGCCAGGGCCACACTGGAGTCCTGCGCCTGCCTCAGGATCGGGTCGGCATGCGCATTGGCGGTTCAAGCGCCATCTTCTCGTCCGGCGCCACGGCTCAGCAGGTCACCCGAGTGTGTGCGCTTCGTTGTGCACCTCAGTGGGTGTGCGCCGGTCCCTGCCGCCCCATGTGGCGGCCATGAACGTGGTCAGGCTGTCGGCGCCCTGCGTGGCCGACGCCTCGCTGCTCAAGCGCGCGCTGGGCAACCTGGTCGACAACGCCAGCGCCTACGGCGGCAGCGCCACCGTCCGGGTGCAGGACAGCGCGGACAGACTGGAACTGCAGGTGCTGGACGACGGCCCGGGCACTCCAAGGCGCAGCGCGAGCAGGTCTTCGAGCCATTCTTCCGCCTCGAGGCCTTCACGCAGCCGGGCCACGGGCGGCACCGGCCTGGGCCTGGGCATCTCGCGCAACATCGTCCGCAGCCACGGCGGTGACCTGGTGCTGCGCAACCGACCCGAGGGCGGACTGGCGGCGGTGCTGACCCTGGCGCCGCGGGGCCGGATCTTGTGTAGCGCTGCGGCCCGTGGCCCCGTCCCTGTGTCTGTCATCGAACAGACGTGGGGTGGCGGCGTCTCCAGACTGCCGCGGACGCAGGACGGTCGGCGCACAAGCCAGCCCGCGCCACGTCGGCGGCCGGCAGCTTCGCTTTCCCCGCGCAGCGGTGGGCGCTCTTCAGCGTGCTGCTGGTCGTCAAGACGCGCATTTCTCCACGACTTGCTACGGCCTCGCCGAAACCACGCACCATGCCACAGCCCGCTCCTGAAGTGACAGCCACCGAAGCCACGACCTCGACCCGCAAGGACAAGATCCGGTTTCTGCTGCTCGAAGGCATTCATCCCTCGGCCATCGCCGTACTTCGGGCGGCGGGCTACACGGAGATCGAGACTTGCGCCAGTGCGCTGTCCGGTGAAGCGCTCAAGCGCCGGCTCGTCGGCGTGCATTTCCTGGGCATCCGGTCGCGCACCCAATTGACCCAGGAAGTGCTGGTGCAGGCCGACAGGCTCGCCGCGGTGGGGTGCTTCTGCATCGGCACCAATCAGGTGGATCTGGCGGCGGCACGCGATCTGGGCATCGCGGTGTTCAATGCGCCCTCTCCAACACCCGCTCGGTGGCCGAGATGGTGCTTGGCGAAGCCATCCTGCTGATGCGCGGCATCCCGGAGAAGAGCGCCGTGGCGCATCGCGGCGGTTGGCTCAAGTCGGCAAAGGACGCCTTCGAGGTGCGCGGCAAGACCCTGGGCATCGTGGGCTACGGCGCGATCGGCGCCCAACTCTTGGTACCGGGCCGAGGGCCTGGGCATGAAGGTGGTCTTCTTCGACGTTTTGAGCAAGCTCCCGCTGGGCAATGCCAGCCAGCTTCCAGGTCTCAACGACGTGCTGGGCCAGGCCGATGTGGTGAGCCTGCATGTGCCTGAGACCGCCGCCACCTGGTGGATGATGGGCCCGGCACCGCTGGCCGCGATGAAGCCGGGCGGCGTCTTGATCAACGCATCGCGCGGCACCGTCGTCGACATCGAGGCCTTGGCCGGCGCCTTGCGGAGCAGGCATTTGCTGGGCGCCGCCATCGATGTCTTCCCCGAGGAGCCGCGCAGCAACGACGATCGCTTCGAGTCGCTGGTTGCGTGGCCTCGACAACGTCATCCTGACACCGCACATCGGCGGTTCCACGGTCGAGGCACAGGAAAACATCGGCTTCGAGGTGGCCGAGAAGCTGGTCAAGTTCAGTGACAACGGGACGTCGACCTCATCGGTCAACTTCCCTGAAGTCGCCTTGCCCGCCCATCCCGGCAAACACCGTCTGCTGCACGTCCATCGCAACGTGCCGGGCGTGCTGTCGGAGATCAACAGGGTCTTCTCGGACCGCCACATCAACATCGCCGCGCAACATCTGCAGACCTGCGCGGAAGTGGGGTACGGTGATCGACATCGATGCCGAACACTCTGACCTCGCACTCGCCAAGCTGGCCGACGTGTCGGGAACCTTGCGCACCCAGGTCTTGTTCTGAACGGGTTCGAAGCATGCAGTCTCGCCTGACACCTGCCTGACCTGCGGCCAAAGCAGCGGCCCCCTGTTCAGGAGCGTGAGCTTGGAAGACAACCCGATGCATGAAACCCTGCAGCACCCTAAGGCGTCGCGGGGGCTTCGTCCGCCCCGGCCAGAGAACGGCTTTGCCGCACACCCGCCCGGCTGTGCGCAAAGACTTCCCGGTGGTTTGCGTAGGAGCCCGGCCGGCGGACTGGACGCATACATCCGGCCGCTGAAATGTCTACTAGGCGATCTGGGCGTGGCCGTCGTCATCGTCAACCACATCACCCACGTTCCCACGCTAACCTCGCATTCAACGTCATCCTGCCGAATCTCACGGCGATGCCCGTCGAACTCATCAGCGACCGCCCGCTGATCGCACCTAACCGGGTGTCTATCATTCCAGAGAACCGCGACCTGCACGCCGGTGGGCGGCGAACTTCAGCCTCGCCGATCTCCAAGCCGCGCGGCTGGCCCGATGTCCCCATTCCGGTCTTCTTGCGCTCCGCTCACTGCGCATTGGGATGGCAAGCTGGTTGCCGTCATCGTGTCGGGTTACGACGGCGACGGTGCGGCGGCCTTGTGCGGTATCCGGGAGGTGGGCGGCATCACCATCGCGCAGAAGCCGGACACCGCCAACCAGCCCGATATTCCCTGGAAAGCGCCATCGCAACCGGTGTGTCGACTTCGTGGGGTCGCCCGGAAGACATCGGCCCAGGCCATCAGGCGCATGGTCCAGCAGGAGGCGCCATCGGTCGGATGACGCCACCGTGCAAGGACGCCGCGATGGGTCAATCACCGGTCGCGTCTCCCAAGGCCGTCGATGCGAGGGACCTGCAGATGCCTTCGCGCTGTCCTCCCGCCCAACGCCGGGCAGTGCTTCCAGTGCCTGTGTCACTTTGCCGACGCAACCACCGCAACTCGAACTGCACGGGCCGCCGGATGGACCGAACGGCCCGATCAACGTGCACTGGGGCGTCAGGAGTGGGCCTGAGCGACGATGCGTCGGCCGCACGGCTATCAGGGTGATCGCCGGACAGCTGCGACAACCACCACGCCAAGGTGATCGCCTGGTAGTCCTTGGGACTTGTGTGCGCCATCGGGCGGACGGAGGCTGCGCAGGGGCACCCACCATGAGTCCGGCCTGAAGGACAACCCCATTCGGGTGAACAAGCGACCAGAAGGAGATCATCATGTTCAAGACCGTCACGGCAACCTGCGGCAGCGCAGAATCCACCGTCGCCAACGTTGTTGACGAACTGACGAAGGGCGGCATTCCGCGCGAAAAAGATCTTACAGCGACGACGCCAAGATGCAGGTCAAGGTCATGGTTCCCGAAACGGGGTTCAAGGCGTCTAAGAAATCCTGAGTCGGCACGAGCCGTCCGAGATTTCCCTGACCCACGCGGCGTGAGCGCCAAGGTGCCCGCTGCGGCACCGTGACAGCGCGGCTGACGTTCCTGCGCGCCCATCGGGCGCAGCACGCCCAGTACTTCGAACCTGCCTCTGATTGTCGATGCCAAGCGCGCCACGCTCAGTCAGCTATGGCGTGCGCTTCTCAGGGGCATGCTTCGCTCAAGGGGGTGCGGTCGGCACCGCCGCGCGGCCAGCCTGCCCAGCCCGTACGCGTGTGGGCAGCGCCACCGCCAGAGGCAGAAGACAGGCGGCGCGGTAGGCCAGCAACGCGGCCAGTAGCCGTGTGCCGGCAGCCGCGCCCCCAGCGTCGCCACCACCACGGCTTCCAGCACCCCCAGGTTGGCCGGCACGTGCGTCACCACGCCGGCCACGGCCGCCAGCAGCATGGTGCCATGACGCTGGGGTAGTCGATGCGTCCGCCGAGCAGCCCCCAGGCGATGGTCCCGATGAGCAGCCAGCTGGCGCCGCCCATCACCGCCTGGAGGATACCTGGCGATGCGACCGCCGGGCAGCGCCAGCGTGCGCGCGCCAGGTCAGCTGGTGCCGACGCGAGTAGCGGCACACAGCACCAGGTAGGCCAGTGCCGCCACCACCATCAGCAGACCTGACGGCGCGCGGTCCCCGTCGCGGCAGCCGCCAGGCGGCGGTAGCAGCCGCGGCGGCGCCCACCACGTTACCGCGCCGCCCACCCACAGAGATAAAGCCGAGCCAGTTCGTGACCATGCTGTGGGCTAGCGATCTCCAGCACCGTCGGCACCGCTAGCCCCCAGCGGCTGTACAGGCGCAGCCGCAGCCCGATGCCGCGATCCAGGAGCCGGGAAGTTGAGGCCGAAGGCATAGCTGATGGCGGCCGTGCCGAGCGTTCTCACGGCCGACAGCGGGTGGCCGGTGAGCCGGCGCCCGATGAGGTCACGAAGCTGGCGTACAGCCCCAAGCTCGCCAGCGCCAGGGCCGTTGCTACCGCCAGGCGCGCCACCGACAGCGACTGCAGCGCCCGCCAGACGGCCGGCCAGTCCACCGTGCGCGCCTGTCGCGCGACCAGTGTCAGCACCAGGGCTGCCAGGCCCCAGGGCGCCACGCGCTTGAACTACCACCAGGCTGGCGCTTTCGCACTGCCGGTTTCGTTGGCACGGGCCGCCCTGCCGCTTCGTAGCTTGGCCTCTGCTGTGGGCGGGCGGGGTGCAGCTTGGTCCAGGGGGCGCTCATTGTGCCGGAGAATATCGAAAATGACGAGCGGCGCGGCATCCTCTGAGCACCGTGCCCAGGCTGCGAAGTGACGTATGGCGGGGTACACGATCACGCTGCGCAGCGCGATCCATGCCGACCGCAGCTGCCCTCTTGGCGTCGGCAACAGCACGGGTTCGCAGCGCTGCTGCATCAGGTTTTCGATCTTCTCGCGCGTGGCGAAGGCCGCGTAATCGCGCATCACGACGTTGGCTTCCAGGTTCAGCTCAGGCTCGTCGGGTCGAGGTTGTTTGAGCCGACCGTGGCCCATCGGTCGTCCACCACGGCCACCTTGGCATGCAGCGGCGCTCGCTGTAGAGGTAGACGGGCACGCCGGCGCGTCGCTGGTAAGTAGCTAAAAGCAGCAATCCCGGACGCCCGCTGCACCCAGGGCAGGTCGGCGTCATTCTGCAGCACCACGACCTGGCATCGCCGCGCCTGGCCGCGCGGCGCAGGTCCCGGCAGCAGCCGGTAACCGGGAAAGAAGTAGGCGTTGGCGATGAGCACGCGGTGGTGGGCGCTGCGCACTGCGGCGCGGTAGT
>JADIZZ010000024.1 GCA_016704535.1 Betaproteobacteria bacterium | reverse complement strand
GTCTGGACCAACTGCCGCCCATCGACGGCGAAACGGACGCCCCCGAAGCGCCTACGCTTGCTGGCCGCGCTGGAGCAGGGCTTACCTTGCTGGACGATGGTCAGGGCGTAATGCCGCTGGAGTCGGCCCCCAGAGACGAAGCGCCCACCGATGGCTGAACAACGCAGCCAACAGAAATAAATCCTTTCCCCCACCGATCCGCCGAATGAACCGCATCAGACTCCGACATGTTCCGAGGTTCCGCCCCCGACGTGGGCAGTGAACTCCTGGCCGACAAGCCCAAGCGTCGCCGCGCGCCGTGCAGGCCCGCAGGTGAGGTCGCCATGCGGGTCGACACCGTTGACGCCGGTTCGGTTTTCAGCCGAGGCACCTTGGGGCCCGCGCCGACAGGTGGCGAGTCGATGCCTGCCGTGGCATCGCCGCGAGCGGTGGCCGCGCATGCGTTCGAACCGCACGAGGCCGGTGGCGCAACTGGCGCTTGGCGGCCTTGAGGGCGAAGCCGGTGGAAATGTCCGAGTCGGGAGGCGCGCCCGCTGGCGATGAACGCCGGCGGTCGCAAAGGGCCACAACCGTCGTCGCGGCCGACGCGGCGGCGCGCGTGAGGGTCAGCGCGATGGCGCTGCTGCTGGAGCCCGGGGCCGCGGGCGAGGCGGCTGGCCGCCGATGCGCCGGCCGCCCGACCTGCGCCGCCTGTAGTGGACGAGGTGTTCGCGCAGGTGTTGTCGGGCGAATTCGACGTCGAACAGGCGCCCGTGGCGGAACGGGCATGGCCGATGAGCCGGAAGGCCCCGGCCAAACGCGTGCTGGCCCCGGAAGCCGACGCGCCGAAGTTGCACAAAGGTGCTGGCGCAGGCCGGCGTCGGCTCGCGGCGCGACCTCGGACGATGATTGCCGAGGGCCGTTTCACCGTGAACGGCGAGCCAGCGCATCGGCCAGCGCGTGTCCTGGCGACCGCGTCGCTCGACGGCAAGCCGGTGCGCTACCGCATCGCGCCGCCCCCGCCTCGGGTCATCGCCTATCACAAACCTGCCGGCGAAGTCGTCACCCACGACGACCCGCAGCAAAGGCCGACCGTGTTCCGCCGCCTGCCGCGCCTACATCAGGGCAAGTGGCAGTCGGTGGGCCGCCTGGACATCAACACCGAAGGTCTGCTGCTGTTCACGACCTCCGGCGAACTCGCCAACCAGCTGATGCACCCCGTTTCGGCGTCGAGCGCGAATACGCCGTGCGTTCGCTGGGCGTGCTGGACGCGCAGGCCAAGGCCCAGCTGCTTGAAGGCGTGGATATCGACGGCCAGCGATGCGCCTTCAAGAGCATCGAAGATGGTGGTGGCGAAGGCGCCAACCACTGGTATCGCTGCGTTATCACCGAAGGTCGCAACCGCGAGGTGCGCCGGCTGTTCGAAGCCGTGGGTCACGCCGTGAGCCGGCTGATCCGCATACGCTACGGCAGCGTGGTGCTGCCGCGCGGGCTCAAACGCGGTGTGTGGGTCGACCTCGACGACCACGATCTGCGCAATCTGCGCCGGCTGGCGAGTGGGCCGCGACCCCAAGGCACCTCCGACGCGCCGCGCGAAGGGCCGCACGAGGCCGAAGGCGATGGCCCGTCAAGGCGTGGCCGCAACCGACGCGGGGCGAAACGCCGCGGTGACGAACTCGAGCGCGGGCCGCGCCCGCCGGGCGCCGAGGCCCAGCCACGGCCTCCTCGCGAACCGCGAGAGCCGCGCCCGCCACGTGAACCCCGACCGCAGCGGGGCGAGCCCGGTGAAGGCGGCGCGATCCCTAACCCGCTGCAGCAGACCTTCGACAAGCGTGCCATCCAGCAGGAACGGGCCCTGCGCCGTGAAATGCCCGAAGACGGGCCCATCCCCAACCCGCTGCAGCAGACCTACGACAAGCGTGCCTTGCAGCGCGACCGCACGCCGCAGCGCGACATCCCCGAAGACGGACCGATCCCGAATCCGCTGCAGCAGACTTACGACAAGCGCTTTGCCGGTGGCGGCCACGGCGGATTCGGCCCAGGGGGCGGCATCCAGCCGGGTGCCAAGCGCAACCGCGGCCGGCCTGCGCCGAAGAAGGCCGGCGGGGGTGATCCCAATCGCGTGCCTGATCCACTGCAGACGGCCGTCGGCTACATCGGCGCCGATGCCTTCCTGCGTAAGGGCAAGGGCGGCGGCGGCCGCGGTGGTCCGCGACGAGCCGGTGGCGGTGGCGGTGGCCAAGGCGGTCCGGGCCGCGGCGGACCGCGTGGCGGCCGCGGCGGTGGGCGCTGAGGACCGTCGGGCCTCAGTCTGTCTCGCGCCGCAGGCTACAATCAAAAGCTTTGCCAAGTCGTTGATTCAGGAGAACTTTTCATCATGGCCCAAACATCCGCCACTGAGCGCACCCTCTCGATCATCAAGCCCGATGCCGTGGCCAAGAACGTCATCGGCCAGATCTACGCCCGCTTCGAAGGCGCCGGCCTGAAGATCGTGGCCGCCAAGATGGCGCACCTGTCGCGCGGCGAGGCCGAGGCCTTCTACGCCGTGCACAAGGCGCGGCCCTTCTTCAACGACCTCGTGAACTTCATGATCTCGGGTCCGGTGATGATCCAGGCGCTGGAAGGCGAGGGCGCGATCGCCAAGAACCGCGAGCTGATGGGCGCCACCGACCCCAAGAAGGCCGAGAAGGGCACCATCCGCGCCGACTTTGCCGACAGCATCGACGCGAATGCCGTGCACGGCAGCGACGCGCCGGAGACCGCCGCGGTCGAGATCGCGTTTTTCTTCCCCGGCATGAACGTCTATTCGCGCTGAGCTCGACGTGGCCGTCAATCTTCTCGACTTCGACCTCGAGGGGCTGGCGGCCTATTGCGAAAGCCTGGGCGAGAAGCGCTTCCGCGCCGTCCAGCTCTTTCGCTGGATCCACCAGAAGGGCGCGTCGGACTTCGAGCAGATGTCGGATCTGGCCAAGTCGCTGCGTGGAAAATTGGCCGGCGTGGCCGAGGTGCAGGGCCCAAGACTGCTGAGCGAACACCGCTCGGCTGACGGCACCGTCAAGTGGCTATTCGACGTCGGCGCCGGCAACGCCGTGGAAGCCGTCTACATCCCCGAGGCTGACCGCGGCACGCTTTGTGTCTCGTCGCAGGCCGGTTGTGCCGTAGGGTGCCGTTTCTGCAGCACCGGTCACCAGGGCTTCAGCCGCAATCTGAGCACGGCCGAGATCGTGGGGCAGCTGCGGTTCGCCGAGCGGCGGATGCGCCAGCCGGATGGCGAGCGTGTCATCGACAACGTTGTCATGATGGGCATGGGCGAGCCGTTGCAGAACTATGCTGCGCTTCTGCCCGCGCTGCGCACGATGCTCGACGATCATGGCTACGGCCTGTCGCGGCGCCGGGTCACGGTTTCGACCTCGGGCGTGGTACCGATGATCGATCGCCTGCGTGAGGACTGTCCGGTTGCGCTGGCGGTGTCGCTGCACGCCCCGACCGACACATTGCGCGACGGCCTCGTGCCGCTGAACCGCAAGTACCCGTTGGCTGAATTGCTGGAGGCCTGTAGGCGCTACCTCGACAAGGCGCCGCGCGATTTCATCACCTTCGAGTACTGCATGCTGGACGGGGTGAACGACACGCCAGAGCACGCGGCGGAACTGGTGCGGCTCGTGAGTGGGCAGGCTGCGGCCAATCGCGGCGGGCTCCACATCCCGTGCAAGTTCAACCTCATCCCCTTCAATCCCTTCCCGGCCTCGGGACTGCTGCGCTCGTCGCGCGCCCGTGTGCAGGCGTTCGCGCTGGTACTGCAGGACGCCGGCTTCGTCACCACCGTCCGCAAGACGCGCGGCGACGATATCGACGCCGCCTGCGGCCAGCTTGCCGGCGAGGTGCAAGACCGGACCAATGCTCGCGAGCGCCTGGCGCGGCAGCGTGTGATCCCTATCTCTGAACGCGGGGCCACGGCATGACGCGGCTGCTGTCCGTCGTGACGCTGGCCTTTGCCTTGGCGGCCGGGTTGGTCGGCTGCGTCAGCACCACGACCGGCGGCGTGCCGCGCGCCGAGCCTGATCCAGCCGATGCCGAGAAGCGGGCACGCGTGCGTCTGGAGTTGGCCGGTCTCTATCTCGGCCGAGGCCAGGCCGACACGGCGCTGGGCGAGGTCGACCGCGCCATCGCCGCCAAGCCCGACATGTCCGAGGCCTACAACCTTCGTGGCCTCATCTACGCGTCGCAAGGTGATCTGCGTCTGGCAGAGCAGAGCTTCCAGCGTGCGATGCAATTGGCTCCAAGCAGTGGCGACGTGATGCACAACTACGGCTGGTTCCTGTGCCAGCAGCGCCGATGGCCCGAGGCCGAGGCGCAGTTCACCGCCGCGCTCGCGCTGCCACAGTACCGCGACACCATGCGCACGCTCCTTGCGCAGGGCGTGTGCCAGGCCCGAGCGGGCCGCTGGGCCGAGGCCGAGCGTACGTTGTCGCGCTCCTACGAGCTCGACCCGGCCAACCCCGTCACGGCCTACAACCTCAGCGAGGTGCTGATGCACCGCGGCGAGCTCGAACGTGCGCGCTTTTACGTCGCCCGCATCAACTCGCAGCCTGAGCTGACCAGTGCTCAAAGCCTGTGGCTGGCAGTGCGCATCGAGCGCCGACTGGGTAACCTGCAGGGCGTGCAGGACTTCGGACGCAAGCTCCAGGAGCGTTACCCCGAGTCGAATGAAGTGCTGCTGTACGAACGGGGGCGCTTCGATGACTGAGCTGCAGCCGGGCCCGGTCACCGCCGGCAGCATGCTGCGTGCGGCGCGCGAGAAGCAGGGGCTGCACATTGCAGCGCTGGCTGCGGCGATCAAGGTTTCGCCGCGCAAGCTCGAGGCGCTGGAGAGCGGTCGCCACGAGGAATTGCCCGACGCGACCTTCGTTCGTGCGCTGGCGCAGACCGTCTGCCGCACGCTGAAGATCGACGCCAAGCCGGTGCTCGACCTGCTGCCGCCAGCACCTTCGATGGCGCTGGAGCCGGGCAGCGGAGGTCTGGGCACACCCTTCCGGGAGCGCCCCGGGCGCAGCGAGCCAGGGCTGTCGCCGTCAAGCGTGAGGCCGCTTGTCTGGGCCGCGGCCGTGCTGGTGCTGGTGGCGGTGGCGGTGGTTTTCGTGCCGGTCTCATGGTGGGCGCGCTTGACGTCCGCGACGCCTGTGGCGAACGTATCGTCACGGGTCGCACCCGCTGCGCCGGTGTCAGTGGCCGTGCCAGTGGAGGTCAACGCTGCTGCATCGGCGCCCTCGGCTGCGGCGGATGGCGTCGTGCCGGCGCCGCCGGCCGGCGACGCCAAGGCTTCGCAGGCAATGGTCGAGACCGTGTTCTCTTCACCGCTAGCAGATGCCTCGGCCAGCGCCGCCGCGGCCGTGGCCGGCATCCTGCAACTGCGCTGCGCCGAGGAGTCGTGGGTGGAGGTGCGCGACGCGCGCGGCCAGTCGCTGCTGTCGCGCAACGTGCAGCCCGGCGAAAGCGTGGGGCTGGACGGTGCGTTGCCGCTGCGGGTGACCATCGGCAATGCCGCTGCGACGCAGCTGGCCTTTCGCGGTCAGCCGGTGAGTCTTTCAGGCCGCACGCGCGACAATGTGGCTCGTCTTGAACTGCCTTGACGCTTGACGGTTGGAGTTGCGCTGCGTCGCGCGAAGTGCGCGGCGGGCCCCTGCCAGCACCGATGCGCCCACGCCGGCCTCCCTCTTGAACGAGTGACACTTCATGAACGCACCCGAAGACGTGGACATCATCGAAGCCGCGCGGCCCGCACCACGCCGCTCGCGCCAGGCGCGCGTGGCCTGGGGCGAGCATGTCGTAACGGTGGGCGGCGACGCACCGGTGCGCGTACAGAGCATGACCAACACCGACACGGTGGACGTCATCGGCACGGCCATCCAGTGCAAGGAACTGGCCATCGCCGGCAGCGAAATGGTGCGCATAACCGTCAACACGCCGGAAGCCGCCGAGTCCGTGCCGCACATCCGAGAGCAACTCGATCGCATGGGTATCCCCGTGCCGCTGGTGGGCGATTTCCACTACAACGGCCACCGCCTGCTGACCGATTTCCCGGCGATGGCCCAGGCCCTCAGCAAGTACCGCATCAATCCTGGCAACGTCGGCAAGGGCGACAAACGCGACCGCCAGTTCGCGATGATGGTCGAGGCCGCCGCGAAGTACGACAAGGTGGTGCGAATCGGCGTCAACTGGGGCAGCTTGGACCAGGAGCTGCTCGTTGAGTTGATGGACCAGAACGCGCGCCGGCCGCAGCCGCTGGACGCCAAGCAGGTCATGTACCAGGCGCTGGTGCAGTCGGCATTGACTTCTGCCGACGTGGCGCGCGAACTGGGGTTGAAGCCCGACAACATCATCATCAGCTGCAAGGTCAGCGGCGTGCAGGACCTGATCAGCGTTTACCGCGCCCTGGCCCGGCGTTGCGACTACGCACTGCACCTGGGCCTCACCGAGGCCGGCATGGGCACCAAGGGCACGGTGGCGAGCGCCACGGCTCTGGGCGTACTGCTGCAGGAGGGGATAGGGGACACCATCCGCGTCAGCCTCACGCCGCAGCCGGGCGAGGCGCGCACGCAGGAGGTGGTGGTGGCGATGGAGATCCTTCAGTCGCTGGGCCTGCGCAGCTTCAACCCGAGCGTCACGGCCTGCCCCGGCTGCGGCCGTACCACCAGCACGACCTTTCAGGAACTGGCCAAGCAGATTGACGACTTCCTCCGCACGCAGATGCCTGTATGGAAGGCGAAGTACCCCGGTGTCGAGACGATGAAGGTCGCAGTGATGGGCTGCATCGTGAACGGGCCTGGCGAGAGCAAGCATGCCGACATCGGCATCAGCCTGCCCGGCACCGGCGAGGCGCCAGCGGCCCCCGTCTTCATCGACGGCGAGAAGGCGATGACGCTGCGCGGGGAAGGCATCGCGCAGGAATTCCACAAGATCGTCGAGAGCTATATCGAACGGCGCTTCGGCACGGCCACCGCAGCGCACTGACGCTGCAGGTTCACCTGCCTGTCTGCCGCGCGGCACCGCCCGAGTGGCGCCCGTTTACCGTGCCCTGAAGCCTGACCCGCCATGTCCGACGACACACCCAACCCCAAGGCCACGCCGCTCGTCGCGGTGAAAGGCATGAACGACATCCTGCCGCCCGATTCGGCGCGCTGGGACTGGTTCGAGGACACGGTGCGCGCGCTGATGCGTCGCTACGGCTACCTGGGCATGCGCACGCCCATCGTCGAGCCCACGCCGCTGTTCGTGCGCGGGCTCGGCGAAGTGACCGACATCGTCGAGAAGGAGATGTACTCCTGGACCGACAGCATGAACGGCGACGCGCTGACGCTGCGCCCGGAAGGCACGGCCGGCGTGGTGCGCGCGGCCATCGAGCACTCGATGCTCTATGACGGCGGCAAGCGCCTCTTCTACATCGGCCCGATGTTCCGCCACGAGCGCCCGCAGCGCGGTCGCTACCGCCAGTTCCACCAGGTCGGCGTCGAGGCGCTCGGCTTCAGCGGGCCCGATGTCGACGCCGAGGTCATCCTGATGTGCCGCAGCCTGTGGCGCGACCTGGGCCTGTCCGACGTGCGCCTGGACATCAACTGCCTGGGCCAGGCCGCCGAGCGCCGGGCGCACCGCGAAGCGCTCGTGAAGCACCTGGAGGCCAGCCGCGAACTGCTCGATGCCGAGGCCCAGCGCCGGCTGCACAGCAACCCGCTGCGCATCCTCGACACCAAGAACCCGGCCATGCAGGGCCTGGTGGAAGCCGCGCCGCGGCTGATGGATTACCTGGGCGAGGCCTCGCTCAAGCACTTCGAAGGCCTGTGCCGCGTGCTCGACGCCGCCGGTCAGCCCTACCGCGTCAACCACCGCCTGGTGCGCGGCATGGACTACTACGCCCTCACCGTCTTCGAATGGGTCACCGACCGCCTGGGCGCCCAGGGCACGGTCTGTGGCGGCGGACGCTACGACGGCTTGGCCGAACTGATCGGCGGCAAGCCGGCTCCAGGTATAGGTTGGGGCCTGGGCATCGAGCGGGTGCTCGACCTGCTCCAGCAAAGCGGCGTCGACGCGCCCGCGGCCGTACCCGACGTCTACGCCATCGTTCCTTCAGTTGACGCGTTGCCGGCCGCGATGCGGGCCGCCGAGGCACTGCGCGCAGCCGGCGTGGCGGTGCTGATGCACGCCGCCGGCAGGAGGCCTGGGGCAGCATGAAATCGCAGTTCAAGAAGGCCGACGCCAGTGGCGCGCGCTACGCACTGATCTTCGGTGCCGAAGAGCTTGCGCGCGGCGAGGTGGCGGTCAAGCCGCTGCGCGACGCGGCGGCCGCGCAGGCGACGCGGGCGCTGGCCGACGTGGCCGCCTGGGCCGCCGAACTGCGCACCGCATAATCCCGGATTGGCATTTTTCTCTCCCTCTACCGCCCCGGCGCCCCGCACCCATGGCCACACAACTCGACCTGCAAGAGCAGGAGCAACTCGACTCGCTCAAGGCGTTCTGGAACAAGCAGGGCAACCTCATCACGTGGACGCTGGTGCTGGTGCTGGGCGCCTTCGCCGCATGGAACGGATGGAACTACTGGCAGCGCGAACAGGCACTGAAGGCCGGCGCGATGTTCGAGGAACTCGATCGCGCCGCCGCGGCCGGTGACGCCGACAAGGCCGGGCGTGTGTTCGCCGACCTGAAGCAGCGTTTTCCCGGCACCGCGTTTGCGCAGCAGGGCGGCCTGACGGCGGCCAAGGTGCAGGTGGCCAAGGGCCAGGCCGATGCGGCCAAGGCCACGCTGGCCTGGGTGGCAGAGAACGGCGCCGAGGACGAGATGCGCACCATCGCGCGCCTGCGCCTGGCCGCCGTGCAGGCCGACGCCAAGCAGTACGACGAGGCGCTGAAGACCCTGGACGCGGCCAAGGCCGAAGGCTTCGAGGGCCTGGTGGCCGACCGCCGTGGCGACGTGCTGCTGGCCCAGGGGAAGAAGGACGAGGCGCGCGCCGCCTACCAGGCCGCCTACAAGGTAATGGACGAGAAGGTGGACTACCGCCGCCTCATCGAGGCCAAGCTGACGACGTTGGGTGCCGCGCCCGCGCCGGCGGCCGCGGCATCGGGTGCCACCGCGGCCTCGGGGGCCGGCAAGTGACGGGTGTCGTGCGCCGCATTTCGCGGGCGCTCTGGGCGCCCGTGCTGCTGGCGGCTGTACTGGTCCTGGCCGGCTGCGCCGCCGACAAGCCCAAGCCCACTCCGCTGGAGACCGTGGTGCCCAAGATCGCGGCGCGACAGGTCTGGACCACCGGCATCGGGCGCATCGACTTTCCGCTCGTGCCCGCCGTGCACGAAGGTGTCTTCCACGTCGCGGCCGGCAATGGCGACGTGCTGGCGCTGCAGGCCGACAGCGGCGCGGTGCTGTGGCGCGGCAACGCCGGCGCAGCCGTCTCGGCCGGTGTCGGCAGCGATGGCCGCTACACCAGCGTCGTGACGCGTGGCAATGACGTCGTCACCTTCGACGGCGGGCGCGAGATCTGGCGCAAGCGTGTGCCCTCGGCGGTGGTGACGCCGCCGCTGGTGGCCGGCGAGCGTGTCTTCGTGATGGGTGTCGACCGCGCCGTGCACGCCTTCGACGCCGTCGACGGCCGGCGCCTGTGGGTCTACGCCAAGCCCGGTGAACCGCTGACGCTGGCCCAGGCCAGCGTGATCCTGCCCTACCGCAACAGCCTGCTGGTGGCGCAGGCGCAGAGGCTCACCGCGCTCGACCCGCTGCGCGGCACCGTGATGTGGGACGTGCCGCTGGCCTCGCCGCGCGGCAGCAACGAGGTCGAGCGCCTGGCCGACCTCATCGGTCCGGCCACGCGCGTTGGCGACCGCATCTGCGCGCGCGCCTTCCAGTCCGCCGTGGGCTGCGCCGACGCCAGCCGCGGCGCTTTGCTCTGGTCGCGCAACGCGGGCGGCGCGCAAGCCGTGGCCAGCAGCGCCGAGTTCGTCTTCGGCGGCGACGCCAGCGACCGCATCACCGCCTGGCGCGCGACCACCGGTGACGTGGTGTGGCAGTCCGAGAAGCTGCTCTACCGCGGCCTCAGCGGTGCGCTGGCGGTCGGCCCCAGTGTCGTCTTCGGCGATGCCGAGGGTTACCTGCACTTCCTCGAGGCCGGCACCGGTGAGCCTCAACTGCGCCTGGCCACCGACGGCAAGCCCGTCGTCGGCGCGCCGGCCCTTTCGGGCACCACGCTGCTGGTGACGACGCAGGCCGGCGGCCTGTTCGCCTTCCGGCCCAACTGACCGGACCCCGGGTGAAACCAGTCATCGCGCTCGTCGGGCGGGCCAACGTCGGCAAGTCGACGCTGTTCAACCGCATCACGAAGAGCCGCGACGCCATCGTCGCCGACTACGCCGGCCTGACGCGCGACCGCCACTACGCCGATGCGCGGCTGGGGGCGCAGGAGTTCATCGTCGTGGACACCGGGGGCTTCGAGCCCGACAAGCCCAGCGGCGTGGTCGCGCAGATGGCCAAGCAGACCAAGCAGGCCGTGGCCGAGGCCGACGTGGTGATCTTCGTCGTCGACGTGCGCGGCGGTTTGTCGGCGCAGGACCACGACATTGCACGGTACCTGCGTACGCAGCAGAAGCGTGTGCTGCTCGCCGTCAACAAGGCCGAGGGCATGCAGGAATCGCCGCTGCTCGGCGAGTTCCACGAACTGGGGATAGGCGAGCCGCACCCGATCTCTGCGGCGCACGGGCAGGGCATACGCAGCCTGCTCGAGGCCGCGCTCGAGGGATTTGCGCCCGAGGAAGACGCCTGGGGCTCGGGCCCCGACGACGAGCAGCGCCCCATCCGCCTGGCAGTGGCCGGCCGGCCCAACGTCGGCAAGAGCACGCTGATCAACGCCTGGCTGGGCGAGGAGCGGCTGGTAGCCTTCGACCAGCCCGGCACCACGCGCGACGCCATCCACGTGCCCTTCGAGCGCGATGGCCGCAAGTTCGAGCTCATCGATACCGCCGGCCTTCGCCGCAAGGGCAAGGTCTTCGAGGCCATCGAGAAGTTCTCGGTCGTCAAGACGCTGCAGGCCATCGCCGATGCCAATGTCGTGCTGCTGCTCATCGACGCGACGCAGGGTGTGAGCGAGCAGGACGCGCACATCGCCGGCTACATTCTCGAGTCGGGCCGAGCCGTGGTGATTGCCGTCAACAAGTGGGACGCCACCGACGACTACCAGCGGCAGCAGCTGCAGCGCTCCATCGAAAGCCGGCTGGCCTTCCTGAAGTACGCGCCGGTGCTGCAGATCTCGGCCATCAAGCGCACGGGCCTGTCGGCGCTTTGGAAGGCGCTGCTGGCCGCACACGCCTCGGCCACCATCAAGATGAGCACGCCGGTGCTGACGCGCCTGGTGCACGAGGCTGCAGAACACCAGGCGCCGCGACGCGACGGGCGTTTCCGGCCGAAGATGCGCTATGCCCACCAGGGCGGCATGAACCCGCCGCTGGTCGTCATCCACGGCACCTCGCTGGACCACGTGCCCGACAGCTACAAGCGTTTCCTGGAAAGCCGTCTGCGCGAACACTTCAAGCTCGTGGGCACGCCGGTGCGCATCGAGATGCGCTCGGCCAAGAACCCGTTCGACGAGCAGGGCGGCTGAAGCGCCGAAAACGGGCGGCGGCGCAATAGCCGTTTCCCCAGGGGGCCCGGTGCCCCTGTGATAACGTGAATACCTGTTCCCTTCAACACGGAGAATATCGTGAGCAACAAAGGCCAACTCTTGCAGGACCCCTTTCTGAACCTGCTGCGCAAGGAGCATGTGCCCGTGTCCATCTACCTGGTCAACGGCATCAAGCTCCAGGGCCACATCGAGTCCTTCGACCAGTACGTGGTGCTGCTGCGCAACACCGTGACGCAGATGGTCTACAAGCACGCGATCTCCACCGTGGTGCCCAGTCGCGCCGTGAACTTCCACGCCAACGAACCGGGCGATCAACCGGCCTGAAGCCCGGCGAGACGCGCACGCCACCTTGAGTTCAGCCTCCTCCTCCGCCGCAACGCGTGGCGATGAAGCCACGCGAGCGGTGCTCGTCGGCGTCGACGTGGGCGGTGCTGGGCACTTCGACCCCAGCCTCGACGAACTGGCCTTGCTGGCCGAATCGGCGGGCGACGTGGCAGTGGCTCGTGTGATCGCACGCCGCAAGGCGCCCGACCCGGCGCTTTTCGTCGGCAGCGGCAAGGCCGACGAGATCAAGGCGCTGGTGGCCGCCACCGGGGCGCACGGCGTCATCTTCGACCAGGCGTTGAGCCCGGCGCAGCAGCGCAACCTGGAGCGCCACCTCGGCGTGCCGGTGGCGGACCGAACCGCGCTCATCCTCGACATCTTCGCGGCACGAGCGCAAAGCCACGAAGGCAAGCTGCAAGTGGAGCTGGCGCGCCTGCAGTACATGGCCACGCGCCTGGTCGGCCGCTGGAGCCACCTGGAGCGCCAGCAGGGCGGCATCGGCACGCGCGGCGGCCCGGGCGAGGCGCAGATCGAACTCGACCGCCGCATGATCGGCGACCGCATCAAGACCGTGAAGGAACGGCTGGAGAAGGTCAAGCGCCAGCGCGGCACGCAGCGCAAGGCACGTGAACGCCGCGGCACCTTCAGCGTTTCGCTCGTGGGCTACACCAACGCCGGGAAGAGCACGCTGTTCAACGCGCTGGTGAAGGCCAAGGCCTACGCCGCCGACCAGCTCTTCGCCACGCTCGACACCACGACACGTTCGCTGTGGCTGGGCGAGGCCCAGGCCTCGGTTTCGCTGTCCGATACCGTGGGTTTCATCCGCGACCTGCCGCACAAGCTGGTCGAGGCCTTCCGCGCCACACTGCAGGAAGCGGCGGAGGCCGACCTGCTTCTGCACGTCGTCGACGCCGCCAGCCCGATGCTGGCCGAGCAGCAGGCCGAGGTCGAGCGCGTGCTGGAAGAGATCGGCGCCGACCAGGTGCCGCAGCTGATTGTCTTCAACAAGCTCGACCTGCTCGAGGACTCGCTGCAGCCGCGCGAACCGGCCGACTGGATCGAAGTGCACCCCGGCCTGCGCCGCCGCCGCGTGTTCGTCAGCGCGCGCACGGGGCAGGGTCTGGACGTGCTGCGCCAGGTCATCGCTGAAATTGCGCTCGAACGCTTGAATGCGGGCCATCGCCCCCCACCTGCCACCCTGCCCGATGGCAGCCCCGCTGTCGCCTTGCTGTCCGGCGAAACGCCGGTGGCGGCCCACTGACGGCGCTTCCCCTCAACGTCTGCCCAGACCGCCAACGCATGCGCGAAGTTCAAGTCCCCCCCTTCACCGAGCGGCTGCGTGCCGTCGCGGCAGCGTCGCGTGCGCTGTTCATGGCCGCCGTGCTGCGCCGTCATGTCACCACGGCTGGCGCCGATACGCTGGTCTACAACAACCGTAACGAGGGCCCGCCCGATCTCGACGAGCTCTGGCGCGACTTCAACCGCAAGCTCAGCGGCCTGTTCGGCGGCAAGCCGCCCACCCCGGGCCGGCCCAGCGGTGGTGACGGCGGTGGTGGTGGTGGCCCGTCCTTCCAGCCCGACATGAAGAGCGCCGGCATCGGCGTCGGCCTCATCGGCGCCGTCGCGCTGCTGATCTGGCTGGGCAGCGGCTTCTTCATCGTTCAGGAAGGGTACCAGGGCGTGGTGACCACATTTGGCAAGTTCAGCCACACCAAGGACGCTGGCTTCCAGTGGCGGCTGCCCTACCCGATCCAGGCGCACGAGGTGGTGGCCGTGACTCAGCTGCAGTCGGTGGAGGTGGGCCGCAACGCCGTCGTCCAGGCCACTGGCCTGCGCGACTCGTCGATGCTGACGCAGGACGAGAACATCGTCGACATCCGCTTCGTCGTGCAGTATCGCCGCGCCGATGCGCGCGCTTACCTGTTCGAGAACTTCCGCCCCGACGAGGCGGTGGTGATGGCCGCCGAATCGGCGGTGCGCGAGATCGTCGGCCGCAGCAAGGTCGACCAGGTGCTTTACGAGCAGCGTGACGCCATCGCGGCCGACCTCGTCAAGTCGATCCAGGCGCAGCTCGACCGCCTGAAGGCCGGCATCGTCATCTCCAACGTCAACGTGCAGAACGTCTTCGTTCCCGACCAGGTGCAGGCGGCCTTCAACGACGCGTTGAAGGCCGGCGCCGACCGCGACCGTTTCAAGAACGAAGGCCAGGCCTACGCCAGCGACGTCATCCCCAAGGCACGCGGCACCGCCGCACGCCTGCTGGAAGAAGCCGAGGGCTACAAGGCACGGGTGATCGCCCAGGCGGACGGTGACGCGCAACGCTTCCGCTCGGTGCTCACGGAGTACCAGCGTGCACCGGCCGTGACGCGGGACCGCCTCTACCTGGAAACCATGCAGCAGGTGTACTCGAACGTCACCAAGATCATGGTCGACAGCCGTGCAGGCTCGAACCTGCTGTACCTGCCACTGGACAAGCTTCTGCAACAGACCGGCGCAGCGGCGCCGGCTCCAGCGGGTGCGGCGGTGACCGTGCCCACCCCGTCTGCGGACCCGACCGGGACGCAGATCGTCGATATCCGTTCCCGCGATGGCGCCCGCACGCGCGATCGCGAGGGTCGCTGAATGGCCGGGCTAAACAAGATGAATCGCATCGGATTTTTCGTGGCGGGCGCGCTCGCCCTGCTCATGCTGGCCGCAAGCATGCTGTTCGTCGTCGACCAACGCCAGGTCGGCGTCGTTTACGCGCTGGGTGAGATCAAGGAAGTCATCACCGAGCCGGGATTGAAGTTCAAGCTGCCGCCGCCGTTCCAGAACGTCGTGTTCCTCGACAAACGCGTGCAGACGCTGGACAGCCCCGAGACGCGGCCGATCTTCACTGCCGAGAAGAAGAGCCTGGTCATCGACTGGCTCGTGAAGTGGCGCATCTCGGAGCCACGCCAGTTCATCCGCAACAACGGCGCCGACTTCCGCAATCTCGAGAACCGTCTGGCGCCCGTGGTGCAAGCCGCGTTCAACGAGGAAATCACCAAGCGCAACGTGACTGCCGTGCTGGCCACCGAGCGCGAGAAAGTGATGAACGACGTCAAGACGCGGCTGGTCGAGGAGGCCAAGGACTTCGGCATCGAGATCGTCGACGTCCGCATCAAGCGTGTCGACTTCGTCGCAGACATCACCGACTCGGTCTACCGGCGGATGGAATCCGAGCGCAAGCAGGTCGCCAACGAACTGCGCTCGCAGGGCACGGCCGACGGCGAGAAGATTCGCGCCGATGCCGATCGCCAGCGTGAGGTGATCATCGCGGAGGCCTACCGCGACGCACAGAAGACCAAGGGCGAGGGCGACGCGAAGTCATCGGCGCTCTACGCCGAGGCCTTCGGCCGCGACCCTCAGTTCGCTCAGTTCTACCGCAGCCTCGAAGCCTACCGCGCGACCTTCCGCAACAAGGGCGACATGATGGTGCTCGACCCCAGCAGCGACTTCTTCCGCGCCATGCGCGGCGGTGGCGCGGCGCCGGCGCCGGCGCGCAAGTAGACCGGCGCGCGAGGCGGCCAGCCGGACGATGGGCGACCTGCTGCTGGGCGCACTGGCACTGATGCTGGTCTTCGAGGGGCTGCTGCCCTTCCTGAGCCCCGGCGCATGGCGTGCGGCCTTCGAGCGTGCAACGAAGATGTCCGATGGCCAGATCCGTTTCATCGGCCTGACCAGCATGGTCATCGGCCTGCTGCTGCTGCTCATCTGGCGTTGAGCCACCGTTTGCCACCGGCAGTGAGTGGCAGGCCCGCCGGTACAATGCCGGTTTCAACACCGGTGCATTCCATGCTCTCTGCTTGGCTGCTGCCAGAGCACATCGCCGACGTCCTGCCGGTCCAGGCGCGGCGCGTCGAAGACCTGCGCCGGGCGCTGCTCGACCGGGCTCGCGGCTACGGTTTCGAGCTCGTGATGCCGCCGCTGCTCGAACACCTGGAGTCGCTGCTGTCGGGCACCGGGCATGAACTCGACCTGCGCACATTCAAGCTCGTCGACCAGCTCAGCGGTCGCATGCTTGGCGTGCGCGCCGATACCACGCCACAGGCCGCGCGCATCGACGCTCACCTGCTCAACCGCGAAGGCGTGACGCGCCTGTGCTACTGCGGCCCGGTGCTGCACACCCGCCCGGCGGGCCTGTCGGCCACACGTGAGCCGCTCCAGTTCGGTGCCGAGATCTTCGGCCACGCCGGCCTCGAGGCCGACCTGGAAGCCGCCGAGCTGGCGGTGGACTGCCTGACCGAGGCGCGTGCCGGCGCGCTCGTCATCGACCTGGCCGACGCGCGCGTGCTGCGCGGCGTGCTGGCCGGTGTGCCGATGGACGCGATGCAGTTGCAGGACGTGGTGCAGGCGCTGTCCGAAAAGGACGCGCCGGCGCTGGATGCGCTGACGCAGCATGCACCGGCCGAGGCGAGCGGTGCCTTGCGCGCGCTGCTGCGGCTTTACGGCGGCGACGAGGTGCTGGACGCCGCGCGCGCGGCGCTGCCCCAACGCCCGCTCGTGCGCGAGGCGCTCGACCAGTTGCAGTGGTTGGCCACGCACCTGCGTGCAGCCTTTCCCGCACTGCGCATCGGCTTCGACCTTTCGGACATGAGCGGCTACGCCTACTACAGCGGTGCGCGCTTTGCCGTTTACGGCGCCGGCAGCAGCGACGCGCTGGCGCGCGGCGGCCGCTACGACGAGGTGGGTGCCGTGTTCGGCCGCAACCGGCCTGCGGTCGGCTTCAGCCTTGACCTCAAGGCGCTTGCCGAAGTGGCGTGTGCCTCGCCGCTGCCTTCGGCCGTCCGCGCGCCCTGGGGCGAAGACCCGGAGCTGCGTGCGGCCGTGCGCCGCCTGCGCGAGGCCGGCGAAACCGTGGTGGCCATGCTGCCGGGCCATGACTTGGAAGCGCAGGTCTTCGACTGCGACCGCGAACTGGTGAAGGAAGGGGGGCGCTGGCTGCTGCACGCGCTGCCGTCCCCCACCGTCCTCTGAATCCTGAAGAAAGCTCCGAGCATGCAAGCAGCCATCCGACCGACACCGGGCCGCAACGTGGTCGTCGTCGGCACCCAGTGGGGTGACGAGGGCAAGGGCAAGATCGTCGACTGGATGACCGACCACGCACAGGGCGTGGTGCGCTTCCAGGGCGGCCACAACGCGGGTCACACGCTGGTCATCGCGGGCCGCAAGACGGCGCTGCAACTCATCCCCTCGGGCGTGATGCGCGAGGGCGTGGCCTGCTACATCGGCAACGGTGTCGTCGTCGACCCGGCGCACATGCTGGGCGAGATCGAACGCATCGAGGCGCTGGGCATCGATGTGCGCTCGCGGCTCTTCCTGTCGGAGGCCTGCCCTCTGATCCTGCCCTTCCACGTCGAACTCGACCGCACCCGCGAAGGCCGCCGCGAGAGCAGCGGCAGCGGCAAGATCGGCACCACGGGCAAGGGCATCGGCCCGGCCTACGAGGACAAGGTGGCGCGCCGTGCATTGCGCGTGCAGGACCTGAAGCACCCGGCACGCTTCGAGGCCAAGCTGCGTGAGCTGGTGGAACTGCACAACACCGAGCTCGCTTACCTGGGCGGTGCCGCGCTGGACTGGCGGCCCATGCTCGACGGCGCGATGCAGGCCGCCGAGCAGTTGCGCACGCTGATGGCCGACGTCGGTTACCGCCTGCACCAGGCGCACCTGGCCGGCCAGAACCTGCTCTTCGAAGGTGCGCAGGGCACGCTGCTCGACATCGACCACGGTACCTACCCCTACGTGACCTCGAGCAACTGCGTCGCCGGCAACGCGGCCGCCGGCTCGGGCGTGGGCCCGGGCATGCTGCACTACATCCTGGGTATCACCAAGGCCTACACCACGCGCGTCGGTGGCGGGCCGTTTCCGACGGAACTCGACATCGACGCGCCGGGCGGCGTCGGTCACCACCTGTCTACCGTCGGCCAGGAGCGCGGCACCGTCACCGGCCGTGCCCGCCGGTGCGGCTGGCTGGACGCTGCCGCACTCAAGCGCAGCATCATCATCAACGGTGTCTCGGGCCTGTGCATCACCAAGCTCGACGTGCTCGACGGTCTGCCCGAGATCAACATCTGCACCGGCTACAGGCTGGGCGAACGGGTGCTCGACATCCTGCCGATGGACCCCGACGAGATCGCGGCGTGCGAGCCCGTCTACGAGACGCTACCGGGCTGGAGCGACACCACCGCCGGCCTCACCAACTGGGAGCAGCTGCCGGTCAACGCCAAGCGCTACCTGGAGCGCATGCAGGGGCTCATCGGCGCGCCTATCGACATGGTGTCGACGGGCCCCGACCGCGTGCACACCATCTTGCTGCGCCACCCGTTCCGAGCCTGAGCGTGGGCGCCGGCTTCCAGACACCCCAGAGGAGGTTCCCCGCATGCTCACCGACGACGGCAAGCACTTGTACGTGTCATGGGACGAGTACAACTTGCTCACCGAGAAGCTGGCACTCAAGGTGCACGATTCCGGCTGGCAGTTCGACCAGATCCTTTGCCTGGCGCGCGGCGGCATGCGGCCGGGCGACATCCTCTCGCGCGTCTTCGACAAGCCGCTGGCGATCATGTCGACCAGCAGCTACCGTGCCGAGGCCGGCACCATCCAGGGCCGTCTCGACCTGGCCAAGTACATCACCATGCCCAAGGGCGAACTGGCCGGGCGCGTGCTGCTGATCGACGACCTGGCCGACACCGGCATCACCCTGCGCGCCGTGGTCGATCGCCTGCGCGGCATGCCGTCCATCAGCGAACTGCGCGCCGCTGTCATCTGGGTGAAAGGCGTGTCGACCTACATCCCCGACTACTTCGTCGAGACCTTGCCCACCAGCCCGTGGATCCACCAGCCCTTCGAGGAGTACGACAACCTCCGACCCGACGCGCTGGTGAAGAAGTTCACGGTCTGAGAACGACAAAGCCCGCGTGTCTTTCAACACGCGGGCTTTGCGGATCATTCAATCGTGGTGCCCAGAAGAGGACTCGAACCTCCACGCCGTTAAGCGCTAGTACCTGAAACTAGTGCGTCTACCAATTCCGCCATCTGGGCTCTCAGGAACTTAGGAATATACCATCAAAGAAAACAAGACCTCAAGCCCGTCCGTCGCAGGCCCCGCCCTGATGGGCGAATTCGAAGGCCGCATCGAAGGCCATCGCGACGGTCATGGGTTCGTCATTCCCGACAACGGCGACCCCGCCATCTACCTCGCGCCGCAGGAGATGCGCAGCGTGCTGCACAAGGACCGCGTTCGCGTGCGTGTGCTGCGCTACGACCGCAAGGGCCGGCCCGAGGGCCGCGTGCTCGACATCCTGGAGCGCCGCAAGACGCCCATCATCGGCCGCCTGCTGCACGAAGGCGGGCAGTGGCTGGTGGCACCCGAAGACAGCCGCTACGGTCAGGACATCCTGATCCCCAAGAACGCCACTGCCAATGCCGCGGTGGGGCAGGTGGTGTCGGTCGAGTTGACCGAGCCACCCTCGCTGCACTCGCAGCCGGTGGGCCGCGTGGCCGAGGTGCTGGGCGAGATCGACGACTCTGGCATGGAGATCGAGATCGCGGTGCGCAAGTACGAGGTGCCGCACCAGTTCAGTCCGGAGACCCTGGCGCAGGCCGCGGCGCTGCCCGACAAGCTGCGCCCGGTCGACCGCAAGCACCGCGTCGATCTCAGCGACGTGGCGCTGGTCACCATCGACGGCGAGGACGCGCGCGACTTCGACGACGCCGTCTACGCCGAACCCTTCAAGCGCGGCCGCGGCAAGACGGCGTTCGAGGGCTGGCGGCTCATCGTCGCCATCGCCGACGTCAGCCACTACGTGAAGCCCGGCGAGCCGCTCGACGAGGACGCCTACGAACGTGCCACCTCGGTCTACTTCCCGCGCCGCGTGATCCCCATGCTGCCCGAGAAGCTGAGCAACGGCCTGTGCTCGCTGAACCCCGACGTCGAGCGCCTGAGCATGGTCTGCGACATGCTGGTCGACACCGAAGGCCGCATCGACGCCTTCCAGTTCTACCCGGCGGTCATCCGTTCACACGCGCGGCTCACCTACACCGAGGTGGCCGCAGTGCTGGCCAACACGCGCGGTCCCGAAGCGCAACGCCGCGATGACTTGGTGCCGCACCTGCTGCACCTTCACGAGGTTTACCGTGCGCTGCTCAAGCAGCGCGCCAAGCGTGGTGCGGTCGACTTCGAGACCACCGAGACGCAGATCGTCTGCGACGAAAGCGGCCGCATCGAGAAGATCGTGCCGCGTACGCGAAACGAGGCGCACAGGCTGATTGAAGAGACGATGCTGGCGGCCAATGTCTGCGCAGCCGAGTTCATCGAGAGCGCAGAACACGCCAGCCTCTTCCGTGTGCACGAGGGCCCGACCCCCGAGAAGCGCCTCTCGCTGCAAGCCATGCTCAAGGCGTTGGGCGTGGGCATGCACTTGAGCGACGAGCCCACGCCGCACGAGATCCAGGCCATTGCGCAGTCGGTGCACGGCCGGCCCGATGCGCAGCAGATCCACACGCTGCTGCTGCGCTCGATGCAGCAGGCCATCTACACGGTGCACAACAGCGGCCACTTCGGCCTGGCCTACCCGGCATACACGCACTTCACCAGCCCGATCCGGCGCTATCCCGACCTGCTGGTGCACCGTGTCATCAAGGCGGTGCTGTCCGGCAAGCGCTACCACTTGTTGGCCAACGCGAAGACACGCACGCCCGAGCTGCGCCGAGGCGGCAAGGTGGCCAAGGCTGCCAAGCCGATGTCTCAGGAGATGGCACTCTGGGAAGCCGCCGGCGGCCACTGCAGTGCCAACGAACGGCGCGCCGACGAGGCCAGCAAGGACGTCGAGGCCTGGCTGAAGTGCCGCTACATGCGCGAGCACCTGGGCGAGGAGTTCTCGGGTACCGTTAGCGCCTTGACCAGCTTCGGCCTCTTCGTCACGCTGGACGGTCTGTACGTCGAGGGCTTGGTGCACATTACCGAACTGGGCGGCGAGTACTATCGCTACGACGAAGCGCGCGGCGAACTGCGCGGCGAACGCACGGGCATCCGTTACGCGGTGGGAGCGCGCGTTCGGGTGCAGGTTAGCCGCGTCGACCTGGACGGCCGCAAGATCGACTTCCGGATGGTGCGTGAGGGCGAAGGCGAGCGCCCGCTGGCGCGTGGCGAAAAGGCCAAGTCGCTGCCGATTGGCGCCGGTGTGGTGGCCAAGCTGGCCGCGGTACGCGAGACCGACCGCAGCGTCAAGGCCGCCACGCGGGTGCTGAAAGGGGCCTCCCGGAGTGCCGGCGCGGGTTCGGTGCCTGGCAAGTCGGCGGGCGAGGCGGCCCGCCGTTCACGCAAGCCCGGCCCGCAAAGGCCGTCGCCCAAGCCGCGTACGCGGCGCTGAGGCTGCGGCGCGCCGTCAGCCGAAGGCGTGCTGGGCCAGCACCTCGACGAGCGCGTCTGCACGCAGCGGCGCGCCGCGCGCCGCTGCCGGCCACAGGTCCGCGGCACGGCCGTGTTGCCACGCGGCGATGGTGGCGATGTTCAGCGCGCTCTCGTCGGGGTGTTGCGCCCACAGGCCGGCAGCCCAGCCGGCCAGCACGTCTCCGCTGCCCGCAGTAGCCAGCGTGGCGTTGCCCGTGGCGTTGATTCGCGGCAGTTCACCCGGCGCCGCCATTACCGTGCCCGAGCCCTTCAGCAGCACCGTACAGGCGTACTGCGCCGCCAGCCCAGCGGTGGCGGTCACACGGTCGGCCTGCACCTCGGCGCTGGTGTATCGCAGCAGCCGCGCGGCTTCCAGCGGGTGCGGCGTCAGAAGCGTCGGGCGCCCGCGCGCGGCGCGCTGCCGAAGCAAGTGCTGCAGCATGCTGTCGGCTGCTATGGCGTTCAGCGCATCGGCGTCGAGCAGCAGGCGCTGCACATTCGACAGCAGGGCAGGCAGCACGGCGCGCACGGCGTCGCCGCCGCCGCAGCCGCAGGCAACCGTCGCGCTGGCCAGCACCTCGGGCGTGGCCGTCCACCAGGCACGCCGTCCCATCAGTGCCGGCTGCCGGCCGTCGAGCAGGCTGGTCGTCTCGTCCAACGGGCTGCAATAGACGCGGCCCGCACCGGCGGCCAGTGCGGCCCGGGCCGCCAGCCAGGCCGCGCCAACCATGCCCGCAGCTCCACCCACCACCACCACGTCGCCCCTGCTGCCCTTGTGGCTGGCATGCAAGGGCGCCGGCAGGACCGGCTTGCCCGTCAGCCAGGCGTTGGGCGCACCGGCGTCGGCACCCAGGTCGTCGAACCAGACCGCGCCGGCATGGTCGCGTCCGCGGCCAGTGAAACAGCCGGGCTTCAGGCTCAGCAGTGCCAGCGTGGCATGGGCGCGCACGGCGTGCTCGCCCAGCGGCATGCCGGTGTCGGGATGCAGGCCTGACGGCAGATCGACGGCAAGCACCGGTTTGCCTGTGTTGTTGATCGCAGCGATGGCCTGGGCCATGTCGCCCACCGGTGCGCGCCATGTGCCCACGCCGAGCAACGCGTCGATGATCAGATCCGCCGGTTCCGTTTCGGTGCCTTGCGCAATGGACACCCCGGCGGCACGTGCCTGTGCCAGCGCCTCGGCCGCATCGGCAGGTTGGGCCGTGGCCTCGACCGGCAGGGATACCTGCACGGCCCGCCCGGCGGCATGCAGATGGCGTGCGGCGACGAGCCCGTCGCCGCCGTTGTTGCCCGGGCCGGCCCAGACCTGCACACGCCGGGCGTGCGGCGCCAAAGCGGTCGCCAGCCGCGCCACGGCCAAGCCGGCGGCTTCCATCAGGGCATGCGGTCGGTGCAAGGCCAACGCCAACTGCTCGGCCTGCCGCGACGCCGCGGCGCCATGCAACGGCCAGGACCGCTGGTCCGCGGTGATGCGAATAGGCGGTGCACGCATGCAGCTATTGTCGCGCCGCCGCGGGCCGCACATGCACTCAGCCGCGCAGGCGCGCCACCGTCAACCCGGCCATGTCCAGAGGCGCGTCGCGCCCCGACAAGCGTTCGGTCAGCACGCGCGCCGAGCCGCAGGCCAGGGCCCAGCCGCTGGCGCCATGCCCGAGGTTGACCCAGATACCGGGTGCGCCGCTCTCGCCGAGCACGGGCGGGCCGTCGGGCAACATAGGCTGCGCACCCTTCCAGTGCTGTGCCTCGCGCGCCAGGACGGCTCCAGGGAACCAGTCGTCGAGCACCCGGTAGAGCCGGCGCAGCGCAGCGGGTTCGAGCCGTGACGGCTCACCGCCGATCTCAGCGCCCCCGGTCACGCGTACACGATGGCCCAGGCGCGTGATGGCGATCTGGTGACGTTCGTCGGTCAATGCGCCACGCGGTCCGGGTGCGTCCAAGCCGTCAAGATGTCGCAGCGGCGCAGTGACCGAGGTGCCGTGCACGGCCGCCAACGGCAAGCGCACCCCCACGCCGGCCAGCAGCGTGCGCGCGCTGACGCCGGCGCAGACGACGACGGCGTCGCAGGGCACGGTCACTCCGTTGTCCAATGCCACCGTGGGTGCCGTGCCTGCGCCCAGGGCGCGCGCGGCGGTGTGGAATCGGAAGCGCGCGCCCAGGCGCTGCGCCTCGGCCTTGAGCAGATGCGCAAACTGGCGGCAGTTGCCCGCGCCGTCCTGCGGCAGGTGCACGGCCGCATGCAGCGAGGTGCCTTCGTTTAGGCCGGGCTCCAGCTCGCGGCATCGCGCGGCGTCGACGACGTGATGCGGCACGCCCCAGTCGCGCAACAGCGCCAGGCTGCCTTGCACCGCCTTCAGCTCGCGTTCACCGCGCAGCAGCATCACGACACCGGGCGTCTGCTCGAACTCGAGGTTCAGGCAGCGCGTGAGCTCCTGCATGCGCGCAGCGCTGAACTGCGCCAGCCGGTGCATGGCCATGCGGTTGGGGCCGTGCACGCGCGCCCGGGAGGCGCGCCACCATCGCCAAAGCCAGGGCAGCTGCGCCAGTGCATCGATGCCGCCGGGCCGCAGCCGCGCGTGGCTGCCGAAGAGCTGGCGCGCCACCTGCCAAGGCATGCCCGGTGCCGCAGAGGGCGCCACGAGGCCGGGCGCCAGCAGCCCGCCGTTAGCGAAGCTGGCCTCCGAGGCCACGCTGCCACGACGCTCGTAGACCGTGACCTCGTGGCCCTGAAGCGCCAGCTCGTAGGCCGTGGTGACGCCGACGATGCCTGCGCCGACGATGACGATTCGCAAGTTCAGTGCCCCTGCCGTGGGCTGATCGGCGTCAGGTGGCGAGGGGCCTCGGACAGGGCGCTCAGCTGGGCCGCGCGTGCTAAACTCATTCGGTTTGCCTCGTTGCAGGTTGCACGAGGCAGGCAAATCGCGAACCCGGTTCAACCAAGGTGTCACCGAGCGGATGTGCAACCCATGAAACATGGTTGCCGCTGCCGGTGATCAAGCGCCGGGATTCTAGACACAACCTTAGGACCTTCCATGACTGTCTCCATGCGTGAAATGCTGGAAGCCGGCGTCCACTTCGGGCACCAAACGCGCTTCTGGAATCCCAAGATGGCGCCGTATATCTACGGCCATCGCAACAAGATCCACATCATCAATCTCGAGAAGACGCAGCCGCTCTTCGAGGATGCGATGAAGTTCATCCGCCAGCTCGCCTCACGCCGCGGCACCATCCTGATGATCGGCACCAAGCGTCAGGCGCGCGAGGTCATCGCGCTGGAAGCCCAGCGTTGCGGCATGCCCTACGTCGACCAGCGCTGGCTCGGCGGCATGATGACCAACTTCAAGACCGTCAAGGGTTCGCTGAAGAAGCTCAAGGACATGCAGGCGACCAAGGAAGCCGGCACCGAGATGATGATCAAGAAGGAGGGCCTGATGTTCGAGCGCGAGCTGACCAAGCTCGAGAAGGACATTGGCGGCATCCAGGACATGGCTGCACTTCCCGATGCCATGTTCGTCATCGACGTCGGCTACCACAAGATCGCCGTGCTCGAAGCCAAGAAGCTGGGCATCCCGGTGATCGGTATCGTCGACACCAACCACTCGCCGATCGGCATCGACTATGTCATTCCTGGAAACGACGACTCGGCCAAGGCCGTGGCGCTGTACGCCAAGGCGGTGGCCGACGCCGTGCTCGAAGGCCGCGCCAACGCCACGAACGAAGTCGTTCAGGCCATCTCGGCCGCCGGTGACGAGTTCGTCGAAGTCAACGAGGAAGCCTGACTGGCTGACTCCGCCGCGCTGCGCCTGTCTGGTGCGGCGCTGCGCTTGCCGCCCGGCCGCCTCGCGCCGGGCGCCAACCCAAATTCACTGGAGATGACGATGCCCGCAATTACTGCAAGCATGGTGGCCGAGTTGCGCGCCAAGACCGACGCGCCGATGATGGAATGCAAGAAGGCGCTGACCGAGGCCGATGGCGACATGGCGCGCGCCGAAGAGATCCTGCGCGTCAAGCTCGGCAGCAAGGCCGGCAAGGCCGCCGCCCGCGTCACCGCCGAGGGCGTGATCACCGCGGCGGTCAGCGGCACGGTCGGCGCGATGGTCGAAGTCAACTGCGAAACTGACTTCGTCACCAAGAACGACTCCTTCCTGGCCTTCGCCAAGGCGGTGGCGACCCTGATCGCCGAGCGCAACCCGTCCGACCTGGCCGCGCTATCGGCGCTGCCGCTGTCGCAAGACGGCTTTGGGCCGACGGTGGAAGACGTGCGCAAGGGCCTGATTGGCAAGATTGGCGAGAACATGGCCATCCGCCGCTTCAAGCGATATGCTGGCGGCGGCGCACTCGCCAGCTACCTGCACGGCACGCGCATCGGCGTCATCGTCGAATACACCGGGGACGGCGTGGCTGCCAAGGATGTGGCCATGCACGTGGCCGCGATGAAGCCAAAGGCGCTGGCCACCAGTGACGTGCCGGCCGATCTGATCGAGGTCGAGCGCCGTGTCGCCGCCGAGAAGGCCGCCGAGAGCGGCAAGCCGGCCGAAATCGTGGCCAAGATGGTCGACGGCTCGGTGGCCAAGTTCCTGAAGGAGGTCTCGCTGCTGAACCAGACCTTCGTCAAGAACGACAAGCAGACGGTCGAGCAGATGCTGAAGGAAAAGTCGACGAAGGTCGCCGGCTTCTCGCTTTACGTGGTGGGCGAGGGCATCGAGAAGAAGGTCGACGACTTTGCCGCCGAAGTGGCGGCGCAGGTGGCGGCTGCGAAGGCGCAGTGAAACCGGACGCAAAGACGTCCGCGGAGCGGGCCGGCGTGCTGTCGGCCCGACTTACACTGCAAGCTTTGCCAGGGGAGTTGTACTGATGCCGGCCTACAAGCGCATCCTGCTCAAGCTGTCGGGCGAAGCCCTGATGGGCGACGACGCCTACGGCATCAACCGCGCCACCATCGTGCGCATGGTGCGCGAAGTGCAGGAAGTGACGCAGCTGGGCTGCGAGGTTGCCGTGGTCATCGGCGGCGGCAACATTTTCCGCGGCGTGGCCGGCGGCTCGGTGGGCATGGATCGCGCCACCGCCGACTACATGGGCATGCTTGCCACCGTGATGAATGCGCTGGCGCTGGCCGACACGATGCGCCAGGAAGGCATGACGGCCCGCGTGATGTCGGCCATCGCCATCGACCAGGTGGTCGAGCCCTATGTGCGCCCGAAGGCGCTGCAGTACCTGGAAGAGGGCAAGGTGGTGGTTTTCGCCGCCGGCACCGGCAACCCGTTCTTCACAACCGATACCGCGGCGGCCCTGCGCGGCGCCGAGATCGGCGCCCAGGTGGTGCTGAAGGCCACCAAGGTCGACGGCGTCTACACCGCCGACCCCAAGAAGGACCCCACCGCTACGCGCTACGCCAGCATCAGCTTCGACGAGGCCATTGCCCGCAACCTCCAGGTGCTGGACGCCACCGCCTTCGCGCTGTGCCGCGACCAGAAGCTGCCGATCAAGGTGTTCAGCATCTTCAAGGCCGGTGCACTGAAGCGGGTGGTGATGGGCGAAGACGAAGGCACGTTGGTTCACGTTTGAGGAGTTTCCTCGGTCATGATCATTCAGGACATCAAGAAGACCGCCGAAGCCAAGATGGGCAAGTCCGTCGAGGCCTTCAAGCACGAACTGCACAAGATCCGCACCGGTCGCGCTCACCCGGGCTTGCTCGACCAGGTGCACGTCGACTACTACGGCTCGATGGTGCCCATCAGCCAGGTGGCCAACGTGACGCTGCTCGACGCGCGCACGATCAGCGTGCAGCCGTGGGAGAAGGGCATGGGGCCGAAGATCGAGAGGGCCATCCGCGAGTCCGACCTTGGTCTCAACCCCGCAGCGCAGGGTGATTTGCTGCGCGTGCCCATGCCTGCCCTGACCGAAGAGCGCCGCAAGGAGCTCACCAAGGTCGTTCGCCACGCCGGCGAGGAAGCCAAGATCGCGGTGCGCAGCATTCGCCGCGACGCCAATGAGCACCTGAAGAAGCTTCTCAAGGACAAGGAAGTGCCCGAAGACGACGAGCACCGAGCGCAGGACGAGGTGCAACGCATGACCGACCGCACCATCGCCGAGATCGACCGCCTGGTGCAGGGCAAGGAAGCGGAAGTGATGGCTGTCTGAACGCGCCCCTGACCGCGCCTCGCCCATGACCGATCTTTCCCTCGCTACAGTTGCCGCACCGGTGGCCCAGCTGCCTGACGACGCGACCGCCGCCGTGCCCCGCCATGTGGCGCTGGTGATGGACGGCAACGGTCGCTGGGCGCGTCAGCGTTTCATGCCGCGCTTCTTCGGCCACAAACAGGGCGTCGACGCACTGGTGCGTGCGGTCAATGCGTTTGCCGACCGCGGCGTGCAGTACCTGACCGTCTTCGCGTTTTCGTCAGAGAACTGGAAGCGGCCTTCAGAAGAGGTTTCGGGCCTGATGAGCCTGGTGCTGGTGGCAGTGTCCAAGTACCTCACCAAGCTGGCGGGCGACGGCGTACGTATCCGTATCGTCGGTGACCGCTCGGCGGTGTCGGACAAACTGCGCAAGGCATGGGAGCACGCCGAGCAGCTGACGAAGGACAACCACCGCATCACGCTCAGCGTGGCGTTCAATTACGGGGGCCGATGGGACGTGGTGCAGGCTTGCCGGCGCGCCGTGGCCGAGGGCCTTGCGCCGGAGCAGGTCGACGAGGCGTGGTTGGCCAGGCACATGGCCTTGAGCTTCGCGCCCGACCCCGATCTGTTCATCCGTACGGGCGGTGAGATGCGCATCAGCAACTTCCTGCTCTGGCAGGCCGCGTACTCCGAACTCTTCTTCACCGAATGCCTGTGGCCCGATTTCGGTGCGGCCGAGATCGATGCCGCGCTGCTGGCCTACGCCCAGCGCGACCGGCGTTTCGGGTCGATCCGGCCCAACCAAGTCGTGCCCGAAGGCGCTTGACGGGATGCTGCGACAGCGTGTCATCACCGCCCTCGTGCTCGTGGTTCTGTTGCTCGGTTCGCTGCTGGCTTCCAGCACCTGGCCCTTTGCGCTTCTGACCCTGGCGCTGCTGTCCGCCGCCGGATGGGAATGGGGGCGCCTGAACCAGGCGGGCCAGCTGCCTTCGCTGGGCATGAGCGCCGCTGTGGCGCTCGGTGGCGCAGCGGCGCTGGCTGCCGGCTGGACGACAGATGCCCCGGCCGCGCTTTGGTTTGCAGCCATCGTGTTGTGGCTCGCCGGCGCCGCCATGGCATTGCGCAGTGGCCCGGCGGCCTGGCCGCAGCTGCCACGCTCGGCTCGCTGGGCCCTGGGCCTGTTGGTGTTGTGGGCCGCATGGCTGGCGTTGGCGCAGGCTCGCTCGATCGGCGTCAATTACATGCTTTCGGTGCTTTGCCTGGTCTGGATGGCCGACGTGGCCGCGTACTTCGGCGGCCGTGCCTTCGGGCGACGCAAGCTGGCGCCCAGCATCAGCCCGGGCAAGAGCTGGGAGGGTGTCTGGTCCGGCATCGCCGGCGTCGTGCTGCTGTCGCTGTTTTGGGTCTGGCTCGATGGCAACTTCAACGTCGACGGCCCCAGCGTCTACAGCCGCCTGCTGTCTTCGCTGGGCGTGGCCGGGCTGGGGCTCGGCGTGCTGCTGCTGTGCGGCCTGAGTGTGGCCGGTGACCTCGTCGAATCGCTCGTCAAGCGTGCCGCCGGTGCCAAGGACAGCAGCCGCCTGCTGCCGGGCCACGGTGGTGTGCTCGACCGCGTCGATGCATTGTTGCCGGTGCTGCCCGCAGCCCTGGCGCTGACGGCGCTGGGGGCACTGCGATGAGCTCGCCTCGCCAGCGCCTGGCCATCCTGGGCTCCACCGGCTCGGTGGGCACGAGTACGCTGGACGTGGTGGCACGCCACCCCGAACGCTTCGACATCGTCGGTCTCACGTCCTACCAGCGTGTCGACCTGCTCGTTCAGCAAAGCCTGCAGTTCCGGCCGCGTGTGGTCGTGGTGCCAACACCCGAGCGCGCAGCCGAAGTGCGCACCGCGTTGCGTGCCGCCGGCAGCGACACCGAGGTGCAGGTAGGCGCGCAGGCGATTTGCGAACTGGCGGCTGCAGACGACGTCGACAGCGTCATGGCCTCCATCGTTGGCGCTGCCGGCCTGCCGCCCTGCATGGCCGCGGCCCGCGCCGGCAAGCGCCTGCTGCTGGCGAACAAGGAAGCACTGGTGGTCGGTGGGGAGCTCTTTATGCGCGCGGTGGCGGAGGGCGGCGCCACGTTGCTGCCCATCGACAGCGAACACTCGGCCATCTTCCAGTGCCTGCCCGAGGACCGCAGCGCCTGGGCGCGGCGCATCGACCACATCATCCTCACCGCCAGCGGCGGGCCCTTCCGCCACCACGACCCCGATACGCTGCATGAAGTGACGCCGGCGCAAGCCGTGGCGCACCCGAATTGGGTGATGGGCCGAAAGATCTCGGTCGACTCGGCGACGATGATGAACAAGGCGCTCGAGGTCATCGAGGCGCGCTGGCTCTTCGACCTGGCGCCGGAGGAGATTCGCGTGGTCATCCACCCGCAGAGCATCATCCATTCGATGGTGGTCTGCCGCGACGGCAGCGTGCTCGCGCAGCTGGGCACGCCCGACATGAAGGTGCCGATTGCATATGGGCTCTCGTTCCCCGAGCGCATCGAGTCGGGCGCACCGCGCCTGGACTTCCTGCAACTTGGCCAGGGTTTCACCTTCGAACCGCCCGACCCTCGCCGCTTCCCTGGTCTTCAACTGGCCTGGGAAGCGCTGCGCGCCCCCGCCGGCACCACCGCGGTGCTGAACGCCGCCAACGAAGTGGCGGTGGCGGCCTTCCTCGACGGAACGATCTCCTTCACGGCGATTCACACGCTGAATGCCCGAACCATCGAACGCCTGGAGCCCCGCCTGAGCCCTGACCACAGCCTGGAAGACTTGATCGAACTCGATACGCGGGCTCGCGCCGTGGCGCGTGAAGTGATGCAGGAGCTGGCGGCGTGATCACCACCGTGCTGGCCTTCCTGCTGACGCTGGGCATCCTGGTCGTCATCCACGAGTACGGGCATTACCGCGTTGCCGTGGCTTGCGGCGTGAAGGTGCTGCGTTTTTCGGTCGGCTTCGGGCGTGTGCTGTGGCGCCGCCAGAGTGGCCCCGACGCCACCGAGTTCGTGGTCTGTTCGCTGCCGCTGGGCGGTTACGTGCGCATGCTCGACGAGCGCGAGGCGCCGGTGGCGCCGGGCGATGTCAGCCGCGCCTTCAACCGCAAGACGCTGTGGCAGAGAGCGGCCATCGTCTCGGCCGGGCCACTGGCCAACCTGGGGCTGGCGGTGCTGCTGTACGCCGCCGCGCACTGGATCGGGATCCAGGAACCCAAGGCCCTGCTCGGTCCGCCGGTGGCCGGCAGCGCGGCCGAACGCGCCGGGCTGCGCGCCGGCGACTGGGTGCGCGCATTGGCGCACGACGGCGACGACTGGCAGGACCTGCGTTCGCTCACCGACCTGCGCTGGGAACTGACTCAGGCCGTACTGCAGCGCAAGCCGGTGCAACTGCAGGTGACCGACCGCGACGGCCGCGGCTCACGCACGCTGCGCATCGACCTGAACGGTATCGAGCCTGGCGAGGTCGATGCCGGGCTTTCGAAGCGCATCGGCCTGGGTGGTCCCTGGCGGGAGCCTGTGCTCGGCGAGGTCAAGGCCGGCGGCCCGGCCGCGCTGGCAGGCCTGCGCAGCGGTGACCGTGTGCTGAGCATCGATGGCGTGGCCATCGTCGACGCGCAGACCGTGGTCGAACGGGTGCGCGGCAGCCTGCGCGACGGCCAGCCGCTGGCCCAACGCTGGTTGGTCGAACGTGCCGGCCGCACGATCGAGATCGGGGTCACGCCGCGTGTCATGAGCGAGGGGGGCCAGACCTTTGGCCGCATCGACGCCGCCCCTGGCCAGCCGCCGGTGATGGAGACGGTGCGTCATGGTCTCTTCGAAGGCCTTTGGCAGGGCGTGGTGCGCACCTGGGACATCTCGGTGCTGACCGTGAAGATGATCGGCCGCATGCTCATTGGCGAAGCCTCGCTGAAGAACCTCAGCGGCCCGCTGACCATTGCTGATTACGCCGGCCAGTCGGTCAACCAGGGCCTCGCCTACTACCTCGGTTTCCTGGCGCTGGTCAGCGTCAGCCTGGGCGTGCTGAACCTCCTGCCGCTGCCGATGCTCGATGGGGGTCACCTCATGTATTACATTTTCGAGGGCGTCACCGGCCGCCCCGTTTCCGACCTCTGGTTGGCGCGGCTGCAACGCGGCGGCATCGTCGTGCTGTTGATGATGATGTCGGTCGCCCTCTTCAACGACGTTGCCCGCCTGCTGGGCCTGCACTGAATCCCATGTTTCCTGTTCCTCCGTTCGGGCCTGTCGGCCGGTTCAGTCCTGCCGCGGCCTGTGTCATTGCAGTTGCCTGCGTTGTCGCGGCGCCTGCCGCGCGGGCCGTCACGCCCTTCGTGCTCAAGGACATCCGTGTCGAGGGGCTTCAGCGCACCGACCCGGGCACCGTTTTCGCGGCGCTGCCCTTCCGCATCGGCGACACCTACACCGACGACAAGGGCTCGGCCGCGCTGCGTGCGCTGTTCACCACGGGCCTGTTCAAGGACGTGCGCATCGACATCGAAGGCGAGGTCGCGATCATCATCGTCGACGAGCGCTCGATCATCGGCGCCGTCACCTTCGTTGGCCTGAAGGAGTTCGACAAGGAGCCGTTGACCAAGAGCCTGCGCGATGCCGGCATCGGCGAGGGCCTGCCCTTCGACCGCGCTCTCGTCGACCGCGCCGAGCAGGAGATCAAGCGCCAGTACCTCAGCCGCAGCCTTTACGGCGCCGAGGTGGTGACGACCATCACGCCGCTGGAGCGCAATCGCGTCAACGTGACCTTCACGATGACTGAGGGCGACGCGGCGAAGATCGCCGGCATCCGCATCGTCGGCGCCACGGTCTTCAGCGAACGCACATTGCTCGACCTGTTCGAGTTGACGCCCACGGGCTGGTTCACCTGGTACAGCAAGACCGACCGCTACTCGCGGACCAAGCTCAACGCCGACCTCGAGAAGCTGCGCGCCTATTACGTGAACCGCGGCTACCTCGAGTTCGCGATCGAGTCGACCCAGGTCACCATCTCGCCCGACAAGCAGACGATTGCGGTGGCCATCTCGATCAAGGAAGGTCAGCCTTACACCGTCACTTCAGTGCGTTTGGAGGGCGACTACCTGGGCAAGGAGCCCGAGTTCCAGGCCTTCGTGTTGCTTCGTCCGGGCCAACCCTACCGCGGTGACGCCGTCACCGAGACGGGCAAGCGTTTCACCGATCTCTTCGGCCTGTACGGCTACGCCTTCGCACGCATCGACTCGCGCCCAGAGATCGACCGTGCCACGGGGCAGGTGGCGGTCGTGTTCAGCGCCGAGCCGCAGCGCCGCGTCTATGTGCGGCGCATCGACGTCGCCGGCAACACCAAGACGCGCGACGAGGTGGTGCGGCGCGAGTTCCGCCAGCTCGAAGGCGCCTGGTATGACGGTGGTCTGATCAAGCTGAGCAAGCAGCGTGTCGAGCGCCTGGGCTACTTCAAGGACGACATCGAGGTCGAAACGAAGGAAGTGCAGGGTGCACCCGACCAGGTCGACCTCGTCGTCAATGTCGTCGAGAAGCCCACCGGCAACCTGCTCGTCGGCGCGGGCTACTCCAATGCCGAGAAGCTGACGTTCACCGCGTCGGTCAAGCAGGACAACGCGTTCGGCTCGGGCAACTACCTCGGTATCGAGCTCAACACCAGCGAGTACAACCGCACCCTGGTGGTGAGCACGGTCGACCCCTACTGGACGGTGGACGGCATCTCGCGTGCCATTGACGTCTTCTACCGAACCAGTCGTCCCATCAACAGTCTGGGTGAAACCTACGACCTGAAGACGCCAGGCGCCGCGGTGCGCTTCGGCGTGCCTTTCTCGGAGTACGACACCGTCTTCCTGGGCGTCGGCATCGAACGCACCGAGATCGGCGCCTCGATCGGTATTCCGCTGTCCTACCTGAACTACCGCATTTTGTATGGCGACAAGACCAACGCATTCCCGGTGACCTTGGGCTGGGCTCGCGACGCCCGTGACAGCGTGCTCACGCCCACCGCCGGGCGCTACCAGCGCCTGAACATCGAATGGGGCATTGCTGGCGATGTGCGCTATCTGCGGACCAACGCGCAGTACCAGGAGTTCTGGCCGCTGCCCTACAGGATGTCGGTGGGCTTCAATGCCGAGATCGGTCTCGGTAAGGGCTTGGGTGGCAAGCCTTTCCCCGTGTTCAAGAACTTCTACGGCGGTGGCCTGGGCACGGTACGTGCCTTCGAGCAAAACTCACTCGGCGTCGTCGACCCCACCGGGGCTTACATCGGTGGCGCCAAGCGCCTGAACCTCAACACCGAGCTCTACTTCCCGGTGCCCGGCACCGGCAACGACCGTTCGCTACGCATTTTCGCCTTCGTCGACGCCGGCAACGTGTGGCGCGAGGACGAGACCATCACGTCGCAGTCCATCCGTTCCTCGGCGGGCCTTGGCTTGTCGTGGATCTCGCCTGTCGGTCCGTTGAAGCTGAGCTGGGGCAAGCCCTTGCGTCTGCAGCGCAACGATAGAATCCAGCGTTTCCAATTCCAGATCGGGACTGCCTTCTGATGAAGACGTTCGCCATGCAGCGCACCTCCGCTTCTTTCCTGTCCCGTTGGATTGCCATCGCCACGCTGACGGCTGCTACCGCCGTGCCTGTCGCAGCCCAGGAACTGAAGATCGGCTACGTCAACAGCGAACGCGTGCTGCGAGAAGCGAATCCGGCCAAGGCCGCGCAGGCCAAGCTAGAGGCCGAGTTCAGCAAGCGCGAGCGCGAGCTCAACGATGCGACGGGCAAGCTGAAGGCCGCGGCCGACAAGCTGGAAAAGGAGGCCCCGACCTTGGCGGAGACCGAGCGCACGCGCCGCCAGCGTGAACTCGTTGAGCAAGACCGCGACTTGCAGCGTAAACGGCGCGAGTTTCAGGAAGACCTGAACCAGCGTCGCAATGAGGAATTGGCTGCTGTGGTCGAGCGCGCAAACCGCGCCATCAAGCAGATTTTCGACAGCGAGAAGTACGACCTGATCCTGCAAGAGGTTGTCTTCGCCAGCTCGCGTGTCGACATCACCGAGAAGGTGATCAGGATACTGAACGCTGCGGCCGGCGCCGGCAAGTAAGCCGGGCCCGCGAGGTCGGCCGCCGTGCGGGTCTCTCTCGGCGCGCTGAGCAAACACCTTGGCGGCGAGCTCGTCGGCGACGCGCAGGCCACGGTTTCACGTATCGGCCCGCTGGAGTCGGCCGATGCGCAGACGATATGCTTCCTCTCCAATCCGCGCTACCAGTCGCAGTTGCCGGCGTCGGCCGCCGGCTGCGTCATCGTCGGGCCTGGCTTGCGAGACGCGGCCGTGGCGCGCGGCGCGGCCCTCATTTGCGCAGACCCCTACCTCGCCTACGCCCGCCTGACGCAGTGGTGGGCGGCGCAGACGCGCGGCGTGCCGATACCTGGCATCCACCCTAGCGCAGTGGTCGAGCCTGGTGCCTGGATAGACCCGCAGGCTTCCGTCGGGCCGATCGCGTTCGTCGGCGCCGGCGCCAGGATCGAGGCTGGCGCAGTGGTGGGTGCGCAAGCACATGTCGGCGTCGACGCCATGGTCGGCCAACGCACAGTTCTCAAGCCTCGCGTGGTTCTGGGCGACGGTTGCTGCATCGGAGCTCGCGGCATCGTGCACAGCGGGGCCGTGATCGGCGCTGACGGCTTCGGCTTCGCGCCTGCGAAAGACGAACAGGGCGGGCACTGGGAAAAGATCGAGCAGCTCGGTGCCGTGGTCATCGGCGACGATGTCGAGATCGGCGCCAACACCTGCATCGACCGGGGTGCGCTCGACGACACCGTGCTGGAAGACGGCGTCAAGCTCGACAACCTGGTGCAGATCGGCCACAACGTGCGCATCGGCGCGCACACGGCCTTCGCCGGCTGCGTGGGGGTGGCCGGCAGCGCCCGCATCGGTCGTCATTGCACGGCGGGTGGCGGCGCCATCATCCTGGGCCACCTCGAGATCGTCGACCACGTGCACATCACCGCTGCCACGGTGATCAGCCGCTCGATCCACAAGCCGGGCCAGTACAGTGGCATGTTCCCCTTCGATGACAATGCCTCGTGGGAAAAGAATGCCGCCACCTTGAGACACCTGTACACCCTGCGTGAACGGCTGCGGGCGCTGGAGAAGAAGACGTGATCACGATGGACATCCAACAGATCCTGCGCAAGCTGCCGCACCGTTACCCCTTCCTGCTCGTCGACCGCGTGCTCGAACTGGAAAAGGGCGCGCGCATCAAGGCGCTGAAGAACGTCACCTTCAACGAGCCTTTCTTCAATGGCCACTTCCCGGCGCGGCCGGTGATGCCAGGCGTGCTGATGCTGGAAGCGCTGGCGCAGGCTGCGGCCATCCTGTCCTTCGAGTCTGCGGGTGTGGAACCGGGCGACGACACGGTGGTCTACTTCGCCGGTATCGACAACGCCCGCTTCAAGCGCCCGGTGGGCCCTGGCGACCAGCTCATCCTGGAAGCGCGCATCGAGCGCCAGAAGGCCGGCATCTACCGTTACAAGACGCAGGCTCTGGTCGATGACTTTGTCGTCGCCGAGGCCGACCTGATGTGCACGATGCGCAAGGTGGCGCCGGCCGCGGCCTGACATGAGGCGGATCCACTCCACCGCCATCGTCGATGCCGGCGCCGAGCTGGCGGCCACGGTAACGGTTGGCCCCTACGCGGTGATCGGTCCTGGCGTGCAAGTGGGCGAGGGCAGCACCATCGGTGCGCACTGTGTCATCGACGGTCCCACGGTCATCGGCCGCGACAACGTCATACACGCGCACGCCGCCCTGGGCCTGGCGCCGCAGGACATGAAGTATCGCGGCGAGCCCACACAGCTGATCGTCGGTGACCGCAACACCATTTTTCAGTTCTGCACCTTCAGCCGCGGCACGACGCAGGATGAAGGCATCACCCGCGTCGGCGACCACAACTGGATCATGGCCTACGTTCACCTTGCGCACGACGTGCAGCTAGGAAGCCGCACCGTACTGGCCAACAACGCCACGCTGGCCGGCCATGTGCACGTGGGCGACTGGGCCATCGTCGGCGGGTTGTCGGGCATCCACCAGTTCTGCAAGGTGGGCGCGCACGCAATGCTGGGCTTCCAGAGCCACGTCTCGCAGGACGTGCCGCCCTTCATGACTGCAGCCGGCAACCCGCTGTCGGTGGCCGGATTCAACGCCGAAGGGCTGCGCCGCCGAGGCTTCTCGCGCGAGCGCATCGCGCTCGTGAAGCAGATGCACCGGCTGCTCTACCGCGAGGGGCTGACGCTGGAGAAGGCGCGCGACGCGATCGCGGCGCTGGAGGGCACGGTCGAGGGCGGCGATGCCGATGTCGACGCGATGCTCACGTTCGTCGCCGGGTCCACGCGCGGCATCGCGCGCTGAAGCCTCCGATGCGCTTGGCCATGGTTGCCGGCGAGGCCTCGGGTGACCTGCTTGCGGGCCTGCTGCTGGGCGGACTGAAGTCACGCTGGCCGACCTTGACGACGCAGGGCATAGGAGGCCCTCGCATGGCCGAACACGGCTTCGAGGCCTGGTGGCCGCACGACAAGCTGGCTGTGCGCGGCTACGTCGAGGTGCTGCGCCACTACCGCGAGATCTCGGGCATCCGGGAGGCATTGGCCGAACGCCTGCTGCATGATCCGCCCGTGGCCTTCATCGGTGTCGACGCCCCCGACTTCAACCTCGGCCTGGAAGCGCGGCTGAAGGCCGCGGGCATCAAGACCGTGCACTTCGTCTGCCCCTCGATCTGGGCCTGGCGCGGCGGCCGCGCGAAGAAGATGGCGGCCAGTTGCGACCACGTGCTCTGCCTCTTCCCCTTCGAGCCGGCACTGCTGCAGGCGCATGGCGTCGCTGCAACCTTTGTCGGCCACCCGCTGGCCGACGCGATCCCTCTCGTGCCGCCGCACGCCGCGAGCCGCGCAGCGCTGGGGCTGGCCGACGATGCGCAGCTCGTCGCCGTGCTCCCAGGCAGCCGACGGTCCGAGATCCAGCACATCGCGCCCGCCTTCCTGCAGGCCGTGGCGCTGCTGCATCGCCAGCGACGGGGGCTGCGCTTCGTGCTGCCGCTCGCGCCGGGGCTGCGTGCCATGGTCGAGCCGCTGGTGGCCGAGCACGCTCCGGGCGTGCCACTGCAACTGCTGGACGGCCGCTCGCACGCCGCGCTGGCGGCCTGCGATGTGACGCTGATCGCCAGCGGCACCGCGACGCTGGAAGCCGCGCTGTTCAAGCGGCCGATGGTCATCGGCTACCGCATGAACGGCATCAGCTGGCAGCTGATGAAGCGCATGCGCTACCAGCCCTGGGTGGGCCTGCCCAACATACTCTGCCGTGACTTCGTCGTACCCGAACTCATCCAGGGCGATTGCGAGCCCGCCGCACTGGCCGCGGCCACGCTGCGATGGCTGGACGATGCCGCACGGGCCGCTGACGTGGCGCGGCGCTTCGAAGACCTTCACCACGAACTGCGCCGCGACACCGCGCGCTGTGCCACCGATGCCATCGCGCAAGTCCTTTCGGCTTGAACAGCTCGGCCCGGGCTGGGACAGGCCCGGGCTGGTGGCCGGCGTCGACGAGGCCGGCCGCGGTCCGCTGGCCGGGCCGGTGGTGGCCGCGGCGGTGATCCTCGACGAGTTGCACCCGATCAAGGGCCTGGGCGATTCGAAGGTGCTGAGCCCGCGCCGGCGCGAGGCGCTCTACGACGAGATCCGCGCCCGCGCGCTGTGCTGTGCCATCGCCAGCGCCAGCGCCGAGGAGATCGATCGCCTGAACATCCTGCAGGCCACGCTGCTGGCGATGCGTCGCGCCGTCGAGGCGCTGCGTCTGCTGCCACACCGTGTGGTCGTCGACGGCAACCGTGTGCCGGCGCTGAAGATGCCGGTGGCCGCGGTGGTCAAGGGCGACGCGCTGGTGCCGGCGATCTCGGCCGCGTCCATCCTCGCCAAGGTGCACCGTGACCGCCTCTGCCTGGACCTGCACGCGCTGCACCCGCAGTACGGCTTCGATGCGCACAAGGGCTACCCCACGGCCGAGCACCTGACCGCGCTGCGCCTGCACGGGGCCTGCCCCGAACACCGTCGCAGCTTCGCGCCGGTGCGTGCGGCGCTGCCTGACGCATGACCGAGCCCCAGTACATCACCTCGCGCGACAACCCGCTGCTCGTGCGCCTGCGCAAGCTGGCGAAGGACGGCGCCGGTTACCGGCGTGCCGGTCAGGTGTGGATCGAGGGCGAACACCTGTGCGCCGCGCTGCGCCAGCGTGGTGGCGCCGCCTTGCAGGCCGTCGTGAACGAGGACGCCTGGGATCGCCAGGCCGTGCGCGAGCTGGCGACCTGGGCGCAGCGCGTCGCGCTCGTGCCGGCGGCGCTGTTCAAGGGTTTCAGCGGCCTGGAGTCGCCCGCGCCGATGGGCTTCGTGATCGATGCGCCCGCCGCGCCGGCCTTGCTTCCACAGGCCGCAACTGTCGTGCTGGACCGGCTGCAAGATGCGGGCAACGTCGGCAGCATCCTGCGCAGTGCCGCGGCCTTCGGCGTGTCGCAGGTGCTGGCGCTCAAGGGCACGGCAGCGCTGTGGTCGCCCAAGGTGCTGCGCGCCGGCATGGGTGCCCACTTCGGGCTGCGGCTGATCGAGGGACTGGAGGAGGACGCATTGGCGGCCCTGCAGGTGCCGCTGGTGGCCACCAGTTCGCACGCCGGGACGCTGCTGCCCGCGGCACCTCTGCCGCAGCCCTGCGCATGGGTGCTGGGCCATGAAGGGCAGGGCGTCGCCGCGGCGCTGCTGGCGCGCTGCGGGCTGCTGGCCCGCATTCCCCAGCCTGGGGGCGAGGAATCGCTGAACGTCGCCGCCGCGGCGGCGGTGTGCCTGTACGAGTCGGCGCGGCGCGCCTGATGCGCGATGGCCCGGGAGCGGCCGCCGGCGCACCTCAGTAGATCAACCGGTCGGGCCGCAGGTCGCGCAGGATGGTCGTGGCGATCTCCTCGATCGACTTGTGCGTCGAGCTCAGCCACGAGATGCCCTCGCGCCGCATCATGCTTTCGGCCTCGCCCACCTCGTAGCGGCAGTTCAGCAGCGACGCGTACTTGCTGTCGGGCCGGCGCTCGTTGCGGATTTGCGAGAGCCGCTCCGGGTCAATGGTCAAGCCGAAGCACTTGCGCTTGTAGGGCGACAGCGGCGTGGGCAGGCGGCCGCGGTCGAAGTCCTCGGGGATCAGCGGGTAGTTTGCGGCCTTGATGCCGTGCTGCATCGCCAGGTAGAGGCTGGTGGGCGTCTTTCCACTGCGGCTGACACCGAGCAGGATGACGTCGGCGATGTCGAGGTTGCGCGCACTCTGGCCGTCGTCGTGCGCCAGGCTGAAGTTGATGGCTTCGATGCGGTCGTGGTACTCCTGGCTCTCGCTCGCGTCGCTGAACCGCCCGACGCGGTGGTTGCTCTTGACGCCGAACTCTGCCTCCAGCGGCTCGACGAAGGTGCGGAACATGTCCAGCACCATGCCCTTGCAGTGGTCGCCGGTGACGATGGATCGAACCTCGTCGTTGACCAGCGTGATGAAGACGATGGGCCGCTTGCCCTCGTTGGCCGCCGTTTCGTTGATCTCACGTAGCACGACCGTGGCCTTCTCGACCGTGTCGATGAAGGGCCGGCGCACATGGCGCGGCTTGGTCGGGAACTGGTTGAGGATCGAGTTGCCGAAGGTCTCGGCGGTGATGCCGGTGCCGTCCGAGACAAAGAAGACGCTGCGTTCGGTCATGGATGCGCGGTTTCGTGGAGCGTGCCGGGGCTGGCGACCGCCCCATCATAAGGATGAAGTCCTTAGAATCAGGTCAACTTTCCGCCTCGCCGCCCCACCTTGAACCCCGCGCCACTGCCCTTCGAAGTACAACATGCCGTCGCGCGGGCATGGGCCGCTGACGGGCTTGCGGAAGCACCGGTTTTCTCACATCACGGAGCTTTCCCATGTCTTCAGCCCTCTTGGCGACCCCCGTGGGCGCCAACCCCGAACTCGCGACCGCCCTCGTTGCCCCGTTCGAACAACTGAGAATGACCGACGTCGAGGTGGTTGGCGGCAAGAACGCCAGCCTCGGCGAGATGATCAGCCAGCTCAGCCGCACCGGCGTGCGTGTACCGGGCGGCTTTGCCACCACGGCGCACGCCTTCCGGGTCTTCCTGCAGCACGGCGGCCTGGCCGCCCGCATCCAGGACAAGCTCTCGACGCTGAACGTCGAGGACGTGAACGCGCTGGCCGCCGCCGGTGCGCTGATCCGCCAGTGGATCGTCGACACGCCTTTCCCGGCCGACCTCGAAGCCGCCATCCGCGAGCATTTCTCACGGCTGACCGAGGGCAACCCGGCCGCCAGCTTCGCGGTGCGTTCGTCGGCGACGGCCGAGGACATGCCCGACGCGTCCTTCGCCGGCCAGCAGGAAACCTTCCTCAACGTCACTGGCATCGCCGACGTGCTGCACCGCATGAAGGAGGTCTTCGCGTCGCTCTACAACGACCGCGCCATCAGCTACCGCGTGCACAAGGGCTACGCCCATGCCGACGTGGCGCTGTCGGCGGGTGTGCAGCGCATGGTGCGTTCCGACCTCGGCGCGGCCGGCGTGCTGTTCACCATCGACACCGAGTCGGGCTTCCCCGAAGTCGTGTTCATCACCAGCAGCTACGGCCTGGGTGAAATGGTGGTGCAGGGGGCCGTCAACCCGGACGAGTTCTACGTTCACAAGCACACGCTGAACGCCGGCCGGTTTGCCGTCATCAGGCGCGTGCTGGGCAGCAAGCTGCAACGCATGGAATTCGCCAGCGCTGCCGACAAGGCGGCCAGCGGCAAGCTCGTGCACACGGTGGACACCCCGCCCGAACAGCGCAACCGCTATTCGCTGACCGATGCCGAGGTGATGGAACTGGCGCGCTACGCGCTGGTCATCGAGAAGCACTACGGCCGCCCGATGGACATCGAATGGGGCAAGGACGGCATCGACGGCCAGCTCTACATCCTGCAGGCGCGCCCCGAGACGGTGAAGAGCCAGGCCCACGGCAAGGTCGAGCAGCGGTTCCGCATCAAGGGCGACCGCACGAAGAACACCGTGCTGGCCGAAGGCCGCGCCATCGGCCAGAAGGTGGGCACCGGCCCGGTGCGCCTGGTGCGCAGCACGGCCGAGATGGACCGCGTGCAGCCCGGCGACGTGCTCGTCACCGACATGACCGATCCCAACTGGGAGCCGGTGATGAAGCGCGCCAGCGCCATCGTCACCAACCGCGGCGGCCGCACCTGCCATGCGGCCATCATCGCGCGTGAGCTCGGCATCCCGGCCGTGGTGGGCTGCGGCCACGCCACCGACAAGCTGCACGAGGACGCGCTCGTCACCGTGTCCTGTGCCGAGGGCGACACCGGCTACATCTACGACGGCCTGCTGGAAACCGAGATCAGCGACGTGGTGCGCGGCGAGATGCCGTACTGCCCGATCAAGATCATGATGAACGTCGGCAACCCGCAGCTGGCCTTCGACTTCGCACAGATGCCCAATAGCGGCGTCGGCCTGGCGCGGCTGGAATTCATCATCAACAACAACATCGGGGTGCACCCGAAGGCCATCCTCGACTACCCCAACATCGACGCCGACCTGAAGAAGGCCGTCGAGTCGGTGGCCCGGGGCCACGCGTCGCCACGCGCCTTCTACGTCGACAAGCTGGCCGAGGGCATCGCCACCATCGCCGCGGCCTTCTGGCCCAAGAGCGTGATCGTGCGGCTGTCCGACTTCAAGAGCAACGAGTACCGCAAGCTCATCGGCGGCACCCGCTACGAGCCCGACGAAGAGAACCCGATGCTCGGCTTCCGCGGCGCCAGCCGCTACATCAGCGGCGACTTCAGCGACGCCTTCGCGATGGAGTGCGAGGCGCTCAAGCGCGTGCGCACCGACATGGGCCTGAGCAACGTCGAGATCATGGTGCCCTTCGTGCGCACCGTGAAGCAGGCCGCCACCGTCAAGCAGATGCTGGCCGAGCGGGGCCTGAAGCGCGGGGCCGACGGTGGCACCGACGGCCTGCGACTGATCATGATGTGCGAGGTGCCCAGCAACGCCATCCTGGCCGAGCAGTTCCTCGAACACTTCGACGGCATGTCCATCGGCAGCAACGACCTCACGCAGCTGACGCTGGGCCTGGACCGCGACAGCGGCATCGAGCAGCTGGCCGGCGACTTCGACGAACGCGACCCGGCGGTGAAGGCGCTGATCTCGCGCGCCATCGCGGCCTGCCGTGCCACCGGCAAGTACGTCGGTATCTGTGGCCAGGGCCCCAGCGACCACCCCGACTTCGCCGACTGGCTGGCCCAGGAAGGCATCGTCTCGATCTCGCTGAACCCCGACACCGTGATCGACACCTGGCAGCGTTTGGCGGCGCGCTGAGGTCGGCCCGCGGCGTCGCGCGCGCGGCATCACGCCCGGGTTTGCCCCGCTATCGATTACCCGTCCGCCGCCCGACGGCGGCGGGCCCTGTACCACAATCGTCGACATGAGCGACACGCCACGACAACGGCTCTGGAGCGCCACCACCCGGCTGACCGGTGTGCTGCTCCTGATCTGGTTGCTGATCAGCGTGCTGGGGCCCTGGTTCGCGCGCGAACTGAATGGCTGGCAGCTGTTCGGGTTCCCGCTGGGTTTCTGGGTCGCCGGGCAGGGGGCGCTGGTGAGCTACCTGCTGATCATCGTGGCCTACATCGTGCGCATGGAGCACCTCGAAGCCCGCTACCGGCGTGAGTGCGACGCGCGGGCGGCCCACGATGGCGCCGACACCTGCGAACCACGCGCCGCCCAGCCGTGATCGGCCGCCGCTACGCGCTTTTCCTGCTGGGGTTCTGCACGCTCATCGGCGTCATGGCCTCGGTCGAGCACGCGGGGTTGCCGCACAGCTGGATCGGCGCCACCTTTCTCGTCGTGACGGTGGGTGCCTATGCCGGCATCGGCTTCCTGTGCCGCACCGCCGATGAGGCCGAGTACTTCGTCGCGGGCAGGCGCGTGCCGGCCATGTACAACGGCCTGGCCACGGCCGCTGACTGGATGTCGGCGGCGTCCTTCATCGGCACCGCCGGCGTGCTCTACCTGCAGGGCTTCGCGGGGCTGGCCTACATCCTGGGTTGGACCGGCGGCTACGTGCTGCTGGCCGTGCTGCTGGCACCCTACCTGCGGCGCTTCGGCCAGTACACCGTGCCCGACTTCCTGGGCGCACGCTATGGCGGCACCTGGCCGCGCTCCATCGGCGCGCTCTCGGCGGTGGCGGTGTCCTTCGTCTATCTGGTGGTGCAGATCTACGGCGTGGGTCTGATCACCTCGCACCTCACGGGCTTCAGCTTCGAGCTGGGCATCTTCGTCGGCCTGGGCGGCGTGCTGGTGTGTTCCTTCCTCGGCGGCATGCGTGCCGTCACCTGGACGCAGGTGGCGCAGTACATCGTGCTCATCGTCGCCTACCTGGTGCCGCTGACCTGGCTGTCGGTCAAGCAGACAGGCAACCCGTTGGCGGCGCTGTCCTACGGCGTGCAGCTCGAGAAGAACGCGGCCCGCGAACACCAGCTGGCGCAGGACCCGGCAGAGCTCGACGTCGCGCAGCGCCAGCGTGCGCTGGCGCAGGAGGCCGCACGCAAGCTGCAGGACGTGCGCGCCGCGATGGCGCAGGACGCACAGGCGCAGACCCGCCGCATCGCCGAGCTGCGGCAGGCCAACGCGCCCTTGCTGCAGGTGCAACGCGCCGAACGCGAATTCGTGCAGCGCCCGCGCACCGAGGACGAGGCCCGCGCGCGCTACGAACGGGATCGCGAACTTGCCTTGGCCCATGCCGCGCCGCTGGCGGGCATGCCGCCGCAGACGCTACCCTTTGCCACCGGCGACCCGGCAGGCGACGAAGGCGCGCGGCAGCGCTTCCGGGCCGAACGCGTCGACTTCATCGCACTGCTGCTGTGCCTGATGATGGGGACGGCAGCGCTGCCGCACCTGCTGACGCGCTACTACACGACACCGTCAGCGGCGCAGGCCCGGCGATCCGTGGCCTGGTCGCTGTTCTTCATCATGCTGCTCTACCTCGCAGCGCCGACGCTGGCGGCGCTGGTGAAGTTCGAGGTGCTGCACCACGTCGTCGGGTTGCCGTTCGAGCAGCTACCGCAATGGGTCGGCCGCTGGTCCAAGCTCGACCCCAACCTGCTCTCGGTGCGCGATCTCAACGCCGACGGCATTCTGCAACTGGGCGAACTGGCCATCGGTGGCGACATCGTGGTGCTCGCCGCGCCCGAGATCGGCGGCCTGCCCTACTGGGTGACCTGTCTGGTGGCTGCAGGCGGCATGGCTGCGGCCCTGTCCACCGCCGACGGGCTGCTGTTGACGATCGCCAACTCGCTGTCGCACGACCTCTACTTCCGACTCGTCAGCCCGCGCGCCGCGGCGGTGTCGCGTGTCATCGCGTCGAAGATGCTGGTCATGGCGGTGGCGCTGCTGGCCGCGCTGATCGCGGCGCTGAAACTCACCGACATCCTGCAGTTCGTCTCGGCGGCGTTTTCGCTTGCCGCGGCGGCCTTCTTCCCGGCGCTGGTGCTGGGCATCTTCTGGCGCCGTGCGAACCGGGCCGGCGCCGTGGCCGGCATGCTGACCGGGCTGGGGGTGTGCGGCTGGTACATGGTCAGCAACCTGCCGCTGCTGCGCCGCGTCTTCGGCATCACGCGGCCGCTGGCGGAGTGCCAGTGGTTCGGCATCGAACCCGTCGCCGCTGCGGTGTTCGCGGTGCCGGCTGGCGCCGCGGTGATGGTGGCCACGAGCCTGCTGACGCGCGCCCCCGACGCCGAGCAGCTGGCACTCGTCGACCGCATGCGCGTGCCGGCGCCCGACGAGCGTTGAGCCACGGGGTGTCGCCGCGGGGCAAGTCGTCGCGGTGACGGGTGCTATACTCGCCGGCTTTCCTTGCCGCACCCGTCATGTCGACGCATCGGGGCGGCTTCCAACCCCCAGCCATGCCACGGCCCCACCGCGTGGGGCTAACGCCGGCCGGAATCCACAAGGAGTATTCATGCGTCACTATGAGATCGTTCTGCTGATCCATCCGGATCAAAGCGAACAGGTTCCGGCCATGCTGGAACGCTACAAGACCCTGGTCACCGCAGGCGGCGGCAAGGTGCATCGCGTGGAAGACTGGGGCCGGCGCCAGCTGGCCTACATGATCCAGAAGCTGGTCAAGGCGCATTACCTGTGCCTGAATATCGAGTGCAGCAACGAGACGTTGACCGAACTCGAGACCGGCTTCCGCTTCAACGACGCCGTGCTGCGCCACCTGACGGTGGGCCGCGCCAAGGCCGAGACGAATCCTTCGATCATGATGAAGGCCGTCGAGCGCGAGGAAGCCCGCAAGGAACGCCAGGAGGCCACGGCCTGACACGGCCCGCGGCGTCCGCCGCCAGCGGCCCCGCGCTGCAGCCCGGCATGAACCGGCTGCTGCTGTCGGCCCAACTGGTGGAAAGGGCGGCGCCGCGTTACACGCCCGCCGGTCTGCCTGCCCTGGACTTGAGCTTGAAGCACGAGTCCCTGGTCAGCGAAGACGGCCAACCCCGCCAAGTCTCGATGGAGATGAAAGCGGTGGCGATAGGGGCGGTGACGAGGGGCCTGCTGGCTGCCGAACTGGGTTCGATGGCGCTCTACACGGGCTTTGTCACCAGTGCACGCAACGGACGCGGTTTGCTGTTCCATATCACCTCGGTCGAGCCCCTGAGCCCGTCCGATCCGGATCAACAGAATTGAATTCTTCTAGGAGCTGACTATGCCCCCGCCACGTGGTAAAGGTCGTTTTTCCAAGGACAAGCGCCCCAAGCGCAACAACCAGTCGCTGCTGTTCCGCCGCAAGCGTTTCTGCCGCTTCACCGTCGCCAAGGTCGAGGAAATCGACTACAAGGAAATCGACGTGCTGCGCGATTTCGTCGGCGAGAACGGCAAGATCACGCCCGCGCGCCTGACCGGCACGCGTGCCTACTACCAGCGTCAGCTGACCACCGCCATCAAGCGTGCGCGCTTCCTGGCGCTGCTGCCGTACTCCGACCAGCACAAGGTTTGAGGAGCACCCTATGCAGATCATTCTTCTCGACAAGGTCGCCAAGCTCGGCAACCTGGGTGACGTCGTCAACGTCAAGCCGGGTTACGCCCGCAACTACTTGATTCCCGGCAAGATGGCGCGCCGCGCGACAGAGGCCGCGATCAAGGAGTTCGAGGGCCGTCGTGCCGAACTGGAAAAGGTTGCCGCCGCCAAGCTGGCCACCGCGCAGGCCCTGGGCGAACAGCTTTCGGGCAAGACGGTGCGCATCGCGCAGAAGGCCGGCGTCGATGGCCGCCTGTTCGGCAGCGTCACCAACCAGGACATCGCCGAAGCCCTGAGCAAGATGGGCTTGGGGGTGGTGAAGAGCCAGGTGCGCCTGCCCAACGGCCCGCTGAAGACCGTGGGCGAGCACCCGGTTTCGGTGTCGCCGCACGGCGACGTGGTGGCCGAGGTCACCGTGCACGTGGTGCCGCAGGTCGACTGAGGACGCGAGCCCGTGCCTGCGCACGGGTGAACGCCTCAGGAGAGGCCCGAGCTCTGCGAGGGCGCGCCCTGCAAGGGGACTGACCCGAGAGCGCCGCCGTTTGCATCCAGGAAGGCCGGCACCCGCCGGCCTTCTGCATTTGGGGCGGCAGAAGTTGTCCCGAGCTGATCACGCCCTGCCCACAGTCCAGTCCACAGGCTTGTCCACAAACGCAGTCGACGCGGACGGCCATCGGCTGCTTTCAGGCCCTACCATCGTCGCCGACATGAGCACGCTATTCGACTCTCGCAATTCCGCCCCGCAACGTGATGAAGAGGTGGCTCGCCTGCGCGTGCCGCCGCACTCTGTGGAAGCAGAGCAGAGCGTGCTCGGTGGCCTGCTGCTCGACAACCTGGCCTGGGACCGCGCAGGCGACCTGCTCACCGACAGCGATTTCTACCGTCACGAACACCGGCTGATCTACGCCGCCATTGGCGCGCTGGTGACACAGAGCAAGCCGGCCGACGTCATTACGGTCTTCGAGCAGTTGCAAGGGCTGGGCAAGGCGCAGGATGTGGGCGGTCTGGCCTACCTGAACGCGCTGGCGCAAAGCGTGCCCAGTGCGGCCAACATGCGGCGTTACGCCGAGATCGTTCGTGAGCGCAGCATCCTGCGCAAGCTGATCGCGGCCAGCGACGACATAGCCACCAGCGCCTTCAACCCGGCCGGTCGCCAGGTCAGCACCGTGCTGGACGAGGCTGAGAGCAAGATCTTCCAGATCGGCGAAGAAGGCTCGCGCCAGAAGCAGGGTTTCCAGGGCATCGGCAAGCTGGTCGTCGAGCTCATCGACCGCGTGCAGGAGCTGCACGACAACGGCGCAGAGGAAGTGACCGGCGTGCGCACCGGCTTCTACGACCTCGACCGCATGACCGCCGGCCTGCAGAAGGGCGACCTCATCGTGCTGGCGGCGCGGCCGTCGATGGGCAAGACGGCCTTTGCGCTGAACATCGCCGAGCACGTGGCGGTGCAGGAGGGCCTGCCCGTGCTGGTGTTCTCGATGGAAATGGGTGCCTCGCAGCTGGCACTGCGCCTGGTCGGCAGCCTGGGCCGCATCAACCAGCAGAACCTGCGCACCGGCCGGCTGGACAGCGGCGAGTGGGAGCGCCTGACCGACGCCGTGGAGCGCCTGGGCCAAGTGCAACTGCTCATCGACGAGACCGTGGGCCTGACGAGCAGCGAATTGCGCGCCCGCGCGCGTCGCATGGCGCGCCAGTTCGGTACCTTGGGCCTCATCGTCATCGACTACCTGCAACTGATGAGCGGCAGCAGCGGCAGCGACGAGAACCGCGCCACCGAACTGGGCGAGATCTCCCGCGGCCTGAAGTCGCTGGCCAAGGAACTGCAATGCCCAGTGATTGCGCTGTCGCAGTTGAACCGCAGCGTGGAGAGTCGCAACGACAAGCATCCAATGATGAGCGACCTGCGCGAGTCGGGCGCCATCGAGCAGGACGCCGACATGATCATGTTCATCTACCGCGACGACTACTACAACAAGGACAGCAAGGAGCCGGGCGTGGCCGAGATCATCATCGCCAAGCAGCGCAACGGCCCCGTAGGCGAGGTCAAGCTGACCTTCATCAAGCCGCTGACGCGTTTCGACAACCTGGCGCCGGGCGGCAGCAGCGGCGAGTATTGATCCGCTTCCGCCGCAGTCGCGGCACGGTGCAGATGGTTCTTGCTGCCCGAACGCATACTGGATATATTCACAGTATGCCATCCGCGTACCGCTCTCCCGCCGCCACTTTGATGTTCGTCCCCCGGCTTGGCGCCGGGTTGCCGGTCAAGGGCCGCGGTACCGCCTGGGCCATCGAACACCGCTTCAACGAACGTGCCCGCGCCGATTTCGACGATGACTGGGGCACGCTGCAGCAGGCAGCGCTGTCCGAGCAGGCCGGGCCGGTGACGCAGGTGCTGGAAGAGAACGTGCGCGGCATCCTGTCGGGCAACGATTCACCCGACATCGGCTTCGACCTCTCGATCAACCCCTACCGCGGCTGCGAGCACGTTATCACGAGGCAGTTCGTGTGTGACTAGCCGCTTGCAGTTTTGCCCGAAGCTGTTATTATTCACTGAACAGCATGTGTGACTAGCAAGTGGCAACCAGAAAAAATCTGCGGCGACAGGGGTACGGACGTAGGAGCAATTCGACGACTGGGTCAGCGTTGTCGAACGATCCTGAAAGCACCGCAGCGCGCAAAGCCGCAAAGGGGAAGCTGGACCTCTGCGATGAGCTACTTATGGTCCACCACCAATCCAAGACTAGGCCATTCCAGCGCAATTTCACCTCGCTGATCCAAGAATTTCCCGAGGTCAAACTACTAGCGCTACAGCTGCTTGCTGGTGCGAAGCGGCAATACCGCAACAGCGAAACCTCCTACACAACACTTCAGGACCTGTACTGCGGAATAGATGAATTCCTCCGATCTGTCTGCGGCCCCGAATCCCTAAGTGGCGCCGTTGATGCCGTCGAAGATCTAAACATTCAAGTAGCAAGAAACTTTGATGCTTGGCTTTTGAGAACCTATCCGGCAAGAACGCTGAATCGAAAACGATTCGGTAAGGTACGGGCAGTAGTCGATTATCTGAAGAAGAACCATCGTGACGCGCCAAGAATCGGCGCCCCGTTCTCATGGCCAGCCGCACCTAAGAACACGGAAGAAGTTTCAGAAAGCTACGCTACGGAGGTGTTCAACGCACTTACCAAGGCGTGCCTCTTGGATATCAAATTCGTGCAGGCGGCCATGAAGAGCTTCGACGCCATAGTATCCAGCCCAGAGCGCGTTGTTGATCGCCAGCCGACGCTGGAAGAACTGATTCGAACGTTTGGCGAGCGCGAATTGCTGTGGAAGTCGGAAGGAAGGTTGATCGAGACACGACCTAGCGCTTTCGAAAACACCATCAGAAAAAGTCCCACTGCGCTGAAGTGCATCTCCGCCTGGGGTTTGACCATGAACGAGTTTGTGTCGACGTACAGAAGTCGTCGCGACGAGTGTCTGCAATATGACAAGGTGATCTCGAAAATGCAGATTGGTGCGAACGGCTTGCTAAAAGGATATTCCGCGAGCGACTCCTATCGGATCGCGATGGCAACCGTCGCAAACACGCACCCAAACTGGCCCATTGCTATGGAGTGCAGCGCCGCAAATGATCTATTTTCGTTTGAAGGCACAATCCTTGGCAAGAAACAAGTAACGGCGGATGAAAGAAAGACATACCGAGTTCTGCAGCGCATGAAGTTCGGATATCAAACGCAGAATATAGAAGTCGGACTGATGGCGTACTTCGCGCACTTCTTCTTCACAGCAGAGACAATTTATCCCCTATTTCTTTACGTACAAATCAATACTGGCTGGAATGAAGAGGTGGTTGTCTCGTTGACGGATTCGCTTGAAGCTCATGTTGAGCCGGATATTTGTGATCCTGACTACGTGCTCATATGGGGTGATAAGAGGCGGGTTAACAAAGCCCAAGCATGTCGATCTAATAAGTCAAATCCGTTGAGCGTCTACCGAATCCTGCGATTTATCGAGTCGGTACTACAGCGACATCGTCAATCTACAAACTATTTGCCTGGCGTAATGTGGCAATTTGTGTTGAATAAGAATTTGTGGAACAAGTTTCAGCGAGTCACCACCAGTTTAGACAATGGAAATATTGGCTCAATTTCGGAAGGCTTCCTGCGTAGGCACGGAATAGTCGTCGACCCAGAGAAGAAGGTCCAGCGAATCGAAGCAAGGCGAATTCGAACCACGTATGAAACGCGACGGCGCGAATCAGGCCTTTCGTTAGAGGAAGTATCACCTCTACTAGGTCACCCTGACATAAGCACAACTGAAAAGAACTACGACAGCGATAAAGGTTCGACCGAACTGAAGAACAAAAGAATTCGGGAACTTCAGACCAGGATGCTTGATGACTTTAGGCACTACAGCGCGCGACTTATCTCAAATAGGACCTTATCAGAACTGAGAGATGCTATCGGAGAGGCGGAATCGCTGTCCACCAAAGAATCTGCCGTCGCAGCAGCAGCTGCACATCTAAACCTGACGCAAGAACAGACCATTCATCTGCTGTCACCGAAGGGACAAACCTATATTGCAGCATGTATTGATCGAAGTGAACCCACTTGGCCCAATGCGAGGCTCTTCGTGCCAATCGGCGACGATTGCACTTTCTTCAATCGTTGCTGTTTGTGTGACAAGTCGCTGATCTTTAGCGAGGCGCTACCATACATTGCCCGAAGAATCCAAGACATACAGAGCCTTCGTCTGACCATCCCGTCTGAAGAATGGGCAGCCAATTACGCAGAAGAGGGTGCTGCTTGGGAGCAAATATTAACGGACTGGTTGCCTACCGAAGACGTTGTCGCAGCCAAATCCATTTGCAACACTCAAGAGTACGCTTTGCCTTTAACGATGCGAGGTGCATAAATGCAAGAAGCCAAGATATTAAGTTTTGATTCGGCGCTCCTGCAGGCCCTTCAAGAGATCAAGAAAGATATTGATAGCGACGATGGGGAAGGCGAATCGCCCGACGAGAGTGGTGATGTCGCTCCCGAAGTTGCAATAGACGTAGCGCCTGAGGAATACACTGGAATATTGTCCCTGGCTAATATTCCTTTTGATCAGTGGGATGACATCAAGGTGAGTCCTCTATCGAAATTTGGACAGAGTAGATGGGACTTCACGTGTTACCCCCACGTGAGCAAGAAGCAGGCAATAGTGAATTTCGACTATGAGAACACACTTGAGGTAAATATAGCTGACGGTTCGCATCAACATTGGCTACGCATCATGAAGGCACTTTGCCTTTACAGAATTCCGAGATTTTCAATCTCTGGATGGGTTAGATCATATGGTGGCCTGAACAGCCAGAGAACGAAAACACTGCGACTGCTCCAACTATTTAAGGAGTTTTCGCTTTATCTCCCAACGGCTGCAGGTGTGGAGTTCCGAACGATCGATGATCTGAGCGACGGTACCATCCGTGCATTCATTGATAAACTTGATTCTCCGATCAAGAAATGGGAGATGGCGTCGGTCCTGATGCAATGGCAAAGGCTCTCAAGGAGCGACTTGCTACCGCCGGAATATGCACTCGCCGGAGAGTTCGTAAACTCCGAGCAAATATCCGCGTACCGCGCAGCCGCTGATGACGCAGCAGTTCCCTATAGGCCTATTCCTCTCGATGAGTATGCGGAAATCATCAATCATTGCTTGCGGCTGGTTGAGGACTACAGCGATGACATTATTTGGCTATACGACACGTACTACCCAACGTTGGTAGGGAAAGATCCGGAAAGACTTGAGCTAAAGCCCGAGGGGAAATCAACGGGAAGTCCGGAAGGCGTCGCTGCATTCAAGGAATACACGCCGCGCCTCATTGAAGGTGAACCCTGGTGGACTTTGAGTGTTCTGAAGAGAACAAATCCAAATGATTCTGGTGAGTATATTTCCTACGCGCTTGTGGCTAAACACATCGCTTCCCTAATGGACGCGTGCTGTACTCTGATATTGGCAACAACAGGGATGAGACGCTCCGAGCTCACTCATATTAGGTCTGGTGCCGTGTCCGGCGACGCGGGTGGCTTTTGGCTTCGATTCACCGTTTTCAAGACATCAGTGGCATCTCAGGGGGTATCAAAACGAATTCCTATTCCTTCTATCACGGCCAGGGCAATCGAAGTCATTGAAAGACTGAGTGCCGAATCAAGGAGCTACGGAAAACACAACTTCTTGTTCTCCTCAATTACACGGCAACACTTTGGGAAGGCTGTTCATTCGGCATATCCAGAGAGAGCGGTGAAGCGGGTTGCGGATGCGTGTGGTGTCGATTCAAACATTCACCCTCACCGATTTCGAAAATCTCTTGCAATGTATTTGATCTACCAAGATCCAAGAAACATCGAAATAATTCGACACCTGTTCTCTCACAGCAGTATCAAGATGACATTGAAATACATAATGTCTCTGCCGGGAGTGCACGACGAAGTCAAGAAGATCATTATCGAGCAGAACGTCGAAATTCTGGTTGAGCTGCTCAATGCTGTATTGAAGGACAAGATTGGCGGGGAAGGTGGCCGGCGTGTCAGGGACAACGTGGCGCAGTCGCCAAAATTCAAAGCACGATTGCAGGATCTCGGCAAAGAGTCGCTGAATCAGTACGTAGACTCAATGCTTGAGCAAGGCATCAAGTTGATGCATCGCTCGAATCTTGCTATCTGCCTGAAGACGCCAAGTGTCTCTGAAATGGCTCCGTGTGACGGGAAGGGTGAAGCACCTTCTGAGAAGCTCCACCCGAATCTCTTTGCTTGTGAACCGTTCGGATGTCGATTCGCAGCATTTACAGAGTCAAGCATTCCGGCACTCAAGAGTGAGATTATTTTCCATCAGCGGCTTGCGAAGCACCCGTATTCTGGCGAGGCGCAACGCGCCTTCTCTGAACGCAGGTTAAGAGACGCCTTTAAGCGACTAGCCGAGATAGACCAAGTACAAGCCGAAGAGCTTCGCCAGGAGGTTGCAAATGGCTAGTTCAGATGCGCTGGAGCGCGCATACGCTGCCATCGCGCGCTTGCGGCAGCAGGGCGTCGCCCGCCCCTCGGTGGACGCAGTGGCTGAAGTCGCCGGCCTGGCGAGATCGAGCTTCTATCAGAAAGACGACGAATGGAGCGAGGTCCGCGCCGTTATCAAGGGCAAGGCATCTCCCCGCGTAAAGCTCGTGGAGATGATGGTGTCCGATGCTCAGAAGGCAACTTCCAGGGTTTCAGACATTACGGAACGAGTCGCAAAGCTAGAGGAAGATCTTGCGAATACAAATAAATATGCTGAAGAAGTGTATCAGCGTTTGATTGATCAGGTGCAGTACTACTTCGCGCGAGCAGACGAGTCGCCAAAGAAGCTGGAGCAATCTAAGAAGCAAATAAATGAGCTAAAACAAGCCCGGCACGATCTCCAATTGGCTCAAACCGAACTAATTGAGCTGAGAAGGGAGAGCCAGCGTTCGAATGTGGTTAAGCACCGCGTACTTAAAAAGATTGTCAAGCTACCTGCGGCGAAAAATGCATCTGATCTGTTCTCTGTCTTTTTGGATGAGCTTGATCGGCTGTTCCCGGACGCTGCGTCAACCAAAACCATCTCAGGCGTCTATGTTGTCTGTGGCTACCCGAAGTGTGGGAAGACGGACTGGATAAATCGGCATGAGCCTGCCAATCCAGGTATTGCGCTGTATATCGAAGGTACAAATCACACTCGATCAATCCGCAGCTTCCTGACAGGTCGCCTGCGAAAACTGACGTCGCAGAATATTTCTTGTGTCTGGATCGACATTAACTTCGAGGTCGTCAGGGACCGTTGCCGCAATGCGTATCAAGGACTTGCGCATGTGGAGAAAGAAGATGAGATTCAGACGATCCAAAAGGAACTTGAGACAGTCGCACTCTCGGAAGACTTTGATCAAATCTATCCGGTCAGGTCTGCATTATGAACAATCTCGCCAAGTTCCAGAAGTTCGCAGATGAACTATCAATGTTAGGGAAATGGGGTGAATTCTTGTCTGACAACTCAGACAGTCTATCTAAGACAAAGCTGGTAGCTGCAACTGGAATTCCGCGAAGCGCGTTCTACCAAAGTGGCGACTTGGTCGCCGAAGTTGAGAAGATTGAAACAAGGCTTCGCAAGGCAGGTGTTCTGCAAAAGCGACACGAGGGGCCTGCGTCAAAGTCGCCTCAGATTGAGGTCATTGAGATGATTGGGGAGCTAGATAGGCTCCATGAACGTCTTCGCGCCCTGGAGGAAGGAAAAGATAGCCTGAATCGGAGGCTCTCAGCGATCGCCGAGCAGATAGAGCCGTACAAGATCGGGGCTCGGAAATGAGGCTGGTAACCGGTAACGGACTTGCTTTGCATCCTGGGTATGAGCGAGATGGAATTCCGGTTTTCTTTGAGGATGACCATACGCTCATTGAGCCGGCTACTGCTTGGATACTTAAGATTGCAAAACTAAAATCTCGTAGCCAGAATACGACAAGAAAGTATGCTGGGATACTGGCGAGATATCTCCAGTGGCTCGACGACTGCGGATATGGCGCTAATGCATGGGCGACCATTGATGAAGATATATTCGATGAATATCTTCTTCATATCTCAAAGCCGGCAGACGGAGCAATGTTTGGCCCTGCGCATGGAACATTATTGGACTATGCTAGCCGGATATATGGCTTCTACAAGTGGGCCCAGGCGAGAGGCTATCAGCATGCGCTAGATATCGAGGAAGAAGATCTTGCAATTAAGATCGGCGAACAGTCTTTGCTCGCCCACATCGGGATGAAAGTCAATGTCACGAAGCTTGACTTCAATTTGCCGACTGGTCGTCCTGCGCTTTATCAGCAAGAATTGGACAAGTTCGTCAATCAGCAAGACTATGAAGTGGCTTTGCACTTCCTAGACGACATTGTCTATAGGATCATGGCGGTAATAATAAGGATTACCGCGCTTCGCCCGAAGGACTTGCTTCAGCTTCCATATCGAGGCAGCCAACAAAATTCCGGCTTTGTACCTTACGATGTGGATCAAATTCCAAAGGATCTGCACACCAGGAATATGAATTACACGTTCGAGTCCAAGGGAAAAATTAGGTCGATCAATTTCCCAGGAAAGCTTTGGGCTGTTATCTGCAAATCTTACATTCCTCTCCGGCGTGAGCGAGCGTTGCTTTATGCGAAGGTTCATGGGGTATCCCCACCCAATTCAAAATTGTTCCTTACACCAGATGGATTGGTTGTCAACTACGCCATTCTCTATTATCACTTTTCGCGTGTACCCGAACTGGCCAAGGCGGCGGGGCCGTTGAATGACGGGCGATCATTTCAAGGCCGGAAGTTTTCCGCACGCATGCTTAGGCACTCATGCGCGACATACTTTGTTTATGAGGCGCTCAAGCGAAAGAACATGCTCGGTCGCAGCTTCGTGTATGACGCAGCGCTTGATGATGAGTTGCGAAAGCTTATGGGCCATACCGACGTGCGAACGACCCTCGAATACTACGTACACCTCGCAAATCGGTTCGCTCATGACGATCTCATTGCCGACTTACAGCGTTCCGAGGTCGATGTCGGCTTGAATGAGTTCTTGAAACATATTGATTATTGAGTAGATCCAAGTGCTGGAGTACTTCGAATTTGGTGGGGGCCAGTTGCCAGTGTGGGAGTCCCAATGACTGACGGTTTGAGTGGCAAGCAAAGCGGTGCGATCAACTTGGTGCGCTTCGAAGCATGGATCGCGGAGCGGCGCAGTAGTGGCGACTGGCGCGACTACGTCCATTCGGGAAAGCTCAGTCGAAAGGACATGGCCGCCGAGTGCGACTTCGCAGTCTCGGTCCTACGTCAGAACCCTGCGGTAAGAGATGCACTCGCAAAATTGGAAGTCGAGTTGCGCGAAGAAGGCATCCTGCCTGATGGGTTGGATGGCACCCCTGGCGTAGATGCCGACGAGCGGATCGGCAGCTCCCTCGTCGAGGTGGCGTCTTCTATGGCAGCTGATGCCCGTTCGGCGTTGGTTGCGGCAAGCGCCGAGAAGAGGGTGAAGGCTTTGGAGGAGAAGAACGCGTCACTACTTGCAGAGATACAGGAGTTGCAGAGGAAGCTGAAGAAATACTCGCTGCTGGATGCCCATCTTGGTGAGACAGGGAGACTATTGCCTCATGAGTGATGTGGCAATCAACCTGCGGGTTACTTCAATTCGAAGTCGCGGACACCGTGGCGGAGCGATCTTTTCCGGTGTAACCGACGACGATGTTCCGTACGTGGTGGTCTGCGACTACGCGCTCATTCCAGACTCCACCGTTCTAGGGAAGGGGCAGACGTGGCGCATCGAAGGCACAAGTCAGAGCCATTCTTATCAGATCAATGGCTACAGGAAGACAGAGCAGCAAGTCGTTGCAAAAGCTGTTGAACTGCTGGCGCCGTCTGGCGCCAATCTTGTTGACTGGATTGCAAATTCTGACGAGTGTGTTGGCATCGGGCCGGTCAAGGCGGCCAGGCTCTTCAAGCGCTTCGGGGAGGCTCTGGTCGTCCACATAGAGCGGCGGAACGTCGCGGAACTTCAGCAGTGCTTGTCAGATGGCGAAGCCGAGTCTTTGTGCGCCGCGTTCGAGAAGCACCGTGTGACGCATACCTTGTTGTGGCTCGATCAAGCGGGTATCCCGAGGCGGATGGGCAGGAAACTTCTGGACTACTTTGGAGAAACCGCACAAGCTCGCGTTGAAGCGAATCCGTATGTGCTGATTTCCTTTTCGGCGAGTTGGGACCAGGTCGACCGCTTGGCTACGACCAGTTTCGGCGTTCCCCACGACGACGAGAGGCGCCTCTCCGCTGCAGTCGAGCATATTCTGTACGATGCCTACAAGGACGGTCATACCTGCTTGCCTCGTCGGGCTGCCTATGAGCGCTTGGCCAACATGCTCGGGACTCGTCAGCTTGCGAATCGAGCTTTGGATGAGGTGCGCAGCGAATCCGTTCGTGTTCTGGAAGGCGGAAGCTACCAAGCTGAGGGTGCCGCCGTCATCGAGAGTTTCCTGGCTTGTCGCATACGACAGATAGTCGCCGGTGAGATAGACGAAGGTCAGCATTCCCTTTGGACTAACGGTGTTGTCGAGGCCAGAGCCATTGACGCAGCGATTGCCGACTTCGAGCATGTACTCTCCTGGCCGCTGGGAGAGGAACAGCGCCGCGCTGTCCATATAAGCATCAACTCCAACTTGAGTCTGATCTTGGGCGGTGCTGGCACGGGCAAGACGACCGTCCTAAGGTGCCTCTACGATGTGATGGAGGCTACCAGAGACGGCGTAGTCATCTATCAGATGGCACTCGCTGGTAGGGCCGCTCAGCGTATGACAGAAGCCACCGGTCGACCGAGCATGACGATCGCGGCATTTCTCGCACGTGTGCAGGTCGATGAATTGTCGGGTGATACCGTCGTCGTCGTTGACGAGATGAGTATGGTCGACGTGATATTGGCCTATCGTCTTTTGAGCCACCTCCCGAGCGGTGTGAAAGTTGTCTTTGTTGGCGATCCGGCTCAATTGGCTCCGATCGGCCCCGGACTTGTTCTCCATGCACTTGCCGGCCAGAAGAGCGTCCCGCAGGTTGCGCTCAGCCAAGTGAGGCGCCAAAGCAGCTCAAGCGGCATTCCGAAGGTCGCGGAAGCTGTTCGACTGCACCGAGTGCCCGATTTCGCCGAGTACGCCGGAAAGGGTTCGGGCGTCAGTTTCGTTAGGTGTGCCGCGTCTCAGCTTGAGAGTGCCGTGGTTCGCATCTACGAAGAGCTTGGAGGGCAGGGTGCAGACTTCACTGTGCAGGTGCTCGCCATCACGGTGAACAACTTGGGGAGTGCCAATGCCCTAAACCAAGCGCTGCATTCGAAGTTCCGAAGCGATGCGGTTCAAGTCCAGTACTTCCATCCTCAGTTCGGCGTCGTGGGGGCAACCACGCCCGAAAAGCTGCCAATCAAGGTTGGAGACTTGGTGATGTTCGGGAGATCCGACGACGACCTTCAGCTTAGGAACGGATCGCTTGGGAAGGTTGTCGAGGCACTTCCTGTAGTCGACGCGGACTCCCATGTGTGTCTATGCGATTTCGAAGGAACTGAGGTAAGGCTGAAAGCCCGTCATCTGGACGATCTGAAGCATTCCTACGCGATCACGATTCACAAGAGCCAGGGAAGTCAGTTTAATCGGGTAATCATTCCCGTCAGGGAATCAAGGCTGCTGGATCAATCTCTCATCTACACCGCGATCACGCGTAGCGTGGATCAGGTGGTTCTCGTCGGCGACCTTGACGCAACCATCGCAGCTATCAAGGCACCTGCCAAGGCTGCGCGTCGTCACGTCAATCTCCCTGCATTGCTCGATCGACAGGCGACCGATGAACCATAGTTTTCAAGTAGTCTGGGGCGCGCTCGAACCCCTCCAACTGCATTGCGCTTACCCAGCTACCGTAGGGACATCCCAGTCCGCTAGTGTGGTGCGCTCAAAGTCCCTGAACCTATCGGCGCCGGGCAAAGTCCGCTTGTCCGCGGGCCGGTCTCACGCAGCCGGCCAAAAACGGTCGGTGGTGACCGGCCGATCTGCTGAAATTCAACGCTGAGGCAAACGCCGAATGTGCTGTCGGCGCGCAAGGCGACCGGACTGAACGGCCGCTGTCGCGAATTTCCTCGAACAAGCAGCCCGGCCAGCGGCGGAGTTCCGCCAGCGTTGGCTTCAGGCTGGTTCGCTTGTCGCGTCGGTCACCGGAACTATCTGAATGACCCGGAGCAGATCATTGCCAGATGCGATAAGCCCAAAAGCCCTCATCGCTGGCAATCCGCTGCCGCAATTGTCCCGGTGAGAAGCCAGTGATGCGGCGAGAATCCCGGCAAAGATGCGATTGGTCCGAATACCCCTCGCCGGCGGCAATCTCGGGCCAAGCAGGTCGATTCCCGGCCTCAATCGCCATGGCCTCGAAAAAGGCACGCTCGGCACGACCGAAGCCGCGCAATTCCCTCAAAGGTTGCCCGGTCCACTGGCGAATGCGGCGCTCGATCTGTCGCAAGCTTCTTCCAGAGCGGCTTGTCGCGGCGCGCAGAGCCAGTCCCTGCGCCCAATCGCCGTATCTGTGCATACTGAAGGGAAGGTTCGGTCGCGCAGCGCTCCAGAGTGGATCCAGAAATGACTCGATGCGGCTCAAGCGCGCTTCGTCAGAGGTGTCCGAACTGACGGCCGAACACATGGTCAGCCAGGGCTCGGGCAACACTGCTGAGATGTCAACCATTCGATTGAGCCAATCGCGCGGCTCGATTCCCGTCAGCAAGTGCAGCGCATCCGGAAGCAACAACAGCATCATGCCGTGCGCCGGACCTGCACTCCAAGAAACGGTTGGGCGCGTTTGCGGGCCGGCGAAGGCAACCTGCGGCAATTCCGGCTGTCGCGGGCAATCGAGGGTGACCGGATGACCGGGCACCAGCATCTCGGTCCTGCCGCTGAACCACCAACTGATGCTGCACAGCGGTGTGGCAGGGTAGTAATTGAACCGATGTTCCGGTTGAAGGCTGACCCCGCGCGTATCGCGCAGCATCACCCCTCGGACGCAACTCGCGAGTGACAGTCGAGGCAGCCACAGGCGGGCTATGGCGCGGGACAGCGGCGGAACGGACTTCATGGTGCCAGTCTAGGCCACCGGCGACAGGGCGAGCGATGTCGAAAAAGTTCAAGACGTCTGGTAATGATGGCGTCACCATGCGGCCCTGGACTAACTTGACATCCTCACATGCTCCATCGCCTCGCCGACGATCTCTGGCACATTACACATGGATTCAAAGCAGGTGGCATTTCGCTGACAAGCCGAATGACGGTGGTTCGCCTGCCAGACAACAAACTGTGGCTGCACTCGCCAATCCCCATCAGCGACGCATTGCGTAAGGAGATTGACGCAATAGGCACCGTCGCTCACATCGTTGCGCCAAGCAAGACACACCATCTCTTTCTACCCTCTTCTCTGGCAGCGTTTCCGAAGGCGAACTTGTACGGCGCGCCGGGGCTTCGGGCCAAGCGTCCAGATTTGGTCAGCATGCGGGAGCTTCCGGCCGATGAGGTTGCTCCCTGGGCACCCGCGCTTCAACACATAGTCGTCGAGGGCATCCCATTCGGCAATGAGACCGTCTGGTTTCATGTGCCTTCAGCCACTCTGATAGTCACCGATTTCTTCCAATGGTGGCAAGGCGATCTGCCTTGGACAGCACGCTTGTACGCCACTCTGACCGGCGTCCGGAGCGGACTTGCCGTACCGCGCACTGTGCGTGCCCTGGCGCGAGATCGGGAAGCAGTTCGATCCAGCGCGGCGCGCCTACAGCGGTGGCCATTTGTGCGGGTGGTGATGGCTCACAACGCCGTCCTAGAGGTCGAATCGAAAGCGCAAGTGGCGACGGCACTCAGGTTGTGGGCATAGGCCTGGCGCTCCATCAAATGTCAGCTTTGTGATGGGCTGATTCGCTTTGACGCGGTCCGCTTAGGGTCGAGGCCGTGTGGAAACGCGTTGAGCCAAGTATGAGTAGCGACCATGACAGCGAGTGCCGCGCTCGCAGAGCGTGGTGAGTTCGGAGTCAAGGGCCAGCGCCCTACGCCCTCATCGCCGCCATCAGCGGCCCTGCGCCGAGGATCTTGATCGCCCGTTTCAGGTTGTAGGCCAGAACCTGCAAGCTCATCTCGGTTCGTACGCGAGGCAGCGTTCTGGTCAGGAAGTGACTCGATCCCATCCAGGCCTTGAGCGTTCCGAACACATGTTCGACGGTCTGTCTGCGTAGCCTCATGGCCTCCGGCGCGCCTTCCAGCCGTTCTTGAACGACATCCAGTATGTCCTCGTGCTCCCAGCGGGCGATGCGCCGGTTCGTTCCCTTGGTGCACTGCGGCTTCATCGAACACCGTGGGCAGTCCGAGGACCAGTACTTGTGCTGGGTCTTGCCCGCTTCCTCTGCGGTGAACCTGTAGATGGCGATCTTCCCTGCCGGGCATCGGTACTCGTCAGTCTTGGCGTCGTAGATGAAGTCGCGCTTGTCGAACAGGCCGTCTGCCAGGTTGTTTGATGTCATCGGCTTGGGAACGACCGCGGCCACACCTGAGCGTTCGCACTCGAGGATCTCGTAGCCTTCGTAGTAGCCACGATCCGCCAGCGCAATCAGCTCGCCTTCGCCGGTGGCGGCCTTGGCCAGCTTGGCCATGTGCGCCAGTTGATCCCGGTCGTGACCTACGTTGGTGACCTCGTGGGCCACGATCATGTGGTGCTTGGCATCCACGACCGTCTGGACGTTGTAGCCAACCACGCCGGTGCCACGGCCGCTGGTGGCCATCGAGCGCGCATCGGGATCCGTCAGCGAGATCTGCCCGTCCTCGGACGCCTTCATCTGCTCACCAATCGCTTCCAGTGCCTGCATCTGCTGCTTGACCTTGGCGATCTTGTCCTTGAGGTGCGCGACCCGGCCCGGCAGAACCGCAGTGGCGTCACGGTCGGCGCGATCGAGCTCGACCAGGTAGCGCTTGATGCTGTCCTCGAGCTGCTCGATCCGGGCTTGCAGCTTGCGATCGGTGAAGTTCTTGTCGCGGTTGTTGACCGCTTTGAACTTGCTGCCGTCGATGGCAACGATGCCGTCGGTGAACAGCTTCATTCGGCGGCACAGCAGCACGAACTCCTTGCAGACCTTGCGGATCGCTTCGCCGTTGTCGCGGCGGAAGTCGGCAATGGTCTTGAAGTCCGGAGCCAAGCGCCCCGTCAGCCAGATCAGCTCAAGGTTGCGCTGCGCTTCTACCTCGAGGCGTCGACTCGATTGAACTCGGTTGAGGTAACCATAGACGTAGATCTTGAGCAAGGTTGCCGGGCTGTATGCCGGCCGGCCCGTCGCAGCCGGATCGGCGCGTTCAAAGCCCAACTTCCTCAGATCCAGTTCCCCGACGAAGACATCGATGACGCGAACCGTGCTGTCCTCGTGGATCCAGTCATCGAGTCGCTCGGGGAAGAGAACGCTTTGCGTTCGATCCTGACCTTCGACGTAGCGCGCCATACCGACTCCCGTGCTCGATATGGCTCATCACTCTAGGCAACGGCCGCTGCGGCTGGGAGAGGGTTTTCACACGGCCTCGGTCGGCCCGCGTCTGCCGGCGGCTACGGCAGCGGTCGTTCAAGGCATCCAGCCGCCGATGGCAGCGTCCTGGTCGGGCTACCAACTGGTAGTCCCGGCCAGTCCCTGCCACTCACGAGTGCCCGCTTTCCTGCCGTTCACCGTGACGTCAGCAGCCCTTGGGTCAAGGGCTGTGGAACTGCGTCGCCGGCAGCGATGCAATCCGATTCGCGACGTGTTCTGACCGCCCACTTGACCGAGTCGACTGTAAGCGCCTGTATATTCGTTGATGGCATGTTGCAGGCCTCGCGCCGCGGGGATAGGTGCCATTCCAGTGGAGGCGCGTATGCATGCTATTCCGGTACGGACGATGCAGTTCGATGTCCCGGCCAGCGACGATTTCCATCCGCTGTACATCGCTGGAAATGCCCAGTTGTCCTACCAGCACAGCGCGACCGGACTTTACGTTTCGCATCTGGAGCCCTTCTTCGTCAAGTCGCTGCGGCGGGTGATCGATAGCATCCGCGACGAGAGGCTGCGCGAAGATGCCGACCGCTTCTGTCGACAGGAGGCGCAGCACTACCAGCGGCACTCCGACTTCAACAAGGTCGTGCTGGCTCATGGCTACCCCGGCCTGCAGGAACGAGTCGACCAGCTGAAGCAGGACTTCGACGGCTACCTGTCTCAGCAGAGCGACCGGTTCCGCATCGGCTACATCGAGGGATTCGAGTCGTACACCACGCAGCTCGGCCTGAGCATGCTGGCCAGCGGCCTGTACGACCACAAGCGCACCCAACCCGCGTTCGGCGATCTCTTCAAGTGGCATATGCTCGAAGAGGTTGAGCATCGCAACGTCGCTTTCGACGTTTACCAGCATCTCTACGGCGACTACCTGCATCGCGTCCGCATGTGCTGGTTCTCGCAGCACCACATGTTCAGATTCTTCAGCGACTGCGAGAAGATCATGTCTGCGGCCGACATTCCGCGGCACGGTGATCGCTGCCGCATCCGGCTGAAGCACCGCCTGCTGTCGCGCGTCGTAACCACGCGCATGCGGGTGCGGTCGATGATGCCGTGGTACACGCCGCACGCTTACCGGGTTCCGGCGAGCCTCGAGGCCCTGTCGGCGCACTTCACGCAGCTTGCACAGCATGTCCGCTAGCCAGCCTCCCGCAGACGCGCCAAAGCTCGACACGCTCCAGGTCAATGGCATCCGCATGCGGGTCGCCCAGCAGGGTACGGGACCGCTGGTGCTGCTGTGCCATGGCTGGCCCGAGTCCTGGTACTCGTGGCGTCACCAGCTCGCGGCACTGGCGGCCTCGGGCTACCGCGCCGTGGCGCCGGATATGCGCGGCTATGGCGGCACAGAGGCTCCTCCGGAGGTCGAGCGCTACACACAGCTGCACCTGGTCGGCGACATGGTCGAGCTGGTCCAGGCCCTGGGTGAGCGGCAGGCGGTGATCGTGGGCCACGACTGGGGAGCGCCGGTGGCGTGGCATGCGGCCTTGCTGCGACCCGACGTGTTCCGTGCAGTCGTCGGCATGAGCGTGCCCTTCGCGCCGCCCGGCCGCGTCGAGTTCCTGAGCGCGCTGTCCCAACAAGGCGTCAGCAACTTCTACATGCAGTATTTCCAGGCGCCGGGCGTCGCCGAAGCCGAACTGGAGCGTGACGTCGAAGCTTCTGTGCGGCGCATCCTCTACAGCGGCTCAGGGGACGCGCCTGGGGGTGTGCTGTTCGGGATGCTGCGTGGCCCGGGCCTGCTGGACAACACCGTCGACCCGCCCACGTTGCCTGGCTGGCTGATGCCTGCCGACGTTGCGTACCTCGCCGGAGAATTCCGGCGCGCGGGTTTTCGAGGAGGGCTGAACTGGTACCGCACGATCGCGAGCTCCTGGGAACTGCTCGCGCCGTGGCGAGGCTGCGTGATCCGCCAGCCGTCGCTGTACATCGCCGGCGCGCGTGACGACGTGCTGAAGTTCCCGACCTCGGCAGCGCAGATCAATCGCTTTGACCGCACCCTACCCGGCTTGTGCGGCTCCCATCTGCTTGAAGGTGCGGGACACTGGGTGCAGCAAGAACGACCGGTCGAAGTTAATGCGATGCTGCTCGATTTCCTGCGAGCCCTCTGACGCGATACCGTGCCGCGGACCTGGGCCAGGGGCCCGGCAGATACAGCGTGATCTGCTCGGAGCGGCGGCTGTCTGGCGCAGCAGCGTAGTGACACCACCGGCCATTTCCGGTCGGTCGGCCCGCGCACCCAGTCGTGGCCTCGCCGAGCAACTGAACGACAGGTTTCCGGCGACCAGTCTGGGGCTGTCTTCGGCTGGACCCGGCCAGAAGGCGTCCCTCGTCGCGTTGCTCGGTAGCCGACAGTCAGGAATCCAAACCTTACTACAGTGAACGCATCAATCCGCCGTCGACACGTATACCTTGGCCCGTGATGTAGGCAGCACCCTCTGATGCGAGAAAGCCGATGGTCGCGGCAATCTCGTCGCTGGAGCCGTAACTCTGCATCGGCACACTCCAGGCGCCGCTCCTCTTTGGGAGGCAGGCTGTCAATCCAGCCGGGGAGCACACTGTTCATGCGCACGTTGCTGGCCGCGTACTGATCAGCGAAAAGTTTCGTGAAGGCGGCCAGTCCCGAGCGGAAAACGGCTGACGTCGGAAACAGAGCACTCGGCTCCACGGCCCAGGCCGAGGAGATGTTGATGATGGCGCCGCCCTTCTGCTTGATCATCGTGGGCGTCACGACGCGCGCGGCCCGGATCACGTTGAGAAGGTAGATCTCCAGGCCCGTGTGCCACTGCTCGTCGGTAAGGTCCAGCACGGGTCCCTTCGGTCCATGCCCCGCGCTGTTGACGAGTACATCGATGCGACCCCATCGATCCAGCACGAGGCCCGCCATTCGTTCCAGGTCTTCGCTGGACCGATTCGAACCAGTCATTCCAATGCCGCCCAGTTCTGTGCCGAGGGCTTCCCCTTGCCGGAGGAAGACATGACGGCGACCCGGAAGCCGTCTTGGGCCAGCCTGCGGGCGCAGGTGGCCCCATGCCGCTGCCGCCTCCCACGACCATCGCAACCTTCTCGTTCATGGATATGTCCTGATTGGCTTGGGCACCACCCGAGTCTCCAGTGCTGTTCAGCGCCAGTACTTAAGTGTCGCGGGGAGCGGCGTCCAGTTGCAGGCGCTCACCTGCATCGGCCAGGGCACCGTCGGCCCGACGGTACAGCCGCAACTGCCGATTGGCGGCGTCCTGTATCAGCACGTATCGGCCGTTCGGTGTGAAGGCGCTTCCCTGTAGCCACTGGCCGCCTGCGACTTCACCGGCGGCCTGCAGGCGCCCGTTCTCGACGCTGAACAGGCGATAGCGAGCTGTACCGTAGTAGGGGGATACCTGTGGCTTGTTGCTTCCATCGATGACTGTCACGCCGACCGCGCGGCCGTCCGGAGAGAAGAAGATGCCTTCCGGTGTCTGCCCGACGCTGACCGTGTCTACGACCCTTGGCGGCTGCATCTGCAGGTCGATGAGGCTGATGGTGTCGGTGTCGCCTTGGCCCGCACCAAGGTTGGTAACAGCCGCCCACTTCCCGTCCGCAGACACATCGAGACCGTAGGGTCGCAGCCCTGCAGACAGTTCGCGCGATTCGAGCTTGACGGTTCGTCCCTCGACTGCCAGAACGCTGATGCGGTTGTCGCCGTCCCGGCTGACCAGGGCACGCCGACCGTCCGGTGTGAAGGCGACGCGCGCAGGACTGGACTTGTCTCCGAGCGCAACCTTCCCGACGACCTGGACCTGCTCCCCTTCGATCGCCAGCACGGAGATCGAACCTTCGACCCGGTTGGCGACCAGCGCGAGCGTGCCAGCCCGGTTGATCGAGATTCCCGATGCACCCGCTCCGGTGCGCAGACTGTCGCTGACCAACGGCGGGGCGCTACCGCTCGGGTCCAGGCTCACCACGGAGACCAGGTCGAAGGCAGCGATTTTTGTTGGATCGGCGGGGTCGCGCCGTGTCGCAGCGCTAATCAGCGCAAGGCGACCACCGGGCGCGATGGCCACGGAACTCGGCGGGCCCACCAACGAAGTCGGCATCGCGACTTGGTGCGCCACACGAAGCTTGCCCGAGGCCAGCTCGATGACGGCCAGCGTGTCGGCTGCATCGCGCACAACTGCCTTGCCGTCGACCAGTCCGGCACGTCCGTCCTGCACGGATAGAAAATAGGAGGGCGCTTCCTGGGCAACCGGGCGAACGGCGCAAGCTGCCAGCGCAACAGCCGCTGCGGCGCAGAAGGTCCGCCCCAGGACAGGGAGTGAGGTCGTGAGCATGGTGGTGGCCAGAAGCTCAGTCGACCGTGGCGCCAGAGAGCTTGACCAGCTTGCCCCACTTGTCGATCTCCTGGGCCACGATCGTCTTGAACTCCGCGGGCGTGTTGCCCACGGGCGTCGAGCCTTGATCGGCAAAGGTCTTGC
>JADIZZ010000023.1 GCA_016704535.1 Betaproteobacteria bacterium | reverse complement strand
GGGCAGGCAATCCCAGGATCGAGCTGCTCGCCAGCAGCGTGGGAGGGGCGCCTAACGTCGTTTCACTACAGATCGTGCGTGCGGAGCGCCAGGGCTTCAAGGAACTTGACGAGCTCTACCTGATGTTGCACCTTCCTCAGGCCCAGCGCCTGGTCTACGGCCGAGCCAAACCCAAAGCGACGGCGATCATGGTGCAGCTCCAGCGCAACGATCAGCTCGAACCAGCCCGCCAGCGGTTGAAGGCCTTGCTCGCCGAGATCGAGCCCGGGCAGCCGCTGGCCGTACTGGATTTTCGCGAATTGAACCCCTTCTTCGTGCAGACCGTGCAGATGTTCGACGCGATTTTCGGCTTCATCTTCGTCCTCATCGCTTCGATAGTGCTGTTCACCGTGGGCAACACCATGAGCACGGCCGTGATGGAGCGCACGGTAGAGATTGGCACGCTGCGCGCGATGGGTCTGCGGCAACGCGGCGTGCAGCGGTTGTTCATCACCGAGGGCACGATGTTGGGCATCGCGGGTGCCGTCTCGGGTGCGGTGCTGGCCCTGGTCGTCTCGATCATCGTGAACCGGCTCGGCCTGACCTGGCTGCCCCCCGGCAGCGGCCACGCACTGCCGCTGCTGATGCGCGTCTGGGGCGAGACGACGACGATCGTCGGCACGACCTTCGGCCTGATCGCCATCGGCGCGTTTTCCGCCTGGTGGCCTGCGCGCCGTGCTTCGCGTCTCGTCATCGTCGATGCGCTGCGCCACGTCTGAACCGGAAAAGGCTTCCCATGACGATCCGCGCCTTGTTTGCCAGCCTGCTGGTCGTGGCCGCCGCAACCTGCCAGGCCGCGCCGGATGCGCAGCGCATCCTGGTGGCCAGCGACGCCGTCCGCAATCCTGGGCGTCCATTCAGCGTCACCGTGGCGCTCACCGAGTTCCAGGGCGGCAGGCGCGTCGACGCCAGCACCATGGTCACCTACTCCAGGACGTTGGCCCAGAGCGCGCAGTTCGCCACCCTGGTCCGCTTCACGGCGCCGGCACGCGACACCGGCAAACTGATGCTGAAGAACGGTCAGGATCTGTGGTTCTACGACCCCAGCACCAAGGCCAGCGTGCGGCTCTCGCCGCAGCAGCGCCTGCTCGGGCAGGCCTCGAACGGCGACGTGGTGACCGTGAACCTGGCACGCGATTACAAGGCCGCCCTGGCGGCCGAGGAAGAGATCCAGGACGGCGACCGCAAGATGCGGCGCACCTACAAGCTCGAACTCACTGCTGCCGTCGATGAAGCCACCTACAGCCGTATCGAGTTGTGGGTCGGCGCGGACAACAACTGGCCGCTCAAGGGCCGCTTCTTTGCCGATTCCGGCAGCCTGCTCAAGACGGTCTACTACAGACGCTTCGCGCCTGAAATGGGCATCGAGCGGCCGACGGAGCTGGTCATCATCGACGGCATCAACCCCGCTTCGGTGACGCTGATGCGCTTGTCCGAGTACACCGCCAAGGACATTCCAGGCAGTTGGTTCCAGCGTGACTACCTGCCCCGCTTTCAACCGGAGTAGCGCTCGATGTCGATCCTCTTTCGCCGATCCATGCTGCTGGTCCCCTGGATGCTGGCCGCCTCGTTCACCGCACGGGCCGCCGATCCCGACCTCGGTGCCTTGGACCTCAAGCCGGAATTGCCCGACAAGGTCGAGACATCGGGCCGCAAGCTGTTCGTTGAGGCTGGCGTGGGTCGCGCCGAACAGCGTTACGGGCTCGGCTCGCGAACGATCGGCCGCGCGTCGATCGACTACCGGGACACCGCCCGGCTAGGTCCGTCGACGCAGGGCACCTTCTCGGCGCGGGTCGACGCCACCGATCCGAAGACCCCCGGCATCGACGGCGCGGTCGTCCTCAGCCTGCGCGAAGCCTCCGTCGGCTGGCAGAACGAGACCGCCACGCAGCTCGTCGATCTGGGGCGCATCAACCTGCGTGACGGGCCCGGCTATGGCTACAACCCGACCGATTTCTTCCGTGACTATGCGCTGCGCACGGTCACCACGGCGAATCCGTTCTCCCTGCGCGAGAACCGGCTGGGCACCGTGATGTTGCGTGTGCAGCAGCTGTGGCCCGAGTCCTCCCTGTCGATGGTGCTGGCGCCGAAACTTCGGTCGGCCCGCAGCAGCGAGGGCTTCAGTGCCGACCTGGGAGCCACCAATTCGCGCAGTCGGTCGTTGTTGGCGCTCAGCAACCGCTGGTCCGAAAAGCTGAACACGCAGATCCTGGCCTACAAGGAAGACAGTGCCTCGGTGCGATTCGGTGGCAGCCTCACGGCGCTCGTGTCGCAGGCCGCCGTCGTGCATGCCGAGGCTTCGTCGGGCCGCGAGCCCGGCCTGCTTTCACGCGCACTGGGGCAGCCGGCCGCGGCCATGACACGGAATCGTCTGGCGGCCGGCTTGACCTATACGACCGAGAGCCGTCTGTCGATCACCGCCGAGGCCCAGTACAACGGGTTTGCGCTCGACCGTGACCAGTGGCTGTCCCAGGTCCAAGGCAACCCGCAGGTGCAGGCGGCCTACTACGGGAATGCGCAGGACTTGCAGGACAACGCCGGCCGGGAATCCTGGCTTCTTTACGCCGTGCAACGCGACCTGGGCATCAAGGGGCTGGACCTGACGGTGCTGCTCAAGGTCAACGCCAACGACCGCAGCCGAATGGTCTGGCTCGACCTGCGCCGCCGCTTCGACAAGGCCGACCTGGCCCTGCAGTTCCAGGACAACTCGGGTGTGGCGGGTTCGGAGTTCGGCGTCATCCAGGTTCGCCGATCTGCCGGGCTGGTGGCCACGTTCTACTTCTGACGTCACGGTCTTGCAGCCGCCTGCCAGCGCATCCGCCCGCAGAAGGATCCTGTTCGTTTCCGAGGCGGTCACGCTCGCGCATGTCGGCCGCCCTGCGGCGTTGCTGGCCGGCCTGGACGGCGCGCGCTACGAAGGCTGGATCGCCTGCGACCCGCGCAGCAGGCGCTTCATCACCGTCGCATCCGAGCGCTTCGTCCCCATTCGCAGCCTGGACAGCCATCGCTTCGCCGAGCGGCTGCGCCAAGGCCGGCCCGTCTACGAGGCCGCAGAGCTGCGTGACCATGTCCGCGCCGACCTGGCGCTCATCGAACGCGTTGAGCCCGACCTCGTCGTCGGTGACTTCAGGTTGTCGCTGTCGGTCAGTGCCCGGCTGGCGCGCGTGCCTTACGCCTGCATCTCCAACGCCTACTGGAGCCCGTACGCGCCTGATCGGTCGCTGCCGCTGCCCGTGCTGCCGTGGACGCGGTTCGTGCCGCTGGCGCTGGCCCAGCGTATGTTCGATCTCGCGCAGCCCCTGGCGCTGGCGGGCCATTGCCGGGCCCTGAATGCCGTCCGTGCAGAGCACGGCCTGGGTTCGCTGGGGCCGGACCTGCGCACCGTCTACACCGACGCGGACCACACCCTGTATGCCGACTCACCCGAGCTTTTCCCGCTGCCCTCAGCGCCGCCCAACCACCGGCACCTGGGCCCCGTGCTCTGGTCGCCACCCGGAGCCCCACCACCCTGGTGGAGCGAGGTGCCTGACGACCGGCCGGTGATCTACCTCACGATGGGCAGTTCGGGCAGCGCGCAGGCGCTCGAACACGTCATCGACGCCCTGGCCGGTCTGAATGTGAGCATCGTCGGGTCGACGGCGGGCGCAGCCTTGCCGGTGGGCCGTTGGCGCAATGTCTGGTTGGCCGGCTACCTGCCCGGCGAGGCCGCTGCCGCGCGTGCGGCGGTGGTGGTGTGCAACGGGGGCAGCCCGACATCGCAACAGGCGGTGGCTGTCGGCGTGCCGGTCGTCGGCATCTGCAGCAACATGGACCAGATGCTCAACATGCGCGGCCTCGTGGCAGCCGGGCTGGGTACAAGCCTGCGCGCCGATCGGCTGACGCCGCAACTCATCCGTGCGGCCGTCGAGGCCGGGCTCGGTGCAGAGGTGAGGGGTTCGCACAATCTAAGGCGCATAAGCCGCGTCCCGCCTCTGGCGGTGCGGTTTCTGCGGTTTCTCGACGGTATAGGTTTGGGCTAAGGCAGGCGCTACCTGCCTGATCCGCACGCTCTTACCCGGCCGGGCACCTGATTCAGGGTTGGGTCTCAAACAAAGCGGCGGGGCCGGTTAGATCACGACACGGAGTTCGCAGACCACCGGCGAAGTGTGATTTGCAAATCCGGCTCGCGAGTGGGTGCGGCAGGGGAAAAGGAGTGCTACTTGATTCGCTGAGCGGGAATACCGCCCCAAAACTCACCCTCCCCAATGCGAGTTCCCTTGGTAACCACGGCGCCAATGGCGACGATGGCGTCGTCGCCGATCACTACATCGGCCATAACTACTGCGGTGGCGCCGATCGTCACGTTATTTCCGATGCGTACGGGAAACATCGCCAGGCGGCTGCCTTCAATCACATGGGGAATGATCTGGGCCGACTGACCGACAATACAGTTGCTGCCAATGCAGACGAGGATCGGATCGAAAATAATACCGGAACAGTAGGTATTACTACCAAGCCGCGCGCCGAGAGCCTGATAGAAGAGGCGCATGATTGGTACCGGTACGAAGCCGGATCTCATTACCGGATAGAAGAGCAAAAGAAAAAACAGGAGATATACGTGATAAACGAATTCCTCACGGGTTGCTTCCTCAATTTCGCCGGCTTTGATTGGCACGGCCCGTAGAAGCCCCCTATATATGAGGATGGCATACATATATACCCATACTATGGCAAACAAAGTCAGTAGGATTCCACGAAAATCCCCAGGGGGAAGTCCTGAAAACAGAATTCTGTTTGTTCCGATCGCCAACGTGAGTGCTGCAAAGGCAGCGAGCAAAAACGTTGCAATCTGCAGTCCGTTGATCTTTCGCATTGATGTGCCTTCGTGTCAAGCTTAAAGCTGCCAGACCGACGGTTCGAGCGGCAGCGCTCAACAGTGAACCAAGTTGCCGCAGGATACCGCCGATGTCGATTGCCGGGCTAAGGGTGAGAAAGCGCCGGATGAGTTGAGCACAAGGTCAATCCTTCGCGCTCAACACGAGACCTGCAGGGTCGCAGCCCGCCACCCGTCAGCGTGAGCTATTCATGGTCGTCCGGGGCTAGCCGGCCTGCGTCTTCCGCATGCAGTTGCTGCCGGCCGATCGGTGGCGCGCCCTTCGTGACCGCCTGGTAGATCCTGAAATCTGCGCCGGAGCTCGAAGCGTCCCCGAGCTGATCGGCCTCGCCCGGCTGCCAAATCTGTCGGTGCGCTTTACAGTGACCGTGGTCGGGGTGACCCGAAAAAGGAAAAACTCTTTCAAATTCAAAGTCTTAAGTTGTGTGGCACAGGCGTTGCTAGGACAGGGTGTGGGTGAGGCGTGGTGTCGACACCTGTGACGAATCTAGAAGGGACTTCACATGCGCAAGAATGTTATCGGGGCACTGATTGCCAGTGCGTTCGCTTTCGGCGGATCGGCCCACGCAGGCCTGATCCTGGACCTGAACGGCTCCGCGGCTGGTGGCGGCGTACAAGCCAATGCTCTGGACTGGGCTCCGACCAGCTTCCTGGCAAAGGGCGGTATCACCGCGATCTCGAACTTCAACGCTGGAGCCTGCGGCGTCACGGGCGCCGGGTGCCAGTTTGACGTGATGACCCACGCCCTCTTGACCACCTACACCGAAACCGGGACCAATCAGGTCAAGACCGCGCAGAGTTTTGGGCAGATCACGATGGTCGCGAAGTACACGGAACAGGTAGTCGCTTTCAACGCTGTGGGGCTCCCGTCTGCAACATTTGTGACCACCGGCGCGGGCACCGTTGAGTTTTACTACACCCCGTCGGCCGTTTCCAGCGACCTGACCGGTTCCGGCTTTAACGAGGGGATATTGATCGGGCGACTGACGGGCGTGGACGTGGGCAGGTTTGGTTCGTTCACGAATACGAGCCTGGTGCCATCTGATTTGGACGGCACTTCGGATGGTAATGACTATGACGGTCAGCAGACGGTGACTGGCTTCGGCTCGCAGCAGACACTTAACGCTGGCTTGACGGGCAAGAATCTCGACGCGAATTTTTTCATCACGACCCTGACGGGATTCGCGTTGAACTTTGAGAATATCTCGATCGGCCTGCCATACACGAGCGCCAATCCGTCGGACTGTTTCAATGATCCGATCGCAGGTCGGACCGTTGGAACCGGTGGTTACACATCGACTTGCGACACCAACCACGTTGATGGCTTGTACGCAGCCCAGGGCAACCCCACTGGCTATACCCCTGTCACGGGCCCTGTCAATGGCTTCGCCGTGCCGGGTACGACTGCGCTTGATTTCGTTGCCCAAACCGACTTCAACTCTGCAGTCAACGGCGTTCCGGAACCGGGCAGCTTGGCCCTTTCGGGTCTGGCCCTCGCCGCGCTAGGTTTCGCTGCGTCGCGCCGCCGCCGCGCCTGAGTACCTGACTCCCTTCCAGAACGACCGGGGGGCGGCAACGCCCTCCGGTTTTTTCGTTCTGTCGCTTGCATCGGCGCCAAATAGTGCCGCGGGTGCGCTCGCGCAGCCTCTAGCATGGCGATCCGCCCCGCGTCCAGTGGGCGTGCGACAGGAGTTGCCTTGCGTTCCCATCTTTGCCGGCCCGTCGCGGCCTTCATGCTGCTCGTTGCGGCCGTCTTTGCGCTGAACGGCTGCGGCGTCGGCCCCAGCGAGACCGAACTGATCGCCTCGGCGAAGGACAACGTCGCCAAGAAGAAACCGGAAGCAGCGATCCTTCAGCTCAAGTCGGCCCTGCAGAAGAACGGCCAGTCCGCCGAGGCCCGCTTCCTGCTCGGCGAAACCCTGCTCGCGACCGGTGCACCCGCACTGGCGGTCGTGGAACTGGAAAAGGCACGGGAGCTGAAGTACAGCCCCGACGCCCTGAACCCGGTGTTGGCTCGGGCGCTGGTCGGGACCGGTCAGGCCAAGAAGGTGGCCGACAGCTTCGGGCAGGTGAGTCTGACCGACCCCACAGCGGCGGCCGACTTGAAGACGACGCTCGCTATTGCGTACGCCGCGCTGGGCCAGGCCGACCTCGCAGAGGCCGCGGTGAAGGCAGCGCTCCAGCTGAATTCCAAGAACAGCACCGCCCGGCTACAGCAGGCCACGCTGCTCGGCCGCCGCGCCGCCACCGACGAGGCGCTGACTATCGTCGAGGGCGTGATCGCCGAAGAGCCCAAGCGGCGCGAAGCCTGGCAATTGAAAGGCGACCTGCTGCTGGGCGGCAAGGGCGATGAAGCGGCCGGCGTCAAGGCCTACCGCGAGGCGCTGGCCATCGACCCGCGCTTCCTGCCGGCCCACTCTGCCCTCATCACTCTGGCGCTGCGCAAGAACGACGTGCCCGCTCTAAAGGCGCAGGTCGGTGAACTTCAGAAGGCGCTGCCCAAGCACCCCGAAACGCTGTACTACCAGGCGCAGCTGGCGCTCTCGGAGGGCGATGTCAAGGGCGCTCGGGAACAAATCACCCAGCTGCTGCGCACGGCACCTGACAACGCCCGCGTGCAGCTGCTCGCGGGCTCGGCTGAATTGCGCGCCGGGGCCTTGCTCCAGGCACAGTCCCATTTGTTCAAGGCCGTGCAGCTGGCGCCCGAGCTCTCGGCAGCCCGGCTGCTGCTGGCCCGCAGCTACCTCCGCTCGGGCCAGACCGACCGCATCTTCCCGCTGCTCGACCCCCTGCTGAAGCAAGCGCGTCCGGACGCCGATGCCCTCGAATTGGCCGCCGAGGCCCACCTGCAGAACGGTGATCTGGCCAAGGCCGAAGCGCTGTTCGTCCAGGTCGCCAAGGCCAACCCGAACGACCCGAGGGCGCAGACAGCGCTGGCGCTGGCGCAGATCAACAAGGGCAATGCCGGGGCGGGCTTTGCGCAGCTCGAGGCCACCGCGGCGCGCGACCCCGGTACCGCCGTCGACCTGGCCTTGATCGCGGCCCGCATGCGGCGCAGCGAATTCGACCAGGCCTTGAAGGCCATCGACAGCCTGCAGGCCAAGGCGGCCGACAAGCCCCAGCCCTACAACCTGCGTGGCCGTGTGCTGGCGCTGCGCAAGGACTCGGCTGGCGCACGCACCAGTTTCGAGAAGGCCGTGTCGGTCGACCCGGTGTTCATGCCCGCCATCCTCAGCCTGGCTGCCATGGACATGGCCGAGAAGAAGCCCGACGACGCGCGCAAGCGTCTGGAGGCGCTGCTCGCGCGCGAGCCCAGGAACTACCGCGCCTTGATGGCCCTGGTGGACGTGCAACGCAGCCTGGGAGCCAAACCCGAGACCATCGACAAGCTGTTGGCCGACGCCGTGAAGCTGAACCCCACCGAGGTGGCGCCACGCTTGATGCTGATCGACCATCGTCTCGCGCAGCGGGACATCAAGGGCGCCAACGTCGCGGCCCAGGAGGCGGTGGCCGCCGTGCCGGACAACCTGCAGCTGCTGGACGCCTCGGGGCGGGCTCAGCTGGCGGCCGGTCAGGCCCAGCAGGCCCTCGCGGCTTTCGGCAAGGTGGCCGCTGCGCAGCCGACGCTTACCGCACCGCAGTTGCAGCTGGCCGACGCCTACTTGCAAGCCAAGGACGTTCCGGCGGCCATCAAGAGCCTGCGCCGCGCGGTCGAGATCACACCCAACCTGCTGCCCGCCCAGCGCGGCCTGATCAAGATCGCCATCGCCGAGAAGCGCTTCGACGATGCCATCGCAGGCGCGCGCGAGATCCAGAAGCAGCGCCCCAAGGACCCGGTGGGTTTCATGGTCGAAAGCGAGATCCGCGTCGTTCAGAAGCAGTGGGACCCGGCCATCGTCGCCATGCGCGCGGCGCTCGACCGCAGCCGCTCCACGGAAATCGCGACTTTCCTGCATGTGCTGTACGGCAAGGCGGGCCGCACGGCCGACGCCGACCGCTTCGCCGTCGACTGGGAGAAATCCTTCCCGCGCGATGCCGCCTTCCAGACCCATCTCGGCGCCACGGCTATCGGGAGCAAGGACCTCGTGGCCGCCGAGGCGCGATTCCGCAAGGTGACGGCGCTGCGCCCCGACGACCCGCTTGCGCTGAACAACCTGGCATGGGTGCTGGTCGCGCAAGGCAAGCCCGGTGCGCTGCCGCTGGCGCAGCGTGCCGTCGAGTTGCAGCCCGGCAGCGCTGCCATGATGGAAACGCTGGCGCTGGCGCTGGCCGCCGACAACCAGTTGCCGAAGGCCATCGAATGGCAGCGCAAGGCGGTCGCCAAGGCGCCCGAAGCGCCCAACTTCCGCCTTGGCCTGGCCCGGCTGCTGGTGAAGGCAGGAGACAAGCCCGGTGCCCGGGCCGAGCTTGACACCCTGGCCAAGCTCGGCGACAAGTTCGCCGGTCGGGCCGAGGTCGCAACGCTGCTGAAGGCGCTCTGACATCGGCGGGCCGCGTGGCAATGTCACGCTTCTGCGGTGCGCCCCACGGCGTGGCTGGCGCAACGGCGCAGCGTCGTGTGCGATCATTCTCCGTGAAGTCGATTTCAACAGGAGCGGCCCCGTGAATCAGAACCCGTCCAAGCTGCGGCGCGCCCTCGAGCGCATGGCCATGATGGCTTCGGCGTTCTCTTTGGCCGGCTGCGCCTCCCTCACCGGCCCCGACCTCCCACCCGCCCCCCAGCAGGCCGCCACTCAGGACTACACCTACATCATCGGCGCGGGCGACAGCGTCAATATCGTCGTCTGGCGCAACCCCGAGTTGTCGATGTCGGTGCCGGTGCGGCCCGACGGCAAGATCGCCGCGCCGCTCGTCGACGATCTGCTGGCGCAGGGCAAGACGCCGGTGCAGCTGGCGCGCGACGTCGAGGTCGTGCTGGGCAAGTACGTGCGAGACCCCATCGTCACCGTGCTCGTGGGCGGCTTCGTCGGCCCCTACAGCGAGCAGATCCGCATCGTCGGCGAGGCCAGTCGCCCGCAGGCGATTCCATACAAGCAGCAGATGACGCTGCTCGACCTGATGATCGTCGTCGGCGGCGTCACCGACTTCGCGTCCGACAAGGCCATCATCATGCGCACCCGCGAGGGCAGCAAGCAGTACTCGGTGCGCGTGCGCGACCTGCTGAAGCGGGGCGACATGTCCGCCAACGTCGACATGCAGCCGGGCGACATCCTCATCATCCCGCAGAGCCTGTTCTGACCGTGGCCCGAAAAGTCCTGCGTTCCGTCGATTTCAAGGCCGTGTCGACCCATGGATGAGCTCATCAAGAAAGCGCTCGGTTTTCTCCGCGGCATGTGGAGATTCCGGTGGCCGGGCATGGCCGTGGCCTGGGTGGTTGCCATCATCGGCGTGGTGCTGGTCTTTCGCATTCCGGATCAATTCGAGGCCTCGGCGCGCATCTACGTCGACACCGACTCGGTGCTTAGGCCGCTGATGGCCGGCCTGGCAGTCACACCCAACGTGCAGCAGCAGGTGAACATGCTGAGCCGCACGCTGCTCAGCCGCCCGAACCTGGAAAAGCTGGTCCGCTCCGCCGACCTCGACCTGAAGGCGTCGTCGCCAGCCGATCGCGAAGAACTGATCACCCGCCTCAGCAAGTCGATCGAGATCCGCAACGCCGGTCGCGACAACCTGTACACGCTGGCCCTCCGCGACAGCGACCGGGAGAGTGCGCGCCGCACCATCCAGGCCCTCACTTCGATCTTCGTGGAGTCGAGCCTGGGCTCGAACCGGCAGGACACGGACACCGCCAAGAACTTCCTGAACGAGCAGATCCGGCGCTTCGAGGAAAAGCTCGAACAGGCCGAGGCCAAGCTCAAGGAATTCAAGATCCGCAACATCCAGACGCGCGGCGACGATGGCAAGGACGCGACGCAGCGCGTGGCCGAGGCCGCACGCGAGCTGGAGTCGGCCAAGTTGCAATTGCGTGAGGCCGAAAACGCGCGGGATTCGATCAAGGCGCAGATCACGGCGTCTCGCACCCCGGCCCCCGGGGCCGGGCCCGCGCCCGAGACGGCGTTCCAGGCGTCGACGCCTGAACTCGACGGGCGGATCAACGAGGTCAAGCGCAGTATCGATGGCCTGCTGCAGCGCTACACCGACCGGCACCCCGACATCGTGATGAGCAAGCGCTTGCTTCAGGAACTCGAGCAGCAGCGTGTGCGCGAGGTCGCCGAGCAGCGCAAGGCAGCCAAGGCGGCGTTGGCCGCAGCAGGGCCGGGTGCTTCCGACGATCCTGCCGTGCAGGAACTGAGCAAGATGCTCGCCAGCGTCGAGGTCCAAGTGGCTTCGCTGCGTGCGCGCGTCGGCGAATATGCCGGGCGCCTGGCCCAGGCGAGGGAAGGCCTGAAGACCGCGCCGCAACTCGAAGCCGAGGCCGCCCAGCTGAACCGCGACTACGGACTCAACAAGCGCAGCTACGACGAACTGATCGCACGGCGGCAGTCCGCGATGATGGCCGGCGAACTCGAGAACGCCTCGGGGATGGCCGAGTTCCGCCTGATCGATCCGCCGCGGGTGACACCGCAGCCCGTAGCGCCCAACCGCCTGATGTTGCTGCCCGGCGCGCTGCTCGCGGGGCTGGGTGCCGGCCTGGCGCTGTCGCTTCTGCTCAGCCAGATCCGCCCAGCGGTTTACGACCCCGGCGAGTTGCGCAACGTCACCGGCCTGCCCGTGCTGGGCGTCGTGTCGCTGCGCCGGGACGATGCGTTCAAGCGCAAGGAACGCAACAGCCTGCTCCGTTTCGCCGGGGCTTCGTTCGGGCTCGTGAGTCTGTTCGGCATCGGGCTCGCGGTCACGGCCGCAATGCGTTGATGGACAGGACCTTATCTTGAGCAGTCTCATCGAACAGGCGGCGCTGCGCCTCGAACAGCTAAGGCAGGCGGGTGTCGTCCTGCCGGACATCGAGGCCGACGCGCCCAAGATCGAAAGCCCGACCCGGTCTCGGCCCCCTGCCGTGCCCGTGCTGGCAGCATCGGCGCGCGCCGAGGCTCCGGTTGCCAAGGGGCCGTCGTCGCGACGCGTCGAGATCGACCTCGAAGCCCTCGAACGGGCCGGGATGCTCACCCCGAACTCGCCACGTTCCAACATGGCGGATGAGTACCGCGTCATCAAGCGCCCGTTGATCAGCAATGCGCTCAGCCGGGGCGCCGCCCCGGTGACCCATGGCAACCTGATCATGATCACCAGCGCGCTGGCCGGGGAAGGCAAGACCCATACCGCGGTGAACCTGGCGATGAGCATCGCGTCCGAGCTCGACCACACCGTGATGCTCGTCGACGCCGACGTCGCCCGGCCGTCGGTCCTGCGCCAGCTCGGCCTGCCGCCCAGTCCGGGTCTGCTCGACGTCCTGGAAGGCAAGGCCGATGTGCCGAGCGTCTTGCTCAGGACCAACGTCGACAAGCTCACCATCCTGCCCAGCGGCACGCCCCATCCGCGCGCCACCGAGCTGCTGGCCAGCGAAGCGATGAGCACCTTGCTCGAAGACCTGGCCACGCGCTACTCCGACCGCATCCTGATCTTCGACTCGCCGCCACTGCTGCTGACCACCGAGTCGCGTGTGCTGGCCAGCCACATGGGGCAGATCGTCGTCGTGGTCCAGGCGGGCCGCACCGTCCAGTCTGATGTGATGCATGCGTTGGCGACGATCGAGTCGTGTCCCGTGCGCATGATGGTGCTGAACAAGGCACGCACCGATGGCCCGGCTGGCTACGGCTACGGCTATGGCTATGGCTATGGCTATGGGCTCGGCAAGTCCGAGGGTGCTGAGACCGCTGAGGCCGCTGTGCCTGCCGAGACCGGCAAGCCAGCCTGACCCCGGCTGGCCTTGATCTCGCTCTTGCCAGCGGCCCCTTCGCCGCCTGCCCCTTCGGCCCCGGTGCGACAGACCGCGCTGGCGTTGGCAGCTGCTGCGTTCACGGCGGCATCGCCCGCCGCCATGTCGCAGCAGGCGGCATTGCCCGCCGCCACGGCGCAGCAGGGGGCATTGCCCGCCGCCACGGCGCAGCAGGGGGCATTGCCCGCCGCCACGGCGCAGCAGGGGGCATTGCCCGCCGCCACGGCGCAGCAGGGGGGCGCCCCGATCAGCTTCGGCTTCACGGCCACGCAGACCTTCACCGACAACCGAAATCTCACCAGCGGTCCGAAGCGGATCGACTCGATCACGACGCTGAGCCCGAGCGTGCGCATCACCAGCCGTTCTGGGCGCGTGCAGGGCTCGCTGGACTACACGCTGAACGGCGTGATCTACGCGCGCAGCCCGGCGACCTATTCGCTGCAGAACGCGCTGGACGCCCTGGCCTCGGTCGAGCTGATCCAGGGTTACGCCTTCATCGACGCCCGCGCCTCCATCTCCCAGCAGTCGGTCTCGGCGCTGGGCCTGCAGGGTGAGCGACCGAACTCGATCAACCCGAACAGCACCGAGGTGCGCACCTTCAGCGTCACGCCCCGGTTCCAAGGGGCGCGCGGGCGCGGGCTCAGCTACGAGGTCGGTGGCTTCAGGTTCGACGCGAACTTCGGAGCCTCGGTGTCCGGTAGCGGCAGCATCGGCAACGAAGGCAGCACCGGGGCCCGCACCGCCCTCAGCTACAACGGGGGCCTACGCGTCAGCACCAGCTTTGCGTGGGACTTCAGCGGGGCGGTCGAGCTCAACCGCAACGTCTCCGACTACGCCGGTGGCCGCAAGACGACCCAGGACGTGCTGCGCGCCACGCTGAACTACCGGCCGCAACCCGACCTGCGCTTGTTCGTAAATGCCGGCAAGGAAAGAAACGACGTCCAGACGCTGGACCAGCGCCTGAGCGACACATGGGGCGGCGGCGCTACCTGGCAGCCCACCGTGCGCACCCAGCTCGCGGCGCAGTACGAGCACCGCTACTTCGGCCCCAGCCACTCGGTGAGCCTGAGCCATCGCCTGCGCCGCTCGATCATCTCGTTCACCGACTCCCGCAGCACCACGGAAACCACCACGGGTGCCGGACAGACCTTCTCGATCTACGAGCTTTACTTCCAGCAGTTCGCCTCGCTGGAACCCAACCCGACGCTGCGCGACGTGCTGGTGCGCAACTTCCTGCAGGCCGCCGGCCTGAACCCGAACCAGCGCCTGACTGGCGGCTTCATCAACCGGGCACTGAGCCTGCAGCGCACCCAGAACCTCTCGTATGCCATGCAGGGGCTGCGCAGCAATTTCGTGCTCTCGACGTTCAGGACCAGTTCGCGCCGCCTGGACACGATCAGCGCGGCCCAGGACGACCTGAGCCTGGTCGACGTGCTGAACCAGCACGGCTACAGCGTGAGCTGGTCTTACCGGCTGACACCGACCTCGTCGCTGGTCGTTTCCGCGGCCGAGCAGCGCACGCCAAGTCGCGGCGCGGTGGCCGGCAACGGGCTGAAGAGCATCAACGTGAGCTGGGGTGAACAGATCTCCAGCCGTGCCAACGCGTCCGTATCGGCCCGACACGCCAGGGCCGACGGCGCCAACCCCTACACCGAGTCTGCCGTCACGGCCAGCCTCGGCATTCGCTTCTGACCACCATGTACGAGGCCTTCTACGGCTTGACCAGCAAGCCCTTCCAGCTGAACCCCGACCCGAGCTTCTATTTCGGCAGCAAGCAGCACCGGCGCGCCAAGGCCTACCTGGAGTACGGCGTCTCGCGCAACGAGGGTTTCATCGTCATCACCGGCGAGATCGGCGCCGGCAAGACGATGGTGCTGCGCAGCCTGATCGAGGGCCTGAACGGCAGCAACGTCATCACCGGCCACCTGGTGACCACCCAGTTGGGCGCCGAAGACACGCTGCGCATGGTGGGGGCGGCCTTCGGCTTCCGCGTCAAAGACGTGCCCAAGAGCGAACTGCTCATCACGCTGGAAGCCTTCCTCATCAGCCAGACGAGCAAGGGCAAGCGCTGCCTGCTCATCGTCGACGAGGCGCAGAACCTCACGCCGCGCGCGGTGGAAGAGCTGCGCATGCTCAGCAACTTCCAGTTCGGCAACCAGGCGCTGCTGCAGAGCTTCCTGGTCGGCCAGCCCGAGTTCCGGCAGATCCTGCAGCAGCCCGAGATGGAGCAGTTCCGCCAGCGCGTGGCCGCCACCTGCCACATCGGGCCGTTGGACGCCGACGAGACGCGGGGCTACATCGAGCACCGCCTGAAGTGCGCTGGCGCCAAGGACAAGCCCAGCTTCGAGCCCGAGGCCTTTGCGGGCATCTACGCGGCCACCGGTGGCATTCCGCGCCGCATCAATGCGGTGTGCGACCGCTTGCTGCTGGCGGGTTTCCTGAGCGGCCACACGGTGCTCACGGTAAACGATGTCGCCGAGGTCGTGCGCGAGTTCGAGCTGGAGAACCAGGCGCCCGCCAACGCCGCCCGCTTGGCCGTGGCGGCCCGGGCCGACCCCAGCATGCCTGGCGGCCTGGCCGGCGCGGCGCTGGACGTCGACCTGGGTGCCGTGCAGCTCGGCGCCGACGACGCCGAGGCCATGTCCAAGCAGCTGGCGGCACTCACGGCCGACCAGCGCGGCGACAAGTTGCAACGCCTGGAACGCAGCCTGCTGCGGCTGGAGCGCACGAACCTGCAGATCCTGGCCATGTTCCAGAAGCTTGTGGAAGCCAGCCAGAAGAAGACGAACCGCGAAGGCGACTGATGACGACGGCGAGTCTCGTGCGCCCGGTGATGTGCGTCGTCGGCGCACGGCCCAACTTCATGAAGATGGCGCCCATCCTGCGCGCCTTCGCCGAGCACGTGCCGGCTATCCCGGCGCTGCTGGTGCATACGGGCCAGCACTACGACGCGAGCATGAGCGACAAGCTCTTCGCCGACCTGCGCCTGCCCAGCCCGGACATCAATCTCGAAGTGGGTTCGGGCAGCCACGCGGTACAGACGGCCGAGGTGATGAAGCGTTTCGAGCCGACGCTGGACGAGCACAAGCCGGCCTGCGTGCTGGTGGTGGGCGACGTCAACTCCACGTTGGCCTGCACGCTGGTGGCGGTGAAGAAGGGCATACCCGTGGTGCACGTCGAAGCCGGCCTGCGCAGCTACGACCGCAAGATGCCCGAGGAGATCAACCGCGTGCTCACCGACCAGGTGGCCGACCGGCTGTACACCACCGAGCGCAGCGCCGAGGCGAACCTGGTGCGCGAAGGCGTGGATGCGGCCCGCGTGTGCTTCGCCGGCAACGTGATGATCGATTCGCTGCTGAGCAACCGTGAACACGCGCGCCCGGCATCGGCCACGCTGCGTGAGCATGGTGTCGACCCGGCGCTGCTGGACCACCCGCGCGGCTACGGTGTCGTCACGCTCCACCGGCCGTCCAACGTCGACCAGGCCGACACCCTGGCTGCCCTGCTGGGTGTGCTGGCCGATGTGGCCAGCGAGTTGCCGCTGGTCTTCGCCTTGCACCCCCGCACGCGCGCCAACATCGATCGCTTCGGCCTGCAAGGCCTGCTGAAGCCCGAGCGCATGGCCATGCTGCCGCCGCAGGGCTACCTGGAAATGGTGGGCCTGATGCAGGGCGCCACGCTGGTGCTCACCGATTCCGGCGGCCTGCAGGAAGAGACCACCGCGCTGGGTGTGCCGTGTCTCACGATGCGCGAAAGCACCGAGCGCCCGATCACGGTCGACGAAGGCACCAACACCATGGTCGGCGCCGACGTGCAGGCCATCCGTGCCGGCGTGGCGGCCATCCTGGCCGGCCACGGCAAGCGCGGCCGCGTGCCCGAGTTGTGGGACGGGCATGCCGCAGAGCGCATCGCCGCCGATTTGTACCGCTGGCTGCAAGCCGGCCCGAAGTGACAATCGAGGGCATGCGTGCCCCGGCCATCACCAATGCCCTGACGATCGACGTGGAAGACTACTTCCAGGTCTCTGCCTTCGCGCCCTACATCCACCGCACCGACTGGGACAGCCGCGAGCGCCGGGTCGAACGCAACGTCGACCGCATCCTGGAGCTGCTGGACGCGCGCGGCGTGAGCGCCACCTTCTTCACGCTGGGCTGGATCGCCGACCGTCACCCGGAGCTGGTGCGCCGCATCGTCGACGGCGGCCACGAACTGGCCAGCCACGGCCATGGCCACGAACGCGCCAGCGACCTGGACCTGGCCGCGTTCACCGAAGACGTCAACCGCGCCAAGAAGACGCTCGAAGACATCACCGGCCGGCCGGTGCTGGGCTACCGGGCACCGAGCTTTTCCATTGGCCGCGCCAACCTGTGGGCCTTCGACGCCTTGGCGCGTGCCGGCTACCACTACAGCAGCAGCATCTACCCGATCCGCCACGACCACTACGGCATGCCCGACTCGCCACGCTTCGCCTACCGCCTGCACAACGGCCTGCTGGAGGTGCCGGTGACGACGCTGAGGCTGGGCAAGCGCAATCTGCCCTCCAGCGGGGGCGGCTACTTCCGGCTGCTGCCGTACGCCGTGTCGCGCTGGATGATCGGCCGCGTGAACCGCGTCGACCGCGAGTCGGCGGTCTTCTACTTCCACCCCTGGGAGATCGACCCCGGCCAGCCGCGCATTCCCGGCATCGACGCGAAGACGCGCTTCCGCCACTACGTCAACATCCCGCGCATGGACCGTCGGCTGCAGGCGCTGCTGGGCGACTTCCGCTGGGGACGCATGGACCAGATCTTCCTGCAGCGCGAGGCCGTGCCGGTGCACACCCTGGCGCCGGCGCTGGCCTGAGCGCGCGCATGCCGACCCTGCAGCGCCTGGAACCGGGCGACCGCGGCATGGCGGCCGCTTGGGACGCCTTCGTGATGGCCTGCCCGCAGGCCAGCTTCTTCCATCGCGCCGGCTGGCAGCGTGTGCTGGGCGAGGTGTTCGGCCACCCCACGCACTACCTGTGCGCGGTGACGGACCAGCGCATCACCGGCGTGCTGCCCTTGGCCCACGTCAAGAGCGTGCTCTTCGGCAATGCGCTCACCAGCCTGCCCTTTGCCGTGGTGGGTGGCGTGGCCGCGACCGACACCGCCAGCGCGGCGCTGCTCGAGGCCGAGGCGCAGCGACTGGCGCAGTCGCTCGGCGTGCAGCATCTGGAACTGCGCCACGCCGAACGTCGCCACCCCGACTGGCCGGCGCAGGACCTGTACGTCACCTTCCGCAAGGCCATCCTGCCCGACGAAGAGGCCAATATGCTGGCCATCCCGCGCAAGCAGCGCGCCATGGTGCGCAAGGGCATCAAGAACGGGCTGGTCGGCACCATCGACGGCGACGAAGAGCGCTTCTTCCGGCTCTACGCCAGCAACGTGCACCGGCACGGCACGCCGGCGCTGCCGCGGCGCTACTTCGCCGCGCTGCAGCGCGAGTTCGGCCACGATTGCGAGATCCTCACCGTCAGCAGCGCGCAGGGGCGGCCACTGTCCAGCGTGCTGAGCTTCTATTTCCGCGACGAGGTGCTGCCCTACTACGCCGGCGACGACGAGGCCGCGCGCGACCTGGCGGCCAACGACTTCAAGTACTGGGATCTGATGCGCCGCAGCTGCGCACGGGGCCTCAAGACCTTCGACTACGGCCGCAGCAAGCTGGGCACCGGCCCCTACGCGTTCAAGAAGAACTGGGGCTTCGAGCCCACGCCGCTGCACTACGAGTACCGGCTCTACAAGCGCGACGCGGTGCCGCAGAACAACCCGGCCAACGCCAAGTACCGCCTGATGATCCAGGCCTGGCGGCGGCTGCCACTGGGCGTGGCCAACTGGCTGGGGCCGCACATCGTGCGCAGCCTTGGTTGATGCCATGGCGAATCTGCTCTACCTCGTTCACCGCATGCCCTTCCCGCCGAACAAGGGCGACAAGGTGCGCTCGTACCACCTGCTGCAGCATCTGGCGTCGCGGCACCGGGTGTTCGTGGGCACCTTCGTCGACGACCCCGACGACGAGCAGCACGTCGACGCGCTGCGCAGCCAGTGCGCCGGCCTGCACGTCGAGCGCCTGCACCCGCGCATGGCACGCGCGCGCAGCCTGGCCGGCTTGCTGACCGGAGAGGCGCTCTCGCTGCACTACTACCGCAGCGCCGGCCTTCGCCGTTGGGTGGCGCAGACCGTCGAGCGCGAGGACATCACCGCCGCCGTCGTGTTCTCGTCGTCGATGGCCCCCTACGCGCAGGCGCATCCGCAGCTGCCCATGCTGCTGGACATGGTCGACGTCGACTCGGCCAAGTGGCAGGCCTACGCGCCGCGCCACCGCTGGCCGATGTCGTGGGTGTACCAGCGCGAAGCGCAGCGCCTGCTGGCCTGCGAGCGGCAGGCCGCCGCGCAGTCGCGGCGCTGTTTCCTGGCCACCGAAACCGAGGCCGACCTGTTCCGCAGCCTCGCACCCGAGTGCGCAGGCCAGGTCGAAGCCATGACCAACGGCGTCGACACCGCCTACTTCAGCCCGGACACGCAGCACGCCTCGCCCTTCGACGCGGACGAGATCCCGCTCGTGTTCACCGGCGCCATGGACTACTGGCCCAACGTCGACGCGGTGACCTGGTTCGCCGGCCAGGCTCTGCCACAGTTGCGGGCCCGCTGGCCGCGCCTGCGCCTGCACATCGTGGGCCGGGCGCCGACGCCGGCGGTGCGGGCGCTGGCCGCCGATCCTTCGGCAGGCGTCGTCGTGTCCGGCACCGTGCCCGACGTGCGCCCCTACCTGCAGCACGCGGCCGTCGTCGTCGCGCCGCTGCGGCTGGCGCGCGGCATCCAGAACAAGATCCTGGAGGCCATGGCCATGGGCAAGCCGGTGGTCGCGGCCACGCCTTGCGTGGACGCGCTCGACGTGCAGAGCGGCCGCGAGATCCTGGACGCGGCCGAGCCCGACGAGTACGTGCAGGTCATCGACCGCCTGCTGCGTGCTGCGTCCGCTGCGGCGGCCATCGGCGTCGCGGCGCGGCTGTGTGTACAGCAACGCTACACCTGGGCCAGCCACCTGGCCGCGCTCGACAGGCAACTTGCCGAACTCGGGCGCCTGTCGGCCCGGGCCGTGCCCCGTTCAACCCTGCAGAACCACCCCGTCGCATGAGTGCCGTCCTTACCCCCACGGTCACGGCGTCGCCGTGGCGCGCCGCCCTCGTCACGCTCGGCTTCGTGTTGCTGTGCCTGGCCGTCGCCTACCGCGACACCATGATCGGCATGGTCGGCATCTGGTACCGCTCGGAGACCTTCGCGCACGCCTTCCTGGTGCCGCCCATCACCGCCTGGCTCATCTGGCGCCAGCGCGCGACGCTCGCACGCCTGGTGCCGCGTCCGCAGCCCTGGCTGCTGGCGGCCATGGCGGCCTGCAGTGCGGTGTGGCTGGTGTCGGACCTGGTGCTCGTCAACGCCGCGTCGCAGTTCGCGTGGGTGGGGCTGCTGGTGCTGGCGGTGCCTGCCGTGCTGGGGCTGCAAGTCGCCTCGGTGATCCTCTTCCCGCTGCTCTTCCTGTTCTTCGGCGTGCCCTTCGGCGAATTCATGCTGCTGCCGATGATGAACTGGACGGCGGACTTCGTCGTCGTCGCGCTCCAGGTCACCGGCGTGCCTATCTACCGCGAAGGCCTGCGCTTCGTCATTCCCACGGGCAGCTGGTCGGTCATCGACGAATGCAGCGGCGTGCGCTACCTGATCGCTTCCTTCATGGTCGGCAGCCTGTTCGCCTACCTCAACTTCCGCTCGTACAAGCGGCGCGTGGTGTTCATGCTGGTGTCGCTGGCGGTGCCCATCGTCGCCAACTGGCTGCGCGCCTACATCATCGTCATGCTCGGGCACCTGTCGGGCAACCGCATTGCCGTCGGCGTCGACCATATCCTGTACGGTTGGGTCTTCTTCGGCGTCGTCATCTTCGTGATGTTCATGATCGGCTCGCGCTGGGCCCAGCCCGACGACCCGCAGCCGCAGGGTCCGGTGGCGCTGACGACCCAGGCCGATGCCAGCACGGGCGCCCTGGTGGCCACCGCCCTGGGCGCGTTGCTCATCAGCGTCGCGCCGCACCTGGTGACGTGGGAGCTGCAGCGCGTGGAGCGCGCCGCGAGCCCGCCGCAGCTGGGTTTGCCGGCGACGTTGCCCGCGGGCTGGACGCTCGTCGACAAACCCGCACTCGAATGGACCCCGGTCTGGCAGAACCCGTCGACCCTGGCGCACCAAGGCTACGCAGGCCCGGCCGGTCGGGTGGGGCTGTTCGTCGCCTACTACCGTGGGCAGGAGGGCGAGCGCAAGCTGGTCAGTTCGCGGAACGAAGTGGTCGGGATGAACGACCGGAAGTGGAATCCGATGGGCAGCCGGCGCGTGTCGGTCGAGTCCGCCGGGCGCCGCATCGACGCGCAGTCCACCGACATCCAGGCCCCCACCACGGCCGACCGTGCCGCGCCCCAGGCCCTGGTGGCCTGGCGCGTCTACTGGATCGACGGCCGCTTCGTCGCCGGCGACGCCGAGGCCAAGCTGCGTAACGCGCTGGCCCGGCTGATGGGCCGGGGCGACGACGGTGCGGCCATCGTGATCTACGCCGACCGCGACAGCTTCGAGGACGGGGCCGCCGCGGTACGTGCCTTCGCAGCGGCCAACCTCACTCCGCTGGGTGACCTGCTGCAGCAGACCCGCGATCGGCGCTAGCCGACGCCCGAACCCACATCCGCGCAACCCCCTCTTTGCATCGAGAAGGAAGGACAGAATGAACACCGTCGCCGTGATCGGGCTGGGCTATGTCGGCCTGCCCCTGGTGGTCGAATTCGGCAAGCAGATGCGCACCATCGGCTTCGACATCGCCAAGCACAAGGTACAGGCCTGCCTGCGCGGCACCGACCCGTCGCGCGAGCTCAGCGACGCCGAGATGGCACTGGCCACGCACGCCGTCTACACCGACGACCCGGCCATGCTGGGCGAGGCCGACATCGTCATCGTCGCCGTGCCCACGCCTGTGGACGACGCGCACATCCCCGACTTCCGCCCCCTCATCGGCGCGTCCACCAGCGCCGGCCGGCACCTGAAGAAGGGCGCCATCGTCGTCTACGAAAGCACCGTCTACCCCGGCGCCACCGAAGAGGTGTGCATCCCGGTGCTGGAGAAGGAATCGGGCCTGAAGTGGAAGGAAGGCTTCTTCGTCGGCTACAGCCCCGAGCGCATCAACCCGGGCGACAAGGAGCACACGCTGACGAAGATCCTGAAGATCGTCAGCGGCGACACGCCCGAAACGCTGGACAAGGTGGCCGCGCTGTACGAGCGCATCGTCGAGCCCGGCGTGCACCGCGCCCGGTCCATCAAGGCGGCCGAGGCGGCCAAGGTCATCGAGAACACCCAGCGCGACCTGAACATCGCGTTGATGAACGAGCTGGCCATCCTCTTCGACAAGCTCGGCATCGACACCAGCGAGGTGCTGGAGGCCGCGGGCACGAAGTGGAACTTCCTGAAGTTCAAGCCCGGCCTGGTGGGCGGCCACTGCATCGGCGTGGACCCGTACTACCTCACGCACAAGGCCGACATGCTGGGCTACCACCCGCAGGTCATCCTGGCCGGCCGGCGCATCAACGACGGCATGGGCAAGTTCATTGCCGAGCAGACCATCAAGAACATGATCGCTGCGGGCTCCTACATCAAGGGCGCCAAGGTCAACGTGCTGGGCCTGACCTTCAAGGAAAACTGCGGCGACCTGCGCAACAGCAAGGTCATCGACATCATCAAGGAACTGCAGAGCTACGGCGTCGACGTGCACGTGACCGACCCCACGGCCGACCCCGAGGAAGCGATGCACGAATACGGCGTGCAGCTCGAGCGCTTCGAAGACCTGCCGCGCGCCGACGCCATCGTGGCGGCGGTGGCGCACCGCGAGTACCAGGCGCTGTCGGTGGAAGACCTGGGCAAGAAGATGATCAAGGGCGGGGCCTTCATCGACGTGAAGGCGGCGTTCGATGCTGCGGCCATCACGGGGGCGGGGTACAAGCTCTGGCGCTTGTGAATCCGGCGCGCGACCCGCGCCCGCTGGTCGCCCACATCCTGCACCGCTTCGACACCGGCGGCCTGGAGAACGGCGTCGTCAACCTCATCAACCACATGCCTGCCGGTGCCTACCGGCACATGGTGGTGGCCTTGACCGAAGTCACCGACTTCCGCTTGCGCCTGCAAGACTCCAGCGTGCTCTGCGTCGCCTTGCACAAGCCGCCGGGGCAGGGCGCACGCCTGTATCCGCGGCTGTGGCGCCTGCTGCGTGAACACCGCCCCGCCATCGTGCACACCCGCAACCTGGCGGCCCTGGAAATGCAGCCCGTGGCCTGGGCTGCGGGGGTGCCCGGGCGCATCCACGGCGAGCACGGCCGCGACGTGGAGGACCTGGACGGCAGCAGCCCGAAGCACCAGCGCATGCGCCGGCTGTATTCACCCTTCGTGCGGCGCTACGTCGCCTTGTCGCAGGATCTGCAGGGTTATCTGGTGAACCGGGTGGGCATTGCGCCCGGGCGCATCGAGCAGATCTACAACGGCGTGGATGCGCAGGGCTTCCACCCAGCGCCCGCCGGTCCGGCGTCCATCCCCGGCTGCCCCTTTGCTGCGCCCGACCACTGGCTCGTGGGCACCGTGGGCCGCATGCAAACCGTCAAGCACCAGACCCTGTTGGCCCGGGCTTTCGTGCAGGCGCTGCAGCGACAGCCCGCGCTGCGCGAACGCCTGAGGCTGGTGCTGGTGGGCGAAGGCCCGCTGCGGGCCCAGGCGCAGGCCGTGCTGGCCGATGCCGGCGCCGCCGACCTGGCCTGGCTGCCCGGCGAGCGCAGCGACGTGCCCGCCGTGATGCGAGGGCTGCACTGCTTCGTGCTGCCCTCGCTGGCCGAAGGCGTGTCCAACACCATCCTGGAAGCCATGGCCTGCGGCCTGCCGGTCGTCGCCACCCGGGTCGGCGGCAATGCCGAACTGGTGGACCACGGCCGCACCGGCCTCGTGGTGCCCAGCGACGACGTGCCGGCCCTGGCCCAAGCCCTGTGTCAGCTGGCGCAACAGCCGCAAGAGGCCGCCCACATGGGCACCGCCGGCCGCGCGGCCGTGGAGCAGCGTTTCAGCCTGCAGGCGATGGTGGGGGCCTACCAGCGGCTGTATGACCAAGTGCTGGGTCAACCGCAACCGCCGCGTGCCGCCTGACCCGTGTTGCAGCGATCAGTCACGCGACGTCCAGTAGTCAGGGCGCCCTCAATGTAGCTACACTTGTGCATGCGTTTCACCTGGTCCGAGCGCAAGCGGTCCGTCAATCTCAAGGAGCATGGTCTTGACTTCGTTGATGCTCCTCGCGTCTTCGAAGGCTTGACCTTCACCTATGAGGACGATCGCTTTGCCTACGGAGAGCAACGCTTCATAAGCTTGGGGCTACTGGCTGGTGTGCCAGTCTCCGTGGCACACACAGAGTCTGACGATGAAATCCGCATCATCTCCTTCCGCAAAGCAACCGGCCGCGAAGCGCGACGCTACTTCAACGAAGTCCGAGACTGACTGGACGCGCCTCATGTCCTCGAAGAAGGGGCAGGCCTCGGAAGAACACCCCGAGTTCGACCCGGCACACGTGGTCCGTGGCATCGTTCGCAGAGGGCTCAAACCGGTCCCGTCCAAGGAACTCATTTCGCTGCGAGTCGACCAAGACGTGATCGAGTGGTTCAAGGCGCAGGGGCCAGGCTATCAAACCCGCATCAATTCGGTGTTGCGCGCCTTCCGCGACGCATCTGCGGCCTGAGTACGCCAGCCGCACAGCGAGTGGGGTCCACAGCGAGTGGGGTCAGGTCTTGCCTTTTGCCTGCCCAAGTCTATGCTGCTCGCATGTCCCGCCCCCTCCGCGTGGAAATCCCCGGCGCCACCTACCACATCACCTCGCGGGGTGATCGGCGCGAGGACATCTACCGCGACGATGCAGACCGCCATGCCCATCTGGACGTGCTGGCGCAAACGACAGAGCGCTTCGATGCACAGGCGCTGGCCTACTGCCTGATGGGCAACCACTACCACCTGGTCCTGCACACGCGGCAGAGCAACCTGTCGCGTCTGATGCGCCACCTCAACGGGGTCTACACGCAGCGCTTCAACCGCCGCCACGGGCTGGTCGGACATCTGTTCCAGGGGCGTTTCAAGGCCATCCTGGTCGACCGCGACGCCTACCTGCTGACCCTGTGCCGCTACGTCGAGCGCAACCCCGTTGCTGCCGGCATCGTGCGCACGCCGCAGGCCTGGCCGTGGTCGAGTTGCCGCGCGCACCTTGGGCTTCGGCGGACGCCGGACTGGCTGGACACCGACGGCCTGTACGGCTACCTGCTGTCCGCGCCCGTGGCCGGTGACGCTGACCGCCACCGCGCCGCAGCGCGGTATGCCGAATTGGTCGACCAGGCGGTGGAGTCTGACTTTTGGGCGCGGGGCCTGACGCGGCAGGTGTTCCTGGGCGACGAGACTTTCGCCGACACCCTGCTCGCGGCGCTTCCCACCACTCAACGCCGCGCCCACGACGTACCGGGCGTGCAGCGCAGCCGGCCGCTTGAACTGCCGCAGCTGCTGCAGGCCGGCATGTCGCGCGACGAGGCCCTGCACACCGCCTACACCCAAGGCGGCGCCACGATGACGCATTTGGCGGCGGCGCTCGGCCTGTCGGTGTCCAGGGTGAGCCGTGTGATTGCCGCGTTCGAGGCGTTGAAGGCAAAAGGCAAGACCTGACCCCTTCATGCTCGACCCCTTCATGCTCCCAACAGAGAATATTTATGTCCTGCATAGTAGACAAAATCTGTTGATTGATAGATTATGTATCGCATGCAGGACATTATCCGCGTGCCTACCGACCTCGGACGTGCCGTTCACGAAGCGCGCAAGACAGGCAAGTTGAAGGCCACCGCCATCGCCGCACGTTCTGGGCGCGCGCGGAACGTGCTGTACCGCCTGGAGCGTGGTGACGACGTCACCGTGGCTTCTCTGCTTGACATCCTGCGTGCCATGGGTCTGACCATCCGACTTGAACCCTTGGGTATGCCGACGCTGGAAGAGGTGCGCAGCCGCTTTGCCCTCGACGATGACGAAATCGATGCTGCCTGAGCGCATCCGACAATTGGATGTCGAGATCGCCGGCATTGCGGCCGGGCAGTTACTCAAGCAGTCGGTTTACGAGTTCCGCTACCTGCGCGGCGACGACCCGCACCAGGCCGCGCTGAGCTTGGTCATGCCTGCGTCACGTCCCACCTACCAGGACGGCGACCTGTTCCCGGTGATGGACCAGAACCTGCCTGAAGGCGACCTCTACCTGAGGCTGCGGTCGCTGTTTCCGAAGCAGGCCCTCACGCCGATGCACCTGCTGGCTCTCATCGGCGCAAACGGCATTGGACGCCTGGGCTTTCGGGTGCCCGGCGCAGCACCCGTTCCGCGCGCCCGCACACTTAACCGCGCCACCTTGCTGGCAACGCCTTACACGCCCGAAGTCTTCGACGACCTGGTGGCGGCCTACCTGGCCACCGGCGCCGGCATCTCCGGCATGCAACCGAAGATCATGGTGCCCGACCGGGCCACCATCCCCATTCCCACGCTGATCGTGAAGGCCGCGTCCCTGGCCTATCCCGGCCTGGCGGCCAATGAGTTCCTGTGCCTGAGTGCCGCACGCCGCGCCCAGATCGACGTACCCGCCTTCGATCTCTCGCACGACGGCCAGATGCTCTTGCTCGACCGCTTTGACTTGCTGCCAGACGGCTCCCGCCTGGGCTTCGAGGACATCGCCGCGCTCATGGGCCTGCACGTGCGCGACACGCAGTCCGATCGCAAGTACCAGGGCAGCTACCAACGCGTGGCTCAGCTGCTGCAAGCACTGAGGCTGCCCGCCTCGAGCCTGCAGCGCCTCTTCGAGCAGGTGGCGTTCACGGTCATGGTGCGAAACGGCGATGGCCACCTGAAGAATTTCGGCGTCCTGTACACCGCCGCGGCAGACGCGCGCCTGGCGCCGATGTTCGATGTCGTCACCACCGCCATCTACCGCTACCGGCGCTATGACGGCGGGCCCGAGCTGGAAGACCGCACGCTGGCTCTCAAGCTCTTCGCAGGCAAGGGCGAGACCCGCGCCTACCCGACGACCGAACGCCTGCTGGACTTCGGCCGCCGGGTCTGCGGCGTGGCGCAACCCGCCCACGCGCTACAGCGCATCGCCACGGCCATGAGCGAAGCGTTAGTGGCTGCGCGAACGGACGAGCGTATCCCACAGCAACTGCTGTCATCCATGGCCGAGTCTTGGGCAAGGGGCATGGCCTAGCCGGCAGCCGAAGACCTGTGCGTGCGGGAATGGGGTCAGGTCTTGCCTTTTGCCAACGCAGTGCGGGGAATGGGGTCAGGTCTTGCCTTTTGCCAACGCAGCGCTTCAACCGTCGCCACGGGCTGGTCGGCCACCTGTTCCAGGGGCGCTTCAAGGCCATCCTGGTCGACCGCGACGCCTACCTGCTCGCCCTGTGCCGCTACGTCGAACGCAACCCCGTTGCTGCCGGCATCGTGCGCACGCCGCAGGCTTGGCCGTGGTCGAGTTGCCGCGCGCACCTGGGGCTTCGGCCGACACCGAACTGGCTGGACACCGACGGCCTGTACGGCTACCTGCTGTCCGCGCCCGTGGCCGGTGACGCTGACCGCCACCGCGCCGCAGCGCGGTATGCCGAACTGGTCGGCCAGGCGGTGGAGTCCGACTTCTGGGCGCGTCGCCTGACACGGCAGGTGTTCCTGGGCGACGAGGCTTTCGCCGAACCCTTGCTCGCGGCGCTTCCCGCCACTCAACGCCGCGCTCACGAGGTACCGCGCGTGCAGCGCAGCCGGCCGCTTGAGCTGCCGCAACTGCTGCAGGCCGGCATGTCGCGCGACGAGGCCCTGCACACCGCCTACACCCAAGGCGGCGCCACGATGACGCATTTGGCGGCGGCGCTCGGCCTGTCGGTGTCCAGGGTGAGCCGCGGCCAGCGTCGCGATGTCGCCGGCAGTATCATGGGCCGTGAACGCAGCTGCGAAGCTCCTCGCCTCCATGCGGCGAAGCCAACTCGATTGGCAGATCGGCGACCTCCAGACGGTCGCCCGCCAGAACGGCATCGACTGGCGGCACCAGAAGAGCAGCCACTGCGTGTTCATACGTGCAGACGGTCGAACCCTATCCGTACCAGCGCACCGACCGATCAAACCGATCTACGTGCGGAAGTTCGTTGAACTCATCGATGGAGCATGAGCCATGAGCAAGTTGACTGACTACCCGTTTGAAGTGCGCCCCCTCTCCACGGAAGAAGGCGGCGGCTATCTGATCTCGTTTCCGGACTTCGCCGAGTGCATTTCCGACGGAGAGAGCGTAGACGAAGCCATAGAGAACGGACGTGACGCATTGAAGGCCACCATCGCCGCTCTGAAATCCAAGAAGTTGGCCATACCGGCGCCGAACAGCGGCGGGGTCGCTTCGGGCAAGTTCGTGGCTCGTGTTCCCAAGACCGTGCATGCGCAGCTGGCGACGCGCGCGCGCGCGGAGGGGGTTTCTCTCAATGCCCTGGTTCTCACCTTCATCGCACAAGGTCTCGGTGGCAGAGGCACCACCAGCAAGGTACGCGCAAGAGGCGCCTGAACCTCGACGAGGGGCACCAACTGAAGATCGCCCCCTGTTTCTGGCCTGAGACAGTGGGGCCCCTCGGCCAGGGACGTGGCAGATGTCATGCCACCCCCGCGCCTGCACGTCGCAGCCGCCCGACGGGCCGCCAGCCTCGCCTACCATGCCGGCTTTGCCGGGCCGCGCAGCGCGCCCGGGCCTGAACCAGGAAACGGACCACCACCCCATGTGCGGCATCACCGGCCTTTTCGACACCCGCGGCACCCGTGCCGTGGATCGCGCCGCGCTGCAGCGCATGAACGACAGTCAACTGCACCGCGGCCCCGACGAAGGCAGCCTGCACATCGAGCCGGGCCTGGGTTTCGGCCACCGCCGCCTGTCGATCATCGACATCGCCACCGGCCAGCAGCCGCTGTGCAACGAAGACGGCAGCGTCATCGTCGTCTTCAACGGCGAGATCTACAACTACCAGGAACTCATCCCCGAGCTGCAGGCCCTGGGCCATGTCTTCAAGACCAAGAGCGACACCGAGGTCATCGTGCACGCCTGGGAGGCCTGGGGCGAAGAATGCCTGCAGCGCTTTCGCGGCATGTTCGCCTTCGCGCTGTGGGACCGCAACCAGCAAGCGCTGTTCCTGGCGCGCGACCGTCTGGGCGTCAAGCCCATGTACTACGCGCTGCTCGACGACGGCACGCTGCTCTTCGGCAGTGAGCTGAAGTCGCTGCTGGCCTTCGACGACGGCCGCGGCAGCCGCCTGCGCCGCCAGATCGACCCGCTGGCGCTGGAAGAGTACTTCGCACTGGGCTACGTGCCCGAGCCGCGCACCATCTTCCGCCAGGCCAAGAAGCTGCCGCCCGCGCACAGCCTGCTGGTGCGCCGCGGCCAGCCGGTGGGCGAGCCGCGCGTGTACTGGGACGTGAACTTCACGCTCGGCAACCCCAGCAGCGTGGAAGACGCCTGCGAGGAACTCGTCACCCGGCTGCGCGAATCGGTGCGCCTGCGCATGATCGCCGAGGTGCCGCTCGGCGCCTTCCTGTCCGGTGGCGTCGATTCCAGCGCCGTCGTGCAGGCCATGGCCGACCTGTCCGCCGAGCCCGTGCACACCTGCTCCATCGCCTTCGACGACCCGCAGTTCAACGAAAGCGCCTTCGCCCAGAAGGTGGCCGACCGCTACGCGACGGACCACCGCGTCGAGACCGTGAAGGCCGACGACTTCGACCTCATCGACACGCTGGCCCGCCTATACGACGAGCCCTATGCCGACAGCTCGGCCATCCCCACCTACCGCGTGTGCCAGCTGGCGCGCAAGCATGTCACCGTGGCGCTTTCGGGCGACGGTGGCGACGAGACCTTCGGCGGCTACCGCCGCTACCGCCTGCACCTGATGGAAGAGCGCCTGCGCTCGGCCCTGCCGGCGGCCGTGCGCCAGCCGCTGTTCGGGCTGCTCGGGCGTGTCTACCCCAAGGCCGACTGGGCGCCGCGCGTCTTGCGTGCCAAGACCACCTTCGAAGGCATGGCGCGCAGCTCGGTGGAGGCCTACTTCCACTCGGTCTCGGTGCTGCGCGGCCCCATGCGCGAGCAACTCTTCAGCCCCGTGCTGAAGGCCGAGCTGGCCGGCTACAGCGCCCTGCAGGTGTTCGAACGGCACGCCGCACGCGCGGGCACCGACGACCCGCTGGCCCTCATCCAGTACCTCGACCTGAAGACCTACCTCGTCGGCGACATCAACACCAAGGTCGACCGCGCCAGCATGGCCCACAGCCTGGAAGTGCGCGAGCCGCTGATGGACCACAAGCTGATCGAGTGGCTGGCCACGCTGCCCTCGTCGATGAAGATACGCGGCAACGAGGGCAAGTTCCTGCTGAAGAAGGCGATGGAACCGCGCCTGCCCGCCGACGTGCTCTACCGCCCGAAGATGGGTTTCAGCGTGCCGCTGGCGCGCTGGTTCCGCGGCCCGCTGAAGCAGCGTGTGCGCGACGCCGTGCTGGGCGAACGGCTGGCGAGCACGGGCTGGTTCAACCGCGCCTACCTGCAGCACCTGGTGGACGCCCACCAGAGCGGGGCCAGCGACTACAGCTCGCCGTTGTGGTCGCTGCTGATGTTCGAGGCGTTTCTTCGCAACGTGGTGGACAGCGAGCCGGCCGGGGCACCGGCGCAGCGGAACGAAGCGGAAGTGTTGGCATGAGCCTGCGCATCCTCCACGTCCTCGACCACTCCATCCCGCTGCACAGCGGCTACACCTTCCGCACGCTGGCAATCCTGCGCGAACAGCGCCGGCTGGGCTGGGAGACCTTCCACCTGACCAGCCCGAAACACACCGCCACGATGGCGCTGGAAGATACGGTCGATGGCACCTGGCACTTCTACCGCACGCCGCCAGCGGAGGGAGCCGCCAGCCGCCTGCCCGGCCTGGAGCCGGTGGCACAGATGCGCCAGGTCGAGAAGCGGCTGGAGGCCGTTGTCGACGCGGTGCGGCCCGACGTGCTGCACGCGCACTCGCCGGTGCTCAATGCGATCCCGGCGCTGCGCGTCGGAAGGCGACACGGCATTCCGGTGGTCTATGAGGTGCGGGCCTTCTGGGAGGACGCTGCCGTCGACCACGGCAGCACGACCGAGGGCAGCCTGCGCTACCGGCTGACGCGGCGGCTGGAGACCCATGCGCTTCGCCATGCCAGCCACGTGTTCACCATCTGCGAAGGGCTGCGCAGCGACATCGCGGCGCGCGGTGTACCGGCCGACCGCATCACCGTCATCCCCAACGCCGTCGACATCGAGAAGTTCGAGCCGGGCGGCGAGCCCGACGAGGCGCTCAAGGCCCGCCTGGGCCTGGCCGGCGCCACGGTGCTGGGCTTCATCGGCAGCTTCTACGCCTACGAGGGGCTGGACCTGCTGCTGGAGGCTTTCCCCGCGATGCTGCGAAAGCGGCCCGAGTTGCGGCTGCTTCTGGTGGGCGGTGGCCCGCAGGACGCGGCGCTCAAGGGCCAGGCGCAAGCGCTCGGCGTTGCCGACAAGGTGGTCTTCACCGGCCGCGTGCCGCATGCCGAGGTGCCGAAGTACTACGACCTGGTCGACGTGCTGGCCTACCCGCGGCACTCGATGCGGCTCACCGAACTCGTCACGCCGCTGAAGCCGCTGGAGGCCATGGCCCAGGGCCGGCTGCTGGTGGCCAGCGACGTGGGTGGCCACCGCGAACTGATCCGCCACGGCGAGACCGGCTGGCTGTTCAAGGCCGGCAGCGCGCCGGCGTTGGCCGAGGCCATTGCGCAATTGCTCGAGCGGCGCGCGCAGTGGCCGGCGCTGCGCCGTGCCGGGCGCGCGTTCGTCGAGCGCGAACGCCACTGGGCCGGTTCAGTGGCGCACTATGCGCCGGTGTTCGAGCGGCTTGCGGCCCGGGCTATGGCCTGAGCACTCGACGATGGCCGATCCCGCATCCCCCAGCGACCCCCACATCGTGGTGTTCAGCAGCCTTTTTCCCAGCGCGCTGCAGCCCGGTGCCGGGCTGTTCGTGCGCGAACGCATGTTTCGCGTCGGCGTACAACTGCCGATGGCGGTGGTCGCGCCAACGCCTTGGTTTCCCTTGCAGGGGCTGCTGCGCCGCTGGCGGCCGGGGTTCCGCCCCGGCGCACCGAGGCATGAACTGCAGAGTGGTCACGATGTATGGTTTCCGCGTTTCTTTTCGCTGCCCGGTGCGCTGAAGCAGCTCGACGGCTGGTTCATGGCCTTGGGTGCACTACCACGCATGTGGCGTCTGAAGCGTGCCGGTCGTCTGGACGTGATCGACGCGCATTTCGGCTTTCCCGATGGCCGCGCAGCCACGCTGCTCGGACGTTGGCTGGGCATACCGGTGACGATCACGCTGCGCGGCACCGAGGTGCGGCATGCCCGCGACCCGGCGCTGGTGGGCGGGCTGCGTGCGGCCCTGCTGGGCGCGAGCCGGGTCTTCGCGGTTTCCGATTCGCTGCGGCGCGTGGCGCTGGGTCTGGGCATCGCGCCCGACCGCGTGCGGGTGGTCGGCAACGGGGTCGACCTGACCCGTTTCCAGCCCATGCCGCGCGATGAGGCGCGTCGCCAGTTGCAGCTGCCGGCCGACGCGAAGGTGCTCATTACCGTCGGCGCGCTGGTCGAACGCAAGGGCTTCCATCGCGTGATCGAGCTACTGCCCGCGCTGCGCGCGGCCCATCCCGGGTTGACCTACCTGGTCGTCGGTGGGGCCAGCCCCGAAGGCGACATCTCGGCGCAGTTGCGCCAGCAGGTACAGACGCTCGGCCTGACCGAAGCGGTCCGCTTCCTCGGGCCGCTGGCGCCCGACGCGCTGCGCGTGCCATTGTCGGCCGCCGACGTCTTCGTGCTGCCCACGCGCAACGAAGGTTGGGCCAACGTGCTGCTGGAGGCGATGGCTTGCGGGCTGCCCGTGGTGGCCAGCGACGTGGGCGGAAATGCCGAGGTGGTGTCGCTGCCGGCCCTGGGCACGGTGGTGCCGTTCGGCGACGCTGCCGCGCTGCAGATCGCGGTCGACGCGGCGCTGCGCACGACGTGGGACCGCGAGGCGCTGGTCGCGCATGCCCGCGTCAACACCTGGGACCAGCGGGTCCAGGTGCTGGCGGGCGAGTTCCGTGCACTGCAACCCGCGGCACCTGGCGCAGCCGCGCAGCCGCTCGCCGAAGGGCGCCACGACCATGCGTGATCTGTTCGTCGCTTGTATCGTGTTCGGGCTGTTGCCGGTCATTCTGAAGCGGCCGTTCATCGGCATCCTGCTCTCGGCCTGGCTCGGCTACCTGAACCCGCACCGCCTCTGCTATGGCTTCATGTTGTCGATGCCGGTGGTGCAGATCGTCGCGATCACCACGATGGTCGGCATGCTGATGAGCAACGAAGTGAAGCGGATGATCTGGAGCCGCGAGACTGTCGTGCTCGCGATCTTCATCGGCTGGATGGGCGTCACCACCATGCTGGCCTTTCACCCCGATCCGGCGTGGACCCAGTACGAGAAGGTCATCAAGATCCAGATCCTCACCTTCATGTCCCTGTTGCTGCTGACCTCGAAGGCGCGCATAGACGCCCTCGTCTGGATCATCGTGCTGTCCCTGGGCTTCTACGGGGTGAAGGGGGGGCTCTTCACCATCCTCAATGGCGGCGCCTACCGTGTGCAGGGCCCGTTCGGAACCTTCATCGGCGGCAACAACGAGTTGGCGCTGGCGCTGGTGATGACCATACCGCTGATGCGCTATCTGCAACTGCACTCCGCCGATGCGCGTGTTCGGCTGGGCCTGCTGGCGGGGCAGTTCCTGACCGCGCTCGCCGCCATCGGAAGCCAATCGCGCGGTGCCCTGGTGGCCATCACCCTGACCGCCTTGATGTTCTGGTTGAAAAGCCGTAAGAAACTCGGCCTGGGGCTGCTCATCACTGTGGCCGCGGTGACCATCGTCTACCTGATGCCCGACGCCTGGTATGAACGCATGAGCACTATCAACACCTACGAGGAGGATGCTTCGGCGCTGGGCCGCATCAATGCCTGGTGGGCGGCATGGAACTTGGCCAACCACGAGTTCTTCGGCGGCGGCTTCGAGGTCTGGCGACCACTGATGTTCTCGATGTATGCCCCAGATCCGGCGAACGTGCGCGCCCCGCACAGCATCTACTTCCAGGTGCTCGGGGAGCACGGTTGGGTCGGCTTCATCATCTTCATGAGCTTGATCTCGTTGACCTGGCTGCGTTGCTCGAGCCTCAGGCGCATGGGCAAGAGGCAGCCTCAACTCCTTTGGGCGGGCGACCTGGGAGCGATGGTGCAGGTCAGCCTGCTGGGCTACATGTCCGCAGGTGCCTTCCTGGGGCTGGCCAATTTCGACTACTTCTACCATCTCGTAGCGATCGTCGTCGCCGCCCACTACCTGGTCACCACACCGCAGGCCGTAACGGTCGACCCGGCTCCGCAAGCGAGCCAGAAACTATCGCTGGGCACGCTGTGGGCCCAGTTGCGGCGGATCTGAGTGTTCCGGGCTGCAATGCCGAGTGAGAGCCGGTCTGTTCTCGGGAGCGCAGTCCCGGCTGCACTGCCTCGGCCGGGCCGCGGGCTGGTGGTCGCCGCCCTTTTACTGCTTGCCTTCGAGTGCCTGCTGCACAGCGACGCTGTGTTGCATCGGTATCGCTCGGTATTTGCCGCCGGCCGCGCGCTCGACAAGTCGCTGTACGCCGAAGCGAACTGCCCGTCGCTGATTCTGCTCGGCAATAGCCGCGCCGACAACGGCTTCGACCCGCGAACGCTAACTCGCGAGCTCGGGCTACCACTCGAGCGTGGTGCCTTCAACCTGGGCGTGCCCGGCGCCGACACCCGCGTACTGGCCGGCATCGTCGACCGGCTGGACGCCGCCGGGTGCTTGCATGGAGGTGGTACTCGCAAAGTCGTTCTGGCCCTAGACGAGGCCCTGGTGCAGCCCATCGACACCCTGGGTCAGGCGGTGTTCTTCGCCCCGCCGGCCCGGCTGTGGAAGGATGGCCAGCACCACGATGCGCTGCGCGCCACATTGCGCCTGTACGGCTACACAAACAACCTGCGCCAGCTGCGCGAGCCGGCCTCTCTGCAGCGTTTCGTGCAGGCCAGCCTCGGTCCGGTCGAGCCGGTGGGGGGTGGTGCGGCGCAGCATCTGGGCTACCGGGCGGGCTTCGGCGGACTTCAGGACGCGCAGTCGGTGCAACTGCAGGAGGCCAGCAGCGTGGCGCCGCCCGACGCCGTCAACGTGCGTCAGCTCTGGCGCCTGCTGGACCTGCTGGCCGCCCGGGGCGTGCAAGTGGCAGTGACCTTCCCGCCGCTGCTCAGCCGCGAGGTCCTCTACCTGGCCGGCGACGCGCCCGCCGGCGCACCGTATCGGGCGATCGCGGCCGAACTGCGCCGACGCGGCATCCCGCTCATCGCGCTGGACGACGGCAGGCCGCGAGAGCCCGCCGAGTTCGTGAACGCCGGTCACCTGAACGACCGCGGCGCCCAGCGCTACAGCCGCTTGCTGGCCCAGGGGCTTCAGCGCGTCTGGGGCCCCAGCGCCGCCCCTGCAACGGCCGCCCACGCGCGCCCCGCAGCCTCATGATCTTCAGCAGCTTCAGCTTCTTCGTCTTCCTGGCGGCCACGCTGGGCCTGTACGCGCTGGCGCGCAACCAGCGCGAGCGCGCCGGGTTGATGCTGGCGGCCAGCCTGATCTTCTACGCCTCGTGGAAGCCGGCCTACCTGTTGCTGCTGATGGCCTCGCTGGCCATCAACCACCGGCTCTATGGCCACGTGCTGGCCACCCGCTCACGCGGCTGGCTCGTCCTGGCCGTGGTGCTCAACCTGGTCTTCCTGGGCGCCGCCAAGTACCTGGCCTTCCTCACCGAGACGCTCTTCACCCTGCTAGGTCTCGCGGGCCTTGCTGCGCCTGCCGGTGCGCCGGAGTGGATGCGCTGGGCGCTGCCGCTGGGCGTCAGCTTCTACACCTTCCACATGCTGAGCGCGATGTTCGACGCCTACCGCGGCACCTGGGCCCGCGAGGTGAGCTTCTCGCGCTGGTGCTTGTACGTCACCTTCTTCCCCCACCTCATCGCGGGTCCCATCCTGCGCCCGGGCCAGCTGATCGACCAACTCGGCGAGCTGGCGCCGCTGAACGCCACCAACCTGCGGCTCGGCGGGGTGATATTCGCCGCCGGCCTGGTGAAGAAGACGCTGTTCGCCGACAACCTGGCGCCCATCGCCGACGCCGCCTTCGCCAGCCCGGCGAGCCTGGACGCCGCGAGTGCCTGGCTCGGCACGCTGGCCTTCGCCTTCCAGATCTACTTCGACTTCTCCGGCTACAGCGAGATGGCCATCGGCCTGGCGCTGTTCTTCGGCGTCACGCTGCCCCGCAACTTCCTCTACCCCTACCTCAGCCGCAACCCGACCGAGTTCTGGCGTCGCTGGCACATCACGCTGTCGACCTGGCTGCGCGACTACCTCTACATCGCGCTGGGCGGCAACCGCCACGGCACGGCGCGAACAGCCGTCAACCTGATGACCACGATGCTGCTGGGTGGCCTCTGGCACGGCGCGAGCTGGACCTTCGTGGTCTGGGGCGCGCTGCACGGCAGCTACCTCATCGGCCATCGCATGCTGACCGCAGCGTTTCGCGCGTTGGGTGTGGTGCCTGGCGGCGCGACGAGCCGCGCGCTCTCGGCAGCGGGGCTGCCGCTCACCTTCCTGCTGGTGCTCGTCACCTGGGTGTTCTTTCGTGCCACCGGCTTCACCGACGCCTGGACGGTGCTCACCGCGATGGCCGGCGGGCGCGAGGCGCCGGGCACGGCGCTGCAGTTCCGGCTCTACGAGGCCGCCATCGTGGCCTTGTCCGCCGTGTTGGTCGCCGTCGAGCCGGCGCTGGTGCGCCGCGCCGAACAGCACGGCATCGGCGGCTGGTGGCGCGTGCCGTTCCCGCTGCGCGGCGTCGCCTATGCGGGCCTGGCCCTGGCCGTGATCGCCTTCGGCGGCACGACGCAGAAGTTCATCTACTTCGACTTCTGACCACGGCCGATGACCCTCAAGCTCCCCCCGTTCATCGCCGGCCGCTGCATCTACCCGCTGCAGGAACGCGTCTTCGGCCGCCCGACCTTCGGCACCCTGGCCGAACTCGAGCGCAGCCAGCACCTGCCCCGCGCCGGCGTCGAGGCGCTGCAGCTCGACAAGCTGCGCGACCTGCTCGCCGTCGCCCACGCTCACTCGCCCTTCCACCGCCGTCGGCTCGACGAGGCCGGCCTGCGGCCCGACCGCATCACCCGACTGGCCGACCTGCAGGCCCTGCCGACGATGGGCAAGGCCGAGGCCTCGGTGCATCACGACCAGATCGTCTGGCACGGCGTGCCCGGCGGCGCTTTTCGCTACAACACCGGCGGCTCGAGCGGCCAGCCGCTGATCTTCCACTTCGGCCGCCGCCGCCAGGCGTCCGACGCCGCCGGCCGCATGCGGGCGCGCCGCTGGTGGGGCGTCGAGCCTGGCGACCCCGAGGCCTACCTGTGGGGTGCCCCGGTCGAGCTGAACAAGACCGACTGGGTGAAGACACTTCGCGACCGGCTCATCAACCAGCTGGTCCTCAACGCCTTCGCGATGTCGCCGCAACGCATGGACGGCTACCTCGACGCGCTGCAGTCCTTCCGGCCGCATTGCCTGTACGGCTACGCAAGTTCTGTGGCCCTGCTCGCGGCGCACGCGCAGGAGCGCGGGCGTCGGCTGCACCTGCCCCGGTTGAAGGTCGTCTGCACCACCGGCGAGCCGCTGTACCCGCACCAGCGAAAGTTGATCCACCAGGTCTTCGGCGCCCCGGTGGCCAACGAGTTCGGCAGCCGCGACATCGGCTTCACCGCGCACGAGACGCCGCAGGGGCAGCTGCTGCTGATGAGCGAGAGCATCGTGCTGGAAGTGCTGGACGATGCCGGCCACCCGGTGGCGCCGGGCGAACTCGGCGAGGCCGTGATGACCGGCCTGTGCTCCGACGCCCAGCCGTTCATCCGCTACCGCACCGGCGACATGGTCCGCTTGTCGGCCGAAGGCGATCGCGCCGGCCGCGGACTGCACGTCATCGAGGAGGTCGTCGGCCGCAGCACCGACTTCCTGGTGCGCCCCGACGGCACCGTGATGCATGCGCTGGCCGGCATCTACGTACTGCGCGCCACGCCCGGCGTGGGCGAATTCAAGCTCGTGCAGCACACGCTGCGCGACCTGGAAGTGCAGGTCGTGCCCGACGCGCGCTGGACGCCGGCAGGCACAGCCGCCATCGAGGCCGGCCTGCAGGCGCGCCTGGGCGGCGAGGTGCGCGTGCGCGTGGTCGTGCGCGAGCAGATCGCGCCCGAGGCCTCGGGCAAGCACCGCTACGTGGTCAGCTACGTGAAGCTGGCCGGCGAGCTGCAGCGTGCCACGTCCACCCCTTCTGAGAGTTCGACGATCAAGGCATGAACATCACCGACCTGGCCCGCCTGCCCGTCCGCTACCGGCCCTGGCGGCCCCTGCACCTGTCCCTGGTGTGGGACAGCGTGCGCGGCGTCAGCGGGCCCGCACAGGCGCACGCCGTGCACCTGGCCGCGGCGATCGACTGGCTGTGCCGCGCGCAGGACGTGCGCAATGGCCGCGCCGACGCCGGCGGCGTGTCGGCGGGCTGGAGCTTCGAGGACGGCTGGCTGCCCAGCTACCCCGAGACCACCGGCTACATCATCGAGACCTTCCTCGCCGCGGCGAAGTTGCTGCAACGGCCCGAACTGGTGGACCGCGCGCGGCGCATGATCGATTGGGAACTGTCGATCCAGCTGCCCGACGGCGCCTTCCCCGGCCACTTCGGCGAACCCGGCAGCCGGCCGGTGATCTTCAACACCGGGCAGATCATGCACGGCATGGTGGCGGGGACCACCCAGCTGGGTCGTGCCGACTGCCTGGCGGCCGCGGTGCGCGCCGGGCACTGGCTGGCCGACCAGCAGGACGACGACGGCTGCTTCCGCCGCTTCGAGCACAACGACACACCGCATGTCTACAACACGCGTGCCACGTGGCCGCTGCTGGCCACCGGGTTGATCGCCGGCGATACGCGGCTGGTGCAGGCCGCGAAGCGCCACCTCGACTGGGCGCTGACGCAGCAGACCGCCAGCGGCTGGTTCGCGACGAACGCCTTCACGCCGGGCCGCAGCCCCTACACCCACACCATCGCCTACGCCATCCGCGGCCTGCTCGAATCGGGCGTGCTGCTGGGCGAGGCGCGCTATCTCGACGCCGCGCTGAAGGCCGGTCGCGGCATCGCCGCGGTGCAGCGCGCCGACGGCTGGCTGGCCGGCACCTACCGCGACGGCTGGGTGGCCGACGCGGGCTACGCCTGCCTTACTGGCGTGGCGCAGATGAGCCTGAACTGGACGCGGCTGGCGCAGGCGACGGGCGACCAGTCGCTGCGCAAGCACGCGCGTTCGGCGCTGGTCTACCTGAAGACCACGCAACGGTTGGACCATGCCAACCCCGCGGTGCGTGGCGGCATCGCCGGATCGTCGCCGATCTGGGGTGATTACTCGCGCTTCGAGTACCCCAACTGGGCGGCCAAGTTCTTTGCCGATGCACTGCTGATGGACGGCCACGACATCGCCGTGCCGCCGGTGCCGGCGGTCGCGTCCGCGTCGATGCGGGCCTCGGAGACGGCCCATGGCTGATGCAGCGACACCGCTACGTGTCAGAAATGGCGGTTCGGCACCGCTGCGAGTGCTGGTGCTCTGCGGCCGCAGCGCGCGCCACCTGCACGTGGCCAACGCCCTGTGCAGGGCGGCGGACGTCGTGGGCATCGTGCAGGAGTCGGGGTCGGAGTTCTCGTGGAAGAAGCTGCGTCAGCGGCTGCGCCCCGACGCGCTGGCGCGCAAGGTCTGGCGCTGGTTGCGCGACCGGCGCCGCTACACCGGCAACCCCGAGGCGAAGTTCTTCTTCGGTGACGCACCGCCGAGGCTGGACCGCCCGGAGCTCGTGCACGAGGTGCCACACATCAACCACCCCGACGTGGTGGCGCTGGCGCGGCGCCTGCAGCCAGACGTGATCGCCGTGTTCGGCACCTCGCTGATCCGCGGCGAGCTGCTGCGCGCGGGACGGCTGGGCATCGTCAACCTGCACGGCGGCCTGTCGCCCGAGTACCGCGGCGCCGACTGCACCTTCTGGGCGCTGTACAACGGCGAGCCCGAGAAGGTGGGCTGCACGCTGCACTGGATCGACGCCGGCATCGACACCGGCGGGTTGATCGCCCATGTCAGCCCGCAGGTGCTGCCCGACGACGACGAGCTGAAGCTGTTCTGGCGTGCCGTGCAGACGAGCGCCGAAGCGTATGGCGAGTTGCTGCGCCGCCTGGCGACCGGCGAGCGCTTCGGGCAGACCCAGCCGCACAAGGGGCGGCTGTATCAAGTCAAGCAGCGTGGACTGCGGCACGAGCAGATAGTGCAGCGACGGCTGCGCGAAGGCATGCTGACCCGCGATTCGCTCCACGCGCGCATCCGCTGGTTTACTGCGCCTACCGGCCGAGAGGTCAAATGACTCGACCTACCACTTTGCAGTACATCACTTGCCGAGTCTGCGGCGCAGATGGCGAGGGCGAGGTATTCTCATTACGAGAGATGATGTATGGCAGCCGAGAAATGTTCGATTATGCGCGCTGCAGCACTTGCGGCGGTCTCCAGATAATCGAAATTCCTTCGGATCTTGCGCGACACTACCCAAGCAGTTATTACTCGATGCAGCCTGGGAAGGAGCCCGAGCCTGCGAAAGGTTTGAAGGGAATGTTGACGCGCTGGTATTGCCGTAGCGCGATTCTTCGCCCCAACGTGGTCGCGGAACGCCTCGTGAGAAACCTATTGCCTCCGCCTTATGACTTCTTACAAGTCGGCAGGTATCTCATCGAGGCCCGGCTTCACGGCACTGACGCTCGAATACTCGATGTCGGGTGCGGAGCTAGCCCTAGTCGCTTAGCCGCAATCCAGCGTTGCGGTTTTACGGCCGTCGAGGGGCTAGATCCATTCATCGTCGAGGATGCGGACTATTATGGTGTCCCGCTGTACCGTAGAACGCTCGCTGAGCACCTGGGTTTATATGACTTGGTGATGTTTCACCACTCGCTTGAGCATGTGCCCGACCCTTTCGAAACGTTGCGTCATGCCGCTAGATTGCTACGGGTGGGCGGAACATGCCTCGTGCGTATACCTGTCATGGGTACGTATCACTGGCAAAGATTTGGCATCAACTGGGTGGAGACCGATGCGCCGCGGCATCTTCACCTGATGACAACAGAATCGATCCGCTTGCTTGCAAGGCGCGTAGGTCTTCAGGTACTTAAGACGATATGGGACTCGACCCCATTGGAGCTTGCGGCGAGTGTCAGATATGAAAGAGGCATCTCGCTACGTCAGACGCCGAGGATTACTGATGGCTTTACGGAATCTGAGATGATAGTGTTCACGCAGCAAACCCATGACCTAAATAGAGAGGGTAACGCCGGACGTGCTTGTTTCTACCTCGGGCATGTTTGAACTGCGCGCGGCTTGAGTATGAATTCCAGGCGGGGGTTGTAGGGAATTAAATTCGTTTTAGATTCTTTTTCGAGAGTAGCGACGAGCGAAGTTCAAACGCGGGCTTAATTTTCTTGAGGGGATTTATATATTGCATTCTGGTTTTAGGGGGGCAAATGAGAGTTCTCTTTCTAACGCATGATCGACCGTCCGAATTCAATGGCGCGCATCGCCAGCGCTGTCATAATCCGGCCGCTTGGCTCAAGGCCATTGGAATCGATGCTGAAGTTCGATGGATTTATGAGCGGCACGTCGATCTTTCGGCGGATCTGGTCATTCTCCATCGACCGTTCCTGGATGGGCACACCGCTCGGTTGATTATTCGGGCAGCGGCGCGTGGCAGCATCGTGGCGTATGAGACCGATGACCTGTTATTCGATCCGGCTGCTGAAACTTTCCTGCGAAAAATTGAACGCACGAAGCTCGCTAATGGTATTTCGAGCGCAAGATCTGCCTTGACCGCATGCGATGCTGCGATCGTGTCGACAAGTCCCATCGCACGCGCGGTGGAAAAGAATTCGAAGCCGGCATGGATCCTCAGGAACGGCTTGAGTGTCGAATTTCTGGCCCACGCGACCCGTGTCTTTCAGCAGAAGATCCCACCGGGTGAGCGCTTGGTTCTCGGATACTTCAGTGGTTCATCCACGCACCAAGCGGACTTTGCCCAGATCGAGCATGCGCTGGTCCAGATCCTAGATCGCCACTCGGGAGTGCACCTGTTGGTGGTTGGCGCCTTGATGATTCCGGAGTCGTTGCGGAAATTTGAGTCGAGGGTGCACCTGCGGCCGATGGTCCCCTACGCCTCACTTCCGGACGAGATCGCCCGAGCCGATCTCAATCTGGTGCCGCTCGAGTTGGACGAGCCCTTCTGCCATTCCAAGAGTGAATTGAAGTACATCGAGGCGGCTGCCTGCGGCGTCCCGTCCATTGCCTCGTCGACTGAACCGTTTGCGCAGGCCATCAGACACGGGCAGACGGGGTTTCTCGTCGATCATGGGGGCGATTGGATGCAAACCATTGAGTCTGCTATCAGCGATCCGCAGCGACTGAGAAAGCTCGGCGAGCAGGCGCGGGACGATGTCCTTGAGCGTTGCGTACCGAAGGTGCGCGCGCTGGAGTGGAAGCTGGCGATCGACGAAATGCAGGAACAATTTGGTGAGTCCACCAAGAAGCGTCGATGCCCCTTCGTTTCCGCGGGCCTGGGTCTACATGCCTGGCTCGGTTCTGTGCTTGACAAGGCTCGCGATCGAACTTAGGCGCCTGCGTTCCATGCGGTAAATCGCTCGTTCCATCCGCGTCCGGTACTGAGCCTGCTGCGAAGAGACATATCGCTTGCTCGAATCTGGACGATCTGACTTGGTTTCAATATGGCGGTTCGCCGGAATGGCACGAAGCCCGTTACGGGCCCTGCACCGCATTGCGGTGACATGGTGGCCCTGATGTGGGCAAACGCACATTCGGGCGCGGCACGGTCACGGAAGAGGTCCGTCAACGACACATTGGTCATCTGTCGATGCTATGTCTGGTCGTTCATCAAGCTTGCCTAGCACAGCGGTGAATTCGTTATAGCCGTGTGGCGTGTTGTAGACCCGTTCGACTTGAAGTCGGATCAGTCCCATCTCAAACAGTGATTGCGCAATGAGCCTGAAGCTGGCTGGCGTGAACTGCCACGCGTGAACGTCGATATACGTGTCACGCGCTGCCTCATATTCTGCCAAGGCGGCGCGTGCCCTGGGCACGATGCTGGTGGCGTAGCTCGCGTCGCTGTGGTCGCCGCGCCAATGTCTGGACGTATCGTTGTGCGTCGTTAGCGCGCGGTGCTCAATGACCGCATCCAGGGTGTGAAAACGGTCCTGCTGCGCATGTGCGTGCAAGACCTCAGCCAGATTCGACTCGCTCAGCATGTGGTCCAAGCAGTAACGCTTGTCAGGAATGATCAAGAAGTATCGGCCGCCGTCGACTAGCAGGTCGCTGACCTGCTGGAGATGGTGCACCAGATTGGGTTGGTGCTCGATACAGTGGGCACTGATCACTGCCGAGAAGCGGTCCGGAATCACCGAGAGGTCACCCGTTGGCGAAACGTAGTCGATCCACGGCGCCGTGTCGGAGCGCATTCCAAGAGACGACGCCCGCGCGATCAGCCCTTCGGTGCTTAGGACGTCGAAGTAACGTACGTGCGTTCCGCGCAAGACGGGATTGCAGAATGGGCCAATCTCGAGCACGGAAGAGTGCGCATCGGCGTAGCGGGCAAATGGACGCCGCCGGCAGGCGTGCGATCCTGCGCGGCCGTCCGGTTCGCCCCTTGACAAGAAGTGCCTGTAGAGTGCGGCGTCGCTCATGAAGCTGAAGCGTGCGCTGGTTGACCGGTAATACGCAGGATCAAACTCCGTTGGGAGTTGGAGACCTAACAGTGCGCCATCCCGTCGAGTGTGATCATCCATTGCAGTGGAACGACCCTTAAGCCGGTTTCGCAAGAGGTTCTGCATCCAGTTCGCTGACCGTTGTGCTTGAGTCGAAATCTTCATGGATCTCGCCTGCCGGAAGAACGCTGCCGCTTTGTGCCAAGCCTACCCTGTCAACGATACAACTGGCGTGCACTATGCGGAAATTACGGTGACATCCTATCGGTCAAGCGCGCAATGCGGAAGGCGGCCTTCACGCGGCCCCGATCACCCGCCGGATCAGTTCGACTCGCTTCTGCGGCGTGAATCCGCCCACGATGCGCGCCCTCCCGGCGTCGCCGATGCGCTGGCGGAACGCTTCATCCAGCAGCAGCCGCGCGATGCCATCCTCCACCGCCGCCGTGTCGGTACCGTCCACCCGCAGCCCGTTCACGCCGTCCTCCACCGCCGACCCCGTGCCGCCCGCCTGCCCGGCCATTGCCGGCCGCGCGCAGGCGTTGGCTTCCAGGTAGACGATGCCGAAGCCTTCGGTGTCGCCGTCGATGTCGCGGTTGGGCATGGCGAACAGGTCGCAGGCGTTGTACCAGCGCGGCAGGTCGTCGGGCTCCACGTGCCCCAGCAGGTGCAGGCGGTCAGCCACGCCCAGCTCGCGGGCCAGGCCCGTGAGGTAGTCCCAGTCCTCGCCGATGCCGACGATGGCGTGGTGCACGTCGATGCCGCGCTTCACCAGCCCGGGCAGTGAGCGGATTACCTGGTCGAAGCCCTTGCGGCGTTGCAGTCGGCCCACCGACAGCACCAGCCGTTGCCCCGGCCGCAGCCCGATGGAGGCGCGCAGGTCGTCGCAGGGCATGCCGGGGTGGAAGCGGTCGGCGTCGACGGTAGGGTAGGCCATCACGATGCGCTCGGGGCGCACGCCGATCAGCGACACCAGCGTATCGCGCGTGAAGTCGCTGTTGGCCAGCACCTTCTCGGCGCGGCGCAGCGCGAAGCACATCGTCTTGAACTTCCAGCCGCGGCCCCAGCCCGTGAGTTCCTCGCCATGCGCGTACATCACTGCCGGAATGCCGCGCAACCGCGACACCGCCCAGGCCACCAGCCCTTCGGGCAGCGCACGGCCGGCCAGCACCGCGGCGAAGCGGTTCGTGAAGGCCAGCCGGGCCGAGGCCCAGAACAGCCGCATGTACAGGAACAGCGACTCCGGCCGCAGCCAGGGGTTGCGTTCCAGCACCAGCCGGTGCACGGTGTTCGGGTGCTCGCGGTCGAAGTCGGCGTCTCCGGGCACCGCCGCGGTGACGATGTGCACCGCCTGGCCGCCCAGCCGCCGGCAGTCGTCCTCGAACATCACCGCCGTGCCGCCCTTGGTGGGCAGGAACAGCTCGGTGATCATCAGCAGCGACATCGCCGGCGTGACCCGCGAAGGCAGCAAGTGTGCGTACAGGCTCTCGTAGCGGTCAGCCACGGCACGGATCGAGTAGTGCTGCTCGGCCGTCGCCCGGGCCTGTTGCCCCAAGCTGGCCCCCTCGGACGAAAGGCAGCGCCGCAGCGCGGTCGACAGGCCTTCTGCGTCATCGGGCGCGTAGGTGAACCCGGTATGGCCCTCGACGATCAGTTCCCGGCTGCCGCTGGCCCGTGCCGCCACGCAGGGCAAGCCGCTGGCCATCGCCTCGAGCACGACGTTCGGCAGCCCTTCCTTGTACGACGGCAGCACCAGCAAGTCAGCGCACTGGTAGTACGGAATGACGTCGGCGTGGAAGTCATGCAGCAGGAAACGCTGCGGGTGCGCGCGGGCCAGGTCTGCCAGGCGGGCACGCAGAGCACCGTCCGTATCGTCGCGGCTCTGTGGCCCGACGGCCAGCAGCAGCGCGCCGGTGCCGAAGGTGTCGTTCGCCACCCACTGCCGCGCCAGCCACTCGACGTTCTTGCGCTGGTCGAGCACGCCCACATACAGCGCGATGGACTGCCCGTCTGGAAGTCCCATCTTGCGGCGGTGCGCCTTCCGCTGGTCGGCCGTGGTCGGATAGAAGCGCTGGGTGTCGACGCCGTTGGGGATGTGATGGATGCGCGCCGGGTCGATGCCGCCGTCGCGGAATTCGTCGACCAGGTCGCGGCTGATGCCCACGCAGGCGCTCATCCGGCGCAGCATGAAGCGGTGCAGACCGCCGACCATGGGGTGCGACAGCCCCAGCAAGTCGTCGTGCGCCAGGCTGGCCTTGACCAGTGACTTGAGCCCCAGCAGCCGGGCCAACGGGCCGATGAAGGCGTGCGTGAAGTAGGCGCCGTGGCTGTGCAGCATGTCGATGTCGCGCCGGCGCGACCAGACATGACGCGCCAGGTTCAGCCACAGCCTGAACTCGCGGTGCTTGCGCAACCGCCCTGGCTCGAGCCGGCGCACCGGGAAGCCGTCGACCACCGCCGACTCACTCAACCCCGCCCACCGGTTGGTGACGAACTCGACATGATGGCCCCGGCGGCGCAGCTCGCGCGCCAGCGTCAGCGCCTGCAGCGCGGCGCCGCTGTACTCCGGGTTCAGGTAGGCCGTGTACATCAGCACGCGCAGCGGGCGTTCGAAGCCCGGGGCAGGCAGGGCGGGGGCGGCAGGCAGGGCGGCGGTCATGGGGCTGGGCTCGTGGGGGCGCCGGTCGCGAAGGTGGGTCGCTTTTCCAGCCAGGCCCCCAGCAAGGCCAGCGCCCAGACGCGGAAGACCAGCTGTCGTTCGCCGGCGATGTAGCGCTGGGCGCAGCGCCACACACCTGCCGGCGACATCAGGGCGTGGGCCCGCCAGAGGTCCGGGTCGAGGTGGCGGCGTAGAACGGCATGGTCGTCGGCCATCAGGAAATCGTGCAAGGGGAAGTCGAAGCTGTGCTTGGGCAGATCCCAGATCTGCGAAGGCACGTAGCGTGCCAGAAGCGTCCGAAGGATGCGCTTGGGTTCGCCCGGCCGGTGGCGGAAGTCGGTGCGAAGTTCCCGAATGCAGCGGTCCGTGGCGCGGTCCCAGAACGGGAAGCGCATCGTCGCGCCGGTGATCTGCAGTGCCTGGTTCAGGCGGTCGCAGGGCATCGCGTCGAGCAGGGCGCTGTAGCGCTCGAAGTGCGCGCCATTCCTGAACGACGCAGGGAAGCGCGCGAAGGTCCGGTAGAACTGCGTCTCGGCAAAGGACACCGGCTCGCCGCACAGCACCACGATCTCCGGCCGTGTGAAGCCCTTCCAGCGGATCATCGTGTCTGCCGGGTGCTCGAAGTCGACGATGGGCGCGTAGCCGGCCAGGCCGGGCAGCGCGCGCAGCCCGCGCGTGAGCGCACTGCGCAGCGGCCGCGGGATGCGGCTGGCGCCGCCCACCGCCAACCGCACATGGCGCGGCGGCATGGCGCCCACCGACTCGTCGGCGCCCATGCCGTCGAGCACCGCGTCGTAGCGCCCGCGGCAATGGCTGTAGGCCAGCACGGTGGCCGGCGTGGCCGGGTCGGCCATCGGCTGTTCCAGCCCGCGGGCGAGCGTCGCGAAGGCCTGCAGGTACTGCGCCTGGTCGAAGCGCAGCACCTCGTGACGCAGGCCCAGGTGGGCGGCGATGCGCTGCGCGACCGGCGTCTCGTCGAAGCCCGTACCATCGAAGCCCACCGTCACCGCGCTCATGTCGCCGCGCTGGCGCGACGCGATCGCACACAGCAGCGACGAGTCGATGCCGCCGCTGAGGAAGGCCGCGGCCCGCGGTACGCCGGCCAGCCGCGCACGCACGCCGGCCTGCAGCAGGGTGTCGACGCGGTCGACGGCATCGTCGAAGCTCGTCGGCGGCGGGCTGTCGGCGGCGGCCTGCGGGCGCGACGCCACAGGCCCACCGTTACGCGACCAGCGCAGCAATTGCCCTGGCTCGACCGCGTGCAGGTCTTCGTACAGCGTGTGCGGCGCGGCGATGTCCAGGAAGCGCAGGTACTCGTGCAGCGAGCGGCGCGACAGCCGGCGCGGCGTGCCGGGCAGGGCCAGCAGGTCGTCCAGATGGGTGGCCACGCCGACCCGCAGTGCATCGCCCGTGCCCTGCGCATGCCAATACAGGTTGAACAGCGCCGACGGGTCGCGGTAGAGCACCAGGCCGTCGGCGCTGCGCAGTGCCAGTGCGAACACGCCGTCCAGCCGCAGCAGGCCGTGGACTTCGGCGCGCTGCCAGGCCGCCGACACCAAGGCCGCCGCTGGCGTGCCGAGCGGCAGGCCCAGCCAGCGGCACAGCTCGACGGCGTTGTAGAGCTCGCCTTGGAAGTCGACTGCCGGGTCGGGTGATGGACCTGGGTCGACCATCGCCGGCCAGCGGCCACAGAACCCGCCGTGACGCGACGTCGGCGCGGCCCAGATCGTCGGGGCGCTCACCCGCGCACGATAGACAGCAGCTGCCGCAGGTCGGCGGCGGCCGGGTGGAAGGCGAACGAACGGCCCAGGCTGCGCAGCGCCTCGCCGCGCCGCCCCTGCTTCACCAGGTAGTAGGCCAGGTCGAGGTAGGCGTCCTTCACCATCTGTCGCCAGGCCTGGCGGATGGCCGGCGGCGCGCCGTGCATACGCGCAGCCTCGCCGCGCAAGGCGCGTACGCTCTCGGTCTGCGCGCGCAGCCGGTCGCTGCGGATCAGTCCGGCGTCGTGCACCAGGTAGACGGCGCCGGGCTCGCAGCTCACGCCGGCGCGGCGGCTGCGTGCGCACAGGCGCAGCAGGAAGACCACGTCTTCGCAGATGCGCAGGTCCAGCGGAAAGCCGCCCAGCTCCACGAAGGTGGCCCGCGGCAGGGTCAGCATGCGCGTGTCGCTGAACTGCTCGACCATGTAGCGGGCCAGCGCCGCGCCCTCGATCGTCGCCTGGCCCTGCGGCCCGTGCGCGGCCAGCAACTCGCGGCCCAGCGCGCTGTCGGTCATCGACGCCTGCATCAGCGTGCCGTCGCTGCCTCGGTAGTCGAAATTGCCGACCAGGAAGTCGAGCGCCGGGTCGGCCTGGATCATCTGCGCGTGGCGCGCCAGGCGTTCCGGGTAGTACCAGTCGTCGGCGTCGAGGAAGGCGATCCACTCGCCACGCGCCGCCTCCACGCCGCGGTTGCGCGCCGCCGACGGGCCGGCGTTGGCCTGGCGCAGGTAGCGCACCGGCGTCGGGCCGCCGTGGCTGGCGTAGCCCGCCACCACCTCGCCCGTGTTGTCGGCCGAGCCGTCGTCGACGACCACGACTTCGAGCGCCGGGTGGGTCTGTGCCAGCACCGAGTCCAGCGCCCGCGCCAGCGTGGCCGCGGCGTTGTAGGCCGGGATGACGACGGAGATCGGAGGTGTCGTCACGCTGTCCCGCCCCACAGCGTCTTCCAGTCGTCGAAGCGGCGGCCCAGTTGCGCTTCGAGCACACGCGTCTGCGCCTGCTGCAGCGGGCGCAGGTGGGCGACCACCGGGGCGAGGTCGACCTCGCGGCGCAGCACCGGCTTCTCGACCAGGGCCACGCCCAGCTTGCGCACCGCAGGGGGCACCAGCGGGCCCACCGCCGTCCAGGCGTCGGAGTGGCGCAGCCGGTCGAGCAGGCCCATGCCGGCGCGCTTCTGCTTCACCTCCTCGGGCGTGACGTTGTGTGCCGAGCCCACCGCGTCGGGCACGAAATCGGTGTCCACGCCCAGCCACTCGAACACGCCGCGCACGGCGGCTACCGGGTCGCGCTTGAGCTCCTCGAAGGTCAGCGCATGCACACGCTCCCGGCCGAAGCGCTGCAGGTAGGGCGCCAGCTGGTCGACGTAGTGGCTGACCTCGGTGTAGTGCGGCTCTTCGACGATGGCCTGCAGCGGCGGGCGCGCCTCGCCGCGCAGTTCCACCATGTGCCAGTAGTGGCTGATGGTGCGCTCCACCGGGTCGCGCATGATGTAGACGAAGCGCGCGTCGGCGGCGTAGGCCGCGATGCGCTCGACGATGCCGTCGAGTTTCGGGCGCTTCGTGTAGTCGGTGCTCGACTCGCCGAGGTAGCGCGCGCCGGGCTTGGCCGGGAAGATCGCCAGGTAGGCCGCCTCGCTCTTCCAGAAGCCTCGTCTCCACATCTCGGGCCACCAGGCCTGCAGGTCGGCGGGGGCCACGAACCAGCAGGGCTCCTTGGGCTCGCTCATCGCCAGCTGCGGGTGCCGCGCCATCAGCTCGTGCAGCGTGGTGGTGCCCGATTTCATGGCGCCGATGAGGAACAGGTTCGGTCGGTTCACGGGGACGTCCTTGGTGCGCTGTTCGCGCCGCGTGCGAGCTCGCGGTAGCCGGCGATCTCGCCCAGCGCCGCAGCGCTGCGGATGAGGTAAAAGCGGCGCCGCGCCGCGCCCAGCGCGGTGGCTGCGGCCACCGCGTAGCCGGCCAGCTTGCGCCACGCGTAGGCCGGCACGCCGCGCGGCGTGCCCGGCTGGGCGTGCAGCCCGATCGACGCCGCCGAGCGCTTGTAGGCCTTGTGCATCAGGTAGCGCACTTTCAGGCGCTCGGGGTCGACGTAGTGGTACTGCAGCATCGCGGGCACGTACATCAGCCGCGCACCGGCGCGCAGTGCACGGCGCAGCCAGTCGGCGTCTTCCGCCCCGCCCAGGTCATGGCCGACCGGGCCCAGGTCGACGGCGAAGGGCCCCACGCGCGCCAGCCAGGGTAGCCGCGCGACGATGTTGCCGCCGCCGGGCAGTGCCATGCCCTCAACCAGCAGTCTGGCCTGTGGCCCGGGGTCGAAGTTCGGCGTCGGCAGCGGGTAGATGCGGTAGCGCCCTTGGTCGTGCACCCAGGGCGGCTCGCTGCCGTCGTAGTCGGGGATCAGGCGGCCGCAGAAGAGGTCGGCCTCGGGATGGTCGCGCGCGGCGTCGCGCAGGTCTTCCAGGAAGCCGGGGTCCACGCGCTGGTCGTCGTCGATGAAGGCCACCAGCGGCGTGTTGCAGTCCTGCATGCCGCGGTTCAGCGCGTGCGACTTGCCGGGCGTCGGCTCGGCCACCCAGTGCAGCGGCAGGCGGCCGCCGCTATCGGCAGCAGTGGCGGCGTCCACGCGGGCCTGCAACAGCGCGTGTGTGCGGTCCCGGCACGCATTGGCCACGACCAGCAGCTGCACGCCTTCGGCCGGGCGCCGCGCGCCGTCCAGCGAGGCCAGCAGCTGCTCGAGCAGGTCGGCACGGTCGTGCGTGCAGATCAGCACGGTGATCAGCGGCGGGTTCATGCGCGCTTGCCTTCCGCCAGGCCGCGCATCAGTCCCAGAAAGTGGAAGACGACGATCTCGCGGTTGAAGGCTTCGTCGCGCGGCTGCGTCAGGTGGCCCCAGACCATGCGGCCGAAAGCGCGCAGCAGCTGCGGGTAGACGTACAAGGGCACGTTGAACAGCCGCCGCTCGCCGGCCACGCCCTGGCTCTGCGCGATGTTGCGGCTGGCCTGGAAGCGCCAGCGGCGGAAGTAGCGCTTGCTCAGGCGGAAGGCCTCGACCTTGTGGTGCACGCGCGAGCCGCCGAGGAACACCACCTTCATGCCCGCGGCCAGGATGCGCTCGAACATCTCGCCGTCCTCGCCGCCGGCCAGCACCTGGCCCTTGCGGCCGCGGCGTGTGTCGAAGGGGCCGACGCGGTCGAACACCTCGCGCCGGAAGGCGATGTTGGCGCCGAAGGGCAGGGTGCTGGCGGGCGTCATCACGTAGTCGTCGGTTCTATCGGTGCGCACCGCCAGGAAGCCGTGGAAGCGCTCGGTAAGCCAGGGCGGCGGCGGCGATTCCCAGATCGGCGCGATGTAGCCGCCGCAGGCGTCGGCGCCGTGGCGGTCGAGGCCGGCCAACGTGGCGGCCAGCCAGTCGGGCTCGGGCAGCACGTCGTCGTCGGTGAAGAGGATCGTCGCGCCTCGCGCGGCGGTGATGCCGTGGTTGCGCGCGGCGGACAAACCCTGTTCGCGCTCGAACTCGTAGCGCAGGCGCGGCCAGGTGGCTTGCACCTGCTCGACCACGGCGCGAGTGTTGTCCTTCGAGTTGTTGTCGACGACCACGACTTCCCATTCGCAACCGGGCGGCGACTGCAGCGCTTGCAGCGCACTCAGCGTGTCGCGCAGCGACGCGGCGCGGTTGTAGGTGCAGACGACGAGGCTGGCGTGCATGGTCTTGTTGTCGCCGCTCAGGCCGGATGTCGGCTGGCCGAGCTCGTCGCGACGGCGAGGCCAAGCTTGGCCAGCAGTTTCAGGTGCCCCCAGCGCAGGCTCAGCCGGGCGCCGTCGCGCAGGTGCGTCAGCGCCTCGGCGTGGAAGCCAAGGTCGATGAGCTCGTAGGCGGCATCGAAGTGCGTCTGCGCCAGGCTTTGGCGAATCCGGTGCCGCAGGGGCTGCATCGAGCTGTCGAGCTGCGCAAACTGATCCAGCACCGACTTGATGCTCGTCGTCTGCCGGATGTGCGTCCGCCGCATCGCGGGGCGCGAGCTTGCGCCCTGGCCGTCGCAGCGTTGCAGGTACAAGGGCTCGGCGATCAGCGCCGCCTTCTTGCAGGCCAAGCCGGCATAGATCGCCCACTCCGAGTCGCGCAGCGTGCCGCGTATCAGGGCCCGGGCCTGCTCGTCGGAATTCAGACCGAAGGCGCGGCGATAGGCGTTCACCCGCAGTTGGCTGACCTTGTGCCAGGCCTCGCGCCGCGCCATGACGCGCTGAAAGGGCATCGGCACCTGGTTCAGCAGACCATGGACGAGATCACGATCGAAGACGAAGACGCCGTCGGTGAGCGTTCTGGCTTGGCTCTGTTCCACTACCCGCATAGCGCCCGCTGGATGAACCTGGTTGAAGTGCGCTGCCGACTTGCCGAACCCCTGGACGCCCATGAAGACCATGTCCAGGTCGGCATCGTCGTCGAGCAGGCGGGCGCAGCGCGAGAGCGCGTCGGGGCCGTAGAGATCGTCGTCGTCCAGGTGCACGATGCAGTCGCCGGCGGCAGCCTCCACGCCCTGGTGGCGCGCCCAGGCCAGGCCTTGCGAGGGCGAATTCCGGATCAGCCGGACGCGATCACCGAACTGGCGAGCCAGTGCTTGCGCGTCGACGGGTGGGTCGGAGCCGTCGTCGATGACGATCACTTCGAGCGGCGAGCGTGTCTGCTCAAGCGCGCTCTGGACCGCCTCCAGCAGCAGCGCCGGCCGGTTCAACGTGGCGATGATCACAGAGATGGCGTTCACGCCAGATATCCGAGTTCGCGGGCAACCTGACCAACCGCGCGCTGCAGAAGATAGCGCTCCAGCCGATTCACCGACACCTTCTTGCCACCCTTCTCGGAGCTGCCGACCTTGCGCGAGATCACGCCCGGGTCGATTGCGATGCCCAGGTAGGCGTCCAGGGTCGCGGTGGAAATGCCGCCGCTCACGAGATCTTCGTACTTGACGAGCAGCGCGCCGAGTTCGGCCGCGTCGCGTCGGTATCCCTCCATCAGCTGTCGCCAATGGCGGCCGAACTGTGTGGGGGTGAAGACGGGGCGATCCGGAAAGGTGTCGTACCAGCTGCGGCCGAAGGCGCTGTAAGAGCGGTAGGCCTCGAGCGGGTCGCGGTAAAGCAGCAGGAATTTCGCGCGTGGGTACAGCCAGCGCAGGAACAGCGCGTGGTCGGAAGTCAGACGAACCTCCTTGATGCCCCAGCGCCGGGCGCCGGCGCGCCGGGCGGGCTGGGCGAACATCGTGTCGAACAGCGCCCGCTGGCCACGGCGCCAATCGTCGAGCGCCGGAAAGAGGTTCGCGATCCATTCGCCGGTCAGTTGATCCGGCGGCGTGCCGTCGTAGAAGTACTCCCTCGGGGGCCAGCCGGGGCGGAAGGCTTTCGCGCCCTCGGCAACCGCCTGGATCAGCCCGCATTCGTCGTAGGGCTCGCCCCAGATCAGCACGCCGGGGTCCGACATCAACAGGCGCTGCAGCATCGTCGAGCCCGAACGCCAGCCGGCCGACAGCAGGAAGATCGGCGCTTCGGGGTCGTCCGTGGCATCGGCGGGGCACAGGGCCTGGAGCTGTCGAACGCCCGCTGCCACGCTGGGTGCATGGCGCAGCGCCTGGCGGTGCGCGGCGCGGGCCTGGGCAGGGCCGCGCAGCGCGTCGGAGAGGATGTTCCACATGAGGGTCAGGCCGATCGGTAGAGGGCGCCGGCTGCCGCCGCCAGTGCAGCCAGCGCGATGGGCGGGGCCAGCGCCGCGGCCGTGTTCTTCCACCCCCGGCCGATCGATTCGACGGTGCGCAGGTAAGTGGTCCACCAGCCCGTATAAGGAACGAAGGGCTGTCCGACAGGCGCAGTCGTGCCTGTGGTGCGCCATTGCTCGAAGAACTGCGCCGTGGTCGTGGCCTGTGCGCCGGGCTGGGTGGCAAGGAAGCGCAGGAAGGCGTCGAGCCGCTTGACCAGGGTACGGTCGTGGGCCCCGGCCAGGGCGAACGAGTGGCTGTGCATCAGCAGATTGATTGCACCGGCCTCTTGCGCTTGCGCTTGCCTAACGATGGTCTTCAGCTCGCGCAGGCTGCATGCTTCGATATCGATCATGCGCTGGAACTCGCGCGAGCCGAGCCGCGCCTGGACGTAATAGGTCACGGGCAGCTCCAGCAGGCCGCCGAGGCTCATCGGTCGGTTGCCGGACTCCACCTCGCGCGCCAGGTGCGACTCGAACCATGCCGGCGACAGCGAAGCGTCGACTTCGACGCCGAGCTTGCCCAGCGCCTCGATGGTCTTCAGGTTGGCGGCGAAGGCTCCTGCCCGGTGCGCCAGCACGGGCTTTCCGGTCGCGGCCTCGATGAAGTGCTGGCCCCAGGCCAGGATCTCCATCTGACGGGGAACGTCGGCCCGTGTCAACTTCTCGACCCCGTAGAGATCGCGCGGATGGGTGTGCAGGCCCACCTCGTGCCCCCGCTCGTCGATCGCGCGAACGACCTCGCGCAGGGCCTCCTCGCCGTGGCGTCCCGCTTCGTACACGTTGACGTAGAAGGTGCCGCGCACGCCGTGGCGCTCGAGGATGTCCATGATCGCGCGGATGCCGTGCTCCTGGCCATCGGCTGTGCGCCCCCAGATGTGCTGGTCCGGGTGCCCCTGGCTGTAGGACTCGGTGTCGATGGTGACGAGAACGGACAGCGTCATGGCTCAGTATTCGATCCTGCCGTAACGCTGCATCAGGCCCGCCAGTGCGTCGCGGGTTTCGCGGAAAGGCTTCGCATTGCGACGGTACTCGGCCAGCAGCGGCGAGACTTCGGCACCCACGCGGCGGCGCAGCATGCGCGTGGCCCACCCGGTCTGCCACTGCGACAGCCGCCACGAGCGTCCGTCGACCAGACGGTGGCTCCAGCGCAGCAGCGCGGGCTTCAGGCCGTCGGCCTTGCGCATGATGATGCCCACCATGGCGTCGACCAGCCCGGCCTCGTCGATGAGCTGGTTGCGGTAGCGCACCAGCACGTCCGACGCCTTCACTTCTGCGAAGCGAGACAGGTAGAGCGTGTCGTCGTCGCGGCGGAAGTAGTACAGCGGCTCGGCGATGTGCGCCAGCGCGAACTGCCGGGCGATGCGGATGAAGTAGTCGTAGTCCTCGACCAGGAACAGCTCCGGGTCGTACTCGCCCACCGCGTCGTAGAGTCGGCGCGTGTACATGAAGCAGGCGCCGATGTGGTTGCCCTTGTGCAGCTGCGCGCTGCCCGGCAGGCGGTCGTGCTGCGGGTCGCGCGGGTGGCCCTCGTCGTCCTGCTCGGAGAACAGCCAGTAGTCGGCGTAGACCAGGTCGCAGCCGCCGGCTTGCAGTCGCGCCACCATCTTCTCGAGAGCCTGCGGGGCGTAGAGGTTGTCGTCCGAGGTCCAGGTCAGGAACTCGCCGCGTGCCAGCGAGAAACCGCGGTTCAGCGCGCGCGGCAGTTTCAGGTTGGGGTCGTTGCGCACGTAGCGGATGCGCGGGTCGGTGAACGAAGCCACCACCGCGGCCGTGTCGTCGGGCGAGTTGTCGTCGACGACGATCAGTTCCCAGTTGGCGTAGGTCTGGGCCAGCACACTGCGGATCGCCCAGGGCAGCACCTGCGCCCGCTTGTAGGTGGGCAGGACGATGCTGACGAGGGGTGTGCCGGCCGGGTCGGTCACTGCGGGTCGAGCTCGAGGATGCGCCGCACCGTCTTCAGGCTGGCGGTGCCGTCGCCGTACGGGTTGATGCAGTTGGCCATCGCCGCGTAGGCCGCCGGGTCGTCCAGCAGCCGCGAGGCCTCGCGCACGATGTCGGCGGCGTCGGTGCCCACCAGCTTCACGGTGCCGGCGGCCACGCCTTCCTGACGCTCGGTGGTCTTGCGCATCACCAGCACCGGCTTGCCCAGGCTGGGCGCCTCTTCCTGCAGGCCGCCCGAGTCGGTCAGCACCAGGTGGCAGCGCTTCATCAGGTGCACCAGCGGCATGTAGTCCAGCGGGTCGATCAGACGCACGTTGGGCACGCCGGCCAGCACGCGCTCGACCACCGCACGCACGTTCGGGTTGCGGTGCACCGGGTAGACCATGACGATCTCGTCGCGGTACTTCAGGGCCAGCTCGCGCAGGCCCAGGCACATGCTCTCGAAGGGCCCTCCGAAGCTTTCGCGCCGGTGCGCCGTGACGAGCACGAGCTTGCGGCTGTCGAAAGGCAGGTCGGCCAGCGGCGTGCCCTCGAAGCTGTAAGGCCGCGCCGCGACGTCGAGCAGCGCGTCGATCACCGTGTTGCCGGTCATCGCGATCGCGCTGGCGGCGATGCCCTCGTTCAGCAGGTGCTGGCGCGCCAGGTCGGTGTGCGCGAAGAACAGGTCGGCCACCGCGTCGATGATCTTGCGGTTGCTCTCTTCGGGGTAGGGCTGGGCCTTGTCGAAGGTGCGCAGGCCGGCCTCGACATGGCCCACCTTCACGCCGGCGTAGAACGCAGCCAGCGCGGCGGCCATCGACGTGGTGGTGTCGCCCTGCGCCAGCACCAGGTCGAATTTTTGTTCGCGCAGGATGCGCCCCACCGCCTGCAGCACGGCCACGGTGATGTGCTCCAGCGTCTGGTTCTCGCGCATCAGCGCCAGGTCGTGGTCGACACGGATGCCGAACAGATCCACCAGCGAGGCCACCATCTCCTTGTGCTGCCCGGTCAGGCAGTTCTGGTTGGCGATGCGGCCGGGGTGGCGTTCCAGCTCGGCGATCAATGGGGCCATCTTGATGGCCTCGGGGCGGGTGCCGAAAACGGTGAGGACCTTCAGCATCTCAAGCCTTCCCTTCCGACTGCAGCTTCAGCTTCCACGCGTCGAGGAAGTACTTCGGGCCCCAGCTGATCTCGCCGCCGGGGATGTACTTCGCGCCTTCGCCGTAGCTGCCATAGAAGCCGCCGCTGGGGTTCTGGATCTTCTCGAGGTAGGCGATGGCCTGGTCGGCGCGCGCCTTCTCGCCCAGCGCGTACCAGACGATGGCGTACTGCGCCATGCCGGTGGAGCAGACCCAGCTCACGTCGGGGTAGGCCGGAATGCTGCCGTCGGCGCGCTGCACTTTCGCCACGTCGGCCATGCCCTGGCGTGCCAGGTCGAACTCACCCAGTTCGGTCAGCGCCTCCATCGCATAGGCGTGGAAGTGCGACAGGCGGTTGAAGGGCACCAACCCGGGTTGCTGCTTGTAGTAGGCCAGCACGCGGGCCGCAGCAACTTCATAGGCCGGCACGCCCAGCAGCTTGCCGGCTTGTGCCAGCGGCGGCAGCACGTAGGTGTGGATCAAGTCGCTGGCGATGTCGGTCCACTGCTCGGTCGACGGCGTCGCCAGCCGGCCGTCGGCCTGCACCTGCGTCAGCGTCCAGTCGCAGGCGCGGCGCAGGGAGGCTTCGGCGTCCTCGACGTCGTTCAGCGCCGCGCACAGGCCGCGCATGATCTGCCCGGTGTCGAAGGTGTAGGGCACGCCGTCGGGCGCAGGGAAGGCGCCGTCGGGCAGCTGGATCGACATCAGCCAGCGCGTGCAGCTGCGCGCCAGTTCGGCTTCGCCCCAGGCGTAAAGCGTGGGGATCCAGTAGCCCGTGACCTCGGGGTAGGGCACGGGCTGGCGGGTGTGGACGATGATGCCCTGGCCGGGCACCAGGTGGGCCTTGAACCAGTCCATGGCCCGTTCGGGGGCGGGCTTCGGCTTCAGCCAGCGGCTCAGCATGGGGGCGATCTCTTCATTGGATGATGGCTTCCAGGATCTCCTGGTAGTCCTGCACCGGCATGCCGATGTTGGACTGCACCACGAGCGACAAAGCCCCCGAGCGTAGGCCCTCGGGCTCGAGCATGGCACGCTGCAGCTGCTGAAATGAGTCGCGGTCGTGGACGATTTGGTGGAACGGCTGGGTCCTGATCGACAGCGCGTCGGGTTTCAGGGCTTCTTCGACGAACACGCCGTACAGCGTGTACTCGGAAAACTCCTGCGCCCGGAACAGGGCCTGCTGCCAGCGCAGCCCCGCCACCCGCTCCAGGCGCGCCTTCAGGCCTGCCACCCAGTCCGCGTACCAGATCGATGGCGAACTCATGTAATGGTGCTCGGTAGGCCCGGCGGGCAGGCCGAGCAGCGCGCGCGAGCGCTCCAGGTGGGTGCGGTGGCGGCTGGATTCCGACTCGGGCGTGATCCGCACCAGCGTGCGCGTCCGCGCTTCGGCGCCCAGGCCGAGTTCGGCCAGGCTGAACGGGCGCGTGAACACGAGGTCGGAATCGACGAGCACGGCGGCGCCATCGCCCACCCACTGCGTGCACTGCAGCTTCACGATCTGCTGCACCATCCAGCCCGGCAGGCCGCCGCGAAGGTCGATGCGCCAGGCCTGCGAGGGCGCCAGCGCGCGCACCAGCCTGTACAGCCGGTCCGGGTAGAAGATGGGGTCGACCACCTCTTCCTGGCAGGCGATCTGCACGGCCGGGTCGGCGGCAAAGGCCTGCCGGAAGGCCGCCAGGTCGGCGCGCGGCACGGCGATCACGTGGCCGCAGGGCTCGTGCAGGAAGCGCCGCACGCTGCGCCGCATCCACACCGCGCGCTCGAGGTCGGCGCGGTACGAGGGCGTGACAAATCGAACCTGCATGCCGCGGCGGCTAGGGCGTCTCGCGGATCTTCAGCACCTGGTCGGCCTTCGGGCCGCTCAGCTCTTGCACCGCGCCGCTGGGCCAGTGCACGGCAATCTTCTCGATCTGCGCGTTCCTTGCCAGGCCGAAGTGCAGCCGCGTGTGGTTCTGGCTGCGGTGGTGCATGCCCCCGCCCTGCACCCGCATCTGCGTCACGCCGCCGGCCGTCACGCGCACCACGGCGCCGATGCCGTCGCGGTTCGAGCGCGTGCCTTCCAGGTCGATCTCGATCCAGTGGTTGGCGTTGCCCTTGTTGCGGTAGAGCCGGTAGCGGCCGGCGTCCGAAGGCAGCCCCAGGCTGCGCCCCATGCTGCCGCCGCTGGCGGTGAGGATGTCCATGAAGCCGTCGCCGTCGACGTCGGCCGTGGTCACCGAGTCACCCACGCCGCCGCCGCCGCCGGGCGCACCGCCGGCCTCCTTGACGATGCGGAACTTCCCGCTGCCGTCGTTCAGCAGCAGCAGGTTGTCCTGCAACCCGACGTCACCCGAGGCCTGCACGAACAGGTCGACATGCATGTCGTTGTCGAAGTCGGCGGCCACCACGTTTATGCCGGCCACCAGGCGCCGGTTCAGGCCGCGCTTCTCGCTCTCTTCGACGAACTTGCCGCTGCGGTTCATGAACAGGCGCGCGGGGGCCTCCTCGGCCGCAGTGGGGCCCGTGGGCTCGAGCTTCGTCAGCGCACCGGCAGCGCTGAGCTTGAGCTGCAGCTCTTGCGCGTGCGGCTTGCCGGCGGGCGGTGGGCCGGCGACCACCCGGACGTCCCAGCGGTCGGGGGCGGTTAAGCCGATGTAGACGCCGGGCGCCGCACCCGGCGCGAGCGCGGGCAGGGCGCCCACGCTGGCCGGCAGCTCGAATCTCAGCGCTGCGGGATGTGTACCCTGGGCGCCCAGGTGCACGCGCTCGACCGGCACCGGCTCCGAGGTGCTGGATGCCCCCAACTGCACCTGCAGTGGCCCGGGCCCGTGCACGGTGAAACCCAGGGGTGCCTCGCCGTGCGCCGCGCCCAGCGCCATGCTGGCGACGACCGAGTTGTCGGATGGCCGACCCAAGGCCAGGGCCGCCGGCGGCGACTTGCGCACCATGAACAGGTCCATCTGGCCGTCGTTGTCGAAGTCGGCGGCCGCGATGTCCTCGAAGGCAGTCTGCGGCAGCAGGTCGAGCGTACGCGCGGGCAGGCTGGACACATCGAACACCTGGACCGTCGCCTTGGGGTCCATCAGCCGGCATACGACGACGGGCTTGTCGTCGGCTGCCAGCGTCGTCAGTATGCAGAAGGGTGCGCCGCGCTTGGCCGGCGTCAGCGCGGCGCCGAAGGCCTCGAAACGCTTGTCGGCGCGCTGCAGGAAGGTGAACGGCGGGGTCTTGGCGTCGAGCCGCGCCTCGGCACCCTGGAACAGGTCGAGCTTGCCGTCGCCGTCCAGGTCCAGCCACAGCGGGCTGCGCGTACGGCCCTCCAGGTTGTCTACGCCGGCCGCCGCGGCCACGTCTTCGAAGCGGTCGCCCAGGTTGTGGAACAGGCGCTTCGGTTCGGCGCCCATGCCCTGGATGGCACCGGTGAGTTGCACCAGGTCGGGCCGGCCGTCGTTGTCGAAGTCGGCCCACGCAGCGCCATGCTTGTCGCCCTGCAGATGTTCGGGCTTGAAGACGCGGGCCGTCACGTCCTCGAAGCGCCCGCCGCCCAGGTTGCGGTACAGCCGCGGCGCGTTGAGGTGGTTGGTGACGTAGACGTCGGGGCGGCCATCGCCGTCGAAGTCGGCCCAGGCTGCGCCGTGGGTCATGCCCTGGTAGGCGTCCAGGCCCGACAGCTTGGTGATGTCCTCGAATACGTTCAGGGCCAGGGGCGCAGAACCGAATGCGGGCAAGAACCGCCATGCCAGCGCAGCGCTGGCCGCGACGATCGCTGCACCGGCAACCGCGCCCAACATCCATCTCGATCGAGTCGTCATCACAGGGCTTCTTTGAAAGGGATTTCGAGTGCTGCACTCGGTGTCGGCAGTTGTCCAAACCAACCCGGCCGGCGCCACAGCAAGCGCTCCCGGATTGCCCCGGCGCCCCGATGCAGCACACGCCTGGGGGCGCTGCCCATCCAGCGATTGGCGTCGGGCAGCAGCACACGCTCGAACAGCGCCACCCATGCCTCGCGAAGGCGCTCTTCGCTGAAGTGCGCCACGCGTTGCCGACCTTCGGCCATCAGGGCCTGGCGAAGCGACGCGTCACCGGCCAGGCGCCGCAGTGCCGCCAGCACCTCAGCCTCGTTCGTCGCTTCCAGGTAAGCCCGGCCCGGCCCGCCTTCGACGACGTAGGCGATCTCGTGGCCCAGGACGGCCGGCACGCCGGCGAGCCAGGCGTTGTAAAGCTTCAGCGCCGGCTTGTTCAGGTGGATTTCGTCGCGCCCAAAGCTGCGTACTGCAAGCACGGCGTCGAAGTCCGAGAAGTCGGCCCAGCCGGCGGGTTCCGGGATCACGAGTTCCAGCCCCAGTTCGCGCAGCTGCGCCGAGAACTGCGGCGTGGCTAGCTGCGGCATCAGGTTCTGCCGGTAGCCGACGAAGGCCAGCCGCTCGAAGCGGCTGCCGCGCTCGGCACGGCGCGGCACCAGCCCCACCTGCGGCCACGGGGCCATGTACGAGAACGGCAGCCACATCGGCAGGGTCTGCACCGGGTTGTGCGTGATGTGCCACTGCGCATGCGGGTGCGGCACCTCGCGATCGACGAGCAGCACCACCAGGTAAAGATCGCGGTGCGGGCGCAGGCCGTAGTCGAAGCAATCCACGTGGCTGACGACGATGCCTGCGTCGGGCATCTCCCGCACCAGGCGTGCGGGGTAGCCAGCGGCGCGCAGCTGCAGGAAGGACTGCAGCACCCAGTGGTAGCGCCCCCAATGCGGCACCAGCCCGGCTTCGCTGGTCTGCCAGGCCCAGTAGTGTTCGATGGCGGTCGGCAGGCGGATGAACTCTGCCGGCGTACAGGGCAGGTAGAACGACACTGGCGGCCGTTCACCCGAGCCGGTGCGCATGTCGAAGGGGCGAGCGTGCATGTGTGGTGCGGTCTGGCCCTAGCCGCCTTGAGCGCGGCGCCCGAACGCGACGACGCGGCGGCGGGCGGTGCCCAGCAGGCGGCCGACACGGCCCGGCACCCGGGGCGCGCTGCCGCGGCACACCTCGACGAAGCACTGCGCCGAGTGCGTCACGTTCAAGGTGTCTGACCGGGCATGCGCGAGGGCGCGCGCCGACATGTCCTGGTAACGCTGCCCGTCGTCGCAAAGCGTGCGGACGGCCTCTACCCAAGCATTCACGTTCCGGTAATCCTGAATCAGCACGCCCCCCGAGCCCACCGACTCGGGCAGGCCGCCCCGCGCACTGGCTATGACGGGGATGCCGCAGGACTGCGCCTCTACCACGACCATGCCGAAGCCTTCTTCCCACACCGATGGCGCCAGCAGCAGCCGCGTCTGCGCGTAGACCGCGCGCATGTCGGACACGCGGCGCTGCAGGCGCAGGTTCGGCAGGTCGGCCAGGCGCGCCTGCAGCTTGGCCAGCGCCGTGTCGTCCAGCTTCCACGATTCCTGCAGCAGGAATCGCTGTTCAGGCAACTGCCGCGCGATGGCCAGGAACGTGTCCAGGCCCTTGACGGGGTGCGGGTTGACCAGGGTGATGCAGCCCGCGGGGTCGCCCACCGTGCCGAAGCACCAGTCCGACGCCGGGTACAGCACATGCGTCGGCCGGCCGATGACCGCGGCCACCCGGTCGGCCAGGAAAGCGCTGCTGCACACCACGTGGCAGCCCAGCGCGGCCGTGGCGCGCAGCGCGGCCGGGGGGTCTTCGGCGTCGTGCACGTACAGCAGGCCCGTGATGCCCTTGGCGCGGGCCAGCGCCAGCACGGCCTGCGCCCCTTCCAACTGCGACCAGACCACGTCGGGCCGGAAACGGTCGATCAGATCGGAAAGTGCGCCGGGGAAGCCCGTCAGCACCTGCACCGGGTAGCCGCAGTCCAGGGTGCCGTTTGGCTGCACGCCGCGCACGCCCAGCGCCGCGAAGTCGCCTGGTTGCGGCACCGCCCAGGGCGAGACGGCGTAGTCCGCCGAGCCCACCGCCAGGCACTGCACGCCCTGCTCTTGCGCCAGCGACACCAGCAGACGGTGTGCGCAGCGCGCCGCGCCACCCAGGAAATAGGGGTAGGGCGGGCGCTCGCTGGCGTAGAGGATGCGCACGCGCCGCCCCTTCAGCGCCCTGCGCCCAGCCGCCAGCCCACCTGGCGGCCCCACGCCGCCTGCAGCCGGCCGCGCGTGCGCTGTGCCAGCGAGAGCCGCTTCACCGGGTAGCGGGCCAGTTGCGCGAACAACTGCGCCACGCGCGCCTGCACCGCCACGTCGGAATAGTGCTCGCTGATGAAGCGGTGTCCGGCCATGCCTACACGCTGCCGCAGCGCTGGCTCGCGCAGCAGAGCGATCACGTGGTCGGCGAAGGTGCGCGCCGTGTCGCCCACCAAGGCGTGCTCGCCGGCCGTCAGGCCGAAGCCCTCGATGCCCGTCGTCGTCGTCACCACCGGCAGGCCGAAGGACATGGCCTCGCCGATCTTGCCCTTCATGCCGCCGCCGAAGCGCAGCGGGGCGATGGAGATGGCGCTGGTTTGCAGGTAAGGCCGCGTCTCGGGCACGAAGCCCAGCACCTCGACATGCGGCGAGGCGAGCGCGTCGATGTCGGCATTGCGCGGGCCGCCGACGATGCGCAAACGCGCCTCGGGCACCGCGGCCACCACCAGCGGCAGCACCTCGCCACAGAAGTAGCGCATCGCATCGATGTTCGTCTCGCCCCCCGGGCGCGCATAGCTGCCGATGAACAGCAGCAGCGGCGCAGCAGCGGCGCCGGCAGCCACCGGCTGTTCCAGAGGGTGGATGTTCGGAATGGTGAAGGTGGGCGTAGTCGGTACTTCGTCGCGCAGGATCTGCGCGTCGGCGTCGGTGACGGTGATCACCAGATCGGACTGCGCGTACACCGCCAGTTCCTCGGCCTTGGTGCGCGCGGCTTTCTCGACGTCGTCAGCCCGGCCAGTGATGCGGGCCTTGGCCTCGAGCCGGTGGAACACCACGTCGACGCTGTCGACCACCATCCGGGCACGCGGTTGCAGCAGGCGCACCCGCTCGACAAGCGCCTTGGCCGGAAAGTGCCACTCGAAGAGCACGGCGGTGTAGTCGCGAGCCTGCAGGGCGGCGGTGGCGCCACCTTCGCACAGGTGCACACCCAGGGCGGCCAGGTCGCGCTGGTAGCGGCCCACGGCCTCGGCGCCGATCGCCCTGGTCTGCCGCACCTGACCAAGGACGCACAGCCACACACTGTGCTGCCCCGCCAACATGCCCAGCAGGCGGGCGAAGCGGAAGTCGGCCGAGTTGCGGTCGGGGGTGGGAAGCAGGTCGGTGATGACCAGGAGGTTCACGATATCCAGCCCGCAGTGCTCATGACTTGGCACTGAGCCCCCGAACGGCCGCCGGGCAATTGCCGAAACGCCGGAGATAGAAATCGCGCAGCCCGTAGAACGTTGCAATGACATGCACGTCAGCAGCGTTCCTTCGTACCGTCTTCAGCCAGCTGTTGCCTGCCCACAGCACTCTCTTGACGAGGTGTCCGCCACTTGGCAGGGCAGGCGCGAAGAAGAAGCGGCGCCAAAGCGACTTCACTATGAAGCTTCGGATTTGACGGCGTGCTGCGGGCTCGAGGTTCTTCTCGGCCCACAGCAGCTTGTTGCGTGTCATGAAGTAGTCCATCAAGGGCGAGCCGGCACCGACCGACGCGGACACCTTGTGCCAGAGCTTCGCGTCAGGCACCAAAACGGATGCATAGCCTTTGGCGCGCGCCCGGTAGCACCAGTCAGTTTCCTCAAAATACAGAAAGAATTCTTCGTCGAGCAGCCCGACGTCTTTGACACGGCTTGCTGGAAAGAAAAATGCGCACCCACAGGCAAATGCAGTCTCTTTGATGGTGCAGAAACTGTTGCCGTCATCTATCTGATCCAGCCCCAAGTGCCTGAAGTGCACTGTTTGAGGATCCCACTCGGTACCCGCATACCAGATCCTGTCCGGGGCGCCGTGAAGGTAGATCTTGCCGCTGAAGACGCCAGCGCCGGGGTGAGCAGATGCCGCCCGTACGAACGCATCCAGCATCCCAGGATCGACTTCGGTGTCGTTGTTCAACAAGAGCACGTAGTCTGTTCCGCGAGCCACCGCCCGCCTGATGCCGACGTTGTTGCCACCGGCAAATCCCAGGTTCTTGCCCGTTTCGATCAGTTCGACCTCGGGGAATGTCGAACGAATGGCGTCTTGCGATCCGTCTTGGGATCCGTTGTCCACCACGATGGTATGGAACTCCGGATATTGGAGTCTTTCCAGCGATGACAGGCAAGCCAGCGTGTCCGCGCGTCCGTTCCAATTCAAGACAACGACATAGACGAGAGGTGGCTTCATCACTCGACGACTTGCCGATTAGGGCTGATTGTCCCTTGGGCCTGGCGCTGCACTGTTCGACGCGGCGCAGGCCGATGGATTCCGAATGCCGACCTGCAGACCAATGACATACCGTGCGCAGCGCAGTTTGTATGCCGCGACCCACGAAGCGGGTGCCGGAGATTGGGTATCGGATCACGGTCCCGCGTCTGCTGCTCCTCTGAAGGCTGCCGATTGTCCCGTTGCGGTGCAACGCGCGCCAACGCGCTATTGGGCTTCATCTCGGGGTGCAGTACCTGTATTTGAACTATCGAATCGTGCTGGCAGGATGATCCTACCGTTTGAACAGGTACCTATAAAGTCGTGCGAGGGGCCGACTGTCAATCCACGCCAGATCTGCCTCGAGTCGCTTGATCCTCTGGTCGCGTGCGCCCAGTTTCGCTTCCAAGTCGGTAATTCGTTCCGACGCCAACTGGGCCGTCGCTCGTAGTGGGCTACCTGGGGAAGGTGACGCCGGCACAGCCTTCACGACGAACTGGTAGGTCAGGCTCTCCTGATTCTGGCTGTAGATGTAGTCGAGCAGCCGTTGCTGTTCTATGTTTGAGGCGCGCGTCTCGAATTCTGTATGCTCGGGACGCAATTCCGCGCGCTCCAGATTGACAACGAGATACCCCGCGTCCTCGAACATCTGGACAATGCTCCGCTTTGTAAAAAAGCGGATGTGGCTGTCGTCGAGCAGCCCGGACTGGCGGTAGTCGAAGCGGCCATGGCAGATCTCGAATGCGATCGAGGCGTGTGTGAAGTTCGGTATAGACGCAACGAGATAGCCGCTGTCGGTTAGATACGGACGCACCCTCTCGATCGCGGCTCGCGGGCTGCGCAGGTGCTCCAGCACATCTCCAAAAGTGATCACGTCAAACCGCCGGGAACCGAGCACTTTGTCTAGGTCGATGTCTTCAATGCTGCCGACGTGCAATGCCTCGCAGAACGACGCCGCGAGCGCGGCCGAGGCCGGATCGAACTCGACGGCAGTCACTCGGCATCCGAGTTGATCGTGCATCACTCTGGTCTGGCTTCCGGACGCGCACCCGATCTCAAGCACGGCCTTGTCGCGGCCCACCATCCGGAGCAAGCGCGCTGGCGCGGTCGGGGACTCGAGGTCGATTTTGTAAGCGTAGTCTTTCATTACAGTGTCTAGCAGTTTTGCTTTCGCGCGTACTCAATAAACTCGTCGATTCGGTCGCTCTGAAGGAGGGGTAGTGCCTCGGAGAGTCGATCGCGATCCCAGTCCCACCATCTGATGCTGAGCATCTCGGAAATGACAGCGTTCGGGAAGCGCCACCGAATGACCCGGGCTGGATTGCCTACGACGATGGCATACGGTTCGACATTCTTTGCCACGACCGAGCCAGCGCCGACGATCGCACCGTCGCCAACCGTAACTCCAGAGAGGATGGTCGCGTTCGTTCCGACCCAGACGTCGCTACCGATCTCGACGTTGCCCTTCGAGTGCGGTTGACCGATAAGGTCGTGATGCCCAAGCAGAACGTTGAATGGGTAAGTCGTAATCCAGTCGCTGCGGTGCTCGCCGCCAAGCAAGATCTGGCAGCCCGCAGCGAATGAACAGTAAGACCCGATTCTCAGCGTGGAGCTTTCGCCCCAGGTTTTCACTACCAGTGGCCCATAACTCCCCACACCGATCTCGTATTGTGGGTAGCGATCCTTGAGGTATGGGACATCGTCGTGGCGCGACCCCTGCGCAGCGGCTGGCGGGTGCCGCCGAAGCGCGTCTCGCAAGAGCACAAGAAGGCGCTGCATGAGCGCGTTCATGGCACTTCAACCTGGGACCAGCAGGTCTGCATCGCGAAGAACCCTTCATTGGCTGCGAGACTCCGCCGCTGGTCAGGCGAAATGACCTGAAAGTTCAGCAATCCCTCGCCGTAGAAGATCATGCTCTGGATCGCCCCCGCTGCGATGCCAGTCCGCAAGGCGTAAACACCGGGCAGGAGCGGCAGTCGACGAATAGTGCAAAGCACCTCGTGCCGCCCCGGTTCAAGCACTAACTCCGGCAGATCGTTGTCACTAAGCGACGTTGTCAGATAGATAAAGTCGGTGGTATGGACTCCGATGGCGATGAGGATATTGCTGAGGCGTTCCTTCACGTCGAGGGTCAAACGCACAACGACCTCTTGATTGGTCGTTACCACAGTCGCTGATCCATCGTCGTCGCCGAGAATCTCGATCTTCTCCAGTTCGACCTCACCCGACATGCCAAACTTAGTTGATCCGGCGCGCTGTTGCGCGCGCTGAGACTGCTTGCTGATCTGCATGTCGCTAAGGCTGTAGAACTGGTTGCAGACGGACCTAGCGTCGCCGTCGGCGTGGATGCTGCCTTGATTGAGGATGAGGACGCGAGAACACAGCCGTTCGACCTGACGAATATTGTGCGAAACCAGCAATACGGTTCTGCCATCCCGCTTGATCAGCTGTTCCATGCGGGTGAAGCACTTACGCTGAAAGGCAAGATCTCCCACCGCCAGCACTTCATCGACGATCAAGATCTCCGATTCAATACTGGTGGCCACGGCAAACGCCAACTTCACCTGCATCCCCGAGCTGTAGCGCTTCACCGGCGTGTCGATGAACTCGGCCATCTCGGCAAAGTCCACGATCTCGTCAAACTTGCGGTCGATTTCCTTCTTCGACATGCCGAGGATGCTGCCATTCAGGTAGACGTTTTCTCGGCCCGTGAAGTCGCCGACGAACCCGGCGCCCACCTCGATCAGCGGGGCCACGCGGCCGTTCACCTTCACATTGCCCGTCGTGGGCGTGCTGATGCGGGCCAGCATCTTCAGCAGCGTGCTCTTGCCCGCACCGTTGTGGCCGATGATGCCCACCACCTCGCCGGGCTCGATGCTGAAGCTCACGTCGTCCAGTGCCTTGAACAGCGGTGGCTCCACCACCGGGCGGCCCATCAGGCGCGCGCCGGTGTTCATCAGCGTCTGCTTCAGACCCTGCAAGGCCCCAAGGCGATACTCCTTGGTGACGTGATTGACTTCGATGGCAGGCATGGGGCGCGGCTCAGATAACGTCGGCAAAGTAGCTCTCGGCGCGCTTGAAGAAGGCGTACGACAGCGGCAACAGCACGGCAATGAACACCGCGCCGGGCAGCATGGCGGCCAGGTCGGGTGGCGTGCCGCGCAGCACCACGCTCTGGAAGGCGTCGATGATGCCGGCCAGCGGGTTCAGCGTGTACAGCGTGTACAGGGCGTTGGACCATTCGCCCGCCGCCTGCTGCACCAGCAGCTTGTCCTTCACCAGCTGCAGCGGGTAGATCACCGGTGACGCATACATCAGCAGGCTCAGCAGCACCGGCAGCGCCTGCCCCATGTCGCGGTGATAGACATTGATGGCCGAGCCGGCAAAGGCAATGGTCAGCGACACCAGCACGGTGTACAAAATGATCAGCGGCGCCCAAAGGATGTAGGCCGTGGGCACCATGCCGTACCACGCCATCAGCCCGGCCAGGATGACGATGTTGATGCCCAGTTCTACCAGTTTGGTGAGTACTGAAGTGATCGGGAAGATCTCGCGCGGGAAGTAGATCTTCTTGATCAGCGCCGAATTGCCCACCACGCTGTTCACGCCTTCGGAGGCCGACTCCTGAAAGAAGATCCAGGGCATCAGCGCCGCGAAGGTAAGGATGGGGTACGGCACGCTGCCGCTGTCGATGCCCACGAAGCTGCGTACCAGCGTGAAGATCAGCATCAGCGTCACCGGCTTGATGACGGCCCAGGCAATGCCCAGGTAGGCCTGCTTGTAGCGCAGGGCGATGTTCTTCCACGCCAGGGTGGCCAGCAGCTCGCGGTAATCGAAGAGGTTTTGCGCGACTCGGAGCATCTATGGACCTGGGGTGGGGGTGGCTGAGCGCGGCAGGCGACTGGTGCCATGCATGGCCCTGGAAAGGCGAACGCTCAGCGCGTTTGATCCTAGCAGCGCGCATACCCAGCGTGCGGCTTCCTGGCAGGATGGCGCCGTGAGTGACTTCACAGTCGTCACGAATGCAGGGCCTGTGCCCTGGCCCGCCATCACCTATTGCGGACAGCCCTGTCAGGGTGCGGATCGCTCGGCGGGGCTGATCTGGCACACTCGCGTCGATATTTCTGAAGGCGCTGAAACATGCAGATGTCATTCAAGTCGTGGCTGTCTCTGGTTTCGATGCTGGCCGTCTCGGCAGGGGCCGCCGCCGGGGACCCGGCGGCGCAGAATGACCTCTCCGGGTTCAAGGCCACCGACATCGAGATCGTGCAGCTCCCGAAGTACTGCTGGGCGTCGTTCGACGGCAAGTGGGGCAAGCCGGGCATGGCGGCGTTCAACCTGCCCAGCGGCTGTGGCGACCGTTTCAACCATTTCTGCCCTGGCGTGTTGTCGCTGCAGCGCGCCAAGGCGTCACTAGCTGACGGCAAGAAGCGCGCCTACTGGCTGGGCGTAGCCGCCGACCACATGCGCTACACGGTGGGCGGATTGGAGAAATTCCCCGCCTGCCCGCTGCGCCCTACTGTCGACAGGATGGTGCAAGAGATACGCACGCTGCGCGGTCAGTAAGTTACGTGCCGCGACGTGCGGCTGAGGTGGGCCGCGCGGTTGTTCTCGCCCAGCGCCAGTCTGATGCGCGTCAAGCGTTTCGAGGATGCCCGGATGTCTTGATGTGATGAACAGCGCGTGTTCCCCCGGCGCTGGCCGAGCGATGGTTTGTCGCCAGTCAGTCCAGCGCCGCCCGCAACGCCGGTAGAAGCACCGCATTCCCGTACGGGCTCAAATGGTCGCCGTCGAAGAACAGCGGCCGCCTGCCGCGCATCGCGCGGCACTCGCGCGCATTGCACAGCGTCGCCATCGGGTCCCAGGTCGACACGCCCGGGTGGCGCGCGGCCAGCTCGTGGATCGTGGCCACCACGGGGGCCCGATAACGTTCCTGGTCTGAGCGCCGCTCGACCAGCCCGCCGGCGCAGGCCGGGTTGGTGCGGTTGAACCAGTCCACGCACTGGAAGGCGTGGGCCTGGAACAGTGGCGGCGGCAGCTCGAAGACCACGCGCAGCCCGGCGTCCGTGAATGGCGTAAGCCAACGCGGGGCGTCGGCCGCGGCGCTGCGCATCGCGGCCAGCGCCGCGGGGGTGTGGGCGAAGACGTCGCCGCCGATGTCCGCGGTGTCGCGCCGGTCGCCGCCCAGGTAGATCAGCCGCGGCAGCCGGAGTGACGGCAGGAAGACCACGTCGCCCGGCCGCGCCCGCTGCAGCACGGCCTGCATCGCCGCCGTGGCCGCGCGGTGGCACGAAGGGTCAACTTCCGGCGTCATCGGCGCGATCAGGTCGAGGTAGGCGCAGCCCGGCACCTGCAGCACCGCGACGGTGCGGCCCTGCTCGGCGCTCAGTTGCTCCAGCAGCGGCAGGTACGCGGTGGCGTGCGAGTCGCCGATGACGAACAGCTGCGACGTCGTGCGTGCCACGCAGGCTCGTGGGTCGAAGAGGGTGAGCCCTTGCGGTGCGCTGCCCGCGGCCGCGTGCTCCACCACCGGCTCGCATTGGCGCTGGCTGGCGAACGCGGTCTTCAGCAACTGCCCCTCGGCGTACCAATCGGCAGCTTGGCGAGTGGGCTGGCCCAGCCCCAGCGCCGGCTGCTGCGTCAGCAGCGTCTGACCGGCACCCCACCCGCCGCCCAGCAGCAGCGCGAACAAGCCAATGCGCGCCGCCACTGGCCACCGCCGCAGCCGCGCGCTGCTGCGCACCGGGTGCTCGACGAAACGGTAGCTGGCCGCGGCAGCGGCCAGGCTCAGGCCGACGGCCAGCGCCTTGAACGGCAGGCCCTCCAGGCCGACAGTCCAGCGCGCCAGTACATACACCGGCCAGTGCCACAGGTACAGCGCGTAAGAGCGCCGGCCCAGCCACAACATCGCCGGGTGCGACAGCCCCGTCTGCAGGCGGTCGCGCCGCAGCACGGTGGGCAGGCCCACCAGCAGCAGCGCACCGGCCACCGCCACCGCCGCACGCGCCCAGGGGTAGGCCGTCGGCTTTGGCAACCCCAGCGCCAGCGCCACCAGCGCCAGCCCCACCCAGCCCGACGCCGCATGCAACCGCGGCCAGGCCGCGGCCAGCGGGGCGAGACGGCGGCCGCCCAGGAAGAGCAGCACGCCGGCCGCCAGTTCCCAGAAGCGGTAGACAAGCAGGTAGAACACGAAGCGCCCGCCCCGCGTGAAGCCGTAGTAGGCGCAGGCGGCCAACGACAGCAGCGCGAGCACGGCGATGACTCCCGCCGCGGCGCGGCGCGTGCGGGGCGCGAACCGCGTGCCCAGCGCGAAGAACAGCAGCAGCGGGGCGATCAGGTAGAACTGTTCCTCCACACCCAGCGACCAGGTGTGCGTGAAGGGGTTGAGCTCGGCGCGCGCCTCGAAGTAGTTCACCGCCCAGCCGTCCAGCGACCAGTTGCTGAAGCCCCAGAACGCCGCCTGGCCCACCGTTTCGGCGGCACGGTTGAACCAGGTGCGCGGCACGAACAGCACCTGCAGCGCTGTAGTGACGACGAGCATCGCCACCAGCGCCGGCACCAACCGCGCCAGCCGCCGGGCGTAGAACTCGCCGAGGAAGGCGCCCGGCCTGTCGTGGTCGTGACCGGCCAGCGAGGCCGTGACGACGAAGCCCGAGATGACGAAGAAGACGTCGACCCCGACGTAGCCGCCGGGCAGCCAGGCTGGGTTCAGGTGGTACAGCAGCACGCACAACACGGCCACCGCGCGCAGGCCGTCGACGTGCTGAACCGCCCCGGATTTTGAGGAGGCTCCTTCGATTGAGAATGGAGCCAACATGAGGAAGTCCCCAGTCCCGTGCGCCGGCCGGCGGGAGCCCCCCAGGCCCTGACTGGACCGGTGAATCGGCAGTTCAGGCCCAGCGCGAACCGTGGCCGACCACCTACGCCGACCTGGCGGGCTCGTACTGGCCTTCGCGTCGACGTCTCGCGCGGCGTATCGCGGCTGGCGGGTCAGCAGTTGAGCAGACCGACTCTGAGCGGCCCGGCAGCGACGGGGCCTGGGCACCACCCCGTCGCAAGCTGCGGCCGCGCCCGGCCCGGCGCAGCGACAACGCCTGCCAGACCATCACGGCAAGGCCGAGATCATCCACCGCCTGGAAGACCGAGGCGTAGCGCACCGGAGGGGCCGGTTCAACCACCACCGCTGTAGAACCCATCTGCATCCCGCCGGCCGAAGCCAGGAAACACGGCGCCAGCAAGCTCAGGCGCGACCACAACCAAGGCGCCAACTCGGCGGCGCTGCAGGAGGGTTGAACCATGGGACATGGCCCAACCGGGCCTCCGGCGACCGTGGAGGAGAGGAAGACTGAACAGCAATGCAGCAGACCAGGCTGACTCAGCCAACAGGCCTCCTCGAAACCCGTGCGGTTCATGCGGGAAGTAGGTGGGCGGCAGGGTGGCCGTCGTCACCACAGGGCAGGCGCTGACGGGCTGCCTCGAGCTCGGCGTGTGGTGGCAACCACTACGCCTTGAACGGGTTGAGCAACGGAACGCCGAAGGCTTTGAAGTCGGCGACGTTTCTGGTGACGACCGTCAAGCCATGGATCTTGGCTGTCGCAGCAATCATGGCGTCCTCGTACACCGTGTCAGACTTCCGATGCATCAGCTGCGCCCAAGCCCTGAATGCAACTGAGTCCATCGGAAGCACGTTGTACGAAGCGGCCACCATCTCCAGCCAAGCCTCAATTTCCAACGCCTTTGCTTCGTCCTGCTCGCGTGTCAGTTCGATGCCGAGCTGAATCTCACCTACGGTCACCGCAGAAAGGTGAAGCTGTGTGTCCGCAATCGCCTCAAACCAAGCGAGCACCGCACCGTGAGGCTTTGGCTTGCGCAACTCGGAAACGACATTCGTATCAAGCAAGTACATCAGACTCACCTTGCAGGAACTGGGGGGCGCTTACGGGCTTGGCCTCGAACTGGAAGAACAAGGTCAGCGCGCCCCTGGTCGGAGAGCAGGAGTTGCTTGAGCGACGGCCGAGCCGCAGCCTTCAGGCGCCGCCACTCGTCGACGGGGACTAACACGGCTGCCTCAGAGCCTCTCTTGGTCACCATCTGAGGTCCTTCTGCCAAGCACTTTTCAAGGAACTCGCTGAACCGCGCCTTGGCGTCTTGGATTGGCCATGTCTGCATAGGGCACCTCACAATGACTAGTACGCTGACTAGTTTACTATCGGTCCGCGCGGCACTGCCCGACCGCTTCTCAAGCGGAGAGTCAGTGGCAGGCTGCCGGTGGGACACGCACGCGGCTCGTCACTGACTTTCCGTTCTCCGTCGTTTATACCGAGGAAGACTACGGCGTTTTCATCCACGCAGTGGCCGACAGTCGGCGCCTTCCCGACTACTGGCTCAGCCGCGCCATGCCTTCATCGCGAACTTTCCGAACGATGTCTGGCTATACGATCTGGGCATCTCAAGCGGTACACGGGGTGACCGCCACACAGTGCCGGGCCGTGCCCTTCTGGACGGCGTGGACCGGGAAGTCTTGGGATGTTTCGAGGTCGGAGTCGGCTTGCGTGAGATCTATGGGTTCAAGCAACTCGGCAAGGGACAAGGAGAACGCCATGGGGTTGATGGGTGTTTCAGAGGCGGACTTGGCACCGATCTGCCGGCGCCACCGCATCCGCAAGTTGTCTCTGTTCGGGTCGCGCCTGAAAGGCACCGCGCGGCCGGACAGCGATGTCGATCTGCTGGTGGAGTTTGAGCCCGACGCCACCACCACGCTGTTCGACATGGCGCGCATCGAGATCGAGCTGTCGGCTCTGATGCACGGGCGCCGAGTGGATCTGCGCACGGTGGGCGATCTGAGCCGCTTTTTCCGCGACGAGGTGGTGCGCACGGCCGAGCCGCAATATGTCGCCCGATGACCTGATCCGGCTGAGCCACATGGCCGAGGCGGCGCGGATGGCGATGCGGTTTTGTCTGGGGCGCGAGCAGCACGAACTGGACAGCGACACCATGTTGCGCATGGCGCTGTTGCACGTGGTGCAGATCATCGGCGAAGCCGCGGCCCGGGTGTCGGACGCCGGGCGCGCCGCTGCCCCTGGCGTCGAGTGGCCCGTGATCGTGGCCATGCGCAACCGCCTCGTGCATGCGTACTTTGATGTCAACACCGACATCCTGTGGAAGACGGTGATGTTCAGCCTGCCTGCCCTGCTGCAACAGTTGGAAGCGGTTGCCGGCGTTGCTTCACCAGAGCCCCGACCAGACTGAACTGTCCATGGCCACCACTTGCGAGCGACCGTGTCCTGGGGTGTAGGCGAGGGCATTTCGTGATGCGTCTATCGAACCCAGGCTCAAATCACCGTCCCTGCTGCCGCAGCCACTGCTCCAGCATCATCAGTATCCACACCATCTCGCCGTAATACCCCGGGTGCGCCGCCAGATGCGTATCCAGAAACTCCCGCACGAAGGCCTCGCGCACGATGCCCCGTCCGGCCAGCGACAGCAGCGAATCCCGCGCGAACTCGCGCAGCCCGGCGTGCCGCGTGGCCCACACCCCGAACGGCAGGCCGAAGCCCTGCTTCTTCTTGGTGATGATCTCGTCGGGCAGGAAGCCGCGCAGCGCTTCCTTGAAGAACCAGCGCAGCTTCAGCCCCTTGAGCTTGTGGTCGGTGGGCAGGCGCAGCGAGAAGTCGACCAGCGCCTGTTCGAGGAACGGAAAACCCACCGCCACGCCCGCCAGGCTCGTGCTGCCGGTGACCTTGGGCAGGTCGGTCTCGGCCAGCGTGTAGCGCCAGTCGTAGGCCAGCATGCGGTTCAGCGAACTGGCATCGGGCACCTGCTGCCACACGGCCTGCTGTCCGCGCAGCGGCTCGGCCTGGTCGATGCGCGCCAGGAAGTCGGCCTCGAAGACGTTCGCGACACCCAGGCGCAGCAGCAGGTTGTACATCTGCATGCGGTCTGGCAGCGGCACCTTGGCCTGCTCGACATAGCTGCGGCCCTTGCTGGCCAGCGGCAGGCCGCCCAGCGGCGTGCGCTCCAGCACGGGCTCCAGCAGCCCCCTGCGCAGCGCGGCCGGCACGCCGTCGTACCAGCCGAAGATGCGCTGCTTGGCATAACGTGTGTTGCCGCCGAAGAACTCGTCGCCGCCGTCGCCGGCCAGCAGCTTGCTCACGCCGTCTGCCTTGGCCATCTGCGCGCAGTAGAAGGCCGGCAGCACCGAGGAATTGCCGAAGGGTTGGTCGTAGTGCGCCGCCACCGCGGGGATGCCGCGCACCAGGTCGTCGGGCGTCACGTAGTACTCGTGGTGCTCGCAGCCGAAGCGCTTGGCGGCGATGCGCGCGAAGGCCATCTCGTCGTAGCCCTCGGCCTCGAACCCGATCGAGTACGTGGCGGCGGGGGTTCCGGCGGCCTCGCCGATCATGCCGGCCACGGTGGAGCTGTCGGTGCCGCCGCTCAGGAAACAGGCCGGCTTGCTGCCGTCCAGCTGCGCCGCCACCGCGTCGCGCAGCAGGCCGCGGAACTCGGCGGCCAGCGGCTCGAAGGCCGGGCGTGCGGTTTCAGTGAAACGCGGCACCCAGTAGGGCGCCACCGTCAGGCGGCCGTTGTCGAAACGGGCGTAGTGCGCTGCCGGCAGACGGTGCACACCCTGGAAGATGGTGCGCGGCGACGGGATGACGTGGAAGTACAGGTAGTCGAACACCGCCTGCGGGTCGATCTCGGCGCGCGGCGGCAGCGCCGCCAGCTCGTCGGCGCGGGCCGCCAAGTGCAGCCGGCCGTCGATGACGCGCCAGCACAGCGACTGCACGGCGAAGCGGTCGACCGCCGCGAAGCCGCGGCCCGCGGCGTCGGTCAGGCCCACCGCGAAGCTGCCCTGCACCCCGGCGACGGCACGAGCCAGGCCGTCGGCGCCGCCCTGGGCCAGCGCCGCCTGCCAGGCCGCAGCGTCGCCCTGCTCGCGGGCCAGCGCGGCCAGCCGGGGCTCGGTGAAGCGCGGTTGGCCGAGGGTCAGCGGGGTGGCGGGGACGTCGGCGGTGGCGGTGGCGGTGGGGGTTGCGTTCATCGTGGCCCATCTCGTAGTCGACGAATCGGCAGTCGCGCACCGTCAGCCGGCCGGTCTCGAAGCGCGCAAAGCCTCATGCCGGCTTGAACGGAAAGACCCACGGTACGGCGATCAGGGTCACGACCAGGAACACGGCGGCCACGGGGGCGCCAGCGCGAAGGTAGTCGCGCAGCGTGTAGCGGCCGGGCGACATCACCATCAAGTTGGTCTGGTAGCCGTAGGGCGTGAGGAAGCTGCAGCTGGCGCCATAGAGCACGGCCATGGCGAAGGGCTTCGGGTCCAGCCCCAGTTGCCCGGCCATGCCCACTGCCACCGGAAAGCACAACGCGGCCGCGGCGTTGTTGCTCATCAACTCGGTCATCAGCCACGCCAGCAGCAGCACCGCAGCGAGTGCGCCATAAGGCCCGAAGTGGCTGGCGCCCAGCAGCAGCCCGGCCGCCATCAATTCGCCCGTGCCCGACTTCACCATCACGTCGGAGATCACCAACGCCGAGGCGATGATGATGATGATCTGGTAGGGCATCTGCCGCCGCAGGTCGGACGACTTGGCATAGCCGAGCATCAGGAACACGATCAGCAGCACGATCAGGGCCATGAGGAAATCGACCCAGCCCAGCGCCGACACCAGGATCACGGCGGCAAAGGCCGCTGCGCTGATCCAGCCTTTGCGCGCGTCGGTGAACTTCTGCACCCGATGCTGGCGCACGACGACGAAGTTGCGCTGCAGGTTGTTGCGTTTGTCGAAGTCGGGCCCGACCACCAGCACCAGCGTGTCACCGACTTCGAGCGGCATCTCGGCCAGCGGCCCACGCAGGCGCATGCTGCCGCGCCGCACGGCGATGACTGCGGCGTCGAAGCGCGAGCGGAAGTCGACTTCCTTGATCGTCTTGCGCGCCAGCGTGCTCTCGGTCGCGACCACCACCTCGACCAGGTTGTCCAGCGGCAGGTGGTAGTGCTGGCCGCGGGTGACCAGGCCGTCGAACTGCAGCAGCAGGTCCAGCCGGGTGAGGTCGCCCGTGAAGACCAGCACGTCGCCGGCGCGAATGACATGGCCCGGCTCGACAGGCGCGATGACGCGGCCGTCCTGCACCACCTCGGCCAGGAACAGGTGGCCGAGCTTGCGCAAGCCACCGGCCTCCACCGTCTTGCCGACGAGGCTGGAGTCGGGGCGCACGACGGCCTCGAGGAAGTAGTCGCTGGCGGCTTCGTCGGCCGGCGGCTGTGCGGGCAGCAGGCGCGGGTAGAGCCAGACCATCGTCAGACCGCAGGCCACGACGATGCAGATGCCCACCGGGAACAGGTCGAAGATGCGCAGCGCGGGCATGCCGCCGCCGATCATCAGGCTGTTCACCAGCAGGTTGGTGCTGGTGCCCACCAGGGTGAGGATGCCGCCCAGCGACGCCGCAAAGCACATCGGCATCAGCAGTCGCGAAGGTGCGTGCGCCCGGCTCATGCGCAACGGCCCCATCAGCGAAGCCACCACGGCGGTGTTATTGAGGAAAGCCGAGTACAGCGCGCTCGCGCCATACAGCTTCACCAGCGCCAGCCGGTAGGGCCCCTGCACCAGCCGGTCGGCCAGACGCTCCAGCAGCCGGCTCTTGTCCAGCACCACCGACAGCAGCAGCAGAACCACCACGGTCACCAGTCCCGGGTTGGCCAGCTGTTGAAGGCTGGGGTTCAGGCCGACGTAGCCGAGCAGCACGAAGGCAAAGGCCAGGCCGGCGAACAGCGCCGCCGGCGAACGCTTGCCACGCACCAGTTCGACCGCCAGCAGCACCAGCCCGGCCAGTACCACGCCCTGTTGGGCTGTCATTCGACGATACCGCGGCGCCGCAATTCCTCGATCACTTGCTCGGCCGCCTGCTCGACGCTGAGCGTGGCGGTGTCGAGGTGGATTTCGGGGTCGACTGGCGCCTCGTAGGGCGAGTCGATGCCCGTGAAGTTGGGCAGCTCGCCGCGCCGCGCCTTGGCATACAGGCCCTTCACGTCGCGTTGCTCGGCCACTTCCAGAGGCACGTCGACGTGGACCTCGATGAACTCGCCCGTCTCGAGCAGGCCGCGCGCCATTTCGCGCTCGGCGCGGAAGGGCGAGATGAAGGCGGTGATGACGATCAGCCCGGCGTCGACCATCAGCCGTGCCACCTCGGCAACGCGGCGAATGTTCTCCACGCGGTCAGCGGCGGTGAAGCCCAGGTCCCGGTTCAGGCCGTGGCGGATGTTGTCGCCGTCCAGCAGGTAGGCATGGCGGCCCAGCGCGAACAGGCGCTTGGCCACCAGGTTGGCGACCGTGCTCTTGCCGGCACCCGACAGCCCGGTGAACCAAAGCACGGTCGGCTTCTGGCCCATCTGCCCGGCGCGCGCTGCCTTGTCGACGTCGACATGCTGCCAGTGCACGTTCTGCGAGCGGCGCAGCGCGAAGTGCAGCATGCCGGCGCCCACGGTGTGGTTGCTCAGGCGGTCGATGAGGATGAAACCGCCGGTCTCGCGGTTGGCGGTGTAGGCGTCGAAGGCCACCGCGCGGTCGAGCGCGATGTTGCACACGCCGATCTCGTTGAGCTCCAGGCGTTTGGCGGCCAGGTGCTCGAGCGTGTTGACGTTGACTTTGTACTTGGGCTCGGAGACGGTGGCGCTGACCTGGCGCGTGCCGATTTTCAGCCAGTAGGGCCGCCCCGGCAGCAGGGGTTCGTCGGCCATCCAGACGATGCTGCTTTCGAACTGGTCGGCCACCTCGGCGGGGGCGGCGGCGTGGCTGATGACGTCGCCGCGCGAGATGTCGATCTCGTCCTCGAGCGTGATCTGCACCGACTGGCCGGCCACCGCCTGGGCCAGGTCGCCGCCGAGGGCGACGATGCGCGCCACGATGCTTTCGCGCCCCGAGGGCTGCACGCGGACGCGGTCGCCGGGCAGCAGCTTGCCGCTGGCCAGCAGGCCACAGAAGCCGCGGAAGTCGAGGTTCGGGCGGTTCACCCACTGCACGGGCAGGCGCATCGGCTGGCCCTGCAGGCGCGTCTCGTCGACCTCGCAGGTCTCGAGGAATTCCATCAGCGCCGGGCCGGTGTACCAGGGCGTGAGCTGGCTGCGCTCCGTCATGTTCTCGCCCTGCAGGGCGGACAGCGGGATGCTGGTGATGTCCGTCAGGCCGATCTGCGCGGCGAAGGCGCGGTACTCGGCGTCGATGCGCTCGAAGACCTCGCGTGAGAAGTCCACGAGGTCCATCTTGTTGATGGCCAGCACCACCTTGCGGATGCCGATCAGGCTGACGAGGTAGCTGTGGCGGCGGGTCTGCGTGAGCACGCCCTTGCGCGCGTCGATGAGGATGACCGCCACGTCGGCCGTGCTCGCGCCGGTGATCATGTTGCGCGTGTACTGCTCGTGGCCTGGCGTGTCGGCGACGATGAACTTGCGGCGCTCGGTGCTGAAGAAGCGGTAGGCGACGTCGATGGTGATGCCCTGCTCGCGCTCGGCGGCCAGGCCATCGACGAGCAGCGCGAAGTCGATCTCGCCGCCTTGCGTGCCCCACTTCTTGGAGTCGGCCTCGACGCTGGCGAGCTGGTCCTCGAACAGCATCTTGCTGTCGTACAGCAGCCGGCCGATCAGGGTGCTCTTGCCATCGTCGACGGAGCCGCAGGTGATGAAGCGCAGGAGCGTCTTCGCTTCGTGCTGGCGCAGGTAGGCCTGGATGTCGGTGGCGATCAGGTCGGATACGTGGGCCATCAGAAATAGCCTTCCTGTTTCTTCTTTTCCATCGATGCGGCCTGGTCGTGGTCGATGAGCCGTCCCTGGCGCTCACTGGTGCGCGCCAGCAGCATCTCCTGGATGATGTCGTCGAGCGTGGTCGCCTCGGACTCGATGGCCCCCGACAGTGGGTAGCAGCCCAGGGTGCGGAAGCGCACCTTCTTCATCATCGGCACCTCGCCGGCGGCCAGCGGCATGCGCTCGTCGTCGACCATGATCAGCGTGCCACCCCGCGGCACGACAGGGCGCTCGGCAGCGAAGTACAGCGGCACGATGGGGATGTTCTCGAGCTGGATGTACTGCCAGATGTCGAGCTCGGTCCAGTTGCTGATGGGGAAGACGCGCATCGACTCGCCCTTGTGCTTGCGCCCGTTGTAGAGGTGCCAGAGCTCGGGGCGCTGCGCCTTGGGGTCCCAGCGGTGCTGGTCGGTGCGGAAGCTGAAGATGCGTTCCTTGGCGCGGCTCTTCTCCTCGTCGCGTCGCGCACCGCCGAAGGCGGCGTCGAAGCCGTAGTGATCGAGTGCCTGCTTCAGGCCCTCGGTTTTCCAGATGTCGGTGTGTACCGCCGAGCCATGGTCGAACGGGTTGATGCCGCGCGCCTTGGCCTCGGGGTTCTGCCAGACCAGCAGTTCCATGCCCATTTCGGCAGCCATGCGCTCGCGCATGGCATACATGGCGCGGAACTTCCAGGTCGTGTCGACATGCAGTAGCGGGAACGGCGGCGGGGCCGGGTAGAAGGCCTTCTTCGCCAGATGCAGCATGCAGGCGCTGTCCTTGCCGATCGAGTACAGCATCACCGGCCGCTCGGCCTCGGCCACCACCTCGCGCATGATGTGGATGGCTTCGGCCTCGAGGCGCTGCAGGTGGGTGAGGGTGGTGCGGTCGGCTGTCACGGGGCGGGTGCGGTCTCGGTGGATGACGGGAAGGCGTCAGCGAGTATGGCGGAGGAGCAGGGCGCGGCGGCGGGGCTGGCGGGGCCGTTTGCGGGAACTTTGCCGCAGGGCTAACGTCATTGCGTGGCGGGCGAACGGCTCGCGGCGGCTGCGCCGCTACAGTCGTGCCGCGCGGCCTTCGCGCTCAACGCCACACGCCCCTGCGCCATGCATCCAGCCCTCGACCTAGAGACCCTGTTGAACGGCGTGGTAGCCGCCGCGCGCGAGGCTGGCGAAGCGATCCTGGAGGTCTACGCCACCGACTTCGCGGTGCGCGGCAAGGACGATGCGTCACCCGTCACCGTGGCCGACGAACGGGCCGAGGCGCTGATTCTGCGCAGGCTGGCCGCGCTGACCCCGAACGTGCCGGTGGTCGCCGAAGAGGCGGTGGCCGCCGGGCATGTGCCCGACGTCTCGGGGGGGCGGTTCTGGCTCGTCGACCCGCTCGACGGCACCAAGGAGTTCATCGGCCGCAACGGCGAGTTCACCGTCAACATCGCCTTGATCGAGGCCGGCCGCCCGGTGCTGGGCGTGGTGCTGGCGCCTGCCCTGGGCCGGCTGTTCGCGGGCATCGTCGGGCGCGGGGCGTGGGTCGAAGAGGCCGGCCGGCGGCGCGACATCCGTTGCCGCGCCGTGTCGGCCGAGGGTCTGACCGTCGTCGCCAGCCGCTCGCACGGCGACGCTACTGCGCTGGACACGTTTCTGGCCGGCCGCAAGGTGGCCGACCTGGTGAACGCCGGTTCCTCGCTCAAGCTCTGCCTGGTGGCCGCAGGCGAAGCCGACCTGTACCCGCGGCTGGGCCGCACGATGGAGTGGGACATCGCCGCGGGGCACGCCGTACTGGCGGCGGCAGGTGGGCGCGTGCAATGTGTGACCGGGGCCGCGCTTACCTATGGAAAGCCCGGGTTCGAGAACCCGCACTTCTCAGCGGACGGTCTGGGTGACGAGGTTGACGCGGGCGAAAGGCGCAGCACGCGGTACTGAAGGTCGGCATCGCGAATTCACTGACTCCCACGAAAGGATGACGGGGGTCGTTGCTGGCAGTCTGCCGCTTGGGCTGGCGCGTCAGCTGGCGGGGTCAAGCTGTCGGGGTCACCCATCAGCTCTCTTTGCACCTCAAGAATCAATTCTGAGGGGCAGGCTTGCCGGACGGCTGGCGCGTTGCCCGCTCGTCGGCCTGGCGGCGCAGCAGGGTGGGGTCGTCGATTTCGCGGCCGTGGCGCATCAGGCGGTTTCCGACCTCGGCCACGGTAACTTCACCTGACCACACGCTCAGAAAGCGGCCGCCTTCGGGCCGTTCGTCCACCAGCGTGTTGTTCGCCAGCGCCAGCACGTTGACGGGCCAGCGGTAGCCCTCGGCGCCGTACGAGATCATGGTCGGGTTCTCGGTCTGCGCGCCTTGCTGGATCAGGTTGCCCACCACCACGGCCACGCCGCCGTTCGGGAACTCCAACTCGTAGCTGGACCGCCCGCCGGCTTCGTCGGTGAGCCGGTTGTCGCGGATGAGGTTCACGGCCGCCCGACTCTTCAGCAAGTGGCCGATGGTGCCGTGGTGGAAGTGGCTGTCTGCCACCGCGAGCCGGCCGATGGTGCCGGCGTAGAGCTGGTGGTTGTGGCCGTCGGGCCGCTGGTTGTGTGCGAATTCGCTGAACTCCACCGCCAGCTCCGCACGGGGGTCGTTGTTGGTGAGCAGGCCCATCTCGTTGTCGATGAAGCGGCAGTGGCGCACGGAGAGCTGCCCGGCCTCGAAGCGGATGCCCGCGCCGTTGCGCGACGGCACGCGTGTGCCTTCGAAGTCGAAGCCTTCCACGCCGACCTGCCCGCCGCGTACCACCCAGATGGCCTTGCCTTCGGCGGCGGCGCCGTCGGCCAGCAGGCGCACGCGCCCGCCCACGGCGCGCAGGGTCAGGCGGTCGCGCTGCCAGACGGCGATGGCCACATCGCCGCGGTAGGTGCCGGCGTCGATCTCAACGGTGTCGCCGTCGCGCACGCGGCGCGCGGCTTCGGCGATGGACGTGATGGCGCGTGCGGGGCCCACGCGCAGCGGCGGCGCCGGCGTGGGCGCGGGCTGTGCGGCCAGGCGGGGTGCCAGGGATAGGCCAGCCAAGCTGGCCAGCAGGCGGGTGGCGTTGCGGCGTTTCATGTCCACTTCAGTCGGCCTGCGGGGAAGTGCTGAAAAGAGCTTGGTCGTTCGAGCTACCTCGGCCTACGGTTTAGCGCTCCACGAAGGGGCTGGCGGCGCTGCTGGCGGGCCTAGTTGGCTACCTTCTTGGGGCTCCGTAGCCGGGGCGCTTGCGATCGTGCTTGACGACCAGGATCTTGATCTCGTCCGCGCTGGCGCGGTAGATCACTGTGTACGGAAATACGTTCATGCACAGGCCGCGCCGTCCCGCGGAGCGGGGCGAACCGATCTCTGGTTGTTGTCCAAGAAGCGCAGTGAGGTTCTTGAACGCGAAGATGAACCTGGCCGCTAGAACTGCTGAGCCTTGTCGCTCGTAGAACTCCGCCGCTTCCTCGATATCGCGTTCCGGATGGAGCGTGACCCTCATCCGGGGAAGCGCGCTTCGAGTCTGGCAAGGGCGGCGCCCAGTGGTACGGGTTGAACGGCAGCCGCGTTCATCTCGGCCTCCCTTGCGGCGGCAACGGCATCCCAGGCCGCTTCATCTTCTGTGTCGGCGTCCAGGCTGGCGATAAGCCGATCGAGCAGGCGTGCCCTGTCCTTGGGCGACAGGCGCAGGACTTCGGCTTGCAGAGCTTCTAGCGTAGTGGACATGTTGGTTTCCGCCGGAAGAGGAAGTGCCAAAGACCGTAGCGTGCCACAAGTCGGGTCACGGACGGGGTCACAGGCGGGGTCACACAGGCGGGGTCAGGTCTTGCCTTTTGCCCTCTGCGCAATGCATTCCACGGTGCTGTCCAGTCCGTCAGCCTGCTACGCGCATATCCGAACGATGGAATTCAGGCCTTCGCACACCTGTTCGAAGACCGCCGGCGGCAGCTGCTTCCAAGTGTGTGGCCGCGCACCGCGCTCACGCCAATCGAAGCTCTTGGGTTGGTGCGTCAGGATGTAGGCCACCTCGCCCTTGGCGCCGAGGTGCTTCACTGCGAAGGGGTTCGACTCATTCGACTCGGCATGTGTCATCGGCAGTCCGATCACCAAGCCGATCTTCTGGTTGAACGGCTTCGTGGAGAGCACGATCATGGGGTGCTCGTTCTTCTTTTCCACCTTGCCGACTTGCGGGTTGAACTGAATCCAGATCACTTCGCCGCGATCAGGCACCCACAGATTGCTCGGCGCCATCAGAAAATCTCGCGGCCGACCGGCGCGTCCGCCATAACCTCACCGCCGTGCTTGGCGGGGTCGAAGAGCTTGATCTTCTGCTCCAGGGTCAACCGCGGCTTGCCGGCCGGGCGCAGGAGCACGCCGCCTTCGACCACCTCCACCATCACCGGCTGGCCCAGCGCCAGGTGCGCGGCTTTCGCGATCTTTGCGGTCAGCCGCACTGCCAGGCCATTGCCCCATTGCTGGACAACCTGTTCCGCGCTAGCCGTCGTCGATGGTGGTGCTGACATGTCGAAGCTCCTGAATCGACGCGAGTATCTGCGTGGCGCAATGACGTGTCAACGCGTTGATACTTAACTTGTGGCGTTTGAAGATGACAAAGGTAAGAGGTAAGACCTGACCCCATTCGCCCGGAGGTAAGAGGTAAGACCTGACCCCATTCCCCCATTCGCGCTAGCCGTCGTCGATGGTGGTGCTGACATGTCGAAGCTCCTGAATCGACGCGAGTATCTGCGCGGTGCAATGGCGTGTCAACGCGTTGATACTTAACTTGTGGCGTTTGAAGATGACAGAGGTAAGAGGTAAGACCTGACCCCATTTCCCCACCATTTCCCCATTTCCCGACCCCATTTCCCCGCGCCATTCCCCCGATCCCCAAGCGCCGGCTTCGGTCCAGTCTTGGCCGTCATGGCGCTCATGTACCAAAATTCCCGGACAATCCGCAGGGGCAGCTGTGCCCGTCAGCGCTTCGGTCTGATTCTTTCAGGCCTGTTCGGCGGTGGTGCGTTGACCTACCTCCGCGCTGCCATCAACGATGATCGTTCGCTCCGTGTCAATCAAGTGCCCTAACTGCCAGAGTGACCGTCTGCGACGCTCGCACCGCCGCCCCGACGACAGCCCGTGGCGCTCGCTGTTCCGCACCGTCTATCGCTGCCGCCAATGCGGCATGCGTACCTACTATCGGACTTCGTGGCTGGGGCCCGGCGTGGCGGCGGCATCCCTCCTCGTGCTGACTTTCGTCCTCGGTTTTGCGCTCGGCAGCCTGCGCAGGCCGGCGCTGCCGGACGCCACGGTGGCCGTGGGCAGTGCGCCAGCCCTTGACGACAACGTCAGCGAAGCTCGGTCGGCCTCGGCCCCGCGCCCCACTGAGCTTTCGCTTGCCGTCGCCGCCGAAGGTGGTGACGCCAAGGCGCAGTTGCAGCTGGGCATGGTCTACATGAAGGGCGCTGGGGTCGAGCGCAACCCGGCCACCGCCTTGAAGTGGATTCAGAAGTCGGCTGAACAGGGGTACGCCGAAGCACAGCATGCGCTCGGCAGCATCCACCAGTCGGGGAGAGCCACAATGAAAGACTACCAGCTGGCTTTCAAGTGGTTCGAGCAGGCCGCGGAGCAGAACCACGCCGAGGCGCAGTACAGCCTGGGCGTGCTGTTCAGCAACGGTCAAGGCGTCGTTGTCGACCAGTCCCTCGCTTACACGTGGTTCAGTCTAGCCGCCGCGCAGGGGCACGAGCGCGCCGGCGATGAGCGCGACTACCTCAAGTCGGTGCTGCTGCCCGAAGAGTTGCTTGCAGCACAAGCGGCCGCGCAGCAATGGCGGGCCGCACGGGCGAAGAGGTAGCTGCTATCCGGAGCCTGCTGCGCGACAGCGCAGCGCCCTCCCGAAGGCGGGGCCGGGTCTCGCCTTTTGCCTCCTGCGCAATGCACTCCAAGGTGCTGTCCATCGCCTCACTTCGCGCCGCACGCGACGCGAGCTGGCATTGAAGACGGCAGGGGCAAGAGGCAAAGGCGACATGCAAGACCTGACCCCATTCCCTTGACCCCAAGCCAACGGTATTGAGACCTCACCCCATTCCTACCTTGGCTGCGGACGGCGGCCCAAGCCGGTCACGCCGCGAAACTTAGGGGAAGATGCCGGCGCATCCCACCGGGCCGATGAGCACGAACGCCTTCACGTGTTCGGCCCCGGCGGTGCAGAACGAATAGATCGAGACACCTGGCACGTTTGGGAACGGGCCATAGACCTTCCAGCTGAAGGACGCCGACCCGTACGTGTGGACGATGGTGGCATCCGTTACCGGGCCGGAAACCACCCAGCCGCCGACCAGCTTGGTCGGATCCATGGTGCTGGCTCCGAGCTTGTAATCCCAAAGTTCCCCGGTGAGGGACGACGATGTGGCGGCGCGGTGCTGCTCCTGCCAGCGGTCACTGGAGCTGGCGCCGCCAGGATAGGCGAGGCCGGGTTTGCCGCAGACTGTGTTGCCGCGCACCACGTTGGCCAACTGCCTCTGGTTGAGAGGGGTGCCCATGCAATCAGCGTACGACACAGCCGGGGCAGCCATCGCGGTTAGGGTCATGAGGAGGGTATGGGCGAGCAGTTTCATGGGGGCCGTTCCTTCGGTGAGCACGACGCCGGCACGGCATCGAACAGTCAGCTGAGAATACCGGCCGGCTGAAGGGCAAACAAGCCATCTTGTCGCGCTTGCCGCTCCAGCCTGCACTGGGCCCCGCATTCAGGGGGGCTGTTCACCCCACCGAGCCTGCATCGATGCGCCTGAAGACGGTCTGGTTGGTCGCTGCATATGCCGCCTTCGTGGTGTACGGCAGCCTGGTACCTCTGGACTACCGCGCGCTGCCGCTGGACGAAGCGCTGAGTCGGTTCGCGCGCATCCGTTTTTTGGACCTCGGAGTCGCGTCGCGCGCCGACTGGGTCGCCAACGGCGTGCTCTACCTGCCGCTCGGTTTTCTGGCCACCCGTTGGCTGAAACCGGCGCTGGGCCCCGTGCTCGGCTGGGCCGCCTGGGTGCCTGCGCTCGCCTTGTGCGCCGCGCTCGCGGTGGGCGTCGAATTCGCGCAACTCTTCTTCCCGCCGCGAACGGTGTCGCAGAACGACCTGATCGCCGAGGGGCTGGGCAGCCTGCTCGGTGCGTGGCTCGGGCTGGTGGCCGGGCCCAGCCTGGGCCGGCTGCTCGAAGGGTGGCGGGCCGGTGGCCACCAGCTGTCGCTGCGCCTGCTGGAGGTCTACGCGCTTGCCTACACGGTGCTGTGCTTCTTTCCGTTCGACCTGCTGCTGACGGGTGCCGAGGTGGCCGACAAGTGGGCGTCCGACCTGTGGTCACCGGGCCTGGCGCTGGCCGACCGCGGGTGGGCGCTGAGCGGGCTGCAGCTGGCGGTAGAAGCGGCGCTGGTGCTGCCCGTCGGCATGCTGCTGGCTTGGCTGCGGCGCTCCACGCCGATGTCGGCCGGGATGTGGGGCCTGCTCTACGGTGCACTGATCGAGGTGGCCCAGTTCTTCATTGCGTCAGGCGTGAGCCAGGGGGCCTCGGTGCTTGGCCGCGGGGTCGGCATGGCCGCTGGGTCGGCACTGCTGCCCTGGCTGCAGGCGCGGGGGCTGGCCGGCGTGCGCGATGCGCTGCGGCGCCTGGCACTGCCGGCATTGCTGGTCTACCTGCCGCTGCTGCTGTTCGCCAGCGGCTGGCTGCGCGGGCCGTCGGCCGGCCTGCGCAACGCCGACGAGGTGGCCAGCACCTGGGCCGAGCTGCGCTGGCTGCCCTTCTATTACCACTACTACACGACCGAGGCGCTGGCCCTCTACAGCCTGGGTAGCGTGGCGCTGATGTACGCGCCGCTGGCCGTCATCGGCTGGGCCCAACGGCTGGGCCGGCCCATGGTATTGACGGGCGTGCTGGCCGTGGTGACGGTGATCGAGGCCGGCAAGCTGTTCCTGCCAGGCCAGAAGCCCGACCCGACCAACCTCATCATCGCCGTGGCGGCCGCAGCCGGGGTGCTGTGGTTGGCCGGGCTTGCTGGGCTGGCGGCGCGGCCCGCAGCGCCCGTCGGCACCGTTGCAGTGCCGGCCGAGCCGCCCGTCCGGTGGCCCTGGGCCTGGCTGGTCGTGCCGCTGGCTGCGCTGGCCTGGGCCGCCGGCTTCCCAGTCTTCAGCGGGCCGTTGGTGGCTCTGCTGCTGGCCTGCGCCGTGGCGGTGGGGTGGCAGCCGCGCTGGGCGCTGTTCATCGTGCCGGCGGCGCTGCCGCTGCTGGACCTGGCGCCTTGGAGCGGGCGCTTCTACTGGACCGAATTCGACCTGCTGCTGGCCGTTTGCCTGGCGGTGGCGGCTTGGCGCGTGCCGCCACAGGCGCGAACGCCGACGGGTACGCCGGTGCTGTCCTGGGCCTTTGCGGTGCTCGGGGCCAGCCTTCTGGTGAGCGCTCTGTTGCCGCTTTGGCCCTGGCCCGGGTTGGACGACGACAGCTTCACCACCTACACCAGCGCCTTCAACGGCCTGCGCATCGCCAAGGGCGCGGTGTGGGCTGCCTTGTTCGTGCTGCTGTGGCGCCGGCTGCCCGCGACGGGTGATGCCCGAGAGCGCTGCTTCGGCAACGGCATGCTGGCCGGCCTGGCGGGTGCCGTGGCCTGGGTGCTGTGGGAACGGGTGACCTTCGTCGGGCTGCTGGATTTCAACGCCGACTACCGCGTCACGGGGCCGTTTTCGGCCATGCACAAGGGCGGCGCCTACATCGAGTGCTACCTGGCGGTGGCCTCGGCGTTCGCGATCGACCGTGTGTGGTCGGCGCGCCGATGGGCCGCGCGCGCCGCGGCGCTGGCCCTGCTGGCCGCGGCCGGGTATGCGGTGCTGGTGACCTATTCGCGTAACGGCTACGCGGCGTTTGCGGTGATGGTGCTGGGCAGCCTGGTGATGGTGGCGCTGCGCGCCGGGCCGATGCAGCGCCGCCGAGGCGCGATCACGGTCATCGGACTGGTCGGCCTGGGCTTGCTGGCGCTGGTGGCGCTGCCGACGGGCGGCGGCTATGCGCGTGAACGCCTGGAACGCAGTGCCCAAGACCTCACCGTGCGCCTGGCGCACTGGGACGACGCGCTGCAGACGCGCACCGGGGGAAGTGTCGGGGCCATCCTCTTCGGTGAAGGCCTGGGCCGGTTTGCCTGGCTGCACTACTGGCGCAGTCTGGAGCCGGTGCGCGCAGCCGCCTATGCGCTGCGGCGCGAAGGCGGCACGCCGGAGCGGCCCGAACAGCGCTTCTTGCGCCTGGCGCCGGGCGCGACGCTCTATATCGAGCAGGTGCTGCCGGCGGTACCCGCAGGCCCGCTGCGCCTGACGGCCGAACTGCGGTCGGCAGAGCCAGAAACTGTGCTGAAGGTGAGCCTGTGCCACAAGTCGACACTGACCTCGGTGGGTTGTACGCAGGCCAGCCTCGAGTCTGCGGCACCGGCCCCGGATGAGTGGGTCAAGGCGCAGGGCGTGCTGGACCCCCCGCCGCTGCGGCCGGGCGTTCGCCCGGGGGGGCCGAGCGTCAAGCTGTCGCTCTTCACGCCCGCCGACGGGGCCGTGATCGACGTCGCGCGCCTGAGCCTGCGCGACAGCGCGGGGCAGGAGTGGCTGGTCAACGGCAACTTCGCCGCCGGGCTGGACCGCTGGTTCTTCGCCACCGACGTCGACCCGCCCTGGCACGTGCACAGCCTGCCGATTTCGGTGTGGCTGGAGCAGGGCGCGGTGGGGGCGCTGGCCTGGCTTGCGGTGCTGGCCATGGGGTTGGGGCGCGGGTTGCGCCTGGGCTGGCACCGCGCTGCGGCGGCGCCGGCCGCGCTGTGGGCAGCCATGGCCTTTCTGGTGTCGGGCGCGCTCAATACGCTGATCGACGAACCGCGCTTCCTCTGGCTGCTGCTGGTTCTGGTGTGGCTGACGGCGCGGCGCGTCCGCCGCCACGGCGCGCCTAGCCGGGCAGGCCCCGCCCCACCGCCTGATAGTGAATTCCCAGCGCCTGCATCAGTGCCGGCTCGTACAGGTTCCGGCCGTCGAAGACGACAGCCTCCTTCAGCGTCGACTTGATGGCTTCGAAGTCGGGGTTGCGGATCTCTTTCCACTCCGTCACCACCAGCAGCGCGTCGGCGCCTTCCAGGGCCTGCATCCAGCCTGCGGCGTAGTGCAGCCCCGGCATGCCGGGCATGACGCGCGCGGCTTCGTCCATGGCCACCGGGTCGTAGGCCTGGACGATGGCCCCGCGGGCCGTCAATTCGGCGATGACGGTGCGGCTGGGCGCGTCGCGCATGTCGTCGGTGTTGGGCTTGAAGGCCAGGCCCCACAGGGCGAAGGCGCGGCCTTGCAGGTTGTCGCCGTAACGCGCCACCACCTTGTCGACGAGCACGTGCTTCTGGCGGTCGTTGGCGGCTTCCACGGCTTCCAGCACGCCCAGGCGCACGCCGTTTTCCTTGCCGGCGTAGACCAGCGCCTTCACGTCCTTCGGAAAGCAGCTGCCGCCGTAACCCGTGCCGGGATACAGGAAGTGCGTGCCGATGCGCGGGTCGCTGCCGATGCCCTTGCGCACCATCTCGATGTCGGCGCCCACCTTCTCGGCCAGCAGCGCCAGTTCGTTCATGAAGCTGATGCGCGTGGCCAGCATGGCGTTGGCGGCGTATTTCGTGAACTCGGCGCTGCGCACGTCCATCAACTGCATACGGTCGTGGTTGCGCATGAAGGGCTGGTAGAGGGCCCGCATCAGCAGCACCGCACGTTCGTCGTCGGCGCCGACGATGATGCGGTCGGGCCGCATGAAGTCGTCGATCGCGGCGCCTTCCTTCAGGAACTCGGGGTTCGACACCACCGCGAACTCCATCGACAGCCCGCGCCTGGCGAGTTCGGCCTGCACCGCGGCGCGCACCTTGTCGGCCGTGCCCACCGGCACCGTGCTCTTGTCGACGATGACCTTGTAGTCGGTCATGTGCCTGCCGATGCTGGCGGCAGCCGCCAGCACGTACTGCAGGTCGGCCGAACCGTCTTCGTCGGGCGGCGTGCCGACGCCGATGAACTGGATGGTGCCGTGGCCCACGGCCGCGGTGATGTCCGTCGTGAACTGAAGGCGGCCGGCGGCGGCGTTGCGGTGAACCATCTCCTTCAGGCCGGGTTCGAAGATCGGGATGCCGCCCTCGTTGAGCATCTGGATCTTGCGTGCGTCCACGTCCAGGCAGACCACGTGGTTGCCCATCTCCGACAGGCAGGCGCCGGTGACCAGGCCGACATAACCGCTGCCAACGACTGTGACTTTCAAATGTCCACCCCTTCAAGCTTGCAAAGCAAGACCAGGGAATTCTCGCCGACCCCGAGAGGCCGGCAGCCTGAGCGCGCCCGGGCCGGGGCCTTCCCGGCCGCCTAGAATCGCACGCTTCGTCCGGGAATCCCGGGCCCGTCACCTTTAGGACTGCTCGACCGTGTTCATCTCCACCGCCTACGCCCAGACCGCCCCCGCTGCCGCCGCCAGCGGTACCGACACCCTCTTCAGCCTGCTGCCGCTGGTGCTGATGTTCGTGGTGCTGTACTTCATCATGATCCGCCCGCAGATGAAGAAGCAGAAGGAACACAAGGCCATGATCGAGGCCTTGGCCAAGGGCGACGAGGTCGTCATCGCCGGCGGTGTTCTCGGCCGCGTGGCCAAGTTGGGTGACAACTACTTGAACGTGGAAGTCGCCAACGGCGTCGAAGTCCAGGTGCAGCGTGGCGCCGTGGTGCAGGTGCTGCCCAAGGGCACGTTCAAGTAAGCGGCATGAACCGCTACCCCCTGTGGAAGTACGCCATCCTCGGCGTCGTCCTGCTGATCGGCCTGCTCTACACGCTGCCGAACTTCTACGGCGAGTCACCTGCGGTGCAGGTGTCGGGCGGCAAGTCCACCGTGAAGGTGGACGCCGACATGGTGCAGCGTGTGCAGCAGACGCTCACGGCGGCGCAGATCAGCGCCGACTTCGTGCGTTTCGACGGCGCCTCGGTACGGGCACGCTTCGACGACATCGACACCCAGATCAAGGCCAAGGACGCGCTGCTGAAGGCGCTGAACCCCGACCCGGCCGACCCGCGCTACATCGTGGCGCTGAACCTGGTTTCGCGTTCGCCCACCTGGCTGACCAAGCTGCACGCGCTGCCCATGTACCTGGGCCTGGACCTGCGCGGCGGCGTGCACTTCCTGATGCAGGTGGACATGCGCGGCGCGCTGAAGCAGGCCGTCGACACCTACAGCAGCGACGCGCGCAGCGCGCTGCGCGAGAAGCGCATCCGCTTCACCGGCATCGCGCGTGAACCCAACGGCGTGGTGGTGACGCTGCCCGACGGCGCCGAGGCCACCAAGGCGCGTGACCTGCTGTTCGACCGCATGCCCGCGCTGACCTGGACGCAGGAAGCGGACGGCACCACGGTCCGCATCGTCGGCCGCCTGTCGCCCAAGGCCATCACCGACATCCAGACCCAGGCCGTCACGCAGAACATCGAGACGCTGCACAAGCGCGTCAACGAACTCGGCGTGGCCGAGCCCGTGATCCAGAAGCAGGGCCTGGACCGTGTGGTGGTGCAGCTGCCCGGCGTGCAGGACCCGGCGCGCGCCAAGGACATCCTCGGCCGCACGGCCACGCTGCAGTTCCGCCTGGTCGAGCCCGACACCGCCACCGCCGCCGAGGTGGTGCCGACGCGCCAGGGCACGAACGTGGGCCTGAAGCGCGACGTCATCGCCACCGGCGACCAGCTCAAGAACGCATCGGCCACCATCGACAAGGACCAGCGCCCCGCGGTCAGCGTGCGACTGGACGACATCGCTGGGCGCAACATGCGAAGCGTGACGCGTGAGAACCTGGGCAAGCCCATGGCCATCGTGCTGTACGAGAAGGGCAAGGGCGAGGCGCTGAGCGTGGCCACCATCCAGGGCGAGTTCGGCACCGACTTCCAGATCACCGGCAACTTCACGCCGCAGGAAACCGCCGACCTGGCGCTGCTGACCCGTGCTGGTGCGCTGGCTGCGCCGATGGAGATCATCGAAGAGCGCACCATCGGCCCCAGCCTGGGCAAGGACAACATCGAGAAGGGCTTCCAGAGCGTGTTCTGGGGGTTCATCGCCATCGCCGTCTTCATGTGCGCCTACTACGCGCTGTTCGGCGTGTTCTCGGCGGTGGCGCTGTCCTTCAACCTGCTTTGTCTGGTGGCGGTGCTGTCAATGCTGCAGGCCACGCTGACGCTGCCCGGCATCGCGGCCATCGCGCTCACCCTGGGCATGGCCATCGACGCCAACGTGCTGATCAACGAACGGGTGCGCGAGGAACTGCGCGCGGGTCTGCCGCCCCAGCAGGCCATCCACAAGGGCTACGAGATGGCCTGGGGCACTATTCTCGACAGCAACGTCACCACGCTGATCGCCGGCCTGGCGCTGCTGACCTTCGGCTCGGGCCCGGTACGCGGCTTCGCGGTGGTGCACTGCCTGGGCATCATGACGAGCATGTTCTCCGCCGTGATGTTCTCGCGCGGTCTGGTGAACCTGTGGTACGGGCGCCAGAAGCGGCTGAAGTCGGTGTCCATCGGGCAGATCTGGCGGCCCGACGGCGGCAAGGCCCCCCCTGTCGAACCCACTGAAGCCTGAGCGGGAGAGCGACGATGGAATTCTTCCGCATCAAAAGAGACATCCCCTTCATGCGCCACGTGCTGGTGCTGAACGTGGTGTCCTTCGTCACTTTCCTGCTGGCGGTGTTCTTCCTGACCACGCGCGGGCTGCACCTGAGCATCGAGTTCACTGGCGGCACGCTGATGGAGGTGGAGTACGCGCAGACGGCCGACATCAACCGGGTGCGCACCTCGGTGGAAGCGCTGGGCTTCGGCGACGTGCAGGTGCAGAACTTCGGCACCTCGCGCGACGTGCTGATCCGCCTGCCGCTGCGCGGCGACGTGAACCAGAACGAGGTCTCCAGCCGCGTCTTCGGCGCACTTTGCCAGGCCGAGAGGGGCACGGTGGCGACCAAGCAGTACCTGTCGCCGCAGGGCGAGCAGGTCAGCCGCCCGTCGTGCGGCACGGCCGGCGACGCCGAGCCCTTCCGTCTGAAGCGCACCGAGGCGGTGGGTGCCAGCGTCGGCGCAGAACTTTACGAGAACGGCGCGCTGGCGCTGCTGGTGACCATCATCGGCATCATGGCCTACCTGTCGATGCGCTTCGAATGGAAGTTCGCGGTGGCCGGCATCATCGCCAACCTGCACGACGTGATCATCATCCTGGGCTTCTTCGCCTTCTTCCAGTGGGAGTTCTCGCTGTCGGTGCTGGCGGCCATCCTGGCGGTGCTGGGTTATTCGGTGAACGAGTCGGTGGTCATCTTCGACCGCATCCGCGAGACGTTCCGAAGGTTCCGCAAACTGAGCACGCCGGAATCCATCGACCGCGCCATCACCAGCACCATCAGCCGCACCATGATTACCCACGGCAGCACGCAGATGATGGTTCTGAGCATGTTGATCTTCGGCGGTCCCACGCTCTTCTACTTCGCGCTGGCACTGACCATCGGCATCCTGTTCGGCATCTATTCGTCCATCTTCGTCGCCGCCGGCATCGCCATGTGGCTGGGTGTCAAGCGGGAGGACCTCATCAAGTCGGGGGGCGGCAAGGAGCAAGACCCAAACGACCCGAACGCCGGGGCGGTCGTGTAGAGTGTGATTTCTTTCACACCGCAGCAGGTCGCAAGCTGAAATGGCCACAGGCGCCTCGCCCGATCCCCTCGCTGGCCAGGCGCGCAGGCTCTACACCGAAGAGCTGGTCAAGGGCCTGGTGCCGCTGGTGCAGGCGGCCATCGATCATGCGCGCGTCCTGCTCGACAAGCCTGCCGAGAACACCGTCTTCCAGCGCCGCCGCGAGCTGACGCAGTCGCTGCTGGGTGGTGCGCAGGCGTGGCACAAGGGCATCGTCACCGGCCTGCGGCACGCGCTGCAGCACGGTGTTTCGGCAACGCGGCCCGGCGATCTGCTGGGGCAGTCGCGGTCTGGCCCTTACTCTGGGCGCGAGACGCTCAGCCTGGTGTCCGACGACACCATCGAGTTGGAGATCGTCACCTCGCGCCTGGCGCTGGCCATCATGGACCGTGCCTCGTGGGAATTTGCCGACCTGCGCTCGCGCATTGCGCAGCTGGAAGGCCGCGGCGAGCTCGACCCCCACGACATGCTGCGTGCGCACGTGCTGGCGCGCATCGTCTTCGACGCCTGGCGTGCCGCCGGGCAGACGCTGGACGGCTGGCGTGAGCTGCAGACGGTGCTGCACGACGAGTTTGCGCTGCTGGTGGAAGAGGCTTACCACGAGACCAACCGCTGGCTCGTCGACCACGGCGTGCTGGCCGAGGTGGACCTGAGGCCTTTCATCCGCCGTTCTCGCACGCACCCGGCTGCGCCCATGGGCTGGCAGGCCGCCACCGGGTTTGTCGACTCGCGCGCCGGCGCCGCGTCGCTGGGCGACGGTGCAAGTGGCGGCGGCTACGGCGGCAGCCGCTCGAGTGGTTTTGTCTCCGGCGGCAGCGGCGGCAGCGGCAACAGCGTCGGCGAAGAGACCCGGCTGATGACCCGCGCCGCACCGCTGGCCCGCAGCCGGGAACATGCCGAAGCCGTGCTCGGCCGGCTGAACCGCCTGATCGGGCGCCACGTGCCCCGGTTCGGGCTCTCCACGCGTTCGCCAGGCGTGCCGGCTGGCGCCTCGCAGCCGATGTCACCCGGGCTGGCGCGAGCGATAGATACCGCGCAGCAGGGTATACGCCAGCGCCTGTCCTCCACCCTGCGGGGCGGCGGCGAGGTCAGTGCCACCGCGCCGGTGATGCTGGAAGAGCTGCACCAGCGCAAGCAGGTGCTGAAGAAGGCCGCGGCCTCGCCCGAAGAGCGCGCCACCATCGAGATCGTGGCGCTGCTGTTCCAGAGCATCCTGACCGAAGACCGCATCCCGGCCACCGTGCGCGTGTGGTTCGCGCGGCTGCAGATGCCGGTGCTGCGCGTGGCCGTCACCGAACCCGATTTCTTTGCCACCATCGATCACCCGGCGCGCCGGCTGATCGACCGCATGGGCGCCTGCGTGATGGGTTTCGACAGTGCCGCCAGCAGCGCGCCCGGCAAACCCAACGAGGCGCTGGACAAGGAAGTCAAACGCATCGTGCAGGTGGTCGAGGCCTACCCCGACACCGGCCGGCGCGTCTTCCAGACCGTGCTGATCGAGTTCGAGAAGTTCCTGGAGCATTACTTCAAGAACGAGAACGAGGCCACCAAGCGGGGTGTCTCGCTGGCCCAGCAGGTCGAGCAGCGCGAGACCATGGCCATCCAGTACACCATCGAGCTGCGCAAGATGCTCAACGAGGTGCCGGTGCAGGAAGGCGTGCGCCAGTTCCTGTTCCACGTCTGGGCGGACGTTTTGGCCACCACCGGCGTGCGCTTCGGCCCGCAGACCGTGCAGACCAAGGCGATGAAACGCGCCGCGGCCGACCTCATCTGGAGCGCCAGCGCCAAGGTGACGCGCGAAGAGCGTGCCGAGGTCATCCGCCGCCTGCCGCTGCTGCTGAAGAGCCTTCGTGAGGGCATGGCCTCGGCCGGCATGGACACGCCCAAGCAGGACGAACACATCCAGCAGCTGAACAACTCGCTGGCCGCGGCCTTCACGGCCAAGGCCGCGGTGATTCCCGACGACCGCCTGCGTGAGCTGATGGAGCGCCTGGAGACGCTGGAAGAACTGCTGCCCGAGGCGGCCGAGGTCGAGATCGACGAGTCGATGGTGCTCGACCTCTCGGGCCACCAGAGCAGCGAGCTCGAGGTGGTGCTGGAAGGCGGCAGCATGCCCACACCGGCGATGGTGGCCTGGGCGCGCGAGCTGCAGGTGGGCAGCTGGTACATGCTCGACCGCGGCGGCCACAGCGAAGCGGTGCAGCTGGCCTGGCACGGGCTGCGCAAGCAACTGAGCCTGTTCGTCACACCGCAAGGACGCTGCGTGCTCTTCCAGCAGCAGCGGCTGGCGAGTTACCTGCAGGCCGGCCTGCTGCTGCCGGCGCAAGACGAGGCGCTGACGGTGCGCGCCACGCGCAGCGCGCTGGCCAAGCTGGACGTCGACGCGTCGCGGCTGCTGGCCTAGTGAATGACCCGGTCGTCCGGATCGACGAAGAGTTCGTCGAGCACCAGTGCGTCGGGTTCTTCACCGAGGCTCCAGAAAACCATGAGCACGATGATCTTCAGGTCTTCCAGGCCCATCGCGCCGCTGCCCACGGCCATCGCGCGGTCGATGACCATTTCGCGCAGTGGGGCGGCCAGCACGCCGGCCGATTCGAGGAAGGTGATGAAGCCCACGGCCTGCTCGTCCAGCACTTCGCGCTCGGCGTCGGTGTAGATGCGCATGCTGCCCGGCACCGGGCTGCCGGTGACGGATTCCGCAGTGTTGGCCAAGCCATCCAGCCAGCGCAGCGCGTCCTGGATCTCGTCGGGCTCGAAGCCGACGGCCGAGAGCTTGCGCCGAAGCTGCTTGGGCTCGGGGCAGGCGTCGGGGCGCCAGTAGTTCTCGTAGAGATAGACCAGTACTTCGAACATCAAACCACTATACCTGAGTGACGCCGGTGCCCCACGCGCCACGCATGACGCAACGGACCGCGACCCAGCTTCCCGCCGCGGAACCGGCTCCGCCGGGCCGCTGGCGGACGGCCCCCCTGGGGGGTAGCGAGCGACAGCGAGCTTGGGGGCTCCATATCATGCGCTATGGCGGCGCTGGTAGAGGCCGCCGGGCAGGCGGGCCACGCGGCCTTCCAGCTCCAGTTCCAGCAGCCGCGCGCTGAGCTCGGCGGTGGGCCAGCCGGTGCGAGCGAGCAGGGCGTCCATGGTCACCGGATCTTCGCCCAGGGCTAGCAGCAGCGGGTCGGCAGGCGCGGTATCGGCGGCGGCGGCGTCCAGCGCCAGGCGCGCCTGCGCAGGTGGGGCCGGCGTGCGCAACTCCTCCAGTACGTCCTCGGGGCTTTCCACCAGCTTGGCCCCCTGCTTGATGAGTGCGTGGCAGCCCCGCGACTGTTCGGCATGGATCGAGCCCGGGATGGCCCACACATCGCGTCCGGCCTCGTTGGCCAGCCGGGCGGTGATCAGCGAACCCGACTTCAGCGCCGCCTCCACCACCAGCGTGCCCTGCGTGAGCCCGGCGATGAGCCGGTTGCGCTGTGGGAAGTGCTCGGGCAGCGGTGGCGTGCCGGGGGCATGTTCGGTCACCAGCGCGCCCTGCGCCGCGATGCGGCCGGCCAGCGAACGGTGACGGCTGGGGTAGACGCTGTCGGGGCCGGTGCCCATGAAGGCGATGGTCTTCGCGCCGGCGCCAAGCGCACCCTCGTGCGCCGCGGCGTCGATGCCCTGGGCCAGCCCCGAGACGATGAGCCAGCCTTCGGCGGCCAGGCATGCGGCGAAGTGGCGCGCGTTGTCGGCGCCCTGCGGAGTGGGATGGCGACTGCCGACGATGGCGACCGAAGGCGCCGCCAGGCAGGCCAGGTCGCCCCGCACGTAGAGCAGCAGCGGGGGGTCGGGCGACTGCAGCAGCGCAGGGGGCCAGGCGGGGTGCTCCAGCGTCAGCACGTGGCGGTCGTCTCCGCCGGCCAGCCACTGCTGCGCGGCAGCGAGGCGTTGCTCGAAGAAAGGGGGTAGCTGCTGCAGGGCGTCGGCGCGGGCCGTGCCCACCAGGGCAGACAGGGTGGCGTGGGGTGTGGTCAACACCGCGGCGGGTGTACCGCACGCGGCCAGTACACGGCGAGCACCTTCGCGGCCGAGGCCGGGTGTTTCCAGCAGCCTGAACCAGGCGGCGAAGTCGGGGTCGCCGCTCAAGGTGCCAGGCGCTGGCAGACCGGTCGGGCCTTGTCGGCGCCCGGGGTTCAGGGCTGGGTGAAGCGGTCGCCGGAGCGTACCGGCTGCTGCACGCTCAGGATCAGCGCATAGGACACGCGCTCGAAGGTGCGGAACACGAACAGCATGCCGTGCCGTTCGTCAGGCAGCCGCAGGGCCACCTTGTTGCCGCCGGTGCGGTCTACGGCCTCGGCGCCGGTGCGCCACAGCGCCAGCACGTGACCGCGTTCGATGCCGTCGCGCTTGCCCTTGTTGATGCTGACGACCTGGTTCTGCCCGGCGCGCAGGCCGTCGCCGTAGATGGCGACGATGCGACCGTCGACTGGCGACGAGGGCGCGTGCGGCACGTAAGCCACCAATTCCTGCATCGGCACGGGGCTCAAGCGGTCGCCGACTTTGGCTTCCAGGCGCGTAGTGGTGATACGGAAGGTGTCGGGCACCACCACGGCCACGTTGTTGGCAGCGAGCTGGGTGTCGCCGCTGCGCACGTATTCGGTGGTGCCGACGTAGCGGCCTTCGTAGCCCAGCACTTCCTGCGTGACGGGGTCGGCCAGCGGTGCCAGCTGGCGGAAGACTCGGAACTCGCGTGCGCCGGCCAGGTCGCCGCGCACGTAGGCGGTGTCGCCGCGGCCCAGCATCACGCGGCCTTCCTGAGCGGCAACGATGCGCGGTGCGCTTTCGAGTTCGTTGGTCTCGAAGACCACGGCTTCGTTCAGGAACGGGCCGATCAGGTGCAAAGGGATGGCCGCGATGGCGCCGTTGTCCAGCAGGTCGCTGCGCACCCGCGGCGACAGGCGCACGGTGTTGGTGGGCTGGCCGGCCTCGCCGCCGGCCAGACGCAGGCGTGCGCGGCCGTCGATCTTCTCCAGCACCAGCACCTGGCCGGGGAAGATCAGATGCGGGTTGCGGATCTGCTGCAGGTTCATGCCCCACAGCTCGGGCCAGCGCCAGGCGTTCTTCAGGAAGAGCGAGGAAATGCCCCACAGCGTGTCGCCGGGCTGCACGGTGTGCGAGTCGGGGGCGTTGGGGGTCAGGTCGGACAACGGAATGCCGGCCTCGGCCACGCGCTGGGCGGTTTCGCGCCACTCGGGGGTGATGGGCATGCTGCTGGGCTGGGCCAGCGCCACGCCGCACAGGCCAAGCGCGGTCAGCAGCGCAGCGCCGTGGCGGGCCGTTGCACGCAGGGCACGGGGCGTATGGCGGCGAACGCGGATGCTCATGGGGCTACTCGTTTCCGGGCAGGGTGCCTCGCTGCGGCCGGTGCGAAAATACGCCGCGGCCTGGGGGAAATCGGCGCCGGAGCTTGAGACCCCGGGCCTTGCCGTTCATCGCTTTCCAGGTTGCCCGAATCGAAGTCGATTCCGACTGGCGACAATGCTCATATGGTTTCACAAATTCTGCCCGTAAACCCTTGATGCCGCAAACAAAGCGCCGGTCCGTGAGGCCCGCCACACTGCCCACCACCTGGGCCCGTTGCGCACCATCCACAGCTGTTTCCCGCTGTTTCGCCACCCGACTTTCGCTGACACGTCCATGGCCCGTCTGACCATCCTGCGCTTTCCCGACCCCCGCCTGCACTTCGTGGCCAAGCCCGTGGCAGCCGTCGACGAGCGCATGCGCACGCTCGTCGACGACATGCTCGAGACCATGTACGACGCCGAAGGCGTGGGCCTGGCGGCGACGCAGGTGGATGTGCATGAGCGCGTGATCGTGATGGACACGTCCGAGGAGCACGACCACCCCGTGGTGCTGATCAACCCGGAGCTGGTCTGGAAAAGCGAAGAAATGTCTGTGAACGAGGAAGGCTGCCTGTCGGTGCCGCAGACCTACGACCGTGTCGAGCGTCACGCCCGAGTCAAGGTGCAGGCGCTGAACCGCGACGGCCAGCCCTTCGAGCTGGACGCCGAAGGCCTGTCGGCCGTCTGCGTGCAGCACGAGATGGACCACCTGATGGGCAAGGTCTTCGTCGAGTACCTCAGTTTCCTGAAGCGCGACCGCATCAAGACCCGGATGCTGAAGAAGCTGCGCGAAGAGCAGCGTGCACGCTGACGGCACCCGGGCGCTGCCCTTGCGCGTCGGCTTCGCCGGCACGCCCGAGTTCGCACGCGTGGCGCTGGCCGCCATCCTGCAGGCCGGCTACCGCGTGCCTCTGGTGCTGACCCAGCCCGACCGCCCTGCCGGGCGCGGGTTGAAGCTGCAGGCCTCGCCGGTGAAGCAACTGGCGTTGGACCACGGCCTGAGTCTGGCGCAACCGCGCAGCCTGCGGCTCGACGGCAAGTACCCCGACGACGCGGCCGCGGCGCGCCAAGCGCTGCAGGATGCGGCGCTCGACGCGCTGGTGGTGGCCGCCTACGGACTCATCCTGCCCGAGTGGGTGCTGACCACGCCTCGCCAGGGCTGCCTGAACATCCACGGGTCGCTGCTGCCGCGCTGGCGCGGCGCCGCGCCGATCCAGCGTGCCATAGAGGCCGGTGACACACAAACCGGCATCACGCTGATGCAGATGGACGCGGGCCTGGACACCGGCGCCATGCTGCTGAAGGAGGCCACGCCCATCACGCCCGAGGACACCACCGCCACCCTGCACGACCGGCTGGCCGCCATCGGCGCGCGACTGGTGGTGCAAGGCCTGGCCGACCTGGCGCGCGGCGCCTTGCATCCGGTGCCGCAGCCGGCCGAGGGCGTGAGCTACGCTCACAAGATCGACAAGGCCGAAGCCGCGATCGACTGGCAGCAGCCGGCTGCGGTGATCGAGCGTCGGCTGCGCGCCTTCGACCCCTTCCCCGGCGGCACCGCAGTGTTGGGCGGCCAGGCCGTGAAGGTCTGGCGTGCCCGTGTGATCCCCGGTACCGGCACACCGGGGTGCCCGCTGGCCGCAGCCGACGGCCGGCTGGTCGTAGCGTGCGGTGACGGCGCGCTCGAGCTGCTGGAGCTTCAGCTGCCCGGCGGCAAGCGCATCGGCGCACGGGAATTCTTGCAGCGACACCCCTTGACCAAAGACTGACGAGGCCGAGCACGCCCTGGCGTGGCCCGCTGGCCGTGCCTGCGCCTCAAGCCGCGGGGCCGCGCGCCGATAAGTCCGGTGTGAAGCCCCATCCCCTGCTGCGTCGTACGGCGTCCCTCCTGCTGGCCAGCGCTTTGCTCGGCCTGGCCGGCTGCGACCAGCTCGGCATCGAGACGCCCGCAGTCCATACCGCCAAGCGCGAGGCCGAGAGCAAGGCCATCGGCGCCGCTTGCCGCCATGCGGCCCGTTCCATCGAGGCGTGCTTCGAGATGAACAAGCGCGCCGACAAGTCGGCCATGTTTGCGGGTTGGCGCGAAATGAACGACTACATGCGCGAAAACAATATCGAGGCCATGCCGGCGCAGCCGCCCGTGGTCACGGCCGCTGACGAAAGCGCCGAGGAGCCCGAGCCCGCCAAGACCGGCAAGGCGGCGAAGAAGGCGCACTGAGGTCGGACCCGGCGGCCCGCCGATCGGCCGGCGCCCCAGGCGTTCCGTCGCTGCCAGCCGCAGCACGTCGCGCCAGTCTGGCCTTGCAGGTCACGCCAAGGCACAGTGCGGGTTCCCGACACCCGGAGAGCCCCATGCGCCCCAGCCTTCGTTTCCACCCGGCCCGCCACACCTTCCTGGCCAGCGTGCTGCTCTGCGCCTTGGCGGCCGCACCGGCCATGTGGCCTGCTGCATCGCATGCTGCGACGGTGCAGGGCTCGGGCACCGCCGCCACCGAAACACGCGCCGTGCCCGAATTCCAGGCCATCGCGCTGAGTGGCGGCATGGACGTCGTCGTGCGTCAGGGCGCCGCCCAGTCGGTGCAGGTGCAGGCCGACGACAACCTGCTGCCGCTGCTGGAGACGGTGGTCGAATCGGGCAGCAAGGGCGCCACGCTGCAGCTGCGCTGGAAGCGCACCGAAGGCAGCTGGCTCGGCGGCTGGAACAACGTCCAGACGCGCACGAAGGTCGTGATCAACATCGTCGTGCCCAAGCTGACGGCGCTGTCGACCGCGGGCTCTGGCGACATCAGGCTCGAGGCCTTCACCACGCCGGCGCTGCAGGTGTCGATTTCGGGTTCGGGTGACACGAGGCTGGAAGGCCTGAGCACCGACGAACTGGGCGTGCGCATCTCGGGCAGTGGCGACGTCACGGGCCAGGGCACGGCGGGCAAGGTCTCGGTCAGCATTGCCGGTAGCGGCGACGTGAGGCTCACCGAGTTGCGTGCAGACGAGGTGGCGGTATCCATCGCGGGCAGCGGCGATGCGGCGGTGAACGCGCAGAAGACGCTGTCGGTCAGCATCGCCGGCAGCGGCGATGTGGTCTACACCGGCAATGCGGCGGTCAAGACCTCGGTGGCGGGAAGTGGCACCGTGAAGAAGCGCTGATAGGGCGACGCGCTTGACAGTATTAACGTTTCACGTTAATACTTGGCCGTGGCGATCAAGAGCTTTAAGTGCAAGGACACGAAGGCCCTGTTCGAAGGCCGCCGAGTAGGACGATGGGTGAACATCGAACGGCCCGCCCTTCGCAAGCTCGCGCAACTCGACTGGTCCGTGGTTCTCGATGACCTGAAGGTGCCACCAGGGAACCGCCTGGAGGCGCTCAAGGATGATCGAAGGGGCCAGCACAGCATCCGCATCAACGGGCAGTGGCGTCTTTGCTTCGTCTGGACGAACGATGGAGCCGCTGACGTCGAGATCGTGGACTATCACTGAAGGAGATTTGGAATGCGTACCGTCCTCCCTGTTTCGCCAGGCGAGATGCTCGAAGAGGAGTTCCTGAAGCCACTTGGCTTGACGAAATACCGTCTGGCCAAGGATATCGGCGTTCCGCCGCAGCGTATAGGGGACATCGTCGCAGGCAAGCGCGCCGTCACGGCAGACACGGATCTTCGACTGTGCCGCTACTTCGGTCTCAGTGATGGCTGGTGGTTGCGCGGACAGGCGAGCTACGACACGGCGCTGGCAAGGGAAGCGATGCAAGAAGAACTTGCCAGAATTCCTCGCTGCGCATTGCTTGCAGCGTAGCGCCTGGCAGTGAGTACAGCCAAAGCCCGTCGCTGACCCTGAGCACGAGCTTGGCCTGAACTGCCGCGGCGGCGTTGCGCGCCCCGCTGAAGGCGTCGCGCCCCCGCGACATGCGCTGACGACAATCGCGGGGTGAATCCGCCCCCGTACCCCGCGCCCATCTGGCGTCATCCCGAATTTGCCCGTGGTGCGCGCGAGATGCTGGGCACGGCCATCGGCATCGGCGCCTGGGGCCTGATCACTGGCGTGGCCATGGGCAACAGTGGCTTGCCGCTGGCGGTGATGGTGCTGATGTCGCTGCTGGTCTTCGCCGGCAGCGCCCAGCTGGCGGTGCTGCCGCTGATGAGCAGTGGGGCGCCGCTGTGGGTGGTGTGGGCCACGGCGCTGTGCGTGAACCTGCGATTCGTGATCTTCAGCGCGCAGTGGCGTGCCTACTTCATCGGCTACCCGCTGGGTCATCGGCTGCGTCTGGCCTACCTGACTGCCGACCTGAACTACGTGATGTTCATGCGCCGCTTTCCCGAGCCCAAGCCCGAACCCGAGGTGCAACTGCCCTATTTCTGGGGCGGCGTGGCGTGCAACTGGACCGCCTGGCAGGTGCCGGCGCTCACGGGCATCTTCCTGGCCGACGTGGTGCCCGTGCATTGGGGCGTGGGCTTTGCCGGCACGCTGGCGCTGCTGGGCGTGGGGTTGTCGCTGGTGACCGACAAGGCCACTTCGGTGGCCGCCGGCGTGGCCGCCTGTGCCGCGGTGGCCGCCTACGCGCTGCCCTTCAAGCTGAACATCGTGGTGGCCATCGCCGCGGCGGTGGCGATGGGGCTGCTGATCGACCACGGCACGCCGCGGCGCGCGATCCCGCTGGACGATCGCACCTGATGGGCACCTGGGAAGCGGTCATCGCGGTGCTGGGCCTGACGGTGATCACCATCTTCACGCGCGGCTTCTTCTTTCTCACCGAACGCGAGGTGCCGATACCCGGCTGGCTGCGCCAGGGCCTGCGTTACGCACCGCTGGCCGCGATGGCCGCGGTGGTGGTGCCGGAAGTCGTGATGCTGCAGGGCCAGCTCATTGGCACCTGGCAGGACGCGCGCCTGTTCGCCGTGGCCGCCGGCGCGGCCTGGTTCTGGTGGCGACGCGGCATTTTGGGCACCATCCTGGTCGGCATGGCGGTGTTGCTGCCGCTGCGCCTGGGGCTAGGCTGGTGAGCCCGCACGGAATATCATCCAAGACTGATTTTTCAATCTCCAGGAGATCCGGATGAACGTGAAGCGCCTGACCGACCTCATCGCCCAGGGTGCCGTTGCCGGCAAGCGGGTGTTCATCCGCGCCGACCTCAACGTGCCGCAGGACGACGCCGGGAACATCACCGAAGACACGCGCATCCGCGCCAGCGTGCCCTGCATCCAGATGGCGATGCAGGCCGGCGCCGCGGTGATGGTGACCAGCCACCTGGGCCGCCCGACCGAAGGCCAGTTCAAGCCCGAAGACAGCCTGGCCCCGGTGGCCAAGCGCCTGGGCGAACTGCTGGGTTTCGAAGTGCCGCTGGTTTCCAACTGGGTGGATGGCGTGACGGTGGCGCCCGGCCACGTGGTGCTGCTGGAGAACTGCCGCATCAACAAGGGCGAGAAGAAGAACGACGAGACGCTGGCCCGCAAGATGGCCGCGCTGTGCGACATCTTCGTGCACGACGCCTTCGGCACCGCGCACCGCGCCGAGGCCAGCACCTACGGCATCGCGCAGTACGCGCCCATTGCCTGCGCCGGCCCGCTGCTGGCAGCCGAGATCGACGCCGTCACCGCCGCGCTGGCCCACCCGAAGCGGCCGCTGGTGGCCATCGTCGCCGGCAGCAAGGTCAGCACGAAGCTGACGATCCTGAAGGCCCTGTCGGCCAAGGTCGACGGCCTGATCGTCGGCGGCGGCATCGCCAACACCTTCATGCTGGCCGCCGGGCTGAAGATCGGCAAGAGCCTGGCCGAACCCGACCTCCTGAACGAGGCGAAGGCGGTCATCGACGTCATGAAGGCCCGCGGCGCCGCGGTGCCCATACCCACCGACGTCGTGGTAGCCAAGCGCTTCGCCGCCGACGCCGAAGCCACCGTGAAGGCGGCGACCGACGTTGCCGACGACGATCTCATCCTCGACATCGGCCCGCAGACGGCCGCGCTGCTGGCCCAGCAGCTGCTGGCCGCCGGCACCATCGTCTGGAACGGCCCGGTGGGCGTGTTCGAGTTCGACGCCTTCGCGCATGGCACCGAGACGCTGGCGCGCGCCATTGCTGCCAGTCCGGCCTTCAGCATTGCTGGTGGTGGCGACACGCTGGCGGCGATTGCCAAGTACGGCATCGAGAAGGATGTGGGCTATATCAGCACCGGGGGCGGTGCCTTCCTGGAAGTGCTGGAAGGCAAGACGCTGCCCGCTTTCGAGATCCTGAGCCGGCGCGCTGCGGGCTGACGGCGCCTTCCTTTGCGCCGGCCGATGTGCCGGACCTGGCAATTCGGCGCTAACCTCCCGGGCATAACAACCCTGCCCTGGAGACAAGCGTGTCCAAGAAACTCTCCGACGCCGAACAAGCCCTGCGTGAAGCCGCACTCGAATACCACCGTGCCCCCACGCGCGGCAAGATCAGCGTCACGCCCACCAAGCCGCTGTCCAACCAGCGCGACCTGAGCCTGGCCTACTCGCCCGGCGTGGCCTACGCCTGCCTGGCCATCGAGGAAGACCCCACGCTGGCCCACGAATACACCAGTCGCGGCAACCTCGTGGGCGTGGTCACCAACGGCACGGCGGTGCTGGGCCTGGGCGACATCGGCCCGCTGGCCGGCAAGCCGGTGATGGAGGGCAAGGGCTGCCTGTTCAAGAAGTTCGCCGGCATCGATGTCTTCGACATCGAACTGGCCGAGCGCGACCCCGACAAGCTGGTCGAGATCATCGCCGCGCTGGAGCCCACGCTGGGCGGCGTGAACCTGGAAGACATCAAGGCGCCCGAGTGCTTCTACATCGAGAAGAAGCTGCGCGAGCGCATGAACATCCCCGTGTTCCACGACGACCAGCACGGCACGGCCATCATCAGCAGCGCAGCGCTGCTCAACGGCCTGGAACTGGTGGGCAAGCAGATCGGCGACATCAAGCTCGCCGTCAGCGGCGCCGGCGCGGCGGCCATCGCCTGCCTGGACGTGATGGTGGGCCTGGGCGTCAAGCGCGAGCACATCTTCGTCTGCGACAGCAAGGGCGTGATCCACGCCGAGCGCGAAGACACGAAGAGCGGCAAGCTCGACGAGAGCAAGCACCGCTACTGCCAGAAGACCGACGCGCGCACGCTGGCCGACGTGGTCAAGGGCGCCGACGTCTTCCTCGGCTGCAGCGCCGCCGGCGTGCTGAGCGTGGACATGGTGGTCAGCATGGCCAGCAAGCCCATCATCCTGGCGCTGGCCAACCCCGAGCCCGAGATCCGCCCCGAACTGGCCAAGGCCGCGCGCCCCGACTGCATCATCGCCACGGGCCGCAGCGACTACCCGAACCAGGTCAACAACGTCCTGTGTTTCCCCTACATCTTCCGCGGCGCGCTGGACTGCGGTGCGACGAAGATCACCGAAGCCATGAAGTTGGCCTGCGTGCGCGAGATCGCGGCACTGGCCAAGGCCGAGGCCAGCGACGAGGTGGCCGCCGCCTACCAGGGGAAGGAGTTGAGCTTCGGGCCCGACTACATCATCCCCACGCCCTTCGACGTGCGGCTCATCCTGCGCATCGCGCCGGCCGTGGCCAAGGCCGCTGCCGAGTCGGGCGTGGCCACGCGCCCCATCGCCGATCTCGAAGCCTACCGCCAGAGCCTGGGCCGCTTCGTCTACCAGACGGGCATGTTCATGCGCCCCGTCTTCGCCGCCGCCAAGGCCTTCCACCAAACGGGCGCCGCGCGCGTGGTCTACGCGGAGGGCGAGGACGAACGGGTGCTGCGTGCCGTGCAGGTGGTGCTGGACGAAGACCTGGCCCGGCCCATCCTGGTCGGCCGGCCCGAGGTGGTGAAGATGCGCATCGAACGCGCCGGCCTGCGCCTGCAGGTGGGCCGCGACTTCGACATCTGCGACCCCGAGAACGACCCGCGCTTCCGCGAGTACTGGGAGACCTACCGCGGGCTGATGGCGCGCGAAGGCGTCACGCCCGAGGTCGCCAAGGCCGCGGTGCGGCGCAGCAACACGCTGATCTCCACGCTCATGCTGCGCCGGGGCGAGGCCGACGCCATGGTCTGCGGCCTGGTGGGCCGCTACGACAGCCACCTCGACCATGTGCGCAACGTCATCGGCCGCAAGCCCGGCGCACGCACGATGGCGGCGATGAACGCGCTGATGCTCGACCAGCACACGCTCTTCATCACCGACACCTTCGTCAACGAGGAGCCCAGCGCCGAGGAACTGGCCGACATCGCCTTGATGGCCGCGGCCGAGGTGCAGCGCTTCGGCGTGCCGCCCAAGGTGGCCTTCCTGTCGCACTCGAACTTCGGCTCGTCGACACGCCCGGCGGCGCAGCGCATGCGCGAGGCGAACCGGTTGTTCCGCGAACGTGCGCCGGTCGGCGTGGAAAGCGACGGCGAGATGCAGGGCGACGCGGCCCTGTCCGAGGCGGTGCGCCACGGCTACCTGCCCGAGTCGACGCTCAGTGGTTCGGCCAACCTGCTGGTATTGCCCAACCTGGACGCCGCCAACATCCTCTTCAACGTGCTGAAGATGACCGGCGGCCACGGCGTCACGGTGGGGCCGATCCTGCTGGGCGCGGCCAGCCCGGTGCATATCCTGACGCCTTCTTCGACGGTGCGTCGCATCGTCAACATGACGGCGCTCGCGGTGGCCGACGCCGCTGCGACGGCAGAGCGAACTTGACCTTCGACAAACCTTGACGCCACCGCAGGCCTACGCTGGCGGTGTGCATCAAGGACTGGAGATGGGGTCATGAGTTCGCAGTCGAAATACGTCTACCTGTTTGGCGCCGCGCGCACCGAAGGCGCGGCCTCGATGAAGAACCTGCTTGGCGGCAAGGGCGCGAACCTGGCCGAGATGTGCCGCCTGGGCATCACCGTGCCCTCGGGTTTCACCATCAGCACCGAGGCCTGCACGGTGTTCACCGAGCAGGGCAAGGCGGCGGCGCTGAAGCTCATCGAGGCCGAGGTGATGCAGGGCGTGGCCTTCGTCGAGCAGCAGATGGGCAAGACCTTCGGCAACGCCGCCGACCCGCTGCTGCTGTCGGTGCGCTCGGGCGCACGGGCGTCCATGCCCGGCATGATGGACACCATCCTCAACCTCGGCCTCAACGACGAGGCCGTGATCGGCCTGGCCGCCAAGACCGGCAACGAGCGCTTTGCCTGGGACAGTTACCGCCGCTTCGTGCAGATGTACGGCGACGTGGTGATGGGCCTCAAGCCCGTCTCGAAGGAGGACCACGACCCCTTCGAAGTCATCATCGACATGGTCAAGGACAAGAAGGGCGCCAGGCTCGACACCGATCTGGAGACCTCGGACCTGCAGGAACTCGTGACGCGGTTCAAGGGCCTGATCCGCGCCCGCATCGGGCGCGACTTTCCCACCGACCCGTGGGAGCAGCTCTGGGGCGCCGTGGTGGCTGTCTTCGAGAGCTGGAACAACGACCGCGCCCGTGTCTACCGCGAGCTCAACGACATCCCGCAGAGCTGGGGCACGGCGGTCAACGTGCAGGCCATGGTCTTCGGCAACCTCGGCAACAGCAGCGCCACCGGCGTGGCTTTCTCGCGTGACGCCGGCACCGGCGAAGACCTCTTCAACGGCGAGTTCCTGGTCAACGCGCAGGGCGAGGACGTGGTGGCCGGCATCCGCACGCCGCAGCAGGTGTCGCTGGTGGGTTCGCGCCGCTGGGCGCAACTGGCGCTGGTCAGCGAAGAGGATCGGCGTGCGCAACTACCCGTCGCTGGAAGAACTGATGCCCGACATCTACCGACAGCTGCTGCACGCCGAGACGACGCTGGAGAACCACTTCAAGGACATGCAGGACCTGGAGTTCACGATCCAGGAAGGCAAGCTGTGGATGCTGCAGACGCGCAACGGCAAGCGCACCGGCGCGGCCATGGTGCGCATCGCGATGGAGATGCTGCAGCAGGGCATGATCGACGAGAAGACGGCGCTGCAACGTGTCAGCCCCGACCGCCTGAACGACCTGCTGCACCCGATCTTCGACCCCGTCGCGCTGAAGGCAGCGGCCGTCATCGCCCGTGGTCTGCCGGCATCGCCGGGTGCGGCCACCGGGCAGGTGGTGTTCTTCGCCGACGAAGCCGAGGAATGGGCCAAGCAGGGCAGGGACGTGATCCTGGTGCGCCAGGAGACCTCGCCCGAAGACCTGCGTGGCATGAGTGTCGCCAAGGGCATCCTCACCGCGCGGGGCGGCATGACCTCGCACGCTGCCGTGGTGGCGCGGGGCATGGGCAAGTGCTGCGTCTCGGGCGCCGGCGCGGTGCACGTCGACTACAAGGCGCGCACGATGACGGTGGACGACAAGGTCTACGGCGAGGGCGACTGGATCTCTCTCAACGGCTCCACCGGCGAGGTCTATGCCGGCCAGGTGTCGACCAAGGAAGCCGAGCTCAGCGGCGACTTCGGCGCGCTGATGGCGCTGGCCGACCGCTACATGCGCCTGGAGGTGCGCGCCAACGCCGACACGCCCGAGGATGCCCGCGTGGCGCGCAACTTCGGCGCCACCGGCATCGGCCTGGCCCGCACCGAGCACATGTTCTTCGAGGGTGAACGCATCGTTGCCGTGCGCGAGATGATCCTGGCCGACGACGAGGCCGGCCGCCGCAAGGCGCTGGCCAAGCTGCTGCCCATCCAGCGCGGCGACTTCGAAGGCCTGTTCCGCGAGATGAACGGGCTGCCCGTCACCATCCGCCTGCTCGACCCGCCGCTGCACGAGTTCGTGCCGCACGACGACGCCGGACAGGCCGCGATGGCGCGCGAGATGAAGGTCTCGGCCGGCAAGATCCGCATGCGCGTGGAAGAGCTGCACGAGTTCAACCCCATGCTCGGCCACCGCGGTTGCCGGCTGGGCATCACCTATCCCGAGATCACCGAGATGCAGGCGCGCGCCATCTTCGAGGCCGGTCTCAACATGCAGGCCAATGGCATCGTCGTCAAGGCGGAGATCATGGTGCCGCTGGTGGGCACGGTGCGTGAGTTCAACGCCCAGGCCGCGGTGATACGCGCCACCGCCGCGAAGGTGTTTGCCGAGCGCGGCGAGACGCTGCACTACATGCTGGGCACGATGATCGAGACGCCGCGCGCCGCGCTGATCGCCGACAGCATCGGCCGTCAGGCCGAGTTCTTCAGCTTCGGCACCAACGACCTGACGCAGATGACGATGGGCTTCTCGCGCGACGATGCCGGCAAGTTCCTGCCCGACTATCTGAAGCAGGGCATCTACGAGCACGATCCCTTCCGGTCCATCGACCAGAAGGGCGTGGGCCTGCTGGTGGCCATGGCGGTGGAGAAGGGGCGTTCGGTGCGGCCCGACATCGAGGTGGGCGTGTGCGGTGAACACGGCGGCGACCCGGCCTCGGTGGCCTTCTTCCACCGCGCGGGGCTGGACTACGTGAGCTGCTCGCCTTTCCGCGTGCCGATCGCGCGGCTGGCCGCGGCGCAGGCGGCGATCGAGGCCTGATCTCGCGGCGGCGGCCGCGCTGCGGTAACGCCGCCGTAACTCGGGCCGGGGCACGGCGCCCATAATCCGGCGCTGCATCGCACCGGAGCGCCGCCCCATGACCCGAGCCACCAAGATCGTCGCCACCCTCGGCCCCGCGTCCAGCGACCCCGAGGTGCTGGAACGCCTGCTGCGCGCCGGCGTCGACGTGGTGCGCCTGAACTTCAGCCACGGCACGGCCGCCGATCACATTGCCCGTGCGACCCTGGTGCGCGACGTGGCGGCCAAGGTCGGCAAGCCGGTGGCGCTGATGGCCGACCTGCAGGGCCCGAAGATCCGCGTCGGCAAGTTTGCCGAAGGCAAGGTGATGCTGCAGCCGGGCGCGGCCTTCGTGCTTGACGCGCAGCGCACCGAACCCGGCACGGTCGACATCGTTGGCCTCGACTACAAGGAACTGCCGCGCGACGTGCGCCCCGGCGACACGCTGCTGCTCAACGATGGCCTCATCAAGCTGACGGTGGAGACCGTGCGCGGCGAGCAGGTGCACACGAAGGTCGTGCTGGGCGGCGAGCTGAGCAACAACAAGGGCATCAACAAGGCCGGCGGCGGCCTCACGGCGCCGGCGCTCACGGCCAAGGACATGGAGGACATCAAGACCGCGATGGCCTTCCAGTGCGAGTACCTGGCGGTGAGCTTTCCGAAGAACGCCACCGATATGGAGATGGCGCGCCAGCTGGCCAACGTGGCCGGTGAGCCGATGCGCCACAAGCCGGCGATGATCGCCAAGATCGAGCGCAGCGAGGCCATCCCGCACCTCGAGGCCATTCTCAAGGCCAGCGACGGCATCATGGTCGCGCGCGGCGACCTGGCGGTGGAAGTGGGCAACGCGGCGGTGCCGGCGCTGCAGAAACGCATGATCCGCATGGCGCGCGAGATGGACAAGGTGGCCATCACCGCGACCCAGATGATGGAAAGCATGATCCTGGCGCCGGTGCCCACGCGCGCCGAGGTCAGCGACGTCGCCAACGCCGTGCTCGACGGCACCGACGCCGTGATGCTCAGCGCCGAGACGGCGGCGGGCAAGTACCCGGTGGAGACCGTCGAGCAGATGGCCGCCATCGCGCTGGAAGCCGAACGTGCCGACGAGGTCGACTTCAAGAACGACTTCATGCAGCGCCACTTCGGGCGCATCGACCAGAGCATCGCGATGGGCGCTCTGTTCACCGCCCACCACCTGGGCTGCAAGGCCATCATCGCGCTGACCGAGAGCGGCAGCACCGCGCTGTGGATGAGCCGGCACAACATCAAGGTGCCGATCTTCGGCCTGACGCACAAGCACAACGCCGAGCGCCGCATGGCGCTTTACCGCAACGTGCAACCCATCCTGATGCCCACGCACGACGAGCGCGACGAGGCGCTGGCCGAGGCCGAGCAGGTGCTGGTGTCGCGCGGCGTGCTCAAGCCCGGCGACACCTACGCCATCACCTGCGGCGAGCCCATGGGCTACCCGGGCGGCACCAACATGCTGAAGGTTTGCCAGGTGAAGTGAGCGCGGGGCCCGCGTGATGCGGGAGGGGGCATAAAATTCGGGGCAGCAGTTTCAGCCTGGTTACGCCGGGCCCTCGCCGGCACCCATTTCCTCCCCCCTCACTCTCGGAGACTTCCATGCCCCTCGTTTCGATGCGCCAGCTGCTCGATCACGCCGCCGAGCACGGTTACGGCATTCCGGCCTTCAACGTCAACAACCTCGAGCAGGTGCAGGCGGTGATGAGCGCCGCGGCCGAGGTGGGCGCACCGGTCATCCTGCAGGCCAGCGCCGGTGCCCGCAAGTACGCCGGCGAGCCCTTCATCAAGCACCTGATCCAGGCCGCCATCGAGAGCTGGCCGCAGGTGCCCCTGGTCATGCACCAGGACCACGGCCAGAGCCCCGACGTCTGCAAGGGCGCCATCGCCCTGGGCTTCAGCTCGGTGATGATGGACGGCAGCCTGGAAGGCGACGGCAAGACCATCGCCAGCTACGACTACAACGTCGACGTCACGCGCAAGGTGGTCGACATGGCGCACGCCCTGGGCGTCACCGTCGAAGGTGAACTCGGCTGCCTGGGCAGCCTGGAGACCATGAAGGGCGACAAGGAAGACGGCCACGGCACCGACGCCACGATGACGCGCGAGCAGCTGCTGACCGATCCCGAGCAAGCGGCCGACTTCGTCAAGCGCACCCAACTCGACGCGCTGGCCATCGCCATCGGCACCAGCCACGGCGCCTACAAGTTCAGCCGCAAGCCCACGGGCGAGACGCTGGCCATCAGCCGCATCATGGAGATCAACGCCCGCATCCCCAACACCCACCTGGTGATGCACGGCAGCTCCAGCGTGCCGCAAGATCTTCTGGCCACCATCAACCAGTACGGTGGCAAGATGAAAGAGACCTATGGCGTGCCGGTCGAGGAGATCCAGCGCGCCATCAAGTACGGCGTGCGCAAGATCAACATCGACACCGACATCCGCCTGGCGATGACGGCCGCGGTGCGCAAGTACCTGTTCGAGAACCCCGACAAATTCGACGCCCGCGACTGGCTCAAGCCGGCCCGTGAAGCGGCCAAGCAGATCTGCCGCCAGCGTTACGTCGAGTTCGGCTGCGAAGGCCAGGCGGCGAAGATCAAGCCGCTGCCGCTGGCCGACGTGGCGCGCCGCTATGCCAGCGGCGAACTGGCGCAGCTGGTGAACTGAGCACGCCCCGCCGCAGCAACAGACAGAAGAGCCGCCCCACGGGGCGGCTTCTTCATGCGCTTGCGGTGCGGCTCAGCCTGCCAGCAGGGCTTGCACGCCAGCATCCAGCACGTGGTTCTGCGGCCCGCGGCGCGCGATCTTCAGCGCGCCCAGGCGGTTGCCCAGCACGGCGCAACGCGCCAGAGGCCAGCCGCGCTCCAGACCGTAGAGCAGCGCGGCGCGGAAGGCGTCGCCGCAGCCCGTGGGGTCGACCACGCATTCGGCGGGCACGCCTGCCACGAGCGTGCGTTCGCCGTCTTGCCAGAGCTCGCAACCCTGTTCGGCCAGCGTCACCACCACGCCCTGCACATTGGGCCGACGAGAAATGGCCTGCGGTGATTCGTCGGTGCGTTCTTCGAGCATGCGCGCTTCGTAGTCGTTCACCGCCACCCAGCGTGCCAGCGCGAGGATCTCCCGGTGTTCGTCGCCGTTGAACTGGGGCAGCTGCTGGCCCGGGTCGAAGATGAAAGGGATCTTCTGTTCGGCCATCTGATGCGCGTGCTGCCACATGGCATCGCGCCCGTCGGGGGCAATGATGCCGATGGCCAGGTCGTCGCGCTGCGCGCGCGGCGGCACGGCCAGCTGGTGCGCATGCGTCATCGCGCCGGGATGGAATGCGGCGATCTGGTTGTTGTCGCGGTCGGTGGTGATGTGGCACTGCGCGGTGTGCAGTTCGGCGTCGCGCAGGATCAGCGAGACGTCGGAACCCCAGCCCTTCACGCGCGCCAGGTACTCGCCGCCGTCGACGCCCAGGGCGCCCAGGATCACAGGCTGCCCGCCCAGCGTCTGCAGGTTGTAGGCGATGTTGCCGGCGCAACCACCGAACTCGCGGCGCAGTGTCGGCACCAGGAAGCTGACGTTCAGGATGTGCACTTGGTCGGGCAGGATCTGGTCGGCAAAACGCCCCGGGAAGGTGGTGATGGTGTCGAAGGCGAGAGAACCGCAGATCAAGGCGGGCATGGAAGCTCCAGGGGTGTGTGAGAGCCGGCGCTTGGCGCGCCGTCAACAGCAGGTCAGGGGTAAAACAGTTCGATCGTGTAGCCGGCGATGGGCGCCGTGGCGGCCTGGAGCGTGGCGTTCAGCGACAGCTCGCGCCCGGCGGCCAGCGAGGCCTGGTTCACCCCCAGGTCCGACATCGGCAACACCCGACGGGCCACCAGCTGGCCCTGGCTGTCGGTGAGCGAGAGTTCCAGTGCCGGCAATGCCACCTCGAGCGCGGCGCGGTTGCGCAGCGCCACGCTGAGCTTGTAGACGTCGGACTTCTCCACGCGCACCAGGCCGCTGCTCTCGACCACCAGGCCCTCGATGACGTGTGCGGCGCCGACTGTGCAGCCCAGCCAGGCGCAGGCCTGTTCCAGCGCCGGGCGCGCCGACGGGAAGCGGGCGGCGGCGAGGTCGCGGTACTCCATGACCACCTGCGTCGCGAGAGCGACGGTAGCCAGCACAGCCGTGCCCCACAGCGCCGCCCGCACGCGCGGCTGGCGCCAGCGCGCGGTGCGCTCGGCTTGGCGCAGGAACATCGGTGTGGGCTGCGAGCGCGCGTCGGCACCGATGTCGGCGTGCGCAGGTGCGGCCTCGGTGGCGGCGGATGCTGCGCGCGGTGCGAAGTCTTCGGCGGCGTCGTCGGCAAAACGGGACTCGGTCTCGTCGACCACCGGCATGCCCGGCGCCGGTGGCGGTTCGTCTTGACGATCGAAGTCGGCCGGGGTGGCCAGCTCGGCATCCTTGCGGGGGGTCGGCGGGGGCGTGGGTGCCGTGGGTGCCGTGGGCCGGCGCGACGTGAACTGGGCCATCGCGCGCGGCGGCGGCTCGTCGCGGCCTGCGAGCGGGGCGCCGGTTTCCAGGTCGATCAAGACCTCGCTGGCGTTGAAGACCTCGGCGCAGCGTCCGCAGCGCACCCAGCCTTCCGACACGCGCAACTGGTCGGGCACGACGCGGAACACGGTGCCGCAGGCGCTGCAGCGGGTGGCCATGCCGGTTGCCATGGGTGTGCGAGCGTCTCGGTTCAGGCCGTGGTGGTCGCCGCGGCGCGATGCGCGCACATCAGCACCCAGCCGTCTTCGCGGTCGGCCACCCGAACGTCCAACCAGGGCGCATAGGCCGCGGTCACTTCGTCGGCCTGGCGCTCCAGGATGCCGGCCATGACGAGCCAGCCGCCCGGCGCCACGTGGCCGGCCAGCAGCGGTGCCAGCAGTTTCAGGGGCGTGGCCAGGATGTTGGCCAGCACCACGGTGTAAACGCCGTGCGCGCGGTCGGGGAGGCCGGTGACGAGTCGGTCGGCGGCGATGCCGTTGTGCGCGGCGTTGTCGCGCGTGGACTGCACGGCTGCGGGGTCGATGTCGACGGCGTCGATGTGCGCCGCGCCCACCAGCGCCGCGCCTATGGCAAGGATGCCGCTGCCGCAGCCGTAATCGAGCACGCGTGTCAGGTCGGCGTTGGCTGGCCCGGACTGGCAGCGGGCCAGCCAGCGCAGGCACATGTGCGTCGTGGGGTGGGTACCGGTACCGAAGGCCAGGCCGGGGTCGAGCCGGATGACCTGGCGCGCCTCGGCCGGCGCCTCGTGCCAGCTCGGCACGACCCAGAACTCGGGCGTGATCTCCACCGGCGCGAACTGGCTCTGCGTCAGCCGCACCCAGTCCTGCTCGGCCACCGTGTGCAGGGCCTGTACGTGGGTGCCAGCCGCACCGAACTGCGCCAGCGCCAGCGTCGCGGCCTGCTCTGCGGCAGCCTCGTTGTCGAACAGCGCCCTCAGCGTCGATCGTTCCCAGCCCGGTGCCGGTGCCGGCATGCCGGGCTCGCCAAACAGCGCCTGCTCGGCGTCGGTGTCGGCGTCGGCGTCTTCGACACTCACCGACAGTGCGTCAAGGTCTTCCATCAGCAGGTCGGACAAGGGTTCCACAGTTGCTGCCGGCGCGCGCATCACCAACTCAAACATCGAGCGGTTCCCAGCGATCAAGGCCATGCGCGGAACCGGCTTCGCCGGGCCGCAGCATGAGCCCCCCTGGGGGGTAGCGACCGAAGGGAGCTTGGGGGCCCATGATCACCTTCTGTGCTGGCCCAGCCAGCCTTCCAGGTAATGGATGCTGGTGCCGCCCTCGATGAACTTGGCGTCGGCCATCAACTCGCGGTGCAACGGGATATTCGTCTGGATGCCTTCGACCACGGTCTCGCTCAGTGCCGTGCGCATGCGTGCCAGGGCTTGGTCGCGCGTGTCACCGTGGCAGATGAGCTTACCGATCATCGAATCGTAGTTCGGCGGCACGAAGTAGTTCGTGTAGACGTGCGAATCGACGCGCACGCCAGGCCCTCCGGGCGCGTGCCACAGGCTGATGCGCCCAGGCGAAGGCGTGAACTTGTACGGGTCCTCGGCGTTGATGCGGCATTCGATGGCATGGCCGCGCATCTGGATGTTGCGCTGCGCGAAGGGCAGTTTCTCGCCAGCCGCGATGCGGATCTGCATCTGCACGATATCGATGCCCGTCACCATCTCGGTCACCGGGTGCTCGACCTGCACCCGTGTGTTCATCTCGATGAAATAGAACTCGCCGTCCTGGAAGAGGAACTCGAAAGTGCCGGCGCCGCGGTAGCCGATCTTCTTGCAGGCCGCGGAACAGCGGTCGCCGATCTTTTCGATGACACGGCGCGCGATGCCGGGTGCCGGCGCTTCCTCGATGATCTTCTGGTGGCGGCGCTGCATGCTGCAGTCGCGTTCGCCCAGCCACACCGCGTTGCGGAAGGTGTCGGCCAGGATCTGGATCTCCACGTGGCGCGGCCGCTCGAGGAACTTCTCCATGTAGACCTGCGAGTTGCCGAAGGCTGCACCGGCCTCGGCGCGCGTGGTCTGCACGGCGTGGATCAGCGCGGCTTCGGTATGCACCACGCGCATGCCGCGCCCACCGCCGCCGCCAGCGGCCTTGATGATCACCGGGTAGCCCACGGTGCGGGCGATGCGGATGATCTCCTTCGGGTCTTCTGGCAGCGCGCCCTCGCTGCCCGGCACGCACGGCACGCCGCTCTTGATCATGGCCTGCTTGGCCGAGACCTTGTCGCCCATCAGCCGGATGCTCTCGGGCGTGGGGCCGATGAAGACGAAGCCGCTCTTCTCCACGCGCTCGGCGAAGTTGGCGTTTTCGCTCAGGAAGCCGTAGCCCGGGTGGATGGCTTCGGCATCGGTCACCTCGGCGGTGGCGATGATGGCCGGCATGTTCAGGTAGCTCAGCGTCGACGACGCCGGGCCGATGCACACCGCCTCGTCGGCCAGCTTGACATACTTGGCTTCGCGGTCGGCTTCGGAGTAGACGACCACCGCCTTGATGCCCATTTCCTTGCAGGCACGCTGTATCCGCAAGGCGATCTCGCCCCGGTTCGCGATCAGTATTTTCTTGAACATTTCAGTTGCCGGAAGCGCCGCCCGGAGCCCACGTGGTGTGGGCGGCGGGTGAGTGACCAAGCTTCCCGCCGCGGAACCGGCTTTGCCGGACCGCTGGCGGACGGCCCCCCTGGGGGGTAGCGAGCGCTAGCGAGCTTGGGGGCTCCATGTCATTCGACGATGAACAGCGGCTGACCGAATTCGACCGCCTGCCCGTTCTCGCACAGGATCTGCAGCACCTTGCCGTCGCAGTCGGCCTCGATCTCGTTCATGATCTTCATGGCCTCGATGATGCAGACGGGCTGGCCCGTCTTGATCGTGTCTCCGACTTCCGCAAAGGCCTTGGCGCCCGGGCTGGCGGCCCGGTAGAAGGTGCCGACCATCGGCGACTTGATCACCTTGCCGGCCGGCTCGGGTGCGACCTCGGGCGCTGCCGGCGGCGCAGTGCCGTTGTTCGCCGGCAGTGCAGCCCCGGCCGCCTGCGCTGGCGCGGGTGCCGGGGCATACACCGGCGCCGGCGCCACCGCGGCGCTGGCCTTGACGATGCGCACTTTCCCTTCGGCTTCGGTGATCTCGAGTTCAGAGATGTTCGATTCGGAGACGAGGTCGATCAGCGTCTTGAGTTTTCTCAGATCCATGGCACGGGGTCCTCGGTGGCGAGCGCCGGCTCTGTGGCCGGCTCGGTCAGTGTGGGTTCGGCGGCGCGCTCAGACGCTGGCCGGGGGCCGGCGCAGCGACAATGCGTGCTGCAGCGCCAGGCGGTAGCCGTTCGCGCCCAGCCCGCAGATGACGCCGACGGCGATGGCGGACAGGTAGGAACGGCGGCGGAAGTCTTCGCGGGCATGCACGTTGCTGACATGCACCTCGATGAAGGGCAAGGCCACGCCGGCCAGCGCGTCGCGCAGGGCCACGCTGGTGTGCGTCAGGCCGCCGGGGTTGATGATGATGAAGCCGGTGCCGTCGCCGCGTGCGGCCTGGATGCGGTCGATCAGCGCGCCTTCGTGGTTGCTCTGGAAGCACTGCAGTTGCGCACCAGCTTCTGCTGCCATTTTGGCTAGATCTGCTTCGATCATCGACAACGTCGTCGCACCATAGACCGTCGGCTCGCGTGTGCCGAGCAAGTTCAGGTTTGGACCGTTGATGACGAGGATGCGCATGATCAGATTCGGCGAAGGTTCGCTGGTGCGCGGACTTTACGCTTTTTGCCGGCCGTTAAATACGCCTGGCGGCAAATTGAGGCCGAAACTGCAGTTTAGAGTTTCTGGGCCCAGGCGATCAACTCGTCGAAGCTGGTTTCGCCGAGTTTGCGCTGCACCACAGCGCCGCGGCGGTCGAAAAGCGCCGTGAAGGGCAGGGCGCCGGTGCTGTTGCCCAGGTTGCGGCTGAGCTGGGTGCCGTCGAAGCCCGCCAGGCCGATGGCGTAGCCGACCGGGGCCTTGGCGAGGTACTGGCGCACGGCCGTCGGGTTGTCGACTGCCAACCCGACCACGCGCCCGCCACGGGCGGCGAAGGTCTTCGCGAAGCGGTCGAGTTCGGGCATTTCCTTGACGCAGGGCGGGCACCAGGTGGCCCAGAAGTTCAGCACCAGTGGCTGGCCGAGCAGCGGCGCCAGCGCCAGCGTCTGGCCGTCGGGTTGGGTGAAGCTGGATTGCCAGAAGCCCAGCTCGGCCTCGGCCAGCGGGGGGCCGCCGGCACCGGCGGGCGCGCGCCACAGTTGCCAGCCCACACCAGCGCCCGCCGCCGCCGTGCCAGCACCGGCCATCAGCAGCGTGCGGCGTTTCATGCCGGTGCCCCGGTGACGGTGGCCCCACCCTCGGATGCGTTCTGGGTAACCAGCCGGCGGCGCAGCGCTGCCAGGTCGCCGCGCCAGCTGCGACCCTTCGCGTCGGGCTTGAGCGCACCGCGCTGGTCGTCGGTATCGTGCAGCAGCAGGTGCACCGTGACGGCTTCGCCCAAGGCGCGGCTGGGCGACGAGAGACTCAGTACCTGCAGTGGCTCGTTGCCAGCGCGGCGTTGGCTGGGGCGGTCGAGGCTGCCGCTGTCGTAGTCGACGCCGGCATTGATGAGCGCGATCTCGGCGGCCTTGGTGTCGTCGCAGTAGAGGTCGAGGTGTACGGCCGACAGCCTCGTCGCCGTGCCGCGCCACGCCGCGCCCGACAGGTGTGGGCGGAACTCGGCCAGGCGTTCCATCCACAGCACCGCGACCTCGCGCAGCGCCTTCAGTTCGGCGGGCTGGGTGTCGGCGCAGAAAATGGCGATGTACTCGCGCACGGCGTCTTCCAACTGTTCGTTGCTGGGCAGTTCGACGCGCGCGCCGAAGTCACGCGCCGCCTTGCGCTTGGCGGCGGCGTATTCCATGCCTTCGTCGACGACCAGGGCGGCGGCGGCCGCGGCAATCTCTTCCGTGCTGCTGTTCATCGTCGGCCAGAGCTCAAGGCAGTTCCACGTCACCCATGCGGGCCGCGATGGTGGCAGAACGCCCCAGCACGTAGGGCGAGCCGGGGTTCTTCTCGAAGCGCTTGGGCGCCGGCAGCATCACTGCGAGCCGGGCTGCCTGCGCCACCGACAGCCGTGCCGCGTCGACGCGGAAGTAGTGCCGCGCCGCGGCCTGGGCGCCGAACAGGCCCTCGCCCCACTCGACGTTGTTGAGGTAGATCTCCAGCAGCCGCGCCTTTGGCAACAGGGCCTCCAGCATCAGCGTCAGCACCAGTTCCTGCGCCTTGCGCAGCACCGTGCGTTCGCCGCTGAGGAAGAGGTTCTTGGCCAGCTGCTGGCTGATCGTGCTGCCGCCCACCACCTTGGCCACCACCGGTCGCGCCGGCTGGCGCTGCTTGAGCTTCTCGATGCGGTCTTCCGCGCGCTGGTTGCGTTCCCAGGCCTTTTCGATGGCGTCCCAGTCGATGCCCCCGTGGTCGCTGAAGCCCGCGTCCTCGCTCGCGATCACCGCGCGTTTCAGGTGGGGAGAAATGCGGTCTGCGTTCACCCAGGTCTGGCTCCAGGCGATCCGGTGCTCTTCGACGAGCAGCCGCCAGGCCTCGCTGCGCTGGAAGGTGGTGGACTGCGGGTCGATGACGTTCATCAGAGCGATGCGCGCGGCGAAGACGATCTGCAGCGCCAGCGTGCACAGCGCCAGCAAGGCCAGAACGCGCATCAGGTGTGTCAGCCAGGCGGGGCGGGCTCTCATGGCACAGCCGGTTTCACTGCGGCCAGGGTTTCGGCCATCACCTGGTCGCGCAGCGTCTGCAGCACCGGCGCAGTGAGTGGGCGCACACCTCGCCAGACGAAGAAAGCTTCGGCCGCCTGCTCGACCAGCATGCCCAGACCATCCCGTGCCACCGCGCCGGCAGCGCGCGCCCAGGAGAGGAAGGGCTCTGCGGCGGCGCCGTACATCAGGTCGACCGCCAGTGCATTCGGAGCCAGCACGTGGACAGCTACCGGCGAGGCCTCACCCTGCAGGCTGCTGGCACTGGCGTTGAGCACGACGTCGAAGGCGGTGCCCGGGTTCTGCAGGCCGCGGGCGCCCAGCACCGCGCCGTGCGTGGCGGCCCAGGCGGCGTGACTGTCGGCCAGTGCCTGCGCCTTCGCGGGCGTGCGGTTGGCCACCACCACCTGCGCCGGCCGCGCAGCCAGCAGTGGGCCCAGGACGCCGGCCGCGGCTCCGCCGGCACCGATCAGCAACACGCGCCGGCCGGCCAGCGCCACGCCAGCGTTGTGTTCGATGTCGCGCACGAGGCCCACGCCATCGGTGTTGTCGGCCAGCCAACCTTCGGGGTCGAAACGCAGCGTGTTGGCGGCGCCGGCCAGCGTGGCGCGTTCGCTGCGCCGCGGCGCCAGCGCAAAGGCCTCGAACTTGAAGGGCACGGTAACGTTGCAGCCGCGGCCGCCGGCGGCAGCAAAGGCGCGCACCGTGCCGGCAAAGGCGTCCAGCGGGCTCAGCACACGCTCGTAGACCAGCGCCTGCCCGGTCTGCTGCGCAAACGCGGCGTGGATGGCCGGGCTGCGGCTGTGCGCCACGGGGTTGCCGAGCACGGCGTAGCGGTCGGGGGCGTTGGCGGTCATGGTGGCTGCGCCGGCTTCAGCGGCCACTCAGGGTCGTTTCCAACCCGTCCTCGCGCGTGAATCGGAAGCGCGAAGTGACGACGATCTGGTCGGCCTGCGTGCGCATGGCCCCGGTGAATGCGCCGAAGGGCGCGGCGGCCAGCACGATGGCCACCGCCTGCTGGTCGAGCCGGCGCGACTTCGACGGTTGCACGATTTCCGCTTCCACCACGCGTCCGCCAGCGTCGACGGTGACGTTCATCGTCAGCTCGCCATACAGCTTGCGCCCGTTGAACTCGGGAAAGTATCGCGTGCCGCGTTCCTCGATGCGGCGTCGCAATCCGTCGTAGTACATCGCGTAGACCTCTTCACGCGTGGCCGGGCTGATGTAGCGCTTCTTCGGCCGCGCGTTTTCGTCGTTGACGCGTTTCTCGATCTCGGCCAGCAGGCGCAGCAGCTGGCGGCGGCGCTCTTCCTGGTCGCGCTCAGCGGGGGTACCCCTTTCACGCTGTGCGTCGGGCGGCGGCAGCGCGGCGACCTCACGGCGGATCTGTGCCAGCAGCTGCTGCTGTTCCTGCTGCAAGTCGTCGATGCGGCGGCGTGCGTCGTCGGCGGCGTCGCCCAGCGCCATCGTCGCGGCCGACGGCAGCGGCGACGTGGCGCGGCCCTTGTCGGCCTCGCCACCGCCGGCCAGGTTGGCTTGCGCAATGGCCTGCGCCTGCGCTGGGGCCTCCTTGCTGCGTGCGTTGACCAGAATCACGTCCAGCGGTGTATCGCTGAAGACGCGGTGGATGGCCTCGGGGTCGATGAAACGCACCGTCAGCAGAGCGCCGTGCACCGCGCCCGAAAAGAGCAGCGCCCACTGCAGTGCGGAAAGCTCGCGCCAGGCCATCGTGCCGGGTCAGGTGGCGGGCTCGCCTGTGGCGGACGGGCTCACCACCGGCTCCAGGTCGGTCGCCGGCGCTGCAAGCGCGTCCGCGCCGTCGTCCAGCGTGAGCGCGATCTGCAGTGCACCCACGGCTTCGATCTCGTCCTCGGCGGCTTCGTCCTCTGCAGCCGCCGGCGGTGCGTCCAGGCGGGCGGCCAGCGTGGCGTGCAGGTCCATCGTCAGCAGGTCGACACCGGCTACGCGCGCACGGACGCGGCTGCCGCGCGGCAGGCTCTCGGTGCCGGGCACGCGGAACACCAGCGGCAGTGTCTCGGCGCGCACCAGGCCGTCCTTCATGACGGCGGCTTCGATCTCGGTCAGGCCCTGTTGTTCCACGTAGCGCAGTGTCCAGTAGCGCTCGATGCCTTGCTGGAACCCGTTGTAAGCGGTGTACGCGGCGTCGAAGCCCGAGATCACCGAGAACAGCGCCGCGTCCTTGGGCTTGAACGGGGCGGCCAGCGCCGCGGTGCGGCCGTGGCGGGCGCAGGCGATGATCTGCCACTGGTTGGCCAGGTCGACGTAGCGCCGCAGCGGGCTCGTGCTCCAGGCGTACTGCGCCACGCCCATGCCGGCGTGTGGCGCCGGCTTGGTGCCCATGCGCACCTTCACGCCGGGCATCATGCTGGCCTGGCTGCGGTAGATGCCCGGCACGCCGTGTTCGGCCAGCCAGCCGCCCCAGGTGCTGTTGGCCAGGATCATGGCTTCGGCGACGATCAGGTCCAGCGGCGCGCCGCGCTGGCGCGTGCTGATGTGGACCGCCTCGTCGCCCTGCGGTTCGTTCGCCAGCTTGGCGACGTCCGGCCCGTCGGCGGCCGAGCCGGGTGCGGCAAGGCGGAAGTTGTAGTCGGGTCGGTTGAAGGTCTCGGGCTTGCCGCGCACGATCTCGCGCCGCGCCTTCAGCGCCTTGGCCAGACGAAAGGCGAAGGCGAGTTCGCTGGCATGCGGGTAGTCGGTCGCGTCAGCCGCAACCCCGTCGCCGGTGAGCGTGGCCTCGGTGATCACGTCGTCGAGCTTGTCATGGCGCAGGTTGCTGACGATGGGCACGCGCTCCAGCTTCGTTTCGTGGCTGCGCACCTCCAGCGTGGCCTCGTCCAGCGTCACGTACAGGCTGATGGCCGGGCAGTCGCGACCGGCGCTCAGCGTGTAGGCCTGCACCACCTCGTCGGGCAGCATGGTGATCTTCCAGCCCGGCATGTAGACGGTGGACAGGCGCTCGCGCGCCACCTTGTCCAGCGGCGAGTCGGGCGTGATGGCCAGCCCGGGTGCGGCGATGTGCACGCCGAAGACGACGGTACCGGTCCCCAGGCCCTGCACCGACAGCGCGTCGTCGATCTCGGTGGTGTGCGAATCGTCGATCGAGAAGGCCTGCGCGCTGGCCAGCGGCAACTCGTCCTTGATCGACGGCACGGTCAGGCCGGGGCTGAACTTGTAGCCTTTGGGGAACTGGTCGAAAAGGAAACGCTGCCAGTGGAACTGGTACGGGCTGGCGATGGCGCCGGCCGCGGTCAGCAGGTCCAGCGGCGCACGCTGCGCGGCCTTGGCGGCCTGCACCACGGCCTTGTACTCGGGGCCGTTCTTGTCGGGCTTGAAGAGGATGCGGTAGAGCTGCTCGCGCACCGGTGCCGGGCAGCTGCCGGCGGCGAGTTCCGCCGCCCAGGCGTCGATCTGCGCGGCGACCTGCTTCTTGCGCTCGATGGCCAGCAGCGCCGCCTTCACCGTTTCCTCAGGGGCCTTCTTGAACAGCCCTTTGCCGAGGCGGCGGAAGTAGTGCGGCGCATCGAACAGGCGCAGCAGCATCGCCGCCTGCTGTTCGGCGCCGGCGGCAGCACTGAAGTAGTCGCGCGCCAGGTCGGCGAAGTGGAAGTCGCCCTCGGGCGCAAACTCCCAGGCGAGGTCGAGCTCGACCTCGCCCGCGGCGGCCTGCGCTCCGGCCAGCAGCGCCGCGGGGGCAGGCTTGTCGAAGCGCAGCAGCACGTTGGCCGACTTGACCTTCACGCGCTTGCCGGAATCGAGCTCCACCTGCACCGAAGTCTCGGCTTCGGACATCAGGCGGCCGGCGTGGAACTTCCCTGCGTCATCGAACAATGCGTACATCAGCGGCATTGTCGCCGTTGGCGCCGGGTCGCCCGGCCTCAGACCGTCATGCCGCCCGAGACTTCGATGACGGCACCGTTGATGTAGCTGGCGTCGTCGCTGGCCAGGAAGGCGTAGACGCTGGCGATCTCTTCAGGCCGCGCCAGGCGGCCCAGTGGCACCTGGTCCTTCATGTGCTGCAGCACCTTCTCGGGGATGGTGCTGAGGATGGGCGTGTCGACGAAACCCGGCGCCACCGCGTTCACGCGCACGCCCTTGGGGCCGAGTTCGCGGCTCCAGGTCTTGGTGAAGCCGATGACGCCGAACTTGGCCGCCGCATAGTTGGTCTGGCCGAAGTTCCCGTAGATGCCCACCACGCTGCTGGCGTTGAGGATCACGCCCGCGCCCTGCTCGATCATCGTCTGTGCCACCGCCTGCGCGCAGTGGAAGACGCCACGCAGGTTGACGTCGATGACGGCGTCGAACTGCTGCAGCGTCATCTTCACCAGCCGCGCATCCTTGGTGATGCCGGCGTTGTTCACGAGCACGTCGATGCGGCCGTGCTGGCGCAGCACCTCGGCCACCATCATGTCCACGGCCACGCGGTCGGTGACGTCGACGTCGTGTCGTTCGTAGGCCTCGCTGACGAGTTCGGCGCGCCGGTCGCAGCCGACGACGATGGCGCCCTCTTCGGCAAAACGCTTGCAGGTGGCCGCGCCTATGCCTTGCGCGGCGCCGGTGACGATGCAGATCTTGTTCTTCAGTCGCATGGCTTCATTCGATCAAAGTTCGTGAAAGGGAGCATGAACCGAGTCTATCTGCGCATGCCCCGTGACCGCCTGTCTCCACAGCGCGAGGGCGGGTCTGTTGTGACCCGCCCGCGCCGGCCTGAGACGAGGGCGGTTAACCTCAGCGCCCCTGCGTCTTGACCCGAAACCGCCGAGATGACCTGCCCTGCCGCCTTCCGTCTGCTGCGCACCCTGGCGCTGGCCCTGCAGCTGGCCCTGCTGCCCCCCCTGTCCGTCGCGGCGACCGCGACGGCGCCGCCCACGGCCGAGCCCGACCTGGCCACGCTGCGCTCTGCATTGATACCCAAGCGTGAGGTGGGCGCCGACCAGTTTCTGAGGCTTCTGCCCAATGCAGACGGCCGCGGCGTGCTGATCGGCATCTTCGACACCGGGGTCGACCCGGCCGCTGCCGGCATGGCCGTGACCACCACCGGCGAGCGCAAGGTGGTCGACATCATCGACGCGTCCGGCTCTGGCGATGTCGACATGCGCACCCGCCGCAAGCCCGACGCCAACGGCCGCCTGGCCGGCCTGAGCGGCCGCGCCCTGACGCTGCCGGGAGGCGTGGTCAACCCCTCGGGCGATTTCCGCCTGGGCCTGAAGCCCGCGTCCGAGCTGTTCAACGGCGCGGTGCTCAGGCGCGTGAACGACCGCCGCGCCGCCGCGCGGGCCGCCGCTGCGTCGTTGCAGGCCGCCGCCCGTGCCGCCAGCCCCGAGGCGGCTCCGCTGAAGGCGGCCTTGGCCAAGGCCCCGGAAGACCGCACCCGTGCCGAGCGCGACCGCGTGGCCCGCCACGCCGCGCGCACGGCGCTGGAGGACGGCAAGGCCGGCACCGACGCCGGCGCGTTGCACGACTGCGTGCTGTGGCACGACGGCAACCAGTGGCGCGCGGTGATCGACACCGACGAGGACGGTGACCTGCGCAACGAGCGCGTGCTGCAGCCCTTCGGCGTGGCTGGCGAGTACGGCTCGTTCGGCGACATCGCGCACACCACTTTCGGCGTTCAGGTGTACGACGGCGGCCAGATGCTGTCGATCGTCACCGTCACGGGCGACCACGGCACGCACGTGGCCTCCATCGCCGCCGGACACAACCCCGACGAACGCGGGCGCGACGGCATCGCACCCGGCGCACGCATCCTGTCGATCAACATCGGCAACCGGCGCAACGGCACCACCTCCAACGACCTGGTCTACCTGCGGGCCGGCGCGTTGCTGGCCCGGCACAAGGCCGACATCGTCAACGTCAGCTACGGCGGGCGCTCGCTGCTGCAGGACGGCCGCAACGCCTCCAGTCGCATGTTCAACGCCCTCGTCGAACGGTACGGGATCCTGGTGGTGATGTCGGCCGGCAACGACGGCCCGGCACTGGGCACGGCCGGGTCGGCCGGCGCCGAGGCCAGCCGCGTGCTGGGCGTGGGTGCCTACATGTCGCCCGAGATGGGCGCCGCGCTGTACAGCGCCCTGGCGCCGTCACGCGCCGGTGCGCAGGCCTTCAGCAGCCGCGGGCCCACCAAGGACGGTGACTTCGGTGTCGACGTGATGGCGCCTGGCGCGGCGATTGCATCGGTGTCCACCGAGACGCTTCACGGCGCCGGCCTGAAGAACGGCACCTCGATGTCGTCGCCCTCGGCAGCCGGCGTGGCCGCGCTGGTGCTCAGCGCCGCGCGCCAAGCACGGCTGGAGGCCCCGGCTGCACGGCTGCGCGCGGCGCTGATCGGGGGCGCCAACCCCTTGCCACATGAAGAACCGCTTACCCGCGGCAGCGGCCTGGTGAACGCGCCCGGCGCCTGGAAGAAGCTGCAGGATCTGCAGGCCGCACCCGCCTTCGACGCGTTCTACGACCTGGAGGTCAACCGGGGCACCTTCACCAGCAAGGCCCGGGGTCTGCTGCTGCGCGAGGCCATCATCCAGCCACGGCAGCGCGTGTCGGTGCGCGTCACGCCGGTGTGGCCCGAAGCCGTGCCGCCGGCGCGCCGCGTGGCCTTCGAGAGCGACCTTCGCCTGAAGCCCTCGGTGCCCTGGATCACCGCCCCGAAGACGCTGCACCTGACCAGCAACGCCAGCACGGTGGCCCTGGTGGTCGACGTGCCGCCGGCCCCTGCCGGGGCCATCGGCTCGCTGCACGTGGGCCAGGTGGATGCGCTGCCGGCGGCTCGGCCGACGCTCGGGCCGGTGTTCTCGATCCCTGTCACCCTCATCCAGCCGGCGCCGCCCAGCGTCTTCCGGCAGCATCGGCTGGAAACCTCGCTGCAGCTGAAGCCCGCCGTCACGCAGCGCCACTTCGTCGAGGCGCCGGCCCGGGCCAGCCGGCTGCGCATCTGGGTGCGACATCAGGCGAAGGACAGCCTGTCGCGCACCTTCAGCGTGCAGGCGGTGGCCTTGGCCGCGCAAACCCACGTCGCCGCGATGGAAGCGCGCCGCAATGCCGCCCTGGAGCCCGGCGGCGAGATGAGCTTCGACCTGGCGCTCAAGCCCGGCACGGTGGCCGAGGTGGCCTACACGCTGGGCTTTGCCAACCTGGGGGACGCCACGCTCGAAGTGCGGCTGGAATGGCTGGGCGTCGGCCTGGGCACCGACCCCGTGCTGATGACGGCCAACAGCGGCTGGGCACCGGTGAACCTGACGCCGCATGCCGACCGCGACGTGAAGGTCGAGGCCCGCCTCGAGCGGGCGGTGCACGTCTTCCTGCCCGAGACCGCCGCGGTGGTGCCGATGGACGAACGCGCCGAATGGCCGGCGTCGCCCACCACGCCCGGCCCGGCCCGCAGCCAGATGCTGGTGCAGCGCTTCACGATCGACCTCAAGGCCCCGCTCACGGCGCACGTGTTGGCGCCCAGCGGCGGCGATCTCGGCGACGCGGTGGGCGGCGGCGATGTGACCCTGGTGCACGAGTCGGGCGAACTGCTCTATGACGGCAGCGGGAGCAACGGCATCACCGGTCGCGTGATCACCTTGCCGAAAGGCAAGACCTTCGCGGTGCGCCACGTCGCGGCCCCTGAAGCCGAGGTGCTGAAGAGCCTGACGCACCTGCCGCTGCACCTGTCGGAAGCGTTCAAGACACCGCGCCCACTGCCGATGCGGACCAGCCTGCGAGAGCGCTTCTTCGGCAAGCCGGCGACCGACCTGCAGCTCAAGGGCGGCCGTGAGGAAACGATCTACCTGCAGGACACCACCACCGACGAACTGGCCCGCCTGGAGCCGCGGCCGGCGCACATCCTGGGCACGCTGATCGTGCGCGACGGTGAGAACCGCGAAATCGGTCGCCAGGCCTTGGTCTACCTGCCCGGTGCGTCGCCCTCCCGGGTGACCAACGTCGAGCCCAAGGCGCAGCCGGTGAAGGACGCACGCAGCGATGTCGACAAGCTGGCCGACACGCTTTTCGACAGCCGTATGGCCTTCGTGCGCGACCAGCGCGGCAACACCCAGGCCGCCGTGGCCACGCGACGCGCCGAGTTGCTGGCCGCGCTGCGGGCCGAACGGCCGCAGGACGCCGCCGTGGTCTTCGAGCAGGCCCTGGACGCCGCCGCAGCCGCGGGCCTGGCCAGTGCCGTGTGGCCCAAGGTCAGGCCGGCTTCAACGGCGTCCCCGACGGCTGACCTCAGCCGCACGGCAGCCGTGCTGGCCCTGCTGGACGAGGCGCGGCGCCTGGCGGCGCCCGAAGCCGTGGCGCAGCAGCTGGGCGCGCCACCGGCGGCCTCGGCCGACGAGCCCGAGGCACGCCCGGCGCAGGAAGCCGAGAAGAAGCGCATCGCCGGCCTGCGCGAGACCCTGGCGCGCATCGAACGGCTGCGCGCTGACGTGCACCGGGCCGGCGCCTCCTGGGGCCCGGCATGGCAGGCGGTGGGCGAGGCCAAGCGGTGGGAGCCCGCGCCCGGCGACAAGATGACCCGAGCGCTCGAGGCCCTGATGCATGAGCAGGCCGGTCACCTGGGTCTGGCCCTGCAGGCGGTGGAAGCCCAGCTGAAGGACGACCCCGCCGACCTGAAGCTGCAGCGGCAGCGCGCCGCGCTGTACCAGCGGTTGGGCTGGACCGTCGACGCCGAACGGGAACAGCGCCGCCTGGCGCTGCAGGCGCGGCAGCGGGCAGAGGTCGACGCCTGGTAAGCCCGTCGCGTCCGACCGGCCCGACCCAAGGGGTCACCGCGCCTTCAGCGCGACGAGCAGCTTGTCGTGAATTCCGCCGAAACCGCCGTTGCTCATGCACAGCAGGTGGTCGCCGGGGCGCGCGGCCTTCACGATAGCGGCCACCAGAGTGTCGACGTTGTCGGCCACCGCCACGGTGCTGCCCAGCGGCGCCAGCGCCTCGGCCGCGCTCCACCCGTAGTTGCCCTGCAGGCAGAAGCTGAGGTCGGCTTCTTCCAGCGCCCAGGGCAGCTGGGCTTTCATCGCGCCCAGTTTCATGGTGTTCGAACGCGGCTCGAAGATGGCCAGGATGCGCCCGCCATGGCCGATCTTGCGACGCAGGCCGTCGACAGTGGTGCGCATGGCCGTGGGATGGTGGGCGAAGTCGTCGTAGACCTTCGCACCCGAGGCTTCGCCGCGAAGTTCGAGCCGGCGCCGTACGTTCTGGAAGCTGGCGAGCGCGGCGCAAGCCACTTCAGGGGCCACACCCACGTGCTCGGCGGCCCCGATGGCCGCCAGCGCATTCATCTGGTTGTGCTCGCCCAGCAGCGGCCATTGGACATGGCCCAGCTTGAGGCTGCCGCGCAACACGTCGAAGGCTTGCGGCTCGCCGCGGGCGCACAGGCCGCCGGGTTCCTCGCGCTTGGTGCCGAAACGCTGCACTTCGCTCCAGCAGCCGCGCGCCAGCACACGTCTGAGCGCCTCGTCGCGCGCGTTGACCACGAGTCTGCCCGTCGACGGCACGGTGCGCACGAGGTGGTGGAACTGCGTCTCGATGGCGGCCAGGTCGGGGAATATGTCGGCGTGGTCGTGTTCCAGGTTGTTCAGCACCGCGGTGCGTGGCCGGTAGTGCACGAACTTGCTGCGTTTGTCGAAGAGCGCGGTGTCGTACTCGTCGGCTTCGATGACGAAGGTCTTGCCCACGCGGCCCTCCGGGGCCGCTTCGACGGAACCGAGGCGGGCCGAGACGCCGAAGTTCAGCGGCACGCCGCCGACCAGGAAACCCGGCTGCAGGCCCGCGTGTTCCAGGATCCAGGCCAGCATCGATGTCGTGCTGGTCTTGCCATGGGTGCCGGCCACGGCCAGTACATGGCGACCGTGCAGCACGTGTTCGGCCAGCCATTGCGGCCCGCTGGTGTAGGCCGCGCCGGCGTCGAGGACCGCTTCCATCAGCGGGTTACCGCGCGTCACCACGTTGCCGACGACGAAGACGTCGGGCTGCAGTGCCAGCTGGTCAGCAGCAAACCCTTCGACGAGATCGATGCCCAAAGCGCACAGCTGGTCGCTCATCGGCGGGTAGACGTTGGTATCGCAGCCCGTCACGCGATGCCCGGCTTCGCGGGCCAATGCGGCCACGCCGCCCATGAAGGTGCCGCAGATGCCGAGAATGTGAACATGCATGTGATGAATTTTAGGTTCGGGTGTTGATGGGGTCGGCAATGGTGTTCCCGCGTTTCGGCGGTATTCCCTGGCTGGCAAGCAGTTCCTGGGCCTACCCGGCGCTGGAGGTGCTGCACATCGTGGGCATCGCGCTGCTGCTGGGCAGCCTGGTGGTGGTGGAGCTGCGCGTCTGGGGCGCAGCGCCGGCGCTGCCGCTGGCCGCGCTGGCCCGGCTGGCACTGCCGGTCACGCTGGCGGGTTTTGCGCTGGTGGCGATGAGCGGGTTGCTGATGTTTGCCGCCAACCCCAACGACATGCTGGCCAACCGCGCTTTCCTGCTCAAGCTGGGGCTGGTGGCGCTGGCCGGTCTGAACGCCGCCGTCTTCCACACCCGTGGCAGCCTGGCGCGGCACGACGGCCTGGCGCGTGCGCTGACCGTGCTGTCGCTGGGGTTGTGGCTCGGCGCCATCATCTGTGGCCGTTGGATTGCCTATCTGTGAGGAGCACTGAAGCCATGCAAAGACGCCACTTCATCGCCAGCGCCGGCCTTCTGGCGCTGCCTGCTGCGCACGCGCACCACGGCTGGAGCAGCTTCGACCAGGGCCGGCCGATCTACCTGGAAGGCAAGGCCGCCAAGGTGCGCTGGGCCAACCCGCACGCCGAACTGGAGCTGGATCTGCCCGCCGAACTGCGCCTGCCGGCCGACCTGGCCACACGCGCCTTGCCGGCGCAGTCGGCCGGCGTCGACGGCCCGGCCCTGCTGAAGGCCGCCCAGCTGCCCACGCGCAAGGACCGCCGCTGGCAGATCGAGCTGGCGCCGCTGTCGCGCATGAATGCCTGGGCCGTACCCGAGATCCGGAATGGCGACAGCCTCGCGGTGCTGGGTTTCACCTTCACTGGCGAGAAGGGTGATGCGGTGCTGCGGGTCGAGTACCTGTTCGTCGGCGGCAAGGCCTACGGGTTGCGTTCGTCACCGGCCTGAATTCGCGCAGGCTCAGCGTCCGAAGACGCGGCGCAGGGCTTCGATGGCGGCGCGGCCCGCGGTCAGTGCAGCGTCCATCAGCCAAGAGGCCAGCGCGTCGTCGACCTCGCGGCGCGCCGCGGGCGTGCGGCCCAGGCGCTCGTCTGCTTCGGCCTGCATCTCGGCAGCGCGGCTGCGCTGGCGGTCGAGCGCGGGCTGCTGCCGAGCCAGACGCGCCTTCACCACGTGCGGCGCGGGCCGGTCGGCGTGTGCGGCGAGCGCGGGCCCGAGTTCGCTGACGCGACGGTGCGCCTCGGCCAGGCCGGGCGCGGTGAGCGTGGCGCCGCAGGCTGTGCACAACCAGGCCGCGTCGGCCGGCTGCGCCGCGCCGCAGGCCGCGCAGTTCAGCGCGCCGGCCTGGCTGCGCTGCCGGTGCACGGCGTGTGCTTGCGTGGCGCCTTCGGGGTCGAGCGCGTGGGCCAGCCGCGCCACGTCGACGACCGAGGGCACGGACGTGCACCAGGGGCAGGTGGTGTCGGTGGCGCCGACGGCGCCGCCGCAATTCACGCAGTGCAGCGCGCCGTCGCGCTGCAACGCGCGGTGACGGTCGGCTGACGTCATCGGTCGCACCAGGCCACGTTGCTGCAGGAACTGCGCGAAGGGCTGCCAGGCGCCGTGCCGCTGCAGGCATTCCAGCTGCAGCGAATGCCCCCAGCGCGACGGGTTGTGCACCGTGCGCACGGCGCCGCGGCAGCGGGGGCAGGACAGCGCGGGCCGCAGCGGCGTGTGCGCCAGCGTCTGCGCCGCTGCCATCTCGCCTAACAGCGTCAGCAGTGCCGGGCCCGGCAGGCCCGCGGCCTCGACGAGGTCGAACCAGACGAGATGGCAGCCGGCGCAGAGGTCGAGTTCGACCGTCTTGCCGTAGTACCCGGGCAGTTGCAGCCCGCGCATGGCCTGGCTGCAGTTGCCGCAGGTCAGCGCGGCAGCCGGAGGCGGGACGGCGGGCCGCGGGTTCATAGCGACCGCCCGGGGCCTCAGGCCCGCAATGCCTTGAAGGCTCCCAGCGCCGCCTGCACCGTGGCGGCTACGTCGTCTGCCGTGTGGGCGGCGCTGACGAAGCCGGCCTCGTAGAGCGCCGGCGCCAGGTAGACGCCGCGCTGCAGCATGCCGTGAAAGAAGCGGTTGAAGCGCTCCTTGTCGGTGGCCATGACGACACCGTAGTTCTGCGGCAATTCATCTGCGAAGAAGAAGCCGAACATGCCGCCCTGGCTGTCGCCGACCAAGGGCACGCCGGCCTCGCGCGCCGCGCCTTCCAGCCCGGCCACCAGCGCCTGCGTGCGCGCGGTCAGCGCATCGAAGAAGCCGGGTTTGGTGATCTCTTTCAGCGTCGCCAGGCCGCAGGCCGTGGCCACCGGATTGCCGCTCAGCGTGCCGGCCTGGTACACCGGGCCCAAAGGTGCCAGCTGTTCCATGATGGACTTGCTGGCGCCGAAGGCCGCCAAGGGCATGCCACCGCCGATGACCTTGCCGAATACGAAGACGTCGGCCTTGAAGCCCGGGATCAGTTGCTGGTAGACGCTGTGCGCGCCGCCCAGGGCGACGCGGAAGCCCGACATCACCTCGTCGAAGACCAGCAGCGCGCCGTGGGCCGTGCACAGCTCGCGCAGCCGCGTCATGAAGGGCGGCGAAGCGCGCACGAAGTTCATGTTGCCGGCGATGGGCTCGATCATCACGCAGGCCAGTTCGCTGCCGTGCGTGTCGAAGGCCTGCTCCAGTGCCGCGACGTCGTTGTAAGGCAGCACCAGCGTGTGCTTGACCACGTCTTCCGGCACGCCGGCGCTGGTGGGAAAGCCGAAGGTGGCCAGGCCCGAGCCGGCCTTCACCAGCAGCGGGTCGGCATGGCCGTGGTAGCAGCCCTCGAACTTGATGAACTTGGTGCGGCCGGTGGCGCCGCGCGCCAGGCGCAGCGCGCTCATGCCGGCTTCTGTGCCGCTGCTGACCAGCCGCACCATTTCGCAGCCGGGCACCAGTGCGATGATGGCCTCGGCCAGTTCGATCTCGCGCTCGGTGGGCGCCCCGAAGCTGAAGCCGTCGAGCAGCGCCCTTTGCACGGCCTCGACTACCGCCGGGTGGCCATGCCCCAGGATCATCGGCCCCCAGCTGCCGATGTAGTCGATGTACCTCTGCCCTTCGGCGTCCCAGATATAGGCGCCCTGGCCGCGCTGGATGAACCTCGGCGTGCCGCCGACGGCGCGAAAGGCCCGCACCGGCGAGTTCACGCCGCCCGGTATGACGCGCTGCGCGCGCGCAAAGAGTTCGTCGTTGGTAGTCATGTGGTGTACTTCAGATCAAGCTTCCCGCCGCGGAGCCGGCTTTGCCGGGCCGCTGACGGACGGCCCCCTCGGGGGGTAGCGAGCACTAGCGAGCTTGGGGGCTCAATGTACCCGCCGCGGAACCGGCTTTGCCGGGCCGCTGACGGACGGCCCCCTCGGGGGGTAGCGAGCACTAGCGAGCTTGGGGGCTCAGATCGCTGGGGCTCAATGTACTCGGCGGGGCGTTCCTTTGCCCTTGAGGTCTTCCGGCTCGGGTTCGGGCATCCCGTTGCCTTCACCGTCCTCGCCTTCCTCGGGCGGGGGCAGCGCCCAGAAGAAGCGATCGGGCACGATGTGGCCCATGCCGGGGCGGAAGCCGGCGTCCAGGCTCTGGTCGAGGAAGCTCAGCGCCTCGCCCACCGCCGGCTGCAGTTCGCTGCCGGCGGCCAGCAACGAGGCCAGTGCGGCCGACAGGGTGTCGCCTGCGGCCATGAAGGCCGCGTCGAAACGCTCGAATTTCTCGCCCGTGATGGCGCCTTGTGGTGAGGCCAGCACGTTGTCGATGTACTGCTCGGGTGGCGTGCCGGCCGTGCTGTTGCCACCCCGCGCGCCGGCCTTGGGTGCGAGCATGATGCCGGTGACCAGCACGTATCGCGTGCCGTGCTCGCCGGCGGCCACCGCCAGTTCGCGTGCCGAGGCCGGGCGCTCGTTGTCCCATTCGGGCAGCAGGAAGTCCTGCAGGGTCTTGTGGCTGCCCACCAGCACCTCGGTGGCCGGCAGGATGAGCTCGCGGAAGGCGTCGAGGTAGGGCTGCAGCGCGTCTTCCTCCATCCAGCTCAGGTTGGGCAGGTAGGCCACGAGCGGGATCTCGGTGTAGTCGGACAGCACCTCAGCCACCGCCGAGACGTTGTCGGCGTTGCCCAGGAAGCCCACCTTCCAGCCCGAGATGGTCACGTCTTCGAGGATGGTGCGGGCCTGCTCGGCTACGGCGTCGGCGTCGATCTCGTGTTGGTCGAAGGTGTCGGCGGTGTCGCGCATCACGATGCTGGTCACCACAGGCAGCGCGTGTGCGCCCATGGCCGCGATGGTGGCCACGTCGCCGGCCATGCCGCCGGCGCCGCTGGGGTCGCTGGCGTTGAAGCACATCACGCAGGCCGGAGGCGGTGGCTCGGCGGCGGGGTCGTCGGTGGCCGTGGCCGGTAGGGGTTCGGGGGTCATGGGCAATCGGCCTGAGCGCGAATGTTCGCGGTGAAATCGTGAAGAAGGGACGGTGTTGTCCAAGCTCCAGTGAACTCTGAAGAACAGGTTGTAGGTCCTCACAATTCCTCGGAAAACCCAGGAAATGCGTGGCTACAATCCGCGTCCATTGTAGTGAGGTGACAGTCATATCGTGAGCGAACCGCGTACCTGGATGTGCCTGATCTGCGGATGGATCTACAGCGAGGCCGACGGTGATCCGGAGCACGGCATCCCTGCCGGCACGGCGTGGGCCGATGTCTCGATGAATTGGACCTGCCCCGAGTGCGGTGCGCGTAAGGAAGATTTCGAGATGGTCCAGATCTGAACCTGCGGCCAGTGGGTCGGGTTCCCTGTCGGCGTAGGGCTTGAGGAGAACAGCGCTTGGAGATACTGGGGCCTGAGGCAGGCGCGGCGGAGACCTTTGCCGTAGCGGCGGGTGCGAAGGTGCTCGTCATCGACGACAGCAACACCATCCGGCGCAGCGCCGAGATCTTCCTGCGCCAGGGCGGGCACGATGTCGTGTTGGCCGAGGACGGCTTCGACGCGCTGGCCAAGGTCAATGACCACTTGCCCGAACTGATCTTCTGCGACATCCTGATGCCGCGTCTGGACGGCTACCAGACCTGCGCGATCATCAAGCGCAACCCCAAGTTCACGCACGTGCCGGTCATCATGCTGTCCAGCAAGGACGGACTCTTCGACAAAGCGCGTGGGCGCATGGTGGGCTCGCAGGACTACCTCACCAAGCCCTTCACCAAGGAACAGTTGCTGCGCGCCGTCGACGTCCACCGTCGCGGAGCGTCCTGACGCGTCCGCACGCGACTCCACCCAAGGAACATCTCGATGCCGATCCACAAGATCCTCGTCGTCGACGACTCGAAGACAGAACTGCATCATCTGTCGTCGCTGTTGACCAAGAAGGGCTACGCCGTGCGCACGGCCGAGAACGGCGAAGAGGCGATGCGCCGCCTGGCCGAAGAGAAACCCGACCTCGTCCTGATGGACGTGGTGATGCCCGGCCAGAATGGCTTCCAGCTCACCCGCAGCATCACGCGCGACCCGCGCTTTGCCGACGTGCCCGTCATCATGTGCACCAGCAAGAACCAGGAAACCGACAAGGTCTGGGGCATGCGTCAGGGCGCACGCGACTACATCGTCAAGCCTGTCAATGGCGACGAGCTGGCCGCCAAGATCAAGGCCTTCGACTGATGCCCATGCGCGGCGCTACCCACTGATGGCCAAACGCGAAGCCCTGCGCGAACTGCAGAGCCGTCTGGCCGACCGGTTGCGGCAGGCGCGCACCGAAGAGCGAGCGCTGTCGTGGCTGGCCGTCGAGTGCGAGGGGCAGGGGCTGCTGTTCCCTCTGTCGACCGCTGGCGAGATCTTCGCCTTGGGCACGGTGCTGCCTGTGCCGCACAGCCAGAGGTGGTTCATGGGCGTGGCCAACCTGCGCGGCGGCCTGTATGGCGTCGTCGACCTCGCGGCCTTCCTGGGCCTGCGCGCGCCCATCGCCCGCGACGCTGTGCGCGAACAGGCGCGGCTGCTGGCATTCAATCCGCGTTTCGGCGCCAACTGCGCGGTGCTGGTCGACCGCCTCGCCGGCCTGCGCAGCGCCGAGCAATTGACGCCCGAGCCGGCCGAGGGTGCGCCGCGCCCGGCCTTTGCCGGCGCGCGGTGGCGCGACGGGTCCGGCCGCATTTGGCAGGAGATCGACCTCTCCGCACTCGTGCGCCACGAACAGTTCCTGGCCATTTCCGCATGAACGACCTGAAGGCGTTCTTCCGCAGCCATCCGCGACGCCAGCGTGTGCCGCAGGCTTGCACCCCAGCCATGACGAGGACCAGATGAGCTTCCTTGACCGGATCAAAGGCAACGCTGGCGCCAAGCCCGAGAACGACGACACCGCGGTGAATTTCGACGAGCTGGACACGCCGGCGAATCCGATGGAATCCACAGTCCACCTCGGACCGCGGACGCTGGTGCCCCCACACAGCCGTCTCGACGCGGAAGACGGGTCCATCATCAGCGAGTCGTCGCCGTCGGAACTGGCCGGCGAGTTCCCCGAAAGCCGCCACGCCGACGAGCGTGACGACGCTGCAGCTCTCACCAGCGGTCTGCCGGTGATTGGCACATGGGCTCTGGCGCGTCAGCAGCGTGCGATGCTCGTGCTGTTCTTTGCTGGCCTGGCGGGCCTGCTGATCACCGCCGTGTTGGCACTGTCCGCTGGCAACCGCAGTGCCGCGCAGCTGGGTGCCGCCGGACAAGCCACCACGCAGTCGCAACGGTTGGCCAAGTCGGTGTCGCAGGCCCTGGTGGGCAATGCCGCGGCTTTCCCCGAGGTGAAGGAGTCGATCGACATCCTGGCGAAGAACGTGCGCAGCCTGAAGACCGGTGAGGGCGACATTGCCGCCGTACCTGGGTCGCAGCAGGAAGCGCTGGACGCGCTGCTGCCACTCGTGGCGCGCGCCGAGCAGAATGCCGGCGTCGTGCTGGGCCAGCAGAAGACGCTCACCGAAGTGGGCCAGGCGCTGCGCGCCATCAACCGCCAGAGCGCCGACTTGCTGGAAACCGCCGAGACCGTGTCTTCGCTGAAGCTGCAGGCTGGCGCCTCGGCGGCCGAGCTCTCGGCCGTGGGTCAGCTCGTGATGCTGACGCAGCGCATCGGCAAGAGCGCCAACGAGTTCCTCACCACCGAAGGCGTCAGCGCCGAGGCCGTGTTCCTGCTCGGCAAGGACCTGAACTCCTTCCGCGAGATCGCGCAGGGCGTGATCTCGGGCAACGCCGACCTGCGACTGCCCGGCACGCGTGAACCGCAGGTACGCGAAAAGCTGCAGGACCTGCTGAAGCAGTACGAGAAGACCCGCACCGACGCCAGTGCCATCCTGGGCAACCTGCAGGGCCTGGTGGCAGCGCGTGAGGCGCAGACGATCATCATCGGCGACTCCGAACCGTTGCGCAAAGGCCTCGATTCGCTGCAACAGGGCCTGGCCGGCGAGGCCGGCTTCGGCGGCTGGCGCCTCGGAGCGCTGCTGCTCTCGTTGGCCATGCTGGCCGCGGGCGCCTTCGGCCTGCTGCGCCTGTTCGTCGTCGACCAGACCGGCCGCTCCAAGGCCGCCGACTCGCAGCGCTATGAAGCCGAGCGCCAGGAGCAGGAAGCCAAGCGCGTCAACGACGCCAACCAGGCGGCCATTCTTCGCCTGATGAACGAACTGCAGACGGTGGCCGAAGGCGACCTCACCCAGCAGGCCACGGTGACTGAAGACATCACCGGCGCCATCGCCGATTCGGTGAACTACACCGTGGAAGAGCTGCGCACGCTGGTGGCCCAGGTGCAGGACACGGTGGGCCGGGTCACCGACACCACGCAGCAGGTCGAGCAGACCTCGACCGAACTGCTGGCGGCGTCGACCGAGCAGCTGCGCGACATCCGCGAGACCGGCCAGGACGTGCTGCAGATGGCCGGCCGCATCAACGACGTGTCGACGCAGGCGCAGGAAACGGCCCAGGTGGCACGCCAGTCGCTGCGCGCCGCAGAAACCGGCTTGAACGCCGTGCAGAACGCCATCGGCGGCATGAACGCCATCCGAGACCAGATCCAGGAAACGTCCAAGCGCATCAAGCGCCTGGGTGAAAGCTCGCAGGAAATCGGCGAAATCACCGAGCTGATCTCCGACATCACCGAGCAGACCAACGTGCTGGCGCTGAACGCCGCCATACAGGCGGCGAGTGCCGGTGACGCAGGTCGCGGCTTCTCTGTCGTCGCGGAAGAAGTGCAGCGGCTGGCCGAGCGTTCCGGTGATGCGACGCGGCAGATCGCCGCCATCGTGCGCACGATTCAGACCGACACCCAGGACGCCGTGGGCGCCATGGAACGAAGCACGCAGGGGGTGGTGGAAGGCGCGCGGCTGTCCGACGCCGCCGGCACCGCGCTGGGCGACATCGACCGCGTCACGCGCGAGCTGTCCGAGCTCATCCAGCGCATCTCGGCCGAGGCCTCGAAGGAAGCCGAGTCGGCCAACGTCGTGGCGGCCAACATCCAGCACATCTTCGCGGTGACCGAGCAGACGTCCGAGGGTACGCGCTCGACGGCGCAGATGGTGCGCGAACTGTCGCGCACCGCCGAGGAGCTGCGGGCTTCGGTGGCCCGTTTCAAGATCTCATGAAGCCTCCACGCTCCCTTTGGTCGCCTCCCCCCGAGGGGGCTCTTGCTGCGGACCGGCAGAGCCGGATCCGGCCAAGGCCTTGGTGGTTCCCGGTCTGTGGGTTGCCAGCGTGAGCGATAAGCAAGCTACCGACGATCTGAGCGCCCTGGCGTGGGTCAATGGTGAGTTGCGGCGTTCGCTCGAGGCTGCGCACAAGGCGCTGCGCCGCTACCTGAAGGAGGCCGAGGTCGCTGCCGGCAGCGACGTCGACGCCGTCGACCCCGCCGTGCTGCGCGCGGCGCGCGCCCAGCTGCACCAGGGCGTGGGTGCGCTCGAACTCGTCGGCCTGCCGGCCGCGGCCGACGTGCTGCGTGCCAGCGAGGCGGCCGTGCAGCGCATGGTGTCGCGCCCGGCGCTGGTGAATGCCGCAGCGGTGGAGACGATCGAGAAGGCTTCGTTCGCGCTGCTCGACTTCCTGGCCCGGCAACTGGCCGGCAAGGCGGTGTCGCCGGTGATGCTGTTCCCGCAGTACCGCGCCGCGCAGCAGTTGGCCGGCGCCGACCGCGTGCACCCTGCCGATCTGTGGAAGATCGACTGGCAATGGCGGGAACTGCCTACAGACGCTACCGCCACGCCGCGCAACGCCGACAACAGCGCTCGCGGCGATATGGAGACGCTGACGCTGGCGCTGATGCGCCAGTCGGCGAGCGACACCGCGCGTGGTCCGCTCGACCGCATGAGCGACCTCTGCGCCGACCTGGCCGCTGGCGCGCGCGGCGCGGGGCCGGCAGGGGCGCACCAAGTCACCTTCTGGCAGCTGGCCGCCGCCGTGTTCCAGGCCCAGGCCAGCGGCCTGCTGATGAGCGACATCTACAGCAAGCGCCTGGCCTCGCGCTTGCTGGCGCAGCTGCGCATGCACGAGAACGGCCAGGACGAGCTCTCCGACCGTCTGGCGCAGGACCTGCTCTTTTTTTGCAGCCATGCCAAGGCGCCCATGCCCGGACGCGACGCACCCAGGCTGGCGGCGGTGCGCACAGCCTGGAAGCTCGACGCCCAGCCCACCGCCGATTACGAGACTTCGCGTCTGGGCCGTTTCGATCCGGCTGTCATTGCGCTGGCGCGAAGGCGCGTGGCGGCGGCCAAGGACTCCTGGTCGGCCGTTGCCGGCGGCGAGCTGCATCGCTTGACGGTGCTGCCCGAGCAGTTTGCGCTGGTGGGCGAGTCTCTGCAGCGCATGCTGCCACATGGCGAGCAGCTGGGGCAGTCGTTGCAGGCTGCGGTGGCACAGACCGCGGATTCGGCAGACGCGCCTGCGCCTGCGCTGGCGATGGAGGTGGCTACCGCCATCCTCTACCTCGACGCCTCGCTCGAGGACGGTGAATTCGACTACCCCGAATTGGCACCGCGCGTGCAGCACCTGGCGCAGCGGATCGACGACGTGCGCGGAGGTGCCGAGCCGCAGCCTCTGGAAAGCTGGATGGAGGAGCTGTACCGCCGCGTCAGCGACCGCCAGACCATGGGCAGCGTGGTGCAGGAACTGCGTGCCTCGCTCAGCGAGATCGAAAAGCAGATCGACCTGTACTTCCGGGATCCTTCTCAGCGGCAGCTGCTGATACCGGTGCCGGCGCAGCTGTCGTCGATGCGTGGCGTGCTCTCGGTGCTCGGCCTGGAGCAGGCCTCGGCTGCCGCGCTGCACATGCGAGACGACGTCGACGCGCTGGCGCAGACCGAGGTCGACCCGCAGCGCGCCGTGCAGGCCGGCACCTTCGACCGCCTGGCGGACAACCTCGGCGCGCTGAGCTTCCTCATCGACATGCTCAGCGTGCAGCCGGCACTGGCCAAGAGCCTGTTCCGCTTCGACCCCGAGACCGGCAACCTCAGTGCCGTGATGGGCCAGAGCGAACGGGTCTCCGCTTTCGCCGCCTTCGACGACGCCGCACCGCTGCCTGTGGAGGCCCGGCCTTCGGCGCTGCCGCTGCTGGAGCAGCTGCGCGGGGTCGCGAGCCTGGCCGCGCAGCCTAGCGTGGACGATACCGATCTGGCGCGCCAACTCGAACCCTTGGCGCAGCGTGCCTACGCCGCCGACCAGCCCGAACTCGCACGCCTGCTGGGCAGCGCGCAGCGCACGCTGGCGGGCGACACCGACGCGGCCACACGTAAAGCTGTGCGTGCCGAACTGGTCGAGGCCGTGGCGGCGCTGTCGCCACCGGCCGCGCCGCCCGCGCCGCCACCCGCGCCGCTGCCGGCCGAGCGGCCCGCACCGGCCGGCGGCACCGGTCTCGAAGACGATGCGGAGATGCGCGACATCTTCATCGAGGAAGCGCGCGAGGTCATCGCCGACGCCCATGCGGCGCTGGAACGGCTGGCCGACGCCCCCGACAACGCCACCGACCTGACGGCGGTGCGACGCGCCTTCCACACGCTGAAGGGCAGCTCGCGCATGGTCGGGCTGAAGGATTACGGCGAAGGCGGCTGGGCCTGTGAACAGCTTTACAACGCCCGCCTGGCGCAGGCGCCGCGCATGGACGGCCCGCTGCGCCAGTTCACCGCCGAGGCGCTGAACTACATGGCGGATTGGACCGAGGCCATCGCCGAAGGCGTGGAACGTGGCTACAACGCCGCCGACCTCAGCCGAGCCGCCGATGCGCTGCGCCTGGACGGCCAGCGCGTGCCGATCGCCGCGCCGCAGCTCGCCGGTACGCCGGCCCGCGAGGGTGCTGAAGCCGAGGTGAAGACGCCGATCTTTGCCCCCGCGCCGGCGCCCAACGCCGACGGGGCCGTATTCGACGCCGACACCGACGCCGCAGGCGCGGTGTCGGCGCTTGCGCCACTGCCCGAACCTTCGGTGGGCGAACTCATCGCCCTGAACTTCGAGCCATCGCCGGAAGACGCTGCGCCTGCGGAAACTGCACAGGCGCCAGACTGGCTTCAACCGACTGAACTGCCAGCGCTTGCCGATGCGCCGGAACTGCCGGATGCAGGTGAGTTGTCCGAAGCGCCACCACCGCCACTTTTGCCGGAGGCCGAAACGCCGACCCTCGTGCTCGAGGGACTGGCAGCGCGCGTCCCCGACCTGCCCAGCGCGGCCGATCTCGAGCTTGGCCCGCCTGTAGCCCCGGTCGCCGCGGCGGGCGCCGCGAGGCCAGCCCTGCCTGGCTTCGATCTCGATCTCGGTGCCTTTGACGACGCCGAGCCCGCCCCGCCTCCGCCCGAGACCGCGGCGGTCGACGTTGTCAACTTGGTCGACCTGGATGCCGCTGCCGAACCCATGCCAAGGGGCGAAGCACTCGAGATCGACCTGGCGGAGCTCGACGACCTGTTCCCCGACGCCGTTGCCGAAACCGCCGCGCCGCCGGTCGCGCCCGCGCCTGCCTTCGACCCGGTGATGGACACGGTGCTTCTGCCCTTGCCGGCATCCGACTACGAAGCCTCGGAGGCTGCACCGTCTGCCGCAGAGCGCCCCTTTGTCTTCGACCTCGAGGAGCCCGCCCCGGCGCCCGTTGCCGAGGCCCGGTCCGAGCCCGGCGTGTCAGAAGCTGCAGACCTCGCGCTCGAGCTCGAAGCAGCGCCCTCGGAAGCCACGCTGCTGGCCGATGGGTTTGCCGAGAACCAGGGCGACGACGAGGAGCAGGTCAAGGTCATCGGCCCGCTACGCATCGGCATCCCGCTGTTCAACATCTATCTCAACGAGGCCGACGAACTATCGCGTCGGCTCTGCACCGAGCTGGCCGAGTGGGCGCTGGAATCGACGCGTCACCCGGTGCCCGACACCGCTGTGGCGCTGGCGCATTCGCTGGCCGGCAGTTCGGCCACGGTCGGTTACAGCGAACTGTCCGCGCTGGCCCGCGCGCTGGAGCATGCGTTGATGCGCTCGCGCGACGCAGGGCGCGCGCGTCCGGGAGAGCCCGCGCTCTTCAGTGACGCTGCCGACGACATCCGGCGCCTGCTGCATCAGTTTGCGGCCGGTTTCCTGCGCCCGGTCGCTCCGGTGTTGATGGACCGCCTGGCCGCACACGAACGCCTGCCGCTGCACGGTGCCGGCCTGCCGGCCGAGGCCGCGGAAGTGCTGGCCGACATCGAGGTCGACGACGACATCGATCACGAACTCCTGCCGATTTTCGAAGAGGAAGCCGACGAGTTGCTGCCACAGCTGCAGTCACGGCTGCGCGACTGGCTCGACCGCCCACTGGACCGCGATGCGCCCTTGGCCTGCCTGCGCACGCTGCACACGCTGAAGGGTGGTGCGCGCCTGGCCGGCGCGATGCGGCTGGGCGAAATGGCACATCGGCTGGAGACCGACATCGAAGCCCTGGCCGCGCGCGGTGCCGCGCCGGTCGAGGACATCGAGCCGTTGATGGCGCGCGCCGACGCGATGAGCGCTCTGTTCGAGCTGTTGCGACACGGTGGCACGCTGCCGCAGCCCCCGCGCATGGCACTGCCCGCGGCAAGCGCACCGCCGGCACTGCCGGCCGAGTCTGGCGAGGTGGCGGCGCCTGAAATGGCCACCGCCGAGGCTGCGTCCGAGCCCGAGGTCCAGCCCGAGGTCGAGGCATCCGCTCAAGTCGATCTCGGCGCGCAACCCGAAACCGCACCCGAGCCCCAACCCGAACCCGAAGCCGAAGCCGAAGCCGAAGCCGAAGCCGAAACCGAAACCGCACTGGCTGCGCAGGTCGAGACTCTCGCGACGGAGCCCCTGGCTGAACCGCCACCCGAGATCGACTGGACTCGCTTCACTCTCGGCGACACCGTCGAGAGCGGCAGTACGGACCGCGCCGCCGCGGGCAGCGCCGTCGTGCGCGTGCGGGCGAGTTTGCTCGACCGGTTGCTGAACCAGGCCGGTGAGGTGAGCATCACGCGCGCCCGCATCGACAGCGACGTCAAGCTGCTGCAGGGCTCGCTGAATGACCTCACCGACAGCCTGGACCGCATGCGCAAGCAGCTGCGCGACATCGAGCTGCAGGCCGAGACGCAGATCGCCACCCGCATCGAGGCTGCCAAGGCCGCCGCCGAGAGCTTCGACCCGCTGGAGATGGACCGCTTCACGCGTTTCCAGGAACTCACGCGGTTCATGGCCGAGTCGGTCAACGACGTGGCCACATTGCAGCGCAGCCTGCAGCGCACGCTGCAAAGCAGCGAAGACGAACTGGCCGCACAGGCCCGGCTGACGCGTGAACTGCAGGACGACTTGCTGCGCACGCGCATGGTCGAGTTCGAGAGCATGGCCGAACGCCTGCAGCGCACGGTGCGCCAGGCCGCGCGCGAGACCGCCAAGCAGGCGCGGCTGGAAATCGTCGGCGGCGCCATCGAAATCGACCGCGGCGTGCTCGAACGCATGGCCGGCTCCTTCGAGCACCTGCTGCGCAACTGCGTCGCGCACGGTATCGAGGCACCGGCGGCGCGTGCCGCGAAGGGCAAGGACGCCGTGGGTGTCGTCTCCATCAGCGTCGCCCAGGCGGGCAACGAAGTGGCGGTGGAATTTGCCGACGACGGCGGCGGCCTGGACCTGGCGCGCATTCGCGAGCGCGCGCTGCAGCGCGGGCTGCTCGAGACCGGCGCCACGCCCAGCGACGCCGAACTGGCGCAGTTCATCTTCAGGCCTGGCTTCAGTACGGCGCAGACCGTGACCGAAATCGCCGGCCGCGGTGTGGGCCTGGACGTCGTGCGCGACGAGGTGAACGCGATGGGCGGCCGTATCGAGACGCTGAGCGAGCCCGGGCAGGGCACCCGTTTCAAGCTGCTGTTGCCGTTGACCACGGCCGTCACGCAAGTGGTGATGCTGCGCTGCGGCGAGCAACAGATCGCGGTGCCGTCACCACTGATCGAGACCGTGCGGCGCGTGCCCAGCGCCGAGGTCGAGCAGGCCTACGGCAGCGGCACGCTGCACTATGCCGACGAAGACTTGCCCTTCTTCTGGCTCGGTGCGATGCTGCGCGCCGGCTTCCGAGGCGGGCTCGTCGGGCGCACGCAGACGGTGGTCGTCATCCGCAGCGCCGCGCAGCGCGTGGCGGTGCATATCGACGAGGTGGTGGGCAACCAGGAAGTGGTGGTCAAGAACGTGGGCCCGCAGCTCGCGCGACTGCCCGGCCTGGCCGGCGTGACACTGTTGCCGTCGGGTGCGGTGTCGCTGATCTACAACCCCGTGGCCCTGGCCGCGCTGTACGGTGAAGAGGCGCGTGCCCGCATGCGGCAGGGTACCGCGCTGGCGCTGGGCACGCCGGCAGCGCCGGTGACCGACGAAGCCGAGGCGCCGCGCGCGGCGCTGGTGATGGTGGTCGACGATTCGCTCACCGTGCGCCGTGTCACGCAGCGCTTGCTGGTGCGCGAGGGCTACCGCGTCGTCACCGCGAAGGACGGCCTGGATGCGATCGAGAAGCTGGCAGACGAACGGCCGGTGGTGCTGCTGTCGGACATCGAGATGCCGCGCATGGATGGCTTCGATCTGCTGCGCAACGTGCGCGCCGACAGCCGGTTGGCGCAGTTGCCGGTGGTGATGATCACCTCTCGCACGGCGCAGAAGCACCGCGACTACGCCGAACAGCTGGGCGCGAACCACTACCTCGGCAAGCCTTACTCGGAGGAAGAGTTGCTGACCCTGGTGGCCCGCTATGCCGGGGCCGACGTGCCGGCCTGAGCCGCTGCGGCCGCGACTTGAACGCCTGAGCTGAACACCCATGTCCCGCGTCATCGATCACCTGGCCGACCTGACCGGCTTTCGTGACCGCGACGTGCTCGACGTCAGCCTGGTCGGTGCGCTGATGGACCTGTTGCGGGCCGACGAGGTGGGCATCCATCGTGTCGTCGGCGAAGGCGAGCAGCGCTGCTGGCTGACGCGGGCCTGCATGAAGCGCGGCGACACCGCGGCGCGCGCCGACCCGCTGTGGGCCGAACCCGGCAGCCTGCCCTTGTTGGAGGCGCTTCCCGACCGGCTGGCCTGCCTGCGCGGCGAAGAGGCCTTCGAGCTGCCCGGGCCACCGGCCGTAGCCTACTTTCCGATGGCCACCGAATGGCAGGCCGTGGGTGTGCTCGAGATCATCAGCGCCGAGCCGCTGACGGCCGAAGACCTGCGTCTGGTGAGCAGCATCCTGCGCATCTACCGCAACTTCCAGGGCTTGCTCGACTACAGTGAACGCGACACGCTCACCGGGCTGCTGAACCGCAAGACCTTCGACGACAGCTTCCTGCGCGTCGCGGCGGCGGGCGCACCGCCGGGCGACGACGCGGCGCCGGACACCGAGCTGCGCCGCCCCGAGTCCGGCGGCACGATGTGGCTGGCGGTGGTCGACATCGACCACTTCAAGCGGGTCAACGACAATTTCGGCCACCTGATCGGCGACGAGGTGCTGCTGCTGCTGTCGCGGCTGATGCGCAGCAGCTTCCGCTTCCACGACCACCTCTACCGCTTCGGCGGCGAGGAGTTCGTCGTCCTGATGCGCTGCGTCGACACGGGTGCCGCGCTGACGGCGCTCGAGAGGCTGCGCCGCAATGTCTCGGGCTACTGTTTTCCGCAGGTCGAGCACATCACGGTGAGCATCGGCGTCACCGCGTTGCGCGCGGGCGACTCGCCCAGCAGCGCCTTCGAGCGCGCCGACAAGGCGCTTTACCACGTCAAGCAGAACGGCCGAGACCAGGTCGCCGATCACGGCGAACTGGTGGCGGCAGGACGGCTGGCCGAGAGCACGCGCGACGGCAGCGTCGAGCTCTTCTAGCCACGGCGCGACACACCGGCCTACGGGTTGACCCTGAGTACGAGCGGGGTAAGCAGAGCAGTTCAAACAAACGTTTGATTCATGCGGCTACAGTCAGCCGGATGTCGACCCTTCGAAGCTCCCCGGGCCACCCCGTGATCGGTGCCGAAACCACCGGCCCCGCCGACGACGCCCGCGTTCGGTTGAGGCAGGCCGGTCTGCGTCTCTTTGCCGCGCAGGGTTTTGCCCGGACCTCCACGCGTGAGCTCGCCGAGGCCGCCAGCGTCAACGTGGCGGCCATCAGTTACTACTTCGGCGACAAGGCAGGCCTGTACCGTGCGGTGTTCTTCGGGCCCGAGGACAACGACGTCGAAGCCGACCTGGCCCGCTACGCGGCCCCGGGGCTGACGCTGGAACAGGTGTTGCGCGGCTTCTTCGAGGTCTTCGTCGCACCGCTGCGCGAAGGCGACCAGATGCGCCTGTGCATGAAGCTGCGCTTCCGCGAGATGCTGGAACCCACGGGGCTGTGGGAGGAAGAGATCGCCAAGGGCATCAAGCCCATGCACGATGCGCTGGCGGCCGTGCTGGCGCGCCACCTGGGGCTGGCTGCCCCCGACCTGGAAGTCAGGCGTCTGGTGGTCTGCCTGGCGGGGCTGGGCGTGCACCTGCACGTGGGCCACGACATCAATCACCAGATCGCGCCGGCCCTGAACGCCGGCCCCGCCGCGCTGGACGACTGGGCCGACGCGCTGCTGCGCTACGGCCTGGCGCTGGTGCGTGCCGAGGCAGCGCGGCGCGGCGTGGCGCTGGCGGGGGAGGGCGCAGCATGAGTCGGCCGCACCCGAGCCCACACTCTCACCTGCTGCGCGACCTTGCCCGGTCTTGGTCAGCGCCTCTGCACACCGGTCTGGTGCTGGCAGCGGCGCTGGCGCTGACCGCTTGCGCCAGCACGGCCGTGCCGCCCGCGGGCCCCACCGCCCTGGTGCAGCCGGCCCCCACCTGGCAAGCCGCTGCGCCCGCGGGCGGCACCGAGCCCACCATGGCAGGGCCTGCGTTCGACGATCCGCTGCTGCCGCCGCTGACCGCGGCGGCGCAGGCCGCCGGCCCCACGCTGGCAGCGGTGGCAGCGCGCGTGGCGCGGGCGCGCGCCAGCCGGGTGGCTGCAGGGGCGGCGCTGCAGCCACGGGTGGACGCGACGGGCGGTGTCGGGCGCGGTCGCCAGCAGTTGGCCTCGCCGGTGGCCACGCAGGCCAGCATCGGTGTGCAGGCGGCGTGGGAGATCGATCTCTTCGGCGCCGGCGCCGCCGGCCGCGGCGCGGCACAGGCGCGGCTGGACAGCGCCCGCGCTGCGGCCCAGGGTGCGCAGGTGGCGCTGGCGGCCGAGGTCGCCAGCAGCTACGTCGCACTGCGCAGCTGCGAGGCGCAGCTCGTACCGACGCAGGCCGACGCCACGTCGCGCGCCGAAACCACGCGGTTGACGGAGCTCAGCGCCCGCGCCGGCTTCACGGCACCCGCCGACGCTGCGCTGGTGCGCGCCACCGCGGCGCAGTCGCGCGGTCAGCTCGTGGCCCAGCGCGCAGCCTGCGATTCGCTGGTCAAGGGCCTGGTGGCATTGACCGATCTGCCCGAGCCCGAACTGCGCCAGCGGCTGGCAGCCCGCACCGCGCGCCTGCCGGTGGCTGCGCCTCTGGCCGTGCCCGCACTGCCGGCCGCGCTGCTGGCACGCCGCCCGGATATCGCCGAAGCCGCACGCAACGTGATGGCCGCAGCCGGCGAGCGCGCGCAGGCCCAGGCCCGAGAGCGTCCGCAGATCACGCTGTCGGGCAGCCTGGCTGGCGTGACCTTGCGTACCGGGCAGGAGAGCTCTTCGGGCACGACCTGGACGCTGGGGCCACTGGCCGTGAACTTCCCGCTCTTCGACGGCGGCGCGCGTGCCGCCGCGACGGCCGCTGCGGCGGCGGACTACGACGAGGCCGTGGCCGCCTACCGTGCCCAGGTGCGGCTGGCCGTGCGCGAGGTGGAACAGGCGCTCGTTGCGCTGCAGTCCAGCGCCGAACGCGAGGCCGACGCGCTGCTGGCGGCGCAGGATTTCGAGGCCTCGCTGCGCGCCACCGAGGCACGCCAGCGCGGCGGCCTGGCCAGCCTGTTCGACCTGGAAGCCGCGCGCCGCAACGCGCTGGCGGCGCAGGCCGCGCTGATCGATCTGCAGCGCGAGCGTGCGCAAGCCTGGATCACCCTCTACCGCGCAATGGGCGGCGGCTTCGACGAGACGCTGCTGGCGCGCGGCGACGCCCGCTGAAGCGCCCGCACCCCGACCACCCGACCGAGCCCCACACCATGCCTGCCTTCCTCAATTCACCGCGTCGCGTCGGCCTGCTGGCGGTGGCCGCGATGGCCCTGCTGGCGCTGGGTGCTGCGGCCCTGGCCGTCCGCGCCGCCGATGGCCAGCCCGCGGTCGCCGTGGCGCCAAAGCCGGCGCTCACCGTCACTGCCACGGTGGCCCAGCGTGCCGACATCGCCGTGGGCCTGAGCGCCAGCGGCAACGTCGCGGCCTGGCAGGAAACCCTCGTCGGCGCCGAGAGCAACGGCCTGCGCCTGGCCGAGGTGCGCGTGAACGTGGGCGACGTGGTGAAGCGCGGCCAGGTGCTGGCTACCTTCGCTGCCGAACTGCCGCGTGCCGACGTGGCGCAGGCCCGCGCCGCCATCGCCGAGGCCGAAGCCACGCTGGCCGACGCGGTGGCCAACGCCCAGCGCGCCCGTGAGCTGCAGGCCAGCGGCGCCTTGAGCGCGCAGCAGATCAACCAGTTCTTCACCGCCGAGCGCACGGCGCAGGCTCGGTTGGAGGCCCTGCGCGCCAGCGCCCAGGTGATGCAGCTGCGCCTGGCGCAAACACAGGTGCTGGCGCCCGACCACGGCGTGATCTCGGCGCGCAACGCCACCGTCGGCGCGGTGGTGCCGGCGGGGATGGAGCTCTTCCGGCTCATCCGCCAGGGCCGGCTGGAATGGCGCGCCGAGGTGGCCGCGTCCGAACTTGCGCAGCTGCGCCTGGGCCAGGCCGTGCTGGTGACGGCCGACGGCGCCCCGCCCGTGGCCGGCAAGGTGCGCATGGTCGCGCCGACCGTCGACGTGGCCACGCGCAACGGCCTGGTCTACGTCGACCTGCCGGCGCCCGGCAGCCTGCGCGCCGGCATGTTCGCGCGCGGCGAGTTCCAGACCGGCAGCCGCAACGCGCTGACGCTGCCGCAGAGCGCCGTGCTGCTGCGCGACGGCTTCAGCTACGTCTTCAAGCTGGGTGCCGACAACAAGGTCACGCAGGCCAAGGTGGGCGTGGGCCGGCGTGTCGGCGAGCGCATCGAGATCACCGCCGGCCTGGAACCCGGCACGCGCGTGGTGGCCAGCGGCGCGGGCTTCCTGGCCGACGGCGATACCGTGCGAGTGGTCGACGCGCCGCCGGCGGTCATCCCCGCGGCCGCGCCCGCCGTGAAGACCAGCGCCAGCCGCTGAACGGACCGCGCGCCATGATCAACGTCTCGTCCTGGAGCATCCGCAACCCCATCCCGGCGGTGATGCTCTTCGTGCTGCTCACGCTGGCCGGCGTGCTGGGCTTCAGCGCGATGAAGGTGCAGCAGTTCCCCGACATCGACCTGCCCACCATCAACGTCACCGCCAGCCTGCCCGGCACCGCGCCGGCGCAGATGGAAACCGAGGTGGCGCGCAAGATCGAGAACGCCGTCGCCGCGCTGCAGGGCGTGAAGAACATCTACACCAAGGTGCAGGACGGCGTGGCCATCGTCACGGTGGAGTTCCGCCTCGAGAAGCCCACGCAGGAAGCGCTGGACGACGTGCGCTCGGCGGTCGCGCGCGTGCGCGCCGACCTGCCCGCCGAGTTGCGCGACCCCGTCATCGCCAAGCTCGACCTGGCCGGCGCACCCATCCTCACCTACACCGTGGCCAGCAGCCGCATGGACGACGAGGCGCTGAGCTGGTTCGTCGACAACCAGGTGACGAAGGCGATGCTCGCGGTGCGCGGCGTGGGTAGCGTGGCGCGGGTCGGTGGCGTCACCCGCGAAGTACGCGTGGAACTCGACCCGGCGCGCCTTCTGGCGCTGAACGCCACGGCGGCCGACATCTCGCGCCAGCTGCGTGCCGTGCAACAGGACGCCGCCGGCGGGCGCGCCGATGTCGGCGGCATCGAGCAGAGCGTGCGCACCATCGCCACCGTGGGCAGCGCGGTCGAATTGGGCCGGCTGGAAATCGCGCTGGCCGACGGCCGCCGCATCCGGCTCGACCAGGTGGCGACCGTCAGCGACACGGTGGCCGAGCGGCGCAGCGGTGCGCTGCTGAACGGTCTGCCCGTGGTGGGTTTCGAGGTCGTGCGCTCGCGCGGTGCCGGCGAGACCGATGTCGCCGACGGTGTGCGCGCGGCGCTGGACAAGCTTCGCGCCGAACATCCCGACGTCACCGTGACGGAGGCCTTCAACTTCGTCGATCCGGTGATCGAGAACTTCGACGGCAGCATGATCCTGCTGCTGGAAGGCGCAGTACTGGCGGTGCTGGTGGTATGGCTCTTCCTGCGCGACTGGCGCGCCACGCTGGTGGCGGCCACCGCGTTGCCGCTATCCATCATCCCGGCCTTCGCGGTGATGCACTACGTCTTCGGCTTCACCCTCAACGTCATCACGCTGCTGAGCCTGTCGCTCGTGGTGGGCATCCTGGTCGACGACGCCATCGTCGAGATCGAAAACATCATGCGCCATCTGCGCATGCCCGCCGCCGAGCCGCCCCAAGGCGGGCATTCCCCTTCGGGGGGCATGGGGGCGCCTGTGCTCAAGACGCCCTACCAGGCGGCGATGGAGGCCGCCGACGAGATCGGGCTGGCAGTCATCGCCACCACCTTCACGCTGATCGCGGTGTTCCTGCCCACCGCCTTCATGGCCGGCGTGCCGGGCAAGTTCTTCGTTCAGTTCGGCTGGACGGCGGCCATCGCGGTGTTCTTCAGCCTCGTCGTGGCGCGTGTGCTGACGCCGATGATGGCGGCCTACATCCTGAAGCCGCCCAAGGGTGAGCACAAGGAACCCGGCTGGATGAAGCGCTACCTGGGCTGGGCAGCGTGGTGCCTGAAGCACCGCGTGCTGACGATGGCGGCCACGGCCGTGTTCTTCGTCGGCAGCTTCCTGCTCGTGCCCTACCTGCCCACCGGCTTCCTGCCGCCCGACGACCTCAGCCAGACCCAGGTGACGGTGACGCTGCCGCCGGGCAGCAGCTACGAACAGAGCCTGGCCGCAGCCGAGCAGGCGCGCGTGCTGGTGCAGCAGAACCCGCACGTGAAGCTCGTCTACACCGCAGTGGGTGCGGGCAGCACCGGCGCCGACACCTTCACGCCCGGCGGCGGTGTACCCGACGTCACCAAGGCCACGTTGACGATCAACATGACCCACCGCAGCGACCGGCCCGGCCTGACCAAGCAGGCCATCGAGTCGCAGCTGCGCGAGGCGCTGGCCGTGCTGCCCGGCGTGCGCGTGAAGGTGGGCTTTGGCCAGAGCGCCGAGAAGTACGTGCTGGTGCTCGCGGGTGAAGACGGTGCCGCGCTGGCCGCGCATGCCGCGGTGGTCGAGCGTGAACTGCGCACCATCCCCGGCATCGGTGCGGTGACCAGCAGCAGCAGCCTGGTGCGCCCCGAGCTCATCGTGCGCCCCGACCCGGCAAAGGCTGCCGACCTGGGTGTCACCTCGGCGGCCATCGCCGACACCTTGCGCATCGCCACCGCGGGCGACTACGACCAGAACCTGCCCAAGCTGAACCTGAGCCAACGCCAGGTGCCCATCGTCGTGCGTTTGCCGGCAGAGGCGCGCAGCGACCTCTCACTGCTGGCGCGCCTGCCGGTGCCCGGCAAGCACGGCCCGGTGATGCTGGGCAACGTGGCCACGCTGTCCATCGCCAGCGGCCCGGCCGCCATCGACCGCTACAACCGCCAGCGCAACGTCAATTTCGAGATCGAGCTCAACCAGCAGCCGCTGGGCGAGGTCAAGGACGCGGTGCTGGCGCTGCCCAGCCTGCGGAGCCTGCCGCCGGGGGTCATCCAGACCGAGATCGGCGATGCCGAGGCGATGGGCGAACTCTTCGCCAGCTTCGGCCTGGCCATGCTCACGGGCGTCCTCTGCATCTACATCGTGCTCGTGCTGCTGTTCAAGGACTTCGTGCAGCCGGCCACCATCCTGGGCGCGCTGGTGCTGTCGATCCCGGGCGCATTCCTGGCGCTGTTCATCACGCACACGGCTCTGAACATGCCGAGCATGATCGGGCTCATCATGCTGATGGGCATCGCGACGAAGAACTCCATCCTGCTCGTGGACTACGTGATCCTGGCGCGGCGTGACCACGGCCTGGCGCGGCTGGAAGCCGTGCTCGATGCCTGCCACAAGCGCGCACGGCCGATCATCATGACGACGATCGCCATGGCCGCCGGCATGCTGCCCATCGCTTTGGGCTTGGGCACCGACCCGAGCTTCCGTGCACCGATGGCCATCGTGGTGATCGGCGGGCTCATCACCAGCACCTTTCTCAGCCTGCTCGTGATCCCGGTGCTGTTCACCTACGTCGACGACGCCATTCGGGGCCTGAAGCGGTTGCTGCACCGGCGAAGGCCGCCAGCGGCTAGCAAGCAGGGGACGGCAGCATGACCTTGAACCGGCGCGGCTGTCTGCGGCTGGGGCTGGCGGCCGCGGTTGCTGTGGCTTGGCCGTTGCGGTCGGCACTGGCGGATGCATCGGCGGTTTCCGGCGAGCCGACAGCGTCGGCAGAGACCGAGTCCTTCGGTGCACTCGACCTCGACTGGATGGACCGCACTCGCGACCGTGCAGTGCCCGTGCGCCTGTACCTGCCCAACCAGCGCCGCGCCACGCCGCTGGTGGTGTTCTCGCACGGCATCGGCGGGTCACGCCGCGGCTACAGCTGGCTGGGCAGCCACTTCGCCCGCCACGGCATCGCCAGCCTGCACCTGCAGCACGTGGGCAGCGACCGCGCGCTGTGGACCGGCAATGTCTTCAGCCTCGTCGGCCGGCTGCAGGATGCGGCGCGCGACGAAGAAGCCATCCACCGCGCGCGGGACCTGCGCTTCGCGCTCGACACGCTGCTGGCCGATGAACTGGGCGCACGCGTGGACGTGCGGCGCATCGTCGCCGCCGGCCACAGCTACGGCGCCAACACCACGCTGCTGGCCAGCGGAGCGCGCGTGCCGCGCGAAGGCCGTGTGCTCGACCTGCACGACACGCGGGTGCGCGCGGCCATCGTGATTTCGGCGCCGCCCTTTTACGGCCAGGCCGACCCGCGGGCCATCCTGGCGCCGGTGTCGGTGCCCAGCCTGCACGTCACCGCCACCGAGGACGTCATCCGCATCCCCGGCTACTACAGCGGCGCCGAAGACCGCGTGGCGGTATTCGACGCCATCGGCGGCACGCGCAAGTGGCTGGCGGTGTACGAAGGCGGTTCGCACAGCATGTTCACCGACCGCCGCGGCAGCGGCGGCGCGCTGCTCAACCCGCGCGTGAAGGCTGCGACGCAGGCGCTGGTGCTGGCTTTCCTGCGCGGTGTCTTCGATGGCGACGACAGCGGCCTGGCGCGCTGGGGGCGCGAGCACGCGGCACTGCTGGCGCGCTTCAGCGAGGCTCGGGCATGAAGCCGCCCCGCACGCCGCGCCGGCGTTTCATGCTGTCGGCACCGGTGCGGCACCGGCCCGTGGCCGCCGACCCGGCCGCGCGGGCGCCGACCTCGGGCGATGCCGATGCCTTGGGCGCGCTGCTGCTCGAGGCCTACCGCGGCACGGTCGACGACGACGGCGAGACGCTGGTCGAAGCCTGCCGCCTGGCGCGCGCGCTGTTTGCCGGCTTGTCGGGCGTGCCGATGTGGGCGGTCTCGGAAGTCACCGAACGCGAGGGCCGCCTGGTCTCGGCCACGATCGTCACGCTGTGGCAGGACACTCCGCTGGTGGCCCAGCTGGTCACCGCACCGGACTGGCAGCGCCGCGGCCTGGCGCGGGCCGGCTTGCAGCGCGCCATGAACCGCATGGCCGCCGGCGACGAGGCCGTGGTGCGCCTGGTGGTGACGCAAGGCAACGCGCCGGCCGAAGCGCTGTACGAAAGCCTGGGCTTCCGCCCCGAGGCCCGGCCGCCCTTCAGCTCGGCCTGATCAGGGCTGGCCCTTCACGACGGCGTAGCGCAGCAGCGTCTTCTCGCGCGCTGCGGCGTGGTCCACGACCGGCAGCGGGTAGCTGCTGCCCAGCTTCAGGTCGGCGGCGAGCAGGTCCATTGGCCGCGCCAGCCAGGGGGCGTGAATCAGCCCGTCGGGCAGCCTGGCGAGCGCGGGCAGGTAGCGGCGGATGAACTTGCCCTCGGGGTCGAACTTCTCGCTCTGCGACACCGGGTTGAAGATGCGGAAATAGGGCTGCGCGTCGCAGCCCGAACTGGCCGCCCACTGCCAGCCGCCGTTGTTGGCGGCGAGGTCGAAGTCATTGAGGTGCAGCGCGAACCAGGCCTCGCCGCGCCGCCAGTCCAGGCCCAGGTCCTTGGTGAGGAAACTCGCCACCACCATGCGCAGGCGGTTGTGCATGTAGCCGGTCTGCGCCAGCTGGTGCATCGCGGCGTCGACCAGCGGGTAGCCGGTGCGGCCTTCGCACCAGGCCGCGAACAGCTCGTCGGCGTGTTTGCCGTGCTCCCAGCGGATGCGGTCGTAGGCCGGCTTGAAGGCGCTGTGCGCCACGCGCGGGTGGTGGTGCAGCACCTGGTGGTAGAAGTCGCGCCAGATCAGCTCACTCAGCCAGACCTCGGCGCCGCGCGAGCCGCCGTTGCGGCGATTCATGGCCTCTCGCGCCAGGCGCCGGATGGATACCGTGCCGAAGCGCAGGTGGGTGCTGAGGTAGCTCGGGCCTTTGACGGCGGGGAAGTCGCGGGTGTCGTGGTAGCGGTCGATGCGGTCGAGGAAGTCGTCCAGCAGTTCTTGCCCGCCGGCTGGGCCGCTGGGCAAGCGCAGCTGGTGCAGGTTGGTGCGCTGGAAGCCCAGCGACTCCAGCGTCGGAACGCCGGCGGCCAGGTCGGGCTCGGCGGCGTCGTGGGGCAGGGGCGCCAGCGCCGAAGCGTGCCGGGCCACCGGGTAGGCGCTGAGGTAGAAGTCGTTGCACTTCTTCAGCCAGGCGTTCCTGTAGGGCGTGAACACCGAGAAGGGTCCACCGCCCAGCGTCATCACCTCGCTGCGCTCGAAGACCACGTGGTCCTTGCTGGTGTGGAGCGCGACGCCGCGGTCGGCCAGCAGGCCGCGCAGCTTCGCGTCGCGCGCCAGCGCCGCGGGTTCGTCGTCGTGGTTGGCGTAGACCGCCTGCACGCCCAGCCGGGCGGCCAGCGCCGGAATCTCCTCGGCCGGCCAGCCGTGGCGGACGATCAGGCCTGCGCCCTCGATGCCGTGCGAGGCCGCCAGCGCACGCAGCTCGGCGTCGACGCCGACGAGGCTGTCGCGGATGAACTCGACGCGGCGGTCAGCCCGGGGCAGCGGGTCGAGGATGTCGCGGTCGAAGACAAACACGCACCACACCTGGCGCGCGGCGCGCAGCGCGTGGTGCAGCGCGGCGTGGTCGTCGGTGCGCAGGTCGCGGCGCAGCCAGACGAGGGCGCCGTCGAGCGGGCGCGGCGGGTGATGGACAGGTTTGTGCACGGCCCGTAGTGTGGCCCGGGAATAGAATGCAACCATGCCCTCGGCCTCGCGCATCGATCTGACGAACCAGTTCCTGATCGCCATGCCGGGCATGGCCGACGAGACCTTCTCACGCACGGTCGTCTACCTGTGCGAGCACAACGAGCAGGGCGCCTTGGGCCTGGTCATCAACAAGCCCATCGACATCAAGCTCAGGAACCTGTTCGAAAAGGTCGAGCTCGCGCTCGACCGCGAAGAACTGGCCGAGCAGCCGGTCTACTTCGGCGGGCCGGTGCAGACCGAGCGCGGCTTCGTGCTGCACGAGAAGCTGGGCGAAGACCGCATGCCCTACAACAGCACGCTCTCGGTGCCGGGTGGCCTGGCGATGACCACCAGCAAGGACGTGCTCGAGGCCCTGGCCGAAGGCACCGGCCCCGCCCGCGTGCTGGTGACACTGGGCTACAGCGGCTGGCAGGCCGGGCAGCTGGAAGACGAACTGGGCCGCAACGGCTGGCTGACGGTGGACGCCGACCCGAAGGTCATCTTCGACACGCCCATCGAGCAGCGCTACGACACCGCGCTGGCGCTGCTGGGCATCGATCCGCGCATGCTGTCCCAGGAAGCTGGACATGCCTGAGGGCGCTGCAGGCGTCGCCACCCGCACGCTCAGCTTCCTGGCTTTCGATTTCGGCACCCGTCGCACGGGTGTGGCCACCGGCAATACGCTGTTGGGGCGCGCGCTGCCGCTGAAGACCCTGGCCGTCGACGGCGACGCGCGCCTCAAGGCCATCGCTGCACTGATTGGCGAGTGGCAGCCCGACGCGCTGGTGGTTGGCGTGCCCTTCCACCCCGACGGGGCCGAACACGAGAACACTCGCCGCGCGCGGCGCTTCGCGCGCCAGCTGCACGGCCGCTTCCGGCTGCCTGTGCACGAGGTCGACGAGCGCTACACAACGACCGAGGCGCTGGCCTCCGGCGCCGTCGATGCCGACGCCGCGGCGGCGGCGATCATCCTCGACCAGTTCCTGAACCAACACTCCCAAGGCCATGTTGCTGCAGCTTGACGCCGAAGCGCTGTACACCGAGTTGCGCGAAGGTGTGCGCGGCCTGCTCAAGCCCGATGCCGTGCTGGTGGGCATCTGGAGCGGTGGCGCCTGGCTGGCCGAACGCCTGCAGAAGGACCTGGGCCTGCCCGGCGGCGAGAAGGGCTACGGCGTCATCAGCAGCACGCTGCACCGCGACGACTTCGGCTCGCGCGGCCTGGCCTCGGGCACCGACCCGACGCGGCTGCCCTTCGCCGTCGACGGCCGCCACGTCCTGCTGATCGACGACGTGCTCTACACCGGCCGTACCATTCGCGCCGTCGTCAACGAGCTCTTCGACTTTGGCCGCCCGGCCAGCGTGACGCTGGCGGTGCTGGTCGACCGCGGTGGGCGTGAATTGCCCATCGCCGCCGCCTTCGCCGCCGCCAGGCTCGTGCTGCCGGCCACCCAGCGCCTGTCGCTGGCGCGCACCCCGGATGGCGAACCCGGCGGCGCCTTCAGCTTCACCGTCACGAACAAGAACGCCGAGTAGCCGCCATGCTGCACCGTCGCAACCCGCAGCTCAACGCCCACGGCGAGCTGATCCACCTGCTCAGCATCGAGGGCCTGCCGCGGGCCGTGCTGACGCAGATCCTCGACACTGCGGGCACCTTCCTCAGCGTCAACGACCGCGACGTGAAAAAGGTGCCGCTGCTGCGGGGCAAGAGCGTGTTCAACCTGTTCTTCGAGAACAGCACGCGCACGCGCACCACCTTCGAAATCGCGGCCAAGCGGCTTTCAGCCGACGTCATCAATCTCGACATCGCCAGAAGCTCCACGGCCAAGGGTGAAAGCCTGCTTGACACCATCGCGAATCTCTCCGCGATGCACGCCGACATGTTCATCGTGCGCCACGCCGAGAGCGGCGCGCCCTACCTGATCGCTCAGCACGTGGCGCCACACGTGCACGTGGTCAACGCCGGCGATGGACGCCATGCCCACCCCACGCAGGGGCTGCTGGACATGTACACCATCCGCCACTACAAGCAGGACTTCACCCAGCTCACCGTGGCCATCGTCGGCGACATCGTGCACAGCCGTGTGGCGCGCTCCGACATCCATGCGCTGACCACGCTGGGCGTGCCCGAGATCCGCGCCGTGGGCCCGAAGACGCTGGTGCCGGGCGATCTGGCCGCGATGGGCGTGCGCGTGTGCCACGACATGGCCGAGGGCATCAAGGATGCCGACGTGATCATCATGCTGCGCCTGCAGAACGAACGCATGAGCGGCGCCATGCTGCCCAGCGCTGGCGAGTACTACAAGAGCTACGGCCTGACGCCGCAGAAGCTGGCGCTCGCGAAGCCCGACGCCATCGTGATGCACCCGGGGCCCATCAACCGTGGCGTCGAGATCGACTCCGGGGTGGCCGACGGCACGCACAGCGTGATCCTGCCGCAGGTCACCTTTGGTATCGCGGTGCGCATGGCGGTGATGAGCACCATTGCCGGCAACCAGGCCTGAACGCATGAAGATCCTCATCCGCAACGGCCGCGTGGTCGACCCCGCTTCGGGCCGCGATGAAACCGCCGACATTGCCATCGCTTCGGGACGCATCGTCAGCATCGGCGCGGCCACGGCCTTCGACGCCGAGCGTGTCATCGACGGCACCGGCCTGGTCGTCGCTCCCGGGCTGGTCGATCTCGCGGCGCGACTGCGTGAACCCGGCCAGGAACACGAGGGCATGCTTGAAAGCGAACTCACCGCGGCCGCGGCCGGCGGTGTGACCGGTCTCGTCTGTCCGCCCGACACCGACCCCGTACTCGACGAGCCTGGCCTGGTGGAGATGCTGAAGTTCCGTGCCCGCAAGCTCAGCCGCTGCCGCGTCTTTCCACTTGGGGCGCTGACACGTGGCCTGCAAGGCGAGGCGCTGACCGAGATGGCCGAGTTGACCGAAGCCGGATGCATCGGGTTCGCGCAGGCCGACGTGCCCATCACCGATAACCTGGTGCTGCTTCGCGCGCTGCAGTACGCGGCGACCTTCGGCTACACGGTGTGGCTGCGGCCGCTGGACGCCTGGCTGGGCAAGGGCATCGCGGCCTCGGGCGCGGTGGCCACGCGCCTGGGTCTTTCGGGCGTGCCGGTGGTGGCCGAGACGGTGGCGCTGCACACGCTGTTCGAGATGGTTCGCGTGACCGGGGCGCGCGTGCACCTTTGCCGCCTGAGCAGCGCCGCCGGCGTGGCGTTGCTGCGTGCGGCCCGGGCCGAAGGCCTGCCGGTGACGGCTGACGTCAGCATCAACAACCTGCACCTCACCGACGTCGACATCGGCTACTTCAACCCCGACATGCGCCTGCTGCCGCCGCTGCGCCAGGGCGCCGACCGCGACGCGCTGCGCGCGGCGCTGGCCGACGGCACCATCGACGCGCTGGTCTCCGACCACAACCCGGTGGCCGAGGACATGAAGAACCTGCCGTTCGGCGAGGCCGAACCCGGCGCCACAGGGCTGGAACTGCTGCTCAGCCTGGCGCTGCGCTGGGGCCAGGACAGCGGGTTGTCGCTGGCTACCACGTTGGCACGCGTGACGCATGGGCCAGTGCGAGTGCTGGGCGACGCGCTGGGTTCGCTGGCGAGCAGCGCCGGGCGACTGGTGGAAGGTGGCGTCGCCGACATCTGCGTCTTCGATCCCGCCGTCGAGTGGGCCGTGGCACCGCAGCAACTCGCCAGCCAGGGCAAGCACACGCCGTTTTCCTTTGCGTCCACCGGCATGGCCCTGCCCGGTCGCGTGCGCGCAACGCTCGTTGCCGGCACGCTGGCCTACGAACTGCCGGCTGCGCCAGCGGGTAGCACCTGATGCGTCAGCCGAGTGCGGCAAGTCGGCTGTTGCGCAGCCTTCGGGCCGCGTGGCGGCTGTGTCGCGCCGTCGTGCACGTGCTGCACGGGATGGCGGTGATGGTCCGCTTCCCGGTGCTGGAGGCGGAGGCGCGCCATGAGCGCATCCGCTGGTGGTCGGCGGGTCTGCTGCGTACCGTCGGGCTGACGCTGCAAGTGAGTGGTGTCCAGCCGCGGCCGGGGGCCACGCTGATCGTCGCCAACCACATCTCCTGGCTGGACATCGCGGCCATCCATGCCGCGGCGCCGCATGCACGTTTCGTCAGCAAGGCCGACGTGCTGCAGTGGCCGCTGTTGGGCTGGCTGATCCGCAACGCCGGCACGCTGTTCATCGAACGCGAACGCAAGCGCGACGCCGTGCGCGTGGTGCACGCCATGGCCGAGGCCCTGAAGGCCGGTGACGCCGTGGCCGTGTTCCCCGAGGGCACCACCGGGCCGGGCGATGCGCCGCTGCCCTTCCATGCCAACCTGCTGCAGGCCGCGGTGGCCACCGGCACGCCCGTACAGCCAGTGGTGCTGCGCTTTTCCGACGCCGCCACGCCTTTCAGCGCGGCGGTGCAGTTCCTGGGCGAGACCACGCTTTTGCAGAGCATCTGGCGTGTCGTCAGTGCGCGCGGGCTTTGCGCTCATGTGCACCTGCTGCCGCCCGTGGGCAGCGAACACGCCGACCGTCGCCTGCTGGCCGAACACCTGCGTGAACTGATCGCGCAGCAGCTGCTGCCACGCGAGCCGATCGCGCCTCAGTTCGGGCCATCGCCATGATGCTGCTGGCTTTCGACGATGAGCTGACACTGGCGCGTGGCCTGGCCGATGCGCTGGGCTGGCCGCTGGCCGTCGTCGAACGCCACAGCTTCCCCGACGGCGAGACGCGCCTGCGCCTGCCGCCGACGCTGCCCGCGCGGGTGACGCTGCTGCGTGGCCTGCAGGACCCGAACGCCAAGCTCACCGAACTGTTGTTGACGGCCGCCGGCGCGCGTGAGCTCGGTGCCCGTCATCTCACGCTCGTCAGCCCCTACCTGGCCTACATGCGCCAGGACATCGCGTTCACGCCAGGCGAGGTCGTCAGCCAGCGCCACCTCGGCCGCCTGCTGGCGGCGGCCTTCGATGCCGTGCTGACCGTCGATCCGCACCTGCACCGCGTGGCCACGCTGGACGAGGTGCTGCCCGGACGTCGCGGCTCGGCCTTGTCGGCCGCGCCGCTGCTCGGCGCCCACGTCGCACGGCAAGTGCCGGGGGCGCTGTTGCTGGCGCCCGACGAGGAGGCCGGCCAGTGGGTGCGCGTCGCAGCGCAGGCGCATGGCCTGGACCATGCCGTTTGCCACAAGCAGCGCAACGGCGATCACGACGTGGCCGTCGCGCTGCCGGACACCACGGTGGTCGGGCGCGCGGTGGTGCTGCTCGACGACGTCGCCAGCACCGGCCGCACATTGGCGGCGGCGGCGCGTGGCGCGCTGGCGCGCGGAGCGGCAAGTGTCGACGTGGCGGTGACCCACGCGCTCTTCGTCGGCGACGCGCTGGCGCAGGTGCACGCCGCCGGTGTGCGCCGGGTCTGGAGCAGCGACTGCGTGCCGCACGCCAGCAACGCGGTGTCGGTGGTGCCGGTGCTGGCCACAGCGCTGCGCAATCTTCTCGAGGGTGAGCGATGAGCGGAAGCGAAGCCTCACGGGTGCCGCTGAGCGAACTGGCCGACCTGCTGGCCGCCGGCGAACCGCTGCCCTTCAAGGTGCTCGACAGCCAGGGTCGCCTGCTGCTGGCTGCCGGCCAACATGTGCTGAACCCCCGACAGATGGCGGCGCTGCTCGAACGCGGAGCCTGTGCCGACGCCGCCGAGGTGCGGGCCGTGCGCCAGGCGCGCGGCAGCTCCGGCACGGCGGGCGGCGCGGTCGCCGTCGGCCAGCGCACCTGGTTCGAACGCATGGAGCAGCAGGTCTGGAGCCTGGACGATCTGCTGCGCGCGATGGGCCGCGAACGCGAGCCGACGCTGGCGCAGCGCATCGCCGCCTTAGCCGACGAGGTCATCGCGCTCGTCGAATGCCATCCGGACGCCGCGCTTTTCCTCGCGGTGCGCCAGCACGACCGGCGCTTTGCGCTGTATGCGCTGACACATGCGCTGCACACGGCCACGGTGGGCCTGCTCACCGCGAGGCAGCTGGGGTGGGAGGCTGCGCGGCGGCAGTGCGTGGTGCGCGCGGCGCTGACGATGAATGCCTCCATCATCGAGCTTCAGGCGCGCATGGCCGAGCAGCACGAGCCACCAGGCAAGAAGCAGCTCGAGCAGATCCGCGCCCATCCGCACCAGTCGGCGCAACTGCTGCGCGACTGCGGCGTCGAAGACACTGCCTGGCTGGCGGCGGTCGAAGACCACCACGAGCGCGGCGGTGGAGCAGGCTACCCCCGGGGCGTGGCCGAGGTGGGCGAGTTGGCGCACCTGCTGCGCGCGGCCGATGTCTTCACCGCCAAGATCAGCCCGCGAGCACTGCGCACACCGCTGACCCCGCAGCTGGCGGCGCGCCAGCTCTTCCAGGAGGAGCAGGGCGGTCCGTTCGCCGCGGCGCTGATCCGTGCCGTGGGTGTCTACCCACCGGGCGACTGGGTATCGCTGAAAAGCGGAGAGGTCGGCGTCGTCGTGCACCGCGCCGAGCCTGGCCGCGGCGCAGTGGTGGCGGCGCTGATCGGCCCCAACGGCAAGGCCGTGCCGGGCGTGCCGCGGCGCGACACTGCGCAGGCGGGTTTCTCAATTACCGGGCCGCTGGGTGATCGCGCCGGCCTGCCGCGCGTGCTGCCCGAACAGGTCTACGGGCTGCTGGAACCCTGATCGATCAGGCGGGCTTCACCGCGCCCTGCGCGGCCACCGCCGCGGCTGCGCGTGCGGCGGCCTCGGGGTCTCCGAGGTAGTAGCTGCGCAGCGGCTTCAGGTTGGCGTCGAGTTCGTAGACGAGCGGAATGCCGTTGGGGATGTTGACGCCGACGATCGCGTCGTCGCCGATGTTGTCCAGGTACTTCACCAGTGCACGGATGCTGTTGCCGTGGGCGGCGATGACGATGCGCTGGCCGCTGACGATGGCCGGCGCCAGGCGTTCCGTCCAGCAAGGCATGACACGCGCCACGGTGTCCTTCAGGCATTCGGTCAGCGGCACCTGATCGCTGTCGAGATGGCGGTAACGAGGGTCGCCACGCTCGCTGCGCGTGTCGCCGGGTTCCAGCGCAGGCGGCGGCGTGTCGTAGCTGCGGCGCCAGATCAGGACCTGCTCGGCGCCGTACTGCTTCGCCATGTCGGCCTTGTTCAGGCCCTGCAGCGCGCCATAGTGTCGTTCGTTCAGCCGCCAGTCGTGCAGTACCGGCAGCCAGGTGCGGTCGAGCTCGTCCAGCGTGTGCCACAAGGTCCACACGGCGCGCCTGAGCACCGACGTGTAGGCGACATCGAAGTCGTAGCCTGCTTCCTTCAGCAGCCGCCCGGCCTGACGCGCCTGCTGCACACCGGTCTCGGTGAGCGGCACGTCGGTCCAGCCGGTGAAGCGGTTCTCGAGGTTCCACGTGGATTCCCCGTGGCGGATGAGGACGAGTTTGTGCATGTCGCCGATTCTATAATTCGCGGTTTTGCGCTCACGCATCGGCGGCTCGGTGAATTTCTTTCTCGAAAACTGGATCCTTTTCGTGCTGGCCGCCACCTCGGGCGGCCTGCTGCTGTTGCCGATGCTGCGCGGCGGTGGTGGTAACGGCAGCGTGGGCACGGCAGAGGCGGTGCGGCTGATCAACCGTGAAAAGGGTGTTCTCATCGATGTGGCCGAGCCCGACGAGTTCGCCTCCGGTCATGCCGCGGGCGCGCGCAACGTCCCGCTGGGGCAACTCGACGGCCACAAGTTGCTGCCGACGAACAAGACGCTGCCCCTCCTGCTGATGTGCCCCTCAGGAGCCCGCGCCGGGCGTGCCGCGGCGCTGTTGCGCAAGGTCGGCTATGAAAAGGCCACTGCCGTGGCGGGTGGTACGTCGGCCTGGCGCGAAGCCACCCTGCCCATCGAGAAGGGCGCGGCCAAGGCCGGTGACAAGGGCAGCGACAAGGGCAGCGACAAGGGCGCTTGAGGCAACCGCCCGGCACCTGCAGGGTTTCGCGGGCTGCGGGACAATCACCGTAGTGATCAGCCCACCGAAAGAACCACCGCATGCCTCAGGTCAAGATGTACACCACGCAGGTGTGCCCCTTCTGCATCCGTGCCAAGGCGCTGCTGAAGCAGCGCGGCGTCGAGCAGATCGAAGAGATCCGCATCGACCTCGACCCTGAGCAGCGCCAGTTGATGATGGCGGCCACCGGGCGGCGTACGGTGCCGCAGATCTTCATCGGCGACACATACGTCGGTGGCTGCGACGATCTCGTCGCGCTCGACCAGCGTGGTGGGCTGCTGCCGCTGCTGGGCGGTAGCGGCGCAGTCTGACAGACCGCCTGCCTGCACTGCTCGCGCGGGCCCATGCGGTGTCGGAAGGCCGGGACGGCTCCGCCATAATCCGCCGCTGCGGTTCGGCGCCACCCGGCACCGAGCTTTGTCTATCTTTGGAACCTTCTCATGGCCGACGAGACCCCCGTTTTCCAGATCCAGCGCATGTACCTGAAGGACCTGTCGCTGGAGCAGCCCAATTCGCCGGCGATCCTGCTCGAGCAGTCGCAGCCGCAGGTCGACATCAACCTCGGCCTGGCCGCCGCGCCCGTGGCCGATGGCGTCTTCGAGGTCACCGTCACCGCTACCGTCACGACCAAGGTCAACGACAAGGTTCTGTTCCTGGTGGAAGCCAAGCAGGCCGGCATCTTCGAGATCCGCAACGTCCCCGAAGAGCAGATGCAGGGCATCATCAGCATCGTCTGCCCGCAGATGATCTACCCCTACCTGCGCGCCATCGTCAGCGATGTCTGCACGCGCGCCGGCTTCCCGCCCATCCTGCTGACGGAAGTGAACTTCCAGGCCATGTTCGAAGCCCAGCAGGCCCAGTCTGCGGCCCAGGGCAACGGCGAGTCGCGCATCATCACCAGCGTGAACTGACGGCCCCAAGACCCGTGCGTCGCACGTGTCGTCCCCAGAGGGGAACTCGAACGGCTCGGGAAACCCTCGCTCGTTCGAGGGTGAAATGAAGATCGCGGTGTTCGGGGCCGGCGCTTGGGGGACCGCGCTGGCCATCGCCGCCGCGCCGCGGCACGACGTACTGCTATGGGCGCGCGACGCCGCCCAGGTGCAGGCACTGCAGCGCGAGCGCCGCAACGCACGTTATCTGGGCGAGGTGGTCCTGCCATCGGCGCTGCGTGTCACCGCGCATCACGGCGAAGCATTGGCGCATGCGCACGACGGCCTGACCGTTATCGCCACGCCGATGGCCGCGCTGCGCGAACAGCTCGGCCTGTTGCAGCGTCACGGCGAAGGGCGCGGGGCACTGTGGCTGTGCAAGGGTTTCGAGGCCGGCAGCGGCGCCTTGGGCCACGAGATCGCACGCGAGGTCCGGCCCGGTGCGCCGGCGGGCGTGCTGTCGGGCCCGAGCTTTGCGCTCGAGGTCGCGCGCGGCCAACCTACGGCGCTTGTGGCGGCCAGCGCCGACGCCGCGCTGGCCGAGGCCGCCGTCGTCGCCTTCCATGGCGATGCGCTGCGCGTCTACTCCAGCACCGACGTCGTTGGCGTCGAGGTCGGCGGCGCGGTGAAGAACGTGCTGGCCATTGCCACCGGAATTCTCGATGGCCTATCGGCCACGGCCGGCCCCGGCGCGCCAGGGCTCAACGCCCGCGCTGCACTCATCACGCGCGGCCTGGCCGAGATGACCCGGCTTGGGGTGGCGCTGGGGGCACGTGCCGGCACTTTCATGGGGCTGTCCGGCCTGGGCGATCTGGTGCTCACCGCCACCGGCGACCTGTCGCGCAACAGGCGCGTGGGCCTGGGACTGGCGCAGGGCATGAGCCTGGAGCAGGTGGTTTCATCGCTGGGCCACGTGGCCGAAGGCGTGCTGACGGCACCCACGGTGCTGGCGCGAGCGAACCAACTGGGCGTGGAGATGCCGATCACCGCAGGCGTGGTCGCCGTGCTGCAGGGGCGGCAATCTCCCGCAGGCGTGATGCAGCAGTTGATGTCGCGTGACGCCCGTGCGGAGACCTGATGCCGCGCGGTCTGCGCGTTGGCCGCTGCCTAGGCTCCCAATTCAGTGCCCGCCGGCGTAGCCGTTCTGGCGCCAGGCCTCGAACACCGCCACGGCCACCGCATTGCTCAGGTTCAGGCTGCGCTGGCTGGCGCGCATCGGCAGGCGTACGCGTTGCATGGTCGGAAAGCTTTCGCGCAGCGTCGCTTGCAGGCCGCCGCTCTCGTTGCCGAAGACCAGCCAGTCGCCGGGCTGCCAGTGCACATCTGCGAATGGCCGCGCGCCGTGGGTGGTGAACGCAAAGCAGCGTGATGGATCGGGCTGCTCTGTCATCCGAAGCGCGTCCCACGAGGCATGGCGGCGTACGGCGGCGGTCTCGTGGTAGTCGAGCCCCGCGCGGCGCAGCAGCTTGTCGTCCATCGAAAAGCCCAGGGGCTCCACCAGGTGCAGCGTGCAGCCGGTGTTGGCCGCCAGCCGGATGACGTTGCCGGTGTTGGGCGGTATTTCGGGATGCACGAGAACGATATGGAACACCGTGCTCAGCTCCTGTCGGGGGTGCGCGCCAGTACCCAGAGGTCGACGGCCGCGGCGCCGGCGCGCAGCAGCACGCCGCTGGCTTCGCGGGCCGTGGCGCCTGTGGTCATCACGTCGTCGACCAGCGCCACGCGAGCGCCCTGCAGCATGGCTCGCCGGCGAGGGTCGACCATGAACGCCGTTCGCAGGTTGCGCTGGCGTTCGCTGCGGCCCAGTTCTGCCTGGTGTGCCGTCTCCAGCGGCCGCTGCAGCAAAGAGGCCTCGGCCGGCAGTTTCAGGGTCGCGGCAGCGCGGCGTGCCACTTCCCAGGCCTGGTTGAAGCCGCGCTGGGCCAGGCGTTGGGGGGACAGCGGCACCGGCAGCACCAGCGCCGGCAGGGGCCATGCTGCGGCCTGCACCGCGGCCACCAGTCGCGCCGCCAGCAGGCCGGCGAGCTCGGCGCGGCCGCGGAATTTGAAGGCCCCGATCAGCGCGTCCCAGGGGAAGCCGTAGTCGGCCACGCAGACGGTGTGCTCGAAAGGCGGCGGGTCACGCAGGCAGTCGCCGCAACGCGGCGCGGGCAGGCCCAGCGTGATGCCGCAGCAGGCGCAGCGCGGCCGCGGCGCCGCGTAGCGAGCCACGCAATCGGCGCACAGGGCGCAGTCCGACCACCGCCGGCAGACCTCGCATTGCTGCGGCAGGGTGGAAAGGGCCAAGGACATGGGCTCAATATACTGGCCTGCATGACCCGCCCCGTGTCCGCTGCCAGTGCCAGCGCCAGTGCCCGGCCGCTCGACGCGGTGGCGCTGGTGCGTGTGCTGCGTCGCCTATGGGCGGCACCGCAGGCACCCTGGCTCCATGGCGAGGTAGCGCGGCGCATGGCCGAGCGTCTGCCCGTCATCAAGCAGCAGCCGGACTGTGTTGCCGACTGGGGTGCCTTCCTCGGCGCCAGCCACGAGGTGCTGGCGCAGGCCTATCCACGCGCCAGGGTGCTGGCCGTCGAGGCCCACGCTGCCCGGCGCGACGCCACGGCCGCCGGCCTGGCGCCGCCCTGGTGGTCACCGCGACGCTGGTCGTCTGCCGTCACGGTGGTGACGGAGGACGGCGTCGGCCCTGGCCAGGCGCAGCTGTTGTGGGCCAACATGGGGCTGCACGGTGCGCTCGATCCGGCCGCCGTGCTGAGGCGCTGGCACCACGTGCTGGCGGTCGACGGTTTCCTGATGTTCTCGACCCTGGGGCCGGGGTCGCTGACGCGCCTGCGCAGCGTCTACACCCAGCAGGGCTGGGCGGCGCCCTTTGCGCCCTTCGTCGACATGCACGACCTGGGCGACTTGCTCGTCGAGGCCGGCTTTGCGGACCCTGTGATGGACCAGGAGACCGTCACGCTCACGTGGCCCCATGCGGATGCCTTGCTGGACGAGCTGCGCACGCTCGGTGGCAACGTCGCGCCTGCGCGCCACCCAGGGCTGCGCACGCCGCGCTGGCGCCGGCGCCTGCTGGACGCGCTGAACGCAACGGCCGGCGCCGACGGACGCGTGGCGCTGGAGTTCGAGATCGTCTATGGCCACGCCTTCAGGCCGCCGCCGCGGCCGCGGATGGCTGCGCGCACCGAAGTTCCCCTGGATGACCTGCGGGCCATGGCGCGCGCCCGTCGCAAGGCCGCCTGAGCAGGTGTCTGGCTCGCCGGGCCTGCTGGGGTGCTGCTATAGAATGCGGCGGCTTTTCGGGTGGGACGGGAGCGGGGTTAGCCCTGGCGTCGAAATGCTGCCCTTCGTATACCCTACCCGGTTTGTGTTCCTGCACCCAGATTCCTGCTCATGTCCGTTACCCTCGCTCCCGCCGCATGGCCCGTGCCACACGCTGTCCGCAGCGCGGGTCCGTGGGTCTTCGGCCGTGAGGTGACGCTGGCCGACGGCGCCGACGCGCTGCAGTGGTTGCTCAGGCGCAACTGCTCGATCACGCCGGGCCAGCTGGGGGTGGTCTATCTGTCGCTGTGCGTCGTGTCGCTGTTCATCGGCGGCTTCTTCTTCGTGCAAGGTGCGCCTGTGGTGCTGGCCTTCACGGGGCTGGAACTGCTGGTGGTCGGCGCGGCGATGGTGATCTTCGCGCGCCACGCCGGCGACCGCGAGACGCTGACCTTGGTCGGCCGCTCGCTGCGGGTCGAGCAATGCATCGGCAGCCGCGTCGAACGGACCCACTTTGCTGCCGACTGGCTGCACGTCGAACCTGCCGGCGGGCAGGGTTCTCTGGTCCAGCTCAGCGGCAAGGGCCAGCGCGTTCGCGTCGGCCGCTTCCTGCATCCTGAACTGCGTGGCGCCTTCGCCCGCGAACTTCGCCATGCCCTGCGCCGCATTCCGGCGCGGGTGGACACCGCAATCGACTCGAACTGAAGCCCCCCACGATGATGACGATGCTCTCTCCCTGGCAGCGACTGTCCTGCCGCTGCTCGCAGTTGGCGCTGGGCCTGGCCGTGCTGCTCACGTCCGGCCTGGCCCGGGCCGTCAACGATCTGCCGGGCGGTCCCAAGGTCAACCAGCTGAACCTGCACGACCCGGTCACCAAGATCGGCGAGCAGCAGACCTGGCTGCACAACTTCATGCTGATCGTCTGCGTGGTGATCTTCGTCGCCGTGTTCGGGGTGATGTTCTATTCCATCCTCAAGCACCGCAAGTCGCTGGGCCACAAGCCGGCGAACTTCCACGAGAGCGTGGCGGTCGAGATCGCCTGGACCATCGTGCCCTTCGTCATCGTCATCGCAATGGGCGCCATGGCCACGCGCACCGTGGTGGCCATGAAGGACACCACCAACGCCGACCTCACCATCAAGGCTACCGGCTACCAGTGGAAGTGGGGCTACGACTACCTGAAGGGCGAGGGCGAGGGCATAGGCTTCCTGTCGACGCTGGACAACGCGCATCGCGTGATGTCCGACGCCGGCAAGCCCGCCGGCGACGACTACCTGCTGAAGGTCGACAACCCGCTCGTCGTGCCGGTCAACAAGAAGGTGCGCATCATCACCACGGCCAACGACGTCATCCACGCCTGGATGGTGCCCAGCCTGGGGGTCAAGCAGGACGCCATCCCCGGCTTCGTGCGCGACACCTGGTTCCGCGCCGAGAAGGTGGGCGACTACTACGGCCAGTGCGCCGAGCTGTGCGGCAAGGAGCACGCGTACATGCCCATCCACGTGAAGGTGCTCAGCCAGGCCGACTACGCCAAGTGGGTCGAGGGCAAGAAGAAGGAACTGGCCGCGCTGGCCGACGACCCGACCAAGGAATGGAAGCTGGACGAACTGGTGGCGCGCGGCGAGAAGGTCTATGCCGCCAACTGCGCGGCCTGCCACAAGCCCGACGGCAAGGGAGCCGGCCCCATCAAGGCGCTGGACGGCAGCAACATCGTGCTGAACGACCCCGCCGCGCAGATCAACATCCTGCTCAACGGCGCCGCCAACGGCGCCATGCCGGCCTGGAAGACGCTCTCCGACACCGAGATCGCCGCCGTCGTCACCTACACCAAGAATTCGTGGAGCAACAAGACGGGCAAGCTGGTTCAGCCTGCCGCCATCGTTGCCGCCCGCAAGTAAACCGCCGTCGCGAAAAGGATACCCATGAGCGCAGTTCTCGACCCCCACGGCCACGCCGGCGGCCATGCCGACGATCATCACGACCACGGCCACCCGCACGGCTGGCGCCGCTGGCTGTTCGCGACGAACCACAAGGACATCGGCACGATGTACCTGCTGTTCAGCTTCACGATGCTGATGGTCGGCGGCGTGCTGGCGCTGGGCATCCGCGCCGAGCTGTTCCAGCCCGGCCTGCAGTTCGTGAACCCGGAGCTGTTCAACCAGCTCACCACCATGCACGGCCTGATCATGGTGTTCGGCGCCATCATGCCGGCCTTCGTGGGCTTCGCGAACTGGATGATCCCGCTGCAGATCGGCGCCGCGGACATGGCCTTCGCGCGCATGAACAACCTGAGCTTCTGGCTGCTGATTCCCGCTGCCACGATGCTGGTGGGTTCGTTCTTCATGCCTGGCGGCGCCCCTGCCGCCGGCTGGACGCTTTATGCCCCGCTGACGCTGCAGATGGGCCCCAGCATGGACGCCGGCATCTTCGCGATGCACATCATGGGCGCCAGCTCCATCATGGGCTCGATCAACATCATCGTCACCATCCTGAACATGCGCGCGCCCGGCATGACGCTGATGAAGATGCCGCTGTTCGCCTGGACCTGGCTGATCACGGCCTACCTGCTGATCGCCGTGATGCCCGTGCTGGCCGGCGCCATCACGATGACGCTGACCGACCGCCACTTCGGCACCAGCTTCTTCAACCCCGCCGGCGGCGGTGACCCGGTGATGTACCAGCACATCTTCTGGTTCTTCGGGCACCCCGAGGTCTACATCATGATCCTGCCGGCCTTCGGCATCGTCAGCGCCATCATCCCGACCTTCGCGCGCAAGCGCCTGTTCGGCTACACGTCGATGGTCTACGCCACGGCGTCGATCGCCATCCTGTCCTTCATCGTGTGGGCGCACCACATGTACACCACCGGCATGCCGGTCACGGGCCAGCTGTTCTTCATGTACGCGACGATGCTGATCGCCGTGCCCACGGGCGTGAAGATCTTCAACTGGATCGCCACCATGTGGAAGGGCTCGATGACCTTCGAGACGCCGATGCTGTGGTCCGTGGGTTTCCTGTTCGTGTTCACGATGGGCGGATTCACCGGCCTCATCCTGGCCATGGCGCCGATCGACATCCAGCTGCAGGACACCTATTACGTGGTGGCGCACTTCCACTACGTGCTGGTGGCGGGCTCGCTGTTCGCCCTGTTTGCCGGCGTCTACTTCTGGGGTCCGAAGTGGACCGGCGTGATGTACAGCGAGACCCGCGGCAAGATCCACTTCTGGGGTTCGCTGGTCTTCTTCAACATCACCTTCTTCCCGATGCACTTCCTCGGCCTGGCCGGCATGCCGCGCCGCTATGCCGACTACCCGATGCAGTTCGCCGACTTCAACATGCTGGCCTCCATCGGAGCCTTCGGCTTCGGGCTGATGCAGGTCTACTTCTTCGTCTTCGTCGTGGTGCCGATGATGCGCGGCCAGGGTGAGCCGGCGCCGCAGAAGCCCTGGGAAGCCGCCGAGGGCCTGGAGTGGGAAGTGCCGTCGCCGGCACCGTGGCACACCTTCGAGACGCCGCCCAAGCTCGACGTCACTGCCACGCGAGTGATCGGTTGAGTGCAACTCGCATGGCGCTGAACGAGCAGCAACGCAAGGCCAACCTGAAGCTGGGGCTCATCCTGGCTTCGGTGGCCCTGGTGTTTGCGCTCGGCTTCGTCACGAAGATCATCTTCTTCAGCCGCTGAAGGCCGCAGCCTCCGTGATCAACCGCCTCTTCGCCGACAACCGCCGCATGCTGGGCAAGCTGCTGGTCATCGTGGCGGTGATGTTCGGCTTCGGTTACGCGCTGGTGCCGATGTACCGCGCCATCTGCGACGCCCTGGGCATCAACGTGCTGTCCCTGTCCGACCAGCGCATCGCCAGCGGCAGTTGGAGCAAGCCGAAGGCGCCGAGCAATACGCAGGTCGACACCACGCGCACCATCACCATCGAGTTCGACGCCAACGTGCGCGGGCCCTGGGACTTCAAGCCCGCGCAGCGCTCGCTGCAGGTGCATCCGGGCGAGATGACAACGGTGATGTACGAGTTCCGCAACAGGCAGAACCGCACCATGGCCGCGCAGGCCATCCCGAGCTACGCGCCGATGCAGGCCGGCTCGCATTTCAACAAGGTGGAGTGCTTCTGCTTCACCGAATGGACGCTTGCGCCCGGTGAGAGCAAGTCGTGGCCGGTGGCCTTCGTCATCGACCCCAAGTTGCCGAAGGACGTCACCACCATCACGCTGTCGTACACCTTCTTCGAGGTCGGTGGCAAGGTGCCCCGGCACCCGCCGGGGGGGGGGGGGCGGCGCATGAGCGAGCTTCGCGACGCCGTGGCGCGGCCAGGTTCCTTCCTGCAGACGCTGCGGGCGGTGGGCTGGTCTTTCTTCGGCGTGCGCCGCTCCGCCGACCAGGCGCAGGACGTGCAGAAGCTCAACCCCGTGCACGTGGTGATCGCCGGCGTGCTGGGTGCAGCAGCTTTCATCGTCGCACTGGTGTTCCTGGTGCGCTGGGTCGTGGGCAGCGGCGTCGCCGGCGGCTGAGCCGCAGCGCACCGACAAGACAATTTCTGGTTCGAGGAGAGTTCCCAAAATGGCAGCCACCCCCACCGCAGGTACGACGCCGTACTACTTCATCCCGGCGCCCTCGCGTCACCCCGTGCTGATGGCCTTCGGCCTTTTCCTCGTCATCCTGGGTGCAGGGCAATGGGTCAACGGTGCCGGCTGGGGTGCCTACGTGCTGCTGGCCGGTCTGGCGGTCTGGCTGACGGTGATGTTCCAGTGGTTCAGCCAGGCCATCGGCGAGAGCGAAGGTGGCCTGTACTCCGACCGCATCGACGTGTCCTTCCGCTGGAGCATGAGCTGGTTCATCTTCAGCGAGGTGATGTTCTTCGCCGCCTTCTTCGGCGCGCTGTACTGGGCCCGCGTGCATGCCGTGCCCAACCTGGGCAGCCTGGAGAACCAGCTGCTGTGGCCCGACTTCAAGGCGCTGTGGCCCAGCGCCGGCCCCGGCATCACCGCGTCGCCCGCCGGCACGGTGGAGCCCTTCAGCACCATCGGCCCCTGGCCGCTGCCGACCATCAATACCGCGCTGCTGCTGACTTCAGGCGTCACGCTGACCATTGCCCACCACGCCCTGATCGCCGGCCAGCGCGGCAAGACCATCGCCTGGATGTGGATCACGGTCGCGCTCGGCGCTGCCTTCGTCTGCGTGCAGGCCTACGAGTACATGCATGCCTACCGGGACCTGAACCTCAAGCTCAGCTCGGGCATTTTTGGCTCGACCTTCTTCATGCTCACCGGCTTTCACGGCTTTCACGTGCTGGTGGGCATGCTGATGCTGCTTTTCATCACGTTGCGGCTGATGAAGGGCCACTTCACGGCCGACCGACACTTCGGCTTCGAGGGTGCAGCCTGGTACTGGCACTTCGTGGACGTGGTGTGGTTAGGCCTGTACTTCGTGGTGTACTGGCTCTGAGCGTCCCCGCCCCGAAAGTACAAACGCCGCATGACGCGGCGTTTGTTTTTGTGGGCACCGGGCTCAGTGGCCTGTGGGCAGCCCGGTGGGCTTGACCCAGCCCATGTACCAGCTGAGCAGGATGAACAGAAACAGCGCCACCGACAGGCCGACTCGCACCGCGAGGGCGCGCGCCATCAGGCCGCGCCGGTCGTTCGGGTTGCCCTTGCGCAGCATGAACACGCCGGCGCTGGCCAAGGCTCCCAGCACCGCCACCAGCATCAGCACCATTACGGTTTTCATTGGCGTGGATTATCCGCGCGCGGACTGGCGGCCGTGCTGAAGCCGCGCGCCGCCGTGGTGCTGCTGGCCGCGCTGGCCGCGGCGGCGGGCACGGCGCGACTGGGTCTATGGCAGCTCGACCGTGCGGCGCAGAAGCTGGCACTGCACGACGCGCAGCAGCGTCAGCGCGCGCTGCCGCCGCTGCCGCCAGCCGAGCTGGCACGCACGCCCGAAGCGGTGCCGGCGCAGCGGCATCGCAGCGTCGTGCTGCAGGGCCGCTGGCTGGGCGCGTACACCGTCTTCCTGGAAAACCGCCAGATGAACGGCCGCCCCGGCTTCTACGCCGTGACGCCACTGCGCCTGGACGACGGCAGCGCCGTGCTCGTGGAACGCGGCTGGGCGCCGCGCGACCTGCTCGACCGCACCCGCTTGGCCGTGCCGCCGCCGCCCGAAGGCGTGGTGCAGGTGCAGGGGCGCATCGCCCCCGGGCCCGGCCGGTTGTACGAGTTCGCGGGGGCAGCCTCTGGGCCGATCCGGCAGAATCTCGACGTCGCAGCCTACGCACGGGAAACCGGGTTGCCGCTGCGTCCCTTCAGCGTGGTGCAGGAAGACGGCACGGACACCCCCAACTCGGCCCCCGCCGACGGCCTGCTGCGCCAATGGCCCGCGCCCGCTGCCGATGTGCAGAAGCACTACGGCTACGCCTTCCAGTGGTTCGCGCTCTGCGCCCTCATCATCGGTCTCTATGCCTGGTTCCAACTCATCCGCCCCCGGCGCCTCGGTCTCCACGCAGAGCGCACCTGAGGCGCTTTCGCTGACGGTGCACGGTGTCGCCGGGCCCGACCTGGCCGACCCCGTCACCAACGCGAACAACCGTACCCGCCTCGGCCGCGTGAAGATGCTGCTGGTGCTGCTGGTGTGCGCAGCGCCGGTGATCGCGTCCTACTTCACCTATTTCGTCATCCGGCCCGAGGGGCGCACGAACTACGGCACGCTGATCCTGCCCACGCGCAGCCTGCCTGAGCTGAAGCTGCGCGCACTCGACGGCACGCCGGTGGCGCCGCGCTCGCTGCACGGCCAGTGGTTGCTGGTGGTGGTGGGGCCTTCGGCCTGCGACGCGGCCTGCGAGCAGCGCCTCTTCATGCAGCGCCAGTTGCGCGAGATGATGGGCCGCGAACGCGACCGGCTCGACAAGGTCTGGCTGATCACCGACGACGGTCCGCTGTCGCCCGCGCTGCGTGAGGCCCTGGGTGGCAAGGTGCCCGTGACGGCACTGCGCGCCGACCGAGCCGCCGTTGCGAGCTGGTTGGCGCCGGCCGAGGGGCAGGCGCTGGAAGACCACCTCTACGTCGTCGATCCCATGGGCGAATGGATGATGCGCACGCCGCCTCGGCCCGAGCCCGCTCGGGTCAAGCGCGACCTCGACCGTGTGCTGCGCGCCTCGGCCTTCTGGGATCAACCCGGACGCTGAGGCCGCCGCCATGGGCCCGCAACCCCTCGTCGACTTCGCGCCCGTGCTGCGCCTGGCGCTGCTGGCGCTGGTGATCGCGCTGCTGCCGCTGTCGTGGGTGTGGTTGCGCCAGCGCGGCGGCAGCCCGACACGGCGGCTGGCCGCGTTGACGACACTCACGCTCTTCCTCACCTTCGACCTCATCGTCTTCGGGTCCTTCACCCGGCTGAGCGATTCGGGCCTGGGCTGCCCCGACTGGCCGGGGTGCTACGGCGAAGCCTCGCCGCTGGGTGCGCGCGACGAGATCCATGCCGCGCAGACAGCCATGCCCAGCGGGCCCGTCACCTGGAGCAAGGCCTGGATAGAGATGATCCACCGCTACCTGGCGATGACGGTGGGCGTGCTCATCCTCGTGATGGCCGCGGTGAGCTGGCGTGAACGTCATCGGTTGCCGCTTTCGCCGTGGTGGCCGATGCTGACGCTGGTGTGGGTCATCGTGCAGGGCCTGTTCGGCAAGTACACGGTGACGCTGAAGCTCTACCCGGCCATCGTCACCTTGCACCTGCTGGGCGGGCTGGCGCTGCTGGCCCTGCTGGCGGTGCAGCACGAGGCCTTCCGCCAGCGGCCGCTGGTGCTGCCGGCGCGGCAGCGGCGCTGGGTGTGGGCGGCGCTGGCGGTGCTGGGCGTGCAGATTGCGCTGGGCGGTTGGGTGAGCACGAACTACGCGGTGCTGGCCTGCACCGGCTTTCCGCAGTGCAACGGCCAGTGGTGGCCGGCGATGGACGCCGGCCACGGCTTCACGCTGCTGCGCGAACTGGGCATGGCCGGACACGGTGGCTTGCTGCACTTCGAGGCGCTGGTGGCCATCCACATGGCTCATCGGCTGTTTGCGCTGGTGGCCGTGGCCGTGCTGGGCCTGCTGGCCTGGCGGCTGTGGCGCGCGGGCGAACCGGTGACGCGGCGCTTCGGTGTGGCGCTCGCGGCGCTGTTGCTGGCGCAGTTGCTCAGCGGGCTGTCGAACGTCGTGCTCGGTTGGCCGCTGGCCGCCGCGCTCGCGCACTCCGCCGGCGCTGCCGGGCTGGTGCTGGTGCTGACGCTGCTGCTGGCGCGCGCGGCGTCGCCGCGGCCTGCGGTGCAAGCCCTGCGGGCGACGGCGGCCGCCTAAAATGCGCGGTTACCCCCGATGAGCCAGACCCTCGCCGCCCCCCGCCCCGCCATGACGCGCTGGGCCCAGTACTACGCGCTGACCAAGCCGCGCGTGGTGCAGCTCATCGTCTTCTGCGCCTTGATCGGCGTGCTGCTGGCCCAGCCCGGCCTGCCCGACTGGCGGCTGGCCGGCGCGGCCACGCTGGGCATCTGGCTGGTGGCCAGTGCCGCCGCGGCTTTCAACTGCCTGGTCGAGCAGCAGATCGACAGCCGCATGAAGCGCACCGCCTGGCGCCCCACCGCCAAGGGCGAGCTGACGACGCCCTACACGCTGAGCTTCTCGGCCGTGCTCTGTGCCGCGGGCAGCGCGGTACTGTACTTCTGGGTCAACCCGCTGACGATGTGGCTGACCTTTGCCACCTTCGTCGGCTATGCAGTGGTCTACACCGTGGTGCTGAAGCCGCTGACGCCGCAGAACATCGTCATCGGCGGCGCCAGCGGTGCCATGCCGCCGGTGCTGGGCTGGGCCGCGATGACGGGCGAGGTCGGCCCCGAGGCGCTGATGCTGTGCCTGATCATCTTCCTGTGGACACCGCCGCACTTCTGGGCGCTGGCGCTGTACCGGGTGGAGGACTACCGCAAGGCCGGCCTGCCCATGCTGCCCATCACCCACGGCTCCGAGTTCACGCGGCTGCAGGTGTTGCTCTACACCTTCGTGCTCTTCGCGGCCACCTTGCTGCCCTTCGTCTACGGCATGAGCGGCTGGATCTACCTGGCCGCCGCCGTGGTGCTGGGTGTGATGTTCATGGTCTACGCCTGGACCCTGTGGCGCGACTACAGCGACCTGTTGGCAAAGAAGACCTTTCGCTTCTCGATCTGGCACCTGTCGCTGCTGTTCGCGGCGCTGCTGGTCGACCACTATGTGAGCCCATGGCTATCGCGCGTCGTCTCCTGACTCTCATGGGCCTGGCGGCGCTTGTGCCGCTGGCGCTTTCGGCCTGCGACGTCGCGAAGCCTTCGGCCTACAAGGCCATCGACATCACCGGCGCCGAGTACGCGCAGGACCTGGGCCTGCCCGATACCGAAGGCCGCGTGCGTCACATCGCCGAGTTCAAGGGCAAGCTGGTGGTCGTCTTCTTCGGCTTCACGCAGTGCCCCGACGTCTGCCCGACGACGATGCTGGAACTGGCCGAAGTGAAGAAGGCCATGGGCGCCGACGGCGCACGGGTGCAGGGCATCTTCGTCAGCATCGACCCCGAGCGCGACACGCCCGAGGTGCTGAAGGCCTACGTCGCCAACTTCAGCCCCGACTTCATCGCGCTGCGCGGCAGTCTCGACGACACCAAGGCCATCGCCAAGCGCTTCAAGGTCTTCTACGCCAAGGTGCCGGGCAAGACCGAGGGCAGCTACACGATGGACCACACGGCCGGCAGCTACGTCTTCGACACCCAGGGCAAAGTGCGGCTGTTCACGCGCTACGGCACCGGAGCCGAATCGCTGAAGCACGACCTGCTGCTCTTGCTGAAGTAGAGCCCCCAAGCTCGCTGGCGCTCCCGCCGGCTGCCGGAGACAGCCGGCCTTCGGGCCGTCCAAGCCCGCGCAGGCGGGCTTGGAGCCGCGGCCCTCAGACCCCCCGAGGGGGCCGTCCGCCAGCGGCCCGGCGAAGCCGGTTCCGCGGCGGGAATCTTGGTCTCTTAGGCTGTCTCGAGCGCCTTGCGCATCTTCTTCATCGCCGCCACTTCGATCTGGCGGATGCGCTCGGCGCTGACACCGTACACCGCCGCCAGTTCGTGTAGCGTCATGCCGCCCGAGCTGTCGTCGTTGACCTTCAGCCAGCGCTCTTCCACGATGCGGCGGCTGCGTTCGTCCAGCGCGTTCAGCGCGTGCGAGATGCCATCACCCGCGAGCCAGTCGCGGTGGCGGGCCTCGATCAGGCGTGTCGGTTCGTTGTGCTCGTCGGCCAGGTAGGCGATGGGCGCATAGCTCTCTTCCCCATCGTCGTTCTGCGGCTCCAGGGCCACGTCGCCGCCCGACAGGCGCATCTCCATCTCGACCACTTCCTCGGGCTTGACCTTGAGCGCGCGCGCCATGCTGGCCACTTCGCTGGGCGTCAACGTGTTGCGGTGCGTCTCGCCCTCGGCGGCGTCGCCCTTCATGCCCTGCTTCATCGAACGCAGGTTGAAGAACAGCTTGCGCTGGGCCTTGGTGGTGGCCACCTTCACCATGCGCCAGTTCTTCAGGATGTATTCGTGGATCTCGGCCTTGATCCAGTGCATGGCGTAGCTGACCAGGCGCACGCCTTGCTCGGGGTCGAAGCGCTTGACGGCCTTCATCAGGCCGACATTGCCTTCCTGGATCAGGTCACCCTGCGGCAGCCCGTAACCCAGGTACTGGCGCGAGATCGACACCACCAAGCGCAGGTGTGACAGCACCAGACGCCCGGCGGCCTGCACGTCGCCATGGTCACGCAGCGCGCGGGCCAGTTCCGTCTCCTGCATCGGCGTCAGCATCGGCATGCGGTTGACGGCCGAGACGTAGGCCTCCAGGTTGCCCAGCGAGGGCACCAGGGACCAGGGGTCGCGCAGGCTGAGGGCGGTCGTGGCGGTGGCGTTCATGCGGCTTCTGAGTACCTCTCGGGGCATCGGGTTCCTCAAATATTAGCACTCTCGAATCGAGAGTGCTGACGATCGGGTGTGCAAAGGTCCCTGACCGGTAGGGAAGTCGCAAAAGGAATGTGTGCGCCTGCTCACAATATTCGGATCCTGTGCGCCTGCCGGCGCCATCGAAGCGGAAAGGGGGCGTGACCCGCCTATCCCTTCGGCAGCCAGGCCTCACGCCAGCGCGACAGCAGGCGCCAGCGCCCGAACCCGGTGTGCCGGCAGCACGATGCGGAACTGCGAGCCCTTGCCCACCTCGCTGCTGATCAGCAACTCGCCGTCGTGGCGCTGCACCACGTGCTTGACGATGGCCAGGCCCAGGCCGGTGCCGCCGGTGGCGCGCGAGCGGCTGGCGTCGACGCGGTAGAAACGCTCGGTCAGCCGCGGCAGGTGCTCGCGTGCGATGCCCGGGCCGCTGTCGCAGACGCAGAACTCGCCGCCGCCTTCCGGCCGCAGGCGCCATTTGATGTCCACCGTGCCGCCGGCGGGTGTGTAGCGCAGGGCGTTGCTGGCCAGGTTCCAGAAGGCGCTGAACAGTTCCGACTCGACGCCGGTCAGGCGCGCCTGGCCTTCCACGCTGACGTGCACCGGGTGCTGGCCTGCGTCGCTGGCCGTGACGTCGTTCTGCAGACGGCGCATCAATTCGTCCACGTCGACCCAGTTCTCCACCGACGGCCGCGGCGCGCCCTCGATCTGTGCCAGCGCCAGCAGGTCGGTCACCAGCGTCTGCATGCGCTCGGCCTGCTGGTGCATCACGGCCAGCGCACGTTCACGCTCGGCTGCGGTCAACGGCAGTTGCATCATCGAATCGACGAAGCCCAGCAGCACCGTCAACGGGCTGCGGATCTCGTGCGAGACGTTGGCGACGAAGTCGCGCCGCATGGCGTCGTTGCGTTCGCGTTCGGTGATGTCCTGCGACAGCAGCAGCCGCATGCGGTCGCCGTAGGGGCGCAGCAGCATCGCCAGCGTGGCATTGCCGCGTGGGCTGGGCAGCACCAGCTCGACGCCGGTGTCGGGGCCTTGCATGTGGCCGACGAAGGCAGGTGCGCGCACCAGGTGAGTGATGCGCTGGCCCAGGTCGCGCTCCGGGTCGAGGCCGAAGTGCGCGGCGGCCGTGCGGTTCAGCCAACGGACGCCGTCTTCCTCGTCGAGCAGCACCACGCCGTTGGGTGAAGCCTCGATGGCCGAGAGGAACTGCGCCAGACGTTCGCGTTCGACAGCGGCGTCCCGCTCGCGGGCGCGCAGTGCACGCTGCACGCGGTTGGCCGCCTCGCCGATGCTGCCGCTTTCGTCGGGCGGCGGACCGTCCATCGGCCCGTTCAGCCAGCTCATCAGGCGCGACAGGCGGTGTCGGTCGCGCAGCCACAGTGCCCCGAAGACCAGCGCCAGCCCGACGGCCAGAGCCAGCGGTACGGTGCCGGCTCCGTCCGCGGCCAGCACCGTGCCCGGCACGGTGGCAGCCGTCCCGGCCAGCAACCAGGGTGGAGTGCGGCGCGCCGCTGGCTGCTCAGGCACCAGCGGTGACGGGGCGGGCCAGGCGGTAGCCCGCACCGCGCACGGTTTCCACCATGCCAGCACAGTCGGCCGCGCCCAACGCTTCGCGCAGGCGCTTGACATGCACGTCCACCGTGCGTTCCTCGATAAAGACATGGTCGCCCCAGACGCGATCGAGCAGTTGGGCTCGAGTATGCACACGCTCGGGGTGGTTCATCAGGAAGCGCAGCAGCCGGAACTCGGTGGGGCCGAGCTTGATGCTCACGTCGCCGGCCGAAACACGCATCGTCGACGGGTCGAGTTTCAGGTTGCCGACCTGTACCGCCGTGTCCAGTGCCTGCGGCGCCTTGCGGCGCAGCAGCGAGCGGATACGGGCCACCAGCACGCTGGTCGAGAACGGTTTGGTCAGGTAGTCGTCGGCGCCGCAGTCCAGGCCCTGAACGATGTCACGCTCGTCCGAACGTGCCGTCAGCATCAGGATGGGCAGCTCGCGCGTGCGCGCGTCGCGCCGCCAGCGCTGCGCGAGTTGCACGCCCGATTCGCCCGGCAGCATCCAGTCCAGCAGCACCAGGTCGGGCAGCGCGGCGCGGATGGCGTCCTCGGCTTCCTGCGAGCCCGGTGCCAGCTGCACCTCGTGGCCGTCGTGGCGCAGGTTCAGCGTGATCAGCTCGGCGATCGCGGGTTCGTCCTCGACGACCAGGATTCTTGCCATGCGCGTGTCCCCTCGTGCCGCGGCTTCAGGACACCTTCGACGCGATGTCGTCGGTGGGTGTGTGCCGCACGTCGGTGCCCTTGACGACGTAGATCACCTGCTCGGCCAGGTTCTTGGCGTGGTCGCCCACGCGCTCGATGGCCTTGGCCACGAACACCAGGTCGATGCTGGCCGAGATGGTGCGTGGGTCTTCCATCATGTAGGTGACCAGCTTGCGCATCAGGCCGTCGAACTCGACGTCGATCTCGTTGTCGCCCTTGATGACTTCCAGCGCGGCGTGGGCGTCCAGGCGTGCGAAGGCGTCGAGCGACTTGCGCAGCAGCGCAATGGCCAGGTCGGCCTCGAAGGAGATGTCGCTCACCGGCAGGCGCATCTTGCTCGAGACGCCGCTGTTCATCAGCCGCTGCACCGTGCGCGCGATGCGTGCGCCCTCGTCGCCCACGCGCTCGAGGTTGCCGATGGTCTTGCTGATGGCGATGAGCAGGCGCAGGTCGCGCGCCGTGGGCTGGCGCCGCGCGATGATGGTCGAGAGGTCGCGGTCGATCTCGACTTCCATCGCGTTGACGCGTTCCTCGATCTGCAGCACCTGGCTGGCGGTGTCGCCGCTGAAGTGGGCCAGCGCGTAGACGGCCTTCGCCACCTGGGATTCGACCAGGCCGCCCATCTCCAGCACGCGCGTGGAGATGCCGATGAGCTCGGCGTCGAACTGGGTCGAGATGTGCTTGTCGTTCATGTTGTCTCCCTGCAGTGGTGCCGGTCAGCCGAAGCGGCCGGTGATGTAGTCCTCGGTGTCCTTCTTCTTGGGCTTCATGAAGACGTCCGAGGTGGCACCGAACTCCACCAGATCGCCCAGGTACATGTAGGCGGTGTAGTCGCTGCAGCGGGCGGCCTGCTGCATGTTGTGGGTGACGATGACCACCGTGTAGTCGGCCTTGAGCTCGTGGATCAGCTCTTCGATCTTGCCTGTGGAGATGGGGTCCAGCGCCGAACAGGGCTCGTCCAGCAGCAGCACCTCGGGCTTGATGGCGATGCCACGCGCGATGCACAGCCGCTGCTGCTGCCCGCCCGACAGGCTGGCGCCGTTCTGACCCAGCTTGTCCTTGGCCTCGTTCCACAGAGCCGCCTTCTTCAGCGCCCATTCCACGCGCTCGTCCATTTCCGCGCGAGGCAGGTTCTCGAACAGGCGCACGCCGAAGGCGATGTTGTCGTAGATCGACATCGGGAAGGGCGTGGGCTTCTGGAAGACCATGCCGATCTTGGCCCGGATCAAGCTCACGTCCAGGGTGGAAGTCAGCACGTCATGGCCGTCCAAAGCCACGGTGCCCTCGGCGCGCTGCTCGGGGTAGAGCTCGAACATGCGGTTGAAGACCCGCAGCAAGGTGCTCTTGCCACAGCCCGAGGGGCCGATGAAGGCCGTGACCTTGCGCTCGGGGATCTCCAGGTTGATGTTCTTCAGCGCGTGGAACTTGCCATAGTAGAAGTTCAGGTCGCGCACCGACAGCTTGATCTTCTCGGCTGCGTCGGTCTGTACTCGGGTATCCATGGGTCTTCAGTCCTTCTTGCGGAACAGCACACGCGCCAGGATGTTCAGCGCCAGCACGCCCAGCGTGATGAGGAACACGCCGGCCCAGGCCAGGTCGCGCCAGTTGTCGTAGGGGCTGAGCGCAAACTTGTAGATCGTCACCGGCAGGCTGGCCATGGGCTCGTTAAGGCTCATGGTCCAGAACTGGTTCGACAGTGCCGTGAAGAGCAGCGGCGCGGTCTCCCCTGCAATGCGCGCCACGGCCAGAAGCATGCCTGTCAACACACCGGCACGCGCAGCCTTGAGCGTGATGGAGGAGATGACCTTCCACTTCGGCGTGCCCAGCGCATACGCGGCCTCGCGCAGGGCGTTGGGGATCAGGCTGAGCATGTTCTCGGTGGTGCGGATGACCACCGGGATGACGATCAGCGACAGCGCCAGCACCCCGGCTATGGCTGAGAACGACCTCACCTTGGCCACGAAGATGGCGTAGATGAAGAGGCCGATGACGATGGAGGGCGCCGACAACAGGATGTCGTTGATGAAGCCCGTGATCCGGCCCAGCCAGCGGGCCTTGCCGTATTCGGCCAGGTAGACGCCGCACATGACGCCGATGGGCGTGCCCAGCGCCGTGGCCAGCCCGACCATGACCAGCGAGCCGAAGATGGCGTTGGCCAGGCCGCCGGTCTCGGCCTGCGGCGGCGGGGTCATTTCGGTGAACACCGACAGCGTGATGCCGCCGATGCCCAGGCGGATCGTTTCGAACAGGATCCAGGCCAGCCAGAACAGGCCGAAGCTCATCGCGGCCAGCGAAAGCGTCAGAGCGATCACGTTCATGCGCTTGCGCTTGAGGTGCATGCCCATGCGGGCCTTGTCGCCCGCCGACAGGACGAGCCCGCTCATGTCCTGCTCCCTTCACCGCGCTGCAACTGGTTGAGCAGAATCTTCGACAGCCCCAGCACGCAGAAAGTGATCAAGAACAGGATCAGGCCGAGGTACATCAGCGAGGCCTGGTGCAGGCCAGGCGCAGCTTCGGCGAACTCGTTGGCGATCGCCGAGGTGATGCTGTTGGCGGCCGCGAAGAGGGACAGGTTGTCGAGCTGGTTGAAGTTGCCGATGACGAAGGTCACGGCCATGGTCTCACCCAGGGCACGCCCCAGCCCGAGCATGATGGCGCCGATGACGCCGCTCTTGGTGTAGGGCAGCACCACCTGCGAGACCACCTCCCAGGTGGTGGCACCCAGGGCGTAGGAGGACTCCTTCAGCATGCCGGGCGTGGTCTCGAAGACATCGCGCATCACCGAGGCGATGAACGGGATGACCATGATGGCCAGGATGATGCCCGCCGACAGGATGCCGATGCCCACCGGTGCACCCGACACCAGGGCACCCAGCACGGGCACATCCGAGAGCAGATATTGGGCCGGCGCCTGCACGTACTTGGCCAGCAGCGGCCCGAACACCAGCAGGCCCCACATGCCATAGACGATGCTGGGCACCGCCGCCAGCAGTTCGATGGCCGTGCCGAGCGGCCGGCGCAGCCAGTTCGGCGACAACTCGGTCAGGAACAGCGCGATGCCGAAGCTCACCGGCACGGCGATCAACAGCGCAATGAACGACGTGGCCAGCGTGCCATAGATCATCACCAGGCCGCCGAATTTCTCTTCGACCGGATCCCACTCGGCATTGACGAAGAAGCTCAACCCGTACGTCGAGATGGCCGGCCAGGCGCTGATCGTCAGCGAAATGATGATGCCCGCCAGCAGCGCCAGCGTCAGCCAGGCCGCGCTGTGTGCAGCGAACGAGAAGACCGCGTCGGCCCAGGGCACGCGTCGCGCGCGTTCGGGCGGGCCGCCGCCCGAAGCCGTCTTGTCCATGGTCTGGGGTGTGGGGTAAGGATCGGCTGAAAGTGTAGCGGCCACGGCGCCCTCGGCTCTCTGGTTGGGACCCCGCTGCCGCGCCTTGCCGACGCGGCAGCTTGGCGTTCGGCTCTGAATCCCTTACTTGAAAGCGATCGGCTTGCCGCCGGCGTCCTTGATCTCACCCCAGGAACGGCGGATCAGCGCCTTGACCGAGTCAGGCAGCGGCACATATTCCAGATCGCTGGCCATCTTGTCGCCGTTGCTGAAGGCCCAATCGAAGAACTTGAGCGAGTTGGTCGCCTGCACCGGCTTGTCCTGCGTCTTGAACATCAGGATGAAAGTGGCGCCCGTGATGGGCCAGCTGTCCTTGCCGGGCTGTTCGGTAAGGATCTGATAGTAGGACTTGGACCAGTCGGCACCGGCCGCGGCGCTCTTGAAGTTGACGTCGTCAGGTGCAACGAAGCTGCCGGCCTGGTTGCGCATCAGGACATGGGCCATTTTGTTGGCCTTGGCGTAGGAATACTCGACATATCCGAACGAGTTCGGCAGGCGCTGCACGAACACCGCGACACCCTCGTTGCCCTTGCCGCCCGCGCCGGTGGGCCAGTTCACCGCCGTGCCTTCGCCGACCTTGCTCTTCCACTCGGCATTCACCTTCGAGAGGTAGTTGCTGAAGATGAAGGTGGTGCCCGAGCCGTCGGCACGGCGCACCACGGCGATGGCCGAGTCCGGCAGCGGCACGCCCGGGTTCAGGGCGGTCAGCGCGGCGTCGTTCCACTTGGTGATCTTGCCGAGGTAGATGTCACCCAGCACCTGGCCGGTCATCTTCACCTGGCCCGCCGTGATGCCCTTGACGTTGAGCACCGGCACGACGCCGCCGATGACGGTGGGGAACTGCATCAGGCCGTCCTTGGCCAATTCGGCGTCCGTCAGCGGCATGTCCGACGCGCCGAAGTCGACCGTCTTGCCGCGGATCTGGCGCAGGCCTGCACCCGAACCCACGGACTGGTAGTTGATGCGAACGTTGGTGGCCTTGTTGTAGGAGTCCGCCCACTTAGAGTACAAGGGGGCAGGGAACGATGCGCCGGCACCTGTAATGTCCTGAGCCATTGAGGTGGCGCAGATCGCGGTGAGTACGAATCCGGCCGCAGCCGAGCGTAGCGTCGCTAGGGTCATGTCTTTCCTTTGGGAGCTGTTACAGGAATGCAGACACTCTAGGTGTCGTTCGTGACAGCGCCGTGACGTCGATCAACAGCCTCCGACCCTGCTGCGCCGGCTGGTCATGCGGTTTTCACTGAACAGTCACAAACAGACCCTAGGCTCGCCGATGTCCCACCATCTGACCCGGAGCCTGATCGAAATGCTGAAAAGAACCGTCCTGCGCCTGGCCGGCGCCACCGCGCTCATCGCGCTGAGCGCTTGCGCTACCGCCCCGGCCCCGGCCACCATTGCAGACACCGCCGCGCGCACGCCGCAGCTGTCCACCCTGACCCGGCTGCTGGGTGAAGCCGGCCTGGCCGACACGTTGCGCGGCACCGGGCCGTTCACGGTGTTCGCGCCCAGCGACGAGGCCTTCAAGGCCGTGCCGGCCGCGACGATGGCGCAACTGGCCGCCGACAAGGCGATGCTGCGTGCCGTGTTGACCTACCACGTGCTGCCGGGCAAGGTGATGGCGGCCGATATCAAGAACGGCCCCGCCAAGACCGTGCAGGGCGCCAACGTGGCCCTGTCCAAGGCGGGCACCTTTGTCACCGTCGAGGACGCAGTGGTTCAGGCCGCCGACGTCTCGGCCACGAACGGCGTCGTGCACATCGTCGATCGCGTGCTGATGCCGCCCAAGCGCTAACTCGGCCAGGCCAGGTCGTTGATTGAAGCCCTGGCGGGCGCGAACCCGCCGGGCCGGCCAGAATGTGCAGGCTGCCACCGCTGCTTCACCCCTAGGCCATGTCCTCAGCTGCCCTGCCACCTGCCGCCACCGCACCGCGCCGGCTCATCGTCGCCATCACCGGCGCTTCAGGTGTCGTCTACGGGGTGCGCGCGCTGCAGCTGCTGCGCGAGGCCGGCGGCGTCGAGACGCACCTCATCCTTACCGCTTCGGGCGCGCGCACGCTGGCCGAAGAAACCGACTTCACCGCCGCCGAGGTGCGCGCGCTGGCCGACGTGGTGCACAGCGCGCGCGACATCGGCGCCAGCATCTCGTCGGGCTCCTTCCGCACGCTGGGCATGCTGGTGGCGCCGTGCTCGGTGAAGACGCTCAGCGGCATCGCGCACTGCTACAACGACGAACTGGTGGTGCGCGCCGCCGACGTCTGCCTGAAGGAGCGCCGCCGAGTGGTGCTGCTGCTGCGCGAGACGCCGCTGCACGCCGGCCACATCGCGCTGATGGACCAGGCCACGCGCAACGGCGCCGTGATCATGCCGCCGGTGCCGGCCTTTTATGCGCGACCGACGACGGTGATGGACATCGTCGACCAGACGGTGGGCCGCGCGCTCGACCTGTTCGACCTGGACCTGCCGGGCGTGCGGCGCTGGGATGGCGGCGTGCGCGGGGGGGCGGGTGACGACGAGGCGCCCTGAAGCCGGGCTGGAACGCGCCGCCTGCCCGAGCCACGTTCAGCCCAGGAAGGTAAACCGTGGCTGCAACTGGCCGCTGACGAGCACCGGCTCGAAGAACATGGCGTGCGGGCGCACCCACAGCCCCGAGCTGTCGTACAGCGGCCGGTAGACGACCATCGGCTCCAGCGTCTCGCTGTGGCGCGCGGCGCCCAGCACTTCGTATTCGCCGCCCTTGTAGTGGCGGTAGCGGCCGGTGTGTGTGTCGGGCAGGGCGGGCAGGACGGTCATGGGCGGACTTGGGGCAGGGATTAAGGGGGACTCAAATGCGTCGAAGTTTCTTACACTTCAGATCTCGGCATTGCCGTTGGATCTTGCGGAAACCGAAGGCGGGTTTGGAGCTTTCCCGCAGAAACCCGTCGGCCTGCCCACCTTTGATTTCTCCGGCCTGGTTCTTGCATTCCGTTTATGAGATAGAAATCTGGAGTACGAAGTGAACACTTCCCTTGCCAAGACCTTGAAGGTCGCCCTGCTGGGCTGCGCTGTGGCTCTAGGCGCGGTGCGAACGGCGGATGCTGCGTATGTCGTCATCAATGCCGATCCGCAGTACGGGGCGCAGTTCCCGGACCTGTCCTGGCGAGCCATCGGTGCGCTGTACGTCCCCAACGTCTGCCTCACAGTCGGACAGTTCGCTAACGTTTTCTCTAATCCGCAGACGTTTTACTTCGCCGACTTCGATCCCATTTGTGGCACATCGGCGATCCAGAGTGTCCAGTTGAGGTTCTACAAGACGAACACGAACGCCCTGTCGAGACGTTGAACATCGTCAACTACATTGCCGACAGCGGCAGCCGTAACTCCATCATCGATCCGCTCCGCGATTCGCTCGTTGGCGAACTCAACAACATTACGCTATTGGGGCAAGCTGGATGGTTTCGAAACCACCTCTCTCTAACCCGGTGCGCGCCCTGACACATGAACTGGGCGGAGGTGACTACTGCTTCGCACCCGAATTCAGTTCGAAAACGGCGCGCGTCGAGTCGTTCTCTTACGACGGCACGGACTGTGGTGCCCTTTTGCCGCGTGATCCAAAGGCGGACGAGGATTACTCGACTGTCGCAAATGTCTACTGGAATCCCAACTTCAGGCCCTCCCGCCTTAGGGATACGCCGGTGCCAGACTTTGATGATTTGCCCCTGATAGTGCAAGACGTCCCCGAGCCCGCCTCATTGGCCCTGGCGCTCGCTGCACTGGCTGCGGCCTTCGCGGCGCGCGGCAGCGTGGCGCGCCGCGCGCGCGCTGACCTTTCGTCAGCGTGGCGCTGGCGGCGCGCCGTTCAGGCGCCCAGCGCCAGCGTCGCCTTCAGCGCTTCTTCCATGCTCCAGGCCTGACCGGTCTGAAGCGCGACCCCAAGGCCCTCAGCCCCCAGGCGAGATTGCAGCGCCTGCAGTTGCGCCTGCCACTGCTGCTCGGCGCGGTCCGACCGTGTCAGCACCAGCCTTTGGCGAGCCTGGGCGACGGCGCCGGCGAGCGAGGCTGCGCGCCTATCGTCCTGCATCGCCGCGGCGCAGCGCGCCAGGTCTTCCAGGCAGCCGAGCATCTGCTCCCGCATCTCGAAATCCCGGAAGGCCTGCAGCGCGGCAGCCAGCTTGGGCCGTGCCGCGGTGGCGTGGCCACCCAACAGGTCGACCCGCCCCAGCCCCCACTGCGCGCAGGCCTCGCCGCGCTTGTTGCCCGAGTCGTGGCTGATGCGCAGCGAATCGTCCAGCCAGCGGCGCGCCCCTGGGGCGTCGCCAACGGCCACTGCCAGCGCGCCCAGCTCAAACGCGCACTCGGCCTCGATCTCTTGCTGGCCGATCTCGCGGGCCAGGGCCAGTCCGGTTTCCAGCTGGGTCACGGCCTGGGCGTCGTCGCCCAGGTAGGCGGCGCACTGGCCCAGGTGCAGGTGGCCGATGACCTCGCCCTGCTGGTGACGGATCTGCTGGAAGATTCCTAGCGCCTCGGTCTCGCTGGCCATCGCCGCGGTCGCGTCGCCGCCCTGCAGCTGCGCCACGGCCAGCGTCGACAGCGTGGCCGCGATCTCCAGCAGGTTGCCCAGTCGGCGCGCCACCACGAGGCCGGTTTCCAGCATCTGACGCGCTTCGACGTGGTCGTTCTGCGCTGACGCCAGCACCGCACCCACGTACAGCGCCCAGGCCTGTGAACGGTCGGACGCCTGCACCGCGGGCAGCGCCAGCGCGGCGCGCAACGCGGCCCGGCCCTCGCTGACGTAACCCCGTTGCAGCCAGAAGCTCTGCACGGCCATCGCCAGCTTGACGGCGATGACGGGGTCGACGCCGCCGGCCAGCGCCGTGGCCATCGCGCCGCGCAGGTTGTCGATCTCGGTCTCGGCGCGTTCCAGCCAGACGGCCTGTTCGCCCGCGCCCTGCAGCCCGTCGCGGATCTGCTTGGCGACGACGAAATAGTGCTGGGCGTGGCGCGCCGCGGTGTCGGGCGCCTCGCCGTCCTGCACCAGCTTTTCGTGCGCGTAGTCGCGCAGCGTCTCCAGCATGCGGTAGCGCGTGCCGCCGGCTTCCTCCGGGCGCTCTTCCATCATCACCAGCGACTTCTCGACCAGCGAGATCAGCCAGTCCATGACGTCGAAGTCTTTTAGTGGGTCGGCGCCGCACACCCTTTCTGCGGCGTTGAGATCGAAACCGCCGGCAAACACCGCCAGGCGCTTGAAGACCAATTGCTCCTCGGGCTGCAGGATTTCGTACGACCAGTCGACCAGCGCGCGCAGTGTCTGCTGGCGTTCCTGCAGCACGCGACTGCCGCCGGTAAGGATCTTGTAGCGGTCGGCCAGGCGCTTGTTGATGTCGGCCACGCCCAGAGAACGCACGCGCGCCGCGGCCAGTTCCAGCGCCAGCGGTATGCCTTCCAGCCGCGCCACCAGCTCGGCCACCGCAGGGGCTTCGCGTTCGTTCAGTTCGAAGCTGGGCTTGTGCGTCTGCGCGCGTTCGACGAACAGGCGCACCGCGGTGGAGCGCTGCAGCGCTTCCAGGCTGTCGCCGCGCGCGGGTACCGGCAGCGGCAGGATGGGCACGGCCTGCTCGCCGGGCACACGCAGCGCCTCGCGGCTGCTGGCCATCAGGCGCACGCCCGGCGCGGCGCGCAGCAGTGCGTGGGCCAGCTCGGCGGCGGGCTTGATCAGGTGCTCGCAGTTGTCGATGACGACCAGCACACGCTTGGTCGCCAGGTGGGCGCACAGCGTCTGCAGCAGCGGCCGGCCCGGCTCTTCGCGCACGGCCAGCACCTGCGCGGCCTCGCTGACGACGAGGGCCGGGTCGCGGATGGGTGAAAGGTCGAGGAACCAGGCACCGTCGGGGAACTCGGCCATCAGCTCGGCCGCCACCTGCAGCGACAAGCGCGTCTTGCCTAGTCCGCCCATGCCCAGCAACGTGACCAGGCGCGACTGGCCCAGCGCGGCCTTCAGCTCGTCGAGTTCACGCTCGCGGCCGATGAAGGACGTGGCCTGCTGCGGCAGGTTGTTCGGGATCTCGCGCGCCGGCAGCCAACGTTCGCCGACGCGCACCACGCGGTAGACCTTCTCGCTGTCGGGGGGCGGCGCAAAGCGCGCCGGGTCGTCGCCGGTCTCGAAGAGCTCCACCGGTGTCGACACGCCCTTCATCACCCAGTGGCCGTGCGACTGCATCGGCAGCGCCAGTTCGCCCACGGCCTGCCGCGCCTCGGGCGTCAGCAGGGTCTGGCCGCCGCGGGCCAGCGACATCACGCGTGCTGCGGTGGGCTTGGCCAGGCCGTCCACTTCCAGCGGCTTGGCGCCGCGGGCCACGTCGTCGGCGCTGTTCTCGCGCAGGATCACGGGCCCCCACGTGCAGACCGGCACGCGCCTTCAGCGGCACCGGCAGGGCCGCCAGCGCGCGGTGGTAGGCCAGCGCGTACTGCACGGCGCCGGCCGCCGTCTCGAACAGCAACAGCATGCCGTCGGTCTTGTCTATCTCGCGGCCGCGCCAGGCCGGCAGCAGGTCGCGTGCGGCGCGGTCGTGGGTGGCCCAGACCTCGGCCATGGCGGCATCGCCGATGGCTTCGGACATCTTGGTGCTGTCGACGACGTCGGTCAGCAGCAGGGCGCGGGACTCGCTCATGGAGGCGGGCAGGACGGGCACTCAAGGCGCCGGGGAGTCCGGCCGGCGCCGATTGTCGTCCCTGCAACGCCGCCGGCGTACACCGGCCCCTCGCCATGCTGGGTTGTCTCAGCCAGCCTTCAGTTCGCCCTGCGGGCTCGTCGTCCCGTCCTCAGTCCCCTTGCAGGGCGCGCCCTCGCAGAGCTCGTGCTCCTCCTGAGGCGTTCGCCTGTGCGCAGGCACAGGCTCACGTCCTCAGTCGGCTTTGACGCCCGCGTCCTTCACCAGCTTGGCCCAGAAACGGTTGTCCTCGGCCAGGAAGTTCACGAAATCTGCGGGCGACTTCGACAGCGCCACCTCGGTGCCTTCCCGCGCCAGCGCGGCCTTCACATCGGCGCGCTGCATCACTTCCTGCGTGGCGTCGAAGAGCTTCTTCGTGATGTCGGCCGGCGTACCCACGGGCACGAACATGCCGTACCAGAACGACATGCTGTAGCCCGGAAGGCCGGCCGCCGCCGTGCCCGGCACGCCCGGCACCAGCGGCGTCGGGTTGACGCTGGACACCGCCAGCGCCTTCAGGCGACCGGCTTCCACCATCGGCAGCACCGAAGGCGGCGTGCCGAAGGTGATCTGCGCGTCGCCCGCCACCACGGCCTGAATGGCCGGCGCACCGCCCTTGTAGGGAATGTGCACCATCTGCACGCCGGCCACGCTGCTGAAGTGCGCCGCGCCCAGGTGCGGCGCCGAGCCGATGCCCGAACTGGTGTAGTTCAGCGTGCCCGGCGCCTTCTTCGCAGCGGCGATCAGTTCCTGCAGCGTGTTGATGCCGGCCTTGGGGTTGGCGGCCACCACCAGCGGCGAGGTCGTCACCAGCGTCACCGGCACCAGGTCCTTCATGTAGACCAGCTTGGGGTTCATCGTCGGGTTCACCGAGACGCTGCTGGGGCTGGCGATGAGCAGCGTGTAGCCGTCGGCCGGCGCCTTGCTGACGAAGTCGGCGGCCAGGCTGCTGCCGGCGCCGGCGCGGTTTTCCACCACCACCGACTGCCCCAGCACCTTGCCCAGCGGGTCGCTGATGGCGCGCGCCACGTAGTCGGCGGCGCCGCCCGGCGCGAAGCCGACGATCAGGCGGATGGGCTTGTTCGGGTAGGCCTGCGCCAGGGCGCTGCCGCTGGCGGCCAGCAGGCCGAAGAAGCTGGCCGCGGCGGCCAGGGCGATGCGGCGCGCTGGCGCCTTCGGGGTCGTCTTGATGCTCATCGAAAGTCTCCTGGGGTCCGTCGGGGAAAGCGTCGGGGGAAGGGACACCGGCGCGCTCGGCGGCGCACGCGGCTGGCGGGGCGGGTTCAGGCCGCGATCTGCAGCACGATCTTGCCGAGGTGGAGGTTGGCCTCCATGTAGGCCTGCGCCGCCGGCAGTTCGTCGAAGGGGAAGACACGGTCGACCAGCGGGCGGATGCGGCCGTAGGCAAAGGCCGGCAGCATCTGCTCGACGAAGGCGGGCACGCCGGCGGCGCGCTGCTCGGCGTTGCGCTGCTTGTTCGAGACCCCGAAGAGCGTCAGGCGCTTGACGTGCAGGGCCTGCAGGTCGATCTCGGCGTTCAACTGGCGGTCGACATAGCCGACGATGGCCATGCGGCCTTCGAAGGCCATGCAGCGGATGCACTCGGCGAAGACCGATCCGCCGACGGTGTTCACCACCAGGTCGGCGCCGCGGCCGCCGGTGGCTTCCATCACCTGGGTGGCGAAGTCGGGGGCGCGGGTGTGGAGCGCGACGTCCAGGCCCAGCGCCTTCAGCTTGTCGAGCTTCTCGGGCGAACCCGAGGTGCCGATGACCTTGGCGCCCAGCGCCTTCGCGGCCAGAAGCGCCGCCACGCCGGCACCGGACGACACGCCCGTCACCAGCAGCCATTCGCCCGCTTTCAATCGGCCCTGCTGCACCAGCATGTCGTGCACGACCAGGAAGCTCAGCGGCACGGCGGCGGCTTCGACCATGCTCAGGCCAGCGGGAACCGGCATCACTTCGCGCACGTCCATCACGGCGTACTCGGAGAAGGCGCCGGGGCAGCGGCCCATCACGCGCGTGCCGATCTGCAGGCCAGTGACGTCGGAGCCGAGCTTGACGATCTCACCCGCACCTTCGATACCGGCCGGCTTGGACGCGTTGCCCTTGATCAGGCCGCCGGGAATGAACTCACCGCGGTTCAGGCCGGCGGCATGCATCTTCAGCAGCACCTGGCCGGGGCCGGGTTCGGGCACCGGTGCATCGACGGGCTGAAGCACGGCTTGCGTGCCTTCGACGCGCAGGGCGTAGGACTTCATCGCGGGATCTCTCTCGGTGGTCGCGGGCCTCATTGGCCCTTGAAGATGGGCCGGCGCTTTTCCATGAAGGCGCGGCGGCCTTCGGCGTAGTCCTCGCTCTCGAAGCAGCCGAGGATGAGGTCGCGGCAGCGCTGCATGTCGAGCTCCGGGCTGGGCTTGAGGATCTCGCCCATGATGGCCTTGCCGGCCATCACCGTCAGCGGCGCGTTTTCGCCAATGCTGCCGGTGTACTCGGCCAGCAGCGCGGCCAGATCGTCCACGCCGCAGGTGCGCGTGACGAGGCCGATGCGTTGCGCCTCGGCCGCGTCGATGCGTCGCGCGGTGAAGAAGAGGTCCTTCGCCGGGCCCACGCCGACGAGGTCGACCAGGTTCTTCAGCGCCGAGTAGCGGTAGCCCAGACCCAGACGCGCGGCCGGGATGCTGAACACGGCATCGCTGGCCGCGATGCGGATGTCGCAGCTGATGGCCACGTTCACACCGCCGCCGATGCACCAGCCGCGGATGCAGGCCAGCGTGGGCTTCGGGAAGCGGTAGATGCCCATCAGCGCTTCTTCGGCCAGGCTCTCGTAGACCTTCACGGCCTCTTTCGCGGCGCGCTGGTCCTCGAACTGCGAGATGTCGGCGCCCGAGACGAAGGCCTTCTCGCCGGCGCCGCTGAAGACGACCAGGCGCACCCGCTCGTCGTGTTCGGCCTGCTTCAGCAACGCGGGTACGGCGCCCCACATGTCGACCGACAGCGCGTTGTGCCGCGCCAGGTTGTTGAAGACGATGTGCAGCGCGCTGCCTTCCAGCCGCACCAGCACACGCTCGGTAGTCGAAACGTAGTCCTGGGTGGCCATCAGAAGACCCCCCGCGCCTTGAGTTGCGCGATGTCGCCGGGCGTCATGCCCAGTTCGCCCAGCACCTCCTCGGTGTGCTCTCCGCGCTTCGGCGCCGCGCGCACCAGCTTGCTGGGCGTGCGCTCCAGCGTCATCGGCTGGCCGACGTGGCGCTGCGGGCCGAGCCGGTTCGACACCACGTCCTGCACCATGCCCAGGTGTTCCACCTGCGGCTCGGCGAAGACCTCGTCCATGCCGTTGATGTGACCGCAGGCCACGCCGTCCTTGTTGAACCGCTCGATCCAGTAGTCCCGGTCGTGGTGGGCGAGGTGTTCGTTGATGGCGGCGTTCAGCGCATCGCGGTTGATGCTGCGGCTGGGCTTGTCGGCGAAGCGCGGATCGGTGATCCACTCCGGCGCGCCCAGCGTCTCACAGAAGCGTTCCCAGATCTTGCTGCCGAAGACGGCGATGTTCATGTAGCCGTCGCGCGCCTTGTAGACGCCGGTGGGGATGCTCGTCGGGTGGAAGTTGCCGGCCTGGCCCGCCACCTCGCCGTCGACCAGCCAGCGTGCGGTCTGGAAGTCCATCATGTAGACCATCGACTGCAGCAGCGAGCTCTGCACCCACTGGCCGCGCCCACTCACTTCGCGTTCCAGCAACGCCACCAGCACACCCTGCGCGGCGAAGATGCCGGCGCACAGGTCGGCGATGGGTATGCCCACGCGCACGGGGCCCTGGCCGGGCAGGCCGGTGACGCTCATCAGCCCGCCCATGCCCTGGGCGATCTGGTCGAAGCCCGGGCGCTCGGCCAGCGGGCCACTCTGGCCGAAACCCGAGATGCTGGCGTAGACCAGGCGCGGGTTGTCCACCGCCAAGGTCTCGTAGTCGATGCCAAGACGGAACTTGACGTCGGGGCGGAAGTTCTCGACCACCACGTCGGCGGTGGCAATCAGCTTCTTCAGCGCCGCGATGCCCTCGGGCTCCTTCAGGTTCAGCGTCACGCTGCGCTTGTTGCGGTGGGTGTACTGGTAGTCGCTGCCGTCCTGGCCGCCCAGCGTGTCGTCGCCGCGCATGTGCTCGGGCATCTGCACCTGGATGACGTCGGCGCCCCAGTCGGCCAGCTGCCGGCAGGCGGTGGGGCCGGCGCGCACCTGCGTGAGGTCGATGACGCGGAAGCGCGCCAGCGCGGAGGAGGCAGGCAGGTGGGGCATGGCGGGCCGGGGCTGAGGTCGAAGTCGCGAAGTGTCCGGGCAGCAAGATCAAAGTGTCAACACTTTCAAGACTATCGCAAACACTTAGAGTGCTTTCTGCGGCGTGCCTCGGTCTGGGCGCTAGCATCCCGCGGCGATGGCCACCCGCGTTCGAACTCCCGCTGCGACCACTGCGACCGTGACCGTGGCGGCCCCGGTACCTTCGCCCGCGACGCCCGCGCCCGGCCTGGCGCAGACCATCGCCGACCAGCTGCAGGCGCTGATCCACGCAGGCGAGGTGCTGCCTGGCGAACGCCTGAACGAAGCCGCACTGGCACTGCGCATGGGCACCAGCCGCGGTCCCATCCGTGAGGCCATCCGCATCCTCACCGGCATCGGGCTGGTGACAGCGGTGCCCAACCGCGGCGTCTTCGTGCGCCAGATCTCGGTACGCGAGATGCTGGAGATCTACGAACTGCGCGCGCTGCTCTTCGGCCACGCCGCCGAGCAGGCCGCCGGGCAACTGGAGCCCGTCCATCGCGCCGAGTTCGAGCAGCTGCTGGCGGAGATGGACGCCATGTGCGAGCGCGGCGACGGCACGCGCTACTACGCTGTGAACCTGCGTTTCCACGCGCTGATCCTGGAACTGGGTGGCAACCGCCGCGCCCACCAGGCCTACGACGACTACGTCAAGGAACTGCATCTGTTCCGTCGCCGCTATTTCGACGCCGCCGGCAACATGCGGCGCTCGAACAGCGAGCACCGGCAGATCTACGAGGCCATCGCCAGCGGCGCAGGCGCGCGAGCGCGCACGCTGGCGCAGAAGCACGTGCTCGAAGGCCGCCAGCGTTTGCTGGCGACGATGGACACGGAGCCGGCCGTGGCGGGGCTGGCGCGCCGGCGTTGATCTGTATAAACTAGTCAGCGTGACCAGAAAGTACCCGTTTTCCTCCACGCCCCCCGAGGCGCCTGCTGCCCAGGAACCCCTGGGCCGCTGGAGCCTGCAGGACGCCAAGGCCCGCTTCAGCGAGGTGGTGCGCCTGGCGCACAGCAGCGGCCCGCAGCACGTCACGCTGCATGGGCGTGACGCCGTGGTGGTGGTCGATGCGACCGAGTTTCAGCGTCTGCGCGGCGAGCGCAGCGGCCAGTTGCTGGTGGATGCACTGGCGGCGTCGCCTCAGCGCGACGTCGATCTCACGCCGGCCCGCGGGTCGATGCCGGTGCGGGACGTCGTGTTGTGAGCGGCTGGCTGCTCGACACCAACGTCCTCTCCGAACTTCGCAAGCCCCGGCCAAAGGCGCGTGTGCAGGCCTTCGTGGCCGCGCAGCCGCTGGAGCGCCTGTTCGTCAGCAGCGTGAGCCTGGCCGAGATCCGCTACGGCATCGCACGGCTGGACGACCCGTTGCGACGGGCCGAACTCACCGACTGGCTGGACCTGCGCCTGCGCCCGCTGTTCGCGCAGCGTGTACTCGAGGTGACCGAGGACGTGATGTGGCGCTGGCGGCTGCTGGTGGAGGAAGGTCGCCGCGAGGGGCACACCTTCTCGCAGCCCGACCTCATCATTGCCGCCATCGCCCTGCAGCATGGCCTGACGGTGGTCACGCGCGACACGGCCGACTTCCAGCGTGCCGGCGTGCCCTTGTTCAACCCGTGGACGGGCGCTGTGGCCTGAACAGCGCGCATCGGCGCCGCTGCGGGTTCAGGGCGCCGGCGGCAGTTCGACCACCACGCGCCGCGGGTTCATGCCCAGGCGCGGAAAGTCCATCATCGCGGCTTCGAACATCGCGCCCAGCGTGACGCTGTCGGCGCGCACGTTGCTCTCGCTGGCAGCGCGGGTCTCGTACAGCGGCTTGCCGCTGGCGCGGTCACGCAGCAGCAGGCCGACCTGGGTTTCGACGCGCGGGAAGTCGTAGCGCATGCTCAAGGCCCAGCGCGGCGAGCCCCAGGGCCCGTGGCGCCAGTAGCCGAAGCCGCCGCGCCACCACAGCGGGTCGTCCCAGGGCTGCACGACGAAACGGCTGTCACGTGCGCCCACCTGCACCAGCACGTCGGGTTCCTTGCCGTTATCCACTGGCTTGAAGCCGACCTTGGCCAGCGCGACGGCGGCGGCAGCCTCCAGGCGTTCGGCATCGGCGGCCTGTGCCTGCTGCGAAGGCAGGCGCTCGAAGGCATAGCTGCCGGGCGTGCGCCCTTCGGGCCACTCACCGTAGCTGGAGACTTCGCTGCTGACGGTGCGCACGCCGGCGCAGCCGGCCAGCACCGCGGTGGCTGCCAGCAGGCCGGTCAGCAGCCAGCGGCGATGCAGTCGTACGGGTTGTTGCATGGATCACTCCTCGGTGTCGCGGGTCGAGCCCGGTTGCCAGCGCACCGTGCTCGGGGCGGCCGGCGCGACGCAAGGCTCCTCGTCGAAGGCGATATCCCCATCCGCGTCGGCCACGCCCGTGGCTTGGACCGTCGTGAAAGGAAAGAGTTTCCGGTCCATCAGGTGCGAAGGCACGACGTGCGACATCGCGCGCAGCATGTTGTCGCTGCGCCCGGGGTACTGGCGTTCCCATTCGCGCAGCATCTTCTTCACCTGCACGCGCTGCAGGTTGTCCTGGCTGCCGCACAACGTGCACGGGATGATCGGGAACTGGCGGTGGCGCGCCCACCTCTCGATCTCGGTCTCGGCCACGTAGGCCAGCGGGCGGATGACGACATTCCGGCCGTCGTCGCTCACCAGCTTGGGCGGCATGCCCTTCAGGCGACCGCCAAAGAACATGTTGATGAGCATCGTCACCACCATGTCGTCGCGGTGGTGGCCCAGCGCGATCTTGGTCGCCCCCAGTTCCCCTGCCACGCGGTAGAGGATGCCTCGGCGCAATCGGCTGCACAGGCTGCACATCGTCTGGCCTTCGGGCACCAGCTTCTTGACGATGCTGTAGGTGTCCTGGTTCTCGATGTGGAAGGGGATGTCCAGCTTGGCCAGGTACTCGGGCAGGATGTGCTCGGGGAAGCCGGGCTGCTTCTGGTCGAGGTTGACGGCGACGATGTCGAAGGCGATGGGCGCACGCTTGCGCAGCGACAGCAGGATGTCGAGCATCGTGTAGCTGTCCTTGCCGCCCGACAGGCAGACCATGACCTTGTCGCCGGCCTCGATCATGTTGAAGTCGGTGATGGCCAGGCCCACCTGGTGGTGCAGGCGCTTGCTGAGCTTGTTGGCCTCGAAGTCGGCCTTGCGCGTGTCCTTCGGCGGCGCCGGCGGGGCCGCGGCGACGGCAGCCAGGTCGGTCAGGTCGTTCATGCGCTTTCCTTCAAGCCGAACACCTCGACGCCGACCGCGTCGCAGTCCGGGTAGACGTCGGGCTTGGACGTCGACACCAACGCCGCGCGCACGCGCGGGTGGGCCAGCATCAGCGCCAGCACGTCGTCGGCCAGCGTCTCCTGCAGGTGGATGTGGCCGTGCGCCACGCGGGCCATGATGGTGCGGCGGATGAAGTCGTAGTCGACGACCTCGTCGAGCTTGTCGTCCTTGGGCGTCGACAAGGCCAGCGGGATGTACAGGTCGACGTTGATCAGCACGCGCTGCTCGCCCCGCTTCTCGAAGTCGTGCACGCCGATGTTGATCCACACCGCATAGTTGCGCAGGAAGAGGCGCCGGCAGTCCATCAGGCTGGGGTGGTTCAGCAGGCTTTGCATCAGGGTTCTTTCGAGGATTCACGGGCCAGGAACATCACGTCCCGGCCCTGGGCCTGCAGGTGCTGGCCTCCATCGACCAGCAGCGTGGTGCCGGTGATGGCGGGGGATTCGAGCAGGAAACGCACTGCGCGGGCCACGTCGTCGGGGGTGGAACTGCGCTGCAGCGGTGTCATCGTGTGCGAGGCGGCGAACTCGGCGTCGCTCATCTCGCCCGACAGCAGTGTCACCCCAGGCGCCACGCCGCAGACGCGCACCCTGGGCGCCAGCGCCTGCGCCAGCAGCGTGTTCGCAGCTTCCAGCGCGGCCTTGCTGAGCGTGTAGCTCAGGTAGTCGGGGTTGGGGTTCCAGAGTTTCTGGTCAAGGATGTTGACCACGCAGCCGCGCTGCGCCTCGGCCAACGCCGCATGCAGCGCGCGGGCCAGCAGGATGGCCGGCATCGTGTTGGCGCGCCAGTGCGCGTCCATGCGCGCGGCGGTGAAGGTGGCGACGTCGTCGTGCTCGAAGAGCGAGGCGTTGTTCACGACGCCGTCGATGCGGCCGAAGGCTGCCCGTACAGCGGGTACCAGAGCGTTGCACGCAGCCTCGTCCGCCAGGTCGGCGGCGAAGGCCTGCGCCTGGCCACCGGCAGCCCGGATCTCGGCCACCGTCGCGTCGGCTGCGGCTGACGAGCTGCGGAAGTGCACGCCCACGCGCCAGCCGCTCGCGGCCAGGTGCAGAGCGATCTGCCGGCCGATGCGCTGGGCGGCGCCGGTGACGAGCACGACGGGGAGGGGTTCCATGCTGGGCGGTTTCTACAATGCCGCGGATGCAAGCACCCGGGGCCGAGAGTTTATCGGCGCGCTCTTCCACCCGCCCGCCCACGGCCATCGCGCAGCGCATCACCCGCGCCATCGCCGACGCGGGAGGCTGGCTGTCCTTCGACCGCTACATGGCGCTGGCGCTTTACGAACCCGGGCTGGGCTACTACGCCCGCGACAGCCGGCAATTCGGCGCCATGCCCTCTTCGGCCAGCGACTTCGTCACCGCGCCCGAGCTGAGCGCGCTGTTCGGTCGCACGCTGGCGCGCCAGGTGGTGCAGGCGCTCGATGCCGCCGAAGCCGACACCATCTTCGAGTTCGGCGCCGGCTCGGGCGCGCTGGCCGAGCAGTTGCTGGGCGCCCTGGGCGAGCGCGTGCGGCGTTACGCCATCGTCGACGTCTCGGGCGCACTGCGGCAACGCCAGGCGGCGCGACTGGCGCCCTTCGGCGATCGTGTGCAGTGGCTGGACACCTGGCCCGAGACGCTGCACGGCGTGGTGGTGGGCAACGAGGTGCTCGACGCGATGCCGGTGCAACTGCTGCACTTCGACGGCCAGGACTGGCGCGAGCGGGGTGTCGTCGTGCAGGAAGACACCTTGGCCTGGGCCGACCGGCCGACCACGCTGCGCCCGCCGGTTGACGGCCCCTTCGTGCCCGGCACCGTCACCGAGATCCACCCCCAGGCCGAGGCCTTCGTGCGCAGCTTGGCCGAACACCTGCAGCGCGGCGCTGCCTTCTTCATCGACTACGGTTTCCCCGAGGCCGAGTACTACCACCCGCAGCGCACCGGCGGCACGCTGATGTGCCACCGTGCGCATCAGGCCGACACGAACCCGCTGGCCGACGTGGGCGACAAGGACATCACCGCGCACGTGAACTTCAGCGCCATCGCGCTGGCCGCGCAGGACGCGGGAATGGACGTGCTGGGTTACACCAGCCAGGCGCGTTTCCTCTTGAACTGCGGCCTCGTGGAACTGCTGCGCGAAGCCGACCTGCGTGAACGCGCCGCGGCCCAGAAGCTCATCAACGAGCACGAGATGGGCGAGCTCTTCAAGGTGCTGGCGCTGGGCCGCGGCATCGCGCTCGACCCGCTGGGTTTCGCTGCGGGCGACCGCATGCACACACTTTGAGCGGCAGCTGAACCCGATGCGCTGGCTGCTCGTCTTCCTGCTCGCCTGCCTGGTCTTCAACGGCCTGCAGGGCTGGCTGCGCCAGATCGGGCTGGGCAAGCTGCCCGGCGACTTCAGCTTCCGCGTGCGCGGGCGCGACTGGTACCTGCCCTTAGCGAGTTCGGTGGTGCTGAGCGTCATTGCCATGCTCATCGGCATGCTCCTGTAGCGCCCGCCAAGGATGTCGGCGCCCGTCCTGCTGGGCTGCGTGCTCGGCTACTTCGCGCTGCTGCTGCTGGTGGCGGGGTGGACCTCGCGCCGCGCCGACAACGAGGCCTTCTTCATCGGCAGCCGCAACAGCCCCTGGCCGCTGGTGGCCTTCGGCATGGTGGGCACCTCGCTGTCGGGCGTGACCTTCGTCAGCGTGCCCGGCGCGGTGGGGCTGACGCAGTTCACCTACCTGCAGATCGTGCTCGGCCACGTGCTGGGCTATCTGGTGGTGGCCTTCGTGCTGCTGCCGCTGTACTACCGCCACGGCCTGACCTCGATCTACGGCTACCTCGAGCACCGCCTGGGCCCGCGCAGCTACCGCACCGGCGCGGCCATCTTCGTCGTCTCGCGCACGCTGGGGGCCACGGCGCGGCTGTACCTGGTGGTGCGGGTGCTGCAGGACACCATCCTCGACGCCTTCGGCCTGCCCTTCTGGCTGACGGCCGCCGTCATCCTGCTGATGGTGCTGCTGTACACGGTGGAAGGCGGCGTGCGCACGATCGTCTTCACCGACACGCTGCAGACCGCCGGCATGCTGCTGGGTCTGGGCGTGTGCACGTGGTTCCTGCTGGGCAAGCTCGACCTCACCGTGGCCGGCAGCCTGGCGCAGATGCAGGAACGTGGCATCGCCACCGTCTTCGGCACCGACCCATACGCCAAGACCTGGTGGCTGAAGCAGATGCTGGCCGGCGCCTTCATCGCCATCGCGATGACCGGGCTGGACCAGGAAATGATGCAGAAGAACATCTCGGTGAAGCGCCTGCGCGATTCGCAGAAGAACGTCGTCGTGCTCTCGTTCGTGCTGCTGGCGGTGGTCTCGCTCTTCCTCTACCTCGGCGGGCTGCTGGCGCTGTTTGCGCCCACGGTGGGGCTGCAGGTGGCGGGCGACCGGCTCTTCCCCGCCGTGGTGCTGGGCTGGCTGCCCGTCGCGGTGCAGGTGCTCTTCGTCATCGCGCTGATCTCGGCGCTGTTTCCCAGCGCCGACGGCGCGCTCACCGCACTCACCAGCAGCTTCTGCATCGACCTGCTGGGCCTGCACAAACGCGCTGACTGGGACGAGGCGAAACGCACGCGGGTGCGCCGGCGTGTGCACCTGGGTTTCGCGGCGCTGTTCATGGCGCTGGTGATGGGCTTCAAGGCGCTGGACGACCCGAGCATGATCGGCCTCATCCTGAAGATCGCGGCCTACACCTACGGCCCGCTGCTGGGGTTGTTTGCCTTCGGCGTGCTGACGCACCGGGACGTGAACGACCGCTGGGTGCCCGCAGTGGCGCTGGCCGCACCGGCGCTGTGCTGGCTGATCGACACCCACCAGCAAGCACTCTTCGGCGCCTGGCAGCTGGGGCTGGAATTGCTGCTGCTCAACGGTGCGCTGTGTTTCGCCGGACTGTGGGTCTTGTCGCGCCGCGGCGCCGGCTCGGCCTTGCGGTAAGGTGCGCCCTTTGCCGATGAAGCCCGCCACCCCCGAATCCGTCCAGGCCCTCGCCGACCGCGGCGAGATGGACGCTGCACGCGCCGCCGCCCGTGCGGCGCTGCCGGTGCTGGACGGCGTCGAACGTGGGCAGATGCTGCTGGTGTTGTCGGCCGTAGACGCGCTGGCCGGCGACGCGACGGAAAGCCTGCGCGCCGCGGCCGCCGCACGGGAGTGCTTCCAGATGGTGGCCACGGCCGATGGCGATGCCGCGGCCACCGCCGCCGCACGCGACGGCGAGTGCGACGCGCTGACCCGCCTGGCCACCGCGCTGCGCCTGGTGGGCGACCACGCCACGGCCATCGCCACGCTGGAACAGGCCGAGGTGCTGGCACGCGAATCGGGCCAGCCGCTGCGGGTGGCGCAGGTACTGCGCAACATCGGCATCTGCTGCTCGCTGGTCGGGCGCCATCACCATGCGATGTCCTGCCTGGACGAGGCCGAGGCACTGCTGCGTGTGCACGGCAGCCCGGCCGACCGTGCCGGCGCCCGGCTGTCGTCCATCAACGTCCGCAATCGGCTCAGCGACTCACTGCCCGCCGGCTCGGCCGAGCGCCGCGACACGCTGCAGGCCACGCTGCCCGAATGGCAGGCCCTGGCCGAAACCACGGCAGCCGACGTCCAGCGCCGCGTGCACGTCATGGCGCGCGGCAACCTGGCCATCACGCTGGCCGAACTGGGCCGCCACGCCGAGGCCATCGCCGAACTGCGGACGCTGGAGCCCGCCTACCGCGCCCTGGGCATGCGCCCCAACGAAGGCCTGTGCGTGAGCAAGCTCGGGCGCAGCCACCTGGCCCTGGGCGACGTGGCCGCGGCGCGCGACGGTTTCCTGCGCGCCGTGGCGCTGCTGGAAGAGGCCGGCTCGCTGGACGACCTGCAGGAAGCCCTGGAAGGCCTGAGCGAAGCCGAGGAAGCCTGCGGTGACCCCGCTGCGGCGCTGGCCGCGCTGCGGCGTGTGCGCGAGATCGAACGCCGCAAGTCCGACGCTGCGGCGCGCGCGGCCGTCGTGCAGCGGGAATTGCGCATCGAACTGGCCCGGCTCACCAGCCAGTGGGCACGCCACGCCACGCAGGACCCGCTGACCGGGCTGGCCAACCGCCGCGCGCTGGAACTGTGGATGGACGGCCAGCTGCCGCGTGCCGAGCAGGGTGTGCCGCTGACCGTGCTGCTGATGGACCTGGACCACTTCAAGTGGGTCAACGACACCTTTGGCCACGCCACCGGCGACGAGGTGCTGCGCCGCGTGGCGCGGCTGGTCGAACGCAGCTGCCGCGAAGCCGACCTGGCGGTGCGCTACGGTGGCGAGGAATTCGTGCTGGCGCTGGCCGGTGTCGAATTCGAAGCGGCCATTGCCGTGGCCGAGCGTCTGCGCAGCGCCATCGCCGCCGAAGCCTGGGGCGTCGTGGCCGCGGGGCTGAAGGTCAGCGTCAGCATCGGCGTGGCCGGCGCGGTGGAGGCGCCGGCCGCCACGGCGCTGTTCTCGCTGGCCGATCGGCGCCTGTACGCGGCGAAGTTCGCCGGCCGCGACCGCGTGGTGGCGGCGGGCTGAGCGTGGCGCCTCAGGCCACGGCCAGCCGCGCGGCCACCGCCTCGGCGCGCGCCGTGTGCACCGCGGCACCGATTTCCGGGCCCTGGCGGCCCCGTGCCATCGCGGCGGTGGCCACCGTGGCACTGTCGATGCCGCGCGCTGCGTCCAGCAGGGTCGGCAGGCGCAGCGCGGGCGCATAGGGCCGGTGCTCCAGCCCGGTGCGGCCCCGCGCGTCGCAGGCGCAGGCCTGCAGCACCTGGGCAAAACGTTCGGGCCGGCGCAGTGCGTCGCAGCGCTCGAACAGCCGCACCAGCGCCGCCGCGCTCAAGGCGTCGCTGGCGTGCACGTGGCCGTGTTCACGCGCCACCACGTCGGCCAGTTCGCGGCAGTCGTTGGGCACCCGCAGCCGCTCGGCCAGCGCGGCGGCCATCTTCGCGCTGCGGCTTTCGTGGCCGATGTGGCGTGGCCACTGGTCACGCGGCGTCGTGCCCTTGCCCAGGTCGTGGCACAGGCAGGCCCAGCGCACCGGCAGCGGGGCGTCCTCGCGCGCGGCTTCGTCCAGCACCAGCATCAGGTGCAGGCCAGTGTCGACCTCGGGGTGGTGCGCCGGTGGCTGCGGCACGCCCCAAAGGCGGTTCACCTCGGGCAGCAGGCGCGCCAACGCGCCGCAGCCGCGCAGCACGTCGAACATGCGACTCGGGCGCTGTGCCATCAGCCCGCGGGCCAGTTCCTGCCACACCCGCTCGGGCACCAGGTGGTCGACCTCGCCTTCGTCGACCATGTGCCGCAGGAGCGCTGCGGTTTCCGGCGCGAGCGTGAACTCGGGAAAACGCGCCGCCAGCCGCGCCAGGCGCAGCAGACGCACCGGGTCTTCGACGAAGGCGTCGGACACATGCCGCAGCACGCGCGCTGCCAGGTCGCGCTCGCCGCCGTGGGGGTCGATCAGCGTGCCGTCCTCGGCCTGCGCGATGGCGTTGATGGTGAGGTCGCGGCGCAGCAGGTCGTCTTCCAGCGTCACGCCCGGCGCGGCGTGGATGGCAAAGCCGCGGTAGCCCGGCGCGGTCTTGCGTTCGGTGCGCGCCAGCGCCACCTCTTCGCCGGTGTGCGGATGCAGGAAGACGGGGAAGTCCTTGCCGACGGGCTTGTAGCCGAGCGTCAGCAGTTCCTCGGGCGTGGCGCCCACGGCCACCCAGTCGCGGTCGGTGTGCGGCAGGCCTAGCAGCGCGTCGCGCACCGCACCGCCGACGACGTAGAGCTTCAGTGGCACCTCGCCATCACACCGTCGCGCCGCCGGCCCTAGCGGTGCTTGCGGTAGGGTTCATCGAAGTCGAGGAAGTCCTGCTCGGCCAGCGCGTCCACCACCCAGGCGCGCACGCCGGGCGCGGCCGCCACGTGGGCGATGTAGGCGGTGGTGGTGGGCGGCATCGGCAGCGCGTAGGTGCGCAGCCGCATGCACACGGGCGCGAACATCGCGTCCGCGGCGCAGAAGGCGCCGAATAGGAAGGGACCGCCGCTTTGCAGCAGCGCCTCGGCCCACATGCCTTCGATGCGCGCCACGTCGTTGCGCACTTCGGGGTGTTCGGCCCAGATGCGCGCGCCAACGTCGGGCAGCGCGGCCTCGATGTTCATCGGGCAGTGGCTGCGCAGCGCGCCGAAGCCGCTGTGCATCTCGGCCGCCAGGCTGCGTGCACGGGCGCGCTCACGCATGCCCTCGGGCCACACGCCGTGGCCGGGGAACTTGTCGTGCAGGTACTCGATGATGGCCAGCGAGTCCCACACCGCGAAGTCGTCGTCCAGCAGCACCGGCACCTTGCCCGAGGGCGAGAAGTTCGCCAGCTCGCGCCGGAAGGCCGAGCCGGGCGTGAAGTCGAAACGCAGCTTTCGTTCCTCGAAGGGCATGCCCAGCTGCTTCATCAGCACCCAGGGCCGCATCGACCACGACGAGTAGTTCTTGTTGCCGATCACCAGATGCATGTCTGCAGGCTCCAGTCTTGTTCTGTGCAGGTTACTCGCGCCCGGCACCGGCGCGCAGCTTTTCGAGCCGTGCGCGCCCGTGCTGCCGGCCCAGGTAGCCCGGGGCCACCGCTTCCAGCGCGGTGGGCGTGATGCCCAAGGCCGCCAGCCCCGGCAACTGGCCGCTGGCGATATTCGGCAGCCTCATGCTGTCGACGTTGTCGCGCGACATCAGCGGTTGGCCGGGCAGCAGCTCCATCGCCAGCGCCTGCAGCCGGCCTACGAACTTGGGCAGCGGGATCTGCGGCCGCTCGTGGCCTGACCAACGTCCGGCCAGGCGCACGAGTTCCGAAAGTGTGTAGACGCTGGGGCCGGTGCATTCGTAGGTCTTGCCGATGGTGTCGGCGCGGTCGAGTGCAGTGACGATGGCGCGCGCCACGTCGTCCACCCACACCGGCTGGAAGCGCGCGTCGCTGCCGGCCAGGGGCATGACGGGTGCCAGCGCCTGCAGCTTGGCGAACAGGTTGAGGAAGGCATCTTCGGCACCGAAGATCACCGACGGCCGGAACATCGTCAACTGCAGCCCGGCCTGTTCCAGCACGTGTTCACCCGCGGTCTTGCTGCGCAGGTAATTCGACGGTGCCGAGGCGACGTCCTTGCCCACGCCCAGGGCGCTGACGTGCAGCAGCCGGCGCACGCCGGCGTCGCGGCAAGCCTGCGCCAGCCGTCGCGGCAGCTGCACGTGCACGTGGTCGAAAGCGGCCGGGCTGCCGTGCAGGATGGCTACCAGGTTGATCACCGCATCGTGGCCGGCCACCAGGCGAACCAGCGTGGCTTCGTCGTGCACGTTGCCCTGCACCACCTGCACGGTGGGCAGCAGGCGCACGGCGTTGCCGTGGGCTGCGCGGCGTGTGGGCACGGTGATCTGCCCGCTGTTGCAGCGTTCGGCGAGGTGTTCGCAGACGACGCGGCCGACGAAGCCGGTACCGCCAAGGACGAGGATGCTGCTCATGCGTTCTTCTTCGGGGGCATTCAGGGAAGGTCGCGGTCGGGCGTGGTGGCGTTGGGCGTGCGCGGACCGATGGGCGCGCCCAGGCGCTCTTTCAGCGTCGGCGCTGTCGCGCCCAGCAGTGCCGCGTAGGCTACGCTGTTGGTCAGCACCTTCTGCACGTAGTCGCGGGTTTCGTTGAACGGGATGCTTTCGGCCCAGGCCGCGGGCTCCATCACGACGCCGCCCTCGCGCCAGCGGCGAGGCCGACCGGGGCCGGCGTTGTAGGCTGCGGTGGCCATCGCCAGCGAGCCGCCGAAGTCGTCGAGCACCCGCTTGAGGTAGGCCGCGCCGAGCTGCAGGTTGACCTGCGGGTCGTTGACCATGCCGGGCTTGAAGTCCAAGCCGACCTTCTTCGCCGTCCAGCGTGCGGTGGCCGGCATCAGCTGCATCAGCCCCGACGCGCCGACGGCCGAGCGCGCATCGGTGATGAAGCGCGATTCCTGGCGGATCAGACCGAACAGTACCGCAGCGTCCAGCCCCGTGGCCTGCGCGGTGGTCATGATCTGCTCGCGGAACGCCAGCGGGTAGCGCTGGCCGGCGTCGATCTCGGTGCGGCTGCGGTCGCTGGTGTTGATGCAGCGGTCCCAGACGGCCCGTTCGCAGGCCCACTGTGCAGCGGCGAGCAGCTCGCGTTCTTGCAGGCCGCGCAGCGTGAAGTTCCACTCGCGCACGCCTTCGCTGCGCAGGCCCAGCGCGATGAGCTGCAGGGCCCGGGCCAAGCCCGGCTGGCCGCGCACGGCCTCGCGTTCCGCCGGGCTGGGCGCGGTGGCGGCAGCGGGCAGCTTGAAGGGCTGGCCCAGTTCCTCTGCGGCCAGCAGGCCGTAGAAGTCGAACGGCTGCGCGATGCCTGCAAGCGCGGCGTGCGCTGCCGCGCGGGCGGCGTCGCCCTCCGCGCCCGGCCTCGCTTGTGCCTGCTGCGCGCGGGCCTTCCAGTAGACCCAGGACGGCCGTGCCTGCTCGGCCGGTGGCATGGCCTCGATGGCGCGGGCGATCAGTGGCCACCGCCGAGGCTCACGGGCCGGCTCGCGCAGCGCGGCGCGGACGTGCCAGGCCAGCAGCTCTTCGCTCCAGCCGGGCTGCGTGCCGGGTGGGTGGTTGCGGTCCCACAGGCGCCAGGCGTGGCGGGCATGTTCGGCTGCGCCCGGGCGATGGCTCAGCGCGGCATGCCGCGCCAGATGCGCCCAGGCAGTGGCCTCCATCGCGACGGGCAGGCGGTGCGCTGTTGGCGACTGCAGCAACTCGGCGGCGCGATCGGGGTCGGCCGCGGCCAGGCGCATCACGGCCAGCAGCAACAGGTCGTGGCCGTGCGCGCCGTGACCGGCATTGCTGCGCGCCAGGGTGCGCTGGGGTTCGTCGAGGGCCTCGAAGACACGGGCCTCGGCCGCCTTGCCCAGCAGTGCCGCGGCATCGCGGGCGGCGCGCAGGCGGTTGTTCTCGACCGACATCCGCAATTCGAGCCATACATCGTCTTCGGTGAAGCGCCCCGCCTCGAAGAGCGTGCGTGCCATCAGCGAGCAGCCGTCGTCGGCATCGCGCTGCGCGAGCCAGGCCGCGCGTGCGGGTTCACGCACGTCCTGGCCGTCGAGGTGGCGTGTCAACAGCGCGTAGCAGGTGACGACCCGGTCGTCGTTCATGCGGAAGCGCGGGTGCTCGGTGCGAAAGTTGGCCCAGTCCTGGCGCCGACCCAGTTCCAGCAGCCAGTCGTTGCGCAGGCGGTCTTCGACATAGGTGCCGGGCCAGCGCGCGTAGAAGGCTTCGAGTTCGGGCTGTTGCGCCGTGGCCAGGCGATTGCCCAGCTCCCAGTAGTCGACCCACATCGCCAGCGGGTGGCGAGTCTGGAGCACGGCCGCCCGTGCCTTGGCCAACGCCGCGGTGTCCTTCTTCGCCAGCGCATCGCGGGCGCGCAGCACGGTTTCGTCGCCGCCAGGTGACTGCGCGGAAGCCAGCGGCGCCCAGGAGGTGGCTGCCGCCAGAAGGAGCACGCGCAAACGGAAGAGCATCGGGGAAGACATACAGGCGAATTTAGCCCAGGCACCGGCCCCGTGCGGCGGGTGGGGCGCTGTCGTGCCACGCCGCCTTTGCACCGCGCGCGCAGGCGCGGCAGACGGAAACTGCTGGGTCCATCCGGCGACAATACGCCGATGAGCTTTACGATGCCGCCTCTGGAACCCTCGCGCGACAAGAAGACGCTTCGGCGCCAGCTGCAGGCCGAGCGCCAGAGCCTGATCGACCGTCACGAGCGCGCCATGCACCTGCAGGAGGTGCTGCGCGTGTGGCTGATGGGCCGCGAGGACAAGGCCATCGGCGCCTACTGGCCCATCAAGGGGGAGTTCGACGCGCTGCCGGCCCTCTACCGGTGGGCCGAGGCCGATGAGGAACGCTGTATCGGCTTGCCGGTGATAGACAAGCAGACCAAGCAGCTCAGCTTCCAGATGTGGTTCCCGGGCTGCGAGATGGAAGAAGACGCCTACGGCATCCCCAAGCCGAAGGACACGCCCGTCTTCCACCCCACGCTGCTGCTGGTGCCGTGCGTGGGATACGGCGACGGCGGCGTGCGCCTGGGGTACGGCGGCGGCTTCTACGACCGCACGCTGGCCACGCTGCAGCCGCGGCCCACCACCGTGGGCCTGGCCTACAGCTTCGGCTACGTGCCCTGGTTGCAGGCCGAGCCGCACGATGTGCCGCTGGATGCCGTGCTCAACGAGGACGGCGTGGCCTGGCAGCGCCCGGCCACTGGCGCAGGGCCAGCGGTGCACGGGCAACGCTGAAAGCGCGCGGCGCGGTCAGCGCAGGCGCATCAGAAGCGCTTGCCCACGCCCAGGCTGATCAGCGTCGGGTCGACCTTGAAGGTGCCTGCCTTTGTGGTGCCGGAGAAGACATCTGTCTCCAGCCGCACCTTCTTCACGTCGAAGTTGAGCAGCCAGCCGCCACCCATGGGCACGTCCACGCCAACTTGCAGGGACATGCCGAAACTGTCCTTCTCTAAGCTCGGCTTGAGAGCGGCCACCACGGCTGGCGCGAAGCTGACGCTGGAGAAGCGCGTGTAGTTCAAGCCCAGACCGACGTAAGGACGGAAGCTGCCCAGATCGGTGAAGTGGTACTGCAGGGAGAGCGTGGGTGGAAGATGCTTCAGGGTCCCGATGTTGTTGCCGTTGGACCGGATGTCGTGCTTCTGGGGATAGGTCAGCACCAGCTCCACGGCCACGTTGGGCGAGTAGAAGTACGTGAAGTCGATCTCGGGAAAGGTCTTGTTGTTCACGCTCAGGCCCAGACCGGTGCTGTCCTTGTTGGCCGAGTCCAGATAGAGCGCACGGCCGCGCACGATCCAGTTCCCAGTGTCCTGGGCCTGTGCCAGGGGAGTGATGGCGGCCAGCGCCAGCGCCAGCGCCAGGGCCGTCAGGCCGATGAGTTTCGTCATGTCGTATCTCCGTAGGGCTAAGGTTCGGCCGACAGCGGGCCGTAGCCGATTGCACGACAGGGAAGGAGGCTTAAAGCTGACATGCGGGCAGGGTCTTGCCTGAGCTTGATCGGGGTCAAGCGGCGGCGCCCGTCGGTGTTGCTGCGGCGCATCAAACCCGACGCGCGACCCTCAGGTCAGGCCCAGCCGGCGGCAGATCTCCAGCGTCACCGCGCTCTGGTTCAGCGCATAGAAGTGGATGCTGGGCACGCCGCCAGCGATCAGCCGCTCGCACAGCTTCGTCACCACGTCGATACCGAAGGCGCGGATGCTGGCGGCGTCGTCCATGTAGCCTTCCATCTTCAGTGCCACCCAGCGTGGGATGTCGATGCCGTCGCGAGCTGCGATCTGGGCGATGCGGCCGTAGTTGTGGAAGGGCATGATGCCCGGCACGATAGGCACGGTGACGCCCATGGCGCGCACCTCGTCGACGAAGTGGAAGTAGGCGTCGGGGTTGAAGAAGAACTGCGTGATGGCCGAGTCGGCGCCTGCATTCACCTTGTGCGCAAAGTGCTCCAGGTCGCGCTTGATGTAACGCTGCTGCGGGTGGTATTCGGGGTAGGCCGCCACCTCGATGTGCCAGTCGTCGCCCTGCGTCTTGCGGATGAACTCGATCAGTTCGCTGGCGTAGCGGAACTCACCCGCGGTGGCCATGCCGCTGGGCAGGTCGCCTCGCAGCGCGACGATGCGGCGTATGCCTTGCGCGCGGTACGTGGCCAGGATCTCGGAAATGCTCTCGGCCGTGCTGCCGATGCACGACAGATGGGGTGCAGCCTCGTAGCCCATGGCCGCGATGTCGCGCACCGTGGCCAGCGTCTTCTCTCGCGTGGAGCCGCCGGCGCCGTAGGTGACGCTGAAGAACTCGGGCCTGGCCGCGGCCAGGTCCTGCACCACGGTCTTCAGCTTCTCGCTGCCGACGGGGGTGTTGGGCGGGAAGAACTCGAAGCTGACGGGGACGGTGTGGGGGACGCTCACGGCGGCTCCTTGGGTGGATTTCAGTCCAGGCTGCGCAGGTGCGACATCGCGGCCTGGCCCAGCTTCTGGTCGTAGGTGATCAGCGGCGCCCTGAGTTCGGCCGCCAGCCAGAGGTAGGCCGCGTCGTACGCTGACAGCCCGTAGTGCCGGGCCAGTTCGAACTGCGGGAGCGCCTCGGTGGGCAGCAGCTCGATGTCGTGGGCCGAAAAATCCGCCAGCGCACGTTCCACCACCTCGGCGGGCAGCCCGCGGCGCAGCTTCTTCAGCGCGACGTTGACGAACTCGTGTACCAGCAGCGTGGGCGCCAGCAGGCGGTGCCCCGCCATCAGGTCCTCGGCGGCGTCGCGCTCGGCTTCATCGAAGAGCACGGCGCACAGCATGCTGCAGTCCACCACGGCCGGCGGGCGTTTCAGGTACTGCGGTGGCGGCTCGGCCACGAAGGCGCGCCGCATGGCTGGCTTCATCGGCTGTCGCGGTCTTCGCGCACGATGTCGACAGCGCGCGGTGCGTCCGCGAAGGGCTGCGGGTACAGCGCCCGGTGTTCGGCAGCGATCTGCTGGATGGACTTGGTACCGGGCCGCACGGCACCAGGCGCGGCGCGGGGCCCGGCAGGCAGAGACGCATCTTCGGCTGCAGCGCGTTCGATGATGGCCATCAGCTCGCCCTGCAGCGAACGGTGGTTGGCCTCGGCCCGACGACGCAGGCGCTCGGCCAGGGCCTCGGGCACGTCCTTGATCGACAGGCTGACGCCCATGCTCAACTCCAAAATGGAACCATGGCGCCATTTTGGCGCCATGTCCGGAATCAGGGCAAGTGAACCGACCCCGTTGGGGCGGTCCACCGGCACCGGTCAGTAGCGGTACGTGTCGGCCTTGTAAGGGCCGGTCTTGGCCACGCCGATGTAGGCGGCCTGCTCGTCGCTCAGCTCGGTGAGCATGGCGCCCACCTTCTTCAAGTGCAGGCGTGCCACCTTCTCGTCCAGGTGCTTGGGCAGCACGTAGACCTTGCCGTTTTCGTACTGCGCGCTCTTCGTGAAGAGTTCGATCTGGGCGATGGTCTGGTTCGAGAAGCTGGCCGACATCACGAAGCTGGGGTGGCCGGTGGCGCAACCCAGGTTCACCAGGCGGCCCTTGGCCAGCAGGGTGATCTTCTTGCCGTCGGGAAACTTCACGTGGTCGACCTGGGGCTTGATCTCGTCCCACTCGTACTGCTCGAGCGAGGCGATATCGATCTCGTTGTCGAAATGGCCGATGTTGCAGACGATGGCTTCGTCCTTCATCGCCAGCATGTGCTCGTGGGTGATGACACGCTTGTTGCCGGTGGCGCTGACGAAGATGTCGGCCTTGTCGGCTGCGTAGTCCATGGTCACGACCTTGTAGCCTTCCATCGCAGCCTGCAGCGCGTTGATGGGGTCGATCTCGGTCACCCACACCTGGGCGCTGAGCGCGCGCAGGGCCTGCGCCGAACCCTTGCCCACGTCGCCGTAGCCGGCCACGACGGCAATCTTGCCGGCGATCATCACGTCGGTGGCGCGCTTGATCGAATCGACCAGGCTCTCGCGGCAGCCGTACAGGTTGTCGAACTTGCTCTTCGTGACGGAATCATTCACGTTGATGGCGCGGAACATCAGCGTGCCGGCAGCCGACATCTCGTTCAGGCGGTGCACGCCGGTGGTGGTTTCTTCGGTGACGCCGATGATCTGCGCACCCTTGCGGCTGTACCAGGTGGGGTCCACCGCCAGCTTGGCCTTGATGGCTGCGAAGAGGCAGGTCTCTTCCTCGCTGCCGGGGTTGGCCAGCAGCGACAGGTCGCTCTCGGCGCGCTTGCCCAGGTGCATCAGCAGCGTGGCGTCGCCGCCGTCGTCCAGGATCATGTTCGGGCCTTCGCCTTCAGTGCCCTTGGCGCCGAATTCGAAGATGCGGTGCGTGTAGTCCCAGTAGTCGGCCAGCGTCTCGCCCTTGTAGGCAAAGACCGGCGTGCCCTTGACCACCAGCGCCGCAGCGGCGTGGTCTTGCGTGCTGTAGATGTTGCAGCTGGCCCAGCGCACCTGCGCGCCCAGCGCCTGCAGCGTCTCGATCAGCACGGCGGTCTGGATCGTCATGTGAATGCTGCCCGTGATGCGCGCACCCTTGAGCGGCTGGCTGGCGACGAACTCCTCACGGATGGCCATCAGGCCGGGCATCTCGGTCTCGGCGATCTTGACTTCCTTGCGGCCCCAGTCGGCCAGGGAAAGATCGGCCACTGCGTAGTCGGTGGTGTGCAGGGGTTTCAGGACGGCATTCATCGGTCAGGCTCCAGACGGTTGAGGACCTGCACGACGAGCGATGGCGGGGAGAAAGGACCACTCACCCACGACACGATCGTGCAGGTGAGCGCGGTTGCAATGAAGACCTCCGAGCCTGGCCTTCGTGACGAAGGTTGCAACGCTCCTCGGAGAGAGCCGGAATTCTAGCCACAAGGCGCGCCGCGCGTGCGGCGCGGGGCGACGGCGGCGCGCTGGTCGACTCAGGCGTTGCTGCTGGGCGTGAATTCCTCCGCCTGCCCCGCCACCAGCGACGCGCGGCCCACCAGCAGCGGGTCGACCGGGCCGATGATCTGCACGTCCTTGTTCTTGTAGGGCAAGCGGTGCAGCAGGTAGCGCATGGCGTTCAGGCGTGCGCGCTTCTTGCAATCGGACTTGACCACCGTCCACGGCGTATCGGACGTGTCGGTGTGCACGAACATCGCTTCCTTGGCCTGCGTGTAGGCGTCCCACTTGTCGAGGCTGGCCAGGTCGATGGGGCTGAGCTTCCACTGCTTCAGCGGGTGCGCCTCGCGTTCCTTGAAGCGCCGGCGCTGCTCTTCGCGGCTGACGCTGAACCAGAACTTGAACACGCGCACGCCCGAGCGCACGAGGTGGCGCTCGAACTCGGGCACGGCGCGCAGGAATTCGTCGTACTCGGCGTCGGTGCAGAAGCCCATCACTTTCTCGACGCCGGCGCGGTTGTACCAACTGCGGTCGAAGAGCACGATCTCGCCAGCCGTGGGCAGGTGCTCCACGTAGCGCTGGAAGTACCACTGGCCGCGTTCGACGTCGCTGGGCTTTTCCAGTGCCACCACGCGGGCGCCGCGCGGGTTCAGGTTCTCCATCAGGCGCTTGATGGTGCCGCCCTTGCCGGCGGCGTCGCGGCCTTCGAAGAGGATGATCACGCGCTGCCCGGTTTCCTTCACCCAGGCCTGCAGCTTCAGCAGTTCCACCTGCAGGCGGTACTTCTGCTTTTCGTAGTTGCGCCGCGACATCAGGTTCTTGTAGGGGTAGCCGCCGTCGCGCCAGCGCGGCGTGAGTTCGGCGTCGGGGTCGATGGAGGGCTCGGCGTCGGGCTTGCGTTCGAAGAGCAGCTGGCGCAGCGCCTTCTTCTCGTCGGGCGAGGCGCCGGCGATCAGCGCCTGGAGCTGGCGCAGCCAGTCGCCCGAGGCGCCCGCGGCGGCGGGTGCGCCCGCCTGGTCTGCTGGCTTGGCCTCGCTCCGAGCGTGGTGGGCCAGCACGTCGGTCAGGGCCATGGCGGCGACGGTCTCGCGGCGCGTTGTGGCGCGGGCCACCACGGAGCGCTCGACGGCGGCCGGCGAGTGTGTGTCGACCACGTCGCCCGCCTTGGCGCGGCGTGGTGCCGCAGGCCGCCGCGTGGCCTTGCGGGCGGGAGCGGGGACGGGGGTGGTGCTGATGGCGGTCGCTTTTCGGGTCATGGTTGCGTGCGCGGCTGTGGGACGATAAGCAGATGATGATTCACAAGCCGGCACCCGGGGCGCTTGATGCGCATCAAGCCCGGCCCTGGGCCGACGTGTCGGTGGACCGGCTGGCCGCGGTGCGCGGCGTGATGACCGACATCGACGATACGCTCACTCGCGACGGCGCCATCGAGCCCGGGGCGCTGGACGCACTGAGCGCACTGCAGGCCGCCGGCGTTCCGGTGGTGGCCATCACCGGCCGGCCGCTGGGCTGGAGCGAGCCCTTTGCACGCGCCTGGCCCGTGCGTGCCGTCGTGGCCGAGAACGGTGCCGTGGCCTTGATCCGCGACGGCCAGCAACTGATTACCGAGTACGTGCAGGATGCCGCGACGCGTGCGGCCAACACGCGGCGCCTGCACGACGTGGCGCAGCGCGTGCTGCGCGAGGTGCCCGGCGCCACGCTGGCGCGGGACAGCGCTGGGCGCGTCACCGACATCGCCGTCGATCACAACGAGTTCACCACGCTGCCGCCGGCGGCCCTCGCTCAGGTGGTCGCGCTGATGCGCGAGGAGGGCATGAACGCCACCGTCAGCAGCATCCACATCAATGGCTGGTTCGGCGAACACACGAAGTGGAGCGCCGCGCAGTGGATGCTGCAGCGCCTGTTCGGCCGCACGCCCAGCGACGAGATCCCCGACTGGGTCTACGTGGGCGACTCCACCAACGACCAGCTGATGTTCCGGCACGTCCCGCTGTCGGTGGGCGTGGCCAACCTCAGGCGCTTTGCCGCCGAGCTGCACACCTGGCCTGCCTACATCACCGTGGCCGAGCGCGGCGCAGGCTTTGCCGAGGTGGCCCGCGCCGTGCTGGCGGCGCGTGCGAGGTCGGCGCCGGAATGACGTCCACCGAGGCCGGTTGACTGCGCATCGCAGTGGCCTTCAGCGTGGCGACAGGAAACCCGTCATGTGCTGCAGCTCGTCGTCCAGCGCCGCCTTGAAGCCGCCCCGCGGCGCCTTGCCGTTGACATAGCCGATGTCGGCTTCGAGCCGACCATCGTGCCAGGCCAGGTTGCCCCAGCCGATGACCTGGCCCTGCCACAGCAGCGGCAGCGCGTAGTAGCCGCGCACCCGCTGCGGTGCCGGCGTGTAGGCCTCGAAGCGGTAGGCCCAGCCCCAAAAGGCCTCGAAGCGGCGGCGGTCCCAGACCACGGGGTCGAAGGGGGCCAGCAGGCGCACGGCGCCGTCGATGGCGTGGCGCTTGCTGGCCGGGTTCTCGCCGGCGGGCCAATACCAGCGCTGGCCGTCCACGGTGGCCGACGGCAGGCGCGCCTTGACCCGTGCCCCGGCCGCACGCGCCAGCGCCGTCCACTGCGGCGCGCCGTAGCGCACGCGGCTGGCCAGTTCGCTCAGGCTGCGCTCGGGCAGGGGTGCGTACTTGGCCACCACCACGTCCACCAGCGCGTCGTAGGCGGCCGCCGGGTCGGGTGCGGCTGCATGGGCCTCGCGCGCCGCGTACAGTCGCACGCCGCCTTCGCGCCGCGCGATGCGCAGCAGGCCGCGGTAGTGCATGCCGTCGAGCAGCTGCGTGCTGGCGTTGCTGCTGCCACCGAACCAGTTGCGCGCCTTGCCGTGCTGGAAGTGCGCGTCGACGTCGCGCGGGTGCACCACGCCGCGTTCGCGCACGAAGTCCAGCATCGCGTGGGCCTGCGTCCAGCGAGCCGCCGGCCACGGCGTGAGTGCTTCGCGCGGGTGCATCAGCGTGTGCGTGGCGCGCGGCACGAAGCCGTAGTTGACGAAGAAGTCTTCCTCGATGTCGAGCTTCGGGTAGCGGCGCTCCAGATCGCCTACGCGGTAGTCGCGCACACGGTGGCGGAGCGTCAAGTCCTGCGCGCGTGCCGGTGCGCGGATGGGGTCGGCCTGCACGAAGCCCAGGCGGCGCAGCGCCTGCGGCAGCGTCGTCGGCGCAAACAGGCTGCGCGCGACGGCGTACCGGCGCAGGTCCTCGAGCGTCGGGGTCGTCTTCATGCAGTCGGGTCGTCGGGCTGCTGCGCCAGCCGCGTCGCCAGCGGGGTCCCGCAGCGCAGGAAGTGCGGGAGCGCGGTGTTCATGTCGCGCAGCTTAGCCTGCGGCGTGGCCCCCTGCTCCGCGGCCGATGCCGCGCCCGGCACCAAGCCTCAGAGGCCGGCGGCCGCCCGCAGCGCGGCGGCCTTGTCGGTACGCTCCCAGGAAAACTCCGGCTCTTCGCGCCCGAAATGCCCATACGCCGCGGTCTTCTCGTAGATCGGGCGCAGCAGGTCCAGCATCTGGATGATGCCCTTGGGGCGCAGGTCGAAGTGCTCGGCCACCAGCGCGCCCAGGCGGTCGTCGCTCATCACGCCGGTGCCTTCGGTGTAGACGGTGACGTTCATCGGCTTGGCCACGCCGATGGCGTAAGCCACCTGCACCTGGCACTGGCGCGCCAGGCCGGCGGCGACGACGTTCTTGGCGACGTAACGCGCGGCGTAGGCTGCCGAGCGGTCGACCTTGCTCGGGTCCTTGCCGCTGAAGGCGCCGCCGCCGTGGGGGCAGGCGCCGCCGTAGGTGTCGACGATGATCTTGCGGCCGGTCAGGCCGCAGTCGCCCTGCGGGCCGCCGACGACGAAGCGGCCGGTGGGGTTGATCAGGTACTTGGTTTCCTTGGTCAGCCATTCGTGCGGCAGCACCGGCTTGATGATCTCCTCGCGCACCGCCTCGTAGAAGGTTTCGGTCATCTTGTGACCCAGGCTGTACTCGGGCGCGTGCTGGCTGCTCAGCACCACGGTGTCGATGCTGTGCGGCTTGCCGTCGACGTAGCGCATCGTCACCTGGCTCTTGGCGTCGGGGCGCAGGAAGGGCAGGCGGCCGTCCTTGCGCAGCTGCGCCTGGCGCTCGACCAGGCGGTGCGCGTAGTAGATCGGCGCGGGCATCAGCTCGGGCGTCTCGTCGCAGGCGTAGCCGAACATCAGGCCCTGGTCGCCGGCGCCGGTGTTCAGGTGGTCGTCGCTGGCGTGGTCCACGCCCTGGGCGATGTCGTTGCTCTGCTTGTCGTAGCAGACCATCACCGCGCAGCCCTTGTAGTCGATGCCGTACTCGGTGTTGTCGTAGCCGATGCGCTTGATGGTGTCGCGCGCGACCTGGATGTAGTCGACGTGCGCGTTGGTCGTGATCTCGCCGGCCAGCACCACGAGGCCCGTGTTGCATAGCGTCTCGGCGGCCACGCGGCTGCGCGGGTCCTGCTTGAAGATCGCGTCGAGGATGGCGTCCGAGATCTGGTCGGCCACCTTGTCGGGGTGACCTTCGGAAACCGATTCGGACGTGAAGAGGAAGTCGTTCGCCACTTGAGAAGCTCCAGGTTGATTGCACTGATTGCGTCGTCGCTGGTCAGATGCTCTGGGGCCGCGGCGAACGCTTTAGCGGATTTGTTGAGGCGTCAGGCAGGCAGCCCATCGTCCCGGCGGTCCTGTGCACGGCCTTGTGGCTATGCTTCACGTCCGCGTCGCCCCGCAAGTTGTTCTTTAACTCGGCGACCGGCGAAGTATACGAACGATGACCTTTCTGCTGCCCTGGCTGTCCCGACGCTCCCTGCGGCATTTGCACGTGTTGGGCGGGCTGATGGGTTGGTTGGCTTATCTGCTGTCACCGTCCTACCGCAGTCGCCTGAAGGCCAACGCCACGCTCGCCGGCGTGTCCGCTGCCGACCGCCGCGCCGCCGTGGCCGACGCCGGCCGACTGGTGATGGAACTGCCGCGGCTGTGGCTGCGCCCGCGCGAACAGCCCATAGGCGATCCCGTGCGCTGGGAGGGCGCCGAGCTGCTGGAAGACCTGCTGGCCCGCGGCCGCGGCCTGGTTCTGTTGACGCCGCACATGGGCAGCTTCGAGGTCAGCGCGCAGGCCTATGCCGAACGCTTCGGCGCACGCCAGCCCATCACAGTGCTCTACCGCCCGGCGCGCCAGCCTTGGCTGCGCGAACTGGAAGAGACGGCCCGCGCCCGCCCCGCGCTGGCCACCGCGCCGGCCAACCTGGCCGGCGTGCGGTTGATGCTGCGTGCGCTGCGCAAGGGCGAGACCGTGGGCCTGCTGCCCGACCAGGTGCCGCCCGACGGCATGGGCGTGTGGGTGCCCTTCTTCGGACAGCCGGCCTACACGATGACGCTGGCCGCGCGCCTGGTGCTGCAGACCGGCGCCGCCGTGGCCGTGCTGTGGACCGAGCGTCTGCCGCAGGGCGCCGGCTACGTGGTGCGTGCGCTGCCGCTGCCCGTGCCGCTGCCCGAGAAAGCCGCCGACGGCAGCTACGACGAGGCCGCTGCGGCGCTGGCCATCAACCGCAGCATGGAAGCGGTGATCCTGTGCAAGCCTTCGCAGTACCTGTGGGGCTACCACCGCTACAAGCAGCCGCGCCGGGTGGAGCCTGGCGCATGAAGAACGTGGCCGCCTACGCGCTGCTGGGCCTGGTGTGGCTGCTGCACTGGCTGCCATTGCCGTTGCTGGCGCTGCTGGGCCGCGGCTTCGGGTTGCTGCTGCACGCCGTGGGCGGCGCGCGGCGGCGTGTGGCGCTGCGCAACGTGGCGCTGTGTTTCCCGGAACTGAACGCGCCGCAGCAGGCCGCACTGGTTCGAGAGCATTTCCAGTGGCTGGGGCGCAGCCTGCTCGAGCGCGGTGTGCTCTGGCATGCCAGCCGTGAACGGCTGAAGCGGCTGATCCAGGTCGAAGGCGAGCCACGTTTTGCCGAAGGCCACAAGGGCGCGGTGATGTGGCTGGCGCCGCACTTCCTGGGCATCGAGATCGCAGGCATGGCCACCCAGCTCTACCAGCAGCGCACGGGCTTCGACGTCTACGCGCCGCAGAGCAACGCCGTGCTCGATGCCGCGCTGCTGGCCGGCCGCGGCCGGTTCGGCACGGCCGAGTTCTTCACGCGCAGTGACGGCGCACGCGCGATCGTGCGCGCCATCCGCCGCGGCCTGGTTTTCTTCAACCCGCCCGACATGGACTTCGGCCTGCGCGACGCCGCCTTCGTGCCCTTCTTCGGTCAGCCCGCGGCCACGCTGCTGGCACCCAGCCGCCTGGCCAAGAGCCTGGCCATGACCGTGCAGCCGGTCGTGGCGGACATGCTGCCGGGCGGCCAGGGTTACCGCGTGCGCTTCCTGCCGCCCTGGACCGACTGGCCCACCGACGACCCGCTGGCGGACGCGGCTCGCATGAACAGCTTCATCGAACAGCAGGTGCGCCTGCACCCGGCGCAGTACTTCTGGGTGCACAAGCGCTTCAAGACGCGGCCCGAGGGCGCGCCGCCTGTCTACGACTGAACGCGCGCCCATAATTCCGCGCATGCGGCTGCCGTTCACGAAGATGCAAGGCGCGGGCAACGACTTCGTCGTGCTCGACGGTACAGCCGCGCCGCTGCAGCTCACGCAGGCGCAGTTGCAGCGCCTGGGTGACCGGCGCTTCGGTGTCGGCGCCGACCAGGTCCTGCTCGTCGAGAGCAGCGCCACGCCGGGCGTCGACTTCCGCTACCGCATCTTCAACGGCGCCAACGGCGAAGAGGTCGAGCACTGCGGCAACGGCGCGCGCTGCTTCATGCGTTACGTTCACCAGCGTGGGCTGACCGACAAGACCACCGTGAAGGTGGAGACCGTCAACAACGTGCTCGAACTGCGGCTGCGCGACGACGGCCGCGTCACCGTCGACATGAACCGGCCGGTGTTCGAGCACGCGCGCATTCCCTTCGACACGGCCGGCCTGCAGCCGCGCGGCGAGGGTCAGTTCGAACTGTGGCCGCTGGCTGACGTGGCGCGTGGCTGCGAGGTGGCCGTGCTGTCGATGGGCAACCCGCATGCCGTGCTGCGTGTCGACGACGTCGACACCGCGCCGGTGGCCGACTGGGGCCCGCGCATCGAGCACCACGTGCGTTTCCCGCGCCGCGTCAACGTCGGCTTCCTGCAGGTGCTGGGCGGTGGCGAGGTGCGCCTGCGTGTGCACGAACGCGACGCCGGCGAAACGCTGGCCTGCGGCACCGGCGCCTGCGCGGCCGTGGTCGCCGGCATCCGCCTGGGCTGGCTGGCCGCGCAGGTGGAAGTGCACACGCGAGGCGGCCGCCTGCGCATCGAGTGGGCCGGCGGCGCGAGTCCCGTCTTCATGACCGGCCCGGCCGAGACCGTCTTCCAAGGAGAGATCGAACTGTGAGCACGAATGACGCCAACAACACGCAGGGGGTGCAGGGCATCACCGAGGCCGACATCGCCAACTACCTGGCCAACACCCCCGGCTTCTTCGAGCGCCAAGCCGAGCTGCTGGGCGCCATCCAGCTGACCAGCCCGCACGGCAAGCGCGCTGTGTCGCTGCAGGAGCGGCAGATGGAGATGCTGCGCGAGCGCATCAAGGGCCTGGAGCTGAAGATCATCGAGATGATCCGCCACAGCCAGGAAAACGTGGCCATCGCCGACCGGCTGCAGCGCTATATCCGCACCATCCTGCTGACCGGTGAGGCCAGTGAACTGCCTGGTCGCATGGTGGCGACGCTGAAGCACGAGTTCCTGATTCCGCAGGCCGCCATCCGGCTGTGGGGCCTGAATGCCGAACACCACGGCGCCGATTACACCGCAGCGGCCAGCGACGACGTGAAGAGCCTTGCCGCGAGCTTGACGTTGCCCTACTGCGGGGTGAACGCGGGTTTCGAGGCCAGCGAGTGGCTGGACGACGCGTCCACGGTGGCCAGCATCGCGATGATCCCGCTGCGCTCCGGGTTGGACGACCAGGCTGACGCCTTCGGCCTGCTGGTGCTGGGCTCGCCCGACCCCACGCGCTACGCGGCCGACATGGGCACCGAGTTCCTGATGCGCATCGGTGAGGTCTCCTCGGCGGCGCTGTCGCGCTTGAGATGAGCCCACCGGCCGGGCTGGACGCCCCGCTCGAGGACTTTCTGACCCACCTGCGGGTCGAACGAAGACTGGCCGCGCGCACGCTGGCCATGTACCGCGAGGCACTGCTGCGCCTGCAGGCATCGGCCACGGCGGCGGGTGTGCCCTTGCGCGCGGCGCAGGTGCACCACGTGCGCAGTTGGGTGGCGCAGCTGCGCACGCGCGGGCTGGCGCCGCGCAGCATCGCCATTCACCTGGCGGCGTGGCGGGGCCTGTACCGCTGGTGGGGCCGCAACGGCGTGGTGGCGGTCAACCCGGTGGAGGGTTTGCGCCCGCCCAAGGGTGCCAAGCCGCTGCCGAAGGCGCTGTCGGTGGAGCAGGCGGTGGCGATGGCGACGCACCGCACGCAGCACAGCACGCCGGCACTGGCCGCGCGCGACCATGCGATCACCGAACTGCTTTACGGCTGCGGCCTGCGCGTGGCCGAGCTCACAGGGCTGGACGTGCAGGCCGGGCCGCAGGCCGCCGGCTGGCTCGACATCGGCGACGCCACGGCGCACGTGCTGGGCAAAGGCAGCAAGCGCCGCAGCGTACCGATGGGCGCGCCAGCGCTGGCCGCGGTGCAGGCCTGGCTGCAGCAACGGCCGACACTGGCCGATGCCGGCGAGGCGGCGCTCTTCGTCAGCCGCCTGGGCACCCGTCTGACGGCGAACCAGCTGCGCAACCGGCTGCAGGCCCAGGCCGCGCAGGCGGGCGTGCCGACGCGCGTGCACCCGCACATGCTGCGTCACAGCTACGCCAGTCACTTGCTGCAGAGCAGTGGCGACCTGCGTGCGGTGCAGGAATTGCTGGGCCACGCCAGCATCGGCACGACGCAGGTCTACACGAAGCTCGACTTCCAGCACCTGGCCAAGGTCTACGACGCGGCGCACCCGCGCGCCAAACGGAAGGCATGAAACAAGGCATGACGGGCCCATGAAGTCCATCCGTCTGCGTGAGGGCAAGGAACGTTCGCTGCAACGCCACCACCCCTGGGTGTTCGAGGGCAGCATCGCTCGTGGCAAGGCCGACGCGGGCGAGACCGTGCGCGTGGAAGATGCCGCCGGCGGCTTCCTGGCCTGGGGTGCGTTCAGTCCCAGTTCGATGATCCGCGTGCGTGCCTGGAGTTTCGATGAGGCCGAGCGGATCGACCTCGCCTTCTTCGAACGCCGCATCGCCGCTGCAGCAGCGCTGCGCGCGCGGCTGCCCATCGCCAGCAGCGGCATGCGCCTGGTGCACGGCGAGGCCGACGGGCTGCCGGGCCTGATCGTCGACCGCTATGGCGACACCTTGTGCGCGCAGTTTCTTTCGGCGGGTGCCGAACGCTGGAAGGCCACGATGGCCGACCTGCTGCTGCCGGCCACCGGTTGCGCGCGGCTCTATGAGCGTTCGGACGCCAGCGTGCGAGCGCTCGAGGGCCTGCCCGAGGCCACAGGCTGGTTGCGCGGCGAGGGTGGTACCGAACTCACCATCACCGAACACGACTGGCAACTGACGCTGGACGTGGCGCATGGCCACAAGACCGGCTTCTATCTCGACCAGCGCGACAACCGCGCGCTGCTGGGTCGCTGGGTCAAGCACTACGGTCTGCAGGACGTGCTCAACTGCTACTGCTACACCGGCGGCTTCACCGTGGCCGCGCTGGCCGGCGGTGCGGCGCGCGTCACCAGCGTCGACTCGTCGGGGCCTGCGCTGGAGCGTGTGGCAGCGCACGTGGCGCTGAACGGTTTCGACGCGGCGCGCAGCAGCACCCACGATGCCGACGTCAACAGCTTCCTGCGGCTGGCACTGCAGGAAGACCGCCGCTTCGACGCCATCGTGCTCGACCCACCGAAGTTCGCCCCCACCGCGGCGCACGCCGAGCGCGCGGCACGGGCCTACAAGGACATCAATCGCCTGGCGCTGCGGCTGCTGGCCCCAGGCGGGCTGCTGCTGACCTTCAGCTGCTCGGGCGGCATCAGCGCCGACCTGTTCCACAAGATCGTCGCCGGTGCGGCCATCGACGCGGGCGTGGACGGCGCCATCCTGCAGCGTCTGGAGGGGGCTTGCGACCACCCCACCACGCTGCGCTTTCCCGAAGGGGAATACCTCAAGGGCCTGGCGATCCTGAAGGCCGGGTGAGTTCGTAGCGCGGCTCGAACTTCGCGCGCTTGACGCTGAAGTAGGCCTTCACGTTGCGCACGTTGGCGTCTTGCGTGAACAGGCGCTGCACCAGGGCCTGGTAAGCCGGCATGTCAGCCACCCGGAGCACCAGAACGAAGTCGGGCCCGGGGCTGACGCGCCAGACCTGCTGCACTGCGGCTTCGGCTACCGCGCGGGCCTCGAAGGCGTCGAGGTGCTCGGCGCCCTGGCGGTCGAGCGTGATCTCCACCAGCGCCGTCAGCCCCGCACCCAGTGCCTGCGGGTTCAGCAAAGCCACACGCCGTTCGATGACGCCTTCGTCCACCAGCCGGCGAACGCGCCGCAGCGCCGTCGCGGGCGAGGTGCCGGCCGCTTCGGCCAGCGCCTGGTTGGAGAGCGAGGCGTCGGTCTGCAGCAGGTCGAGCAGACGCAGGTCGGTGGCATCGATTTCCATGACGAAATATTAAGACATGAAGATGGCGCCCAATGATTGAATATTCCACATCGATTGGAAGATGGCATTTACTGTCATCCGAAGCGGCAAGAATGAACGAAATCATCTCGACGTCTGTCCTAGCATCTCGCCACTTCTCCCATTCGAGGATCTTTGCATCATGTGTGGCATCGTCGGCGCCGTCAGCACCCGCAACATCGTTCCCGTCCTGCTCGAGGGCCTGAAGCGGCTGGAATACCGCGGCTACGACAGCTGCGGCGTGGCCGTGCACCAGGGCGGCGAACTGCGCCGCGCGCGCAGTACCAGCCGTGTGGCCGAGCTGGAAGCCAACGTGCAGGCCGACGGCGTGGCCGCCGGCACCGGCATCGCCCACACGCGCTGGGCCACGCACGGCGCGCCGGCGGTGCACAACGCGCATCCGCATTTTTCCGCCGGGCCGAACGTCGACGCTCTGGCCACTGGCTTCGGCGAGCTGGGCGGCGGCGACGCCGGGGCCACCACGGCACGCATCGGGCTCGTGCACAACGGCATCATCGAAAACCACGACGAGCTGCGTGCCGAACTGCGCCAGCGCGGCTACCACTTCGCCAGCCAGACCGACACCGAGGTCATCGCCCACCTGGTGCACAGCCTGTACGACGGCGACCTGCTCGAGGCCGTGCAGCGTGCGCTGCCACGGCTGCGCGGCGCCTACGCGATTGCCGTGTTCTGCCGCGACGAGCCGCAGCGCGTGGTGGGTGCGCGCCAGGGCTCGCCGCTGGTGCTGGGCGTGGGGGCGATGGGCAAGGGCACGCAGGAGAACTTCCTGGCCAGCGACGCAATGGCGCTGGCCGGCGTCACCGACCAGATCGTCTACCTGGAAGAAGGCGACGTGGTCGATTTGCAGCTGGGCAAGGTGTGGATCACGGCCCCGGATGCCCAGGGCCGCTACCTGCCCGCCCAGCGCCCGGTGCGCACCGTGCACGCGCACAGCGGCGCGGCCGAGCTCGGCCCTTACCGCCACTACATGCAGAAGGAGATCTTCGAGCAGCCGCGCGCGCTGGCCGACACGCTGGAAGGCGTGGCCGGCATCAGCCCAGAGCTCTTCGGCGACGGCGCCTATCGCATCTTCAAGGCCATCGACCGCGTACTGATCCTGGCCTGCGGCACCAGCAGCTACGCCGGCATGGTGGCCAAGACCTGGCTGGAGAGCATCGCCGGCATTCCCACCAGCGTCGAGATCGCCAGCGAGTACCGCTACCGCGACAGCGTGCCCGACCCGAAGACCCTGGTCGTCACCATCACGCAGAGCGGCGAAACCGCCGACACGCTGGCGGCGCTGAAGCACGCACGCAGCCTGGGCATGGAGCACACGCTCACGGTCTGCAACGTGAGCACCAGCGCCATGGTGCGCGAATGCAAGCTGGCCTACATCACGCGCGCCGGCGTGGAGATCGGTGTCGCCAGCACCAAGGCCTTCAGCACGCAGCTGGCCGGGCTGTACCTGCTGACGCTGGCGCTGGCCCAGGTGCGCGGGCGGCTGAGCGACGCGCAGGAGGCTGCCGAACTGAAGGCGCTGCGCCACCTGCCCGTGGCGCTGCAGTCCGTGCTGGCGCTGGAGCCGCAAATCATCGCCTGGAGCGAAGACTTCGCGCGCAAGGAAAACGCGCTGTTCCTCGGCCGCGGCCTGCATTACCCGATCGCGCTCGAAGGCGCGCTGAAGCTCAAGGAAATCAGCTACATCCACGCCGAGGCCTACCCGGCGGGCGAACTGAAACACGGCCCGCTGGCACTGGTGACCGAGCAGATGCCGGTGGTGACGGTGGCGCCCAACGACGCGCTGCTGGAGAAGCTGAAGAGCAACATGCAGGAAGTGCGCGCCCGCGGCGGCCAGCTCTACGTCTTCGCCGACGCCGACACCCACATCGAGAACGAAGCCGGCGTGCACGTGATCCGGATGCCCGAGAACTACGGACGCCTGAGCCCCATCCTGCACGTGGTGCCGCTGCAGCTGCTGGCGTATCACACGGCCTGCGCGAGGGGCACGGACGTGGACAAGCCTCGCAACCTGGCCAAGAGCGTGACGGTGGAATGACGGCTACGTACTTGCCGATCCTGTGGAGCGACGTCGCACACGGACGCGTCGACGCCGCAAGGCCCCGCTGAACCCACGACGCCGCGGCGACCGGCGGACGACCCGGGCGCCGCCATGGCCAGCCCATGCCCGTCACACTCTCGTCCCTGCCACTGCTGCTGCGACCTCGCCTGCGACCCATGCGCCCCTTCGGTTTCGACAACAGTTACGCCCGCGAACTGCCCGGCTTCTACATGGACTGGCAGCCCGCGCCTGCGCCTGCGCCCAGCCTGCTGTTCTTCAACGATGGGCTGGCGGACGAGCTGGGGCTCGATGAGGCACTGCTGGGCGGTGCGGAAGGTGCGGCCTTCTTCGCCGGCAACACCTTGCCCGAGGACGCCCAGCCCATCGCGCAAGCCTACGCGGGCCACCAGTTCGGCGGCTTCTCGCCTCAGCTGGGCGATGGTCGAGCACTGCTGATCGGCGAGCGTGTCGACCGCGAAGGCCGGCGCCGCGACATCGCCTTCAAGGGCTCGGGACGCACGCCGTTTTCGCGCGGCGGCGACGGCAAGGCCGCCGTCGGGCCGATGTTGCGCGAGGTGCTGATGGGCGAGGCCATGCACGCGCTGGGCATCCCCACGACGCGCGCGCTGGCCGTCGCGGCCACCGGCGAGCGCGTCTACCGCGAACTGTCATTGCCCGGCGCCGTACTCACGCGCGTGGCCGCCAGCCACTTGCGCGTGGGCACCTTCCAGTACTTCGCCGCCCAGGGCGAAGTCGACAAGCTGCGGATGCTGGCCGAGTACACGATCGCTCGCCACGACCCGGCGCTGGCGGGCATGCCGGACCGCCACCTTGCACTGCTGCGCGCCGTGGCCGAACGCCAGGCCGAACTGATCGCGCAATGGATGAACGTGGGCTTCATCCACGGCGTGATGAACACCGACAACATGACGATCTCGGGCGAGACCATCGACTACGGCCCCTGCGCCTTCATGGAAGCCTACGACCCGGCCGCCGTGTTCAGCAGCATCGACCATGGCGGCCGCTACGCCTACGCCAACCAGCCGCACATCGCGCGCTGGAACCTGGCCCGCCTGGCCGAGACGCTGCTGCCATTGATGGTCGAGGCCGAGGACGATGCCGCGGTACAGGCCGCCGTGGCACAAGTGACGGCCGTCATCGACGCCTTCCCCGGCCTCTATGCCGCCGCACTGCTGCGGGGTCAGCGCGCCAAGCTCGGGCTGTTCGCGGCGACGGGGGCGGACGACGCGGAAGACACCGCGCTGGCCGCCGACTGGCTGGCGCTGCTGCACACGCAGGCGGTGGACTTCACGCTCGCGTGGAGGCGCCTGGCCGACGCGGCCGAGGGCGACGATGCGCCGCTGCGCGCGTTGTTTGCAGAACCCTCGGCGCTGGGTACGTGGCTCGCGGGCTGGCAGGCCCGCTGCGCGCGTGACGCCGCCGCCGGCGGGCCGAGCGCGCGCGAACGCGCGGCCCGCATGCGAGGCGTGAACCCGTTGACGATCCCGCGCAACCACCGTGTCGAGGAGGCCCTGGCGGCTGCCACCGAAGGCGACCTCGCGCCCTTCCAGCGCCTGCTGGCGGCGCTGCGGCAACCTTACGACGAAGCGCCCGAGTTCGCGCCCTACGCCGAACCAGCGCCGGCCGCGGTGACGGCCTGCTACCAGACCTTCTGCGGCACCTGAGCCCACGGCGCGCAGGCTGCAGGACCGTGCCGGCCATCACCCGGCGCCCTACCATCACGGCCCATGACACACGCCTTCATCTGCGACGCCATCCGTACCCCCATCGGCCGCTACGGCGGTGCTTTGAGCAGCGTGCGCACCGACGACCTCGGCGCGGTGCCGCTGCGTGCGCTGATGGCGCGCAACCCGGGCGTGGACTGGTCGGCGGTGAACGACGTGCTGTTCGGCTGCGCAAACCAGGCCGGTGAGGACAACCGCAACGTCGCGCGCATGTCGCTGCTGCTGGCGGGGCTGCCAACGGTGGTGCCGGGCGCGACGATCAACCGCCTGTGCGGCTCGGGCCTCGACGCGGTGGGCACGGCCGCACGTGCCATCCGCGCCGGCGAGGCGGCGCTGATGGTCGCTGGCGGCGTCGAGAGCATGAGCCGCGCGCCTTTCGTCATGCCCAAGGCCGAGAGCGCCTTCAGCCGCGCCAGCGCCGTGCACGACACCACCATCGGCTGGCGCTTCGTCAACCGGCTGATGAAGGCGCAGTACGGCGTCGACAGCATGCCCGAGACGGCCGAGAACGTGGCCGTGGAGTACGGCATCGAGCGCGATGCGCAAGACCGCATGGCGCTGGCCAGTCAGCTGAAGGCCGTGGCGGCGCAGCAGGCCGGCCACCTGGCGCGCGAGATCACGCCGGTGAGCGTGGCGCAGAAGAAGGGCGAGGCCCTCGTCGTCGATACCGACGAGCACCCGCGCGCCACCAGCCTGGACGCGCTGGCCAAGCTGAAGGGCGTGGTGCGCCCCGACGGCACGGTGACCGCCGGCAACGCCAGCGGCGTGAACGACGGCGCCTGCGCGCTGCTGCTGGCCGACGAGGCCGCCGCTGCGAAACACGGCCTGACGCCCAGGGCGCGTGTGCTCGGCATGGCCACGGCCGGCGTGGCGCCGCGCGTCATGGGCATCGGCCCCGCGCCGGCGACGCACAAGGTGCTGGCGCAGACGGGCCTGTCGCTGGCGCAGATGGATGTCATCGAGCTCAACGAAGCCTTCGCCGCGCAAGGCCTGGCCGTGCTGCGCCTGCTGGGTCTGGCCGACGACGACGCGCGCGTCAACGCCTGGGGCGGCGCCATCGCCCTGGGCCACCCCCTGGGCGCCTCGGGCGCCAGGCTGGCGACGACGGCCGTCAATCGGCTGCACGCCACCGGCGGGCGCTACGCGCTGTGCACGATGTGCATCGGCGTGGGGCAGGGCATCGCCATGGTGCTGGAACGCGCCTGACGGGGGCGCTGCCTGCCGGGGCGTCAGCAATCGAGACCGAACACGGCAGCGGCCGGACGGTAGCGCTGCCATTAACATCCCGACATGGCTGCAGAATCCGCCCCCGCCCGACGCGCCCGCCGCGGCAGCGGCGCCGTCACGCTGCACGACGTGGCCCGGCTGGCCGGCGTGGCGCCCATCACCGCGTCGCGGGCGCTGAACACGCCGGCCCAGGTCTCGCCGGAGGTACGGCAGAAGGTGGCCGACGCCGTGGCGCGCACCGGCTACGTGCCCAACCGCCTGGCCGGCGGGCTGGCTTCGGCGCGCAGCCGGCTGGTGGCGGCCGTGGTGCCCACCATCGCCGGGCCGGTGTTCCTGGAGACCGTGCAGTCGCTCACGGAGGCGCTGGCCGAGCGCGGCTACCAACTGATGCTGGGCCAGTCGGGTTACGCCGGGTCGCGCGAGGACGCGCTGCTCGAGGCCATCATCGGCCGCCGGCCCGACGGCATCGTGCTCACCGGCATCCTGCACTCCACGGAAGGTCGGCGCCGCCTGCTGGCCTGCGGCATCCCGGTGGTCGAGACCTGGGACCTCACGCCCACGCCCATCGACATGCTGGTCGGCTTCTCGCATGTCGAGGTGGGACGCGAAGTGGCCACTTCCTGCACGGCAAGGGCCACCGCCACCTCGGCGTGGTGGCGGGTGACGACGAACGCGCGCGGCGGCGCGCGGGCGCCTTCGCCGCAGCCGCGCAGGCGCTGGGCCTGCCCGGGGTGGCCGTGGTGCACGTGCCCGCACCGACGACGCTGAAGGGCGGGCGCGCGGGCCTGGCCGAATTGCTGCGCAACGCGCCCGGCACTGACGCCGTGTTCTGCAGTTCCGACCTGCTGGCGCTGGGTGTGCTGACCGAGGCACGGGTCCGCGGTCTGCCGGTGCCGGCCCAGCTGGCCGTGGTGGGCTTCGGCGACCTGGAGTTCGCCGCCGACGTCGACCCCGCGCTGACCACCGTGCACATCAAGGGCGCCGCCATCGGCCGCCAGGCGGCGCAATTCATCGTCGAACGCGCCGAGGGACGGGCCGTGCCCGAGCGAGTGATCGACATCGGCTTTTCGATCGTCGAGCGGCAGAGCACCCGATCAGGGTAATCCCGGGATAGAAGGTGCTTGCAGGTCGAATTAGGTAGCGCTACCATAGACCCACATTTGGTAGCGCTACCGTAGGCGCCTCAACCTTCAAGGAGACCTCGACATGAAAAAGCTGCTGACCACGCTGGCCCTCGCCGTGGCCGCCACCGGCGCGCTCGCGCAGGCCTGGCCCACCAAGCCCGTGACCCTGCTCGTGCCCTTCCCGCCGGGGGGCTCCACCGACCTCATCGCCCGCACGCTGGCGCCGAAGCTGCAGGAAAAGCTGGGCGGCACGTTCATCGTCGAGAACAAGGCCGGCGCCACGGGCACGGTGGGTGGGGGCATCGTCAAGCGCGCCGCGCCCGACGGCTACACGGTCTTCGTCTCGTCGCTGGGGCCCTTCGTCATCGCGCCGCACCTCATCAAGAGCGTGCCCTACGACGCGCTGAAGGACTTCGACTACATCAGCGTCGCCGTGCAGGCGCCCAACGTGCTGGCGGTGCCGGCCTCTTCGCCGCACAAGACGCTGGCCGACGTCATCGCCTACCACCGGGCCAACCCGGGCAAGATGAGCTTCGCTTCGTCGGGCAACGGCTCCAGCGACCACCTCACGGCCGAACTGTTCTGGCAGCAGACGGGCACGAGCGGCCTGCACGTGCCCTACAAGGGCGGCGCGCCGGCGATGGCCGACCTGCTGGGCGCGCAGGTGGACGCGACTTTCATGAACATCAACACCGGCCTGCCCAACATCAAGGGCGGCAAGCTGCGTGCGCTGGCCATCACCAGCGAAAAGCGCTCGCCGCTGCTTCCCGACGTGCCGACGATGGAAGAGGCCGGCGTGAAGGGCGTCAACGTCTATTCCTGGCAGGCCTTCGCCGCGCCCAAGGGGCTGCCGGCGGACATCAAGGCCCGGCTGCACGAGGCCCTGGTGGCGGGGCTGAACGACCCGGAGGTGAAGGCCAAGCTGCTGGGCCTGGGCTTCGAGATCGTGGGCAACACGCCGGCGCAGTTCACCGCCTTCCAGGCCGCCGAGTTCGCGCGCTGGAAGAAGGTGATCGAGGTAGGAAAGATCACCGCAGACTGAGCCCGCGCAGGCCTGCCGAGATGAGTCTGCCTTCCACCCCGGTGGTCACCGCGTTGCGCGTGATCCCGGTCGCCGGCCGCGACAGCATGCTGCTCAACCTGAGCGGCGCGCACGGGCCCTTCTTCACGCGCAACCTGCTGATCCTGCAGGACAGCGCCGGCCGCACCGGCGTGGGCGAGGTGCCGGGCGGCGAGAAGATCCGCCAGACGCTGCAGGACAGCGCCGCACTCGTCGTCGGCCAGCCGCTGGGCGCGCACCATCGTGTGCTGCAGCAGGTGCAGCAGGCCTTCGCCGACCGCGACAGCGGCGGCCGCGGCCAGCAGACCTTCGACCTGCGCACCACCATCCATGCCGTCACGGCCATCGAATGTGCACTGCTCGACCTGCTGGGCCAGCACCTGGGCGTGCCGGTGGCGGCCTTGCTGGGCGAGGGCCAGCAGCGCGACGCGGTCGAGATGCTGGGCTACCTGTTCTTCGTCGGCGACCGCACGCAGACCGACCTGCCTTACGTCACCGACCCCACACACGCCGACGCCTGGTGCCGCCTGCGCCACGAAGCTGCGATGACGCCCGAGGCCGTGGTGCGTCTGGCCGAAGCGGCGCGCGAACGCTACGGCTTCAACGACTTCAAGCTCAAGGGTGGCGTGCTGCGCGGCGACGAAGAGATCGAAGCGGTGAGGGCGCTGCACGAACGTTTTCCGCAGGCGCGCGTGACGCTCGACCCCAACGGCGGCTGGCGGCTGAAGGACGCCATCCGGCTGATGCGCGACATGAAGGGTGTCGTCGCCTATGCCGAGGACCCCTGCGGCGCCGAAGACGGCTTTTCGGGACGCGAGGTGATGGCCGAGTTTCGCCGCGCCACGGGCCTGCCCACGGCCACCAACATGATCGCCACCGACTGGCGCCAGCTGGCCCACGCGCTGGCGCTGCAGAGTGTCGACATCCCGCTGGCCGACCCGCATTTCTGGACCATGGCCGGCAGCGTGCGCGTGGCGCAGACCTGCCGCGATTGGGGCCTGACCTGGGGCTCGCACTCGAACAACCACTTCGACGTGTCGCTGGCCATGTTCACCCATGTCGGCGCCGCTGCGCCGGGGAAAGTCACCGCCATCGACACGCACTGGATCTGGCAGGACGGCCAGCGCCTGACGAAGGAGCCGCTGCAGATCGTCGGCGGCCACGTGCAGGTGCCGAACGCGCCGGGCTTGGGCGTCGAGCTCGACATGGCCGAAGTCGAGAAGGCGCACCGGCTCTACCTGCAGCACGGCCTGGGCGCGCGCGACGACGCCATGGCGATGCAGTACCTCGTGCCCGGCTGGCGTTTCGACCCGAAGCGGCCCGCGCTGGACCGCTGACCCCACCATTTGCTGAAAGTCCCCACCATGCACAAGCGCCTTCTTGCCACCGCGCTGCTGGCCTTTGCCGGCAGCGTCTTCGCCCAGATGATCGAAGCCGACCGCAAGCGCTACACGCAGATCATCCGCGAGCGCAAGATCTCGGTCGACTGACCCCCCCCTGCCGGTGTCGCGAACCTCATGGTGCCTGGCATCCCTGCGAGACCCCAAGCCTTGATGACGCTGCTGAACGTCGGACGCCTGCCGCCCCCGCTGCTGGCGCGGCTGGCTGCCCACTACAGGCTGACGACGCTGAACGAACAGCCCGACCGCGCGGCCTTCCTCGCCGCGCACGGCGCGGACTTCGTCGGCCTCGTCACCTCGGCCGCTGTCGGCGCGGATGCGGCGCTGATCAGCGCCCTGCCCGCGCTGAGGGTCATCTCCAGCTTCGGCGTCGGGCTCGACAGGATCGACGTCGCCGCGGCCCAGGCCCGTGGCATCCCGGTCGGCTACACGCCCGACGTGCTCAACGACTGCGTGGCCGACACCGCCTTTGGCCTGCTCATCGACGTGGCGCGCGGCTTCAGCACCGCCGACCGCTTCGTGCGCCGCGGCGACTGGCTCAAGGGCGCCTTCCCGCTGGGGCGCAAGGTCAGCGGCGCGCGGCTGGGGCTGGTGGGCATGGGGCGCATCGGCCGCGCCATCGCGCAGCGCTCCACCGGCTTCGCGATGGACGTGCGCTACCACGCACGCCGCCCCGTGGCCGACGTGCCCTGGCCGCACGAGCCGCAGCTGCTGGAACTGGCGCGCTGGGCCCACTTCCTGGTCGTCATCACCGCCGGCGGCGCCGGCACGCGCCACCTGATCAACGCCGCAGTGCTGGACGCGCTGGGCCCCGAGGGCTACCTCGTCAACGTCGCCCGTGGCTCGGTGGTCGACGAAGCCGCGCTCGTGCTGGCGCTGCAGCAGCGCCGCATCGCCGGCGCGGGCCTGGACGTGTTCGAGGACGAGCCGCAGGTGCCTGCGGCGCTGAGGGCGCTGGACAACGTGGTGCTGCTGCCGCACATTGCCAGCGCCACCCACCAAACCCGGCAGGCCATGGCCGACCGCGTGTTCGACAACCTGCACAGCTTCTTCGCCACGGGCCACCTGGTCTCCGCGGCGCCTTGAGCCACAAACGGAACCCACCATGAGAAGCAACCGCCTGCGCGAGATCTGGAAGACCGGCGGCGCCGCCGTCAACGGCTGGCTCGCCATCCCCAACAGCTTTTCGGCAGAGACCATGGCCCACCAGGGCTGGGACACGCTGACCATCGACCTGCAGCACGGTGTCGTCGACTACCCCGCCATGGTGACGATGCTGCAGGCCATCAGCACCACGCCCACCGTGCCGGTGGTGCGCGTGCCCTGGCTCGAGCCCGGCATCCTGATGAAGACGCTGGACGCCGGCGCCTACGGCGTGATCTGCCCGATGGTCAACACACGCGAGGACGCGCAGAAGCTGGTGGCCTACACGCATTACGCGCCGCAGGGCACACGCAGCTTCGGGCCGGTGCGGGCGCTGCTCTACAGCGGCCCCGACTACCCACAGCACGCCAACGCCACCATCGTCACCTTCGCGATGATCGAGACCGCGGCCGCGCTCGACAACCTCGACGACATCCTGTCGGTGGAAGGCCTGGACGCGATCTACATCGGCCCGTCGGACCTCTCGCTGGCGCTGGGCTGCACGCCCACCTTCGACGACCTCGACCCCAAGGCCGCCGAGGCGGTGGACCACATCCTGGCGCGCGCCAAGGCGCATGGCGTGGTGGCCGGCATCCACAACGGCAGCACCGAGGCGGCGCTGAAGCGCATCGCCAAGGGCTTCCAGTTCGTCACCGTCAGCTCCGACGCCCGGCTGATGGCCGCCGGGGCACTGCAGGTGATGGCGAAGATGCGCGCCGGCGTGGCGCCGACCGCCACCAGCGGCCATTGAGTGGCAATTGAGCGGCGATTGAGCGGCCCGGCCTGCAACGGGAGCCCCCGGTGAGTGACAGCCCACTGCCGCTGACCATCCGCATGCACGCGGACGACAACGTGGCCATCGTCGCCAACGACGGCGGCCTGGCCGCGGGCAGCGTGCTGGCCGATGGCTTGCAGTTGCGCGACCGCGTGCCGCAGGGCCACAAGGTGGCGCTCGTCGACATCGCCGCCGGCGCGCCGGTGCGCCGCTACGGCATCACCATCGGCTCCGCGCTGCAGCCCATCGTGGCCGGCAGCTGGGTGCACGAGCGCCTGCTCGAAATGCCCGCGGCGCGAGGCCTCGAAGGTCTGCCCATGGCCACCGTGAACCCCGCCGCGCTGCCGCCGCTGGAAGGCCACACCTTCGAGGGTTACCGCAACGCCGATGGCAGCGTGGGCACCCGCAACATCCTGGCCCTCACGCAGACCGTGCAGTGCGTGGCCGGGGTCACCGCCTTTGCCGTGCAGCGCATCAAGGCCGAGCTGCTGCCGCGCTACCCGAGTGTCGACGACGTGGTGGCGCTGGAGCACGGTTACGGCTGCGGCGTGGCCATCGACGCGCCGGGCGCCGAGGTGCCCATCCGCACGCTGCGCAACATCAGCCTGAACCCGAACTTCGGTGGCGAGCTGATGGTCGTCAGCCTGGGCTGCGAGAAGCTGCAGCCCGAGCGCCTGCTGCCGCTGGGCAGCATTGCGCTGGTGGACCAGCGCGGCGCCAGCCAGGCACGGCCGGAGGTCTTGGACGTGATCCGCCTGCAGGACGACGCGCATGTCGGCTTCATGGCCATGGTCGAGGCCATCGTGCGCCAGGCCGAACCGCACCTGCAGCGCCTGAACGCGCGCCGCCGCGTCACGGTGCCGGCCAGCGAGCTGGTGGTGGGCGTGCAGTGTGGCGGCAGCGACGCATTTTCCGGCGTGACCGCCAACCCTGCGGTCGGCTTCTGCACCGACCTGCTCGTGCGTGCCGGCGCCAGCGTCATGTTCAGCGAAACCACCGAGGTGCGCGACGGCATAGCTCAACTCACTTCGCGCGCCAGCACGCCCGAGGTGGCGTTGGCCATGGTCCGCGAGATGGCCTGGTACGACGCCTACCTGCAGCGCGGCGGTGCCGACCGCAGCGCGAACACGACACCGGGCAACAAGGCCGGCGGGCTGAGCAACATCGTCGAGAAGGCGATGGGCTCGATCGTCAAGTCGGGCACGGCGCCGATCACGGGGGTGCTGTCACCGGGCGAAAAGTTGAAGGCGAAGGGGCTGACCTATGCCGCCACGCCGGCCAGCGACTTCATCTGCGGCACGCTGCAACTGGCCGCCGGCATGAACCTGCACGTCTTCACGACCGGCCGCGGCACACCGTACGGCCTGGCCGCGGTGCCGGTGATCAAGGTCGCCACGCGCAGCGAACTCGCGCGACGCTGGCACGACCTGATGGACATCAACGCCGGCCGCATCGCCGACGGCACGGCCAGCATCGAGGACGTGGGCTGGGAGCTCTTCCGCTTCATGCTCGACGTCGCCAGCGGCCGCAAGAAGACCTGGGCCGAGCACTGGAAGCTGCACAACGCGCTGGTCCTGTTCAACCCCGCCCCGGTGACCTGATCAGCCATCCAGAGGCAGCGCCCCCGTGCACTTCACCTCGTCCAGGCAGACGCTGGAGCGCACCCCGTTGACACCCGGCAACTGCGCCAGCGACTTGAGCAGGAAGTCCGACAGCGTCTTCAGGTCGCGCGCCACCACCTTCAGCACGTAGTCGAAGTCGCCGGTGACGGCGTAGCACTCCATCACCTGCCCCATGCCGCGGATGAGCTCGCGGAACTTCTCCACCTCGCGGATGTGCCCGCGTTCCATCGTCACGTGCACGTAGGCAACGACGCCCAGACCCAGCCGCGTGGCGTCGAGCCGCGCTTCGTAGCGCCGTATGTAGCCGCGCTCTTCCAGCCGGCGGTGCCGACGGTGGCATTGCGCCGCCGAGAGGTGCACCGCCTCGGCCAGTTCCAGGTTCGAGACGCGGCCGTGTTCCTGCAGATGGGCCAGGATGCGGCGGTCGGTGGCGTCGAGATCGGGTGGCTGCAAGCTTCTCTCTCCCTGGTCTTGTATCGAGAGAGAAGATATCGCATGCTAGGGAAACGCCGAGGCCGAAAGCAAACATCTTCCGCCGGCAGCCGCCTAAAGTTGCGCCCTTCAACCCCAAGCAGAGGCAAGACACCATGGCCGACCTTTTCGACAACCCGATGGGCCTGTGCGGATTCGAGTTCGTCGAGTTCGCGTCGCCCACCCCCGGCGTGCTGGAGCCGCTGTTCGAGAAGATGGGTTTCACGCTGGTGGCCCGTCACCGTTCGAAGGACGTGGTGCTGTACCGCCAGGGCGAGATCAACTTCATCGTCAACTGCGAGCCGAAGAGCCTGGCCGGCTACTTCGCTGCGGAGCACGGCCCCAGCGCCTGCGGCCTGGCCTTTCGCGTGCGCGACTCGCACAAGGCCTACCGCCGCGCGCTGGACATGGGCGCGCAGCCCGTCGAGATCCCCACCGGCCCGATGGAGCTGCGCCTGCCGGCCATCAAGGGCATCGGCGGCGCGCCGCTCTACCTGATCGACCGCTTCGAAGATGGCAAGAGCATCTACGACATCGATTTCGAGTTCATCGACGGTGCCGAGCGCCGCCCCAAGGGCCACGGCCTGCGCCTCATCGACCACCTCACGCACAACGTCTACAAGGGCCGCATGGGCTTCTGGGGCAGCTTCTACGAGCGCATCTTCAACTTCCGCGAGATCCGCTACTTCGACATCAAGGGCGAATACACCGGCCTGACCAGCCGCGCGATGACGGCGCCCGACGGCATGATCCGCATCCCGCTGAACGAGGAGTCGGGCCGCAACGGTGGGCAGATCGAGGAGTTCCTGATGCAGTTCAACGGCGAGGGCATACAGCACGTGGCGCTCCTCACCGACGACCTGCTGGCCACCGTCGATGCGCTGCAGATGGCCGGCATTCCGCTGATGAGCGCGCCCGGTGCCAGCTACTACGAGATGGCGGAAGACCGCCTGCCCGGCCACGGCGAACCGGTGCAGGAACTGCAGACACGCGGCATCCTGCTCGACGGTTCGACGGCCGGTGGCGACAAGCGCCTGCTGCTGCAGATCTTCTCGCAGACGCTGCTGGGCCCGGTGTTCTTCGAGTTCATCCAGCGCAAGAAGGACGAGGGCTTCGGCGAAGGCAACTTCAAGGCGCTGTTCGAGAGCATCGAACGCGACCAGATCCGCCGCGGCGCGATCGAAGCCGTGGGCGCGGGGGCCTGAACATGGCGCTGCTGCAACGCATCCACCATGTCGCCTACCGTTGCCTTTCCGCGAAGGAGACGGTGGACTGGTACGTGAAGCACCTGGGCATGGACTTCGTGCTCGCCATCGCCGAAGACCAGGTGCCATCGACGAAGGCGCCCGACCCCTACATGCACGTCTTCCTCGATGCCGGGCAAGGCAATGTGCTGGCCTTCTTCGAACTGCCGAATTCGCCCGCGATGGGACGCGACGCGAACACGCCGGAATGGGTGCAGCACATTGCCTTCAAGGTCGACAGTGTGGCCACGCTGGAAGCGACGAAGGCGCGGCTGCAGGAAGCCGGCATCGAGGTCATCGGTCCCACCGACCACACCATCTTCCAGAGCATCTACTTCTTCGACCCCAACGGCCACCGGCTGGAACTGGCCGCCGATGTCGGCACGCCCGAGATGATGGCTAAATTGGACGCGGTGAAGTGGGCCATGTTGGACGAGTGGGACCGCACGCGCCGCGCGCCCAAGCACGCCGCGTGGATGCACGAACACGAACTCAAGGCCTGAGCTGGCCCTGCGCCCGTGACCGCCGTGCAGACCACCGCCGCAGCACCCAAGCACGGCCTGGCCGCCGGCGAGCGACCCGCCCGCGCCGACTGGACCATCGACCAAGGCTGGGATCATTACACCCCGGCCGACCACGCCACATGGCGCACGCTGTTCGAACGCCAGACCCACCTGCTGCCCGGTCGTGCCTGCGACGAGTTCGTGCAGGGCATGCGTGACCTGCCCATCGGCCCGGACCGCATCCCCGACTTCCGCGCGCTGAGCGAGGTGCTGCTGCAGCGCACCGGTTGGCAGGTGGTGGCGGTGCCTGGGCTGGTGCCTGACGAGGTCTTCTTCGAGCACCTGGCCAACCGGCGCTTCCCGGCCGGCAACTTCATCCGCCGCCCAGATCAGCTCGACTATCTGGAAGAGCCCGACGTCTTCCACGATGTCTTCGGCCACGTGCCGATGCTGATGAACCCGGCCATTGCCGACTTCATCCAGGCCTATGGCCAGGGCGGCCTGCGCGCGCAACGCCTGGGGTGCCTGCGGCACCTGGCGCGGCTTTACTGGTACACCATCGAGTTTGGTCTGCTGCAGCAGCGTGAGGGCTTGCGCCTGTACGGCGCGGGCATCGCGTCCTCGTATGCCGAAACGCGCTTTTGCCTCGACGACGCTTCGCCCAACCGCATCGGCCTGACGCTGGAGCGTGTGATGCGCACGCACTACCGCATCGACGATTTCCAGGAAACCTACTTCGTCATCCGCGACCTCGATGCGCTGCTTGAATTCACGCGCATCGACTTCGCGCCGCTGTACGAACGGGTGCAGCCACTGCATGAACTGCAGCCCGGAGAGGTGTTGGTGGACGACCTCGTGTTCACGCGGGGCAGCGGGGCTTACCACGCCAAGCGCCGGTCGGCACCATGAGCCCGGCCAGCAGCCGAACCGCGCTTACCTCGGAAGCGGCGGGGCGTCGAGTCCGATTTCGCGGCGCAGTTCGGTCAGCTGCGCGGGGCTGATGCCCAGCAAGCGTGCGGCGGCGCCAGGGTCACCGGCGTGGCGGTCGATCGCTGTGAGCACGAGATGACGGCGCGTCAGCATCTGGGCCCGCTGCAGCAGGTCGGGCAGCGCGACATGACCCAATTCGGCAGCCAGTGCGTCGATGGCCTGTACCAGCGCTGCGGCGCGTGCGTCGGCGGCCAGCGTGTCGGCGCCGCAGGGCCGAAGCGTGAAGCCTGCGTCGCCGCCGGCCACGTCCGCCAACAGCGCGCCGGCAATGTCCAGCGGCAGGTGGGTGGCGTCCCGTCTGCGCATCATCACGCGTTCATGCAACGCGAGGCCTTGCATGTGGACCTTGCTCACCGCGGCCTGGCCGCTGCCGGGCAACCATTGCTCAAGCGGCTGGCCGAGCAGGGCGGCAATGTCGGTGGCCTGGGTCATTTGCACGAAGGCCAGATTGGCCTCGCGAATGTGGCCGAGCGCATCGGTGACGACGATGGCCTCGAGCGCACCGTCGATATGCCGCGCCAGTGCCGAGCCGACGGCCAGCGGGTCGTCCTGCGGCGGGTCAGCCTGCCGAAGGCGCAGCAGTACGAGGCTGCTGCCGATGGCACCCGGCAGGCGCGTGGCCACCAGACTCAGCGAGACGTGCGAGCCGGCCAGCCGTGCCAGCCCCTCGACCGGCTCGTTGCCGGCCAACGCGCGTTCCATCAGCGCGGCCACGGCCGGGCGCGAGCGGGCGTCAAACTGCGGCGGCAGCGGTTGCCCTGGGGCGCCGCCGCCATCGGCCTGCAGCAGGGCCGTCGCGCTGGCATTCAGCGCCACCACGTCATGGTTGCGTGTGTCGACGGTGAGCACGGCGTCCGTGGCCACCTGGTAGAGCAGGCGGTAACGCACTTCGTTGTGCCGGGCGCGCCAGTAGCTGCGTTCCAGTGCCGCCTGCGTTTCCAGGAATCGCTGCTGTATCGCGGCCATGCTGCGCAGGTCGCGGCCGACGGCGAGTACCGGCCCCCGCTCGCCGAGCCGCAGTGCGGTGTAGGCCACCGGCAGCTCGGCACCGGGCTCGCTGGCCAGGTTGACCTCGCGGCGCCGTCCCAGGCCGGCGGTGGTGGCATCGGCCAGCAGGCTGTCGATCTTGCCGCGGGTGTCGCCGGTGACGGTTTCGCCCCAATGGCGCCCGACCCATTGCTCCGCAGCCGCGCTCATCGGTGACTGTTCGTTCTGTGCCACGGCAGTGACGATGCCCCCCTCGTCGATGACGAGGGCAATGTCCGACGACAGCGAAACGAAGGCGCGTGCCAAGCCGGCCGCGCATCCGGAAAGGGCGCCCAGGTCAGCCGGCTGGTTGTCGTCGCGGCGACTCAAGTGGAAGTCCTTCGCTGGGGGTGAGATATGGCTTCCGGGGTGGAAACGTTCCGATTTCCATTCTAGGTCGGGCCCGCAGGGCCGAGGGCGTTGAATCTCGGCGCCGGGGTCGTGGGGATGAAGTGTTCTTGATGCGCGTCAGGCCCGCGCCAGCCCCAGCAGGTGTGCCATGTCCTTGAAGAAGATGCGCACGTGGGCCATTGGCTTCTTGCGCACCAGTTCCTTGTTCATGTAGCTCTCGAAGGTGAGTTGCTGCACGTCCTTGTCCTGGCAGATCTTGACGAAGCTCTCGCGGCGCTTGTCGGTGCTGTACCAGAAGCGCTGCATGATGCCCAGCACCCAGAACACGCGGCCATGAGCCTTCATGAAGCGCTTGCGTGCCTGAGCCAGCGCAGCCGTCTTGCCGGTGCGCAGGAATTCCTGCGCCGCCTCGGCGGCCAGTCGGCCACCGTACATCGCGTAGTAGATGCCTTCGCCCGAGGCCGGCGCCACGACACCCGCGGCGTCGCCGGCCAGCACCACGTTGCGGCCGTCGTCCCAGCGCTTCAGCGGCTTCATCGGCAGCGGTGCGCCTTCGCGGCGGATGGTCTCGAAGTCGGCCATGCCCGCGGCCTGGCGCAGCGTGGCGGTGGCGGTGCGCAGAGAGAAGCCCTTGTCGGCACTGCCGGTGCCGATGCTCAGCGTGTCGCCGTGCGGGAAGACCCAGCCGTAGAAGTCGGGGCTGAGTTCGCCGCGGTAGTAGACGTCGCAGCGTGTACCGTCGTAGCCCGCCGGCTTCTCGGCTGGGGCGCGCACGATCTCGTGGTACGCAAAGACGTACTCGGTGTCCTTGGCGCCCGGCACGCACTGCTGCGCGACGGCGGACTTCGCGCCGTCGGCGCCGATCACGCAGCGGGCGCGCACCGAAGCGGCATGGCCTGCCTTCGGGCCGTCGTCCGTCCGCGAGCGGAAGTGCACCACGGCCATGCCGTCGTCGGTGCGTTCGATGCGCTCGAACGTGCCGTTGACGCGCACCGCGCCGCTGCCCGCGGCGCGTTCACGCAGCCATTCGTCGAAGACCTCGCGGTCGACCATGCCGACGAAGCCGTTGTCTATGGGGATGTCGACCCTGACGTCCTTGGGCGAGATCATGCGCGCGGAGCGGGCCTTGGCTACCAGCAGATGGTCGGGAATGGCGAAGTCCTTGATGGCGCGCGGCGGTATCGCGCCGCCGCACGGCTTGATGCGCCCGGCGCGGTCGAGCAGCAGCACGCTGCGGCCCTGGCTGGCGAGGTCGTGAGCGGCGGTGGCGCCGGCCGGGCCGCCGCCGATGACGACGACGTCGTAGGCCAGGGGCGTGGTGAGGGGTGAATTCATCAGGAACCTCCGGCCCGCAGGGGCTGAGCGTCGGCATTGCCGACCAGGGGAAGGGATGGCGCCGTGGGCGCCGTGGCAGTGACTCTGGCGTGGGCCCCGCCCACCTTCGCGGCGAGCCAGGCGGCCACCACGAACATGCCGGCTTCGAGCAGGAAGACCGCGGCGTAGGCGCTGCCGGGGTTGCCCATGAGCCAGCGCGCAACATCGCTGGCGGCGGCGCCAAAGAGGCCGCCGACGGCAAAGCCGATGGCCTGCGCCGCTCCCCACAGGCCCATACGCGTGCCTTCGCGCGCGCCGCGGCCCGCGGTGCTGCCGCCGCCGGCCAGGCTCATCATCGAGCCGATCGCCGCGATCGAGAACGCGCCGTTGGCCGCGCCGAGCAGGAAGACGTTGGCACGCAGCGGCCAGTGCGGTGCCAGGCTGCCGGCCAGAACCAGCCCCAGCAGTGCCAGGCCCGAGGCGATGCAGCCGCCCACCGTCCAGGCCCGCAGCGAACCCAGTCTGGCACTGCCGATGCGACGGCCTGCCAGCGCGGCCAGCAGCATGCCGGTGAGCGTGCCGCCGTGCTGCACACCCGAGAGTTGCGTCGACGCGCCGGGGGAGAAGCCGAACACGGCGCCGGCGAAGGGCTCGAGGATGAGGTCCTGCGTGCTGTAGGCCAGCATGGAGACGAAGACGAAGAGGGTGAAACGGCGTGCGTCGGGCTCGGCCCAGACGTCGGCCAGCGCGGCGCGGAAGTCCACGCGTTCCTTGCGTTCGGGCGCCGGCCCGCGGGCATGGCCTTCCAGCCCCCACAGTGAGAGCAAGGTCACCGTCACCGCGACCAGCGAGATCACGCCCGACACGGCCACCAGTCGCTGCGGCGTGTAGGGGTCGAGCCACTGCCCGGCCAGCCCCGCAGTGACCGCGAAGCCGACGATCATCATCACCCATACCAGCGCCGCGGCCGGCGCCCGGCGCGTCTCGTCGACCCGCTTGGCCAGCAGCACCAGCAGCGAAGTGCCGCCGGCGCTGACGCCAATGCCCACCAGCGCAAAGCTCAGCACCGCCAGCGCGATGCCGGCGCTGCGGTCCGTCGCCATCCAGGTGGTGGCCACCGCGGCGCCGAAGCCGCCCAGCGCCAGCACGCCGATGCCGCCCAGGATCCACGGCGAACGGCGGCCGCCGACGTCGCTGCCGTAGCCCATGCGGGGCCGGCTCAGCTGCACGGCGTAGTGCAGCGCCACCAGCAGCCCGGGCAGCAGCGCGGGCAGTGCGAGTTCGACGACCATCACGCGGTTCAGCGTCGAGGTGGTCAAAACCACCACGGCGCCCAGCATGGCCTGCACCAGGCCCAGTCGGGCTATGCCCAGCCAGCCCAGCGGCGGCGGCGTGCTCACGCTCCTGCCCCCGCCAGGCCGCGCAGCGCAACGGCGCTGACCATCATCCCGGACACGAAGAGCGGCACGCCGAAGCCGCTGTACCAGAGTGCGTGGCGCACCGGGTCGGACAGGAAGCGCTTCATCATCAGGCCCTGTCCGACGAGCAGGCCGACGATGCCCAGTGCGTGCACCGGCTGGCCCCAGTGCAGCAGCAGGCCCACGACGACGAACTGCGGCACGGCCATGATCACGCAGGCGGCCCGCGCGGCGCCGCGCACGCCCAGGCGCACCGGCAGGGAGCCGATGCCCATCTGCCGGTCGCCTTCGATGGCCTTGAAGTCGTTCAGCGTCATGATGCCGTGCGCCCCGGCGCTGTACAGCGCAGCCAGCAGCAACGAGGCCATCGCCGGCGCCTGGCCACCGGCCATCACGGCGCCGCCGGTGACCCAGGCCAAGCCCTCGTAACAGATGCCGCAGGCCAGGCAACCCCACCAGCCGTTGCGCTTCAGGCGCAAGGGCGGCGCGCTGTAGGCCCACGCCAGGGCCAGGCCCACGACCGCAGCGCCGAAGCCCCAGGGTCCGAGCGCGGTCGACACCGCCAGCGACAGCAGGGTCCAGACGATGGCGACATACAGGCCCCAGCGGCCCGGCATGCGGCCCGAGGGGATGGGACGGTGCGGTTCGTTGATGGCGTCGACGTGGCGGTCGAACCAGTCGTTGACGGCCTGGCTGGTGGCGCACACCAGCGGACCGCTGAGCAAGACGCCGACGACGATCAGGGTCCAGTGCCCCGCCAGCGGCACGCCCGAGGCGACGACGCCGCAGCTGAAGGCCCACATCGGCGGGAACCAGGTGACGGGCTTGAGCAACTCGGCAACGGCCGACGGCGCGGGAAAAGTCGGCGGGGGCGCCTGGGCCGTGGAGGTCATGGGTGCATATTGCACTTGACACTCTCCGCCGTCAACCTACGTTTACACCCGGGCTGTCGGGTGTAGGGGCTTCGCCTATTCGTCGCCGCCCAGACTGCCCAGGCCGTAACGCCGCAGCTTCACGTACAGGCTCTGGCGCGACAGGCCCAGCAGCAGCGCCGCCGAAGCACGGTTGTCGTGCGACATCTCCAGCGCCGTTTCGATGCACAGCTGCTCGATGAGGTCGGTGGTTTCCGAGACGATGTCCTTCAAGGGCGTGCGGCCCACCAGTTCGGTGAGCTCGCTGACCGAGCGGGTCATCGCGCGTCCGTTTTCGGCTTCGGGCTTGAGGCGGCGTTCGATGTCGCGGATGGCGAAGGCCAGCACGGTGTCGCCGCCGGGCGCCAACTGCGCGGCCGAGATCTCGACCTCGATCTCGGTGCCGTATTCGCCGCGCAGCGCGGTGACGAAGCGACCCACCGTGCCGCGCTGCCGCAGGTTGGTGATGAGCACGCCGAGTTCGACGCCGGTGCGGCCCAGCCAGCGGTCGAGCGCCTGACCGCGAGCCTGGTCCTCGGTGCTCAGTTCGGCCAGTGTCAGGAAGGCGCGGTTGGCCGACAGCACACGCCCGCCCTCGTCGCAGAACACCAGGCCGTCGGGCGAGTTCTGCACGAAGGCGGCCAGCGTGGTTTCCCAGCTGTGGGCGCTGGCCGCCGCGGCGCGTTTCGCGCTGCCGGCCTTGCTGCCGGCGCCGGGCGCGGCCACGGGTGCCAGGCGCACCAGCACCAGCACGGCGTCTTCCTGGCGGAACACCGACGCCGAGACATTGACCTCGCCCTGGCCCTCGGCCAGCCGGGCGCGCACGGCGTCCTTCTTGCCCACCGAACGGGCGGCGGCCAGCAGGTCCTGCAGGCGCTCGCCGTGCGCGGCGTCGAACAGCGCCGTCAGCGCCACGCCCACCAGCTTGGGCCGCGTGCTGCCGCACAGCGCGCGCGCCGCGGGGTTGGCTTCCAGCACCTTCTGCGAACTGCCGTCGACGATCAGAACGGCCTCGGACGAGGTTTCCAGCAGGTGCCGGTATCGGGTCTCGGCCTCGCGAGAGCGCCAGTAGTCGCGTTCCATCGCCTGCTGCGTGTCGATGAGGCGGCGCTGCAGCGCCACCATCGCGCGCAGGTCGCGGCCGAGGGCCACGATGCGGGGCTTGCCACGCACCGGCGCGCCGCCGGCGCCCAGACGCACCGCGGAATACAGCAGGGGCAGGTCTTCGCCGCCGGTGACCAGGTGATTGATCTGGCGCGAGCGCCCGATCTCGGCCTCGGCGGCAGCTTGGGCGTCGCGAAGCAGCGTTTCAACCTTCTGGCGGCTGTCGGATGAAACGGTCTTCACCCAGGGTTGGCCGCGCCAGGTCTGGGCCTGCTGGGCCGCAGCGTCGTCGCCGTGCGTGACGACGTCGAGGATGGTGCCCTCATGGTCGAGCACGAGAGCGATGTCGCTCGACGCCCGCACCAGGCGTGATGCGCTCTTGGCGTCCAGGGCGCCCAGAGACGGCAACTCGCCTGAGATTCGAGGCATGGGCTTCGGCTGTTAATTTGGCTTGACAGTCGCCATTGTCAGCCAAAGTTTACAGCGCTGCCAAGCCCTAATTCTATGTCTTGCGAAGTCGAGCCCGGCTGAGCAGCCTTTCGGCCACCAGCGGTGCTTCCTTGCCATTGCGCGCGGTGCCGTCAGCGCCGTACTCGGGGGCCCATTCGGGGTGGGCAACGAAGGGCGGGCCGCCCACCAGCACGCCCAGCGCGGGGTTGCGCGATGCGGCGCGCACGGCGGTGATGGTCTCGCGCAGCCAGGGCAGGCGGCCGTCGCTGCCGACCGAGAAGCCGATGACGTCGATCCACTCGTCGCGCACCAGCGCCTGCGGGCTGGCGACCGCGCCGCCGACGCCGCCGATGACATCCCAGCCATCGCGCCGGAAGAACTCGGCCACCATCGACAGACCGAAGCTGTGCTGCTCGTCGCGCGGCTGCACGAAGAGCGCGCGGCGCCCGTTGGCGGGATGCTCGACCTCGGTGCCGAAGGCCGGGCTCAGTTCGCGCAGCAGTCGCTGCAGACGGCCCAGCGCCACGGTGACGGTGCTGAAGTCGCAGCTGTCGTCCTCCCACATCTCGCCCAGGCGGCGGGCGGTGGGGCCGAAGAGGTCGAGGTAGATCGATTCGACGGCCACGCCGCGTTCGCGCAGGCCGTCGATCGCGAGCACGGTCTGGGCTTCGGTGCCGTGGATGATCAGCTTCACGAAGGCGTCGACATCACCCTGCGCCGTGACGGCCGAACCCGGTTGCGGGTTGGCTGCGCCTGGCCGGTGCGCCTGCACGAGGCGCGGGATGACGTCGCTTTCGAGGGTGCGCGCCAGACGCGCCAGGCGGTCTTTCGCGGCCCCACGGCCCGCGGCCGTGTCCGGCCATGCCGTGGTGGGTTCCTCGTTGGCCCATTCGTCTTCGCGGGCCCGGGATTCAGAGCCCGCGTGGCTTGCGGTCGGGTCACTTTGCATCGCTGCCTCCTGCAACTGCGGCCAAGGGCTGGCGGACCGAAAGAGAGCGGGCCCGCGGCGTCGCGTCGCCCCGACTCTCCGCGGGCGGCCGGTGCGCCTGGGGACGTTCGGTATGCGCTGGCCGGCCCAACCTCAGCGGCTCGCTTTGGAAATGTTCTTCACTCACGACGAGCGGGGTTTTAAACCGCCGCCGGCCGGGCGTCAAAGAAAGTATTTCACTCGGTGTTTCCACCGATCTCCGATTGGCGGGGGTGCTGACAGACCCGTGTCGGGGTCCGGCTGGACAGCGGCAGCTCACTGTCAGGCGGATGTCCAAGGAAGCCGTATTGTGTCAACTACGATTTACGTCTACCTGAATTGACAGTTGTTCCTTCTGCGCCTAGTCTCTGCGTCATGAATCGATCACAGCGGCCGACCCCGGCCCCCGGCGCCGCTGTACAGCGCCCCCCGCTGTACACCGCTGAACAGAGAGTGCGGCGCGACCAGTCCGCATGGACGCTGGTGCAGGGCATCCTGGCGCCGGTGCAGTTCCTCGTGTTCCTGGTCAGTGCGGCACTGGTGCTGCGCTTCCTGGCCAACGGAGAAGGCCTGATGGCCGCCACCATCTCCGTGCTGGTGAAAACCCTGGTGCTCTACACGATCATGGTCACCGGCGCGATCTGGGAAAAGGTCGTCTTCGGCCAGTACCTCTTTGCCCCGGCCTTCTTCTGGGAAGACGTGTTCAGCATGCTCGTGCTGGCGCTGCACACGGCCTATCTGGTGGCGCTGGTGACGGGGGCTCTGGGCCCGCGCGGCCAGATGTTGCTGGCGCTGGCGGCCTACGCCACCTACGTGGTCAACGCTGCGCAGTTCGTCTGGAAGCTGCGCCTGGCGCGGCTGGACGAAGCGGCGCGCCGCGGTGCCGCCCCGATGCAGGGAGTGGTGGCATGAGTGCCGTGATCCCCTTGCACGTGGACGCCGGCGGCGGCTGCAGCACCGCGCCGGTACTCAAGGAACGCGGCCAGCGCGAGGTCTTCTGCGGCCTCACCGGCATCGTCTGGCTGCACCGCAAGATCCAGGACGCCTTCTTCCTCGTCGTCGGCTCGCGCACCTGCGCCCACCTGATCCAGAGCGCCGCCGGCGTGATGATCTTCGCCGAACCGCGTTTTGCCACCGCCATCATCGACGAGCGCGACCTCGCCGGCCTGGCCGACGCGCAGGACGAACTCGACCGCGTCGTCACCCGGCTGCTCGAGCGCCGCAAGGACATCCGCACGCTCTTCCTGGTGGGTTCGTGCCCGTCGGAAGTCATCAAGCTCGACCTCTCGCGCGCCGCACAGCGCCTCAGCACCCGCTTCACCCCCCAGGTGCGGGTGCTGAACTACTCGGGCAGTGGCATCGAAACCACTTTCACGCAGGGCGAGGACGCCTGCCTCGCTTCCCTGGTGCCGGGCCTGCCCCTGCCGGCAGGCAACGCCGCGCCGTCGCTGGTGGTGGTGGGTGCGCTGGCCGACGTGGTCGAAGACCAGTTCACGCGCCTGTTCGCTCAGATCGGTCTGCCGCCGGTGACCTTCCTGCCTGCGCGCCGCAGCGACGCGATGCCGGCCGTCGGCCCGAACACGCGCTACCTGCTTGCCCAGCCCTTCCTGGCCGACACCGCGCGCCTGCTCGAGGCCCGAGGCGCGCGCCGCATCGCCGCCCCGTTCCCGCTGGGCGCCGAGGGCACCACGCGCTGGCTGCAGGCCGCTGCCGCCGCTTTCGGCATCGGCGCCGACAAGGTGGATGCCGCCACCGCCGCGCCGCGTGCCCGCGCCGAGGCCGCGCTGGCCCGCCACCGCTCGGCGCTTGCCGGCAAGCGCATCTTTTTCTTCCCCGACTCGCAGCTCGAGATCCCGCTGGCGCGCTTCCTGGCGCGTGAACTGGGCATGCAGCTCACCGAAGTGGGCACGCCCTACCTGCACCGCGAGCACCTGGCAGAAGAGCTGGCGCTGATGCCTGCCGGTACCGTGCTCAGCGAAGGCCAGGACCTCGAGAAGCAGCTCGACCGCTGCCGCGCCCGGCAGCCCGACATCGTGGTCTGCGGCCTTGGCCTGGCCAACCCGCTGGAAGCGGAAGGGCTGACCACCAAGTGGGCGATCGAGCTCGTGTTCAGCCCCATCCACGGCTACGAGCAGGCCGGCGACCTCGCCGAGCTCTTCGCCCGTCCGCTGCGCCGCCGTGCACTGCTGAACACGCCCCTCGCAGCCTGAACATGCAGCTGACGCTCTGGACCTACGAAGGCCCGCCGCACATCGGTGCGATGCGCATCGCCACCGCGATGAAGGGCCTGCACTACGTGCTGCACGCGCCCCAGGGTGACACCTACGCCGACCTGCTGTTCACGATGATCGAGCGCCGCAACGTGCGCCCGCCGGTCACCTACACCACCTTCCAGGCGCGCGACCTGGGCGGCGACACGGCCGAGCTCTTCAAGAACGCGGCGCGCAGCGCCTACGAACGTTTCCAGCCGCAGGCCATGATCGTCGGCGCGTCGTGCACCGCCGAACTGATCCAGGACGACCCGGGGGGCCTGGCCGCGGCGCTGAACCTGCCCTGCCCGGTGGTGGCGCTGGAACTGCCGGCCTACCAGCGCAAGGAAAACTGGGGCGCGTCGGAGACCTTCTACCAGCTGGTGCGTGCGCTGTGCACGCCGCATGTGCCGCCGGCGGGAACGAAGCGCGAGCGTGACGCCGGCCAGAAGATCCGCTGCAACGTGCTCGGCCCCACGGCTTTGGGTTTCCGCCACAAGGACGACCTGCGCGAAGTGCTGGACCTGCTGCGCCGGCTCGACGTCGAGACCAACGTCGTGGCCCCGCTCGACGCCACGCCGCACGACCTGACGCGCCTGGGCGAGGCCGACTTCAACGTCGTGATGTACCCTGAGGTGGCGATGCAGGCCGCGCAATGGCTGCTTCGCAACTTCGGCCAGGCGGTGGTGAAGACGGTGCCCATCGGCGTTGGCGCCACGCGCGACTTCATCCGCGAGGTGGCCGCGCTCAGCGGTGCCGACCCCACGCCGCTGCTGAACGACCCCCGCGCCCGTTCGCCCTGGTATTCGAAGTCGGTCGATTCCACCTACCTCACCGGCAAGCGCGTGTTCGTGTTCGGCGACGCCACGCACGTGGTCGCCGCGGCGCGCATCGCGGCCACCGAAATGGGGTTCGAGGTCGTCGGCCTGGGCACCTACAGCCGCGAATTTGCTCGCGACGTGCGTGACGCCGCCAAGCTCTACGGCTGCGAAGCCCTGATCACCGACGACTACCTCGACGTCGAGCAACGCGTGGCCGAGTTGCATCCCGAGCTGGTGCTGGGCACGCAGATGGAACGACACATTGCCAAGCGGCTGGGTATCCCCTGCGCGGTGATTTCTGCGCCGATGCACGTGCAGGACTTCCCTGCACGCCACGCCCCGCAGATGGGCTTCGAAGGCGCGAACGTGATGTTCGACGCCTGGGTGCACCCGCTGATGATGGGTCTGGAAGAGCACCTGCTGAACATGTTCCGCGGCGACTTCGAGTTCCACGACGGCGCGGCGGCTTCGCACCTGGGTTCTGCCGCGCGCCGTGCCGAGGCCGCCGAAGCCGCCAGCGCGGTCGAAGACAGCGACGTCGCGCTGGCCGAGCCGGTGACCGCCGTCGCGCTGGCACCGGCCCCGGCGCAGATCGTCATCCCAGCCGCGGGCACCGCTGCCAGCGCCGCCGCGGCCTGGACCGCCGACGCCGAGAAGGAGCTCAGGAAGATCCCGTTCTTCGTGCGCGGCAAGGCCCGTCGCAACACCGAAGCCTATGCCGTCGAACGCGGCGTGGCCCAGATCACCGTCGAGACCCTCTACGATGCCAAAGCCCATTTCAGCCGCTGAGCCCGCGGGCGCCAGCCTGGCCCACAGCAGCGGCACGCTGCCTGCGGGCGGCGCCCTGTGGTCGCGTGCGAAACCGGCCAGCCGTACCGCAGCCCAGCCCGCGCCGATGCGCGTCGTGCTGGTGACGATGGACAGCCACTTGGCCAGCGCCGCGCAGCGCGCCGGCCGCACGCTGGCGCGCCAACTGCCCGGCCTGCAGTTCAGCGTGCACGCCGCCGATGAATGGGGCAACGACGAAAGCGCGCTGGCGCGCTGCAAGGCCGCCATCTCGCAAGGCGACATCGTCATCGTCACGATGCTCTTCCTGGAAGACCACTTCCTGCCGCTGCTGCCCACGCTGCAGGCGCGCCGCGAACACTGCGACGCGATGGTCTGCGCGATGAGCGCGGCCGAGGTCACCAAGCTCACGCGCATGGGCAAGTTCGACATGTCGGCGCCGGCCAGCGGCTTCGTGTCCTTGCTCAAGCGGCTGCGCGGCAAGGCCAAGCAAACCGCCGACAACAAGGCCGACAACGCCGGCAAGACGACGGCCGGTGCCGAGCAGATGAAGATGCTGCGCCGGCTGCCCAAGATCCTGCGTTTCATTCCCGGCACGGCGCAGGACGTCCGCGCCTATTTCCTGACGCTGCAGTACTGGCTCGCGGGCAGCGAAGACAACGTCGGCCACATGGTGCACTACCTGGTCGACCGCTACGCCGACGGGTCACGCCGCACGCTGCGCGGCGTGGCGCGCACGCACGAGCCGGTGGACTACCCCGAACTCGGCGTCTACCACCCGCGCATGAACCATCGCCTGTCGGAGCACGTGGCCGACCTGCCGCGTACGGCCACCAGCGGCCAGCGCGGCACGGTGGGCGTGCTGCTGCTGCGCTCCTACCTGCTGGCGGGCAATGCCAGCCATTACGACGGCGTGATCACCGCACTCGAAGCGCGCGGCCTGCGCGTGCTGCCGGTGTTTGCCACGGGCCTCGATTCACGCCCGGCCATCGACAGGTTCTTCTTCGACGGCGAGCGTGTGCTCGTCGACGCCGTGATCTCGCTCACCGGCTTCTCGCTCGTTGGCGGCCCGGCCTACAACGACGCCAAGGCGGCCGAGGACATCCTGGCCAAGCTCGACGTGCCCTACCTGGCGGTGACGCCGGTGGAGTTCCAGACGCTGGAACAGTGGGGCGGCAGCGAACGCGGCCTGCTGCCGGTGGAAGCCACGATGATGGTGGCCATCCCCGAACTCGACGGCGCCACCGGCTCGATGGTCTACGGCGGCCGCGGCAATGCGGCGCACGTGGCCTGCACCGGCTGCGACCGCGCCTGCACCTTCGACGCCACCGACGGAGACGGCGAAGACAAGGACAGTGCGCACGACATGTACGCCTGCAGCGAGCGCGCCGACATGCTGGCCGCCCGCGTGGGCCGCCTGGTCGACCTGCGCCGTTCGCAGCGCGCCGAGCGCAAGGTGGCGCTGGTCATCTTCAACTTCCCGCCCAACGCGGGCGCCACCGGTACGGCGGCCTTCCTGTCGGTGTTCGAGAGCCTCTACAACACCCTGGCCGCGATGAAGGCCGAGGGCTACACCGTCGACATGCCGGCCAGCGTCGATGCGCTGCGCCACAGCGTCATCCAGGGCAACGCCGAGCAGTGGGGCGCGATGGCCAACGTGCACGCGCGCATTCCCGCCAACGACCACGTGAAGCGTGAGCGCTGGCTGAAGCAGATCGAAGCCGCCTGGGGCCCCGCGCCGGGCAAGCTGCAAAGCGACGGCAGCTGCATCCAGGTGCTGGGCGAGCGCTACGGCAACGTCTTCGTCGGCATCCAGCCCGGCATGGGCTACGAAGGCGACCCGATGCGCCTGCTGTTCGAGAAGGGATTTGCACCCACGCACGCCTTCTCGGCCTTCTACCGCTGGCTGCGCGAGGACTTCGGCGCCCACGCCGTGCTGCACTTCGGCACCCACGGCGCGCTGGAGTTCATGCCCGGCAAGCAGAACGGCATGACCGCGCAGTGCTGGCCCGACCGCATGATCGGCGACCTGCCCAACTTCTACCTCTACGCCAGCAACAACCCCAGCGAAGGCACCATCGCCAAGCGCCGCGCAGCCGCCACGCTGGTGAGCTACCTCACGCCGCCCACGGCGCAGGCCGGGCTCTACAAGGGCCTGGTCGATTTGAAGGCCGCCATCGAGCGTTACCGCAGCCTCGAACCCGAGGCCGAGCGTGAACGCGAAGAGATCGGCGAGATGATCCAGAGTCAGGCCGCCGTACTGGAACTTGCCGCAGCCGACCCCGCCTGGGGCGACACCACCGGCGAACACGTCGCGCGTCTGAGCGAGGCCGTGCTCGAACTCGAGTACACGCTGATCCCGCACGGCCTGCACATCGTGGGCACCGTGCCCACCGCCGAGCAGCGGGTCGACCTGCTGCTGTCGCTGGCCGAAGCCAGCCACGGTCAGCGCCTGGACCGCGCCACCGTGCAGGCGCTCGTTGCGGGGCAGGGGCCGCAGACGCTGGCCGTCGGCGACGCCGAGCGCCAGGCCCTGCTGCAGTCGCTGGCCGACAGCAACCGGCTGATGGCGGAAGACCACGAGATCCCCGGCCTGCTGCGCGCGCTGGACGCCCGCTTCATCCGCCCCGCCCCCGGCGGCGACCTGCTGCGTACCCCCGCCATCCTGCCCACGGGCCGCAACCTGCACGGTTTCGACCCCTTCCGCATCCCCAGCGCCTACGCGGTGAAGGACGGCGCGCGCCAGGCCGAACGCCTGCTCGCCCGCCACATGTCCGACGGCCACCCGCTGCCCGAGAGCATCGCGCTCGTGCTGTGGGGCACCGACAACCTGAAGAGCGAAGGCGGTCCGATCGCGCAGGCGCTGTCCCTCTTCGGCGCCAGGCCGCGCTTCGACAGCTACGGCCGGCTGGCCGGTGCCGAGCTCATCCCGCTGGCCGAACTGGGCCGGCCGCGCATCGATGTCGTCATCACGCTGTCGGGCATCTTTCGCGACCTGCTGCCGCTGCAGGTCAAGCTGCTGGCCGAAGCCGCCTTCATGGCCGCCAGCGCCGACGAGCCGGTGGAACTGAACTTCGTGCGCAAGCACGTGCTGGCCTTCATCGCCGAGCAGGGCGGCGACATCGAGACCGCCTCGCTGCGCGTCTTCGGCAATGCCGAGGGGGCCTACGGCGCCAACGTCAGCCTGCTGGTCGACAACGCACGCTGGGACAACGAAGACGAACTCGCCGAGACCTATTCGCGCCGCAAGGGTTTCGCCTACGGCCGCAGCGGCCGGCCGATGCAGCAGCCCAAGCTGCTGCACTCGGTGCTGGCCAGTGTGGAGCTGGCCTACCAGAACCTCGACTCGGTGGAGCTCGGCGTCACCACCATCGACACCTACTTCGACACGCTGGGCGGCATCAGCCGCGCCGTCAAGCGCGCGAAGTCGATCAAACAAGGCCCCGACGCCACCGTAGCCCCGGTCTACATCGGCGACCAGACCAACGACGCCATCGGCGGCGGCACCGTGCGCACGCTGGGCGAGCAGGTGGCGCTGGAAACCCGCACCCGCATGCTCAACCCCAAGTGGTACGAAGGCATGCTGGAACACGGCTACGAGGGCGTGCGCCAGATCGAGGTGCACCTCACCAACACCATGGGCTGGTCGGCCACCACGGGGCAGGTGCAGCCCTGGGTCTACCAGCAGCTTTCCGAGACCTTCGTCCTCGACCCCGCGATGCGCGAGCGGCTGGCGAAGCTCAACCCGACGGCGTCCGCGAAGGTCGCGAACCGTCTGCTCGAAGCACATCGGCGGCAGTACTGGCAGCCGGATGCCAAGACGCTCGAGGCCCTGCAGCGTGCAGGCGAAGAGCTGGAAGACCGCCTCGAAGGCGTATTCGAAGAAAGGGCTGCCGCATGACCGAGACCGTCACTCTCCCGTACCCCAAGGTACGGCTCAAGCCCTCCCCGCGTGAAGACGGCGAAGGCAGCCTGCAGGTGCAGCTCGACCCCAACGTGAAGATCGGCACAGCCAAGGTGTTTGCCATCTACGGCAAGGGCGGCATCGGCAAGAGCACCACCAGCTCCAACCTGTCGGCAGCCTTCAGCATGATGGGCAAGCGGGTGCTGCAGATCGGCTGCGACCCCAAGCACGACAGCACCTTCACCCTCACGAAGAAGATGCTGCCCACGGTCATCGACGTGCTCGAGACGGTGGACTTCCACGCCGAGGAGCTGCGCGTCGAGGACTTCGTCTTCCCGGGCTACAACGGCGTGATGTGCGTCGAGGCCGGCGGCCCGCCGGCGGGCACCGGTTGCGGCGGCTACGTCGTCGGCCAGACGGTGAAGTTGCTGAAGGAGCACCACCTGCTCGAGGACACCGACGTCGTGATCTTCGACGTCCTGGGCGACGTGGTGTGCGGCGGTTTTGCTGCTCCTCTGCAACATGCCGATCGGGCCATGATCGTCACCGCCAACGACTTCGATTCGATCTTCGCGATGAACCGCATCGTGCAGGCCATCGGCGCGAAGGCAAAGAACTACAACGTGCGCCTGGGTGGCGTCATCGCCAACCGCAGCGCCGCCACCGACCAGATCGACAAGTACATCTCCAAGATCGGCCTCGAACTGGCCGCGCACTTCCCCGACCTGGACGTCATCCGCCGCAGCCGCCTGAAGAAGAGCGTGCTCTTCGAGATGGAGACCAGCCCCGAGCTGGAAGCGGTGAAGAAGGAGTACATGCGCCTGGCCGCCAACTTGTGGCTCGGGGGCAAGGAGTACAGCGCGGTGCCGATGAAGGACCGCGACATCTTCGACCTGCTCGGGTTCGATTGAGCCGCACCGACATGGAAGCCGCCAGCTACGAAGCCCGCCGCGGGCAGATCGAAGACTACTTCGATCGCACCGCGCTGAAGGCCTGGGAGCAGCTCACCAGCACCGCACCGGTGGGCCGCATCCGCGCTACGGTGCGTGCGGGGCGCGACCGCATGCGCAGCACGCTACTGTCCTACCTGCCCGACGATCTGCGCGGTGCCCGGGTGCTCGACGCCGGTTGCGGCACCGGCGCGTTGGCGCTGGAAGCGGCGCGCCGCGGCGCCCACGTGGTGGCCATCGATCTCTCGCCTTCGCTGGTCGACGTGGCACGCCAACGGGTCACCGAACTGCTGGCAACGCACCCGGTGGCAGGCCAGATCGAGTTCCGCAGCGGCGACATGCTCGACCCGGCGCTCGGCGGCTTCGACCACGTCGTGGCGATGGACTCGCTGATCCATTACGACGAACACGACATGGTGCGCGTGATCGAAAGCTGGTCGCAGCGCACGCGCCATTCGATGGTCTTCACCTTCGCGCCGCGCAACCCGGCGCTGGCCGCGATGCGTGTGGTGGGCCGCCTCTTTCCGCGTGGCAACCGCGCACCGTGGATCGAGCCGGTGGCCGAGAAGTCGCTGCACCGGCGCCTGGCCAAGGGCGTGCCGCAGTTCGACATCGGCCGCACGCAGCGCGTGGCCAGCGGCTTCTACACCTCGCAGGCCCTGGAGCTGGTACGGCCGTGATCACCGACTTCTCGTCGCGTCTGGCGTTGAAGTGGAAGCGGCTGCGCCCGCAGTACCTGCCCTTTGCCGACGCCGCCACCGCCGACCTGCCGCTGCCGCGGCTGCTGCGCCTGTCGCTGTTCCAGGTCTCGGTGGGCATGGCGACGGCGCTGATGGTGGGCACGCTGAATCGCGTGATGATCGTCGAGCTGGGCATGGCGGCCTGGCTGGTGGCGCTCATGGTGGCACTGCCCATCATCGCGGCGCCCTTCCGAGCGCTCATCGGCCACAGGAGCGACACCTACGCTTCGGTGATCGGCTGGCGTCGCGTGCCCTACATCGGGCTGGGCACCTTCCTGCAGTTCGCGGGGCTGGCGATCATGCCGTTCGCCCTGCTGCTGATGACCGGTGAAGGCCGCTTCGGCCTGGCCTGGGTGGGCCACGGGGCCGCGGCGCTGGCTTTCCTGCTCGTCGGCGCCGGGCTGCAGACCACGCAGACAGCAGGCCTGGCGCTGGCCACCGACCTGTCCACCGAGGCCACGCGGCCGCGCGTCGTAGCGCTGATGTACGTGATGCTGCTGGTGGGCCTGGCCGGCGGCGGCGCTGCCTTCGGCGTGCTGCTGGCCGACTTCAGCGCCACACGCCTCGTGCAGGTGGTGCAGGGCGCCGGTGTGGCCGCGGCCGTGCTGGGCATCGCCTCGGTGTGGAAGCAGGAAGCGCGCAACCCGAACCGGCGCCGCTCGAAGGCCGACCCGGCTGCGCCCTTTGCGCCGCGCTGGCAGAGCTTCATCCAGCAACCCAGGGCGCGCCGCTTCCTGTGGACCGTGGGCCTGGGCACGGCGGCCTTCAGCATGCAGGACGTGGTGCTGGAGCCCTATGGCGGCGAGATCCTCAAGCTGAGCGTGGGCGCCACAAGTGCGCTGACGGCGTTGATGGCGCTGGGCGCGCTGTCGGCCTTCGCGCTGGCAGCACGCTGGCTGGCACGTGGGGGTGACCCCTACCGCGTGGCGGCTGTCGGCCTGGTGCTGGGTCTGCCGGCTTTCGCGGCAGTGATCTTCGCCGCGCCGCTCGAAGCGCCCTGGCTCTTCCGTTGCGGCACCGCACTCATCGGCTTCGGCGGCGGTCTCTTTTCGGTGGGCATGCTCACGGCAGCCATGTCGCTTGAACACCGCGACCACGTCGGCCTGGCCTTGGGCGCCTGGGGCGCCGTGCAGGCCACGGCCGGTGGCCTGGCCATCGCCCTGGGCGGCGGGCTGCGCGACCTGGTGTCCACGCTGGCCACGCATGGCGCGCTGGGCGAGGTGCTGGACAGCAATGTCACCGGCTACAGCTTCGTCTATCACCTCGAGCTTTACCTGTTGTTTGCGGCGCTGATTGCTGTCGGCCCGCTCGTCCGTTCGCTGGACCAGCCCAACCGGGCGCCCGGCAGCAAGTTCGGCTTGGCCGACCTCCCTGGCTGAATCACGACTGAAGGAGACCCCCCATGGGTACCGGAGCCATCACACAGAACATCGACATCGCGCAACTCGTGCTCTACGCCTTCTGGATCTTCTTCGCCGGGCTCATCTACTACCTCGTGCGCGAGAACCACCGCGAGGGGTATCCGATGGAGACCGACAACGGCGTCAAGGTCACCGGCTGGCCCATCCCCGACCAGAAGACCTACCTGCTCGGGCATGGCGACGAGGTGCAGACGCCGCGCTACGAAGCGCCAGAGTCGAACGCGGGTTCGGAGCCTGCACACCGCTGGGCCGGCGCACCGCGTGTGCCCGTCGGTGACCCCCTGCTGGCCGGTGTCGGCCCGGGCTCGTGGGCCAACCGCGCCGACCGTCCCGACGTGAACTTCGAAGGTGTGCCCAAGATCATGCCGCTGCGCATCGCGCCCGACTACGAGGTGCAGCGCGGCGACACCGACCCGCGCGGCCTGCCCGTCGTCGGTGCCGATGGCGTGGCTGCCGGCAAGGTGGTCGACCTCTGGGTCGACATCGCCGAGAGCCTGTTCCGCTACGCCGAGATCGAACTCGCCGCCGGGGGCCGCCACGTGCTGCTGCCGATGAATTTCGCGCGGGTGCGCCGCAACGAGGTCCGGGTGGGCGCGTTGCTGGGCAGTCAGTTCGTCAACGTGCCCGGCACCCGCCAGGCCGACGTCGTGACGCTTCTGGAGGAAGAGAAGATCCAGTCCTACTACGGTGGCGGCCTGCTGTACGCCGAAGCCGGCCGCGCGGAGCCGCTGCTGTGAGAGCCGTGCGCAGGACCGTCGATGCGGTGTCGCAGGGCACAGGCCGTGGCCCGCTGGCGCAGGAGCATGAGTTCGAGCCGGTGCACGGCCTGCCCGAGCAACTGCCGGCCGGCGAGCAGCTGCTCTGGCAGGGCAGCCCCGACTGGAAGCGCCTGGCCCAGCGTGCCTTCCACGTGCGCAAGCTGGTGGTCTACTTTGCGGCGCTGCTGGTGCTGCGCCTGGCCGTGCTGCTGGGCGGCAGCCCGACCCTGAGCGAGGTCGTGCTGTCGGTGGTGTGGATGCTGGTGCTCGCAGGCACCGCCATCGGCCTGCTGACGTTGGTGGCGTGGTTGTCGGCGCGTGCCACGGTCTACAGCGTCACCAATAGGCGCGTCGTGATGCGCATCGGCATCGTGCTGACGCTCACCTTCAACATTCCCTTCAAGCGCATCACCGGGGCCGGCCTGCACCTGGACGCCGATGGCACGGGTGACCTGCCACTGGCACTGAACGGCGAGGACCGCATCGCCTGGCTGCACCTGTGGCCGCATGCCCGGCCCTGGCGCCTGGGGCACCCTGAGCCGATGCTGCGCAGCGTGCCGCAGGCCGACGACGTGGCACGCGTGCTGACCGAAGCGTGGTCACGCAGCACAGGCCTGAGCGCGGTGCCGCAGGACACGGGCGCTGCGCAGCCTGCGCGCGACAACGGTGGGGGCCAGCCGGCCCTGGCCGGTCGTTGAAGGGGCCCGGACCATGAGCGCCAGCCACGGCCACGACGAGACCATCCCCAGGGGCCTGCTGGCCGCAGCGGCCGCGCTGGTGCTGGTGTCCCTGGTCAGCGTCGCCACGGTGCGCCTGTCGGGCATCGAGATCCGCAGCCCCGATGCCAGCCCTGTGCTCACGCGCAGCCTGCGCTTCGAAGACCGTGCGGACGGCAGCATCGCCGTCATCGACGGCAAGAGCGGCGCCGAGATTGAAAGGGTGCAGGGCGAAGGCGGGTTCCTGCGCGGCGCGTTGCGAGCGCTGGCCCGTGAACGCCGGCTGCGTGACCTGGGCCCGGAGGCCGCCTTCGAGCTCGTCGGCCGGGCCGACGGCCGGCTGACCCTGCTCGACCCTGCCACCGGCAGCCGCATCGATCTCGATTCCTTCGGCCCCACGAACGCAGGCAGCTTCGTGCGCCTGCTTACCGCAAGGACACCCTATTCCGCAGTTCAAGTCCAGAAGGGGACCACGCCATGAGCGCCAGCCACACCGTCCATGCCGACGCCGCCACCATCGAGAGCCCCGAAGACGTGGCGCGCAAGGCGCGCACCAGCAACATGCTGACGCCGCGCTTCTACACCACCGACTTTGCGGCAATGGACCGCATCGACGTCGCGCCCATCCGCGCCGAGTGGGACAAGATGATGGCCGAGTACGAGGGCGACAACAACCACGACCATTTCCAGCGCACGCCGGAATTCGCCGACGAGGCGCGCGCGCAGATGGCGGCGATGTCGCCCGAACTGCGCGCCGAGTTCCTCGACTTCCTGATCAGCAGCGTGACCAGCGAGTTCTCGGGCTGCATCCTCTACAACGAGATCCAGAAGAACATCAGCAACCCCGACGTCAAGGCGCTGATGCGCTTCATGGCGCGCGACGAGTCGCGCCACGCGGGCTTCATCAACCAGAGCCTGAAGGACTTCGGCCTGGGGCTGGACCTGGGCGACCTCAAGCGCACCAAGGCCTACACCTACTTCAAGCCCAAGTACATCTTCTACGCCACCTACCTGTCCGAGAAGATCGGCTACGCGCGCTACATCACCATCTTCCGCCAGCTCGAGCGCCATCCCGACAAGCGCTTCCACCCCATCTTCAAGTGGTTCGAGCGCTGGTGCAACGACGAATTCCGCCACGGCGAAAGCTTCGCGCTGATCATGCGTTCGCAGCCGCACCTGCTGCGCGGCGCCAACACGCTGTGGATCCGCTTCTTCCTGCTGGCCGTCTACGCCACGATGTACGTGCGCGACCACACGCGGCCGATGCTGAAGAACGCGATGGGCCTGGACGCGACGAGCTATGACTACGAGGTCTTCCGCATCACGACGGAAATCTCCAAGCAGGTCTTCCCGATCTCGCTCGACACCGACGCCCCGGCCTTCCGCGCCGGCATGACGCGGCTGTTCGAACTGTCGCAGCGCATGGACGCGGCCAAGGCCCAGGGCGGGCTCGTCGGCAAGCTCAAGCAGGGCGCGCTGGCGGTGGCCGGCTTCGCCACCTTTGCGCGCCTGTACTTCCTGCCCGTTCAGCGCCATGCGCTGCCCGAGCAGGTCCGCATGGCGCCGGCCTGGTAGCCGACGGACGCACCGAGACCTCTCCATGTGGCAAGTGGCCCTGCCGATCCTCTTCGCGGTGTTCATCTGGTGGTTTTCCACCGGCATCGTGATGCTGCTCGACGGCTTGCCGCGCACCACCTTCCGCTGGAGCCACTTCATTTCCACGCTGCTCGCGCTGGGTGCCTTCGCAGGCCTGGACCACACTGCCGAGCAACTCACCGCCGCAGGCGTGTTCTGCGCCTTCACCTCGGCGCTGCTGGTCTGGGGCTGGCACGAGTTGAGTTTCCTCACCGGCTGGGTGACGGGCCCGCGCCAGTGTGCTCTGGACCCCGGCACACGAGGCTGGGGGCGCTTCGTGCAGGCCGTGGGCACCATCCTCTGGCACGAACTCGCCATCCTGGCCTCGGGTGTCGTCATCGTGCTGCTGACCTGGGGCGATGCCAACCAGACCGGTACCGCCACCTTTGCGGTGCTCTGGTTCATGCGCATCAGCGCCAAGCTCAATGTCTTTCTCGGCGTGCGCAACCTCAGCCTGCAGCTGCTGCCGCCGCACCTGCGCTACCTGGGCAGCTACTTCCGCCAGCGTCGCATGAACCTGCTCTTTCCCTTCGTGGTGACGGCTGCCACCGTGGTGGCCGTGCTGCTGGGCAGCGAGGCGCTGCGCCACCCGGGCGACAGCGCCGCGGCCACGGGCCTGTGGCTGGTGACGACGCTGCTGGTGCTGGCCATCGTCGAACACTGGCTGCTCGTTCTGCCGCTGGAGGCCACCGCGTTGTGGCGCTGGGCCATGCGCGATAGCGCGGCCCGCGACACGGCCGCGCCTGCCGCCGTGCCCGTTCCTGCCATCCCCGCAATGGCTGCTGTAACCCTGGACCCCGATGACAAGCTTCTTCACGCCCGTTAGCGGGCCGCCGGTCGTGCCCGTGGGCCAAGGCGGGCGTGCGCCCGCGGGCGCGCCGAAGGCCATCGTCATCGGCAGCGGCTTCGGCGGCCTGGCTGCGGCGGTGCGGCTGAGCTGCCGGGGCTACCACGTGGAGGTCTTCGAGAAACTCGACGCTCCCGGCGGCCGCGCCTACGTCTGGAAGCAGGACGGCTACACCTTCGATGCCGGCCCCACCATCGTGACGGCGCCCTTCATGTTCGAGGAGCTGTGGGCCCTGTGCGGCCGGCGCTTTGCCGACGATGTGACGCTCAAGCCCATCGACCCCTTCTACCGCATCCGCTTCGACGACGGCACGCACTTCGACTACAGCAGCGACCCGGTCGCCATGCGCGAGCAGATCCGCGCCATCAGCCCCGACGACCTCGCCGGCTACGACCGCTTCGTCATCGAGGCCGAACTCTGCTACAGGCTGGGCTTCGAGCAGCTGGGCAGCATCGCCTACGACACGCTCGGCAGCCTGCTCAAGGCCGTGCCGCAGCTGCTGCGGATGCGCGGCTGGCGCAGCCTGCACGCGCTGGTGGCCAGCCACATGAAGCACCCGAAGCTGCGCATGGCGTTCAGTCTGCAAAGTCTCTTGATCGGCGGCAACCCCTTCAACGTGACCTGCGTCTACAGCCTCATCAACGCGCTGGAGCGGCGCTTCGGCGTGCACTGGGCCATGGGCGGCACGGGCTCGCTGGTGCGCGGCCTGGTGGCCCTGCTGGCCGAGCGTGGCGTGCCGGTGCACCTGAACGCCGAAGTGCGCCGCATCACGGTTGACCAGGGCCGCGCCACGGGCATCGAGCTGGCCAGCGGCGAGCACGTGCGCGCCGACGTGGTGGTCAGCAACGCCGATACCGCCTGGACCTACCGCCACCTGGTCGAGCCGCAACACCGGCCGCACTGGACCGATGCGCGCATCGAGAGCAAGGCCTACTCGATGAGCCTCTTCGTCTGGTACTTCGGCACCAATCGCCAGTACGCCCACGTGCCGCACCACCTGATGCTGCTGGGGCCGCGCTACGAGGGCCTGCTGAAAGACATCTTCAAGCGTCACCACCTGCCTGAGGACTTCAGCCTCTACCTGCACCGGCCCACCGCCACAGATCCGGCCATGGCGCCGGCGGGCCACGACGCGTTCTACGTGCTGTCGCCCGTGCCGCACCTGGACAGTGGCACCGACTGGGCGGCGCAGGCGGAACCCTACCGCCGTGCCATTCTCAAGCGCCTGGAAGACACCGTGATGCCGGGGCTGGGCCAGCACATCGTCACCTCGCGCGTGACCACGCCGCAGGACTTTCACGACCGCCTGCTGTCCTACAAGGGTGCGGCCTTCGGCATGGAGCCGCTGCTCTTGCAGAGCGCGTACTTCCGCCCGCACAACCGCAGCGAGGACGTGCGCAACCTCTTCATGGTGGGTGCCAGCACCCACCCTGGTGCCGGCGTGCCCGGTGTCCTGATGTCAGCCAAAGCCCTTGAAACGGTGGTACCGAATGTCAACAGCTTCGTCTGAGCCGAAGGCCCTGCCGCCCTACGACGCTGCGGCCTGCAGCGCGTTGATGCGCGGCGGCTCGAAGACCTTCTTCGCCGCGTCGCGGCTGTTGCCGGTACGGGTGCGGGCGCCGGCCTGCGCGCTCTATGCCTTCTGCCGCCTGGCCGACGACGAGATCGACCTCGGCGATGACCCGGCCGCGGCCGTGCAGCAACTGCACCGCCGGCTCGACGCCGTCTACGACGGCCGCCCGCAGGCCATCGACGTCGACCGCGCATTGGCCAGCGTCGTGCACCGCTTCGACATGCCGCGCGAACTGCTCGACGCGCTGGTCGACGGCTTCTACTGGGACACAACGCCGCGCACCTACGAAACGCTGGACGACCTGCAGGCCTATGGCGCCCGTGTGGCCGGCACGGTGGGCGCGATGATGGCCGTGGTGATGGGGGTGCGGGGCGAGGCCGCACTCGCCCGTGCCTGCGATCTGGGTGTGGCGATGCAACTCACCAACATCGCGCGCGATGTCGGCGAAGACGCGCGCAACGGCCGGCTCTACCTGCCTCGGCAATGGCTGCGCGAGGCCGGCGTCGACGTGGCAGCCTGGCTGCAGAATCCCGCCTTCACGCCTGCCATCGGCGGCGTCGTGCAGCGTCTTCTGGGCGCTGCAGACGTGCTCTATGCCCAAGCCGACCACGGCATTGCGGCGCTGCCGCGCGACTGCCGCCCGGCCATCCATGCCGCGCGCCTGGTCTACGCCGAGATCGGGCGTGAGATCGAACGCCACGGCCTCGACTCCATCGGCCGCCGCGCCGTGGTGTCCAGGCAGCGCAAGCTGGCGTTGCTGGCCCGCGCCTCCGGCGCCGCCGTGATGTCGCCGGCTTCGGGCCGCGCGCGCCTGTCGGTGCTGCCGGCGGTGCAGTTCCTGGTCGACGCCGCTGCGACCGCGGCCCCGTCTTCGGGCCCGGCCTCGCGCAGTTTCGACGACCGCATCGGGTGGGTCATCGGTCTGACCGAGCGCCAGGCGCGTCAGCAGGGCGCCTTTCGGTGAGGCACGGCGTGATGAAGATTCCGACCGTCTTTTCGAGGACTGAGTTGTCACGACGTACTGACACTACAGGCTGTAAACATCAGTTGACGGTCTGCAGTGTGAAGCGTAGAGTTCCCTTCGAAGTCTTGGGGGAATTTCGTGGCCAACGCAGCCACAAAAGCCCTCGTGCGGGTTCAGCACGGTGTATGTCTGATCTGGAGAGAACAACATGGCAGATGATCCCAACAGAGTTTGGCCATCGGGGCTGACGACCCCGGAAGCCGAAGAGCTGCAGCAGGGCTTGGTCGAAGGGACCCGAATCTTCGGTCTCATCGCCCTCCTGGCGCACTTCTTCGCCTACGTCTATTCCCCGTGGCTTAAGTAAGGAGACCGTATGAACCAAGGCAAGATTTGGCGTGTGGTCAACCCCACGGTGGGCGTGCCCCTTTTCCTGGGCGCGGTGGCACTGACTTCGCTGTTTGTGCACTACCAACTGCTGACCAAGACGCAGTGGTTGCCGGCCTACTACCAAGGTGGTGCCAAGGCGACCAAGGCGGCGGAAGCCCCAATGGCGGCGCCCACCACCACGGCACAGGCGGGAACGCCAGTGAAGCAGTAAGGACCTCGGCATTGCCGAAGTCCCCCACGGGGGCCAGGCATCTTCGGATGCCGGCCCCTGTTTCTTCTTGGACGACCGATTCGATGTTGCCGGTGTCCCGGCGCGTCTGTTGCCTGCCGGCCGTGTCCGCTTACGGCCCTGAAGCGACCTCCGCGGCCGCGAACTCACCGCCTCGAAGCTGCCGCTTAACTCTGTGCCATCTCCACCAAAGGGAGCTCGTGCGGCAGCGGCTCTTGGGCAGGTACGCGTGATCCGGTCAGGCTTCGCCGACGACCCTGACCCCGCGCAACAGCGCAGCCTCCGTCCCGGCGCGCATGTCCAGCGTCTGCACGGTCAGCAACAGCGCGTCAATGCGCATCACCGCAGCAGCTCGCGCAGCCTGCCAGCGTACTCGGACGCGGCCGTCAGCGGCCAGGTCACGGTGACCATGGTCGGGCCGCGGCGCAGTTCGATGCGAATGTCTTCGCGCGGGGCCGTCTGTGGCAGCGCGAGCGGCACGAACTACGTTGCGGGCACGTCGGCAGCATCTGCCGATGCACAGCCCAGTGCCAACCGGCGCCACTTGTGCAAGAGGTTGGCGTTCGGGCCGTGCTTCAAGGCAACGCTGGCCACCGATGCCCCTGGCTCGGCGCACTCGGCCAGAACGGCCTTCTTCAGCTCGCCAGCGTGGCGGCGCCGCGAGCGCGCCTTAGCTTGTTCCATGATGTCCGCCCTTCTCCTTGGTGGACACCATGCTTGCCGGGGGATAGTCTTTTCAAACGCCCTTTTTCCTTCCTCAGGGCACCCCGAACACGACACCCGACGCGTGTGAGTCGGTCTTTGAAGGTGGCTGCGACCTGTTGAGGGTTGACGGCGCCGCTGAGAATCGTCTCTCTCGGGCGCCGCCTGCGGGTTATTCCTTGCCACCAGGCCGCATCCATCGGCCCTGCAAATCCTCGGACGCAGCCGACTCCAGCGGCCCTGTGCGTCGGGTCGCCTGAACGGTCCCGGCTGAGCAGCGTCAGGCCGCTTGCAGCGCCTGGCCACGGGCAGGCGCCCGAGGCGGTGCCCGTGCCTGCAGTCCCAGGTGCATGCGGATCCTCTCGATCACCGGCGCTTCCAGGATCGCCGCGATGATCTTGAGGTCGCCGCCACAGTTCGGGCAGTGCTCCATGTCGATCTCGAACACCCGCTTGAGCAGCTTGGCCCAGCTCAGCCGCACCGGCCGGTGGTGCGCGCAGATCGCCTCGCACTGGACGGCGCTGCGGCCTGCGTCGGCCGGTCGGGCTCTTGCGGCACTACCTGGGCGCGAAGCTTGGCGTTGGGCGCAAGGACGCCGTGGAAGCGAATCAGATGCAGCCTCGGCCTGGGCACCAGGGCCGCCAGCCGCGGCATGAACTCCAGCGGCGACATCACCAGGTGGGTGGTGCCGTCGCGCCAAGGGGTCTTCAGCTTCAGCACGACCCGGCCAGCGGCGTTGGTTTGTACGCGTTCGTTGGCCAGCGCCGGGCGTGTGACGTAGCGGCACAGTTGCTCCAGCGCCTGGCGATCGTCGGGGCCGCAGCGCACGGCAGCGTGCAGGCTGAAACCGTCGATGTCGGCGCACAGATGCTGATTGAAGTCGGCATCCCTGGGCATGACGCCGTGCACCGTCAGCACCTTCTGGCCGGCCCGAGGACCGAAGGCGATCCGATAAGTAGAGGCCGCCGCCTGCAGCGGCCTGAGCGAGCGGGGTTCCTCCGAGTCGCCGTCGTTGTCAGCCATCTAGGTCGAACCCTCCTCTTCGACCAACACCCCCCGACGGGTGAGCAGTCTCATCGTGCGGGGGATGATCTTGTGCAACACCGCCTGGCCCACGGCGCGCGCCCAGGCCTGGCCTTCACGACCGCTGAAGCTGGTGGTGAACTTGCCGCCGGGCGGCGCTTCCGACCAGTTCGCCCGCGCCCGCGCCCTGGCCCCGCCGCTGCAGGAGGCGCTGGGCCAACGCATCGTCGTCGAGAACAAGGCCGGCTCGGGTGGCACGCTGGGCGGCGCCGCGGTGGCCAAGGCCGCCGCCGACGGCTACACGCTGCTGATGACCTCGGGCGGCATGCTGTCCGTCACGCCGCACCTCTACGACAAACTGCCCTTCGACCCCGTGAAGGACCTGGTGCCGGTGGCTGCGGTGGTGCGGGTGGCGGTCTTCCTCGTCGTACCCGCGAACAGCCCGTACCGTGACTGGCCGGCCTTCCTGGCCGACCTGAAGCTGCATCCCGGCCGGCGCAGCTACGGTTCACCCGGCAACGGCAGCGCGCCTAACCTGGCGGCCGAGCTGATGAAGAGCCTGACCGGCACGCAGGCCATGCACGTGCCCTACCGCGGCGCGGCGCCTGCGCTCAACGACCTGCTGGGCGGGCAACTGGACTTTCTCTTCGACCCCGGCATCGCGCTGCCCCACATCCGCAGCGGCCGGCTGCGGCTGCTGGCGGTGGGCAGCGCGCAGCGCGCTGCGCTCTTCCCCGACGTGCCGACACTGGCCGAGAGAGGCCTGCCCGGTTTCGACGCCGGCACGCCGCCGGTCGTGGTGCAGCGCCTGGGCGAAACCGTCGCCCGCATCGTGGCGACACCGGCGCTGCGCGAGCGCATCGCGGCACTGGGCGGCGAACCGGCGCTGTTGAACGCCGCCGAGTTCAGCGCCCGCATGGCCGCCGACGGACGCCGCTTCGGCGCCTTGATCCGCGAGCGGCGCATCGTCGGCGATTGACTTGAGCCATCTCAAATTTCCACCCGCGTGGCCACGGCAGCATGCGGGAAGCCCGCTGCGGTTGGCGGGATATGGGAGTGTTCGTCGATGAAACCCAGCTTTGCCCTGATCGCTGTCCTGGCCATGGGTGGCGTATTCACCGCGTCGAATGCCATTGCCTCGATGCAGTTGCACTACAAGTCGGGCTGCGTGGCCTGTCACATGACCGACAAGAAGCTCGTCGGCCCGTCCTACAAGGACATCGCCGTCAAGTACAAGGGCCGCACCGATGCGGTGCCCTACCTGTCGTCGCGTGTGCGCAAGGGCGGCCCCGGCAACTGGGGCACCGTGCCGATGGCGCCCAACGACGTCAAGAAGCTCAGCGACGCCGAGCTGAAGACGCTGATGACCTGGATCCTGGCTACGCCCTGAGTTCTGCACCGGCGGCCGGCATGGCCGCCGCCGCAGCCGGGCTGGCACGCAGCCGCCCGGTCTGCACGGCGATGGTGGCCTTGGCCAGCAGGGTGAACACCAGCGCGCCGAAGGCCCAGATGCCCAGGGTGACCAGCAGTTCGGTCGCCGTCGGGCTGTACTCGAAGACCTCGCCCAGCGGCGTGGGGATGAAGCCCGGTACCACCAGGCCCATGCCCTTCTCGATCCAGATGCCTGTGAAGGCCAGGCCGCAGGCCAGGTTCAAGAGCCGTGGCGTCCGGCGCAGGTGGTGCACCGACAGGATCACCACCGCCACGAGGTTCATCACCAGCGCGCTCCAGATCCAGGGCTGCAGCTTGTTCAGGCCATCCAGGCCGAAAAACAGGTAGCGGATGGAACCGGCGTGGCTGGTCTCGTTGTAGAAGTCGGTGAACAGCTCGGCCAGCACGAAGAAGAGGCTGATCTGCAGCGTGACGGCCATGATCAGTGCCAGCATGTCGATGACGCTCTGGCTGACGGGGTAATCGGTGACGCGGCGCACGATCTGCAGGATGACGATGATCAGCGCCGGCCCCGAGACGAAGGCCGAGGCGATGAAACGCGGCGCCAGCAGCGGCGTGTGCCAGAAGGGCCGCGCCGAATTCGCGGCGAAGAGGAAGGCCGTGACGGTGTGGATGGAGATGGCCCAGAACATGGCCACCACGACGAGCGGGAAGTACAGCCTGTAGTTCGGTTCCTTGTCCTGGTAGTGCATGTAGAGCACGTAGAAGGGCAGCACCAGGTTCAGCACCAGGTAGCCGTTGAGCACCAGCACGTCCCAGGCCAGCATCGAGGTGGGCCAGTTGAAGCGGCCGATGAACGGGATCAGGTGCCAGGCGCGTTCCGGGCTGCCCAGGTCGACGAGCACGAACAGCATCGCGCAGACCACCGCCGCCACGGCCAGGCACTCACCCAGCAGCACCACCGCCTTCACGTCCTTGCGGTGGAAGATGTAGGCCGGTATCACCAGCAGCACGGCCGCCGCGGCGATGCCCACCAGGAATGCGAAGTTCGAGATGTAGAAACCCCACGAGACCTGGTCGCTCATGCCGGTGACGACCAGGCCTTCACGCAACTGTCCGATGTAGGCCACCACGCCGATGCCGAAGAGCACGACCAACGCGCCGACCCAGCGCCAGTAGGCGGGGCTGCCGCGCAGCATCTCGCGCAGCCCGTCGGTGACAAAACGGAGCAGGGTCATTTGGACCTCGCCAGGTCGTCGGTGTAGTACCAGAACTTGGGTTCGGTCCCCAGGTCCTCCTTCAGCCGGAACACCGTCTTGTTCTCGAGCACGTAGCGGATCTCGCTCTTCGGGTCGAGCAGGTTGCCGAAGACGCGCGCGCCGGTGGGGCAGGCTTCCTGGCAGGCGGGCTGGCGCCCGGCGCGGGTGCGCTGGGTGCAGAAGTGGCACTTCTCGACCACGCCCTTGGGCCGTGGCCGGTTGCCCAGGTAGTGCGTCACCGGGTTGATCTCGGCGGCGGGCAGCTGCGGCTCGGTCCAGTTGAAGTGGCGCGCCCAGTAGGGGCAGGCCGTCATGCAGTAGCGACAGCCGATGCACCAGTCGTAGTCGATGACGACGATGCCGTCGGGCTCCTTCCACGTGGCCTCCACCGGGCAGGCCTTCACGCAGGGCGGGTTGTCGCACTGCATGCATTGCACCGGCAGGTAGAACTTGCCAGGCACGGGCACGTCGGCGGCGGGGTAGTAGTGCTCGGACTTCTCCAGGTCCATCGTGCCCTTTTCCATCTGCAGCACGCGGATGTACTGCATCTGCGAGTCGCGGCCCTGGTTGTTCTCCTTCACGCAGGCGTCGACGCAGTCGCGGTAGCCCTTGCACTTGCTGATGTTCAGCGCATAGCCGAACACCGTGTCGGGCAGCGGCGGTGCATTGCCGACCTGGATGTCGACGCCGTACTTGCGCTTGGCCTTGCGTTCGATGCGTTGCAGCGCTGACTGGATCTCGTCCTTGCTCATGCGCTGGTACTGGTCCTGAAACAGGCTGCCCAGGGCGTCCTGCAAGGTGCTGCCGCCCCAGGCGGCCTGAGCGGCACCGGCCCCGGTGGCGGCCACAGCACCCACGGCGCCGGCCTGCGCCACGCCGGAGAGGAAGCGGCGGCGGTAGGCGTTGAAACCGTCGTCGCGCGCGACGGGTTCAGCGTGGGGCTTCTTGTCCACCGGGGTGTCCTTCCTTCGACTTCTGCCAGGGCAGCAGGCTCTTGTGCTTGACGGCCTGCATGGGCAGGAGGCCCGCGCGCACCGGTGGCGGCTTGCTTGCCGCGCGCGGCAGGATGCGCGGGTCGTGCGGGTCGTGGCAGTGCACGCAGGCGTAGATCTGCCGTTCGCCGGTCCAGCCTTCGACGCGCTTGCCGTGGCCGCCGAAGGCCCAGTCCCGGTGGCGGGCGCTGTGGCATTGGGCGCACAGGCGCGACGAGTCGTCGAAGTCGACGTCCTGGCCGTTCAGCGTGCGCAACTGGTCGCGCGGCTTCGGCTTGTGACAGTCCAGGCACCACATCTGGCCGTCGCCGTGTTTCTGCACCGCGGCATGCGGCGGGCCATCGGGCGGGACGGACGCCTTGAGCTGGCGCACCTTCAGGTTGACCTTCTGCAGGTCGTGGCACATCACGCAGGGGTAGAGCGGCAGCTCGGGCTTGCGCGGCACGACGGTGAAGGGCTGCGCGCCGGGGTGACCGGTGAAGACCTCGGGCACCGAAGGCGGCGGGCCACCGTACAGCGGCGGCAATGGCGGGCGCAAGGGGCGGTGCTTGAGCGCCGAGGACGCTGCGGCCTCGGGCGCTGGCGCTTCGGCCGCAGGCGCACTGGCCGCCGGTGGCGAGCCGGCGGGCGCCTGAGCGGCCGCTGGCAGGGTGACCGCCAGCAGGGCCAGCGCCGCCAGAGCCAGACCGGCCAGATGCCAGACGTAAAGCAGCATGTACAGGCTCTCCCGTGCCAGCGTGTCACGCCGGCTTGACAGAACCTTACGTGGTGCCAGGCGGCGGCACTTTGAGATGGCTCAAGTGAGCAGGCTGCCCTGCAGCCAAAACACCCCCCGGGCGGCGGCTCAGGCGCGCTTCTGCGCCAGGTGGTCGCAGGCCAGATGGGCCAGCGCGCGCACGCCGGTGACCAGCGCGCGCTCGTCGGCCAGGAAGCGCGGCGAGTGGGGGGATAGTCTTTTCAAACGCCCTTTCTCCTTCCTCAGGGCACCCCGAACACGGCACGCGACTCGTGTGAGTCGGTCTTTGAAGGTGGCTGCGACCTGTTGAGGGTTGACGGCGCCGCTGAAAATCGTCTTTCTCGGGCGCCGCCTGGGGGTTATCCCTTGCCACCAGGCCCGCATCCATCGGCCCTGCAAATCCTGGGACGCAGCCGACTCCAGCGGCCCTGTGCGTCGGGTCGCCTGAACGGTCACGGGTCACGGTTGGGCAGCGTCAGCCTGCCTGAAGCGCCCGGCCACGGGCCGCAGCATGAGGCGGCGCGCGCACCTGAAATCGCAGGTACGCGAGGATCTTCTCGATCACCGGCGGTTCCAGGACCGTCGAACCGTTGCTCAGCATGCCAGGTAGCTGCCGGTCGCGCGCGACGGGTTCCGCAAGCCGCCGTACGTCCCTGACCCCGGGGCGTCCTCCGCGCCGTAAAGCGACGAGCCTCAGCCCGCCTGCGTCAACGACAAGACCGTCAGCACCGCCGCGGCGAGGGTGAACAGCAGCGCGAAGGTGTAGCGCGCGGCACGCCGCTTGTGGATGCCCAGCGCGAACATGTAGGCCTCGTGCGGCTGGCGCACGGTGGTGGCCGCGTTGCTGGGCCACACCAGCGACAGGTTGGGCAGCAGCAGAACGCAGCTCACCAGTGCCAGCGCAAAGCCCCAGCGGCTGAACTGCGTGAACAGCTCGGGTGCGGCGCTGCCGATCTTGTAGGACAGCATCACGATCATTAGCGCCAGCAGCGTGTTGAAGGGCAGCAGGCCGCCCGAGCGGCGGGCGATCTGTTCCAGTGAATGCTCCACCGCCTGCGCCGCGGCGAAACGGCCGGCGGCCAGGTCTTCGGCACGGTCGCGCATCGCGGCCTCGAAGGCCAGGGCGTCGGTCTCGGTGTGGGGCGTGCCCCAGAAATGGCGGTTCTTCATGCGGGGTCCCCAGGCGGTGTTGGTGTGGCGGTAGGTGGCGGCGATTTTCATGGTGTTGGGCTCCTGGCCTGCAGGCCATCGGGGTGTCGGGCCCGCGAGCGGCGGGTCTTCAGGTGGGCACGGGTTGGACGGAACGGCGCAGCAAAGGGGCCATCGCGGCCACGGTGGCCAGCAGCAGCACCACTTCCAGTGTGTAGACGGCGGTGTAGGCGGTGGCCGGGGCACTGAGCGCCGGCGCGAGCAGCTGGCGTTCGCCCAGGCCGGCCAGCACGTCGCGGATGACGCCGCCCAACGCCACCGCCACGCCCGCCGCGGTGGCCTGCACCGCGCCCCAGGCGCCTAGCGCCAAACCGGCCTGTGCCTTGGGCGCGAACTGCATCGTCGCGGTGAGCGTGCCGTGGCCGAAAAGGCCGCCGCCGAAGCCGATCGTCCATACGCCAACGGCAAACATCATCGGCAGGTTGACGGCCGAGGCCGCAATGACGGCCAGGAAACCCGGCACGCCGACGAGCGCGCCGATGCTGGCCATGCGGAAGGGGTCGGCGCCGCGGCTCAGCACGCGCGAAGCCAGTCCGAAGCCCATCAGCCCGCCCACCGCCAGCGTGGCCGTGAGCTGCGTCGTCGCGCCCACCGTCATGCCCAGGATCTGGCCGCCATAGGGTTCGAGCAGCACGTCCTGCATGCCGAAGGCCATGGTGCCCAGGCCCACGGCCACCAGGCGGCGCAGCGCGTGCTCGCCCTCCAGGAAGTGTTGCCAGGCCTGGCGGAACGAAGGCTCGTCGCGACGCGGCGTGGCCAGCATGCCGCGACGGCGTGTTTCCTGTTTCCACAGCGCCAGCCCGTTGAGCGCGATGGTGACCACCGCCGAGCCCTGGATGACCTGGATCAGCCGCGCCGGGCTGAAGTCCTCGAGCAGCTTGCCGAAGACCAGCGCGCTGACGATCATGCCCAGCAGCTGCGAGACGTACATCAGCCCCACCACCTTGGGCTGCGCCTCTGGCGGCGTCAGGTCGGTGGCCAGCGCCAGACCGGCCGTCTGCGTGATGTGGACGCCCGCACCGACGAGCAGGAAGGCCAGACCAGCGCCGAAGTGGCCGATCCACGCCGGCCACTGGCTGGCCGTGCCGCCGCCCGACAGCACCAGCAGCGCAAACGGCATGATGGCCAGGCCGCCGAACTGCACCATCGTGCCCTTCCAGATGTAGGGCACACGCCGCCAGCCTAGAGCCGAGCGGTGGTTGTCGGAGCGGAAGCCGACCAGCGTGCGCAGCGGCGCGAACAGCACCGGCAACGAGATCATGATCGCCACCAGCGAGGCCGGCACGCCCAGCTCGACGATCATCACCCGGTTCAACGTGCCCACCAGCAGCACCAGCGCCATGCCGACGCTGACCTGGAACAACGACAGCCGCAGCAGCCGCGACAGCGGCATCTCGGCCGAAGCGGCATCGGCGAAGGGCAGGAAACGTGGCCCCATGCGGTGCCAGGCCTGCGTCGCCGTACGGAGGAGGTCGAGGTTCATGTGAGGGGCACCTCAGAAGACCACGGCCCGACCAAAGCTTCCCCCACGGAACCGGCTTGCCGGGGCGCTGGGCTTCATGTCACCGCACCCGTGGCATGCGCCAGGGCAGCATCAGCCGCGTGCTGCGCGCCACGACGCGCGGCACGTTCAGCGTCTCGTGCACCGAGGTCACGCGTTCACCCAGCAGGCCCGACTGCAGCACCGAGCGCACGTAGAAGGGCGTGTCTTCCAGCGTCTGTTCGACGACGGCGGGTTCGTAGGGGTCGGTGCGCATGGTGCGGCCGATGCGCCAGGCCGTGCGCGGCAGCGCCTGGCGCGGCGGCGGCGTGAAGTCTTCGGACGCACCGTCTGGCGTGAAGCGGCGCGCGATGACGCGGTCGGTGCCGGTCTTCTGGCGCACGTCGTAGATGACGGCGGTGCTGCCGTCCTTCATCGCGGCGCGTGACCAGTCCCACTCCGTGAACGGCCGGTCGATGGGTTCGTCACCCTCGTTGCTGTCGAGGTAGGCCTGGCCCGACCACTTCGCGCCGGGCTTGTCGAGGTCGACCTCGATGCGCGCGCAAGGTGCGATCGGGCCCCAGCGGTGGCGGCCGCCGTCGTCCAGCGCGGTGACGAAGTTCGACAGCCCGCTCGGCCACACGCGGATGCGGCCGCGAACGCGGCGCGGGATGGGCACGCCGATCTCGTCGAGATCGATGTTCAGCGCACTGCCATCCCAGTGCAGGCGGCTGGGGCCCACCACGAGTTCGTCGCGGCTGCGGCGCAGGCTGGCCTTGCTGCGTTCGGTCATGGTCCAGCGCCGGCCGGCGTCACCGTACAGCGCCACGTTGATGGCGCAGTGGTTCTCGGCCTCTGTGGCCGGGTTGCGGGCGTGGGCCCAGGCGTAGTAGGGAGAGAAGACACTGCCGACGAAGGCGATGAGGGTCAGGGCATGGCGGCCGTCGTCGCTGACCGCGTCGACGTACCACCAGAGATAGGCGCCGGGCGCGACCGGCTGGTCGAAGCGAGGTGCGCCATCAGCGTCGCGGCCGCCAGTTGCCCCGACAGTGCCGCCATCGGCACGCCCGGCCCCGGGTGCACCCCGCCGCCCGCCAGGAACAGGCCCGGTACCCGGCATGTCGAACCCGGGCGCTGGAACAGCGCCGTCCAGCCGTGCGTCGCCTGGCCGTACAGCGCCCCCCCACTGGCCGGGAAGGCCCGGTTGAAATCCGCCGGCGTGGTGCGCTGAGACTGCGCCGCGTTCATCTCGATCTGCAAGCCGCAGCCACGCAGCAGGTCCAGGCTCTGTCGTTCGCATGGATCCGTCTCCAGGGCATCGAAGGGCCGGCGGTCACCGTCGGCCGGGGCGTTCACGAGGCACAGCAGGCGCTCGGGGGCGCCAGGCTGCACGGGTTGGGTCTCGTCGCGGTCCTGCGCGCAAACGTAGACGGTGCCCGCCTGGGGCAGGCGCCGGCGCGCGAAGATGTCGTCGAACTCGGCCCGATAGTCGTTCTCGAAGAAGACGTTGTGGCGCACCAGCGGAAAGCCCGCCGTGGCCGTGCGCACGGCCCAGGTGACGGCCGAGAGCGAACGCTTCTTCACCGGCAGCGAGGGCACGGCGTGGCGCACGCTTTCGCCGAGCAGGCCGTTCACCAGCGCCTGCGGCGTGCCGTTGAAGACCACCGCGTCGGCGGGCAGTTCTTCGCCGTCGGCCATGCGCACACCGCGCACGCTGCCCTTGCGGCTGCCACCGGTCTTGCCGTCGTGCGTGAGGATGGCCGCGCAGGCCGCGCCGTAGCGCAGCGTGGCGCCGCGGCGCTCGGCCAGGCGGGCGAAGGTCTGCGCCACCGCGTGCATGCCGCCCTGCACCGACCAGACGCCGTCGAGCTCGACCTGCGCCACCAGCATCAGCGTGGCCGGCGCCTGCCAGGGCGAGGCGCCGCAGTAGGTGGCATAACGCCCGAACAGCTGGCGCAGCCGCGGGTCGTGGAAGTGCTTGCCCAGCGTGTGCCACAGGCTGGTGAAGGGGCCCAGGCTCGTCAGTGCGGCCAGGCCGGCGGGGCCCAGGTCACGGGTCATCGACCACAGGCTGGGCTTGCCGGCGTGCATATACGGGGCTTCGAGCGCCGAGTAGACGCGCTGCGCCTGGTCGCAGAAACCAATGAAGCGGCGCGCCTCGTCGGGCCCGGCGAAGCGGCCGATGGCCTCGGCCGAACGCGGGCGGTCGGCGAAGAGGTCGAGGGTGCTTTCATGGCCGCGCCAGGCGTGACGGGCCAGCACGTCCAGCGGTGTCAGCGGGGGCAGGTCGGCCGTCGAGAAGCCGGCGGCGTGCAGGATCTGGTCGAACACCCAGCGCATCGTGAACACGGTGGGGCCGGCGTCGACGGCCGCGCCGTCGACATGCTGGTGACGCATCTTGCCGCCGGGGCCTGCAGCGGCCTCGACCAGCGTGACCTGCAGCCCCTGGCGCGCCAGCAGCAGCGCGCTCACCAGGCCGCCGATGCCGGCACCGACGACGACCACCCGCTTCTCGCGCAGCGCTTCAGCCATGCTGCCGCCCCTGCCAGGTGCCGCGGATGTCCAGCGGCACGAAGCGCACGAACATCGACTCGCTGAAGTAGCCGCCGCCGTAGGCCGTGCGTATGGCCTGCTGGTGCGCGCCGCTGCGGGCGTAGCGGTCCATGGCTTCGGTGCTGGTCCACAGGCTGAAGGTGCACTGGCGCACGAGCGGTGCTTCGCCCAGGCCGGCGGCCAGCAGGCAGCCATCGGCCTGGGCCAGCGCGCGTTCGGCCGGTGGCGACAGGCGCCAGAACTTCAGCGCCTGGCGCGGGCGGATCGAGGCCCGGGTGAGTGCGGCGATGGGGCCGGCCGCGGGCGCCGCCGCGGTGGTCTGCATCGCCGCGCCCGACCAGAGGCCCTTGCTGCTGTAGGCGCGCAGCACGGCCACCAGCAGTTCGCGGGCATGGTTGCGCCAGGCGGCGAGCACGGGGGAGTGTTCGACGAAGGCGCGCGCGTGCGGTTCGTCGTCGAAAACCAGGAAGAGGCCGCGGTGCGTGCCGCTGGGCGCCAGGCCGAACCCCCCTTCGGCGCCACTGCCCATCACCTTGGCGAAGTTCAGGCCCGGCGTGCCGCGCAGCGTTCGCGTGCCCAGCACCAGCCGCCCCCAGGCCCACAGGCGCGCGCTGCGCTGCATGTCGGCCAGCACCAGCACGGCCACGCTGCCGACGGTGCGCACGTCACCTGACGCGGCTTCGACCCTCGCGGGGGCGATACGGTCGCCGCGGGTGGCGCCCGCCGATGGCGCCGGTGACCGCGCTGTCGGCACCGGGCCCTGGAGCGCGTTCGGCTTCACGCGGTGGGCCTGCGTCTAGTCGGCTCTCACTGCGGCGCGCTGGCGGCGGCCGCGGCGGGCGTGCCGTTGGTGGCCAGCAGGCCCGGCCAGTCCTTGGCCATCTGCGCGCCGTAGAGCGGCTTGTAGGCGCCCTGGTGGCAGGTGGCGCAGGCCACGATGGGCGTGTCGCCATTCGGCCCCAGACGGCTCTTGGGCAGTGTCGGGCCCAGCGGCAGCAGGTAGTCGGTGTTCAGGTTGCGCACCATCGAGATGCCGTGCCAGGCCGTCGTGCGCTGCGGCGGGCTTTCGGCCCAGCTGCCGAGGGAGCGGCTGTTGTGGCAGTAAGTGCAGTTCACGCCCAAAGCGCCCGAGAAGTGGAACATCAGCGCGTAGGTGGCCTCGGTGGCCTGTATCGACGTCGTGTTGCCCGTAGGCAGTGAAGTTGTGCCGACGACGCGGATGTTGGTCGGCTTGATCAGGTAGCTCGTTACCGGGTCGGCCGGCAGCGAAGCGAGCCCGACGCTCGGCGAGGCCAGGTTCTGCCCGTTGCGGTTGCCGATGAAGTCGGCGCGCTTGTCCTGCGCCAGTGGCTGCGTCCAGGTCAGGGCCGGCACCGGGTTGCCGCGGTGGCAGGTGTAGCAGGTGACGCCGGTGGCAGCGACGTGCGGCTTCCAGTCGGCGTTGACCTTCTGCGTCATCTGGATCATGCGGCGCGCGACGACCTTGGTGTATTTCGAGTCGTCGGCCAGGTTGGCCAGGTCGTGGCAGTAGACGCAGCCTTCCTTCGGCGAAACCCAGGCCGTGATGGCCGCCATCTGCGCCGTGAACTGGCCGATGCTCAGGTCGCCCAGCACCTTGACGTTCTGAAGGATCTGACCGGCCTTCGGGCCGTCGGGGCTGCCGACGTCCATCGCCGCCGGCGGCTGGTTCTGTGGGATCTGCGCGGCCAGGGTGCGCGGGTTGTAGACCTGCTCCATGGCCAGCCCGCGGTAGCCGCGCTGCACGGCATCGATGGGCGGGCGCTCGCAGCCGGCAAGCAGCACGGCGGCGCCGAGGGTGGCCATCAGGCTGGTGAGTCGCATCAGGTTCCTCATCACGGCTTGGCTCCTGACAGGGTGGCCGGGTCGACCACGGTGCCGAAGACCGGCGGGTAGGGCGGGGCCACGCCATGCTGCACGGCCCACAGGTACCAGTTGTCGACCACCGTGCCCGAAAGCAGGATGCCGATGCCGCCGGTCAGCGGGCACAGCACGGCGAACCACCACGCCCAGCGGTGGATGGATTCGGTGGTGGCGTTGAAGCCCATCGTCCAGCGCCAGAACAGCGCCATGCGCTCGGAGCCCGTGCCACGGTCGACGATCTGCTCCAGTTCACGTTCGGCGCCATAGCGGCTGCACGACAGCACCGTGCCGGCGTGCATCGCAAAGAGCAGCGTCGAGCCGTAGAGGAAGGCGATCGACAGCGCGTGGAAGGGGTTGTAGAAGAGGTTGCCGTAGCGGATGGAGAAGGCCGCCGTCCAATCGAGGTGCGAGAAGATGCCGAAGGGCACGGCCTCGCTCCAGCTGCCCATCAGCACCGGGCGGATGAAGCCCAGCACCAGGAAGAGCCAGATCGCCGCGGCAAAGGCCCAGGCGACGTGCGTGCCCAGCCCCAGGGCCCGTGCCCGGGTGTACATGCGCACCCACCACAGGCCGATCGAGACCGTGAGGAAGAAGCCTGCCATCAGCCACCAGCCGCCGTCGTTCAGCGGCGGCAGGCTCAGCCCGTACTTCGGTGCCGGCGGGTCGAGCGAAAGCCAGAACAGCTGGCGGATGAACTGCACCGGATCCCAGCCCACCGAGGCGAGCATGTTGAAGCCGATGATGACGAACGACAGCGTGCCGAAGAACAGCGAAGCCAGGCCGAGCCGGCCCAGGTAGATGGGGCCGATCTGGGCCATGCCCATCCAGGCCAGCGGGCTGAAGCCCACGGGCGAGAAGTCACGCGGCAGGTCACCCTTGCCCAGCGGCACCCCCTGGTGCAGCGGACCGACGGCGCGTACCGTGGTGAAGAGGTTCTGGTATTCCATGCGGGTTCTCCTGCTCGCTCACTTCAGCGGCCACTGCGACCAGATCGGCATGTTCAGCCACCAGCCCCACCACTCGGGCCAGCCGCGGGTCCAGAAGGGACCGCTGATCACGATGCACACCGCGCTGAAGAAGACCGCGGCCAGCGCCAGGAACAGGCCCAGGCGGTGGATGCCCAGCGAGCCGATCGAGTAACCGATGGCGTCGCGGAAGAAGGTGTCCTCATGGTCGGTGGTCTTCACGTTCTGGCCCTTGGCCGGGTTGCTGGCCGAGAGGATCAGGCCGCCGTGCATCGACAGCGCCAGCGTCGTCGTGAAGAAGAAGCTGATGGCGATCATGTGCGCCGGGTTGTAGTGGAAGTGCAGGTACTGGTAGCCCACGTTCGACACCCAGTCCAGGTGGCTGAAGATGCCGTAGGGGAAGCCGTGGCCCCAGGCGCCCAGCAGCACGGGGCGGATGACCACCAGCGTGACGTAGGCGAAGATGGCCATGCCGAAGGCGATGGGCACGTGCAGCTGGATGCCCAGCTTGCGGCAGATCTCCACCTCGCGCAGCGCCCACGAGACGAAGGCCCCGATCGCGCACACGGTGATGAGCTGCCAGAGCCCGCCTGCCATCAGCGGCGCGATGCGCAGGCCGTAGGAAAGGTCGGGCGGTGCGATGTTGATCTGCCAGATGTTCCAGGTCGGCCCCTGGGCAGCGCCCCACAGGATCAACGCGGTTCCGACAAAGGAGAAGAAGATCGTCGTGACCCCGAAGAAGCCGACGTAGAACGGCCCCACCCAGAAGTCGAAGAGATCGCCTCCGACGAGCGTACCGCCACGAACGCGGTACTTCCTCTCGAAACTCAACATGGCCATGAATGTTCTCCGACCGCAGGGCGGATGCCCTCTTGCGGCGACTGATTTGTTGCAGCTGGGCGAAGCCGGAAGCCGGCCCCGCCCGCTGCCGCTGACGCGACTTGCCTTACGGCTTCGCCGACGGCAGTGACGTCACACCGGCGGGCATGGGCGCATTCGCCGCTGCCACCGACTTGACTGCCGGTCCGTCCATCCAGTTGTACTTGTTCGTGCTCAGCAGGATCAAATGAATCATCACTGCGATGCCGAACAGGAAAACCGCCTGTGCCACGAGGACACGAAGGGGGTCTATCAAACGCCAAATTCTCCACATGGTTCCGAGCTCCTAAATCAAATTACATACGACATGAAGGTGTAGACAGCGGCTTTGACGCCACCGAATAACGACTCCACGCCTTCCGCACCGGGCAGCCACGTCCGCCAAGGCCGTCCGAGCAAGCTGCCCGTGAGGGCGATTACCAGGAACACCACAAAGCTCAGGCCAAAGAGAACGAGTTCCTTGCGGTTCCCGGGCCCCATTGGCACCGAATGAATTGCACTGTTTGAATTAGCCATGACTTATCGCTTTCTGTCAGGTGTGTGTCTGATCAGATGATCAGAGCCACGGACGCCAGATCCACACCAGCATGTGTGCAGCCAGTGCCACGGCGGTGAAGCCGATGAAACCCTGGATGTAATACCGGTGGAATTCCTGCGCTTCTTCGTCGGTCAGGCCCGAGATCGAGCCCTTGGTTTCAGCCATAGGAAATCTCCTTCAGCGCCGCGCGTAAAGCCCGCGCGGCAAGGGCGGTCGCGGCGGGCTGCCGCAACGTCGGGGACAAGGGATGCGCCGTGCACCCGATGCAATTCGATGGGCCGCCATGCCGGCGACAGAGACGGTCGCGGCTCATGCGGGCACCTTGGGCATCGAACCCGTGCAGGCCAGAGCCGCCCGCTCGAGGTTGACGCGGCCCTCGCCCGCGCGTCGCGCGTCGGCTTCGGCCTGGTCGCGCCAGCGTTTGGCGGCCGAGATGCGCACCAGCACCGGTTGCGCTTCGACGGCTTCGTCGAGCAGCGCCTGCGCGTCTTCGTCCCAGGGCAGTTCGCCGAAGTAGCGCGCGGGCGTCGCGTCGACCTTGTCGAGATCGGTGCCCAGCGGCAGGACGTTGAACAGCGCGTCGAAGAGCGCGTTGCAGAACTCCTGGATGATGTAGGTCGCGCCCGCGTAGCCCATGAAGGGCGTGCCGGTGGCGCGGCGGATGATGGCGCCGGGGAACGATGCCGGTATGTAGGTCGGCCGCGGGCCGTGGCCACCGCCGACTTCGGCCAGGTACATGCGTTCGTTGTAGCTGCCGAACATCACCAGCGGCGTCTTCTCGTGCACGAGCTGGCGCACGGTTTCGTTGTCGGTCTTGCTGCCGGCCGTGCGCGACACCGCGAAGTTGCAGGGCAGGCCCATCTCGTCTTCGAGGAAGTGGCGGATGCCGCGGGCATAGGTCTCGCCGGCCACGACCGCGAAGTTCGCGGTGCCGAAGAAGTCCTGCGTGACGCTGCGCCACAGGTCCCAGATGGGCTTGATGGTGGTGTGCTTCTCGCGCTGGATGAAGGGCTCGGGATCGAGGTTCAGCAGGCGGCCCAGCTCGCGAAGGAACGCGGTGGTGCTGTGCAGGCCGATGGGCGCCTGCAGGTAGGGGCGTTCCAGCGCCTCGCACAGCAAACGGCCGTACTCGCGGTACATGCAGATGTTGACGTCGGCTTCGACCAGGCGCGAGACGTCGGCGAGATGGCTGCCGAGCGGGAAGACCATGTTCACCTCGGCGCCGATGCCCTGCACCAGGCGGCGGATCTCGGCCAGGTCGCTGGGCATGTTGAAGGTGCCGTAGCAGGGGCCGATGAGATTCACGCGCGGCTTCTCGCCGGCCGGCCTATCGCTGAATGGCACACGCTGCGGCACCTTGCGCAGGCCGTACTGCGTCCACAGCCAGTACATCGCGCGGTTGGCGCACTGCCACTGGTCTTCGTCGATGGTGCGCGGCAGGAAACGCTGGATCGTCGTGCCCTCGGGCGTGACGCCGCCGCCGATCATCTCGGCGATCGAGCCCGTCACCACCACACTGGGCAGATCGGGGTCGAGCGCTGCATGCGCACGCTTCATCGAGCCTTCGGTGCCTTCGCGGCCGAGCTGCTCTTCGGCCAGGCCCGTCACGACAATCGGCAGCTCATGCGGCGGCAGCGCATCGGTGTAGTGCAGGACCGAGGTCACCGGCAGGTTCTCGCAGCCGACCGGGCCGTCGATGATGACCTGCAGGCCCTTGATGGCGGTGAAGACGTAGACGGCACCCCAGTAGCCGCCGGCGCGGTCGTGGTCGATGACGTAATTGAGCTTCGGCCCGGCCATCAGATCATCTCCTCGGCCTTGCGCTTCTTCATCAGCTTGATGACCTGGCGCTTGGTCTCGGCTCGGAACTCGGGGCGCTCGATGGGCACGTTTTCCCAGACGCCGGACTTGTCACCGCCGCCGACGTCGTCGAAGAACTCGCGCATCTGCTCGAAGCGGGCTTTGTTGGCGATGGCCGCGTTGACCACCTGAGCCAGCGAGCCGGCACCGGCCGGGCCCATCAGCGGCCGCGCCGAGATCAGGTTGGTGAAGTACAGCGCCGGGATGGTGGCCTGCTTGGCGGCCTGCACCACGGGCGTGGTGCCGATGGCCAGGTCGGGCTTGAACTCGCGCACCGCGGCGATGTCCTGCTCCAGCGTGGCGCGGTACTGCACGTGCACGCCGCGGGCCTGCAGCCATTCCAGGTCGGGCGCGCTCCAGGGTGTCTTCGGGCAGGCGCTGCCGACGTAGGGCACATCGGCGCCGCTCTCGATGAGCAGGCGCGCCACCAGCAGTTCGCTGCCTTCGTAGCCGCTGACGGTGATGCGGCCCTTGATCGGCGTCTTGGCGAGCACGGCCTTGATGACGGGCAGGAAGCGGTTCTTCGCCGCGTCGATCTGCGCCTGGCCGATGTTGCAGGCCTGGCCGATGGCCTGCAGCCAGGCTTCGGTGCCGTCATGGCCCACCGGGGCCGAGGCCACCACCGAACGGCCAGCCGTCACGAACTCGCGCACACTGGCGGTGTAGAAGGGGTGGATGGCGGCCACCGTCGCGCAGTCCAGCGCCGCATACAGCTCACGCCATTCACGCGTCGGCACCACGGGGCCGGCGGCCAGGCCCATGGGCTCGAGCATGGCGCCGATGATCACCGGGTCGGCCGGGAACATCTCGCCCAGCAGCGTGACGGTGGGCTTGGTCGAGATGCCGTTGCGCGGCGCGGTGACGGGGCCGGCCTCGGCCTCCGTGCGCGCGTAGTGCAGCATCGCGCCGGCCAGCACGTCCTTGGCTTCGGCATGGGTCGGCACGCCGAAACCCGGCACGTCGATGCCGATCACGCGCACGCCGTTGATGGCCTTGGGCAGCAGCTGCAGCGGCACGCCGCTGGCGGTGGGCACGCACAGGTTGATGATGACGATGCTGTCGTACTGCGCCGGGTCGGCCTTGGCGTGCACGGCTTCGCGGATGTCCTCGAACAGCTTGCCGGTGACGAGGCTCTCGCTGTTGAAGGGCACGTAGCCGACGCTGCGCTTGGCGCCGTAGAAGTGGCTGGTGAAGGTCAGCCCGTAGACGCAGCAGGCGCTGCCCGACAGGATGGTGTGCGTGCGGCGCATGCGCAGCCCGACGCGCAGCGAACCGAAGGCCGGGCACATGCTCTGCGGCTGTTCGTGCGGGCCCGCGCCCTCGGGCAGCGGGTAGTCCTTGGCGTACTGTTCCAGCACCTCGCCCTTGCCGGCCGTCTTGGCGGCGTCGAGCATGGCGTCCTTGCCCGAGTGGCAGCCGTGGCCATCGCCTTCGATGGCGGCTGGCACTGGCAGGTCGTTGGCGCCCATGGTGCTCATCCAGTCAAGCGGCGTCGTAGACCACTTCGAGCGTGGGCTTCACGATCTCGTGTTTGCCCACCATGTCGAAGACCGTCGCCGGCTCCATCTTGAAGTCGCGACCCGTCACTTCGGCGCTGAACAGGCCCAGCAACTGGTCCTGCGTCTGCGGCCGCGGGCGCACCGGCGGCGCGATGGCGACGTTGGTGGCCAGTTCCTCGAACAGCGGCGCCCACTGCGTGCCGGGGCGGCCGATGATTTCGTAGCTGGCGCTCTTGCGGCGGATGTCGTCGTTGGCCGGGATGGTGGCCAGCACCGGGATGCCGGCGGCTTCGGCGAACTTCTTCGCCTCGCCGGTGCCGTCGTCGCGGTTGATCACCACGCCGGCCACGCCGACGTTGCCGCCGAGCTTGCGGAAGTACTCGACCGCGCTGCAGACGTTGTTCGCCACGTACAGCGACTGCAGGTCGTTGCTGGCCACGACGATGACCTTCTGGCACATGTCGCGCGCAATCGGCAGGCCGAAGCCGCCGCAGACCACGTCGCCCAGGAAGTCGAGCAGCACGAAGTCGAAGCCCCAGTCGTGGAAGCCGAGTTTTTCGAGCGTCTCGAAACCGTGGATGATGCCGCGCCCGCCGCAGCCGCGGCCGACTTCGGGGCCGCCGAGTTCCATCGCATAAACACCGTCGCGCTTGAAGCAGACGTCGCCGATGGCCACGGCCTCGCCGGCCAGCTTCTTCTTCGAGCTCGTCTCGATGATCGTAGGGCAGGCCTTGCCGCCGAACAGCAGGCTGGTGGTGTCGCTCTTCGGGTCGCAGCCGATGAGCAGCACCTTCTTGCCCTGCTGCGCCATCATGTAGCTCAGGTTGGCCAGGGTGAAGCTCTTGCCGATGCCGCCCTTGCCGTAGATGGCGATGATCTGCGTCTCTTTGGTCACCGGGCCGGTGTGCACCTTGTCGGGCTCGATGGCGGCTTCGGCCAGCAGCTGCTCGCGGGCCATGAACTTGACGGTGGCCGTCGCGGGGATCGTGCTACTGCTCATTGCATCTGTCTCCAGTCGAGAACCATCTTCAAGCACGCCGCGTCGCCGAAGGCGGTGCGGTAGGCGTCTGCGGCGTGGGTTGCCACGTCGTGGTGGGTGATGAGGCCGTCGAGAGACAAGCGACCGTTCTCGGCGAGTTCTCTCACGGCCATCATGTCGGCGCGTTTCCATTCCGCGGCGGTGCGGATCTGCGCCTCGCGCATGAAGGCCGGCGCGAAGTTGAAGCTCAGCGGCTCGTGATAGAAGCCGGCCAGCACGACCTCGCCACCGAAGGCCAGGCGCGCGATGGCCTTGTCGAGGATGCCGCAGTCACCGCTGACGTCGTAGATGGCCTGGTAGTCGCGCCGCGTGTCGTCCAGCGGCGAGATCACCGTGTAGCCCATCGCGCCATGCGCGCGTTCGGGGTTCAGCTCCCACACCGTGGGCGCGTCGTAGCCGGCGGCCACCACCATGCGGGCCAGCAGGCGGCCGAGCACGCCGTGGCCGACGATGAGGTCGGGCGGCCGGTGCGGCGCTTCCTTGCCGCCGCAGGCCACCGCGTGGTAGGCCGTGGCGGCCAGCGCCAGCAGCACGGCCTGTTCGCCCAGCTTGTCGCTGATGGGCACGACCTTCTCGCCGGGCACCACCACCTTCGATGCCGCGCCGCCGAAGAGGCCGCGCACCTCGCCGTAGCAGCGTGCGCCGGGCACGTAGACCCGTTCGCCCACCTCGTGGCCCGAGGTCGGGCCGGCTTGCACGATGCGGCCCACCGATTCGTAACCCGGCACCAGCGGGTAGCCCATGCCCGGGAACATCGGCATGCGGCCGTTCCAGAGCAGGCGTTCGGTGCCGGTGGAGATGCCGCTGAATTCGATGTCGACGACGACGTCGCTGTCGACGGGGTCGGTCAAATCCAGCGTGGCCAGGCGCAAGTGCTCGGGCTTCTCAAGGACGATGGCCTGCGTCTTCATGCACGGCCTCCGTTCGACGGGCGGTGCAGGTGGGTGTAGCGGGACGCACTGGAGGGCATGGGGACGGGCGTGGTGACTCGGGTCGGGATCGGTACGCCGCGGCTGGGGCGTCTGAATGTCATCTTAGGCTTACGTCATGAAGTGTCAAGCAGGATTTACGCTTTTGTGCTCGGCTGTCCTCACCGCATGCCTCATCGTGCGAACTCAGGTCTTGCGCGCCACCAGCACGCTGACTTGCAGCGGGATCGGCGTGGCCAGCTCGCGCAGTCCTTCGAAGCCCGCCGCCTGCACCAGGCGGCCCAGTTCGACCGCCGTGCGGGAGCGTCCTCCGTGCATGGCCAGCAGATAGAAGTTGAAGTAGGCGTCGCCCATGCGGCGCGCGCCGCTGGCGCCGGCCATCGGCTCGGCAAGTAGCAGCGTGCCGCCCGAGGGCAGTGCGTCGTAGACGGCGCGCAGGATGGTCGCAGCGCGCTCGTCGGGGTGGTCGTAGATGACGCGGATGAGCGAGGCCACGTCGGCGCCGCGGGGCAGCGCGTCGCGGGTGAAGTCGCCGCCGTGCACGGCGGCGCGCTGGGCGACACCGGCCACGGCGAACGCGCGCAGCGCCGCCGGGACCACGCCGGGCAGGTCGAACAGCACCAGCTTCAGCTCGGCGGACCGGCGCGCGGCCGCCAGCAGGAAGCGGCCCTGGCCGCCGCCGACGTCGAGCAGGCAGCGGTGCTGGCCGATGTCGTAGGCGTCCAGCACCTCGTCGGCCACCAGGGGCTGCGACGCCGACATCAGCGCGGAATACTCGTTCACCGCCTCGGGCGGCAGCGTGCCTGGGGTTGCGCTGCTTGCATAGGCCCAGTAGCGCGACAGCGCCGGCGCCGTACCACCCTTCAGCAGGGCCACCGGGTCGGCGAGGTCACCGTAGAGCACGGCGTGGTGCTCCACCATGGACGACACTGCCTCGTTGGACACCATCGGCGCACCCAGCTTGCCCAAGCCGTAGCGAAGGCCGTTCGGGCTCTCGCGGCGGTCCACCAGGTCCAGCGCCACGGCGGCGGCCAGCAGGCGCTCGGTGCCTTCGGCGGGCAGGTCGAGCACCCGCTGCAGTTCGGCCGCGCTCAGCGGGCCGGCGGCCAGGTGGTCGAAGAGCCTCAGCCGCACGCAGGCCAGCAGCACCTGCGAATAGACGAAGCCCGCCACCAGGTCGAACAGCGCGCGCGCGCGGCGGCGCGCGATGGGTCGCATCCACCAGGTGCGTGCGGCGCGGCGCTGGAAGTCGGGGCTGGTGAGAACGCCGTCGCGCCAGGCTTGCCAGCGTTCGCGCCAGGTCGGCGTGCGGTTGACGGCGGGGGTGGGCAGACGGGCTTCCAGCAGCGGCATCGGCTAGACCTTCAGGCGGCCAGCGCGAACTGGCGTACGGTGGCTTCGGGCACCAGGCGTTCGGACTCGGCGCGCACCAGCGCGCGCAGCGCCGAAGCGCCGCGGCAGGGCGGGATGGCGCCCACCGCACGTGCGAGCAGGCCGTCGAAGTGCGCGATGGCGCCGTGCATTCCCATTTCCGTGGCACAACTCGGCCGACACAGCGCGATGTCGCGGCCGGCAGGTTTGCCCAGCAGCTCGGCGGCCAGGGCCACGTCGCGGATGTCGTCTGCCACCTGGTAGGCCTCGCCCAGGAAGAGGCCGAAGGCCTGCCAGCGCTCGGGGTTCGCGCCCGCGGCCAGCGCGCCGGCCTCCGTGCACGCCGAAAACAGCGAGCCCGTCTTGGCGCGGTGGTAGGCCGCCAGGCCAACGAAGGGCTCACATTCCCAAGCCTGCCCGGCCACGATGCCCGTGGGCGCGCCGACACGCTGCGCGACGATGGACAGCAGCCCCGGCAGGTCGTGCGGCGCGTGGCGTGCCGAATGCGCCAGGTACTGGAAGGCCAGCACGATCAGCGCGTCGCCGGTCAGCACTGCGATGCGTTCCCCGAAGGCCGCGTGAACGGTGGGCACGCCGCGGCGCGTGATCGCGTCGTCGAAGCAGGGCAGGTCGTCGTGCACGAGCGAGGCGCAGTGCAGCAGTTCGATGGCCACGGCCGCGCCGTTGGTGAGCCCCGGGTCGCTGTCGCCGCACGCCTGCGCCACGGCCAGGCACAGCTGCGGCCGGATGCGCGCGCCCCCCGGGAAGACCGCGTGCCGCAGCGCCGCCGCGAGCTTGGGCGGGCCGGCGGTGCCTTCGCCCAGGGCCAGGGCGGCCTGCAAAGCCTGCTCGATTCGATCGTGGGCATTCATCGGTGCATGTCCTTTCGTGGGCCGGGCCGCGGAATCCCGCAGGCCGGGATGCCGAACTGGGCGTCACGTTCGCTTGTCACAACAAGTTGTCAACTGAACGAGACAGGTCTAGGATAGGGGCATGCACCTGAGCCGTCAACGCGTCCTTGCCCACCCCCTGCCGCGGGCCGCGCGATGACCGTCCTGGCCCTCGGTATCAACCACCACAGCGCACCGCTGGACCTTCGTTCGCGCTTCGCGTTCCCGGCGCCGCAGCTGCCCGAGGCGCTGCGCAGTCTGCGTGCCTGCCTGCAGCGTGCGGCGCCCGAGGCCACGCTGCTGTCCACCTGCAACCGCACCGAGCTCTACGTGGCTGCCGACGACACCCAGGCTGCGGCCGACCTGGCCCGGCCCGCGCTGGACTGGCTGGCCGCGCAGGGCGGCACCAGCGGTGCGTGCCTGGCCGATCACGCCTACGTGGTGGAAGACGGCGCCGCGGCGCGCCACGCCTTCCGCGTCGCATCGGGCCTCGACTCGATGGTGCTGGGTGAGCCGCAGATCCTGGGCCAGATCAAGCAGGCCGTGCGCGAAGCCGGCCTGGCCGGCACCTTGGGCAGCACCTTGCACCAGCTGTTCCAGCGTTCCTTCTCGGTGGCCAAGGAAGTGCGCACCGCCACCGAGATCGGCGCGCATTCGGTCAGCATGGCTGCCGCCACGGTGCGCCTGGCGGCGCAGTTGTTCGAGGACCTGCACCAGGTGCGCGTGTTGCTGGTGGGCGCCGGCGAGATGATCGAGCTCGTCGCCGCGCACTTCGCCAAGCAGCAGCCGCTGTCGCTGGCGGTGGCCAACCGCACGCAGGAACGCGGCGAGACGCTGGCCGCGCGGTTTGGTGGCCAGGCCCTGCGGCTGGCCGACCTGCCCGACCGGCTGCACGAGTTCGACGTGGTGGTTTCCTGCACCGCGAGCACGCTGCCGCTGATCGGCCTGGGCGCGGTGGAACGGGCGCTGAAGAAGCGCCGCCAGCGCCCGATGTTCATGGTCGACCTGGCCGTGCCGCGGGACATCGAACCCGAGGTCACGCGCCTGTCCGACGTCTACCTCTACACCGTGGACGACCTGTCTTCGCTGGTGCAGACCGCGGGCGACAAGCGCGTGGCGGCCGTGGCGCGTGCCGAAGAGATCGTCGACGCCGGCGTGAAGGGCTTCGAGCACTGGATGGCGCAGCGCGCCAGCGTGCCGCTGATCCGCGCGCTGAACCGCCAGGCCGAGGACTGGGGCACGGCCGAACTGAAGCGTGCACGCCACGGGCTGGCCCGCGGCGAGGACATCGACGCCGTGCTGCAGACGCTGACGCGCGGCCTCACGGCCAAGCTGCTGCACGGCCCGCTGGCCGAGCTTCGCAGCGCAGACCCGGCACACCGCGAGCAGGTCTCGCAGACGGTGACGCGCCTGTTCCTGCGCTGCCCGCAGCGCGGCGGGTCGCGATCAGAGCCGCACTAGTCTCAGCAGCAGCTCGGCCACCGTGGCTGGGGCTTCTTCATGCGCCAGATGGCCCAGGCCGGGCAGGCGGTGCACCGTCACGCCGGGCAACAGCCTGCGTACCCGCTCGGCATCGGACGGTGGCACGGTGCCGTCGGCCTCGGCCACCACCAGGTCCAGTGGCGTGCGCAGGCGCGGCAGGTCGCGCGCCAGCGCAGGCAGGTCCCACTGCGCCATCATCGTCAGCGCGCCGGCGACGTGCGCCGGGCTCTCGATCAGCTGCCGGTACAGCGCCGCGCCCTCGGCGTCGAGCTTAGAGCCGGTGCTGCCCAGCAGCCGCGTCAGCACCGCGCCCTGCGCGGCGTGCCAAGAGAAGAAGTAGGGCGCCAGCGGATTCAGCGCCAGCAGCTTGGCCGCCGGCGAGAACAGCGTGCCGGCCAGGCCGCCCAAGGGCAGCAGCGCGGCGTTGAGGCCGATCAGCCGGTGGGGCGCTGCCGGCGTGGCGCCGGCCTTCTCGGCCTTCTCGGCGTTGGCGTCCTCGCGCAGCCGCATGCGCACGGCGATGGCCGCGCCGGCCGAGTGGCCCACGGTGCAGACCGGCGCGACGCCCAGTTCACGCAGCAGCATGCGCACCGCCTGCGCCATGCCTTCCATGCCTGCGCGGCCGATGGGCGCGGAGCCGCTGAAGCCGTGGCCGGGCAGGTCGGGCGCGACGATGCCGACGTGCGTTGCCAGCAGCGGCGCCAGGGCGCGGAAGGAGTGTGTCGACGCGCCGGTGCCGTGCAGCAGCAGCCAGGAGGGCGCGTCGGGCCGCGGCGGCGGCCACTGCTGCACGTGCCAATGCTGGCCAGCCACGTCGACGAAGCGGCTGCGCTCGCGGTGCGGCCAGTCGCGGCCGTCGGTACGCCAGTCCAGGCCGCTGGCCATCGATTGTCAGTTCACTTTGCGCGGCAGGCTCTGCACGGCCGCCGTCAGCGCCTGCGCGCCGGCATAGGGCAGGGCGCGGTACTGTGCCGCCATCTCGGCCGCCAGGCGCTGCGCGGCGATGGCCGGCTGCGGCGAGGTGTCTACCACCAGCGCCGTGAGCCGCGCCGCGCGCAGCTGGCGCGCCATGGCGATGGCGTCGGCCTCGGCCTGGGCGCGGCCGGGTTCGCCGGCGCGCGTGATGTTGGCGCGGCCATCGGTCAGCAGCACGACGATGGGCGTGGCGCCGCTGCGCCGCACTTGCGTGGCCAGGCGCAGTGCGGCTTCCAGGCCCAGCGCCAGCGGCGTGCCGCCGCCGCCAGGCAGCGCGGCCAGGCTGCGCTTGGCGCGCACCAGCGAACGTGTGGGGGGCAGCAGCAGTTCGGCCGTGCGGCCGCGGAAGGCAATCACCGCCACCTGGTCGCGGCGCACGTAGCAGTCGGCCAGCAGCAGGTTGACGGCACCCTTGGCTTCGCCCAGCCGGTGCAAGGCCGACGAGCCCGAGGCATCGAGCACGAAGATCGTGGCCGTCGCCGCGCGCTGCTGCAGGCGGCTGATGCGCAGGTCGTCGCTGTGCACGTGGATGAGCCCCGTGCGCTGCGGCGCGGCGCGGCGGCGCAGCGTCTGCCAGGGTGCGGCGGCACGCAGCGTCTCGATGAGGTTCAGGCGTGCGCCGCCACGCGGTGAGCCCAGGCGTGTACCCACCGGGCGGCCGCTGCGCGGTGATGCCGTGAGTGCCCCGACGCGGCCGGCGTGCGGCCCGCCCAGGCCGGCCTGCAGCGCGGCCAGCAGGCCGGCGGGCAGGGCGGCCACGGCGGCTTCGACGAGGCGATCTTCCAGCGTCTGCGGCTCGCTTTGCGGCTGGGGCTCTTCAGCCGACGGCGGTTCTTCGTTCTCCGGGGGCGGCGGCGGTTCGGGCGGCTCGTCCTCGTCGTCGGGCGACGTCGGCAGCCGCGTGGCGCGCGGCGCCAGCACCAGGCGCGCGGCGAGCAGCGCATCGTCGTCGTTGACGCTGGCGCGGCCGGCCAGCGCGGCCGCGGCGCGCGCGGCGCGCACGGCGTGCTGGCTGGCGCGCAGGCCGGGTACGCCCAGCGCCAGCGCCGTGCCGCACAAGGCCTGCAGCACCCGGTCGTCCAACGTCACGCGTGGCAGCAGCGCCTGCGCCGCGGCCACCTCGGCGGCATCGGCGGCGCGGGTCTCCGCAGGGCCGCAGTCGCGCAGCGAAAGGGCACGCAGGTCGACGTGGAAGGACAGGCGGTCGAGCAGCGTGGCGGCCAGCGGGTGATCGTCCTCGCCGCCTTCGTCGCAGGCCAGCACGCCGAAGCGCGCCGGCCAGCGCGCGCTGATGCCATCGCGTTCGAAGCCGACCTCGCCGCTGTCCAGGGCGGCAGCCAGCCGGCCGGCGTTGGCCGCACTCAGGCGCTCGGCCATCGGCACCACGACCACGCCGCCGTGGCTTTCGGCCAGCAGCCCGCGCTGTGCCACGGGTCGCCCACTGGCCAGCGTGGCCGAGAGGTCCAGGCCGCCGAGCAGCCGGTCGTCGGCGATGTGGCCCGGCATGCGGCGCAGCGGCTCACCCGCGGGCAGCAACGCGCGGAAGCCGGACAGCCAGCGGTCGCGCACCGGCCCCGCACCCGCGCGCAGGTGCACGCCGCCCAGGCCGTGTGGTGCGATCGCCAACAGCGCCTGCACCCAGAGCGCGTCGCCCCAGACCTGTTCCGGGTGCGGGCCCGCAGGTGACGGTGCGGGCGCGCCGCCTGGCGTGCCGCCAGCCGGGGTGTTCACGCGCCGAAGAGCTCGGTGCAGACCCGCTCGACGCGCGCACTCGCATCGGTGTCGTCCAGCGGGTCGCGGCGCAGCCGGTGGCGCAGCGCGGGCTTGGCGACGCGGTGGATCTGGCTGTCGCCCACGGCCGGCGCGCCGTCCAGCGCGGCGAGCGCGCGCGCGGCGCGGATCAGCGTCAGTTCACCGCGCAGCCCGTCGGTGCCCAGGCCCATGCACAGCTGCGCGGCGCGTTCCAGCGCGCTGTCGGGCACCTGGATGTCGGGTAGACGTTTACGCGCAGCGACGATGCGCGCCCGCACCTTGTCGTCTTCCTTCTGCCAGCGCGCATGGAAGTCGGCCGCGCCACGCTCGAAGTCGTCACGGCGGCGCACCACCTCCACACGCGACGCGATGTCCTGCGGCGTGCGCACCTCCACCGCCAGGCCGAAGCGGTCGAGCAGCTGCGGGCGCAGTTCGCCTTCCTCGGGGTTGCCGCTGCCCACCAGCACGAAGCGCGCCGGGTGGCGCACCGAAAGGCCTTCACGCTCGACGACGTTCTCACCCGAGGCGGCGACGTCGATCAGCAGGTCGACCAGGTGGTCTTCCAGCAGGTTGACCTCGTCGATGTAGAGGAAGCCGCGGTGGGCGCGGGCCAGCAGCCCGGGCTCGAAGGCCTTGACGCCAGCGGTTAGCGCCTTCTCGAGGTCGAGCGCGCCGACGACGCGGTCTTCGGTGGCGCCCAGCGGCAGGTCGACCACGGGCACCGGCACCAGGTGGGTCTTGGGCTTGCCGCCCTTCAAGGTCGGGCACTGGTCGCAGCTGGACGACGTGTCGGCCGGGTCGCAGGCGTAGCGGCAGCCCACCACGGCCTTCATCTTCGGCAGCAGCGCGGCCAGCGCGCGCACCGCGGTGCTCTTGCCGGTGCCGCGGTCGCCGAAGACGAGCACGCCGCCGATGCGCGCGTCGACCGCGGCGCACAGGATGGCCTGTTTCATTTCGTCCTGCCCGACGATGGCGGAGAACGGGAAATAGGAAGTCGTCATGCGTCGCGCGCGGCCCGAGGAAGAGGGAGAAGGGAAAGGATCACTGCCTGAAGGTCTGCGAGCGTTCGCCGCCGCTGGCGTGCTTGCGCGCGCGGCGCACCGCGGCCACCACGCCCAGCGCCACCAACGGGATGCTCAACCCCACGACGAGGTCGACGTTCAGCGGCAGACCCGCGCCCCTCAGTGCCTTGGCGCCGTAGCCTACGAGCCCGGCGACGTAGTAGCAGATGGCCGCGACAGACAGCCCTTCCACCGTCTGCTGCAGCCGCAGCTGCAGCTTGGCGCGACGGTCCATGCTGGCCAGCAGGGCCTGGTTCTGGCGTTCGCGCGTGATGTCGACACGTGTGCTCAGCAGCGCGCTGGCCTGCGAGACGCGTTCCGACAGATCGTGCAGCCGCTGCGAGACGGTGTTGACGGTGGCCACCGCCGGCGTGAAGCGCCGCGCCATGAACTCTTCCAGCGGCTGGATGCCTGGCAGGCGCTGTTCGCGCAGTTCGCCGATGCGCCGCACCACCAGTTCCTCGTAGGCGCGGCAGGCGCCGAAGCGGAACTGGCTGGCGGCCAGGCCGCTTTCGACCTCGGCGGCCAGGCGGGTCAGTTCGTGCAGCAGCGCCTCGTCGTCGCCCTGGTCGCGCGCGATGCTGTCGGTCAGCGTGGCCAGCGCGGCCTCGATCTCCACGATGCGCGGGTTCTGGCGCCGCGCGATGGGCAGCGCCAGCAGCGCCAGCATGCGGTAGGCCTCGATCTCGAACAGGCGCTGCAGCGTGCGGCCGGCCTGGCGTTCGGTGAGGTTGCGGTCGACCAGCACGAAGCGTGTGCAGCCGTCGTGCAGTTGGAAGTCGGTGTAGACGCGGGCGGCTCCGTCGGCGATGGCCGAGCCCACCACGCCCTGGCCGCCGTAGGCCTGGTCGAGCAGACCTTCGAGTCGGCTTTCATCGGGCGCGGCCAGCAGCTTGGCGTGGACGGCGGCGAGCGTGACGCCGGGGATCGCCGACAGCCAGCCAGCAGGCAGCAGCGCTGCGGCGACGTGCTGGAAGGGCTGCTCGTAGACGCCGGCAGCGATGACGGTGTAGCCCGAGAACTCGCCGTGGCGTTCCCACTTCAGGCGGAAGGCCGTGGGGCCGGTGCCGAACTCGGCACGAAAGTGCGTGGCGCCGGATTGGGGCGGCTCGACACCCTGGGTCTCGCAAAGGGTGACCAGGTGTTCGAGTTCCCAGGTGCGCTGCTCGGGCTCGACCAGTACGCCCACGTAGCTGGCGCGGGCAGGCGCCTGGATGGCTTCCGGCGGCCTGGCATGGACTTCCTCGGCCAGCGTGGCCCTGAGCGCGTGATCCGGCGGGAACATCGACATCGGTGGAGGGCGGGCTCGGAACCTTCGCGCAGTGAGGGCTTCAGTATGTCACGCCGGTTGGACGGTGCAGGGGGTGTCCGGTTCGCCGCCGCCGTGCCGGCAGCGCTGCTAAGCTGCCGCCCATGTTCACCGGCATCGTTCAAGGGCTTGCCACCGTCCGCGCCATCGCCGACCGCCCCGGCCTGCGCAGTTTCACGCTCGTCTTTCCGCCAGGCTTTGCCAAAGGCCTGGCCGTCGGCGCCAGCGTCGCGGTCGAGGGCGTCTGCCTCACCGCGACCACACTGCATGGCGACACCGCAGCCGACTTCGACGTCATGCAGCAGAGCCTGGCGCTCACCACGCTGGGCACGCTGCGCGAGGGCAGCCTGGTCAACGTCGAGCGCGCGGCGAAGGACGGCGCCGAGATCGGCGGCCACCCGCTGTCGGGCCACGTCGACTTCCTGGCCACCGTGGCCGAGGTACGGCGCCCCGAGAACAACCACGTGCTGAAGGTTGCCGTGCCGGCGCCATGGATGCGCTACGTCTTCCCCAAGGGTTACATCGCCGTCAATGGCGCGAGCCTGACCGTGGCCGAGGCGCAGCGCGGGCCCGACGGCAGCGGCAGCTTCGAGGTCTGGCTGATTCCCGAGACGTTGCGCATGACCACCTTCGCCGAGAAGGCGGTGGGCGCGGGCCTGAACATCGAGATCGAGCGCCAGACGCAGGTCTTCGTCGATACCGTGCGTGCCGCCATCGACGAACGCCTGGGCCCGCTGCTGCCGGCGCTGGAAGCGCTGCTGCGCCAGCAGGGCGCCAGCGTCGACGATCTGGCGCGCCCGGCGGCGCTGCCTCGCGCATGAGCGCCGCGGACGCGCGCGCCACGCGCCGCGGCCTGCTGGGGCTGGCGCTGGCCGCCGGCGCCGCGCCGCTGTTCGTGCGCCACGCGCGCGCTGCCGACGCGCCGCGTTTTGCACTCGGCGTCGCGTCGGGCCAGCCGCGCCCCGACGGCATGGTGCTGTGGACGATGCTCACCGGCGCCGACCTGCCCGACCAGGCCACGGTGCAGTGGGAAGTGGCCGAGGATGAAGCCTTCGCTCGCATCGCCGCACGTGGCAGCGAAACCACGATGGCCGACGACGCGCACAGCGTGCACGCCGAGCCGGTCGGCCTGAAACCCGGGCACTGGTACTTCTACCGTTTCAGCGCGCTGGGCCAGCGCAGCGCCATTGGCCGCACACGCACCGCACCGGCCCCCGACGCCGCGGTGGCGCGGCTGGACTTCATCATCGCCAGCTGCCAGCGCTGGGACGCCGGCCACTGGGCCGCCTGGCGGCACGCCGCGGCGGAGCCGCTGGACCTGGTGATCTTCCTGGGCGACTACATCTACGAGTACGGCCGCGACAGCGCGCCGGCCGACGCGGTGCGCCGCCACGACGGCGGCAAGGTGCGCACGCTGGACGGCTACCGTGCCCGCCACACGCAGTACAGGGGCGACCCGGCGCTGCAGGCCGCGCACGCCGCGGCGCCCTGGCTGCTCGTGTGGGACGACCACGAGGTCGACAACGACTACGCCGGTCTCGTCGGCCAGGACCTGCAATTCGACTTCGCCGTCCAGCGCGCCGCTGCCTACCGCGCCTACTGGGAGTTCATGCCCTTGCCGAAGAGCGCGCGCCCGCGCGACGGCGCGATGCGCATGCACGGCCGGCTCGACTGGGGCCGGCTGGCGCGCGTGCACCTGGTGGACGACCGCCAGTTCCGCGACGTCCAGGCCTGCCCGAGACCGGGCAAGGCCGGCAGCAATACCGTCGACGTGACCGACTGCCCGACGCTGCGCGACCCCAAGCGCACCCTGCTGGGTGCGGCTCAGGAAGCCTGGCTGGCCGAAGGCTGGAGCACCGACCGCCCCTGGAACCTGCTGGCCCAGCAGACGCTGATGGCGCGCTGCAGCTGGACCGACCCCACGGGCCCCACCGGGGGCCGCTACTGGACCGAAGGCTGGGACGGTTACGCGCCGGCGCGGCGGCGATTGCTGGACGCCGTGGCCCAGAAGAAGCTGCCCGGCGTGGTGGTCCTGGGCGGCGATGTGCACGCCAATTACGTCGCCAACCTGAAAGCGGACTTCGACGACGACAAGGCACCGGTGATTGCCAGCGAGTTCTGCGGCACGTCGATCAGCAGCCTGGGCCTGCCGCAAGCGCGGCTGGACGCCATGCGCGCCTTCAACCCGCAGTTGCTGCACGCACGCAGCGACCAGCGGGGTTACGGGCGCTTCACGCTCGAACGCCAGCGGCTGCAGGTCGACCTGCGGGTGGTCGACGACGCCCGCGATCCGGCCAGCGGCATGTCGTCGCAGGGCCGCTGGGACGTCGAAGCGGGGCGGCCGGGGCCGCAGCGCGCGGGCTGACCAGGATGCCGTCGCTGCACACGCGGGCGACGTCATGCAGAGTCACGTCGACCGTGCCGGCCTGATGCCGGCGCTGCGAGAGAACTTTCTGGCGCGGCGCTGGCGCGGCGAGGTGGCATTGCGCCGGCTGTTCTGGTTCGACATGCTGGCCGTGGGCACGGTGATCAACCTGTTCACCACCTTTGCCGGGCTGATTGCCGTGGCCTCGGGTGCGTCGGTGGCCTGGGCCGCCGCACTGCACTTCGCGCCCATGCCTTACAACGTCTTTCTGTTTGCGGCCTTGTGGCGCCGGCCTGGGCGGCCCTGGGCGATGGCCTTGGCCGCCGCGGCCTGGCTGGCGCTGATGACGGTGATCTAGGCCCGCACGCCGGCCATGCCCGGCGCGCTTACGGTGCCACGCACAGGCAGTGCGCCGCCGCGATGTAGGGCCGGCCTTCCGCTGAGGCGCCGGCCAGCCAGGCCAGGTCGTCCAGCAACGGCAACGCGGCGCCTGGCGGCAGGCCGAGTGCGGCCGCTGCGGCGGCCAGAGGCGCAGCCGCCGCAGCGCCGTCGGCGCGCTCGGTCCAGGCCGCCATGGCGTCGCCCAGCTCGGCCAGGCCGAAGCGCTGCAGCCAGCGGTCCAACCGGCCCGGCGCGGCCTCGACGTAGACGGTGCGGTAATCCGCACCCAACTTGCCGCGCGCTACGGCGCTTTTCAGTGCGTCGCCCAGGCCACCCAGGCGGTCCACCAGGCCGTGGGCCAGCGCGTCCTTGCCGGCCCAGACGCGGCCCTGGGCCACGGCGTCGATCTTCTCGGGCGTGGTGTTGCGCGCGGTGGCTGCGCGCGTCGTGAAGTCGCGGTAGACATGGTTCACGCTGGCCTGCAGCAGCCGTTCGTAGCGCGGGTCGAGGCCGCGGCGCGGGTCGTAGGCGGTGCCCAGCCAGGTGGTGCTGTTGCCGGCGGCGTTGACGCCCAGCTTGTTGAAGGCCTCGCCCGCGGTGGGCAGCATCGCTACCACGCCGATGCTGCCAGTGATGGTGGCCTCGTCGGCCAGGATCTCGTCGGCGGCCAGGCTGATCCAGTAGCCGCCCGAAGCCGCCACGTCGCCCATCGACACCACCACCGGCTTGCCCGCGGCGCGTGTGAGTTCCAGTTCGCGGCGCACCAGTTCGCTGCCGAAGGCGCTGCCACCGGGCGAGTTCACGCGCAGCACCAGGGCCTTGATCTTCTTGTCCGCGCGGGCCTGGCGGATGAGCTCGGCGGTGCTCAGCCCGCCGATGCGGCCCGGGCCTGCGCGGCCATCGCTGATGCCGCCTTCGGCGACGACCACGCCGACCGCGTCGCCTTCCGACTTCGGCTTGATGCGCGCCAGGTAGGCACGCCAGTGCACCTGGCGGAAGGTGGTGGCCTTGCCCTCCTGGCCATCGTCGGCTTTGCCGTCGTCGTCAGGCGCGCCGCGTGCGATGAGCGTCGCCCGCATCTCGTCGCGCGTCTTCAGCGCGTCGACCCACTTGCGCTGCAGCGCCCACGCCGCAGGATCGCCGCCGGCCGCTTCCAGGCTGGCGGGCAGCGAGTCGACAGCCTGCATCACGCTGCCGGCGGGCTGCTTGCGTGCCTGCTCGACGCCGGTCGTCCAGGTGGCCCATAGCGCGCCGTAGAGCGCACCGTCGCTTTCCAGAGTCTCGGCCGAGGGCGCGCTGGCGGTGAAGTTCTCGCCGGCGTTCTTGAACTTGCCGGCGCGGATGACGTGGGCGGTGACGCCCACCTTGTCGAGAAGGTCCTTGTAGTAGCTGCGCAGGCGGCCATAACCCTGCACGCTGATGCTGCCCATTGGATGCAGCCAGACCTCGCTGGCCTGGGCAGCCAGGTAGTAGCCGCGCTGGTCGAAGTTCGCACCCCAGGCGACGACGGGCTTGCCGGTGGCCTTGAAGCGCTGCAGGGCCGCGGCCATCTCGCGCAGCGTGGGCAGGCCGGCGGCGCCGAGCTCGTCGGTCAACAGCAGCGCGTGCGTGATGGCCGGGTCCTGGGCCGCGGCGTCGATCACCGCCAGCACGTCGCGCAGCCGGGCACCGCCGTCCTCGTCGCCCTGCAGCTGGCGCAGCAGCGTGCCGCGGTTGCTGCCTGGTCGCTGTTCGCTGATGCGGCCCGACAGGTCCAGCACCAGCGCCGTCTTGGGCTGCAGCGCCGGCGGGCCGCCGCGCAGCAGCGCCCAGGCCAACACGGCCAGCAGCGCGATGAACAGCAGGTTCAGCAGGGCGCGGCGGCTGGCGTCGAGGAACCACCACAGCCCGCGACCGGCGCGGGCGAGAGTCGAGAACAGCGAGGACATGACGGCAGGGGTGGGCAACGGCGCACGGGGTGCAGGAGGCCCCGAGCTTACGCACGCCGCGCCGGATGCGCCGCGCCACGCGACGAAGGCCCGACGGCGGGCGATGGGCTGCGGCTGGTGGGCACGGCCTGTGCACCCTTTGTCCCGCCCGCTGCGGCCGTCGCCAACCTTGACGGCACACAAGGCAGGCCCGCCGGTTGCAGGCGGAGAATTTGCGTCGGAAGAGGAGCAAGTGATGTCGGCCTGGATGCTGATCGTTGGGGTGCTCGTGCTCGCCGGCATCGGCGTCGTCATGGGGATGCGGCGCGGGCTGGGCGCCGAGTACACGCGGCGCCGGGCCGCGATGCTGGCAGCGGTGGCCGAAGCGCCGCCGCTGCTGACCGAGGCCCTGATCGTGCCGCTGCCGCTGCCCGTGCAACGTTACCTGCGTGTCTGCGGCTGGGTCGGCAAGCCGTTGCCGCGCAGCGTGCAGGTCGACTTCGACGCCACGATGTTCAGCCAACCCGGCGCCGCCGGCATGCACGGCCCGGCCGTGCAGCTCGACCGTTTCGACCTGCCCCGGCGCCTGTTCTTCATGCGCACGCGCATGGCCGGGCTGCCGGTGGCGGTGCTGCACGACTACCGCGGTGACGGCGCCTCGATGCAGGTGCGCCTGGCCTCGCTCTTCGACGTCGTGGACCTGCAGGGCGACGCGCTGGCGCGTACCGAGACCGTCACGCTGCTCAACGACCTGTGCTTCTTCGCGCCCGCGTGGCTGGTCGATGCGCGCCTGTCGTGGCGGACCGTCGACGATCGACGGTGCGGAGTCGAATTCACGCAGGGCCCGCACCGCGTGAGCGCCGAACTCGAATTCAACGGCGACGGCGAGCTGGTGAACTTTCATTCCGACGACCGCGGCGCGCTTCAGAAGGACGGTTCGCTGCGCCTGCTGCACTGGTCGACGCCGATGCGCGACTACTGCGAGTTCGACGGTCGCCGCGTCGCCACGCGGGGCGACGCGGTCTACCGCTACCCGGAGGGCGACTTCGCCTACGGCCGCTTCATGCTTCAGCAGATCCGCTTCGACGTTGCGCCGTGAAGCACCGCGCCGCTCTGGTGGCCTTCGGCGTGCTGGCCACGGCCCTGGTGGCCGCGTTCTTTACCCTACGCGCCAGTTTCGAGCGTGACCTGGCGCTGGCCGCTGCACGCGCCCTGCAAGGCAGCGAGGTGATGGACACCCGCTGCGGCCCGATCGAGGTGCAGCAGGCGGGCGAGGGCCCGCCGCTGCTGATGGTGCACGGCAGCGGCGGCGGTCACGACCAGGGCATGGCCTGGGCGCGGCCGCTGTCGCAGCAGGGCGTGCGCGTGATCGCGATGTCGCGCTTTGGCTACCTGCGCACGCCGCGCCCGGCCGACGCCTCGCCGGAGGCGCAGGCCGACGCCCACGCCTGCCTGCTCGACGCGCTGGGCATTGCCCAGGCCGCGGTGATGGGCGTCTCGGCCGGTGGCCCTTCGGTCTTGCAGCTGGCCCTGCGCCATCCGCAGCGCGTCAGCGCGCTGGTGCTGGTCGTACCCATCGCTTACAAGCCGGGTGCGGTGGCCGACTCGGCACCGCCTGTCTCCAACGAGAAGGACGCGCTGCTGCTGCAACTGTTGGGCTCGGACTTCCTGTTCTGGACGGCGCTGAACGTGGCGCGTGGGCCGCTCGTACGCCACCTGCTGGCCACGCCGCCCGAACAGGTGGCCGCCGCCAGTGTCGAGGAACGCGCGCGCGTCGACGACCTGGCCGAACGCATCCTGCCCGTGTCGGCCCGCGCGGCAGGCTTGCGCGACGACACCCGGCTGGGCAAGCGCCTCGGCCCCTATGCGCTGGAGTCCATCGGTGTGCCCACCCTCGTGATCAGCGCCCGCGACGACGGCTTCGGTACCTACGCCGCGGCGCAATACACCGCCAGCCGCATTCCCGGTGCGAAGTTCGTCGGTTTCGACGACGGCGGCCACCTGCTCGTCGGGCACGACGCGGCGGTGCGCGCACGGGTCGTCGAACTGCTGGGCACGTCGGCGCGCTGAAGGCGACAGGCCCGGGTGCCGCGCCGCGGGGTTGAGATACTCCGCCCCGCGATGCAGTCCATCCTCTCGGTCACCGTCCCGTTCTTCGCCCTCGTGCTCTGCGGCTACCTGGCCGCGCGCCGGCATGTGCTGCCGGAAAGCGCGATACCGGGGCTGAACGCCTACGTGCTGTACTTCGCACTGCCGTGCATGCTGTTCCGCTTCGGCGCCGGCACGCCCATCTTCGACCTGCTCAACCCGGTGGTGCTGGGGGTGTATCTGGCCGCGGCGCTGCTCATCGTCTTCTTCACCATCGCGGTGACGCTCAGCGATCGTGTGCACCTGAAGGACGCTGCGTTCGGCGCGCTGGTGGCGGCCTTCCCGAACACCGGCTTCATGGGCGTGCCGCTGCTGGTGGCGCTGCTGGGCAACGCGGCCGCCGGGCCGGTGATCTGCTCGATCCTGGCCGACCTCTTCGTGACGAGCTCGCTGTGCATCGCGCTGGCCCAGGCGCACGGCGCGGCGGGGCAGGGCTCCCGCGCCGCGGCGGCGCGGGCGCTGCGAGGCGCATTGTCGAATCCGCTGCCGTGGTCGATCGCGCTGGGCGCGGTGTTCTCGGTGATGCAGTTCAAGCTGCCCGGCCCGGCCGAGACGGTGGTGCGCATGCTGGCCGATTCGGCTTCGCCGGTGGCGTTGTTCACCATCGGCGCGGTGCTCTGGCGCGCCGGCCAGCACGCGCACACGCGGACTCCCGTAGCAGACTACCTGCCGGTGGCGCTGATCAAGCTCTTCGTACACCCGTTGCTGGTGTTCGGGCTGGGAGCCGGAGCGTTGGCGCTGGGCGCGCCGCTGTCGAAGTTTCAGCTCGTCGTGCTGACGCTGGCGGCCGCGTTGCCCAGCGCCAGTAACGTCAGTCTGCTGGCCGAACGTTATTCGGCCGACAACGGCCGAGTGGCCCGCATCATCATGAGCAGCACGGTGCTGGCTTTCGTCAGCTTCTCGGGGCTGGCCTGGCTATTCGGAGTGCAGCCAGGCTGAAGGGGCGGGGACGCATGCTGTCACCTTGGCCAGCCACCGGGCCGGGACAGCAATCTTCGGGCCCGCTGCCCGGCGCGGCAATTGCTTGGGCATGGCAGGCGCGCCCGCGCTGACTTACCCTTCAGGCCACGATGCCCCCGAACACGCCGACGATGAACACCCGCCCCATCCGTTTCCTGCACCGCGGCGCGGTGGTCGAGGTGGCCGACGCCGCGCCCACCCGCACCGTGCTCGAGTGGCTGCGCGAAGACGCAAGGTGCAGCGGCACCAAGGAGGGCTGTGCCGAAGGCGACTGCGGCGCCTGCACCGTGGTGCTGGGTGAGCTCGACGACGCCGGTGCGCTGCAGCTGCGGCCGGTCAACGCCTGCATCCAGTTCCTGCCCACGCTCGACGGCAAGGCGCTGTTCACGGTGGAAGACGTGGCCGCTGCCGACGGCAAGCTGCACCCGGTACAGCAGGCGATGGTCGATTGCCACGGCTCGCAGTGCGGTTTCTGCACGCCGGGCTTCGTGATGTCGCTGTGGGCCGGATACGAAACCCACTGCCAGGCCGGCCAGGTGCCCGGCCGCCAGCGGCTGGCCGACGAACTGAGCGGCAACCTGTGCCGCTGCACCGGCTACCGCCCCATCCTCGACGCCGCGCAGCGCGCCTACGCAGCGCCGCCGGTGCGCCTGGACCGTGCGCCCGTGCGGGCCACGCTGCAGGCGCTGCAGGCCGCGCCGCCGCTGCACTACCAGGCGCCGGGCCAGGCGCCCTTCCACGCGCCGCGCACCGTCGAGGAACTGGCGGACCTGCGTGAAAGCCACCCCGAAGCAAAGCTGCTGGCCGGCAGCACCGACATGGGCTTGTGGGTGACCAAGCAGTTGCGCGATCTCGGTGAGCTGATCTATGTCGGTGGCGTGGCCGGGATGAAGACAGTCGAAATGACGCCCGACCTCATACGCATCGGTGCCGGTGTCTCGCTCGAAGCGGCCTGGCAGGCGCTGGCGGCCGAATGGCCGACGCTGCGCGACGTGTGGCTGCGCTTTGCCGGGCTGCCCGTGCGCCTGGCCGGCACGATGGGTGGCAACGTCGCCAACGGTTCGCCCATCGGCGACTCGGCGCCGGTGCTCATCGCGCTGGGCGCGAGCATCGTGCTGCGCCGCGGCGCGGTGGAAAGGCGCCTGGCGCTGGAAGACTTCTACGTCGGCTACATGCAGAACCGGCTGGCGGCCGGCGAGTTCGTCCTGGCGCTGGAGGTGCCGCGCGCACGGCCGGGCCAGGCCGTGCGCGCGTACAAGATCACCAAGCGCTTCGATTGCGACATCTCGGCCGTCTGCGTCGCGATGGCGTTGCAGCTGACGGACGGCGTGGTCGACGACGTGTGCATCGCCTGCGGTGGCATGGCTGCCACGGTGAAGCGAGCGTCGCAGGCCGAAGCCGCCCTGCGCGGCCAGCCCTGGACCGAGGCTACGCTGCAGGCCGCGATGGCCGCGCTGGCGCAGGACTACACGCCGCTGTCCGACCTGCGCGCCAGTGCCGGCTACCGCCAACAGGTGGCGCAGAACCTGCTGCGCCGCTGCTGGCTCGAGACCCGACCCGACGCCCCATTGCCCGAGAGCGCCGTGAGCGTGTGGGCACGCGAGGTGGACGCATGAACAAACCCGACGCAGCGGACTTGCTCGTCGCCGGCACGGCGCAGCATGCCTCGGCGCAGGCCGCGTCCGTCGTGGGCCGGGGCCTGCCGCACGAATCGGCCCACCTGCACGTGGCCGGCGCCGCGCCCTACACCGACGACCTGCCCGAGCTCGCCGGCACGCTGCATGCCGCCCTGGGCCTGTCGCCCATCGCCCATGGCGTCATCGAGTCGCTGCACCTCGACGTCGTGCGCGCCATGCCCGGCGTCGTCGACGTCTTCGCCGCGCGCGATATCCCCGGCGCAAACGACTGCGGCGCGCTGCTGCACGACGAACCCATCCTCGCCGGCGAGGTGGGCGACACGCTGCGCTACCTGGGCCAGCCGGTTTTCGCGGTGGTGGCGCGCACCCGCGATGCGGCACGGCGCGCGGCGGCGCTCGCCCGGCAGGTGGTGAAGGCGCGTGCCTTGCCGCCGCTGCTCGACGCCCCCGCCGCCCACGCCGCGCAGCAGTACGTGCTGCCGCCCATGCACCTGCAGCGCGGCGACGCTGTCTCGGCCATCGCCGCCGCACCGCGGCGCCTGCGCGCGCGCTTCGACGTCGGCGGCCAGGAGCAGTTCTACCTGGAAGGGCAGATCAGCTATGCCATTCCCGTCGAGAACAGCGGCCTGAAGCTGTACTGCAGCACCCAGCACCCCAGCGAGATGCAGCACCACGTCGCCCATGTGCTGCAGCGCCCGGCGCACGCCGTGCAGGTGGAATGCCGGCGCATGGGCGGCGGCTTCGGCGGCAAGGAATCTCAGAGCGCCTTGTTCGCCTGCGTGGCCGCCGTCGCCGCCGTGCGCACACGTTCGCCGGTGAAGTTGCGCATCGACCGCGACGACGATTTCCTGATCACCGGCCGCCGCCACCCCTTCCACTTCGAGGCCGAAGTCGGCTTCGACGAAGAGGGCCGCCTGCTCGGCGCCGCGGCGAAGATGCTCAGCAACGCCGGCCATTCGGCAGACCTTTCTGGCCCGGTGATGACCCGCGCACTGTGCCACCTCGACAACGCCTACTGGCTGCCGCACGTGGCCGTGCACGGCTACAGCACGAAGACGAACACGCAGAGCAACACCGCCTTCCGCGGCTTCGGCGGGCCGCAGGGTGCCATCGCGGTGGAATACCTGATCGACAGCGTGGCGCGCAGCCTGGGGCGCGACGCGCTCGATGTGCGGCGGGCCAACCTGTACGGCACGGCCGGCAACGACGTCACGCCCTACGGGCAGGTGGTCGACGACAACTGCCTGCACGAACTGCTCGACGAACTGGAGGCCAGCAGCGATTACCGCGCCCGCCGCGTGGCCATCGGTGAATTCAACGCCACCAGCCCGGTGCTGAAGAAGGGCCTGGCGCTGACGCCGCTGAAGTTCGGCATCAGCTTCAACGTCACCCACCTCAACCAGGCCGGCGCGCTGGTGCACGTCTACACCGACGGCAGCGTGCTCGTGAACCACGGCGGCACCGAGATGGGCCAGGGCCTGAACACCAAGGTGGCGCAGGTGGTGGCGCACGAGCTGGGCCTGGAACTTTGTGCGGTGCGCTGCAGTGCCACCGACACGCACAAGGTCGCCAACACCTCGGCCACCGCGGCCAGCACCGGCAGCGACCTCAACGGCAAGGCGGCGCAACATGCCGCGCAGCAGGTGCGCGAACGCCTGGCCGACTTCTGCGCGGCGAAGTGGGGCGGCAGCGCGGCCGAGGTGATCTTCCGCAACGGCTGCGTGCACTTGGCCGGTCAGACGCTGCCCTTCGCCGACGTCGTGCAGCAGGCCTACCTGGCGCGCGTGCAGCTGTGGAGCGACGGCTTCTACGCCACGCCCGGCCTGCACTGGGACAAGGCCACGCTGCAGGGCCGGCCCTTCCACTACTACGCCTACGGCGCTGCGGTGAGCGAGGTGCTGCTGGACACGCTCACTGGCGAGTGGAGGCTGCTGCGTGCCGACGTGCTGCACGACGCCGGCCGCTCGCTCAACCCGGCCATCGACATCGGCCAGATCGAGGGTGCCTTCATCCAGGGCATGGGCTGGCTGACGATGGAAGAACTGGTCTGGCACCCAGCCGACGGCTCGCCCAGGGCCGGCCTGTTGCTGACGCACGCACCCAGCACCTACAAGATCCCCACCGCCAACGACTGCCCGACCGATTTCCGTGTGCGCCTGTTCGACCGGCCCAACGTGCACGACAGCATCCACCGCAGCAAGGCCGTCGGCGAGCCACCACTGCTGCTGCCTTTCAGCGTCTTCTTCGCGCTGCGCGACGCGGTTTCCGCCGTAGGCGGGCACCGCGTCGACCCGCCGCTGCAGGCGCCGGCCACGCCCGAGGCGCTGCTGCGCGCCATCACCGCCGTGCAGGCCGCGTCGGCATGACGCCGGCGCCATGACCGACCTGCGCGCCGCCGCCTTGCGCTGGCAGGCCGAGCGCCGGCCGGCGGTGGTGGTGGAAGTCACGCGAAGCCAGGGCTCGGTGCCGCGCGAGGCGGGCACGCGCATGCTGGTGTCGGCCGGCGAGGTCCTGGGTACGATCGGCGGCGGGCACCTCGAACTGCAGGCCATCGCCGATGCCCGTGCGTTGCTGGCGCGGGGTGCGACGGCCGCGCCGCCGCCCGAGCAGCGCATCGCACTTGGCCCCAGCCTGGGCCAGTGCTGCGGCGGCGTGCTGGGCCTGCGCTTCGTGCCGCTGGCCGCCTGCGAGCCCGGGGACTGGCCCGCGACACCGCCGCGCTTCACGCTGCAGCTCTACGGTGCCGGCCATGTCGGCCGCGCCGTCGTGCGCCTGCTGGCCACGCTGCCCTGTCGCGTGCAGTGGATCGACGAACGCGAGAGCGAATTCCCGCCCGAGGCGCTGCCTCTGCACATCGAGAAGCGGTGCGTCGAGCCGGTGCAGGCCGAGGTCGCCAGCGCCCCGCCCGGCGCCTTCTACCTCGTGCTGACGCACAGCCACGCGCTCGACCTGGTGCTCACCCAGGCCATCCTGGCGCGCGGTGACTTCGGCTGGTTCGGCCTCGTCGGCAGCCGCAGCAAGCGCGCCAGTTTCGAGCACCGGCTGCGCGAGCGCGGCTTCGACGCGGCGCTCGTCGACCGCATCACCTGTCCCATCGGCCTGCCCGGCATCGCCGGCAAGGAGCCCGAGGTGATTGCGCTGGCCGTGGTGGCGCAGATGCTGCAGGCCTGCGCGGCGCCAGCCGCAGTGCTCAGGCCTGGCGCTTGAACACCGCCAGGAAAGCGCCGGCCGCCACGAACAGCCCGCCGAAGACGCGGTTCAGCACGCGCATGTGGGCGGCCGACTTCAGCTCGGCAAGCACACGAGAGGCCAGTGCCGTGTAGCCGGCCATCACCACCATGTCGGTGAAGCCCAGCGTAAGCGCGATGGTCAGGTACTGGCGCAGCAGCGGCTGCTGCAGGTCCATGAACTGCGGCACCACGGCCAGCAGGAAGACCGTGCCCTTGGGGTTGACGGCGTTGATCATCCAGCCGCGCAAGACCAGCGTGCGTGGCGTCACGGCGCCGGCATCGGCCTGCAGTTCCGCCAGCGGCCGCGCCGGCGCACGCCATTGCTGTACGCCCAACCACACCAGGTAGGCCACGCCCAGCCACTTCAGCGCGGTGAAGGCCATGGCCGAGGTGGCCAACAGCGCCCCCAGGCCCACGCCGACAACGAGCAACTGCGACCAGATGCCCAGCACCAGGCCGACCGTGGTGGCGTAGCCGCGGCGGAAGCCGTGGTTCAGGCCGGCGCTCATGGCCGCCAGCGCGCCGGGGCCGGGCGAGATGCTGATGGCCCATGACGCCGCGAAGAAAGCCAGCCAGGTCGAAAGTTCCATGCATAGGGCCCGTTTCGGGCCGTTTTTCGAAGGAGATCGGCCGATTGTCGCCTGCGCGCCCGTGGCCGCTGCGCTCGCCGACAATGGGGCCATGAACCGCATCGACGATCCCCGCCACGATCAGGAAGTGGGCGTGCGCGACAGCACGCTGGACACCACCCGCATAGACGACGTGCGCATCGGCGCGGTGCGCCCGCTGATGACCCCTGCGCTGCTGCAGGAGCGTGTGCCGGTGCAGGAAGGCACGCTGGCGCTGGTGGAGGGCAGCCGCCGCCGCATCGCCGACGTGCTGCACGGCCGCGACGACCGTCTCGTCGTCGTCGTCGGGCCCTGCTCGATCCACGACCACGCGCAGGCCCTCGACTACGGCCGCCGCCTGAAGGCCGTGGCCGACGAACTGCAGGGTGACCTGCTGATCGTCATGCGCACCTACTTCGAGAAGCCGCGCACGACGGTGGGCTGGAAGGGCTACATCAACGACCCGCACCTCGACGGCAGCTTCGCCATCAACGAAGGCCTGGAACGCGCGCGCCGGCTGCTGCTGGAACTCACCGCCCTGGGCCTGCCCACCGGCACCGAGTTCCTCGACCTGCTGAGCCCGCAGTTCATCAGCGACCTCGTGAGCTGGGGCGCCATCGGCGCGCGCACGACGGAAAGCCAGAGCCACCGCCAGCTGGCCTCGGGCCTGAGCTGCCCGGTCGGTTTCAAGAACGGCACCGACGGCGGCCTGCAGGTGGCCGCCGACGCCATTCTGGCCGCGCGTGCACCGCACGCCTTCATGGGCATGACGAAGATGGGCATGGCCGCCATCTTCGAGACCCGCGGCAACGCCGACTGCCACGTCATCCTGCGCGGCGGCAAGGCGCCCAACTTCGACGCTGCGGGTGTGGCCGCGGCGTGCGAACTGTTGCGCGCGGCCGGCCTGCCCGAGCGCGTGATGATCGACGTCTCGCACGGCAACAGCCGCAAGCAGTACCAGCGGCAGGTGGACGTGGCGGCCCAGGTGGCGGCTCAGGTGGCGGCTGGGGACGTGCGCATCGTTGGCGTGATGATCGAGAGCCATCTGCACGAAGGCCGGCAGGACTTGCTGCCCGGCCAGCCTCTGCAGCACGGCGTGTCGATCACCGATGCCTGCCTGGGCTTCGAGCAGACCGTGCCGCTGCTGCAGGGGCTGGCGGCGGCCGTGCGGCAGCGGCGCGGCACCTGAGCCCCGGGCGCCTGCCGCTCAGGTGAAGGTTTCGGTCATCAGCGACTTGTACCAGGTGCCCATCTTCGAGAAGCTGCCGGTGCTCGGCGAGCGCGCCTCGGTTGCGCCGGTCGCGGCGCTGACCTGGTCGATGGCCACGTACTTCCAGGCGCCGGGGGAAGCCGGGTCCTGCTGGTACTGGTAGACAGCCGTCAGCCACGACGCGATCGTGTTGCTCAGCGGCGAGTAGCAGGCCGAGTTGGCAGTCGGCGTGGCGTACGGATCCTGTGCGCTGAAGGCCCGCAGGATGGCGTCGACGCAGATCTTGGCGCCCTGGTTCCCGACATGGCCGGCCTTGGGCAGCGAGGTCTTCGAGGCATCGCCGATGACGTGGATGCCCTTCTTGCCGGCGACCGTGCTTTCAAAGCTGCGGCCATCCACCGGTGCAAAGCCGCTGGCATCTGCTAGACCGAGGCTCTGCACAATGCTGCCTGCACGGTGCGGCGGAATCACGTTGAGTACCTGGGCGTCATAGACCTCGGTGCCCATCACCACATCCTGGCCGCCAACATCCTTCACGACCACGTCCACCACCACCGAGCCGCCCGGCTGTCCCGCAGTGGAGCTCACGCTCTTCACGACGCGGCCCGGACGGTAGCTGAGGTTGCCGCCGTACATCATCGTGAACGCATGGGAGAAGCTCTCCCGCTCGGCCGTGATGTCCTGGTTGGCGTCCAGCACGACGATCTGCGCGCCCGACTTGTTGCGCTTGAGGTAGTCGGCCACCACGCAGGCGCGCTCGTACGGTCCGGGCGGGCAGCGGTAAGGCGCTTTGGGGATTGTCAGAACGAAGGTTCCCGACGACGGCATCGCGGCGAGGTAGTCGCGCAACTGCGTGGTCTGCGTGCCGGCCTCCCAGGCATGCAGGACCGGAGCCGCCAGTGCGGCGTTGTCGGTCGAGGGCACCGCATCGAACTTCACACCCGGCGCCAGCACCACGCGCTCTGCGTACAGCACGGTGACCGTGCTGCCCTTGGTCACGGTGACCTTCCAGGTCCCCAGGGAGCCCCCGGACTCGACCTGCGTCACCGTGCCGTTGAGCAGCTTGACCCCGTGGCTTTTCACCAGGTTGGACCAACCGTAGTCCAGGATCGTGGGCGCGTACTGTCCCGTCACGACCAGGTTGCTCATGATGTTGGAGACGTACTTGGTCGAGGTGTCGACCAGGGTCACGTCCACCGTCTTGTTGCTCCAAAGCCGCAGGTACTTGGCTGCCGTCGCGCCGGCCATGCCGCCGCCGACCACGACCACCCGCTTGAGGGCCGCCGCGCGCACGGCTGTCGGGGCCAGGGCCAGCAGGGATCCGGCACCGAGGGTGTCGAGAAAATGTCGTCTGTTCATCACGATGGAGTTCCTGTCCGCAGGGTTGGCCGCCACTCAGGGCTTGGGGAGTTTGGAGAAATAGTCGGCGATCAAGGTCAGCTGGTAGCTCGTGTACCCGCGGGCATGCGGATTCATGATGCTGCTGCGGGCGTCCTTGCTTCGCATGTCGTTGTTGAGCTTGTTCAGCATGTCTTCCTTGCCCATGCCTGCCAACGTGCCGAAGCCGCCTTTCAGGCCGCTCGTGCCGTGGCACTGGAAGCAACCCGAGGCCAGCAAGCGCCCGTCGTTGACCGACTGAGCAGCCACCGATTGCGCCCAGAGGCTGCCTGCCAACATGACCCACACCACCGCTCTGCGCATCGCCAGACTCCAGAAGAACCCCATTGAAAATGCCTGTGGGGGTATGTTTAGAAACCGCGTGCAGTGTAGGGTTTGTTCTCCGCAAGGCCGGCTTGGGGCCCGACGAATCGCGTTACAGGACGTTCTTCTGTTCGAGCCCCCGAATCGCGCCGCGCAGCGGGCCAGCTGGCTGCGATACGGCACATGAGCAGGGGTTTGCCGTCGTGCCTGGCGCATACACCTCGGCACACTTCCGCGGCACGGTCACCAGGCTGGGCTCGCACCGACGGGCGAGGGTCACCCTGCGGTTTGCCGTCGGCCGGCCCTCAGCGCAGCACCAGCACGCGCCCGAACGGCGCCACCGCGTGCGCGCTGGCTTCGGTCACCGCCCACACGACCGGCCAGCTCGGTCTGAAGCGCGCGGGGCCGTCGAGGTCGGTGAGCACGACGCCGATGTCCGGGTGGTGGGTGTCGGCTTCCTGCAGCAGCGGCGTGAAGTCGGTGCCGCCACCGCCTTCGAAGCTCAGTCCACCCAGGCCCGACTGCCCGGGCTGGCAGTGCAGCACGTCGCGCACGCGGTCGTCGCCGATCACCAGCACCAGGCCGGCTTCCAGGCGGCGCGTGATGGCGTCGATCTCGCGCGCGAAGCGTTCCATCAGCGCGTCGTCGATCGAGCCCGAGACGTCCACCACCACCGCCAGCCGCGGCACGCGCCGCGCCATGCTGAAGCCCGGTTCCCAAGGCATGCGGTGGCCCGCGGCATTGCGGCCCTGGTTGGCGATGTAGCTGCGCGCGGGGCGCGACCAGGCGACGTCGAGCCTGGGCGTCAGCGCGCGTGCCAGCTGCGTGCGCAGCACCTGCTGCCAGGGTGTGCGGGTGCGCGGCAGGTCGGCGCCCAGCGTGCGCAGCATCGAGAACTCGCCGTCGCCGGCGTGGGCGCGCAGCAGGCGTTCGCACCACTCGCGCGCCTGCTCGGCCTCGGCCTCGGGCGCGTCGCGCGTGCCGCTGCCGGGTTGCAGGTCGGGCTGCGTGCGTGCGCCCAAAGCGCGTGCACGAGCGGCACGCGGGCCGTCCTCGCGTGCCGCCTGGCGCGCGCCTTCGCGCTGGTCGCCCTGTGAACCGGCACGTTCCTGCGCGCGGCCGCCGCCGCGTGCCGGCCGGCGGTCGTCGATCTCGCGGTACAGGCGTTCGACATCCCATTCCAGCAGCGACTTCTCCACCGGCTGCGTGATGGCCAGGCTGCTTTCGAGCAGCGTGTCCAGCTGCACCGCGTCCTTGGGCAGCGCCAGCCAGGCCAGGTGCGACAGCGTGCTGTTGACGATGGCGTCGGCGCACAGGTTGTAGAGCGGCAGGTCGACATCACCCACCAGCTGCTGCAGCGCGAGGTAGCGATGGGCGTGGCGCAGCGCGATGTGCAGCACCTCGTGCGCCACCCAGCCGGCCTGCTCGGGCAGCGGCAGGGTGGTGAAGGTGGGGCTGTAGATCAGGCGGCGGCCGTCGGTGGCCACGGGCGGCACCTTCGGGGCGGCGGCACCCTCGTCGACGAGGTCGTGGTGGTGCATCCACAGCGCCAGCCCGCCTGTGGAGGGCGCGTACTCCACCATGCGCTGCACGGCGCGCGTGCCGCGGTGGCCGGCGTGCAGCGTGGCCTGCGTTGCGCTGGCGGTGGCCATGGCCTTCAGCCGAGCGCGCCTTCCCGTGCGCGGCGCTCGCTGTAGCGGCGGTAGACGGGGCTGTCCATCACCGTGGCCTCCAGGCCGGTTTCCAGCGCCTTCTGGAACAGCAGTTCCATCGCCAATGTCTGCGCCTCGCGGATGGGCAGGCCCACGCCGCTGCGGATGTCGGGCAGCTGCTCGACGATTTCCAGCGCGCGTGCCAGGGTGGGCGCTTCGGTGCACGCGGCCAGCAGGCCGTAGAGCATGCCGTAGAGGCCGTCCAGCGTGCCGGGCAGCAGCGCGGTGGTTTCATCGCCCGGGCGTGCGGCCAGCAGGCGCAGCACGTCGGCGCCGGCCTGCAGTTCACGCAGCACGCCGAAGAATTCGGCCGCGTTGGCCGCGCCGACGCGGCCCTGCACGAAGGCGCGCCGCGCGGACTCGCTCAAGCCCGACTTCAGCACGTTGGACACGTCTTCCCAGCCGCGCGGGCTGGCGCCGACGAGGTGGTCGGCGGCCAGCTGGGCCTGCGTGTCGTCGAGCTTGTCGGGCCGCACCTTCAGGTAGGCCATGACCTCGGGCGCGAACTGCTGCTTGATCGCGTACGCCAGGAAGGCCTCGATCACCGTCTGCACGTTGAAGTGGAACATGCGGTCGGCCAGCGCGGTGCCCATGTCGTGGCTCACGGCGCCGTGGAAGCTGGCGTTGCCCGCGGCGATGACCTGCCAGCCGTCGGGCAGCACGTAGTGGCCAACCTTGCGGTCGAGGATGAGAGAGTAGGCGCTGATCTGCAACCGCTGGTCGGCGGCGGTGAGTTCGTCCAGAAAGAGGATGCCCGCGGGCTGGTCGGGTGTGGGCAGGAACTCCGGCGGGAACCACACCGTCTTGCCCTGCACGTCGTCGGCGTAGATGGCGCCGCGGATGTCCACCGGCTCGATGGTGGTCAGCCGCAGGTCGACCAGCGGCACGCCGTAATGCGCCGCCACCTGGCGCACGACGGACGACTTGCCCACGCCGCGCGTGCCCCACAGCATGGTGGCGCGGCGGCGCAGCACGGGGTCGGCGTACTGCTCGATCAGCGCCGCCTTGGCCGCGGCGATCGAGATCGGGGGGATGTTCATCGGGTTGCCGGACATCGTCGCTTTCGTGTGTGCAGGAACCGGCGCGGTGGCCGTGTTCAGGTGCCGCTGGTCACCGCGCGCGGACGCCAGCTGTCGCCGCGCGGGCGGCGTGGCAGCGGAGGAATCTCCACGCGCGGCAGCTCGTTCAGGCTGAAGAGGATCACCAGCAGGATGGGCGGTGCGTGGAAGATGAGCATGCGCAGCACCGAGTCCTGCGCCAGGTCGGGCTCCAGCTTCGCGAAGACACCGGCGGCGGCGATCATCACCGCGCTGCCCAACAGCGGCAGCGTGCGGCGCGCCACCACGCCCCAGCGTGCGCCGACGCGCTGGTCGTGGAAACGCGCCGGCGGCTCGGCCAGTGTCTTGGCCACGTGGCGCACGGCCAGTTCAAGCTTGGTTTCGGCGTCGCGGCAACGCTTGTAGCCTTCGCCGCGCAGGCGCAGGCGGGTCGTCCAGCCGTGCTGGCGCTTGATGAGCCGCGCCCAGCTCCAGCCGAGCACGGCCAGCAGGTCGTCGGGCAGGCCCGGCACGGCGTCGTCGGTGGGCTCCAGTTCGATCTCGCCGGAGATACCCTTCACCGGGCTCACCTTCATCTGCAGCCTCAGCCCGTCGAGCTGCGCCGTGGCCTGGTGCATCAGCACCGGGGCCGCGGCCAGGGCGGCCTCGTCGGCCAGGGCCTCGGGGGCCATCGGGCTGCGTTGTTCCAGCCGCTGCTGCTTGGCCACCAGCAGGCCGGCGTCGGCGATGACCTGGCGCTGCAGCGGAATGGCGGTCACCCGCGCCAGCAGCTCGGCCGGCGTCGCGCCCTCGGCTTCCAGGCTGGCCTGCAGCCCGCCCGGCAGCGTCAGCAGGCGCGTCAGGCGCCAGCGGCCAGCGCCGGCGCCTTCCAGCTGCAAGGTCTCGCGCAGCGCGGGGCGGGTCTCACCGTCGGCGGGGTGGTCGAGCGGCTTGAAGACGAGCTTGCGCGCGGCGCGGTCGCTGGCCGCCAGGTCGACATGGCGCCCACGCCGTGTGAACGGCTCGACCAGGCTCAGGATCTCGTGATGGCTGAGCGGCGTGACGGGGGCAAGGGGCGCGTTTCGCACGGCGGCAGGGGGGTCCCGCCGGTGGGGCCCGGGCGGCTGGTGAAAGATGGCAAGATTCTGCCCAAGCATGGCCGGCGCTGCAGTGCGCCGCAGCCGGCTTGGCCCGGCATGTAAGCTCTCAGCCCGGTCTTTGTCAGCCTTTTGCCAGCCGCCGGGTGCCCACTAGCGGTTTTCTCGTTCCCCCAACCTACAGGAGACATCCCCATGAGCAAGCGCGACGTCGTGGTTCTCGGCGCAGCCCGTTCCGCCATCGGCACCTTCAACGGCGCCCTGGCCGACATCGAACCGGCCGAGCTGGCCGGCACCGTGATGAAAGAGGCCGTCAAGCGTTCGGGAGTCGACCCCAAGGCCATCAACTACGTGACGGTGGGCAACTGCATCCCCACCGAGAGCCGCTACCCCTACGTGGCGCGCGTGGCCTCGATCCAGGCCGGCCTGCCGATGGAAAGCGTGGCCATGGCCGTCAACCGGCTGTGTTCGTCGGGCCTGCAGGCCATCGTGACGACGGCGCAGAACATCCTGCTGGGCGACTGCGACTACGGCGTCGGCGGTGGCGTCGAAGTGATGTCGCGCGGCGCCTACCTGTCGACGGCGATGCGCAACGGCGCACGCATGGGCGACACCAAGCTCATCGACTCGATGGTCGCCGCGCTGACCGACCCCTTCGGCGTCGGCCACATGGGCATCACCGCCGAAAACCTCGTCACGAAGTGGGGCATCACGCGTGAAGAGCAGGACCAGCTGGCCGTCGACTCGCACCGCAAGGCCGCCGCGGCCATCGCCGAGGGTCGCTTCAAGAGCCAGATCGTGCCCATCGTCAAGCAGACCCGCAAGGGCGACGTGACCTTCGACACCGACGAGCACGTGAAGGCGGGCACGACGCTGGAAACGCTGGCCAAGATGAAGCCGGCGTTCAAGAAGGACGGGTCGGTGACGGCGGGCAACGCCTCGGGCATCAACGACGGTGCGGCCTTCTTCGTGCTGGCCGACGCCGCCGTGGCCGCCACCGCCGGCCACAAGCCGATGGCCCGCCTGGCCAGCTACGCGATTGCCGGTGTGCCCAACGACGTGATGGGCGAAGGCCCGATCCCGGCCACCAAGCTGGCGCTGAAGAAGGGCGGCTTCACGCTCGACCAGATGGACGTCATCGAGAGCAACGAGGCCTTCGCAGCGCAGGCCATCGCCGTGGCGCGCGGGCTGGAGCTCGACATGAGCAAGGTCAACCCCAACGGCGGAGCGATCGCTCTGGGCCACCCGATCGGCTGCAGCGGCGCCTTCCTGGCCACCAAGGCGATCTACGAACTGCACCGCACTGGCGGCCGCTACGCGCTGGTGACGATGTGCATCGGTGGCGGGCAGGGCATCGCGGCGGTGTTCGAGCGGCTCTGATCCTCGCTGTCTGAACAGTCACGGGCCGGCGGTGAAAACCGCCGGCCCGTGGCGTTTCCGGCGCCTTTCGGCAGCTCGCCGTCGCCGGCGTCTGCGGTCTCCGCCTTATGCGGCTGTCGGCAGGTAGCGCACCGAGAGCACACCCTCGATCGCGCCTAGCGCTGCCAGCACCTCGGGGCCGACCGGTGTCTCCAGGTCGACCAGCGTATAGGCCATCTCGCCACGGCTCTTGTTGACCATGTTGTGAATGTTCAGCCCCGCGCTGGCCATCGTGGTGGAGATCTGCCCCAGCATGTTGGGCACGTTGGCGTTGGCGATGGCCACGCGGAACGGCGCCTCGCGCGCCATCTGCACGGTGGGGAAGTTCACCGCATTGCTGACCTGCCCGTCTTCGAGGTAGGCGCGCAACTGGTCGACGACCATCACCGCGCACTGCTCCTCGGCCTCGCGCGTGCTGGCACCCAGATGGGGCAGCGCCACCACCTTCGGATGGCCGTGCAGTGCGGGGCTGGGGAAGTCGCAGACATAGCCGCCCAGGCCTTCGCCGTCCAGCGCGTGCCGCACGGCGGCGTGGTCGACGACGCCATCGCGGCTGAAGTTGAGCAGCACCGCGCCACGTCTCATCAGCCCGATGTTGCCCGTGCCCACGAGCCCACGCGTCGCCGGCAGCAGCGGCACGTGAAGGCTGACGAAGTGGGCGCCACGCAGCACCTCGTCGACGCTGCCGGCGCGCTTGACCTGCGCCGGCAGGCTCCAGGCGGCGTCGACCGTGATCTCGGGGTCGTAGCCCAGCACGTGCATGCCCAGCGAAATGGCCGCGTCGGCCACCATCGCACCCACCTTGCCCAGGCCGACGATGCCCAGCGTCTGGCCGCGCAGTTCGCTGCCGGCAAAGGCCTTCTTGCCGTTTTCGATGCGGTCCTCCAGGTCGCTGGCGCCGATGTCGAGACCAGCAACGAACTGCAGCGCCGGCGCGATGTGGCGCGCGGCCATCAGCATGCCGGCCAGCACCAGTTCCTTCACCGCATTGGCGTTGGCACCCGGCGCGTTGAAGACCGGCATGCCGCGTGCACTCAGCGCCGACACCGGGATGTTGTTGGTGCCGGCACCGGCACGCGCCACCGCGCGCACGCTGGCGGGCAGCACCATCGCATGCATGTCGGTGCTGCGCACCAGGATGGCCGCGGGCTCGGCGACGAAACGGTTGACCACGTAACGGTCGGCCGGCAGGCGTTTCAGCCCGGCCGGCGAGATCGTGCTCAGAAGCAGGACGGGCATGCGCGTGTCGGGTGCGCTGTCAACCATGGCGGGCCTCGAAGTCCTTCATGTAGGCCACCAGCGCCTGCACACCTTCGATGGGCATCGCGTTGTAGATCGACGCGCGCATGCCGCCGACCGAGCGGTGGCCCTTCAGCTGCACCATGCCCAGTGCCTCGGCGCCCTTCAGGAAAGCGGCGTCGAGCGCGGGGTCCTTCAGCTTGAAGGGCACGTTCATCAGGCTGCGGCACTCGCGCGCCACTGGCGCCGAGTAGAAGCCGGTGTTGTCGAGGTAGTCGTAGAGCACGGCGGCCTTGGCGCGGTTGTGCGCTTCCATCGCCACCAGGCCGCCGCGGGCCTTGATCCACTTGAACACCAGCCCGGCGATATAGATGCCGTAGGTGGGCGGCGTGTTGTACATGCTGCCGTTGTCGGCCACGACCTTGTAGTCGAAGGCCGAGGGCGTGATCGCCAACGCGCCGCCCAGCAGGTCTTCGCGCACGATGACGATGGTCAGTCCGGCCGGGCCGATGTTCTTCTGCGCACCGCCGTAGATCAGCCCGTACTTCGAGACATCGACCGGGCGGCTGAGGATGCTGCTGCTCATGTCGGCTACCAGCGGCACGCTGCCGACGTCGGGCGTGAAGTGGTATTCGACACCGCCGATGGTCTCGTTGCTGCAGATGTGCACGTAGGCGGCGTTCGGGTCGAGCTTCCAGGTCTCGCGCGGCGGGATCGTCGTGTAGCCGCTTTCGGCGGCACTGGCCGCGACGTTCACGCGGCCGTACTTCTGCGCTTCCTTCAGCGACTTCTTGCTCCACTCGCCGGTGTCGATGTAGTCGGCGCTGGCATGGCCGCGCAGCAGGTTCATCGGCACGATGGCGTTTTCGGCGATGGCACCGCCCTGCATGAAAAGCACCTTGTAGTTCGCGGGCACGGCCAGCAGCTCGCGAAACAGGGCTTCCGCTTCGTCGGCGATGGCGATGAACTCCTTGCCGCGGTGGCTCATCTCCATCACGCTCATGCCGCTGCCGTGCCAGTCGAGCATTTCGTCGGCGGCCTGGCGCAGCACGGGTTCGGGCAGGGCGGCGGGGCCGGCGCTGAAGTTGAAGACGCGGGTCATGGCACGGGGCTCCGGCGGGGATGGGGCACCGAGCATACCGAATGCCACCTGAGCCGCGGCCCGGGGCTTGACACCTGTCAAGGCCCGCGTCAGCTGCGCTGCCTAGACTCGGCGCACAACCCCGGGCTGTTTCCGGGGAGCCAAGGCGTGTGCATGTATATCCATCTCCTCGTCCCCATCGACGGCAGCGAACTCTCGCAAAGCGCCGTCGACTCCAGCATCGCGCTGGCGCAAAGGCTGGGGGCGCGCGTCACCGGTTTCGTTGCCGAGCCCATGGCGCCGCTGCCCTCGGGCAGTTCGGGGCTGAACGCCTACCTCGACAAGACGGAAGAGCACCGCACGCGCACCGAGGGCCATGCCCGTGAACTGCTGGCGAAGTTCCATGCCGCCGCCGATGCCGCGGGCGTGCCGTTCAGTGGCCACTTCAAGCGCACCGAGGCGGTGGACGATGCCATCGTCGAAGCGGCCGAGACCTTTGGCTGCGATCTCGTCGTGATGGCCACCCACGGCCGCGGCGCCTTGGGCGAACTGTTCTTCGGTTCGCACACCAAGAGCGTCATCTCGCGCAGCAAGCTGCCGGTGCTGGTGCTGCGGTGAACGGCACTGCGCCTTCGCCCGTGCCTGCCGGCCTTTGGGCGCTGCTGCAACGCAGCGGCCTGAGGCCACTGCAACTGGGTGGCCGCTCGCTGCTGCCCGTGGTGCAGGGTGGCATGGGCGTGGGTGTCTCGGCACATGGCCTGGCCGGTGCGGTGGCCGCCGCCGGCGGCGTGGGCACCTTGTCCAGCGTCGACCTGCGCCGCCACCACCCCGACCTGATGGAACGCACGACGGGCCTGGACCCGGACCACGGCGCCAAGGAAACCATCGACGACGCCAATCTCGAGGCCCTGTCGCGCGAGATCGCCGCCGCACGTGAGCTCAGCGGCGGCCGCGGCCTGCTCGCCGTGAACGTCATGCGTGCCGTCAGCGCCTATGCGGCTTCGGTCAAACGTGCGCTGGAAGACGGCATCGACGCCGTGGTGGTGGGTGCGGGCCTGCCGCTGGACCTGCCCGACCTGGCGCAGGACCACCCGAAGGCCGCGCTCATCCCCATACTGAGCGACGCGCGCGGCGTGCAGCTCATCGTGAAGAAGTGGGAGCGCAAGAAGCGCCTGCCCGACGCCATCGTCATCGAGCACCCACGGCTTGCCGGTGGCCACCTGGGGGCGGCGCGCGTGGCCGACCTGAAGGATCCGCGCTTCGACTTCGAGAACGTCATTCCCCAGTCGCTGGCCTTCCTGCGCAGTGCCGGGCTGGAACGCGAGGTGCCGCTGATCTGCGCTGGCGGCATCCGCAGCTGGGAAGAGATTTCGCAATTGCAGGCCCTGGGCGCCGCGGCGGTGCAGCTGGGCACGCCCTTTGCCGTCACGCTGGAAAGCGACGCCCACGCTGAGTTCAAGCGCGTGCTGGCCGAGGCGCGCAGCGAGGACATCGTCGAATTCACCAGCGTGGCCGGCCTGCCCGCCCGCGCGGTGGGCACGCCCTGGCTGCGCAACTACCTCGCCAGCGAAGCGCGGCTGCAGGCCGTGGCGCACGCCAAGTCCCGCTGCACCAAGGCCTTCGACTGCCTGGCGCAATGCGGGCTGCGCGACGGCCTGAAGGGCTGGGGCCAGTTCTGCATCGACAACCAGCTGGCCGCGGCGCTGCGCGGCGACGTGAAGAAGGGCCTGTTCTTCCGCGGCGCCGGTGAATTGCCCTTCGGCACGCAGATCCGCAGCGTGCGTGAACTGATCGAACGTCTGCTCACGCCGGCGGCGCTGCTGCCGGCGGCCTGAAACCCTTGCCGGCCGCGTGCCACTGCCCGGCGCATTCCCGCTTGCCGCACTGCCGACGCGGTGCCAGCATCGAGTCCTGTCCCACCCACGGAGCCACCCCATGTCCAAGCCGATGTTCGATGTCGACGCGCTGATCGCCCAGTTCGAGAGCGCCACCGCCCAGCAGGGCGCGCAGCTGCGCAAGGCCACGACCGAGGCCACCATGGCCGCGCTGCAGGGGCGTGAGCTGACGCTGAAGAACATCCGCGGCGCGCTCAAGCAGGTCGCCGAGGCCGCCAGCACCGGTGTGGCCAAGAACATGACGGCCAACATCGACCCCGAGTCGTTGCTGGACCAGGCCGTCGCCGGCATGGACGCCGCGATGCTGAAGGCCGTGGAAGCCAACCGCGTGGCGCTCAGCACGCTGGCCACGCAGGGTGCCGACCTGCGCGAAAAGCACCTGAGCAAGGCGCTGGCCGACCTGGAGAAGATGGAAGACGCGATGTTCGCCGCGGTGAAGAAGGCCGCCGCCGGTGCCGGCGAACCGATGGCTGGCGCCTGGGGCCCGGTGCTCGAGAAGATGCAGGCCGGCGGTACGCTGTCCGGCGCCAAGGCCGCGGCCACCGCCGAGCAGATGGCCGAGCAGATGCAGACGGCGCTGCGCACCACGCGCGCGGCCAGCCTGCGTGCCGCGCAGGCGCTGGCCGAGAGCTACACCGCGATGGTCAGCGGCGTGCTCATCGGCATGAGCGACGCGCTGCAGCGCGGCGCCACGGCGAAGAAGCCACCGGTCCGCAAGTAGTCTGCCGACCAGGGTTGACGGATCCCCTCGCGCCTACACTCCCGCGCCATGAAAGATCACAGCATGCCCCGTGTCGTCATCTCGGGCACCGGCCTGTTTCAGCCGGCGCAGGTCATCACCAATGCTGAACTGGTGGCGTCGTTCAACGCCTTCGCCGACCTGCAGAACGCCGCGCATGCTGACGAGATCGCAGCCGGCATGCGAGTGCCGCTGGTGCATTCCAGCGTCGAGTTCATCGAGAAGGCTTCGGGCATCCAGCAGCGCTACGTGCTCGACAAGTCCGGCGTGCTCGACCCGACGCGTATGCGCCCGAAGTTCGCGCCGCGGCCCGATGGGGAACTGAGCCTGATGGCCGAGATCGCGGTCGACGCCGCGAAGAAGGCGATGGCCGCCGCCGGCAAGCAGGGCCGCGACATCGACGGCGTGCTGTGCGCCGCGGCCAACATGCAGCGCGCCTACCCGGCGATGGCCTGCGAGATCCAGGCCGCCATCGGCGCCGGGGGCTACGGCTTCGACATGAACGTGGCCTGCAGCAGCGCCACCTTCGCCATCGAGCAGGCCGCCAATGCGATCAAGAGCGGCAGCGCGACCTGCGTGCTGGTGGTCAACCCCGAGATCACGTCGGCCCACCTGGAGTGGCGCGACCGCGACTGCCACTTCATCTTCGGCGACGTCTGCACCGCGGTCATCGTCGAGGCCGCCGACACCGCCACCTCGGCCGACCAGTGGGAAGTGCTGGGCACGAAGCTCGTCACCCAGTTCAGCAACAACATCCGCAACAACGCCGGCTTCCTGAACCGCTGCGAGGACACCGACCCCGACGCGCGCGACAAGACCTTCATGCAGGAAGGCCGCAAGGTGTTCAAGGAAGTGGTGCCGATGGCCGCCGCGCACATCGAGCAGCACCTGCACACGCTGGGCTTCGAGCCGACGCAGGTGCGTCGCTACTGGCTGCACCAGGCCAACCTGGGCATGAACCAGCTGGTGCTGAAGAAGCTGGTGGGGCGCGAGGTGGGTGATGACATCGCCCCCATCATCCTGAGCGAATACGCCAACACCGCCAGCGCCGGCAGCATCATCGCCTTCCACGCGCACCACGCCGACCTGAAGGCTCGTGACCTGGGTGTGATCTGCAGCTTCGGCGCGGGCTACTCGATCGGCAGCGTGGTGCTGCGCCGGGTCTGAACACGGACTGCGTCAGCTCAACAAAGCCCCCCGCGCCGCAGTGATGTCGCGGCCTGGCCGGGAAGTCCGGTGGTAACTTCTGAGCTCCCCCGTGCAATCCGATGGAGCGAAAGATGACCGAGATGACTGCCACGCAACGCGACAAGCTGATGGCCGACCTTCGGATCGTGGTCGCCGATGCCGAGCAACTGCTCAAGCTGACTGCCGACGAGGTGGGCGAGGGTGCAGCCGGTCTGCGCGAGCGCCTGCAGGAACGCCTGGCGCAATCCAAGCACAGGCTGCTGGACTTGCAGGCAGCGGCCACCGAGAAGGCCAAGGCCGCCGGCCATGCTGCCGACGACTACGTACACGAGCACCCCTGGAAGTCGGTGGCCATCGGTGCTGGCGTCGGCCTGATCGTCGGCATGCTGATCGGCCGGCGTTGAGCCCGGCATGGCCTTGACCGGCCCGCCCGCCAGCGGCGGGCTGTTCGATTCGCTGCGCCGCCTGCTGGCCACCACGCTGGGCATCGCCCAGGTGAGGCTTGAACTCTTCGGCACCGAGCTCGAGGCCGAGAAGCTGCGCCTCTTCGACGCGCTGTGGCGTGCCGCTCTGGGTCTGCTTCTGCTCGGCGTGGCCCTGGTGCTGGCCGTGGCTTTCGTGCTGCTGCTGTTCTGGGACGGCTACCGCCTGCCGGCACTGGGTGTGGCGACCCTGCTATTCGTCGCCGCTGGCGCGGGTCTGCTCTTGCGGGCCCGCGCCTTGCTGCGCTCGGGCGAAGGCGGGCCGTTTGCGCTGTCGCTCGGTGAATTGCAGCGAGACCGCGATGGCCTGCAGCCCGTGCCGCCTGCATCGGCCTCACCGCCCTCACCGCCCGCAACCAGGCCCGGGCCGCCATGAGCGTGCGACGCAGCGCCACGCTGGCGCGCCGCCAGCAGTTGCTGCTGGTACGCAGCAGCGAACTGCGTGGCCAGTTGGCCCGTGACGCACTCGCCTGGCAGCCCCCGCTGGCCCTGGCCGACCGCGTGCACGCCGGCTGGCGCTGGCTCCAGGCGCACCCCGAAGCGCCGCTGGCGGCGGCCGCCGTGCTGCTGGTGCTGCGGCCGCGGCGTGCGCTGCGCTGGGGCTGGCGGCTGTGGTCGGGCTGGCGGCTGTGGCAACGTCTGCAACGGCGCTGGCAGCCTCGCAGCCTGGGCATGCGCTGACCGGGCCGTCCGCATTGGCGCTGGCGCCGCGGTGGCCAGGCCTTGCGCTATCGTGCCCGGATGGCCACGCCCGCCCCCAGCTTCTTCTGGCACGACTACGAAACCTTCGGCCGCGTGCCGCGCCGTGATCGCCCGTCGCAGTTCGCCGGGGTGCGCACCGACGCCGAGCTGAACGAGATCGCCGCGCCGTTGATGCACTACTGCCAGCCCGCGCCCGACTTCCTGCCCGACCCCGAGGCCGTGCTGCTCACCGGCATCCTGCCGCAGCAGGCGCTGGCCGAAGGTCTGCCTGAACACCAGTTCGCCGCCACCATCGAACGTGAACTGGCGCGCGACGGCACCATCGGCGTCGGCTACAACAGCATCCGCTTCGACGACGAGGTGACGCGTTTCCTCTTTTGGCGCAACCTCATCGACCCCTACGCGCGCGAGTGGCAGAACGGCTGCGGCCGCTGGGACCTGCTCGACGTCGTGCGCTGCACCTGGGCGCTGCGGCCCGAGGGCATCGTCTGGCCGGTGCACGAGACCGGCGAGATGGCCGGTCGGCCGTCGTTCAAGCTCGAACACCTGACGGCGGCCAACGGCCTGGCGCACGAGGCGGCGCACGATGCCTTGTCCGATGTGCGCGCGACCATCGCGCTGGCGCGCCTCATCAAAGGCAAGCAACCCCGCTTGTGGGACTTCTGCCTCAAGCTGCGCAAGAAGGACGCCGTGACGGCCGAGATCGGTGCCGGTCGTCCCTTCGTGCACCTGTCGGGCATGTACCCGGTGGAACGCGGCTGCATGGCCGTGGTGTGGCCGTTGGCGCCGCACCCGACGAACAAGAACGAACTGATCGTCTGGGATCTGGCGTACGACCCGCGTGAACTCGCCACGCTCGACGCCGAGACCGTTCGCCGGCGCATGTTCACACGGCAGGACGAACTGCTGGCGGCCGGCAACGGCGAGCAGCGCCTGCCCATCAAGACCATCCACATCAACAAGAGCCCCATCGTCATCGGCAACCTGCGCACGCTGGGTGACAAGGACGGAAAAGCCGGTGCCGCCACGCGCTGGGCGCTGGACGTCGACACCGCGCTGCGTCACGCCGAACACGCCGCGGCACTGGGCCGCACGCTCGACGGGCTGTGGGCCCAGGTATTCCAGCGCCCCGAGTCGCCTGCGCCCGATGTCGACGAAGACCTCTACGGCGGCTTCGTCGGCAACGACGACCGGCGTACGCTGCAGCGTCTGCACGAAATGAAGCCGGAACAACTGGCCACGAAGCGGCTGGCCTTCCACGACGCGCGGCTCGAGGAACTGGTCTTCCGCTACCGCGCACGCAACTTTCCCGACACATTGGCCGACGACGAGCGCGCGCGCTGGGAGCGGCACCGGGCCGAGCGCCTGCACGACGGCGTGGGCGGCGCCTTCACGCTGGCGACATTTTTCGAGCGCATCGACCAACTGGCCGAGGCTGCCACCGAAGCGGGCGACGAGCGCGGCCAAGCCTTGCTGGAAGCGCTGTACGACTACGCCGAAGGCATCGCGCCCGAGGCACCCTGATCGGCCACCGGCGCCCCCCGCCGCAGGGTCAGCGGGTGGGCATCGAAGCCGCGGCGCTCGTGGGCTGCGCGGATTCGACCGTGATCGCCCGCCGCGCCCCCACCTGCGCCACGAAGCCGCCCTCGGCGAACTTGGCGTAACGCCAGTCGCTGCCTGCCGCCACCACGCCTTCCGGTGGCGTCAGCGCGTGAGCGGGCACGCCTCGCAGCATGCGCGTCATGCTGTCGATCCAGATGGGCAGCGCCAGGCCGCCGCCCGACTCGCCTTCGCCGAGGCTCTTCGGGTCGTCGTAGCCCATCCAGGCCACGCCCACCACGCCTGGGGCCCAGCCGGCGAACCACGCGTCGACGGCGTCGTTCATGGTGCCGGTCTTGCCGTAGAGGTCGCCGCGCTGCAGCGTGGCCTGCGCACGCGCGGCGGTGCCGCGCTGCGCCACATCGCGCAGCAGCGTGTTGATCACGAAGACGTTGCGCGCGGGCAGCACGCGGGTGCTGTCGTCCAGCGCGGGCGGCGGTGGCGCCTCGAACAGCACCTTGCCCTGCGCGTCGACGATGCGCTCGATGAGGAGCGGCGTCACGCGGTGGCCGCCATTGGCGAAGACCGCGTAGGCCTGCGCCATCTGCAGCGGCGTGGTGCTGCCGCTGCCCAGCGCCAGCGTCAGGTTCTGCGGCTGCTGCGCCATGTCGAAGCCGAAGAGCGCCATCCAGTCGCGTGCCGGGCCCAGACCGACGTGTTGCAGCAGGCGGATGCTGACCAGGTTCTTGCTGCGCACCAGCCCTTCGCGCATGGGGATCTCACCGTCGTAGCGGTCGTCGCTGTTCTTCGGGTTCCAGCCGCTGGGGCGCAGTTCGGGTATGCCGCCGCCACTGTCGCCGCTGTCGTCGTCGCCCAGCGGCACGTCGTTGACCAGCGTCTCGGGCATCACGCCGTGTTCGAGGGCCGCGGAGTAGAGGAAGGGCTTGAAGGCGCTACCTGGCTGGCGTTGTGCACTGGTGACGCGGTTGAACTGCTGGCGGTTGAAGTCGAAGCCGCCCACCAGCGCTCGAATGCGACCGGTGGCCGGGTCCAGCGCGACGAAGGCGGCGTCTGCCTGTGGCCATTGCGCCAGCTGCCATTCGACGCCCTTGCCCCGCGGCTGGGCCAGCACCCGCACGATGGCGCCGCGGCGCAGCGCCAGGCCCGCCGGCGCCTGCGGCTGCAGCGCGCGCTGCACGCGGCGCAGGCTCTCGCCGCGCACCGTGACAGTCTCGCCGCTGGCGAGCCGTACGCTGATCTCGGCCGGGCCGGCGGTCAGCACGATGGCCAGGCGCAGGTCCTCGTCGTCGCGCTGGTCCTTCAGCGCCAGCGCGGCGACACGGTCGACCAGCGCCGGGTCGTCGGGCAGCTTCTCGAAGTCATCGGGGCCGCGCCAGGGCTGCTTGCGCTCGTGTGCCAGCACGGCGCGGCGCAGCGCGGCGTGGGCGGCACGCTGGTCGTCGGCGCGCAGGCTGGTGAAGACGCGCACGCCTTCGGTGTAGGCCTTCTCGCCCAGGCGTTGGACGACCGCCATGCGCGCCATCTCGGCCACGTGCTGGGCGTCGACATCGACGAACTTCGGGCTGCGCAGCTGCAGCGGCTCGGCCAAGGCCAGGGCATGCTCGCCGGGGTCGATGGCGCCCGTCTTCAGCATGCGCCCCAGCACCCATACCTGGCGTTTCTGGGCGCGCGCCGCGCTGCTGACGGGGTTGGCGTGGATGGGGTTCTGCGGCAGGCCGGCGAGCATCGCGGTCTCGGCCAGCGTCAGCTGGTCCAGCGTCTTGCCGAAGTAGATCTGTGCCGCCGCGCCGAAGCCGTAGGCGCGCTGGCCGAGGTAGATCTGGTTGAAGTAGAGCTCGAGGATCTGGTCCTTGCTCAACTGCCGTTCCAACTGCAGCGCCAGCAGCGCTTCCTTGATCTTGCGTTCCGGCGTGCGCCGCGTCGACAGGAAAAAGGTGCGCGCCACCTGCTGCGTGATGGTCGATGCCCCCTGCGGCATGCCCTTGTCGAACACGCTCATCACGTTGGCCACGGTGGCGCGCGCCAGGCCGCGCCAGCTGATGCCGCCGTGGGCGTAGAAGTCGGCATCTTCGGTGGCCAGCACCGCCTGCTTCAGGCGTGAAGGGGTCTGCGCGATGGGCACGAAGATGCGTCGCTCGGTGCCGAACTGCGCGATCTCCACGCCGTCGGCCGTCAGCACTTGCAAGTGCTGGCGCGGGCGGTAGTCGGTGGCCTTGTCCAGCGGCGGCAGGTCGTTCCAGTACCAGGCCGCCGCCGCGCCGAGCGCCAGTGCCGCTACTACCAGCAGCGCCAGCGCAGCCAGCAGCAGGCTGCCCAGAACGATGAAACCACGCTGCCGCAGGGTGGACACGCGCTTGGCGTCACGGGGCGATGTCACGGTGCCAGTTCGTACAGCGCCGTGCCGTCGCCGTTGTCCTTCACGAGCTTGATCTGCGGGTAGCGCGCCAGGTGGGCGATGCCGCCTGCACCCGAGACGAAGCGCAGCTTCACGCCAGGCACCGGCTGGATGCGCCAGTTGCCGTCGGCCGCCGGGTCCAGCGTCTTGGCGCTCTGCAGATACTGCAGCAGCGCCTCGCGATTCTCGTCGGGTGCGTCGAGCACGATGTTGCTGCCGTCCAGGCCCGGGAATGCGCCACCGCCGCTGGCTCGGTAGTTGTTGGTGACGACGAGGAAAGCGGCCTGGTCGTCCACCGGCTTGCCGTCGAAGCGCAGGTCGACGATGCGTCGCGCCTGCGGTGCGACCAGCTTGCCGCTGCGCTCGTAGCGTGCGGGCTGCGTGAGGTCGAGGCGGTAGCTCACGCCGTCGAGCGTGTCGAAGTTGTAGCTGGGGAAGCCGCTGTTGATCAGGTTCTGCTCAGGCGCGCCCGCGGGGTCGATGCGGTTGAAGGCGCCGGCGGCGTGTTCCAGCCATTCGCGCACCTGCGCGCCCGTCAGCTTCACCACCTTCACGGTGTTGGGGTAGACGTAGAGGTCGGCCACGTTGCGCACCGCGATGGGCCCGGCGGGGATGTCGGTGTAGTAGTTCGCGCCGCCGCGGCCACCGGTCTTGAACGGCGCGGCGGCCGAAAGCAGCGGCAGCGCCGCGTGCGGTGTGCCGGCCAGTGCCTTGCGCGCGTAGGCCAGTTGCGCGTTGCTGACGACCTGCACGCTGGGGTCGTCGGCCACCTGCGCGAAGTAGCTCTGGATGGGCAGCGTGCTGCGTGCCACCTCGGCACGCACGTAGGCCAGCGTGCCTTCGTGTTCGGCGCGGACGAGTTCGGCCACGGCCGGGTCAGGCGCGACGGCGGCCTTGCGCGACGTGCGGTCGTAGATCGGGCGCAGCTCGGCACGGCCGTCGACGGCCTTCCAGCCGGTGCCGTCCTTCTGCAGCACGAGGTCGATCACGCCCAGATGGCTGCCCCAGAAACCCGGCATCGTGGCCGGCACGCCGTTGATGGTGCCGGCGGCCAGGTTCACCTTGGGGTGGCTGCTGAAGAAGCGGCCCGGGAATTCGCCGTGCGAGTGTCCGAAGAGCACGGCGTTCACGCCCGGCACCTCGGCCAGGCGCGCGACGGTGTTCTCGGCGAAGAACACGGTCTCGCCCCGCTCGAAGCCCGAGTGCGCGATGACGACCACGATGTCCGCGCCCTCGGCCTTCATGCGCGGAATCAGCCGGCGCGCGGTGGCCGGTATGTCCAGCGCGCGCACCCGGCCCTGCAGGTGCTGGCGGTCCCACAGCATCACCTGCGGCGGCACGAAGCCGATCACGCCGACCTTCAGCACATGCGGCGTGCCGGCCTCGTCGATGAAGCGGCGCTCGAGGATCACGTAGGGCGTGAATACGTTCTTCGCGTCCTCGGGCGGCTGCTTGCCGTCGTCGACGACGATGTTGGCGTTGATGTACGGGAAGGCCGCGCCCAGCAGCGATTGGCGCAGGAAGGGCAGGCCGTAGTTGAACTCGTGGTTGCCGATGTTGGCCGCGTCGTAGCCCAGCGCGTTCATCACCTTGTAGGCCGGGTGCACCTGGCCGGCCTGGGGCGGCTTCGCCTTGGCCATGTAGTCGCCCAGCGGGCTGCCCTGCAGCAGGTCGCCGTTGTCGAAGAGCAGGTGGTTCTTCACCTCGGCGCGCGCGGCCTTGATCAGCGTGGCGGTGCGGTCGAGGCCGAATTCCTCGGTTGGCTTGTCCTGGTAGTAGTCCCAACCCAGCAGGTTCATGTGCAGGTCGGTGGTCTCCAGGATGCGCAGCTTGAGCTGCTGCGCTGCTGCCACCGGCAGCAGCAGACACAGACACAGCAGGGTGATGCAGCTCTTCATTCGGGGGTGGAGACGGGGGCAGAGGGAAACCACGCCAGGCGCAGTTCGGCGGGCAGGCCGTGCACGGGGTCGGTGCGGTGGGCGCGCTCGATGACCTGCCAGAAGTAGCGGTAGCTGGCGCGGTCATGCAGGCGGTCGTCGTGGCGTATGGGTGCCCATGCTGCAGCTTGCGCAGCGGTGATGATCTCGATGGCCTGGTCGACCTCGGCGGCGGTGGGCGAGAACGCGTCGACGATGGTGCGGATCTGCGCCGGGTGGATGCTCCACATGCGCGTGTAGCCCAGCTCGCGGCAGGCCCGCTCGGCGGCTGCCAGCAGCGCCTTCTGGTCCTTGAATTCCGTGACCACGCAGTGCGAAGGTGTCTTGCCGTAGGCATGGCAAGCGGCAGCGATCTCCAGCTTGGCGCGCAGCACGAGCGGGTGCGTGAACTGCCCCTGCGCGCCCATCGCGGTTTGCGGGATGGCGCCGCGGTGCGCCGAGACGAAGTCCATCAGCCCGAAGCTCAGCGACTCCACGCGCGGGTGCGCGGCGATGGCCACCACGTCCAGCAGCGCACCGTGAGTCTCGACCAGCGTGTGCATGGGCAGCGGGCGGTGCATGCCGGCGCGGGCCACGGCGTCGTCGAGCGCGCGTGCGGCACGCTGCACGTCGACCAGGCCGCGCGGCTTGGGCACCATCAGATAGGCCAGCCGGCTGCCGGCGGTGCCGACCACGGTGTCGAGCATCTCCTCGAATTTCGGATGCGCCACCGGCAGCACCCGCGCGCCGACACGGCCGTGGCGGTTCTCGGCCGACATCACCAGTTCGGCGATGAGCCGAGCGTGTTCGATCTCGCCGCCTACCGGTGCCCCGTCCTCACCGTCGAGCGTGATGTCGAAGACGGGCCCCTGTTCGGCCTGCAGTGCCAGGCTCTTGCGCATCAGCGCCTCGGTGCCGGCATAGTGGTCGCATACGGGCAATGCGGTGCCCGCGCGCTCTTCGGGGTCGAAGAGGGCCCGGCTGGGGGATTGCTGGGGGGAGGGCGGGGCGGTCATGGGGCGGGAGGGTAATACGGCCGCGACGATTCCCCAAGAAAAAGGGCCCCGCGCGGGCCCTTGTCGGTGGTGCTGCGCGCTCAGAGCAGGTGCTTGACGCCGTCCTGCTCGGCCACCAGCTCGGCCAGCGTCTTGGCGATGCAGCCCTGGCTGAATTCGTCGATGGCCAGCCCGGGAACGATCTTGTACTTGCCGCCTTCGCAGGTGACGGGGTAACCGAACATCGTGTCCTTGGGGATGCCGTACTCGCCGTTGCTCGGCACGCCCATCGTCACCCAGCCGCCGTTCGTGCCCAGCGCCCAATCGCGCATGTGGTCGATGGCGGCGTTGGCTGCGCTGGCGGCGCTGCTCAGGCCGCGCGCCTCGATGATGGCCGCGCCCCGCTTGCCCACGGTAGGCAGGAAGACGTCCTTGTTCCAGACGTGGTCGTGGATCAGGTCCATCACGCTGGCGCCGTCGATGGTGGCGAAGCGGTAGTCGGCGTACATGGTCGGGCTGTGGTTGCCCCAGACGGCCAGGCTCTTGATGCTCGCCACCGGCTTGCCGGTCTTCGCGGCCAGCTGGCTGAGCGCGCGGTTGTGGTCCAGGCGCAGCATGGCGGTGAAGTTCTCGCGCGGCAGGCCGGGCGCGCTCTTCATCGCGATCCAGGCGTTGGTATTGGCCGGGTTGCCCACCACCAGCACCTTCACGTTGCGGCTGGCCACGGCGTCGAGCGCCTTGCCCTGCCCGGTGAAGATCTGGCCGTTGATGTTCAGCAATTCGGCGCGTTCCATGCCGGCCTTGCGCGGCATCGAGCCGACGAGCAGCGCGTAGTCGACATCCTTGAAGGCGGTCATCGGATCGCCATGCGCCTCCATGCCGTGCAGCAGCGGGAAGGCGCAGTCTTCCAATTCCATCATCACGCCGCGCAGCGCCTTCTGCGGGCCTTCGACGGGCACCTCCAGCAGTTGCAGGATGACCGGCTGGTCCTTGCCCAGCATTTCGCCGCTGGCGATGCGGAACAACAGGGCATAACCGATCTGGCCGGCAGCACCGGTGACAGCCACGCGGACGGGCTTCTTGGACATGGAAGGCTCCTGGGTCGGGTAGGGGTCGAAGCGGCAACGATAGACACCGCTGCTGGAGGGCCCTTGATTTTAGTCAAGCCACCCTGACGGAAGTCTTATGTCTTATGCAAGACTGCCTGTAGGAGAATTCGGAGATGTCTGCCGCCACTGCCCCCGCAGCGTCCTTGCCCGATGCGCCGGCTTTCAGCCCGCTCTACCAGCAGATCAAGGCGCTGCTGCTGAAGGGGCTGGAGGGCGGTGAGTGGCTGCCCGGACAGGTCATCCCCAGCGAAGTGGAGCTTGCCGCGCGCTTCCGCGTCAGCCAGGGCACGGTGCGCAAGGCGGTCGACGAACTCGCCACCGAGAACGTGCTCGTGCGTCGTCAGGGCAAGGGCACTTTCGTGGCCACGCATGCCGAAAGCGCCACGCAGTTCCGGTTCCTGCGCCTCCTGCCCGATGACGGCAGCCCGCCGGCGCTTCAGCGAAGGCTGCTCGACTGCCGCCGCATGCGCGCGCCCGCCGAGGTCGCGCGCCTTCTCGCGCTGGCCCCGGGCGAGGTGGCGGTGCAGGTGAGGCGGCTGTTGCTGGCGCCGCAAGGCCTTGAGCTGCTGCCTGTGGTGCTGGACGACCTGTGGCTGCCCGGCACGCTGTTCAAGGGCCTGACGATGGAGCGCCTGCAGGCCTGGCGCGGGCCGATGTACCGGCTGTTCGAAGCCGAGTTTGCGGTGCACATGATCCGCGCCGAAGAAAAGCTGCGTGCCGTGGCCGCGCAGGCGGATGATGCGGTGCTGCTGGCCGTGCCGCCGGGCACGCCGCTGCTGTCGGTGGAGCGCCTGGCCTACACCTATGGCGACCGTCCCGTCGAACTGCGCCGCGGCCTCTACCACACCGCGGCTCACCATTACCGCAACGAGCTCAGTTGACGAGGTTCAGCATGAGATTTCCAGTTCCGTGTAAGTCTGTTGCATTGCAATAAACTCGTTTGGTTTTGCCCCTATCCGCCCGCTTTCCAGCAGAGAAAAAGACATGGCCGAGATGAGAAGACAAAGACCGGGCACCATGCGCCTGATCGACGCCACGCAGTACCGCCTGCCGCTGGCGGCGTGGGTGTCCATCCTGCACCGCGTCAGCGGCGCCATGATGTTCGTCCTGCTGCCCTTCGTGATCTGGCTCTTCGACGTCAGCGTCACGTCCGAGATCAGCTACGAGCGCTTCACCACCGCCTTCGGCGCCGGCATCGGCTTCGTGCCGGGCACGCTCGTCAAGCTGGTGGTGCTGGGCCTGATCTGGGCCTACCTGCACCACTTCATCGCCGGTGTACGCCATCTGTGGATGGACATGACGCACAGCGTCAGCGCGGCGCAGGGCCGCTCGTCCGCCGTCGTGACGCTGGGATTGAGCCTGCTGCTCACCGTGGCGCTGGGCGCCAAGCTCTTCGGCTTGTATTGAGGCAACACGACATGTCGGTCAATTACGGTTCTCGTCGCGTCGTCGTCGGCGCCCACTACGGCATGCGCGACTGGCTCAGCCAGCGTGTCACCGCCACGCTGATGGCCCTGTTCACCATCGTGCTGCTGGCGCAGGTGCTCTTCACCTCGGGCCCCATCGGCTACGACGCCTGGGCCGCCATCTTCTCGGCGCAGTGGATGAAGGTGCTGACCCTGGTGCTCTTCGTCGCTCTGGGCTGGCACGCCTGGGTCGGCATGCGCGACATCTGGATGGACTACGTCAAGCCCGCGGCTTTGCGCCTGGTGCTGCAGGTGTTCACCATCGTCTGGTTGGTCGGCTGCATGGGCTGGGCCATTCAAGTGCTCTGGAGGCTCTGAACCGTGGCCCTGACTTCTTCCCTTCCCCGCCGCAAGTTCGACGTCGTCATCGTCGGTGCCGGCGGTTCCGGCATGCGCGCTTCGCTGCAGCTGGCCCTGGCTGGCCTCAACGTGGCCGTGCTGTCCAAGGTCTTCCCGACGCGTTCGCACACGGTCGCGGCCCAGGGCGGCATCGGTGCGTCGCTCGGCAACATGGCCGAGGACAACTGGCACTACCACTTCTACGACACCATCAAGGGCAGCGACTGGCTGGGCGACCAGGACGCCATCGAGTTCATGTGCCGCGAAGCACCCAAGGTGGTGTACGAGCTCGAGCACATGGGCATGCCCTTCGACCGCAACCCCGACGGCACCATCTACCAGCGTCCCTTCGGCGGCCACACCGCCAACTACGGCGAAAAGCCCGTGCAGCGCGCCTGCGCCGCCGCCGACCGTACCGGCCACGCGATGCTGCACACGCTGTACCAGCAGAACGTGAAGGCGCGCACCAACTTCTTCGTCGAGTGGATGGCGCTGGACCTCGTCCGCGACAGCGAAGGCGACGTGCTGGGCGTCACCGCGCTGGAAATGGAAACGGGCGACGTCTACATCCTCGAGGCCAAGACCACGCTCTTCGCCACCGGCGGCGCCGGGCGCATCTTTGCCGCCAGCACGAATGCGTTCATCAACACCGGCGACGGCCTGGGCATGGCGGCGCGCGCCGGCATCCCGCTGGAAGACATGGAGTTCTGGCAGTTCCACCCCACCGGCGTGCACAACGCCGGCGTGTTGCTGACCGAAGGCTGCCGCGGAGAAGGCGCGATTCTTCGCAACTCGAACGGCGAGCGTTTCATGGAACGCTATGCGCCGACGCTGAAGGACCTGGCGCCGCGCGACTTCGTCAGCCGCTGCATGGACCAGGAAATCAAGGAAGGCCGCGGCTGCGGTCCGAACAAGGACTACATCAACCTCGACATGACCCACCTGGGCGGCGACACCATCATGAAGCGCCTGCCCAGCGTTTTCGAGATCGGCCACAACTTCGCCAACGTCGACATCACGAAGGAGCCGATCCCCGTCGTGCCGACCATCCACTACCAGATGGGCGGCATCCCCACCAACATCCACGGCCAGGTGGTGGCGCCCAAGAACGGCAATCCCAACAGCGTCGTGAACGGTTTCTACGCCGTGGGCGAATGCAGCTGCGTCAGCGTGCACGGCGCCAACCGCCTGGGCACGAACTCGCTGCTCGACCTGCTGGTGTTCGGCCGTGCCGCAGGCAACCACATCGTCGACTCGGGGCTGAAGCCGAAGACACACAAGCCCCTGCCGGCCGACGCCGCCGACGCCTCGCTGGCGCGCCTGGCGCGGCTGGACGCCAACACCGACGGCGAGTACGCGCAGCACGTGGCCAACGACCTGCGTGACACCATGCAGCAACACGCCAGCGTCTTCCGCACCCAGGCCATGATGGACGAGGGCGTGGTGAAGGTCGCCGCGCTGGCCGAGCGCGTCAAACGCATCGGCCTGAAGGACAAGAGCAAGGTCTTCAACACCGCGCGCATCGAGGCGCTGGAAGTCGACAACCTGATCGAGAGTGCGCAGGCCACGATGGTCAGCGCCGCCGCGCGCAAGGAGAGCCGCGGCGCCCACACCGTCAACGACTACGGCGACACGCCCGAGCACCCGAACGGCCGCAACGACGAGACTTGGCTCAAGCACACGCTGTGGTATTCCGAGGGCAACCGGCTGGACTACAAGCCCGTGCAGTTGAAGCCGCTGAGCGTGGAATCGGTTCCCCCCAAAGTGCGGACGTTCTAGTACGCACCCGCCTGATTCTTCCGTACCTTCCGAGTCGAGAGCAGCACGAACATGGCCCTGCGCACTTTCCAGATCTACCGCTACGACCCCGACACCGATGACAAGCCGCGCATGCAGACGCTGCAGGTCGAGCTCGACGGCAACGAGCGCATGCTGCTCGACGCGCTGAACAAGCTGAAGGCGGTCGATCCGACCTTGAGCTTCCGCCGCAGCTGCCGCGAAGGCGTGTGCGGCTCGGACGCGATGAACATCAACGGCAAGAACGGCCTGGCCTGCCTGACCAACATGCGCACGCTGCCGGGCACCATCGTGCTCAAGCCGCTGCCGGGGCTGCCCGTCATCCGCGACCTCATCGTCGACATGACGCTGTTCTTCAAGCAGTACAACAGCATCAAACCCTATCTCGTCAACGACACGCAGCCGCCCGAGAAAGAGCGCCTGCAGAGCCCCGAGGAGCGCGACGAGCTGAACGGCCTGTACGAGTGCATCCTGTGCGCGTCGTGCTCGACCAGCTGCCCCAGCTTCTGGTGGAACCCCGACAAGTTCGTCGGCCCGGCCGGCCTGCTGCAGGCCTACCGCTTCATCGCCGACAGCCGCGACCAGGACACCGCGGGGCGTCTCGACAACCTCGAAGACCCCTACCGCCTGTTCCGCTGCCACACCATCATGAACTGCGTCGACGTCTGCCCCAAGGGCCTGAACCCGACGAAGGCGATCGGCAAGATCAAGGAATTGATGGTGCGCCGCGCTATCTGACGACCATGACAGACGGGCGCCTCGGCGAGCGTGAGCTCAGCAAGCTCAAGTGGCGTTGCCGCCGCGGCTTGCTCGAGAACGACCTGTTCGTCGAGCGCTTTTTCCGCCGGCACGAGGAAACATTGACCCAACGCCAGGCCGCCGGGCTGCAGGCCCTGATGGACCTGGCGGACAACGATCTGCTGGATCTTTTGCTCTGCCGCAAAGAACCCGACGATCTGGTCGACGACGATTGCGACTTCCCCGAGGTGCACGAGGTGCTTGCACTGATGCGGGCCGCCCCGGCGGTCCACCACGCTTCTGTCGTCCGAACCGAAGAAAGGCCCTTGCCATGATCCCCTCCGACGTGAAAGCCACGCTGTCGTTCTCCGACGGCAGCCCGAGCATGGACTTGCCCCTGTACAAGGGCAGCATTGGCCCGGACGTGATCGACATCCGCAAGCTGTACGCGCAGACAGGCAAGTTCACCTACGACCCCGGCTTCCTCAGCACGGCGTCGTGCAACAGCACCATCACCTACATCGACGGTGACAAGGGCGAGTTGCTGTACCGCGGCTACCCCATCGAGCAGCTCGCCACCAAGTGCGACTTCCTCGATACCTGCCACCTGCTGCTCTACGGTGAGCTGCCCAATGCGGTGCAGCAGAAGGACTTCCACAAGCTCGTCACGAACCACACGATGGTCAACGAGCAGATGCAGTTCTTCCTGCGCGGCTTCCGCCGCGACGCGCACCCGATGGCGGTGATGACGGGGCTGGTGGGTGCGTTGTCGGCCTTCTATCACGACAGCACCGACATCAATAACCCGCGCCACCGCGACGTGGCGGCGATCCGGCTGATCGCCAAGATGCCCACGCTCGTGGCCATGGCCTACAAGTACGGCATCGGCCAGCCCTACATCTACCCGCAGAACAACCTGTCGTACGCGGGCAACTTCATGCGCATGATGTTCGCCACGCCCTGCGAGGAGTACGTGCCGAACGACGTGCTGGTGCGGGCGATGGACCGCATCTTCATCCTGCACGCCGACCACGAGCAGAACGCCAGCACCTCCACCGTGCGCCTGTGCGGCAGCAGCGGCACCAACCCGTTTGCCGCCATCGCCGCGGGCGTGGCCTGCCTGTGGGGCCCGGCCCACGGCGGTGCCAACGAGGCCTGCCTGAACATGCTGGGCGACATCCAGCGCCAGGGGGGCGTCGAGAAGATCGGCGAGTTCATCAAGGCGGTGAAGGACAAGAACAGCACCGTCAAGCTGATGGGCTTCGGCCACCGCGTCTACAAGAACTACGACCCGCGCGCCAAGCTGATGCGCGAGACCTGCCACGAGGTGCTGGAAGCCACCGGCCTGCACGACGACCCGCTGTTCAAGCTGGCGATGGCGCTGGAGAAGATCGCGCTGGAAGACGACTACTTCGTCAGCCGCAAGCTCTATCCGAACGTCGACTACTACTCGGGCATCGTGCAGAAGGCCATCGGCATCCCGGTGAGCCTGTTCACCGCCAACTTCGCGCTGGCGCGCACGGTGGGCTGGATCGCCCAGCTCAACGAGATGATCGCCGACCCCGAGTACAAGATCGGCCGCCCGCGCCAGCTGTACGTGGGCTCGACCGCCCGCAACGTGAAACCAGTCGCGGAGCGTTAGCCCCAGAGCTCGCTGGCGCTCGCTACCCCCCGGAGGGGGCCGTCCGCCAACGGCCCGGCAGAGCCGGTTCCGTGGCGGGAAGCTTGGTGTGCGTCGCGCCTACCGGTGGAACCCGTCAGCGCAATTCTTGCGCCAGGCGGGTGACGATGTTGCGCGCGTTTTCGCCCGTGTCGGGCGCGCCGGCCGAGGTCTGAACGCTGACCTCCGTCTTGCCGTCGGTGGTCTTGAGCACGACGCGGTAGCGCAGTGCGGCCAGCGGGTTGACGGGGTTGCCGAGCAGCTTGGCCCAGAAGCCCGGTTCTTCCTTGCCGGCGCTCTTTGGGTCGACATAGCGCACGAAGTACAGGCCCGCGGCGCGGTCGCGGTCTTCGACCGTGAATCCGCTGCGGTCCAGTGCCACGCCGACGCGGCGCCAGGCGCGGTCGAAGGGTTCGGCCAGCATCAGCGTGGCGACCTGTGCCGTGGTGGTTACCAGCGGCGCCGCCGCGGCGGCGGAGGCCGGCGCTGCTGCCGCGACGGCGGTTCGCGCCAGGTCAGCCGGGCTGCCCAGGGCGACCATCAGGCGGCTCAGGAACTCGGCTTCCAATTGCGGGTCGCCCGGGCGTAAGCGCCAGGTCGTGGTTTCCTTGCGCTCGTCGGCGTAGACCTCTGCCACGCCGCGGTGGGTGATATAGACCTCGCTGCCGGTGGCGGTGCGTTCGATGCGCGTACGGAAGCTGTCGCGTTCGCCGGTGTCGTAGAGGTTGCCCAGCACCCGACCGATCACGTTGCGCACGGCGTCGTTCGGCAGTTTGGCGCGGTTCTCGGACCAGTTGGTCTCCATCACGCCGGTCTGCGCGTCGGCCTGCACGAGCGTGAAGCCGCGCCCCTCCCAGAAGGTCTTGAGCTTGGGCCAGAGCTGTTCGGGCGTCTGCGGCACGACCAGCCAGCGCTGCTGGCCGTCACGCTCGACGCGCATCGCCTCCACGCTGGCCAGGGCCACAGCTGCGGGTGCGGACGCAGCCGGGGCAGCCGGAGCCACCGCCGCACCGGCAGCCGCCGCGCTGACCACGCCGCGCTGCGGCTGGTAGCGCCCGTCTCGGGCCAGCTGCGTCAGGTCGGGCGGCACCTCCAGCGGCTGCACCCGCACATTGGCCGAGCGGTAGTCGACCTTGTCGCCCGAGAAGAGGCCGTCGCCGATGGTGGTGCACCCGGCGGTCAGCCCCAGGGCGGCGAGGGCGGCGAGGGCGGCAAGAGGTGTTCGGGCGGGCACAGGTTTCACGTTCGGGTCTCCGCAGCGGCCGCAGGAGCGGCGACCGTGCCAGGCTTCAGATGAGGAAGGGTGGGAAAAGTGCCGTGGCCGTCAGGCCAGCACGCCGGATTCGCGCAAGGCCTGCCCCACCGTGGCCTGTCCCGCCTCGGTGAGCGGCACGATGGGCAGGCGCACGTGCGGCGCGCAGCGCCCCAGCTGCGACAGCGCCCACTTCGTCGGCGCCGGGCTCGGCTCACAGAACAGTTGCTTGTGCAGCGGCAGCAGCCGCAGGTGCAGGGCGCGAGCCATGTGCACGTCGCCCGACAGCGCGGCCGCGCACAGCTCGTGCATCAGCCGCGGCGCCACGTTGGCCGTCACGCTGACGTTGCCATGCCCGCCCAGCAGCATCAGCGCCACCGCGGTGCCGTCGTCGCCCGAATAGATCGCAAACCCTTCGGGCGCGTGCTTGATGAGCTGGCACGCGCGCTCGATGTTGCCGGTGGCTTCCTTGACGCCCACGATGCGCGGCAGCTCGGCCAGGCGCAGCGCGGTCTCGGGCAGCATGTCGGCCACCGTGCGGCTGGGCACGTTGTACAGCACCAGCGGCAGGTCCACCGCTTCGCTGATGGCCTTGAAGTGCTGGTAGATGCCTTCCTGCGAAGGCTTGTTGTAGTAGGGCACCACCGAGAGATGGCAGTCGGCCCCCACCTGCTTGGCGAAGCGCGTCAGCTCGATGGCCTCGGCGGTGGAATTGGCGCCCGTGCCGGCCATGATGGGCACGCGCCCGGCGGCGTGTTCCACGGCGACGCGGATGACTTCGCAGTTCTCGTCCATCGACACCGTGGGCGATTCGCCCGTGGTGCCGACGACGCCGATGCAGTCGGTGCCCTCGGCCACGTGCCAGTCGATCAGGCTGCGCAGTGCCGCGTAATCGACGCGGCCGTCTTCGTGCATCGGGGTAACGAGGGCGACGATGCTGCCTTGGATGGGGTTCATGCGGTGAGGGGTCTGCTGCGGGCCAAACGAAAGATTTTAGCTGCCGGGCGTGGGCTTACCCGCCGGCCGTGGTGCCGAGGGGGTAGCGCACCGGCACGGTGGCGCCGTGCGCCTCGTGTACGGCCGCGATGCGCTGCACGTAGCGGCCACCGGTCGGCCCTTCTTCGAAGCCGTCCTCGAAGGCCACGATGCGCAGCCCGGCGCAGGCCTGCAGCAGTTCGCCCCGCTGCAGCAGGAAGTCGGGCCGGGCCGGCCGCCCGATGTGCTGGTGGCCGTCGGCGAAGGTCTCGTGCAGGTAGACGCCGCCTTCGGCCAGCGCGGCCCGCAGCTGCGGAAACAGCGGCCGCCATAGGTAGTTCGTGACTACCACGCCGTCGAAGCGCCGCCCGGGCAGTGGCCAGGGCCCGCCTTCGATGTCGGCCACCAGCAGTTCGGCCTGGCCCTCGACGGCCGCCAGCGCACCGGCGTCGCGGTCGACCCCGGTCACCGCAAATCCCTGTTCGGACAGCCACTGCACGTGGCGGCCGCTGCCGCAGGCCACGTCGAGCACGCTGCCGCCGGGGCGCAGCAGGGCCGCGAAGCGCTGAACCCAGGGCGAAGGGAGCGAGGGGCCGTGCATCAGAAACAGGACCAGACGCGGCTGGCCAGGTCGACCACCATGTGCGGGCTCAGGTAGGCGGCGAAGGTGGCGCCCAGCACCACGGCCACCGCCGCCCAGAGCAAGGGGCGCTGCCAGCGCCGGCTCATCGTGTGCTCCAGGGGTTCAAGGGTCGATCCTTCTCGCTGCGTTCATGCGGGGTTCAGCGCCGGCCGCGCGATGGCGGTTTCGCGCACGGGCAGGTTGATGAGGGCGGCGAACACGCCCAGCGCCACGGAGATCCACCACATCACGTCGTAGCTGCCCGTCATGTCGAAGAGCTTGCCACCCATCCAGGCGCCGAGGAAAGCGCCGACCTGGTGGCTCAGGAAGACGAAGCCGCCCAGCATGGACATGTAGCGAACACCGAAGATCTGCGCCACGATGCCGGTGGTCATGGGTACCGTGGACAGCCACAGCAGACCCATCACCGCAGCGAAGACGTAGACGCTCCACGGCGTCAGCGGCAGCGTGATGAAAAGCAGGATGGCGAGCGCGCGCGTGGCGTAGATGCCGGCCAGGATGTGGCGCTTGGCAAAGTGGGCGCTGAGCAAACCCGCGCCGAAGGTGCCGAAGACATTGAACAGGCCGATGAGCGCCAGCGCCGTGGTGGCCACGCTGGGGCTCAGTCCGTTGTCCTTCAGGTAGCTGGGCATGTGCACGCCGATGAACATGAGGTGGAAGCCACAGACGAAGTAACCCGCCGTCAGCAGCCGGAAGCTGGGGTAGGCGAAGGCCTCGCGCAGCGCCGCGGCAATGCTCTGGTGCTGGCCCGCGGCCGGCCCCTGCGGATGTTCCTTCAGCCCCCAGGCCAGCGGCACGATGGCCAGCGCGCTCGCGCCCAGCACGAACAGCGCCAGCTGCCAGCCCCAGGCACCGATGAGCCCGTTTTCCACCGGCACCATCAGGAACTGCCCGAACGAGCCCGCCGCTGCGGCCAGGGCCATGGCCCAGGTGCGCTTGTCGGCCGGCACGTTGCGCGCGATCACGCCGAAGACCACGGCATAGGTACAGCCCGACTGCGCCACGCCGATCAGCAGCCCCGCGGTGGCCGTGAACAGCAGGCCCGTCGGCGCCAGTGCCATGCCCACCAGGCCCAGCGCGTACATGACACCTCCGGTGACGATCACGGGGAATGCCCCTTTGCGGTCGGCCCACATGCCGGCCAGCGGGCCGGCCAGACCGAAGGCCAGGTTCTGCACCGCCATGGCAAAGGAGAAGGTCTCGCGGCTCCAGCCGCGGTCCATGGTCACCGGCTGCAGCCACAGGCCGAAGCCGTGGCGTATGCCCATGCTGAGCGTGACGATGAGCGCGCCACACAGCAGTACCTGGCGCATCGACAGAGTGATCGTCGCCGGAGGCGGCACGGAAGCTGCATTCATCCGGGGATTCTCTCGGAAAACGCCGCAAGTCATCGGCGGCGGCGCCCGTAGAGTGGCGCCACTTCGGGAGCCGTGAATGAAGGTACTGGTGCTGGGCGGGGGTGTGATCGGTGTGGCCACGGCCTACAGCCTGGCCAAGGCCGGGCACGAGGTGGAAGTGGTCGACCGCCAGAGCGGCCCGGCGCTGGAGACCAGCTTCGCCAACGCCGGCGAGGTCAGCCCCGGCTACAGCTCGCCCTGGGCCGGGCCGGGCGTGCCGCTGAAGGCCATCAAGTGGATGCTGATGCAGCACAGCCCGCTGGTCATCTGGCCCCTGCTCGACCCCGCGATGTGGCGCTGGGGCGCCATGATGCTGGCCAACTGCACCGCCAAGGCCTACGCGCTGAACAAGAGCCGCATGGTGCCGCTGGCCGAGTACAGCCGCGACTGCCTGAAGGCGCTGCGCGCCGAGACCGGCATCACCTACGACGACCGCGCCCAGGGCACGCTGCAGCTCTTCCGCACGCAGAAGCAGTTGGACGGCATCGGCGGTGACGTCGCCGTGCTGAAACAGTACGGCGTGCCCTTCGAGGTGCTCGACCGCAAGGGTTTCTGTGCCGTCGAGCCGGCCCTGAGGCTGACGCAGGAGAAGTTCGTCGGCGCGCTGCGCCTGCCCGGCGACGAAACCGGCGATTGCCACCTCTTCACCCAGCGCCTGGCCGAGATGGCCGCTGCCCTGGGCGTGCAATTCCGCTGGAACACGCGCATCGAAGCGCTGCAGGTCGGCGGCGGAGCCATCACCGGCGTGCACACCGATGACGGCCTGCTGCGCGCCGACAAGGTGGTGCTCGCCCTGGGCAGCCACAGCCCGCTGCTGCTGGCGCCGGTGGGCATCCGCATCCCCGTCTACCCGGTGAAGGGCTACAGCATCACCGTGCCCATCACCGACGCGGCCTGCGCTCCCGAGAGCACGATCATGGACGAGACGCACAAGGTGGCCGTGACACGCCTGGGCGACCGCATCCGCGTTGGCGGCACGGCGGAACTGGCCGGCTACAGCCTGAACCTGCGCGAAGCGCGGCGTGCGACGCTGAACCACGTCGTCACCGACCTGTTCCCGCAGGGCGGCGATGTGTCGAAGGCCAGCTTCTGGTGCGGCCTGCGCCCGATGACACCCGACGGCACGCCCATCGTCGGGCCGACACCGGTGCGCAACCTGCTGCTGGCCACCGGCCATGGCACGCTGGGCTGGACGATGGCGGCGGGCACGGGGCGCGTGATCGCCGACATGGTGTCGGGCAAGGCGCCACAGATCGACGTGAGCGGGCTGGCGATGGCGCGTTACAGCTGACGTGGCGGGAGAAGGACGATGCCCAGGCGCGAACACCACGCGCCGTTGCGGCAGGTCAATCGCCACTGCGCCGTCGCGCGCACCATCCTCGCAGGGCCAGCGGGAACGCGGCGGCACCCCGTCGGCCAATGTCGATGGAGACTGCGATGTCCAACCGCTCGAACGTGCTGAAGACCTGTGCCTTGGTGTTGCTGCTGACGGCCTGCGGTGGTGGCGGTGACTGCGGGGGCGTCGATTGCTCGCCCGTCACACCGCGCCAGCCCCCCGATCTGTCCGGCGTCTGGGCCGGTGCCTGGCAGGGACAGGACCCGGTGCTCGGCCTCGTGACCGGCACCTGGGAGAACACGATCACCCAGGGCGCCACGCTCGGCACCGGCACGACGCTGCTGCTGGGCGACGTAGACTGCATGGACGGGCAGATGGAAGGTGGCCAGAACGCGCAGGGCACCGTCTCGGGCACGCTGCAGCGCCCGCCCTGCGCCGCCAACACCTGGGCGCTGACGGCGCTGGACACCAGCGCCGGCACGGCCACCGGCAGCTGGACGCAGCCGGGTTCGGGCGCGCAGGGCACGCTGGGCGGCGTGCGCATCGCGCGACTGGACGGGCCGCGCATCCGCTTCGTGCATCCTTCGGCCGCGGCGCCTGGTGCCTGGGTCACCGTCGTCGGCGAGCGGCTGGACAACCCGGCGGCCACGGCAGCGCTGGTGTTCGGCGCGGCCTCGCCGCCGGCCCTGCAGTCGGCCTCGGCCACGCGTCTGCTGGCGCGTGTACCGACGGGCGCGTCGACGGCGGCACTTAAGTTCAGCGGCGCTGCCGGCGTGGCCTGGAGCCCGACGAGCTTCGAGACCGCGCCTCCCGCTCCAGCGCTCGTGACGGGCTGGTCGGCAAGCACGGGCGGCGAGCCGCTGTCGCTGGCCGTCAGCCCGGACGGCCGCAAGGTCTATGTGGCGCAGCGCACCGGCCCGGCCCGCGGCGCCGTGGCGGTGGCGCACGTGGCGCGCCGCGGCGTGCTCAGCACCACCGTGGTGGCCGATGGCGTGCCGCGCAGCGTGGTCGCCAGCCCCGACGGGCGGCGCATCTACGCCGCCGTCGATGGTGTTGGCGTCCTGGTGATGGATGCGGCCGTGGCCACGGTGCTGGGCACCATCGTCACGCCGCTGGGCGACGGCGCGCTCGACAACCCCCAGGGCCTGGCGATCAGCCCCGACGGCGCGCTGCTCGCGGCCAGCGACGGTCTGCCCGGCGGCACGGTCGGCGTCTGGCGCACAGCCGACAGGGGTCTTCAGTCGCGCCTGGTGCTGCCCGCCGGACAGGCGCCGCTGGGCGTGGCCTTCACTCCCGATGGCGAGCGTGCCTGGGTCGTGGCGGCCGACACCACGGGCCTGCAGTCGTCCACGCTGCGCAGCTTCGACCCAGCGACCGGGGCTGCGCAGGCGCCGCTGCCGGTGGGTGCGTTGCCGACCGGCATCGCCGTCACGCCCGACGGCAGCGCGGTCTTCGTCGCCAGCAAGGCCGCGCACACCGTCAGCCGTGTCGCGACGGCATCGGGCGTGACGGTCAGCGTGCCGGTGAGCCTGGGGCCGACGGCGCTGGCGGTCAGCCCCGACGGCACACGCGTCTATGTCGTTTCCGGCGGCGTCGCCGCGGTGCAGGCGCTGTCCATCGAGAGCGGCTTGGCCGTGGCGCCGGCCGCCCCGCTGGCCAGCATGCCACGGGCCATCGCCATCCACCCGCGTGGCGGCTCGGCCTACCTCACCACCAGCCAGGGTGTGCTGGAACTCGGCGGCCGGGCCATGCTGACGCTGGCCAGGGCCGGCAGCGGCTATGGCAACGTGAGTTCGTCGCCGCCGGGCATCGCCTGCGGCACGGCCTGCCAGGCCTCCTTCCCGGCCGGCACGGTCGTCACCTTGGCGGCGGCGCCCGACGCCTACTCGAATTTCGCCGGCTGGAGCGGCGACGCCGATTGCAGCGACGGCCAGGTCACCGTCGGAGCCGACCTGAACTGCGTGGCGACCTTCGCAGCGCGTCTGCCACCACCGGGCGCCGCCTCCGGCGTCGGCTGTTTCATCGCCACCGCCGCGTATGGCAGCGACATGGCGCCCCAGGTGCAGGCTCTGCGCGACTTCCGCGACCGGCGCCTGCTGCCATCGGCCCCGGGGCGCGCCTTCGTGGCCTGGTACTACCGCGTCTCGCCGCCGTTGGCTGAACTCATCCGACCGCATCCCGGCGCGCGGGCGCTGGTGCGGGTGGCCCTGGCGCCTGTCGTGTTCACGGTGATGCAGCCTGCCATCGCCGGTGCCTTGGCGCTGGCCGGTTTGCTGGCGCTCGTGGTCTGGCGTCGGACACGCCGGCCAAGGCTGCCGGGTGCAAGCGCGCATTGAGGCCGCTTGCGCGCGGTGGCCGGCTTGCCCGATCATCGCCCGCCCATGACGCGAGCCACCCCAGCGTGCACGCTGCGGCATCTCTTCGAGACGCCGCGGCACCGTCGCAGCGTGGCCGAGCTCATCCACGAGGCGTTCTGGACCGGTGTGCCCGGCGCCACCGTCGATGCGATGGCGACGCGCCTGTTGCAGGCCTCGCAGCCCGATCACGTGCCACTGTGCCTGGTGGCCTTGCACGGCGACGAGGCCGTGGGGGTCGTGAACCTCGTCGACAACGACGACGAGCGGCACACCGAATGGAGCCCCTGGCTGGCTGGCATGGTGGTGCGCGCAGACTGGCGTGGCCGGGGTGTCGGATCGGCACTCGTATCTGCGCTGCTGGACCGGGCCTGGCCGCTGGGCATCGATCGTGTCTATTTCGGCACCGATGGCCCGGGGTTCTACACACGGCTGGGCGCCGTGGTGCACGAACAGCCGCGCCCGGACTTCTGGTTCATGCGCTTCGACCGCCCGGGCGCCTGAGCGCGGGCGGTGCGGAGCAGCCGCCGCAGGGCGGACGGTCGGCCATGGGCCGGCTCCTAGAATCCCGGGATGCCTTCGATCAAGCAGAACAATACCTACGGCGAAGCCTCGATCCGCGTCCTCAAGGGCCTGGAGCCCGTCAAGCAGCGGCCGGGCATGTACACGCGCACCGACAACCCGCTGCACGTGGTGCAGGAGGTCATCGACAACGCCGCCGACGAGGCCCTGGCCGGTGTCTGCCAGCGCATTGCCGTCACGATGCACGCCGACGGCAGCATCACGGTGGACGACGACGGCCGCGGCATTCCCTTCGGCCTGCATCCGCAGGAGCAGGTGCCGGTGCTGGAGATCGTCTTCACGCGCCTGCACGCCGGCGGCAAGTTCGACAAGGGCGCCGGCGGCGCCTACAGCTTCAGCGGCGGCCTGCACGGCGTGGGTGTGAGCGTCACCAACGCGCTGGCGAAGCGCCTGCAGGTGACAGTCTGGCGTGAAGGCCAGGTGGCCACGCTGGCCTTCGGCGGCGGCGACGTGACCGAGCCGCTGGTGGTGCGCAAGGCCACGGCCGGCGAGCGCAAGCGCGGCACCAGCGTGCGCGTCTGGCCCGATGTCAAGTATTTCGACAGCGCCGAGCTGCCGCGCGCCGAGCTCGTGCACCTGCTGCGCAGCAAGGCCGTGCTGATGCCCGGCGTGACGGTGACGCTGACGGTCGAGAAGGCTGGCCAGAATGAGCCCGAGACACAGACCTGGAAGTACGAAGCCGGCCTGCGCGGTTACCTGACGCAGGGGCTGGCTGCCGACCCGCTGATCCCGCTCTTCGAAGGGGCGCAGTACGCGACGAGCAGCGAAAGCGAGAACTTCGCCGAAGGCGAGGGCGCCGCCTGGTGCGTGGCGTTCACCGACGACGGTAGCCTGCTGCGCGAAAGCTACGTCAACCTCATCCCCACGGTGGCCGGCGGCACCCACGAAAGCGGCCTGAAGGACGGCCTCTTCGGCGCCATCAAGGGTTTCATCGACCTGCACTCGCTGCTGCCCAAGGGCGTGAAGCTGATGCCCGACGACGTTTTCTCGCGTGCCAGCTTCGTGCTCAGCGCCAAGGTGCTCGACCCGCAGTTCCAGGGCCAGATCAAGGAACGCCTGAACAGCCGCGACGCGTTGCGCCTGGTCTCGGCCTACGTGAAGCCGGCGCTCGAACTCTGGTTGAACCAGCATGTCGACCTGGGCAAGAAGCTGGCCGAACTCGTCATCCGCCAGGCGCAGACGCGCCAGCGCGCTTCGCAGAAGGTCGAGAAGCGCAAGGGCAGCGGCGTGGCCGTGCTGCCCGGCAAGCTGACCGACTGCGAAAGCCGCGACCTGCTGTTCAACGAGGTCTTCCTCGTCGAAGGCGACAGCGCCGGCGGCAGCGCCAAGATGGGCCGCAACAAGGAGACGCAGGCCGTGCTGCCGCTGCGCGGCAAGGTGCTGAACACCTGGGAAGTCGACCGCGACCGGCTGTTCGGCAACACCGAGATCCACGACATCTCGGTGGCCATCGGCATCGACCCGCACGGGCCGAACGACGCGCCCGACTTCAGCGGCCTGCGCTACGGCAAGGTGTGCATCCTGAGCGACGCCGACGTCGACGGCTCGCACATCCAGGTGCTGCTGCTCACACTCTTCTTCCGCCACTTCCCCAAGCTGGTGGAACGCGGCCATGTCTACATCGCGCGGCCGCCGCTCTACCGCATCGACGCGCCAGCGCGCGGCAAGCGGCCGGCGGCCAAGTTCTACGCGCTGGACGACGGTGAACTCGACGCCGCGCTCGACAAGTTGCGCAAGGAAGGCGCGAAGGAGGGCAGCTGGAGCATCAGTCGCTTCAAGGGCCTGGGCGAGATGAACGCCGAGCAGCTGTGGGACACGACGCTGAACCCCGAGACGCGGCGCCTCCTGCCCGTGAGCTGGCAGCTGCGCGGCTTCGACGCCACCGGCGTGCTGTTGAGCAAGCTCATGGGCAAGGGCGAGGCGCAGGCGCGGCGCGACCTGATGGAACTGCGCGGCGACGAGGTGGAAGTGGATGTCTGAGCACGCGGCATCACCGCATCCACCGCTGCCTCCGCTGCATCTGCGGCCGACGATGCTGTCCGACCTCGACTACGTGCAGACGGTGGAGACCGACGCCGCCAACCGCCCGTTCATCTCGCCTTGGGAGCGCACGCAGCACGAAGGCGCGCTGCGTTTCCCCGACTTCCGCCACTTCATCGTCGAGGCCGGCGCCAGCGGCAGCCGCGACGGCTTCGTCATCCTGCAGGGCTGCCGCAACCCGCACAAGAGTGTCGAACTCAAGCGCCTGGTACTGCAGACCAAGGGCCAGGGCCTGGGCCGCGCCTGCGTGCGGCTGCTCAAGCGCATGGCCTTCCGCGACCTGCGCGCGCACCGCTTCTGGCTCGACGTGAAGTCGCTCAACACGCGGGCGCTGGCGCTCTACGCCAGCGAAGGCTTCGTCGAGGAAGGTCGGCTGCGCGAGAGCGTGCGCATCTTCGGCGAAGGCGCGGACGGCTACGACGGCCTGGTGGTGATGGGCCTGCTCGACCGCGAATACCAGGCGCGCGTGGCGCTGGGGCTCGAGGCGGCTGAGTTTGGCTGCGCGTCGGCTCGCCGGGCGAGCCGGGCTTGCCATGCCGCGGCGCCGGCGGCAGACTGCCCGCCTCCTTCCCCGCCCCCAGGAGCCCGCCATGCGCATCGCCAAGTGGATCATGATCGTGCTGCTCACGCTGGCCGCCGTGCTGGTGGGGGGCGGCTACCTGCTGTCGCCGAAGTTCACCGTCTCGCGCTCGATCGGCATCGCTGCGCCGCCCGAGAAGGTGTATGCGCTGGTGGCCGACCCACGAGGCTGGAAGCAGTGGTCGGTGTGGAACCGGCGCGACCCCGCGATGCAGATCGACTACTTCGGCCCGGCCAGTGGCGCCGGTGCCGTCGGCCAGGCAGGCAAGGCGGCCTGGCGGAGGCCGGATGCCGAGCGCATCGCGATCAGCGGGCAGGTGTTGTACGAGCTTGCAACTGGCCCGGACGCAAGCCCGCGTCCAGCGGCGGCCTGCGGCGTGTGCTGCCGGAAGGCGCCATGCCGAAGGGCACCTTGACGACGATGGCGACACCGACGAGCGCCCTTGTTCCGCTGGATTGCACTGAACGCCACCAGTTCAGCGGACTGACGCGCGGACCGGCCGGCGGCGCTGGAAGGAAGTGGCCGAAAGCCCTGAACGCCGCGGCGCCGGACCCGCGCCGCCGGCAACGGGTCGATGAGCGCCTGACCTACCCAACCCCCTCCCTGGACACCGCCAGCCGCGTGTTGGCCTTCAGCCCTTGCCAGCGCCGCGCGCGCGCACGCCCCTTGTCCAACCTGATGAACGACCTCTTCGACCCCCCGCCCGCCGACCCCGCCGACACCCTGGCCCTGGCCGACTACGCCGAGCGTGCCTACCTCGAATATGCACTCAGCGTCGTCAAGGGCCGCGCGCTGCCCGACGTCTGTGACGGCAACAAACCCGTGCAGCGGCGCATCCTGTACTCGATGTTCCGCATGGGCCTGGCCTACGGCGCCAGCGGCGGCGCACCGAAACCGGTGAAGAGCGCGCGCGTGGTCGGCGACGTGCTGGGCCGCTACCACCCGCACGGCGACACCGCGGCCTACGACGCGCTGGTGCGCATGGCGCAGGGCTTCAGCCAGCGTTACCCGCTGATCGACGGCCAGGGCAACTTCGGCAGCCGCGACGGCGACGGCGCCGCGGCCATGCGCTACACCGAGGCGCGGCTGGCCCCGATCGCCAGGCTGATGCTCGACGAGATCGACGAAGGCACGATCGACTTCCAGCCCAACTACGACGGCAGCACCGAAGAGCCGAAGCAGCTGCCGGCGCGACTTCCGTTCGTGCTCTTGAACGGCGCCAGCGGCATCGCCGTCGGCCTGGCCACCGAGGTGCCCAGCCACAACCTGCGCGAAGTGGCTGCGGCGATCATCGCGCTGCTGAAGAACGACGCGCTGAGCGACGACGAACTCTTCGCGCTGCTGCCCGCGCCCGACTTCCCGGCGGCGGCCAGATCATCAGCCCCGCGGCCGACATCCGCGATGCCTATGCCGGCGGCCGCGGCAGCCTGAAGGTGCGCGCACGCTGGGTCATCGAGGACCTGGCGCGCGGCCAATGGCAGCTGGTCGTCACCGAACTGCCGCCGCAGGCCAGCGCGCAGAAGGTGCTGGAAGAGATCGAGGAACTCACCAACCCGAAGGTGAAGGCCGGCAAGAAGGCGCTGTCGCCCGAGCAGGTGCAGCTGAAGGCCGCCGTTCTGGCCGTGCTGGACACGGTGCGCGACGAGAGCAGCAAGGACGCCCCGGTGCGTCTGGTCTTCGAGCCCAAGAGCCGCACCGTGGCGCAGGCCGAGCTCATCACCACGCTGCTGGCCCACACCAGCCTGGAAAGCAGCGTGCCGATGAACCTGACCATGGTCGGCCGCGACGGCCGGCCGGTGCAGAAGGGGTTGCGGCGCATCCTCGTCGAGTGGATCGGCTTCCGCCTGGCCACCGTCGAGCGCCGCACGCGCCACCGCCTGGCCAAGGTGCTGGAACGCATCCACGTGCTGGAGGGCCGGCTGCTGGTGCTGCTGAACATCGACGAGGTGATCCGCATCATCCGCAACGCCGACGAGCCCAAGCCGGCGCTGATCGAACGCTTCCAGCTCAGCGACCGCCAGGCCGAGGACATCCTCGAAATCCGGCTGCGCCAGCTGGCGAGGCTGGAGGCCATCCGCATCGAGCAGGAGCTCAAGGAACTGCGCGAGCAGCAGGGCAAGCTGGAAGACATCCTCGGCAGCCCCACGGCGCTGAAGCGCACCGTGATCAAGGAGATCGAATCCGACGCCAAGGCCCACGGCGACGAGCGCCGCACGCTGGTGCAGGAAGAGAAGAAGGCCGTGGCCGAGGTGAAGGTGCTGGACGAACCGGTGACGGTGGTCGTCAGCACCAAGGGTTGGGTGCGCGCGTTGAAGGGCCACGAGGTCGACCCGGCCACGTTCACCTTCAAGCCGGGCGACGCGCTCTACGGCCACTTCCTGGTGCGCACGGTCGACCCGCTGCTGGTTTTCGGCACGGCATCGAACGGAAGCGGCCGTGTCTACAGCGTGGCCGTGTCGCTGCTGCCCGGCGGGCGCGGCGACGGCGTGCCCATCACCACGCTCATCGACCTCGAACCCGGCACGCAGATCGCGCACTACGTCGCTGCGGCGGCCGACACCACGCTGCTGCTGGCCAACAGCGGCGGCTACGGCCTGCTGGCCAAGGTTGGCGACATGGTGGGCCGCAACCGCGGCGGCAAGGCCTTCCTGACGCTGGAGGCCGGCGAGCGTCTGCTGCCGCCCGTGCCGGTGGCGCCGGCGCACACGCAGGTGGCCTGCCTGGCGGCCGACGGGCGGCTGCTGGTCTACGCGTTGAGTGAACTGAAGCTGCAGCCCGGCGGTGGGCGCGGGCTGACGCTGATGGACGTCGACACCACCACGCCGCTGCTGTCGGTGGCCACGTTGGCCGACCAGCTGAAAGTGCTGGGCAGCGGGCGCGGAGGCAAGCCCAAGGAAGAGCTGCTGAGGTGGGCGGCGCTGGCCGAGCACCGGGGCAAGCGGGCGCGCAAGGGGCGCAAGGTGGACGGGTTGCTGAAGGTGCTGCGGCTTCTGTAGGGCGGAGTGCTGATCCGCGCGCGGTTGTTGCGTGCGTGGGTGCGACGCGGCGTAAGCCGCTGTGAGCTAGATCACGGTCAGCCCCTGCACGCAAGGGGTCAGCCCCGGTTCGCGGGGTGATGTTCCAGGGGGTCTATAGGTAACGTTCTGTTATCGGCCGGGACAACCCGGTCGCTGGAACAGGATTGCACCATGTCGACCAAGCATTTTCTTAGCGCCTCAGCCGCCGCGGTGCTGCTCATGGCTGGGGCAACAGCCCAGGCCGGCACCGTCAGCTTCACCAACTGGGCCTACCCTGGCGGTAACGTCGTGAGCGTGACTGGGCACGCCAACCAGGCCGCAGGTGGTTTCGCCATCAGTCTCACGGGGTTTGGGGCATTCGACGGCGCGTTTGAATCCTACTGCGTGGAACTGACCGAGCACATCGGTCTGCGTGCTTCCTACCCCAGCGAGACCAACAGTAACTCGTACACCATCGTTTCGGCAGCGGATTACTTCGCGACGAAGGCTGGGGTGGCGGCCAGGCTGAAGGACCTGATCAGCTACGTCAAAGGCGCGAGCGTTTTCGAGAACGCAAGCGATGACTCGAAGCAGTCGACAGCGCTGCAGCTGGCCATCTGGAACACGGTCTATGACACCGACAACACCCTCAACGTCAGCAGTGGCGTCCCCTTCAGCGAAACCAGTGGCAGCTACCGCTTTGGCGCAACGGACTACGCAGGCGCGGACGCTTTGCTCAGCGGCTCGGTGGGCTACAGCAGCAGAGTCAACTACGAACTCTTTGTGCTCTCGTCGGGCAAACCTTACGCCGATTCGGCGGGCCAGCAAGACCAGCTCATCTGGCGCCAGACGGTGCCCGAGCCCGCCAGCCTGGCCCTGGTCGGCCTGGCGCTGGGCGGAGCGGCCTTCGCTTCGCGCCGTCGCCGAGGCTGATGCCTCTGCCTGCAGCGCGGCTGTGGCTCAGCCGCGCTGCCCGCGCAGCAGCCACGACGCCGCCGCACCCAGCCCCACGAACAGCGCCAGGCTGTAGAACTCGTAGGGCACGCCCAACAGTGCGGCCTTGGCTTCGGCGCAGCTGGCATACGACGCAAACACCTGCGGCAGCGCTTCGTCCAGCCCCAGGCCGCGGTTGATGCGGTCGGCCAGTGTCAGAGCGCACGAGGTGCTTGACGAAGCCACGAAGTGTTGCCACAGCGCGGTGGCCACGCCGCACAGTGCCAGCACCCCCATCAGCGGGCCGCTGAACCATCGCGCCGTGGTGCCACCGGCCAGCAGCCCCGGCAGCGCGGCCAGCGCGATGGCCAGGAAGATCACGCGCTGCAGCACACACCAGGGGCAGGGCTGCATGTCCAGCCCGTACTGGGTGACCAGTGCGGTGGCCACGCCGGCCAGCGGCACCACCACGGCCGCGGCGCAAAGCTGGCGCGGCGTCGGGTCGAAGGTCATTCCACCTCGGCGATGAGTTCGATCTCCACGCAGGCGCCCATCGGCAGCTGCGCCACACCGAAGGCGCTGCGGGCATGTGCGCCGACCTCGGGGCCGAACACGGCCACCAGCAATTCGCTGGCGCCGTTGGTCACCAGGTGATGTTCGGTGTAGTTGGGCGCGCTGTTCACCAGGCTGAGCACCTTGACGATGCGTTTGACCTTCGCCAGGTCGCCCACGGCCGCCTGCAGCGTACCCAGCAGGTCGATGGCCACGGCGCGCGCGGCGGCCTTGCCGTCTTCGGTGCCCATCGACGTGCCGAGCTGGCCCACCACGGGCTTGCCCTCGCGCCGGGCGATGTGGCCCGAGATGAACACCAGCGGGCCGCTGCGCACGAAGGGCACGTAGGCCGCGGCCGGCACCGCCACCGGCGGCAGGGTGATGGACAGGGCTTGCAGACGTTCGGCGATGGTGGTCATGGCACTTTCGGGGGGGCTCTTGAGGGGGGCGCGGCATGCTACACCGGCCCCTAGACTGGCCCGATGAACGTCGTCTGGGGCCCGGCGCTGCGGGGCGGTTGGCTGGCGGCCGGCTGGTTCGCCGGCCTGGCGCTGCAACTGCGCCAGGCCGAGTTGTGGACTGACGCGCTGGCCTGGGCAGTGGGCGTGGCTGCGGCGCTTCTTGCGCTGGCCGTCTGGCGCTGGCGTCGCCAGGCCGGCGCTGCGCTGCTGCTGGCACTGTGCGCCGGCGCAATGGGCTTTGCCACCACCACGTTGCGGGCCTCGCAGGCGCTACGGGCCGGCCTGCCGGCGGCGCTGGAAGGTGCGGACCTGATCGTCACCGGCGTCGTGGCCGAGCTGCCGCGTGTCGACCTGATCGGCACCCGTTTCGTGCTGTCCACCGAGAGCGCAACGCTGGGCGGTGCACCGGTGGCACTGCCGCCGCGCTTGTCCTTGGGCTGGTACCGCGGGCCCGACGGCGACGCGCTGCTCAGCGGACCGGCGGAGGAACTGCGCGCCGGCCAGCGCTGGCGCCTGCCGGTGCGCCTGCGCCAGCCGCACGGCAGCTTCAACCCGCACGGTTTCGACCTGGAGCTGTGGATGTTCGAACGCGGCCTGGGTGCCAGCGGTACCGTGCGCGCGCGCCCCGAGACGCCGGCGCTGAAGCTGGCCGACGCCGCCGGAGCGCCGGTGGAAAGGCTGCGCCAGACCTTGCGCGACGCGCTGCAGCGCCAAGTGAGCGACACCGCCACGGCCGGTGTGCTGGCGGCGTTGCTGATTGGCGACCAGGCCGCCATCGACCGCGCGGGCTGGGAGCTCTTCCGCATCACCGGGGTGGCGCACCTGATGAGCATCTCGGGCCTGCACGTCACGATGTTCGCCTGGTTGGCTGGCGGCGTCACTGGCTGGCTGTGGCGTTGCCACCCTCGGCTGCCGCTGGCGCTGCCCGCGCCGCAGGCGGCCCGCTGGGGCGGGCTGCTGGCCGCGGCCGGCTACGCGCTGCTGGCGGGCTGGGGTGTGCCGGCGCAGCGGACGGTGGGCATGATCGCCGTCGTCGTTCTGCTGCGCAGCGCGGGTGTGCGCTGGCCGCTGCCGGCCGTGCTGCTGGCTGCCGCGCTGGCCGTCACGGCGGCCGATCCGTGGGCGATGTTGCAGCCGGGCTTCTGGCTGTCCTTCCTTGCAGTGGCGCTGTTGGTGGCTTCAGAGCCGGCGCAGCGTCTGGCGCCCGCGGTCGCCGGCTGGCCGGCCCGTGCGGCGCAGGCGGTCCGGGCGGGTCTGCGCACACAGGCCGTGGCCACCGTGGGCCTGGCGCCGTTGACGCTGGTTTTCTTTCAGCAGATATCGCTCGTGGGCTTCGCGGCCAACCTCGTGGCGATACCGCTGGTCACCCTGCTCGTCGTGCCGCTGGCCATGATGGGTGTGCTGCTGCCACCGCTGTGGAGCGTGGCGGCCTTTCTCGTGCAGGGCCTGACGGATGCACTTCAGGCGCTGGCCGGCCTGCCGCTGGCGCAGTGGTCGGCGGCCGCCGCGCCGATCTGGGCCGTGGCCTGCGGGCTGTTGGCCGGCGCCCTGGCGGTGCTGCCGCTGCCCTGGCGCCTGCGCCTGCTGGCCTTGCCGCTGGCGCTGCCGTTGCTGGCGCCGCATGTGCCGCTCCCGCCGCTGGGGCAGTTCGAGCTGGTCGCGGCCGATGTCGGGCAGGGCACGGCGGTGCTGGTGCGCACGCGCAGCCACCTGCTGGTCTACGACACCGGCCCGGCCTACACGCCCGAGTCCGATGCCGGCGGGCGTGTGCTGCTGCCGCTGCTGAGGGCGCGTGGCGAGACGCGGGTCGACCTGCTGATGCTGAGCCACCGCGACAGCGACCACGTGGGCGGCGCCGCCACGCTGCTGGCCGGCGTGCCGGTGGCCGCGGTGTCAAGTTCGCTGGCCGACGAGCACCCGATGCGCCAGTCGCTGACCGAGCGCGGCCTGCCGCACCGACCCTGCATCGCCGGGCAGCGCTGGCAGTGGGACGGCGTGGCCTTCGAACTGCTGCACCCCACGCCGTCCGAACTGGCGCTGCCGCTGAAACCCAACGCCCTGAGCTGCGTGCTGCGCGTGCAAGCTGCGGAAGGCGCCAGCGCGCTGCTCACCGGCGATATCGAAGCCGCCCAGGAAGCCGCGCTGCTGCAGCGCGACGCGGCCAAGCTGCGCAGCGACGCGCTGCTGGTGCCGCACCACGGCAGCAAGACCTCCTCCACCGGCGCCTTCCTGGACGCCGTCGGCTCCAGCGTAGCCGTGGTGCAGGCGGGCTACCGCAGCCGCTTCGGTCATCCGGCGCCGCCCGTGCTGGCGCGCTACGAAGCCCGCGGCATCGCCGTGGTGCGCAGCGACCGCTGCGGGGCCTGGACCTGGCCTGCGGCAGCGCGCAGGCCTGCAGACGCTGACGTCGCCGCGCCCGCAGTCGGCCTGTGCACACGCGATGTGGCCAGGCGTTACTGGCATCATCGACATGTCGATTCCGCGGCGGCGGCCCCCTGAAAGCCCACGCCGCAGCCAAGAGAGCCCCAAGGTGGCCCGCCGCTTGCAAGAACCTCTGGCCGATCCCCGAAAGCCCAGGAGCCCTAGCCCGTGTCCATCCATGTCGCGCTGAACCACGTCACGCATTACCGCTACGACCGCCGCGTCACGATCGGCCCCCAGGTCGTGCGGCTGCGTCCGGCGCCGCACTGCCGCACCCGCATCCTGAGCTACTCGCTGCGCGTCGAACCCGCCGGCCACTTCATCAACTGGCAACAGGACCCCTTTGCCAACTACGCGGCGCGCCTGGTCTTCCCCGAGATGGCACGCGAGTTCAAGGTCACGGTCGATCTCGTGGCCGAAATGTCGGTGCTGAACCCCTTCGACTTTTTCCTCGAGCCCGAGGCAGAGAACTTCCCCTTCACTTACACCGAAGAGGCCGCACTCGACCTCGTGCCCTACCTGGCGAAGACGCCGCTGACCCCGAAGTTCAAGGCCTTCGTCGAAAGTGTTTCCCTGGAGAAGCAGCGCACCATCGACTTCCTGGTCGGCATCAACCAGCGCCTGCAGCACGACATCCGCTACCTCATCCGCATGGAGCCCGGCGTGCAGACGCCGGAAGTCACGCTGACCAACGGCAGCGGCTCCTGCCGCGACACCGGCTGGTTGCTGGTGCAGGCGCTGCGCCACCTGGGGTTGGCGGCACGCTTCGTCTCGGGCTACCTCATCCAGCTCAAGCCCGACGTGAAGAGCCTGGACGGCCCCAGCGGCGCCGAACACGACTTCACCGACCTGCACGCCTGGTGCGAGGTCTACCTGCCGGGAGCCGGCTGGATCGGCCTCGATCCCACGAGCGGCCTGCTCGCCGGCGAGGGCCACATCCCCGTGGCCTGCACACCCGAGCCCAGCACCGCCGCGCCGGTGAGTGGCGCGGTGGACAAGTGCGAGGTCGAGTTCTCGCACCACATGCAGGTCACGCGCATCTACGAGTCGCCGCGGGTCACGCTGCCCTACAGCGACGAGCAATGGCGCGCCATCGAAACGCTGGGCCACGAAGTCGACGCCAAGCTCGAAGCCCAGGACGTGCGCCTGACGCAGGGTGGCGAGCCCACCTTCGTGGCCGTCGACGACCGCGACGCCGCCGAATGGAACACCGATGCCCTGGGCCCCACCAAACGCGGCCTGGCCACGGCGCTGGTGCACAAGCTGGCGGCGAAGTACGGCAAGGGCGCCTTCCTGCACTTCGGCCAGGGCAAGTGGTACCCGGGCGAGCAGCTGCCGCGCTGGGCGCTGAGCATCTGCTGGCGTGCCGACGGTCAGCCGTGCTGGACCGACCCCAGCCTCTTCGCCGACGAGCGCGAGACCTATCACTACACCGCCGACGACGCGAAGACCTTCCTGCACACGCTGACGCGCCGCCTGGGGCTGGACACCAGCTTCGTGCAAGCGGCCTACGAGGACACCTACTACTACCTGTGGCGCGAACGCCGGCTGCCGGTGAACGTCGACCCCTTCGACGCGCGGCTCGACGACGAACTGGAACGTGCGCGCCTGCGCCGCGTCTTCACGCAGGGGCTGGACGCCGCCGTGGGCTACGTGCTGCCGCTCAAGCGTGAATGGCAGGCCACGACGGCGGGCCCGGCCTGGGTGACCGGGCCCTGGTTCCTGCGCGACGACCGCATGTACCTGATTCCCGGCGACTCGCCGATGGGCTGGCGGCTGCCGCTGGACTCGCAGGCTTGGGCGGCCAAGGGTGACCTGCCCTGGACGATGGCGCAGGACCCGTTCGCGCCGCAGGCTGCGTTGCCTTCGGCCGCGGCCTTGCGCATGCAGCAGGCACTGCAGCGACCGGCCGGCGGCTCGGTGGGCCTGGGGGATGCAGGCCTGGACCATGAGGCTTTCAGCGCCGACGCCGGCGCCGGGCTGCTGGGCCACGGGGCCGTGGCCGGCCCGCCCGGTGACGGCAGCATCGGCACCGGCCTCGATCGCATGGGCACCGAGCACGACCCCGTCACGCCTTTCCCGCGCGACCCGCTGGCCGTGCCCGGCCACTTCGAGTCGGCCGGTGAGCTCACCCGCACCGCGTTGTGCGTAGAGGTACGCGACCCGCAGCGCGGCAACGGCCCCAAGGCCGAGGAAGCCCACGGCGGCAAGAGCGGCGTGCTCTACGTCTTCATGCCGCCGCTGAAGCACCTGGAGGATTACCTCGAACTCGTGGCCGCGCTCGAGGCCACCTGTGCCGAGCTGGCGATGAAGATCGTCATCGAAGGCTACCCGCCGCCGCGCGACCCGCGCCTGAAGACGCTTTCGGTCACGCCCGACCCGGGCGTCATCGAGGTCAACATCCACCCCGCGCACAGCTGGGCCCAGCTCGTCGACCACACCGAGTTCCTCTACGAGGCCGCGCACCAGACACGCCTGTCCACCGAGAAGTTCATGCTCGACGGTCGCCACACCGGCACCGGTGGCGGCAACCACTTCGTGCTCGGCGGCGCCACGCCGGCCGACAGCCCCTTCCTGCGCCGGCCCGACCTGCTGGCCAGCCTCATCACCTACTGGCACAACCACCCCTCGCTGAGCTATCTGTTCAGCGGCATGTTCATCGGCCCGACGAGCCAGGCGCCGCGCTTCGACGAGGCGCGCGGCGACCAGGTCTACGAGGTCGAGATCGGCCTCGACGAACTCGAACGCCAGCTCGCGCTGTACGGCAGCGTGCCGCCGTGGATCGTCGACCGCACGCTGCGCAACCTGCTCGTGGACGTGACGGGCAACACCCACCGCAGCGAGTTCTGCATCGACAAGCTCTATTCGCCCGATGGTCCGACGGGCCGCCTGGGCCTGCTGGAACTGCGTGCCTTCGAGATGCCGCCGCACTCACGCATGAGCCTGGCGCAGCAGCTGCTGCTGCGGGCCATGCTGGCCTGGTTCTGGAAGGAACCCTACCGCGGCCGCGGCGCCACGCGGCTGACACGCTGGGGCACCGGTCTGCACGACCGCTTCCTGCTGCCCACCTTCGTGCAGATCGACTTCGACGACGTGATGGCCGACCTGAACGCGGCCGGCTTCGCTTTCGACCCGGCCTGGTTCGCGCCGCACTTCGCCTTCCGCTTCCCGCTCATCGGCGACATCGCGGTGGGTGGCGTCGAGCTCACGTTGCGCAACGCGCTCGAACCCTGGCACGTGATGGGCGAAGAGGGTTCGGCCGGCGGCACGGTGCGTTATGTCGATTCGTCGCTGGAACGGCTGGAAGTCAAGGCGACGGGCCTCAACGGCAACCGTCACGTGGTGACGGTCAACGGCCGCGCGCTGCCGCTGCAGTCCACCGGGCGGGTGGGCGAGTTCGTCGGCGGCGTGCGCTACCGCGCCTGGCAGCCGCCTTCCGCGCTGCACCCGACGATCAAGGTGCACGTGCCATTGACCATCGACCTCGTCGACACCTGGCATCGCCGCAGCATGGGCGGTTGCCGCTACCACGTGGCGCACCCGGGCGGCCGCAGCCACGAGACCTTCCCGGTCAACAGCTACGAGGCCGAGAGCCGGCGCCTGTCGCGCTTCTTCCGCTTCGGCCACACGCCGGGCACGGTGGACGTGCAGGTGGCCGCACCGAGCCTGGAGCATCCGTTCACGATGGACCTGCGGGTCTGAGCGGTCGGGCAATTCCGGGCGTCATGGCGCAATCGCAGTCGCAGTCCCAGTCGCAGAGTTCGCTGCCCTTCGACGCCGCCCCCGGCGTCGGCCCCGCAGCGCTGCACACGCTGAGCTCGCGCGCCCTGCCGGCCGAAACGGGAGTGTGGGACGAACTGCGCCAGCCCGACGGCACGCTGCGCGACGCCTGGCGACGTTTTGCGCTGGCACTGCCGGCGCCCGCTGCCGGTACCGAACTGGCCGACGAACTCGATCGCCGCGTCGGCCAGGTGGCGCAACGCATCCAGATGGACGGCGTCACGCACAACGTCTTCAGCGACGACCCCAAGGTCGGTGCCGCGGCGCGCGCCTGGTCGCTGGAACTGCTGCCGCTGCTGATCGAGCCGGCCGAATGGGCCGGCATCGAGGCCGGCGTCGTGCAGCGGGCCGAACTGCTGCAGCGCATGCTGACGGACCTCTACGGCCCGCAGCACCTGCTGCGAGAAGGCCTGCTGCCGCCGGCGCTGCTGCTGCGCCACCCGGGCTGGCTGCGGCCGATGATCGGCGTCACGCCGCCGCTGGGCATGCACCTGTTCATCGCCGCCTTCGACATCGCACGCGGGCCCGACGGCCGCTGGTGGCAGGTGGCGCAGCGCACGCAGGGCCCGTCGGGGCTGGGCTACGTGATGCACAACCGGCTCGTCGCCACGCGCCAGTTCCCCGAAGCCTTCCGCGACCTGCACGTGCAGCACATCGCCAGCAGCTACCGGCGCCTGCTCGACACGCTGGAGGCCGCCGCCCGCGAGGTGGCCCACACCCTGGGCGACGGCGCCCCGCGGGTCGTGCTGCTGACCCCCGGCCTCTACAGCGAGACCTACTTCGAGCACGCCTACCTGGCGCGCTACCTGGGCGTGCCGCTGGTCGAGGGCGGCGACCTCACCGTGCGCGGCGAGCGCCTTTACCTGAAGACGGTGGAAGGCCTGGAGCCCGTGCACGGCCTGCTGCGCCGCCTGGACGACGACTGGTGCGACCCGCTGGAACTGCGCCCCGACAGCGCCCTGGGCGTGCCCGGCCTGCTGCAGGCGGCGCGTGCCGGCACGGTGGTGATGGCCAACGCGCTGGGCAGCGCCTTCCTCGAATCGCCGGCCATCCAGGGTTTCATGCCCGGTATCGCCGAGCGGCTGACCGGCGAAGCGCTGCTGCTGCCCTCGCTGCCCACCTGGTGGTGCGGCGAGTCGGCGGCCTGGGCCGACGTGCGCCACCACCTCGACGACAAGATCGTGCGCAGCACCTTCCCGGCCGGTGGGCGGACGTCGCAGCTGCGCCAGTCGCAATCGGCCGCCATCGACGACGACCCCGACGCCTGGACGGTGCAAGGGCGGCTGCGTTTCTCGCGCGCCCCGATCTGGGGCGAAGGTGCACTCAGTACGCGCCCTGCGATGGTGCGCGTGTATGCGATTGCCGACGGTGGTGGCCGCTGGCACGTGCTGCCGGGCGGCATGACGCGTGTCGCCCGGCGCGAGGACGGCAGCGTCAGCATGCAGCGTGGCGGCTCCAGCCTCGACACGTGGGTGCTCACCGACGGCCCGGTCGACACCTTCAGCATGCTGCCGCAGCGCCTGCAGGTCGACGACATCGCGCAGCGCCGCCGGCCCGTCAGCAGCCGCACCGGCGAAAACCTGTTCTGGCTGGGCCGCTACACCGAGCGCACCGAGCAGCTGGTGCGCCTGGCGCGAGCGACGCTGCTGCTCATCGACGCCGACAGCGACGCGCCACCCGAGGTGCTGCAGGCGCTGTCGGCACTGGCCGTGCGCGTGGGCCTGGCGCCCCACGGCGTGCCCACGCTGGTGCAGAGCGCCACGCTGTTCGAGCGTGCGCTGCTTGCCGGGCTGGGCCGCACCGACGGGCACGAGGGCACGGCCAGCGTGGCCTTCAACCTGGCGGCGCTGGAGCGCGCCTCGATGGCGCTGCGCGAACGCCTGTCGGCCGAGCACTGGGGCCTCATCCGCGCCATGCGCGAAGGTTTCGCCCAGGCGCTGGAGACGGCGCCCGGCGAACTGCCCGCACGAACGCAAGTGCTGCCGGCGCTCGACCGGCTGGCATTGCAGCTGGCCGCCGCGACCGGCGCGCAGAGCGACCGCATGACGCGAGACCACGGCTGGCGCCTGATGACCGTGGGCCGCCTGACCGAGCGCCTGATCGCCGTGTCGACGCGGCTGCGCATCTTCCTGGAGAACCAGGCGCTGGGCAGCGCCGCCGGCATCGACCTGTTGCTGGAATTGTTCGACAGCATCATCACCTTCCGCGCCCGCTACCAGCGCCACGAGGACCTGTTGGCGGTGGCCGACATGCTGGTGCTGGACAGCGCCATCCCGCGCTCCTTCGCCGGCGTGCTGCGCCGGCTGCGCACCGAGATCGGCAAGCTGCCCGGCCCGCCCGAGACGCAGCAGCCGCTGCTGGACTTGCTGCCGGCCGAAGGCGCCGGGCTGACGCTGGAATCGCTGCGTGGTGCCGACGAGGCCGTCATTGCGCAGGCGCTGCGTTCGCTGTCGGTGACGCTGGGCCACCGCGCCGCAGTACTGGCCGACCGCGTCGGTGAACGCTACTTCACCCTCGCCCAGGGTGTCGACCAAAGGATTTGAGGTGAAGCCCCCAAGCTCACTTTGTTCGCTGCCCCCCGAGGGGGCGCTCAGTACCTTCGGAACGGCCGGGCGGTACTGAGATGGACGCCGTGCTCCTGGAAGTCACGCACGAGACGCGCTACGACTACGCGGCGCCGGTGTCGCTGGCCCATCACCTGGCGCACCTGCAGCCGCTGACCGACGCGCACCAGCAACTGCTGGCCTTCGAGTTGAGCATCGAACCCGAGCCGGGGCACCGCCGCGATGGCCAGGACGCGCTGGGCAACGCCGACTGTCACTTCAGCCTGGCGCAGCCGCACGCCAGCCTGCACGTGCGCGCCCGCAGCCGTGTGCGCGTGGAACCGCGTTTTGCCGGCCTGCAGGCGGCGGCGTCGCCGCCGTGGCAGGAACTGGCCGAGGGCCTGCGCTACGTGGCGCAGGCGCCCTTTCAACAGGCGCTGGAGTTTGCGCTGCCTTCGCCCTACGTGCCCCGCCTGGCGCCGCTGCGGCGTTACGCCGCGCTGTCGTTCCGCCCCGGGCGCCCGGTGGCCGAGGCGGCCATCGAGCTGATGCACCGCGTGTACGCCGACTTCAGCTACGAGAGCCAGAGCACCGACATCGACACCCCGCTGGCCGAGGTGTGGGCGCACAAGCGCGGCGTCTGCCAGGATTTCGCCCACCTGATGGCCGGCGCCATGCGCATGCTGGGCCTGCCGGTGCGCTACGTCAGCGGCTACCTGCTGACCTATGCGCCGGAGGACGGCGCCACGATGCAGGGCGCCGACGCCTCCCACGCCTGGGTGCAGGTGTGGTGCCCGGGCACGCCGGGGGTGCCCGAGGACGGCTGGCTCGACCTCGATCCCACCAACGATCTCATCCCCGGCAGCGGCCACGTGCGCGTGGCCGTGGGGCGCGACTTCGGCGACGTCACGCCTTTGCGGGGCGTCATCCGCGGCGGCGGCCGCCACACCCTGACCGTGGCGGTGCGGACGCACGTCCTGGAACCCCCCGGCACCGACCCGGAACGCGAGTTGCTAGAGATGCCCTGATGGAGCGAAAAACACCATGAAGCCGGCTTTCGACGAAATGCACACGCCGGACCACGAGATCCGCGCGCAGTACCGCATCTACCAGCGCTGGCTCGACCGCCAGGCGCGCGAAACCATGCAGGCGCGCCGGGAAGAGGCCGAGATGATCTTCCGCCGCGTCGGCATCACTTTCGCCGTCTACGGCGCGAAGGACGAGGACGGCGCCGGCACCGAGCGGCTGATCCCCTTCGACCTCATCCCTCGCATCATCCCGCAGCAGGAATGGGCGGCGATGGAAGCCGGCCTGGCCCAGCGCGTGACGGCGCTGAACCGCTTCATCCACGACGTCTACCACGAGCAGGACATCCTGCGGGCCGGCGTCGTGCCTGCCGATCAGGTGCTGAAGAACTCGCAGTTCCGCGCCGAGATGATGAACGTCGACCTGCCGGGGCAGGTGTATTCGCACATCTCGGGCATCGACATCGTGCGCGCCGGCAATGCCACGGGCGGTGGCGACTACTACGTGCTGGAAGACAACCTGCGCGTGCCCAGCGGCGTGAGCTACATGCTCGAGAACCGCAAGATGATGATGCGGCTCTTCCCCGAGCTGTTCTCGATACACCGCGTCGCGCCGGTGGCGCACTACCCCGACCTGCTGCTCGAGACGCTGCGCGCCGTGGCGCCGGCCGGCGTCAACGAACCCACCGTGGTGGTGCTGACCCCCGGCATGTACAACAGCGCCTACTTCGAGCACGCCTTCCTGGCGCAGCAGATGGGCGTCGAGCTCGTCGAGGGCCAGGACCTGTTCGTGAAGGACGGTTACGTCTACATGCGCACCACGCAGGGCCCGCGGCGTGTCGACGTGATCTACCGCCGTGTCGACGACGACTTCATCGACCCCAAGCACTTCCGTGCCGACAGCACGCTGGGCTGCGAAGGTCTGCTGGATGTCTACCGCGCCGGCAACATCACGCTGAGCAATGCCGTGGGCACCGGCATCGCCGACGACAAGAGCATCTATCCCTACGTGCCGAAGATGATCGAGTTCTACCTCGGCGAGAAGCCCATCCTCAACAACGTGCCCACTTACCTGTGCCGCGAGAAGGACGGCTTGGCCTACGTGCTGGACCACATGGCCGAGCTGGTGGTCAAGGAAGTGCACGGCGCCGGCGGCTACGGCATGCTGGTCGGGCCGGCGGCAACGAAGGCCGAGCTCGAGGAATTCAAGGCCGTGGTGAAGGCCCGGCCCGACAACTACATCGCCCAGCCCACGCTGGCGCTGAGCACCTGCCCGACCTTCGTCGAAAGCGGCGTGGCGCCGCGCCACATCGACCTGCGGCCCTATGTGCTGAGTTCGGGCAAGCATGTGCAGACGGTGCCGGGCGGGCTGACCCGAGTGGCGCTGAAGGAAGGTTCGCTGGTGGTCAATTCGTCGCAGGGCGGTGGCACCAAGGACACCTGGGTTCTGGAGGATTGACCATGCTGTCACGCACCGCCGACCACCTGTTCTGGATGGCGCGCTACATGGAGCGGGCCGAAAACACCGCGCGCATGCTGGACGTCAACTACCAGACCAGCCTGCTGCCGCAAAGCGCCGACATGTCCGAGCAGGGCTGGAGAGGCCTGCTTTCGATCAGCGAACTGACCTCGAGCTTCTCGAAGAAGTACCAGGAGGTCACGGCCCGCAATGTCATGGACTTCATGGTGCGCGACGAGAGCAACCCGTCGAGCATCGTCTCCTGTGTGCGCGCCGCGCGCGAGAATGCCCGCGCCGTGCGTGGTGCGCTGACCACCGAAGTCTGGGAGACGCAGAACCAGACCTGGCTCGAGTTCACCCGCATGCTCAAGGGCGATGCCTTCGAGCGCGACCCGGGTAGCCTGTTCGAGTGGGTCAAGTTCCGCAGCCACCTGAGCCGCGGCGTCACCGTGGGCACCATGCTGCAGGACGAGGCGCTGCACTTCCTGCGCATCGGCACCTTCCTGGAAAGGGCCGACAACACTGCGCGACTGCTCGACGTCAAGTTTCAGGCGCTGGCCGGCGGCGACTACTTCGGCCCCGGCGCAGCCAAGGAAGGGCTGGAGGTCGACTTCTACCACTGGAGCGCGATCCTGCGTTCGGTCTCGGGCTTCGAGATCTACCGCAAGGTCTACCGCAACGTCATCCATCCCGAGAAAGTTGCCGAACTGCTGATACTGCGCCCCGACATGCCGCGCTCTCTGGCGGCCTGTCTCAACGACGTGGTGCTGAACCTGAAGCTGGTGGCCAACGAGCAGAGCAGCGAAACCTTGCGCCGCGCCGGCCGCCTGCGCAGCGACCTGCAGTACGGCCGCATCGACGAGATCCTGGCCACGGGCCTGCACGCCTACCTGACCGAGTTCCTCGACCGGGTCAACGATATCGGCGTCGGCATCAGCCGCGACTTCCTGGTGCCGATGGCGGCATGAGCCTTGCGCCGCGCCGGCGGCGTTGGCGGGCGCAAGGCTGTTCCGGCTTCAGCGAACGTCGCGCTGCGCGCGCAGCGCCTGGGCGAGGTCGATCACCGCCATCGCGTAGTAGCTGCTCCAGTTGTAGCGCGTGATGGCGTAGAAGTTGGTCGTGCCGGCCACGTAGCTGGGGGCCCGCTCGCCGTTCTGCAGCTCCACCAGCGCCAGCAGGCCTTCGTGGGCGCGTCCGTCGGCGTCGAGTTCGGCGCCGCGTTCATCGAACTGCGCGGCCGTGAAGCTGGGCAGGATGTCGGGCCCGAGCAGCGTGGCGCGGTCGGTGGCGTCCACCGGCACGGCCACCGCGTAGTGCGTGGGCAACCCTCTCTGCCAGCCGAAGGCCGCGAGGTAGTGCGCCACGCTGCCCACCGCGTCGGCGCCGTTGCCCAGCAAGTCGACATGGCCGTCGTCGTCGAAGTCCACCGCCCAGCGGTTCACGCTGCCGGGCATGAACTGCGGCAGGCCCATCGCGCCGGCATAGCTGCCCTTGACGGTCTGCGGGTCGCGGTCCTCGCGTGCACAGAGCACGAAGAACTCCTCGAGCTCGCTGCGGAAGAAGTCGCTGCGGTCGCGGCGGCCGGTGGGGAAGTCGAAGCTCAGCGTGGCCAGCGCGTCGACGAGGCGGAAGTTGCCGGTGACGCGGCCGTAGAAGGTCTCGACGCCGATGATCGCCACCACGACCTCGGGCGATACACCCCAGCGCGCTTCGGCCTCGGCCAGCCAGCGTTCGTGTGCGCGCCAGAAGGCCATGCCGGCGGCAATGCGTTGCGGCTCGACGAAGCGGCTGCGGTAGGCGGCCCAGTTCTTTGCGGTGCCGGCCGGCGGCGGCATCACGAGTTTGCGCACGGCCTCGATGCGCCGGGCCTGAGAAAGCTGGGCGCGCAGCCAGTCGACGTCGAGTTGATGATGCGCTGCGACGCGTGCCGCGAAGGCGGCTGCGGCAGGATGGTCGGCGTAGGTGGGCTCGGCGACGGGCTTGGTGCGCGGCTTGCGGCGCGCCGATGCCGGCGCAGCCAAGGCCTGCAGCGGCAGCACGGCCGCCAGCGCCAGCAGATGACGGCGCGAGGTCAGATCGGAGGACATCGGCACATTATCGAGACCCGCTGCGCCGCCCGGGGCCCGTGCGCGGGCGGCCGTCAGCGCACGGTGTAGCCGCGGCCTTCCAGGCAGGCGCCGCGAGCGCGTTCGTAGTCGCTGCGCCGCACCGGCGTGGTGCTGGCCGACTGGCCCGTGGCGGCAATGCTGGGGTCAAAGCCGGTCTGCGTCACGGCCCACTTGTGGCACTCGTACTCATCGGTGGCCTGCTGCTCGGCGCTCTGTGCCTGCTTCGGGTAGATATAGGTCTTGCCGCGCGCGCCGGTGCTTTCGCCGTCCACCGGCGGCGGAACCACCTCGTAGCCGACACCCGGCTGCTCGCGGTAGTAGACGCCGTTGGCGTAGAGGTAGGTCAGGCCGCCGATGGCCAGCACCGTGGCCAGGGCCGGGCGGTCGGTGATCACGATGCCGATGGGCGGCCGCACGACCACGTAGCCATGGGGCCCGCCGGTGTACCAGATGCCGTCGAAATAGTTGTAGCCGACACCGCCCCAGAAGGTGATGCTCGCGCGCGGCGGCAGCGAGCGCACGGCCCAGCCCGGACGCGGGTAGTAGTGGTTGTGGCCATGGGCGCCGTCGTACCAGCGCTGTGTCTCGGCGCGCTGGGGCGCCGGGCTCACGCGCGCGGGCGGGCCGCTGCGGTGCGCGTCGCCACCCCGGCCGCTGTCGCGTTCGCGCGGGTCGGCCTGCGCCGTTCCCGCCACCAGCAGCACGCCGAGCACCAGCGCGGCGGCCTGGCCCAGGCGGTTGGTCATCGTGTGGCGGATGCGTTTCATGCTGGTGTCCTCACTCCACCTGGTAACCCCGCCCCTGCATGCAGGCCGACATGGCACGGCGGAAGTTGTTCGACGGCGCGCGGGCGCGTTCGGCGGCCTCGGCCTGGCGTGCTTGTGCATCTTCGTAGGCCCGGTTGCGCGCATCGCCGGCGGCAGCGCCCAACGCGGCGCCGAAGATGGCACCGATGACGGCATTGGCGCCGGCGTGGCGCGGCGACGAGATGGCCGCGCCGAGGATGGCGCCGGTGGCGGCGCCACCCACCACATCGGCGCCGCTGGGCCCCGGCGGGTAGTAGTTGCGCTCGCGCACCACCTCGCTGCCCTGGCTGCGCACGGCCGTCATGCCGGGATCGGTGCCGGTTTCGCGCACCGCCCAGCGGTAGCACTCGTAGCGGTCGCGGTCCTGTACGTGTTCGGGCTGGCGCAGCAACGGGTAGAAGTACAGCGGCGCCACGGCCACCGGGGGCGGCGGCGCGCTGCGGTAGCCCGGGTAGGCATGGCGGGACGGCGGGCCGACGGGGGCAACGACACAGCCGCTCAGCGTGAACAGGCTGGCCAGTGCCAGGGCCGCGGTGGAGGTGCGTGCGTTCGGGGTGTTCATGTGCCGCTCAACGTGCGGAGTCTGCGCCCGGGTTGACCGCATCGGGCGTAAAGGAGTGCAAAGCCTGCGGCCGGGGGCGGGCAGCGGCGTGGCTTCAGGCGCGTGCCTCGCGCAGCGCCGCCTGGAAGCGCCGCCACCAGCCGCGCTGCGGCAGCGGCGAACCGGGCTGCGCGTAACGCTGGCGGTCCAGGTCGTCCAGCAGCAGGGCGGCACCCTCGCCGGCGTGGCCCAGCGTCGCGCGCACGCGCGCGGCACGCTCGCGCGGCGGGTGGTGCTGCAGCACGGCTACGCCTAGCGACTGCAGGCGCTGCAATACACGCTGCTGCAGGCGTTGCCAGGGGTCCTGCCGGCGGCGGTCCCACCAGGCCCAGCCGGCACCGGCCAGCGCCACGCCCGAGATCACCAGGACCAGAAGCTTGGCCAGTTCCTGCCAACTGGGCGCGTCGACCCCCAACTCACGCAGCAGGTCGAACTGCTGGCCGCGCGAGTAGTTCAGCACCCACTGGTTCCAGCGGTTGTCGACGGTCTCCCAGGCCTTGCGCAGGCGGTCGGCCAGCGCCGGGTCCAGGCTGTTCACGGCGCCGGCCACGACGCCTGGCGGCGCCACCAGGCTGCGGCCGCGCTGCACACGCTCCGGCGCCACGGCGGCGGTGGGGTCCACGCGCATCCAGCCCGTGCCCGCCTGCCAGATTTCGGCCCAGGCGTGGGCGTTACGCTGGCGCACGACGTACCAGCCGTCCTGCACGTCGGGGTCGGTGCCCTGGTAGCCGGTGACGATGCGCGCCGGCACGTCCAGCGCCCGCATCACGACGACGAAGGCGCTGGCGAAGTGTTCGCAGAAACCCAGCCTGCGGTCGAGCCAGAACTCGTCGATGGCGTCGCGTTCGTTCACCACGCCGTAGGGGCCGGGCTCGAGCGTGTAGGTGTAGCCGCCGCTGCGGATGTGCCGCAGCACGGCTTGGGCCAGCGTGCTTGCGTCGGCGTCCTGCAGGCCGGGCTGGCGGCGAAGGTCGACCGCCCACTGCAGCGTGCGCGGGTTGGCGCCGGGCGGCAGGTCGACGAAGTCGCGCAGGCCGATCACGTCTTCGCGCGGGCCGTGACGGTGCTGCAGCCAGGCGCTGGCCTGCACGCGCACCCGTTCGTGCAGAGGCCGTTCGAGTTGCCATTGGCCGTCGGGGCGGAGCGCGGCGCGGAAGCCGGCCACGGCGGGTGCGGCGTCGGCACGGTCGGGGGTCATCTCCAGCAGCGGCAGCAGCGGCAGGCGGCTGGGCTCCAGCGTCATCTCGTAGCGCAGCGGCTCGCCGATCACTGCAAGGTTCAGCGGCGGCAGCAGCGCGGACGGGAAGCTGGAGCGACCGCGGGTCCACTCGCGGCCATCGAAGGCGGCGAGCACCGGGCCGCGGAAGTACATGGCCTCGGGCGGCGGCACGGCGCCGAAGAAGCGCAGGCGCATCGCGATGCTGTCGTCCTCTGCGATCGAGGCCACGCCGCCCAGCCGCAGGCTGCCCGACAGGCCGGTGCGGCCCTGGGCATCCTGCGGCAGCCCCCACAGTGGGCCGATGCGCGGAAAGAGCACGAACAGCAGCACCATCAGCGGCACACCCAACGCGGCGGCGCGCGCCGACACCGCGCCGGCGCGCCGCAGCGTCGGCCGGCCCACCGGCATGTGCGCGAGTGTGAGCGCCGTGAGCAGCCCCCACACCGCCACCAACATCCAAAGCCCTGTGCCCAGGCTCTGCGAGTAGAGGAAGTGCGTGAGCACCAGGAAGAAGCCAAGGAAAAAGACGACCAGCGCGTCGCGCCGCGCGCGCAGTTCCAGCGTCTTCAGTGCCATCAGCACCACCAGCATCGTGATACCGGCTTCCTTGCCCAGAAGCGTGCGTTCGCTCCAGAAGGTGCCGCCGGTGGCCAGCAAGAGCAGCGCGATGACGGTCCAGCGGCCGGGCAGCGTGCCGCCCGTCAGCGCCAGCCGCGCGCGCCAGGCCAGCAGGACGGCGGCCATGGCGCCGCACCAAACGGGAAGGTGCAGCGTGTGCGGCGCGATGGTCCAGCCGATGACGAGCAGGTGGAAGAGCGTGTCACGGGTCTCGCGCGGCAGATGGGCCAGGCGCTCGGCCCAGCGGGCGGCGCCGTTGCGTGCAGCGGGCGGCGACGGGGTGGTGGCCTCGCCCGTCACGGTGTTCAGGCCCACAGCGCCAGCATATCGAGCGCGGCGCGGCGGTGCGCTTCGCCCTGCCCCGGCGGCAGTTCCCGCCCAGGCAGGCGCAGACCGAAGTCGATACCGTCGGCATGGGCGCGCAGCACCCAGGCGGCCAGGCGCGACAAGCGCGGGTCGACATCGCTGCCATGGGCGCCGTGGGTGTCGTGCCAGTGCAGCCAGAGTTCGCGCTGCGCGGCGCCGGCGGTTTCGCGGCTCACCAGTTCACCGCTGTGCGCGACCTTCTTCCACACCACCTGCCGCATGGTGTCGCCGCGCCGCCAGGGGCGCACACCGTCGAGTTCGCTGCCAGCGCCTCGCCGCGCCGCGTGTTCGTCTCCCGCGCTGGTGCCACCCTGCGGCAGCGGCGGCGCGGGCTGTTCGGGGCGCGGCCAGGCCAGCACGCGCGCGGCCGGGCGCCACACCGTCCAGGCGCGGAAGAGGCCGAAGGGAAAACGTGTCTCGACGTGCAGCGTGGGCACGGCATGCCAGCCGCGCCGCGAAGGGGTCAGGGCCAGGTGCACACGGGCTTCGCCCTGGCGCGGCGCGTCGCACCAGACGCAGGGGTCGGCCGCCGAAGGCGCGTCGGCGTCCGGTGTCCCGAAGCGCAGTGCCAGCGCGTGGCGTTCGTGGCCGGGGTTGGTCAGCACCACTTCCAGCACAGCCGGGTCGCCCGCGAACACAGGCGTGGGCGGGCGAAGGTGCAGCGTCAGCCCGCGCAGGTTGCCGTGCGTGAGGTGCATGCTGACGAGGCCGGCGCCGGCCAGCAGGAAGGTCAGCGCATAACCCAGGTTGAGCTGGTAGTTGATGCTGGCCATCAGCATGACGAGCAGCGTGGCCAGGAAGGTGAAGCCGGCGCGCGTGGGCAGGATGTAGACGTTGCGCTGGCCCAGCAGCCAGGTGTCGGTCTGCGGCAGGCGGCTTTCCAGCCAGCGCCTGAAGCTCGCGCGAGGCGACCAGGCCTTCCGTCCCTGCAGCGGCGGCAGCGCAGCCGTGTTCATCGCGGCGCCCCACGGCCTTCGGCCGGGCCCGCCGAGCTGTCGTTCGCCGTGGGGAAACCCTCGCCGCTCACGGTATCGGCGTGGCCTCGACCATCGCCCGCACCTGTTCCACCGCGCCACGGCCGGCGCCGGCCACGGGCGTCAGCCGGTGGGCGATGGCCTGCGGCAGGATGGCCTGGATGTCGTCGGGCGCCACGTAGTCGCGGCCGGCCATCAGCGCGCGTGCCCGCGCCACGCGCAGCACGGCGATGCCGGCCCGCGGCGACAGGCCTTCGACGAACCAGGCGCCCGAACGCGTGGCCGCGATCAGGGCCTGCAGGTAATCGAGCAGCGGGTCGGCGGCGCGGACGGCCAGCACCGCCTGCTGCGCAGCCAGCAGTTCGTCGGTGCCCAGCACCGGGCGCAGCGCCAGCGCGGCGGCGCGGCGGTCGCCGCCGGTGAGCAGCTCGCGTTCGGCGGCGCGGTCGGGGTAACCCAGCGTGATGCGCAGCAGGAAGCGGTCGAGCTGGCTCTCGGGCAGCGGGTAGGTGCCGAGCTGGTCGCTCGGGTTCTGGGTGCCGATCACGAAAAACGGCCTGGGCAGCGGCAGCGTCTCGTTTTCCACCGAGACCTGCTGCTCTTCCATCGCTTCCAGCAGCGCACTCTGGGTCTTCGGACCGGCGCGGTTGATCTCGTCGGCCAGCAGCACTTGGGCGAATACCGGGCCGGGGTGGAAGACGAAGGCGTCTTTCGCGCGTTCGAAGACGCTGACGCCGATGAGGTCGCTGGGCATCAGGTCGGCGGTGAACTGCACCCGCCGGAAACCCAGGCCCAGGCTGCTGGCCAGGGTATGGGCCAGGGTGGTCTTGCCGACCCCGGGCACGTCTTCGATCAGCAGGTGGCCGCCGGCCAGCAGGCAGGCCACGCAGTCTTCGATCTGCGGCCTCTTGCCAACGACGATCGTGCTAATCTGATCCACCAGCCGTGAGAGCTGGCGCGCAAGCTGTACATCCATGCGCGGCACCATACCCGAATTGCGGAGACCGGATTTCCAGATGAGCACCGTGTTCTACAGCCATCCCGATTGCCGATTGCACGACATGGGCGCCGGCCATCCGGAATGCCCGGCACGGCTCGATGCCATATCCGACCACCTGCTGGCCACCGGCCTGGACATCGCGCTAGAGTTCCGCGACGCGCCCAGCGCCACGCTCGAGCAGATAGAGCGCGCCCACACCACGCACTACGTCACCGAGATCAAGGACCTGCTGGAACAGGTGCGCTCCGAGGGCAAGTCCAAGAACCTGGACCCCGACACCGTGGCCTGCCCGGCCACGCTGGCCGCCGCGTTGCGCGCCGCCGGCGCCGCCGTCGCCGCCACCGACGACGTGCTCGCCGGCCGCGCGCGCAACGCCTTCTGCAGCGTGCGCCCGCCGGGCCACCACGCCACGCGCGACGAGGCCATGGGCTTCTGCTTCTTCAACAACGTGGCCATCGCCGCGCGCCATGCGCTGGACGTGCACGGCCTGGCCCGCGTGGCCATCATCGACTTCGACGTGCACCACGGCAACGGCACCGAGGACATCATCGCCGGCGACGAGCGCGTGCTGATGTGCAGTTTCTTCCAGCACCCGCTCTACCCCTACAGCGGCGCCGTGCCCAAGGGCACGAACATGGTCAACGTGCCGATCGCGCCCTACACCCGCGGGCCGGCCATCCGCGAGACCATCGACGCGATGTGGATGCCGGCGCTGGAGGAGTTCCGCCCCGAGATGATCTTCATCAGCGCCGGCTTCGACGCCCACCGCGAGGACGACCTCGGCCAGCTCGGCCTGGTGGAAGCCGACTACGAGTGGATCACCAAGCGCCTGGTCGAACTGGCGCGCCGGCACGCCAAGAACCGCATCGTGTCGTGCCTGGAAGGCGGTTACGTGCTCAGCGCGCTGGCGCGCAGCGTGGCCGCGCACGTGCGCGTGCTGGCCGACGTGGCCTGAAGCCGCGCCGACGATGGCGAGCCCGTTCACGGCCGAGGAGCTCGGCCGGCTCATCGATGCCCTGCTCAAGCCCAGCGCACTGATCGAGCTGGGCGTGTTGGCGGGTTGCCTGCTGCTGGCCTGGGGCATCGTGCGGCTGGCGCGAGGCCCCGAGCCCCGCAAGGGTTCGATGTGGTACGGCCGTGGCGTCGTCGACGGTGTCTTCTTCCCGCTGCTGGCGCTGCTGCTGGCCGTGGCGGCGCGCTGGGCGTTGCAGGGGGTGCTGCCGATCGCCGTGTTCCGCCTGGTGGTGCCGGTGCTGCTGTCGCTGGCCGTCATCCGGCTCACGGTGCGCGTGCTGCGTGCCAGTTTCCCCGATTCGCAGCTGGTGCGCGTGGTCGAGCGCAGCCTGTCGTGGGTGATCTGGCTGGCCGTGGTGCTGTGGCTCACCGGCGTGCTGCCGGTGGTGCTGCAGGAACTGGATCAGATCACCTGGAAGATCGGCAGCACCAAGATCTCGGTGCGCAACCTGCTGGAGGGCATCGTCACCGGCGGCCTGGTGCTGGTGCTGGTGCTGTGGCTGTCGGCGCTGCTCGAAGGGCGGCTGCTGACCGGCGCCACCGACAACCTCAGCATCCGCAAGATGGCGGCAAATTCGCTGCGCGTCATCCTGCTCTTCGTCGGCCTGATGTTTGCGCTGTCGGCGGCGGGTATCGATCTCACCGCCCTGGGCGTGCTCGGCGGCGCCATCGGTGTAGGCATCGGCTTCGGCCTGCAGAAGCTGGCGGCCAACTACGTCAGCGGCTTCGTCATCCTGGCCGAACGCAGCATGCGCATCGGCGACCTGGTGAAGGTCGACGGCTTCGAGGGCCGCATCACCGACATCAGCACGCGCTTCACCGTCATCCGCGCCATCAACGGCCGCGAGTCCATCGTGCCCAACGAGATGATGATCACGCAGCGTGTCGAGAACGCCTCGCTGGCCGATTCGAAGCTGCTGCTGAACACCGTGGTGCAGGTGGCCTACGGCACCGACCTCGACGTGCTGATGCCCCGACTGGTGCAGGCCGTGGCCACCGTGCCGCGCGTGATGGCCGACCCCGGCCCCGCCGCGCTGTTGACCAGCTTCGCCGCCGACGGCCTGGAGCTGACCTTCGGCTTCTGGATCGCCGACCCCGAGAACGGGCAGGGCAACGTGCGCTCCGAGGTCAACCTGGTCATCCTGCGCACGCTGAACGAGCTGGGTGTCGAGATCCCGTTTCCGCAGCGGGTGCTGCGGCGGGCCTGAGGCGGGTCGGTCTTCAAGAGCGATTCGGGGCCGGATTCGAGTGCGGTCAGAGGAGCTGCCGGGTCACGCCCTGCCCGGACGGCGATATGCAGCCCGCTGGCGCGCACCAGAAACAGGTAACCCTGCACGACTTGTTTCTGGCGGCGCGAGATCAGCGGCCTGGCGTCGAGGTTCTCCGGAGTCTCAAGTCGTCGACAAGCACCGGCCTGCCGTGCATTGTGCTCGCGGCGGCCGGTTTCGAAGGCCGCACCCCCGCGGTCGCGGCATCGACGGCGCGCCGGGACTGGATCGAACATCGTGTCCAATGAGTCCCGACAACATCAACCGCGGCCCTGGCGCTAAGCCACCCCATTGCCCCCGCTGCGCCGGCCAGCTCGCACGCGTACACCGGCGTGCGTCCGATCACTGGTTTGCCTCCCTCCGGCGCGGGCCCGTCTTCCGCTTCCAGTGCCGGTCGGTGACCTGCGGCTGGAGCGGCCTGCTGGAACCGGGCCCCACGCCCGATATCGACCGGCGCCGGCCGCTCGTCGCCGGCGCGCTGACGGTGCTTTTCGTCGCGGTCGCGGCCGTGGGCCTCATCGCCGTGACGCCCGACCGACGGGGTCCGGGCAGCGACGCCGGGTCCGAATCCGCGCAGGGCACGGTCGCTCTGCGGCCGCTGTCGCAAAACGCCGTCGTGCACGTGCCGCCCGCCGGCTGGCACGACGTCGGTCAGGCCCTGCCGTCGGACGACGCGCGGCATGCCGGCAGCGCCGCGGGTCTCCAGATACGGCATGGCTGCACCTGGGGCGTGCCCGGTCGCGACCCCTATCGCGGCACAGCCGAACAGGCGCTGCAGGCCGCGGGCCTGCCGGCCGACGTCGTGCGCGTGATCGCGCAGCGCATCAGGCGCGGCGAGTCCGACGGCGAGGTCAGGCTCGCGCGTGACGGCATCCAGACGGCCGATGGACAGCGCCAGTTCGGCCGTAGGCTGGTGGCGTCGACCTACGGCATGACCCTGTGCTTCGACACGCTGGTGAACTTCGAGGAGGGCCATGTCGAGCGCGCGCCCTTGTTCGAGTTCACTTCGGCCGACGGTCAGCGCTTCAGCGTCATCGTGCCGGACGTCTGCGGCAACGTCGGGGTAATCAGCGAGCCGCCCCTAGCGGGTATCGTGCTGGGCGAGCGCGCCGAGCGCGCCGAGCGGGCCACGGACCCGGTGGCGCCGGGTACTTCCGAAACGCCGACCTCATCCGGCGCACCGCGACTGGCCGGTCCGGTCAGCGTGCAGACGCCATTCGGCGCGCCGCGCACGATGGCCGGCGGCGGGCCGGACTTTCCGGCACTGGCCATGGGCAGCGGCGGCAATGGCCCCTCACCCCGGGGCAGCGCGTCATCGAAGTCGACACTGCTGCCGACGCCGCCCACGGTCGATCCCAGTCCCGGCCCGCAGTCGCCACGCAACGGCGCCTCCACCCCGGCCCAGGACAACGCGCTGTCGCAACCGACGTCACCGCCGACGCCCGTCGGGCCGGCGACGCCGGCCACCGCCGAGCCCCCGCTCACGTCGCCCAAGGTCGTCCCCGGGCCCACCACGCAGCCGTCCGGCAGTGGCAGCAACCCGCCGCCCCAGGGAGCCACGCCCCCGCAGACGACAGTGCCGCCGACACCGGCCGGCCCGATGCCACCCATCACTGCCGAGGTCCCGCGGACGCCACCCACGGTCGCCCCCGGGCCCACCACGCAGCCGCCCGGCAATGGCAGCAACCCGCCGCCCCAGGGAACCACGCCGCCGCAGACGACATTGCCGCCGACACCGGCCGGCCCGATGCCACCCATCACTCCCCTGGCCCCGCGGACGCCGCCCAAGGTCGCCCCCGGGCCCGCCACGCAGCCGCCCGGCAATGGCAGCAACCCGCCGCCCCAGGGAATCACGCCGCCGCAGACGACAGTGCCTCCGCCGGGCAACGGCAGCACTCCTCCGGGCAACGGCAGCACCCCGCCGCCGCAGGGGACCACGCCGCCGCAGCCGATGCTGCCGCCCAGGCCGGGCGGCCCGACGCCGCCGGCCACCCCATTCCCCGCGCCTCCCGTCACCCTGCTCCCGGCGCTGCCAGAGACACCGCCCACGCCTGTGGACCCGCCGTACCTACCCCCTGCCATCCTTCCGCCGGCAGTGCAGGAGCTTCCGCCCATCCTCCCCGAGCCCGAACCGCCGCGGCCGGTGCCTGCTCCAGGCACGCTGTCGACCAGCGTGCTGGCACTGGCTGCCCTGATGCTGTCGCGCCGTTGGCGGCGCCGCCGCGACGGCTGACCCCGCGATCGGGGGGGCGGAAGCCCCGACTTAACTTATCGATGCTGCGGCCGACACTCACGGCATGCGGTCGCATTGCGAGCATCCCACCGGCCATCCATGCAGCCGCCCGTCTCCGCGGCGGTGGCTTCTGGCCTGCGCGCTGGCCGCCGTCGTCGCCCCGACGATGGCCGGCGGTCCGGCGCCGGCGCGACCCTCCGAGGCGTTCGTCGGCCGCGTCGCGGCACTGATCAACGAGTACCGCAGCCAGCATCGGCTGGACCGGCTCACGTCGGCGGCCGTGCTCGAGCAGGTTGCCGACGGACACAGCCAGCACATGGCCCAGTCGGGCCGACCGTCGCACGGCGGTTTCCGCGACCGCTTCCGGCAGGTCGATGGCGCGATCTGCGTCGAGAATATCGCCGCCCATTTCGACACGCCCGAGGCCTTGTTCGAAGGCTGGCGCCGCTCGCCTTCGCACGACCGCAACCTGCTCGAGCCGCGCATCGTGCGCATGGGACTGGCGTCGCGCGACCACTACGTGACCTTCTTCGCCTGCGGCTGAAACCGGGCCGCCATGTGCGAGCCTTGAGGCATCATCGGACGCCGCCTTCGGTCCTGTATCGTGGCAGCAGATCAAACCGCATGAGCGTCGACGGAGCATGCCATGAAGCGCAAGGCCAAGGTTCACCGAAGCCGCGATCTACCCCCGCCCCCGGACGTCAGCGAAACGGTCGTGGACCCTTCCAGCGAACCGGCAACGCCGGGACGCAGCAGCATCGAAGGTGTGGATGAACACAAGACCGGCTCGATCGAGTCGGTGCCTCCAACCGGCCCGGGGGACGGCGTTGCCGGCTTCATCGAACCCAAAGGACCGGATGCTGGAAGCGCCCGGTAGTGCCGCACCTGCAGCCAGAGCGATGACGGCTTCGTCGTCCGTTCAGGCCCATCGTTTACCGTCGCACGGTAGAGCGTCGCCTGCGTGATCGAAGCGTCGGGCGCAACGACCATCTCGGTCACGATCGCGAGCCGGTCCTGGTCCGGGTTGAGCGAAGTCAGATCTGTCACGACTGTCGGCAATGGCCGATTGCGCCCGTTCACGGCGCCAGCCGCTCGCGTACCCACTGGCCTGCATCCCGTCGGTAGCGCAGCCGGTCGTCCAGCCGGCTCTTGCGGCCCTGGCGGGATTCCCAGGCGTCGGGCATCAGGCGGTAACCGCCCCAGTGCGGCCAGGCGCCGCGGCCATCAACCGCGGGCACGGCCCGGCGGCGGAGCTTCCGCTCGCCCGTGTGCACCACACCGCGCCTGAAGGAGGCCAACCATGAGCGTGTATGTCGATGAATTCGTGGTTCCGGTGCCCAAGGACAAGCTCGCCGACTACCGGCGCATGGCGCGTTAGTTCGGCAAGCTGTGGATGCAGCACGGTGCGCTGGAGGTGCATGAGTGCGCCGCCGACGACGTGAAGCCCGGCAAGTTGACATCGTTCCCGCAAGCCGTGAAGCTGAAGCCCGACGAGCTGGTGGTCTTCTCGTGGATCGTCTTCAAGTCGCGCCGACATCGCGACGCCGTGAACAAGAAGGTGATGGCCGATCCGCTGATGGTCCAGGTCGACGCGAAGTCCATGCCCTTCCACCGCCAGCGCATGTTTCCGGGGGGGCTTCAGACAGATCGTCAGACTCTGAGAACGGCTCCTCTGTGCCCGCAGTCCTTTCGTCAACACCTGCCAAGGAAACCCCAATGAGCCCAACGTCCGCCCAGGCCCCGGCTTCCCGCAAGGCAGCGGCCCCTCGCAAGTCGGCTGCCGCCACACGTCTCGTCGTCATGGTGGCCACGCGCAAGGGTGCGTGGTTCTTTCATGGCGACGCCGGCCGCAAGACCTGGAAGGTGGATGGCCCGCGCTTCCTGGGTCACATCATCAGCCACGTGCAGCTGGACCCGCGTGACGGCCGGACGCTGCTGGCCGCGGCCAAGACCGGCCACCTGGGCCCGACGATCTTCCGCTCCACCAACCTGGGCCGCACTTGGAAGGAGGCACGCCAACCCCCGGCCTTCGCCCCACCCACCGGGGGCCTGCCCGGCCGCTCTGTCGACCACACCTTCTGGTTGACGCCCGGTCACGCCAGCGAACGCGACACGTGGTACGCCGGCACCTCGCCGCAAGGCCTGTTCCGCTCGGAGGATGGCGGCGTCAGCTGGGCGTCGCTGCCCGCCGTGAACGACGACGCTAACTTTCGCGAGTGGATGGGCACGGTGCAGGACGGCACACCCGACGGGCCGAAGCTGCACTCGGTCATCGTCGATCCACGCGACGCGGCGCACCTCTACTTCGCGATGTCGGGCGGTGGCGTGCACGAGTCGCGCGACGCCGGCCGCAGCTGGTCGACGCTGATCAAGGGCATGGAGGTGTTCGAAAGCGGCGATGCGGGCAACCCGAGCTTCCACGACCCGCACTGCGTGCGGCTGTGCCCGGGCGACCCCGACCGGCTTTACCAGCAGAACCACTTCGGCATCTACCGCATCGACCGGGCGCAGGGCGGTTCGGGTGACGCAGCGGCAGACACCTGGCAGCGCATCGGCCGCAAGATGCCCAAGCGCGTGGGCGACATCGGCTTCCCGATGGTGGTGCACCCGCGTGACGCCGACACGGCCTGGGTCTTTCCGATGGACGGCAACACCGTGTGGCCGCGCACCAGCCCCGACGGACGACCGGCGGCCTATGTCACGCGCAACGCCGGCCGCACCTGGCAGCGGCTGGACCAGGGCCTGCCCGAGAGCCAGGCCTGGTGGACGGTGAAGCGCCAGGCGATGACAGTGGACGCGTTGGCCCGGCCGGCGCTCTACCTGGGCACCACCGCCGGCGAACTGTGGATCGGGCGCGACGAGGGCGCGCGCTGGTCCAACCTCGCGCGCCATCTGCCGGAGATCTACGCCGTCGAAGTGGCAGAGCTCACGTGAACCTCGGGTGCAGCAGGGGACGGCCGGGGGCGGGCCGATGAAGGTGCTGATCCCGGGCGCGCTGCGCTCGTACACGCGTGAGTCGCAGGTCGAGGCCTTCGGCGACACGCTGGACGAGCTGTTCGACGATCTCGAGCGCCGCTATCCCGGGCTGCGTTTCCGCGTCGTCGACGAGCAGCGCCTGCTGCGGCCCAACATGCGCATCTTCGTGAATGGCGTCGGTGTGCGCGAGCTGCAGCATGCCCTGCAGCCGGACGATTTCGTGGCGGTCGTGCTGGCGCTCAGCGGGGGCTGAAGCCACCGGCCTGGTGCAGCAGCGCGCGGTCAGCTTCGTCGCGCTCGGTGAGGCCAGCGCGGAGGCCGCGTTCAGGCCTTGGGCAAGCGGTAAAGGCCGCAGATCTTGTTGCCGTCGGGGTCGCGCAGGTAGGCCAGGAACATGGTGCCCCCACGCACGCCAGGCGGGTCTTCGATGGCCGTGCCGCCATTGGCCAGGCCGGCGGCATGCCATGCAGCAGCTTGCGCTGCCGATTCGCAGGCGAAGCCGACCGTGCTGCCGTTGCCCACCGTTGCCAATTGGCCGTCTATGGGCACTGACACGGAGAAGGTGCCAGTCTTGGTGCGCCAGAAGACGCGGTGGCCGTCGACGAACCCCGCCTGCACGCCCAGCGTGCCGAGCACCGCGTCGTAGAAGGCTTTGGCGCGTTCCAGATTGTTGGTGCCGATCATGATGTGCGAGAACATGCTGATGGTGTCTCCGGATGACGCGGGGTGCGTCGGGCCTGCAACTGTATGGGCTGAGCGCGGCGGGTGGATGGCGAGAAGACGTGTCCGCCGGGGGGGTTCTTGCCCCACATGATCCGGATACCGAGAGTGGTGTTGGCTCACGTCCGTCCTGGTCAGGGCGCGGCACCGGGTCAGCTTGGCGAAGCGCTGGACCGCCGGGCTCGTTGGCGGCCGGCTTCGGCACGCATCTCCGAAGCCAGTACGGCAAGTCCGGCGGAGCATTCCCGCTCCAGCCGCACGCGGTCCCGGCCTCCTCCGTCGGCCCGCATGCAGCCGACCACGGCCAGGATGCCGTCGGGCAAGAGGACTGGCGCGGCGAAACATGTCAGCTCGCGGCGGCTGGCGTCGGGCGCCTGGCATACACCCCGCTCCTCCAGTTCCTGGAATGCGCGGTAGACCCGTGCCGCCTGCGACACGCCAGTACCCGACTCGCTGCGCAGATTGGCCAGCCAATCGGCCTGCACCTGCGCCGACTGCATCCACAGCCAGGCGTGACCCAGGGCGGTGCCGGCCAAAGGGAGGCGCATGCCCGCGCTCGGCGCCCCGGATGGTGCGCCGGGCGCTGCGGCCTGGGCAAGCACGAGCATGTCGTTTCGCTCCTGCACACAGGCCAGCACGCTCACGTTGAAGCGCTCTGCAAACTGCAGCAGCAGGGGGCGTGCCGCCTTCACCAGAACCGAGCTGCCGAGCACCGCCTGGCCAACGATCAGACAAGCCACGTGCAGCGCGAACCTGTCGGTGCCGGGCACCCGCAGCAGAAAGCCGTGCTGCTCCAGTGTGTCGAGAAGGCGGCGCGCGGTGGGCTTTGACAAGCCAAGGCGCCGCGCAAGTTCCGCGACATCGAGAGCGTCATCACCCGGGCCGAAGCAGCGCAGTGCTTCGAGTCCGCGCTGCAGCGAGTCGACCGCCGTGGCTGCGGCGGTCGGCTGGGCATCGTCGATCGACTGGATCCTTGGCCGTCGCATGTCAGTGCGCTCCCGTCGGCTGCAGGTCACGCTCGATCTCGTGTCGCAACTGCAGCAGACGCGGGCCCAGTTCTTGGCGGCATCGCTCGGGCGGGTAACGGAATGCGGGCACCGAGCACCCCAGCACATACTGGCCCGGCGCCAGCGCATAGCCCAAGGGCGTCGCCACGCTGTTGACGTCGGGCTCGAGCGAACTCACCGTGACGCAGAAGCCCACGGACTGGATCTGGGTCGCCGCCTCGTCCATCACGCCGCCCAGCTGCTCGTGCGGGAAGCGGGCCTGGAGTTCCTCCATCAACGCGCGATGCGGCTGATCTGGGAGCGACGCGATCCACGCGCGGCCCATGGCCGAGTGGGGCAGCAGGAGGCGCGAACCGACGCCCACGCGGATGGTGAGCGCGCCGCGGCCGCGGCACACCTCGTGGCACACCATCGCCATGCCGTCGCGGGTGGCCAGCACCACCAGCAAGTCCTCGCTGTCGGCAAATCGCTGCATGCGGGCGCGCGCACGCAGTCGCACGTCCAGCCCCGAAAGCGCCCCGAAGCCCAGCGCCAGCGCGGCGACTCCCAGCCTGTAGCTGGCCGGCTCGGGCAGGTACTCCAGGTAGCGAAGCCGCGTCAGCGTAGCCGTGATTCGCGAGATGGTCGGGCGCGGCAAGCCGGTTGCCCTGGCGAGTTCGCCATTGGTCAACGGCAGGTTGCGCGGGCAGAACGCCTTGATCAGTGTGAGCCCGCGTGCGAGCACACGCACGGTGTTGCCGGCTTCTGAGGATGGCCCTGGGTAAACCACTAACGATCCTTAATCAAAATGAAATTAAAGGCGGGGAAAAGGAACTGCCGCATCGCATTCTGCAGGCAAATCAGTCCCGATCCGCCTTCGGCGCCGCAACTTCAGGATGGAATTATCCGATCGGCTGCAACCTTGCGGAGCGTTCCAGTCCTGTGCTCTCCCACTTTCCGAATGGAATCATCAATCTCGAAAAGGAATGACTCATATGATGGCCCGCATGCGCGTTACTGACTCCGCAGACGAAATCGCCACGGGGCACGTGCTCTTCGAGGTCTGTGGCCCCGTGGCCACCATCACACTCAATCGGCCCGAGCGGCGCAATGCGCTGTCGATGGCAGCCAACGCGCATCTGCATGGCTTGTGGAGCACCATCGACGCCGACCCGACGATCCGGGCCGTGGTGCTGACCAGCGCAGACTGCGGCACGTTCTGCGCCGGCATGGACCTGAAGGAAGCCGCCGAGATACGGCAGCGCACGGGCAAGGACATCCTTGACCTGCTCGCCGACCCGTTCTACGAGCGCATGAGGCATGTGCAGGTGCCCATCATCGCGGCCATGACGGGCCACTTCACGGCAGCAGGCATGGTGCTGGCAGCCAATGCCGATATGCGCGTGGGCCTGGCCGGGACGCAGGGGGGCATCACCGAAGCGCGCGTCGGCAGGGGCACGCCCTGGGCCGCGAACATGGTGGCGATGCTGCCGCAGGCCGTGATGATGGAACTGGTCACGACGGCCGAAATGCTGCCGGTGGAGCGGTTTCATGCCTTGGGCTTTGTCAATGCCATCGAGCCCACGCCCGAAGCGGTGCGCGCGAAGGCCGCAGTCATGGCGCACACCATCGCGCGCAATGCACCCCTGTCGGTGAAGGCCGGCAAGGCGGGCCTGCTGGCCAGTGGTGACTACGGTGCCAACGCTGGCTACGCCATCTCCAAGGCGCTGCACAGCGTGGTCTATGCGAGCGAGGACGCGCGCGAAGGCCCGCGCGCCTTCGCCGAGAAGCGTGCGCCGAACTGGCTCGGCCGCTGACCCTGTCCGTCACCTGTTCACAGACCTCGAAGCGTGGCCCACCCATGATGAACCTGCCCTACGGCGAACTCGCCATCGGCCAGAAGAGCCGTTCGCGAGGCCGCACGATCACCGAGACCGACGTCGTCAACTTCTGCGGCCTCACCGGCAACTGGCTGGAGATCCACGCCAATGCCGAGTTCGCCAAGAAGTCGATGTTCGGCCAACGCGTGGTACAGGGCGGCCTGGTTTTTGTCGTCAGCAATGCGCTGTTCGGCTTCGATTCGGAGGTGGTCGAGGCCTTCTACGGCGTGGACAAGCTGCGCTTTCTCAAACCCACCTTCATCGGCGACACGCTGCACGCCGAGAGCGAGATCGTCGCCATGCGCGACAAGGGCGACAAGCACGGTGTCGTCACGGCCCAGTTGTGGGCCGTCAACCAGCGCGCAGAGCGGGTGCTGAGCTGCGAGTTCAGCCTGCTGATCCGTCGCCAGCGCCTGCTGGCCGACTGAAACCCCGCACGCCACCCTGCGAGAGACCCCGATGAACTTCCTGAGCGAAGAGCAGCAGTTCTGGCGCGACACCGTCGATCGCGTGATGCAGGAAGAGATCACCTGCGGATACGTGCGGCAGTGCGACATGGACCGCGCCTACCCCTACGAAGCGTACGACAAGGTGGCCAAGCTCGGCTGGCTGCGCCTGCTCATTCCCGAGGCGCAGGGCGGAGACGGCGGCACGATCTTCGACTACGCGCTGATGTGCGAGGGCCTGGCGCGCTACGGCTTCGACTTCGCCACCGCCTTCATGGTGTCGACCTTCACCGCGATGAACATCGTCAAGTTCGGCACCGAAGAGCAGCAGCAGCGCTTCCTGCCGGCCTTCATGCGGGGTGACGTGCGGTTCTCGATCTCCATCTCGGAACCCTCTGCCGGGTCGGACGCGGCGAACACGCGCACGCGCGCCGAACAGCGCGACGCCGGCTGGGCTATCACGGGCCAGAAGCTCTGGTGCTCGGGGGCGGCGGCCACAAACACCACCATCGCGATGCTGGTGCGCACGGACAGGCAGGCGGCCAAGCACAAGGGGCTGACCGTGCTGCTCGTGCCCAACGACACGCCGGGCCTGGACATTCGCCGTCTGCCGACCATGGCGCGCCGCGCCACCGGCACGACGGAGATCTTCGCCGACGGCGCCGTGGTGCCACAGGCCAACGTCCTGGGCGAGCCGGGTGACGGCTGGCGCATCATCACCGACCATCTCGAGCTCGAACGCATTGCCGTGTCTGCCGCTTACGTGGGCAACGCGCAGCAGGCCGTCAGCGATGCGCTGAAGTACGCGCACGAACGCATCCAGTTCGACAAGAAGATCTACGAGTTCCAGGTCATTCGCCACATGCTGGCCGACATGCAGACCGCCGTCGACGCGGCGCGTCTGATGGTCTACCGCGCGGCCGACATGGCTTCGCGCGGCATGCACTGCCAACGCGAAGTCAGCATGGCCAAGCTGATGGCTTCGGAGACGCTGCAGACCGTCACGCGCAACGGCATGCAGATCCTCGGCGGCCACAGCATGCTGCCCGAGGCCGACATGGAGCGCTACTTCCGTGAAGGCATGCAATCGACCATCGGCGGCGGCACATCTCAGATACAGCGCACGCTGATTGCCAAGGCCATGAGCCTCTGATGCGCGTGCAACAAGCTGCACCTCGCGCCGCATCCGCACCCCTGGCGGGCGTGCGCGTGCTCGACCTCACGCGCATCCTGGCCGGCCCCTGGGCGACACAGAACCTGGCCGATCTGGGAGCCGAGGTCATCAAGATAGAGAACCCCGACGGGGGCGACGACACACGCAAGATGGGCCCGCCCTTCGTGCGCAACGCCGTCACGGGCGAGAACTCGGACGCTGCCTACTTCCTGGCCGCCAACCGTGGCAAGGAGTCGGTGGCCATCGACATCACCACACCCGAAGGCAGCAAGCTCGTGCGTGCGCTGGCCGCGAAATGCGATGTGCTGGTGGAGAACTACAAGGTCGGCGGTCTGGCCAAGTACGGGCTGGACTACGACAGCCTGCGCGCCGAAATGCCCGAACTCATCTACTGCTCCATCACCGGCTTCGGACAGACCGGACCTTACCGCCAGCGTGCCGGCTACGACTACCTGATCCAGGGCATGGGCGGCCTCATGAGCGTGACCGGCGAGCCCGACAGCGAGCCCGGCGGCGGGCCGCAACGTGCCGGCGTGGCGCTGGCCGACATCCTGTCGGGCATGTACGCGTCCATGGCCATCCTCGCGGCACTGCGCCATCGCGACGCCGGCGGCAGCGGCCAGCACATCGACATCGGCATGCTGGACGTGCAGGTGGCCACCTTGGCGAACCAGGCCATGAACTACCTGACGACCGGCCGCGCGCCTGGGCGCATGGGCAAGGGTCACTTGAACATCGTTCCCTACGGTGCGTTCCCGGCTTCGGAAGGGCATCTCATCCTGGCCGTGGGCAACGACACGCAGTTCCGCAGGATGGCACAGGCCATGGACCGGCCCGACATCGGCGACGACCCGCGCTTCGCGACGATCGCGCTGCGCGTGGCCCATCGCGACGTTCTGGTCCCGATGCTGGAGGCCATCACCAAGACCCGTTCCATCGACGCATGGGTGTCGGCCATGGAAACGGTGGACGTGCCCTGCGGCCCCATCAACACCATAGACCGCGTGTTCGCCGACCCACAGGTGCAAGCACGCGGTATGCGCCTCGAGTTGCCGCATCAGGCCAGCCAGAGCGTGCCGTCCGTGGCCAACCCGATTCGCTTTTCCGTCACGCCGATCCGTTACGGTGAAGGCCCGCCCGCTCTCGGTCAGCACACCCGCGCAGTGCTTCAGCGTGTGCTCGGCGTGGCCGACGAGGCGCTGCGCGAGTTGGCAGCACAAGGCGCGATTCAGGAGACACCATGAGCCAGGACGCCGCAGAGCCGGTCAAGGATGCAGACTGGGCGGATGCCCCGGTGATGGGCCTGGGCCTGCACTGGGACGACGTCCAGGTTGGCCAGCGCTTCCGCACGCTGGGACGCACCATCACCGAGGCCGACATCACCCTGTTCGTCGGCGTGACCGGGATGGTGGAAGAGATGTTCACCAACCTCGACTACATCAAGGCGGAGTCCAGGATCGGCGCACGTCCGGCGCCGGGCTCCCTGGTCTTCTGCATCTCCGAAGGGCTGCTGATGCAGTCCACGATGCAGCGCACGGGCATGGCCTTTCTGGAGTGCGACCTGCGCATCCTTCACCCGACGGTCGCAGGCGACACGATACACGTGCAGGCCGAGGTGGTGGAGGCGCGTGCCACCAGCAAGCCGGGACGCGGCCTCATGCGCACAGCCAACCGTGTGGTCAACCAGCGCGGCGAAGTGGTCGCCACCTACAACCCGCTGCGCATGGTCAAGGGTCGCCGTCAATGAAACCGAAGGTCTCCGTTCCGCTTCTTCCCGGTCCCGCAACCCAACCCAGGAGCCTCTCCATGAAGCTGCTTTCCATCCTCAAACACCTGTTGCTCGGCGGCCTGCTGCCGATCGCCGCTGCTGGCACTGCCTTCGCGCAAACGGCGGCGAACTTCCCGGACAGGATCGTCCGCATCGTGGTGCCCTTCGGTGCGGGCACCACCACCGACCAGGCCGCCCGGTTCATCGCCCAGCGCATCACCGAACAGACCAAACAGACCGTCATCGTCGACAACAAGGCAGGCGCCAACGGGTTCATCGGTGTGCAGTACATGCTGAGCCAGCCTGCCGATGGCTACACCATCCTGATCGGCACCAACACCACGCACGCGGCCAACAGCGCGCTGTTCAAGAAGCTTCCCTACGACCCGGTGGCCGACTTCATCCCGCTGACCGGTGTCATCGTGGGGGGCGTGGTGCTGACCGTGTCGCCCAACATGCCGGTCAAGAATGTGCCCGAACTGATCGCGTTGCTGAAGAAGAGCCCGGGCAAGTACACCTTCGGCAGCGGCAACTCCTCGTCGCGCGGTGGCGGCGAAGTCTTCAAGGACCTGGCCGGCGTCGACATCCTCCACGTGCCGTACAAGGCATTGCCGATGGCCATCACCGATCTGATGGGTGGCCAGATCGACATGGTGTTCGGCGATGCGCCGGCCGTGATGCCCCATGTCCGCGCCGGCAAGCTCAAGGCGCTGGGCGTGTCCACCCGCACGCGCATGCCCGGCTATGAGGACATCCCGACCGTCGCCGAGCAGGGCGTGCCCAACTACGAGGTCACCGGCTGGCTCGCCGCCTTCGCGCCCAAGGGCACACCCGCCGACGTGGCCGACAAGCTCAGCAAGATGATTGCCGACATCATGCGCACGCCAGAGGCCGAGAAGTTCTTCGGTGCGAACGCATGGAAGCCGATCCCCAGCACGGGCACCGAACTTGCGGCGTTCCAGAAGGTCGAGCTCGAGAAGTGGCAGCGTCTGGTGAAGAACGCCGGCATCCAGCCCGAGTGAAGACGGCATGTCCACACCGTTGAGGGCCACGCTGCGCCTGGGTGCCGGCTCCGGCTTCTGGGGCGACGCGATGGACCCCGCGATGGAGTTGCTGGAGAAAGAGCCGCTCGATTACCTGTGCTTCGACTTCCTGGCCGAACTGACCATGGCGCTGCTGCAGCGCCAGAAGGCCAAGGACCCGAACGCTGGCTATGTGGCCGATGCCGTGACCTACATGAAGGCCATGATGCCCCTGGCACACGCCAGGGGCACACGACTCATCTCCAACGGCGGCGGTGTCAATGTCGCGGCGGCGGCCCGGCAGATCACCGCCGATGCGAAGGCGCTGGGTCTCAAGGGCATGAAGATCGCCGCCGTGGAAGGCGACGACTTCCTCGGCCGCATGGATGGGTTGCTGAAGTCCGGCTTGCCGCTGGCGCACATGGACACGGGCGCCACGAACCTCGCCGAGCGCGCCGGCGACATCGTCTGCGCCAACGTGTACACCGACTCGACCGGCATCGTGCAGGCGCTGGAGCAAGGCGCCGACGTCGTGATCGCAGGCCGGGTGTCGGACAACGCGGTGTACGTGGGTCCGGCCGTGCACGAGTTCGGCTGGATGCGCGACGCCGAACATGCCGACCGGATCGCTGCAGCGGTCGCGCTGGGCCACATCGTCGAATGCGCGTCGGCCTGCACGGGCGGCATGTCCTCGCGCTTTGCCGAGATGCCCCACATGGGGCGCGTGGGTTTTCCCATCATCGAAATGCAGCGCGACGGCAGCGCCGTGATCACCAAGACGGCAGGCAGTGGCGGGAAGGTGGACTGCCACACCATCAAGGAGCACATGGTCTACGAGATCGCCGATCCGCGTGCCTACCTCATGCCCGACGGCGTGGCCGATTTCACCTCGCTGCGGCTCGACGATCTCGGCGGCGACCGCGTGCGCGTGTCCGGCATGCGTGGCAAGGGCGCGCCCCGGACGCTGAAGCTGGTGGTGGGCCTGAAGGACGGCTGGATCGGTGAGTCCATGGCGTTCTTTCCCTGGCCCAACGCCTACGACCGTGTGATGAAGGCCAAGCAGACCATGCTGGAGCGGTTCGAACGCCTCGACCTCAAGTCCGATGCCATCCACTTCGATGTCATCGGCCTGAACATGCTGCACGGTGACGCGGCGCCCAGGATCGACCCAGGCCTTGCCAACCAACTTCCCGAACTGGGGCTGCGCTGTGCGGTCCGCACACGCAGTGCGGCAGAGGCCGACAAGGTGCGCCGCGCGGCAGCGAACCTGTGGATCATGGGACCCGGCGGCACGTCGTTCGGCACGCCCATCAAGCCGCGGCCCGTCGTGTCGCTGTGGCCCACGCTGATCCCGTCGGGCTGCGTCCAGCAAACCGTGTCGATGTGGGAGGTGTGAGCATGGCGCGTCATCTCTCGGAAATCGCCTATGTGCGCTCCGGCGACAAGGGCGACGTCTGCACCGCCGGCCTCATCGCCAGGACGCCTGAGGACTACGCGCCGCTGCTGCGCAGCGTGTCGCCCGAGCGCGTGCGCGCGCTGTACGGCAGCTGGATCAAAGGCGACGTGGAGTGCTACCCGATGGACAACATCCAAGCCGTGGTGGTCGTGATGCGCCAGGCCCTGGGCGGCGGTGCCACGCAGACACTGCGCCTGGACCAGACCGGCAAGTCGCTTGGTGCGGCGCTGCTGCGCCTGGATGTCGTCGAAGCTTAGGCCGTCACACGCCCACCCCATGAGCTCCTCGGTCCAGGTGTCCGCAGAGGGCCATGTCGCCACCGTGCTGCTGTGCCGCGCGCCGCACAACTTCATTGACCTCGCCTGCATGACGGCGCTGGCCGATGCGCTGGAGGTGCTGGACGCCGATGAAAACTGCCGCGCCGTCGTGCTGGGCGCGCAGGGCAAGTCCTTCTGTGCGGGGGCCGATTTCAGCGCCGTGTACGCCGGCGCGGGCATGGCTGATACCCCGGCCTTGTACGGCCAGGGCATGCGGCTGTTCCGCACGCGCAAGCCCATCGTGGCTGCCCTCCACGGGCCTGCCATCGGTGCCGGCGCGGGGCTGGCGCTGGTGGCCGACTTCCGCATCGTCTGCCCGGCCAGCCGCTTCAGCGTGCCCTTCAACCGGCTCGGGTTTCACCCTGGCTTCGGCACGAGCTTCACGCTGCCGCGGTTGGTTGGCCCGCAGGTGGCGGCCCGGCTGTTCTTCACTGGCGAACGCATCGGCGGGGACCGCATGCTGGCACTGGGGCTCGCCGACGAACTGGCGCCGTACGAGGCGGTGCTGCTCCGCGCGCAGGTTTTCGCGCAAGAGATCGCGCGATCTGCACCACTGGCCGTGCAGTCCACGCGAGCGACGCTGCGCCTGGGGCTGGCAGAGGCCGTGCAGGTCGCGAACGCGCGCGAGTGGGAGATCCAGCAGCGGGAGTTCGCGTCGCAGGACTTTCTGGAGGGGGTGGCCGCGGCGGCAGCGCGGCGCCTGCCTGTCTTCACGGGTCGCTGAAGACGCCGGAAACAAGGACACAGGACATGAACTTCGAGCTTGATGAAGCGCACCGCATGCTCAAGGACCTCGTTGCCCGCTTCGTGCAGGAGCATCTGGTCCCGCTGGAGGCAGACGCGCTGGCCCGCCAGGCAAGCACCGGGCAACTCACGCTGCTCGACGAAGACCGCGTGCGGCTGGACAAGCTCACCTGGGACCTGGGCTTGTGGGGCCTCGATGCACCGGCAGAGATGGGCGGCCATGACCTTCCCGTGATCGCCATGGTGGGCGTCAACGAGGAGTTCGGTAAAACCGTCATGCCCTACGAGCTGGCGCCCGACTCGCCCAACCTGATCATGCTGCTGCGCGCCGCCGACGACATGCAGCGCGCCAGGTACCTGGGGCCGTACGCGCGGGGCGAGACGCAGTCGGCCATCGCTATTTCCGAACCCGGGGCGGGCGCCGACCCGGCCGCGCTGGTTACGCGCGCCGAGCGCGACGGCGATGGCTGGGTGATCAACGGCCGCAAGCTCTGGGTCACCCGCGCCGACAAGGCGGACTGGACCATCGTGATGGCGGTCACCGACAAGGCGCGCGGCGTGAAGGGCGGCATTTCCGCGTTCATCGTCGACAAGGACACGCCGGGCTTCGTCGTGGAGCGGCGTATTCCGATGATTGGCGGCGCCTCAACCTACGAGCTACGGCTGGAAGACGTGCGAGTGCCGGCCTCGCAGTTGCTGGGCGAGGAAGGGCACGGCTTTGGCCCCATGCAGGCGCGGCTGTCCAGCCGGCGCGTGCAGATCGCGGCCTGGAACGTCGGCCGCGCGCAGCGCGCGCTGGACATGATGTGCGAGTACGCGCCGCAGCGTCACACCTTCGGCGCGCCGCTGTCGCAGCGTCAGACCATCCAGAACTGGGTGGCCGATGCCGCCATCCGCATCCACGCCTGCCGCCTCATGGTCTACGAGGCCGCAGCCCGCATCGACCGGGGCGATGAAGCGCGCGCGCAAGTGTCGATGATCAAGGTGGCCGCCACGGAGATGGCCTGGGACGTGATCGACAACGCCATGCAGCTCTACGGCGGCATGGGCATGAGCATGGAGCTGCCTTTGCAGGCGATGGCCAACCTGGCCCGGCTGGGACGCGTGTACGAGGGCCCGAACGAGATTCACCGCTGGGTCATCGCCCGGGAACTTCTGGGCCTGAAACGCTAGCCGTTGCCGCCGCGACCTGAAGCCGGGCCACACAGTCCTGTCCGCACGAATTTCGAAAGCCCTCGTATGCCCCCATCATCCGCAGACGGACCGCTTCACGGCATTCGCATCCTGGACCTCACGACTGTCGTCCTCGGCCCCTACGCGACGCAGATACTGGGCGACTACGGCGCCGAGGTGATCAAGGTGGAGGCGCTCGATGGTGACCTGATCCGTGCCAACGGTGTGTCTCGCCATCCTGGCATGAGCTCCCTTTTCCTGTCCTTGAACCGCAACAAGCGCTCGGTCGCGCTGGACCTCAAGAAGCCCGAGGGAAGAAGGCTGTTCCTGGAAGTGGCGGCGGGCGTGGACGTGGTGGTGCACAACATGCGCATCGGCGCCATCGCGCGCCTCGGCCTGGATTACGACGCCGTGTGCGCCGTCAACCCGCGTGTCGTGTACTGCGCCGCCACCGGCTACGGGCAGGATGGCCCGTACCACGCCAAGCCCAGTTACGACGACATCGTTCAGGCGGCCAGTGGTCTTGCGAGCCTGGGGCGCAACGCGCACGGAACACCCACGTACGTGCCGGCCCTGATCGCCGACAAGACAGCCGGCCTGGCGCTGGTGAACGCCTTGCTGGCGGCGCTGCTGCATCGCGAGCGGACCGGCCAGGGCCAGCACGTCGAAGTGCCGATGTTCGAGACGCTCGTGGCGTTCAATCTCGCAGAACACCTGGGCGGACTGACGTTCGAGCCGCCGCTGGGCGGGGCCGGTTACGCCCGCATCATTGGCGGGCGCCGGCCTCTGCCCACGGCTGACGGCTACGCCGCGATCCTGCCCTACAGCCCCGAACAGTGGACGAGCCTGTTCCGGCGTATCGGGCGTGCCGACATCCTGGCGCACCACGACCTCACCGACCGGCACCGGGTCAATGCCGTCGTGCGTCTGCTGTACGACGAGTTGCACGGCGAAGGCCCGAGCCGCACCACCGCGCAGTGGATGGAGATCTGCGACGAACTGGACCTGCCGGCCACACCCGTCTACGCGCTGGACGATCTGCCTTCTCATCCGCACTTGAAGGCGGTCGGCCTGTTCCAGAACATGGAGCATCCGAGCGAAGGCGCGCTGCGGTATGTGCGACCCGCCGTGCGTTTCGGTACAACGCCGGCGAGCGTGCGCATGCCCGCGCCGCTGCTGGGCCAGGACACGGAGGTCGTGCTCGCGGGCCTGGGCTATTCCAGCACCGAGATCGCGGCGCTGGCGTCAGCGGGCGTGATTGCGACGACGCGGGCCGCCCAAGCCACTTAGCTGGGCTTATCGGTCCGTTGGCGGGCCATGTGAGATTTGACTGCCACGGCCTCCGCTGGAGAGGGATGGAAACGGCCGATTGCGCGCGTTCACGGCGCCAGCCGCTCGCGTAGCCACGCCCCGCCGCCCAACCTATAGCGCAGCCGGTCGTGCAGCCGGCTCTTGCGGCCCTGCCAGAACTCCCACGCGTCGGGCAGCAACCGGTAGCCGCCCCAATGCGGCGGGCGCGGCGGGTGCAACGCATAGCGTACGGCGGCCTGTGCGGCGGCGGTCACGAGTACCGTGCGCGACGGGATGACCTGGCTCTGTGGCGAGGCCCAGGCACCAAGGCGCGAGTCGAGCGGGCGCGTGGCGTAGTAGGCGTCGGACTCCTCGGCGCTGGTCTTCTCCACCCGGCCCTCGATGCGCACCACGCGTTCCATCTCGACCCAGTGGAACTGCAGCGCCGCAAAGGGCTGTTGGGCGAGTTCTTGGCCCTTACGGCTGTCGTAGTTGGTGTACCAGACGATGCCGCGCGTGTCGAAGCCCTTGATCAGCACGACGCGTGTGCTGGGCCGGCCGTCGGGGCCGACGGTGGCCAGCGTCATCGCATTGGGTTCGGGCAAGGCGCCCTTGACGGCCTGGTCGAACCAGAGCGCGAACTGGTCCATCGGATCGGCCGCCGAGGCCGTTTCGTCGAGTTCGGCCTTCTCGTAACTCTTGCGCAGGTGGGCGATGTCCATGTGCCCAGTATAGGAAGCGGCAGGGGTGGCTCCGGTGCATCCCGTAGGTATAACGCCGTAAGTGAACGTCCCACTTCAAGCCGCGAGGGCAGGGCGCCATTCTCGACACCAAGGAGGAGGCCGCGCGCACCTGGTTCGACAGGGCGGCCTCAGAACAAGAATGCGCTTTCGTCCCACCATCGTCGTGCCGGCTGCCGGCCCGGGCCGCCGCTTTGGCGGGCCGCTGAACAAGCTGGAACAGCCCTTCGACGGCAGCACCGTGCTCGGCGCCACGCTGCGTCATGCCATCGCCTCGCAGCTGCCCGTGGTGGTGGTGACGACGGCCGCGCTGGCCCCCCTGGCCGGCGAACTGCTGGCCAAACGCGACATCGTCGTGCTCGACGGGGCCGAGGCCGCGCGTGGCATGGGGGCGTCCATCGCCGCCGGCGTGAGCGAGCGTTCAGGCGCCTCCGGCTGGCTGGTGTTGCCCGGCGACATGCCGCTGGTGCAACCCGCCACGCTGCTCGCTGTCGCTGGTGCGCTCGGCCAGCACGCGGTCGCCTACGCCCAGCATCGCGGGCGTGCCGGGCACCCGGTGGCCTTTGCGGCCGAGCTCTACTCGGAGCTCATCCAGCTCAATGGTGACGACAGTCCGCGCCGGCTGATGCTGCGTTATCCGGCGCACGGCATGGAAGTGGTCGACGGCGGCGTGCTGCTCGGCGTCGACACCCCCACCGACCTGGAGACGATGCGCAAGGCCTCAGAGCAGCCCGCGGGCTAGGACAGCGTGGCGTTGACGATGTAACTCAGTTACTCAATAATGAGGTTGCTGGTTACAAAGGCCGCCATGACCACTGCGCTGCACCCCGTCCTCACAGCCGTCACCCGCCGCATCGCCGAACGCAGCGCTCGCACACGTGGCGCCTACCTGGCGCGCATCGACCGCCTGGCCCAGCGCAAGCCGGGCGCCGACCGCATGGGCTGCGCCAACGTCGCGCACGCCTTCGCGGCCCTGCCGGCCAATGACAAACTGCGCGTGGTGGCGCAGAAGGCGCCGCACATCGGCGTCGTCACCGCCTACAACGACATGCTCTCGGCGCACCAGCCGTATGAAGGCTACCCGGCGTTGATCCGCGAGCAGGCGCGCAGCCTGGGCGCCACCGTGCAGGTGGCCGGCGGCGTGCCCGCGATGTGCGACGGCGTCACCCAGGGCCAGCCGGGCATGGAGCTCAGCCTGTTCAGCCGCGACACCATCGCCATGGCCACCGCCGTCTCGCTGACGCACGACGTCTTCGACGCCGTGCTGCTGCTGGGCGTGTGCGACAAGATCGTGCCGGGGCTGCTGATCGGCGCGCTGCACTTCGGCCACCTGCCCTGCGTCTTCGTGCCCGCGGGGCCCATGAGCAGCGGCCTGAGCAACAACGACAAGGCCAGGGTGCGCGAGCAGGCCGCGCAGGGCCTGGTGGGCCGCGCCGAGTTGTTGGAAGCCGAAAGCGCCGCCTACCATGGCCCCGGCACCTGTACCTTCTACGGCACCGCCAACAGCAACCAGATGCTGCTGGAAGCGATGGGCCTGCACGTGCCCGGCGCGGCCTTCGTGCACCCGCACGCCGGGCTGCGCGAGGCGCTCACGCGCGAGGCCGTCAACACCGTGCTCGACATCAGCGCACGCCGCCCCGAAGGCCTGGCGGGCGCGGCGCGCTACACGCCCATCGGCCGGCTGGTGGACGAACGCGTGATCGTCAACGCGATGGTCGCGCTGCTGGCCACCGGCGGCAGCACCAACCACCTCATCCACTGGGTGGCGGTGGCGCGTGCCGCGGGCATCGTCATCGACTGGACCGACTTTGCCGAGCTCTCGGCCGTGGTGCCGCTGCTGGCCCGCGTCTACCCCAATGGCAGCGCCGACGTGAACCAGTTCCAGGCCGCCGGCGGCCCCGGCTACGTGCTGCGTGAACTGCTGGCCAGCGGTCGTCTGCACGCCGACGTGGCCACCGTCAGCGCGCGCGGCATCGCGGCCTACACCGAACTGCCCTCGGTCGACGCCGGCCGGCTGGGCTGGCGTCCGCTGCCGGCTGACAGTGGCGACTCGGGCGTGCTGCGGCCGGCCGCGAAGCCCTTTTCCGAAACCGGCGGCCTCAAGCTGCTGCAGGGCAACCTGGGCCGGGCGGTCATCAAGACCTCGGCCGTGCCGGCCGACCGCCACGTGATCGAGGCCCCTGCGCGCATCTTCACCACGCAGGAAGGTCTGCACACGGCTTTCGAGGCCGGTGAGCTCGACCGCGACGTGGTGGTGGTGGTGCGCTTCCAGGGCCCGCAGGCCAACGGCATGCCCGAACTGCACAAGCTGACGCCGCCGCTGGCGGTGCTGCAGGGCAAGGGCTACAAGGTGGCGCTGGTCACCGACGGCCGCATGAGCGGCGCCAGCGGCAAGGTGCCCGCCGCCATCCACGTCAGCCCCGAGGCGCTGGCCGGCGGGCCGCTGGGCAGGCTGCTCGATGGCGACATCGTGCGCGTCGACGCCGACGCCGGCACGTTGGCCGCGCTGGTGCCTGAAGCCGAGTGGGCGGCGCGGCCGCACGCGTCCATCGACCCGGCGCAGGCCGAGGTCAACGGCCACGACCTGGGGCGCGAACTCTTCGCCGGCCTGCGCCGCAACGTCAAGACCGCCGAGGAAGGCGCGGTCTCCTGGCTCTGAGGCGGGCGCCGACGCCCGCCGCCACTCCGCACTCACTTCGAAAGGCAGCATTGCCGATGAACATGCTCGAACTCGCTGGCTACGGCCCCGTCATCCCCGTCATCGTGTTGCAGCGCTTGGCCGACGCCGTGCCGATGGCGCGTGCGCTGGTGGCCGGCGGCGTGCGCGTGCTGGAAGTGACGCTGCGCACCCCGGTGGGCCTGGCCTGCATCGAGGCCATTGCCCGCGAGGTGCCCGAGGCCGTGGTCGGCGCCGGCACCATCCGCAGCGCCGCCGATGCACGCGCCGCGAAGAGCGCCGGCAGCCGCTTCGGTGTCAGCCCCGGCTACACCGTCGCGGTGGGCGCGGCCTGCCGCGAGGCGGGCCTGCCGCTGCTGCCCGGCGTAGCCACCGCCGGCGAGGTGATGGCGGCGATGGAAGACGGCCTCAACTTCCTGAAGTTCTTCCCGGCCACGGCGGCCGGTGGCATCCCGATGCTGAAAGCGCTGGCTGGGCCCTACCCGGACATCGCCTTCTGCCCCACGGGCGGCATCACGGTGGAGACGGCGCCGCAGTTCCTGGCCCTGCCGAACGTGAAAGTCTGCGGTGGTTCCTGGCTGACGCCGCAGGACGCTGTGGACGCGGGTGACTGGGGCCGCATCACCACGCTGGCCCGCGCCGCCAGCACGCTGCGCCACTGAAGTTCAGACGGCCCCGGTACGGCCGGCGCCGGGGCGCCAGCCCAGCGCGTCGGCGCTGACCAGCGCCAGAGCCGACCAGATCATCACGAAGCCAACCAGGCGCATGGTGTCGAAGGGCTCGTGAAAGACCCACACGGCCAGCATCAGTTGCAGCGTCGGCCCGAGGTACTGCACCAGGCCCAGCGTAGACAGCTTGAGCCGCCGCGCCGCGCCGGCAAACCACAGCAGCGGCAGCGCCGTCAGCGGTCCCGACAGCAGCAGCCAACCGATCTGCGACGCCGGCCCGGCCACCAGCACGCCGTCGTGCGCGAACGACCACCACAGCAGCGCCGGCACGGCCAGCGGGGCGAGCAGCAGGTTTTCGAGCGCCAGGCCCTCCAGCGCGCCCAGCGGCGCGGTCTTGCGTATCAGCCCGTAGAGACCGAAGCTGCCCGCCAGCACCAGCGCGATCCACGGCAGCCGGCCGCCTTGCCAGGTGAGCCACAGCACGCCGGCCGCGGCCACCGCCACGGCCAGCCACTGCAGCGGCCGCAGCCGTTCATGCAGCACCAGCACACCCAGCAGCACGTTGACCAGCGGGTTGATGAAATAGCCCAGGCTGGCCTCGGCGACATGGCCGGTCTGCACCGCCATCACGTAGACCAGCCAGTTGCAGGCCAGCAGCAGTGCGCTGGCGGCGAACAGCGCCACGCGCTTCGGCTGGCGCAGCGTCTCGCCCAGCCAGGCCCAGCGCTGCTGCCAGGCCAGCACGCCCAGCACGAGCACCAGCGACCACACCGAGCGGTGCAGCACCACCTCCAGCGGCGGCACCGTGGCGATGAGGGCGAAGTAGAGCGGGAACAAGCCCCAGCTGCCGAAAGCGAGCAGGGCGTAGGCAAGGCCGGTGTGCATGGGCAGGTGGGGGAGCGGGCGCGGATTGTCGCCTTGCATGCCGGCGCCACGGCAAAACCCGCGTGACGCACGCGCCGCGACGTCGCATCATCGCGCCCCGATGGCCCGCATCAGATTCACGCCGCAGCTGCGGCGCTTCACGCCCACGCCCGAGGTCGAGAGCACCGCGGCCACGCTGCGTGGCGCGCTGGAAGACGCCTTCGCCTGCAACCCGCAACTGCGCGGCTACGTGCTCGACGACCAGGGCCACCTGCGCGTCAACGTCGTGGCCTTCGTCGACGGCCGTCGCTGCACCGACCGGCAGGCGCTGGCCGACCCCTTGTTGCCCGGCAGCACGGTGCACGTGCTGCAGGCCCTGTCAGGAGGATGAAGACCATGGACACACGCGCCTGGGTGGCCACACGAAAAGGCCTGTTCGAAGTGCAGCGCGACGATCGGCACAGCGCTGCCTGGCGCATCGCCCGCGTGAGTTTTCTCGGCGAGCCGGTGACGATGCTGCTGCCGCCCGACGAACAAGGCTGCATGCTCGCCGCACTGAACCTGGGTCACTTCGGCGTGCACCTGCACCGCAGCAACGATGCCGGCGCCACGTGGACGGAAGTGGCCGCACCGACCTACCCGCCGCAGCCGCCCGAGGACAAGGGCTTCGCCTGGAAGCTGGTGCTGGTGTGGGCGTTGGAACGGCATGGCAACACGGTGTGGGCCGGCACCATCCCGGGCGGCCTGTTCCGTAGCAGCGACTGCGGCAGCAGCTGGCAGCTCGTCGACGCCCTCTGGCAACGCCCCGAACGCCCCGGCTGGTTCGGCGGCGGCTATCCCGAGCCCGGCATCCATTCCGTCTGCCCGCATCCGCAGCGGCCGCAGGAACTGCTGGTGGGGCTGAGTTGCGCCGGCGCCTGGGTCACGCGCGACGACGGCGCGAACTGGCAGGTGCAGGCCACCGGCATGCGCGCCGACTTCATGCCGCCCGAGCAGGCCGGCGACCCCAACATCCAGGACCCGCACCGCATCGTGCGCTGCGCTACGGCACCCGAGGTGCTGTGGTGCCAGCACCATTGCGGCATCTGGCGCAGCACCGACAACGCCGCCAGCTGGCAGCAGGTGCATGCGCCGGTGTCGAGCTTCGGTTTTGCCGTCGCCGTGCACCCGCAGGACGCCGACACGGCCTGGTTCGTGCCCGCCATCAAGGACGAGAAGCGCGTGCCGGTGGACGGCGCGCTGGTCGTCAACCGCACACGCGATGGCGGCAAGAGCTTCGAGACCCTGCGTGCCGGTCTGCCGCAGAAGGACGCCTACGACCTGGTCTACCGCCACGGCCTGGATGTCTCGGCCGATGGGCAGAGCCTGCTGATGGGCAGCACCACCGGCGGCCTGTGGGCCAGCAGCGACGGCGGCGACCACTGGCAGACGGTGTCGCTGAACCTGCCGCCCATTGCGGCGGTGCGTTTCGGCTGAAGCGCAGGCCGGCCTTGCGGCAAGGCGGCGCCGCGCCGTCAGCTCACTTCAGTTCGCCGTCGATGTAAAGCCAGCGCCCGGCCTCGCGCACGAAGCGGCTCGTCTCGTGCAGCCGCTGAGCGCGGCCGCCGAGCTTGCTGCGCGCAACGAACTCGACCACGGCGTGGTCGGCATCGGTCTGCGCATGGCGACGCACCTCCAGCCCCTGCCAGCGCAGCGCGGGGTCGAAGCCGAAGGGCTCGGCCGGGCGTGTCGAGGCATGCCAGGTGTCGCGCAGGTATTCGCCCAGGCCCAGCACGTAGGCGCTGTAGCGCGAGCGCATCAGCGCTTCGGCGTCGGGTGCTTGCAGGTGCAGTTCGCCGGCATGCCAGCAGCCGCAACAGGCGGCGTAGGTGCGGCCACTGCCGCAAGGGCATGGGGCGGGGGTGTTCATGCGGTGTCCCTCAGCAAGGCGCGGAAGGGCGCAAACAGCCACGAACGCATGCCGATCAGCAGCGTGAACGCCTGCTTGTCGGCCGCCGGCAGCTTGTGGCCGGCCAGGTGCTGCTGTGCGAAGTCCTGTGCCAGACGCTGCAGGCGCTCGTTGAACATCGCGGCCTGCGCCGGCGTCACCTGGCCGTGCACCAGCATCAGCAGTTCGCCGTTGCCGTCGAAGCCGCCCTGGAAGTAGTCGGCCACGGCGTGTTCGCGGAAGAACTGCATCACCGGCCCGTCCGGGCGCCAGCGGAAGGTCTTGTCGATCTTCAGCCGGTAGCGGTTCTGCGCGCGCAGCTCGATGAAGCCCAGCTTGTCCAGCGCCAGCAGGCAGGCCACGGCCTGCGGCTTGCTGAGCGTGTAGGTGTCGGTGATCTGCTCGATCGTCCACTGGCTCAGCGTGCAGATGGCCGCCAGCAGCAGCCTGGGGTCGGCGACGACGGCGCGTTCCTGTTCCAGCGTCAGCTCGCGCCGCGGCGGCGAGGCCGCGGCGACCTCGCGCGCCAGCTCGGCGAAGTCCATCTTCAGCACCGCCAGCACCTCGTCGATGCGCGACAGCGGCATGTCGCCTTTCGAGAACAGGCGCTTGACGCTGCTTTCGGCCAGGCCGAGTTCACGCGCCACGTCGGCATAGGTCAGGCCGGCGCGGCGCAGCTCGGCCTTGAGCACGGTGATCAGATCCTGGCTGCTGCTCATCGGTTCATCCAAAGTACCGCCAGACGATACCGGAAGTGTCAAGGCCTGCCACGCTCCCCAGGGGGATGGATACCTCGGTCGGAAATCGGGACGATGCAGCCGTGTTCAACAAAGCCACCTCCGCCATGCAGACCATCCACCACGACACCAAGGCCTGGAAGCTCCAGGTCTGGGCCAGCTTCGCCACCGCTGTGACGCTCTGCGCCACCGGCCTGGCCTGGCTGCCGGGCGCCGACCTCGACCGCGCGTTCATGGTCATGGGCTACCTCTTCACGCTGTCGTCGGCCTTCGCGGTCAGCAAGTACGTGCGCGACAACGAAGGCCATCGCGTCGATACGCCGATGTGGGGCACCGTGGTCTGGGCCGGCTTCGTGCTGGCCATGGCACTCACCGCCTGGGGCCTGTGGCGCATGGAGGTGAATCCCACCTACAAGGCCTTCCTGGCCGTGAGTTGGCTGTTCCTGGTCTCCAGCGTGTTCACGCTGGCCAAGACCCTGCGCGATGCACACGAGGCCGCTCTGGCCGAGGCGCGGGCGCAGGGCCATGCATCGGCGGCGTTGGCGCCGTCCACGCCGACGCAGTAAGTGCTGCGCCGTCCCTTTCTCCACTCACTTCGAAAGCAAGCCATGAAGAAGCTCCTTCTCGCCACGGCCATGGCCGCCGCCTGCTTGGGCCCGCTGGCCCCAGCGCAAGCCCACCGCAATGCCTCGGCCGAAGCCAGCGCGTTGTCGATGCTGCCCATCGCGGTCTCGGTGGCCGCACCCACGGTGCTGCTGTCGGCGGGCGCCGTGTTCACCGTCGTCGCGGTGGAAGCCGCTTCCGAAGGCACGGTGTGGGTGCTGGAACGCGCCAGCGACGGCGCACGGGTCAGCGTCACGCTGGCCGGCGTGGCGGTGGGCGGTGTCTCGCTGCTCGCCGGAACCGCCGTGGTGGCCGTGGTCAGCACGGCGGGCTGGGTGCTCTCGGCCGCGGGCCAGGCCATAGCCTTCATCCCGAATGAGATCGGCAAGGCGCTGCTCTACAACGAGCGGGTGACACGATGAACTCGCCGCGTTTCAGCTTCGCCGCCTTGGCGCTGGCCATTGCACTGCCGGCCATGACCGCCATCCCGGCCCACGCCGGCCGCACCTGCGAGGCCCGCCCGCCGCAGGCCAGCAGCGTGGCGCGTGGCATGGACCTGGCCGACCGCACCGCACGGGCGCTGGACGCCAGTGGCGCCGAGGTCGTGGTGCTGGCGCGCGCCGGGCAGGACCTGTCGAAGTACGGCCTGCGCTGGAGTCACCTGGGCCTGGCCTACAAGGAAACCAGCGACACCGGCGTGCGCTGGCGCGTGGTCCACAAGCTGAACCAGTGCGGCAGCCCGCAGGCCGACCTCTACCGCCAGGGCCTGGGCGAATTCTTCCTCGACGATCCCTGGGAGTACCGCGCCGGCTTTGCCGTGCTCGCGCCCGAGGTGCAGATGAAGCTGCACGCGCTGCTGCACGACAACGTCAACGTGCAGCGCCTGCACCAGGCCGACTACAACATGCTGGCCTACCCCTGGGCGCAACGCTACCAGCAGAGCAATCAGTGGGCCATCGAGACGCTGGCGATGGCGATGGAGCCCGGCGCCTCGACGCGTGAACGTGCCCAGGCTTGGCTGCAGTTCAAGGGCTATCAGCCGAGCACACTGCGCCTGAATGCGATGACACGCCTGGGCGCGCGCATGACGGCGGCCAACATCGCCTTCGACGACCACCCGAACGACAAGCGCTACGGCGACCGCATCGAGACCGTCACCGCCGACTCGGTGTTCCAGTGGCTGGAGCGTGCGGCGCTGGCCGGCCGCGTGCAGGTCGTGCGTTAGGCCGCAAGCCTGCAGAGGGAAGGGCTAGAGTCCGGTCGGTCATGGAACACCCCAACCAGTTCGCCCTGCTGCGCCAGCGCCGCTTCGCCCCCTTCTTCTGGGTGCAGTTCCTGGGCGCGGGCAACGACAACCTCTTCAAGTTCGCGTTCACGGTGCTCGTCACCTACCAGCTGCAGGTGAACTGGCTGCCGGCCTCGCTGGCCGGGCTGGCGATCGGCGCGCTGTTCATCCTGCCCTTCCTGCTGTTCTCGGCCACCAGTGGGCAGCTCGCCGACAAGCATCCGAAGGAAAGGCTGATCCGCTTCGTGAAGACGCTGGAGATCGCCATCATGGTGATCGCCGGCTGGGGTTTCGTGGCGCAGAACGTGCCGCTGCTGCTGGGCTGCGTGTTCCTGATGGGGCTGCACAGCACGCTCTTCGGGCCGGTGAAGTTCGCCTACCTGCCGCAGCATCTGAACGAGCGCGAGCTCACCGGCGGCAATGGCATGGTCGAGATGGGCACCTTCGTCGCCATCCTGCTGGGCCAGGTGGCCGGCGGGCTGTTGATCGCCGTGCCCGGCGTCGGCCCGCAGTACGTGGCCGCGGCGTGTTTCGGCGTGGCGGTGCTGGGTCGTGTGATGGCACAGGCGGTGCCGCTGTCGCCGGCCACCGACCCCGAGCTGAAGATCAACTGGAACCCCTTCACCGAGACCTGGCGCAACCTGGTGCTGGCACACGGCAACGTGGTCGTCTTCCGCTCGGTGCTGGGCATCAGCTGGATGTGGTTCTTCGGTTCGGTCTTCCTCAGCATGTTCCCGGCCTTCGCGCGCGACGTGCTGCACGGCAACGAACAGGTGGCTTCGCTGCTGCTGGTGGTGTTCTCCGTCGGCATCGGCATCGGCGCGCTGCTGTGCGAGGTGCTGTCCAAGCGGCATGTCGAGATTGGCCTTGTGCCCATGGGCGCGCTGGGCATGAGCGTCTTCGCCATCGACTTGTACTTCGCGTCGCGCGGCCTGCCGCCCGCCGAGCGGCTGACGCTGGCGGCCTTCGTCGCCCAGCCTGCGCACTGGCGCGTGATGGCCGACCTGGCCTTGCTGTCGCTCTTCGCCGGCATCTACAGCGTGCCGATGTACGCGCTGATCCAGCTGCGCTGCCCGCCCACGCACCGAGCGCGCATCATCGCGGCGAACAACATCCTCAACGCGCTCTTCATGATCGTCAGCGCCCTGGGCGTGGGCGTCTTGCTGAGTGCCGGCTTCACGATCCCGCAGGTCTTCCTCGTCGTCGGGCTGCTCAATGCGGTGGTGGCCGGCTACATCTTCCTGCTCGTGCCCGAGTACCTGCTGCGCTTCGTCGCCTTCCTGCTCACGCGCGTGGTCTACCGCTTCCAGGTGCGCGGTGACGAGCACATTCCCACCGAAGGCGCGGCCATCCTGGTGTGCAACCACGTCAGCTTCGTCGACGCCGTGCTGCTGATGGCCGCCAGCCCGCGGCCCATCCGCTTCATCATGGACCACCGCATCTTCGCCACGCCGGTGCTGGGCTGGCTGTTCCGCCTTGGCAAGGCCATCCCCATCGCACCGCAGAAGGACGACCCGGCAGCCTACGAACGCGCCTTCGCACAGGCGCGGCAGGTGCTGGACGAAGGCGACCTGCTGGCCATCTTTCCCGAAGGCGGCATCACGCGTGATGGCAGCCTGGGCGAGTTCAAGGGCGGCGTGATGAAGATCCTGCAGACCCACCCGGTGCCGGTGGTGCCGCTGGCGCTGCAGAACCTGTGGGGCAGCTACTTCTCGCGCGTCGAGGGCGGCACGGCGATGGTCAGGCCCTTCCGCCGCGGCCTCTTCAGCCCGGTGGGCCTGGTGGCCGGGCCGTCGTTGCCGGCGACGCAGGTCACGCCGGCGGCGCTGCGTGAGCGCGTGGCCGGCCTGCTGGCCGCCTGAATGCCGCGTGGGCACCGCCGGCGTGCCGCTTGCGAGCCGTTTCACAGTCGCGTGCAGGCCTTTGGCCCTGCTGCGCTAGCATGACGGCGAATCACCTCTGAAGGGGCTACTCCCATGATGCAAGTCACGCCCCGCGCGATTTCCCGTCTTTCGGCGCTGGCTCTGCTGCTGGGTGCCGTCGCTCTGCCCGCCGCGGCCAGCGGCTCGGCTTCGTCGGCGTCGTCCGATGGCTCGTCCGCCTCGGTGGGCAGCAGTTCGACCTCCTTCGAGACCTCCAGCGACAGCTCCTCCGGGGAAAGGAAGGTGGCCGACGGTGACTACCGCATCATCGAAGTCGCCGACGCCCCGGCGCGTGCGGGCACCGTGCGCTTGAAGCTGCACGCCGTGGCCGGCGAAGGCGCTACCGTCGCCAAGACGAACGAGTTTTTCCTCTACATGCCCCAGGAAGCCTATGACCAGAGCCGTCTGGGCCGGGGCAGCGTGATCACCGCCAAGGCGCGCGCCTACGGTCTTGAATTCGCCGCCGGCACGGCGAAGAAGCCCTTCTTCCTGGTACTGGCCGACGAGTGGTTCCGCGAGCTGCAGACCAAAGTCGTGCGACTCTGAAGCCGGGCTGGGCGGCCCCCTGCGTTGCCGCGCTGGTGCTGGTGCTGGCCACCTTGGCCAGCACCAGCACCCACGCCGGCACGCTTCGCGCCTGCGATCCGGCCGACGCGCTGGACGCCGCGCAGAAGGACAGGCTCTTCCGCTTTGGTGCGGCCATCAAGGCCGAGCTCGACAAGTCGGGCCGGCGCTTGGCACTGGTGGCGCGATCGGGCCTGGACCTGGCCCGTTTCGGTATCCGCTATTCGCACGCCGGTTTCAGCCTGCAGGGCAGTCTGGACACGGGCTGGGCCGTGCGCCAGCTCTACTACGCCTGCGACGAGCAGGAGCCGCGCATCTTCGACCAGGGCATGCTGGCCTTCGTGCTGGGCATGAACGAGCCGAACATCGGCTATGTCTCGGTGCTGCTGCTGCCCGAACCCGAGGCCGCCGAGATCGAGCAGGCCGTGCTCGACAAGCGCCTGGCGCTGCAGTTGCTGGGCGCCACCTACAGTGCCAACGCCTATCCCTTCAGCCTGCGGTACCAGAACTGCAACCAGTGGGTGGTGGAAGTGCTGGCCGCCGCGCGCGGGCGGCTGCACGAGGCCGATGCCCCTGCAGGCACGCTGCGCGGAAGTCACCCAAGCTCGCTTCGCTCGCGTGCCCAGGCCTGGTTGCAGGCGCAAGGCTACGTGCCCAGCGTCATCGACGTCGGCTGGCGGCCGCTGATGTGGGCCGCCGCCTTCGTGCCCTGGCTGCACAACGACGACCACCCGGCTGAAGACCAGGCCAGCAATATTTACCGCGTCAGCATGCCGGCGGCCATCGACGCCTTCATGCAGGCCCAGCTGCCCGGCGCGACGCGGCTGGAGTTCTGCCACAACACCCATCACGTGGTGGTGCGGCGGGGTGGCGAGCCCATCGCCGAGGGTTGCGTGCCAGGCGAGACCGACACCGTCATCGCGCTGGATTGAGCTCCCGGGCTACTGGCGCACGGCGCTTGCCCGAAATACTGTATGAACGTACAGTCTTTGGGTGGCTGTTTCCCTTGTGCGTTCTGCTGTTGCCCTGGCGCCTGTCGCCGCCGTGCGGCCCCCGGGTGGGGGTGCGCCCGGCCTGCGCGGGCTGGCCCCTGAAACCCTGCACCCGGCGCTGTGGCGCGCCCACCAGCTGGGCCAGCCGGTCGCGGCCGTACTGGCCAGCGGCTACCCCGAGCTAGACGTCCAACTGCCAGGCGGCGGCTGGCCGGCGGGCACGCTCACCGAACTGCTGCTGCCGCACCCCGGCATCGGTGAACTGCGTCTGCTGGCGCCGGCGCTGGCGGCGCTGCAGCAACAGCAGCGCTGCGTGATGTGTTTCGACCCGCCCGCCGCGCCCTGCGCCTGGGCGCTGGGCGCACTGGGCCTCGACCTGCAGCGGCTGGTGGTGGTGCAGGCGCGTGGCGGGCGGCATGGCGGCCTGAAAGGCCGTGCCCGCAGCCTGCTGCCGGCGGCCGACGTGCTGTGGGCCCTGGAACAGGCGTTGAAGAGCGGCCATGTCGGTGCTGTGCTCGCCTGGCTGCCGGCGCGGCTGCCGGCCGACGCGCTGCGCCGTCTGCAACTGGCGGCGCAGTCGCACGTCGGCCCGGCCTTCCTGCTGCGCGACGCGCAACTGCGCAGCCAGCCCAGCGCCGCGCCGCTGCGCCTGCTGCTGGCCAGCGCCGGGCCCGACCTGCTGCGCCTGACCCTGCTCAAGCGCCGCGGCCCGCCGCCGGCGCAGCCGCTGGTGCTGGCGCTGCCGGCGGTGCTGTCGGCGATGGCACTGGCGCGTGCGCTGCAGCGGGCCGGTCCGGCCGGCGTACCTGCCCACCCGCTCGACGCCGCTGCGCCGGCCGCGGCGCGCCCGGCCGGCGTCCGCTGAAAGCCGGCCCCGCGCAGCGCCGCGTGTCCGGCCTTTCCCCATCCCGCCATGCGCTGGCTCGCCCTGCACCTGCCGCTGCTTTCGCTGGAAGCCTTCTGCGCCACGTTGCCGGCCGAAGCCGCCGCGCGGCCGGTGGTGCTGCTGGCCAACCACCGCGTGCACAGCGCCAACTCGGCGGCAGCGGCCTGTGGCATCCGCCTCGGTATGAAGCGCGCCACCGCACTGGCGCTGGCCGCCGATCTGCTGCCCGCCGAAGCGAGCCCGGCGCGCGAAGCAGCCGCGCTGCAGGCCGTGGCCCATGCGGCGCTGACTTACACGCCCTCGGTCACGCTGCACGACACGCAGACCGTGCTGCTGGAAGTGCAGGCCAGCCTGCGCCTCTTCGGCGACCTGGCGGCGTTGCACCGGCGCCTGGTCGCGGCACTGGCACCGCTGGGCCACCGCGTGCAGATCGCCGCCGCGCCCACCGCGCTCGGCGCGGCGCTGCTGGCGCAATGGTTCCCCAGCCTGCCGGGGCGCCGCGACCCGGCCGCGCTGGTGACCGGCCCGCATGCCACCGACACCACCGCGCTGCAGGCCCTGCTCGACGCGGCACCGATGGCGCTGCTGGGCTCGGGCCGCGCGCGCGGGGAAACACTGCAGGGCATGGGCCTGCACCGACTGTCCGACCTGCGTGCGCTGCCGCGCGACGGGCTGGCACGGCGCTTCGGTGCCGAACTGCTGGACGAACTCGACCGCGCCCTCGGCCGCCAGCCCGACCTGCGGCGCTGGGTCACCTTGCCGGCGCGTTTCGACAGCCGGCTCGAACTCTTCGCGCGCGCCGACAGCAGCGAGCAGGTGCTTCATGGCGCCAGCGTGTTGCTGGCGCGGCTGGTGGCCTGGGCGCAGGCGCGGCATGCCCGCGTGGGCGCCTTCACGCTGCGCATGCGCCACGAGCGCCAACGCCAGGCCGCGGTGCCGGCCACCGAACTGCAGGTCGCCCTGGCCGAACCCTCGCTGGCCCCCGCCCACCTGCAGTTGCTGCTGCGCGAACGCCTGGCCCACGTGGTGCTGGCCGCGCCGACGCTGGAACTGCAGCTGCAATGCAGCCAGCTGGTGGCCGGCGAGGCGCCGAATGGCGAACTCTTTCCCACGCAGGCCAGCGAAGCCGAAGGCCTGGCGCGTCTGCTGGAACGCCTGCGTGCCCGGCTGGGCGACGACCAGGTGCAGCGCCTGATGGCGGTGGCCGACCACCGCCCCGAACGCGCCAGCCGCGCCGTGCCGGCACAGGGCGCCGCCGCCGTGGCGCTGTCCACGGCGGCGGCGGGGCCGTCCACCGCAGCGGCTGCCGTCGCCGCGATGAGTACCGCGTTGCCGCTGCACCGCCCGGCCTGGCTGCTGCCCGAGCCGCTGCCGCTGGCCGAGCGCGACACCCTGCCGCTGCTGCAGGGCCGCCCGCTGCAGCTGCTGAGCGGCCCCGAACGCATCGAAACCGGCTGGTGGGACGGCGAACCCGCCGCGCGCGACTACTTCATTGCCCAGGCCGACGACGCTTCGCTGGTCTGGGTCTGGCGCGGCCGCCTGCCCGAGGTGGCAGGCGAAGTGCAATGGTTCCTGCAGGGGCGCTTTGCCTGAGCCGTGCTCGGCGCGCGAGGGTGGTCTGCGTGTCGCAAGAGCGGTACACGTTGCATCCCCACGGCAGGGTTATTGACGGCGCTCAACCTGAAGTTAAGGGTTTACCCTAAGATGCCTCCATCCACTTCCCTTGAAGCACCCACCATGTACATCATCATTGCACTCTTTGCCTTGCTCATCGGTTTTCAAGTCTGGGCGATGCGCGCCTACCTTGACTTCATGGCCACGCACCCCGAGGTCGAAAAGCGTCTCATCGAAAGCGCCATGCGGCAGAGTTGCTGATCCCCGGCCTCAAACGCCGAGATCGATGCGGAAACGCAAGCTGGGCGCACCGCCGTAGGCCACCGGCTTGTCGAAGCGCGCCACCAGCACGCCTCCGTTGCGTGTGATCACCCGCTGCGACACTAGGTTCGTCGCGTCGGTGGTGATCTCCAAGAACAACAGTCCCTGGGCGCGTGCCAAGGGCAGCAGTAGGCTCAGGGCACGGGTTGCGTAACCGCGACCGCGTTTCCACGGCACCACCGCGTAGCCGACGTGGCCCAGGACGTGTGGGGGCAGATGCCCCAGGTCCCGCGGCCAGCGCAGGTTGATGCTGCCGGCGAAGCCTTCCGCGTCCCACATCCAGCGCACGATGCCGGGCAGGCGCGCCACCAGCGTGCCGTCGGGCAGCGCGAAGGGCGGCCCCAGGCCCTGCGGGTCTTCGGTCAGGCGCAGGAAATCCTCGGGGTCGGCGCGCACCCGATCCAGCGTCTCCTGGGCCACCGCCGCGCGCAGCGTGTCGGGCGACCAGCCCCGCTGCAGTGCGTCGGCGAAGCTGGCCAGGTGCTCGGCGGCCGGCCGCACCAGGCGCATCGCGCCGTCGACCTCGGGCGTCAGGGGGCCGAGACGTAGTTCGCCGGCAGCCACGTGTAACCCTTCCCGTCGGCGCGCAGCTGGCCGATACCGGGGAAGGACACATGGGCGACGGCCACGAAATAGCCCTTCTTCGCCGCGTCGGCGTAGTGCTTCTGGCGCTGCGGCGCCGCGGCCTTGGCGTCGACGTCGAAGGCGATGGTGACCTGCGGCATCGCGAACTGCACCGCGGCGACGTGCATCAGATCGCCCCAGACGACGAGCTTGTGGCCGTCGCTCTCGACGACATAGACGGTGTGGCCCGGCGTGTGGCCGCGTGCCGGCATGGCACGGATGCCGGGCACCAGTTCGGTCTCGCCGTCGAAGGCCTTCAGCTTGCCGGCGGCCACGTAGGGGTTCAGCGAGGCCATCGCGCCCTGGAAAAAGCCCTTGGCGTCGGCCGGCGCCTTGTCCATGTTGGCGGCGTCGAGCCAGTAGCCGCCTTCCCGCGTGTCGGCGCGCACCACGGCATTGGGGAACACCGGCTTTCCGTCGGCCACCAGTCCGCCGACATGGTCGGGGTGCATGTGGGTGATGTAGATCTCGTCGACCTGCTCGGGCTGGTAGCCGCTGGCCTTCAGGTTGGCCACCAGCTTGCCCAGCGTGGGGCCGAAGAGGCCGGCCGCACCGGTATCGATGAGCACCAGCTTGGCGCCGGTGTTGACGAGGTAGCCGTTGACGCTGGTCTCCACCGGCGCCTTGAGGTAGGCCCGTGCCAGCATCTGTTGCACAGTGGCGGCCTTGACGTTGCTGAGCAGCTGGTCGACGGGCAGCTTGACGGTGCCGTCGGACAGCGCGGTCACTTCGAACTTGCCCAGCTTCATGCGGTACCAGCCGGGTGCCTGGCCTTGCGCCAGCGGCGCCTCGGCGTGGGCCAGCGACGTGAGTGCCACGGTGGCGGCGAGCAGAGCGCCGCAGGCGGCACGGTGGATGGGATTCATGCGGCGGAGTCCGGTCGAAGACGTGAGGCGCCGGAGTATGTCCGAAGGTTGTCAGGGCTGCTCGAGCACACGCAGCAGCCATTGCTGCAGGGTTTGGATCTCTTCCAGGCACACCGCGTGCTGCATCGGATAGTCGTGCCATTCCAGTGGCTGACCCTGGGCTTGCAACAGGTCGCGACCGGCCGTGCCGCGCGCCAGCGGCACCACGCCGTCCTGGCGGCCGTGGGCCAGGAAGATCGGCGTCAGCGCGTTGGCGTCGCGGCGCTCGGTGGCCGTGGTCTCGGCCAGGGGCAGGTAGCCCGACATGCCGACCAGCCCCGCCAGCCGCTGCCCGTAGCGCAGCCCGGCACCCAGCGTGACGGCACAGCCCTGAGAGAAGCCGCCGAGCACGATGCGGTGCGCCGGCACGCCTCGCGCGAGCTCGCGGTCGAGCAGCGCGTGCACCTGCGCGAAGCTCTCGCGCAGGCCGGCTTCGTCCTCGCGCTTGGCGAGGTCGGCGCCGAGGATGTCGTACCAGGCGCGCATGCGGTGGCCGCCATTGATCGTCACCGGCCGCTCGGGCGCCCGCGGGAAGACCCAGCGCACGGGGCCGACGGTCTGCAGGTGCATTTCGTCGACGAAGGAAAGGAAGTCGGTGCCGTCGGCCCCCAGCCCGTGCAGGATGACGATGGTGGCGCGCGGCTCGGTGCCGGGGTGGACTTCGATGGTCTGCAGCGGGGTCATGGGTCTGGCGTCGCGTTCAGTAGTTCAAGCCCATGGCGCTGCGGACTTCCTTCATCGTCTGCTTGGCTACCGTGCGCGCGCGCTCGGTGCCCATCTCGACGATCCAGTGCACCCGCTTGGGGTTGGCCAGGTAGTTCTCGGCGCGCTCGCGCCAGGGCGTCTGCTCGGCCACGATGGCGTCGATCACCGGCTGCTTGCAGTCCAGGCAGCCGATGCCGGCGCTCTTGCACCCCTTCACTACCCATTCCTGCGTGGCCTCGTCGCTGTAGACCTTGTGGAACTGCCACACCGGGCATTTCTCGGGGTCGCCGGGGTCGGTGCGGCGGCCGCGCGCGGGGTCGGTCGCCATGCCGCGGATCTTCTTCGTGACCTCGGCAGGCTCGTCGCGCATCAGCACGGCGTTGCCGTAGCTCTTGCTCATCTTCGTGCCGTCAGTGCCAGGCAGGCGCAGCACTTCGGTGTGCAACGCGCGGGGCTCGGTCAGGATGGTCTGGCCGGCGCCCTTGAGAAAGCCCAGCAGCAGTTCGGTGTCGTCGGCCGTCCAGCCTTCGATGGCGGCGGACGCCTTGCGCACCAGGCCTTCGCCCTTGGCCAGCGCGTCGTCGCTGCCGGTCTCGCCGTAGGCCTTGCGCTGCTTGCCGTAGTAGCGCGCGTCGTCCTTGGGCAGCTTGGCCAGCGCCGCGGCGATGCGCACTTCGGCGTCCGCCTGGCGGCCGTAGAGGTTGTTGAAGCGGCGCGCGACTTCGCGCGTCAGCTCGACGTGGCTGCTCTGGTCTTCACCCACGGGCACGAAGTTGGCCTTGTAGATCAGGATGTCGGCGGCCTGCAGCAGCGGGTAGCCCAGGAAGCCGTAGGTCGCGAGGTCGCGATCCTTGAGCTTGTCGATCTGGTCCTTGTAGGTCGGCACACGTTCGAGCCAGCCCAGCGGCGTGCCCATGGCCAGCAGCGTGAAGAGTTCGGCGTGCTCGGGGATGTGGCTCTGGATGAAGATCGTGCACTTCTCGGGATCGAGCCCAGCAGCGATCCAGTCGATCACCATGTCGTAGACATAACGCTCCATCACGCCGCGTTCTTCGTAGTGCGTGGTCAGCGCGTGCCAGTCGGCGACGAAGAAGAAGCATTCGTGCTCGTGCTGAAGGTGCACCCAGTTCTTGAGCGCACCGTGGAAGTGGCCAAGGTGCATGGCGCCGGTGGGGCGCATGCCGGAGAGAACACGAGATCGCATGGTGAGGAGCAGGGGGGAGAAGACGCGGCGGATTGTCTCAGGAAGGATCAACCAGCCAGCAACCGACTCAGGCCGCTGGCGTTCGCCCGGGACCTACACTGCGGGCCCGCCATGAAACGCATCGTCATCCTCATCTCCGGCCGCGGCTCCAACATGGAAGCCATCGTGCAACGTTGCGCCGAGCAGGGCTGGCCGGCGCAGGTGGTGGCCGTCATTGCCAACCGCCCGCAGGCGGGCGGCCTGGCCTGGGCCGCGGCGCAGGGCATCGCCACCGCGGTGGTCGACCACAAGACACATGCCTCGCGCGAAGCCTTCGACGACGCGTTGGCCGAAGTCATCGAGACCCACCGGCCCGACCTCGTCGTGCTGGCCGGCTTCATGCGCGTGCTGGGAACGCGTTTCGTGCAACGGTTCGCCAGTCGCCTTCTCAACATCCACCCCTCGCTGCTGCCGGCCTTCCCAGGTCTGCACACGCACCGACGCGCGCTCGAAGCCGGCTGCAAGGCCGTGGGCGCCACGGTGCACTTCGTGACGCCCGAACTCGACCACGGCCCCATCGTGATGCAGAGCGTGGTGCCGGTGCGGCCCGGCGACGACGAACACAGCCTGGCCGCCCGCGTGCTGGCGACCGAGCACGTCATCTACCCGCAGGCCGTGCACTGGTTCGTCGAAGACAAGCTGAAGGTGGCCGACGGCATCGTCACGCAGACCGACGGCGCGTCCCAGGTACTCCTGTAGATCCCATGCACCCCAACGCCCTGCTCGACCTCACGACCGAACTGCTGCGCGCGGTGCTCAAGCTCGACCAGCCGGCCGATGCCGTGGTCTCGGCCTTCTTCCGCCAGCACCGTGACCTGGGTACACGTGAACGCCACGCGCTGGCCGAAACCACCTACACGGTGCTGCGCCAGCGCCTGCTGTTCCAGCACATGGCGCAAAGCGGCAACGGGCCGCTGGAGCGCCGCCTGGCCATCCTGGCCTGGCAGGGCAGCGAGGACTTCCTGCGCCGCGCCGCCACGCCGCAGGAGCAGGCCTGGTTGGCCCAGATCGCGAAGATCGACCGCGCCACGCTGCCCGAGAAGCTGCGCCACAACCTGCCCGACTGGCTGGCCACGCCGCTGAAGGACACGCTGGGCGACGAGTTCTGGCCGCTGGTGCAGGCGATGTCCGAGGCCGCGCCGCTGGACCTGCGTGTCAACATCCTCAAGGCCAAGCGCGAGGACGTCCAGCGCACGCTCACCGAGGCCGGCTTCACCGTCGCGCCGACGCCGTTTTCGCCCTGGGGCCTGCGGGTCCAGGGCAAGCCGGCGCTGCACAAGCTGGACGTCTTCACCCAGGGCCTGGTGGAGGTGCAGGACGAAGGCAGCCAGCTGCTGGCGCTGCTGACCGACCCCAAGCGCGGCGAGATGGTGGTCGACTTCTGCGCCGGCGCCGGCGGCAAGACGCTGGCTCTGGGCGCGGCGATGCGCAACACCGGCAGGCTGTACGCCTTCGACGTCTCGGGTCACCGCCTCGACGCGCTGAAGCCGAGGCTGGCGCGCAGTGGCCTGTCCAACGTGCACCCGGCGCAGATCGCCCACGAACGTGACGAGCGCATCAAGCGCCTGGCCGGCAAGATCCACCGCGTACTGGTCGACGCACCCTGTTCCGGCCTGGGCACGCTGCGCCGCAACCCCGACCTGAAGTGGCGCCAGAGCCCCAAGGCGGTGGCCGAGCTGCAAGCCAAGCAGACGGCCATCCTGGCCAGTGCGGCGCGGCTGCTGAAGCCCGGCGGGCGACTCGTCTACGCCACCTGCAGCCTGCTGGCGGCCGAGAACGAGGAGGTCGCCGACGCCTTCACGGCGGCGCACGCCGCCGACTTCGAGCCGTTGGCGGCCCAGGTGGGGTTGGAGGACGCGCGCGTGGCCGACGCGGCCCCGCTGGTGGCGGGGCCTTACCTGCGGCTCTGGCCCCACCGGCACCAGACCGACGGGTTTTTTGCCGCCGTCTGGCAAAAGCGTTGATCACGTCGGCTTCGGCTGGCATCGGCCTTGATCTGCATCGCGGCAGTTTCAAAGGCCCCGGAACTGGGTGGCTCTGCCTACGCATTCGCCGCAACTCTCGTATCAGTCGAACCTCTACAATGGTCAGTTAAGTTTTCTCATTCAAGGAAGAGTTGATGGACCAAGTGTGGCTTGTGCACGATGCGGTCGTGGAGTTGTTCTCTCACGGCCTGCTGTCGGCGAGCTGGTGGCAGGTGCTGCTGTACACGCTGGTGACGACGCACATCACCATCTCGGCGGTGACGATCTTCCTGCACCGGGCGCAAGCACACCGCGCGCTGGACTTGCATGCGATCCCGTCGCACTTCTTCCGCTTCTGGCTCTGGCTGGGCACGGGCATGGTGACGAAGGAATTCGTCGGCGTGCACCGCAAGCACCACGCCAAGTGCGAGACCGAGGAAGACCCGCACAGCCCGCAGATCAAAGGCCTGAAGGCGCTGCTGCTGACGGGCGTGGAGCTGTACCGCGTCGAGGCCAAGAACCCGGAAACGCTGGCCAAGTACGGCAAGGGTACGCCCGACGACTGGATCGAACGCAACCTGTACACCCGCTTTTCGTGGCAGGGCGTGGGCCTGATGTTGATCCTCAACGTGACACTCTTCGGCGCCATCGGCCTGGCGGTCTGGGCGGTGCAGATGGCGTGGATCCCGGTCATGGCCACTGGCATCATCAACGGCATAGGCCACTACTGGGGCTATCGCAACTTCGAGGCGCCCGACGCATCGACCAACGTCTCGCCCTGGGGCATCCTGATCGGTGGCGAAGAGTTGCACAACAACCACCACACTTACCCGACCTCGGCCAAGTTCTCGGTCAAGCCCTACGAGTTCGACGTGGGCTGGATGTACATCCGCGCCATGCAGGCCTTGGGCTTGGCGCATGTGAAGAAGGTGCCGCCGAAGCTGGAACTGGGCACCACCCGCCCTGTGGCCGACGGCAAGACGCTGGAGGCCGTGATCGCCAACCGCTACGAAGTGATGGCGCGCTATGCCAGCGCGCTGAAGGCGGCCGTGGCCGCCGAGCTGGTGCGCGTGAAGGCCCAGGGCGCCGTCAACAGCGCGCGCTTCCGGAACCTGTCGCTGGCACAGGCTTGGCTGCACCGCGACGCCGACAAGATCCCGCAGGGCGTGAAGCCCGGTCTGCAGCAGGCCTTGGGCGAAAGCCCGCAATTGGCCAAGCTGGTGGCCATGCGCGAGGAACTTCGCTTGCTGTGGACACGCACGGGCGTGTCGGCGGAGCAATTGGTCGCCGACCTGCAAGCCTGGTGCCGCAAGGCAGAAGAGAGCGGCATCGCTGCGTTGCAGGACTTCTCGATGAAGCTGCGAGCAGCCCACGCCTGAGCTTCGGCGGTCACCGTCTACGGGGCCTGCGTCTGCGCAGGCCTTTTTTTCGCCTGCTCGTCGAGGCGCCGCGGCGGGCATGCACGCCTCGCGCCGCGTCGGTCCCCGGATGCTGACGTAGGATGCCGGCATCACCGCGTCAGGAAGGGCAGGGATTTGTCGAAGTCGCCGCCTCCACACCCAGCCGGGACTTGCGCATGATCACTGGGGCACGCGCCGTGGGCGCAGTGGCTGCACTGTTCGGGCTGCTGCTGGCTGCCGCGCTTGCAGCCGACCTGCGCGCCACGCAGCAAACGCTGCAGCGGCAACTCGAAGCCCGAAACCGAGATGCCGCTGCCGTGCTGGCCGCGGCTTTGATGCAGCAAGGACGGGAACCATCGGCCTGGCGCGCCGTGGCCGCGGCGCAGTTTGCAGCAGGTCACACGCGCAACTTGCGGCTGCAAGCCATCGGTCGCAGCGAGATGGTGGTCGACCTGCAGCGGCAGGCGGCGCTCACGGCAGCCCCGGGCTGGCTGCTGCGCGCGTTGCCGCTGGCTGCGGCGCCCGCCAGGCTGGTATTGGGTGAGGGCGGCACCGCCGTCGGCAGGCTGGAACTCGAGACCGACCCGTCCTGGGCCCAGGATGCGTTGTGGGACAGTTTCAAACGAACGGGATTCGCCGCGGCCGTGCTGGGTGCGGTGTCGCTGCTGGCGGGCGCCTGGGCGTGGGTCGGGCGCAGGCCGAAGTCGGGCCGCATGGCCACTGCAGCAACAGCCCGGTTCGAAGGGACTTCCGCCGGTTCGCCCAGCGTCGACACTGGCACCGCTGCGCACTGGCGCGAAGCCTACGCTACGCAAGCCGAGCAGGTGGCGCACCTGCAGCGCCAGACGCAGCTCGATTCCGGTACCGGCCTGACCTTGCGGCACCACTTCCTGGCCCAGCTGCAGCAGCGCCTGGACGAACCTGGTGGCCAGGGGCTGGCGTTGCTGATCGTGCGTGTGCTCGACCTCGAGGCCACCAACCTGCGCCTGGGCCATGAGTCCACCGACCGCCTGCTGGGGGCGGTGGCCAATGTGTTGCTGACCTATGTCGACCGCGTACCCGCGACGCTGGCCGGGCGCCTGAACGGCACCGACTTCGCCCTTTGCCTGCCGGTGGCCGGTGTAGCCGCAGAAACGGCCGAGTCGCTGCGCACGGCGCTGGCCGCAACGCCGGCGCTGCGCGCCGGCCACACCGAGGTGGCGGTCGGCGGTGTCGACGGCCTGCGCGATACCGGTGCCGGTGCTGCGTTGGCGGCAGCCGATGCCGCACTGGCGCGTGCCGAGGCCGAAGGCGATACCGCCATCGGTTGCGTCGTGCTGCAGGCGTCGACACAGGGCGAAGTGCTGGGGGCCCGCGCGTGGCGCGAGCTCATTCGCGCAGCGCTGGTCGAGGGGCGCACGCAACTCGCGGAGATACCCTTGTGCGACCGTCTGGGCCAGCTTCTGCACCTGGACTGCGCGCTGCGGCTGCAGCTGCGCCACGGCGACGCCTTCGAGCCGGCCGACTGCTGGCGCGCCGCGGCGCGGCGCAGTCGGCTGCTGCCGCAGATCGATCTCGTAGCGATCGAGCGTGCTCTCGAAGGCATCGCCGGCGACGCCCACGCTCGAGCCGTGCAGATCAGCCGGTCGTCGCTGGCGACGCCGGGTTTCACGTCGGATGTCGCGGCCGGTCTGGCGGGGGCGCCGGCGGCGGCCCGACTGTTGGTGCTGGAACTCATCGATGACGTGCGCGCCGGCACCGGCGCCGGCGCCGCGCCAGTGACTGCGGCGCTGTCGGTGTGGGGCCGCCTCGGCGTGCGCGCGGGCGTGGCCCTCGGTGCGGGAGCTACCGCCGAGTTGCCCGACCTCAAGGCCGCCGGCGTGCAGTACGTGAAGCTCGACGGCGGCCAGGCGCAGGGTCTGGCCCATGACGAGGCCGTGCGTGTGTACGTGCGCGGGCTGGTGACGCTGGTGCACGACCTCGGGCTCACGCTGACTGTCAGTGGCGTGCACGACGCAGAAGATGCGCAGGCCCTCTGGGCGCTGGGCGTCGACGGCGCCAGCGCTCCGACGGTCCCGCAGGTCCAGATGACCGGGTAAGAAGCCAAGCCGGAAAGTTTTGCGCCGCCTGGTCGGTCAGGCGATGTCGCCGACGTGCACCGCAAAGGCTCCGCGACGGCGGTCGGCGAAGAAGTGTTCGAGCGTGAGACGCACGGTGCGGAAAGCCAGTTCGTCCCAGGGCACTTCGTCCTCGCGGAAGAGGCGGGCCTCTATGGTCTCGGGGCCCGGGGCCAGCGAGGTGTCGAGCATGCGTGCGCGGTAAAAGAGGTGCAGCTGGCCGGCGCGCACCACGTTCAGTACGGTGAAAAGTTCCTGCAACTCGATGTGTGCGCCGGCCTCTTCCGCCGTCTCGCGTTCGGCACCGGCGGCGGTGCTTTCGCCGAGTTCCAGAAAGCCCGCAGGCAGCGTCCAGAAGCCATAGCGCGGCTCGATGTTGCGGCGGCACAGCAGGACCTGCTCGCCCCATACCGGTACGGTGCCGACGACATTGATCGGGTTCTCGTAATGGATCTCGCAGCAGGCCGTGCAGACGGCGCGCTCGCGGTTGTCGTCGACCGGCACGCGGTAGCTGACCTCGGTGCCGCAGACCCGGCAATGCTTGATGCGGCGCGACAGGATCATGCCTCCAGTGTAGCGGCCGGGCCCGGGGCGGCGGGGTCGCGTGGCATCATCGAAGACCCCGTCAAACGCATGCCTCTGCCAACGACCATGAGCTACGTCATCCCCCCCGCCGCTCCTGTCACCGTGCCCGTCGCAGGCGGTGGCGAGTTCCCCGTCCACCGCATCTACTGCGTCGGTCGCAACTACGCCGATCACGCCGTCGAGATGGGCTTCACCGGCCGCGAGCCGCCCTTCTTCTTCATGAAGCCGGCCGATGCCATCGTCGCCTTGCCCGAGGGCACGACCGGCACCATTGCCTACCCCACGCTCACTGCCAACCTGCACCACGAGATCGAGCTCGTGGTGGCCATCGGCAAGGGCGGTCGCCACATTGCCGCTGCCAACGCCACCGGCCACATCTGGGGTTATGCCGTGGGCCTGGACATGACTCGCCGCGACCTGCAAAACGAAATGAAGAAGCAGGGCCGCCCGTGGTGCATCGGCAAGGCCTTCGAGCAGAGTGCGCCCATCGGCACGCTGGTCCCCTTGGCGCAGACCGGCGAACTTCTGCAGGGCGCCATCACTCTGGCCGTGAACGGCCAGGTGAGGCAGCACGGCGACCTGCGCGACCTGATCTGGAGCGTCAACGAGACCATCGAACAGCTCAGCGCCGCGTGGACCCTGCAGCCCGGCGACCTGATCTTCACGGGCACGCCTGCCGGTGTCGGCGCCGTGGCGCGCGGCGACGTGATGGAAGGCGCCATCGCCGGGCTGGGCACGTTGAAAGTGGCCGTGGCCTGATCTGCCGGCACGCCGCGTTGAGCCTGCTGCTGTTGCGCCCGGCCTGGGCGGCGCCGCCCGGCGTCGGCGCCGCGATGAGCCTTCGCGAGGGCGGCGTCAGCGAAGGCCCCTACGCCAGTCTGAACCTCGGCGTGGCGGTCGGCGACGACCCCGAGAGGGTGGCCGAGAACCGCACCCGCTTCGCTGCAGCGCTGGTGGCGCGGCCGGTCTGGCTCCGTCAGGTGCACGGTGTGCATGTGCTGCGCTTGGCGGGCGACAACGAAGCGGCAGACAGCCCTGCCGACGCGGCTTGGACCGATGCGCGCGGCCTGGCCTGTACGGTGCAGGTCGCCGACTGCCTGCCCGTGCTGTTTGCACTGAGCGACGGCCGCGCCGTCGCCGCGGCGCACGCCGGCTGGCGCGGCCTGGCCGCGGGCGTGCTCGAGACTACCGTCGCCACCATGTGCCGCGGTGCCGGCGCGCAGCCGGCCGACGTCCGCGCCTGGCTCGGCCCGTGCATCGGTCCGCGGCAGTTCGAGGTAGGCGCCGATGTGCTTGAGGCCTTCGGTCGGGACTCCCGTCGTTTCGTTCACCGTGCGCGGCCTGATGGTTCGGCACGGTGGCTGGCCGACCTTCAGGGGCTGGCGCAGGACCGCCTGGCCGCCGCTGGCGTGGACACAGTGACCGCGACGCCGGCCTGCACGGTCGAGGACGCCTCAGCCTTCTTTTCGTTCCGCCGCGACGGTGTCACCGGTCGCATGGCCGCCGCCATCTGGCGCCTGTGACGCCGCTTCGGCATCGGCCGCGGTCTCGGCCGCGCGCAGCGCCCGACGGCGCCCCGGCGTGGCCATGATGTAGAGCACGATGGACAGCGGCAGTGCCCCGTACAGCAGCAGGGTGAAGAAGGCGCCGACGACCGTGCCTTGGGGCGACAGCGCTTCGGCCAGCGCCATCATCAGCACGACGTAGATCCAGGCGATGGCGACGATGTACATGGGCCGGTGTGGGAGGTGTATGCCGGCACGGGAAGCCGACACGTCATGGCAGTGTCAGCGCGTTGCCGTAAAAACGTGAAATCATGAACGAGCCGGGCGGAGCACGCTTGTGCGCCGGAAGCCCGCGGATTCGACTGGAGACAAGCCCGTGAACGACGAGAGTACCCCGACAGCGATGCCCTTTGCCGGCTCTGCCCAGGCCTTCGGCGCCGCCGCCGAGGGCATGGTCAAGGCCTTGTCGGGCTTGAACCTGCCGGTGCCGCAACTGGCGCAGATCCAGGCCGACTACCTGAAGAGCGCCGCCGAAGTCTGGAACCAGTCGCTGCAGCGCCTGCAGGGCGACGATGCGGCGCGTGCAGCGCCATTGGCCGACCGCCGCTTCGGCAGCGCCGAGTGGGCCGACAACCCCGCTGCGGCCTACACGGCACAGATGTACCTGCTGAACGCACGTTCACTGATGCATATGGCCGACAGCGTCGAGGCCGATGCCAAGACCAAGGCGCGCATCCGCTTCGCGGTGCAGCAATGGATCGACATGGCCAGTCCGAGCAACATCCTGGCGCTGAACCCGGATGCGCTGAAGAAGGCCGTGGACACGCAGGGCCAGAGCATCACCACGGGCATGCAGCACCTGCTGCAGGACCTGCGCAAGGGCCATGTCTCACAGACCGACGAGAGTGTGTTCGAGGTGGGCAGGAACGTCGCCACGACCGAGGGCACGGTGGTGTTCGAGAACGCACTCTTCCAGCTCATCGAATACAAGCCGTTGACCGCGAAGGTGCATGAACGGCCCATGCTCTTCGTGCCGCCCTGCATCAACAAGTACTACATCCTCGACCTGCAGCCCGAGAACTCGGTCATCCGCTACACCGTCGAGCAGGGTCACCGCACTTTCGTCGTCAGCTGGGTCAACCCCGACGAGTCGCTGCGCACCAAGACCTGGGACGACTACATCGAGCACGGCCCCATCGCTGCACTGCGCGCAGTGCAGGCCATCACCGGCCAGGACAGCATCAACACGCTGGGCTTCTGCGTCGGCGGCACCATCCTGTCCACGGCGCTGGCGGTGCTGGCCGCACGCGGCGAGCAGCCGGCGCACAGCGTCACGCTGCTGACCACGCTGCTCGATTTCGAGAATACCGGCATCCTGGACATCTTCATCGACGAGGCCGGGGTCAGGCTGCGCGAGCTCACCATCGGCGCAGGGGCCCCTGCCGGCCCCGGCATGCTCAAGGGCAAGGAACTGGCCACCACCTTCAGCTTCCTGCGCCCCAACGACCTGGTCTGGAACTACGTCGTCGGCAACTACCTCAAGGGGGAGTCGCCACCGCCCTTCGACCTGCTCTACTGGAACGGCGACAGCACCAACCTGCCCGGGCCCATGTACTGCTGGTACCTGCGCCACACCTACCTGCAGAACGAACTGAAGCAGCCCGGCAAGCTGACGGTGTGCGGCGAGCAGGTCGACCTGGGCGCGATCGAGGCGCCGTTCTTCGTCTACGGTTCGCGCGAGGACCACATCGTGCCCTGGGCCGCAGCCTATGCGTCGATGCCGCTGATCGGTGGCACGAAGACCTTCGTGCTCGGCGCCAGCGGCCACATCGCGGGGGTCATCAACCCGCCGGCCAAGGGCAAGCGCAGCTACTGGACCAACAGCAAACTCCACGCCCAGGCCGACGACTGGTTCAAGGGCGCCACCGAGCATCCCGGCAGCTGGTGGCCCACCTGGTCGGAGTGGCTCAAGCCTCATGGTGGCAAGTTGGTAGGCGCGCCCAGGGCGCCCGGCAACGCGAAGTTCAAGGCCATCGAGCCAGCGCCGGGGCGCTACGTCAAAGTCAAGGTGTAGCCGGCACCGGGCCGGTGCACCGTTGACGGCAGCCAAGGACAAGGCCCGCGCCGTCGACATCCAGGCGACCCACAACCTGTGGGCCGAATACAGGGCGAACCCGATTGACCGCAGCGCGGCGCCGGGCGACGCTCGCGACATCGAGACAAGGAGCGAAAGATGAGCAAGAAAGTGGCATACGTGACGGGCGGCATGGGTGGTATCGGTACCGCGATCTGCCAGCGGCTGGCCAAGGAGGGCTTTACCGTCATCGCTGGCTGTGGTCCGAGCCGTGACCACGCGAAGTGGCTGGCCGAGCAGAAGGCCCTGGGCTACGAATTCTTCGCCTCGGTGGGCAACGTCGCCGACTGGGAGAGCACCGTGGAGGCCTTCAACAAGGCGCGTGAACAGCATGGCCCCATCGACGTGCTGGTGAACAACGCCGGCATCACGCGCGACCGCATGTTCCTGAAGATGACACCGGAAGACTGGCATGCGGTCATAGACACCAACCTGAACAGCATGTTCAACGTCACCAAGCAGGTGGTGCCGGGCATGGTGGAAAAGGGCTGGGGCCGCATCATCCAGATAAGCAGCGTCAATGGCGAAAAGGGACAGGCCGGCCAGACGAACTACTCGGCGGCCAAGGCCGGCATGCACGGTTTCACGATGGCGCTGGCGCAGGAATTGGCCAACAAGGGCGTGACGGTGAACACCGTCAGCCCGGGCTACATCGGCACCGACATGGTCCGCGCCATCAAGCCCGAGGTGCTGGAGAAGATCGTCGCCACCATCCCCGTCAAGCGCCTGGGCACGCCGGAAGAGATCGGCTCGATCTGCGCCTGGCTGGCGGGCGAGGACTCCGGCTTCACCACCGGCGCCGACTTCAGCTGCAACGGCGGCCTGCACATGGGCTGATCGCCGCGGACGGGCCGACGCCCGTTCAGACTGCGTCGTGCAACTGCAGCTCGGCCGCCAACTGTTCGATGTAGACGTCGACGATGCCCAGGCCAGCCAGTTGCTTTACCAGTTGCTCGACGTATTCGCGGTTTCGGCCCATCACGCCTTCAGCACGGGCGATCGTGCGCGCTGTCTCCGGCAGCGGCAGCTCGCCGACGTGGTCGGCGTGCTCGGGGTTCGAGACAAAGACCAGCGCCATGACCTCGCCCTGCGGTGTGTGCACGGGCAGAAGGCTTGGCGCGTAGGCACCGCGCAGCATCTCGCGGCGCCACAGGATGGCCGACTCGACGTCAACGCGGTCGGCGGCGACGCGGAAGGTCAGGCCCTCGCAGGCGCCGGGCCTCGGCTCGATCGACAGCATCAGCCCCGGGCAGTCGGGCGAGCCACGGCCGATGTGCGTGCGGAAGGTGAAGCGGCGCCGGTGCGCGGGCAGACTGGCGCGCCGCACTTCCTCGAAGTGCACCGCCGGGTCCCACATCAGCGAGCCGTAGGCGTAGACCCACAGGTCCTGCGTCGCGTCCCGCCCGCCCAGCGTGGCGCGACGCGAGGCCTCGACCTCGGCGTCCGGCAGACGCCAGTCGGCGGGCCGGCCCATGCGTCGAGCCCGCTCGTCCCACATCGCCATCACCTCGGGTGTGACGCGCAGGGCCGATTGTTCGGGCGGCACGATGCCGTCGCGCAGGCCCGGCAGGTGGACGAAGGCCTCGGCCTTCAAGCGCCGGCTCTCGTGGCCGGCCCGTGCGCCAGCGCAGGCATCAGCCGCCCTCGATGAAGAACTTGATCACCGACTTGGCGACGAAGCCCACGAGCCCGAAACCCAGCGCCAGCAGCAGCACGAAGGTGCCGAACTTGCCCGCCTTCGACTCGCGCGCCAGCTGCAGGATGATGAACACCATGTAGAGCATGAACGCGCCGACCCCGAAGGTCAGCCCGAACTGGGCGATCTGCTCTTCGCTGTAGCCGAACATCAGCGGCCTTCGGGCAATTCGGGAGTCTGGGGCTGCACGAGGTCGCGGTAGGCGTGCCAGCTCGAGTGCGCCAGCCAGGGCACGACGACGATCAGTCCGACCATGAAGGTGGCCATGCCGATGAGCGTCAGCGTGAGCAGCAGCGTGGCCCACAGCGCCATCGCCAGCGGGCTGGCCAGCACCGCGCTTGCGCTGGTGGTGACCGCAGTGAGCACGCCCTGCGGCCGGTCCAGCAGCATCGGGATGGCCACCACGCTGCTGGCGAACATCGGTGCAGCAAGCACGCTGCCCAGCACGATCCAGATCTCGAACAGATAACCCTCGGGATCCAGCACCACCACCCGCAGGAAGTCGACGGGGCTGTTCACCGGCGCGGCCGCGAAGCGCGTAATGAGCGCGGCAGAGGTCAGCACCCAGCCAGTGCCGGCCAGCGCCAGCAGCAGGCCGAACACGACCAGGCGGTGGTCGCGCGGCTTCCATGCCGCCCATGCGACGGCCATCGTGCCGCGCTGGCCCTGTTCGAGTGCTCGGCTGACGGCATACAGCCCCGTGGCCACCAGCGGCGCCACCAGCAGGAAGCCGCTGAAGCTGCCGGCCAGCAGCCAGAAGCGGTCGCGTGCCAGGTAGAGCAGCAGCGCCCCGAAGCAGGCTGCGGTCAGCCCGTGAACCAGCCCGGGCAGCGGGCAGCGCAGCAGGTCGACCCAGCCGCGGGCAAGCCACACCCAGGGGCGTCCCGGCGGCACGGGCTGGATGCGGAGAGCATGTGCGACGGGAGCGGTGTCAGGGGGCGGCGGCATCGGTGTCCTGCAAGGTTCAGGCGCGCAAGTGTAGACAGACCAGAATGGGTAGCCGCCGCGAGTTCAGGAAGCAGCCAACACCGCCGCTGCATCGGACAGGGTGACTGCATCGCCACCCGTCAGAATCACCGGCATGGCTTGCGCGAAGTGGACGAAGTTGCGCTGCATCGACTTCTCGTAGACCGGGTCGTAGTGCAACGTCAGCAGTTCCTTCACCACGCCCGCGATGCGGCCGGCACGCGCTTCGGCCTGCCAGCCATCGACCACGGCAGCGCCGCGCAGTTCACGCAGCGCGGCCAGGCGTTCGCAGAAGCTGTCGACGTCGTCGACGAAGTGCGCGTAGTCGTGCAGCAGGAAGGCGACGCGGGCGTCCAGCGACATCTGCACCTGGAGGCAGGGCGCGGCGCGTACCTGCTCCAGCAGGCGTTCGGGCACACGCAGTCGGCCGATGGTGCGGCTCTCGCCTTCGACGAACACCGGCCGCTCGGGGCTGAAGCCGCGCAAGGCTTGCCACACGGCCGTTTCGAAGGCCTTCTGCGACGGCTGCGGCTGCCCGGGCAGTGGGCCCAGCACGCTGCCGCGGTGGCAGGCCAGTGCCTCCAGGTCGAGCACCTGTGCGTCCTGCGCCGCCAGCGCCTGCAGCAGCCGGCTCTTGGCGCTGCCGGTGCGGCCGCACAGCACCCGCCAGCGCAAGCCTGCCGGCAGCGTCTCCAGTTCGGCCAGCACCGCGCGACGGAACTCGCGGTAGCCGCCGTCGAGTACGCTGACCTGGAAGCCGATCTCTCCCAGCACCGACGCCAGGGAGCCCGAGCGCTGCCCGCCGCGCCAGCAGTAGACCAGCGGCTTCCACTGGCGTGGCAGGTCGGCCGCTCGCGTCTCGACGTGGCTTGCGATGTTGCGCGCAGCCATCACCGCACCGCGCTTGCGCGCATCGAAGGGCGAGACCTGCTTGTACTGGGCGCCGATCTCGGCGCGTTGCGTGTCGTCCAGCACCGGCCAGTTCACGGCGCCGGGCAAGTGATCGTCGGCGTACTCGCTTTCGCTGCGCGCGTCGATGACGGCGTCGAAGCTGCCGAGCTGGGTGATGGCTTCGGTGGCGGTGATGCGGCGCAGGCTCATCGGCACTCGGTCCGACGCCGCATCAGGGTGCCGCCGCACTCACCGCGTCGAGCAACTCGCTCTCGATGCGCAGCTGCGACTTGCTCTTCTGCAACTCGGGGCCGTCGACGAGGAAGGTGTCCTCGACACGTTCGCCCAATGTCGTCACCTTGGCCAGCTGCAGGTTGACGTGGTTTCGGCCGAGCACCCGCGCGATGGCGTAGAGCAGGCCCGAGCGGTCGCTGGCCGTCACGGTGAGCAGCCAGCGCTGCGCCCGTTCGTCGGGCGCCAGCGAAACCCGCGGCGTGACCGGGAAGCTGCGCACGCGACGCGAGACGCGGCCGCTGCGCGGCTCGGGTAGCGGGCCCTCGCTGGCCAGCGCCAGCGCGGCCTGCGTCTCCACCAGCGAGATCAGGTCGCGGTATTTCAGTTCGGCGTCCGCGCCGCCGGCCATGTCGGGCCAGTGGTTGGTGGCCACGACCTGGAAGGTGTCGAGCGCGTAGCCAGTGCGCGTGGTGTGGATCTTGGCGTCCAGGATGCTGAAGCCGGCGCTGTCGAAGTAGCCGCAGATGCGCGCGAAGAGGTCGCGCCGGTCGGGCGAGTAGACCACCACCTGCAGCCCGTCGCCCACCGAGCTGGCGCGGGCGCGCACGATGGGCACCTGGGTCTCGACGTGGCGCCACAGCGTGCGTGCATGCCAGGCGATGTCGGCCGCGTCGTGGCGCGCGAAGTAGCTCACCTCCAGCGTCCGCCACAGCGGAATCTCGGTGCCCGGCAACGCCGAGTGCAGCGCCAGGTTCTGCTTCGCCTCGAGCTTGCGCGCCTCGATCTCGGCGTCGCCGTTGGGCTGCGCGCCGCCCAGGGCGCGCAGCGTCGTGCGGTAGAGATCCTCCAGCAGCTTGCCCTTCCACGCGTTCCAGACACGCGGACTGGTCCCGCGAATGTCGGCCACCGTCAGAAGGTAAAGCGCCGTCAGCCGGCGGGGAGTGCCCACCAGGCGCGCGAAACTCGCGACGACCTCGGGATCGGACAAGTCTTCCTTTTGAGCCACACGGCTCATCGTGAGGTGATGCTGCACCAGGAACTCGATCAGCTGGGTGTCTTCGCGCGAGATCCCGTGGGTGCGGCAAAAGCGCCGCGCCTCTATGGCGCCGAGGTCGGAGTGGTCGCCGCCGCGGCCTTTGGCGATGTCGTGGAAGAGCGCGGCCACGTACAGCAGCCAGGGCGGGTCCCATTGCGCGGCGAGCTGACTGCAGAAGGGGTACTCGTGCGCGTGCTCGGGAATGAAGAAGCGGCGCACGTTGCGCACGACCATCAGGATGTGCTGGTCGACCGTGTAAACGTGGAACAGGTCGTGCTGCATGCGCCCCACGATGCGGCGGAACACCCACAGGTAACGCCCCAGCACGCTGGTCTGGTTCAGCAGCCGCAGCGCGTGCGTCAGCCCCGTGGGCTGACGCAGGATGTCCATGAACAGCTCGCGGTTGATGGGGTCGTGCCGGAAGGGCGCGCTCATCACCTTGCGTGCGTTGTAGAGGGCGCGCAGCGTGCGGGCGCTCAGGCCCTGCAGGCCAGGCGTCTGCTGGAAGACGAGGAAGGTCTCGAGGATGGCGTGCGGGTTCTCGAGGTAGAGATCGTCGCTGGCCACTTCCAGCATGCCGGCGCGGTCGAAGAAGCGCGCGGTGATGGGGCGCATCGGCGCGTCGGCCGAACCGTTGATGCGCTCCTCGATGTTCAGCATCAGGATCTGGTTGAGCTGCGTCACCGCCTTGGCGGCCCAGTAGTAGTGCCTCATCAGCACTTCAGAGCTGCGTTGTTCCTTCGTCGCCTTGTAGCCGAAGCTCTCGGCGGTGGCCGTCTGCAGGTCGAAGACCAGGCGGTCCTCGCGCCGGCCGGCCACCGTGTGCAGGCGCGCACGGATCAGCGTCAGCGTGCCTTCATGGCGCAGCAGCTGGCGCGCCTCGAAAGGCGTGATCAGGCCTTTGCTTGCCAGCTCGCTCCAGGTGCGTCCCAGGCCGGCGGCGCGCGCGACCCAGATCACGACCTGCAGGTCGCGCAGCCCGCCCGGGCTTTCCTTGCAGTTCGGTTCCAGCGAATACGGCGTGCCTTCGTACTTGACGTGGCGCTGCTGCATTTCCAGCGTCTTGGCGCGCAAGAAGGCGCGCGGGTCCATTGCTGCGGCATGGGCATCGACGAGGCGCTTGAACAAGCGCCGCGCGCCGCAGAGGTGACGTGCCTCGAGCAGCGCCGTCTGCACCGTGACGTCCCGTGCCGCCTCGGCCACGCACTCGTCGACACTTCGCACCGAGGAGCCGATCTCGAGCCCCACGTCCCAGCACGCGGTGACGAAGCGGCCGACCGCGGCGGCGGCGGCCTCGTCGGATGTCGAGGCGCCCGACACTGCCTTGGGCAGCAACACCAGCACGTCGACGTCGGAGTAGGGGAAGAGCTCGCCACGCCCATAACCACCGACGGCCACCAGTGCGGCATTGGCCGGCATGCCGGCGTCGGCCCATAACGCGGCCAGCGTTGCGTCGACATGCCTCGCCAATGCCTTCACCAGCCGCGTGGCGGCTGGTGCGGTGGCGCGCGCGCTGCGGAAGTGCGCCAGCAGCGCGACCTTACCGCCCCGGAACTGCTCGCGCCGCGCCGCCAAGCTACCGGCGCCCGGGTCGTTGGCGGGGCCGACCTTTGCCGGTGCGGCGGGGGACATCGGACTCAGGACGTCGCCAGCACTGGCGGCGACAGACATGACGCTGCGGCGGCGCCATAGCCCGCGGCGGCGAATGCCGGCGGTGGCGGGCTGCCGGCGCTGACGGTCAGCACCTCGTAGCCGGTATCCGTGACGAGCACGGTGTGCTCCCACTGCGCCGAGAGTGAACGGTCACGCGTGACGATGGTCCAGCCGTCGTAGGGGCGGTTGCCGCGGCGGTCTTCCTTGATGTCGCGCTTGCCGGCGTTGATCATGGGCTCTATGGTGAAGATCATGCCCGGCATCAGCTCTTCCAGCGTGCCGGGGCGGCCATAGTGCAGCACTTGCGGTTCCTCGTGGAAGCGCGCGCCGACGCCGTGGCCGCAGAACTCGCGCACGATGCTGAACCCGGCGCTTTCGGCGAAGGTCTGGATGGCGTGGCCAATGTCGCCCAAACGCGCACCGGGCTTCACCTTGACGATGCCTTTCCACATGGCGTCGAAGGTCAGCTGACACAAGCGCTTGGCGGCAATGCTGCCTTCACCAACGATGTACATGCGGCTGTTGTCGCCGTGCCAGCCGTCCTTGATGATCGTGACATCGATATTGACGATGTCACCGTTCTTCAGCGGCCGGTCGTCGGGGATGCCGTGGCACACCACGTCGTTGAGCGACGAGCACAGCGATGCCGGGTAGGCCGGGTAGCCCGGCGGCTGGTAGCCCAGCGTGGCCGGGATGCCACCCTGCACGTGCACCATGTGGTCGTGCGCCAAGCGGTCGAGTTCGAGCGTCGTGACGCCGGCACGTACGTGCGGCGTGAGCATGTCCAGCACTTCGCTGGCCAGCCTGCCGGCCAGGCGCATGCCTTCGATCTCGGCGGCGGTCTTGATGGGAATAGCCATCGAAAGATTATCCCACCGGCCCCTAAAATCTTGGGTTCACCTCCTTTCCTCTGGAAACCCTCCGGGACCGCATGAGCGCTACGCCCCTCCATCTTGTGCACTTCGAGGGCGGCGACGCGCTCTCGGCCTTTCGCACCCGGGCCCTGCTGGCCCAGTTGCAGGCGGCAGTGCAGCGCATCTCCACGGTGGCGGTGCGCCACGTGCATTGGGCGGTTTTCGACACCGTGCCCGGACGAGCAGACCTCGACAAGCTGCAGGCGCTGCTGCAGTACGGTGACGCCTACACCGGGTCGACGGCCGGCGAACTGGTGGTCGTGATGCCGCGGCTGGGCACGGTGTCGCCCTGGGCCAGCAAGGCCAGCGACATCGCCAGGAATTGCGGCCTGGTCCTGCACCGCGTCGAACGGGTCACCGAGTTCCGCCTGACGCTGAAGAACCCGCTGCTGGGCCGTGTGACGCCGCTGTCGGTCGACGAGCGTGCCGCCGTTGCCCCGCTGCTGCACGACCGCATGACCGAGAGCGTGGCCTTCGAGCGCGAGGCCGCGGCCCATCTGTTCGACGCCCAGCCCGCCGCGCCGCTAGCCCATGTCGACGTGCTGGGTGCTGGGCGTTCTGCCCTGGTCGCCGCTAACGCCGAGTTCGGCCTGGCGCTGTCCGACGACGAGATCGACTACCTCGTCGCCGCCTTCGTTCGCTTGGGCCGAAACCCCAGCGACGTCGAGCTGATGATGTTCGCGCAGGCCAACAGCGAACACTGCCGGCACAAGATCTTCAACGCGAAGTTCACCATCGACGGCATCGAGCAGCCGCACTCGATGTTCGGCATGATCCGGCACACCGAGAACATCTCGCCGCAGCACACGGTCGTCGCCTACGACGACAACGCCGCGGTGATGGAAGGCGGGCCGGTACAGCGCTGGCTGCCGCAAGGCTTCACGAACGCACCGGCCTATGGGCCGCGCGACGAGGTGGCCCACGTGCTGATGAAGGTGGAGACGCACAACCATCCCACCGCGATCAGCCCCTTCCCCGGCGCCAGTACGGGCGCCGGCGGCGAGATCCGCGACGAAGGCGCCACCGGCCGCGGCGCAAAGCCCAAGGCTGGCGTCACGGGCTTCAGCGTCGGCAACCTCTACCTGCCCGGCACCGACGAACCTTGGGAACGCAAGCCCATCGGCAGGCCCGGCCACATCGCCAGTGCACTGCAGATCATGACCGAGGGCCCGCTGGGCGGCGCGGCGTTCAACAACGAGTTCGGCCGGCCCAACCTGGGTGGCTACTTCCGTGTCTTCGAGATGCCGGTGGCCGGTGTGCAGCGTGGCTACCACAAGCCCATCATGATCGCCGGCGGGCTGGGGGCCATCAGTGCTGGCCAGGTGAAGAAGCTGCCCTTCGGCCCTGGCACGCTGCTGGTGCAACTGGGCGGCCCGGGCATGCGCATCGGCATGGGCGGCGGCGCGGCCAGCAGCATGGCCGCGGGCACCAACACCGCGGCGCTGGACTTCGACAGCGTGCAGCGAGGCAACCCCGAGATCCAGCGCCGCGCGCAGGAGGTCATCAACCACTGCTGGGCGCTGGGTGAGCACAACCCGGTGCTGGCCATCCACGACGTGGGTGCCGGCGGCATCAGCAACGCGTTCCCGGAACTGGTGGACGGCGCCGGGCAGGGCGCCACCTTCGACCTGCGCCGCGTGCCGCTGGAAGAGACCGGGCTGGCCCCGAAGGAGGTTTGGTGCAACGAGAGCCAGGAACGCTACGTGCTGGCAATCGATCCTGACCTGATGCCGATCTTCGAGCAGATGGCCGCGCGCGAACGCTGCCCCTACGCCGTGGTGGGCGTGGCCACCGCCGACCGCGAACTGGTGCTGGAGGACGGCCCCGGCGGCGAGCGTGTGATCGACATGCCGATGGACGTGCTGCTGGGCAAGCCGCCCAAGGTGCACCGCGACGTCACGCGCGTGGCGCGCGAGGAAGCGCCTCTGGACCTCACCGGCGTCAATCTGGAGCACGTGGCGCTGGACGTGCTGCGCCACCCCACGGTGGCGAGCAAGCGCTTCCTCGTCACCATCGGTGACCGCAGCGTGGGCGGGCTGAATCACCGCGACCCGATGGTCGGCCCCTGGCAGGTGCCGGTGGCAGACTGCGCGGTGACGCTGGCCGACTTCGAGGGCTTCCGCGGCGAGGCCATGGCGATGGGCGAACGCACGCCGCTGGCGGCACTGGATGCCCCCGCCTCGGGCCGCATGGCCGTGGGCGAGGCCATCACCAACCTGCTGGCCGCGCCCATCGCGCTGTCGCGCATCAAGCTCAGTGCGAACTGGATGGCGGCCTGCGGCGAGCCGGGCGAAGACGCCGCGCTCTACGACACCGTCAAGGCCGTCGGCCTGGAACTGTGTCCGGCTCTGGGCATCGGCATCCCGGTGGGCAAGGACTCGCTGTCGATGAAGACGCGCTGGGCCGATGGCGGCGTGACGAAGCAGGTCACCGCGCCGGTGTCGCTCATCGTCACCGCCTTCGCGACGCTGGACGACGTGCGAGGCACGCTGACGCCCCAGTTGCAGGCCATCGATGCGGCGCCGGGGGCGCCCGCTTGCGGTGACACGACGCTGGTGCTCGTCGATCTCGGCCAGGGCAAGAAGCGCATGGCCGGCAGCATGCTGGCGCAGGTGCTGGGCCAGTTTGGCAGTCATGCCGCAGATGGCGTGCCCGACCTCGACGAACCTGTGCTGCTCAAGGGCCTGGTGGCGGCCGTGAACAGCCTGCGCGCGCAGGGCCGCCTGCTGGCCTACCACGACCGCAGCGATGGCGGCCTGTGGGCGGCGGTGTGCGAGATGGCGTTTGGGGGCCATCTGGGCGTGAGCCTGAACGTCGACATCCTGGTGACCGAAGGCGATGGCATCGCCGACAGCCGCGCCGAATACGGCGACTCGAAGAACTGGGCCGGCCAAGTGGGCGAGCGCCGCAATGAGCTGACGCTGAAGGCGTTGTTCAACGAGGAGCTCGGCGCCGTGCTGCAGGTGCCCACCGCCGTGCGCAACGAGGTCATGGCCACGCTGCGTGAACATGGCCTGAGCCGCCACGCGCACTTCATCGGCAAGCCCAACGACCGCGGCGTGGTCGAGGTCTGGCGCGACGCCAAATGCCAGTTCAGCGCGCCGCTGCAGGCCTTGCACCAGCAGTGGGACGAGGTGAGCTGGCGCATTGCGCGCCTGCGCGACAACCCGGCCTGCGCCGACAGCGAACACGCCGCTGCAGGGGCGCCGGACGACCCGGGCCTGCACCTGCACCTGACGTTCGATCCGCTGGCCGCGCCGGCCGTGCACACTACGCGGCCGAAGATGGCCATCCTGCGCGAGCAGGGCGTGAACTCGCAGGTCGAGATGAGCCGCGCGATGCATGGCGCAGGCTTCGACACCTTCGACGTGCACATGAGCGACTTGCAGGCCGGCCGCGCGAAGCTGGCCGACTTCCAGGGCCTGGTGGCCTGCGGCGGCTTCAGCTACGGCGATACGCTGGGTGCCGGCGAAGGCTGGGCCCGCAGCATCCTCTTCAACCCGCTGCTGGCCGAGCAGTTCGCGGCCTTCTTCGACCGCCCCGATACGCTTGCTTTAGGGGTGTGCAACGGCTGCCAGATGATGGCCGCACTGGCAGGCATGATCCCTGGCGCACAGGCCTGGCCGAAGTTCACGCGCAACAAGAGCGAGCAGTTCGAGGCGAGGTTGTCGTTGGTGGAAGTGCTGGAAAGCCCCAGCCTCTTCTTCACCGGCATGGCTGGCAGCCTGATGCCCATTGCGGTGGCCCATGGCGAGGGCTACGCCGACTTCAGCCAGCGAGGTGATGCGGGCGCTGTGCAGCGTGCGATGCGTTTCGTGGACCACCACGGCCAGCCGGCCGAGGCCTATCCGTACAACCCCAATGGCAGCCCCGAAGGGTTGACGGCCGTCACCACGCCCGACGGCCGTTTCACGGTGCTGATGCCACACCCCGAGCGGGTGTTCCGCAACGTGCAGTTGAGCTGGAGCGGCGGCGACGTCTCGGCGCCCAGCCCGTGGATGCGAATGTTTCACAACGCAAGGGCTGCGCTGCGCTGAGGTGTCTTCGGGCCGGTCCGATTTCGGACTCAGCGCTTCGGCGCGCGCATCGCTTCGCAGGGGTCGGGCCGGGGCTGCACGGCCGTGTAGACGCGGCGGTCGTAGGCGGTCTCGGTGTCGCCTTCTTCCAGCACGCCGATGGCTTCGCTGCGCGCGCGCACCTCGGGTGGCAGCCACAGCGGTGCGCCCAGGTCGGTGCGCACGTGTCCGTTGCCGGCCAGCAGGACGACACCGCGGCCGGCGTGCGTCTGCAGCACCTGCGCCATGAACTGGTCGCGGGCCACTTGGGCCAGCGCCATGCGTCCCGCAGTGGCTGCGTCGAGCATGCCGCAATGGCTGGCCTCGATGCCCTCGGCCTGCGCCTTCAGCACGGTGGCCGGTACTTCGGCCCGGTAACCCGTGGCGGCCAGGCCGTCGCGCATCACGCGGCGCGCCTCGTCGCGGGGCACGTTGGCCGCGACGATGGGTAGCCCGTGCTCGAGCGCCAGCGCGATGAAGGGGCGGTAGTGCTGCCAGAGCCAGCCCTTGCCGCCGGCTGCCGCAATCAGCGCGTCGGCGTCGGGCTTGGGGGTCTGCGCCAGCAGGTCGTCGATGACCGGCTGCTGGCTGCGGTCGAACTGTTCCAGCGCCAGTGCGGGGCGCGCACCGCCGGCCAGCCACGCGCGGAAGGCATCGAGTCGCAGCGCGTGTTGGGTGGCGTTGTCGTGCACCTCGCCCAGCAGCACCAAGGGTTGGGTGAAGCGCAGCGGCGAGGGCGGGGCCGCAGGCGGCGTCGTGCAGGCGCCAGAAACGACGATCGCCGCTAGCGCGGCGATCCGGATCAGTGGGATTTCGGGCTTCGATCGCATACCGGCATGGTAGCCGGCGCACGCGCCCGCGCAGGCCTCAGGACATCTGCTCGATGCCGGCGATGGCCCAACTGCGGCTGTCGTCGTGCGGCTTCACGAGGTGCCAGACTTCGTTGAAGTCGGTCGGCGCGGCGCCCTTTTCTTCGACCGCCTGGCCGTGGAAGCGCACGCTGACGACCTGGCGGTCGGCTTCGTTGGCGACGTCCAGTACCTCGGCCTCGACTTTCAGCACGTCGGTGTGCTGGGGGGCTGTGCCGCGTTCCTGGATGTCCAGGCGCAGCGAAGCAAAGAGCTCGGGCGTGGTGAAACGTTTCAGGTCGTCGAGGTCGGCGGTGTCGTGCGCGGTCTGCAGGCGGATGAAGATCATCTTCGCGGTGCGCGCAAAACCCTCCGAGTCGAAGGCCGCCGGGACGAAGGCGCGGGTGACTGCGGTATCGGCCGCTGTCGCGTCGCCCGTCGCGGCGCCGCCGAAGGCCGGGGCGCTGTCGAGCGTGCTGCGCTGCGCGACCGTATCGGTCAGGGCCGGCGGGTCGACCCGCTGCACGGGCGACCACGCGGCCGGTGCGCCGCCGGCGCCCGCACCTGCACCGGCCAGCGCCGGCGAGCGCGCCATGCCGCCACCGGCGAAACGGCGCATCAGGAAGCGAATCAGGAAAAAGGCGGCGGCTGCCAGCAGAGCGATCATCAAGAAGTTGGCAAAGCCTTCGCCCATTCCCAGGTGGCTCATCAGCGCGGCCAGGCCCAGGCCGGCCGCGAGGCCCGCGATGGGACCCATCCAGCTGCGCTTGGGCGCCGCTGCGGCTGCACCAGCGGCAGCGGGCGTGGCGGCGGCGGCGTTGGCCGGCGTGGCCTGCTGGCCTTGCGCGGGGGTGGCGGGTTTGGCCGGCGGGGCGTCTGGGGCGGTGCGCGCAGGCATGTTGCGCTGCACGCCAGCAGCCTTGCCGCCGCCCAGGCGCTTGGCCTGCACGTCCATCGGGACGCTGGTGGCCAGCACGGCCACGGCCAGAGCGCCTATCAACCAGTTTTTCATGTCGTCGGGGTCCTTGGAATGGGTTGGGCTGGAGACGGCCTTCAAGTTTGGCCACACCGCGAAGTGTCGGGCACGGGGCCGTCGGCACCAAGCCCGGGCCGGCAAGGCCTTGAAAACACTGCGGGCTCGTGCCGTCCGTCTGCGGCCGTGTCGTGCCGGCGCGCGCTGCTGAAGAGGCCGCCGCCGTTGCTGAAGTGACGGCGTCGTCAGGTGCGGACGGCGACGTTCAAGCGCCGGCCAGGTAGCCCAGCCATTCGTGCAGCGCGATGGCCGTGACCTGCATATGGCTGGCCACCGGCACCCAGTCCCGGGCTTCGATGCGCGTGCTGCTGGGCAGGCCCATGGGCGCCGCGACGATCTTCATCGGTGCGCCCACTGCCGCGGCGCGCTCGAAATTGCGCAGTGCGCGGCGCATGTGGTAGTCGTGCGTGACGAGCACGATCTGTTCGATGCCGTCCTTGCGCAGCAGCGCCACGGTGCGCCGCGCGTTTTCGCTCGTGTCGCGCGATTCGCCTTCTGTCCAGCGCAGTGGGCGGCCGAATTCTCTCTCGGCCACGCGGGCGGCGATCTCGGCTTCGGTTGCGCCCTCCTTGGCACCGTGGCCGATGCCACCGCTGTAGGCCAGCGGCAGGTTGGTCTCGCGGCTGAGCCAGATACCGTAGCGCAGGCGTTCGGTGGTGCGCTGGTGCAGGTTGGAGACACCGTACTCCGGTGCCAGGAGCTGCCGACCGCCGCCGAGCACCACGATGGCCGTGCGGGGTGCCCGCTTGAGCGTGCCGATCTCGGCCGCGGCCAGCGCCGGCGGTGGTTTCGTCAGGCCGCGCAGCAGCAGCCCGCTGACCGCGGCCGTGCAGGCCAGGTACAGACCCATCACCCCCAGCAGGATCAGCAGCCAGGCCAGCAGCCGGCGCCGGAACATCAGTCGCGCGCCCACCAGGATCAGCAGCAGCAGTGGCAGCGGCGGCAGCAGCAGCGCACCGACGACAGGCTTCCAGGCTTCGATACCCAGTGTCAGGAAGATGTCGTTCATCGGGCGGAGCGAGAAGGTCGGGCAGAGGTAAGGATGCCGTGGCGGCGTCAGAAGAAGGCCTGCAGCCCCGTCTGCGCACGACCCAGGATCAGAGCGTGCACGTCGTGCGTGCCTTCGTAGGTGTTGACCGTTTCCAGGTTGATCATGTGACGGATGACGTGGTATTCGTCATGGATGCCGTTGCCGCCGTGCATGTCGCGCGCCATGCGGGCGATGTCCAGCGCCTTGCCGCAACTGTTGCGCTTGACGAGGCTGATCATCTCGGGCGCGGCGCGGTCCTCGTCCATCAGCCGGCCCACGCGCAGCACGCTCTGCAGACCCAGCGTGATCTCGGTCTGCATGTCGGCCAGCTTCTTCTGGATGAGCTGGTTCTGGGCCAGCGGGCGGCCGAACTGCTGGCGGTCCAGCGTGTACTGGCGGGCAGCGTGCCAGCAGAACTCGGCCGCGCCCAGTGCGCCCCAGGCGATGCCGAAGCGGGCCTTGTTCAGGCAGCCGAAGGGGCCCTTCAGGCCGCTGACGTTGGGCAGCAGGTTGGCTTCGGGCACGAACACGCCATCCATCACGATCTCGCCGGTGATGCTGGCGCGCAGGCTCATCTTGCCCTCGATCTTGGGCGCGGTGAGCCCCGGCATGCCCTTGTCGAGGATGAAGCCGCGGATGCTCTCCTGGCCACCGACGCGGCCGTCCGGGTCTTCGAGCTTGGCCCAGACGACGAAGACGTCGGCAATCGGGCTGTTGGTGATCCACATCTTGCTACCTCTGAGCAGGTAGCCGCCATCCGTTGGCTTGGCGCGCGTCAGCATGCTGGCGGGGTCGCTGCCGTGGTTGGGTTCGGTGAGACCGAAACAGCCGACCCATTCGCCGGTGGCCAGCTTCGGCAGGTACTTCTGGCGCTGCGGCTCGCTGCCGTAGGCGTGGATGGGGTGCATGACGAGCGAACTCTGCACGCTCATCGCGCTGCGGTAGCCGCTGTCGACGCGCTCGACCTCGCGTGCCACCAGGCCGTAGCAAACATGGTTGAGGCCGGCGCAGCCGTAACCTTCGATGGTGCTGCCCAGCAGGCCCAACTCGCCCATCTCGCTCATGATGCTGCGGTCGAAGGTCTCGTGGCGTGCGGCCATCAGCACGCGGGTCTGCAGGCGCGCCTGGCAGTAGGCGGCCGCAGCGTCGCGTACGGCGCGTTCGTCGTCGCTCAGTTGACTGTCGAGGAAGAAGGGGTCTTCCCAGTTGAATCGGGTGGCCATCGGTCGCGCTCCTGATAATCATCTGCGAGTGTAAGGAGTGGGCGTCGACGACGACCTCCGAGGCTGGCAACAAGGAGCGTGCAGATGGATCAGCAGATCATCACCCTGGGCGGCGGCTGCTTCTGGTGCGTGGAGGCGGTGTTCGAACTCGTCGACGGCGTGCTGGCGGTCGAAAGCGGCTACTGCAACGGGCACGTTCCGCAGCCCAGCTACGAGGCGGTGTGCACCGGCACCACGGGCCACGCCGAGGTGGTGCGCGTCAGCTTCGACGCCGAACGCATCAGCCTGCGCGAGGTTCTGGAGATCTTCTTCGTCGTGCACGACCCGACCACGCTGAACCGCCAGGGCAACGACATCGGCACGCAGTACCGCAGCGGCATCTACCTCGAAAACGCGGGCCAGCAAGCCGTGGTGCACGACGTGTTGGCGGTGGCCAACGCCGCGCACGGCGGCCGTGTCGTCACCGAGATTCAGCCGCTGCAGAACTATTCGCGTGCCGAGGACTACCACCAGCACTACTTCGCGCAGCACGCGAACCAGGGCTATTGCGCCTACGTCGTGGCGCCCAAAGTCGAGAAGTTCAGGCGCACCTTTCAGGCGCGGGTGAAGGCCTGAGCGCTTAAAGCGGCATGAAGCCGCTGCTCGTCTCGAGGTCGGGGAAGATCGAGTCCAGGCTGCGGTGCAGGCGCTGGCGGTGGATGCGGCTGTCCGCGTCCATGCGGCCCAGCGCTGCAAAGACCGGGGCGCGCAGCAGCCACAGGTCGACGGGTTCCTCGGCGGCGCGCACCTGCACGCGCAGCCACTCGGCGGCGGGCACGGTTTCCAGTGCGTCGAGAAAGCTGCGTTTCAGCGAAACGAAGGCCTGGCGCGCGGCGATGCGGGCACCTCGGTCGCCGGGCATGCCGGAACCGGTCGTGAAGTCGCGTGGCGCGCTGAACGAGGTGTGGGCTTGCATCACAGCGGGGCGAACTGGGAGCGAGGGCCGCGTGTCGGAAAGTGGCGGTTCAGGGGCCCCAGGCGCTCCTCGGCCTGGAACTGGCTGAACGCGACGCCGACGACGCGGTAGATCTCGGCCCGCGCGTGCCACAGCTCGCGCAGCGTCCGGGCATCCTGGATGCGGCGACGCAGCGTGTCGGCATCGGGGCCATCGATGTCGGCCAGCGTGGCCAGGAACTCGCAGCGCACTTCGGGCAGCCTGTTCGGCGCTGTGGCGGCCGCGTGCGGTGCTGGCGCCAGCAGCCACGCAATGGCCCGCTGCCAAGCACCGCCGGCGGGAGCGAAGCGCAGGGACGGCGGGCAGACTTCCACGCGCAGGCTGCTGGGGTCGCACAGCGTGCTGCGGCGTCTCCAGCGCGAACGGACGTGCAATGAACTGAGCATGGGGGTGATATCGGACACGGTTTCGACAACCTGAGCCCGATGCTGGCCCGGACCGGCGTGTCGCAAAGCTCGGAAGTAGGGGCGCTTCGGACGCCAGTTCCCGGCCGGGGATGGCTGTCGATCTCTCGGCGGCGGACTGGGCCAGGGCCGGTTAGCCTTCTTCCTTTGCGGACTTGATCGGGGGCCTGTGTTGGTGTGGCTTCGGCGTGGGCTGGCGGTAGGGGGTGTGCTGTTGACCCTGGGGATGGTGGGCGCGGCCGTCTACGGTCTCTGTGCGATACCGGACACGCAGGGCAGCCTGCAGCTGGACGGTGCGCAGGCGGAACTGCGCATCGAGCGCGACGCGCACGGCATCCCGACCGTGCGGGCGTCCAGCGAGCACGACGCCCACTTCGGACTTGGCGTGGTGCACGCGCAGGACCGCCTGTGGCAGCTGGAAACGCACCGCCGCATCGCCGCCGGCCGGCTGGCCGAGGTGCTGGGCCCCGGTGCGCTGGAGACCGACCGTTTCCTGCGCGCCCTGGGGATGCGCCGCGCCGCGGCAGCGCAGTGGCAGCAATTGCCGGCGGCGTCGAAGGCGGCGCTGCAGGCTTATGCCGATGGCATCAATGCCGTGCTGCGCGACGGCGGCCAGGCGCGACCGCCGGAGATGCTGATCCTGGGCATCACGCCCGAACCCTGGGACCCCGTCGACAGCCTGGCCTGGGCCTTGATGATGGCCTGGGACCTGGGCGGCAACTGGACCACCGAACTGCTGCGCTTGCGCCTGGCGCTGCAAATGCCGGTGGCGCGCATCAACGAACTGCTGCCGCCCTATCCCGGCGAGACGCCGCTGGCCACGACCGACTATGCCAAGCTCTACCGTGGGCTGAGGCTCGATGGCGCCGCCACCGCGACGGCCTGGCAAGGTCTGGAACAGATGGCGCCCGAGAGCGGCGTCCAAGGCGTGGGCAGCAACAACTGGGTGCTGGCCGGCAGCCGCAGCAGCACCGGCGGGCCGCTGCTCGCCAATGACCCGCACCTCCGGCTGAGCACGCCGGCGCTGTGGTACTTCGCGCGGCTCGCAGTCGAAGGTGCCGCACCCGGCCTGCCGGTGGCCGGCGCCACGCTGCCGGGCGTGCCCGGCGTGGTGCTGGGGCAGAACACGCGCATCGCCTGGGGCTTCACGAACACCGCGCCTGACGTGCAGGACCTGTACCTCGAGCAGCTCGATCCCCGGGACGCCACGCGTTACCGCACGCCCGAGGGCTGGGCTCCCTTCGAGACGGCCACCGAGCTCATCAAGGTCAAGGACCGGCCCGACGTCAAGGTGACCGTGCGCCGCACGCGCCACGGCCCCGTCATCAGCGACGCCGGCACCACGCCCGACGTTCTGGGCCCGCAAGGCAAACCCAGCCACGTGCTGGCGATGCGCTGGACGGCGCTGGAAGCCGACAACGACGCCATCGGCCCAGCGCTGGCGATGCAGCGCGCCACGTCGGTGGCCAGCTTCTTTGCCGCCACGCGCGGCTGGGTGGCGCCGATGCAGAACATGGTCGTGGCCGATGCCGACGGCCACATCGGCTTCATTGCGCCGGGCCGCGTGCCGTTTCGCCGCCCCGACAACGACCTGCGCGGCCTGGCGCCCGCGCCCGGCTGGGACGCGCGCTACGACTGGGCGGGCTGGGTGCCTGCCGACGAGACGCCGCGCGAGATCGATCCCCAACGCGGCTTCATCGCCACCGCCAACCAGCGCATCACGCCGCAGGCTCACCCGCACTACCTGACGAGCGAATGGACCCTGCCTTACCGTCAGCAGCGCATCGAGCAGCTGCTGACTGCGAAGCCTCGGCACAGCCTCGACGACCTGGCCGCGATGCAGGCCGACGTGAAGTCGCTGGCCGTGCCGCCGCTGCTGCCCTGGCTGCAGCGCGCGAAGTCGGTGCACCCGCTTGCCGCCGTGGCGCAGGCCGCGCTGGCGGGCTTCGACGGCACCATGGCCGCCGAGCGCGCCGCGCCACTGATCTTCTGGGCCTGGCAACGCCACTTGGCGCAGGCCATCTTCGCCGACGACGTGAGCCCGGCGCTGTGGGAGAAGTCGCTCGCCAGCCGCCACTTCCAGGACGCGCTGGAAGGCGTGCTGCAGCGCGACGACGCGGCCTGGTGCGACGACCGGCGCACGCCGCTGGCGGAGACCTGTGACGAGCAGGCTGGCGCCGCACTCACCCGCGCGCTGGAAGAACTGCGCCAGCTGCAGGGCGACGACGTCGCGTCATGGCGCTGGGGCCGTGCCCACCAGGTGCGCGCCGAGCACCGGCCCTTCAGCCGCGTGCCGCTGCTGGCTGGCCTGTTCGAGTTGCGCGCGCCGGTGGGGGGCGACACGCACACGGTCAACGTCACGCGCGTGAACCTGCGGCCCGATGGCGTGACTGGCGAGCGCTACCTCAGCGAGCATGGCGCCAGCCTGCGTGCGCTCTACGACGTGGCCGACCCGCGGCAGTCGCGCGTGATGCATTCCAGCGGGCAGAGCGGCATTGTGTTTTCACCGCTGTACCGCCGTTTCCTGCAGCCCTGGGTGCAAGTCCAGACGGTGCCGTTGTGGCCGCGCGCGGCGGCCGAGGGTGGCGCTGCGCCCCATGTGCTGCGCGTGCTGCCGGCGCCGGCAGCAACGCGCTGAGGCGCCGCTACACCACGCCGTAACGCGCCTTGCGCAGCGCGGTGTATTCCCACCAGGGCCGTGCAGGAGCGCCTTCCATGAAGGCGGTGGCCGCCATGAAGGTGTCGAGCACACAGGGGTCTTGGCGGCGACCGGCTCGCTCGCCCAAGGCCTGGTAGAGCGCCAGGGCGTCGCGCCCGGCCAGTTCCTGCGGGTGCTGGATGCCGAGCGTTCTCAGGTCGGCAGCGATCGACGGGCCGATGTTGGGCAACTGCTCGAGCTTCTCGCACTCGGCCGCCGACCGCGCCTTGCGCGGCGGCGGTGCCTTCGGCGCGCGGGCCATGCTGGCGGCAGGGGTGTGGTCTTGCAGGTGGCGCATGGTCACATCAGCATGGTGTTGCGGATCAGCCCGACGGCGACGCCTTCGAGTTCGAAGTCCTCGGCGTCCAGCGGCACGAGGATGGGCTTGAAGTCGGGGTTCTCGGGCAGCAGTTCGATGCCCTTGCTGGTGCGGCGCAGGCGCTTGACGGTGACTTCGTCGCCCAGCCGCGCCACGACGATCTGTCCGTTCTTCGCGTCCTTGGCCTTCTGCACGGCGAGCAAGTCGCCGTCGAGGATGCCGGCGTCGCGCATGCTCATGCCTTTGACCTTGAGCAGGTAGTCGGGCCGGCGTGCCCACATCGAGGCTTCCATCAGGTAGGTCTGGTCGACATGTTCCTGCGCCAGGATGGGGCTGCCGGCGGCCACGCGGCCCACCAGCGGCAGCGTGAGCTGGGCGATGTGCGGCAGCGGCAGCATGTACTGCTGGCCCCAGGGCGCCAGGCGCGCCTCGGCCATGGCGCGCAACGTGTCAGACTTCAGCCGTATGCCGCGCGAGGTGCCGCCCACCAGTTCGATGACGCCCTTGCGTGCCAGCGCCTGCAGGTGTTCTTCGGCGGCGTTGGCCGACTTGAAGCCCAGTTCGGCAGCGATCTCTGCGCGCGTCGGCGGGGCGCCGGTGCGTTCGATGGCGCTTTGCACCAGGTCGAGGATCTGCTGCTGGCGGGCGGTGAGCTTCGGGCTTTCTTCCATCGGGTTCCCATCGAGGCACTGGAATTCTGTCCAGTGACTGTATTTTCATCCAGAAAGTGACTTGATGCAAAGCACCAGCGGCAGCCCCCCGGGCGTGGTGGTCATCCTGGGTACCGGTGGCACGATTGCGGGCACGGCGGCGAGCGCCGCCCGCCATGTCGGCTACCAGGCTGGCGTGCTGGGGGCCGACGCCCTGGTGGCGGCCGTGCCGGCGCTGCAGGGCTGGCCGCTGGAAGCCGAGACCCTGGCGCGGCTGGACAGCTGTGACATGGACCACGCCACCTGGGCGGCGCTGGCCCAGCGCGCGGCCTTGCACCTGGCGCGGCCCGACGTGGCCGGCGTGGTGGTCACGCACGGCACCGACACGCTGGAAGAGACGGCCTACTTCCTGCACCGCACCGTGGCCGCGGCCAAGCCACTGGTGCTGACGGCGGCGATGCGGCCGGCCACGGCCCTGTCGCCCGACGGGCCGCAGAACCTGTTCGACGCCGTGACGCTGGCGCGCGAGCCCGGTGTGCGCGGCGTGCTGGCCGTGCTGGGCGGCGTGGTGCATGCGGGCTGCAGCCTGCGCAAGCTGCACGGGTACCGCGTCGATGCCTTCGGTTCGGGCGACGCCGGGCCGGTGGCCTTGCTCGAGGATGGGCGCGTGCGCCTGCTGCGCCCCTGGCCCGACGCGCCACTGCATCCCGCGGTGGCGCAGGCCGCCGACAGCCTGCGTGCTGCAAGCCGCTGGCCGGTGGTCGACATCGTCAGCAGCCATGCTGGTGCGCGTGGCGAGGTCATCGACGCCCTGGTGGCCGCCGGCGCGCGCGGCCTCGTCATTGCCGGCACCGGCAACGGCAGCGTGCACGCCGAACTGCGCGCCGCCGCGCGGCGTGCGGTGGCAGCCGGCGCGGTCGTGCGGCGTGCCTCGCGCTGTCTGCTGGGCGGTGTCGTCGTGGGGCAGGACGGTGGCGGGCCGGACGCGCTGCCGGCCACGGGCGAACTGACGCCGGTGCAGGCGCGCATCGAGTTGCTGCTGGACCTGCTGGCGGCAGGCTGAGCCTGCCGTCGCCGGCGTTGGCTCAGACCACCGTCAGCACCACGTCGATGTTGCCCCGCGTGGCGTTCGAATAGGGGCAGACCTCGTGCGCCGCGGCCACCAGCGTCTCGGCCGCGGCCTTGCTCATGCCCGGCACGCTGATCGCCATCGCCACGGCGATGCCGAAAGCGCCTTCCTTGCCCGTCATCGGGCCGATGGATACGTTGGCCGTGATCGACACCTCGGCCGGAAGGCTGATCTTCTGGCGTGCGGCCACGGCCTTCATCGCGCCGATGAAGCAGGCCGAATAGCCCGACGCAAATAGCTGCTCGGGGTTGGTGCCCGCACCACCCGCGCCGCCCAGTTCCTTGGGCGTGACGAGGGTCAGCTGGATGGCGCCGTCGGACGACGCGGTGCTGCCGGTGCGGCCGCCGGTGCTGGTGGCGTGGGCGGTGTAGAGGGCTTTGTCGATGGCCATGGGATCTCCTTCTGGGGTGGTGTGCGGCTGCCCTGCAGGCCGGCGGGATGTCTTCAGGCGGACTGCATTGCTTCCAGTTCGGTCTGCGCCTCGATCCAGCGCTCTTCCAGCATCGCCACCTCGGCGGCGACATGGGCCAGGCGGCGGCCGAGTTCGGCGTAGTCGTCGGCGCTGGCGTCGGGTCGCGACAGCGCGGCCTCGATATCGGCCCTTTCCTTGCCCAGTCTGGCCAGGCGCTCGTCGATGCGCAGCAGTTCGTTGCGCAGCGGGCGTGTCGCCTCGGCCTGCTTGATGCGCGCCGCCTTGTTGCTCTGGCGGTCGTCGCGGGAAGCGGGTCTGGGTGCAGCGGGCATAGGCGCCGCCGATTTGACGGCCTGCACCGCAGGCGCCGTCGTGGGGGCCTTGGCCTTCGCGGGCTGCGGAGCGGGTTCTGCGGCAGCACCGGCTGCGCGCGGTGGGTCGGGGATCGGCTGGCCACGCGCATTGGCACGCGACACCTCCAGCAGCCACTTCTGGTAGTCGTCCAGGTCGCCGTCGAAGGGCTCCACCTTGCCCTTGGCGACGAGCCAGAACTCGTCGCAGGTCTCGCGCAGCAGCGCACGGTCGTGGCTGACCAGCATCACCGTGCCTTCGAACTCGTTGAGCGCGATCGACAGCGCCTCGCGCGTGGTCAGGTCGAGGTGGTTGGTCGGCTCGTCCATCAGCAGCAGGTTCGGGCGCTGCCACACCAGCATGGCCAGCACGAGGCGCGCCTTCTCGCCGCCCGACAGGCTGCCGACCGCCTGCTGCACCATCTCACCGACGAAGCGGAAGCTGCCGAGAAAGTCGCGCAGTTCCTGTTCGCGCGCCGGCGGGCCGACGTCGCGCGCCAGCCGCACCATGTGCATCAGCGGGCCGTCGTCGAGGTGGAGCACATCCACTTCCTGCTGCGCGAAATATCCGATGACCAGGCCTTTGCCCTGCGTGGTGTGGCCGCTGACCAGCGGCAGGTCGCCGGCGATCGTCTTCACCAGCGTCGACTTGCCCTGGCCGTTGGCACCCAGGATGCCGATGCGCTGGCCGGCCAGCACGCTTCGACTGAAGTTCTTGACGATGGGCACGTGGTTGTAGCCGCAGCTGATGCCATCGAAGCTCAGCATCGGGTTGGGCAGGCTCAGCGGCTCGCGGAACTCGAAGTTGAAGTCGCCCGCCGTCATCACCGGCGCCAGCCGCTCCATGCGCGCCAGCGCCTTGACGCGGCTTTGCGCCTGCTTGGCCTTGCTGGCCTTGGCCTTGAAGCGGTCGATGAACTTCTGCAGGTGGGCTACGCGCTCCTGCTGCTTCGAGTAGGCCGCGGCGGCCTGACTCAGGCGTTCGGCGCGCATCTCCTCGAAGGCCGTGTAGTTGCCGGTGTAGCGCGTCAGCTGCAGGTCGTCGAGGTGCACGATGACGTTACAGATGGCGTCGAGGAATTCGCGGTCATGGCTGATGACGACCATCAGCCCGTCGTAGCGCTTCAGCCACGCCTCCAGCCACACCAGCGCGTCGAGGTCGAGGTGGTTGGTGGGCTCGTCCAGCAGTAGCAGGTCGGACGGGCACATCAGCGCGCGTGCCAACTGCAGCCGCATGCGCCAGCCGCCCGAAAAGGTGTTGACCGGGGCGTCGAGCTGGTCGCCGCGGAAGCCCAGACCCATCAGCAGCGCCTGGGCGCGGGCACGAGCGTCGAAGGCGCCGGCTTCGTCCAGCGCCTGGTGGGCGTCGGCCATCGCGTGGCCGTCGTCGGCGGCTTCGGCGGCGTGGAGGGCCTGCTGCGCCTGCATCAGCGGCAGGTCGCCTTGCAGCACGAAGTCGGTGGCGCCGTCCTCGGTCTCGGGCACGTCTTGCGCCACCTCGCCGACCCGCCAGCGCGGCGGGATGTCGACGTCGCCGGCGTCGGCGTGCAGCCGGCCTGTCATCAGCGAAAACAGGCTCGACTTGCCGGCGCCGTTGCGACCGATGAGGCCGACCTTCTCGCGCGGCTGCAGGGTGACGCTGGCGTTCTGCAGCACCACCTTGACGCCGCGGCGCAAGGTCACTTGGGAGATCTGGATCATGGGGTCTCGGGGGTCTTCGGGGCTGCGGCGCGCAGCGCTTCGGCCGTGACGAGCAGCACCTGCTCGTCGCCGGCGCTGGTGCTCAGCCAAACCACGTCCAGCAGGGGGAAGGCGGCTTCGAAAGACGGCCGTTCGTTGCCGATCTCCAGCACCAGCACGGCGTCGTCGTTCAGGTGGGCCGGGACTCGCGCCAGCAGCCGGCGGATGAAGTCCAAGCCATCGTCGCCGCCGAGCACGTTGCCGTCCAGCGCCAGCGCCGGTTCGGCGCGGTACTCGGGCGGCAGTTCGGCCATGGCCTGCCGGTTGACGTAGGGTGGGTTGCACAGGATGAGGTCGTAGCGCCGGCCGGCCACCGCGGCCAGGCCGTCGCCCTGCAGCAGCGTGATGCGCTCGGCCAGGCCGTGGCGTTGCACGTTGCTCGCGGCCACGGCCAGCGCATCGGTTGAAAGATCGGTGGCGTCCACCGTTACCTCGGGCCACGCCAGCGCGGCCAGCACGGCCAGACTGCCGTTGCCAGTGCAGAGGTCGAGCACGTGTTTCGTGCGCTCGGTGAGCCAGACGTCGATGCTGCCTTCGGCCAATGGCTCGGCGATCAGCGAGCGCGGCACGATGACGCGCTCATCGACGAAGAACGGCACACCCTGCAGCCAGGCCTCGCCCGTGAGATAGGCGGCCGGCTTGCGCGTCCGGATGCGCTCTGCCACCAGCGCCTGTACTTGCTCGACTTGCACCGGCGCCACGGCCTGAGCGGCTGCGGCGTCCAGTGCGTCCAGCGGCAGGCCCAGGCGCCACAGTACCAGCCAGGCGGCTTCGTCGTAGGCATTGGTCGTGCCGTGGCCGAAATGCACGCCGGCCGCCTGCAGCGTGGCCTCGGCCTGCTGCACGAGTTCCAGCACAGTCATGCCAGGAACCGTTCCAGCGTGTGCCGGTAAACATTCTTCAGCGGCTCCAGCGCTGCTACGTCGACCCACTCGTCGATCTTGTGGATGCTCTCGTTGACGACGCCGAACTCCATTACCTGCGGGCAAAGGCGGGCGATGAAGCGGCCGTCGGAGGTGCCGCCGGTGGTGCTGAGTTCCGGCGATATGCCGCCGCACTCCGCTGCGATGGCCGCGACCAGCGCTTCGCTCAGCGTGCCGGGCGGCGTAAGGAAGGGCTCGCCGCCCAGCGTCCACTGCAGTTCGTGTTCGACACCGTGGCGCTGCAGCACGGCTTCCACACGCTGGCGCAAAGACGCGGGCGTCGATTCGGTGCTGAAGCGGAAGTTGAAGTCGAGCACCAGGTCGCCCGGGATGACGTTCAGCGCGCCTGTGCCCGCATGGAGGTTGCTGACTTGCCAACTGGTGGGCGGGAAGAATGCGTTTCCCTCGTCCCAGCGTGTGTCCACCAGTTCGGCCAGCGCCGGGGCAAGCACGTGCAGCGGGTTCTTCGCCAGTTGCGGGTAGGCGATGTGACCCTGCACGCCGACCACGCGCAATCGCCCCGAGAAAGTGCCGCGGCGGCCGTTCTTGACCATGTCGCCGAGCCGGTCGACCGAGGTCGGCTCGCCGACGATGCAGGCGTCGACCCTTTCGCCGCGCGCCTGCAACACGTCAACGACGTGGCGTGTGCCGTGCAGCGCCGGGCCTTCTTCGTCGCTGGTGATGAGCAGCGCCACGCGGCCACGGTGCCGAGGGCAGGCGATCGCGTATTCGCTCGCCGCCACTGCCATCGCGGCCACGGCAGCCTTCATGTCGGCGGCGCCGCGGCCGTAAAGGCGGCCGTCGCGATGCGTCGGCACGAAGGGATCGCTGGCCCAGCGGTCGAGCGGTCCCGTGGGCACCACGTCGGTGTGGCCCGCGAAGACCAGCGTCGGGCCGGGAATGCCAGCGTCGTGCACGGCCCACAGGTTGGCCACGCGGGCATCGGAAGGGCCGGCATCGAGCGCTTCGCAGTCAAAGCCGGCGCCCTGCAGCCGCTGAATGAGCAGAGCCTGGCAGCCGCCGTCTGCTGGCGTGACCGAGCGGCATGCGATCAGCGCCTCGGCCAGCCGAAGCGTGGCGCCGGTGCCCGAGTTCATCGTTTGGGGACCGACCAGGGCGGGTTACCGCTAGGGCGCAAGTCTTCCGGACGGACATCGATGGCGATCTCGGTGAAGCTGGCGGCATCGTCTTCTTCCTTCTTGACCGTGACGCGCGACACCGGAGCCTGCTCGTTTTGCAGCCGCCACAGCAGGTTGGTGGGCGAGTCCGCGTGGGCCAGGCCTTCGTCGCGCGAGACGACGCCCTCGGCGATGAGCCGGGCGATGTCGGCCTCGAAGGTGCGAGAGCCTTCGGCCAGCGATTTCTCCACGGCTTCCTTGATGCCCGAGACGTCACCCTTGTCGATCAGTTCGGACACCAACTTGGTGTTCAGCAACACTTCGACGGCGGGCACGCGGCCGCCGGCGTTGCTGCGCAGCAGGCGCTGCGAGATGATGGCGCGTAGGCCCGACGACAGGTCGGACAGCAGCGTGGGCCGCGCTTCCGGCGTGTAGAACGACAGGATGCGCCCCATGGCGTGGTAGCTGTTGTTGGCGTGCAGCGTGGCCATCACCAGGTGGCCCGAAAGCGCGTAACTGAGCGCAGCGCTCATGGTCTCGCGGTCGCGGATCTCGCCGATCAGGATGCAGTCCGGCGCCTGCCGCAGCGCGTTCTTCAGCGCGATCTGCAGGCTTTGCGTGTCTCGGCCCACCTCGCGCTGGTTAACGATGCTCTTCTTGTTGCTGAAGAGGAATTCGATCGGGTCCTCGATGGTGAGGATGTGGCCCGTCATCTGCTGGTTGCGCCACTCCAGCATCGATGCCAGCGTCGTGCTCTTGCCGGTGCCGGTCGCGCCGACCATCAGGATCAGGCCGCGCTTCTCGGTGACCAGCTGGGCCAGCATCGGTGGCACGCCTAGAGTGTCCAGCGCGGGAATCTCGAAGGGAATGCAGCGAATGACGGCGGCGATGCTGCCGCGCTGCTTGAAGGCCGACAGCCGGAAGCTGCCGACGCGCGAGACGCTGATGCCGACGTTGAGCTCACCCGTGTCGTCCAGTTCCTCCAGCTGTTGCGGTGCAAGCATCTCGGCCAGCAGCTGCCGTGTTTGGTGCGTGGTGAGCACCTGGTCCGACAGCTGCAGGATCTGGCCGTTTATCTTGATGAGGATGGGCGTGTTGGCCGACATGTAGACGTCGGACGCGCTCTTCTCCGCCATCAGGCGCAATACGCGTTCGAGGTTGTTGGCCATGGTGCTTCCTCAGGGGGCTTGGGGCTTCGGGGCTGGGGCCGGGTCAGGCTCTGAGCAGTTCGTTGATGCTGGTCTTGGCACGCGTCTGCGCGTCGACCTTCTTCACGATCACCGCGCAATAGAGGCTGTACTTGCCGTCGGCCGAAGGCAGGTTGCCGCTGACCACCACGCTGCCGGCCGGGATGCGGCCGTAGCTCACGGTGTCGGTGGCACGGTCATAGATCTTCGTGCTCTGGCCGATGTACACGCCCATGCTGATCACCGAGTTCTCCTCGACGATCACGCCTTCGACGACTTCGCTGCGCGCGCCGACGAAGCAGTTGTCCTCGATGATGGTCGGGTTGGCCTGCAGCGGCTCCAGCACGCCGCCGATGCCGACGCCGCCACTCAGGTGCACGTTCTTGCCGATCTGCGCGCAGCTGCCCACGGTGGCCCAGGTGTCGACCATGGTGTTCTCGTCGACATAGGCGCCGATGTTCACGTAGCTGGGCATCAGCACCGCGCCCTTGGCGATGTAGCTGCCGCGCCGTGCCACCGCCGGCGGCACCACGCGCACGCCGCTGGCACGCATCGCGGCTTCGTCCAGGCGGCTGAACTTCGTCTTCACCTTGTCGAAGAACTCCAGGTCGCCGGCGCGCATGACCTGGTTGTCGTTGAGGCGGAAGCTCAGCAGCACGGCCTTCTTCACCCACTGGTTTACGTGCCAGTCGCCGACGCCGCGGCGTTCGGCCACGCGCAGGCGGCCGCCGTTGAGGTCGGCAATGACGTGCTCTACGGCGTCGCGGACTGCGGGTGCATTGATGGCGCTGACCTCGGCGCGTGCGTCCCAGGCGATGTTGATGGTCTGTTCAAGCTGAGCAAGGCTCATCGGAGACTTTCGGTGTAGGAGAGGATGCGGTGCGCGGCTTCCAGGCATTCCGCGACGGGGGCCACCAGGGCCATGCGGATGCGGCCTGCGCCGGGGTTCGCCCCAGCCGCATTGCGGGCGAGCAGGCTGCCGGGCAAGACCTGCACATTGTATTGAGCGAGCAGGCCGAGGGCCCAGGCGATGTCATCGGGCCGGCCGTCGCTGCCTTGCGGGCCGCGGATGCCAGCCCAGAGGTAGAAGGCGGCGTCGGGCAGCGCCACGTCCAGCACCTGCGCCAGCACCGGCGTGACCTGCGCGAACTTCGCGCGGTAGAGCTCGCGGTTGGCCACCACGTGGGCTTCGTCGTTCCAGGCCGCGATGCTGGCGCGCTGCACCATGCCGCCCATCGCGCTGCCGTGGTAGGTGCGGTAAAGCAAGAAGGCCTTGATCAGCCGCGTGTCGCCGGCGACGAAGCCCGAGCGCAGCCCGGGCACGTTGCTGCGCTTGGACAGGCTGGTCAGCGCGATGAGCCTGCGGAAGTCGGGCCGGCCCAGCGCCACCGCCGCCTGCAGAGCGCCCAGCGGCGGCTCGTCGCGGAAGTAGATCTCGCTGTAACACTCGTCGCTGGCGATGACGAAGCCGTGGCGGTCGCTCAGTTCGAAGAGCTGGTGCCATTCGGCCAGCGGCATTACCGCGCCGGTGGGGTTGCCTGGCGAGCAGGTGTAGAGCAGCTTCGTGCGCGCCCAGACCTCGGGCGGCACGGCGTCCCAGTTCGTCGCGAAATTGCGCGCGGGGTCGCTGGGGGCGAAGAAGGTGTCGGCGCCGCCGAGCAGCGCCGCGCCTTCGTAGATCTGATAGAAGGGATTGGGGCAGACGACCACGCTGCCCGGCGTCGTCGGGTCCAGCACCGTCTGCGCCAGCGCGAACAGCGCCTCGCGTGAACCGTTCACCGGCAGCACCTCGCCCGCCGGGTTCACGCTCACGCCGTAGCGGCGCTGCACCCAGCCGGCGATGGCCTCGCGCAGCGCCGGTTCGCCCAGCGTCGCCGGGTAGGCCGACAGCGTCGGCAGCGCCTGCACCAGCGCATCTTCGATGAGCGCCGGCGTGGCGTGCTTGGGCTCGCCGATGCCCAGGCCGATGGGCCGCAGCGCCGGGTTGGGCGTGATGCCGGCCGTCAGTTCGCGCCAGCGCTCGAAAGGGTAGGGGTGCAGCCGCGCGAGCAGCGGGTTCAGCGGAAGCGTCATGAGCCAGGATTATCCCGGCTGGCCTGTCGGCGTGCCGTGCTTACAGCGCGCCGCGGCAGCCTGCCACCCCGCAGCGGCAAGCCAGCCGGCCTTCGTGGTGGGTTTCGCCGTAGTCGACGGTGATTTCTTCGCCGGCGGCAATGGCGCTCAGCGCGTAGAACTCCACACGGCCCTGACGGATGCACAGCCTCGCGTTGGGCTTGCAGCTGTGGTTGGTGTAACGCATGGGGTCGGCGCTCTTGCTGAAGTCGATGGCCTTCCGATCGCTCAGCTCGACGATCATGATGCGTTCGGTGCGCGTGGCGCGGATGCGACCTTCCTGCACGCTGATGCTCTCGCCGCGTATCTCGCCGATCTTCAGCCGTGCCGGCATGGCCTCGGCAGCGAAGGCGCCTTGGCCGTCGATGGCGCTGGGCTTCACGTCGACCGCGAACTTCTGGTAGGCCGGGCGGCTCCGGGCCGCCGGTGACGCTGCGGGTGGCCGGGCAGCGGCGGTGTTCAGCTGCGGCACGGTGTTCAGTGCGCCAGCGCGGTGCGGCGTACTCTGGCGGGTTTGGAGGCCATCTTCAGGGGCGGGGAGACAGGGGCCGCGATGCTATCATCCTGCCTGCTTTGCGCCTGCCCACGCGGCGCATTTTTTCATTTAAATCAAGCACTTGCGTTCGTCTGGCGGCGTTGCCGGGTGAACGCTGCGGCTGCCGATGCGCCTCAATCAGATCAAGCTTTCCGGCTTCAAGTCCTTTGCCGAGCCCACCACCTTCCAGCTTCCCGGGCAGCGTGTGGGCGTGGTGGGGCCGAACGGCTGTGGCAAGAGCAACATCATGGACGCCGTGCGCTGGGTGCTGGGCGAGAGCAAGGCGAGCGAGTTGCGTGGCGAATCCATGCAGGACGTCATCTTCAACGGCAGCGGCAACCGCAAACCGGCCAGCCGCGCCAGTGTCGAGCTGGTGTTCGACAACACGCTGGCGCGTGCCGGCGGCCAGTGGAACGCCTTTGCCGAGATCGCCGTCAAGCGCACGCTCACGCGCGACGGCACCAGCAGCTACTACATCAATGGCCAGCCCGTGCGCCGCCGCGACGTGCAGGACGTTTTCCTCGGCACTGGCCTGGGCCCGCGCGCGTACGCCATCATCGGCCAGGGCACCATCAGCCGCATCATCGAGAGCCGGCCCGAAGAACTGCGCCTCTTCCTGGAGGAGGCTGCGGGCGTGTCCAAGTACAAGGAACGTCGGCGCGAGACCGAGAACCGCCTGAAGGACACGCGCGAGAACCTGGTGCGTGTGGAGGACATCCTGCGCGAGCTGAACGGCAACCTGGAACGGTTGGAGAAGCAGGCCGAGGTGGCCACCACCTACCGCGCGCTGCAGGACCAGGGCACGACCAGACTGCACCAGCTGTGGTTCCTGAAGCACCGCGACGCGGCCAGCGAGGAAGCGCGTGTGAGTTCGGCGGTGGGGGAAGCCACCAACGCGTTGGAAGCCCGCATGGCCGATCTGCGTGCCGTGGAAGCGCAGCTGGAACAGGTGCGCCAGGCGCACTACGCCGCCAACGACGTGCTGCATGCGAAGCAGGGCGACCTGGGCCTGGCGGCACTGGAAGTCAGCCGGCTGGAAGAGCGCATCCGCTACGTCGTCGAAGGCCGCCAGCGTGCGCAGCAGCGCCTGGACGACCTGCAGTTGCAGAACACTCAGTGGGAGGAACGCCAGCAGGCCGCACACGCCGAACTGGACGACATCGCCGCGCAGATCGAGGGCGCCGACGAACAGGCCGGTGTGCTGGCCGCGCAGGCCGAGGAACAGGGTTTCGAGCTGCCGACGCTGGAAGACGCGGTGCGCAGTGCGCAAGGCATCGCCAACCAGCAGCGCCAGGCGGTGGCGCAGGTGCAGCAGCAGATCCAGGTGCTGGCCGCGGAGAGCCGCAGCATCGAAGAGCAGTCGCGCGGCCTGAAGAGCCGGCGCGAACGGCTGGCGGGCGAGCGCCAGGGCCTGCAGGCGCCCGACATGGCGAAGATCGAGACCCTGCGTGTGCAGGAAGCGGACGCCAACGAACAGCGCGACCAGCTCGACGCCCGTCTGCACGGGCTGCAGGACCAGGTGCCGCAGCTCGACGAACAGCGCCGCGCCGCGCAGGCCGCGGTCAACGCCGAATCGGGCCGCCAGGCCGACATCGGCGCGCGCCTGGACGCACTGCGTGCGTTGCAGGACAAGGTGCAGACCGAGGGCAAGCTGAAGCCCTGGCTCGACAAACACGGTCTCACCGGCCTGCAAGGCCTGTGGACGCAGGTGCACATCGAAGCCGGCTGGGAAGCCGCTTTGGAAGCGGCGCTGCGCGAGCGCCTCAGCGCGCTTTCCGTGGGCCGCCTGGACACCGTGCGCGCCTTCGCCACAGACGCGCCGCCGGCCAGGCTGGCCTTCTACGCGCTGCAGGACATGTGGACCGGCGCCGCCAAGGCGGCACCACCGGATGGCGCCATGCCCACCATGCACCAGACGCTGCCGCGCCTGGCCGAGCAGCTGCGCCTGGGTGACGCGGGGCTGAAGGCACTGCTCTTCGACTGGCTGGAAGGTGTCTATACCGCGGCCAGCCTCGACGATGCGCTGGCCCAGCGTGCGCAGCTTACGCACGGCGAGGTCATCATGACCCGCGAGGGCCATGCGGTGAGCCAGCACGCCGTGGCCTTCTACGCCCCCGACAGCGAACAGGCCGGCATGCTGGCCCGCGCGCAGGAGATCGAAAACCTGGGCCGCCAGCAGCGCGCGCAGTTGATCATCGCCGACGAAGCCCGCAGTGCCAGCGTGCGCCTGGAAGCCGCCTATACCGACGCCAGCCAGCGCCTGCTGCAGGCGCGGCGCGAAGCCGCGGAGGCGCAGAACCGTGCCCACGGCCTGCACGTCGAACTGCTGCGTCTGACGCAGCAGGCCGACGCGGCCAGTTCGCGCCGCGAACAGCTCAGCGAAGAACTGTCCGAGATCGACGCCCAGCTCGAGGCGATGGAAGAGCGCAAGGCCATGGGCGAGGCGCGTTTCGAGGAACTCGACATCGGCCTGGGCACGGCGCAGGAACGTCACGCCGAACTCGAAGACGCGGTGATCGCCGCCGAGCGCCGGCTGGCCGACGCGCGCGAGCAGCAGCGCACGCTGGAGCGCCAGGCGCAGGAAGCGCGATTCCAGGCGCGGGCGCTGGCGGCGCGTCGCGACGAACTGCAGCGCAGCATCGAGACCGCCGCGGCGCAGGTGGCGGCCAACCTGCAGGCGGGTGAACAGCTGCAGCTGGAACTGGGCGGCTTCGACGACGCCGCCGCGCAAAGCGGCCTGCAGGCGGCGCTGGAACTGAAGACCGGACGCGAACGCGCTTTGGGTCTGGCCCGCAGCGAGTACGACGACCTGAGCGCGCAGCTGCGCCGTGCCGACGAGCAGAAGCTGGGTTTCGAGCGCAGCCTGGAGCCGCTGCGCGAGAAGATCACCAAGCTGCAGCTGGAGCAGCAGGCCGCGCAGCTGGGTGGCGCGCAGTACCTCGAGCAGCTCACGGCCGCCGCGGTCGACATGGACGCGCTGGCCCAGGGCATCGAGGCCGACGGCGTCAAGCTCTGGGGCCTGCAGACCGAGATCGACCGCATCAACCGCGACATTGCCGCCCTGGGCGCCGTGAACCTGGCGGCGCTGGACGAACTGGCCTCGTCGCGCGAGCGCAAGGCCTTTCTCGACGCGCAGAATGCCGACCTCAACGAGGCCATCGCCACGCTGGAAGACGCCATCCACAAGATCGATCTCGAGACGCGCGACCTGCTCAGTTCCACCTTCAACCAGGTCAACGAGCATTTCGGCCGCATGTTCCCCAGCCTCTTCGGTGGCGGCAACGCTCGCCTGGTGATGACGGGCGCCGAGATCCTGGACGCCGGCGTGCAGGTGATGGCGCAGCCGCCGGGCAAGAAGAACAGCACCATCCACCTGCTGTCGGGCGGCGAGAAGGCGCTGACGGCGATTGCGCTGGTGTTCGCGATCTTCCAGCTGAACCCAGCGCCCTTCTGCCTGCTCGACGAGGTGGACGCGCCGCTGGACGACGCCAATACCGAGCGCTACAAGAACCTGGTCACCGAGATGAGCCAGGGCACGCAGTTCCTTTTCATCAGCCACAACAAGATCGCGATGGAGATGGCCGAACAGTTGATCGGCGTGACGATGCAGGAGCAAGGCGTCAGCCGCATCGTCGCGGTGGACATGGAAGCTGCGGTCGGCCTGGCCGAAGCGGCATGATCGGTAGCACATGACCATGACCCTCGGCACCGCGCTGGCCCTGTTCGGCGCCGTGGTGCTGCTGGTGCTGGCCCTGCACGGCTGGTGGACGACGCGCCGTTCGTCGTCCAGGCTGTCATCGGCTGCCGCGGGCGCTGCCGAGCGTGTCGAGCCTTCGATGGACAGCGCGTTGGCCGCCGCCGAGGCCGAGCCTGCCGCGTTGCGCCAGCCGCCTCGCCGCACGCCGCGGCTGGACGCGTTGATCGACGCGCTGGTGCCGATGGCACTGGATGCGCCCATCAGCGGCGACATGGCGCTGCAGCACCTGCCGCCCAGCCGCCGTGCCGGCGGCAAGCCTTTCTACGTCGAGGGCCTGGACACCGAAAGCGGCACCTGGGAGCCGCTGACACCCGGCCGCCGCTTCGGCGAACTGCAGGCCGGGGTGCAGCTGGCCAGCCGCAGCGGGCCGCTGACCGAGATCGAGTATTCCGAATTCGTGCAGAAGGTTCAGGCCTATGCAGACGCCGTGGGCGCCAGCACCGACGTGCCTGATATGTTGGACGTGGTGGCGCGCGGGCGTGAACTCGACGCCCTGGCCAGCCCGCTGGATGTGCAGCTCACGATCACGCTGCGCACCAACAGCGTGGCCTGGTCGGTTCCCTTCGTGCAGCAGGTGGCCGCGCGCCAGGGATTGGTGCCCGCCGCGCCCGGCCGCCTGGTGCTGCCGGCCGAGGAAGAGGGAGCGCCGCCGGTACTGGTGCTGGCCGTGGACGCGCAGGCCGCGCTCGCCGCCATGGCCGGCGACGCACAGGCCGCCGCGGTGCGCCAGTGCACACTGACACTGGACGTGCCGCAGACCCCGGCGTCCGCCGAGCCCTTCCCGGCCTGGCACCGGATCGGCAGACATCTCGCCGACGACCTGGATGCCACGGCGGGCGACGACCAGGGCGAGCCGATTGCTCTGCACGCCTTCGCGGCCATCGGCAGGGAGCTCGACGAAATCTACGCCCGGCTGGACACCCTGGGCTTGGCGGCCGGTACGCCCACTGCACGGCGGCTCTTCAGTTGAGCGTGGTGCTGCGGATGGGTTCGATCCCACGCAGCCGGACCCAGCAGCAGTTCGGTCGCGCGACTCACAGGGCGCCTTGTTCAGCACGCCCGGGCGACGCGTGGCCTGCAGGAGAATCTGAACCATGGCCGACCCCGACACCGCTGCCCGTGCTGCCGAGCTGCGCACGCTGCTGCACCACCACTCGCACCGTTACTATGTGCTCGACGCGCCGGAGATCCCGGACGCCGAGTACGACCGACTGTTCGCGGAACTGCAGGCGATCGAGGTGGCACATCCCGCGCTTCTGACGCCCGATTCGCCCACACAGCGCGTCGGCGGCCGAATGCTCGACGGCTTCACACCCGTGCGCCATGCGGTGCCGATGCTCAGCATCCGCACCGAGACCGACACCACGGCTGGCGGTGCCATCGCCTTCGACGAACGTGTGCGCAACGCGCTGGCACTGCCGCCCGACGCACCGCCCGTCGAATACCACGCCGAGCTGAAGTTCGACGGCCTTGCCATCAACCTGCGCTACGAGTACGGCGTGCTGGTGCAGGCCGCCACACGCGGCGACGGTGAGACGGGCGAGGACGTGACGCAGAACATCCGCACGGTGCGGGGCCGGCGCGGCGCTGGTGGCCAGATCCCGCTGCGGCTGCAGGGCCCGGCTGGAGCCTTGCCCGAGGTGCTGGAGGTGCGCGGTGAGGTCTACATGCGCCGCGACGACTTCGAGCACCTCAACGAGCGCCAGCGCGAGCGGGGCGAGAAGACCTACATCAACCCGCGCAACACGGCCGCCGGCGCCGTGCGCCAGCTCGACCCGGACATCACTGCGCAGCGCCCCTTGAGTTTCTTCGCCTACGGCCTTGGCGAGCTGCGCGGCTGGGACCAGCCGCCCACGCACAGCGCCGTGCTCGACGCGCTGGCGGCTTTCGGCGTGCCCGTGTGCGTCGACCGCGCGGTGGTTCAGGGTGCTGCGGGCCTGACGGCCTTCCACGAGGCCATGGGGGCCAGGCGCGATGCGCTGCCCTTCGACATCGACGGCGTTGTCTACAAGGTCAACGCCATCGCGCTGCAGCGGCGCCTGGGTTTCGTCACGCGCGAGCCGCGATGGGCCGTGGCGCACAAGTACCCGGCACAGGAGCAGATGACGCGGCTGAACGCCATCGAGATCCAGGTCGGCCGCACTGGCAAGCTGACGCCGGTGGCCAAGCTGGAGCCGGTGTTCGTCGGCGGCACGACGGTGAGCAACGCGACCTTGCACAACCTTTTCGAGCTGCGCCGCAAGGCCGTGCGCGTGGGCGACACGGTGATCGTGCGCCGCGCCGGCGACGTGATTCCCGAGGTCGTCGGGCGTGTGGGGAGCGGCCCGCGCTCACCCTACGTGCGCAACTTCCGCATGCCACTGGCCTGCCCCGTGTGCGGCAGCGCCGTTCTGCGAGAGCGTGGTGGCATCGACCATCGCTGCACCGGCGGCCTGTTCTGCGCCGCGCAGCGCAAACAGGCGCTTCTGCACTTCGCCGGCCGCCGCGCGATGGACATCGAAGGCCTGGGCGACAAGCTGGTCGACCAGCTCGTCGATAGCGGTCTCATCCGTACGCTGCCCGAGCTGTACACCCTGGCGAACGATGACAGGCGGGCTAAGCTGAGCGCGCTGGAGCGCATGGCCGAGAAGAGCGCCGCCAACCTGCTGGCCGGGCTGGAGAAGAGCAAGACCACGATACTGGCGCGCTTCCTTTACGCCTTGGGCATACGCCATGTCGGCGAAGCCACGGCCAAGGACCTGGCGAAGCACTTCGGTAGTCTCGACCGGCTGATGGCCGCCAGCGTCGAGCAATTGCTGGAGGTCAACGATGTCGGCCCCGTGGTGGCGCAGAGCGTCCGCACGTTCTTCGATCAGCCGCACAACGTCCGGGTGGTGGAGCAATTGAGGGCTGCCGGCATCGGCTGGCCCGAGCACGATGGCGACGCACCCCAGAAGGGGCCGCAGCCGCTCGCCGGCAAGACGCTGGTGCTTACCGGCACACTGCCCACACTGACGCGCGATGAGGCCAAGGTGCTGGTGGAGGCCGCGGGGGGCAAGGTGGCCGGTTCGGTGTCGAAGAAGACGAGCTACGTCGTAGCAGGCATGGAGGCCGGCAGCAAGCTGGACAAGGCGCGCGAACTCGGTGTGCCGGTGCTCGACGAGACTGGCCTGCGCGAGCTGATCGATGGCACGGCCTGAATATGGCCGGGGTAGTCCCGTTGGCGGGGTAGGGGCTGTGCGCGAGATCCTGAAGATGGGCGACCCGCGCCTGCTGCGCATCGCGCAGCCCGTCCGCAGATTCGACACGCCCGAACTGCACACGCTGATTGCCGACATGTTCGAGACCATGGCCGCCGCGAACGGCGCCGGCCTGGCCGCGCCGCAGATCGGTGTCGACTTGCAGCTGGTGATCTTCGGCTACACGAGCAACGTGCGCTATCCCGACGCGCCGCCGGTGCCGATCACGGTGCTCATCAACCCGGTGGTCACGCCGCTGGACGACGAACTGGCGGACGGCTGGGAGGGCTGCCTCTCCGTGCCCGGCCTGCGCGGCGTGGTGCCGCGCCACAGCCGCATCCGCTATACCGGCTTCGACCCCCAGGGTCGCGCCATCGAGCGCGAGGCCGAAGGCTTCCACGCCCGCGTCGTGCAGCACGAGTGCGACCACCTCATCGGTCGCCTTTACCCGACGCGCATGACCGACCTGACGAAGTTCGGTTACACCAGTGTGCTCTTCCCGGAACTCGACCCTGCGGCGGACGACTGACGTCCGCTGCAGGCGGGGTGCCTCACGGTGCAAGGTGCTTGGCGAGGAAGGCCTCCACCCGCCTCCAGAAGTCGAAGACGGTCTCGTCTTCGCGCCAGCCGTGGCCTTCGTTGGCGTACAGGACCCACTCGGGCGGGCGGCCTGCCTTCGTGAGGGCTTCGCGCATGCGCTCGCCGTGTTCCAGCGGCACGCGACGGTCCATGCCGCCATAGGCCAGCAGCAGCGGCGCCTTGATCCGTGCGGCCAGCGCCAGCGGCGAATTGGCTGAAAGCATCGTGGCGTCGCTTTCGGGATCGCCGATCAGGCGCTTGAGCGAGTAGCGCTTCGCGTCCGGGCTGATGTCCGACCAGTGGATGCTGAACATCAGGCGCGGGTCGCTCACGGCCACCCATGCCACGCCGCAGCGGTACTGATCGGGGTCCTTGGCCAGCCCCATCAGCGTGGCATAGCCGCCGTAGCTGGCGCCGGCGATACACACCCGCTGGGCATCGACCCAACCCTTGTCGACGGCGTAGCGCAGGGCGTCGCTCACGTCGTCCTGCATCGACTGTCCCCACTGGCGGAAGCCGGCGCGAAAGTGCTTGTCACCGTAGCCGGTGCTCCCGCGGAACTCGGGCTCGATGACGACATACCCGCGCGACGCGAGGAACTGGGCCTCGGACTCCCACTCCCATTCGCGGCCTCGCACCCAGGGCCCGCCATGCACCAGGACGACGGCGGCGCGCGGCTTGTCGACCTTGGCAGGGCGAGTGACCCAGACCGGCAGGTCGCTGCCGTCGCGGGCCTTGATGCGTGCGAACTCGGTGGGCGTCATCGTGCGCGGATCGATCTTCGGCCGTGCCGCGCCCAAGCGCTGCCACTGGTCGGTTTTCGGCCGGTACAGCAGGTACTCGCCGGGCGAGCGGTCGCTGTAGCTGAAGACAGGCAGCGGGTCTTGCTGGTCGCAGCGCGGGCCGCACAGCAGCAGGTTCACGCGCCCCGGCAGCCGGGCGTCGGCCTTGGCCTGCAAGGCCCTGAGCGGACCCTGGGCCCACACCGTCTGACGCGCGTCCGTGAGAACCTGCAGCCCCAGCAGTTCCCCGTTCTGGCGGTCGACCACGCCACCGATGCCGCCGCTGTAGCCTGGCATGGCCAACCGGGCTTCAGTGTCGGGCTTGCCGGTGTCAAAGTCGAAGCGTCGCAATTCATCGCCGGTGCCGTCATCGCGGTCGACCTGGACATAGAGCGTGTCGTCGCCGGCGACGAACGACGGGTGGAAGGGCGCGTCGAGCGTGCTGAACTCCGCCAGCGACTTCCAGGCCTGGCTCTTCAGGTCGAACCACTGGAGGGACTGCCTGTCGCCCGTGCGCGTGACAGCCACGCGGGGGCGTCCCCGATGGTCGAACACCCAGTCCACGGCATTGGCGGGCGCCTCGGTCTGGAACGAGCGACGCGCCCCGGAGCGTGCGTTCAGAACGAAGGGCCGCACGGCACGCACGTCGTAGTTGGCGTCGAAGAGCGCTTCGCCGATGACGATGTCGTCGCTGCCTGGCTCGCCCAGAGACAGGAACGAGTGGTTGGGCTCGAGCGGCTGCCGCCCCGGCGCCGGGTAAAGGCTCTCGAAGTCGGGTTTGATGAGCAGGCGGAGCCGCCCGTCCGCGCGCTGCACGGAGGCCAGGCCACCAAATCGCGGGTCGCCTCCACGATTGCGGATGTCGCGGAAGGTGAAGATCAGCAACTCGTCGTTGACCCACCGAAAGCTGCTCACGGTGACACGTTCGAAGGTCGCCACCACCTTGTCGGGTTCCTTGTCGTGAAGGTCCATCACGACCAGCCGGGCGGACCCTCCGCTGGCCGGCAGCACCTGCGTCGCCAGCCAGCGGCCCGAGGGCGAGGGCTGTGCGGACTGCAGCCTGGCCGGCTCGAAGAAGGCCTCCAGCGGGGTCGGAGGAAGGCCCTGCGCGGCAGTGGAGCCGACCCAAAGTGCCGCCGTGGTGGCTACAGCGGCCAGAAACGTGGCCATGGACACACGAGGACCGAAGGATGACATCGCCATTTCACGTGGTTGTCGAGTTGGGAGCGTCTGCAACATCGTAAGCTGGCGACGATTGCGGGCTCGCTGCGGGCCTGACCGTGCTACCTTCCTTTACACGGCCGCCGTCATCGTCGGCGACACAGGCGGCGTTGAAGCTGCATGAACATGCAACCCCACAGGCAATCCAGGGCAGCCACCGTAGGCCGTTGGGGTGCCATGCTGATGCTGGCGCTGCTTGCCCTGGTGTGCGCCGGCGCGGCCTACGCCCAGGAAGATCCGCCCGGCCGGGTCGGGCGCCTCGCCGACATCGCCGGCAGTGCTTCTTGGTGGGACGACGAGACCGGCCAATGGGCCGACGCCCAGCGCAACAGGCCCCTGACCGGCGGCGACCGTATCGCCACCGCGCGAGACGGCCGGGTCGAATTGCGCATCGGCTCTACCGTGCTGCGGCTGGCGGCGAACACCGAACTCGAGGTGCTGCGACTGGACGACGAACGCCTGGTCTTCCAGCTGCATGGCGGCAGCTTGGCGCTGCGCGTGCGTTCGCGCGAGGTGGCCGACGAGATCGAAGTCGTGACTGCCGACACCCGCCTGCTGCCGCAGCGCGCCGGCCACTACCGCATCGACCGCACTGACGACGCGACCCAGGCGGCCAGTTGGCGCGGCTTGCTCCGGGCCGCTGACGATGCCGGCCCCTTGATCGGTGAAGGCCAGCGTGCCGAGCTCTTCCGCGACGCGCGGCGCGACGGCAGCGGTGGCCTGCGGCTGCGTTGGATCGCGATGCCCGACGACAGTTTCACCGACTGGGCAATCGCCGAGGACCAGCGCGACGAGCGCCGCACCGCGGCGCAGGCCTACGTCTCGCCCGAGATGACCGGCGCCGAAGATCTGGACCGCTACGGCCGCTGGGAACAGCATCCCGACTACGGCCCGCTGTGGCTGCCGGTGCAGGTGGCCGTCGACTGGGCGCCTTACCGCTACGGGCGCTGGAGCTGGGTCGCGCCCTGGGGCTGGACCTGGATCGACGACGCGCCCTGGGGCTTCGCGCCCTTCCACTACGGCCGCTGGGTGAACTGGCGCGGCCGCTGGGGCTGGGTGCCCGGCGCCTACGTGGCGCGGCCGGTGTACGCGCCGGCGCTGGTGGCCTGGATAGGTGGCGGTGGCTGGGGCGCGTCGATCCAGATCGGCGGTCCCTACGTGGGCTGGGTGCCTCTGGCACCGCGCGAGGTCTACCGGCCGCATTACCGCACCACGCCGCGCTACATAGAACGCGTGAACCCGAACCCGCCGTACCGTTGGCGCCATCCACCCGGACAGGTGCCTACCGGCCCGATCAGCTACGGCAACCAGGGTGTGCCGAATGCCGTGACGGTGGTGCCGCGCGACGTGCTGACACGGCACCAGCCGGTGTCGCGCGGCATCGTCGAACTGCCGCGCGATGCCCGCCCGGATCTGCGCACACCACTGGCCGTGTTGCCCCCGCCACCCGCGCCCGAGCGCGCACGGCCCGAGCGCCGGCCGTCTCCTGACCGTGTGCCGCCACGCGAGCCCATCGGCAGCGTGCAGCCGGTACCCGGTGGGGCGCAGCGCTGGCCCGGACCGGTGGTGACGCCGGCGCCGGAAGCACGGCCGCAGCGCCCGCCGCTGCCGGCAACGCGGGACGAGCGTATCGACCGGCCCGATGACCGTCGTGACGATCGTCGTGACATCCTCCGTGGCCGCACCGACGGTCGCGGGAATCCGCTCCCCGAAATCGTCGACCTCCGCCAGCCCCGCCCGGGTCCGCAGGTGCCGGCGGCGGGCAGCGTGCCGCCACCTGCCACCGTCGCACCGCCCGCAGCCGGGCGCCCGCCCGCGGCGATGCCGGTGCCGGCGCGCGAGCCCGATGGCGCAGCGCCGCAGCGTGGTCCGCGCCCCGAGCGTGGCCCGCAAGGACAGCCTCCCACGCAGCCGCAGCGGCAGCCACAAGAGCAGCCCCAGCCCCAAGCGCAACCGCAGCGCGGCCCACAAGCCGCGCCGCGACCGCCGCCGGTGGCTGCACCCGCCGCGGAGCCTCCCGCCCCGGTCGCCGCACCGCCGTCGCCACCGGCGCGTGCGCCTGCGCCCGAGCGGGGGCGACCGGGCGATCGCGAACGGTAGCGCGACGGCAACCGCCGAGAGCCGCCATACCGCGCGGGCGCCGGCTCAGCGCGTGCGACTACTTCAGCAGCGGCAGCAGCACCGGCCACACGTTGGCCAGCAAACGCGGGTGCGCCTCGGCCTTGGGGTGGATCCGGTCGGGCTGGAACAGGTCGTCGGCGTTCGGCACGTCGGCCACGCCGGCCAGCAGGAAGGGCACGAGCGCCGCGCCCTCGGCCTTGGCCACGGTGCCGAAGAGCGCTGTGAAGTCCTCGCCGTACTGGCGGCCGTAGTTGGGCGGCACGGCCATGCCGGCGATCAGCACCCGCGCACCGGCGGCCTTGGCGGCGCGCACCATCGCACGCAGGTTGGCTTCGGTGGACGCCAGAGGCAGGCCGCGCAGCGCGTCGTTGCCGCCCAGCTCGATCAGCGCCACCTGTGGCTTGTGTCGCGCCAGCAGCGCCGGCAGTCGGGCGCGCCCGCCCGAGGTGGTGTCGCCGCTGATGCTGGCGTTGACCACGGTGGCGGCAATGCGCTCGCGCGCCAGCCGCGTTTCCAGCAGTGCCACCCAGCCGCTGCCGCGCGGTATGCCGTATTCGGCCGACAAGCTGTCGCCCACCACCAGCACCCGGCGCGCGCTTGCCCCCTGCGCGCCTGCGGCCGCCAGCAGTCCGGCCGCGCCGGCCACGGCCGGCAGGCTACAGTGCCGAAGAAAGGCGCGCCGCGCCACGGAAAAACGATCGATGTCCGAAGTTCTCATAGACGTACAACGCATCAGCAAGCAAGTCGCCGACGCCACCGGCACGCTGGTCATTCTCCATGACATCGAATTCCAGCTGCGCCCGCGGGAGTCGGTGGCCATCGTCGGCGCCTCGGGCTCGGGCAAGAGCACGCTGCTGTCCATCCTGGCCGGGCTGGACGTGCCGACCTCGGGCACGGTGATCGTCGCCGGCACCGACCTCTTCAAGCTCGACGAGGACGCCCGCGCGGCTTTGCGAGCTCAACAGATGGGCTTCGTCTTCCAGAGTTTCCAGCTCCTGGGCAACCTGACGGCGCTGGAAAACGTGATGCTGCCGCTGGAACTGATGGGCCGCCACGACGCGCGCGTTGCGGCGACAGAGATCCTGAAGCGTGTCGGCCTGGGCGAACGCCTGTCGCACTACCCCAAGGTGCTGTCGGGCGGCGAGCAGCAGCGCGTGGCACTGGCGCGGGCCTTCGTCGTGCGGCCGGCCTTGCTGCTGGCCGACGAACCCACCGGCAGCCTGGACTTCGCCACCGGCGAACGCGTGATGGCGCTGATGTTCGACCTCAACCGCGAGGCCGGCACCACGCTCGTGCTGGTGACGCACGACCGCGCCATCGCCGCGCGCTGCGACCGCCAGCTCGTCATCGAGGCCGGGCGTCTGCTGCCGCAGGGCACCGTCGGGCTGGCCGGCTGAACGCGCCGACCGGCCGTCAGAAGCGTTTCATCAACGCCAGCATCTGCCGCATCGTCGCCGAGTAAGGCGGCAGGAAAAGCGACATGCCGTTGGCGCGCGCCTGGTGGAACACAGGCATCAGCTTGCTGAAGGTGTCGAAACCCCATTGCCCGTGGTAGTGGCCCATGCCCGAGGCGCCGACGCCGCCGAAGGGCAGGTCTTCCTGCGCGATGTGCAGCAGCGTGTCGTTGACCGTCACGCCCCCGGCCGGCAGCGTGCGCAGCGCGAGCGCGGTGCGCTTGGCGTCGCGGTCGAACCAATACAGCGCCAGCGGGTGCGGCCGCGCATTGACGTAGGCCATCGCGTCCTCGACGCGGTCGTAGGGCACGATGGGCAGCAGCGGGCCGAAGATCTCGTCGCGCATCACGCCGCAGTCGGCCGGCGGGTCGATCAGCAGCGCCGGCGCGATGCGGTGGCGTGCGTCGTCGCGTTGCGGGCCTTCGAACAGCGGCTCGATCACCGTGCCGCGCGCAGCAGCTTCGTCCAGGTCGGCCACCAGACGCTGCTGGTGACGCGTATTGATGATGCTGCAGAAGTCGGCGTCGTCCAGGCCCGCGGGGTAGCCGCTGCGGGCCGAGGCCTGCGCGGCCTCGACGAAGGGCTGGATCTGGTCGCGCGGCAGCAGTACATAGTCGGGCGCGATGCAGGTCTGGCCGGCGTTCAGCAGCTTGGCCGCAACGATGCGCTGCGCCGCATGCGCCAGCGGGTAGCCCGGGGTGACCACGGCGGGCGACTTGCCGCCGAGTTCCAGCGTCACCGGCGTCAGGTTCGCGGCTGCGGCAGCCATCACCTTGCGCCCCACCGGCGTGGAACCGGTGAAGAGCAGGTGGTTGAAAGGCAGGCTGGCGAACTGCGCCGCCACGTCGGCGCCGCCGGTGACGATGCACAGCTCGTCGGCGCTGAAGGACTGTGTGACGAGCTGGGACATCAGCGCCGAGTAGGCGGGTGTCAGTTCCGACAGCTTGATCATCACCCGGTTGCCGGCGACGAGCGCCGCGGCCAGCGGGCCGATGGTGAGGTAGAGCGGGTAGTTCCAGGGCACGATGATGCCCACCACACCCAGTGGCTGGGGCAGCACTTCGGCGCGGGCCGGAATGAACCACTTGGCGACACCGGCCTTGCGCGGCGCCATCCAGCGGCGGCCGTGGCGCAGCGCGCCCTTGACGGCTTCCAGACTGGGCCAAACCTCGGCCAGCTCGGTCTCGATGGCTGGGCGGCCACCGAAGTCGGCGTCGATGGCCTGGATCAACGCCGGCTCGGCGTCGGCCAGCAGGTGCTGCAGGCGCTGCAGGCGGTCGGCGCGGGTGGCCCAGTCGGGCGCGGGTGCCGCTGCGAGGGCGGCACGCTGGCACTCGAAAGCGAGGGCCAGGGCAGGGGGCAGGTCTTGCATGTTCATCTGACAATCCTAGGCCGCAGCGGCCGCCGCGTGTGGAGCATGCTCCTCAATCCGGCGCACTGTCGTCGCGCGCAGGTAGAGTCCTGCCGCAAGGCGCCGCCGGTGCCAGCCGGCGGCTCATGAACGTCAACCCGACCCCCTTCCGCCAGAACCGGCCCCTGCAGGGCATGGTGGCCTGGCTGCTGCTGCTGTGGGTGGTGACGGCGATCCGGCCCTGGTACCCGCGCGACTGGTTGCTGGAGAACCTGCTGGTCTTCGCCTATGCCGCGCTGCTGGTCTTCACCTACCGGCGCTTTGCCTTCTCGAACCTGTCCTACGGCCTGTTCACGGTCTTCCTGTCGCTGCACCTGGTCGGCGCGCACTACACCTACGCCGAGGTGCCCTTCGGCTTCTGGCTGCGCGACCTGCTCGCGCTGCAGCGCAACCCCTACGACCGCATCGTGCACTTCGCCTTCGGCCTGCTCGTGGCCGTGCCGTTCCGCGAGATCCTGCTGCGTGCGGCGGGCTTGAAGCCGTCGTGGTCGGCCTTCGTCACCGTGACCTGCGTGCTCGGGTTCAGCGGCTTCTACGAAGGCCTGGAAGCCGCCACCGCGATGATCGTCAGCCCCGAGCTCGGCGCGGCCTACCTCGGCACCCAGGGCGACGAATGGGACGGCACCAAGGACATGCTGATGGCCATGGCCGGTGCCGTGCTCGCGATGGCCGTGGTCGGGGCCACGCGTCGGCGATCTCCGGGCTGACTACGGCGCCGGCAGCGCGATGCCGCCGCTGCGGTTGCGGCCGGCGGCCTTGGCGGCGTAGAGCTGGGCGTCGGCGGCACGCAGCAGGGCTTCGGCGCTGCCCGGTTGCTTGCCGCTGGTGGCGCACACGCCCAGGCTCACCGTGACCACGGGGCTCACCGTCGATTGCGCGTGCGCCAGCGCCAGCGCCTCGACGCCGGCGCCGAGCTGGCGCGCGAAGGTCAGCGCATCTTCCAGCGGCGTGCCCGGCAGCAGGCAGACGAATTCCTCGCCGCCGTAGCGTGCCACCAGGTCGCCCGGCCGCTTCACGGCCTGGCGCAGGAAACCCGCCACTGCGCGCAGGCAGGCGTCGCCGGCCTGGTGGCCGTAGTGGTCGTTGTAGCGCTTGAAGAAGTCGACGTCGAGCAGGATCACGCTCAGCGCGCTCCCGTCGCGCGCGGCGCGGCCCCACTCGGCGGTCAGTTGCTCGTCGAAGCCGCGCCGGTTGCGCACGCCGGTCAGCCCGTCGACGTAGACCCATTGGCGCAGCAGGTCGGCCTGGGCCTTCAGCGTCAGGTGGGTCTTCACGCGCGCCCGCACGATGGCCGGGTTGATGGGCTTGCTGATGAAGTCCACCGCGCCCAGCGCCAGGCCCTGGGTCTCGGCGGCCTCGTCGCTGTGCGCGGTGACGAAGATGACCGGGATGTCGCGCGTGGCCGCGTCGGCCTTCAGGCGCAGGCAGACTTCATGGCCGTCCATGCCGGGCATCACCACGTCGAGCAAGATGAGGTCGGGCTGCTTCGTGGTTGCCAGCTTCAGCGCCTGTTCACCGCCGGTGGCCATCATCACCTGGTGGTCGGCGCTGAAGGCCTGGTAGAGGGCCTGGATGTTGGCCGGCTGATCGTCCACCACCAGCAGGCGCGGCGGGCGCTGTTCGATGTGCAGCGCCGGCAGTTCGGCGAGGTTCATGGCTGCGTCTCCTGAAGCAACTGCCGGCACAGCGGCGCGGCGCGTTCGAAGTCGAGTGCGCCGACGGCGTCGTCGAGTTCCGCGAGCAAGGGGCCGAACGTGGCGCCGGCCTGTCGGCGCAGCGCGGGTGTGAGTTCGGTCGCGCGCATGTCCGACTGTTCCAGCAGCGTGGCCAGCTCGGCCAGGCCAGCGTGCAGCGCGGCCCCATCGTCGTGCAGGCCGGGCGCCGGTGCGGCGTCGGTGCCCTGGTCGTCCAGCCGCAGTGCCAGCGTGGTCAGCGCAGGCAACGCGGCCGCCAGCGCGGCGCCGACGCCGATGCAGGCCGGCCCGGCATCGGTCGCCGGCCTGCCGGCGACCACGCGCTGTTCGGCCTGCGCGGCGGTCTTGGCCAGCGCAGCGATGCCCAGCGTCGCGGCCAGGCCCTTCAGCGTGTGCAGTGTGCGCTCGGCCTGTCCGGCCTCGCCTTCGACCGGCAGGCACTGCAGGCGCGCCGCCAGGCGCTCGAAGTCGACCAGCGACGTGCGCAGCATGCGGGCGTAGACGGCCCGTTTGCCGCCCATGCGCTGCAGCGCTGCCGGCAGGTCGACACCCGCGGCCGCGGCCGCCTCGGCCAGCGGGGCGGGCAGGGGCGGGGGCAGCGCGGAGTCTGGTGCCGTGCCGCGGCCGTCCTCCGCCGCCGGCGCACGCCCGGTCAGGCGCAGCAGCACGGCAACGAGGCGGTCGAGGTCGAAGGGCTTGCCGACATGCTCGTTCATGCCGGCGGCCAGGCAGGCCTCTCGGTCGCTGGCCAGCGCGTTGGCGGTCATCGCCACGATGGGCAACGTGCTGCGGCCCAGGTCCTGGCGGATGCGTGCGGTGGCCGTGAAGCCGTCCATCACCGGCATCTGCAGGTCCATCAGCACGGCGTCGAAGGGCGGGTCGGCCGCGGCCACGGCCTCCACGCCTTCTTGGCCGTTGTTCGCCAGCTGCACGCTGGCGCCTTCGTCTTCCAGCAGTTCACGCGCCACCTGCTGGTTGTTCGGGTTGTCCTCGGTCAGCAGCAGGCGCAGGCCGGCCAGACGCGGCGCGCCGGCCGTGCCTGGCGTCCGCGCCAGCTCCGACGGGTGCGGCAGGTCGCGACGGCGCCGCGCATCGACCACGGCGTCGAGCAGCATCGACGCCGTTACCGGCTTGACGAGGAAGGCATCGAGCTGCGCCTGCTGTTCGCGGCTGAACTGTTCGAGCTTCTCGCGGCCGTGTGCCGTGACCATCACCACCACGGGCGTGTCCTCGCCCAGCCCGCCGGCGCGGATGCGGCCGGCGGTCTCCCACCCGTCCAGGCCGGGCATCTGCCAGTCCATGAAGACGACGTCGTAACGGCCGCCGGCAGCGCGGCAGGCGGCCAGAAGCGCCAGCGATTCCTCGCCGCTGGCGGCGACGTCGGCCTGCCAGCCCAGGTTCTCGGTCATCTTGCGCAGCAGTTCGCGTGCGGTCGGGTTGTCGTCGACCACCAGCGCATGCAGCGCGGCAGGCGCTGCGCACTCCGGCTCATCGGCGTCGGCCGCCACCGGCAGCGTCAGCGTGAAGTGAAAGCTGCTGCCCTGGCCCACGGCACTGTCCAGCCGCAACTCGGCCCCCATCATCGCCACCAGGCGCTGGCTGATGGCCACGCCCAGGCCAGTGCCGCCGAAGCGCCGCGTGGTGCTGGCCTCGGCCTGCGTGAAGCCGCTGAAGATGCGCGCCTGGTTCTCGGGCGCGATGCCGATGCCGGTGTCGCGCACGGCCACGCGCAGCGTCACCGTGTCGTCCTGGCGCTGCAGCACCTGCACCGAGACCACGACCTCACCCTCGGCGGTGAACTTGACGGCGTTGCCGCCCAGGTTGATCAGCACCTGCTGCAGTCGCATCGCGTCGCCCACCAGCCTGCGCGGCAGGTGGCGGTCGATGTCGAACAGCACTTCCACCGGCTTGGCGCCGACGTTGGCCGAGAGGATGACGCCCAGTTCGCGCAACAGCTGGTCCATGCGGAAAGGGTGCGGGTCGAGCGTCATCCTGCCCGCCTCGACCTTGGAGAAGTCGAGGATGTCGTTGAGCAGCCCCAGCAGCGAACGCGCGGCGCCTTCGGTCTTGACGGCGTAGTCGGCCTGGCGCGGGTTCAGATCGGTGCGCCGCAGCAGCGTCAGCATGCCCAGGATCGCGTTCATCGGCGTGCGGATCTCGTGGCTCATGTTGGCCAGGAACTGGCTCTTGGCCAGCGACGCCTTCTCGGCCGCCTCGGTGGCATGCGCCAGTTCGGTGATGTCGATGCGGAAGCCCACGATGTGGCCGTCGGCCATCTTGCGTTCGACGATGCGCAGCGTGCGGCCGGTGTTGAGCTTCTGCACGAGCGTCGTATCGCCCGCGCGGTGCGCCGCCAGGCGCTCGGCCACCCAGGCGTCGACGCGGCCGATGGCGCCGAGGTACTCGCCTGCTTCTGCGCCATGGCGGAGGAGCTCTTCGAAGCGGACGCCGGGCACCATCAGGTGGGCCACGGCCGGGTACATCTGGCGGTACTTGTCGTTGCAGAAGACGAGGCGGTCGTCCGGGCCGTAGAGCACGAAGGCCTCGTCGATGGCGTCGATGGCGCCGCGCAGCAGGTCGGCGCTGCGCTTGACCTCGGCCTCTGCGGTCTTGCGCGCGCTGACGTCGGTGTAGGTGGTGACGAAGCCGCCGCCGGGCATCGGGGCGCCGCGCACCTCCAGCGGCGTGCCATCGGGCCGCACACGCTCGAACTGGTGCAGCTGCGCCGGCTGGCGCGCGCGTTCGACGATGGCCTGCACCTTCGCCTCGATCGCGTCGGCGTCATGGCCGTCGCCGTACTCGCCGCGCAGCGCGTTGTAGCGAATGATGTCCTCGAAGCGCACCGACGGCGTGTCGAACAGCGCGTCGGGGAAGTCGAGCAGGCGCCGGAACTCGCGGTTGGCCGCCACCAGCTTCAGTTCACCGTCGAAGACGCTCAGGCCGCAAGGCAGGTTCTCGAGCACGCTGTTCACGAGTTCGTTCTTCGAGCGCAGCTCGGCTTCGAGCGCACGGCGGGCGGTGATGTCCTGTATCGCCCCCACCAGCCGCACCGGCTTGCCGTCGGCGTTCTCGGCCTCGCCCAGCGCGCGTACCCAGATCGCGCGGCCCTGGGCGGTGACCAGCGGCAGCTCCAGGTCCCAGCGCTGGCCGTAGGCGATGGCCTCGTTCACGGCCTGCTGCAGACGCGGCCGCGCCGCGGGCGCGTAGTAGCCCACCGCCTCGTCCAGCGTCGGCCGGTGGCCGGGTTCGAGGTCGTGGATGCGGCAGGTTTCGTCCGTCCAGGCCAGGGTCTGCGTGGCGATGTCGAGTTCCCAGCCGCCGACGCCGCCGATGCGCCCGGTCTGGCTCAGCAGCACCTGGCTGGCGCGCAGCGCGGCCTCGGCGTGCTTGCGCTCGGTGATATCCATGCGGGTGCCGGCCATCCAGCGCGGACTGCCGTCGGCAGAGCGGCTGAAGAGCTTGCCGCGGTCCAGCACCCACACCCAGTGGCCCTCGCGGTGGCGCAGCCGCACTTCGCATTCGAAGGCCTCCGCACTGCCGTCGAAGTGGCGACCGAGGGCGAGCGAGCTCAGGCGCTGGTCGTCGGGGTGCATGCAATCGTGCCAGGTCTGGATCGAGGTCGGGCCCAGCTCGGCCAGGGTGCGGCCGATGATCTGCGCCCAGCGCTCGTTGAAGACGGTCTGGCCGGTCTCGACGTTCCACTCCCACGTGCCCGCCTGCGTGCCCTCGATGATGTTCTGCAGGCTGCGCCGTTCACGCTCCAGGCCCCGCTCGGCGGCCTTGCGCGCACTGATGTCGGCCTCGATGCCCATCCAGCCGGTGAACGCACCCAGGTCGTCGTGAAGCGGCTGGATGTCGAGCTCGGCCCAGTAGATGCGGCCGTGCTTGTCGCGGTTGAGCACCTCGCCGCGGTAGCCCAGACCAGCGTTCAGCGCCTCGCGCAGCGCCTGCACCGTCTCGGGCGGCGTGGCCTCGAACTGCAGCATCGCGCCCGGCGAGCGGCCGATGACCTCGGCCTCGCTGTAGCCGGTGATGCGCTCGAAGCCCGCGTTGACCCAGGTGATGCGACGTTGCGTGTCGGTGATGACGACCCCGTTGCTGGTGCGGCGGGCCACCAGCGCCAGCCGGTTCAGATCGGCCGTCATCTGACGTGCCAGCTGCTCCGCGCGGCTGCGCCCCGTGATCTGCTGGCGCATCAGCGCCGCCAGCAGGCCGCTGGCCAGCAGGCTGCCCAGGCCGAACAGCCAGGCGCTCGTGGCCGTGTAGGCGGCCTCGAATTCCGGCGTGCTGCGCACGCGCACCGTCAACAGGCGGCCTGGCGCGTCGACGGTGTGCATGACCTCGAAGCGTGCCGGCGGCGGTGCGGCGTCGACCGGTGCGGGCGCGGCGGCCCGGGCTGCCGAGTCGAACATCACGGGGCCCTGTGGCGTGCCGCTGGCGGTGTCGAAGAGTTCAAGGTGCACGCGCCCGGCCGCCACTTCGCCCAGGCCGGCAAGCAGTTCGTCGATGACGATGGGGGCGTAGAGCAGGCCGCGCAGCGGCGCCACGCCCGATGACGGGGGCCCGTCCCCCGGCTTGTCGTACATCGGCACGAAAAGCAGCACACCCGGGCTGCGCTGGCGGTCCTGCACCAGCGTGACCATGCCCGTGGTGGTGGGCTCGCCGCTGTCCAGTGCCTGCAGCACGCCGTCGCGGCGGACCCGTTCGGAGCCCACGTCCAGGCCGGCGGCGCCGGCATTGCGTTCGGCAGGCTCGACGAGCTTGATGACGAAGAGATCGGGCTCGTCCTTCAGGTCCAGCTGACTCACGGCGAAGCCGGGGGCGCCGTCGGCGCGCTCGCCGGCGACGTAAGCCGCCAGTTCAGGGCGTGGCACCCGCTGGATGAAGCCGAAGCCGCGCACGCCGGGAAATTCGCTTGCCATGTCGCGCGTGGCGACGTAGCGGCGGAAGCTGTCGCGCCCCACCTGGGCGTGCGTGGCATAGACACCGCGCGCGCCGTTCAGGCCGTAGACGGGCCGACGGAAGCGTTCGCGGATGTCCTCCGAGGTGCGCAGCACGCTGCGCGAGAACTCGCGCGCGGCCTCGGCCTCGGCACGGCTGTACTGCCACCAGGTGCCCAGCGCCGACACGGCAGCGCCGGCCACCAGCACGGCAGCCGGCAGCAGCTTCTGCAGGCTGAGGGTCATGCCGGGCCGACAGCGCGGCAGCGCGGCCAACGTCGGGAGGTCTGGTTCATGGGGCACCCATTGGCGCCACGCCGGGCGCAAGTTGTGCGGCGCCCGTGCCGGCCATCGTGGCCGGCAGCCCGCGGCACCGTCTCACCCGCACTATCGGCACCGCAGCGGCGGCACTGAAGCGGCCATGCCGGCGCGGGGGGTGACTTGCAGCCGTCTTGCGTCTGTACTGCGCGCCCGGCGACCGCCTATGGAGACACCGGGTGCAGCGCGGCGGCGCGCTGCTGCATCTCGCGTCGCAGTTCCTTGCGCACCCGCGCCGCGGCGTGGCGGCGGTGTTCGTCGGGCGTGGCCGGCTGCAGCGGCGGTACGGCCACGGGCTGGCGCTCGTCGTCCACCGCGACCATCGTGAAAAAGCAGCTGTTGACGTGGCGCACCACGCGGGCACGGATGTCCTCGGCGACGACCTTGATGCCGATCTCCATCGACGAGGTGCCGGTGTGGTTCACCGAAGCCAGGAAGCTGACGAGTTCACCGACCATGATCGGCTGGCGGAACATCACCTGGTCGACGCTGAGCGTGACGACATAACGACCGGCGTAGCGGCTGGCGCAGGCGTAAGCCACCTGGTCGAGCAGCTTGAGGATGGTGCCGCCGTGCACGTGGCCAGTGAAGTTGGCGGTGTCCGGTGTCATCAGCACCGTCATCGTCAGCTGGTGCGCGGGCAGGTCCATTGCCGGGCTCACATGGGCGCGTCGTCGCCGGCCGGCTGGGGTACCGCCTTGCGCACTCGCACCGCGGACTTCTTCGCCGGCGCGGCCAGCGTGCTGCTTTCGGTCGCGGCTGCGACGAAGGCCTGTGTCGCATCGTCGGCTGGTGTGCCGGCTTCGGCGTGGGCGTGGGCAGCGGGTTCGTCCCTGATGACCCGCGTATAGGGCGCCAGAATCTGCACCATCTGGCCGTAGACCTTGGGGTTGCCGGCGACGATCTCGCGCTGGTAGAGGAAGTCGCTCTCGCCGGTGAAGTTGCCCACCAGGCCGCCGGCCTCGGTGATCATCAGCGCGCCGGCGGCGGCGTCCCAGGGGCTCAGGCCGGTCTCGAAGAAGCCGTCGTAATAGCCGGCGGCCACGTAGCACAGGTCGAGCGCGGCAGCACCCGGTCGGCGCAGGCCGGCGCAGCTCTGCATCACCTCCTCGAACATCTTCACGTAGCGCTTGAAGTTGTCGCCCTTGCGGAAGGGGAAACCGGTGCCGATCAGGGCGTCGCTGATGCGCGTGCGCTTGCTGACACGCAGGCGGCGGTCGTTGAGGAAGGCGCCGCGGCCCTTGCTGGCGTAGAAGAGATCGTTGCGCGTGGGGTCGTAGACCACGCCCTGCTGCAGCTGGCCGCGGAAGGCCAGCGCGATGGACACGGCGTAGACCGGAAAGCCGTGCAGGAAGTTGGTGGTGCCGTCCAGCGGGTCGATGATCCAGACGTAGTCGCTGTGCCTGGCGCCGTGCGTACGGCCCGACTCCTCGGCCAGGATGCCGTGGCCGGGGTAGGCCTCGAGCAGGGTGTTGATGATGGCCTCTTCGGCCGCGCGGTCCACCTCCGACACGTAGTCGTTGGGCCCCTTGCTGCCGATCTTCAGCACCTCGAGGTCGAGCGCGGCGCGGTTGATGATGGAACCTGCTGCGCGCGCCGCCTTGATGGCGATGTTCAGCATGGGGTGGAGCGCTTGCGACATGGGGCGGCCTGCGGGTGCAGTGGGTTCGTGGTGGGAGCGGCGGAGGGGGTAAAGAGCGGCAGCGGCAGCGACAATGCGCACGACGATGCTGGAACCCCCGAGTTTACCCGCGATGCCCGCGCCCAGCGCCCAGGTAGCCCGCCCTGCAGCCGCCGACGGCGCGCGCTTCGTGCTGGTGGGTACCAGCCATGCCGGCAACGTGGGCGCCGCAGCGCGCGCGATGAAGGTGATGGGCTTCGGCGACCTGGTGCTGGTGCAGCCGCGCTTTGCCGACGTACTGAGCCGCGAGGAGACCGTGGCCATGGCCAGCGGCGCCGCCGACGTGCTGGCGCGTGCGCGTGTCGTCGACACGCTGGCGCAGGCTTTAGACGGCATCACCTGGGCCTGCGCCACCGCGATGACGCCGCGCGACTTCGGGCCGGCCACCTTTGCGCCGCGCGATCACTTCGCCTCCCTGGCCACCACCCCGCATCACGTCGCCTTTGTCTTCGGTCCCGAGCGCACCGGGCTGTCGAACGACGACGTCTACCGCTGCCACGCCTGCCTGTCGATCCCGGCGCACCCGGACTACGGCTCGCTGAACCTGGCGCAGGCGGTGCAACTCGTCGCCTACGACTGGCGGCAGGCGCTCGGCGGCTGGGACGTACGGCCGCGCACCGCCACGCCGGCGCTGGCCGACGGCGCTGCCATCGACGGCGTGCTGCAGCACTGGCAGCAGGTGCTGCAGGACATCGGCTTCCTCGACACGGCATCGCCGAAGAAGCTGATGCCGCGTCTGCACCAGTTGCTCAACCGCGCGCAGCTGACGGAGGACGAGGTGCACATCCTGCGCGGCATCGCGCGCGCGGTGGACAAGGCGCGTCGCTGAGGCCAGACGCCGTTGGCGACTCTGCGCCGTCAGCAGGGCCGCAAGGCCATCGCTACACTGCACCTTATGTTCGATCGACTGCACGAAGACATCGCCTGCATCCTCGAGCGCGACCCGGCCGCGCGTTCGGCGTGGGAGGTGCTGACCTGCTACCCGGGCCTGCACGCGCTGGTGCTGCACCGCCGTGCCAGCTGGTTCTGGCAGCGCGGCTGGCGCTGGCTGGCGCGTTTCACTTCGCACGTTGCGCGTTTCCTCACCGGCATCGAGATCCACCCCGGCGCCACCATCGGCCGCCGTGTCTTCATCGACCACGGCATGGGCGTCGTCGTCGGTGAAACGGCCGAGATCGGCGACGACTGCACCATCTACCAGGGCGTCACGCTCGGCGGCACTTCGCTGAGCAAGGGCGCCAAGCGTCACCCGACGCTGGGCAAGGGCGTCATCGTCGGCGCCAACTCGCAGGTGCTGGGCGGCTTCACGGTGGGCGACGGCGCACGCATCGGCAGCAGTGCGGTGGTGGTGAAGGCCGTGCCGCCCGGCGCGACGGCCGTGGGCAACCCGGCGCGCGTGATCCAGCGTGATGTCGACGCCGCACGCGAGGCGGCGGCCGCGAAGATGGGTTTCAGTGCCTACGGCGTGACGCAGGGCGACGACCCGGTCTCGCAGGCCATGAAGGGCCTGATCGACAACGCGTCGGGGCACGAGCACCAGATCGCGCTGCTGTGGGCTGCGATCGAGAAGCTCTCGGCCCGTGCGCGTGAACTGCCCGTCGCCGACTGCGTGCCGCAGGACGCGCACACCACCGAGACCTTCGACGCCGAGCGCCTGAACCGCCTCGTCAAGTGACCCGCGCCCGGGCGCGGGCTCAAGCGCCCGACGAGGCCCTTTGTGCGGACTTGGGCCTGAAGGCCTTGCACAGGGCCGCGTCGGTCTCGATGTAGGGCCCGCCGATGAGGTCGATGCAGTAGGGCACGGCGGCAAAGATGCCGTGAACCGGCGGGTTGCGCTCGGGCAGCCCCTGCAGTGTCTCGGCGATGGACTTGGGCTGCCCGGGCAGGTTGATGATGAGTGACTTGCCGCGGATCACGGCCACCTGGCGCGACAGGATGGCCGTGGGCACGAAGGCCAGACTGATCTGGCGCATCTGCTCGCCGAAGCCGGGCATCACCTTGTCGGCCACCGCCAGCGTGGCCTCGGGCGTGACGTCGCGCAGCGCGGGGCCGGTGCCGCCAGTGGTCAGCACGAGGTCGCACTTCACCGTGTCCACCAGCTCGCGCAGCGTGGCGCTGATGCCGTCCTGCTCGTCGGGGATCAGCCGCGTGTGCCACTCGATCGGGTTCTTCACCGCGCGCGCCAGCCAGTCCTGCAGCGCCGGGATGCCCTTGTCCTCGTAGACGCCGCTGGAGGCGCGGTCGCTGATGGAGACGACGCCGATGCGGACGGGCTCGAAGGGGTCACTCATGGTGGCGCTGCTCACAACATCGGCTTGATGAACTGGAAGAGCTCACGGAAGCTCTTCGGCTGCCGGTCCTCGGGCACCAGGCCGGCCGCGTCGCGGCGCGCCGCGCGTACCAGGCTGCGCATCTGCTGGGTGTCGGTGTCGGGGTGCTCGGCCATCCAGCGTGTCATCGCGTCGTCGCTGGCGATGAGTTCGGCGCGCCAGCGTTCGGCCTCGTGCAGCGCCAATGCGCTCTGCGCCGTGCCCAGCGTGGCGGCGGCCACGGCTTCGCGCAGCGCGGCCTCGTCGGCGTTGTGCATCAACTTGCCGACGTACTGCATCTGGCGCCGCCGGCCTTCGTGCGTCTTGGTGCGGCGGTAGAGCTCGATGGCATCGCGCAGCGGCTCGGGCATCTCGATGGCGGCCAGGGCCTGGGCCGACAGCGCAGCCAGCGCCGCGCCCAGCGTCTGCAGTTCGTGCGACTGGCTCTTGCGCTGGGTCTTGCTCGGCCTGGCGTCGGTGACTTCGCCTACTTCGGCTTCGGCGGCATCGGGTTCACCGTAGTGAACATCGATGCCGCGGTGCGGTGCGGCGCGTCGGGCCATGGGTGCGGGGCTGCGGGGCAGCGTCCAGGACAGGGGTGGCCGCTATCATAAGTGCGCACCTCTCCACACCTTCGAGACAGTCCCCGCCGATGACATCCGACCGCGCCGCACCCGGCTTTGCCTACCGCCGAGACCAGTTCCAGCAGATCGTCGAGGACACCCTCGCGCTGGCCCGGCAGATGGGTGCCAGCGACGCCGGCGCCGAGGTTTCCGAAGGCGTGGGCCTCAGCGTCTCGGTGCGCAAGGGTGAACTCGAGAACGTCGAGCGCAACCGCGACAAGTCGCTCGGCGTCAGCGTCTACCTGGGCCAGCGCCGCGGCAACGCCAGCACCTCCGATTTCTCGGTCGAGGCGCTGAGGCAGACCGTCCAGGCGGCCTACGACATCGCGCGCTTCACGGCCGAAGACCCGGCTGCCGGCTTGCCCGAGGCCGACGACCTGGCGACCATGGCCGAGGCCGCGCGCGATCTCGACCTCTTCCACCCCTGGGCCATCGACGCCGCCGCCGCAGCCGAACTGGCGCGCCGCTGCGAAGACGCGGCACTGAAGACGCACAAGCTGATCACCAACTCCGAAGGCGCGGGGGTGTCGGCGCAGCAGGCGCACTTCTGGGCCGGCAACACACGCGGCTTCCGCGGCGGGTATGCCAGTTCTCGCCACTACCTGTCGGTGTCGGCGATTGCGGGCCGCGGCAAGGACATGCAGCGTGACGGCTGGTACACCAGCATGCGCGACGCCGCCGACCTGGCCGCGCCCGAGGTGGTGGGCCGCTACGCCGCCGAGCGCACGTTGGCGCGGCTGAAGTCGCGCAACGTCGCCACCGCCGAGGTGCCGGTGCTGTTCGAGAGCACGGTGGCCTCGGGCCTGCTGGGCGCCTACGTGCAGGCCACCTCGGGCGGCTCGCTCTACCGCAAGACCAGCTTCCTCGAGGGCAGCCTGGGCAAGCGCGTGTGGCCCAAGCACATCGACATCGTCGAGGACCCACACCAGCCCAAGGGCAAGGGCAGCGCGCCTTTCGACGACGAGGGCGTGCGCACGCGGGCGCGCCAGGTCGTCAAGGGCGGCGTCGTGCAGGGCTATTTCCTGTCGAGCTACTCGGCGCGCAAGCTGGGCATGAAGACCACCGGCCACGCCGGCGGCTCGCAGAACCTGGCCATGACCAGCCGCCTGACGCGCCCCGGCGACGACCTCGACGCCATGCTGCGCAAGCTGCACCGCGGCCTCTTCGTCACCGAGCTGATGGGGCAGGGCATCAACTACGTCACCGGCGACTATTCGCGCGGCGCCGCCGGCTTCTGGGTCGAGGGCGGGCGCATCGTGCACCCGGTGCACGAGGTCACCATCGCCGGCAACCTGCGCCAGATGTTCAAGGACACGGTGGCCATTGGCGCCGATGTCTACAACTCGGGCAGCAAGTCGGTGGGTTCGGTGCTCGTCAGCCGCATGACGCTGGCCGGGTCCTGAGCCGCCCCTGAAGCGCGGGCGGGGCGGGCCGTGAAGATCGCCGTCGTCACCGACCTGCACGCCAACCGCGAGGCCGTGCAGGCCGTGCTGGACCACGCGCAGGCGCAAGGGGCCGAACGCCACGCCTTCGTCGGCGACTTCGTCGGCTACGGTGCCGACCCGGCATGGGTCGTCGAGAAGGTGCGCGAGATGGTGCGCGGCGGTGCCTGGGCGGTGCAAGGCAACCACGACGAGGCCGTCGCGCACGCGCCGGGGCCGAACATGCGCCCCGATGCGCGGCGTGTCGTCGAGTGGACGCAGGCGCAGTTGAACGCGGCGCAGCGCGACTTCCTCGCAAGCCTGCCGCTGACGCAGGAATGCGGCGAACTGCTCTTCGTGCACGCCAACGCCGCCGAGCCCGCCGCCTGGGGCTACGTGCACGGTCGCGTCGAGGCCGCGCAGAGCCTGCAGGCCACCGGGCAGCGCATCACCTTCTGCGGCCACATGCACGAGCCGCGCCTGTACCACCTCTCGGCGGTGGGCAAGACGGGTGATTTCATGCCCGTGCCGGGCGTGCCCATCCCTCTGCTGGCCTCGCGGCGCTGGCTGGCCATACCGGGCTCGTCGGGCCAGCCCCGCGATGGCGACCCTGCGGCCTGTTACGCCCTCTACGACACGGCGCGCAGCGAACTCACCTACTGGCGCGTGCCCTACGACGTCGAGCGTGCGGCGGCCAAGATCCGCGCTGCCGACCTGCCGCCGGTTCTGGCCAGCCGCCTGCTCGATGGCCACTGACGACGAGCCCGACGCCGCGCCGGCCGCCGCGCCGCTGCCCGTGCTGGCACCCGGCAGCGTGATCGACGGCTGGCGACTGCAGGAACGCCTGCACACCAGCGGCATGTCGCAGCTGTGGGGCGTGCTGCCGGTGGGCGGCCCCGAAGGCCCCGTGCTGCCGCACGGCTGCGAGGGCCTGCCGCTGGTGATGAAGGTGCCACGCCTGCGCGGCAGCGACGACCCGGCGGCCATCGTCGGCTTCGAGGTCGAGCAGATGGTGCTGCCGGCGCTGCACGGTCCGCACGTGCCGCGATTCGTGGCGCGCGGCGACCTCGCGCGGCAGCCCTACCTCGTGATGGAGCGCATCGCGGGCGACAGCCTGAAGCCGCGCCTGGCGTTGGCACCGCTGCCGCTGGACGAGGTGGTCGATCTCGGCGCTCGCGTGGCCACGGCGCTGCACGACCTGCACCGCCAGCACCTCGTGCATCTCGATGTCAAGCCCAGCAGCGTGATGCAGCGCCCCGACGGCACCGTGGTGCTGGTGGACTTCGGCCTCTCGCACCACGACCACCTGCCCGACCTGCTCGACGAAGCCTTCCCCTGGCCCATGGGCACCGGCCCCTACATGTCGCCCGAGCAGGTGCAGGTGGTGCGCGACGACCCGCGCAGCGACCTCTTCGCCCTGGGCGTCATGCTCTACCACTTCACCACCGGCCAGCGCCCCTTCGGTGCGCCCGAATCGGTGCGCGGGCTGCGCCGCCGGCTCGTGCAGCCCCCCGTGCCGCCACGTGCGCTGCGCAGCGACTGCCCGCCGTGGCTGCAGGAGGTCATCCTGAAGTGCCTGGAGCCGCTGCCCGACGAGCGCTGGCAGAGCGGCGCGCAGCTGGCGTTGGCGTTGCAGAATCCGACCGACATCGTGCTGACGGAGCGTGCCGCGCGGGTTCACCGTGGCGCGCTGCCGGGCCGCTTGCGTACCTGGCTAGGCTCGCTGCTGCCGCGCGCTGCACGGCAGGCGCAGGCGCAGGGCGTGGGCCGGCGTGTGCAGCGTTGCCCCATCGTCATGGCGGCCGTCGACATAGCCCACGCCGAACCCGGCCTGCTGACGCAGTTGCGCGAGGCCGTGCGCCGCACCGTGGCCGCGGAGCCCGGCGCGCGGCTGGTCTGCGTGGGCGTGCTGAAGACGGCGCGCAGCGACGAGCGCATCGACGCCTCTGGCCGCAACCTGCACCTGCAGCATCTTGCCGGCCTGCGCCACTGGGTGCGGCCGCTGGCGCTGCAGCTGGCGCTCGACGAGGGCCGGCACAGCTGCCACGTGCTGGAAGCCGCCGACGCCGCGGCGGCGCTGATCGACTTCGCGCGCCGCAACCAGGTCGACCACATCGTGATGGGCGCACGCGGTCATTCGGCGCTGCGCCAGTACCTCGGCAGCGTCAGCGCGCAGGTGGTGGCGCAGGCGGCGTGCACGGTGACGGTCGTGCGCGCCTGACAGGCCCTACAGCCACTGGGTGATTCCGAGCGGGAAAACCCGGCCGGGCCTGATTGGGCCGCCTCCTAGAATCCCGCGGTCACGTTCGTGCCTCTCACCCCTTTGTTCCCACAGGAGATCTCAATGGAGCGTCGTTCCTTCGTTCACGGTGCCGGTCTGGCCGGCGTTCTCGCCGCCGGCGTGGCACCCGCGGTCGTTCATGCCCAGGCCAACATCCGCTGGCGCCTGTCGTCCAGCTTCCCCAAGGCGCTGGACACCATCTACGGTGCCGCCGAGGTGTTTTCCAAGCAGGTCGGCCTGATGTCGGGCGGCAAGTTCCAGATCACCGTGGCCACCCCCGGCGAAATCGTGCCGGCTTTCGGTGTGGTGGATGCCGTGCAGGCCGGCACGGTGGAAATGGCCCACACCGCGCCTTACTACTTCTTCGGCAAGGACCCCACCTTCGCCCTGGGCTGCGCCATCCCCTTCGGCCTGAATTCGCGCCAGATGACGGCCTGGATGTACGAAGGCAACGGCATGAAGCTGATGCGCGAGTTCTATGCCAAGTACAACATCGTCAACTTCCCGGGCGGCAACACCGGCGCGCAGATGGGCGGCTGGTGGCGCAAGGAAATCAAGAGCCTGGCCGACCTGAAGGGCCAGAAGTTCCGCACCGGCGGCTTCGGTGGCGTGGTGATGGCCCGCATCGGCGCCGTGCCGCAGAACATCCCCGGTGGCGAGATCTACCAGTCGCTGGAAAAGGGCACCATCGATGCGGCCGAGTGGATCGGGCCCTACGACGACGAAAAGCTCGGTTTTGCCAAGGTCGCACCGTTCTACGCCTACCCCGGTTTCTGGGAAGGTGGCCCGCAGCTTGACTTCTTCATCAACGACAAGGCCTACAACGGCTTGTCGGCCGAGTACAAGGCGATCATCGAATCGGCCACCTCGCATGCCCACGTCGAGATGCAGGCCCGCTACGACGCACGCAACCCGGCCGCGCTGAAGCGCCTGGTCGCTGGCGGCACCAAGCTGTTCCGCTTCCCGAAGGACGTCATGGACGCCGCCTTCAAGGAAGCCATGGCCGAGTACAGCGAACTCAGCGCCAAGAACCCAGGCTGGAAGAAGGTTTACGACGACTACTCGGCCTTCCGCCGCGACGCCAATTTGTGGTTCCGCTTCACTGAAGCCGGCTTCGACGACTTCATGCAAGCGCAGAAGCTGTAAGTCGATGTGACATTGCCGGTCGGGGCCTTCGAAGCTCCGCCGGGACAAAAGGCCCCGCGTCGCGGGGCCTTTTCTTGCGCCGGAATCGGGCGTGCGGCAGGTGGCCCGCTGCCCTGCCGGCTTGTTACTTTTTCTCGCTCTTCACAGCGTCCAGCAGGCCCTTCATGGGATCTTCCTTGGATCCGTCGGCTGGAGTCGAAGCTGCCGCCCCGGGTGCGGGCATGGGGATGTCCAGCGTTGGTGCACCTGGTTTCTGGCGCGTATTGGTGTCGGCCTCCTGCAACTGCTCAAAAGCCTTGTCGACATCAATCTTGACGCTCTCATTCATCAGCCCGCCCACCACCAGCTTGGGGTAGAACACCACCGCCGCGACCATGATCAGCTGCACGCAGATGAAGGCGATGCTGCCCTTGTAGATCTGCGCCGTGGTCACGGCCGGGATGCGTTCGCCGGTGACGCGGTCGTTGTAGTCCTCCTTCGCGGCCACGCTGCGCAGGTAGAAGAGTGCGAAGCCGAAGGGCGGCGTCAGGAACGAGGTCTGCAGGTTCATCGCCAGGATGACGCCGAACCACACCATCACGGCGTCGATGGGCACACCCGGCAGCAGCTCCGGCAGGATCTTCTCGGCCACCGGGATCAGCATCGGCACGACGATGAAGGCGATCTCGAAGAAGTCGATGAACATGCCCAGGATGAAGACCAGCAGGTTCACGATGAACAGGAAGCCCATCGCACCGCCCGGCAGCTTGTCGAACAGGTGTTCGACCCAGATGTGGCCGTCGGCGGCGTTGAAGGTGAAGCTGAACACCGTGCTGCCGATCAGGATGAACAGCACGAAGGTGGCCAGCTTGGCCGTGGCGTCCAGGGCCTGCTTCATCAGCTTCATGCTGAGCTGGCGGCGCGCCGTGGCCATGATGAGGGCGCCCATCGCGCCCATCGCACCGCCTTCGGTGGGCGTGGCAATGCCCAGGAAGATGGTGCCCAGCACCAGGAAGATCAGGATCAGCGGCGGAATCAGCACAAAGGTGACCTGCTGCGCCAGCCGGGACAGCAGCCCCATGCCGATCACGCGGTCGACGATGGCCAGCACCAATGCCAGCAGCGACGACACCGTGAGCGACATGATGAAGATCTCGTCGCCTGCGGCCGGGGTGACGCGGCCGATCATGCTGTTGATGATCTGGCTGTGGAACTGCGACCACACATACCCGGCCACGCCGCAGACGATGAACAGCAGCAGCAGCGACCGGTGGCCGCTGGAGCCGCTGTCTTCACGGTAGATGCGTGCTTCCTCGGGCAGCGCTGGCACCCACTTGGGCTTGACGACGGCCACCACGGCCACGAACAGCAGGTAGCAGCCCACCAGCAGCAGGCCCGGCAGCATGGCGCCGGCGTACATGTCGCCCACCGAGCGGCCCATCTGGTCGGCCAGCACGATGAGCACCAGCGAAGGCGGAATGGCCTGCGCCAGCGTGCCGCTGGCCGTGATGGTGCCGGTGGCGATGGTGCGGTTGTAGCCGTAGCGCAGCATGATGGGCAGCGAGATCAGGCCCATCGAGATGACGGCCGCAGCCACCACGCCGGTGGTGGCCGCCAGCAGCGCGCCGACCAGGATCACCGCCACCGCCAGGCCGCCGCGCAGCGGGCCGAACACCTGGCCCACGGTTTCCAGCAAGTCCTCGGCCATCCCCGATCGTTCGAGGATGATGCCCATGAAGGTGAAGAAGGGAATGGCCAGCAGGGTGTCGTTCTGCATGATGCCGAACACGCGCAGCGGCAGCGCCGAGAACATGTTGCTTGGGAACAAGCCGGCCTCGATGCCGATGAAGCCCATGAACAGGCCGGTGGCGGCCAGCCCGAAGGCCACCGGGATGCCGGTGAGCAGGAACAGGAACAGCGCCGCGAACATCAGCGGCACGAAGTTTTGGGCGATGAAGGCCATGATGTCAGGCCCCCTTGGCAAGTTTGGACTGCAGGGCGGCCTTGGCGGCAGCGGCCTTGGCCGTGGCGGCAGCGGCCTTGGCTTCCACGGCGGCGGCCGCATCGGCTGCCGCGATCTTGGCGCCGGGGTCGTCGCTGAAAGGCTCGGGGATGAGGCCCTTCACAAACGCGATGCGCTTGATCAGTTCGGAGACGGCTTGCATCAGCAGGATGCTGAAGCCCAGCGGGATCAGCAACTGCACCGGCCAGCGGATCAGGCCGCCGGCGTTCTGGCTCATCTCGCCCGACACCCACGAGCGCTCGAATACCGGCCACGACAGGCTGATGAGGATCAGGCACAAGGGGATCAGGAAGACCACCATGCCCACCGCGTCGATGATGGCGTTGGTGCGCTTGGTCAGCTTGCCCGAGATGAAGTCGATGCGCACGTGGGCGTTGCGCAGGAAGACGTAACCCGAGCCCAGCATGAACACGGCCGAGAACAGGTACCACTGGATTTCGAGGTAGGCGTTCGAGCCGATGTCGAAGGCCTTGCGCATGACGGCGTTGCCGGCGCTGATGATGACCGCCGCCAGGATCAGCCACATCACCAGTTTGCCTATGCGTTCGGTGATCGCGTCAATCAGACCCGACAACTTCAATAGCCCACCCATGCTGCCCTCCGAGTCAAATGCGCCGCGAATTCTAGACAGCGGCGCCGGGGCGGCCAGCTTGTGTTTACCCGCTGGTGCGGGCCCGGGCTACAGCGCCTGCGCGGCCATGAACAGGCGCGTGGAGCGTGCGCCGGAACGGCAGAACACGAGCAGCGGCCGCGGCAGCTCGTGCAGCAGGCGCGCGAACTCGGCGATCTGCTGCGGCGACTGGTAACCGCCGTCGACGGGCAGGAAGCGGTATTCCAGGCCAGCGGCACGTGCTGCGGCCTCGATGTCGGCACTGGTGGGCTGGTCGGGCCCGTGCTCGAAGTCGGGGCGGTTGTTCACCACGCTGCGAAAGCCCGCGGCGGCGGCTGCGGCCATGACATCGGGCGCCAGCTGAGGGGCGACGCAGACGTCGTCGGCGATGGCGCGGATGGGCAGGTGATGGGTCATGGAACTACTTTGACAGAGCCTGCTTCACGGCGCCGGAGACCAGGCCCATCTCGGCACGGCCGCCCAGGCGCGCCTTGGCTGCGGCCATGACGCGACCCATGTCGCCCGGGCCGCTGGCGCCCAGCTCGGCCACCAGCGCCGCGACTTCGGCGGCCACCTCGGCGGCCGACAGGCGCTGCGGCAGGTAGGCCTCGAGCACCGTCATCTCGGCGGCTTCCTTGGCCACGAGGTCGGCGCGGCCACCTTGTTCGAAAGCGGCGATGGAGTCCTTGCGCTGCTTGACGAGCTTGTCCACGATGGCCACCACGGCGGCGTCGTCGAGCACGATGCGCTCATCGACCTCGCGCTGCTTCAACGCCGCCAGCAGGCCGCGGATGGCCAGCAGGCGGTCGGCGTCCTTGGCGCGCATGGCGGCCTTCATGTCTTCGGTGATGCGGTCTTTCAGGCTCATGGCGGGGACTCCGTAATGAAAGAAGCCCGCTGCGGCGTCCCGCGCGGGCTTGCTTCGTGGTGACCGGATGGGGTCAGTACAACTTCTTGGGCAGCTGCATGCTGCGCACGCGCTTGAAGTGGCGCTTGACGGCCGCGGCCTTCTTGCGCTTGCGCTCGGCGGTGGGCTTTTCGTAGAACTCGCGTGCGCGCAGCTCGGTCAGCAGGCCGATCTTCTCGATGGTGCGCTTGAAGCGGCGCAGGGCGACGTCGAACGGCTCGTTCTCTTTGACGCGGATGGTGGTCATGTAATCAGGGATCCCGAAGGTTTGCGCTCGGTGTCTGCCGGGGGCCATCGATGGCATCTCGAGGGGCCATGTTCCGGAACGGCCCCTAAAGTTCAGGGTGGCTCGTCGGCAGATCGAAACGCTGGTTTGCCAGCAAAGCCGATGATTATAGACACTCTTCCGCATCTGATATCAAGTGCACGCGCCACGGACGCCGAAGCCCGCGCAACGCACCGGTGGCGAGCCGGGAAGTCGCCGACGCCCCCTCAATTGCGCGCCTTCGCCCGTCAAACTAGGGGCCAGAATGCCGCAAACGCTTGATATGGGACCCGCGCACCACGAACATAGGGCACTGGCGGTGATTGGATGGATGGACCGGGCCCTTGCTCGTGAGGCGCTCGCAAAACGACATGAGCACGATGCTTGACGAGCCCCCGATGTCGCAGCAGCAGTGGACCGGCCTGCAACCGGTCCTGGCCGCACTGCTGCGGCCGGTGCTGCGGCGCCATGGTGAGATGCTCACCGTCAAAGACCTGCACAGCGGCCGGTACGTGTTCGTCTGCGAGGCCATGGCGGGCTTCTTGAAGCGCCCCGCGGGCGAGGTGCTCAATCGAACCGATCCTGAGCTGTTCGACTCTGCCGTGGCCACCGTGCTGCGCGCTGCGGAACAGACCGCCGCCTTGCATGGCGAGCCGCTGACAAGCGAACACCGCTTCGAACAGGACGGCAGCCGGCGAGAGTTCTCGGTGCTTCGCTGGGCAACGCCGCCCGACGCCGCCGGCGCACGTTGGCTCTGCAGCGTGTGGCGCGACGTGGCGCCCGAGCGCCAGCGCGAAGCGCAGTTGCGCGCCGCGCTCGAGCAGATCGAACAGCAGCAACAGGCCAACGAACTGCTGCAGCGTGAACTGGCCGACCAGGCGCTTCGCGATCCGGCGTCGGGTCTGTACCGCCGCGCGCATTTCGAGGACCAACTGCACCGCGAGGTAGACCTGTCTACGCGCGAACACCGCGAATTTGCCATCGTCTTCATCGAAATCGACCCGCTGACGCCCAAGGTGCGGGCGTTGGGTGCGGCAGGCGAGCAGCGCGTTCTCGAGGCTGTCGGCCGCCTCCTGCGCGGCGGCACGCGTGCGATGGATGCTTCGTGCCGCTACGACGAAAGCCGCTTTGCCGTCTTGTTGTCGGGCGTCGGGCTGGCCACCGCGCATGCACGGATGGAAGGCCTGCGGCGCAAGTGCGCGACGCAGATCGTCGTGCACGAAGGGCAGGAACTGGGCTTCACGTTATCCATGGGTGTGGCCAGCTTCCCGCACACAGCCCAGACTCAGGATGCCCTCATGCTCGCGTGCGAGGCGGCGTTGGCCGAGGCGCGTCGCCGCGGCGGCAACCACGTCACGCTGGCGGCGATCCGCTTCGAATCGGCCTGAGCACCGCGCGCAGCGGTCTCAGGTGCTGAATGCGCGGTGAAGCATCGTGCCCGCCAGGGCCAGCAGCATCACGGCGAACAGGCGCTTCAGCAACGCGACGTCGATACGCTGCGCGGTGCGTGCGCCCCAGGGCGCGAGCATCACGCTGGCCAAGGCCACGATGAACAGCCCGGGCAGGTAGAGGTAACCAAAGGCGCCGGGCAGCGCCGGTGCCAGTCCCCACCCGCTGACGATGTAACCCGCGGTGCTGGCCAGCGCGATGGGAAAACCCAGTGCGGCACTGGTGCCGACGGCGTGGCGCGGCGGCACGTTGCACCATGTCATGAAGGGCACCGAGAGGAACGCACCACCGGCGCCGAGCAGACCCGAGGCAAAGCCCACGCCGGCACCCACGCCGGCCTGTCCCCAAGGCCCGGGCAGCTGGCGGCCGGGGCGCGGCTTCTTGTCCAGCAGCATCTGCAAGGCCGTGTAGCCGATGAAGCCTGCGAACAGCAGTGCCAGGCCTTGGCCCTTGAGCACTGCGAAGGCGCCGCCGCCTGCGAGCAGGCCGCCTGCGACGATGCCTGGCGCCATCGCCCGCGCGATGGGCCAGCGCACGGCGCCCAGCCGGTGGTGCGCACGCACGCTGGACAGCGAGGTGAAAAGGATGGTGGCCATGGAGGTGGCGATGGCCATCTTCACCGCCAAGCCGCTCTCGACACCGCGCTGGGTGAAGAGCAGCGTCAGGGCCGGCACCATCATCATGCCGCCGCCGATGCCCAGCAACCCGGCCAGGAAGCCGACCACGGTGCCCAGGGCCAGCAGTTCGGCGACCAGCGTGAAGTCCAGGCCCAAGGGTTTCAGTCTTCCAGCAGGACCAGTACGGCCCGCCACTCGTCGGGTGACACGCGCGTGATCGACAGACGGTTGCCGCGCCGCAGCACCTGCATGCCGGCCGCCAGAGTCTGATGCGGGCATGAACCCCTCTTGGGAACGGAAGTGAAGGAAAGGTGTCCGCCGCGTGCAGTGAACCCGGTGCCTGAACCTAAGGGGAAGTTCAGGTGGGCGAGGTCAGCCAAGCATTGGGTTCATCTGACGCGAGACGATCACGCCTGCAAGGCGATGTTCCAAGCCCTTGGTCATAGACCATCGGCTCAAGGACATATAAGGCTCACACGCACACGACGGACAAATTCATTCTAGACCTCGACCGTGGCCCGGCGGGCATGCGGGACTTCACAGCAACTGACCATCTTCGGCCAGCGCGGCGTCAACGCGGCGCAGAAGCGCATCGAGCGCGGCGGCCGTTTCTGACGGGGTCTCGGCGGGGGCAGCCTCGGCAGCCATGGCCGGCGGCGGAGCGGCACCGCGCTCGGCCAGCTGGTAGGCCAGGTTCAGCGCTGCCAGCACCGCGATGCGTTCACGTGCACGCACCTTGCCCGAGTCGCGGATGGTGGTCATTTCCCTGTCGACACTGGCTACTGCGGCGGACAGCAGCGTCTCGCCGCCTTCCGGGCATCCCAGCATGTAGACCTGGCCGAGGATGGAGACTTCGAGCTGCTTCATGCGCCTTCTCCCGGCGCGGCGCGCTTGCTGCTTGCGGCTGTGGCTTCGGAGGGCAGGCGCTCGAGCAGCGCATCGATGCGCGCGCGCGCGGCCGCCAGGCGCGAGCGCAGGCTGTCGCGTTCAGCGGTCACGGCCACGAGTTGCTGCTCGATGAGCGCACTGCTGCGCTTGAGTTCCTGGTGCCGCAGCACCAGGCGATCCACGCGTTCGGCAAGGTCGTCCAGCTTGGCCATGTCACCCCTTGTTCCCGGCGGCGATTGTAGGAGCGCCAAGGCGGCGGCCGTGATCGCACCAGACCCGAACGGCGCACTCGCCGCAGCGCGGTGAACGCGCCGTGCAGAGGTAACGCCCATGCAGGATGAGCCAGTGGTGCGCGTCGACGAGGTAGCTCGCCGGCACACGCTTCAGCAGCTTGGCCTCCACCTCCAGCGGCGAGCGGCCCGGCGCCAGGCCGGTGCGGTTGCTGACGCGGAAGACATGCGTGTCGACGGCCATCGTCGGCTCGCCAAAGGCCACGTTCAGCACCACGTTCGCCGTCTTGCGGCCGACGCCGGGCAGGGCTTCCAGCGCTGCGCGCGAACGCGGCACCTCTCCGCCGTGCTTCTCGACCAGGATCCTGCAGGTGGCCACCAGGTTCTTCGCCTTGTTGCGGAACAGGCCGATGGTGCGGATGAGCTCGGTGACACGCTCGACCCCCAGGTCGAGCATCTTCTGCGGCGTCGGCGCCAATGCGAACAGGCGTTTCGTCGCCTTGTTGACGCCGACGTCGGTGGCTTGCGCCGACAACAGCACGGCCGCGAGCAGTTCGAAGACGCTGGTGTATTCCAGCTCGGTCTGCGGCCGCGGGTTGGCCGCCGCCAACGTGGCGAAGAAGGCTTCGACGGCCTCAGGCTTCATCGGTGGCCCCGGGTGCCATTGCCGGCGGTGCCGCGGCGGTGCCGTCGGCGCGCGCAGCGGCGCGCTGCAACGCCGCTTCGATCACTGCGCGCTTGGCGGCCAGGGTCGCTGGGTCGGTGAACTGGCTGTGTGCGGCCAGGTCAGCGAGCTTGTCACGTGCCTTGGCCGCCAGGCGCTCGTCGTTCTCGCGCTTGTCGCGTTCGAGGCGTTCGCGGTGGAAGGCATAGCGCGTGCGCGCCTCGTCGGCCTGCGCCGCGCTCCAGGCCTGCCAGCCGGTGCGGTCGCCAGTGACGGGCACGAGCGATATGCAGTCCACCGGGCACACCGGGATGCACAACTCGCAGCCCGTGCACAGCGGGTCGATCACCGTGTGCATGAGCTTGGACGCGCCGACGATGCAGTCCACCGGGCAGGCCTTGATGCACAGCGTGCAGCCGATGCACCAGGCCTCGTCGATGACGGCCAGGAGCCGCGGGCCCTCGGTGCCGTGGCTGGCGTCCAGCGGGCTGGCCGTTCGGCCCGTGATCAGCGCCAGCCGCTGGATGCCTTCGGCTCCGCCGGGCGGGCAACGGTTGATGTCGGCGTCGCCCGCGGCCATGGCCTCGGCGTAGCCGCGGCAATCGGGATAGCCGCAACGGGTGCACTGCGTCTGCGGCAGCGCGGCGTCGAGCAGGTCGGCGAGGGTCGGGTTCGGCACGCGCCGATTATCGGGCGCGCGACCTCTTCGGCAGCGCCGTCACGTTGTCCTTCGCGCTCGCACCCGCGGCCTTGCTGTAGCGCTTGATGAAGTCCCGCACTTCGGGGCAGACCCTCTCGCGCCAGCGGCGGCCCGAGAAGATGCCGTAGTGGCCGGCGCCTTCCACGTCGTAGTGGAACTGCCGTTCCTTGGGAATGCCCTGACACAGGCCGTGCGCGGCCCTGGTCTGACCGCCGCCGGTGATGTCGTCGAGTTCCCCCTCGATCGTCAGCAGCGCCGTGGTCGTGATGTCTTGCGGCCGCACCGGCTCACCCTTGACGACCCAGGTGCCGTTGACCAGCGCAAAGTCCTGGAACACGGTCTTGATGGTGTCGAGGTAGTACTCGGCGGGCAGGTCCAGCACGGCGTTGTATTCGTCGTAGAACTGGCGGTGCGACTCGGCGCTTTCGTCGTCGCCCTTGATCAGGTCCTGGAAGTAGTCGTAGTGACTGGTCAGGTGGCGGTCGGGGTTCATGGCCACGAAGCCGCTGTATTGCATGAAGCCCGGGTAAACGGCACGCCCGGCGCCGGGGAAATTCTGCGGCACGCGGAAGATGACGTTGTTCTCGAACCAGCCGTGGCTCTTGTTCATCGCCAGGTTGTTGACGGCCGTGGGGCTCTTGCGGGCGTCGATGGGGCCACCCATCATCGTCATCGTCAGCGGCGTGGCTTCACCGCGGCTGGCCATCAGCGACACGGCCGCCAGCACGGGCACCGTGGGCTGGCAGACCGAGATCACATGCACGTTCTTGGCGCCGACGTGGCGGATGAACTCCTGCACGTACTCGACGTAGTCGTCGAGGTGGAAGGGGCCTTCCGAAGCCGGCACCATGCGCGCGTCGGTCCAGTCGGTGATGAAGACCTTGTGGTCGTGCAGCAGGCTCTTCACCGTGTCGCGCAACAGCGTGGAGTGATGGCCGGACAGGGGCGCCACCACCAGCACGATGGGCTGCTCCTTCATGAGGTCCAGCGCGCGGGAGTTGTCGGTGAAGCGCTTGAAGCGCAGCAGACGGCAGAAGGGCTTCTTCAGCGCCACCTGTTCCTGCACGGCCACCTCGATGCCGTCGACGGTGGCGGTCGTGATGCCGAAGGGCGGCTTCTCGTATTCCTTGGCCAGGCGATGCAGCAGGTCGAAGCCGGCCGAGATCCGTTGCGCCAGCGGCGTGTGCGCAAAGGGCGACAGCGGATGGTCGTAGAGCTTGGCCGATGCGCTGGCGAACTCGGAAAAAGGCGCCATCAGCGCACGTTGGGTCTCGTAGATCTGGTACAGCATCGCAAGGCTCCGTTCTGCAGGCAGGGCCGCGGCGCCATGCTGGCGTCGGCTTGTCTCACCCGTAAGCGACTGTACGCGCAATATTGCTGCGGTGCAGCAATATTACAGTCGTGTTCTCGATCTTGCCGCGTCCGTTGCGCCGTCCATAGAGCGAAAACACGGGTCTCCCACGCGCAGATCGGACCCGGTGTCAGCCCGCCGATGCCCGCGGTCGAGGGATCACTGCATCACGCGCGCGATGCCCGCCGCCACGGCGCCGATGTTGCGGCTGTTGATCGCCGCCACGCAGATGCGGCCCGAATCGACACCGTAGACGCCGAATTCGCTGCGCAGGCGCAGCATTTGTTCCTTGGACAGTCCCGAGTAGCTGAACATGCCCATCTGCGTGGTGATGTAGGACAGGTCACCTGGCACGCCGGCGGCGTGCAACTGCGTCACCAGCGCATAACGCGTGGCGCGGATCCGTTCGCGCATGCCGGCCAGTTCCTCTTCCCACATCGCGCGCAAGGCTGGCGTGGTCAGTACGGTAGCCACGATCTGGGCGCCGAAGGTCGGCGGGTTGCTGTAGTTGGTGCGGATGACGATCTTCAACTGCGACAGCACACGCGCCGCCTCGTCCTTGCTGCTGCACACCACGCTCAGCGCGCCGACGCGCTCGCCATAGAGCGAGAAGCTCTTGCTGAAAGAGGTCGAGACAAAGAACTGCTGGCCGGTGGCGAGGAAACACTGCACCGCGGCGCCGTCCTCGGCGATGCCCTTGCCGAAGCCCTGGTAGGCCATGTCGAGGAAAGGCACCAGACCGTGTTCGGCGCAGGCGCCAGCGATCTGTTCCCACTGCACCACGTCGAGGTCGCAACCCGTTGGGTTGTGGCAGCAGGCGTGCAGCACGACGATGGTGCCGGCGGGCGCGCCGCGCAGCGTGTCCATCAGCGCGCCGAAGCGGATGCCGCGCGTGGCGGCGTCGTAATAGGGGTAGGTCTGGACGTCGAAGCCGGCGTTGGTGAAGAGCGCGCGGTGGTTCTCCCAGCTCGGGTCGCTGATCAGCACGGTGGCGTCGCCACGCAGGCGCTTGAGGAAGTCGGCGCCGACCTTCAGGCCGCCGGTGCCGCCCAGGGCCTGGATGGTGGCCACGCGGCCGCTGGTGACGGCGTCGCTGGCGGCGCCGAATACCAGGCCCTGCACGGCTTTGTCGTAGACGGCGATGCCGTCGATGGGCAGGTAGCCCTTGGCCTTGGGTGACTCCAACAGCTGCTTCTCGGCCGCCGCCACGCAACGCAACACGGGCAGCTTGCCCTCGTCGTCGAAGTAGACGCCCACGCCCAGGTTCACCTTTGCGGGGTTGGGATCTGCATTGAACTGCTCGTTCAGACCCAGGATGGGGTCACGCGGGGCCATCTCGACGGCGGCGAACAGGGAGGCGGTCATGGAGTGTTCCTGGTGCGGTGGGGTCGTCTGCGCGGGCGTTGCTGTGCGGGAGGCCGCATGCTGCGCTACGCTCTTGGGTTGCTTGCCGGCCGCCCGAGGGCAGCGCGCAGCTGGCCGATTCTAAAACGCCGCCCCCAGGGAAACCCGAATGAGTGCATTGGCTGAAGTGGCCGTCGACGCCGAATTGCCCCGCACGGGTGAGTTCGTCAGCTTCCCGGGTTCGCCTTTCCAGCTCTTCCAGCAGTTCGCGCCGGCGGGCGATCAGCCCACGGCCATCGCGCAGCTGGTCGAGGGCATCCAGGACGGCCTGCAGTACCAGACGTTGCTGGGCGTGACGGGGTCGGGCAAGACCTTCACGATGGCCAACGTCATCGCGCGCCTGGGTCGTCCGGCCATCGTTTTCGCGCCCAACAAGACGCTGGCGGCGCAGCTGTACAGCGAGTTCCGGGACTTCTTTCCGAAGAACGCGGTCGAGTACTTCGTCAGCTACTACGACTACTACCAGCCCGAAGCCTACGTGCCGCAGCGCGACCTGTTCATCGAGAAGGACAGCGCGATCAACGAGCACATCGAGCAGATGCGCCTGAGCGCGACGAAGAGCCTGCTGGAACGGCGTGACGTGATCATCGTGGCCAGCGTCAGCGCCATCTACGGCATCGGCAATCCGGCCGACTACCACCAGATGGTGATGACGCTGCGCGTGGGCGACAAGCTGAGCCAGCGCGATGTGATCCAGCAGCTGATCCGCATGCAGTACAAGCGCAACGAGGTCGATTTCAGCCGCGGTTCCTTCCGTGTGCGTGGGGACACCATTGATGTCTTCCCGGCGGAACATAGCGAACTGGCACTGCGCATCGAATTGTTCGACGACGAAGTCGAGAGCCTGCAGCTGCTGGACCCGCTCACGGGGCGTGTGCGGCAGAAGATCCCGCGCTTCACCGTCTACCCCAGCAGCCATTACGTGACGCCGCGCGAGCGGGTGGTGGATGCGATTGCCACCATCAAGGACGAACTGCGGACACGACTGGACGAACTGGTGAAGGGCGGCAAACTGGTGGAAGCCCAGCGCCTGGAGCAGCGCACCCGCTTCGATCTGGAGATGCTGCAGGAGGTGGGCCACTGCAAGGGCATCGAGAATTACACGCGCCACCTTTCGGGCGCCGAGCCGGGCCAGCCGCCGCCGACGCTGGTGGACTATCTCGCTCCCGACGCGCTGATGTTCCTGGACGAGAGCCACGTGCTCATCGGCCAGTTCGGCGGCATGTACAACGGCGACCGCGCACGCAAGACGACGCTGGTGGAGTACGGCTTCCGCCTGCCCAGCGCGCTGGACAACCGGCCGCTGAAGTTCGAGGAGTTCGAACGCAAGATGCGGCAGTCGGTCTTCGTCTCGGCCACGCCCGGCAACTGGGAGAAGGAGCACACCGGCGCCGTCGTCGAGCAGGTGGTGCGCCCCACCGGCCTCGTCGACCCCGAGGTCGAGGTGCGCCCGGCGGTCACCCAGGTGGACGACGTGCTGCAGGAGATCCGCACCCGCGTCGTCGCCAACGAGCGCGTGCTGATCACCACGCTGACCAAGCGCATGGCCGAGCAGCTGACCGAGTACCTGTCGGACAACGGCGTCAAGGTGCGCTACCTGCACAGCGACATCGACACCGTGGAGCGTGTCGAGATCCTGCGCGACCTGCGCCTGGGCCTCTTCGACGTGCTGGTGGGCATCAACCTGCTGCGCGAGGGGCTGGACCTGCCCGAGGTGAGCCTGGTGGCCATCCTCGACGCCGACAAGGAAGGCTTCCTGCGCGCCGAACGCAGCCTGATCCAGACCATCGGCCGCGCGGCGCGCAATCTGAACGGCCGGGCCATCCTCTACGCTGACAAGATGACCGACAGCATGAGGGCTGCCATCGGTGAAACCGAGCGCCGCCGCGTGAAGCAGATCGCGCACAACCTGGCGCTGGGTATCACGCCCAAGAGCGTGACGACACGCATCCGCGACATGATCGACGGCGCCGTCTCCGACAAGAGCGCCAAGGACGACCTGAAGGCCGCGCAGGCGGCGGCCGAGGTGGAGTCGATGAGCGAGAAGGACCTCGGCAAGCGCATCAAGCTGCTCGAGAAGCAGATGCTCGAACACGCACGCAACCTGGAATTCGAGAAGGCGGCGCGGGTGCGCGACCAACTCGCATTGCTGCGCGAGCAGGCCTTTGGCGGCAGTGGTCATGACGTGGTGCCGCTGATTCCGGCACCAGGAGTGGCGCGATGATCCGGCGGCTCAAGCAGTGGATGCAGGGCAGCGTCGGCTCCCAGGTGGCAGGCGAGGACGTCGAGCTGCGTGTCTTGATGGTCTGCATGGGCAACATCTGCCGTTCGCCTACCGCCGAAGGGGTGCTGCGGGAACGTCTGCGACGCGCCGGCCTGCAGCACCGAGTGGCTGTCGACTCAGCTGGCACGCTGGACCACCATGCTGGCGAGCCGCCTGACCCGCGCGCCCTGCGCCATGCGACGTTGCGCGGCTACGACTTGTCTGCGCAACGCGCGCGGGCGGTACGGGCTGAAGACTTCACCAATTTCCACTGGCTTCTGGCCATGGACGAGGAGAACCTGGGCTGGCTGCAGCGCAAGGCCCCGCCCGGATGCGCCGCCCGCGTCGAACTGTTGATGCCCTACGCACGCCGCTTTGTCGGCGTCCAGGCGGTCCCCGACCCCTATTACGGCAACGCTGCAGGATTCGAGCGTGTGCTCGATCTGGTCGAGGACGCCTGCGATGGGTTGCTCGTACGGCTTCAACAAGAGCTCGTGACCCGACCCGCGGACTAAGCCGTACTGAAATAGTCGGCTTAAGATATACTTGACCGAATCAGTCGGACACAGCCACCACAGTGTGTTTCGCCCGGCCGGAATCCAGGCTTTGGGTCTGGCCCGGGCTGGTTGTCAACGCACCTTAGGCGCCATTCGTGCCAGGAGATTTATCGATGCGACTTACCACCAAAGGCCGCTTTGCCGTCACCGCGATGATCGACCTGGCGCTGCGCTCCAACGCCGGGCCCGTGGCGCTGGCGGCCATCAGCCAGCGACAGCAGATCTCGCTGTCCTACCTTGAGCAGCTCTTCGGCAAGCTGCGCCGCCATGAACTCGTAGAAAGCACCCGCGGGCCCGGCGGCGGTTATTCGCTGGGTCGTGCCGCAGGCGAGATCACCGTGGCCGACATCATCGTGGCAGTAGACGAACCCATCGACGCCACGGGCTGCGGCGGCAAGGAAAGCTGCATGGGCGAGGACTCCGGCAAGTGCATGACGCACGACCTCTGGACCAGCCTGAACACCAAGATGATCGAATACCTCGACTCCATCTCGTTGCAGAAGCTGGTCGACGAGCAATTGGCCAAGGGTGTCTCGATCGACGCTTCACCGGTGAGGCGCGCGATTTCCAGCGTGCCGGTGGTCAAGCCGATCAAGGTGACCGCGCCCAATTCGGTGTTCGCCCTTGGCAACGCCCTGACGAAGTGAGCTGCTGACGCCCCTCTTCTTCAGGACACCCCTTCCCGCGACTGCGACGACGAGCTTCTTTCGATGACCCCGCACTTCCCCATCTACCTCGACTACGGTGCCACCACGCCTTGCGACCCGCGTGTCGTCGACGCCATGATTCCCTGGTTGCGAGAGCACTTCGGCAACCCGGCTTCGCGCAGCCACGCCTGGGGTTGGGAGGCCGAAGAGGCGGTAGAGAAGGCGCGTGCCCAGGTGGCCGGCCTGATCAACGCCGACCCGCGCGAAATCGTCTGGACCAGCGGTGCCACCGAGTCGATCAACCTCGCCATCAAGGGCGCAGCGCACTTCTACGCCAGCCGTGGCAAGCACCTGATCACGCTGAAGACCGAGCACAAGGCCACGCTCGACACCATGCGCGAGCTGGAGCGGCAGGGCTTCGAGGTCACTTACCTCGACGTCGAATCCAACGGCCTGCTCGACCTGGACAAGTTCAAGGATGCGCTGCGCAAGGACACCATCCTGGCGTCCATCCTGTTGGTGAACAACGAGATCGGCGTCATCCAGGACATCGAGACCATCGGCCGGCTGTGCCGCGAGCGCGGCATCATCTTCCACGTCGACGCGGCCCAGGCCACCGGCAAGGTGGTCATCGACATGGCCAGGCTGCCCGTCGACCTGCTCAGCATGTCGGCTCACAAGACCTATGGCCCCAAGGGGCAGGGTGCGCTTTACGTCAGACGCAAGCCGCGCATCCGGCTGGAAGCGCAGATCCACGGCGGCGGCCACGAGCGCGGCATGCGCAGCGGCACCTTGCCCACGCACCAGATCGTCGGCATGGGCACGGCCTTCGCCATCGCCCAGGCCGAGATGGGCGCCGAGATCGAGCGCATCCGCATGCTGCACAAGCGACTGCTCGACGGCATCTCCACCATCGAACAGGTCTTCATCAACGGCGACCTCGAGCACCGCGTGCCGCACAACATCAACGCCAGCTTCAACTTCGTCGAAGGCGAGTCGTTGATCATGGGCGTCAAGGGCATCGCCGTCAGCTCGGGCTCGGCCTGCACCAGCGCCAGCCTGGAGCCCAGCTACGTGCTGCGCGCCCTGGGCCGCAGCGACGAACTGGCGCATTCCAGCCTGCGCATGACGATCGGCCGTTTCACCACCGTCGAAGAGATCGACTACGCGGTCAGCACGCTGCAAGACCGCGTGGCCAAGCTGCGTGAACTCTCGCCGCTGTGGGAGATGTTCAAGGAAGGCATCGACATCAGCACGATCCAGTGGGCAGCGCACTGACCGAACAACGCACCAGGAGTACATGACATGGCCTACAGCGAAAAAGTCGTCGAGCATTACGAGAATCCCCGAAACGTCGGCAGCTTCGACAAGGGCGACGACAGTGTCGGCACCGGCATGGTCGGCGCACCGGCCTGCGGCGACGTGATGAAGCTGCAGATCAAGGTCAACCCGGCCACCGGGCTGATCGAAGACGCACGCTTCAAGACCTACGGCTGCGGCTCGGCCATCGCGTCGAGTTCGCTCGTCACCGAATGGGTGAAGGGCAAGACGCTGGACGAAGCGGTGACGATCAAGAACACGCAGATCGCGGAAGAGCTCGCGCTGCCGCCGGTGAAGATCCACTGCAGCATCCTGGCCGAGGACGCCATCAAGGCGGCCGTCGACGACTACAAGGCCAAGCACGGCCAACCCGCCGACACGGCTTCGCACTGAGTTTCACGCACCATGTCGGTCACCCTCACCGAAGCCGCGGCGCGGCACGTCACACGCTACCTGGGCCGGCGCGGCAAGGGCGTGGGTGTGCGGCTGGGCGTCAAGACCACCGGCTGCTCGGGCCTGGCCTACAAGCTCGAGTACGCGGACGACATCGCGCCTGAAGACGTGATCTTCGAAGACCACGGCGTCAAGGTGCTGGTCGACCCGAAGAGCCTGCCCTACATCGACGGCACCGAACTCGACTTCGTGCGCGAAGGCCTGAACGAAGGCTTCAAGTTCCACAATCCGCGCGAGAAGGACCGCTGCGGCTGCGGAGAATCCTTCCGCGTCTGAGCCGCCGGCTCCCACGCGCAGGGCGCGGCGTGTATCCACAGGTACTGCCGCGCCTTGCCCTTTCCCGCCTCCGCCTGCCCATGCCCGACCGTTTCGTCATCCGCCGTGAACGCCCCGACCAGCCCGAGGTCGAGGCCCTTCTCGCGGCGCTGGACGGCTACCTGATGTCGCTCTACCCGCCCGAAGCCAACCACATCCTCGACGTGCAGGCGCTGTTGGGCGCCGACGTGGCGTTCTTCGTCGCGCGCGATGGCGAACAGGCGATGGGCACGGCGGCCTACAGGCGCATGCCAGGCGAGCCCGAGACAGGCGGCGTCGCGTACGGCGAAGTCAAGCGCATGTATGTCGACCCGGCGTATCGGGGCCGGCGCCTGGGCGTGCAACTGCTGGGCGCGTTGGAAGATGGCCTGCGTGCCGACGGCTGCCGCCTGGCCGTGCTCGAAACCGGGCGCCACCAGCACGAGGCTGTCGCGCTGTACGAACGCTGTGGCTACACCGAGCGTGCGGCCTTCGGCGGCTACCCCGACAACGGCCTGTCGGTGTTCTACGGCAAGACGTTGTGAAGCTGAGCGACGACGACTTCACGCTCTTCGGCCTGCCGCCCCGGCAGGCGCTGAACCGCGCCGATCTCGACGCGCGCCGCCGCGAACTGCAGGCCCAGGTGCATCCCGACCGTTTTGCGGCCGAAGGCGCGGCGGCGCAGCGGGTGGCGATGCAGTGGGCCGTGCGCGTCAACGAGGCCTACCAGCGCCTGAAGGACCCACTCAGCCGCGCCGCCTACCTGTGCGCGCTGCGCGGTGTGCCCATCGACGCCGAGCGCAACACCGCGATGCCTGCAGCGTTCCTGATGCAGCAGATGGCCTGGCGTGAGGCGCTGGACGAAGCCGCAGACGCCGCGGCGGTCGAGGCGCTGGACGCCGAGATCGCGCAGGACGAAGGCCAGAGGCTCGCCCAGCTGACCACGCTGCTCGACGACGCCAAGGACACCGCGGCCGCGGCCGCGACGGTGCGCGCGTTGATGTTCGTGGCGCGCTTCCGTCACGACATCGGGCGCCGCCTCGAGGCGCTCGACGCCACCCGCTGAACCCAAGAATCCAACCCATGGCTTTGCTGCAGATTTCCGAACCCGGCCAGGCGCCCGACCCGCACCAGCGCCGCATTGCCGTGGGCATCGACCTGGGCACCACGCATTCGCTGGTGGCCGCCGTGCGCCACGGCGTGGCCGAGTGCCTGCCCGACGCGCAGGGCCGGCTCCTGCTGCCTTCGGCCGTGCGCTACCTCGAAGGGGGCCGCCGCCAGATCGGCCACGACGCCTTGGCCGCTGCGGCCGAGGACCCCGAGAACACGCTGGTCTCGGTGAAGCGTTTCATGGGCCGTCAACTGGCAGACGTGGCCGACACCGGCAAACTGCCCTACCGCTTCGTCGACCGCCCCGGCATGCTGGCGATTGCCACGCGCGACGGCGAGAAGACGCCGGTGGAAACTTCGGCCGAGATCCTGGCCACGCTGCGCCAGCGCGCCGAAGACACCTTCGACACCGACGAACTCTTTGGCGCCGTCATCACCGTGCCGGCCTACTTCGACGACGCGCAGCGCCAGGCCACGAAAGACGCCGCGCAGCTGGCCGGTCTGAACGTGCTGCGCCTGATCAGCGAGCCGACCGCGGCCGCGGTGGCCTACGGGCTGGACAACGCCAGCGAAGGTCTCTACGCCGTCTACGACCTGGGCGGCGGCACGTTCGACATCAGCCTGCTGCGGCTGACGCAGGGGGTCTTCGAAGTGGTTGCAACCGGCGGCGACGCGGCGCTCGGCGGTGACGACATCGACCACGCGCTGGCCGACTGGGCCCTGGCGCAGGCCGGCGTCGTGGCGACCTCGCCGCAGGACAAGCGCGCCTCGTTGGTGGCGGCCCGCGCCATCAAGGAGGCGCTGAGTGCCGCAGACAGTGCAGTGTGGCAGGCCACGCTGGTCGCCGGCCTGGCAGCGGTGACGGTGACGCGCGCCCAGCTTGATGCACTTGCCCGGCCGCTGATCGACCGTACGCTGGTGGCCGTCCGCAAGGTGTTGCGCGACGCCAAGGTCTCGCGCACCGAGGTCCAAGGCGTGGTGATGGTCGGCGGCAGCACGCGCATGCCCGCGGTGCGCCTCGCGGTGAGCGAACTTTTCGACCAGCCCGTGCTGACCAACGTCAACCCTGACGAGGTGGTGGCGCTGGGTGCAGCGATCCAGGCCAACGCACTGGCTGGCAACGCCAAGGACGGCGAGCTGCTGCTTCTGGACGTCATCGCGCTCAGCCTCGGGCTGGAGACGATGGGCGGCCTTGTCGAGCGAGTCATCGAGCGCAACACGACCCTTCCCGTGGCGAAGGCACAGGAATTCACCACCTTCAAGGACGGCCAGACGGCGATGGCCATCCACGTCGTGCAGGGTGAACGCGACCTCGTCAGCGAATGCCGTTCGCTGGCCCGCTTCGAACTGCGCGGCATCCCGCCCATGGTGGCCGGTGCGGCGCGCATCCGCGTCACCTTCCAGGTCGACGCCGACGGGCTGCTCAGCGTCTCGGCGCGTGAACTGGGCAGCGGCGTCGAGGCTGCGGTCACCGTCAAGCCCAGCTACGGCCTGGCCGACGACCAGATCGCGCGGATGCTGAAGGACGGCTTCGCCCACGCCGAGGACGACATGGCCGCGCGTTCGTTGCGCGAGGCGCATGTCGACGCCGAGCGCATGGTGCTGGCCACCCGATCGGCGCTGGCCGCCGACGGCGCGCTGCTGAGCGACACCGAGCGCGCCGACATCGAGCGCCTGATCGACGCCACCGCCGCCATCGCGCAGGGCGACGACGCCCACGCCATCGAAGGCGCTGTCGAGGCCTTGGCCGAAGGCACCGAAGCCTTCGCTGCCGCCCGCATGAACCAGGGCATCCGCCAGGCCCTGGCCGGCCGCCGTCTCGAAGAAGTTTGAAATCAGGTTCCCATGCCCATCATCCGCATCCTCCCGAACGCCGAACTCTGCCCGCAGGGCGACACCATCGAGGCGCCGGCCGGCACTTCGGTCTGCGAGGCGTTGCTCGAAAACGGCATCGCCATCGAACACGCCTGCGAGATGAGCTGCGCGTGCACCACCTGCCACGTGGTGGTGAAGGAGGGCTTCAACTCACTGGGTGAGATGGACGAGAGCGAGGAAGACCTGCTCGATCGCGCCTGGGGCCTGACGCCCACCTCGCGGCTGAGCTGCCAGGCCATCCTGTCCAACGAGGACGTGACGATCGAGATTCCGAAGTACACGATCAACCACGCCCGCGAGAACCATTGAAGCAGCGCAGCCTGCACGAAGTCGGTTCGCAGCTCGCACCGGAATGGGGCTCCGCACCGAAAAAAAAAAGACCTCCCCGGCTTGCGCCGAGGAGGTCGGACTAGGGCTTGTGCCCTGCTGAGGAGATAGACAGACACTCGAAAGTGCCGCGTCTTCAACAGCAAGCGGTATGCCAGCATTCCGCACGGGGTCCCGCGTCACCACCGCTAGACTCGATCGCATGAAGGTTCTGGGCTTCGAGTCGTCCTGCGACGAAACCGGTGTGGCCCTCGTGGAGACGAGGCCTGGCGGCGTGCCGCGCCTGCTGGCCGAGGCGCTGCACAGTCAAGTCGACTTGCACGCGGCCTACGGCGGCGTTGTGCCCGAACTGGCCTCGCGCGACCACATCCGGCGCGTGCTGCCGCTGGCCCGCCAGGTGATGCAGCAAGCCGGCTGCACGCTGGCCGAGGTGGATCTCGTGGCCTACACACGTGGCCCGGGGCTGGCTGGTGCGCTGCTCGTGGGCGCCGGTGTCGCGGTGGCGCTGGCCGCGGCGCTGGGCAGGCCCGCGCTGGGGGTGCACCATCTTGAAGGGCACCTGCTCTCGCCTTTCCTGGCCGAGCCTGCGCCCGAGTTTCCCTTCGTCGCGCTGCTCGTCTCGGGCGGCCACACGCAGTTGATGCAGGTCGAAGGTGTCGGCCGCTACACCTTGCTGGGCGAAACCATCGACGACGCTGCTGGCGAAGCCTTCGACAAGAGCGCCAAGCTGTTGGGGCTCGGCTATCCGGGCGGCCCGGCGCTGGCGCGGCTGGCCGAATTTGGCGACCCCGCCGCGTACGCCCTGCCTCGGCCGCTGCTGCACAGTGGCGACCTCGACTTTTCCTTCGCCGGCCTGAAGACGGCGGTGATGACGCAGCACCGCAAGCTGGGCGCACAGGCTTGCAACCAGTCGCTTGCCGACCTGGCCGCCAGCACGCAGGCGGCGATCGTCGACGTGCTGGTGGCGAAGGCGCTGAAGGCGCTGAAGGCCACCGGCAGTCGACGTCTCGTGGTGGCTGGCGGCGTGGGCGCAAACCTGCGCCTGCGCGAAAGGCTCAACGCCGGTGCGGCGAAGCTCGGCGCTTGCCTGCACTACCCGCCGTTGGCGCTGTGCACCGATAACGGCGCCATGATTGCGCTGGCCGCTGCGCTGCGGCTGCAGCAGGGGCTGGCGGCGCTGGAGACCGACGGCGCCTTCGAGGTGCGCCCGCGCTGGCCGCTGGCCGAGCTTTCGGGTGCGGTGCTCGTCCCCGCGTGAGCGCCTTCTTCGCGGCGCCGCGACCGCCCGTCCCTCACTTTTCAAGGACTCCCGCCCCATGAACCCGACCCGACGCGCCATGGTGGCTGTGCCGCTGCTCGCGGCCCTGCCCGCCGCTCAGGGTCAGACACCGCGTGAGCCCATCAAGCTGGCTCTCATCGAAGGACTGTCCGGGCCTTTCGCCAACGCCGGCGAAGCGGTCTTCCGAAACCTGCTCTGGGCCACCGAGCGCGTGAACGCACGCGGCGGCGTTCGGCTGCCCGAAGCCCAGGGCGGCGCGCGGCCGTTGGCGCTGGTGCGATTCGACAGCAAGGGCACTGTCGAGGAAGCGCTGTCGCTGCTGCGCTCGGCGCTCGACCAGCGCATAGGCTTCGTGCTGCAGGGCAACAGCTCGGCCGCGGCCGCGGCACTGATCGACGCGCTGGACAAGCACAACGAACGCGAACCGCGCCGCCGAGCGCTCTTCCTGAACTACTCGGCGGTGGACCCGGCGCTCACCAACGAGCGCTGCAGCTTCTGGCACTTCCGCTTCGACGCCCACGCCGACATGCGCCTTGCCGCGCTGACCGAGGTGCTGCGCGACGATGCTGCGGTCAAGCAGGTCTACCTCATTGGCCAGGACTACAGTTTTGGTCAGCAGGTGGCGCGATCAGCGCGCGCAATGATCGGCGCCAAGCGGCCCGACATCGAGATCGTCGGCGACGAACTGCATCCGATGGGCCGCGTGAAGGACTTTCTGCCTTACGCGTCGAAGATCAAGGCCAGTGGCGCGCAGGCCGTGCTGACGGGCAACTGGGGCAACGACCTGACACTGCTGGTCCGCGCGCTGCGCGATGTGGGGTCCGACGTCCGGCTCTACACTTTCTATGGCAATGCGCTGGGTGCCCCGGCGGCCATTGGGGAGGCCGGCGTCGGCCGCGTGCTGGCCGTGGCCGAATGGCACCCGAACCTGGGCGGTACGGTATCGGACGCCTTCTACGCCGCTTTCCGGCGCCGCTATCCCGAGCCGCGTGACGACTACGTGCACGTGCGCATGCAGGTGCTGGTGGAGATGCTTGCAGCGGGTATCGAACGCGCAGGTAACGTCGATGCCGCGGCGGTAGCGCGCGCGCTGGAAGGCGCACGTTTCGACGGTCCGCGTGCCGGGTTGGGCGACCTGCACAGTGCCACCATGCGCCCCGAAGACCATCAGCTGCAGCAGCCGCTGGTGGTCAGCGTGATGGACCGCGTCGGCGCACCTGGCGTGAAGCACGACGTCGAAGGCTCGGGATTCGGCTTTCGTACGCTGCGCCGCAGTGAAGCAGTTGCGGTTACGCAGCCTGCTCAGTGCCGCATGCAGCGGCCGCGGTGATCTCGCCAGGCACCGACGCTCGCGAGACCCGGATCGCCAGAAGCAATCGGGCTACAATCGGCGGCTCTTCGCGGCTTCGACGCTGCGTGAGATAGCACGGCACCGGTCGGTTTCACTGGTGTTCGCAAGTCCAACCCGGAAACCGCAGGCGCCGCATGCCCCAGGCGCCGCAATGCGGTTTCCAAAAGATAACTCAAGGAAATCGCATGACTCTCGCCACCGCCGTCAAGGCCGACATCGTCAAGGACAATGCCCGCGGCCCCGCCGATACCGGCAGCCCCGAAGTCCAGGTTGCGCTGCTCACCGCGCGCATCAACGAACTGACGCCGCACTTCAAGCTGCACGCGAAAGACCACCACGGTCGCCGCGGCCTGCTGAAGATGGTCAACGCCCGCAAGCGCCTGCTGTCCTACCTGAAGGACGTGGCGCCCGAGCGTTACACCTCGCTGATCGCCAAGCTCGGCCTGCGCAAGTAATTCCGCCCCGCGGGGTGCCTGGTGCACCCCGCATGCCGTACCTGTTCCACCACCGGGCCGCATTTGCTGTGTCATTCCAACGGCGCCTTCAAGGGTTTCACTGGAATGGCATGACGCTGCCCACTTCTTTGAAGGAAGACATCGCATGAGCATGTTCAACAAGATCACCAAGACCTTCACCTGGGGTCAACACACCGTCACGCTGGAAACCGGCGAAATCGCCCGCCAGGCCAGTGGCGCCGTGCTCGTCGACATCGACGGCACCGTGGTGCTGGCCACCGTCGTGGCGTCGAAGAACGCCAAGGCCGGGCAGGACTTCTTCCCGCTGACGGTGGACTACACCGAGAAGAGCTACGCCGCCGGCAAGATCCCGGGCAGCTTCTTCAAGCGCGAAGGCCGCCCGAGCGAACTCGAGGTGCTGACCTGCCGCCTCATCGACCGCCCCATCCGCCCGCTGTTCCCGGACGGCTTCTACAACGAGGTGCAGGTCATCGTGCACGTCGTCAGCCTGAACCCCGAAGTGCAGGCCGACGTCGCCGCCATGATCGGCACCAGTGCCGCGTTGTCGATCAGCGGCATCCCGTTCAACGGCCCCATCGGTGCCGCACGCGTGGGCTACATCAACGGCCAGTACGTGCTGAATCCGGGCAAGACGCAGCTCACCGAGAGCCAGCTCGACCTCATCGTCGCCGGCACCGAAGGCGCCGTGCTGATGGTGGAGTCTGAAGCCGATCAGCTGAGCGAAGAAGTGATGCTCGGCGCCGTGGTTTTCGGCCACGACCAGGGCAAGATCGCCATCGCCGCCATCAACGAACTGGTGCGTGACGCCGGCAAGCCCGTGTGGAACTGGCAAGCGCCGGCCAAGGACGAGGCGCTGATCGCCAAGATCGCCGCGCTGGCCGAGGAGCCGCTGCGCGCCGCTTACCAGATCCGCAGCAAGCAGGCCCGCACCCAGGCCACGCGTGAAGCCTACGCCAACGTCTTCAGCGCGCTGAAGGCCGAAGGTGTCGAGTTCGACAGCGTGAAGATCGAGACGTTGCTGTTCGAGATCGAAGCCCGCCTCGTGCGCGGCCAGATCCTGTCCGGCGAGCCGCGCATCGACGGCCGCGACACGCGCACCGTGCGCGCCATCGAGATCCGCAACGGCGTGCTGCCGCGCACCCATGGCTCGTCGTTGTTCACGCGCGGCGAGACGCAGGCACTGGTGGTGGCCACGCTGGGCACCGAGCGCGACGCGCAGCGCATCGACGCGCTGGCCGGCGAGTTCACCGACAACTTCATGCTGCACTACAACATGCCCCCCTTCGCCACCGGCGAAGCGGGCCGTTTCGGCACGCCCAAGCGGCGCGAGATCGGCCACGGCCGCCTGGCCAAGCGCGCGCTGATCGCCGTGTTGCCGAAGAAGGAAGACTTCCCGTACACGGTGCGCATCGTCTCGGAAGTCACCGAGAGCAACGGCTCGTCGTCGATGGCCAGCGTCTGCGGCGGCTGCCTGAGCATGCTCGACGCCGGCGTGCCGCTGAAGGCCCACGTGGCCGGCATCGCGATGGGCCTGATCAAGGAAGGCAACCGCTTTGCGGTGCTGACCGACATCCTGGGCGACGAGGATCACCTGGGCGACATGGACTTCAAGGTGGCCGGCACCAACGGCGGCATCACCGCGCTGCAGATGGACATCAAGATCCAGGGCATCACCAAGGAAATCATGCAGGTGGCGCTGGCACAGGCCAAGGAAGCGCGCCTGCACATCCTGGCCAAGATGGTGGAAGCCGTCGGTGGCGCGAAGGCCGAAGTCAGCCCCTTCGCCCCGCGTCTGTACACGATGAAGATCAACCAGGAAAAGATCCGCGACGTCATCGGCAAGGGTGGCGCCACCATCCGTGCGCTGACCGAGGAAACCGGCTGCACGATCGACATCGGCGAAGACGGCACCATCACCGTCGCGTCGACCGACGCCGACAAGGCCGCGTTTGCGCTCAAGCGCATCGGCGAGATCACCGCCGAGGCCGAGATCGGCAAGGTGTACGAAGGTGCGATCACCAAGATCCTGGACTTCGGTGCGCTCATCAACATCCTGCCCGGCAAGGACGGCCTGCTGCACATCAGCCAGATCGCGCACCAGCGCGTCGAGCGGGTCGAGGACTTCCTCAAGGAAGGCCAGGTCGTGCAGGTCAAGGTGCTGGAAACCGACGAGAAGGGCCGCATCAAGCTCAGCATGAAGGCCCTGCTCGAGCGCCCCGAAGGCATGCCTGAAGAGCGTTTCGAGCCACGTGGCGACCGGGGCGACCGCCCGCGCCGTGACCGCGACGATCGTCCGCCGCGCCGCGACCGCGACGACCGTCCGCGCCGTGAAGCCGCGCCGGTGGAAACCGGCGCCGACCATGGCGCGCCGGTCGCGCAGCCGGTGGCCGACGAGGCACCGAAGCAGCCCGAGTGACGGCGCAGCCGACGGCCCGCATGCGCGCCATCGAGATCACGGCCCCGGGCGGGCCCGAGGTGCTGGTGCCGTGCGAACGGCCCGTGCCCGACCCACGCCCGGGTGAACTGCTGATCGCCGTGCAGGCGTCGGGCGTGAACCGCCCCGACGTGCTGCAGCGCAAGGGGCTGTACCCGATGCCGCCGGGGGTCAGCGACCTGCCGGGGCTGGAAGTGGCCGGCACGGTGGCTGGCGGTGCGCCGGCCGACCTGGCCGCGGCCGGGCTGGCCCTGGGCGACGCCGTCTGCGCCCTGGTGGCCGGCGGTGGTTACGCCGAGTTCTGCGTCGCTCCGGTGGGCCAGTGCCTGCCAGTGCCGCAGGGCCTGACCAAGGTACAGGCGGCGAGCCTGCCTGAAACCTTCTTCACGGTGTGGCAGAACGTCTTTCACATCGCGCGGCTGCAACCCGGCGAAGCGCTGCTGGTGCAGGGCGGCAGCAGTGGTATCGGCGTAGCCGCGATTCAACTCGCCAGGGCGCTGGGCTCGCGTGTCATCGTCACCGCGGGCAGCGACGAGAAGTGCGCCGCCTGCTTGGCTTTGGGCGCCGACCACGCCATCAACTACCGCACGCAGGACTTCGTCGCCGAGACGAAGCGCCTGACCGGCGGCAAGGGTGCCGACGTGGTGCTCGACATGGTGGCCGGCGACTACATCGGCCGTGAACTCGAATGCATGGCCGAGGACGGCCGCCTGGCGCTGATCGCGGTGCAGGGCGGCACGAAGAGCGCCA
>JADIZZ010000022.1 GCA_016704535.1 Betaproteobacteria bacterium | reverse complement strand
GAGCGGGAATGCAAGGCGGGTGCGGCGGCCGGGGCGCGCCGGCGGTGTGCACTCAGGCGCGCTGGCCTTTTTGCTCGCGGTAGACGAGCAGGGGCTTTTCGTGGCCCTTCTTCGACGATGTGGTCGTCGATCACCACCTTGGCCACGCCGTCGAGGGCGTAGGCAGGTCGAACATGGTGTCGATCAGCGCATGTTCCAGGATGGAACGCCAGCCGCGGGCGCCCTGTCTTGCGCGCCAGCGCCTTCTTGGCAATGGCGGTCAGCGCGGAGGGTCGGATTTCAAGCTCGACGCCATCCATCGCGAACAGCTTCTGATACTGCTTGACCAGTGCGTTCTTGGGCTCGGTGAGGATCTGCACCATCGCCTCGATGGTCAGCTCACCCAGCGTGGCCACCACGGGCAGGCGACCCACCAACTCGGGAATCAGCCCGAACTTGATCAGGTCTTCGGGTTCAGCGTCGCGGAAGATGTCTGCCGCGCTTCTCGGTCTGGCTGTACGCTGGCAGCAAAGCCGATGCCCGACTTCTCGGTGCGGTTCTGGATGACCTTTTCCAGGCCGACGAACGCACCGCCGCAGATGAACAGGATGTTCGTCGTGCGATCTGCAGGAAGTCCTGGTTCGGGTGTTTGCGCCCGCCCTGCGGCGGAACACTGGCCATCGTGCCTTCCACCAGCTTCAGCAGCGCCTGCTGCACGCCTTCACCCGAGACGTCGCGCGTGATGCTGGGGTTGTCGGCCTTGCGGCTGATCTTGTCGATCTCGTCGATGTAGACGATGCCGCGCTGCGCACGTTCGACGTCGTAGTTGCAGTTCTGCAGCAGCTTCTGGATGATGTTCTCGACGTCCTCGCCCACGTAACCGGCTTCGGTCAGCGTGGTGGCGTCGGCGATCACGAAGGGCACGTTCAGCAGGCGCGCGAGGGTCTGCGCCAGCAGCGTCTTGCCCGAGCCCGTGGGGCCGATGAGCAGGATGTTGCTCTTGGTGAGTTCGACCTCGTCCTTGGACGCATTTGCGCCCATGTGCTTCAACCGCTTGTAGTGGTTGTAGACGGCCACCGAGAGCGTGCGCTTGGCCACTTCCTGGCCGATGACGTACTGGTCGAGGCTGCCCTTGATCTCGCTGGGGATAGGCAGGTCGGACTTCGCCGTCTTTGCGCCCGGCGTTTCGGCCGGCACCTCGTCGCGAATGATGTCGTTGCAGAGCTCGATGCACTCGTCGCAGATGAACACCGACGGCCCGGCGATGAGCTTCTTGACCTCGTGCTGGCTCTTACCGCAGAAGCTGCAGTACAGAACCTTTTCGCCGGAGGCGCCCTTCTTGTCGGCCATGGGGGGATATACGAGCGGAGTTGTGAGCGGACAGCCCGAGCATCATAGACCAAGTGCCATGCCCCAGTCGGCAGGGAAAAGGCCCGCCGACACCTTGTTCTGCGGGCCCCGGCCAAGCTGGAAAATGCACTCAGGGGCGCTTGTCGAGCACCTGGTCGATCAAGCCGTAGTCCTTGGCCTCGCTGGGCGACAACCACATATCCCGCTCCATGTCGGCAGCGATGCGCTCCAGCGGCTGCCCGGTGCGGTCGGCGTAGATGCGGTTGAGTTGTTCGCGCGTCTTGATGATCTCGCGCGCCTGGATCTCGATGTCCGTCGCCTGACCCTGCGCCCCGCCCGAAGGCTGGTGCAGCATGACGCGTGAATTCGGCAGCGCCGAGCGCTTTCCCTTGGCCCCCGCCATCAGCAGGAAGCTGCCCATGCTGGCCGCCATGCCCATGCACAGCGTGCTCACGTCGGGCTTGATGAACTGCATCGTGTCGTAGATCGACAGGCCGGCGCTGACGCTGCCACCCGGGCTGTTGATGTAGAGGAAGATGTCCTTGTCGGGGTTCTCGCTCTCCAGGAACAACATCTGCGCCACCACCAGGTTGGCCGTGCCGTCGTTGACGGGCCCGACCAGGAAGATGATGCGTTCGCGCAGCAGGCGGCTGTAGATGTCGTAGGCGCGTTCGCCGCGGCCCGACTGCTCGATGACGATGGGCACCATGCCCAGGCCGACGGTCTCCTGCACGCTCATGGATGGGTCCTTGCTCACTGTTGGGTCATCAGTTCGTCGAACGGTAGCACCTTGTCGGTGACCTTGACCTGGCCGAGCACGAAGTCGGTCACGTTGTTCTCGATGACCACGGCCTCGACCTCGGCCATGCGCTGGCGGTCGCTGAGGTACCAGCGCATCACCTCGGCCGGCTTCTCGTAGCTTTGGGCCAGTTCCTCGATGTGCGCCTGCAGTTGCTCGGGCTTGGCCTGCAGGTTGTGCTTGCGCACGAGTTCGGCCACCACCAGACCCAAGCGCACACGGCGCTCGGCCTGCGGCTTGAAGATGTCGGCGGGGATGTTCACCGTCTCGGCATCCTTGACGCCGCGCTGCTTGAGGTCGGCGCGGGCACCTTCGATCAGGCGCTCGGTCTCGCCGGCCACCAGGGCGTTGGGCAGGTCGAGTTCTGCGGCCTTCGACAGCGCCTCCATCACGGCGCCCTTGTTGCGCGCCAGCACGCGGAACTTCACCTCGCGCTCGAGGTTCTTCTTGACGTCGGCGCGCAGACCCTCGACGGTGCCTTCCTTGATGCCCAGGCTCTTGGCCAGTGCCTCGTCGACGGCCGGCAGGTTCTGCGCCTCGATCTTGTTCACCGTGACCAGGAAGTCGGCTTCCTTGCCGGCCACGTCGGCACCGTGGTAGTCGGCCGGGAACTGCAGCGGGAAGGTCTTGCTCTCGCCGACCTTCATGCCGCGCACGGCCTGGTCGAACTGCTCGAGCATCTGGCCTTCGCCGATGATGAACTGGAAGGCTTCGGCCTTGCCGCCCGAGAAGGGCTCGCCGTCGATCTTGCCTTCGAAGTCGATGGTCACGCGGTCGCCCTCGACGGCGCCCTCGTCCTTCGCGCGCAGACCGAAGCTGCGGCGCTGCTTGCGCAGGATCTCCACCGTGCGGTCGATGGCGGCCTCGGTGACTTCGGTGCTGACGCGTTCGACCTCGGCACCGCTCAGGTCGCCGATCTTCACCTCGGGGTAGACCTCGAAGGTGGCGTCGAAGGCCATGTGGCCTTCGGGTGCCTGGTCCTTCTGCGCGATCCTGGGCTGGCCGGCGACACGCAGCTTGGCCTCGTTGACGGCCTCGTTGAAGCTCTGGCCGACGCGATCGTTGACTACCTCGTACTGCACTTGGTAGCCATAGCGCTGCGAGACCACGCTCATCGGCACCTTGCCGGGACGAAAACCGTCGGCCTTGACGGTGCGGGCCAACTTCTTCAGCCGCGACTCCACCTCGCCGTTGATGGTGTCGGCCGCCAGCGTGAGCGTGATGCGGCGTTCGAGCTTCTCTAGGGTTTCGACTGTGACGGCCATGGTGTCTTTGCGTGAAGGGCAGTGGGATGCTGGGCTGGTGCGCGGGGCCGGACTCGAACCGGCACGCCCGTGAAGGCGTCAGGACCTAAACCTGGTGCGTCTACCAATTTCGCCACCCGCGCGGGTGGAATGCCGGACGGCGGCAAACCTGGCATTTTAGCTTCACGTGCAGGCCTATTCTCTTTTGATGCGGAACCACGCCGCGTACATCGCCGGCAACGCCAGCAAGGTCAGCGCGGTGGCGACGATCAGCCCGCCCATGATGGCCACCGCCATCGGCCCCCAGAACACACTGCGCGACAGCGGGATCATCGCCAGCACGGCAGCCGCGGCCGTCAGCACGATGGGGCGAAAGCGCCGCACCGCCGCGCCGACGATGGCATCCCAGGCCGGTATGCCGCGCTCCCGGTCCTGCTCGATCTGATCGATCAGGATCACCGAGTTGCGCATGATCATGCCCATCAGTGCGATCACGCCCAGCAGCGCGACGAAGCCGAAAGGCCGGTCGAGAAGCAGCAGCGCCGCAGCCACGCCAGCAATGCCCAGCGGCGCCGTCAGCATCACCAGGACGGCACGCGAGAAGCTCTGCAGCTGCATCATCAGCAACGTCAGCATGATGAACCCCATCAACGGCACATTGGCCAGCAGCGAGCCCTGACCCTTGCTGCTTTCCTCCGCGGCGCCGGCGACCTGGATGGTGTAGCCCGGCGGCATCGTCGCCGCCAGCGCCTGCATGCGCGGTGCCAGTTGCGCCGTCACCGTGGGCCCCTGCACGCCCTCGACCACGTCACCCTGGAGGGTGACGGCGAAGTTTCGGCCTTCGCGCCAGATCACGCCGGGCTCCCAGCTGAAGTCGATGCGCGCGATCTGCGTCAGCGGCACCGAGCGCCCGCTGCTCGTGGGCAGGTAGGCGTTGCCCAGGTCCGTGATGGTCTTGCGCTCGTCCGGCGGCTGGCGCAGCACGATGTCGATCAGCTTGTCTCCCTCACGGTACTGGCCGATGGTGGTGCCGCTGAGGATGGTGCGCGAGGCTTGCGCCAGGGCCTGGCTGGTGACCCCCAGGGCGCGCGCCTTGTCCTGGTCGATGTGCAGGCGCAGCACCTTCACGGCCTCGTTCCAGTTGTCATTGACGCCGCGCATCGCGGCGTGCTCGCGCAACAGCGCCTTGGCGCGGTCGGCCCAGGCCCGCACCTGCACGGCGTCGGTGCCGACGACGCGGAACTGCACTGGGTAGGCCACCGGCGGCCCGTTGGGCAGCAGCTTGACGCGGCCGCGCACCTCGGGGAACTCGGTGGCCAGCAACTCGGGCAGGCGCACGCGCAGCGCCTCACGTTCCTGCAGGCCGTTCGGCAGCACGATGGCCTGGCTGACGTTGCCCTGCGGAAACACCTGGTCCAGCGGCAGGTAGAAACGCGGCACGCCGCTGCCAACCCAAGTCGTCACGCTGGCGACACCAGGCTCCTGCATGAGGCGGGCCTCGAAACGCTGCGCAATGGTTTCGCTCTGCGGCAGCGTCGAGCCCTCGGGCAGCCACAGGTCCACCACCAGTTCGGGGCGGACCGAGTCTGGGAAGAACTGCTGTTGCACGCGGCCCATGCCGGCGATGCCCAGGGCAAAGCTCGCCAGCGTCAGCCCGATGGTGATCCAGCGGTGCTGCACGCACCAGTCGACGGTGCGGCGGAAGCGGGCATAGAAGGGCGTGTCGAAGAGTTCGCCCTCGTGCGCCACGCCGTGCACGGCCTGGCGCGTGTGAAGCAGCCGCGCGCCCAGGTAGGGCACGAAGTAGACCGAAACCAGCCACGAGATGACCAGCGCCGCCGTGGTGACGGCGAAGATAGCGAAGGTGTACTCGCCGGTCGAGCTCTTTGCCAGGCCGATGGGCAGGAAGCCCGCCGCGGTGATCAACGTGCCGGTCAGCATGGGCATCGCCGTCACGTCGTAGGCGTAGGTGGCGGCGTGCATCTTGTCGTAGCCCTCTTCGAGCTTGCGCACCATCATCTCCACCGCAATGATGGCATCGTCGACCAGTAGGCCCAGCGCGATGATGAGGCTGCCCAGGCTGATCTTGTGCAGGCCGATGCCCCAGTAGTACATCGTCACGAAGGTGATGGCCAGCACCAATGGGATGGTGACGCCCACCACCAGGCCCGGCCAAATGTCGATGCGCGGCTTCCAGCTGCCGGGCGCGAAGCTCAGGCCCAGGCTGATGAAGCTGACCGCCAGCACGATCAACACCGCCTCGATCAGCACCTTGACGAACTCGCCCACCGAGCGCGACACCGAGTACGGCTGGTCCTGGACCTGCGTCACCGTGATGCCCAGCGGCAGATCCTGCTGCACCTGGGCCACCGTCGTGGTCAGCGCCTCACCCAGCGCCAGGATGTCGCCGCCCTTGACCATGGCCACGCCCAGGGCAATGACCTCCTGGCCCTGGTGGCGCACCTTGACGGCAGGCGGGTCGGTGGTGCCGCGCCAGACTTCGGCGATGTCGCCCAGCCGCAGGCTGCTGGCCACGCCGGTGGCCGGGTTGACTGCGCGGATCGCGAAACGCTCGAGCTCGGCCACCGAGTTGAACTGGCCGCCCACGCGCACCTGCAGGTTCTCGGTGCCCGCGTTGAGCACGCCTGCGCCCTCGACCGCGTTCTGGGCACCGATCTGTGCGATGACCTGGTTGAAGTCCAGGCCCAGCTGTGCCAGGCGCTTGTGCGAGATCTCGACGAAGAGCTTCTCGGGCTGGGCGCCGAAGACCTCGACCTTGGCCACGTCGGGCACACGCAGCAGGCGCTGGCGCATGCGATCGGCGAACTCGCGCAGTTCCTCGCGGCTGAAACCGTCGGCGCTCAGCGCAAAGATCGAACCGTAGACGTCGCCGAAGTCGTCGTTGAAGACCGGTCCCACCACGCCTTGCGGCAGCGTGCCGCGCATGTCCCCGACGCGCTTGCGCACCTGGTACCAGCTGGCCGTCACGTCCTTGGGTGGCGCCGAATCCTTCAGATAGAAGATCGTGAGCGACTCGCCGGGCTTGGTGAAGCTGCGGATGCGGTCACCGTAGGGCACTTCCTGCAGCGTCTTTTCGATCTTGTCGGTGACCTGCTCCGCCATCTGCAACGCACTGGCACCCGGCCAGTAGGCCTGCACGACCATGGCGCGGAAGGTGAACGGCGGATCCTCGTCCTGGCCGAGTTGGAAGTAGGCGGCCACGCCCAGCACCATCAGCATCACCATGAGGTAGCGTGTCAACGCCGGGTGTTCCAGCGCCCAGCGCGAGACATTGAAGCGCGAAGGCGCAAGCGGGCCGGTGACGGGGCGCATGGGCGGGCTCGGGCGCTCAGCGGCTGGCAGCAGTCGAGGCAGAGGCAGCCGCCGCAGCACCGGGTGGCACGTAGTACTTCACCTGCTGTCCGGGCATCAGCACGTGCACACCGGCCGTCACCACCACCTGCCCCGGGCTCAGGCCCGACGCCACCACCACCGTGTTGCCGTCGGCACCAGCCACCACCACGGGCTGCACCTGCACCGTCATACGCGACGGGTCGACCACCCACACAGCTGTCTGCCCCTGCTGCTGCATCACGGCCGTCAGCGGCAACCGCACGACACCGTCGCGACGCGGCAGATCGGCCAGCACGGTGACGGTCTGGCCCAACTGCACGGCGGCCTTGCCCAGGTCGGCCTTGACGAGATAGGTGCGCGTGACGGGGTCGGCTGCAGCCGCCACCTCGCGCACCGTGGCCGCCAGCACGGCGCCGCCATTCCAGGGTCGCACCTTCAGCGCGCCGGGCTTGCCCAGGCGCGCGCGCATGCCGGCGAGATGGTCTTCGGGCACGGCGAAGACGGCGTCGCGCGGGCCGTCGTGGGCCAGGCGCAACACGCTGGCGCCGAAGGCAAGCACCGCGCCGACGTCGGCATCGACCCCCGTGATCACGCCGGCGGCCGGCGCCGTGAGCACGGCATAGCCGGCCTGGTTGCCCTGCACGCCTGCCTGCGCCAGCGCCTGGTCGCGCTGTGCCTGCTGCGCCTTCAGCGCCGCCTCGCGGCGTTCGAGTTCCAGACCGCTGATGAAGCCCTGGGCACGCAGTTCCTGGTAACGCTTGAACTCCGCTGCGGCCAGCTCGAAGTTCGTCTGCGCAGCGCGGCTGGCGGCCAGCGCCGCGTCCTGGCCGAGTTTCAGGTCGGTGGCGTCCAGCCGGGCCAGCACCTGACCGACGCGCACCTGCTGGCCGAGTTCAGCGGTGCGCTGCACCATCTTGCCCGCCACCCGGAAGCCCAGACGTGACTCCGTACGCGCCCGGACCTCGGCCGCGTACTCGCGCACGCCGGAGGCACTGTCCGCAGCCACGATCAGCGTGCGCACCGCGCGCACCGGCTCGGGCGCCGGCGCCGGCTTCGAGCAGGCGGACACCGCAACCGCCGCGGCGCAGACCAGCGTCGCGACCCAGCCACGGCGGGAGAAGTCGGCGTACATCGTTGCTGGCCCCAAGGTTGTGTTCCCGGGGCCCGAGGCGCCCGCCGAAAGTTAATGACTGACCGGTCAGTACTGTAGTGACAGCCACGCGCCGTTGTCAATCACCGCACCGCCGAGCCCGGCATCACGTCAGGAATGGCGAGAATCACCCAGGTGAGCGTCGAACACTATGAAAACTTTCCCGTGGCCTCGGTGCTGTGTCCGCCAGCGATACGCCCGGCGGTCGCGGCCATCTATCATTTTGCCCGCACTGCAGACGACATCGCCGACGAGGGCGACGCGCCCGCCGTGCAGCGTCTGGCCGAACTCGGAGCCTACCGCGCCGATCTCGACGCGGCCCTGGCGGGCCGTGCTGCCACGGCACGCTGGCGCCTCGTGTTCGAGCCTCTGGCGGCGCAGGCGCGCCAGTTCCGCTTACCGGCGCAGCTGCTGCACGACCTGCTGGACGCCTTCGAGCAGGACGTCCGCAACCCGCCCTACCCCGACCGCCGCGCGCTGCTGGACTACTGCGGCCGCTCGGCCAACCCCATAGGCCGGTTGCTGCTGCACCTGTACGGGCTGCGCGACGCCCACTCGCTGCAGCAGGCCGACGCCATCTGCAGCGCGCTGCAGCTGATCAACTTCTGGCAGGACCTGAGCGTCGACGGCCCGCGCGGCCGTTGCTACGTACCGATTGAAGACCAGCAGCGGTACGCCGTAACGGCCGGGGAACTGGCCCGCTGCGACGACAGCCCGCTCAGTCGCGCACTCGTGGCCGCGCTTTGCGACTGGGCACGCACCTTGATGACCCAGGGTGCGCCGCTGACCTTGCGTGTGCCCGGCCGTGCCGGCTGGGAGCTGCGCCTGGTGGTGCAGGGCGGCCTGCGCATTCTGGAGAAAATCGCCGCCATGGATCACGCCACGCTTCGCCAGCGACCGAAACTGCAGGCCCTGGACGTGCCGCTGCTGCTGTGGCGCGCGCTGCGCATGTCCGGCGACATCCGATGAGCTGCCGATGAACCCGCAGCAATACGTGCAGGACAAGGCGGCGAGAAGCGGCTCGTCGTTCTACTACGCCTTCCTCTTCCTGCCGCCACCGCGGCGCGCCGCAATCACCGCCTTCTACGCCTTCTGCCGTGAGGTCGATGACGTCGTCGACGAGGTCAGCGACCCCAGCGTCGCGGCGCAGAAGCTGCAGTGGTGGCGCACCGAGGTGGCGGCAGCCTACGCGGGCCAGGCCACACACCCAGTGATGCAGGCGCTGATGCCGCTGGCGGCCGACTTCGGCATCGAAGCCGCGCATCTGCTGGCCGTCGTCGAAGGTTGCCAGACCGACCTCGAACAGACCCGTTTCCTGGACTTCCCTTCCCTGCAGCGTTACTGCCACCTGGTGGCCGGCGTGGTAGGCGAGGTGGCAGCCAACATCTTCGGCCGCACCGAGGCGGCCACGGTGCAGTACGCGCACCGGCTGGGGCAGGCGATGCAGCTGACCAACATCATCCGCGACGTCGGCGACGACGCCCGGCGCGGCCGCATCTACCTGCCGATGAGCGAATTGCAGCAGTTCGACGTCAAGGCGCACGAACTGCTCAAGCGCGAGGCGCCCTGGGGCTACAGCCCGCGCTTCACGGCGCTGATGCGCTTCCAGACCGAACGTGCACACGCCGCCTACGACGCCGCGCTGACCTTGCTGCCCGACGCCGACCGCGTGGCGCAGAAGCCCGGGCTGATGATGGCCAACATCTACCGAACGCTGCTGCGAGAGGTAGAGTCACACGGCTTCCAGGTGCTGCACCAGCGCACCTCGCTCACGCCGCTGCGCAAGCTGTGGATCGCCACCCGCACCCACCTGCAAGGCCGGTGACGCTGGCGCCGAGTCGGCCTCCGGGACACCGCGCATGAGACTGGCCGTCGTCGGCGGCGGCTGGGCCGGCCTGGCCGCGGCGGTGCGTGCCACCGAGGCGGGCCACGCCGTCACGCTGTTCGAGATGGCCGCGCACTGGGGCGGTCGCGCGCGGGGCGTGGATGTCGACGGTTTGGCGCTGGACAACGGCCAGCACATCCTGATCGGTGCCTACCGCCGCACGCTGGCGCTGATGCGCACCGTTGGCACTGATGTCGAAGCCGGGCTGCACCGGCGCCCGCTGGAACTGCGCTACGCCGACGGCCGCGGCCTGCGCCTGCCGGCCGGCCCAGCACTGCTGGCCTTCGGCCGGGGCGTGCTGGGCGCCGACGGCTGGACGGCTGCCGACAAGCTGGCGCTGCTGGCCACGGCGGCAAGCTGGGCGATGGCGCGCTTCCGCTGTGCGCCGGGCACGACTGTCGACGCCCTCTGTGCCGGGCTGCCGCAGGCGGTGCGCCAGTTGCTGATCGACCCACTGTGCGTGGCCGCGCTGAACACGCCCGCCGCGCAGGCCAGCGCGACGGTCTGGCTGCGGGTGCTGCAGGACGCGCTGTTCGGCGGGCCTGGCGCGGCCGATCTGCTGCTGCCGCGGTGGTCCCTGAGCGCGCTTCTCCCCCAGCCGGCGGCCACGTGGCTGCTGGCCGCGGGCGCAACGCTGCGCCCCGGCACGCGGGTGCAGCAGATCTCGCTCGCGGACACAGGCTGGTGGGTCGACGGCCAGCCCTTCGACGCCGTCGTGCTGGCCTGCAGCGCCGCCGAGGCCGCTCGCCTGACCGACGCTGTAGCACCAGCGTGGTCGGCCCGTACCCGGGAGCTGCGCTACGAGCCCATTATCACCGTCTACCTGCGCTGCCCGGGTGCGCGCCTGCCGGCGCCGATGACCGCGCTGGTCGACGGGCCGCAGGCACCGGCCCAGTTCGCCTTCGACCACGGCGCGTTGGGCGCCACGCCGGGGCTCTTCGCCTTTGTAGTCAGCGGCGCGCGCGCCTGGACCGAGGCGGGCCAGGAAGCCACCGCGGCCGCCGTGCTGCAGCAAGCGCGGGCCGACTTTGCGCCCGGCACCTGGCCAACGGCACCCACCCTGCTGCGTACGCTGACCGAAAAGCGCGCCACCTTCCGCTGCGTGCCGGCCCTGGACCGTCCGCCCCCGAACATTGCCCCGGGCCTCGTCGCGGCTGGCGACTACGTGCAGGGGCCCTATCCGGCCACGCTGGAGGGTGCGGTGCGGGCGGGAGAAGCGGCACTCGAAGCCTTGAAACGCCACCCGACGGGCGCGCGAGGCGGCGCTCTACAGACACCGTGATGCAAGTCGAGTTTCCGCGATGCAGAATGAGTGCACATCACCGGACGTTCTCCCAACATGACCGCCAAGGACCTTCCCCGTCCCACCATCCAGGTGCTGGAACGCAGTTTCGCTCTGCTCGAAACGCTGGCTGCGCAGCCCGATCCAGTGTCGCTGAAGGAGATCGCCGAACGCACTGGGCTGCACCCGAGCACTGCACACCGCATCCTCAACGACCTGGCCATCGGCCGCTTCGTCGACCGCCCCGCCGCCGGCAGCTACCGGCTGGGCATGCGGCTGCTCGAGCTGGGCAACCTGGTGAAGGCGCGGCTGGACGTGCGCGAGGCCGCACTGGGGCCGATGCGCGAACTGCACAAGGTGACCCACCAGCCGGTGAACCTGTCGATGCGCCAGGGCGACGAGATCGTCTACATCGAACGCACCTACAGCGAGCGCTCCGGCATGCAGGTGGTGCGCGCCATCGGTGGTCACGCACCGCTGCACCTGACTTCGGTCGGCAAGCTCTTCCTTGCCCACGACGATCCAGCCCGAGTGCGCACCTACGCTACTCGCACGGGACTGACCGGCCACACGCGCAACAGCATTACCGACCTGCCGCGCCTGGAGCGTGAGCTTGCCGGCGTGCGTGCCACGGGCGTGGCGCGCGACGACGAGGAACTCGAACTGGGCGTGCGCTGCATGGCCGCCGGCGTCTACGACGACCAGGGCAAACTGCTGGCAGGGCTGTCGGTGTCGGCTCCGGCCGACCGGCTGGAGGAGAGTTGGCTCGAGCGCGTGAAGGCCACGGCGAGCCAGATCTCACTGGCGCTGGGCTACCGCGGCTGAATGTCTGCCAGCGCCGCAGCAGGCATCGTCGCCAAGGTCAGCGGCGCCACCGCCGGGCCCACCAGCACGCCCGACGCCACCGGGGCCAGGGACGTCACTGGCGCCACCTTAGAGATGGGTGCGGCTACAGCCGAGGGCACAAACGGTGCGGTGGCCAGCCATTTGCGGATGCGCTCAGCGTCGCCCAGGCGCGAGTATTTGCCAGCCGAGTCCAACAGCACCATGATCAACTTGCGCCCGGCCACCTGGGTCTGCATCACGAGGCAGCGCCCGGCAGCAGCGATGTAGCCTGTCTTCTGCAGGCCAATGTCCCACTCGGGGTTGCGCACCAAACCGTTCGTGGTGTGGAACTGGACTTGGTGCCGGCCGACGGGGACGCTGGCCTCGATCGTGGTCGACAGGTCGCGGATGATGGGGTGCTCGGAGGCGGCACGCACCAGGCGCGACAGATCCCTCGCGCTGGACTGGTTGTCACTGGACAGGCCGGTGGGTTCGACGTAACGCGTGTCGGTCATGCCCAACAGGCGGGCCTTGGCATTCATCGCCACAACGAAGAGGCCCATGCCCCCCGGGTAGGTGCGGCCGAGCACGTGCGCAGCGCGGTTCTCTGACGACATCAGCGCCAGGTGCAACATCTCGCCGCGGCTGAGCGAGGTGCCCAGGCGCAGGCGCGAACGCGAGCCGCTGGTGGCATCGACATCGTCCTGCGCCACCTCCAGCATCTCGTCCATCGACAGGCGGGCTTCGGTCACCACCAACGCCGTCATCAGCTTGGTGATGCTGGCGATGGGCAACACGGCTTGCGGGTTCTTGCTGAGCAAAACCTCATCGGTGTCCTGGTCTATGACGAGGGCGACGCTGGACTTCAAGTCGAGTGGGTCATCGGTCTGCTGCAGACCGTAGAGGTGGCCGAAGGAAGGTCGGGCCGGTTCGAGGCGTACCACCGACTTGCGCGCGGCGGCGCGGGCCGACGGCTTGGCCGCCTTGGCCGCCTTGGCCTGCTTCTTCGGCTGGGCTGCAGTGGCATCCTTCGTGGACTTGGTGGCCTGCGCGTGCGCCATCGGCAGCCCGCCCAGCCCCACCACCAGCATGCAGGTCATGGCCCCTCGCAAACCCAACGACTTGATCTTCTGCACCGAGTACCTCTCTCTTCGCCCAGCTACCGAGTGTAGGCCAGAGGAAAAATGTTCACAAGATTCAATTGCTTGCGCTAATTTCCTCAAGTCGACTCTTTGGTGCAGAAGACCAGGTTCCAGCCCTCGTGCGTGAAATCGCACTTGAGCCTTCGCCAGACATCAGGCTCCTTCCGAAGCCGTGCGCCCAGCCTCAGCCCTGCGCGGCAACCCGATCGGCGGCACTGAACAGCTTGTTGAGAGCCGACAGGTAAGCCTTGGCCGAAGCCACCACGATGTCCGGATCTGCACCCACCCCGTTCACCACGCGGCCCCCCAACTGCAGCCTGAAGGTGACCTCGCCTTGTGATTCTGTGCTGCCCGAGGTGATGGCATTCACCGAATAGAGCACCATCTCGGCACCACTTTGCACCTTCGACTCGATGGCCTTGAGCGTCGCGTCGACCGGTCCGTTGCCGTCGCTTTCGGCATGATGCTCCACGGCGCCGGCGGCAAAACTCACCGAAGCGTGCGGCCGTTCGCCCGTCGCCGACTGCTGCGACAGCGCCAGCAGGCGGTAATGCTCGTGTTCTGCGGTGACGCTCTCGTCGCCGACCAGCGCGATGATGTCCTCGTCGAAGATGTCGCTCTTGCGGTCGGCCAGGTCCTTGAAGCGTGCGAACGCCGCATTGATCTCGGCCTCGCTCTCCATCTGGATGCCCAGATCCTGCAGGCGCTGCTTGAAGGCGTTGCGGCCGCTCAGCTTGCCCAGCACGATCTTGTTGGCGGCCCAGCCCACGTCCTCGGCACGCATGATTTCGTAGGTATCGCGCGCCTTCAGCACGCCGTCCTGGTGGATGCCGCTGGCGTGCGCAAACGCATTCGCGCCGACGACCGCCTTGTTCGGCTGGACGACGAAGCCGGTGGTCTGGCTGACCATGCGCGAGGCGGGCACGATCTGCGTCGTGTCGATGCCGACCGACAGCCCGAAGTAGTCGCGCCGCGTGCGCACGGCCATCACCACTTCTTCGAGCGAACAATTGCCGGCACGTTCGCCCAGGCCATTGATGGTGCATTCGACCTGGCGCGCGCCGCCGATCTTCACACCGGCCAACGAATTGGCCACCGCCATGCCCAGGTCGTTGTGGCAGTGCACGCTCCAGATCGCCTTGTCGCTGTTCGGCACACGCTCGCGCAGGCTGCGAATGAACTCACCGTAGAGCTCGGGCACGGCGTAGCCCACGGTGTCAGGGATGTTCAGCGTGGTCGCACCTTCGTCGATCACGGCTTCGAGCACGCGGCAGAGGAAATCGGGGTCCGAACGGTAACCGTCCTCGGGGCTGAACTCGATGTCACCGCACAGGTTGCGCGCAAAGCGCACCGCCAGCCTGGCCTGCTCGAAGACCTGGTCGCGCGTCATGCGCAACTTCTTCTCCATGTGCAGCTCGCTGGTGGCGATGAAGGTGTGGATGCGCGAACGCGCCGCACCCTTCAGCGCCTCGGCGGCGCGCGAGATGTCCCGGTCGTTGGCGCGCGCCAGCGAGCACACGATCGATTCCTTGATCGCGTCGGCGATGGCCTTCACGGCCTCGAAGTCGCCGTTACTCGACGCGGCGAAGCCGGCCTCGATGACGTCGACGCGCAGCCGCTCGAGCTGACGCGCGATGCGGAGCTTCTCCTCGCGCGTCATCGAGGCGCCGGGCGATTGTTCGCCGTCACGCAAAGTCGTGTCGAAGATGATGAGG
>JADIZZ010000021.1 GCA_016704535.1 Betaproteobacteria bacterium | reverse complement strand
GCGTCGGCTGCAAGTACTTCGACAGCCTGCGCGACCGGGCAAAGTCCCGGCAAGGACGACTGCCGGGCGGCAAGTCCCCGGCACCTGCTGGGCAACTAGCACGGAACCCATTGTGGCTTCCCAGCGGCCACTGTTCCGCGACATACCGTTCCGTAGCATCGCGTACGACCCAAGCGACAGAGACTTTCTTGCTCCGGGCGACGGCTTCGAGCATTTCGTAGTCGAGGAAAGGTCACGGACGCCTCGGAGCCGAATCACGCCTGGGCTTTGAGGTAATGTCTTTTGTTGCTGGCATGGCCTAAATACTGTTTGATCAGATGATGCACCGACTTCCACCCGAAGGAGTGCACGACCCAGCGGGTCAGTCGTGCCTGTCCACCGCCATTGGGACGGAGTGCTTGCGAACACGCTGGTGCTTGCCGCGCAGGCGCTGTGGATGTGTCGTCCTCAACGCTGGGCGGTTCCCGCCCATCACGTCACGAAGGACGGTTCACGGACAACCCGCCCGGCATCGCTATGGAGCTTCCACGCCACGCCTCAAGACCGGCGCCGGAAGGTGCAGCGGGCGTTCTCGCCTGTCGTCGGGTGTGACCTTCGCCCGCGTCAGCGGGCGAGCTGAAAAGCCTTCCTGCGGGGATGCCGAGTTGGCCCCATCTCCTTTCGGAGTGGTTCGGCCCAAGGACCTTGTCTCGTTGTGAATCCTAGCGGGGTGCGGCTGCGTCTGGGCTTCAGTGGTTGCAACCGTCCGGCGAAAACAATTTCCCCGGCCGCTGCACGGCTTCCTCGCGCAGCAAATTCTTTGCGCCTCCCGGTTCTCCACTGCGTTTCGACCGCAAGCGGTGCAGCCAGCCCGTCCCCGCCGGTCGGATCACAACAAGGACGCGATGGGCGCGAACCTTGTTCAACCGAAAGGAGAAAAACATCATGGCCAACATCGGCACCTTCACCACCGACAATGACGGGCTTCACCGGCACGCTGCGCACCCTGACGCTCAACGTCAAGGTCAAGCTGGTTCCCAACGACAAGGCCAGCAGAGAACGCCCCGACTTCCGCCTCCAGGCCGCCGGCCACGACATCGGCGCGGCGGGGAACAAGACCAGCGAGGCCGGGCGGGAATACAAGTCCGTGACCCTCGACGATCCCTTCGTTCCCGGCTACGGTCTATGCCCGCCTGATCGAAGGCGACGGCACGCACGACCTGATCTGGTCGCGCAGCAAGCCCCAGGCGGCGGATTGCCGCAGCGCCCCGCCCACCGCGGCGGCGCTGTGCCGCTGTTCGCAGCATCACCGCGTCACGCGCGCGTTTTGCCGCATCGCGTTCCTTCTCAACACCGCCTTCCAGCTCCTGGCGCACTTGCGCCAGCAGCTCGTCGGTTTTGTGCGGGCTGTCGCCAGCGTAGGCCAGCGTCAGTAGCGTGAGCGGATGGATTTCCATGACCTCGCACAGCTCGGCCAGCTTGTTCAGGGTCGGACTTTTCAAGTCGCGCTCCAGCGTACTCATATAGGTGCGGCTGGACACGTCGGAGAACGCTTCCTGGCTCAAGCCTCGCGCCTTCCTGACCATCTTCAATGCCTTCGCCAATGAGTTCCCAGCCGCCACCTATGGTTTCCCTCAAAATCCAAGATGACATCCGATTGCGCCCTATAGGGCTACAATCTATAGTGTTCATTTGATGTTCTCCGTTTTTGTGCCTTTTACGGAAATCCGCATCGGCGGATTCCAGCAAAGCCACGCGCTTCAGTGCTTGCGCACGAAGGCGTGAATCCGGTTTCGCGGTTCTGCGCTTGGGCGTGAAACCGCATTCGTGCATCATTGGATTTGTGGGATTACCGACCATGACCAAGCCCCTCACCACCGCCCCGGAACGCGCGCAACTGCTCGCCAATGGCGAGGCCCGCGCCGCTGGCCGGGCCATCGACCCGATGCCTATGGTGCGGCTGTTCACGCCAGATGCGCACGTGACTTGGCTGCTGGCGGCGCTCGATCCCGCCGATGGCGACACCGCCCCGGGGCCTCATCGACTTCGGAATCGGGATGCCGGCGCAGGGAACCGTCAAGTTGTCTGAGCTGGCAGGCATCGTCGGGCCGCACAGCAGCCCGTGATGCGCGACCGCTATTTCCGGCCCACGCGCACGCTGTCGGAATACACCCGGTTGGCCGAGCGTGACGGGGCCATCCTGGACTGACTACCGCCTACTGTGACTTTTTCAGTCTGATGTCATACCGGGCAGGTCTCAATCGAGATTCTTGCGGCGTTGCCGCACCAGTCTGATCCAAATAGACATGATGCTTGGCGCGGGCTGCGGCAGGCTGGCCTGTACAGCGCCTCAGCATTGGGGCGCTGCCGCCGCAGCATTGAGACGAATACCGCAACGCATCGGAGCCAATCGGTCTTGACAACCCATTCACCTTTTTCACCCGTGACGTTTTGACGATGGTGATGTAGCGCGTAGTCCTTCCGTGGCGGCGAGTCCTGTACGCGGGAGGTGGCGCCATGGTCGATCCCCATCAGCGCCGAGCATTGGTATCCGACTGCCGCGTACCTGTACGTGCTGTCTGGACGGCCTTGCGCTGGCCTGGGAGTACCTGCGCAGGCATCCTGACTATCGGCTCGACTGGCTGCGCCACCTCGCCGGCCGCACGCGGCACAACAAGCGGCGCAGCGATGGGGTTTGCGCCTGCTGGAAGACCCGCCGTGGATGCGCGTGACGCGCATCCAGCCTGGTTGCCTGGCCATACTGCCGTGGTGCAGCTTTACCCGATGCTGATCCGCCGCTGGATGCCGTGATCTTCATGTTCTGGCGCATCCCCGGCCACAAGCAACTGATCCACGACGGCAAGCGCCTGGTGCTGGTGGCCCGCTGGCCAGGGCACTGCCTGCGCTTCGCGCTGGCGCCCGGCCTGGAAGACAGCATGGCTGTCGCCTATGCCCATCGCGGCGGCGCTGCCGCGCCAGCACGCGGTCAGGTGCCCGGTGCCGCCAGGCCGACGCCAAGCCCAGGCCGACACCGGCCGCACTGCTGGAACTGCACACCCTTGCAGGCGCTCGACGCGACCCTGGCGGGGCGTCCTTGCGTGAGGTGGCCGAAGGACTGTTTGGCGTGGATGCCGCCGCCGATTGGTACAGCGACGGCGGGCTGCGCTCAAGGTGCGCCGCCTGGTGCGGCGCGGCGATGGGTTGATGCGCGGCGGCTATCGCCGACTAGCACAACTTCCGCCGCTTGAGAAGGGTCGTTTTGACGACGACGCAAAACGACCCTGAGCACAAGGGTCGCGCTTTCTGAGACTGCCTCCATCCGGTCGCGCTGTGTGGCCGGGCGTTCTCAAACGATGGAGGTTCACACCATGCGTCCCGCTCCCTTGCGGACCTGCCGCCGCTGTCTCGACCGCCGCCGCGCAGCCCCAACGCTATCTCACCAACGACGAGGCCGCCGAGTACCTGCGGCTGTCGCCGCGCACGCTGGAAAAGCAGCGCGTGATCGGCGGCGGCCCGCGCTTTCGCAAGTTCGGCAGACGCGTCATGTACGCCGTGGCCGACCTCGATGCCTGGGCCGCCGACCGCAGCTTCGAGACGACCTCCGATCCCGAATACGCCGAGCACCACTCGGCCGACAGCCGTGCGCGCTGATCGGCGGCGCGCGGCAGGCCATCGCCATGTCCAGCACCGCGCTGCCGTCCCGGCAGCGGCCGTTGCAAGAGCGCGAACAGCTCGACCTGTTCCGCGCCTTGCCCGGCGACATGGCGCCGCGCGACAGCCAGGATTTGATGGCCTATCCGTTCTTCTCGCTCGGCAAATCGAAGCGGGTCAAGCCCATCGACTTCCGCGCGGGCAACGTGACGATCCGCGTGGAAGGTACGCAGGAGCACGGCATCGCCACGATTTGGGATGCGGACGTGCTGATATGGGCGGCCTCGCAGATCGTGGAAGCGAAGGACGCCGGCCTGCGGCCGTCGCGGCTGATGCACGCCACGCCCTACGAGATCCTGCGCTTCATCGGGCGCGGCAAGTCGCTGCGCGACTACCAGCGCCTCAGGCCGCGCTCGACCGGCTGCAATCGACCACGGTGGCCACGTCCATCCGCGAAACGACCGGGCGGCGCCTGCACCGCTCTCGTGGATCAACGAATGGAAGGAACTGGCCGATGCCAGCGGCACGCCGCTGGGCATCGAGCTGATCCTGCCGGACTGGTTCTATGCGGGCGTGCTCGACGCCGCCCTGGTGCTGACCATCGACCCGGCGTACTTCCGGCTCACTGGCGGCATCGAGCGGTGGCTGTACCGCCTGGTGCGCAAGCACGGCGGCAAGCAGGCATACGGCTGGCAGTTCGACTTTCGCTACCTGCACCAGAAATCGGGCAGCACCGCCAAGCCCTACGACTTCGCCTGCGACCTGCGCGCGCTGGTCGCACGGCAGTCGCTGCCCGGCTACGTCCTGGGCATCGAGCGGATGCCGGACAACGGCATGGAACTGCTGACGTTCCGGCCCGTGCCGCATACGGCACGGGGATAACTCCGGGAGAGCCTGTGGATGGTGTCGTGCTATCAGGCGTGCGGGGTATCGTGCTATCGGGCGTGGGACTATCGTGCTATCAGGCGTGCCGATCGGCCGCAAACCCGCGCCAGCATTGGGTTTCGCCGCCCTCTAACTTTCCTAACTTAAATTCTCTAACTTTTAGTAGAGAAGCGCCGCTGCGGTGGACAACCGCCACGCGGCCACAAACGGCAGGCAATCCAAGCCGCCAGAAATCAGGTTTCGCAGGCGAATCGGCGCATGGCTTTCCAGCGTGGAGGGCCACGCCATGATCATCGCGCTGCTCAACCAGAAAGGCGGCGTGGGCAAGACCACGCTCGCCACCCACATCGCCGGCGAACTGGCGATGCGCGGCGAGCACGTCGTGCTGCTGGACGCCGACCCACAGGGCTCATCGCTGGACTGGACACAACGCAGAAGCCAGCAAGGCTTGCCAAGGCTGTTCAGCGCGGTGGGTCTCGCACGCGAGACGCTGCATCAGGAGGCACCTGAACTCGCCAGGCGGGCCGATCACGCCGTCATCGATGGCCCGAGGCGCAAGTCTTCCGACCTGCGCTGCGCGCGGCCTTTGTCATCAATCGGCGCGTCAGTACCACCGTGATCGGGCGCGAAGCACGCGGCGCCCTGGCCGAGCAGCCGCTGCCCGCGCTGCGCGCGGAGGTGCATCAACGCATCGTGTTCGCCGACAGCGTGGCCGCTGGCCGGCTTGCACGCGAGACAGCGCCGGACAGCGCCGCCGCGCGCGAAATCACCGCGCTGGTGGATGAACTGCTGCGGTGGCCGACATGACCGCGAGGCCGCCACCGAACAGCAAGCGCACGGCAAAGCGCGTCGGCATCGGTGCGCGTCCGCCCGCGAATCCGCACGTCGAGGCGTGGATTCGCCAGGGCGACGCCGATGCGCTCAACAAGGGCGACCTCTACACCGCCCGCCTGACCCTCGACGTGACGCCCGCGCTACGCGCTCGCATCAAGATCGCCGCCTTCGGTCAAGGCGTGACGGTGGCCGATCTGCTGCGTGGCCTGTTGGAGCGCGAGTTTCCAGAGCAACGCAGGGAGAACACCCCATGACTGCATCCGCTTCGCCTGCCGCTGGTGCGGCCACGGCTGCGCTCGCAGCACCTTCCGGCCAGCCTGCCAGCGTACCGCTGACGCGCGTGGCGCTGGCCTATATCGAACCGCGCTTCAAGCTCTACCTGCGCTTTGGCGAACCCGCGCGCACGCTCCAGCTCGACCGCTGGAGGCGCTGCGCGGTGTTCCTGCCGGGCGCCATGTTCTGCCGCATCCGCTGGCAGGCCAACGACTACGGCACGATCCGCTGGCAGCTCATCGTCATGCAGGCTTGCACGCCGCTCGATGCGGCGCAGCGCATCCCCGGCGTGCAGCCGGGCGCGCGCCTGCTGCTGCACGCCGAGGGCGAGAACCAAGTGCGCGCTGTGCTGGAACGCATCGACGCCATCGAGGCGCTGGGCATCGACACCTGTCGGTGCGCCTCGCCCGCGTACTGGCGCACGCTCGCCAACCGGCTCGCTGCGCGCTTGCCGCTGCCCGAATATACCGCCGAGCGGCACGCCGCCTGGCTGGCCGGGAGGGCGCTGCCATGACGCTTCCATCCGCCGCGCCGGTGCCCCTCGCATTCCGCCGCATCCTCGATCGCGCCTGCGCGCTCGCATCGTGCTGGCGGGCCTGGTCCGCCTGCGGCCTCGCTGCGCTCGCCTGGCGTTCCGCAGCCGCCGCCGCGCCTGATCTACAACCCGTCCGACAGCGTGGCGGTCGGCTGGTATCGCGTCGATCCGCTGGGCAACGGTGCCGACTCGCTGCCACGTCCGTTGTCCGTGGGCAGCATTGTGCTGGTGCCGCTGCCCGCCGAGGCAGCCGCGCTCGCTGCGCAGCGCGGCTACCTGCCGACGCGCATCCCGTTGCTCAAGCGCGTGGGCGCCGTCGCGCCGCAGGAGGTGTGCATCGCTGGCCGCGCGTCCGTATCGACGGCGTGCTTCGGCCGCCGTGTTGCCGGCTGACCGCTGGGGCCGGCCGCTGCCATCCTGGCAGCAGTGCCGCCAGTCGAACCCGGCGAACTGTTCCTGCTCAGCGTGACCAACCCGGCGTCGTTCGACAGCCGCTATTTCGGCCCGGTCAGCGCGTCCGCCGTGATCGGCGTGGCGCGTCCGGTCTGGCTGGAGCCACGTCCATGATGGCCGCCGATTCGCTGCACGTTGCCGTGCATCTTGTCGTGCCATCAGGCGTGTCGTTCTGGTGGTCGTCGCCATGTCGTCGCTCGTGCAGTGCTGGCGCATTCGCACCGCACTTCGCGCTGTCTCCGGCGCAGCCGTCCAACGTGCAGACGTCTTGCCTCGAACGTGCTCGGCCTGTGGCCGTGGTCGCGCCTGGTCGCCGGCGAGCTGGCTGCTCAGCAGCAGCAGCGCCGCCGGGCCGCCGCTGCTCGGAGCGTCAGCGAGGGGCAAAGGCGGAAGGCAAGATAAAGTGGACGCGCAACACCGGGCCGCGTCGAAAGCCAGTCTGCACGTGGAGGTGGCGCGGCACGGCGCGGCTTCGCCTCCGTGCCGCTTATGGCGCGAAGCCCGCGCCAATGCAGGCATGTCCGCGTGCCTCGCACGACAGGACATGCCAGAACTTGCAGGGAGAGCGGCCATGACCGACCGCCGCGATGACGATTTCCGCATCTGCCCCAGCGCCCCGAAGAACCGGGGCCAGGGGCGCTTCGTCTCCAAGGTGCTCAAGCAGGCCGGGCAAAGCCAGCGGCGGCAAGTCCTCGGTGCGCCGTCCTGGCGCCGGCGGCGGCGCAAGCGCGCTGGCCAGCGGCCCGGCTCGCGCCTGGGACGCGGCCACACGGCGGCGCTTCGCTGGCGCGAAGCTGACGCCCATGTCGCGGCGCGTGACCATCAAGACGCTGCTGGTCAATCAGCAGCGGGCCAGCCCGCAATCGCTCGCCAAGCACCTGCGCTACATCGAGCGTGATGGTGCGGGCCGCGATGGCGAACCGGGCCGGGCCTATGGGCCGCAGACCGACGAAGCCGACCTCGACGCGTTCAGGGAACGCTGCGCCGACGATCGGCACCATTTCCGCTTCATCCTCTCGCCCGAGGATGGAGCCGAGCTGGAAGACCTGCGCACCTACACCCGGCATCTGATGGGCCGCATGGAGGCCGACCTGGGCACGCGGCTCGATTGGGTGGCCGTCAATCACTGGAACACCGACAACCCGCACACCCACCTGATCGTGCGCGGGCGCGATGAGACCGGCAAAGACCTCATCATCGCGGGCGACTACATCGCCCACGGCTTCCGCCATCGCGCCGCCGAGCTGGCGACCGAATGGCTGGGGCCGCGCACCGAACTGGAGATCCAGCAGACCTTGCAGCGCGAGGTGGAGCAGGAGCGGTGGACGAGCCTCGACCGCACCTTGCAAGCGCGAGGCCGGCGAGGATGGCCTGGTGCATGTCGAACGCTTCAACGAGCCGAGCCTGCAACGCCAGCGCCTGCTGCTGATCGGTCGCCTGCAACGCTTGTAGCGCCTGGGCCTGGCCGACGAGGTGCAGCTGGGCACCTGGGCCATCCATACCGATGCTGAGAAGACCTTGCGCTCCCTGGGCGAGCGTGGCGACATCATCCGCACCATGCAGCGGGCCATGCGCGGCGAGCCGCGCGAGCTGGCAGTGTTCGAGCCGGGCGATGATGGCCGAACCATTCGGCCGCGTGGCCGCGAAGGGGCTGGCCGACGAGCTGCGCGACCGGGGCTATCTGGTCATCGACGGCAGGATGGTAAGGCCCACTACGTCGCGCCTGAACGCCCGCGACGAGCTGGCGAACTATCCGACCGGCGCCGTGGTGGAGGCGGAGGTTCGGCCGACGTGCGCGCGGCCGATCGCAACATCGCCGCGCTGGCGAGCGATGGCCTGTACCGCACCGATCATCACCTTGCCATCGAGCAGGGTCAGGCCATGCCCGGCCGCGACCCGCAGGAGGTTGTCGCGGCCCATGTCCGCCGGCCGGAAGCCCTGCGCCGAGCCGGCATCGTGGAGCGCGTGGCCGAGGGGGTGTGGAAGGTGCCGGGCGACTTGCCCGAACAAGGCCGCCGCTACGACGCGCAGCGCCTGGGCGGCGTGGCCGTGGAGCTGAAATCGCACCTGCCTATCGAGCGGCAGGCGCGCGTGATCGGCGCGACCTGGCTTGATCAGCAATTGATCGGCGGCGGCCGTGGGCTGGGCGATATGGGCTTTGGCGGCGATGCGAAGCAGGCCATGCAGCAGCGCGCCGACTTCCTCGAAGAACAGGGGCTGGCGCAGCGGCGCGGGCAGCGCGTGATCCTTGCCCGCAATCTGCTCAGCACGCTGCGTAACCGGGAACTGGCACAGGCCGCCGGGGACATTGCCGCCGAAACCGGCCTGGAGCACCACCCGGTGGCCGATGGCAGCGCGTGGCCGGCATCTACCGGCGCAGCGTCATGCTCGCCAGCGGTGCGCTACGCGATGCTGATGACGGCTGGGTTTCAGCCTGGTGCCGTGGAAGCCGGTGATCGA
>JADIZZ010000020.1 GCA_016704535.1 Betaproteobacteria bacterium | reverse complement strand
CGGAAAGCGAGCATTGGCGCGGGCTTCCGGCCCGTTCGGTGGTGGGGCTGTTAATCCGTAGGTCCCTGGTTCGAGCCCAGGTCGGGGAGCCAAGAAAGCGCAGCGGCCCGCGTAAGCGGGCACTTTCATTCTGGCCCATTTCGACGCCTTCCTCGAATGCGGCATCCTTGCCCACGGCTTCTTGCGCCTGCGCTGCGGCGACTGCGGGGCTGACGACCGCCAGGCGCTGGAGCAACTGTGCCGGTACATCACTCGGCCCGCGCTGGCCAACGAGCGCGTGCAGACCAGCGCCGCCGGGCAGGTGGTGCTCAAGCTCAAGACAGCCTGGCGCGACGGCACCGCCCACTTGGTGATGTCGCCGCTGGAATTCATGCAGCGGCTGGCAGCGCTGGTGCCAAGGCCCAGGCTGCACTCGATCCGCTTCCTTGGTGTGCTGGCACCCAACGCCAAGCTGCGCGCGCAGGTAGTGCCGCAACAACCCGAGCCGCCAGCCCAGGCCACGCAGCCCGTCGAGTGTGAGGCGAACTGTGCGCACCGCCGACCGGTGCGGCTGAGCTGGGCCAAGTTGCTCAAGCGCGTGTTCGAGATCGACATGGAACACTGCCCGAACTGCGGCGGCGAGCTGAAGATCATCGCGGCGATTCTGGAGCGGCCGGTGATCGAGAAGATCCTCAACCACCTGCGTCTGCAAGCGCGGGCACCCCCTCGGGCGCCTGCCCGTGGCCAGGCGCTGCGAGCGGCCTGTCGCTGCCCAACCGTGACCGTTCAGGCGACCCGGCAACCGGGGCCGCTGGAGTCGGCTGCGTCCAAGGGTCTGCGGGCCAACGGAAACGGCCTGCCGATGAGGGAACCCCGCAAGACGGCACCCGAGAGAGACGATTTTCGGCGGCGCTGTCAAAGCTCAACAGTTCTCAGCCACCTTCAGGGACCGACTCATACGCGTCGGGCGCCGTGTTCGGGGTGCCATGGGGAAGGAAAAGGGGCGTTTGAAAATCCCATCCCCTGCTGTCGACGCTGATGCTCTCTGGGGCGCTTTCACGCGTGGCCGGCGTGGTGCTGGGCGGCTTCACCAACTGCATGCCCAGCGAAGGCAGCTTCGGCACGCTGACGCTGGGGGTGCCCGCCGAGATGGACGCCGATGCCGGCACCCTGCGGCTGCTGGAGCCTGCCGTGAGCTGAGCCATCCGCGGCTGCAGCCCCGGCGATGCGAGACAGAGGCGCCTTAGCGCTGCGCCTGCAGCAGGCGCAGCCACAGCAAGTCACGCAGCATCTGCGCCCGGTCGGCCGGCAGGCAGGGAATGTCCAGCGCCCGCGCGCTGCGGCGCCCGCCCTGGGTGTCGGCCTGCAGATGTTGCAGGCCCAGGCGGCGGTCCAGCGCCGAGCTGTAAAGGCGAAGCGTCTGCATCTTGCGGCAGGACACCAGCACCCAGCGCTGTGTGAACACACCGCTGCGGTAGACCATCACCTCGCCGTCCAGCGCACAGGCCGCGAACCTGACCCAGGCACGGGCGTGCAGCACCCAGGCCACGAGCAGCAAAGTGCTGCCCACCAGCAGCGGGGCCCAGGGCAGCGGTGCACCCAGGGCCGCGTTGGCGCACAGGGCGGCCAGCCACAGCGGCAGCAGCCAGCGCGCCTGGCCGAGCAGGCGTCGCTTCAGGCTGGTTTCGGCCAGGGGCTGCCAGGGCAGGTGTTGCCAATCCAGCGCCGGCAGGCACAGCTTCAGCAGGGCTTGGGCTTGGGCGGGTGTGGCCAGCGGCGCCAGGTCCTTGAAGCGGGCGAACTTCTCGGCCTTGGCGCTCTCGCCAGCCACCGTCACCCCCAGCTGGCAACGATTCAGCCGCCGCTGCAGCCAGGTGGACTTCAGTTCCCAGCGTTGCAGACGCGGCAGGCGCACCGCCGCCCTGACCTGGGTGCCGATGCCGTGGCTGGCCAGCAGGCGTTCGCCTTGAAGTTCGAGCCGGAAGCGGTGGTACTTGACGACCGTCATGGCGATGGACATCAGGCGCAGCAGCAGCAGGCCAAGAAGCAGCAGACCCAGCGTGAGCAGCACCAGATGCAGCCAGGCATGGTTGCGCACGTCGCTCTTGAAGACCGCGGCCAGGGCACCCAGCGGCGCCTGCAGCCATTGTCCCAGCCAGGCGCGCACGTTCTGGTTCGGCATCACCACGCCCAGGGCCGCGGCCAGCGCGAGTTGGCCACGGTGCGACGTCCAGCCCAGCAGCACCAGTTCGCGCCAAGGCAAGCTGAACACCAGTTGGGGCGCATCTTGCCCAGCTGCCTGGGCCAGGCCAGGCTGGCCTGCTTCACCGGCCCGGGCAGGCGCGGGGGCCTGCGCCTGCCCACGCAGCAAGGCTTCGAGCCGCGTGGCGGCAGACAGGCCGAGCACCTTCATCACGGCTTCGGGCTTGCCGCCCGCGGCAGACTCCAGTCGCAGTTCAGTGACACCCAGCAGCCGGTGCAGGAAGTTGCGCCTTTGCGTGACGTTCTGGATGCGCGCCAGCGGGATGTGGCGCACCGAGCGGTCCCACACGCCTTCACGCACCCGAAGCTCGCTGCCCGTGACCTGGTAGTGAAAGGCGCGCGCATGCAGAACCGAGCGCAGGCTCAGCAGCAGCAGCACGGGCAGCGCCCACAGGACCCACTGGGCATCGCGGTGGCCCAGCACGAGCACGGCAAACAAGGGTGCGGCCATCTGCTTGAGCATGCCGATGATGCCGAACAGCCACGAGACCGGGTGCAGGCGCTCCAGCGCCTGCGCGGGTGGCCCTTGCGTCGCCTCATTCATGCGCGACGGCCTGGCGCGGCAGCAGGTGGTCGCGCAGGGCGTGGGCCTGCGCCAGCGGCAGGCCGAGGATGCGCGTGTGGTGGTCGTGGCTGCCTGCGGTGTGCAGGCTCAGGCTGGCCATGCCCCAACGCCTGTCCAGCGGCCCCTGCTGCACGTCCAGGTGCTGCAGCCGAGCGGTGGGTACCCAGACCTCGCTGCGCCACCAGACGCCGCTGTGCAGCACGACACCTTCGCCCTCACGCAGTTCGGCGCGGTAGTGGGCAAAGCGCAGGCCGGCAAACCACCAGCCCAGGGCCAGCCCCAGCAGGGCGACGAGCGCCGCTGCGGGCAAGGGCGCGCGCAGCGTCCAGTTCAGCGCATCGGCGCTGCGGCCCGAGGCCCAGCCGATCATGCCCATTGCCGCCGCAGCCAGACCCGGCAGCGCGCAGATCAAGCCGTAGCGCAAGCGCCAAAGGCGCAGCAGGGCGGGCAGCCGTTCAATGGGCGTGATGTTCGGCTGCATCGGGTTGGTCATGGTCTGGGGTCTGTCGACGAGGGCCTTCGGTGGCTGGCGGTGAGTGTCAGAAGACGGTGTGCACACCACGTTCATGCGTGGCGCTGCCCCGGACGAGGTCGGCGCAGTGGTCGAACAGCGTGTCCTGGCCTGTCGACGGCGTGGCCGCGGGATCTTAGCGGCCGGTCTGCGGGTTCAGCACCCGCATCGACTCGGTGGCGTAGTAGCGGCCTATGCGCGCCAGTTCTGCCTTTGCGGTCAGCGGTGGCCACAGGCGCCCGGCCAGGGCCAGCCTGCCGATGATGCCGTCGAGCAGCGCCACGGGCACCTGCTTGAAGCGCGGCGGCCGGCCCAGCAGCTCAAGCAGCCGCTGGCCCTGCTGGCGCGGCGTGATGGCCGCGCCGGGGCCGCCTATGGGCAGCACACGGTTGCGGCGCTCGGGGTCGTCCAGGCAGCCGGCGATGCAGTTGCCGAGGGTGTGTCGGTGCAGGGGGGCTCGATGCGGCTTGGGCGGGGCTGTGCTCAGGTGGCGGCATGCGGGGGTCTCGGGCGCCAGGGCGCCGTGCGCGCGGCGGTGGCCAACGCAGCCGTGGACTGTAGACCGCTCAGCGCACCGAAGCTTCTGGATGAAGCAGGGTTTGGCGTGGTGAGTGCTGCGTGCGGGTGCTGGCCCATCACTGCGCTCGACAGAAACCCCATGCGCACACCGGCCAGGGCTCGTGCCTTGCCGGACGGCCGCAGCACCGTTAGGGTGGCGCCAGTGCCCATGCCGGCACATCACGGGCACCCCTTTGCACAGCCATGGCCTACCAGCACCTTGTCGGCAATCAGATCCACCGCTTCGAGGACCTCAAGAGCCTGATGGCGTGCGCCACGCCGCTGCGCTCGGGCGACATGCTGGCCGGCATCGCGGCCCACAGTGCCGGGCAGCATGTGGCGGCACGCTGGGCGCTGGCCGAATTGCCGTTGCGCCAGTTCCTGAACGAAGCGCTGGTGCCTTACGAAGCCGACGAGGTCACGCGCCTCATCATCGACAGCCACGACGCGGTGGCTTTCGCGCCGGTGGCGCATCTCACGGTGGGTGGCTTTCGTGACTGGCTGCTGGGCGCGCAGGCAGACACGGCCACGTTGCGCGCGCTGGCGCCGGGCCTGACGCCCGAGATGGTGGCCGCCGTGAGCAAGCTCATGCGGGTTCAGGACCTGATGCTGGTGGCGCGCAAGTGCCAGGTGAGCACCGCATTTCGCAACACGCTGGGGCTGCCGGGGCGGCTGGCCGTGCGGCTGCAGCCCAACCACCCCACCGACGACGCACGCGGCATCGCAGCCAGCGTGCTCGACGGCCTGATGTACGGCTGCGGCGACGCCGTGATCGGCATCAACCCGGCCAGCGACAGCCTGGCCGTCATCGGCGGCCTGCTGCACTTCCTGGACGAGGTGATCCGGCGCCACGACATCCCGACCCAGTCCTGCGTGCTCACGCACGTGACGCAGACCTTGCGGCTGATCGAGCAGGGTTTCCCGGTGGATCTGGTGTTCCAGTCGGTGGCAGGCAGCGAGAAGGCCAATGCGGGTTTCGGCATCAACCTGGCGCTGCTGCGCGAGGCGCAGGCAGCGGCCACCGCATTGGCGCGCGGCAGCGTGGGCCACAACGTGATGTACTTCGAGACCGGGCAGGGCTCGGCGCTTTCATCGGGCTCGCACCACGGCGTCGACCAGCAGACCATGGAGGCGCGGGCCCATGGCGTGGCGCGCGCCTACGCGCCGTTGCTCGTCAACAGCGTGGTCGGTTTCATCGGCCCGGAGTACCTCTACGACGGCAAGCAGATCGTGCGCGCCGGGCTGGAAGACCACTTCTGCGGCAAGCTGCTCGGCCTGCCGCTGGGCATGGACATCTGCTACACCAACCACGCCGAGGCCGACAGCGACGACATGGACACGCTGATGACGCTGCTGGGCACCGCCGGCGTCACCTTCATCATGGGCGTGCCGGGGGCCGACGACATCATGCTGAACTATCAGAGCACGAGCTTCCACGACGCCGCCGTGCTGCGCCAGCTGCTGGGCCTGCGCCACGCGCCAGAGTTCGAGGCCTGGCTGGCGCGCGTGGGCATTGCAGACGCCGACGGCCAGCTCTTGCCGGCGCCCGCGCAGCGGCGGCTGCGGATCGAGGCGGAGGGCTGATGAGCAACGGGGAACTGCCGAGGGCTCGGTGCGCCCTGGCGCAAACGGCCACGGCCCTCGGGCCGACACCATGAGCGCGCCCGACCCCTGGCTGGATCTGCGACGCCTGACGGCAGCGCGCATCGCCCTCGGCCGCAGCGGCGTGAGCCTGCCTACCGCCGAATGGCTTGGCTTCTCCCAGGCCCATGCGATGGCGCGCGACGCCGTGCATGCACCGCTGGAAGCCGCAACGCTTTGCAGCGCATTGCGGGCCGAGGGCTTTGCAGCCCACGGTGTGCAGAGCGCGGCGCCTGACCGGCCGACCTACCTGCGCCGACCTGACCTCGGCCGCCGGCTGGCTGCGACCAGCGCGGCGCAGTTGGCCGCGCTTTCGCCGCCTGAAGACTTGGCCTTGGTGGTGGTGATGGCCGACGGCCTGTCACCCGCCGCGGTGGCCGCCCACGGCTTGCCGCTGCTGCGTGCTCTGCTGCCGCGCCTGACGGCGCAGCAGCAAGCCCCAGGCGCCGTGGTGGTGGCCGAGCAGGCCCGCGTGGCGCTGGGCGACGAGGTGGGGGCCTTGCTCGGTGCGCAGGCGGTGCTGGTGCTGGTGGGCGAAAGGCCTGGCCTGTCTTCGCCCGACAGCCTGGGCGCCTACCTCACCTGGGCGCCGCGCGTCGGCCGCAGCGACGCCGAGCGCAACTGCGTGTCCAACATCCGGCCCGCCGGACTTTCCATCGAAGAGGCCGCCCACAAGATCGCCTGGCTGCTGGCGGCCGCCAGACGCCTGCTTGCGACGGGGGTGACGCTCAAGGATGGCAGCGATGTGCTCGAGCTGCCGGGAGGTGAGCAGCGCGGCGCGCCGAGTTTGGAACCGCGCTGAGTCAGTTGTTCCGGCAGACCTTGCACTGCTGCCGTTCTGAAAGCGTGCAAGTCGGCGTCCAGTGCGAGCCGAAGGACCTCTCCAGGTGTGCAGGCAGCACCGCAGCCTTTCCCTGACGGCCAGATCGGCACTCCCAGATGTCGGGTTGCGGGTGGCCTGTCGAACGGCGCCTGACGGCCATTGTGGAGAGCTCTTCCGCTGCGCCCCCGGGCAGCCCCGACCTGCCGGGTGACTTGGGTTTCCGATCGACGGGTGGCCTGTGCAGTGAACCGCTCAAGCCTTGGCGATCATCACCCAAGCAAGGCGACGGCCCGGCGCCAGGATGCCGGCACCAGCTCACCGCTTCGGCCAGCCGTCGGCCATGGAGATGACAGTTGGACTGCCTATGCGCCCTGAAGCGGCAACGCCCGGGTGCACGGCACTGCCGCCGGCCAGCCCGCGTGCTGGCGCAGACCGTCGATCAGCCGGCCTCGGGCCGCGCATCCATGCCGAAGTCGGCCTTCAGCCGCGCGTACCAGGCGTCGTCGTCGAGTGCGCCCCACTCGACCCAGGCCTCGTCGCTGAGCGCCGCGCGCCACTGCAGGAAAGGCGCGGCATCGGGCCCAACGGGGTGCCTGAACTGCCAGCTGCCGCCATCGGCGATCTCGACCAGCTTGTCGGCCACCACGCCAGGTGGCGTCGGGTGCTTCAGCGCGGCGACGAACAACGCGGCCATGCGCCGCTGGTTGGGGTATGCCGACGCAACGCCCGCAACGCTGATGCCGCGTGCCATGTCGGTATCGATGATGCCGGGCTCGACCACGCAGACGCGGATGCCGAAGGGCTTGACCTCCTGCGCCAGGCACTCGGACACGGCCTCGAGTGCAAACTTCGACGCCGCGTAAGCGCCCATCGGTGACGACGCGAGCCTGCCTGAAATCGACGTCACGTTGGCGATGCAGCCGCTGCGCCGCGCGCGCATGCTCGGCAGCACGGCCTGGATGCAGCGGATAGCGCCGAAGCAGTTGGTCTCCATCACGTCGCGGAAGCCCGACATCGGCATCTCTTCCACCGACCCTGTGAGCTCGATGCCGGCGTTGTTGACCAGCACCTCGATCGGCCCCAGCTCGGCCTCAACGCGGCGCACCGCCTCCTTCACCGAGGCATCGTCATCCACGTCCATGGTGAAGACCGAAACGGCCAGCCGCTCGGCGGCAGCGGCGCGCGCAAGTTCGGGCGCCGCCGCCGGGTTGCGCATGGCGGCAGCCACCTTGTGGCCGGCGCGCGCGAAGGCGAGTGCGGTGGCAAGGCCGATGCCTCGGCTGGCGCCTGTGACGAGAATGGTGCGCATGTTGGACAGTTCCGGTTTGGTGGATCAACGGGGTTGGACCCCGAAGGCCTGCAGAGGCTAGGGCGCCTGTGTGCAGCGTGCTAGGGGGCCAACCCGCGGCCACAAGCATCCTGTTGGGATGAGCTCGACCCACGGCAATGGCCAGGCGCTGGACCCCAAGATTGACCGCCACAGTTTGAAGGACTTCGCGCCAATGGCGCATGTAGCCATCGGGCCCATCGTGCTGGCGATGAGCTGGGCCAGGACATCACGGCAGCAGCGGCGCAGGACCTGGTGAAACCTAGCATGGTCCAGCCCGGCTGTCGGCGAAGTGTGGCAAAGCGCGCCTTCACCGCGCGGCGGGCTTCGGCCGCTTCTGGCCGCGACGCTACGTCCCTGACCGAACGACTGCATCCGAAGGCCAAGTACCCACGCTGCCGACCCAATGCTGCCCGCCGGGTTGCTCCAAAGCAGCCGGACGGCAAGACATCGCCTTTCTTGTTTCGCTTCTACGAAGCGGCTGTTCGTGACCTCACACAGCCGGCCGCTGGTGATCCGCACCCGCTCAGAATTTCCCCTGCTGGCCCGTCTTGGATGACTGGTTTACGGCGGCCAACTTGGACTCCGCTTTGGCTCGTCCCGGCCAGTTGCTGACGGTGGCGGCAGTCAGCTCTCGGGCAACTCGCCTGCCAGTGCCCTTTTTCGGGCTTGTGCCGGACCGATGGTCCGAGCTGCCGCTCAACCCGCCGCGTCGTAAGCCGTCCGGAGCCAGCCCTGCAACAGCGTATCGACCTCGGCTGCGTTCGTGATGCGCGTGGTGGCATTGCACATGCTGCCCGGCGGCTGCAACTTCAGCCTGGCGTGTGTCGGCAGGTCCTTTGCATTCAGGCCGATCTCGACGCTGTCTTTCGTGGCCGGCCCCACCATCGCGAACTGCTTCTTCCGGCGCAGGCTGATGTACGACTTCTTCGGTGCCTCTTCGAATGCTCCCAACGCCCTGACCTGCAACATGACCGCTTCGTGCAGGGGGCGCAGCGCCGCCTTGGCGCCGGTATAGATGGCGTCCAGCGGGTCGCCATTCGGAGCCGGTGCCGTGGCGCTCGCTGCAGCGCCGCCCAGGTCAGGCAAGGGCTTGCCGATGAACAGCGCGACGGCGTTGGCGTCTCCGTAGCCGAGCTTGAAGTGCTCCATCAGCCAGCTGCGCCTTTCGCCGTGCTTGGCTGCGCCGCTGGCGGCAACGGCGGCGTGCAACTCGGCAATGGTCTTGCCGGTGCGGGCCTGAATGTTCTTGAGCTGCGTGATCGTCGCAGCCGCAGGGTCTGCCATGCTTGCTCCTGTCGTGCGAGGTCGGTCCTTCTTGAAGGGATGGACACCTACTCCATCAAGTCGCGGGGCAAGCAAGAGTTCTGAGCTCCTGGTCGCTACGGCCGCGACGCCCGCTAACCCAACTTTTAGCGCTTGATTGCCCGTCTGCATAGCCCTGTTGGGGGCGAACGTCAGCTACCCGGCAGCGAGTTTAGGACGGCGGATGTCTCAGAAATGTCGAAGGCAGCCCAATCTCAACCGCGCGCGTCCGTTGCTTTGCCCAGCCGCGCCAGCAGGCCAACGCAGGATGCGGCTGGCCAGGTGCACGCCGATCGGCTTGCCGGCCACGCTGGCCACCAGCAGCGCCGCGGGATGGGCTAAGGAACGCAGGTATTCGGGCTCGTCGCGCTCGAACACACCAGCAAGAGCAAGATGATCCTGGCCGTGAAGCGCAGCGGCCCGAGCTGCTGGCCCAGATCGCTGAAATCAAGCGCTTTTACGGCCTGCGGGAGCAGTGCCTGGAAACGCTGTTGCAGGCGCAGGGCTGGCTGCCGGGGGACTGAAGCCCACGCGACGTACTGGGCTAGAAGTCGCTGGTCAGCGGGATGGTCAAGCCGCGCAGACTGCGCGTGACGCTCGCCAGCACGGCGGCAGCGCCGGCCAGGTAAGTCGCAGGACCGCTCCCAAACACAACACACGATGGGCCTGCCGTCGCCTGTGGGCCTGCCGGCGTGCTGCGCCCGCAACCCGCTTCGACGCCATAATTCGCGGCCGTCTCGTCCGGGCGCGTTCACTGATGACCATTCCTCGTGCGATCAGTCCCCTGCGTGTGGGGAACATGCCCGTTGACCACCCGTCGCGTCGCGTCGTGCTGCGGGGTCTGGGCGCGATGTGCGGCGCCTTCGCGGCGCCTGGTGGCCATGCGCAACCCGTGGCCGAGCGGCCCGCCGTGGTGGTGCTGCCGGGGCCGGGCAGCTCGGTCTCCTTGCCCTTCGAGCTGGCGCTCAAGCTGGGACTCGACCGCCAGCTCGGCCTGCCGCTGCGCTTGAAGTTCGAAGGCGGTGGCGGCATCCTGATCCGGGAGCTGCAAGGCGGCAACGCGGAATTCGCGGCTTTCGGCTTGCCCGCCGCCATGGAGGCCAACGCCGCCGGGCGGGCCCAGCTCGTGGCCCTGGCGGCGGTGCACGGGCTGCCTGTCTACACGCTGCTGGTGCGCAGCGATCTGCGCGGCAGCGTGCGCCGCATCGCCGACCTGCGCGGCCGCGTCATCGGTCTGCACAACAACTCGCTGCAGAACCGCACCACGGCGCAGCAACTGGCGGAACAGGTGTTCGGCAGCCGCGGCGTGCCGGTGGACAGCCTGCGCTTCATCTCGTCCGGCATGAGCTGGGAATCGATGTCGGCCGCACTGCGCGGCCAGAGCGTCGATGCCGTCATGGCCGATGGCACGGTGGCCATCCAGATCGAGGATGAGGGGCTGGCCTTCCGCCTCTTCTCCACCGGTGTGCCGGCCGACGCCGCCACCGTGCCGGGGGCCGGCTTCCTGCGCGCGGCCTTGATCGGCCGCCGTGACCGCGTCGAAGCCGGGCCCGAGCGCACGGCGCGCATGGTGAGCCTCGTGCGGCGTACGCTGGAGTGGATCGCCGCCCGCTCGGCGCAGGAGATGGCCGATGCGTTGCAGCTGCAGGGCACGGCCCGCCAGGCCGTGATCAGCGCGGCGCGCCTGTACCCGCGGCAGTACAGCCCCGACGGCCGCTTCTCGGCCGGGCAACTGCGCGAGACCGAGCTCTTCTTCCGCAGCAGCAACCCCGACTTGCCGGCCGCGGCACGCTACAGCGTCGAGAGCATGGTCATCGACCGCTGGGCCGGCCGCCAGCCATGACCGCAGGGACAGGGGCCACGCCCGAGCGCGCCGCCACGGCCGGGCCGCTGCGGCGCGTGCTGGCTTGGCGGCTGGCGGCCGTGGCGCTGGTGGCGCTGGTGGTGCTGGCGGCCGTGCTGGCCGTGGTCTACGCGCAGCTGCAGGAGCGTTCGGCCAAGCTGAGTCTCGATGAAGCCCTGGCCCACTACACCCTGCGCACGAAGGGCATCGACGGCAGCTGGCTGCGCCAGGCCGACACGCTGCGCGTGCAGCTTGAGTTCAGCGGCCTGCTGGCCGACGAGGATGCCGAGCGGCGCCAGGCTCGCCTGGCCACCCTGGTCAACAGCCTGGGCGGGCGCTGGTCGTTCAAGCACCTGGCACTGTACGACGCGCAGGGACAGCGCTCGTTCGGCGATGCGGCGCCAGCACTCGTCGCCCCGACGGGGCCGCGGCCGCAGTTCGGTTGGGTCTACGACGCGCCGCAAAGCCAGCTCTACCGCACGGTCTGGCTGCCGGTGCGCATCGGCCAGGCACGGGGCGACCTGGTGCTGCTGGCGGCCGTCGACAACACCCTGCTCGGCGACAACGTCGTGCCCGACACCTCGATCAGCCTGCACTGGGCGGGCAGCGAGGTCGCGACCTCGATTCACTCCGCTGGCGCCCCGCGGTTGGCTGCAGCCGACGGGGTGCGCCGCGCGCAGGGCCTCATCAACTGGGGCGGCTTGGACGGGCCCGGCCCGGCGCTGCACGTGGTGCGCGAGATCGCCAGCCCGGCGAACGCCGCCGAGCTGCTGGGTATCGTGGCCGTCGCCGGTGTCGTGGCGGTGCTGCTGGGGTGGTTGGTGTTCGGCCGCTGGCTGCGCCGCCATGCCAGGCGCTTGGTGATGCTGGAAGAAGTGGCCACCGAGTTCGGCGCCACGCGTGTGCTGTCGGCGGGTCTGGAGCGCCGCGTCGACGACACCATCCGCGGCGCCAGCGACGAGATGCACCGCCTGGGCGCCGGGCTGCGCGTGCTGATGCGCGAGGTAGAGGCTGCGGCCGCCGCCCAGCGTGAACTCAACCTGCACCTGGAAGAGCGCGTCGACCAGCGCACGAAGGAACTGGCCGAAGCGCGCGACGCCGCGCTGGCCGCTTCGCGCGCCAAGGAGCAGTTCCTGGCCAACATGAGCCACGAGCTGCGCACGCCCCTGTCGGGCTTGCTGGGCGGGCTGGAACTGATGCGCGACCTGGGGCCGGGCGACGAGCAACGGCGCCTGCTCGAGGTGGCCAGCCGCTCCGGTGAGGCTCTGCTGGCGGTGATCAACGACGTGCTCGACCACTCGAAGATCGAAGCCGGCAAGCTGACACTGCAGGCCCAACCTTTCCGCATCGACGAGTTGCTGGCCGAGGTCGTCTCGCTGTTTGCGGCCAGCGCGGCGCGCAAGGGGCTGGCGCTGCGTGCCGACTGCGACCCGTCCATCGACGGCTGCTGGGTGGAAGGCGACCCGATGCGCCTGCGCCAGGTGATGCTGAACCTGGTGGGCAATGCGCTGAAGTTCACCGACCGGGGCCATGTCGAGCTGCGCCTGCGTGTCACCGAGGCCGCGCCCTCGCGGCTGGGCCTGCGCCTGGAGGTCGAAGACAGCGGCATCGGCATCGATACGGCGGCGCAGGCCCAGCTCTTCGAGGCCTTCGTGCAGGCCGATGCGTCGGACCGTCGCACGCGGGGTGGCACCGGGCTGGGCCTGGCCATCTCGCGCCGGCTGGTGCAGTTGATGGGCAGCGAGATCGAGTTGCGCAGCGAGCCCGGGCGCGGCTCGACCTTCAGCTTCGCGCTGCAGCTGCCGCGGGCCTGGCCGCCGAGCGCCGTGGTGCCGGCAGCAATGCAACCCCTGCCGGCGCTGGCCGGGCGCGTACTGCTGGTCGAGGACAACCCGGTGGTGCGGCTGGTGGCCAGCACCATGCTGCAGCAGCGCGGGCTGCAGGTGCACGAGTGCCACGACGGCGCCGAGGCCGTTGCTTTCCTGCGCCACGATGCGGTCGACCTGGTACTGATGGACTGCCAAATGCCGGTGCTCGACGGCTTCGCCGCCACGGCGCAGATCCGGGCGCTGGAAGCCGCGCAGGGCACGCGTCGCACACCCATCGTCGCCCTCACCGCCAACGCGCTGGAAGGTGATGCCGAACGCTGCCGTGCGGCTGGCATGGACGGCTACGTCACCAAGCCGTTTGCGCAAGAGCAGCTGGTGCTGGCGCTGGCACCGTGGCTGCGAGCCCCGGCGGAGGCACCAGCGCAAGCGCCGACGCAAGCACCGACACCTGGAACGGGTGCGACCGCGCCGTTGCGCCATCCGCAGCAGCCCGTCTCGCGTTCCTGAGCTCGCGCCGACCCGCCGTCGACCCGCCGCCTGAACGTGCCGCCTGGCTGGCCGCCCTGCAGGGTCTGCTCCAGCGGCACGACGCCGCCGGCCGCGATGACTTTCTGGTCGGCGCGGCGCAACAACTCGCCGCCTCGGACGCCAGCGATTGACGCGCGTCATCGCCACCCGTGACGCTGCGGCGCCTACTGCAAGTTCTCGAACCTGCAAGAGGAAGTCGCCATGAGTCCCCGCGCTGAGATCGACCCTGGTCAACGCCGATCCATGACCCCGCGCCGGCGGCATTGCCTGCAGGCGCTGGTCGCCATCGCTTGCGCCGGCCTGGCGCGCCCGGGCGGCGTGCGCGCCGCGGCCTATCCGTTGACCATCGCCGCGATGAAGGCCGCGCGCGAGAACGAAACCAACGTCTACTATCACTACAGCGAGTTCGCCAAGCGTGCCCGCGACGAGGGCTATCGGGGCATCGCCTACCTGTTCCTGGCCTTTGCGGCCTCCGAGCAGGTGCATGCCAGCAACTTCGGCCGCGTGCTGACGCGCCTCGGTGAGGAATTGGTGCCGCTGCCCAAGCCGGCAGTCAACCTGGCCAGCACCCGCGACAACCTGATCCTGGCCGCCAACGGCGAGATGGCGTCGATCGACGGCTTCTATCCGGGGTTGCTGGCGAAGATTTCCGGTGAGAAGCACGCCGATGCGATCGACGCGGTGCAGTTCGCATGGGCCTCGGAGAAGCAGCACCGCGACAAGATCAAGCAGATCCAGCGCTGGACGCCGTCGTTCTTCGAGACCGTGGCGCGCACCATCGACGACAAGACCGACCGCTACTTCATCTGCCAGCTCTGCGGCTCGACGGTGAACAAGGTGCCCGAGGGCGCCTGCCCGGTCTGCAAGAACCCCCCAGCGCAGTACCGCCTCATCGAGCCAACGGCTTGAGCGACGCTGCTGCCGGAGAGCGCGGCCCGGTGGTCTTGTCCTGCCAGCACCGCGCTCAGCACATTGCCCACCGATTCTCCAGCAGGCGGATCAAAGTTCGACAGCACGAGCGGCCGCCGGATTGCATTCCCTGTCCCATGCAGGGATGATGACTCCCATCGGGCCGTCCCCGGCCTGGGTCGGTAGCGATGGTCCATAGGAGTACCTCCGTGAACTGCAACTTCTTCGCATTGGCGTGGGCGGCAGCTCAACTCTGTGCCGTGGGCGCCGCGACGGCCCAGGTCACGGTCTACGACGTCGCCACGAACGTGGTCACGATCCCCTCGGTAAGCGTGGGTTCGAGCACCTACACCCAGGTCACGCTGCTCGACGTCGGCAACTACACCTTCACGCTGCAGGGTGCCACCGAGCAGAAGCCTGCAGCCCCTGGCGTGGCCACCTACGAGCCCGCAAGCGGCCTGCTGACGATCCCGGCGGTGAGGCTGGGCACGGAGACCTACCTCGACGTCAAGCTGCTCGACATGGGCAACTACGTGTTCTCCTTGCAGAGCGCGACGCTGCTGCCACAGGCCACGACCGACGAGATCCAGTCTTTCATGGCCTCGTTCGACGCGCTGTGGGCCAGCGCCGTTCCCGCCAACGGCGCCGTGGCGACGTCGCTCAACGACACCTGCTACCGCAGCAACGGCCGCACCAGGGCCTGGTTGGTCGCCGACTTCGACGAGGACCCGGCCACCACACGCGCCAGCGAGGCCTACCGCATCGGCGCGCGACGCATCAACATCCAGGTGCTCGCATTGCGCACCCTTGGCAACGCCGACGGCAGCACCCGCCGCGAGGTCGATATCCAGTACGACATCGCCTACAAGGACGGCAGCACTGCCGGCGCCGTCGTCGAGACGCTGATCTCGGGCAGTTCAGCGGGGTCACCCGGATGCAGCAGCGCCCAGGCCGGCACGGCCTGGCGCTTCTATGGCGATCAGCGGCTTGTGGGGTTCTCGCTGCAGCCTCGCATCACGCGCGAGCAGCGCTACTCGATCACCACCGGCCTGTCGCTCAGCCCGGCGGTGCGCTACCGGCGAGACATCCGCGTCAACGTCACCGACCCCTTGGCCGCAGCCAAGTACGTCGTGGTCAGCGGCCCGGGGCCCGCGGCCACCATCAATGGCGTGAGCGTGCCCTGGTCCTGGAAGATGGTCTCGCCGTTCCTGATGCGGTCGGCGCCGGAGCTGGCCGGCAAAGCCAGCAACTACGCCAACTGGCTGGATGAGGACAGCTTCCGCTACTGTGGCATCGCCGGCACCGGCACCCCGGTGGCCAGCGCGTCGGACTGCCTGGCCTACGGCGCCCCCGGCGACAACTGGGGCATCGGGTACACCTCGACGCCCAATGCGGCCGCCGACCAGCAGTTCGCCAGCCAGGGCTGGGTGGCTGGTGGCGTCTACCGGCTTGATGTCTACAACGACGACGGCTGGAAGACCGTCAACGGCCATGCCGGCAGTACCCCGATCGCCACCTACTACGAGACCTTGACGACGCTGCCGCGCAGCTTCGTCGAGATGGCCGGCAGCGGCGCCGCCCCGACGGCCAATGACAACTTCGCGAGACTGAACCTCGGCGCGCTCGGCGCGACCGGCGTGCGCAGCAACGGCATGAGCGCGACGCCGGCCCCGATCAGCCTGAGTTGGAACCTCCAGCCTTCGCTGTCGACCACCCAGCCGTTCCGGCTGCTGCAGGGTTGGGAGTACATCGAGGGCCTCAAGACGGGCGTGGTCAGCCCTGCGGCCTGGCCCAAGCTGCGGGTGCTGACGCGCACTTATCCGGGCCCGGCGGCGACATCCTTCGCCACCTGGCCCGTGGTGCCAGTGCCCACCGGCATGGCCAGCCGCAGTTACTTCGAGTACATGCTCTACCACGTCGATCGCAATCAGGGCGTGATCCAGAGCCGGGTCATCTTCCAGTGACCGCGGCGTTGCGCGGCGCCCCCAGTTCACCTTGGCACGGCTGAGCCTGATCGAGTCTCGGAAGACGAGCTTCAGAGACCAGCGGCTTCGCATCGGGTTGTGCCAGGCGGTGCCGCCGCCACTGGTGTGGGTGTCGCTGCCGCCGGGCCGGCGTCCAGCATCCTCATGGGCGAAGGCAATTCGACCTGGACTAGGCAGCCGACACCGCGCAGCCAAGATCGGTAAGCTTCGAACCGATGCGCTGGGGCTGCTTTGGAATGATCGCGCTGTTTGCCGGCGCGGCCTGGCTGACCCACCGTCAGCTGCACGCGCTCGGGCTGCCCCATGCCTGGGTCCTCGCCAGCCTGCTGGCCCTGGGTGTGACGCTCAGCCTGGGCAGCCTGCAAGGCGTGTGGCAGGCCTGGCGTCGCCGGGGCGAGCCCGAATCCGCGGCCTTGCGTGACGGCACGTTGGTGCGCCTGAGCGGGGAACTGCAAGCCGAAGGCCGGCCTGTGCTGGCCCCCTTCAGCGGCCGCGAAGCGCTGTTCGTGCGCTACGCCGGTAGCGCCGCCGAAGCCGACGGCGACGACGTGGGCACGCGGCGCCCGCATTGGCGCGGCCTGCGCAGCACGCCGTGTCGGCTGCGCAGCCGCGTGGGCGTTCTGAGCCTGCGCGGCTTCCCGAGCTTGGGCGCTGTTGCCGAGCAGCAGTTCTCCGGCGCCGCCCACCACCCTGCGGCAGCGCAGGTGCTGGCGGAAACCGCCTGGCAGCTCGCACCCGAGTTGCCGGCCTTCGACCTGCAGTCGGCGGCGCAGGCCTGGGCCATTGGCACGGTCGATCTCATCAACCCGCAGGCCCTGCAGCGGCTGCAGATGGAGGTCGGCCGCAGCACGCCGGCCGAGGTGTTGCAGCGCCTGCCGGAACGGCCCTGGGTGTTCCGCGAACGTGTCGTGCCGCCCGGCGTCCCGGTGACCGTGGTCGGCACCTGGCGCGCCGCGCAGGCCGTGCTCGACGTGGGCTGCGGCCCGCAGTCACCCGCGCACGAAATCGTCCTTGGCGACGCCGCGGCGCTGGCCCGGCGTCAGTTTGCGGTGGCGCTGGGCTTTGCGACCGGCCTCTGGGCGCTGACGCTGGCCGGGTATGGGGTCGTGATGGTCGAGCGTGGGGCCTGGGTCCGTGCCGCACTGGCCGCCATGGGGGCGCTGCCGTGACGGCTGCTCGCCGATTCGGCGGTGGCAGGGTTGCGCTGCGCCCGGTGGCCCTGGCTGCGGGCCTGGCCGCCAGCCTGGTGGCCGGCGCCACCTGCGCGCCGTTCATCGAAGAGGCTCCCTCGGGCGTGTCGGCGTCGCTGCGTCCGGATGTCTCGTCAGCCGCTTCGTGCAGGGTGGACGAAGCGGCCTACCAGCAGGTGATCGTGCAATGGCTGCACGACCGCCCGCGTTCGACTGCGGCGGTGTCCTCGCTGGCCCTGGGGCGCGCGCTGCACTATCCGTGGCTTTCGCAGCACATCGCCGACGTGGCCCTGGCATCGCCGGGCTGGGCTTTCCGCATCGCTCGTACCCCGACGGGCGAGCGCGAGCGTCTGGCCGACTTCGTCTTCAAGGATCCGCGGCTTCTGCAGCGCCTGGCTGCGCCTTTCGAGGGCACGGCCTACCGCGTGCTGGGGGTCGGCCACGAAAAGCTGCTGTTCGGTCGCGCGGATGTGCACGCTGCCAGTGTCCCGGCAAGCACCGCGGCCGCTGGGGTGCCTGTGCCCTTCGATGCGCAGCTGTGGCTGCGCCTGGCGCCGCGCGACTGAGCGACCCGGGCCTGGCGACGCGACTATTGCGGCGCGAGGCGGGTGCGCAGCAGGAAGAGCGCAATGCCGCCGAACACGGCTGCGAAGAAGATCAGGAAGCCGACGCCACCCCACAGAGAAGCGGCGCTGGCCGGGCGCAGCACGTCCGGCTGGGCAGGGTCGGCGTAGGCCGCAAAACTCTCGCCCGTGGCGTAGGCCTTGAGGTCGGTCGTGCGCGTCACATCGGCATCGCGCCGCTGGCCGCCGGCATCGACGATGGCCAGGCGCATCGTGTCGACGCCCGACTTGTCCAACACCGTCACCTGCACCGGCTGCCATGTCTGCAGCACCGCCTGGGTCTGTTGCGACACCGTCCAGGCCAGCCAGCCCGTGCCCACTGCAAGGGGCAGCATCACGCACAGCGCAAGCAGCGTGGGGATCCAACGCCCGCTGCCAGCGGCCAGCGCGCGCCTGGCCGAGCTTTCGGCTGCGGAGCGGGCCGCTGGCAACTCGATGTCGTCCGCGTCGTCGACCCAGTAACGGTCGGAGGTGGTCAGGATCGGCAGGCCCAGTGATGCGGCGAGGGCGTCGACGCGCTCCAGGCCATCGTCCATGGGCTCGTCGCTGGCCCACAGCACCACGGTGCGTTTTGGGTCTTCGTGCACGAGTTCAATCCACCAGCGCTCGACGCGCCGGTCCATGCCGGCTGCCCGTTCGCCGCTCGAGTAGTGACGAGCCAGGTTGCGGGTCGGGTCCCGGATCAGATGGCGGCGCAAGGCCAGCCCAGCGTAGGCCGACAGCGCCTCCTCCCACTGCGTCGGTGGCAAGCCGAAGCGCACGCGGTGGGCACTCAGCTCCAGCCGCAGGGAGTCGGGCTGGCCGCGCACCGCCCACAGCAATGCCGCGCCCAGCAAGGCCAGGAGCGCGGGCAGGCCGGCCACGCCCAGCAGGATCTCTTCCCACGGCGCGTCGGCCCACAGCGTGAGGTGGGCCGCGCCTGACAGCAGCAGCAGCACCAGGGCGCCGATCAGGACGCGCCGGCCTGCACGGCGCGCCCGACCCGGCCGGTCGTTCTGGATCACCGCCGGTAGGCGGGTCGGGTCGAGCGGCGCTTCCAGATCGGTCCAGAACCGGGCCCGATCGGCATCGCCGCGGCTGGCCGGAGAGGGCAGCCGCGTATCGATGCGGGCGCGTGGCCAGCCCGGCACCGCGGGCAGGGCTCGGGCGGGGGCTGGGCGTGGCATGCGCAGAGTGTGCAGCACCGACGGGCAGCGTGAGGCACCGGTCATCCCGGCCGGCGGCGACCTCGAGCGCCGCCTAGGTTCCCGAGCCACTGGGCCCGCATCCTCCGGCCCGGGAAACCGACATCGAAGGGCAACCACGTTGCCCCAACTAGAGAGCACGCTCGACACAGCAAAGCCGCCGACTTGACTTGGCACAAGGGGGAGCAGGACGCGTCGGCATCAGATCGGCCATGTTCGGATCGCGTTCATGAAAGGAATGAACATGGCTGCGTCGGCACTGCCCTATGGCAACGTCAAGTCGGTCAACCAGGAGCGCTACGGGTCGCAGGGCGCGGCCCAGGTGGCGGCCTTGCCCGACGGCGGCTACGTCGCCGTCTGGGTCAACTACGACGCACAGGGTGAGGGGCTGCTGCCCGGCGCCGGCAACGCCGCGTCGGACATCCGCATGCGCCTTTTCAACACCGACGGCACGGCCCGCGGCCCCGAGATCGCCGTCAACAACCGCGACCGCGGCTGGCAGGTCGATCCCGACGTGGCGGTCACTCCCGACGGCAGCATCGCGGTCACCTGGACCGACGGTTGGGGATTCTGGGGCGGAGCCGATCATCCGGGCAGCGACACCGAAGACCTGCCCGGCAGCCAGGCGGCGATGGCACGCTTCTTCTCTCCGCATGGGCAGGCGCTGGGCGCCCAGGTGCTCGTGAACCAGACCACAGCCAACGACCAGAGGGGGGTGTCGGTCGCGGCGCTGGAGAGCGGGCGCTTCCTGATGGCCTGGGAGGACTGGTCGTTGTCCTGCAATGCCAATGGCTGCGGAGGCGGCCCGGGAATCAAGGCCCGGGTCTACGGCGCCGATGGCCAGGCACTGGGCAGCGAGCAGGTCTGGACCGGCAGCTGGTGCTTCTCGCCGTCTCCGGAGGCGCTGGCCGGCGGAGGCGCAGCGCACATCTGGCTGGATGGCTATTACTACGACTCGGCCAAGCTGGTGGTGCGTTTGCACGACGCTGCCGGGGGTGCGCTGGGTTCCGAGGTGGTCCAGGCCATCGGCGGCCAGGGAGCCGGTGCGCAGTGGAGCGCCGACGGCCTGTCTGACGGCGGCCTGGTGCTGGCCTGGACGCACCGCGACCCCGCCAGCGGCGACGGCGACGGCAGCGGCATCCGTGCGCGCCTGGTCAACGCCGACGGCGCGCCGCGTGGCGACACCTTCGTCGTCAACGGCACGACGACGTCCGAGCAGAGTCAGGTGCGCGTGGCTGCGCTCGATGGCGGCGGCTTCGTTGCAGTTTGGCAGACCAGGCTGCCGGCCGACGCCACGCGCGGCGACTGGACGTTGCTGCTGCGTGCGCAGGTGTTCGATGCCCAGGGTCAACGCATGGGTTCCGAGGTGGCGGTCTCCGGTGAAGACCAGTCCCTGGGCCTCAGCGACCTGGTGGGCCTGGACGGCGGCGGTTTTGCCGTAGCCTGGACCGGTCGCGGCTGGGTCGACACCCATGTGCGCGCCTTCGACGCCAACGGCCAGTCACTGGGGGACACCGTGGTGGTGCACGAGGCTGGCGGCCACCAGAGCCAGGCCCGGCTGGCGGCGCTGCAGGACGGACGCTTCTCGGTCACCTGGCTGGCGGCGAGCGACGGCTATAGCGGCGGCGACGGCAGCGTCGAGGGCATCCAGACACGCAGTTTCGCCACCCGCGGCCTGAACCTGGACGGCGGCAACGACGCTGATGCGCTGATCGGTACGCCCTTGGCCGATCGCATCGGCGCGGGTGCCGGCAACGACATCGTGCACGCCTGGGGTGGTGCCGATCGAATCGACGGCGGCGCCGGCGTGGACACGCTGGTGCTGCCGGTGACGACTGCCGACGTGCTGCAGCGGCCGGCCGACTTCGTTTTCCAGCCCGGCCAGCTCGCCCGGCTGGGCAGTTCGCTGGGCACTGTCGACCTGACAGGTATCGAGCGTGTGCGGCTCGATGATGGTCTTTACGCCATCGACACCACCGCCGACGGCAAGGCCTTTCAGGCCGCGGCGCTGTGGCAGGCTGCCTTCGGCCAGCTGCCGACCCAGCCGGAGCTGAGCCGCTGGACGGCTGTAGCCGACGGGAGCGCCGACATGCGGGCGCTGGCTGCTGCGATGCTCGACAGCTATGCGCCGCCGAACCTGAGCAATGCCGACCTGGTGGCGCACCTCTATACGCGCCTGGTGGGTGAGGCGCCGACGGCCGAGGTGGTGACCGCCTACGCCGCGCAGATCGGCGCCGACAAGACGTGGGCCTCGCAGGCCGATGTGTTCGCCTGGGCGGCCAGCCTGGACCTCAACGTGCAGGCCATGGTCGACGACGGCGGGGTCAGTTTCGTCGGCAGCATCCAGATGCTGGACCCGGCACTCTGGTTTGGCTGACAGGGGCCACCTCGAAGACGTGCTCACCGACCTGGCCAGTAAGGGCCGATGTCATGAGGTACCTCGGGAGCAATGAACAGTTCAAGCGCGTTGTGACCTTCGACCTTCACGCCCGTCGTCGCTCCCGCATCAGGCGGGCGCCCGGCGTCGCCGCCAGGCTTTCTCGACTTCGACCGCGCCGAACACCACCGCGGCGAGCGCGAAGCACAGCGCCAGCTCGCCGGCACTCAGCGCTTGGGTGCGGAAGATGGGCTGCAGCACGGGCACGTAGATCGTCGCCAGCTGCAGCATCAGCGTCAGCGCCACCGCGCCCAGTAGCGGCAGGTTGCTGCGCAGGCCCTGCGTGAACAGCGAGTCGCGTTCGGAACGGATGGCCAGCACATGCGCCATCTGCGCCAGCGTCAGCACGGTGAAGACCATCGTCTGCCAGCGCGTGTTGCCATCGCTAAGCGCCCAGGCCTGCACGCCCAGGCACAGCGCGCCCATCAGCAGGCCCACCAGCAGCGCGTGCTGCCACAGTCCGTGTGCGAAGACGCTTTCGTTCGGCGCCCGCGGCGGACGCTGCATCACGCCCTTCTCGGCCGGCTCGGCGGCCAGCGCCAGCCCGGGCAGGCCATCGGTGACCAGGTTCACCCACAGGATGTGGATGGGCAGCAGCGCAATCGGCATGCCCAGCAGAGGCGCCAGGAACAACACCCAGATCTCGCCCGAATTGCCGGTGAGCGCGTAGCGGATGAACTTGCGGATGTTGTCGAAGATGCGCCGGCCTTCGCGCACCGCGCTGACGATGGTGGCGAAGTTGTCGTCCAGCAGCACCAGCGCCGAAGCCTCGCGCGCCACGTCGGTGCCCCCCTTGCCCATGGCCACGCCGATGTCGGCAGCCTTCAGCGCCGGCGCGTCGTTGACGCCGTCGCCCGTCATCGCGACGAAGTCGCCGCGCGACTGCAGCGCCTGCACGATGCGGATCTTCTGTGCCGGGTCCATGCGCGCATAGACGGCCACGCGGGGCACCAGTGCGGCCAGCGCAGCGTCGTCGAGCTGCGCCAGCTCGGGGCCGGTGGTCACCACGCCGCGGCCATCGGCAACGATGCCCAGATCGCGCGCAATGGCCAGCGCAGTGGCCGGATGGTCGCCGGTGATCATCACCGGGCGGATGCCGGCCGTCAGGCATTCGGCCACCGCAAGGCGCGCTTCGGGGCGCGGCGGGTCGATGAGGCCAACCAGGCCGATGAGCACCAGGCCCTGCTCGAACGCGTCGGCGTCGAGCGTGCTCACCTCCTCCTGGCCCTCGCGCTGCGCGACCGCCAGTACACGCAGGCCCTGCGCCGCCCACTGCGTGGCCAGGGCCAGCGCCTCGTCGCGCGCTGCGCCCGCCACGCAGCGCGGCAGCACCGACTCGGGCGCACCCTTGACGTAGGCCCGCCAACCGCCGGGCGCCGGGGGCGCATCTGCCGTGTCTTCCGCCACCTGCGCATGAAGCGTGCTCATGCGCTTGCGGTCGGCGTCGAATGGCCATTCCTTCCGCCGCGGCCGGGCGGCCTTCAATGCACTGACCTCGATGCCCGCGGCCTGCGCCGCTTCGAGCAGCGCCGTCTCGGTGGGGTCGCCCAGCCATCCCTCGTCGCCGGCCACGGCGTCGTTGCACAGCACCAGCGCGGTCCACAGCGCGGCGTCGCTCGTTGCCCAGGTGCGGTGCTCGCGCAGCGTCATGCGGTTCAGCGTCAGCGTGCCGGTCTTGTCCGAGCAGATCACCGTCACCGAACCCAGCGTCTCCACCGCGGGCAGCCGGCGCACCAGTGCGTTGACGTTGACCAGCCGCCGCGCGCCCAGCGCCAGCAGTACCGTCACCACCGCGGGCAGCGCTTCGGGGATGGCGGCCACCGCCAGGCTGATGGCGGTGAGCGCCATCAGCAGCACGTCCTCGCCACGCAGCACGCCGATGGCGAAGATCACCGCGCAGATGGCCAGCACCACCACCGACAGCCGCTTGCCGAAGGCCGCCAGCCGCTGCTGCAGCGGCGTGGCACGTTCACCGGCCTCGCCCAGCAACGTGGCCACCTGGCCCAGCTGGGTCTGTGCGCCAGTGGCCACCACCAGGCCTTCGGCGCGGCCGTGCGTCACCAGCGTGCCCTTGAAGGCCATGTTGATGCGGTCACCCAGCGGGTGTTCACCCCCGGGCAAGGCCGGCAGGCCGGTGTCGGTCTTTTCCACCGTCACCGACTCTCCGGTGAGCGCCGATTCGTCGACCCGCAACTGCGCCACCGCATGCAGCCGCAGGTCGGCCGGCACCAGGCTGCCGGCCTCCAGCAGCACCACGTCGCCGGGCACCAGGTGCGCGGTATCCACCACCTGCACCTGGCCACCGCCGCGGCGCACAGTGGCGTGCGGCGAGGCCATGCGCTGCAGCGCAGCCAGGGCCTGGTCGGCACGCCATTCCTGCCAGAAGCCGATGGCGGCATTCAGCAGCACGATGACGAGGATGACCACCGTGTCGGCCAGGTCGCCGATCAGCCCGGAGACCACCGCCGCGGCCAGCAGCACCAGGATCATGAAGTCGCGAAACTGAGCCAGCACGCGCTGCCACACCGAGCGCGGCGGAGCCTCCGGCAGGCGGTTGGCGCCAAAACGCTGCTGGCGCGCGCTGACCTCGTCGGCCGCCAGGCCTTCGTCAACCTGCACCCGCAAGCGCTGCGCAACCTCGGCGGACGGCTGCGTATGCGGCTGTTCGACGGCCGTTTGCATGCGCTGGATCATAGGCGCGCACAGCCCCCGCACCGGCATGGGCCAGGCCTGGTGTTCGACAATTGCGTATGCACCTGATCAAGACCCCGCAAAGGCAGGCCCCGGGGCGGCGCTGGCCTGACGCGGTGAGGCACGCCACCACGCCCGCGCACGCCGGCCGGGGCAGCTGACGATGCTCGCGATCTCGCTCGGCCCGCTGGCGCTGCCGCTGCCGCCGTTGCTGCTGCTGGGTGCAGTGCTGACCGCGCAGTGGCTGGCCTCGCGGCTGGCGCGACGGCCGCAGGCGGGTGACGGCGCTTTGCCCGATGGCGCCGCACGCCGCGCCGCGCAGGCCGGCGACGCCTTCACCACCGCCGCGCTGCTGGGCCTGCTGGCGGCGCGCGGGGCCTACGTGACACTGCACGCCGACGCCTACTTCGCAGCACCGTGGTCGGTGATCGACGTGCGCGACGGTGGCTGGCACGCCGGCGCCGGCCTGGCCGCGGGCTTGGGCTGGCTGGCCTGGCGTGCATGGCGCAGGCCGGCGCTGCGGCGTGCGCTGGCCGCAGGTGCCACCGCGGGGGCGCTGCTGTGGTTCGGCCTGCATGCCGCCCTGACCCCAGCCCGCGGCACGCCGATGCCTGCGCTGGAGGTCGCGGCGCTCGACGGCGCCGGCAGGCTGACGCTGCCGCAGGCCGCGCAGGGCCTGCCAGCGGTGGTGGTGCTGTGGGCCAGCTGGTGCGCGCCGTGCCGCGAAGAGATGCCGCTGCTGGCCGCGGCGCAGGCGCGCGAGGCCGGCCTGCGCTTCCTCTTCGTCAACCAGGGCGAAAGCGAGGCCACGGTGCGTCGCTACCTGGCCGGCCTGCCCTACGCGGTGCAGAACGTGCTGCTGGACGCAGCGTCCGCGCTGGGCCCGGCGGTGGGCTCGCCCGGGCTGCCGACGACGCTGTTCTACGATGCCGCCGGACGCCAGGTCGAGGCACACTTCGGTGTACTCAACGCCGCGGCGCTGGAAAGCCGGCTGCTGACCCTGAGGCGAGGCCCGATGGCCACAGCTCGCTGAGCCGGTTGTCCGACGCGGTCCTGCCCGTCCTGTCGCCCGGCGCGCTGCCGCTTGCGCCGGCAGCCCCAACCCGGATGCCCCGATGTCCCTCACGATCCCCGCCCCCGCACTGATCCAGGACGAACTCGAACTGCTGGCCGAGCTCGTGCCGCTGGCCGGCCGGGACATCATCGAACTCGGCTGCGGCAACGCCGCGCTGGCACGCGCACTGCTGGCGCGCCACCCCGACACCCATGTCACCGGGCTGGAGGTCGACGCGCGCCAGCACGCCAAGAACCTGGCCGCGCCGCAGGCCGGGCTTCAGTTCGTGGCCGCGGGGGCGCAGGCCATCCCGTTCAGCGAGCGCAGCTTCGACCTCGTGCTCATGCTCAAGTCGCTGCACCACGTGCCCTTGCCGCTGATGGCGCAGGCGCTGGGCGAGGCTGCCCGCGTGCTGCGCCCGGGTGGGCACCTATACGTCTCGGAGCCGGTCTACGCCGGCCCGCTGAACGACGTGATGCGGCTCTTCCACGACGAGGGCAAGGTGCGCGCCGCCGCGCAGGCGGCCGTGGACTCGACCTTGCGCACCGACCTCTGGGACGCGGAGACGGAGCACCACTTCGTGATGCCGGTGCAGTTCCGCGACTTCGCCGACTTCGAGCAGCGCATGATGCGCACGACATTCAGCGACCATGCCATCGACGATGCCCTGCTCGCTCGCGTGCAGGCCGCCTTCGCGCCGCACGCCAGCCCTGGCGGCGCGCGTTTCGAGCGCCCGATGCACGTGCGGCTGCTGCGCCGGGCAGCCTGATGGCAGGCCCCCGCCCCGACGCGGCACCCACCGCGGCCACCGACGCCCGCGGACGGGGCATCGGCCACGTGCTGGTGGCGCTGCAGCTGTCGCTCATCGCTGCGCTGGCCTGGTTGGCGGCGCCGGACTTCCTCGGCGGCCGTGCAGGCATCTTCGCCTGGGCCCTGGCCGCTGCGGCAGTCGGGCTGGGGGCCTGGGCGCTGGGCAGCAACCGCCCGGGCAACTTCAACATCCACCCGGCACCCAAGGCCGGCGGGCAGCTGGTGCAGCAGGGGCCCTACCGCTGGATGCGCCACCCCATGTACAGCGCCGTGCTGCTGGGCGGCGCGGCCTGCGTGGCCGCGGTGGGGGGCTGGCCTGGGTGGGTATGCCTCGTCGCGCTGGCGGCCGTGCTGGGCGCCAAGGCCGGGCTGGAAGAGCGGTGGCTGATGGTGCACCACGCCGGCTACGCGGCCTACCGCGCGCGCACGGCCCGTTTCCTGCCCGGCGTGTACTGACGGGCTGAACTCCTTGCCGCCGCCGATGCGCCCGCGCGCGGCGGACCTCGTGGATTCAGCGCTTGAGCTGGCGCGCAGCCGCCTCGCCGTCTTCGCGCATGTGCTTCAGGAAGTAGCGGATGAAGAAGGCGCCCATCCCCAGCATGAAGGTCAGGCCGATCACGGTCATGAGCCCGACATCGGTGGTGAAGAGGTCCTTGAGCACGGCGGTTCTCCTGCGGGTCGACGATGCGGCATTGGAACCGCGATACCCGCGGGGGCACTTGTGGCACATCAAGCATGGCGACGAGGCGCCCCGCCTGCCGCTACGACAGGTGGGCCCCGAAGAGCGCGCCGACGTCCAGCCGCGCCTGCAGGCGCGAACACAGCATGAAGGTGCCGACGAACTTGCGCTGCAGGAACAGCAGGTCGGGCGGCGGCGTGCGCGCGTAGCCTTCGCCCAGGTATTGCGCACGGCCCTGGTCGAAGACGCGGCCGAAGAGGTTGGAACTGCCGAAGTCGTAGACGCCGCGCTGCTGCAGCGGCTCGCCGGCCAGCGCCATCATGTCGAGAATGGCGTGCGTCTGCCGCGGCGGGTCTTCCTCGGCCACGAAGCCCACTGCCATCGCCGCGGCACGGATGCGCGGCGCGTCGCCGTCTCGCAGCCCGCGGCCCAGTTCACGCAGCTGTTCGACGCGTTCGTCGCTCACGGCCTCGGTGGCGCCGAAGTCCAGCAGCGCCACGCGCCTGCTGTCGGCATCGAAGAGGTAATTGCCGAAGTTGGGGTCGGTCTGCACCAGGCGCATGTCGAAGAATTCGCGCACCGACAAGCGCGCCAGTGCCAGCGCCACGTGGTCCCGCACGGCCTGCGGGTGGCCAGGGCCGGCCAGGCGGTCGACCGGGATGCCGGGCACGAAGTCGGTGGCCAGGATGTGGTCAGTGCAGTGCTCCTCGGCCACCGCGGGCACCCTCAGCACCGGGTCGTCGCCCAGCAGGGCGCGGTAGGCGATGGCGCTCCGCGCTTCGGCGCGGTAGTCCGTCTCGTGGTGCAGCTGCAGACGCACACGCTCCAGCAGCGGCGCCACTTCCAGCCCCGACGGCACCAGCCCGGGCGTGCGCGCCAGCAGCGCCAGGTTGGCGACGTCGCTGTCGATGCTGCGGCGCACGCCCGGGTACTGGATCTTCAGCGCCAGCGCCCGGCCGTCGTGCGTCTCGGCGCGGTGCACCTGTCCGATGGACGCCGCGGCTACGGGCTCGAAGCTGAAACGCCTGAAGCGGCGGTGCCAGTCGCTGCCGTATTCGCGCTCGAGCACCTCGGTCAGCTGCGTGGCGGGCATGTGGTGGGCACGGTCGCGCAGGCCGCCCAGCAGTTCGGCGAAGGCCGGCGGCAGCACGCCTTTGCCGTCCATCGACATCAACTGGCCCACCTTCATCACCGCACCGCGCATCGTCGACAGGCGCTCGGCCAGACGACGCGCATTGCCCGGCGTCAGCAACAGTTGCGACAGCGCGAGGTTCTCGCCGCGTGCGAGCCGCGCCATGCCTTCCGCGGCAGCGCCGGCGGCGAGTTCGCCCATCGCGCGGCCCATGTGCAGCAAGCGCCGCGTGCGCCCCTGCGGTACCGGCGCGCGACGCGGAAGTTTGGGGTGGTTCAGGGCTTGAGTGTGAGCAGCCAGCTCATCACGTCGGCTTTTTCGCCCGGTTTGCAGTCGCGGCCCACCACGTCGGTGCAATTCAGCCGGAACCAGGTGTCGACCTTGGTCTTGTCGGTGAAGCGCTGCGGGTTGGCGGCCGGCGCCAGCGGGCGTATCAGCTTCTCGGTGACCTGGTCGCGCCCGTTCTTCACCGGCTCAGCGCCATGGCAGGACGAGCAGCTGAAGCCGAGTTCGCGGCCGAAGTTCTGGGTGAACAGCTTCTGGCCCCGTTCCGGCGAGCCCGGCGCCTTGGCCTGTGCCTCGTAGACGGCCAGCAATTCCGCGGGCGTGGCCGCCTGCGCAGCCGACAGGCCCAGGTTGGCCAGCACGGCCAGCGCAAGCACCGCAACCAAGGAACGGCGACTGCCGCAGTGCAGATGTCTTTTCATGAAGCACTCCATCGCGGCATCTTGTGGGCAGGGTACCCGCGCCGCGTGCGGGGTTTCCCTGGGGTAGTGCCGGCCCGGACCGAGACCCGTCTGCATTCCACCGCGGCCGGCCATGGCTCACCTTGCTCCTGCGCAAGGCCGGGCGGCATAACGGCACCATCGCACGCATCCGCCTGTGGCCGGTGCCCGGGCCGCCCAGTGTGCCCGGCAGCAAACATGACGAAGATCAAGGGTGCACCCGGCGGCCTGGGGCACCCTTCGCCGCCGGCGCATGCAGACCGTCGGCGCCGCCGGGTCTTCAGCGGGGCACCAGGGTCGGGCACCTACAATTCGACCCTTCAGCGCGGAGCCCCTCGTACCCACCGTCCGCCCACGGCACCGCCCGTCGTCCTGGTCCAGATCCCCGCATCTTGCAGTCCCCACCCGTCACCGTCGCCACCGCCCGCCCCGCCGGGGCCGCCGCCGTGGTGCTGCAAGCCAGCGGGCTGGCCGGCCAGCGCGGTGACCGCCCCCTCTTCAGCGGCCTGGAACTCGCGCTGGCGCCTGGCAGCGTGACGTGGCTGCGTGGCCGCAACGGCCGCGGCAAGACCAGCCTGCTGCGGCTTCTGGCGGGTCTGTCGACGCCGATGGCCGGCGAGATCCGCATCGCCGGCAAGTCACTGCGCGAAGGCGGGCCTGCATGGCGGCGCCATTGGGTCTACGTCGGCCATCAGAACGCACTCAAGGACGACCTCAGCGCCACCGAGGCGCTGCGCTTCCTGGCGCGCCTGCACGGTCTGCCGGCCGACGATGCGTTGATCGCCCAGGCCCTGCGGCGCATGGGGGTCGGCAACCGCCAGCACGCCCCGGTGCGCACGCTCAGCCAAGGCCAGCGTCGGCGCGTGGCGCTGGCGAGGCTGGTGCTGGCCATGGGTTCGCCGGTGTGGCTGCTCGACGAACCCTTCGACGCGCTCGACACCGATGGCGTGGCGGCGCTGAACGAGATCATCGGCAGCCATGCTGCGGCGGGCGGCTGCGTGCTGCTCACCAGCCACCAGCCGTTGACGCTGACGCACCCGGCGCCATCGATCTTCGACCTCGAACCCTATGCCTGTTCATGAGCTCATCCCCCACCGACGCCGGCGGCTCCATGACCGAGGTCTTCGCCTGCGTGCTGGCGCGCGACCTCAAGCTGGCCTCGCGCCGGCGCATCGACGCGCTGCTGCCGCTGGCCTTCTTCATCGTCGCCATCAGCCTGTTCCCGCTGGGCGTGGGCCCCGAGACCGCCATGCTGCGCGACATGGCGCCGGGCGTGGTCTGGGTGTGCGCGCTGCTGGCCTCGATGTTGTCGGTGGGTTCGCTGTTTGCCGGCGACCACGGCGACGGCTCGCTGGAACAGATGCTGCTGGCGCCGCAATCGGCCGTCGCGCTGGCCGCGGCCAAGTGCTGCGCACACTGGCTGGTCACCGGGTTGCCGCTGATCGTGGCCACGCCGTTGGTCGGGTTGCTCTTCGACATGTCCGGGCCGGCGCTGGCTGCGCTGGTGGCCGGGCTGGTGCTGGGCACGCCCATCCTCAGCCTGCTCGGCGCCCTCGGCGCGGCGCTGACGCTGGGCCTGCGCAGCGGAGGCATGCTGCTGATCCTGATCGTGCTGCCGCTGGCCATCCCGGCGCTGATCTTCGGTGCCGGTGCGGTGGGCACGGTGGAATCGGGCATGTCGGCCTCGGGCCACTTCTCGCTGCTCGCCGCCCTGCTCATCACCACGGTCATCGGCGTGCCTCTGGCCATTTCAGCCGCACTGCGAATCTCAACGGAATGAGGACCTACGCGTGAACGCACCCGGGCTGCGCCTGTTCACCTTTGCCGCGCCATCGCGCTTCTACAAGCTGATGGGCTGGGCCATACCCGTGTGCTGGCTGGCCTTCTTCGGCTTTGCGATCGCGGGCCTGTACATCGGCTTCTTCGTCGCGCCCACCGATGCGACACAGGGCGACGCCTACCGCATCATCTTCATCCACGTGCCGACGGCCTGGATGTCGATGCTGCTCTACCTCGTCATGGCCTTCTGGGCCGGCATCGGCTGGGCCTTCAACGCGCGCATGGCCTCGATGCTGGCGCGCGCCATCGCCCCCACCGGTGCCATGTTCACCTTCCTGGCGCTGTGGACCGGCGCCATCTGGGGCAAGCCAACCTGGGGCACCTGGTGGGTCTGGGATGCGCGGCTGACCACCGAGCTCATCCTGCTCTTCCTCTACCTGGGCTACATCGCGCTCGTCAACGCCATCGACGACCAGCGCCGCGCCGACCACGCCGGCGCGCTGCTGGCGCTGGTAGGCAGCGTGAACGTGCCCATCATCTACTTCTCGGTGAAGTGGTGGAACACGCTGCACCAGGGCGCCAGCGTCAGCGTCACCAAGGGTTCGTCCATGGCCTCCACCATGCTTCTGGCGATGCTGCTGATGGCCATCGCCTGCTGGGCCTACGCCTTCGCGGTGGTCTTCATGCGTGCCCGTGCGCTCACCATCGAGCGCGAATCCCATGCGTCGTGGGTGGCCGAACTGGTGCAGGGGAGAATCGCGCGATGATGTGGAGCAGCGCTTCAGATTTTTTCCACATGGGTGGTTACGGCCTTTACGTGTGGGGCTCGTACATCGTGTGTGCGGCCTTCATGCTGGCCGAGCCGCTGCTGGCCCGCCACCGCCACCGCCAGGCACTGCGTGATGCTGCCGTCCAAACCCGAGACCAGGAGGATCCCTCATGAAACCCCGCCACAAGCGTTTTGCCATCCTCGGTGGCCTGCTCTCAGCCACCGGCATCGTGGTGGCCCTGGTGCTCAACGCGTTCCAGAGCAACCTGGTCTTCTTCTATTCGCCCAGCCAGGTGGTGGCCAAGGAAGCACCCAGCGCACGCACCTTCCGCGTCGGTGGTCTGGTCGAGACCGGCTCGGTGAAGGTCGAAGGCACGAAGGTGCAGTTCATCATCACCGACAGCGCGCAGAAGGTGCCCGTGCGCTACGAAGGCATCCTGCCCGACCTGTTCAAGGAGGGCAAAGGCGTCGTCGCACAGGGCCAGCTGCAGGGTGAGGTCTTCGTCGCCCGCGAAGTGCTGGCCAAGCACGACGAGAACTACATGCCGCCCGAAGCTGCGGGCGCCCTGAAGGACGGCGGCCACCCCGACTACCAGAAGATGAACCAGACACTCAGCAAGGGGGCACCGCAATGATCCCGGAGATCGGTCACTTCATCCTCTGGCTGGCGCTGGGCGTGTCCATCGTGCTCGGCGTGGTGCCGCTGGTCGGCGCGCAGCGCAACCGTGGCGACTTGATGGCTCTGGCGCGGCCGGCCACGATCGTGCTCTTCGGCCTGGTGCTGATCTCCTTCTTCTGCCTGACCTGGGCCTTCGTGCAGCACGACTTCTCGGTGCTCTACGTGGCGCAGAACTCCAACAGCGCGCTGCCGCTGCAGTTTCGCATCGCCGCCGTCTGGGGCGGACACGAAGGATCCATGCTGCTGTGGCTGGTGATGCAGGCCGGCTGGGCGCTGGCCGTAGCCGTCTTCAGCAAGAACCTGCCCCCGGCCATGGTGGCGCGCATCCTGTCGGTGATGGGCTGGCTGACGGTGGGCTTCCTGCTCTTCACCTTGCTCACGTCCAACCCCTTCGACCGGCTGACGCCGGTGCCCGCCGACGGCCGCGACCTGAACCCGCTGCTGCAGGATCCGGGCATGATCTTCCACCCGCCCATGCTTTACATGGGGTATGTCGGCTTCTCGGTGGCCTTTGCCTTCGCCGTGGCGGCGTTGATCGGCGGCAATCTCGACGCTGCCTGGGCTCGCTGGACGCGCCCCTGGACGACCGCGGCGTGGATCTTCCTCACCCTGGGCATCGCTCTGGGCAGCTGGTGGGCCTATTACGAGCTCGGCTGGGGTGGCTGGTGGTTCTGGGACCCGGTCGAAAACGCGTCCTTCATGCCGTGGCTGGTGGGCACGGCGCTCATCCACTCCCTGGCGGTGACCGAAAAGCGCGGCGCATTCAAGAGCTGGACGGTGCTCTTGGCCATCATGGCCTTCTCGCTGTCGCTGCTGGGCACCTTCCTCGTGCGCTCGGGCGTCCTGTCGTCGGTGCACGCCTTCGCCACCGACCCGCGGCGCGGGTTGTTCATCCTCGCCTTCCTGACCGTCGTCATCGGCGCCTCGCTGGCGCTGTATGCGTGGCGCGCGCAGAAGGTCGGCCTGGGTTCGCGCTTCGAGGCCGCCTCGCGCGAGACTTTCCTCTTGGCCAACAACGTGCTGCTGGTGGTGGCCTGCGCTGCCGTGCTGCTGGGCACGCTGTACCCGCTGCTGCTCGATGCGCTGGGCATGGGCAAGATCTCCGTCGGCCCGCCCTACTTCGACACCGTGTTCGTGCCCTTGATGGCGCCGCTGGTGCTGCTGATGGGCATCGGCCCGCTGGCGCGCTGGAAGAAGACCGAGCTGCCCGACCTGGGCCGCAGGCTGCGCTGGGCGGTGGGTGTGGCGGTCGTGGCGGCGGTCCTGACCGAGCTTCTGGAGGGCCGCGTCTCGTTGCTTGGCGGCCTCGGGCTCTTCGCGGCCTTCTGGGTGTTTGCCTCGGTGGCCACCGACCTGTGGGAACGGGTCAGGCCGGTCGGCGGCATGCGCAGTTCGCTGATGCATCGCTGGCGCCAGATCCCGCGCGCGGTGCACGGCATGATGCTGGCGCACCTCGGCATCGGCGTCTTCATCATCGGCGTGACCATGGTCAAGACCTACGAGGTCGAGCGCGACGTCAACATGGCCGTCGGCGACACCACCGAGATCGCCGGCTGGGTGTTCACCTTCCAGGGTGTGCAAAACGTGCAGGGCCCGAACTACAAGGCCGAGCAGGGGCTGATCACGCTCAGCAAGAACGGGCGCGAACTGGCCCAGATGCGGCCTGAAAAGCGCGTCTACCGTGTGCAGCAGAACCCGATGACCGAGGCGGCCATCCGGAGTCGGCCGATGGGCGACATCTACGTCGCACTGGGCCAGCCCACCGGCAGCGGCGCCTGGGTCGTTCGGCTGTACTACAAACCCTTCGTGACCTGGATCTGGGGCGGCTGCGTGCTGATGGCTCTGGGCGGCGTGCTGGCCGCCAGCGACCGGCGCTACCGCACCGTGCGCCGTGAACAGGAAGCCCGCGGTGGCGCCTCCGGGGCCCTCGCATGAAGAAGTGGCAGTACCTGGCACCACTGGCGCTGTTCGCGGTCATGCTGGGCTTCCTGGCGGTGGGACTGAACCTCAACCCACGCGAGGTGCCTTCACCTCTGATCGGCAAGCCTGCGCCGGCCTTTGCGCTGCCGCGCCTCGACGACCCGGCGCAGACCCTCACGAAGGAAGACCTGGCCGGCAAGGTGTGGATGCTGAATGTCTGGGCCTCGTGGTGCGTGGCGTGCCGCGAAGAGCACCCGATCCTGGTGGACTTCGCCAAGCGCAGCCCGGTGCCGATCTACGGCCTGAACTACAAGGACCAGCGGCCCGACGCCATCAACTGGCTGGCGCGCTTCGGCAACCCCTACGAGGCCTCGCTGCACGACCTGAAGGGCCTGGTCGGCATCGACTACGGCGTCTATGGCGTGCCCGAAACCTTTGTCATCGACAAGCAGGGCGTGATCCGCTTCAAGCAGATCGGCCCCGTCACGCCGCAGGTGCTGCGCGAGCGTATCGAGCCGCTGCTGAAAGAGCTGAATGCGTAGATTCCTTTGGGCCGCCGCGCTGGCTTGCGCGGCTTGGGCAACGGTGGCGGTTGTGCACGCCAAGGATGCCGCCGACGTTTCGGCCGATCCGGCGCTCGAGAAGCGGACGCTGGCCGTGGCGGCCGAACTTCGCTGCCTGGTCTGCCAGAACCAGACCATCGCCGACTCCAACGCCGATCTCGCGGTCGACCTGCGCAACCAGGTGCGCGAGATGCTGCGCAAGGGCCAGAGCGAGAAGGAAATCGTCGACTACATGACCGCGCGCTACGGCGACTTCGTGCTCTACCGCCCGCCCGTGAAGACCAGCACCGCGCTGCTGTGGTACGGCCCGGCGGCGCTGCTGGTGGGCGGCCTCGCGATCCTGGCGGTCGTGCTCCGTCGCCGCAGCCGCATGCCCGCCGACCAATTCGAACCCGACGAGGCCGATGACCACGATCAGGACGCACGCGCGTCCGACAGCGGTCGGCCTGGAACCACCGCCCCATGAACGACCCTATCGCCACGCTGCGCCAGCAACTGCAGCAGCTGAAGTCGCTGCACGAAAGCGGCACGCTAGACCAGAAGGCCTACGAGGCCGCCAAGGCACCCCTCGAGCGCAAGTTGCTCGAACAGGTGATGAAGGATCCGGCGTCGGCGCAGGGCCTGCCCGCTGCCGCGCCGCGCCCGTCCTGGAACATGGTGGGGCTGTTGTCGGTGATGGTGCTGATCGTCGCCGGCAGCGGCTATCTGTGGACGGGCTCGCCGGGCCTGCCCAGCGCCGGCCAGCCCGGGTCGCAGACCCAAGCCAACGCCGCCAGCGACCCGCACAGCATGAACGAGGCACAGTTCTCCGAGGCCGTGGACAAGCTCGCCGAAAAGCTGAAGAACGAACCCGAAAGCGCCGAGGGCTGGGCCATCCTGGCGCGCTCCTACGCGCGCATGGGCCGCCACGCCGAGGCGGTGCCGGCCTTCGAGAAGGCCGTTGCCCTGGCGCCGGAAGACGCCCGCCTGCTCGCCGATTACGCCGACACGGTGGCGATGAAGAACGACCGCAACCTCGAAGGCGAACCGACGAAGTTGGTGGAGCGCGCGCTGAAGATCGAGCCCGACAACCCCAAGGCGCTGGCGCTGGCCGGCACGGCGGCCTTCAACCGCAAGGACTACCCGACCGCCGTGCGGCACTGGGAACGGCTGGTCAAGGTGACCACGCCCGACGCCCCCTTCATGCCGCAGTTGCAGAGCAGCATCGACGAAGCGCGATCGCTGGGCGGCATGCCGCCGGCACAGCGTCAGACGCAGGCCGCTCCGGCCGGCCCGGGGCCGATGGCGGCAGCGGCCGGCGCCGCACCGGCCAACGGCCAGACCCCCGCCGCCGTATCCGGCGCCACCGTGACCGGCACCGTGCGCCTGTCGCCTGCGCTGCTGAAACAGGCCGCGCCCGACGATGCGGTCTTCATCTACGCCCGCGCGGCCGAAGGCTCGCGCATGCCGCTGGCCATCCTGCGTCACCAGGTCAAGGACCTGCCGCTGAGCTTCAAGCTCGACGACAACATGGCGATGTCGCCGGCGGCGAAGATGTCGCTGTTCCCCAAGCTCATCATCAGCGCGCGCGTCAGCAAGAGCGGCCAGGCCGCACCGGTCGCTGGCGACCTCACAGGCGACTCGGGGCCGGTGGCCAACAATGCCACCGGGCTGGTCGTCGAAATCAACCAGGTCGTCAAGAACTGACCCTCGGCGCCGCGGGCGGCAACCGCACACCGCCTTGACAAGGCGCAAGCTTCGCAGGTAGCCCGCACCGAACAATTCGCCGCATCGACACCGGCCCGCAAGGAGCCAGAGATGCGTCAGCTGAGGGGTTTCCGGCCCGCGGGCCACAAGGTCGTCACCGCTGCACCGGCACCCTGGGTGGCCGTGTGCGCGCCCGGCCGACCCCATCGACCCGCTCCGACGCGTACGTCGCGGCGCCCATCCCTGCCCTGCGCCTGTCCCGCTGGCGCTGCAGCGCCGTGGGCGTGCCGGCGGCCCTTCCCGCTCGACGTGGCCGCCCGCCCGTCGACCCGTTCCACCTTCCATCCGCAGGGCTGACATGTACCAGATCACTCGCCGCGAGGCCTTCTCGGAAACTACCTTCCTGTGGGAGGTGCTGGCACCCGACGTCGCCCGCTCAGCCGAGCCTGGCCATTTCGTGATGGTGCGCCTGCACGACGGCAGCGAACGCATCCCGCTGACCGTGGCCGACTACGACCGCGAGCGCGGCACGGTGACCCTGGTCGTACAGGCGCTGGGCAAGTCGACGCTCGACATGCGCGACCACTACAAGGAAGGCGACAGCTTCGCCGACTTCGTCGGCCCGCTGGGCCTGCCACAGCACGTGGCGAAGGTCGGCCACGTGGTTCTCGTGGGCGGCGGCCTGGGCATCGCGCCGGTCTTCCCGCAGCTGCGCGCCTTCAAGGAGGCCGGCAACCGCACCACCGGCATCATCGGCTTCCGCAACAAGGACCTCGTGTTCTGGGAAGACACCTTCGGCCGCTACTGCGACGAGCTGATCGTCTGCACCGACGATGGCAGCCACGGCCGGCCCGGCTTCGTCACTGCCGCGCTGCAGGACGTGCTGGAGCGCGACAAGCCCGACCTGGTGGTCGCCATCGGACCGCTGCCGATGATGAACGCCTGCGTCGAGACGACGCGGCCTTTCGGCGTGAAGACCATGGTTTCGCTGAACGCGATCATGGTCGACGGCACCGGCATGTGCGGCTCGTGCCGCGTCACGGTGGGCAAGGAAATCAAGTTCGCCTGCGTCGACGGCCCCGACTTCGATGGTCACCTCGTCGACTTCAAGGAACTCATGCTGCGCCAGAAGCGCTTCAAGGTCGAGGAGGCCAAGGCCAACACCGACTACGCCCATGTGTGCAAGGTCGAGAAGGTGCTGTTCGAGCAGGGCAAGCACAACTACAAGAAGTACAAGGACCTGGCGCCGAAGGCCACGCCCATGCCCGAGCGCGATGCGCTGGAACGCTCGCGCAACTTCAAGGAGGTCAACCTGGGTTACTCGCTGGCCGACGCGCTGGCCGAGGCCGAGCGCTGCATCCAGTGCAGCACCGCCACCTGCGTCCAGGGCTGCCCGGTGTCGATCGACATCCCGCGCTTCATCCGCCAGCTGCTCGTGCGAGACATGGACGGCGCACTGGCCACCATCAACGAATCGAACCTCTTTCCGTCGGTATGCGGCCGCGTCTGCCCGCAGGAATCGCAGTGCGAGGCACAGTGCATCGTCGGGCGAAAGCTCGAATCGGTGGCCATCGGCCGGCTCGAGCGCTTCGTCGGCGACAACGCGCACCACGCCAAGGTGGAGCCGCTGCAGTTCGAGCGCCAGCTCGGCAAGGTGGCCATCGTCGGCTCGGGGCCTTCGGGGCTGGCCGTGGCCGCCGACCTCACGCGCTACGGCGTCGACGTCACGGTCTACGAGGCACTGCACGTCGTCGGCGGCGTGCTGCAGTACGGCATACCGCCCTTCCGGCTGCCGCGCGACATCATCAGCCGCGAGGTCGAGCACCTGCAGCAGATGGGCGTGAAGTTCGAGGTCAACAAGGTCATCGGCAAGACCTTCACCGTGCAGCAGCTGATGGCCGGCATGGGCTACGACGCGGTCTTCGTCGGCGCCGGCGCCGGCGCGCCGGCCTTCCTGGGTATCCCGGGTGAATTCGCCGGCCAGGTCTACTCGGCCAACGAGTTCCTGACTCGCGTCAACCTGATGGGCGGCGACAAGTTCCCCTTCATCGACACGCCGGTCACGATCGGCAAGAGCGTCGTCGTCATCGGCGCCGGCAACACCGCCATGGACTGCCTGCGCGTGGCCAAGCGGCTGAGCACGCCCACGGTGCGCTGCGTCTACCGCCGCTCCGAAGCCGAGGCGCCGGCGCGACTGGAAGAGCTGCGCCACGCGAAGGAGGAAGGCATCGAGTTCTTCTTCCTGCACGGTCCGGTGGAGATCCTCACCGACGCCGAAGGCGGCGTGCGCGGCATGAGGGTGCAGAAGATGGTGTTGGGCGAGCCCGACGAAAAGGGCCGCCGCCAGCCGATTCCGCAGGACGAGTTCCTCGAGCTCGAGTGCGACACCGTGATCTACGCGCTGGGCACCAAGGCCAACCCCATCGTCACCAAGTCGACGCCGGGGCTGGAACTGAACAAATGGGGCTACATCGTGGCCGACGCCGCCACGCAGGCCACCAGCGTGCCGGGGGTCTTCGCGGGCGGCGACATCGTCACCGGCGGCGCCACCGTGATCCTGGCGATGGGTGCCGGCCGCCGCGCCGCACGCGCCATCGGCGCCTACCTGGCCAGCGGCAAGCCGCACTGGCCGGTGACGCAGGAAGACGCCGACGCCTTCGTGCCGCCGGTGCCGCTGACCGGCACTGCGCTGCAGGCGGCCCTGCTCCCGCCGCCCGGCCTGGCCGAAACCCTGCTGCGCGCCAAGGGCGACCTCGCGCACGACGAGGAGGCCGACCATGACTACTTCCACGACGCGGCCACGCGCGTGCAGTGGCGCTGCGCGGGCTGCGGCAAGGTGAGCGAGGGCTTCGCCTACCCCTACGGCATGTGCCCCTACTGCGGTGGTCGTCTCGAGGTGCTGGGCGACCGCCGAGCCGAACTCGCGCGCGCCGTCGACGTGGTGCGCAAGGCCTTCGAGATCGAACTCGGTGGCCAGGCCTTCTACCGCCGCGCGGCGCTGGAGACGGAAGATCCGGAACTCAAGACCTTGTTCGGCAACTTCGCCGCGATGGAGCAGGAGCACATGGAAACACTGTGCCGGCGCTACCACCTCGACGTGCCGGTGCCAGGCGACGACTTCAAGATCGAGCGCGCCGCCCTCTACGCGGGCATCGAGAACCACCCCGAAGACCCCGCGAACCTGTTCCGCATTGCCATCGCCTTCGAGGAGCGTGCCGTCACCTTCTTCGCCGGCGAAGGGGCGCAGTTCCCCGAAGACTCGGTCGAGCGCGGCCTGTACAACGAGCTCGCCGCCGAGGAGCGCGAACACGTTGCGCTGCTCACCACCGAATACCGGCGCTGGCAGGCCGGCAAGGTCGGCATCCTCTAGCCGCGGCCACCCACGGCCCGCGCGCCCGCCTCCTCTCACCTGGACGAGACCACCATGACCGAACGCTCCCATGTGCTCGACGGCAACGAAGCCGCCGCACGCATCGCCCACTGGAACAGCGAGGTGATCGCGATCTACCCGATCACGCCGTCGTCGACGATGGGTGAACTCGCCGACGCCTGGTCGGCCGCCGGCGAGAAGAACATCTGGGGCATGGTGCCGCAGGTGGTGGAAATGCAGAGCGAAGGCGGCGCCGCCGGGGCCGTGCACGGCGCGCTGCAGGCCGGTGCGCTGTGCTCCACCTTCACCGCATCGCAGGGCCTGCTGCTGAAGCTGCCCAACATGTTCAAGATCGCCGGCGAGCTGACGTCGACGGTGATCCACGTCGCGGCGCGCTCGCTGGCCACGCACGCGCTGTCGATCTTCGGCGACCACAGCGACGTGATGGCCGCGCGCATGACCGGCTTCGCGCTGCTGGCCTCCAACAGCGTGCAGGAAGCGCAGGACATGGCGATGGTCGCGCACATGGCGACGCTGAAGGCGCGTGTGCCCTTCCTGCACTTCTTCGATGGCTTCCGCACCAGCCACGAGGTCAACAAGATCGACCTGCTCTTCGAGGAGGAGGCGCGCAGCCTGATCGACGAGGACCTGGTGAAGGCCCACCGTGCGCGCGCCCTCAACCCCGACCGCCCGGTGATGCGCGGCACGGCGCAGAACCCCGACGTCTTCTTCCAGGCACGCGAGGCGTCCAATCCCTATTACCTGGCGGTGCCCGGCATCGTCACCGCGTCCTTCGAGCGCTTCGGCGCGCTCACCGGGCGCCACTACCGGCTCTTCGACTACGAAGGTGCGCCCGACGCCGAACGCGTGCTGGTGCAGATGGGCTCGGGCGTCGGCGCGTCGACCGAGGCCGTGCGACGCATGGTGGCCGACGGCGAGAAGGTCGGCCTGGTCATCGTGCGCCTGTACCGCCCCTTCGACGCCGAGGCCTTCATCGCGGCGCTGCCGAGGAGCGTGCGCGCGATCGCCGCGCTCGACCGCAGCAAGGAGCCAGGCGCCCTTGGCGAACCGCTGTACCAGGACGTCGTCACCGCGCTGGCCGAAGCCTGGCCTGAAGACGGCCGGCTGCCACGTGTCATCGGCGGGCGTTCCGGCCTGTCGTCGAAGGAGTACACGCCGGCCATGGCCAAGGCGGCGCTGGACGAACTCGACGCGCCCAAGCCCAAGAGGCACTTCACGGTGGGCATCTTCGACGACGTGACGCATCTGTCGCTGAAGGTCGACGCCGGCTTCGATACCGAAACTGCCGGCGTGACGCGGGCCGTGTTCTACGGCCTGGGCGCCGACGGCACCGTGGGCGCGACCAAGAACACGGTGAAGATCATCGGCGAGAACACGCCGCTGCACGCCCAGGGCTACTTCGTCTACGACAGCAAGAAGTCGGGCGCCATCACCGTGTCGCACCTGCGCTTCGGGCCGAAGCCGATCGCCTCGACCTACCTGATCACGAACGCCGACTTCGTGGCCTGCCACCAGTTTGAGTTCATGGACAAGCTCGACGTGCTGGCGCTGGCGCGGCCGGGCGCGACCTTCCTGCTCAACAGCCCCTACCCGGCCGACGCCGTCTGGGCCAGGCTGCCGCGCGAGGCGCAGCAGAGCATCATCGACAAGCGGCTGAAGTTCTACGTCGTCGACGCGCTGGCGGTGGCACAGCAGGCTGGCCTGGGCAGCCGCATCAACACCGTCACGCAGGCCTGCTTCTTCGCGATCTCGGGCGTGCTGCCGCGCGACGAGGCCATCGAGGCCATCAAGGAGTCGATCCGCAAGACCTACGGCAAGCGCGGCGACACCGTGCTGAACCGGAACTTCGCCGCCGTCGACGCTTCGCTGGCCGCGCTCGGCGAGGTGCAGGTGCCCGCACGGGCCGACGCCGTGGTCACGCGCCGCCCGGTGGTGCCGCGCGCCGCACCCGACTTCGTGCAGCGTGTCACCGCGATGATGATGGACGGCAAGGGCGACCTGCTGCCGGTGTCGGCCCTGCCCGCCGACGGCACCTTCCCCACCGGCACCACGCAGTGGGAAAAGCGCAGCATCGCGATCGACATCCCCATCTGGGACGAGACCATCTGCACCCAGTGCGGCATCTGCCCGCTGGTCTGCCCGCACGCCGCGATACGCATGAACGTCTTCCCGGCCGAAGCCCTGGCCGGCGCGCCGTCCACCTTCAAGGCCGTGCCCTGGACACGCAAGGACGGCGGCCCGCTCGACGGCATGATGTACAGCCTGCAGGTGGCGGCCGAAGACTGCACCGGCTGCGGCGTCTGCGTCGACGTCTGCCCCACACGCAGCAAGCAGGCCGTCAAGCACAAGGCCATCAACATGGAGCCCAAGCAGGCGCACCTGGAGGCCGAACGCGCCAACTACGACTTCTTCCTCAGCCTGCCCGAACTGCGCCCGGGCTTCGACAAGATCGACGGCCTGCGCGGCTCGCAGTTCCGCAAGCCGCTATTCGAATACTCCGGCGCCTGCTCGGGTTGCGGCGAAACGCCCTACCTGAAGCTGCTGTCGCAGCTCTACGGCGACCACCTCGTGATGGCCAACGCCACCGGTTGCTCGTCGATCTACGGCGGCAACCTGCCGACCACGCCGTGGTCACAGAACAGCGAGGGCCAGGGGCCGGTGTGGTCGAACAGCCTGTTCGAGGACAACGCCGAGTTCGGCCTGGGCATGCGGCTGGCGCTCGACGCCCAGCGTGACCTGGCGCACATGCTCGTCGAGCGGATGCGCAGCCCGATCGGCGACGAGCTCGCCAACGCGCTGCTGCAGGCGCCGCAGGACACCGACGAGCAGATCAAGGCGCAGCGAGAGCGCGTCAAGCGGCTCAAGGCGTTGCTGGCCAGCCGGGCCAGCGTCGAGGCGCGGCAGCTGCTGGCCGTGGCCGACAGCCTCGTCGTGCGCAGCGTGTGGATCATCGGCGGCGACGGCTGGGCCTACGACATCGGGTACGGTGGCCTCGACCACGTGCTGGCCTCGGGGCGCAACGTCAACATCCTGGTGCTCGACACCGAGGTCTACAGCAACACCGGCGGCCAGGCGTCGAAGTCGACGCCACGCGGTGCGGTGGCCAAGTTCGCCGCCGCCGGCAAGTCCACCGGCAAGAAGGACCTCGGCATGATCGCCATGGCCTACGGCAACGTCTACGTCGCGCAGGTGGCGATGGGCGCCAACCCGGTGCAGACGGTGCGCACCTTCCAGGAGGCCGCGTCGTGGCCCGGCCCGTCGCTGATCATCGCCTACAGCCACTGCATAGCGCACGGCATCGACATGACCACCGGCATGAGCCACCAGCGCGACGCCGTGAAGAGCGGCTACCTCACGCTCTACCACTACGACCCGCGCCTGGGCATGGGCGGCGCCGACCAGCCGCTGAAGCTGGACTCGCGCAAGCCGACCATACCGCTGGAGCAGTTCACCATGAAGGAAGGGCGTTTTGCGATGCTGGCCCAGGCCGATCCGGCGCGTGCGCGCCTGCTGGCGAAGAAGTCGCAGACCGACGCCGACGCGCGCTGGACACTCTACGAACAGATCGCCGGCGTGCACCGCACCGTGACCGAACAAGGCGACGCACCGGCCGCCGCCGCCACCAACGAGGAGGGCAAGCCATGAGCGTCGATCTTCGCACCCGCTATCTGGGCCTCGAACTGCGCAACCCCATCGTCGCCTCGGCATCGCCGCTGACGGCCACGGTGGACAGCCTGCGGCGGCTCGAGGATGCCGGCGCCGGCGCCGTCGTGCTGCCCTCGCTGTTCGAGGAGCAGATCGAACACGAGGAGATGGCCACGCACGACCTGATGCTCAGCGGCTCCGAGGTGTCGCCCGAGGCGCGAGGCTTCTTCCCCGAGATGGCACCGGCGGCCAACGCCACCGACAAGTACCTGCAGCTGATCACCGACGCCAAGAAGGCGCTGAAGGTGCCCGTGATCGCCAGCCTGAACGGCTACACGACGGGCGGCTGGACCCATTACGCCCGTCAGTTCGAGATGGCCGGCGCCGACGCCGTCGAACTCAACGTCTACTTCCTGGCCACCGACCTGGCCGACACCAGTGCGGCCGTCGAACAGCGCTACGTCGACCTCGTCGCCTCGGTGTGCGCCGAGACCCGCGCGCCGGTGGCCGTCAAGATCGCGCCCTACTTCAGTGCGATGGCCAACATGGCGCAGCGCCTCGTCGGCACCGGGGCGTCCGGGCTCGTGCTCTTCAACCGCTTCGTTCAGCCCGACATCATGCTCGAGGAGCTGGAAGTGGCCTCGCACCTGGTGCTGTCGACCTCCGACGAACTGCGACTGGCGCTGCGCTGGATCGCCATCCTGCACGGACGCATCGAAGCCAGCATGGCTGCCACCGGCGGTGCGCACACGACCGCGGACGTGCTCAAGCTGCTGCTGGCCGGCGCCGACTGCGTGATGCTGGCGAGCAGCCTGCTGCAGAAGGGGCCGGGCCACATCGCTGCCCTGCTCGAGGGCATCGAGGCCTGGATGAAGGACCGCGAGTACAGCTCGGTACGGCAGATGAAGGGCTCGCTGAGCCAGCTGTCCTGCCCGAATCCGGCCGCCTTCGAGCGTTCCAACTACATGAAGGCCCTAAGGTCCTACTCGAGCCCGTTCGCTTAGCCTCCATACCCTCACGCCCCGACACCGTTTCGCATACCCCACAGAAGAGGAGTTCCCCATGGCCCTGGTCATCGTCGACGACTGCACCGCCTGCGACGCCTGCAAACCCGTCTGTCCGAACGAGGCGATCAGCGTCGGCTCGCCGATCTACGTCATCGACCCCGACAAGTGCACCGAGTGTGTCGGCGCGCACGACGAGCCCCAGTGTTCCGACGTGTGCCCCGCCGACTGCATCATCCCCGACCCGAAGCACGTCGAGACACCCGACCAGCTGCAGGCCAAGTACGCACGCCTGCACCCCTGACCCGCAAGCACCACAGGGCAGTGACGGCCGGGCCGCAGGGCAACCGGCCGGCGCGCCGACAGTTCATCGAGGAGAGCGCATGAACGGCATCTACAAGAAGGTCGACGTCGTCGGCACCTCGCCGGTCGGCTTCACCGAGGCCGTCACGGCCGCGGTCGAAGAGGCCGGCAAGACCCTGCGCCACATGGCCTGGTTCGAGGTGGTCGAGCAGCGTGGCGGTATCCGCGACGGCAAGGTCAGCGAATTCCAGGTCACGGTGCGCATCGGCTTCAAGGTCGAACGTTGAGCGCAGCCGGCCCGCCCGCCGGCGCGTTCCCGAGCTTGACGAAGGAGGGGTGATGTGACTTTGCACAAGGTGAAGCGAGGACTCGACCTGCCCCTGGCGGGCGAGCCGACGCAGGCCATCGAAGCCGCGCGCGACTGCGTGCAGGTGGCCCTGCTCGGCGTCGACCATCCCGGCCTCAAGCCCACCTTTCACGTGCAGCCGGGCGACGCGGTGCAACGTGGCCAGTTGCTCTTCAGCGACAAGCAGGCACCCGGCGTGCGTTTCACCTCGCCCGCTGCCGGCACGGTGAGCGCGCTGCACCGCGGCGAGTTCCGCGCCTTCCAGTCGCTGGTGATCGACGTGCAGGACGACGACGGCGCGCAAGCGCAAGCCACCTTCACCCGCTTCACCGGCAAGCCGCCGTCGGCGCTGGACAACGAGCAGGTGCGCGCGCTGCTCGTCGAGTCGGGCCTGTGGACGGCCTTGCGCTCGCGGCCGTTTTCCAAGCTGCCGCAGATCGACGCCACGCCGCATGCGCTGTTCATCACCGCCATCGATACGCGCCCGCATGCGCCGGACGTGAATGCCGTTCTGGCCGACCGCCACGAAGACTTCCGTACGGGCGTGACCGTGCTTTCGCACCTGACCGAAGGCCCCACCCGCGTCTGCGTGGCACCGGGCTTTGCCGTGCAGTTGCCGGACACGCCGAGGGTCTCGGTGGAGGTCTTCGAGGGGCCGCACCCGGCCGGCAACGCCGGCACGCACATCCATCTTCTCTGCCCGGTGGACCATGAGCGCAGCGTCTGGCACATCGGCTACCAGGACGTGGCCGCCATCGGGCAGCTGTTCACCACCGGCCGGCTCGACGTCGAACGCGTCGTGTCGCTGGCCGGTCCCAGCGTGCTGCGGCCGCGCCTGCTGCGCACGCGGCTCGGTGCGTCGCTCGATGTGCTGACCCAGGGCGAGGTCGCCCCGGGTCCTCAGCGCATCGTCTCTGGCTCGGTGCTCGACGGCCGCACCGCCGCCGGGCCGGTGCACGGCTGGCTGGGCCGCCACCACCTGCAGATCACCGCGCTGGCCGAAGCCACCGAGCGCGAGTTCTTCGGCTGGATCACACCCGGCACCGACAAGTTCTCGATCTGGGGCGTGGTCGCCGGCGCCTGGATGCGCAAGGCCAGGCTGGCGCTGAACACCACCACCAACGGCGGCGCGCGCGCCATGGTGCCCATCGGCTCCTTCGAGCGCGTGATGCCGCTGGACCTGATGCCCACCTTCCTGCTGCGCGCCCTGCTGATGAAGGACGACGAGCGCGCCGAGGCGCTGGGCGCCCTGGAACTCGACGAGGAAGACCTCGCGCTGTGCACCTTCGTCTGCCCTGGCAAGGCCGAGTACGGCCCGCTGCTGCGCGCCGCGCTGGCCCGCATTGAAAAGGAACTGGCCTGATGCGCGCCCTGCGTCAACTGCTCGACCGCGTCGGCGCCCCCTTCCACCCCGGGGGCAAGCTCGAACGCTTCTACCCGCTGTACGAGGCGGCCGACACGTTCTTCTACGCGCCGGCCAAGAACACGACCACGGGCGCCCACGTGCGCGACGCGCTGGACCTCAAGCGCATGATGATCCTGGTGGTCATCGCCACCTTCCCGTGCATGTTCATGGCCATGTACAACACCGGGCTGCAGGCCAACCTGGCGCTCGACCCGGCCAAGGTGGCGCTGCTGACCGGCTGGCGCCACGACGTGCTGGGCCTGCTGGGCGTGGGCTACTCGCCGGCCAGCCTGGCGGCCAACGTGCTGCACGGCGCGATGTACTTCCTGCCACTGTACGCGGTGACGATGGTCGTCGGCCTGGGCATCGAGGTGGCCTTCGCGGTGATTCGCAAGATGGAGGTCAACGAGGGCTTCTTCGTCACCGGTGCGCTGTTCCCGCTGATCTGCCCGCCCGAGACGCCGCTGTGGCAAGCCGCGCTGGCGGTGGCCTTCGCGGTGGTGCTGGGCAAGGAGGTCTTCGGCGGCACCGGCATGAACTTCATGAACCCGGCGCTGGTGGCGCGGGCCTTCCTGTTCTTCGCCTACCCGGCCGCCATGTCGGGCGACAAGGTCTGGACGGCCATCCCCACCGCGGCCGCGGTGGACGGTTTCTCGGGTGCCACGGTGCTGTCGCAGATGCGCCAGATGACCGGCTCATTCGACCAGTTGCAGTTGAGCTGGTGGAACGCCTTCATCGGCCTGGAGCCCGGCTCGATGGGCGAGACCTCGGCGCTGGCCTGCCTGCTGGGCGCGGTGGTGCTCGTCGTCACCGGCATCGGATCCTGGCGGATCATGCTCGCGATGTGCCTGGGCACCATCGGCATGGCGTCGTTGCTCAACGGAATCGGCTCGGCCACCAACCCCTATTTCGCTGTGCCCTTCTGGTGGCACATGGTGGCCGGCGGCTGGGCCTTCGCGATGGTCTTCATGGTCACCGACCCCGTGACCTCACCCTACTCCAACGCCGGGCGCTGGGCGTACGGGCTGCTGATCGGGGCGCTGGTCGTGCTGATCCGCGTCTTCAACCCCGCCTACCCGGAAGCGGTGATGCTGGTGATCCTGTTCATGAACGTGATGGCCCCGTTCATCGACTACGTGACCGTGCAGGCCAACCTGCGCCGAAGGGGCAAGCGCCGTGCCCAAACTTGATTCCACACGCTACACGGTGCTCTTCGCCACCGGCGTGAGCGTCGCCTGCGCCCTGCTCGTGGCCACCGCCGCAGTGGGCCTGCGCAGCCGCCAGGAAGCCAACGCCCTGCTCTACAAGCAGAAGAACGTGCTGCTGGCGGCCAGCCTGGTGACGCCGGGCGAGCGGCGCTCCACCGCCGAACTGCAGACCATCTTCGACCAGCGCATCAAGGTGCGCGTGGTCGACCTGCAGAGCGGCCAGCTGGTGCCCGAAGACAAGTTCGATGCCAAGGGCTACGACCAGCGCAAGGCGCGCAACGACCCGGCGATGTCGCGCACCGCGGCGCCGAACGACGCGCAGATCATGCGGCTGCCGAAGTACGGCACCGTCTACCAGGTCGCCAGCCCCGGCGGCCAGGTCGAGCAGATGGTGCTGCCCATCGAGGGTATGGGCATGTGGGGCACGGTCTACGGCTTCCTGGCGCTGGACCGTGACGGCAACACCGTGCGCGGGCTGACCTTCTACGAACAGAAGGAAACCCCGGGCCTGGGCGGCGAGATCAGCAACCCCCAGTGGCAGGCCTTGTGGGTGGGCCGCAAGGCCTTTGATGCCAACTGGCAGCCGCAGCTGAAGGTGATCAAGGGCCAGGCCGGGCCGCCGGCCACCGACCCGCACAACGTCGACGGCCTGTCGGGCGCCACCATCACCAGCAACGGCATCACGCGCGTCGTGCGCTTCTGGCTTTCGCCCGAAGGCTACGCCCCCTTTCTCAAGGGCCTGAGGGCCCAGTCCCCCGGAGCCCCCTCATGAGCACGGCCGCGTCTGCGCTGTTCGGCAAGAAGGAGAAGGCCGCGCTGCTCAGCCCGGTCATCAGCATCAACCCTATCGCGGTGCAGGTGCTGGGCATCTGCTCGGCGCTGGCCGTCACCACGCGCATGGACAAGGCGCTGGTGATGGGCATCGGCGTCACGCTGGTCACCGCGTTGGCCAACCTGGCGGTGAGCCTGGTGCGCAACCACACGCCAGGCAGCATCCGCATCATCGTGCAGCTGGCCATCATCGCCTCGCTGGTGATCGTGGTCGACCAGGTGCTCAAGGCCTACCTGTACGAACTGTCGCTGGAACTCTCGGTCTTCGTCGGCCTGATCATCACCAACTGCATCGTCATGGGCCGCGCCGAAGGCTTCGCGATGCAGAACCCGCCCTGGATCAGCTTCCTCGATGGTCTGGGCAACGGGCTGGGCTACGCGTTGATCCTGCTGATGGTCGGCTTCGCACGCGAACTGCTGGGCGCCGGCACGCTGTTCGGCGTGGAATTGCTGAAGCTCACCAAGAACGGTGGCTGGTACGAACCCAACGGCCTGATGCTGCTGGCGCCCTCGGGCCTCTTCCTCATCGCGTTGATCATCTGGGGCCTGCGCACCTGGAAGCCCGAACTCCAGGAAAAAGACTAGCGCCATGGAGCACTACCTCAACATCGCCATCAAGGCCACGTTCCTGGAGAACATGGCCCTGGCCTTCTTCCTGGGCATGTGTTCCTTCCTGGCCTGCAGCAAGAAGGTGGAAACGGCCATCGGCCTGGGCGCCGCGGTCGTGTTCGTGCAGATGCTCACCGTGCCGCTGAACAACCTGATCCTGGTGCACCTGCTGGCCGAGGGCGCTTTGGGCTGGCTGTCGCCGTCGCTGGCCAAGGTCGACCTCACCTTCCTGGCCTTCATCCTCTTCATCGGCACGATCGCCGCGGCCGTGCAGGTGGTGGAGATGGCGGTCGACCGCTTCCTGCCCGGTCTCTACACCACGCTGGGCGTGTTCCTGCCCTTGATCGCGGTGAACTGCGTCATCCTCGGTGGATCGCTCTTCATGCAGGAGCGCAACTACACCTTCGGCGAGAGCGTGGTCTTCGGCTTCGGCTCCGGCTTCGGCTTCCTGATCGCCATCGTGGCCATCGCCTCCATCCGCGAAAAGATGGTCTATTCCGACGTGCCGGCGGGCCTGCGCGGGCTGGGCATCACCTTCGTCACGGCAGGGCTGATGTCCATTGCCTTCATGATGTTCTCGGGCATCCAGCTGTGAGGCGCGCACCATGACCGAGATCGTCTCCGGCGTCGTGATGTTCACGGCCGTCGTGCTGGCCCTGGTGGGCTTGCTGTTGGGCGCACGCCGACGCCTGGTCTCGTCAGGCGAAGTCACCATCACCATCAACAACGACGCTTCCAAGTCGCTGAAGGTGGCGGCCGGCAACACCCTGCTCGGCACGCTGGGCGACAACAAGATCTTCATCCCCTCGGCCTGCGGCGGCAAAGGCGCCTGCGGCGTCTGCGAAGTCGTCGTGAAGAGCGGCGGCGGTGCCCTGCTTCCCACCGAAACCGGCTTCATCAACCGCGGCGAGGCCAAGCGCGGCTGCCGGCTGGCTTGCCAGGTGAAGGTCAAGCACGACATGGCCATCGAGATCGCGCCCGAGATCTTCGACGTGCGCAAGTGGCGCTGCAAGGTCGTCAGCAACCACAACGTGGCCACCTTCATCAAGGAACTGAAGCTGGCACTGCCCGAAGGTGACGAAGTGCCCTTCCGTGCCGGCGGCTACATGCAGCTGGAATGCCCGCCGCATGCGATCGACTTCAAGAGCTTCGACATCGAGCCGCCCTACCGCGAAGACTGGGACAAGTTCGACCTCTGGCGCTTCAAGTCTGTGCTGACCGAGCCTATCGAGCGCGCCTACTCGATGGCCAACTACCCGCTCGAAAAGGGCGAGCTGCTCTTCACCATCCGCATCGCCTTCCCGCCGGGCTACAAGACCGAGATCCCGCCCGGCATCATGAGCAGCTACGTCTTCAACCTGAAGCCAGGCGACGAGCTCACCGTCTCGGGCCCCTTCGGCGAGTTCTTCGCGCGCGAGACGAACAAGGAGATGTGCTTCATTGGCGGAGGTGCGGGCATGGCGCCGATGCGCTCGCACATCTTCGATCAGCTCAAGCGGCTGAAGAGCCAGCGCAAGATGACCTTCTGGTACGGCGCGCGCAGCCTGAAGGAAGCCTTCTACGTCGACGAGTTCGACGCGTTGGCGGCCAGCAACCCGAATTTCGAGTGGCATCTGGCCTTGTCGGAACCGCTGCCCGAAGACAACTGGACCGGCGCGACGGGCTTCATTCACAACGTGCTGCGTGACCAGTACCTGAACCAGCATCCCGCGCCCGAGGACATCGAGTACTACATGTGCGGCCCGGGTGTGATGAACAAGGCCGTCATCGACATGCTGCTGTCGCTGGGCGTGGACCGCGAGAACATCATGCTCGACGACTTCGGCTGATCGACAGGCCCTGCCATGAGAGATACGCGATGAACCAGATGCTGATCGAAGAAGTGGTGCGCGACCGCGGCACGGACGAGCTGTTCTCGGTGCCCGCCAGCGCCACCGTGGGCGAGGCCGTCGAAATCATGGCCGAACGCGAGATCGGTGCCGTGATGGTGATGACCGAGGAGCAGCTGGTGGCCGGCATCTTCACCGAACGCGACCTGATGATGCGCGTGGTGCGTCCGGGCCTGGACCCCAAGACCACGCCCATTTCGCTGGTGATGACGCGCGACGTGCGCTTCGTCTCGCCCGGCACCACAGTCGAAGCCGCGATGGCACTGATGCACCTGCGCCGCCACCGCCACCTGCTGGTCATCGACGGGCCTGTGGTTCACGGCCTGGTGTCGATGCGCGACCTCGTCTACCAGATTGTCCGCCGGGGTCAGCCCGCCTTCACGCAGGCCTTGCACGTCGACCCGGCCACCGGCGACACCGAAGGCTCCGCCTGAGTTGCCGTACCCCTACTTCAGGAACATCCCACGATGCACATGCCCACCCACCCCACACGCCGCGCTGCGCTGGCCACCGGCCTGGGCGCGTTTGCGCTGCTGGTCACCGGCTGCGGCCGCCGTGACGCCTTCACCGAACTGCCCGCCGCCGGTGCACAGGTGCTCAGCGGCCTGAGCATGGGTTCGAGCTACACCATCAAGCTGGCCGGTGCCCGCCTGACCGAGGCCGCGCTGGCGGCTGTGCAGCGTGCGATCGATCAGGCGCTGGGCGACGTGGTCGGCCGCATGTCGCACTACGACGCGGAGTCCGAGCTGTCGCGCTTCAACCGACAGCCGCTCGGGCAGGCCTTCACCCTGTCGGCACCGACCTTGAGCGTGTTCCAGGCCGCACAAGCGGTGCACGCCGCCTCGGGCGGCGCCTTCGACGTGGCTGTCGGCCGCGCCGTCGACGCCTGGGGCTTCGGCCCGGCCGCCGCCGCGCGCCAGGTGGTGCCTGAAACCACCCTGGCCGAACTCCGGGCCAGCACCCCGCCTGGCGCGCTGCAGCTGGACGCCGCCGCCGGCACGCTGACACGGCAGCACGCGGTGCACGCCAACCTGTCGGGCATCGCCAAGGGTTATGGCGTGGACCAGGTCGCCTTGGCGCTCGATGCCCTGGGCCAGGCCGACTACATGGTCGAGGTGGGCGGCGAGATCCGCACACGCGGCCGCAACGCGCAGGGCCAGCCCTGGCAGCTGGCCATCGAGCTGCCCGACGCCATGCCACAGCGTGCACTGCGGCTCGTGCCCCTGTCAGGTCGCGCCTTGGCCACCTCCGGCGACTACCGAAACTTCTTCATGCATCAGGGCCGCCGCTACTCGCACGAGATCGACCCCGCCACCGCCGCGCCGGTGGCGCATGCGCTGGCCTCGGTCAGCGTGGTGGCCGACGACTGCACCACGGCCGACGCGTGGTCCACCGCGCTCTTCGTGATGGGCCCGCAGCGTGGGCTCGAAGCCGCCACGCAGCTGCAACTGGCAGCGCACTTCGTCGTGCGCGGCAGTGACGGGCGTTTCGTCGAGACCACCACGCCAGCCTTCGCGGCGCTGGGGGCGCGGGCCGTGGCATGAGCGGGCCGGGCCGCTCCAAAGCGCTCATCCCGGCGCGCGCAGCGCGGAGAGCAGTCCAGTGACGCTGGCCGACTTCCTGCCCGTGTTCCTGGTGGTGCTGCTGGCCATCGGCCTCGCCGTGGCCGCCATGGCCGTGGGTGTGATCTTCAAGCGGCCCTGCCTGCGCGGCTCGTGCGGCGGGCCGGCACTGCACACGGCCCGCGGCGAGAAGCTCTCTTGCGCCACCTGCCCGAACCGCAAGCGTGGGGCCGCAGATGGAGCTGGCGCCACTGACGCGGCTTAATCGGCCTCGGCGCCGCCGTCGATCAGCTGCTGCAGACCCACCGGGTCGGTGATCTGGATCTGCCGGTGACGCACGAAGAGCAGGCCCTCGGCCTGGAACTTCGAGAAGGTGCGGCTCACGGTTTCCAGCTTGAGCCCGAGGTAGCTGCCGATCTCCTCGCGGCTCATGCGCAGCACCACCGACGACGACGAGAAGCCGCGCGCCTGCAGCCTGTGGGTCAGATTCAGCAGGAAGGCAGCCAGGCGCTCTTCGGCGTGCATGCTGCCCAGCAGCAGCATCACGCTGTGGTTGCGCACGATCTCGCGGCTCATGATGCGGTGAAACTGCTGCTGCAGAGAATTGATCTGCAACGACAACGCCTCCAGGTCGTCGTACGGAATGACGCAGACCTGGGCATCCTCCAGCGCCACCGCGTCGACCTCGTGGCGCCGCGTGCCGATGCCATCCATCCCGATGAGTTCGCCACCCATCTGGAAGCCGGTGACCTGCTCGCGCCCGTCCTTCGAGGCGATGCAGGTCTTGAAGAAGCCGGTCCACACGGCGTAGACGCTCTCGAACCGGTCGCCGGTCTGGAACAGCTTTTCGCCCCGCGCGACCCTGTGGCGCGACGTGACCATGCGCTCGTCCACCTGCAGCAACTCGGGCATGGTCAAGCCCACGGGAAGGCAGATCTCACGCAGATTGCAGCCCGAGCACACCACCGTGGTGGGGGATGTGTGCGGGAGCTTGGCGACACGCTGGTCCATGGTACGTCCGGTTCCAGGGCGGCTCACGAACATGCGTCTCACCCTGGTGGGAATGCTAGGACTATGGAAAACCCTGGCTTTGCCCTAACTCAAGGCATCGGCGAAGAACCGGTGCACCGGCACGGCGCAGCGCTGCCCTGGGAAGTGATCTGCATCAACCCGAGTCGACGATGCGCCGATAGAGTCGCAACCTGCCGCCACCTGCCCGGGAGATTCGCTTGGCCATGCGCGTAGGACTGTTCGTCACCTGTCTGGCCGACCTCATGCGCCCTAGCGTGGCCTTCGCCGCCGTGAAGTTGCTGGAGGACGCGGGCTGCGCAGTGGAGGTGCCGGCTGCGCAAACCTGCTGCGGCCAGCCCGCGCTGAACAGCGGCGACAGCGTCGACGCCCGGCAGATCGCGATGAAGGTCATCGCGGCCTTCGAGGGTTTTGATGCCGTGGTCGGGCCTTCCGGTTCGTGCATGGGCACGCTGCGGCACGACTACCCAGCGCTGTTCTCAGGCACCACGACGGAAGACGCCGCCTGGCGCACACGCGCCGAAGACCTGTCGCGCCGCAGCCATGAGCTGATGAGCTTCCTGGTCGATGTGTTGAAAGTGCCGGCCGTGGCCGCGCGCTACGACGGCACCGTGACCTACCACGACAGTTGTGCAGGTCTGCGCGAGCTGGGCATCAAGCGCCAGCCGCGCCAGTTGCTGGCCGGTGTGCAGGGGCTGAAGCTGGTCGAAATGGAAGGCACCGAGGAGTGCTGCGGCTTTGGCGGCACCTTCTGCGTCAAGTATCCCGAGATCTCGACCAAGATGGTCGACGACAAGATCGCCCACGTGCAGGCCAGCGGCGCCACCACGCTGCTGGGAGGCGACCTGGGCTGCCTGCTGAACATCGCGGGGCGCATGAAGCGACAGGGCATTCCGGTGCGTGTGCTGCACACGGCCGAGGTGCTGGCCGGCATGGGCTCGCAGCCGGCCATCGGTGAAGCCCAAGGCGAACGCGGGGCTCGCTGATGCACGCACCCACCAACACCTTCCCGCAGCGCGTCAACGTCGCGCTGCACGACAAGCGCCTGCAGGCGGCACTGAACCACGCCAGCGGCGGCTTCGTCGCCAAACGCGCGGCGCAAGTGGCGGCGCTGCCCGAGTACGAGGCCCTGCGCGAACGGGCGCGCGAGGTCAAGGAACACGTGCTGGCGAACCTGGACGGCTACCTCGAACGCTACGAGGCCGAGGTGACGCGCCGCGGCGGTCACGTGCACTGGGCGTCCACGGCCGAAGAGGCGCGCGAGATCATCCTGGGCATCTGCAAGCGCGTGGGCGCCAAGACCGTCACCAAGGGCAAGTCGATGGTCAGCGAGGAGATCGGCCTCAACGACGCGCTCGAGGCCGCAGGCCACAAGGTGGTCGAGACCGACCTCGGCGAATACATCATCCAGCTCGCCCACGAGCCACCCAGCCACATCATCGTGCCGGCCGTGCACAAGACGCGCGCCCAGGTGGCCGACCTCTTCGACACGGCGCACCGCCCATTGGGATACACCAAGCACCTCACCGAGGTGAGCGAGATGGTCAACGAGGCGCGCCAGGTGCTGCGCCGCCACTACTTCGAGGCCGATGTCGGCATCACCGGCGGCAACTTCCTGGTGGCCGAAACGGGCAGCAGCATCATCGTGACGAACGAAGGCAACGGCGACCTCACGCAGACGCTGGCCCGGGTGCACATCGTCACCAGCGGCATCGAGCGTGTGGTGCCCACGCTCGACGACGCCTCCACCTTCCTGCGCCTGCTGGCGCGCAGCGCTACGGGCCAGGAGACCGAGACCTACACCACCGTCAGCACCGGCCCGCGTCGCGAGGGTGACCACGACGGCCCGCAGGAATACCACGTGGTGCTGGTGGACAACGGACGCTCGAAGATGCTGGGCGGGCCTTTCCGCGAGATGCTGCGCTGCATACGCTGCGGCGCCTGCCTGAACCACTGCCCGGTCTACACCGCGGTGGGCGGGCACGCCTACGGGTGGGTCTACCCAGGGCCGATGGGCTCGGTACTGACGCCGCTGATCAACGGCATCGAGAAGGCCTACGACCTGCCGAATGCATGCACGCTGAACGGCCGCTGCCAGACGGTGTGCCCGGTGAAGATCCCGCTGCCGGGACTTCTGCGCGAGATCCGCCGCCAGCAGTTCGAAGGCGGGCTGACGCACTGGCCGGTGAAGCTGGCTCTGCAGTCTTGGGCCTGGGTGGCCAAGCGCGCGCCGCTCTACCACGCGTTGATGGGCATCGGCATTCCGCTGATGCACCGCCTGGGGCGGCGTCGCGGCGCGCTGAGTTGGCTGCCGCTGGCTGCCGGCTGGACCCACACCCGCGACCTGCCCGCGCCGCAGGGCCAGACTTTCCAGCAGGCCTGGAAACAGCGCAAGGGGGTCCGCTCATGAGCAATGGCAACATGGTCGGCCGCGAACGCGTGCTGGCGCAGATCCGCCAGTCGCTGGGCCGCAGCGGTCCGGCGGCGGCGCCCATCACGCCGCTGTCCGGCCCGGGACCGATACCGGCCTTTGCAGGCGACGTGGTCGAACGTTTCGTCGCCAAGATGGTCGAGAAGGCCGCGACGGTCGAGCGCCTGGCCTCGATCGACGACGTGGGCACTGCCGTGGCGCGTTACCTCGCGGCCATCCCCGTGCCGCCGCAGTTACGCGCCTCGGGTGCTCTGCGGACGTTGGCCTGGCCGGAAGGCCTGCAGGTGCAATACGGCGCCGCGGTACGCGCTGATCTCAGCAGCGTCACGCCCTGCTTCGCGGCGGTGGCCGAGTCGGGCGGCATCGTCACGCTCTCGGGTGCCGAAACACCCAGCACGCTGAACTTCGTGCCCGACAACCACATCGTCGTCGTGCACACCGCCCAGGTCGTGGCGCACTTCGAGGACCTCTGGGCGAAGTGGCGCGCCGCCGGCCATCCCATCCCGCGCACGGTGAACGTGATCTCGGGCCCCTCGCGCACGGCCGACATCGAGCAGACCATCCAGCTCGGCGCCCACGGGCCGCGCCGCCTGCACATCCTGCTCGTGGCCAGCTGAGCACCGGCGGCCCGTTGAGCGGGAGTGGGGCTTTAGTGAAACCAGCGGCTACTTGCGGCCCTTTGCCGACGTTCAGCGTCCGTTTTCGCGCGTTGCGTGTGGTGGCGGCAAAGGGCTGTCCGGGCGGGGCGCGGCGTGCGACTGAAGCGGTCGGCGCTGCGCGCCGACTGCCCTGCGGTGCTCGGGTCCATGGCCGCGGCGCATAACTCGCTTCGCTCACTTCGTTCGCTACGCTCAGACAGGATGCGCCAGAAGTGTCCACGAGGGAGCGCGCTGCGCGCGGGCCATGAACCCTGCGCTCCTCAGCGCTTCACACGCACGCCGCGCCCCGCCCGGACAGCCCTTTGCAGGAACCAAAGCGGGCACTCGGCGAGCGCCTCCTTCGATGGCTTGAGCGGCAGGCGGTGCCCGGCGGCGTCGCCGTGTGTGGCGCCGAGCAGCGCAGTCTTGAGGGCGGCGCGCAGCGCGCTCGTGAACTGACTTGCCGCATCCTGTCTGAGCGTAGCGAACGAAGTGAGCGCAGCGAGTTATGCGGCACGCCCTCAAGGCGAGCAGCGCAGGGCAGCCTGAGCGAAGCGAAGGCCGCCACAGTCGGCGACGCCGCCGGGCACCGCCTGACGCGACCGGCACAAGTCGTCGAGCGCAGAGAGCAGACACCCACCAACGTCAGCACCGGGCCGAAAGCCGACATCGCTTACCCTCCCCCGACCGTTCGCACTCAGCGCTCCAGCGCGCACCCGAAGCAGTCCACCCCGCCATGCTGAACGCTCCCTACGACGAACTGCAGCGCAGGCTCGCCGTCTTCATCCCCGCCGCACGGCGGGTCACCGACCCGCTGCGCCTGCTGGCCTGGGGCAGTGACGCCAGTTTCTACCGCCTGGTGCCGCAGTTGGTGGTGGTGGTGGAGAGCGAAGACGAGGTGCGGCGCGTGGTCGGCTGTTGCGCGGCGCTGAACACCCCGGTGACCTTCCGCGCTGCGGGCACCAGCTTGTCGGGCCAGGCCTTGAGTGACTCCGTGCTGGTGCTGTTGGGCGACGGCTGGCAAGGCATGACGGTGGCGGCCGACGCCAGCACCATCACGCTGCAGCCCGGCGTCATCGGCGCGGCGGCCAACCGGCGGCTGGCGCCGCTGGGCCGCAAGATCGGGCCCGACCCGGCCAGCATCGACGCCGCGATGATTGGTGGCATTGCCGCCAACAACGCCAGCGGCATGTGCTGCGGCACGACACAGAACAGCTACAAGACCTTGGCCGGCCTGCGCATCGTGCTGGCCGACGGCACGCTGCTCGACACGCGCGACGCGGCCAGCCGCGCCGCCTTCGCGGCGGAGAAGCCCGAGCTCGTGGCCGGACTGGCCGAACTGGGCCGCAGCGTGTGCGAAGACGAAAACCTGGCCGCCCACATCCGCCACAAGTACCGGCTGAAGAACACCACCGGCTACGGCCTGAACGCGCTGGTCGACTACACCGAACCGATCGACATGCTGGCGCACCTGATGATCGGCAGCGAAGGCACGCTCGGCTTCATGAGCGAGGTCACCTACTTCACGGTGGAGGAACACGCGCACAAGGCCAGCGCGCTGATCCTCTTCGAGCACCTGGAAACCGCCTGCAGCGCCGTGACGAAGCTCAAGCCCAGCCCGGTCGTGGCTGTGGAACTGCTGGATCGCGCGTCGCTGCGCGCCGTGCAGGACAAGACCGGCATGCCCGCCGGCCTGCGTGAACTGCCCGGCGATGGCGCGGCGCTGCTTGTCGAAACCCGCGCCGCCACGGCGGCGGCACTGTCGGTGAAGATCGATGCGATCGCCGAGGTGCTGGGCGGCACGCCGCTGGCCGCGCCGCTGCGTTTCACCACCGACGCCGCCGAATCGACCGCGCTATGGAACGTGCGCAAGGGCATCTTCCCGGCCGTCGGCGCGGTGCGCCGCGCCGGCACCACGGTGATCATCGAAGACGTCGCCTTCCCGGTCGAGCGCCTCGCCGAGGCCGTGCAAGATCTGCAGCGCCTCTTCGTCGAATTCGATTACCCCGAGGCCATCGTCTACGGCCACGCGCTCGAAGGCAACCTTCACTTCGTCTTCACGCAGGACTTCGGCGACGCCGCCGAGGTCGACCGCTACCGCCGCTTCATGGACGTGGTGTGCGAAATGGTGGTGAAGAAGTACGACGGCTCGCTGAAGGCCGAGCACGGCACCGGCCGCAACATGGCGCCCTTCGTCGAGATGGAATGGGGCACACCGGCCTTCCAGGTGATGCAGCGCATCAAGACGCTGCTCGACCCGCAGGGCCTGCTGAATCCGGGTGTGATCCTCAACGCCGACCCGCAGTCGCACCTGAAGAATCTGAAACCGCTGCCCGCCGCCGACCCCATCGTCGACAAGTGCATCGAGTGCGGCTTCTGCGAACCCAAGTGCCCGTCGCGCGGCATGACGCTGTCGCCGCGCCAGCGCATCGTGGGCTGGCGCGAGATCTCGCGGCTGGACGCCGCCGGCACCGAGCCGCAGCGTTCGGCCGAACTGAAGCAGCTCTACGACTACCAGGGCATCGAGACCTGTGCCGCCTGCGGCCTGTGCGCCACCGCGTGCCCGGTGGGTATCGAGACCGGGCTGCTCATCAAGGCCCTGCGCGGGCGCAGCAAGGGCCCGCTGGCGAAGCAGGTGGCCGACCTGGCCGCCAGTCATTACGGCGCCCTGACCACCGGCGTGCGCCTGGGCCTGGGCGCGGCCGATCTGTTGCACGGCGTGGTGGGCACTTCGGCAATGAAGGGGGCGCTGGACGGCCTGCGCAAGCTCACCGACGGCGGCCTGCCGAAATGGAGCCCCAACCTGCCGCGGCCGATCCACTTCGTTCCGCGGCCGCAGGCGCCGCAGCGTGCCGAACGACTCGTCTACTTCCCTAGCTGCGCCGCGCGCAACATGGGCGCGCAGCGCGGCGACGACGGGCTGGACATGCTGCCGAACGTGGCCGAACGCCTGTTCCAGCGCGCCGGCTTCGACGTCATCTACCCGCGCGACATGGCCGGCCTGTGCTGCGGCCAGCCTTTCGAAAGCAAGGGGCTGAACGAGGCGGCGAACCTGAAGTCGGCCGAACTCGAAGCCGCCCTTGCCGACGCCAGCCGCAAGTCTGACGGCAGCGGCCACTGGCCCATCGTCTTCGACACCAGCCCCTGCGCGTACCGCATGAAGAAGTTCCTGGCCGGGCGGCTGCCGCTGCACGACAGCGTCGAGTTCGTGCACGACACGTTGCTGCCGCGGCTGAAGCTCACGCCGCAGCCGCAGGCCGTGGCCGTGCACCCGGTGTGCAGCGTGCGCAAGATGGGCACGGCCGACAAGCTGATGACCATCGCCAGCCGCTGCAGCGCGCAGGTGGTGGCGGTGGACCAGGTGCAGTGCTGCGGCTTCGCGGGTGAACGAGGCTTCATGCGGCCCGAACTGAATGAACACGCCCTGCGCCATCTCAAGGCCGCATTGCCCGCGGGGTGCGACAGTGGCTATGCCACCAGCCGCACCTGTGAGATCGGCCTGTCCGAGATGGCGGAGATGCCTTACCGGTCTATCCTCTACCTGGTGGAAAGCTGCAGCCGCGAGAGCTCTTGACCGTCCTTCTGTCCCTGTCCGCCGTCCGCGCTGCAGTCGCAGCCGTCATCCTCCTGCTGTGCTCCGCCGCACCCGGCGGCGCCTGGGCCCAGACGCGGGGTGAACTGCTCTACAACACGCACTGCCTGGCCTGCCACACCACCCAGGTGCACTGGCGCGAGAAGAAGCAGGTGGTCGACTGGCCCAGCCTGCGTGCCCAGGTGCGGCGCTGGCAGGCGGCAGACCAGCTGGCCTGGAGCGACGAGGACATCGACGAGGTGTCACGCTACTTGAACGCGCTCTTCTACCGCCTGCCACCGCCGGCGCGGGCGATCGCCGCCGCCAACCTGTCCACCCGTCCCTGAACCTGGAGTCCGCCCCATGAACATCCTGCCCCGGCTTGCCGGCCTGGCCCTCGCCGTCACCCTGGCGCTGCCGCTGGCCGCCACGGCCCAATTGGCCAATTCGCTGCAAGGTGAAGTGCTGGAGGTACTGAACGTCGACAGCTACACCTACATGCGCTTGAAGACCTCCAGCGGCGAAGCCTGGGTCGCTGTCACCACCGCCACCATCGCCAAGGGTGCCAAGGTCACCATCGCCAATGCGACGCCCATGGACAACTTCGAGAGCAAGGCGCTCAAGCGCCGCTTCGACCGCGTCTACTTCGGACAGATCGCCGGCGCGGGCCCGAAAGTGGCCGCCGGTGGCCCTCCGCCCGCCATGCAGGGCGGCATGCCCAACGGCATGCCCGGGGCCATGCACCAACCCGGCGGCGGCGCCGCGCCCGCCATCGCGACGACCCCGGTGCCCAAGGCCAGCGGCGCCGATGCCCGCACTGTGGCCGAGGTGGTGCAGGGCAAGGGCAAGCTGAAGGACAAGACCGTGCTGGTCCGCGCCCGTGTCGTGAAGGTCAACAACGGCATCATGGGCAAGAACTGGCTGCACCTGCAGGACGGATCGGGCAAGGCGCAGGATGGCAGCAACGACCTGCTCGTCACCAGCAAGGACAGCGCCGCGGTGGGCGACATCGTCACCGCCCGCGGCACCGTGCGCACCGACGTCACGGTGGGCCCGGGTTATGCCTATGCCGTGATCGTGGAAGACGCCAGCGTCAAGAAGTAAGCGACCCTCCCACGGCGCCACACGCCCGACATGCTCAGGCGCGCGCTGAAGCTGCTGCTCTGGCGCGGGATCGCGCTGGTGGCGCTGGTGCTGGGGGCGGTGGGCGTGGTGGTGCCGGGCCTGCCGACCGTGCCCTTCCTGTTGTTGGCCGCCTGGGCCGCCAGCCGCGGCTGGCCCGCGCTGGAAGTCTGGCTGCTGCAGCACCCCCGCCATGGGGCCACCGTGCGCCAGTGGCGCGAGCGCGGCGCCGTGCCGCGGCGCGCCAAGTGGCTGTCCAGCGTGATGATGGCCGCCAGTGCCGCCATCATGTGGGCCGTCGGCGTGCCGGGCTGGGCGTTCGCGCTGGCCGTCGTCACGATGGCGACGGTGGCCGCCTGGTTGTGGCGTCGCCCCGAGGCCTGAGTCAAGTCACGGTGTAACGCGCCTTCAGCCCCGCGCTGCGGAAGACCAGGGCCGCCGCCAGCGTCAGCAGCGCCACCGCGCCCAGGATGAGGGCCATGCGCAGCCAGGGCTGCCCCAGCGCCAGCCGTTGTTGCGCCAGCAGCGCCGCCGTCCACGTCCATTCGACGGCACCGGCCAGCAGCGCCAGCTGCAGCACCCGCGGCACCCAGGCGCGGCGCAGCGCCAGCAGCGGCAGCAGGGCCAGCGTGGCCAGCACCCACGCCCACTCGGCAGCGCGGTAGAAGTGGGCAGCCAGCAGCAGCAGCGCCAGCAGGGGCGCAATCAGCAGCCAGGCGCGGTGCGAAGGGCTGGTCATCGTGCCGCGCAGCATAGGCGAGCCTCGCCGGCGCCCCGTTGATGCAACGCAGGCCGCTCGCTGCCGCCGGCCAGAACAATCGCGCGATGGACCACGAATCCTCGCCACCCCTGAGCGCCGGCGCCGCCAAGCGTGCGGCCCGGCTGCAGACACCCCGCCTGAAACGCGAACAGGCCACGATGGAGGCCATGCTGCGCCTGTACTGCACCGACCATCACCGCGGTGCCGCCGCCGACGCCGAAGGCCTGTGCCCCGAATGTGCCGACCTGCTGGCCTACTCGCGCAAGCGCCTCGCGGCCTGCCCCTTCGGCCCCGAGAAGCCGACCTGCGTGAACTGCCAGATCCACTGCTACGGCCCGCAGCAGCGTGAAGAGACCCGCGTGGTGATGCGCTATGCCGGCCCGCGCATGCTGCTGCGCCACCCCATCCTGGCCATCGCTCACGTCATCGACGGCAAGCGCCCGGCGCCGCCCAAGCCGCGCGGCGTGAACGCTGCCGGCCCTGCGACGACGATGCCGCCGGCCGAGCCGTCCGCCTAGGGTCGCGCCAACGCGCGTTCAGCCGCGCGTGCGCAGGTGCGCCGTTACCGCATCGGCGCCCAGGTGGCCGTTCTTGATGCAGTCGCCCACCGAAACGCCGCCCTTCCAGTTGGCGCAGAAGAACAGGCCAGGCAAGACCTGACCTGCCGCCTCGGCACGCGCCACTCGGCCCAGGTGGCCCAACGTGTACTGCGGTATCGCACGCGGCCAGCGGGTCACGTGCTGGAAGATCGGCGCCTGGCTTGCGCCCAGCAGCGCCTGGTGTTCGGCCTGCACCAGCGCCCCGATTTCGTCTTCGGGCAGCCCGGGCAACTGCGGTTGGCGCAGGCCGCCGACGAAGGTGGTCAGCAGGGCCGTGCCGGGGCCGGCGCGGCCCTCGAACATGCTGCTGGAAAACAGGATACCCAGCACCTTGCGCCCTTCGCACCGCGGCACCAGGCAGCCGAAGCCGTCCAGCGCATGCGCGATGCCGGCCCGCGGGTAGGCCGTGGCCACCGTGGCCACCGGGGCGTAGGCGATGGCGTCGAGCGCGTCTGCAGCGTCGCCGACGTGCTCCCGCAGCAGATTCGCCGCGGTGTCGGTGGGCGTGGCCAGCACCACGGCGCGGGCGCGCCAGCGGGTCGGCTGGCCGGCGGTCTCCGCGTGCAGCGTGAAGACGCCCTGCGCGTCGCGCTCCAGCCGGGTCACGCGAGTGCCCAGCGCCACCGGGCCGACGGCCGCGGCCAGTGCATCGGTCAGCACCTGCATGCCGCCGGCGAAGGAGAAGCTCTTGGCCGTGTTCTTGGCCTCTTCCTTCAGCTTGCGCCGCTCGCGTGCGCCGAGGATCTGGCCCTTGATCAGGCTGCCCCAGCGCTGCTCCAGCGCGTGCAGCTTCGGGAAGGCCGCGGGCACCGAGATCTGCTCGGGGTCGCCGGCGTAGATGCCCGCGACGAAGGGGTCTATGGCGTAGTCGAGGAATTCGCTGCCCAGGCGCCGACGCACGAAGGCGGCAATCGACTCCTCCGCGCCCGCCGGGCAACGCGGCACGAAAGGCTCGCGCAGCAGCGCCAGCTTGGCCGAAGTCGAGAACAGCGGCGTCGAGAAGAACGCGCCGGGCGAAGTGGGCAGCGCCATGAGCACGCCCCCGCGCAGCACATAGCGCTTGTTCGAGCTGTCCGACGCCTGCCGCCACTGTGCGCGCAACCCCAGCGCGTCCACCAGTTCGCCGATCAGGGGCGTGGTGTCCAGCGCGCTGTTGGGGCCGCGCTCATACAGGCAGCCCTGGTGCGCGATGCTGCCGATCACGCCGCCGGGCTGGGCATTGGCATCCAGCACCTGCACCTGCCAGCCCGCGCACTTCAACCGGTGTGCCGTCACCAGGCCCGAGATGCCGGCCCCCACGACGACGACGTCCACGACACGACCATCCGCTGCAACTTCCAGCATCGCACTGCTCCACAAGCACCAAGCTGCCCTGGCCGGAAGCGGCGCGCGGCAGCGAACGGTGCGGAGTCTGTCATCTCGCGGCGATGTGCAGAAGTCGGCATGGGCGCGTCCGATGACCGGCATCAAGCGACGCCATGTTTTTGCGCGCGCTTGATCTTGAACAAGGGCGCGGCTGCAGTACGCGCCGAACAATGGCCCCAGACCCCGATGAACGAAGCCACCATGCCCGCCACCACTGCACGCCGCCCTGCCCGCCCCAGACATCCCGCCGTGCCGCCCCTGCCGGCACCGGACCTCATGGACGAGACCCACCGCGAGATCGCCCAGGTGCTCGAGCAGATGGAGCGGCTGGCGAAGTTGTTGGCCTCGCCGGCGCAGCAGGCGCAGGCGGGCGAATTGGCCACGCGGGCCTGCAGCTTCTTCAACGGCCCGGCACGTGCACACCACTTGGCCGAGGAGACCCAGGTCTTCCCGCAGCTGCTCGCCGGGCACGACACCGACGTCCGAGCCCAGGTCCAGCGGCTGCAGCAGGACCACAACTGGATCGAGGAAGACTGGCTCGAGCTCGAACCTCAGCTGCAAGCCGTGGCGCGAGGTGAGCACCCCGACACCAAGGACTTCCTGCGCCCCGCTCTGGCCGAGTTCACGTCGCTCTACCGCGAACACCTGGCGGTCGAGGAAGCCCTCCTGCACCGCTGAACCACCGGCAGCGCAAGGGCTCCACTTGGCGCCCGGCGCGCAGCCGAGCCCGCATCGCCGGGCTTGTTGCGGCAGGTCAACCCGGTCCGCCGAGGTGCGGCGGGATACTGCCTTTGCTCACATCGACGCGCAGCGCGCCGCGCTGCCGCACGACGTGGCCCGTGAGGCTCACGCGACATGGCCTTCGACCCGCTGCCACTGCCGGCCGCCGCCACGGCGGACGAGGCCATTGGTTTGGTCCTGCGGCGTGAACGCGCAGCGCGCGACGCCATCGCAGCGGCGCAAGCCGAAGCGCTGCACCTGGCCGAGGCCGCACGCGCCGATGCACGTGCCATAGCCACGCGCACCGATCGCCGCATGCGCCGCGTCGCCACGGCCTTCGAACACGAAGTGCAGGCGCGCACGGCCGCACTGGATACGCAAGCTGCGGCCATGGCACAGGCCCATACGCTGACGCCGCAGGACACTTCACAACTGGCGCGCGCCGTGCACATGCTGGCCTCCGAACTGACGGGAGGGCCGCCGTGATCGAGTGCGGCAGCCTCGAGTACGCGCAGGCCCGCCTTCAGGCCCGCCACGGCCGGCGTGCTGACGACGTGGCCTGGCAGCGGCTGGAAACCACGCGCGAATACGGCGCGCTGCTCGACGCCGCGCGCAGTTCATCCCTGCGCGCCTGGATGGTGGGCATCACGCCGCACAGCACGCCCCACGAGATCGAGGCCATACTGCGCAGGCACTGGAGTGCCGTGGTCGATGAGGTGGCGGGCTGGATGCCGCTGGCTTGGCAACCGGCCATCGCCTGGTGCACGCTGCTGCCGCTGCTGCCGGCGCTGCAGCACCTGGCGCGCGGCGGCCCCGTACGGCCGTGGATGCACGACGATGCCCTGCTGCGCGTGCTGTGTGCGGCCGAGCCCGCGGCACGCGCCGCCGCCCTGCGCGGCACCGCTGCCGCCGCACTCGCGCCGGCCTGGGGCGCGCCGCAGAAGCTTGGCGATGCGTGGTGGCGCGAATGGGAGCACCGCCTGCCACGACCGCTGCACACCGACGACAACCTGCGCACGGTGGTTGCCCTGCTGCAGGCCCATGGCAACGCCTTCGCCGCCGCGCCCGCCGGCCCGGGCACGCTGCTGCGCCGCGCCTTGCAGGCCAGTCTGGCTCCCTGGCTGCGGCGCGCCGCGGCCGAGCCGGCGGTGGCCTTCGTGCACTTGGCGCTGTGCGCGCTCGACCTCGAACGCCTGCGCGGCGAACTGCTGCGCCGCGCTCTGTTCCCAACCACGTCTGCGCCTCTGGCCGAGGCCGCCTGATGCTGCGCCCACGCCCCGCCCGCTGGTTCGAGATCCTCACCGCACGTGACGACGCCACGCTGGTGCTGGAAGCGCTGGCGCGCACCGGTGCCATTGAACTCGACGCCCGCCCCGGCGCCGGCCTGCCCGCCGACCCCGAAGCCGTGCTGCCGCTGCTGACGCAGTTCGCCGAACTGGAAACACGCTACGCCGCCTACTGGCCGCCGGCGTCGGCCTGCCGCCCGTCGCCCTTCCCCGACGCACCGGCGCACGCGCTGCAGCAGGCCCTGCAGACCGTGCAGGCCTGGACGCAGGACGCCGAGCCGCATATCCGTGCGCTGCAGCGTGCCGAAGCCGAGACGGCCGAATTGCAACTGTGGGCGCGGGTGCTCGACGCCCGTGCCGGCAGCCCGCTGCCGGCGCACGAGATGGCCGCCGCCGGGCCGCTGGTGCAGGTGCGGCTCTTCGTGCTGCCGCCCGGGGCCGACGCGGCCACCGCCCTGGCCGCCACCGCAGGCGACCAGCACACGCTGTCCAGCGTGCTCGTCATCGACCAGGCGCCCCACCTGCTGGTGGCCGGCGCGCCGGCGGCGCTGCAGGCCGTGGCGCAGCGGGTCAGCACGCTCAAGGGCAGCAGCCACGAACTGCCTGGATGGCTGCGCGAACCGGCGCCGGACCCTGCCGCGCACGTGCCACAGCGCCTGCGTGTGCTGGCGCTATTGATGGCGCAGGAGCGCAGCGCGCTGCAGGCGCTCGAGGGCCGCCACGCGCTGCCGCGCGCTCTGGGCGACGTGCACCGCCTGCAATGGCTGCTGGACAACGTACACGCGCTGGAAGCCGGCGCACTGCTGTGCTGGGTGACCGGCTGGTGCAGCGACCCTGGCGGGCAGACCCTGACGCGCGCGCTGCAGGCCAGCGGCGCGCGCGCGCTGCTGCGCCACGCCGCGCCGCCCGAGGGCCTGCACGCGCCGCTGCTGCTGAGCAACCCGCCGTGGGCACGCCCCTTCGAGCTCTTCAGCCGCGCTCTGGGCATGCCGGCGTCGACCGAGGCCGACCCCAGTGTCCTGCTCGCCGTGGCCGTGCCGCTGATGTTCGGCTACATGTTCGGCGACGTGGGCCAGGGCCTGGTGCTGGCCGCCGGTGCGTGGTGGCTGCGCCGGCGCTTTGCCGTCGCGCGGCTGCTCATGGTGGGGGGGCTCTCGGCCACCGCCTTCGGCTTCGTCTTCGGCAGCTGCTTCGGTCTGCACGGCCTGCCCTTCATGCCGCCAGCGCTGTGGCTGCACCCGCTGGACGCACCGCTGGCCGTGCTGCTGGCGCCACTGGTGGGCGGTGCCGTGCTGCTGACGCTGGGCCTGGGCCTGGACGCACTGGCCGCGTTCTGGCGCGGCGAAGCGGTGCGCTGGCTGCGCACCGACTTCTGGCTCATCGTCACCTACCTGGGCCTGCTGGCGGCCTTCGTCGATCCCGCAGGCGTCTGGGTGGCGGCCTTCGGTGCGTTGGCCTGGTGCCTGGGCCACGCGCTGCAGGAAAGGCGTGTCACGGCGGCTTTCAGTGCACTCGGCGAAGGGTTGGAGAAGACCCTGCAGATCCTCATCAACACGCTGTCCTTCGCGCGCGTGGGCGCCTTCGCGCTGGCGCACGCCGGGCTCTCGTCGGCGCTGGTCGCGCTGATGGACGCCGCCGACAGCGGCGTCGCCAAGGCGCTGGTGCTGGTGCTGGGCAACGTCGTCGTCATCGTGCTCGAGGCGATGGTGGTCTCGATCCAGACCACGCGGCTGGTGCTCTTCGAGTTCTTCACGCGTTTCATGCAGGGCAGCGGCCGGGTCTTCCGACCCCTGCCTGCGCCCCCGTATGCCACCCTTTGAGCCACCCAGGAGACCCGAATGTTCCCCTCGCCCCTGACCCGGTCCACCCTGTCCACGCTGGCCGTGCTGATGCTGCTGCTCGGTGGATCCGCCACGGCGTTGCTGCTGGCGGCACCCGAGGCCAGCGCGGCCGAGGGCAGCGCGCCGCTGCGTGCCGGCATCGACAGCAGCTGGGTCTTCATCGGCGCGGCGTTGGCCACCGGCCTGTCATCGCTGGGCGCCGGCTTTGCGGTGGCCAAGGTCGGTGTCGCGGCCGTCGGCGCGCTGGCCGAGAAGCCCGAGCTCTTCGGCCGCCTGCTCATCTTCATCGGCCTGGCCGAAGGCATCGCGATCTACGGGCTGATCGTCTCGATCCTCATGCTGAACCGACTGGGGTGACAGACGATGCCCGCACCGGTCTACCTGGGCGACGAAGTGAGTGGTGCCGGCTGGCGGCTGGCCGGGGCCGAGGTGCACACGCCGGCTGCCGGCGGCGAGACCGCGGCGCTGATGGCCGCCTGCACGCGGGCACCGCTGGTCCTGCTGTCGGCCAGCGTGGCGCGGGCCGTCGAGGTGCCGGTGCTGCACCGGGCACAGCTGGCGCTGGCGCCGCTGGTGCTGGTGGTGCCCGACCTGCAGGGCGGCACGCCGCCGCCCGACCTGGCGGCACGGCTGCGTTCACAACTGGGCCTGGACGCATGAACGGCTCCGTGCCACTGCCACCACTGCCGCCGCTGCAGGCCTCGCTGCAGGCGCTGCTCGACCTGGTCGACGGCGACCGCGAGCGGCAGTGCGCGCAGATCGTCGGCGAGGCGCGCGCCCGCGCTGCGGCGCTGCGCAACCAGGCGCAGGCCGAAGCACGCACGCGCATGCGGCAGACTTTCGTCGAGCAGCGCCGCACGTTGCAGGCGCAGGTGGCGGCGGCGCAGGCCCGGCTGGCCACACAGCAGCGCCTGCACGCGCAGCAGCGCACCTCGCTGCTGCTGGGCCTCGCGCGCCAGCAGTTGCCGGCGGCACTGCAGGACCGATGGGTGCAGCCTGCCGCACGCGCGGCGTGGGTGGCGCAGGTGCTGGACGTGGCCCACGCGCGCCTGCCGGCCACGCGCTGGCGCATCGTGCACGCTGGCGACTGGCCGGCCGACGAGCGCGCCGCGGCCGCCGCAAGCCTCGCGCAACGTGGCCATGTCGAAACCGACTTCGCAGCCGATGCCGGCATGGCCGCCGGCCTGAAGGTGCTCGCCGGCGGCAACGTCGTCGACGGCAGCCTGCAAGGCCTGCTGGCCGAGACCGACGAGGTTGACGCCGCGCTGCTGCGCCGGCTGGAGGCCCAGTCATGACGAGGGGCCGCTCATGAGCCTGGCCATCGTGCGCTGGATCGCCGGGCCGGTGCTGCACGCCCGGCGCCAGGGGCCGTTTGCGCTGCGCGAATCGGTGCGTGTCGGCCCGCAGGGGCTGCTGGGCGAAGTGGTGCGCATCCACGACGACACACTGGTGGTGCAGGTCTACGAAGACACCACTGGCCTGAGCCCGGGCACCGAGGTGCACGGTGACGGCCAGCCGTTGGCCATCCGCCTGGGCCCCGGGCTGCTGGGGCAGATCTTCGACGGCCTGCTGCGGCCCTTGTCCGGCACCGGCAGCAACTTCGTGCAGCCGGGGCTGCGTGCGCCCTCCACGACACGGCTGCACTTCGAACCCCGCCTGGCCGTAGGCGAGGTTCTGACGCACGGCGCGGTGATCGGCACCGCCACCGATGCGGCGGGCCGCGTGCAGCGCTGCCTGGCGCCGCCCGATGCGGCCGGCGCCGTCGAGCAGGCGATGCCCGCCGGCGACTACACCGAAACCGACACCGTGCTCGTGCTGCGCCAGGGCGATGGCCGTCTGCGTGAACTGGCGATGAGCCACGTCTGGCCGGTGCGCGTGCCGCGCCCAGTACAACGCCGCCTGCCCACGCAGGCGCCGCTGGTCACGGGCCAACGTATCCTCGACAGCCTCTTCCCCGTGGCGCAGGGCGGCAAGGCTGCCATCCCGGGCGGTTTCGGCACCGGCAAGACGGTGCTGCTCGAGGCGCTGGCGAAGGGCTGCAATGCCGACGTCATCGTCTATCTCGGCTGCGGGGAGCGCGGCAACGAGATGGCCGGCGTGCTCGACGAATTCCCTACGCTCACCGACCCGCGCAGCGGCCGCCCGCTGATGGAGCGCACGGTGATCATCGCCAACACCAGCAACATGCCGGTGGCCGCGCGCGAGGCCAGCATCTACTGCGCCATCACGGTGGCCGAGTACTTCCGCGACCAGGGCCTGCACGTGGCGCTGATGGCCGACAGCACCAGCCGCTGGGCGGAGGCGCTGCGCGAGGTCTCGGGCCGCTTCGGTGAACTGCCGGGCGAAGGCGGCTACCCGGCCTACCTGTCCAGCCGCCTGGCCGACTTCTACGAACGCGCCGCGCTCGTCGACACCCTCGCCGGCGAACGGGGCTCGGTGACGGTGATGGGCGCCATCAGCCCGCCGTCGGGCGACTTCAGCGAGCCCGTCACCAGCCACACCAAACGCTACGTGAAGGCCTTCTGGGCGCTGGACGTCAAGCGGGCGCAAGCGCGCTTTTATCCCGCCATCCACCCGCTGCAGAGCTACGCCGAAGACGCCCGCGGCTTCGCGCCCTGGTGGGCCGCGCAGGGCAACGGCGACTGGCTGGCGCTGCGCCGACGCCTGCTGACGCTGCTGGACGACCAGGCGCAGCTCGAACGCATGGCGCGCATCATCGGCAAGGACGCGCTTCCGGCGCGCCAGCAGCTCACGCTGCTGTGCGCCGAACTCGTCAACGAGGCCTTCCTGCGCCAGAGCGCATTCAGCGAGATCGACCGCGTCTGCAGCCCCGCGCGCCAGGCCGCGATGATGAAGCTGCTGGGCCGCTTCATCGACATGGTCGACGCGGCAGGCGCGGCCGGCGCCACGCCCGAGCAGGTGGCCGCCCTGCCGGGGCTGCGCGCACTGCAGCGCATGGGCGAAGAGGTGGCCGACGACCAGTTGCCCAAACTCGCCGAACTGCAGGCGCGCCTGGAACGTGAGTTTGCGCAGATCGCGCCCACCGGCACGGCGCCGCCCACCGTCACGACCCCCCCGGAGCCTCGCGATGCTGCTCACGGTTGAAGGCGCCGCCACGCGGCTGGAAGGCCCTCTGCTCTTCCTGCGGCGCACGCTCGACGTCGGCCTGCAGGACGCGGTGGACGTGCGCGGCAGCGACGGCCGTTCGCGCCTGGGCCGCATCGCCGCCATCGACGAGCAGTTCATGACCATCGAAGTGATGGAGTCGACTTCGGGCCTGTCGCTCGAAGGCACGGTGGTGCGCTTCCATGGCGAGCCCCTGGCCTTCGGCTTGGGGCCGGGGCTGCTGGGACGCGTTTTCAACGGTGTCGGCCAGGTCATCGACGGCGGCCCGCCCGTGGCCGTGCACCGCAAGGTGCCCATCGAGGGCCTGCCGATGAACCCGGTGGCGCGCGCGCTGCCGCGCGACTTCATCGAAACCGGCATCAGCAGCATCGACCTGCTGAACAGCCTGGTGCGCGGGCAGAAGCTGCCGCTCTTCAGCGGCGGTGGGCTGCCGCACGACCGGCTGGCGGTGGAGATCGCCGGCCACGCCCGCCTGCGCGGTGAGCAGGCCGACGACTTCGTCATCGTCTTCGCCGGCATCGGCGTGCCGCACGACAGCGCCGAGTACTTCCGCCGCAGCCTGGAACAGGGCGGCGCGCTGGAGCGCACGGCGCTGTTCCTGAACCTGGCCAGCGACAGCAGCACGCAGCGCCTGCTGACGCCGCGATTCGCGCTCAGCGCCGCCGAGTACCTGGCCTTCGTGGAAGGCAAGCACGTGCTGGTGATCCTGACCGACATGACGAACTACTGCGAGGCGCTGCGCGAGGTCTCGTCGAGCAAGGGCGAAATCCCCAGCCGCAAGGGTTTCCCGGGCTACATGTACTCCGACCTGGCCACGCTCTTCGAACGCGCCGGCTGCCTGCGCGACGCGCCGGGCACACTCACGCAGCTGTCCATCCTGACGATGCCGGCCGACGACATCGGCCACCCGATCCCCGACCTCACGGGCTACATCACCGAAGGGCAGATCGTGCTGTCGCGTGAGCTCGACCGACGCGGCATCTACCCGCCGATCAACGTGCTGCCGAGTCTTTCGCGGCTGATGAAGGACGGCACCGGCAAGCACTACACCCACCCCGACCACCCGGCCCTGGCCAGCCAGCTCTACGCCGCATACGCGCGCGCCGCGCAGGCACGGGTGCTGGCCAGCGTGGTGGGCGAGGAAGGCCTGGCCGACACCGACCGGCGCTACCTGCGCTTCGGCACCGCCTTCGAGACCACGCTGGCCAGCCAGGACGGCGCACGCACGCTGGAGCAGAGCATGGCGCTGGGCTGGCAGTTGCTGGCCGGGCTGCCCGACAGCGAACTGACGCGGCTATCGGATGCGCAACTCGCCGCGCACCGGCCCGCTGCCGCGGTGCCATAGCAGCCTGCCAGGACCGCCCGACGCTTGCCCGAGCTCAATCGTCGGCACCGGTCGGACGCGCACAATGGCCGTCGCACGTTGGCCCAGAGCCACCGGGCGGCGCCGAGTTCATCCGCATGACGTCCAGGAGCACCCCATGACCCGACTGTCCACCACCGCCGTTCTCGCCCTCGCCGGCATGGCCCTGTCCGCCAACGCGCAGGAACTCACCTGGCAGAAGGACATCGCGCCGATGATCAAGGCCGAGTGCGGTGAATGTCACGGTGCCGACGCCCCCGAGTACAACGACTGGCTGGTCCTGCGCGAGAAGGACAAGAAGCTGGGTTCGCGGATGGACACCTACCCGCACTTCATGACCTACGTCGCGTGGCCCGCGACCGGAGCGATGCAGCGCCGCCTGGACGATGGCAAGAGCCCGGCCGCCGGCGGCAAGCCCGGCAACATGTACAAGTACCTGGGCGGGAACGACGCCGAACGCCAGAAGAACCTGCAGATCATCAAGACCTGGCTCGGTGAAGGCGCGTGGAACCTGAACCGCCTCAAGGCGCGGGACAACGTGCCGGGCGTCACCAAGGAACAGCTCGAGGCGATCAAGGCCAAGTACTGACCCCGCGACAGACGCAGAGCCGGCCATGGTGGACGTCAGCCCCACCCGCAGCGCCGTCATCGAGATGAAGGACGAGCGCCGTGCGATGCACGAGGGCTACGTCTTCCTCGACGAGAAGTGCCTGCTGCTGGCCGGCGAGATCCTGCGCCAGTTGCAGGACCACGCCCGTCTGAAGGCTGTCTTCGATGCACGGCATGCACAGGCCCTGGACACACTGGCCGCGGCAGTGGCGCGGCACGGACTGGAAGGCCTGCAGGTTCATCCGGCCGCGGACGCCACCGACGCCGCCGTGTTGACCCGGCTGCGCGCGTTGATGGGCGTGCGGCTGCAGACGGCACAGTGGCAGCCCGGCAGCGTGCCGGTCGCAACGGCCGTGCTGCCCTCGCCCGAGGCCGAAGCCTGTCGCGTCGCCTTCGCTTCCACACTGGCCACTGCCGTTGAACTGGCCGCCGTGGCCGGCAACCTGGAGCGCCTGTCGGCCGAGTACCGCCGTGCCGTGCGTCGCGCGCGGGCGCTGCAGGACGTGATGCTGCCCGAGCTGGACCGCAGCATCGGCGACATCGAGGGCAGGCTCGAAGAGCTGGAGCAGGAAGACGCTGTCTGGATGCGCCAGGGCGCGTCACGGTGAGCTGACCTGCGCGCAGAGGGGTCACGCTTTACCGGGGGCCGGCGCCGATGGCGCGCCGGGCCTTTGGCGCGCCAGAATGCCACTCCCATGAACGAGTCCAGCGCCTCGCCCTCCCCGACCAACGTCGAAGACGTCTTCGCAACCGTGCGCGAACTCATCGAGTCGCGCCAGACCGTGCTGCCCAAGCGCCTGGTCGAACCCGGCCCCACGCCCGCCGAGTTGCAGATGCTGCTGGCACTGGCCGCCGCCGCGCCCGACCATGGCCAGCTCACACCCTGGCGCTTCATCGCCGTTCCGGCGGCGCAGCGCCACCGGCTGGCCGAGGCCTTCGCCGGCGCGCTGGCCGAGCGCGACCCCGCCGCCACACCCGAACAGCTGGCCCAGGCGCGCGAGAAGGCCTACCGCGCGCCGCTGCTGCTGCTGGCCGTTGCCTGCCTGGGTCCGCGTGAACCCGACGTGCCAGCGCCGGAACGTCTCGTGTCGATGGGCGCGGCACTGCAGAACCTGCTGCTCGGCGCCCATGCGCTGGGTTACGGCGCCGGCCTGACCAGCGGACAGGCGATGAGCTCGGCCCAGCTCCGCCGCCTGTGTGGCTTGGCCGCGGGCGAGGTGCCGGTGTGCTGCGTCAACATCGGCACGGCCACGCGCGGCAGCCATCGCCTGCAGCCGCGTCCGCTGCCGGCGCAGTTGCTCGACGAACTGCCACCCGACCCAGCCGACCCGGCCCCGTGAACCGGCGCCCGTGCGTGACGCGCCGGCGTCACCGGTCAACCCCCTGCCGGTGCGGCGCGTTGACGGTACCGGGGCGAGTTGCAGCGCATCTTAGAATCCGCCCCGCTTGTCCGGCGAGCCCCGATGCAGGGTTCTGCCTTCACCGGGGTTGCGGCCTTGCGGCAACCCTTCCACACCGCGACCCGAAGTCGCCTTTTTCTCGGAGAGACTGCATGAAGAATCTGATGACGGCTGTCGTGACGGCCCTGTTCGCCCTGTCCACCGGCGTGGCCTTTGCCGCCGAGCCGGCCAAGAAGGACGCAGCGCCCGCCAAGCCCGCCGCCTCTGCGCCGGCCAAGGCCGATGCCAAGGCCGACGCCAAGGCCGAGCCGATGAAGAAGAAGGAAAAGAAGGGCGGCTGCTGATCAGCAGCGCTCTTCGCAAGCGAGAAACGGGGAAGGCGACGCCTTCCCCGTTTTTCTTGGGCGTAAATCCTCAGCGGATCTTGCCCAGCAGCGTCTGGACCTCGTCGAGGAAGGACTCCATCTGGGCTTCCTTGCCCGGCTCGACGCCGACCCGGGCGCCCAGTTCCTGCTGCATGAAGCACACCGTCATGCGCACGTAGGCGCTGTCCAGCGCCTTGCGCACCGCGGCCATCTGGCCGGCGATGTCCAGACAAGGCTCGCCGTCGCTGATCATGCGCTGGATGCCGCGCAGCTGCCCTTCGGCACGCTTGAGGCGGTTCAGCAGGTCGGTGCGGTGGTCTTCGTTGGTGAGCAGGGCCATGGTCTTCTACTTCCTGGGTGGTGGGTCGGCCCAGCCCTCACGCGTGAAATCGCGTTCGGGCCTTCGGCAGGCGTGCGGCTCCTTCCGGAGCCTCACGCCCAGCCTCAGCGCTTGGCCTGCTGCAGCTTCTCGATATCGGCCTCGAGCGACTTCAAGCGGCCCTGCAGCGAAGCGATGCGGCCGTTCAGTGCACCGACGTTGACGTAGACCTCGTTCTCTGCCGGCGCCGACAGCACGCCGGCGTAGCCCAGCCACGAAGGCTCGTAGACCTTGACGTTGCTGAAACCGAGCTCGCGCAGCACCGTGGCGGTTTCGGACGCGCGAACGGCGCTCTGGCAGTAGACGACGGTTTCCTTGGCCGGGTCGAGCTTGGCGTACGTGGCCTTCAGGTCGGCCGTCGGCTTGAGCGACATGCCGTCCTTGTTGTTGACTTTCTTGGCCGCCAGCTTGGCCGGCGTGGCGGGGTCGACCCAGTTCGCCTCGTAGGGGATGTTCACCGCACCGGCGACATGGCCGCCGCGGATGGCGCGGATGTCGTCACCCGAAAACTCCTTGGGCGTGCGCACGTCGACGATCTGTGCCCCGCCGGAGCGCACGCGCTCGACCACGTCCTTCGTCCACAGCGTGCCCGCGCGCTCGTCGCTGAGCGTCAGCGTCACGGCCGGCAGCCGGATCGGCTCTTTGCTGAGTGCCTTGCCGGCGCCCTTCCAGTCTTCGATGCCACCGTGGTAGACCTTGCCGTGCTTGCCGCCGTAGTACTCGACCATGCGGGCGGCGTAGTAGGCAAACGGGTCGCCCTTGGTGGTGTAGACCACGACCTCGCGCTTGTTCACGTCGATGCCGGCGGCACCGAACAGCTGCGCGGCCACGGCGGCCGAGGGCGGATCTTCGCGGTTGGGGTCGCGGAACAGGTCGCCTGCGTAGCCGAAGTTCACCGCGCCCGGGATGTGGCCGGCGGCGAAGTCGTCGGCGTCACGTGCATCCCACAGCACGGCACCGCGCTTGATGGCCGCCTCGACACCTGCGGTGTCCAGGATCAGCGACTGCGCCATGCCTGCCTGCCAACCCAGCGCCAGCAGCGCGCCGGCCAGCAGCGGTTTCCAGTTCCATTTCATGTCTCGACTCCTCGTCTGTACGTCGGGGCTCGGGCCAGCCCCAGGGCACTTCTTGTCGGCGCCTGCCCACCGACGCCGCTCAGTCGCGATGATGCCGCGTTCAGCGCACCGGGTTCAGATACCTGAAGCGCTTTTCCAGTTTGGCCATGCCCCAGGCCGCAAAGGCCAGCACGGCGACGAAGATCAACGCCCACCAACCCATCGCGATGCCCGTGGCTTGCGGCAGCGTGATGACACCCGATGACGTGGCCTTGTACCACTCGTCCAGGCCGGGCGTGAACTCGGCATAGGCCCACACCCCCGCCAGCATGCCCAAGGCGAACAGCATGCCGTCCTTGCGCCCGGTGGCCAGTGCGGCCATCGAGGTGCCTGGGCAGTAGCCGCCGACCACGAAGCCGGCGCCGAAAATCGCGCCGCCGACGATCTGCGCCGTCCAGTTGGTCTGTTCGAGGTAGACCTCGGACATGTCGAAGAGGCCAAGACCCGACAGCACGGCCAGGCCCACGAGTGTGGTGACGACGGCGGTGAACATCACCTTCGTCACGGCCATGTCGTAGAGATAGAAGACGGCCGTGAGCTTGCGAGCGCTGCCGAACCCGGCGCGCTCGAGCGCAAAGCCGAACCCGACGCCCAGCACCAGCGCGATGGCCAGTTCGGCCCCGAGCGAAAACTCGTTGTAGCTGGACAGCGGAAACATCACAACCACTCCTTGCGCGCGAGCTGCGCCACGATGAAGGCGGACACGAAGACCGCCCCCAGGAAGACCAGCCCGCTGACGTTCAGCGCCGAAGCGCCCGTCAGCGCCTGTCCGCTGGTGCAGCCCTTGGCCAGCTTGGCGCCGCAGGCGGCAATGAAACCGCCGACGAAGGCCAGCACGAGGCGTTGGCCATCGGTGATGCGCGGTCCGCGCTCGACGGTGAAGCTGAAGCGGTGCGCCTGCCAGCCAGAGAGCGCCGCGCCGGCCACGGCGCCGATCAGCAGGAAGAGCGTCCAGTTCAGCAGCGGTGCGCCATCGTTCCAGTATTTCATGTGCACGCCGCTGGCCTGCAGGTGCTCGAGACCCCCGAAGCTGGCCAGCCAGGTGGCCAGGCCTGCAAAGCCCGCCGTGGCGCCCAGGCCGCGGCCCATGACGACGTAGGTGGCCAGCAGCACCAGGCCGAGCATGAAACCGGCCAGGTAGGGGTTCATGAAGGGCTGCGCTGTCGCCGTGGCGGGCTCGGCTGTGGAGCCCAGGGGCGCGTGTGTCAGGGTGCTCATGTCCGTTGGACTCCTATACCCTTTATGGTATCCAAAACATCAGGCTGGCGCACCAAGGCCTTGCGCGGAACCGGCTCTGCCGGGCCGCAGCAAGAGCCCCCTCGGGGGGTCTGAGGGCCGCGGCTCCAAGCCCGCCTGCGCGGGCTTGGACGGCCCGAGGGCCGGCTGCCTCTGGCAGCCGGCGGGAACGCAGTGAGCTTGGGGGCTTCATTCACCGCGGTGTGATCTTGAAGCTGCCGTCCTTGGCGACCTCGATCTCGTTGTTCAGGAAGGCGGCGTTGTAGCCCGCTTCCTTGAGCTTGTGATAAGCCATCTCGGCGCGGATGCCAGTGAGGCAGTGCGTGACGATGCGCTTGCCCTTGGGCAGTTCGGCGATGCGTGCGACGAGTTCTTCGTCCGGGATGAGCACGGCACCCTTGATCATGCCCTGCTGCGCTTCGTCGGGGTTGCGCACGTCGAGGATGAGCACGCCGGCCGGCGTGTTCTTCGCCAGCGTCGTGAACTCGGCCATGGGCAGTGACCCGGCACGCGGCTTGGGCGCATAGGCGATCTGCTTCGGTGCCGGCACGCCGGACTCGACGGCGTAGCCCGCGGCCACCCAGTCGACCATGCCGCCCTTGAGCACCATCACGTTCTTCTGACCGGCCTTGATCAGCGCCTGGGCCACCGCCACCGCCTGTTCACCACCACGGCCGTCATAGACGATCAGCGGTGCATTCAGCTTCGGCTCCGGCAAGGACTTGCGCACGGCGGCCATCTGCCCCATGGGCACCGAGACGGCGCCCTTGATGTGGCCGCTGGTGGCGTCTTCGGCGCTGCGCGCGTCGATCAGCACGTGCGGGATGTCGCGGTCGACATAGGCTGCCTTGACGAAGGTCGGCGTCGTGACGAGGTAGTTGCGGGTCTTCCACTCGGGCTCGCCCTCGCGGTAGACGCGCAGGTTGGTGTAGCCCATCAGCTGGGTCTTCTTCAGCGAGTTCGGGCTCAGCGTGCAGGTGATGCCGCCACAGTAGAAGACGACGAGCTGCGCCTTGTCCTTGGGCAGGCGGTCGGCGAACTTGTCGAAGCCGATGAAAGGCAGATGGATCGCACCGGGGATTGCGCCTTCCTGGAAGCGCACGAGCGGGCGCGAGTCGATCAGCGTGAACGGCGCCTTCGCCGGACCCTCGTCCACCAGCCTGGCCACGCCGGCGTAGTCGATGAGGTTCTTCGGATCGATCTTGACCGGGCCCTTGAAGCGGATCTCGGTGACGAACTTCGCGCCGTCCTTCTCGACCCAGGTCACCTGGGTCTCGTGGCGCTTCTTCACGTCACGCAGATGCTCGGGCTTCTTCTCGACACCGTCGTCGATCACCTTCAGCGTCTTGGCGTCGAAACGCAGGATCTGCGGTGCCGCGGCGCCCACGTCGAGCTGTACCGACTGCGACTTGAGGGCCGCCGAGTCGAGATAGCCGCCCATTTGCTGCGGCGTCAGCTTGTGGCACGCGGCGCACATGGCGGGCTGCGGCGCCTTGGCCTTCTCTGCGGTTGCCGGAGCTGGGGTCTGTGCCACGGCGAGTTGTGCGCCCAGGGCGAGCGCGCCTATCAGTGTCTTGCGGAACATGGTTTGCCTTTCAAGAAGGAATACGGCTCGGCGGCAGCGGTTCTGTGTCCTTGCGACAGGCGCGTGCCGTTCGGGCTTCAGGGAAATTGGTTCGGGCGCTTCATCGTCCGGATGTTCACGGTGCCATCGAGAGCACAGGCACGATCTCGCTCACCTGCCCGGCGTTGACCATGATCCAGCGCAGCGTGAAGCCACCCACCAGCACCAGCACCGCCGGGGCCACGGTGTGCTTGACCTTGTGCGCGAGCTCCAGCGCCTGCCAGGCCAGCGGCAGCAGCACGCCGACGATCACCACGCCGCCCCAGAAGGCCATGGCGTAAGGGCCGCTGGTGATGAGCGAGGCCGCCACCGCGTGCGACGCCGACATGGTGTTCAGGTTGATGAGCAGGATGGCGATGAATACCAGTTCGGCGACCAGGAACATCTGGTCGTAGCGCACCAGCCCGTGGGCCGTGGGCTTGTCGGGGTGCTGCGGGCCCAGCGGCAGCAGCATGGCCGAGAAGGCACCGCCGACCAGGCCCTGCGGCGCCGGGCGGCCCTGCAGCAGCGTGGCCACGATGTGCATGGTGGCCACCCCCGCCGACAGGCCCGATACCAGGAACAAGGGGCCGAGGATGGCGCTGTTCCACAGCGGCCGCGCCACCATGGTGTTCAGCAGGATGCCGGTGTAGATGCCCAGGACGATGCCCAGCCCCACGTTGGCCCAGCCCAGCGCGCTGATCCACTGCGGCCGACCGACGAGGGCATCCGACACCTTCTGCAGCACCGGCACCTTGCGGCCCAGCCACGGCCAAGCGTCGGGCAGGCGGATGAGCGCCGAGACCAGCAGCACGCCGTAGACGACGAGCAACACCCACGAGCCCCAGGCCATCGGCGACTGGTATTGGAACGTGAGGTAGATGCGCCAGACGTAGAGCCGGTGCGTCAGGTCGAGCAGCAGCGCCAGCATGCCGATGTTCATCAGCACGAAAGCCAGCAACGGCGTCTGCATCGAGAAGAACTTGCGGCTGTCCTCGCCCCTGGCCAGGCGCAGCATGGCCAGCCCGCCGATGACCATCATGCCGGCGACGATGCCGCCGACGAAGAGATAGAGCGGGATCTCCCAGCTCCACACCGCCAGATGCGGGTCGATGAGCGGGTTGTGCCGGGTGGAGGTGACTTCGAGCATGGCGGCTGCTCCTTCAGGTCAGGTAGAAGATGCGCGGCTTGGTGCCGGCTTCGGGCAGCAGCGTGTGGTGCTTGCGGGTGGCGAGCAGGGCGTTGACCTTGCTCTTCGGGTCGTCCAGGTCGCCGAAATGCATGCAGTGCGTGGGGCAGACCGAGACGCAGGCCGGGTCCTTGCCGTCCTTCACGCGGTGCAGGCAGAAGGTGCACTTGTCGACATAACCCTCGGGGTGCACGTAACGGGCGTCGTAGGGGCAGGCCGCAATGCAGGCCTTGCAGCCGATGCACTTGTTGGCCGTGACGTGCACCGTGTGGCCGAAGTCCTCGACGTGACTGGCCCCCGTGGGGCAGCAACTCACGCAGGGCGGGTTGTCGCAGTGGTTGCAGCGCTCGGTGCGGATCTCCATCGTCAGCTGCGGGAAGGTGCCGCGCACCTCGGTGGCGATCCAGTCGCGGCAGTAGCCGTGGGGCACGTCGTTCTCGACCTGGCAGGCCACGACGCAGTCCTGGCACCCCACGCACTTGCGGGTGTCGATGACCATTCCAAAGCGGGCCATGTCAGGCCTCCTTGATCAGGCTGACGAAGTTCGTATGGATGCTGGTCGCACCCATGATCGGATCCGTCTTGTAGTGAGTGTTCAGTCCGCCGGCGCTGGCGCCCTTGAGGTAGGCGGTCTTCAGCATCTTGTTGGTGTGGCCGAAGCCATAGACCATGTAGACCGTGTCCTCGCGGATACGCTGCGTGGCCTTCACGCGGATGCGGTTGCTGACCACGCCATCCTGGTTCTTCAGCGTCACGTATTCGCGGTTCTTCAGGCCCAGCTTCACCGCCGTGGCGGTGTTCACCCAGACCTCGTTCTCGGGCATCAGGTCGTGCAGCAGCGGGTTGGTCTGCGTGCGGCTGAAGGTGTGGCCCGGTGCGCGCCCGGTGATCAGGCGGAAGAGGCCGGCCGGCGCCTCGGGGTGCTTGGTGTACTTGGGCACCGGGTCGAAACCCTTCGCGGCCAGCTGGTCGGACCAGAACTCGACCTTGCCGCTGGGCGTGGCGAACTCCAGTTCCAGCCCCTCCTCGACGGTGATGGGCTTGTGCGGCGCGACGATGATCCCTTCCTTCTTGAAGGTCTCCCAGCTGTGGCCCGACTTCTCGAGCCGGTACGACAGGTACTCCTCCATGTCCTTGAAGGGCATGCAGGCGCCGATGCCCAGCTTCTCGGCCAGCTGCTTGGCGATCCACCAGGCCGGCTTCTGGTCGTGCGGGGGCGCCACCACGGGCTGGCGCAGCGCCGCCCAGCCGTTGCGGCCGAAGCCGGTGAGCACCTCGTCGTGGCGTTCGAGGAAGATGGTGTCGGGCAGGATCACGTCGGCCCAGCCCGCCATCTCGCTGGGCATGGTGTCGCACACCACCAGCAGGTCGAGCTGCTGGATCGCCTTGATGGTCTCGGCCTCGTTGGGCAGGGCCTGCATCAGGTTCGCCGAGTAGACGAACCAGCCCTTCACCGGGTAGGGCTGGCCGCTGATCGTGGCGTCGCGGATGGCGGTGGTGACCCCCTCGTCGGCGAAGGGGTAGCGGTCGCCCTCGGCACTGTCCAGCCGCGGCTTGGTGTGTTCCGGGTACTTGGGCAGCGGGTACGGTGCCAGCTTCATGCCCTGCGACACGAACATCCCGCCCTGGCGGCCGTAGTTGCCCAGCAGCGCGTTCAGCAGCGCGATGGCGCGGCTGCGCTGCGTGTCGTCGCCGTACCAGTTCACGCGGCGGCCGGGGTGGACGATGGCCCGCGGTGCATGGCTGGCGAATTCACGCGCGGCGGCACGGATCAGCTGCGCCGGCACGTCGCACTGCTCGGCCGCCCACTCGACCGTGTAGCCCTTGATCTCGGCCGCGAACTTGTCGAAGCCGAGGCCGTGCTTCTCGACGAAGGCCTTGTCGTAGCGGCCTTCGGTGACGAGCAGGTTGCACCAGGCCAGCAGCAGTGCGATGTCGGTGCCGGCCTTCACCGGCAGCCAGTACTTGGCCTTGCTGGCGGCCACCGAGTAACGCGGGTCGACGACGATGACGGGCACCTTGCGCTCCACCGCCTGCGCAAATTCCTGCACCTGCGAGTTGTGCATGTTCTCGCCCAGGTGCGAGCCGATGAGCACCAGGCAGTCGGTGTTCTTGATGTCGGTGGGCTCGGGTGAACCGACGCCGGCGCCGTAGGTCAGCAGGAAGCCGACATCGCGCGCGCCGCGGCACTGCGCGTAGGACGAACCGGCGTAGTTGATGACACCCCAGCTCTTCAGCACGTGCTGGAAGAAACGCTGGCCGAAGCCGTGGTTGAACAGCGCCACCGACTCGGGCCCGTGTTCGGCCTTGATCTTGTTCATCTTCTCGGCCACGAAGCCCAGCGCCTCGTCCCAGCTCACGGCCTTCCACTGCTCCTTGCCGCGTTCGCCCACGCGCATCAGCGGCTGGCGCAGGCGGTAGGGGTCGTAGTGCGCGCCGACCGCGCCGGTGCCGCGCGGGCACAGGCGGCCGTTGCTCTGCGGGTCCTTGGGGTTGCCCTCGAACTTCCAGAGCTTGCCGTCACGCACGTGGGCGATACCGCCGCAGCGCCAGAAGCACATCTCGCAGAAGGTGGGAATTTCCTTCACGGTGCCGGCGGCAACCTGCGCCGCATTCGCCGAGCCGGTCAGGGTTGCCCATTGCGTCGCGACTCCGGTGGCGCCCAGGGTGGCCGTGGATATGGCTAGAAAGCGCCGGCGTGAAAGCTGTGTCATGGGGGTCCTCGGTGCGCTGGCGCGGCACGAAGCCAGTCGCCATTGCCGACCTGCCGGGTACCGCTTTCAGATGCCCCCTACGGTATCGATCCGCCGGCGCCCCACCCTGACGCAAGTCAAGGTGGGGCCGGGTTTACCCTGATTTGTGCGGGAACAGGACCTTCTGCCCGCACGCCCGCGGGCGCGGTCGGCTCAGAAGCGCGAGCCCGCGGGCAAGCGCTCGGCACCGGCAAAGGCCGCCTTCGCCTCGGCAGCCGCCTTCGCGGCGGCCGCGGGCTGCTGCAACTGCCCCAGCGCCAGCGCCAGGCCGCCGAGAGACCAGCCGTTGCCAGGGTAATGGCGCAAGTCTTCACGGTAGACCTGGACGGCCGCGGCGGCCTGGCCCGCCGCCAGCAGCACCGCGCCCAGCGCGTGGCGGGTGGGCGCCAGCCACAGGTGGGGTTCGTCGTAGGCCAGCGCGTCTTCCGCCGCGGTGGCCTCGAGCAGCAGCGTCACGGCCGCCGCTGGCCGTGCGCGTGCCAGCGCCAGCTCGGCCTGCAGCGTCAGCGTGGCGATGCGCACCAGCTGCGCGGCGGGGTTGATGTTCTTGATGCGCATGCCCTGCAGCGCGGGGGCGGCCGCCGCGGCCTGCAGGCGCGCCAGTTCCTCTTGTGCGCCGTCCAGCTGCCCGGTGCGCGCCAGCGCCGTGCCGCGCGCGAAGTGCCACACCACCAGCGGGTAGGGTGCCGGCCCGTCGGGCGGCAGCGTGCCGCGCAGCAGCATGTCCCACTGGCCGAAGCGCACCAGCGTGAAATACGGCAGCACGCCGTACTGCTGCACGATGGCCGTGCCGGGGTCGCGCCGGGCCGGGCCGCAGGCCGCGGGCCAGGCCGCCTGCGCGGCCTGCAGCGCCAGCGCCTGGCGGCCCGCCATGCCCGCCGCCGCCCACAGGAAGTGGTGGTTGTGCGCCACGTAGCCCACGCGGTAGGCACCCTGCGCGTCGACCTGCGCCAGGTAGCGCTCGTCGGCTTCGATCGAACGCTGGTTGGCGCGGATCGCCTCGTCGAAGCGGCCGGTGCGCATGTCGATGTGCGACGGCATGTGCAGCAGGTGGCCCGAGCCCGGGAAGGCATGGCGAAGAAAGTCGGCACTGGCGCGTGCACGCTCGGGATGCGGCGAGGACTCCTGCAGGTGGATCCAGTAATGGTGTGCTCCGGGGTGGCGCGGCTGCAGCGCCATGGCCCGCTGCAGCAGGCGCTCGATCGGCGGCGTCCAGGGCTGGGGACGGCCGTCGGGCAGCCACCAGTCGTAGGGGTGCAGGTTGAGCAGCGACTCGGCGGCCAGCATCGCCACGTCGGCGTCGCGCGGATGGCGTCGCGCCACCACCTGCAGGCGCTCGGCATAGCCCTCCTCGTCGATCTCGCGGCCCGGCGCATGCCGCAAGGACAGCGCCTCGATCAGCGCCCGACGCACCGGCGTAGCCCGCGCGGCATGGGCGCGCGCCTGGCGCAGCGCTTCGTGCACCCGCGGCGCGGCGTCGGGCGCCATGTCGCTGTTGATGTTCGGCCCCAGCGCCCAGGCCAGGGCCCACCAGGCGCTGGCGCAGGCCGCGTCCAGCGTCACCGCCATCTGCAGTGAGCGCGCCGCCTCCTCGGGGTTGAAGCCGTAGACCAGCAGCACGCCCTGGTCGGCGTAACGCTGCACTTCACGCTGGCGTGTCTCGACCGCGAAGCGCCAGCCGTCCAGGCCCTGCAGCAGGGGCGCGCTGCGCGCGCTGCCGCCACTCGCGTTGGCCGGCTCCACGCCGCCTGCACCGGTTGACCAGCCGCTGCACAGCCCGGCGGCCAGCACCAGCGTCTCGCGCCGTCGCAGCGTGAATGTCGGCCCGCACCTTGAAAGGCTCATGCAGCCGCAGTGTAGACAGCACGGGCGAATGCATCGCGACTGCATCACGGCGGGGCCGGGACAGGGGCCGGTACCGCGCCCTGCTTTACCCGAGCTTTACGGTCATCGCCACCGGAGCCGGTCAACGACACCCCCGAGCTGCCGTTGAAGGCCCTGGCGGAGCTGTTTCCCCGACGATGGAGCCAAGCATGTCTGTAATTCACCGTGTTCTGAAGCTCGGCGTGCTGGCCGTGCTGGCAGCCACCGTCACCGGTTGCATCGTGTTGCCTTATGGCGCGCGTGGCCGTCACGGCCACGGCGGCTATTACGCCGGCCCGGCCGAAGGCCAGCCCATCATGCAGCCGGCACCGCGCGAGCACCGCCGGGGCGACGGCCACGGTCGATAAGGCGCCCGGAGCACGCGCCGCCGTCGCGAGGCGGCGCCTTCAGGCCGGGACGAGCGCCTCGGCCACCAGTTCGGCGATGTCGCGCGAGGTGGCCGTCGCCCCCGACACCGCACCCAGCCCGTCGCCGACCATCACCGCGCAATAGGGGCAGGCCGTGGCGATGGTCTGCGGCTGCACCTCCAGCGCCTGCTCGACGCGCAGGATGTTGATGCGCTTGCCGATCGTCTCTTCCATCCACATGCGGCCACCGCCGGCGCCGCAGCACATCGCCTTCTCGCGGTTCAGCGCCATCTCCAGCGGCGTGTCGCTGCACAGCCGCGCGAGCACTGCACGCGGCGCCTCGAACTCGCCGTTGTGGCGCCCCAGGTAACACGGGTCGTGGAAGACCACGCGCTGCAAGGCAGCGTTCACCTGGATGCGCCCCTGCGCCAGCAGCTCGTGGATGAGTTGCGTGTGGTGCAGCACGTCGTAGTGGCCGCCGAACTCGGGGACCTCGTTGCGCAGGCTGTTCAGCGCGTGCGGATCGCAGGTGACGATGCGCTTGACGCCACGTTCGTTCAAGGTGCCCACGAGCGCGGTGGCCAATTGCTGGAAAAGCATCTCGTTGCCGGTGCGACGTACACATTCGCCGGTGCTGCCTTCGTCCGGCCCGAGGATGCCGAAACGCACGCCCGCACGTTGCAGGATGGTGACGAACGCGCGGGCGATCTTCTGGCCACGCGGGTCGTAGCTCATCGCGCTGCCGACGTAGAACAGCAAGTCCAGTGCGGCCATGTCCTCGGCACCTTTCACGCGCGGCACGTTCAGCCCTTGGGCCCAGTCGCCGCGCTGGCCGGCGTCCAACCCCCAGGGGTTGCCCTGGCTCTCGTAGGCCTCGAAGACCTTCTTCAGCTCGTGCGGGAACTCGCCGGCGATCATCACCTGGTGCTGGCGCATGCGGAAGAAGCGGTCGAGGTGTTCGAGCTCGATCGGGCACGCCGCCTCGCAATAACCGCAGCTGGTGCAGGCCCACAACGTGTCTTCGCTGATCACCGGCCCCGTCAGTGCCGGCAGCTCGGCCTTGGCATCGCCGCCGACGAGGGCCGCGCGATGTTCGACGAGGTGGTGCTTGAGGCTGTCGTTCACGGCCTTCATCGACAGCGGCTTGCCGGTGAGGTGCGTCGGGCAGGCGTCCTTGCAGCGGCCGCACTCGGTGCAGGTGAAGACGTCGAAGGCGTCTATCCACTGCAGGTCGCGCGCCGTGGCCACGCCAGCCTTCATGTCCGCCTCTTCGGTGGCCTCCATCAGCTTGTCGATATCCACCGACGGCACGCGGTTGGCCGGCCGGCCGCGGCGGAAGAAAAGCGCCGGCAGTGCAGTGACGATGTGGAAGTGTTCGCCCAACGGCAGCAGCACCAGGAAGCTGAACACCACGATCAGCTGTGCCCAGTAGGAAAGCACATAACCGGCCTGCAGCGTGGCCGTGGGAAGGCCCTGCACCGCAGCTGCCACCGCGCCACCGACGAAGGCCCAGTCGCGTTCGTGCGCGATGTCGGGGTGGCGTTCGGCCAGCAGCGTGAAGCGGAAGCCGTCGAAGGCGAAGTCGGTCAGCATGATCGCCAGGATCAGCGACAGCACGAGCACCGCCTCGCGCTTGGGCTCCAGCCGTGCCGGCTTCAGCACGAAGCGCCGCCAGAAGCCGTAGAGCACGGCCAGTGTCACCGCCACTTCCACGAAGTCCTTGAAGGCCGCGAAGGGGCCGCCGAACCAGGGCGCGAAGGCCGCGCTCTCGCTGTAACCGATGGCGATGAGCTGCAGCTTGCGCAGCAGCAGCGACATGAAGCCGAGGAAGATCACCGCGTGCATGAGACCCGGCTTCCACTCGCGCTGCACCATGCGCTGCTGCAGCAGGCCGTTGACGAGCACGCTGCGCAGCCGTGACCATGGCATGTCCCAGCGCACCTCGGGCTGCAGCGCCATCACGATGGCCATCTTGCGCCAGACGCCCCAGCCGAAGCCGGCCAAGGCCACCAGCATCAGCAGGCTGACGCCCAACGGACTCATCGCAGCCGCAAAGCGTCAGCGACCAAGCTTCCCGCCATGGAACCGGCTCTGCCGGGCCATAGGCGGACGGCCCCCCTGGGGGGGCGCAGGCCGCGGCTGGCCTGCGCGGACTTGGACGGCCAAGCAAGCAAGGCCTCTGGCCTTGCGTGGAGCGTGAGCGAGCTTGGGGGCACGTCAATACCGTCCGTGCTGCTTGACGATGTAGTTCGTCAGCTCGGCGGCCTGCACGGCCATGCGCGTCTGCACGCCATGCCCGGTGCGCAGGATGGCGCGCATCACGGCGTACAGCAGCCGCGGCTGGGTGTCGATCAGCGACTCCAGACGTTCGCGTTCCAGCACCAGCACGTGCGCCGCGGTAGCCGCGCGCAGCGAGGCGTAGCGTTCCTTGCTGTCGAGGAAGCCCAGCTCGTGCACGAAGTCGCCTGCCTTCAGCGTGATCAGCGTCTCCTCGTCGTCCTGGCCGAGGTGCTTCACGATGGCCAGCGTGCCGTCGACGATGACGTAGAGGTGGTTGTCGACCGCGCCCTCGTGCGCCAGCACGTCACCTGCCGCGCAGATCTCCAACTGCAGCACGCCGGCCAGCACGGCCACCTGGTCGTCGCCCAGCCCGTCGGCCAGGTGGCTGGCGCGGGTGGCCTGTAAGAGGTCTGGAGCGGGTGTGTTCATGCGTTTCTCGCAGGTTCGAGCGGCCACGCCGGCCGCGACGGTTGAACGATAGGGGCCAAGGCCGGTGGGCGCTTGATTCAGGTCAACGGCTGCGCCCCGGGCGCGCGTTCCAGGGCCTCGGCGCGGCGCGCGATGGCCGCAGTCATGCCCTTGAACAGGAAGAGGTGCGCCGGCACCAGCACGTACCAGTACATCAGCCCCCACACACCCTGCGGGTGCCAGTAGGCGGTGACGGACACGCGCGTGCGGCCCGTGGGCAGCGGGTCGATGTCGAACTCGATGACGCCCGAGCCCGGCGCGCGCATGCCGAAGTTCAACGTCAGCCGGTGAGGCTGCTCGATGCCCAGCACCGTCCAGTAGTCGATGCGGTCGCCCAGGCGCAGTTCGGTCGGGTGGCGGCGGCCCTTGGTGAGGCCGGGGCCGCCGACGAGCCAGTCCAGGAACCCGCGCACCCACCACAGGAAGCCGGCGTAGAAGTAGCCGTTGTCGCCGCCCAGCGTGCTGACCACGCGCCACACGGCTTCGGGCGAGGCCGTGGTCTCGGCGCTGCCGCCGGCACGCTTGGCGTAGAAGGCGTTGTCGATGGAGAAGCCGCGGAACATCATCAGCCCCTCGGTCCAGCGCGCGGCCACCTGGTGCTGGCGTTCGGCCTCCAGTGCCGCCTCGACCGATTCCCGGAAGCTCAGCATGCGCTGCGGCACCATGCGCTGCAGCGGTGCGTTGTCGGCCGGCAAGTCGTGCTTGAGTCCGCCGATCAGCGCCCGCGCGATGCTCGCCGGCACCGCCGTCACCAGCCCCAGCCAATAGGACGACATCGTCGGCGACAGGAAGGGCACGCTGATGATGCGCGGCGTCTTGCCGACGACTCGGCCGTATTCCAGCATCACGTTGCGGTAGCTGAGGTAGTCCGGGCCGGCGGCGTCGAGCACCATGCCGGCGGCTTCGGGAATGTGCGGGATGCGCACCAGGTACTCGATCAGGTTCGCCAGCGCTATGGGCGCCGACTTCGATTCCACCCAGCGCGGCGTGATCATCAGCGGCAGGTGGTTGACGAGGTCGCGGATGACCTCGTAGGCCGCCGAGCCGGGACCGACGATGATGCCGGCGCGGATTTCCGTCACCGGCACCTTGCCCTGGCGCAGGCAGACGCCCGTGTCGCGACGCGAGACCAGGTGTTCGGATTTCGGGTCTTCCGGAATCAGCCCGCCCAGGTAGACGATGCGCCGCACACCCGCCGTGGCCGCGGCGGCCGCGAAGTTCTGCGCCGCTTCGAGGTCCAGCGCGCCGAAGTTGTTGCCCGCGGCCATCGAATGCACGAGGTAGTAAGCGGTGTCCACGCCCTGCAGGGCCGGGCCCAGCGTGGCCGGCTGCAGCGCGTCGGCCTCCACCAGTTCGGCGCCATGCCAGCCGCGGGCTTCCAGCGTCTTGCGGTTGCGGCCGCTGGCGCGCACCGTGCAACCCTCGCGCAGCAGTCGCGGCACGAGATGGCTGCCGATGTAGCCCGTGGCGCCGAAGACCAGCATGCACGGGCGCAGCGCGAGCGCCGTCGTGGTCACAGCGGTGGCGTTGGCATCGAATGGGGTGGCGTCGGACTCCATGTGGGGCGGTACTTCCCTGCTGCTATCGTTCGGCGGAGCGTCGCCCCGCGGGTCTGCCCGGGCACGTCAACCTGTTCGAGCGAGTATCCCCGATGACCACCCCCCTGCCCTTGCGCCACGGCGCGCTGCCCTCATGAGCGAGCTGTCCAAGACCTTCGGCAAGCACAGCGTCGACGAGATCGAGCGCGAGCAACGCATACGCCGCGTCTTCGAGGCCGTCGCAGCGCGCTACGACCTCATGAACGACCTCATGAGCATGGGCATCCACCGTCTGTGGAAGCGCACTTTCGTGAAGATGGCAGCGCCTCGGGACGGCCAGTTCATCGTCGACCTGGCCGGCGGCACCGGCGACGTGGCCGCGCTGATGGCCGGCCCCGGCCGCCGTGTCACCGTCTGCGACCCCAGCCTGCCGATGATGCAGGTGGGCCAGGCGCGCGGGCACGCCGGTGTCGAATGGCTGGAAGGCACGGGCGAGGCCATCCCGCTGCCCAGCGCGTCGGTCGATACGGTGACCATCGCCTTCGGCATCCGCAACGTCACGCGCATCGACGACGCGCTGCGCGAGATCCACCGCGTGCTCAAGCCCGGCGGGCGCTTCCTGTGCCTGGAGTTCTCGACACCCTACGCGCCGGTGCGGCCGTTCTACAACCTGTTTTCCTTCACCGTCATCCCGCGGCTCGGCTCGTGGATCGCCAAGTCGCCCGAGGCCTACACTTATCTCGTCGAATCGATCCGCCGTTTCCCCGACCAGCGCAGCTTCCAGCAGTTGATCGAGCAGGCAGGTTTTACGAAAGTCTCCTACCGCAACCTCAGCTTCGGCATCGCCTGCATCCACGTGGGCACGCGCCCGGCCGACGACGGCACGCACTGAACTGGCATGAGCGCGAAGCGCCAATCCCTGAGCGACACGCCTATCGTGCGGTCGGGCTCGTTCGCGGCCTGGATGGTGGCGGTGCGCCCGCACAGCCTGCTGGTGGCCTTCAGCCCGGTTCTCGTGGGCGGCACGCTGGGCTTCGCGCGCACGGGCAGCATCGATGTCGTGGCGGCGCTGCTGGCGCTGGGCGCGGCGCTGCTGGTGCAGGCCATCTCGAACATGCAGAACGACGTCGGCTACACCGCGCGTGGCGCCGAGACCGTGGGCACGCGCACCGGCTTGCCGCGCGCCACCGCGAACGGCTGGCTCAGCGCCCGCGACGTGCGCCTGGGCATCGTGCTGGCGGCCATCCTGGCCACCGTGCTGGGGCTGGTGCTGGTGGCCCATCGGGGCTGGCCGGTGCTGGCCATCGGCGTGTCTTCGCTGGTGGCGGCGCTGGCCTACATGGGCGGCCCGCGGCCCATCGCCTACACACCCTTCGGCGAGTTCACCGTCTTCGTGTTCTTCGGCCTCGTGGCGGTGATGGGCACCGACTGGGTGCTCACCGGCGAGGTCGGCACGGTGACCGTGCTCGCCTCGGTCGCCCTCGGCGCGCTGGCTGCAGCGGCGCTGGCTGTCAACAACCACCGCGACATCGCCCACGACCGGCTGGTGGGCCGCAACACCTTTGCCGTCGTCTTCGGCGCTCGCGCATCGCTGGGTCTGTTCACGGTGCTGCTGCTGGGGCCGTTTGCGCTGGTGCCGGTGATGGCCGGGTTGGCTGGCAGCCCGGCCATGCTGCTGCCGCTGTTGCTGGTGCCCGCCGCGTGGCAGCTGCGGCGCGACTTCAGCCGCTGCGCACCCGGCATGGCCTTCAACGAGATCCTCTTCCGCAGCTTCAGGCTCGAACTGTGGTTCGCAGCGTTGCTGTCGGCCTCGGCCGTCGCCGGCCGGATGCTGGCCTGAGCCCCACCGTGCCCGGCCGCGGGGCGCTTGCGCCGCAGGCGCCGGCCCGACTTGTCCCCTGAAGCCCTGCCCGGAGCGCCCCATGACCCTGGTAACGACCGAAGTGCGCGGTGACGTGGGCATCGCCACGCTGAACAACCCCGAGCGCCGCAACGTGCTGAGCCAGCCCATGGTGCAGGCCATCGTCGCTGCGCTGCACGACTTCGCGCGCCAGCGCCTGCGTGTCGTCGTGCTGCGCGCCGCGGCCGGCAGCAAGGTCTGGTCGGCCGGCCACGACGTGCACGAACTGCCCGAGCAGGGCCGCGACCCGCTGGGCTGGGACGACCCGCTGCGCCACCTGATCCGCGAGATCGAGATCTGCCCGGCGCCGGTGATCGCGATGGTCGAGGGCAGCGTCTGGGGCGGCGCCTGCGAGACGGTGATGGCCTGCGACCTGGTGGTGGCCGCGCCCACCGTCACCTTCGCGCTGACCCCCGCGCGCCTGGGCGTGCCGTACAACATCAGCGGCATGCTGACACTGCTCAACGGCTCGAACATGCGCATCGCCAAGGAGATGGCCTTCACGGCCAAGCCCATCGGCGCCGAGCGAGCCGAGCGGCTGGGCATCGTCAACCACGTCGTGCCGGCCGACACGCTGGAGGCCTTTTGTCTGGCCATGGCCGGCGACATCGCCGCCAACGCGCCGCTGAGCGTGGCGGTGATGAAGGAGCAATTGCGCATCCTGGCCGGCGCGCACCCGATGACGCCGCAAGGCTTCGAACGCGTGGCCGGGCTGCGACGGCTGGTCTACGACAGCGCCGACTACCGCGAGGGCATCCGCGCCTTCAAGGAGAAGCGCGAGCCCGTCTTCCGCGGCGAGTGAGCGCCTGAGCAGCCTGCCAACGCGACGCCCGAGGCCGAGATGATCGTCAACCGCACCGCGCTGCTGCCCCTGCCGGCGGAGCACCTCTACGACATCATCGAGGCGGCCGAGAACTACCCGCGCTTCCTGCCCTGGTGCGCCGGTGCACACATCGTCTGCCGTGACGACACCGTGGTGTCTGCCGACCTGAAGGTGAAGTGGGGCGGCATGAACTTCGAGATGCGCACGCGCAACCCGAAGCGGCGGCCCGAGTACATGGCGATCCACCTCGAACGTGGGCCCTTCAAGCGCTTCGAGGGCGAATGGCTGCTCACCGTGCTGGCGCCCGACGCCTGCAAGGTGGCCTTCAGGCTCGACTACGAGTTCGACAGCGGTCTCATGACGCGTGTCGCCGGCCCGGTGTTCAAGCGGCTGACCGACACCCTCGTCGAGGCTTTCATCCAGCATGCGCTGGCAACGCCGGTGCTGGCAGCACCGGTGGTGGCCGCAGCTGTGGTGGACGCGCCTGCGGTGATGTCACCGGCGGTGGCGTCACCGATCGAGGTGCTGCCCATCGATGCACTGCAACCGCCGGCTCCGCCCGACACGGCAACCGATGTCGCTGCCAAGGCGCCGGGCGGGGATCCGACCCCGCCGCCGGCCTGAGCCAGCGCGACGCTACGGCAATCAGGTCGCCGGGCCGGTCGCGCGCACGCGTCCGATGGCCGAAGTCGGCACCCGCGCGTCCTCGTTCCAGGTCTCCAGTTCCTGGCGCACGTGCTCGCGCATGCGTTCCCGCACGTCGTTCACGGCGTTGAAGAACTCGGCCATCATCAGCATCCAGCAGTACATGCCGCGCCTCGTCAGCCGTATCGCGTCGGCGTCGTGGCGGGTCGCGCCGAGCAGCCGCATGGCCAGCAGTTCGGGCGCCATGCGCAGCGCGAAGCCGCGTCCCCAGCGGCGCTCGACCTGGGCCTGCGTCAGTGCACCGCCGAACAGCCGCACGAGGAAGTCGTAGCGCATGCGTTCCCTGATCGACAGCATGCGGCGCTGCGTGATGCCGTTGTGTCCGCCTTCGACGCGGCGGCAGTAGTGCTGCAGTGAAAAGGTCGTCGAAGTCATCGCGCCACCGACGTAGCTGAAGGCACCGCTGCCCACGCCCACGTAATCGTCCTGCTCGATGATGTACTCGTCGAACATGCCTTCGTTGCGCGAGAAGCACCAGGCCGACGCCGCGCGGTAGGTGGGCAGCATGCGGTCCAGGATGCGCTCGTACATCGGGTGGCGCAGGCGCGTGTCGGCCAGGCCCATGGTCTTCTGCATCGCGTGACGTGCACTGGGCGCCGTCATCAGCGGGTAGAAGGACACCTGGTCGACACCCAGCGACAGCACCACGTCCAGGTCGTGCTCCAGCATTGCCAGGGTCTGGCCCGGCAGGTTGAAGATCATGTCGACGTTGAGGGTGGCGAAGATGCCCTGCGCCGCGGCCAGCCGCTGGCGGATCTGTTCGGCGTTGCCGTACTTCTCCAGCCGGTCCATGCCGGCCAGCAGACCGTCGTCGAAGCTCTGCACGCCCACCGACAGGCGCGTCACGCCCGCGTCGCGCAGACGATGCATCAATTCGGGCTGCAGGTGGTTGGGGTTGGTCTCCACCGATATCGAACGCACCGGCGAGCGCGCGCGCACGCAAGCCAGGGTCTCGATCAACTGGTCGGCATCGACGGTGGGCGTGCCACCGCCGACGTAGACGTCGCAGAAACGGAAGCCGGCGTCGTGGTAGAGCGCGATCTCGCGGCGCAGCGCGTCGAAGTAGCGCTGCGTCTTCGCAGGATTGAAGCGCACGCGGTGGAAGGAGCAGAAGGGGCACAGCACCTCGCAGAACGGCACGTGCACGTAGAGCTGGCAGGGCGCGGCCGGCGGCGCCGGCATGACCGCGGAGGCGTCGTCCTCGGCGAAACGCATCGCCGCAGCGTATTCACGCCTGACGACCGTCAGCAGGGGGCGCTCGTACCACGGCATGCCTGCAGTTTAGGTGCAAGGCCGTGTTGCGCGGCGGCCTCGCTCGGAGGAGTTCACGGCCTGCCCCACCCCGTTCCGAGGTGCCCGCCGTGCATGCCTGCATGGCGTTTGACGTGGATCAGATGTTTCGCCCACCAGAGGAAGAGACTCGCGATCGGGTTGCCGCCGTGCCGTCCGTCCGGGGGGGTAGCAGCGCAACCCGAGACAAACCGAGGACGTCGAAATGACCGAGACCTTCTACGAAGTCATGCGCCGGCAGGGCATCACCCGCCGCAGCTACCTGAAATTCTGCAGCCTGACGGCAGCGTCGCTCGGCCTGGCACCGGCCTTCGCGCCGCGCATCGCGCACGCCCTCGAGACCAAGCCGCGCACGCCCGTGCTGTGGCTGCACGGTCTGGAGTGCACCTGCTGCACCGAGTCTTTCATCCGCTCGGCACACCCGCTGGCCAAGGACGTCATCCTGTCGATGATCTCGCTCGACTACGACGACACCATCATGGCCGCCGCCGGGCACCAGGCCGAGGCCGCGCTCGAGCAGGTGATGAAGGAATACAAGGGCAACTACATCCTGGCCGTGGAAGGCAACCCGCCGCTCGGCGAGGACGGCATGTTCTGCATGCCCGGCGGCAAGCCCTTTGCCGAGAAGCTCAAGCACGTGGCCAAGGACGCCGCGGCCGTCATCGCATGGGGCTCGTGCGCCAGCTGGGGCTGCGTGCAGGCCGCCAAGCCGAACCCGACCAACGCGGTGCCGATCAACAAGGTCATCACCGACAAACCCATCATCAAGGTGCCGGGCTGCCCGCCGATCGCCGAGGTGATGACCGCGGTGGTGACCTACTACGCCACCTTCGGCAAGATCCCCGAGCTCGACCGCCAGGGCCGACCGAAGATGTTCTACAGCCAGCGCATCCACGACAAGTGCTACCGCCGGCCGCACTTCGACGCCGGCCAGTTCGTCGAGAAGTGGGACGACGACGGCGCCAAGGCCGGCTACTGCCTCTACAAGATGGGCTGCAAGGGCCCCACCACCTACAACGCCTGCAGCACCACGCGCTGGAACGAAGGCGTGAGCTTCCCCATCGCCAGCGGCCACGGCTGCATCGGCTGCAGTGAAGACGGCTTCTGGGACAAGGGCTCGTTCTACGACCGCCTGACCACCATCACCGATTTCGGTGTCGAGGCCAATGCCGACAAGGTGGGCCTGGTCAGCGCCGGCGTCGTGGGTGCCGCCGTGGTGGCCCACGCCGCGGTCAGCGCCATCCAGCGCGCGTCGAACCGCAGCAAGACCCAAGCCGATAACAGCAACAAGGTGGAGAGCTGATCATGAGCGTCATCGAGACCCAAGGCTTCAAGCTCGACAACAGCGGCAAGCGCATCGTCGTCGACCCGGTGACGCGGATCGAAGGCCACCTGCGCGTCGAAGTGAACCTCGACGAGAAGAACGTCATCCGCAACGCCGTCAGCACGGGCACGATGTGGCGCGGGCTGGAGGTCATCCTCAAGGGCCGCGACCCGCGCGACGCGTGGGCCTTCGTCGAGCGCATCTGCGGCGTGTGCACGGGCACGCACGCGCTGGTCTCGGTGCGCGCGGTGGAAGACGCGCTGAAGATCCAGATCCCCGACAACGCGAACATCATCCGCAACCTGATGCACTCGACGCTCTATGCGCACGACCATCTGGTGCACTTCTACCACCTGCATGCGCTGGACTGGGTCGACGTGGTCAGCGCACTCAGCGCCGACCCGAAGAAGACGAGCGAGCTGGCGCAGAGCATCAGCAGCTGGCCGATGTCGTCGCCGGGCTACTTCCGCGACCTGCAGAACCGGCTGAAGAAGTTCGTCGAAAGCGGCCAGCTGGGCCCCTTCCGCAACGGCTACTGGGGCCACCCGGCCTACAAGCTGCCCGCCGAAGCCAACCTGATGGCCGTGGCGCACTACCTGGAAGCGCTCGACTTCCAGAAAGAGATCGTCAAGATCCAGACCATCTTCGGCGGCAAGAACCCGCACCCGAACTGGCTGGTGGGCGGCGTGCCCTGTTCGATCAACCTCGAAGGCACCGGGGCCGTGGGCGCGATCAACATGGAACGCCTGAACATGGTGTCCAAGATCATCGACGACACCATCAATTTCATCGACAACGTCTACATCCCCGACCTGCTGGCCATCGCGTCCTTCTACAAGGACTGGGGCGCCATCGGCGGCGGCCTGTCGAGCATGAACCTGCTGTGCTACGGCGAGTTCCCCGACATCGCCAACGACCAGGGCGAGAAGAGCCTGCTCATGCCGCGCGGCGCCATCATCGGCGGCGATCTCAAGACCATCCACGCCGTCGACCTGAAGGACCCGTCGCACATCCAGGAATTCGTCAACCACAGCTGGTACAAGTACGGCGACGAGACCAAGGGCCTTCACCCCTTCGACGGCGTCACCGAACCCAGCTTCGTGCTGGGCGCCGGCACCAAGGGCAAGAAGACGGCCATCGAGCAGATCGACGAGAGCGCCAAGTACTCGTGGATCAAGTCGCCGCGCTTCAAGGGCCACCCGATGGAAGTGGGTCCGCTGGCCCGCTATGTCATCGGCTACGCCAAGGGCATGCCCGAGTTCAAGGAACCCGTGGACATGGTGCTGAAGAAGCTGGACGTGCCCATCACGGCGCTGTTCTCCACGCTGGGCCGCACCGCGGCGCGCGGGCTGGAAGCCTCGTGGTCGGCGCACAAGATGAAGTACTTCTTCAACAAGCTGATGGCCAACCTGAAGGGCGGCAACTTCGCCACGGCCAACATCGACAGCTGGGAACCCCGCACCTGGCCAGCCGCAGCACAGGGCGCCGGCTACTGCGAAGCCCCGCGTGGTGCCCTGGGCCACTGGATCAAGATCAAGGACACGAAGATCGACAACTACCAGTGCGTGGTGCCCACGACCTGGAATGCCGGCCCGCGTGACACCAAGAACCAGATCGGCGCCTACGAAGCCAGCCTGATGAACACGCCGATGGCCAAGCCCGACGAGCCGCTGGAGATCCTGCGCACCATCCACAGCTTCGACCCCTGCCTGGCCTGTTCGACGCACGTGATCTCGCCCCAGGGCGAGGAAGTCACCCGCGTCACCGTGCGCTAGGCACCCAGGAGACGACCATGAGCATTCCGCTGAATCCCCCCGCGGGCAAGCTCTTCCCGGTCTATGTCTGGGAAGTCCCGGTGCGCATCTGGCACTGGGTGATGGCACTGGCGATGGTGGTGCTGGCCATCACGGGCTACCTCATCGGCTCGCCGCTGCAGTCGGTCAGTGGCGAGGCCAGCGACCACTTCCTGTTCGGCTACATCCGCTTCGCGCACTTCGCGGCGGCCTACATCTTCACGGTGATGTTCCTGATGCGCGTCTTCTGGGCCTTCGTGGGCAACCGCTTTGCGCGCGAGATCTTCGTCGTGCCACTGCGCATGCTGGACTCGAACTGGTGGCAGGGCTTCTTCTCGCAGGCGAAGTACTACCTGTTCATGCAGAAGCACGCGCGACACTGGCAGGGGCACAACCCGATCGCCGCTGCGGCCATGTTCTTCGTCTACGTGCTGGGCGCGGTGTTCATGATCTGCACCGGTTTCGCGCTCTATGGCGAAGGGCTGGGCATGCAGAGCTGGGCCTTCAAGGGCTTCTCGTCCTGGGTGCTGCCGCTGCTGGGCTACAGCCAGAACGTGCACACGCTGCACCACCTGGGCATGTGGTTCCTGATCCTCTTCACGATCATTCACCTCTACATGGCGATCCGCGAGGACATGATGTCGGGCGAGACCATCATCAGCTCGATGATCGACGGCTGGCGGGTGGAGAAGAAGTGACCGCAGCCGCCAGTTCGGGGGAGCCCGCAGTCCAGGCCCCCCGGGTCGGCGTGCTCGTGCTGGGCATCGGCAACGTGCTGTGGGCCGATGAAGGCTTCGGTGTGCGTGCCGTACAGGCGCTGCACCAGCGCTGGCAGACACCGCCCGAGGTGCGCCTGGTGGACGGCGGCACCCAGGGCCTGTATCTGCTGGACGCTGTATGCGAGGCCAGCCACGTGATCGTGCTCGACGCCATCGACTTTGCGCTTCCCCCGGGCACGCTGGAGGTCTTCCGCGACGACGAGGTACCGGTCTGGTCCGACACGGTGATGAGCCTGCACCAGGCCTCGTTCCAGGAACTGCTGTCGCTGGCCCGCTTGCGGGACCGGTTTCCGCAGCGCATCACGCTCATCGGCGTGCAGCCCGCGGTGCTCGACGACCTGGGCGGCAGCCTGAGCCCACAGGTGCGCGCGCGGGTCGACGAAGCCGTGGCGCTGGCCGTGGCCGAACTGGCGGCCTGGGGCGTGGCCGCGGTGCCGCGCACCGCACCGCCTGAAGACACCCTCAGCGCCGACGCGCTGGACCTGCACCGCTACGAAGGCGAACGCCCTTCGGCCGACGACGCCTGCCGCGTCGGTGATGCGCGCTTCCTGAACCAGGTGCACGGCCCGGGCGGGTCGCGGGAGCACGCCTGATGTGCCTGGGTACGCCGATGCAGGTGGTGGCCGCCCTGGAACACCACGCTTGGTGCGAGGCCGACGGCCAGCGTGAGCGGCTCGACATGGCGCTGGTGGGCACGCAGCCGGTGGGCACCTGGGTGCTGGCCTTCCAAGGCACGGCGCGCCAGGTGATGAGCGAAGATGAGGCGGCGCAGGCCCGTGCCGGGCGCTGCGCGCTGGCGGCGGTGCTGGGCGGCGGCCGTGATGTCGACGCCTTCTTTGCCGACCTCGTCGGGCGCACCCCGGAATTGCCCGAACACCTCAGGCCCGTCACCTCGGGGAAGATCACGCCATGAACCCGACGCCGCTGCACCCTCCTGCCGTCGAACTGCATCCGCTGCTGTCGCGGCTCGTCAGCGAAACGGGCGCTGCCGTGCTGTCGGCCGAGAGTTTCGATGACTGGGCGCGACAGCCCGGCTTTGCGATGGTGGTCTTCGCCGAGGATCCCGAGCGCTACAAGGAGACGCTGGACCTGGCGGTCATCGTTCCAGAACTTCACGCCACCGGCGGACGGCGCTTCCGGGTCGGCCTGCTGCCGCCCGCGGCCTCGCGCGCCATTGCGCCGCGCTACGGCTTCGCACGCTGGCCGGCCTTCGTGATGCTGCGCGACGGCCAGTACCTGGGCGCGGTCGACGGCATCCGCGATTGGGAGATCTACACCGCCGAGCTGCTGCGCCTGCTGGCCGCTGCGCCCTCGCGTCCGCCCACCGTGGGCATCCCGGTCAAGGCCGCCGACGCGCCCGACGGACCGGCCTGCCACTGAGCGCCTGCAAAGGCCTGAACCCTTCCGGAGCCCCGCTGATGCAGCCCATCCACATCCCCATCCGCAGCCTGATGCCCGAGCCCACGGACGCCGTGGAGTACATGCCCATGCCGCGCGAGATGAGCACCTTCGAGATGCCGCGCCTGCCCGAACCCGGGCCCGGCACCGAGGTGGGCGACGTGCTGGGCGCGCGCGACGTGCTCGACGTCTTCCTCGGCCACATGGCGCGCTGGCTCGCCGACGGCGGCGAGCTGCCCGCGCTCGATCTCGTCGGCCTGCCTGCCGGTGTGCTGCGCGTACTGAACGAGACGCTGGGCGAGGGCGAGGTCAGTGCCATCGTCGAAGCCGGGCACGAGATCCGCGTGCAGGAAACGGTGTTCTCCGGCGTCTGGCGCGAACAGCACATCCGGGGCACGCAGCTGCTGCACGACTTTCTGCTGGGCGCGCCGATACCACCCGTGGTGGCCGCGCTGGCGGCCGAGCGTGGCTCACCCCAGCTGCGCAGCCTGCCGCTGCCGCAGGGCGCGATGAACGCGCCCGCGCTGGTCAACGAACTGCAGGAAGCGATGGACCGCAGCGGCCCCGAGACGCCGGCGCACGTCATCAACCTGACGCTGCTGCCGCTGTCGCCCGAGGATGCGGCACACCTCGACGCGCTTCTCGACGGCGGCTCGGTCGTGGTGCTTTCCCGCGGCTTCGGCAATTGCCGCATCAGCAGCACCGCGGCGCGCAACGTCTGGCGCGTGCAGTACTTCAACAACATGCAGACGCTGATCCTCAACACCATCGAGGTCATCACGATGCCCGAGGTGGCCCTGGCCGCGCGCGAAGACCTGCTCGAGACCCACGGCCGCCTGGCTGACCTGGTGCAGTGGATGGGCGACTCGGCCGGCGGGGCCGCTGGCTGAACGCCGATGGCCGCGCCCGACCCCGCCAGCCGGCAGGCCACGATCGGGCCGCACACGCGGCTGGAATGCAAGATCTGCTGGACGGTCTACGACCCGGCATTGGGCGACGAGGTCTGGCAGATCCCGCCCGGCACACCCTTCAGCGAACTGCCGCAGCACTGGACCTGCCCCAACTGCTCCGCACTGAAGCAGGACTTCCTGGTCCTCGATGACTGAAATCCCGGCCCCCTGCCGGCCAGCCGCCCACACACGGCCCGGCGGCAGCTGTCATCGCCCCTGACGTGCGCCCGCGGCGGCACTGCAGGCGCGTTTCGAGCACATCCACCTGCACCAGATGGCCGGCGTGCCCATGCTCAACCCGGCGCTGCAGGTGCAGGCCGTCGGGTTCCGGCCCTGGGCGGCACACTGGCTGGGCGTGCTCGTCACGCCCTGGTTCATGAATCTCGTGCTCTTCCCGCGCCAGCGCGAACATTGGCAGGCCATCGGCGAGCGTGAAAGTCGCCACTACGTCTTTCCTGCCGGCGTCTTCGAATTCATCGGCAATCGCGACGCCGAACTGGGTGACTACCAGGCCTGCTCGCTGTTCTCGCCGATGTTCGAGTTCGCCGACCACGCCGCGGCCCACGACACGGCCGTTGCCGCGCTGGACGCGCTGTTCGACGCCGCACATCGGCCCGCCAGCGACGTGCCGCCGGCCGAGCCCGCAGCGCCCACACCCGCGGCAACCGCAGCCGACCCGGCAGCCGCCCCGGCACTCAGCAAGCGCGACTTCCTCTTCGGCGGCGGCTCGCGAGGCCGGCGTGAGCCTTGAAGGCGAGTTGAGGGTCGGCTTGCGCCTCCGCGCCGGGCGCATCGCCGGTGTGGACATCGCGTCGACACGGCCCGACATCGCCTCAAGTCTGCTGCAGGGCCGCCGCATCGAAGAGGCCCAGGCAGCCGTGCCGCTGCTGTTTTCGGTCTGTGCGCGCTCGCAGGCGGCAGCCAGCCGGCTGGCCTGCGCAGCGGCCGTCGGCCTGGCACCCGACACCACGAGCCTGGCGCAGGCCCGCGCGGCGCTGGCCGAAGAGACGCTGCGTGAAACTGCCTGGCAACTGCTCCTGCACCAGCCGCGCTGGATGAACGAGGCGCCCACGCCCGAAGCCACGGCCGCGGCGCGTGCGGCCCAAGCCTGGCGCTGGGGCGACGACGCCGCCCAGCGCCAAACCACGCCCTCAGCCGCCATCGCCCAGGGCATATTCGGCAGCACTGCGCACGCCTGGCTGCAGCGGGCATCGTGGTCGGACGTCGTCGCCTGGGCCGCCGCTGGGGAAACCGCGGCGGCCCGCTACCTGCACGGGCTGGCGACGGTCGAGTCGAACACGCACGCCGACGCGCAAACACCGCTGCTGCCGCCGCCCACGCCCGGCTGGCTGGCCGAGGTGGCCACAGCCGCGGCCGCCGACCCGGCCTATGCCCGCGCCCCGCTCTGGCAGGGCCGGCCGGCCGAAACCGGAGCCCTTGCGCGGCTGCAGGCCGAAGCGCTGCTCGGCGTGGCGCCATCGCGTCCGGTGGCACGGCATGTGGCCCGCCTGCAGGAACTGGCACTGTTGCTGGACGGCCGCTGGCAGCCCGGTCTCGGGGCCATGACGCTCGCCCCCGGCAGCGGCGTGGCCTGGGCCGACAACGCCCGCGGCTTGCTCGTGCACCACGTGCAGCTCGACGGCGATCGCGTGCGGCTCTACCGCATCGTCGCACCCACCGAGTGGAACTTCCATCCGCAGGGCGCCCTGGCCACGGGTCTGGTCGATGCCCCTGTCGCCGACGCCACCGCGGCGCGGCAACGGGCGCTGCGGCTGATAAATTCGCTGGACCCCTGCGTAAGCTGCCACGTCGAAGTCGCCGATGCATGAGATGTCCCTTGCCGAGAGCGTGCGCGAGATCGTGGAAGACACGGCCCGCGCCAACGGTGCGCGCCGCGTCAGCGTGGTGCGGCTGGAGATAGGCCGCCTGGCGCAGGTGGAGATGGCCGCGATGCGCTTCGCCTTCGAGGTCGTGCAACGCGGCTCGGTGGCCGAAGGCGCGCGTCTGGAGATCGTCGAGACCGACGGCACGGCCTGGTGCATGCGATGCTCGGCACCCGTGGTCATCGGCCATCGAGGTGACCCCTGCCCCACCTGCCAGAGCTTCCAGCTCCAGGTCACCGGCGGCGACCGCATGCGCGTGATGGACATCGAGATCGAATGAAACCTGGCCCCGACTGGAGAAACCCATGTGCATGACCTGCGGCTGCGGCAGCGGCGAGACCCACATCGAAGGCGCGAACGAGGGCGATGCGCAGGTGCACACACACGCCGACGGCACCACGCACAGCCATGCACACCCGCATGGCCCCACGCACGACCACGCACATGACCATGCGCACGAGCACGCGCACAGCCACGTCGACGGGATGACGCACAGCCACCCGCATGCGCACCCGCACACGCACCCGCACGACTATGCGCACGGCGACGATCACGACCATTCCCACGACCAGTCCCAGGACCACGCGCACGATCACGACCACGCGCACGTGCACACCCACGACGCCGTGCACTACGGCCTGGGCGCGGCCGGTGTCGCTGCGCCGGGCATGTCGCAGACCCGCCTGGTGCAGATCGAACGCGACATCCTGGCCAAGAACGACGGCCACGCGCAGCGCAACCGCGCCGCCCTCGCCGCCCGCGGCGTGTTTGCGCTGAACCTCGTCTCCAGCCCGGGTTCGGGCAAGACCACGCTGCTGGTGCGCACCATCGAACTGCTGCAGGGCCGCCTGCCCGTGGCCGTGGTCGAGGGCGACCAGCAGACCAGCAACGACGCCGACCGCATCCGCGCCACCGGCGCGCCGGCGCTGCAGATCAACACCGGCAAGGGCTGCCACCTCGACGCCGCGATGGTCGAGACCGCCATCACGCGTCTGGCCCCGGCCGAGGATTCGGTGCTGATGATCGAGAACGTCGGCAACCTCGTCTGCCCGGCCGGCTTCGACCTCGGCGAGGCGCACAAGGTGGTGGTGCTGTCGGTGACCGAAGGCGAGGACAAGCCGCTGAAGTACCCCGACATGTTCGCCGCCGCGTCGCTGATGCTGCTGAACAAGGTCGACCTGCTGCCGCACCTGCGCTTCGACGTGGCGGCCTGCATCGCCAACGCGCGGCGCGTGAACCCGGCGATCGAGATCCTGCAGGTCTCGGCCACCAGCGACGAAGGCATGGACGCCTGGCTGGCCTGGATCGAGCGTGGCGCCAAGGCCGCGCGCGAGCAACGGCTGGGCGAGGTCGACGCGCTGCAGCGCCGCGTTGCCGAGCTCGAAGCGCAACTGGCGCGGCTGCAGGGCGCCTGAGCTGCCGCCCGATGCGGGCTACGACGGCCGCGCCGCCGCAGCGCCACGTCATCCGCGCGCGTGGCGCGGTGCAGGGCGTGGGCTTCCGGCCCTTCGTCTACCGCATCGCACTCGAAGAGGGCCTGCAGGGCTGGGTGCTCAACGACGCCGACGGCGTGCTCATCGAAGCGCAAGGCCCCGCCGACGCATTGGCCCGCTTCGAAGGCCGCCTGCGCAGCGACGCGCCGCCGCTGGCGCGTGTGGAGTCAGTGCAGGTCGAAAGTCAGCCCGCGCTGGCCGTCGACGCCGAGTTGGCCGGCTTTCGCATCCTGGCCAGCCCCGAGGGCAGCGCCCGGGTCACCACCAGCATCCCCCCCGACACCGCCACCTGCGCCGACTGCCTGGCCGAACTGTTCGACCCCGGCGACCGGCGCCACCGCTACGCCTTCATCAATTGCACGCAATGCGGCCCGCGCTACACGCTGACACGCCGGCTGCCCTACGACCGCGCGATGACGAGCATGGCGGCTTTTCCGCTTTGCCCGGCCTGCGCGCGCGAGTACACCTCGCCGGCAGACCGCCGCTTCCACGCCGAGCCCAACGCCTGCCCGGTGTGCGGGCCGCGGCTGTCGCTGGTCGATGCGCAGGGCCAGCGGCTGACAGCGGAAGGTGACGACCCCATCGCCGCCACGCTGTCCCTGCTGTTGGCCGGGCAGATCGTCGCCATCAAGGGTCTGGGCGGTTTCCATCTCGCCTGCGACGCGCGCAACGCCGACACCGTGGCCTTGCTGCGCGAACGCAAGCACCGAGAGGCCAAGCCCTTCGCCGTGATGGCCCCCAACGTGGTATCGGCGCGGGCCTGGGTGATGGTGGACGACGCCGAACAGCGGCTGCTGCAGGCTGCCGAACGGCCCATCGTGCTGCTGCGCCGTGGCGTGGCCGAAGGCGACAACAGCAGCAACGACACCCTGCCCGAGACCTTGGCGGGCGTGGCCCCGGGCCTGCACACCCTGGGCGTCATGCTGCCCTGCACGCCCATCCAGTTCCTGCTCTTCCACGAAGCGGCGGGCCGCCCGGCAGGCACCGCCTGGCTGGGCGCGCCGCAAGACCTGCTGCTGGTGATGACCAGCGCCAACCCCGGCGGCGAGCCGCTGGTGAAAGACAACGCCGAGGCGCTGGCGCGGCTGCAGGGCATCGCCGACGCCTGGCTGCTGCACGACCGCGACATCGTCGCGCGCTGCGACGACAGCCTGCTGCGCGCCACGGCCGGTGGCCCGCCGCAGTTCATCCGCCGCGCCCGCGGCTGGACACCGCGGCCGATCAAGCTGGCCCACGGCGGGCCCAGCGTGCTGGCCACCGGCGGCTGGCTCAAGAACACGGTGTGCATCACGCGCGGCGACGAGGCCTTTCTCTCGCCGCACATCGGCAGCCTGGACAACGTCGCCACCTGCGAGGCGCTGGTCGAGATGACCGGGCACCTGTGCGGCGTGCTCGATGTGCAGCCACAGGCCGTCGCGCACGACCTGCACCCCGACTTCTTCAGCACCCGCCACGCACTGGCCCTGGCCGCCGCGCACGGCCTGCCGGCCTTCGCGGTGCAGCACCACCATGCGCACATCGCCGCCGTGGCCGCCGAGCACGGCGAGGCCGGCCCGCTGCTGGGCCTGGCGCTGGACGGCGTGGGCCTGGGCAGCGACGACGCCGCCTGGGGCGGCGAACTGCTGCGCGTCGACGCGGCCGGCTCCCAGCGCCTGGGTCACCTCGCGCCCATCCCGCTGCCGGGCGGCGACGCCGCGGCGCGTGAACCCTGGCGCGTTGCCGCAGCGGTGTTGCACGGCCTGGGCCGGGGCGACGAGATCGAGCGGCGTTACGGCCACCGCCCCGCCGCTGCCGCGGTGCACCAGATGCTGGACCGCGGCCTTCGCTGCCCGCCCACCACCAGCGCCGGCCGCTGGTTCGATGCCGCCGCGGCACTGCTGGGTGCCGGCGAGACCAGCGCCTACGAAGGCCAGGCGCCGATGCAGCTGGAAGCCCTGGCGGCACGCGGCATGGCCGCGCTGCCGCCGAATGCCGGCCAGGGGCTGGTGACGCTGCTGCCCGACGGCACGCTCGACCCGCTGCCGTTGCTGGCCCGGCTGGCCGACGAAAAGCACGCAGCCACGGGCGCCGCGCTCTTCCACCAGGCGCTGGCCGACGGCTTGGCGCGCTGGGTGGCCCAGGCGGCCGAGCGCACCGGGCTGCGCACGGTGGCCCTGGGCGGCGGCTGCTTCCTCAACGCCGTGCTGGGCGAGCTGCTCGTACCGCGCCTGGCGGCGCTGGGCTTGCGTGTCTTGCAGGCCCGACAGGCCCCACCGAACGACGGCGGCCTTGCCTTGGGACAAGCCTGGGTGGCGCTGCAGCAGCTACAAACGCCACAAACTCGGCTACAACTCCGGCCAACGCCGACCCTGGGAGATTGAACGATGTGCCTGGCCTTGCCCGTGCGGGTGGTGGAACTGGTGGGTGACAGCGACGCCATCGTCGATCTCGGCGGCATCCGCAAGCAGATCTCGCTGGCGCTGGTCGACGGCGTGGTGCCGGGCGACTACGTCATCCTGCACGTCGGCTATGCGCTGTCGCGGCTCGACCCCGATGAAGCCGCGCGCACGCTGGCGCTGTTCGCCTCGGCCGGCGAGCCCCAGGCACCGCTGGCCACCGAGCCCGCCGCGTGAAGTACATCGACGAATTCCGCGACGGCGCGCTGGCGCAGCGCATCGCCGCGCAGATCGGCGCCGAGACGGCCCACACCGGCCGCAGCTACAACCTGATGGAGTTCTGCGGCGGCCACACGCACGCCATCTCGCGCTACGGCATCGGCGACCTGCTGCCGCCGGCGGTGCGCATGATCCACGGCCCCGGCTGCCCGGTGTGCGTGCTGCCCATAGGTCGCGTCGACCTCGCCATCCGTCTGGCGCTCGACCGTGGCGTCATCCTCTGCACCTATGGCGACTGCCTGCGGGTGCCGGCGTCCAACAACCTGTCGTTGCTGAAGGCCAAGGCCCACGGTGGCGACATCCGCATGATCTATTCACCGGCCGACGCGCTGAAGATCGCAACCGAGAACCCGTCGCGCGAGGTCGTCTTCTTCGCCATCGGCTTCGAGACCACCACACCGCCCACGGCGCTGGTCATCAAGCAGGCGTCGCAGCAGGGTCTGACGAACTTCAGCGTGCTGTGCAACCACGTGCTCACGCCCGCGGCCATCACCAACATCCTGGAATCGCCCGAGGTTCGGCAGCTGGGCACGCTGCCGCTGGACGGTTTCATCGGGCCGGCCCACGTCTCCACCGTCATCGGCAGCCAGCCCTACGAGTTCTTCGCCGAGGAGTACCGCAAGCCGGTGGTCATCGCCGGCTTCGAACCGCTGGACGTGATGCAGGCGATATTGATGCTGGTGCGCCAGCTCAACGAAGGCCGCGCCGAGGTCGAGAACGAGTTCAGCCGCGCCGTCACGCGCGAAGGCAACCTGAAGGCGCAGGCGCTGGTGAGCGAGGTCTTCGAGCTGCGCCGCAGCTTCGAATGGCGTGGCCTGGGCGAGGTGCCCTACAGCGCGCTGCGCATCCGGCAGGCCTACGCCGCCTTCGACGCCGAAGCACGCTACGACCTGAAAACCGCGTCGGTGGCCGACAACAAGGCCTGCGAATGCGGCGCCATCCTGCGCGGCGTGAAGCACCCGCGCGACTGCAAGGTCTTCGGCACCGTCTGCACGCCCGAGAACCCCATCGGCAGCTGCATGGTGTCGTCCGAGGGCGCGTGTGCGGCCTACTACAGCTACGGCCGCTTCAAGGACGTGCCCATCGTGGCGCAGCCGGCCGCGGCCGCCCCCTGAACGGCGCGTCGTCGCGCCACGGAGATCTGCGTTTGAGCACTGTTCGCAAGGACTACGTCCGCCCCATCGACTTCAAGCACGGCCGCGTCGACCTCTCTCACGGCGGCGGCGGCCGCGCGATGGCGCAGCTGGTGGAACAGCTCTTCCACCGCGCCTTCGACAACGAATGGCTGGCCCAGCGCAACGACCAGGCGCTGCTGCCGCAGCCCGCCGGGCGCATCGTGATGTCCACCGACTGCCACGTCGTCAGCCCGCTGTTCTTCCCCGGCGGCGACATCGGCTGCCTGTCGGTGCACGGCACGCTCAACGACGTGGCCATGTCGGGCGCCGTGCCGCTGTACCTGGCGGCGGGTTTCATCCTCGAGGAAGGCTATCCGCTGGCCGACCTGCAGCGCATCGTGCTTTCGATGGCCGCGGCGGCGCGCCAGGCCGGCGTGCCCATCGTCACCGGCGACACCAAGGTCGTCGAGCAGGGCAAGGGCGACGGCGTCTTCATCACCACCACCGGCGTCGGCGTCGTCGCGCCGGAGCTGGACATCTCGGGCGCCAACGCACGCCCGGGCGACCGCATCCTGGTCAGCGGCACGATGGGCGACCACGGCATGGCCATCATGTCGCTGCGCGAGAACCTGTCCTTCGGCACCGACCTCGTCAGCGACACCGCCGCGCTGCACGGCCTGGTGGCGGCCATGGTGGCCGCCGTGCCCGAAGTGCGCGCGCTGCGCGACCCCACACGCGGCGGGCTGGCCAGCACGCTCAACGAGATCGCCACGCAGTCGGGCGTGGGCATGCTGCTCGAAGAAGCCGCCATTCCGGTGCTGCCGCAGGTCGAGGCGGCCTGCGAATTCCTGGGCCTCGACCCGTTGTACGTGGCCAACGAGGGCAAGCTCATCGCCATCGTGCCGGCAGACAGGGCCGAAACGCTGCTGGCCACGATGCAGGCGCACCCGCTGGGCGCGCGTGCCGCGATCGTCGGCGAGGTGGTCGAGGACGCGCACCACTTCGTGCAGATGCGCACCCGCTTCGGCGGCCGGCGCATCGTCGACTGGCTGGCCGGCGACCAGCTGCCGCGCATCTGCTGAAGGCTGCTGGCCACCCGCAAGCCAGTGGAAAGGGGATGGCCGAACCTTGTCCGATATCAATCTGCGCACCGGGCACTCGGACAGAATCCACCGCGGCAGGTAACCGTCCCTGAGCGCGCTGGGGTGCGCCGGCAGTGGGTTCTTGCCGCGGAGAAATCGCCATGAGGCCCTGGGAAACGAAGTCGATCACCACGCGGGCAACCGCCATCGTTCGCGGGGCCGTGCTCGGCCTCGGCATCGCGCTGCTCAGCAGCCTGGCCACGGGGGCTTGGGCCCAGGGCGACAAGGCCGTCAAAGCCGACACCAAGCCCAGCACCAAGGCCGCCTGCCTGAAGTGCCACGACGATCCCAAAGTCAAGGACGACGCCGGCAAGGCGATGAGCGTCATCGGCGACGAGTTCCAGCGCTCGGCGCACCGCAAGCTCGACTGCGCCGAATGCCACACCAGCGCGCTGACGGTCAAGCACACGCCCGACAAGCTGGGCCCGGTGTCGCCCGCCGTCTGCCAAGACTGCCACGAGGAAGCCTTCAAGGCCGTCGCCACCAGCATCCACGGCCGCCGTGCCGACGGCCCGAAGGCGATCAAGGACTGCATGGGCTGCCACGACAGCCTGCACGCCGTTCGCAAGGAAGGCGACCCGGCATCGACCCTTTCGCCGGTGAACCAGATCAAGACCTGCGGTTCGTGCCACGAAGAAATGATGGCCGACTACGAAAGCAGCGTGCACGCACGTGCCCTGCTGAAGTCGGGCCTGACCGCGGCGGCGCCGTCGTGCTCCAGCTGCCACGGCAAACACGAGATCCATGAAAAGGCCGACGCCGCAGCCACCACGCACCCGTCCAAGATCGGTGAGACCTGCGGCAGCTGCCACAAGGGCATCCTGGCCCAGTTCACTGAAAGCGCGCACGGCAAGGCCAAGGCCGGCGACAAGAAACTGCCCGTGTGCTCGACCTGCCACGAGCCGCATGCGATCAAGAACCCCGAGGGGGCTGCCGTCAGGCACAAGATGTCCGACGGCTGCGGCAACTGCCACGAGAAGGTCACCGCCACCTTCAAGGACGGCTTCCACGGCAAAGCGACGTCATTGGGGCACCGCAAGGCCGCAGCCTGCTCCGACTGCCACACGCCGCACGCGAACCTGCCCAAGTCCGACCCGCGCTCGAGCATCCACCCCGACAACCTGGTCAAGACCTGCGGCGCCTGCCACAAGAACGTGAACGCGTCCTTCCTGACCTACGACCCGCACGCCAACCCCTCCGATCCGAGCCGCAATCTCTACCTGCACTGGCTGTACCTCGCCATGACGGGGTTGCTCATCGGCGTGTTCGGCTTCTTCGGCCTGCACGGCCTGCTGTGGATGCAGCGCGCGCTGGTGGGCAAGCTGCGCGGCGAGTTCAAGTTCGGGCACCACAGCGAAGGCCCCTACGTGCGCCGCTTCAGCAGCATGCAGATGGGCGTGCACATCACCATCGTGCTGAGCTTCTTGCTGCTGGCCGCCACTGGCCTGCCGCTGCACTTCGCCGACGCGACCTGGTCACCGGCCCTGATGGCCCTGCTGGGCGGGCCGGAAGTGGCCGGCTACCTGCACCGCCTGGCGGGCGCGGTCACCTTCGGCTACTTCGTCTGGCACCTGGGCATGCTGGTGCATGGCCTGTTCTTCAAGAACGAGCGCGGCTACTTCTGGGGCCCGCGTTCGATGGTGCCGCAGCCCAAGGACCTGTTCGACTTCATCGGCATGATGAAGTACTTCTTCTACCTGGGGCCGCGGCCGAAGTTCGACCGCTTCACCTACTGGGAGAAGTTCGACTACCTGGCGGTCTTCTGGGGCGTGGCCATCATCGGTATCTCGGGCCTGGTGCTCTGGTTCCCCACCGCCGCCACCATGGTGCTGCCGGGCTGGGCGCTGAACGCGGCTTACGTGATCCACGGCGACGAAGCGCTGCTGGCCACCGGCTTCATCTTCCTGTTCCACTTCTTCCACACGCACCTGCGGCCCGAGGCCTTCCCGCTCGACCCGGTGATCTTCGTCGGCTGCATGCCGCTGGAACGCTTCAAGGACGAGAGGCCGCTCGAGTACGAACGCCTGGTCGCCACAGGCAAGCTCGAAGAGTATCTGGTGCCCCCGCCCACGGCCCAAGCCCTGCGGCGCGCCTATATCTTCGGCTTCACTGCGGTGGCCCTCGGCGTCGCGCTCGCGCTGTTCATCTTCGCCGGGCTGCTGGGCAGCATGCACTGATGCGACACTCGCGCAATTGCACATCGGGCTGCGGCCCGGGAACGGAGCCCTAAAGATGGTTCGTCACTTCGTCTCGGCCATCATGGGCCACTGGGTCAGCCTGATGGGCGTGATCATCGCGGTAACTTGCCTGCTGATGATCGGTCTGTTGATCGGCCTGCAGATGACGGGCTTCGAAGGCGGGGCCTACCTCGGCATCCTGACCTTCATGTTGCTGCCGATGGGCTTCGCCTTCGGTCTGCTGCTGATCCCCATCGGCGCCTGGCTCAAGCGCAAGCAGCACGCCAAGGCGATGGCCCAGCATGGCCCCGAGGGCCCGCCGCTGCCCATCATCGACCTGAACAATGACCGCACGCGCGGCATCGTGCTGTCCAGCATCGTCGTCGGCCTGCTCAGTTTCGTGCTGCTGGCCGGCGCCACCTACAAGGGTGTGCACGAGATGGAGACCGTGGCCTTCTGCGGCACCGTCTGCCATACGGTGATGGAACCCGAGCACACCGCCTTCCTGCGCTCGGCGCACAGCAAGCTGACCTGCGCCGACTGCCACATCGGCGCGGGCGCCGACTGGTTCGTGAAGTCGAAGATTTCCGGCTCGTGGCAGATGGTTTCGGTGGCCTTCAACCTCTACCCGACGCCGATCGCCACGCCGGTGCACAGCCTGCGCCCGGCACGCGACACCTGCGAACAATGCCACTGGCCCACCAAGCACGTGGGCGACAAGCTCAAGGTCGAGACGCGCTTCGCCGACGACGAGGCCAACTCCATGACCAAGACCGTGCTGCTGATGAAGGTGGGCGGCCAGCAAGGCGTCACGTCCACCGGCATCCACTGGCACACCGACCGCGGCGTCAAGGTCCGCTACCTCAGCGACATGAAGCGCGAGAACATCTACGACATCGAGACCACCACGCCCGATGGCAAGGTGAAGCTGTTCAAGACCGATGCCAAGCCAGAAGGCCCTGTGGAGTGGCGCACGATGGACTGCGTGGACTGCCACAACCGCCCGGCGCACGTCTTCAAGCCCGCCAGCAAGGAGATCAACAGCGCGATGGAAGACGGGCGCATCGACAGGACCCTGCCCTTCATCAAGCGCGAAGGCATGCGGGTGGTGACCGAGGGCAAGTACGCGTCCAAGGAAGAGGCCCGCGTCGGTATCGCGAAGGAGATCGACGGCTTCTACAAGGCCAAGTACGCCGAACTGGCCACCACCAAGGCCACCGAGATCAAGGCCGCGGCCGCGGCGCTGGGCGACATCTACTCTTGGAACGTGTTCCCCAAGATGAAGGTCACCTGGGGCACCTACACCAACCACCTGGGCCACGCCGACGACTCGCCGGGCTGCCTGCGCTGCCACGACAAGAAGCACAAGGCCGAGGACGGCACACGCGTCAGCGGCGGCTGCAAGACCTGCCACTCGGTGCTGGCCGACGACGAGCCCGACCCCGAGATCCTCGCCACGCTCAAGCCCTGAGGCTCCGGGGGCGCGCCGCGTGCGCATCCTCTTCCTGACGCGCAGCTTCAACGGCCTTGCGCAGCGGCTCTACCTGGAGCTGACGGCGCTGGGCCACGAGGTGGCCATCGAGTTCGACATCTCGGACGCGGTGACGACCGAGGCCGTCGCGCTGTGGCGCCCGGCGCTGGTGGTCGCGCCTTTCCTGCAGCGGGCCATACCCGAAGCCGTGTGGCGCCACACCGTGTGCCTGGTCGTGCACCCGGGCATCGTCGGCGATCGCGGGCCGTCGGCACTGGACTGGGCCGTGGCCGAAGGTGTGTGCGAGTGGGGCGTCACCGTGCTGCAGGCCGAGGCCGAGATGGACGCCGGCCCGGTGTGGGCGAGCCAGAATTTCGCCATGCGCGAGGCCACCAAGTCCAGCCTCTACCGGCAGGAAGTGACCGAGGCCGCAGCCCGCGCCGTCGTAGGGGCCGTGCAGCGGTTCGCCGCCACGGGCGCGCCACCACCCGCTGCGGGCTCGGGGACGCCACGGGGCCGCTGGCGCCCGCTGATGAAGCAAGCCGACCGCGCCATCGACTGGCCGCACGACGACACACGCACCGTGCTGCGCAAGATCCGCGCAGCAGACGGTGCCCCCGGCGTGCGCGACGAACTCTTCGGCCTGCCCTGCCACCTCTTCGACGCACGCGCGCTGCCGCCACCGCCAAGCGCGGCGCACGCCCCTGGCCAAGTGGTCGGCCGCCGTCAACAGGCGGTGCTGCGCGCCACGTGCGACGGCCTCGTCGCCATCGGCCACGTTCGACGCGCGGACGGACCCGAGCACTTCAAGCTGCCGGCCACGCTGGCCTTCCTCGCCGAGACTGCAGCTCTCGACGACTGGCCCACGTCGGTGGCCGACGGCACCGACCCGGACATCCGCCTCGAAGCCATCGGTGACGGCGTGCTCGCACTGCACTTCGACTTCTACAACGGTGCCGTCAGCACCACGCAGTGCCAGCGCCTGCGCAACGCACTGCGCGATGTGCTGGCACGGCCACCGCGGGTGCTGGTGCTCTTCGGCGGCACCGACTTCTGGTGCAACGGCATCCACCTCAACGTCATCGAGGCCGCGGCCAGCCCGGCCGACGAGTCGTGGCGCAACATCAACGCCATCGATGACCTGACGCAGACGCTGATCGAAGCCACCGACTGCCTCGTCGTCGCCGCGATGCAGGGCAGCGCCGGCGCCGGCGGCGTCTTCATGGCGCTGGCAGCCGACGTGGTGTGGGCGCGCCCCGGCGTCGTGCTCAACCCGCACTACAAGAACATGGGCAACCTCTACGGCTCGGAGTACTGGACCTACCTGCTGCCGCGCCGCCCGGGTTCACCCCAACCCGCCGAGGTGATGGGCCGGCGCCTGCCCCTGTCTGCAGGCCAGGCGCAGGCGCTGGGCCTGGTGGACGAGGTCTTCGGCGACAGCCCGGCCGCGTTCCGGGCCGAGGTGCTGGCTCGCGCACGCCGGCTGGCCGCTGACCCCGACCTGCCGGCACGCCTTCAGGCCAAGCGCCGGCAGCGCCTGCACGACGAGGCACTCAAGCCCCTGGCCGCCTACCGCGACGAGGAACTGGCCCGCATGCGGCGCAACTTCTACGGCTTCGACCCCAGCTACCACATCGCCCGCTCGAACTTCGTGCGGCGTGTCGCCCCGTCCTGGACACCCCGCCACCTGGCCATCCACCGCGACCCCGCCCGCCAGGGCGCTTCGGCGGCCCCGGCCACTCTTGACCAGGATCAAGATTCGGGTCAAGCCTGATTCAATGCGGGGTGCGCCCCGGCAGAATGCGGGTCGCGCTGCACGCCATCGGTCAACCCAATCGACCGTTGAACAGTTGTAGTCCGTACGGATCTCTTTCCGCCAGCCCCACCGGAGCCCCTGAATGAAACTGACACTCGCCATTGCCGCCGCCTTTGCCACCGTCGCGCTTGCCGGCCCGGCCTTCGCCGGCCCCGGGGAAGACCTGGCCGCCAAGGAGAAGTGCAACAAGTGCCACACCGACAAGGACACGAAGAAGGGCCCGGCCTGGAAGTCCGTCGCCGAGAAGTACAAGGGCAAGGCCGACGCGGCCGACAAGATCTTTCTGCAGCTGAAGAACGGCGGCAAGGTCGGCGACGAAGACGACCACAAGAAGGTCGTGGCCAGCGATGCCGAGATCAAGGCACTCGTCCAGGTGGTGCTGTCTTCGAAGTAAGCCCGGTGCCGGCGTAACGGCACCTCCACATCGTTATGGAGAGTTGAAGATGAGAATGAGCGTCTCTTTTCTGGCCGCTGCCGCGGTGCTTGCCCTCAGCGGCGCCGCCTACGCCGGCCCGGCCGAGGACTACATCAAGGCCAACAAGTGCAGCAAGTGCCACACCGAGAAGACGACCAAGAAGGGCCCGTCTTTCGCTTCGCTGGCCGAAAAGTACAAGGGTGACGCCAAGGCCTCGGCGACGATGCTCAACACCCTGAAGACCGGCGGCAAGGAAGACCACGAAAAGGTGCCCGGCACCGATGCCGAACTGCAGGCCGTGATCGCCTTCATTCTCGCGTCGAAGTAGCGCCCGAAGCCCCTGCCCCTCCCTGGGGCCCTGCGCGCCCGGTGATCGCCCCAAGAGGCGACCACCGGGCGCGTTTCGTTGCGCGCCTTCCTCCCACGTGGCTTTGTGTGTCTGGGCGCTAGCGCACATAGCCGCGGAGAATTTGCGCCCCGCTGCAACCGAACCGTTGCAGTTCAAGGGCAAGCGGCTTCAAGACTGACTTAAGTCAACTTTTCCCCGGGTAGCGCTCCTAAACTCGTCTGCACGTTGGTGGTTGGGACTCCCGGTGGTCGGGGGACGCATCTGCCTAACGGTCGGTTTCGACGTACCGGGGCTCGGCGCCATCCACAAGACGCCTCACCTCGATGCAGGAATCACTGGGCACTTTCCCCGAGGAGGCTTCTGATGGGCATGACCAAGAAACGCAGCTGGCTCGCGCTGGCTGCTGCCGGCCTTCTGGCCGTAACCCTTTCCGGCTGCGGAGACGGTGATACCGGCCCTGCCGGACCCGCCGGCGCCAACGGCAGCGCAGGGCCAGCCGGCCCCGCAGGGCCTGCAGGGCCCGCAGGGCCCGCAGGAACTGCCACATCGGCGGTGAGCCTGGCCACCATCACGCCCGAAGCCTGGGAGGCCGCCAAGTTCGACGCCCAGGTCACCAAGGTCACGATGACCGGCCCGCCGGTCGTCGAGTTCAAGGTCTTCGACAACCTCGGCAACCCGGTGGTCGGCCTCGAGAACGTGACCTCCAAGAGCAGCACGGCCGTCAAGGCAAGTTACCCCAACCTGGCATTCGCCATCGCCAAGCTGGTGCCGCGCACCGACGCCACGCCCAGCAGCTGGGTGAGCTACGTCGTGACGACCATGCCGACGACGACGGCGCCGACCGCCACCGCCACCCGCCCCAGCACCGACAACACCGGTACGCTGGTCGCCGTGGCCGGCACGCCTGGCGCCTACAAGTACACCTTCTACCGCGACATCCCCGGTACCAAGGCGCTGGTCGACGGCCTCACGCTCACCGGCAACAACCGCAAGGCCGACCTCGGCAACCTGACCTACGAGCCCACCCTGCCGCACCGCCTGGTCATCCAGATCGGTGGCGCAGCGCCGGGCACGGGCAGCAACACGCCCACCGGCGCCACGGTCACGCCCGGCGTGAACCTGGCCAACCCGGTCAATGCGATCTACGACTTCATCCCGGCCACGGGCGCGGTGCTGACCGAAGCCCAGCTGACGCGTGAAGACGTCAACATCGACAGCTGCAACGTCTGCCACGAGAAGCTCGCCTTCCACGGCGGTAGCGCACGCGTCGACACCAAGTACTGCGTCGTCTGCCACACCACCCAGCGCGCCTACGGGCAGGCACTGGCCGTGTCGACCGCCGGCAAGTTCCCGGTGCTGACCGAGACCAAGAGCGTGAACGCCGCCACCGGCATCACGAGCTACAGCTACTCGCCCAGCACCAACGTGGCCGATGGCGAGGTCTCGGGCAACTTCACCACGCTGATCCACAAGATCCACAACGGCACGGCGCTGGTCAAGGAGAACTACCACTACGCCGGCATCGCGTTCAACAACAAGGGCTTCTCCAAGCTCGGCGGCGGGCAGCGCATGTGCACCACCTGCCACGACAGCAAGATCGCCACGAACGCCCTGAACCACATCAACCTTCCCAGCCGCCAGGCCTGCGGCGCCTGCCACGACGGCATCGATTGGGAAAGTGGCGGTGGCTCGACGCTGGCCGACAAGGCCGCGGCAACTGCCGTGGGTTCCGTGGTGGCCACCTCTGGCCACATCGGTCGCGCCCAGTCGGACGACTCGCGCTGCGTGCTCTGCCATACGCCCGAGTACAACAAGATCGACCACCAGATGGAGAACATCACCAAGAACAACCCGGTCATCGCGGCGGGCTTGGCGAGCTTCACCTATGACATCAAGACGGCCACCGTCAACGCCAGCAACGAAATCGTCATCGAGTTCGGCATCAAGCAGCGCATCGCGCCCTCGACGACCGACACGCTGGTGACGCTGGTCGCCCCGGCTGCAACCGTCTCGAACTCGCTGGCTGGCTTCACGGGTGGCCCGAGCTTCCTGCTGCCGTACGCCATGTCCCAGGACGGCATCACCTCACCGGTGGACTACAACAACCTCGGTCGTCCGTCTTCGCAGCCGCGCACCGTGTCGATTGCCAGCCTGCTGAGCACCGGCCAGGCTGCCAACGGCTCGCTCGTGCCTTCGACCGCCAACCCGGGCTACTACATCGCCACCATCAAGGGTGCCAACGTCTTCCCGGTCGGCGCCAAGCTGCGCGCGGTTTCGCTGCAGGGCTACTACACGCAGATCACCGCGCCGGCCTCGGCGGCGGCACCGATCGCACGGCACGCCATCTCGGTGATCAAAGCCGTCGCGGGTGATGCAGTGCGTCGCACCGTGGTGGATGCCGAGAAGTGCTCGAACTGCCACGAGTGGTTCGAAGGGCACGGCGGCAACCGCGTCAAGGAAACCCAGGTTTGCGTGGCCTGCCACGTTCCTGGCCTGGCCACCAGTGGCCGCGGCGTGCCGGACAGCCTGATGAACACGTGGACCTTCGACAAGGCGGCCACGAAGATCATCACCGACTGGGGCTTCGACAAGACCCTGCCCAACGCAGCGCTGAAGCTGCCGGTGACGACGAACAACTTCAAGGAAATGATCCACGGCATCCACGCCGGCCGCGAACGCGCCTCGCCCTTCCAGGACGCACGTGACCGCACCAGCAGTGGCGTGCTCCAGTTGCTCGACTTCCGCCGCATGGACTTCCCGGGCAAGCTGAACAACTGCGAGACCTGCCACGTGACGGCGCTGACCAGTGACCAGAAGACCTACAACTTCGTGCCGGCCAACACGCTGGTGACGGTGATGGAATCGGTCGATGCCACCTACGCTGCCGGCATAGCCGCCGGCACGGCCACCCCGGCGATGGCCAAGGCTTCGCTGAATAGCGCCAGCCCGACGGACATCGTGCATACCCCGCTCGCCGGCGCTTGCGTCAGCTGCCACGACCGCCCGGCGGCCAAGGCGCACATCACGCTCAACGGTGGTGTGGTGAACGGGACACGTTCAGCGGCACGCCCGACCGGCGTCGAAGACGTCGAGGCCTGCCTGGTCTGCCACGGCCCGGGCCGCGACTTCGATACGGTCAAGGTCCACAAGTAGACGAGTGACTCAAAGGGGGAAGCGATGAACTCGCCTCCTCCTCTCACCACAATAGAACCCGGGGGCCACGCCTCCGGGTTTTTCATTACAGAGCAAACCTCGCATGCCACGCGTACCGATTTCCATCGCCATCGTCTCCACCGTGTTGTTCCTGGGCAGCAGCCATGCCGCTACTGCCCAGCAACCACAGGGCACGAAACCAACGCCGAGCCCGACTGCGCCCCAGGCGAAGGCCGCACCTGCGGCCAAGGTCAAGCTGGTGGACATCAACAGCGCCAGCCGCGCCGAACTCATGACGCTGCCCGGCATCGGAGATGCCGAGGCCGCGCGCATCATTGCGGCACGCCCCTACCCCAGCAAGGCCAAGCTGGCCGCCGACAAGGTGCTCTCCATGGAGGCCTACGCGGCGCTCAAGGGGCGCATAGTCGCGGTGCAGAAGGCCCAACCGAAGGCCAAGCCGAAGGCCAAACCCGCCATGGCACCAGCCAGCACGCCCGCCGGCAAGTCCTGACCGGCACCCGCGCACAAATGACCCACAGGTCCCTACCGATGAAGATCACCCGCCCCCTCCTCCTCGTGCTGCTGCTGCTCACCGGGCTGTCCTGGCAGCTCACCGCTTCGGCGCAAGGCAAGCCCCTGCCCCCGGCCACGCAGTACAGCGAGGAAGGCGCCGACACGTGCCTGGGCTGCCACGACGCGGACGAGGGCAAGTACAAGGCCAAAGCGCTGTTCAAGACCAAGCACGCGCACCGCGGCGACAAGCGCGCACCCTTCGGTGCCGGGGGCCTGCAGTGCGAGGCCTGCCACGGCCCCGGTGCGCTGCATGCGCGCAACAAGAAGGGCGAGGCCATCAACAACTTCAAGACCGACGGCAAGTACACGCTGGCCGAGCGCAACCAGGTCTGCACGAGCTGCCACGAGGGCAGCACGCGCACCGCCTGGCACGCCAGCGCCCACGAGCGCGCCAACCTGGCCTGCACCGATTGCCATCAGATCCACCAGGAGACTGACCGCGTGCTGGCCAAGGCCACCGAAGCGCTGGTCTGTCAGAGCTGCCACAAGAAGCAGAAGGCCGACTTCCAGAAAGCCTCGGCCCACCCCGTGCGCCAGGGCAAGATGGCCTGCAGCGATTGCCACGCGCCGCACGGCTCCAGCGCGCCGGCGATGCTGGTGAAGGCCACGCTGAACCAGACCTGCTACAGCTGCCACGCCGACAAGCGCGGCCCCATGCTTTGGGAACACGCGCCGGTCGCCGACGACTGCGCGTCCTGCCACGCACCGCACGGTTCGGTGCGTGCGGCGCTGCTGACCAAGAGCCCGCCCCTGCTGTGCCAGCAGTGCCACACCACGGCCGGCCACCCGTCGGTGGCGCGCACCGGCGCATCGCTGGCCGGCGGCACCGACGGCGGCACGGGCTTCCTGGTGGCCGGCAGCTGCACGAACTGCCACGTGCAGGTTCACGGCTCCAACCACCCTGCGGGCGCCAAGCTGATGCGCTGACCGTCGCGGTACCCGCCGCACGCGGGCACCCCCGGCAACACCACCGAAACACGGATCAGATCATGAGAACACCCAAGCCCCTCTTCATCTTCAGCGCGCTCGGCGCACTGGCGACAGCCTCGGCCAGCCTGGCTGCCGCGGTCGACACCTCGGCGTGGAAGTGCACTGCCTGCCCCTACGAGAAGGGCAGCAGCGGCACCGTGGAGGTCGGCGTCGGCACGGTGTCCGACCGCTCCGCCAAGTTCATCGACATGAGCGGGCTCGACAAGGGCGGCTACCTCGTGCTGGGCGGCACTGCAGACTTCCGCGACGACAGCGGCCTGTGGGGCAAGTTGTCGGCCAGCGACCTGGGCCTGGACACCCGCTCGCTGACGGGCCAGATGGGCCAGGAAGGCCTGTTCACCGCCCGGCTGGCCTACGACATGCTGCCGCGCCGCTTTGCCGACGGCGCCGCCACGCCTTACCTGGGCAATGGCGGCAACACGCTGACCCTGCCCGCAGGCTACCCCCGCAACACCACCGCAGCCATGCCCCTGGCAGCCACGCTGCAGCCGCTGACCTTGGGCTACGACCGTTCGCGCCTGGAAGGTGGCCTGAGCTGGACCGGCATCGACCGCTGGACGGTGCGCGTCAACGCGCGCCGCGATGAGCGCGACGGCACGAAGCCCGGCGCCGGCGCCTTCTTCGTCACGGCGGCTCAGTTGGCCCTTCCGGTGGACCACGTGACCAACCAGCTGGAGGTCTCGGCCGCCTACGCGGGTCGGCCCGTGCAGGCCACGCTGAGCTACCACCTGTCGACCTTCAGCAACGGCCAGGCCGCGCTCAGCTTCGCCAGTCCCTTCACCCCGGTGGTCACCGGCGCGAACGCGGGCCAGCTGGCCGGGGCGCCCGACAACGAGTTCCATCAGGTCGCCGCGTCGCTGGCCTACCAGCTGAACCCGGCGTTCCGTGCCAGCGCCGACGTCGCCGTGGGCCGCATGACGCAGAACGCCGCCTACCTGCCCCTGACGCTGACGCCCGGTCTGGCCGCAGGCCTGCCGGCGCTGCCCGCGGCGTCGCTGGACGGGCGCGCCGACACCTTCAACGGTGCGCTGCGCTTCAGCTACGTGACTCCGATCGAAGGCCTGCGCCTGAACGCCAGCTATGCACGCGACGTGCGCGACAGCGACAACGTCACACAGACCTTCCCGTCGGTGGCCACGGACTATTTCGTCGGCCTGCGGCCGGTGACCAACACGCCCTACAGCTTCTTCAACGACCGTCTGAAGTTCACCGGCGACTACCGCGCCACGAACAGCCTGAAGGCCAGCGCCGGCGTCGAATACGAGACCCGCGAACGCTCTTACAGCGAGGTCGTGACCACGCGCGAAGCCACGGTGTGGGGGCGCGTCGCCGGTCAGCCGCGCGACGACCTCTCTCTGTCGCTGAAGTTGTCGCGGGGCAACCGCGGCCACAGCGACTACGGCGTGTCCACCTGGACCGACAAGCTCCAGAACCCACTGCTGCGCAAGTACAACCTGGCCAAGCGTGACCGCTTCGCCGGTGCCGCACGTGCCGATTGGACGGCCACGGAAAAGCTCAGCCTGGGCTTCGCCATCGAGGGCACGAAGGACGACTACACCGAGTCCGTCATCGGCCTGACCGACGGCCGCAGCCGCAGCCTGTCAGCCGACGTGGCCTACGCCTTCAGCGAAGCGACCCAGCTGCGCGCCTACGGTCAGACCGAAACCATGGACTCCCGCCAGGCGGGCAGCCAGCTCTACGCCAGCCCCGACTGGACGGGCCGCATCCGCGACCGCTACAACGTGGTCGGTATCGGCGCCAAGCACATGGCGATGGACGACAAGCTCGAACTGGGTGCCGACCTCACCGTGTCGCGCTCGCGCAGCGAGACGGAAGTGGAGACCGGCACCGCCAAGCCGCCCTTCCCTGCCGCCACCACGTCGCTGGACCGTCTCAAGCTGAGCGCCACCTACCACCTGAAGGACAACCTGTCTCTGGTGGGCACCTTCTGGCACGAGCGCTACGAGTCGGCCGACTGGCACCTGGACGGCGTGCAGCCCGACACCGTGCCCTACCTGCTGGCGTTTGGTCAGAAGGCGCCGCAGTACCGCGTCAACGCGCTGCAGTTCTCGGTGCGTTACCGCTACTAGGGCCCAGGGCACGGCCACGCCCGCCCGACGCCGGGAACTGGCCCTCGATCAGGCGCCGGGCTTCGGGGCCGTCCCACTCGCGCGCGCCGGCCACCTTGGCCAATACACGGCCCGAGGCATCGACCAGCACCGTCAACGGCAGATGGGTGGCGCCGAGCATGTGCTCGAGTTCGAGCCGATGGTCGATATAGTGGTTGATCGTCGCATTGCTTCGCCGCAGCCAGGCCTGTGCGCGGTCGACGTGGTCGTCGGTGGAAATGCCGATGACGGTGAAGCGCTCAGCCAGGTCGCCCCAGGCCAGGCGTTCCAGCGAAGCCATCTCGGCACGGCAGGGCGCGCACCAGCTGGCCCAGACGTTGATGATCAGCGGACGCCCGCGGTACGACGACAGCGGGCGCGACGGTCCGTTCAGGCCCCGCATCGTGGCGTCGCGCAGCACCTGGCCCACGAGCACTTCACCCGGCGTGCCGGCCCACGCCGGCGCGTCAGACCGTGCGAGCACGAACCCCAGGCCCAATGCAAGGACGAACTGTCGACGCGCCAGCCAGGGCGCGCTCGACAAGCGACGCGCAAGCCGCGTCAATGCAGCACGAGCAAGGGCAGCTTGCTGCCCGCCAGCACGGCCTTGGTCTGCGACCCGAAGAGGAACTCGCCGAAGGCGCCCCGCCCGTGCGTGACCATCAGGATCATGTCGCAGCCACGCGACTCGGCGGCCTCGATGATGGCGCGGTCCACCCGCGGCACCTGATCGTGGTAGCCGTCGAAGTCGACCCCGGCTGCGCGCGCACAGGCCGCGAAGCGACTGAGCACCTCCTTGGCGTGGGACTCGGTGATCGCGTCGTGTTCCAGCGCTTCCTCTTCGACCCAGGCTTGCGCACGTGGGCCGGGCCGCACCGGAAGCAGGGGCTCGGCGACGAAGCCCGTAATGGCCGCGCCCAACTGCTGCGCCAACTCGACGCTGGCCTGGATGGCGCGGTCGGACAGTTCACTGCCGTCCACCGGCACAAGTATGCGCTTGTACATCTGGGATCCTCCTCTTGCCGGCGCTATGCACAGCACAGGGTCAGTGCAATGTAAGCATCGAGAAGACCCATGACTTTGCGCTGGACCAATGTCGCTGCACATGCGCGCGTGAAGAGCTTGCGCAGGCTCGTGGTCTGCGGGCTCGATCAGGCCCGCAACACGGCCGCTTCATCAGGCGCCCCCGGCCCCCATCAGTGCCAGCAGCACGCCGCCGGCCACCACGCTGGCGATCTGCCCGGCGGCGTTGGCGCCCATGGCGTGCATCAGCAGGAAATTCTCGAAGTCTTCCTCTTGCGCCACACGCTGCACCACGCGCGCGGCCATCGGGAAGGCGCTGATGCCGGCAGCGCCGATGAGCGGGTTGACCTTGCCCCCGCTCAGCTTGTTCAGCAGCTTGGCGAACAGCACGCCGGCGACGCCGTCGACCACGAAGGCCACGATGCCCAGCACCAGGATGGCCAGGGTGCTGGCCTTGAGGAACTCGGTGCCGACCATCGTCGAGCCGACCGCCAGGCCCAGGAACAGCGTCACCGTGTTGGCGATCTCGTTGGCCGAAGCCTTGGTCAGACGCTCCACCACGCCAGACTCCTTCATGAGGTTGCCCAGCATCAGCATGCCGATCAGCGGCGTGGCGAAGGGCACCAGCGTGCCGACCACCACCGTGACGACGATGGGAAACAGGATCCGCGTGCGCCGGCTGATGACGCGCTGGCTGTAGGGCATGCGGATCAGCCGCTCCTGCTTCGTGGTGAGCAGCTTCATGATCGGCGGCAGGATGACGGGCACCAGGGACATGTAGCTGTAGGCGGCCACGGTGATGGGCCCGAGCAGGTGGGGCGCGAGTATTCCGCTCACGTAGATGGAGGTTGGCCCGTCGATGGCGCCGATGATGCCGATGGACGCCGCCTCGGGCTGCGTGAAGCCCAGCAGCAGCGCCACGATCAGCGTCAGGAAGATGCCGAACTGCCCCGCCGCACCCAGCAGCACCAGGCGCGGGTTCTCCAGCAGCGGGCCGAAGTCGGTGAGCGCGCCGATGCCGATGAAGATCAGCAGCGGGAACAACTCGTTGGCGATGCCCATGTTGTAGAGCACGCGCAGCATGCCGTCTTCGGCGATCAGCGGCGACAGCGGCAGGTTGGCCAGCAGGCAGCCCGCGCCGATGGGCAGCAGCAGCAGCGGCTCGTAGTCCTTGACGATACCCAGGTAGAGCAGCACGAAGGCCACGCCGATCATCACCAACGACTGAGGTGTGACGTGGTTGACGCCCTGCAACAGCAGGGCGAGGGTGTCGGCGTCCAGCATCTCGTTCAGGCCTCGGCGAAGCGCACGATGGCCTCGCCATGGCCCACCGCCTGCCCCGCGGCCACGCAGACCTCGGCGATGGTGCCGGCACGTGGTGCACCGATGAAGTTGTGCATCTTCATCGCGTCGAGCACGGCGATCTGCTGGCCGCGCTCGACCACGTCGCCCACCTTGACATGCAGTTCGAGGATCACGCCGGGCATGGGCGCGTTCAGCGCCAGGCCGGCACCGCCCCCGGCGCTGCGGCGGCGCGGCGCAGGCGCTGCCGGCGTGGCGGCGCGCTGCGCGGCCGCCGGCGACAGCGGCACCGGCCCGCCCGTCGGCCTGCTGCCTGCGGGCGCATAGCCGGGTTCGATCAGCGCATCGGGCAGGTCTTCGTCGCCGGCCAGCGTCACCGCGTAGCACTCGCCGCCCACGCTGACCTCGAAACGGTCGGCGCTGAGTTCCTGCACGTCGAGTTCGAAGTCGCGGCCCCCCACGGTCATCCTGTAGCGCCGCATTACCTGCCCCTCCTTTGCCACGATTGGTTCTGCCGCGCGCGCCCGGCACCCAGCCAGCGCGAGGCGTAGAGCAGGCTGCCCGGCCAGTAGCTGCGCATGGCCGGCGCAGCCTCGCGTCGGCGCACCGCGCGGTGCGCCAGCGCCGCCATCACGATGGCCGCCAGAAGTTCACCTTCGGGGCCCGACGCCGCGGACGGTGCAAGTTCCGCCGGCGCGGCCGATTCGCCGTCGGCAGCGGCATCGGCATCGGCAGTGTCCAGCCGGTGCAGGTGCCAGTGCAGGCGCCGGCGGCTTGTCCAGCCGCAGCACCAGCGTCAACAGGCCCCACAGCATGGCCAGCAGCGCAAACACCAGGCCCATGCCCAGCGCCGTGATCTGCAGCCCCCAGAGCAACTGGTCCATGCCTTCAGGTCGGCGACAGGCCGTGCTTCTTGGGCGGGTTCTGCTGCACCTTCGTGCGCAGCACTTCCAGCGCCCGCACCAGGCGCGAGCGCGTCTCGCGCGGCTCGATCACCTCGTCGATCTGGCCCACGTCGGCGGCGCGGTAGGGGCTGAAGAACTTCTCGCGGTACTCGGCCACGAGTTCGCGCGTGCGCGCCTGCGGGTCTTCGGCGCGCGCCACCTCGTCGCGGTAGAGCACGCGCACCGCGGGCTCGGCGCCCATCACCGCGATCTGCGCGGTGGGCCAGGCGAAAGCCAGGTCGGTGCGCATCTGCTTGGAACCCATCGCCACGTAGGCACCGCCCATGGCCTTGCGTGTGACGATGGAGATCTTGGGCACCGTGGCCTCGCAGTAGGCGTAGATGATCTTGGCGCCGTGGCGGATGACACCGCCGTATTCCTGTTCGACGCCGGGCAGGAAACCCGGGCAGTCGACGAAGGTCACCAGCGGGATGTTGAAGGCGTCGCAGGTGCGGATGAAGCGCGCGATCTTGTCGCTGGCATCGATGTTCAGTGCGCCCGACATATAGGCCGGCTGGTTCGCGACCACGCCCACCGGGTAACCGTCGAGCCGCACGAAGCCCACCACGGCATTGGGTGCGAAGGCGCCCTGGATCTCCAGGAAGCTGTCGTTGTCGAAGATCGCCGTGATGGCGTCGCGCATGTCGTAGGGCTGGTTCTCGTCGTTCGGGATCAGCGTGTTCAGCGCCTCGTCCATGCGGTGCGGTTCATCCTCGGCCTGGATCTGCGGCGGATCCTCGTTGTTGTTCTGCGGCAGGTAGCCGAGCAGGCGCTTGGCCACCGCGATGCCGGCCAGTTCATCGACGGCCGCCAGGTGGGCCACGCCGCTTCGCGACGTGTGCACTTCGGCGCCACCGAGCGCCAGCGCCGTGACCTGCTCGCCGGTGACGGCCTGGATCACGTCGGGCCCGGTCAGGAACATGCAGCTGTCGCCGGCCATCACGATGAAGTCGGTGAGCGCGGGCGAGTACACCGCCCCACCGGCACAGGGGCCCAGGATGAGCGAGATCTGCGGGATGACCCCCGAGGCCATGACGTTGCGGACGAAGATCTCGCCGTAGGCCGCCAGGCTGCGCACGCCTTCCTGGATGCGTGCGCCGCCCGAGTCGTTCAGGCCGATGATCGGGATGCCGCTTTCGATGGCGAGGTCCTGGATGCGGCTGATCTTCTGTGCCTGCACTTCGGAAAACGAGCCGCCGAGCACGGTGAAGTCCTGCGCGAACACGGCCACGCGCCGGCCGCTGATCTTGCCGAAGCCGGTGACGATGCCGTCGCCGGGGAAGCGCTGCCGTTCCAGTCCGAACTCGCTGACCTGGTGCGTGGCCAGCGCGCCGAACTCCTGGAACGAGCCTTCGTCGAGCAGCAGCGCCAGCCGCTCGCGCGCCGTGTACTTGCCGCGCGCGTGCTGTTGCTCGATGCGCTTGGGGCCGCCGCCGAGCACGGCGCGGCTGCGCATCTCGCGCAGCGTCTGCAGGTGTTCGTGGGTCCGGCCTGCGGTGGCCGGGCTGGTTTCGCCGGTCAGCGCGCCGGTCTCTCCTTCGGTTGCCATGGCCTACAACATGCCCAAGGTGCGCGGCAGCCACAGCGTCAGCGGCGGCCAGTAGGTGATGAGCATCAGGAAGACGAGCATCGTTGCCAGCCACGGCCACACCGCCACCGTCATCTCGCTCAGGCCCAGCTTGCTGATGCCGCTGGCCACGTAGAGGTTCAGCCCCACGGGTGGCGTGATCATGCCGATCTCCATGTTCACGGTGATCATCACGCCGAAGTGGATGGGGTCGATGCCCAGCTTCATCGCGATCGGGAACAGGATGGGCGCCGTGATCAGGATGATCGACGAGGGCTCCATGAAGTTGCCCATCACCAGCAGCAGCAGGTTCACCGCCAGCAGGAAAGCGACGACGCCCAGGCCGTTGCTCAGCAACCATTCCGAGATGGCCTGCGGCACGTTCTCGTGCGTCAGCAGGAAGGAGAACAGGATGGCGTTGGTGATGATGTACAGCAGCATCGCGCTCATGTTCGCCGAGGCCAGCAGCGTCTTGGGCACGTCCTTGAACTTCAGGTCCTTGTAGACGAAGACGGCCACGACGAAGGCATACACCGCACTCATCGCCGCGGCCTCGGTGGGCGTGAACAGGCCCGAGTAGATGCCGCCCATCACGACGATGATCAGCGCCAGGCCCCAGATCGACTCGCGGAAGGCCGTCCAGCGTTCGCCCCAGGTGGCGCGGCGCTCCTTCGGGTATTTGTACTTCCAGGCGCGGTAGAAGGTGGTCAGGCCCAGCATGAAGGCCAGCACGAGCCCGGGCACGACACCGGCCATGAACAGGGCCCCGATGGAACTGTTGGTTGACACCGCATACATCACCATCACGATCGACGGCGGGATCAGGATGCCCAGCCCGCCGGCCGAGGCCACGACGCCGGCGCCGAAGCGTAACGGGTAACCGGCCTTGACCATCGCCGGAATCAGGATGGAGCCCACCGCCACCACCGTGGCCGGGCTCGAGCCCGAGATCGCCGCGAACAGCGCGCAGGCCACCACCGCGCCCAGGCCCAGCCCACCCGGCCAGTGGCCGACCAGCGAGGTGGCGAAGCGGATCATGCGTTTGGCCACGCCGCCGTGGGTGAGGAAGTTGCCGGCGAGGATGAAGAACGGGATCGCCATGATCTCGAACTTCTCGATGCCGGTGAACAGCTTCAGCGCCACCGACTCGATGGGCACCTGCGTGAAGGCGAACAGGAAGGTCAGCACGGTCAGGCCGAGCGAGATCGACACCGGCATGCCGGTGATCATCAGGGCGGTCAACAGCGCGAAGATGATGATGGCGTTCATGCGCGGTCTCCCTTGTCGGCCTTCGTGCCGCGCTGGGTGGCATCGTCATCGTCGACCAGCGGGTGCAGGTCGTCGTCCATGCGGTAGATCTTGTCCTCGTTGCCGGGGGCCGTCAGCGGCACTTCCTCGACACCTTCGACATGGCCGTGGTCGTGGTGCGGCAGCTCGCCGGTGCGCACGAAGCCCACCAGCACCTGCAGGAAGCGGAAGCACATCAGGTAGGAACCCAGCGGCACCGCGCAATACACCATCCACGTGGGCATCTCCAGGTCGGGCGTGGTCGGGCCTTCGAACAGGCCGTCCATCTTCAGCCCCAGGGCCTGGTAGAAGACAAAGTGCGCGCCGTTCTCCCAGACGAAGACGGCGCCCAGCGTGCCGACGATGCCGGTGAAGGTGGCGCCGGCGAGCAGGGCGAAGACGATGAACTTGGCGCGCAGGCTGTCGTTCAGCCGGTTGATGAGCACGTCGACGCCGACGTGGATGCCGGTGCGCACGCCATAGGCCGCGCCGAACTTGGCCATCCAGACGAACATGATGATGCACAGCTCCTGCGCCCAGCCGAAGTTGAGCGTCAGCAACCAATCCTGCACACCGGGGATGGGCACGCCGCTGGCGTAGCGGTGCGTGACGGCGGCGAAGATGATGAGCGTTGCCGCGCCGATGAGGAAGGTGATCAGCCATTCCTCCAGGTGGTCCAGGAACCTGAGCATCGTTCGTCTCCTCCACGCTGGCGACACGCCAAGGTGCGGCCGCGCTGTGCTGTTATTGGAACGGGCCGCACCAGGCGGCCCGTGAGGGGATCAGAGCTTCGTGGGATCGAAGCCCGTGGCCTTGTAGACCGAGTCGATGACATCCTTGCCGATGCGCGACTCCATTTCCTTGTGCACCTTGACCATCGCCTTCTTCAGCGCCAGGCGCTCGGCCGGCGTGGGCACGTAGACCTGGGTCTTGCCCGAGGCCTTCACCTTGGCCAGCGCAGTTTCGTTCTCCTCCTGCGCGATCTTGTTGGCATAGACGGTCGCCTCGGCCATGGCCTTCTCGAGCTGGCCACGCAGGTCGGGGGGCAGCCCGTCCCAGAACTTCTTGTTCGTGATCACCGCGTAGCCCAGGTAGCCGTGGTCGGACACGGTCATGTGCTTCTGCACCTCGTGCATCTTCTGCGTGTAGAGGTTGCTGTGCGGGTTCTCGGTGCCGTCGACGACGCCGGTCTGCAGCGCCTGGTAGACCTCGCTGAAGGCCATCACCTGCGGCAGCGCACCCACGGCGCGCATCTCGGCCTCGAGCACCTTGCTCGACTGGATGCGCATCTTCAGGCCCTTGAAGTCGTCAGGCGTCTTCAGCGGCTTGTTGGCGCTGAAGGACTTGAAGCCGTTGTCCCAGTAGGCCAGGCCGGTGATGCCCTTGGTTTCGAGCTTGGCAAAGAGCTGCTTGCCGACCGCGCCGGTGGTCACCTTGTGCAGCTCTTCGGTGTTGTCGAAGATGAACGGCAGGTCGAAGACCTCGAACTCGCGCGCGCCCAACGGGCCAAACTTGGCCAGCGACGGCGCCAGCATCTGCACGGCGCCGATCTGCAGCGCTTCCATCTCTTCCTTGTCCTTGTAGAGCGTGCTGTTGGCGTAGACCTCGACCTTGACCTTGCCGCCGGTCAGTTCGCCGGCCCGCTTGGCGAAGAAGTCGCTCGCCTTGCCCTTGGGGGTGTCGTTGGCCACGACGTGGCTGAACTTGATGACCAGCGGGGTCTGGGCCAGCGCGGCACCCGCACCTGCGAGCCCCGCCACGGCCAGCGCCGCGGCGACCATCGTGATGCGGCGGCCATTCGAAAAATGCGTCGTCATGCTGTCGTCTCCTTGGTGAAAAACCGGTGTTCGGGCCCGGCCCGCCTCTATGGGGGGGCTGTGATCGGCCGCTGTGCTGCCCTACTTCCAGCCCATCGCGACCATCTTCTTGCGCACGAAGGCGATCTGCGTCTGCAGCGGAAGTTGCTTGGGGCAGACGTCGTGGCAGCCCAGCAGCGACATGCAGCCGAACACGCCGTCGTCGTCGCCGATCAGTTCGTAGAAGTCTTCGTCGGTGCGGGCATCACGCGGGTCGAGCTTGAAGCGCGCGATCTTGTTCAGGCCCACGGCGCCGACAAAGTCTTCGCGCATGCGGGCAGTGCCGCAGGCCGAAACGCAACAGCCGCATTCGATGCAGCGGTCGAGCTCGTAGATCTGCTCGGCCAGCTCGGGCTCCATGCGCACTTCCAGGCGCGTCAGGTCGGGGCTGGTCTCCTGCTGGTGCACCCAGGCCTGCAGGCGCTCGCTCATGCCGCGCATCCACTTGCCGGTGTTGACCGAGAGGTCGCCGATGAGTTCGAACACCGGCAGCGGCGCCAGTGTGAAGGTGGCTTCGAGGTTCTTCGTCAGCGTGCGGCAGGCCAGCGCCGGGCGCCCGTTGACGAGCATCGCGCAACTGCCGCAGATGCCAGCCCGGCACACGAAGTCGAACTGCAGCGAGGGGTCGAGCCGTTCGCGGATCTCGGTCAGCGCGATGAAGAGCGTCATGCCCGCCGCGTCGTCGAGCACGAAGGTCTGCCAGTGCGGCGCCACCTCGGGGTGCAGCGGGTCGTAGCGCATCACCTGGATGTTGAGCTTGCGGTTGACGGCGCCAGTTGCACCCGACGCCCCGGTCTCGGGCTGCAGACACGAACGAGCAGGAAGGATGGGGATGATGGTCGTCATGCCAGCGGCTCGTCGATGCGTTCGTTCGGCCCGCGCAGCGGCGGGGGCAGCAGTTCCTCGAAGGGCATCAGCGCCTTCTGCACCTCGAAGCGCGATGCGTCCTTCAAACGCTCGCGCAGTGCGGCCACTTCGGCGGCACGCGCGGCCGTTTCGGGATGGTCGACATAGTCCTTCGCGCCATAGCCGCGCCAGCCCGGTGGCAACTCCATCGTCTTCACGTCCACCGGCTCATAGGCCAGGGTGGGCCGCGTGTCGCCGTCCTTCCAGGTGGCCAGCGTGCGCTTGAGCCATTGCGCGTCGTCGCGGTGCGGGTGGTCTTCGCGGAAGTGCGCGCCGCGGCTTTCGGTGCGCTGCAGGGCGCCGTCGGCCACGCACAGCGCCAGCTTCAGCATCTTCTGCGTGCGGTACGCGGTGGCCAGTTCCGGGTTGGCGCCGGCGGCCTTGTGGCGCAGGCCGATGTGGCGGCTGCGGTCGAGCAGCACCTGAAGTTCCGCCACCGCCTTGGTCAGGTCTTCGCCGGTGCGGAAGATGCCCACCTTGTCGGTCATGATCTGCTGCATCGCCAGCTTCAGCACCGAGGCGTCTTCGGTGCCCGGGCCCTTTCACGAAGGCATCGAGCTTGGCCTGTTCCGCAGCCACCAGTTCACGTACCAGCCCGGTGGGGATGCGCATCTCGTTGTCGCTCTTGTCGCAGAAGTCGGCGACGAACTCGCCGACGATCATGCCGGCGACCACCGTCTCGGCCACCGAGTTGCCGCCCAGGCGATTGAAACCGTGCATGTCCCAGCAGGCGGCTTCGCCGGCCGAGAACAGGCCCTTCAGCGTGGGGCTCTGGCCGGTGTGGTTGGTGCGCACGCCACCCATGGTGTAGTGCTGGGCTGGACGCACGGCGATCATGTCCACCGCCGGGTCGATGCCCAGGAAACTCTCGCAGATTTCCTTCACCTCGCGCAGGTTCTTCTCGATGTGTGCGCGGCCGAGTTGCGTGATGTCGAGCCACAGGTGTTCACCGAAGCGCGAGGGCACGCCCTTGCCCTTGCGGATGTGCGTTTCCATGCGCCGCGAGACGACGTCGCGCGAGGCGAGTTCCTTCTTCTCGGGCTCGTAGTCGGGCATGAAACGGTGGCCATCGACGTCCTTGAGCAGACCACCGTCGCCGCGGCAGCCTTCGGTGACCAGGATGCTCGCCGGGAAGATGCCGGTGGGGTGGAACTGCACCGCTTCCATGTTGCCCAGGGCGGCCTGGCCGGTTTCCAGGGCGATGGCCATGCCGATGCCTTCGCAGATGACGGCATTCGTCGTCACCTTGAACAGGCGCCCGGCGCCGCCGGTGGCAATCACCGTGGCCTTGGCGACATAGGCACTCAGCTCACCCGTGATCAGGTCGCGCACGATGGCGCCCTGGCAGCGGCTGCCATCGACGATGAGCGCGATGGCCTCGGCACGTTCGACCACCGGGATGCTCTCGGCAATGGCGCGGTCGCTCACGGCGAACAACATGGCGTGGCCGGTGCCGTCGCTGACGTAGCAGGTGCGCCACTTCTTGGTGCCGCCGAAGTCGCGCTGCGCGACCAGGCCGTGCGCCTCGTCGCGCTCGGTCAGCGTGACCTTTTGGCCGTTGATGATGACCTGGCGGTCGCCGCGCTGCACGCGGCTCCAGGGCAGGCCCCAGGCCGCCAGTTCGCGCACCGCCTTCGGCGCCGTGTTCACGAACATGCGCACCACGCGCTGGTCGGCGCCCCAGTCGCTGCCGCGCACGGTGTCCTCGAAGTGCACGTCCTCGTTGTCGCCCTGCCCCTTGATGACATTGCCCAGCGAGGCCTGCATGCCGCCCTGTGCCGCGGCCGAATGGCTGCGCTTGGGCGGCACCAGCGAGAGGATGACGGCGTCGTGGCCGCGGCGCTTGGCGCCGATGGCCGCTCGCAGCCCGGTGAGGCCGCCGCCGATGACGAGCACGTCGGTGTAGTTGATCTTCATGACGCGGCGCTCACTTCACCGCCGGTGCGCCAGCAGGCTGCACCCAGGCCGGCGTATAGATTTCACCGGCACGCGGCGCGTGCTCGATGCCGATCTTGATGTAGGCCGCCAGCGTGGCCAGGCCCAGCACCAGGAAGAACACGGTCAGGGCCCACTTCAACGTCTTCAGCTTCTTGCGCGTGGCGTCGGGGTTGGCGCCGCCGAACCAGTTCCACTTGACGGCCAGCCGGTACAGGCCGATGCCGCCGTGCAGTTCCACCGCGAACAGCAGCACCAGGTAGAGCACCCAGTAGTGATCGCTCCAGACGCGGTCGGCGCTCTCGAAGGGGCCGATCTGGTCGGGCCGCGACAGCATCACGAACAGGTGCATCGAGGCCAGGAAGAAGAGCGCGAAGCCCGTGACGACCTGCCACCACCACAGCGTGGTGTCCTCGTGCTTCATGTCGTTCGCGTGGTCGCGGAAGGCGCGGACCTGCGCATAGTTGATGGGGAACTTGCGCACCGCCAGCAGCGCATGCACCACCAGCAGCAGCAGAACGCCGGCCACCACCACCGACACCAGCCAGGGCAACGAACGGCCGAAGATGAAGTAGCCCTCGAAGGCCTTGGTCACGGTCCACATCGCATCCTTGCCCAGCAGGATGGTCGACACGAAGAACATGTGGCCCCACATGAAGAGCGCCAGCACGAGACCGCTGGCACTCTGCACCCAGTCCAGCCGCGCGGGCCATCGACTCTTGCGCGCGCGCTGCACGCCCGGTACGGCCGCGGCCTGCGAGCTGGTATTCATGCGATGCGTCTCCTCCGCCGGCAGGGGCTTTACTGCGCTTCACCGACCGGCGGATCTTCGGGCTTGGGCCGTGACTCACGCTTGATGCATGTCAACCAGACTGGCGCGGCGAGGACTACCTTCACGTCCTCGCAAGGCGGGCTGCAACCCCCGCTGACAAGCACTGGAGACAAGCATGTCCATCGAATCTTCCCCCCCGCGGCGCGCGGCGCTGTCGTCCTGGTTCCCTCGCGGCCTGACGCTGTTGCAGGAGCCGTCGCTCAACAAGGGCACGGCCTTCACCGAGCGCGAACGCGAAGTGCTGGGCCTGCGCGGCCTGCTGCCACCGCACGTTTGCACGCAGACCGAGCAGGTGGCGCGCGTGCTGGAGAACTTCCGTCGCCTGCCCAGCACGCTGGAGAAGTACATCTTCATGTCGGCGCTGCACGACCGCAACGAGGCGCTGTTCTTCCGCGTCGTGATCGAGAACACCGACGAGATGATGCCCATCATCTACACGCCCACCGTGGGCCTGGGCTGCCAGCAGTTCGGCCACATCTACCAGCGCCCGCGCGGCGTCTTCGTCACCGCGAACGACCGCGGGCAGGTCAAGAACATGTTGCGCAACTGGCCGCACCACGACGTGGCGATGATCGTCGTGACCGACGGCGAACGCATCCTGGGCCTGGGCGATCTGGGCAGCAACGGCATGGGCATCCCTGTGGGCAAGCTGGCGCTTTACACCGCCTGCGCCGGCGTGCCGCCCACGCAGTGCCTGCCGGTGATGCTGGACGTCGGCACCAACAACGCCGCGCTGCGCGACGACCCGCTCTACCTCGGCCTGGCGCAGCCGCGCCTGACGGGCGCCGCCTACGACGAACTGGTGGACGAGTTCATCGTCGCCGCGCGCGAGGTTTTCCCCGGCGTGGTGATCCAGTTCGAGGACTTCGCCAACCACAACGCCTTCCGGCTGCTGGCGAAGTACCGCGACCGCATCTGCACGTTCAACGACGACATCCAGGGCACCGCGGCCGTGGCCGTGGCGGGCCTGTACAGCGCGTTGCGCGTGACCAAGCGTGACTTGGCACAGCAGCGCCTGCTCTTCCTGGGCGCGGGCGAGGCCGCCACCGGCATCGCCGAACTGGCGGTGGCGTCGATGGTCGCCGATGGCGTGGACGAGGCCCAGGCCCGCCGATGCTGCTGGCTCTTCGACAGCAAGGGCCTGGTCGTCGCCGGCCGCACCGACCTGGCCGCGCACAAGCTGCCCTTCGCGCACGAGCACGCACCGCTCACCGACTTCGCGGCCGCGGTGCGCACGTTGCAACCCACCGGCCTGATCGGCGTGGCGGCAATGGCCGGCAGCTTCACGCGCGAGGTGATCGAGGAGATGACCCGCCTGAACGAGAGGCCCATCGTCTTCGCCTTGTCGAACCCCACATCGAAGGCCGAGTGCACGGCCGAGCAGGCCTACGCCTGGAGCGGTGGGCGCGCGCTGTTTGCGTCGGGCAGCCCCTTCGACCCCGTCACCTTCGAAGGCAAGACCTTCGTGCCGCGGCAGGGCAACAACTCCTACATCTTCCCGGGCGTGGGGCTGGGCACCATCGCCGTGCAGGCGAGCCGCGTCACCGACGAGATGTTCCTGGCCTCGGCCCGCGCACTGGCGCAGCAGGTCACACCACAGGACCTGGACCAGGGCAGCCTCTACCCGCCGCTGCGCAGCGTGCGCGAAGTATCGGTGCACATCGCCGCCGCCGTGGCCGAGGTGGCCTACGCGCAAGGGCACGCCGGCATCCAACGCCCTGCCGACCTGGCTGCGCACATGCGCGACGCGATGTACGTGCCAGCCTATCCCGTCTACGCCTGAGGGCCGGCTTCAGCCGCCGCGGCCTGCCGGGTACTTCGCGGCGGCGGCCGCCAGGCGCCGGCGCACGGCCTGCACCAGTTCCGGCGGCGCCAGCACCTGCACCTGGTCCCCCTGGCGCAGCAGGTCCATCACCAGCTCGGTGTCGTCCACGTAGGGCAGGCGCAGTTCGTAGCGGCCGTCGTCCAGCCAGCGGCCCTGCTGCTCGGGGTGCCACTCTTCGCGGCTGGCCCACTGCGCGGCCTGCACGTCGAAGGCCAGCAAGGCCCAGCGCTGCGTGCCGCCGGCGTAGATGCCGTAGCCGGCGTCCATCTCGGCCTGCACGCGTTTCATCGCGATGTCGCGCGCGGGCTGCTCCAGCACCATGGCTTCCTCGATGGCGTCGAGCGCAAAGCGGCGCAGCGCGTCGGCGCGATGGCACCAGGCGTCCAGGTACCAGGTGTTGCGGTAGTGCACCAGGCGCTGCGGCGACACATCGCGTTCGCTCACTTCACGGCGCGCGCGCGTGAGGTAGCGCAGGTGCAGGCGCTTGCGTGCCAGCAGCGCGGCGCTGACGCGTTCGAAGAAGCGGCTGGGCACCGGGCGGCGCAGCGCAGTCACCACCTTCACGCGCTTCATCAGGCGCGCGGCCGCGGCCTCACCGCCGTCACCCCCCGCGCCGCTGGCCAGCAACTGGTGGATGCGGTCCAGCAAAGGCTGCAGGTGGCGGCTGAGCAGGCCGTCGCTGTCCAGGCCGGCCAGCAGCTGCTGCGCCATCAGCAGCGAATAGAGCTCACGCTCGTCGAACCAGAGCCCGGGCAGTTCGTGCTTCGGGCCGGCGTAGCCCGCACCGAAGCGGTAGCCGTTGAGGTCGCGGTCGTACTCGATGGGCGCACCCAGGCGGCTGCGCAGGTATTCCAGGTCACGCTTGAGCGTGGCCGGCGAGACCTCGAGCTCGTCGAGGAGCACGCTGAAGCTGACGTGCCCGCGAGCACGTATCAGCGTCTCGATGCGGTACAGCCGCGCGGTGTTGTTGGCCATAGACGCCGCGCGCTCGAGTTCAACTCAGGCCGACGATCTGCCCGTGGTCGTCGAGGTCGATGTGTTCCACGGCCGGCACCTTGGGCAGGCCGGGCATGGTCATCACATCGCCGCAGACCAGCACCACGAAGCCGGCGCCGGCAGCCAGCCGCACCTCCCGGATGTCGACGACGTGGCCGGTGGGCGCACCGCGCTGCGTGGCGTCGGTGCTGAAGCTGTATTGCGTCTTTGCGATGCACACCGGCAGGTGGCCATGGCCCGCCTCCTGCAGCGCGGCCATCTGCTTGCGAACGGCGCTGCTGGCGCTGATGTCGGCCGCGCCGTAGATGCGCACCGCCAAGAGGCGCGCCTTCTCCCACAGCGTGTCTTGGTCTGCGTAGGCAAAACGCAGCGTCGTCGACTGCTCGCAGGCCTTGACCACCTCGCGCGCCAGATCGGCCGCGCCCGGGCCACCCTCGGCCCAGTGGCGCGCGGTGACCACCGGCACGCCCATCGCGCCCAGGCGTTGACGCAGCAGCGCGTGTTCCGCTTCGGTGTCGCTGGTGAAGTGGTTGATCGACACCACGCACGGCAGGCCGAACACCTCGCGAAGGTTGTGCAGGTGGCGCTGGATGTTGGCCATGCCGCGCTCCAGCGCGCCCAGGTCTTCGCGCCCCAGGTCGGGCAGGTTCACGCCGCCGTGGTACTTCAGCGCTCGAACGGTGGCCACCACCACCGCTGCCGCCGGCACCAGCCCGGCCATGCGGCACTTGATGTCGATGAACTTCTCGGCCCCCAGGTCGGCGCCGAAGCCCGCCTCGGTGACCACGTAGTCGGCCAGCTTCAGCGCCGTGCGCGTGGCGATGACGCTGTTGCAGCCGTGGGCGATGTTCGCGAAGGGCCCGCCGTGCAGCAGCGCCAGGTTGTTCTCCATCGTCTGCACGAGGTTGGGCGCCAGCGCGTCCTTCAGCAGCACCGCCATCGCGCCGTGCGCCTTCAGGTCGGCGGCGGTGACGGGCTTGCGGCTGCGGGTCTCGGCCACGACGATGCGACCCAGACGGGCTTTGAGATCCTGCAGCGAGTTGCTCAGGCACAGGATGGCCATCACTTCCGAGGCCACGACGATGTCGAAGCCGTCCTGCCGCGGGAAGCCGTTGCCGGGGCCGCCCAGGCCCACGGTGATGTCGCGCAGCGCGCGGTCGTTCATGTCGATCACGCGCTTCCAGGTCACGCGGCGCAGGTCGATGTCGAGCGCGTTGCCGTGGTGCACGTGGTTGTCCAGGCAGGCCGACAGCAGGTTGTGCGCCAGCGCAATGGCCTGGAAGTCGCCGGTGAAGTGCAGGTTGATGTCCTCCATCGGCAGCACCTGTGCACGACCGCCGCCCGTGGCGCCGCCCTTGAGGCCGAACACCGGGCCCAGAGAGGGCTCACGCAGCGCGATCACGGCCTTGCGGCCGATGTGGTTCAACGCATCGCCCAGGCCCACCGTGGTGGTGGTCTTGCCCTCACCGGCCGGTGTCGGGCTGATGGCCGTGACGAGGACCAGCTTGCCGTCGCGTCGCCCGGCCAGCGAGTGGATGTAGGGCAGCGCCAGCTTGGCCTTGTGGTGGCCGTAGGGCACCAGGTGTTCATCGGTGATGCCCAGGCGTTCCCGGGCCAGGTCGGTGATGCGCAGCAGGCGCGCCTGGCGGGAAAGTTCAATGTCGCTCAAGGGCAAGATGCTCTCCGGGGAATGCAGACCAAAAGGTCATTCTCCAATGCGTTGGCGGACGCCACTTTCGGGAAACGGGTGAGGCGTCTCCAGCGAGCGCCGGTCAATGGCCCCGAATGCGGGATCGGTGCGCCTACTCAGTGCAAACCCGAATGAGCACGCTCGCAAAGCAGTTGCTCCACCGCCACGGACGCGCAATTCACGCAGTTTTCAAAAGCCCTTCAAGTATTGGGCTCACTCACAATCGTCGCTTGCGCTGGCACTCGCGGGCAATACCTGTGACCCTGGATGCGCCGCAACCCGCGGCGCAGGGCCGTGCGACTTGGTCAACTTGACCTCAAGGAGTGAACTGAATGATTAGGAAGACAGCGATCGCGCGAGCAGTCGCGCTGGCCCTCGGAGCGGTGGTCATTGGCGCCTCCGTGGCGCCCTCGGCCTACGCGCAGTCCAACACGACGGGCTCGATCTACGGCACCGTTGGCCAGCCCGCAGGCACTGAAGTGCTGGTCGAGAACAGCGACACGGGCCTGAAGCGCAGCATCAAGCCCGATGCCAGCGGCCGCTACAACCTGGTGTCGCTGCCCACCGGCATCTACAACATCACGCTGAGCCGAAACGGCGCCTTGGTGGAGAAGCGCACCGGGGTCGAGGTCCTCCTCAGCCAGGGCGTCGAAGTCAGCTTCGGCGGCGCCACTGTCGTGGTCATCACCGGCAGCGCCATCCGCCGCCTCGACCTCTCTTCGGCCGGCTCCACCACCGTCTTCACCTCCAAGGACCTCGAGCGGGTGCCCGTGGCGCCCAATGTCGGCGCCATCATCCAGTTGGCTCCGAACACCACGCGTGGCGACAGCCGCTACGGCGGTGGCGGCGCTCCCAGCTTCGGCGGCGCCAGCGCTTCGGAGAATGCGTATTACATCAACGGCTTCCCGGTCACCACCCTGCTGACGCAAGTCGGCTTCTCGCAGTTGCCATTCAACTCCATCGCCCAGGCCCAGGTGCTGACCGGCGGCTACGGCGCCGAATTCGGCCGCTCGACGGGTGGTGTGGTCAACATGATCACCAAGCGCGGCGGCAACGACTTCGAAGCCGGTGGTGCCATCACCTTCGAACCAGACAGTCTGAAGGCTTCGGAACGCGACCAGGTCTACGCCGCCAACGGCTCGACGCTCGCCAACCGGATGTATGTCTACAACCGCCTGAACAAGCAGGACCGTACCGTCCTGTCGGCCTATGGCAGCGGCGCCCTCATCAAGGACAAGCTGTTCTTCTTTGGCGCCTTCGAGCGCACGAAGACCGAACGCGACACCATCCGACTCGCCAACACTTCGGCCAACCCTGTGAACCTGCCGGCCGGCTTCCAGGAACGCGACGTCACCATTCCGCGCTACCTGATCAAGCTCGACTACGCGATCACCGACAACCACGTCCTCGAATACACGAAAATCGGCGACACGTACAAGGACGACCGCAAGTACTACGGCTTCAACTACGCCACGCTGACACGCAACGACACGCAGGCGGGCGGCGTCAGTTACGAGAACTGGGGCCCGACACCGGTGGCGGCCCAGCAGGGCGCCGATGTCGACATCCTGAAGTACACGGGCTTCCTGACGCAGGACCTCACCCTCACGGCCGTCTACGGCAAGACGAGGACCGAGCACACGCAGTCTCCGGTGGGCTACAACCCCGCGATCCCGCAGGTGACCTTCACGGGCGACGCGCGAGCGCCGGGCATCAAATATGTCGAAGGTGTGCAGACCGCAACGGGCAACCTGCTCGTTCCCGGTGCCTACGACAAGAACGAAGGCCTGCGGATCGACCTCGAGTTCAAGCTGAACTCTTCGCACACCCTGCGTGGCGGTATCGACTACAACAAGATCAAGTCGCTGTCCGGCAGCGCGCGGGCTGGCGGCTCGGTGTGGGACTACGCCCGGACCGATCCGGCCGTGCCCCTGACGGCTTCGGCGGCACTGAACACCGTCAACCAGCCTCTGGCGCAGGCAGGCTACTACGCCAACCAGGTCATCATCTCGTCGGGTTCCACGCCTGAAGTCGACCAGAACGCGGCCTACATCGAAGACAAGTGGCAGGTCAACAAGGACCTGCTGCTCGTACTCGGCCTGCGTAACGAAGGCTTCAACAACAAGAACGGTGACGGCAACTCCTACATCAAGCTGACCAAGCAGATCGCGCCGCGCTTCAGCGCCACGTGGGATCCGGCGGGCGACCAGCAGATGAAGGTCTTCGGCACCCTCGGCCGCTACCATGTGCCGTTGCCGACGAACGTGGCCATCCGCGCAGCCGGCTCGTCACTGTTCACGACCGAGAACTTCGCCTACACCGGTGTCGATCCAGCCACGGGCGTGCCGACCGGCCTGACCTCGCTGGGCAAACCCTACTCGAACAACAACGAGTACGGCCAGGCCAAGGACCCGCGTGAAGTGGCCGCCCAGGACATGAAGGGCAACTACCAGGACGAACTGACGCTGGGCATCGAACGCGCCGTCGCCCGTGGCCTGACCGCCGGTGTCAAGTTCACGTACCGTACCCTGAAGACGGCCCTGGACGACCATTGCGACGACCGGCCGTTCTACGCCTGGGCCGACCGCAACAACATCGATGCCTCGAATTGGGGTTACAACTGCGCCCTGTTCAATCCGGGCCTGGCCAACCGGTTCACCATCGACCTGGACGGTGACGGCAAACTCGAGAACATCGCCCTGTCGGCGGCGGATCTGGGTGTCATCAAGCCCAAGCGCACCTACGCCGCACTGGACCTGTTCATCGAGAAGCAGTTCGACGGCAAGTGGGCCGGCAAGGTGACCTACACCTATTCGAAGAACAAGGGCAATGCCGAAGGCCAGCTCAAGTCGGACATCGGCCAGGGTGACGTTGCGACGACGCAGGACTACGACTTCCCCGAGTTCTCGGTGAACGCCGACGGCCTGCTGCCGAACAACCGCACGCACAAGATCAAGGCCTATGGCTTCTACCAGGTGATGTCGCAAGTGGGCGTCGGTGGTGCCATGGTCTGGTCGAGCGGTCGTCCCAAGAACTGCATCGGCAACGCACCCAGCTCGCCGGGTCTGGACACGCCGTTCACGCCAGGCGTCAGCCCGGTCACGAACTACTCCGGCTACGGTTCGGCCTACTTCTTCTGCAGCGGCCAGCCCTCGCCGCGCGGCACGGCCGGCACGCAGCCGCCGGAATTCACGGTGGACGCCAACCTCGTCTACACGCCGGACTTCCTGAAGGGTCTGAAGCTGCGCTTGGACGTGCTCAACCTCCTCAATCGCCAGGTGACCGAGGTGACGGAAGAGCGCTTCAACAACGCCGGTGGTGCGACCTCCATCCGCCCGCTGTACAACACCCCGCTGAGCATCAGCGCGCCGCGCTCTGCGAAGCTGACGGTGAGCTACGACCACAAGTTCTGATCGATTGCGGTGGCCACGCGGCCACCGCGTTCGCAGGCTTCGAGAGGGCCCCGACGCCAGCGCCGGGGCCCTTTTCCTTGTGCCGACGGCGCCGTGGTCTTCACGCGCCCCAACCCGATGCCAGCGGAAGCGGCAGCGTCGACCCGTTTCGGGACGGCAAGTCCTCATCTTGATCGGGGTGTAGGCGCCGCTCGTGGCGCTCCTCTTGGGCCCGAGCTGTTGCATTGACCCAACACGCTCGACTCTCGCTTCTACCTAGCCTGATCGCGTGCAGGTCACAGCTTGGGGCTTCCCATCCGGGACACCTTGAGCTTGTTCTTCCCTCGGTGGCCGGCGTGCCCACCGCGTTGCCGACGGGCTTGTGCGGCGCAGGATGAACGGGCCAGGAGGCGCGGAGAGCCCCTTGCTGTGGCCTGGCGCGCAGATGAGGGCTTGCGCCCAGGCCGCCGGTCGAAATAAAACTGACACTTCAGGGCAACGGCGACGTTGCTTTTCTTGCGCCCGCGGCACCGCTAGAGGCGGATTAGGTGTTGCATCCCCACTTTCACACGAGGTAGAAAATGAAGAGATCTTCGAGGAACCTGCGACCCAGTGCGTTGACGCTGGCGATCGGTATGGCGTTCAGCGCTGCCGTCTGGGCGCAGAGCGCTGATGGTTCGCTGTACGGCCGCGCCAAGGCTGGCGCCACCGTCACGATCACGGCCGTCGACACCGGCACCTCCCGCCAGGCTGTCGCCAACCCCGACGGCAGCTTCAACTTCAGCCGCCTGCCGCCTGGGCGCTACAAGGTGACCTCCGGCAATGTCACCCGCGAGGTGGGCGTGGCCATCGGCTCGGGCAGCGAGGTGTCGCTTGACGATGTGCAGCGCCTGGAAGTCGTGGGCTCGCGTATCCGCACCCTCGACATCACCAGTGTCGAGAGCAACTCGGTCTTCACGCAGGAAGAGATCCGCGCGCTGCCGGTCGCACGCAGCGTCGACGCGGTGGCCCTGCTGGCACCGGGCACGGTCAAGGGCGACAACTTCGGCAACAACCTGACACTGCCTTCCTTCGGCGGTGCGTCCATCGGCGAGAACGGCTACTACATCAACGGCCTGGATGTCACCAACATCCGCAACTTCCTCTCGTACGCCGAACTGCCCTTCGATGCCATCTCGCAGCAGCAGGTCAAGACCGGCGGCTACGGTGCCGAATACGGCCGCTCGCTGGGCGGCGTGATCAGTATCGTGACGAAGCGCGGCACGAACGAGTGGAAGGGCGGCGGCGCGCTGTACCTGGAACCGAAAGGTCTGCGCTCCAAGGGGTCGGACTTCGACGACAAGGAACCCGAGCGCGTCTACCCGGGCACGAACAGGCCTCTGCCCTACGTGTTCAACTCGGCCGACACGTCCGACTACAAGAGCTACGTGCTCTACGGCGGCGGCCCGATCATCAAGGACCGCCTGTTCGTGTTCGGCGCCATCGAGGGTCGCAGCGACACCGAGTCGACCTTCGGGCAAACCAGCAGCACCAAGCGCAAGTCGACGCAGCCCAACGGCATGCTGAAGATCGACTGGTCGGTGACCGACAGCCACCTGCTCGAGTTCACGGCGATCACGAACAAGAAGAAGTACGATTACAGCGACTACACGAACGACAGCGCACAGCCGTACGCCACTTCGCACGTCGGGGCGGGTGCGGAGAGCAAGTCGGACTCCGGCGGCAACGTCTACATCGCCAAGTACACGGGTTACCTGACGGACGACCTCACCGTATCGGCACTCGTGGGCCGCGTGAACGACAAGCGCGAGAAGTTCACGGGCGCGCGCACGCTGAACCAGGATTGCCCGGTCGTGCTCGACCTCGACCTGTCCGAGATCGGCTGCTGGGCCAAGCCCTTCCCCGGCGTCGGCGCCAAGGATGCGTCGGCACCTCGCGACGAAGACAAACGCAGTTCCTTCCGCCTGGACGTCGAGTACGTGCTGGGCAAGCACACGCTGCGCGCCGGTATCGACAACCAGTTGTTCAAGTCGTCGGAAGCCGGTGGATCGTCGTACACCGGCGGCGCCTACTACCGCTACTTCAACGTCGGTGCCAACGGGGCTGTCAACGGCGTCACGGGCTTCACGCCCGGCACGCAATACGTGCGCAAGCGCGTTCTGCAGTCGACGTCGGGTGTGTACGAGGTCGAGAACTCGGCCTTCTACATCGAAGACAGCTGGAAAGCGACGAAGAACCTGGTGCTGTACGGCGGCCTGCGCTCGGAGTCCTTCGAGAACCGCAACGGCGACGGCACTGCCTTCGTGAAACAGGACCGCCTGATCGCGCCGCGACTCGGCTTTGCCCTCGACGTGAGCGGCGACGCGTCGCTGAAGCTGTTCGGCAATGCCGGCCGGTACTACATCCCGGTGGCTTCCAACACCAACATCCGTGCCACACGGGCCGAACTGTTCACGCAGGAGTTCTACACCTTCCCCGGCCGCGACCCGCGCACCCAGGGGCCGACGTCGCTGAACCAGCCGGCTCCCGGCATCGGTAACCCGCAAGTGGTTTCCGACGGCAAGCTGCCCGACCCGGGCACCATCGCCGACACCGACCTGAACCCGATGAACCAGGACGAGTTCATCCTGGGTGTGCAGAAGGCCCTGTCGAAGCAGCTGATCGTGGGCGCGAAAGTCACCTACCGGAAAATCAACGCCGGCATGGACGACTACTGCGACCACACCCGGATCGCTGACTGGATCACGGCCAACGTCAACCCCGACTTCGTCGACAACCTCGCGACCTGCGTGCTGATGAACCCCGGCAGGGACCTGAGCCTCAAGGTCGACCTGAACGACGACGGCAAGCTTTCGCCCCTGACGATCCCGGCAAGTGCACTCGGCCTGGCCAAGTACGAACGCACCTACAAGTCGCTGGAGCTCACTTTCGAGCGGCCGTTCGACGGCAAGTGGGGCCTGCAGGGTTCGTACACCTGGTCGAAGAGCCAGGGCACGGCCGAAGGCTACGTGCAGTCGAACCTGAACCAGGAAGACGCCGGCGTGACGCAGGACTTCGACTTCGGCTCGTTCACGGACGGTGCCAAGGGCTTGCTGCCCAACGACCGTCGTCACGTGTTCAAGGTGTTCGGTGCCTACCAGCTGGCCGACGAATGGCGCCTGGGCTTCAACGGCACGCTCGCCTCGGGCCGCCCCATCAGCTGCATCGGCTTCGTGCCGCCGACGGTGTCCGACTTCGACGGTTCCAGTGGGTACAGCAGCGCGTCTGCCTACTACTGCATCACCGACCCGAACAAGCCGCCATCGGTCGTTCCGCGCGGCACTTCGGGCACCACACCGTGGACGACGAACTTCGACCTGTCGGTGGCTTACACGCCGCAGTGGGCGCAGAAGAAGCTGACGCTGCAAGCCGCGATCTTCAACGTCTTCGACAGCCAGAAGGCCACCGAAGTGAACGAAGTGCGTGACTACAGCCGCCAGGAAAGCAACTCGACGACCTTCCCGCTGCGCCAGAGCGCGAACTACAAGTCGCCGACGAGCTTCCAGACGCCGCGCTACGTGCGCCTGACGGCACGCTACGAGTTCTGATCCGCACCAGCGGACGTCAGCGACGGAACGCCCACGACAATGTCGTGGGCGTTTTTTCGTTCTGCGCGGCACCGCGCGCCGTGCTCTACCACCCGATGAGCACCTCGCGCCCTTGCACCAGCAGCCGCACCTTGCGGCCCACAGGCAGCGTCACCTTCGGGTGAACGTGTCCGAACGGCAGCCCGGTCAGCACCGGCGTGGGTGAGATCGCGCGCACCTGTGCCACCGCCGTTTTCAGCGTGTAGCCGCGGTCCAGCGGTGAAGGTTTCCAGCCGCTGAAGGCGCCCAGCAGCACGGCCTTCTGACGTGCCAGCACACCCGCCTGGTGCAGCTGCAGCAGGCAGCGTTCCACGCGGTAGGGGTGCTCGTTGACGTCTTCCAGAAAGAGAATGCCGCCCTTGATCTGCGGCCAATGCGGCGTGCCGAGCAGCGAACACAACATGCTGAGGTTGCCACCCCACAGCCGCCCGCTGGCCTGCAGGCCGTCATGGCCAGCTTCGGTGCGGAAGCCCACCGCTTCCAGTTCGCCGCTCATCGCTTCCAGGAAGCAGTCGCGCGTAACCTCGTCGACACCGCCGGTGTCGTCACTGCGCCCGAAATCATCCAGCGCCATCGGCCCGGCCCAGCTGTAGGCGCCGGTGTGCGCCAGCAGTCCCAGTTGCAGCGCAGTGAGATCGCTGTGGCCCACCCAGCGCGTGCCCTGCTCGACGCTGCGCGCCAGCAGCGCCCAATCGATGCGGTCGAGCAGGCGCGTCAGGCCATAGCCGCCGCGAGTGGCCATCGCGATCGAGGGTGCGGCCAGCGCCACGCGGTGCAGCGCCGCCAGGCGGGTGTCGTCGTCGCCGGCAAAGCGCTGGTGGCGGGCGCGGGCGTCGGCATCGACCTGGACGTCGAATCCGAGCGCGCGCAGGCGGCGCGTGGCGCGGGTCAGCGCTGCGGGCTGCGGCACCACGCCCGCGGGAGAAAAGAGGGACAGCGAGGGCATGGGCAAGCCAGGGTCAGGTGGAATCAGGGAGGTGCAGCAGATCGGCCGGCAGTTCGGTGGCGTCGCCGGCGGGGATGGGGCCCGCTTCGTCGTCGCCTTCGTTGGTGTACGCATCAGCGGCTGCGCCGGTTTCGATCCCGGCGTCCTTGTCGGCATCGCCCGCAGTGGCGCCTTCGCGCTCAGCCCGCTTCTGCGCGCGCCGCTCAGCGAAGAAGCTGCGCAGCAGGTCGCTGCAGGCCTCGGCGAGAAGACCGCCCTGCACTTCGGTGTGGTGGTTCAGCTGCGGTTCATCGAAAAGGTTCAGCACCGAACCGGCGGCACCGGTCTTGGGATCTGCCGCACCAAAGACCACCCGCTTGAACCGCGCGTGAACCAGGGCCATCGCACACATCGCGCAGGGCTCCAGCGTGACGAACAGCTCGCAGTCGGGCAGGCGGTAGTTGGCCAGCAACGTGGCGGCGTGGCGCAGCGCCACGATCTCGGCGTGCGCAGTCGGGTCGTGGGTGGTGATGGGGCGGTTGTAGCCGGTGGCCACGACCTGCGGGCCCTCGCTCGTCTGGCGCACGATCACGGCGCCCACCGGTACCTCGCCCACCAGCAAGGCGTTGTGCGCCTGGTCCAGGGCCAAGCGCATCGCGAACTCGTCGGACTCGGTCGTCATGTGGCGCCGCCGGGCTGGCCCTGCCGCTGCCAGCGCTGGCGGCGCGCGTCGCGCTCGGCGGCATGGGCACCGCGCTGCGCGGCGGCCCAGGCGCTGCTGTCGGTGCCGCTCAGCAGCGTGCCCAGCGTCTCGGCCAGCGCGCCGTGCCGCGCCGGGCCACCGGGCACGCGGCGGTACTCGCGCCCGTAGCCGTCACGGTGCAGCCAGCCGGCGTCGACGAGCCAGCGGCGCAGCTCGACATGGTCGGCGTCCAGGCAGGCCGCCGGCCCGGCCAGCTGGGCCTTCAGCACGGCGTTGACCTCGGCTTCGTTCATCACGCGGTCAGCAGGCAAACCCATCCACACCCAGCCCAGTGCCAGCGCCAGATCGTCGGCGGGCAGCAAGCCCAGACCGACGCCCTGCTTGACGACGAGGCGGCGCAAGCGCTCCGACAGCGCGGCGCTGTGCGACGAAGGTGCGTTGGGAAAGGCAGACATGACGGTGTGACGGCGTGGGCAGCTGCGCATTCTGCCCCCGCGGCCGCAGTGCGTTCAGCGCGCGGTGGTCGCCGGCGGCACGCCGCCGCCCAGCACGCGGTAGAGCTGCACCGCGTTCTGCAGTCGCGCCAGCTGCAGCTGCACCACGGCCTGGCGCGCGGCCAGCGTGTTGCGTTCGGCGTCCAGCCGGTCGAGCTGGCTGGCCACTCCGCCGCGGTAGAGCAGTTCGGCCAGTTCCAGCCGGCGCGCCTCGGCGTCGGCCAGGGCCTGCTGCGCCGCCAGCTGTTCGTCCAGAGTGGCGCGGCCGGCCAGCGAATCGGCGACCTCGCGGAAGGCGGTCTGCACCGTCTTTTCGTACTGCGCCACCGCGATGTCGCGCCCGGCGCGCGCGGCGGCCAGATTGGCCTCGTTGCGGCCGCTGTCGAAGATCGGCTGCAGCAGCTGGCCGGTGAAGCTCCAGGCCGTGTTGTCGAACAGGCCGCTGAGCTGGTTGCTGGCGAAGCCGGCGCTACCGGTGAGCGCGATGCGCGGGAAGAAGGCCGCGCGCGCCGCGCCGATGTTGGCGTTGGCGGCGATCAGCTGTTGCTCGGCCTGGCGCACGTCGGGGCGCCGCAGCAGCACTTCGGAGGGCAGGCCGGCCGGCAGGTCGGCCAGGCGCAGCTGGCCCCAGGCGCCGGGCACCGGCAGCGTGGCCGGCAGCGGCTGGCCGACCAGCAGCGTCAGCGCGTTGGCGTCGACGCTGCGCTGGCGCTGCAGCGCGGCCAGGTTGGCGCGCGCCGCGGCCACCAGCGATTCGGCGCTGCGCAATTCGGGCTCGGCCGAGGCGCCGCCATCGAACTTCAGGCGCACCAGCTTCAGCCCGTCCTGGCGCGAGGCCAGCGTGCGCTGCGTCAGCGACAGCAGTTCGTCGTCGGCCCGCAGCGCCAGGTCGGCTTGCGCCACGGCGGCCAGCAGCGCGGCCTGCGCGGCACGGCGGCCTTCGTCGCTGGCCAGGTAACGCGCCAGCGCGGCCTCGGAGAGGCTCTTGACACGGCCGAAGAGGTCGAGCTCGAACGCCGTCACCTGCAGCCCCAGGCTGTAGCTGTTGACCATGTCGCCACCCGAACCCGGCGTGCGGCTGGCCGCCACACCCGCGTTCAGCGTCGGCAGCCGGTCGGCGCGCTGCAGGCCGAGTGCGGCGCGCGTCTGCTCGACGTTGAGCACGGCGATGCGCAGGTCGCGGTTGTTCTGCAGCGCCAGGTCCACCAGCGCCTGGAGCCGGGCGTCGGCCACGAAGTCGGCCCACGCCAGCTCGGGCGCCGGCGTGCCCGACACGGCCGCGGGCAGCGGGAACTCGGCCGCCACCGGTGCGGCCGGGCGCTCGTACACGGGGATGAAGGAACAGGCGGAGAGCGCTGCCGCGAGCAGCGGGAGGGCAAGCTTGAAGGGGCGGCGGGCCAACACGTCAGCGGTCCTCCACGGGCGGATGCAGGTTCAGGTTGGGCTCCTTGTGCGCATCGTGCATCAGCTGCCTCTGGCTGGGCTGGACGAAGCGCCGCACGACGACGAAGAACAGCGGCACGAAGAACACCGCCAGCACCACCGCGGTGATCATGCCGCCGACGACGCCGGTGCCGATGGCACGCTGGCTGGACGAGCCGGCGCCGCTGGCCAGGAAGAGCGGCATCACGCCCAGGATGAAGGCCATCGAGGTCATCAGGATGGGCCGGAAGCGCAGGTGCGCGGCTTCCAGCGCGGCTTCGACCGCGCCCTTGCCCTGGGCCTGCAGGTCTTTCGCGAACTCGATGATCAGGATCGCGTTTTTCGCCGACAGGCCGATGATGGTGATCAGGCCGACCTGGAAGTAGACGTCGTTGGCATAACCGCGGAACAGCGTGGCGAGCACGACCCCCAGCACCCCCAGCGGCACCACCAGGATCACCGCGAACGGGATGCTCCAGCTTTCGTACAGCGCCGCCAGGCACAGGAAGACGGCCAGGATCGCGAAGCCGTAGAGCACCATGGCCTGCGAGCCGGCCAGCTTCTCTTCGCGCGACAGCCCGGTCCATTCGTAGCCGAAGCCGGCGGGCAGCTGCGCCGCCAGGCGTTCCATCTCGGCGATGGCGTCACCGGTGCTGTAGCCCGGTGCGGCACCGCCGCCGATGCGCATCGCCGGATAGCCGTTGTAGCGCACGGTCTGCATCGCGCCGGTCACCCAGCGCGTGCTCGCGAAGGCCGCCAGCGGCACCGGCTGGCCGCGGCTGTTGCTGGCGTTGAGCTTGAGCAGGTCTTCGGGCTGCATGCGCGCCGGTGCGTCGGCCTGCACCACCACGCGCTGCAGGCGGCCGGCGTTGGGGAAGTCGTTGACGTAGGCCGAACCCAGCGCTGTGCCGATGGTGGCGCTGATGCTGTCGAAGCCCACGCCCAGGGCGGCGGCCTTGTCGCGGTCGATGTCGATCTGCAGCTGCGGTGCGTCTTCCAGGCCGTCGGGGCGCACCTGGCTCAGCACCTTGCTCTTGCCGGCCATGCCCAGCAGCTGGTTGCGCGCGGCCACCAGCGCGTCGTGGCCGAGGCCGGCGCGGTCCTGCAGGCGGAAGCTGAAACCCGAGGCCGTGCCCAGCTCGGGGATGGGCGGCGGGCTGAGCGGAAAGATGAAGGCGTCGCGGATGCCCATCAGCCCGCCGAAGGCGCGGCCGGCCAGCGCCTGTGCGCTGTTCTCGGGTTTCGGGCGGTCCTTCCAGTCCTTCAGCGTCACGAAGGCCAGCGCGGCGTTCTGGCCCTGGCCGCTGAAGCTGAAGCCCAGCACGCCGACCATGCTCTGCACCTCGGGCTGCTTGAGCATGAAGGCCTCGACCTGCTCCATCACCGCGCGTGTGCGTTCCTGCGTCGCACCCGGCGGCAGCTGCACGTTGACGAGCATCGTGCCCTGGTCTTCCGCGGGCAGGAAACTCGCCGGCAGGCGCAGGTAGACCCAGCCGACGACGCCGATGATGGCGGCGTAGATGATCAGGTAGCGCAAGGCCTTCTTCAGCATGCGCGCGACCAGGCTCTCGTAACCCTTGGCCGTGCGCTTGAACAGGCGGTTGAAGGCGCCGAAGAAGCCGCGCTTTTCAAGGTGGTGGCCGGCGTCGACGGGCTTGAGCAGCGTGGCGCACAGCGCCGGCGTCAGGCTCAGCGCCATGAACGCCGAGAAACCGATGCTGGCCACCATCACGGCCGCGAACTGGCGGTAGATGTTGCCGACCGAACCGGCGAAGAAGGCCAGCGGCACGAAGACCGAGATCAGCACCACCGTGACGCCGATGATGGCGCCTTGGATCTGGCCCATCGCCTTGCGCGTGGCCTCGCGCGGCGGCAGGCCTTCCTCGCTCATGATGCGCTCGACGTTCTCGACCACCACGATGGCGTCGTCGACGACGATGCCGATCACCAGCACCATGCCGAACATCGTCAGCACGTTGATCGAGAAGCCCAAGGCCAGCAGCACCGCGAAGGTGCCCAGCAGCGCCACCGGCACCACGATGGTGGGGATGATGGTGTAGCGGAAGTTCTGCAGGAACAGGAACATCACCAGGAAGACCAGCACCACGGCTTCGATCAGCGTTTCGGCAACCTGGCTGATCGAGATCTTCACGAAGCGCGAGCTGTCGTAGGGCACGCTGTAGCTCACGCCCTGCGGGAAGTAGGTCTGCAGCTGCTCCATCTTCGCGCGCACAGCCGCTGCGGTGGCCAGCGCGTTGCCGGTGGGCGCCAGCTGCACGCCGATGCCGGTGGACGGCTTGCCGTTCAGCCGCGCCGACGTGGCGTAGCTCTGCGCACCGAGCTCGATGCGCGCCACGTCGCGCAGCCGCACCGTGCTGCCGTCGGCATTGGCGCGCAGCGCGATGTTGCCGAACTGCTCGACCGTGCCGAGCTGGCCGCTGACCACCACCGTCGCGGCGATGCCCTGCCCCGCCACGTTCGGCAGTTCACCGATGGCACCGGCCGCCACCTGGGCGTTCTGCGCGCGGATGGCCGCCACCACGTCGTTGCTGGACAGGTTCACGCCCTGCAACTTGGCCGGGTCGATCCACACGCGCATCGCACGCTCGGTGCCGAAGAGCTGCGCCTGGCCGACACCCGGCACACGCTGCAGTTCGGGCAGCACGTTGCGCGCCGCATAGTCGCCCAGGGCGATAGGGTCGTAGGCCGGGTTGGTGCTGGACAGGATGGTGAAGAGCAGGAAGTTGCTGCGCGCCTTGTCGACGCGCACGCCCTGCTGCGTCACCGCCGACGGCAGGCGCGGCGTCGCGCGGCCCAGGCGGTTCTGCACGTCCACCTGTGCCAGGTCGGGGTTGGTACCGGGCTGGAAGCTCAGCGTGATGGTGCCGCTGCCGTTGGCCTGGGACACGCTCTCGACGTAGATCAGGCCGGGCGCGCCGTTCATCTCCTGTTCGACGACGGCCAGCACGCTGTCTTCCAGCGTCTGCGCCGAAGCGCCCGGATAGACGGCGGTGATGACGATGGACGGCGGCGCCACCGGCGGGTATTGCGCCACCGGCAGCTGCGTGATCGAGACACCGCCCAGCACCAGCACGAAGAGCGCGATGACCCACGCGAAGATGGGGCGTTCGATGAAGAAGGCGGCCATGTTGAGCGGCCCCGCCTACTTCGGCGCGGCGGAAGCCGGGCCTGATGCAGCGACGGCGGAAGCGCCGGTGGCGGGCACCGCTGCGCCGGGCTTGGTCCACGGCACCGGCGTCACCGGCGCGCCGGGCACGAACATCTTCTGGAAGCCGTCGACGATGACCTTGTCGCCGGCGCTCAGGCCTTCGGTGATGACCCACTGGCCGTCCTGGCCCTGGCGCACCTTCACCGGGCGCGGGCCGGGCTTGTTGCCTTCTCCGACGACGAGCACGGTGTCGCCCTGCTGGGTTCGCGTCACCGCCTGCTGCGGCAGCAGCACGCCGCCGGGCAGTTCGGCCTGCGACAGGCGCACGCGCACGTACTGGCCGGGCAGCAGCAGGCCCTCGGCGTTGGGCACTTCGGCGCGCAGCGTCACCTGGCCGGTGGTGGCGTCGACAGTCAGGTCGCTGAACAGCAGCTTGCCCGGGCGCGGCAACAGGCTGCCGTCTTCCAGCACCACCTGCACGGCCACAGCGTCACCGCCCGCCTTGCGCAACTGCTGCGCGGCGATGGCCTTGCGCAGGCGCAGCAGTTCGGCGCTGCTCTGCGTGAAGTTCACGTAGACGACATTGGTCTGCTGCACCAGCGCCAGCTGCGTGGCCTCGGCCGCGCTGACCAGCGCACCCTCGGTGACCAGCGCGCGGCCGATGCGCCCGGCGATGGGCGCCGTCACCTGCGTGTAGCCCAGGTTGATGCGGGCGGCCTGCACGGCGGCGCTACCGGCGGCGACGTCGGCCGCGGCGAGCTGCTGCGCCGCCAACGCGTTGGCGTAGTCCTGCTGACTGATGGCCCGCGCTTCGGCCAGCGGCTTGTAGCGCTCGGCCGTGACCGTGGCCTGCGCCAAGCCGGCCCGGGCACGCGCCAGTTGCGCGGCCGCGATGTCGAGCGCCGCCTGGTAGGGCGTGGGGTCGATCAGGAAGAGCGGCTGGCCGGCGCGCACCTCGCTGCCTTCGCTGAACTGACGCTTCAGCACCACGCCGTTGACGCGCGAGCGCACTTGCGCCGTGCGCAGCGCCTCGACGCGCCCGGGCAGTTCGGTCTGCAGCGCCACGGTCTTCGGTGCGACGGTGACCACGCCCACGGGCGGCGGTGGCGGCATGGCCCCAGCGGCGGCGCCGGGCGCGGGCTCCTTCGCGCCGCAGGCCGCCAGGGCGAACGCGGCCAGGGCCGGCACGGCCGTGCGCATCACGGAGGACAGGAATTGGCCGACGGCGACGGTGTGTTGCATCACGGGGTGGAACCTCGAATCGGACGGGCTGGAGGCTTGCGCGCGACAGCAGATGGCACCCACACGAAGTGACGCCAGGACTTGCGCGCAGCGCGATGCATCGGGCATTGCGCGGGCGCAGCCGCGGGAAAACCAGGAGGCAAAGACAAGAAACCGGCGAAAGTATACATACGTTCTTGGATGTATGCTTCAAGCCTGCATCACTCCCCCCATCCCATGCCACGCAAGACCAAGGAAGAGGCCCAGGCCACCCGAAGCCGCATTCTCGATGCCGCCGAGCGGGTGTTCCAGACGGAAGGGGTCTCACGCACCTCGCTGCAGGACGTGGCCGCCGCGGCCGGCGTCACGCGCGGGGCGGTGTACTGGCACTTCAAGGACAAGGGCGACGTCTTCAACGCGATGATGGACCGCGTGATCCTGCCCATGGAGCAAGCCAGCGCCGCGCTCGACGGCGACAACGGCCAGCCGGTGCTGCCGGCGCTGCGCCAGCGTCTGCTGGAGGCGCTGACGAGCGTCACGCAGGACGCTCAGGTACGCCGGGTGCTGGAGATCGCCCTGCACAAGTGCGAGGATGTGGAAGAACTGCGCGCGATGCGCAAACGCCGCCTGGAGATCCGCGCCGCCTACCGCACTCGGCTGGGGCGCCAGTTGCAGCGCGGGCAGGTCCGGGGCGAAGTCACCACTGCCCTGCCCGCCGCGCACCTGGCCATCGGCCTGCACGCGCTGATCGACGGCCTGATCCACAACTGGCTGATCGACCCCGCCGGCTTCGACCTGCAGCGCGTGGGCACACAGGCGATCGACGTGCACCTGGCCGGACTGGCGACGCCGGGGTAAGACCATCGGGCCGGGCCCGCCCGGCAAGACGGCGTTGTCGCAGCAGGCGGCACGGCGCAAGACGCGGCCGGCGTCGCGCCCGCCCTACCAGGCCAGGTAGGCGTAACCCTGCTCCTGCAGTTCCATGATCACGGCGGCGCCCACTTCCTCGACCTGCGCGAATGGCTGCATGTCGGCGGCCGTCCAGTTCTGCGTCTTCATCGTGTTGCCGCAGGCCACGAAGCGCACGCCGTAGTCGCGCGCCTGGCTGGCGGCGCGGTCGCGCAAGGCCTCCGGCACCGGCCGTCGCGGCTTGCGCGCCAGCAGGTGGATGCCGGGGCCGAAGGCGACGACCACGACGGCCACGTTGTCCTCGTACTTGCCGATCAGCGCACCCACCGAGACGAGGATGTGCTCGATGTAGGCCGGGTCGGCCTCGTTGAGCTGGTAGACGATGCGGTGCTCGGGCGGGTCGCCTGGCATGCGCGGCTCCTTGGCTGCCGTTGCAGGCGTCGCCGGGCGCGCGGGAGCGGCCACGGCCACGCTGCCTGCCAGCGCGGCGCCGACGATCGGCCAGCGGCTCAGCCAGCGACGGCGTGGGTTCGACATGTTCTCTGCTCCTGCCTTGGGGTTGCGGTGCCGGCCCGCAATCAGCCTGGGCTCACGGCGCGACCGATCGCAGTCTACCCAGGCGCAGGGCTTGGCTCGCCGCGCACCACCAGATCGGCGCAACACGTGAGTGCTCGGCAGCCCGCGCGCCCGAACGGCGCAGCGGCGGGAACCGATCACAGCCGCACTTTGCGATTTCGCAATACCGGCCGCAGCGCTGCGGCCTCGCGCGGCGTCGCCGTTGACGTGCGTCAATGGCCTTTCCGCGCCGGCTTGAATCTGTCGACGCGAGGCACGATCTCTGCCATGGTGTGGGTGAACGCGCGCCGTCGGCATGCCAGGTCGTGAACTTGCCGTTGCTGCCATCGCCCATTCACGTAAAGGCGGCTTGCAGCGAAGGCTCACGATGAAGAACCCCGTGATTCCGATCGGCGGTTTTCCCGCTGCACTTCGCGCCTTGGCATCGGGCCTGGACGCCACGCGTGGCCACGCGCCAACTGGGTCAGCCTGGCACCCGGAGGGGTGCATGCGCTCAACGCCTATGTGCTGTTCCGCCATGGCGCCTACTGCCCCCCATACGGGCCGGACCCGGGCTGTCGCCCTCGCCGCAGCACTGCTGGTGGGTCTGGCCGCCTTCGCGGTACGCGCGGCGCCGGTGCCAGTTCCCGATGTAGCCACGGCATCGGAGTCGGCCTTGCCCTCGCCGCGGGCGCAGGGGCCGATGTCGCTCGAAACGGCGTTGGCGAAGCGACGCTCGCAGCGCGGTTTCGGCGTCGCGCCGCTGACTGTCGCCGAGGCGGGCCAATTGCTGTGGGCGGCGCAGGGCATCACCGGCCGGCAAGGCGAGCGCAATGCCCCTTCGGCCGGCGCGACCTACCCGCTGGTGCTGTATCTCGTGGCCGGGCGCGTCGAAGGCATGTCTGCGGGTGTGTATCGCTACCTGCCGCAAGGGCACAGCCTGCAAGGCGTGGCCGCGGGCGATGTGCGCGCGGCCTTGGCCATTGCCGCGCGTGGCCAGCGTTGGATCGCTGATGCCCCGGCGCTGGTAGTGATCGCTGCGCAGCCAGCGCGTACCGCGGCCCGCTATGGAGCGCGTGCCGACGCTTACGTGGCGATGGAAGCCGGCGCAGCGGCGCAGAACCTGCTGTTGCAGGCGGCCGCGCTCGGCCTGGGCGGCACCCTTGTCGGCGCTGTCGACGAAGCCGCAGTGCGCCGCAGCCTGGCGCTGGCTGAGGCCGAGCAGCTGCTGGCCATCGTCCCGATCGGCCACAGGCGCTGAGGTTCTGGGGGCAGAGTGTTGGTCGGCGCCAAGGCCTTGCTCAACGCCCCGGGTATGCCCTGCGAACGCGAGATCGCATCGGGCAGACAGATGCTACTTCTTCTTGTCAACCTCGTTACCAATGACGCCGCCGACGACTGCGCCAACGGCGGCACCCGCAGGGCTTCCGTCTGTCAGCACGGCTCCTGTCACGCCGCCAATGCCGGCTCCAATTGCAGTGTCCTTGCTCATGCTCGAGCAGCCAGTAGCAAGGAGTATTGCCAACAAGCCGGCGGCCAAAGCGAATCGTGAAGTCAGGCCATTCATAGTCTTCTCCTAGAGTGAGGGCAGCGGTCTTACCGCCGAATATCAAGACTATGAGGGCACTTGGAAGCCAAGAATGCCGGCATATGACTTACAGAGCTGTAAGACAACATGCCGAGTTCAGGGGTCGCTGCGCAGCGACCTGACGGACGCTGCTCAGTAGTCGAGTTGCGGCACGAGACCCCTGATTAGGGAGGCTGATGGGTTGCGCAGCCTAACGTTCGAGCTAAGCAAGCCGGCACCGACCGTGGCAAGCCGGCACCGACCGTGGGACGCCAGGCCCCGGCCACAGAAGATGTACACCGTACCTGTGGCTGGGGCCTGGTGGCCCGCCGCTGGTGCTCGGCTTGACCGAGGGGTTAGGCATCATGGTTTTAGAATCGTGAGCCTGGCTCTGTTAAGAACTGAAGCTCTTCAGGCGTTGATTGGCGCCCCAGCAATGTGTTTCTATGAGGATAGCGACCAAAGCGGTCTACTATTTCCTTATGGCGCAATTCGAATTCATAGTTGCCTCTCGGTGCATACTTGCGAAACAGTTCTTCCGCGATTACGTGAATGAGCTGCGACTCACTGTGCATATATGGCATATAGAGGAAAGTACGTTCCTCTTGGGTGAGCTGATTATCCGCTCCCGAAGCAACAGCTTCTTGAGCCAACGCGAGTGCCTGCGCGTCATGCTCAAAGGCTCGCCGATCATTCCGGAAGATGTTCCTAGAAAACTGGTCGAGAACAATTACTTCGGCAAGGCGACCCTGTGGAGTTGATCTCCACTCGAAGAGTTCTCCGCTTGCTGCTTTATGATGGATGCGGCCAAATCGTTCGGCAACCAACTCATCGAAACTCGGGTCGACCTTCCACCACTGCGCAGGCTCGATTTCGTGATACCAGAACTGTAGGACTGACTGATACATGGGTGGTAAAGGTGGTATTTAAGATGCCCAACGTTCGAGCTGACCGGGCGCCGACGGTGGGACGGCAGGCCCGGGCTGGCGAAAATTCACCGCGTACTGACAGACCGGACCTGGTGGCCAGCCGTTGGTGCTCCGGCTGAGCGAGAGGTTAGGCCACACTCGCGCCGGCCTGGGCGGACAGTTTGAGGACAGTGGCCCAATTGCGCGTGGTGACGCGCTTGCCAGCCTTACCGAGCAGCGCCGCGCCAACGCGACTTTCCAGGAGTCCAGCTGGGCAGTGCAGGAATGCTGCGACCTTGGTGACGACGAAGCGCTCCGGGGCTTGAGCAAGTACTTGAAGCGGTGCGAGTGCGAGAAGCGCTTCCTCTTCAGCGGCAAAGGCAACGAGATACTTGGAGTGGTCTGTGTCTGGCGGGTCGATTGGGCTAGCGCCGATGACTGCAGAAAACTCAGCAGTTGACTTGACGATGACCGGCGCAGTGACCCCCATCGTCTGTTGGAGTGCTGCCGCGATAGACGCGGCGTGCTTGCTTGGTGACCGACCCGTACTCGTGAAAACGGCGTTGCCGCTGTTGAGAACGGTGCCGACGCCCGTGTAGCCAAGACCCTCCAACATTGCCTTGAACTCGGCCATAGGTACACGATTGCCTTTGCCGACATTGACACCACGAAGCAATGTGAACCGCACCGGGTTTCGAGGAGGCCTGTTGGCTTGAGTCAGACCGACCTGGTCTGACTGCATTTGCTGTTCAGTCTTCCTCTCCTCCAGCCCCCGCAGGTCGCCGGAGGCGCCCCCGGTTGGGCCATGTACCCATGGTTCAACCCTCCTGCAGCGCCGCCGAGTTGGCAGCCTTGGTTGTGGTCGACGCCTGAGCTTGCTGGCGCCAGTAGTTTGCCTCGGCTTCGGCCGGCGGGATGTAGCCGATGGGTTCCGGCAGGCGATGGTTGTTGAACCACGAGGCCCACTCCAGCGTGGCCAGCTCGACCGCCTCGCGCGTCTTCCAGGGCCCGCGCCGGTGGATGATCTCGGCCTTGTACAGCCCGTTGATGGTCTCGGCCAGCGCGTTGTCGTAGCTGTCGCCGGTGCTGCCCACCGAGGGCTCGATGCCGGCCTCGGCCAGCCGCTCGCTGTAGCGGATCGAGACGTACTGCGAGCCGCGGTCGCTGTGATGCACCAGTTCGCCATCTCGCTCGCGCCGACGCGCGTACAGCGCCTGCTCCAGCGCGTCGAGCACGAAGTCGGTCTGCATCGAACTGCTGACCCGCCAGCCGACGATACGCCGCGCGAAGACGTCGACGACGAAGGCCACGTACACGAAGCCCTGCCAGGTCGAGACGTAGGTGAAGTCGGCCACCCACAGCTGGTTCGGCCGCTGGGCCTTGAACTGCCGATTCACCCGGTCCAGCGGACACGCCGCCTTGGTATCCGGCACAGTGGTACGCACCGACTTGCCTCGGCGCACGCCTTGCAGCCCGCGCAGCCGCATCAGCCGCTCCACCGTGCAGCGCGCCACGGTCGTACCCTCGCGCCTGAGCTGCCGCCAGACCTTGTCGGCGCCATAGACCCGCAGGTTCTGGTCGTATACGCGCTGCACCTGCGGCAGCAAGTTCGCATCGCGCCGGGCTCGCGCAGGCAGCAGCGCCGGGTCGCGCTGGCGCGCCGCGTGGCGCCGGTACGCCGACGGGGCGATTTGCAGCGCGCTGCAGATCGGCTCGACCCCGCAACGAGCGCGGTGCTCGTCGATGAAGGCGTTCACTTCTTGAGCTGGCGGTCGAACTCCGCCTGGGCGAAATACGCGCTGGCCAACTTCAGGATCTCGTTGGTCTTGCGCAGTTCGCGGACCTCGCGCTCGAGCTCCTTGATGCGCAGCTGCTCGGTGGTCGTCGGGCCTGGCCGCACGCCGCTGTCACGCTCGCCCTGGCGCACCCACTTGCGCAGCGTCTCGCCCGTGCAGCCGATCTTGCTGGCGATCGATTCGATCGCCGCCCACTGCGACGGGTACTGGTCCTTGGCGTCGAAGACCATGCGCACCGCACGCTCCTGGACCTCGGGGAAAACTTCGGGGACTTCCTCATGTTGGCTCCATTCTCAATCGAAGGAGCCTCCTCAAAATCCGGGGCGGTTCAATGCGACGAAACGGGGCATTCTGTGTGGCCTAACGTTCGAGCTAGGCCGGCACCAGCGGGAAGGCACCGGGCCCGGGCTGTGGAGAATGTAGCGCGCCACAGACCGGGCCCGGTGGCTTGCCGTTGGGACTCGGCTTGAGTGAGGGGTTAGGCGCCACTGGCGACGATGGTGGACGGGATGAATTCATACGGCATGCCCATTGATGAGACTGATCGACTAGTTCACATTCTGTGCGATGCGCCACAAGACTCCCGAAGGATCGAAGAGCGTGAAGTCCCGCATTCTCCAGGGTTGTAGTTCAACCGGGCCGACTTCGACTTTGTATTTCTCTGCGAGTCCTGACTCTGCGATCTTCTGGTGCCAATCATCTACGTTCTCCACGAGCAGGTGCATCATGAAGTTCCGGATGTGTTCGTCAACACAGAAGTCCTGAAGCAAGAAACTGGCATGGTCGTGGTGGAAGTACGCGACGCCTCCACCTTCGGATGCCATGGCGAAGCCGAGGTCTTGATAGAAGCGCTTCGAGAGCTCGAAGTCTTTGGCCGGAACGAAAGCCTTGACTTCGGTGACACGTAGATTCGGCATAGTGTTTCCTGTGGCGCCTAACGTTCGAGCTAACCATCATGAGCCGCCTGGTACACCCTGGATGATGGAAGAGACTGTGGGGTGTGCGGGGCATCGTGGGTAGAGGCCGGTCAAAGTTTTGATGGCATCGTGACCGCGATAGCTAACCTGACCCGCTGCCGACCACTCGTACCCAGGATTGCCTGCGGTCGTAACCCATCGCTGGGTTGCGGCTGACAGCCCACATTAAAGAGAGCCGCCGGGCATGCCCGGCAGGCCGTTGGTCGGCGGCACCTACGCGGCCCCGCACGCTTGTGATTGTTGTTCAAGCTGCAGGAGAGCCGAAGATGGATTTGACCCCTTTGCACAAGCGCGTCATTGCGCTGGACGTACACCAGGCCAAGATCACCGCCTGCTCCGTCGTCGAACACGACGACGGACGGGTGGAGGTGACCAAGCAAGACTTCGGGGCCTTCAAGCGCGACCGACGCGCCCTGGCGCAGTGGGCGCTGCAGATCAGGCCGAGGTGGTGGTGATGGAGAGCACGGGCGTGTACTGGAAGAGCCCGTTTGCGGCACTGGAGGCGGTGGGCATCACCGCGTGGGTGGTCAACGCCCGGCACGTCAAGGCCGTACCCGGGCGCAAGACTGACATGGCCGATGCCCAGTGGCTGGCCACGCTGGCCAGGGCCGGGCTGCTGCGCGCGTCGTTCATCCCGCCGCTGCTGATGCGCCAGCTTCGCCTGGTGGCGCGCCAGCGCCAGAAGTTGGTGGGCATGTGCAGCGCCGAGAAGAACCGACTGCTCAAGGTGCTGGTGGACGCGGGCATCCGCATCAACGTGGTGGTAGCCGACATCCATGGCGCCAGCGCGCGGGCCATGGTCAAGGCGCTGATCGCGGACAAGCCCATGCACGAGGTGCTGGACTGCAAGGGCCGGCTGCGGGCCAGTCGAGAAGAGTTGTTCGAGGCCTTGAGCACCGAGCAGTTCAGCGACGGCACCGCTTCGTGGCCGAAGAGATCCTGCAGCACATCGAGCAGATCGAGCAGCGCATCGCACGGCTGGACGCGCGGCTGCTGCAGGGCCTGAAGGCCTACGAGCCGCAACTGCGATTGCTGCAGACCATCCCTGGCATCGACCTGCAGGGCGCGGCCATGCTGCTGGTGGAGATCGGCGCGGACATGTCCATCTTCGGCAGCACCGAGCGGCTGGCCTCGTGGGTGGGCATCTGCCCGGGCAACAACGAGAGCGCGGGCAAACGCAAGAGCGGGCGCATCCGGCGCGGCAATGCCTGGGTGCGCCGGCTGTTGTGCGAGTTCGCGCAGGCTGCGGCGCGAACGCGATGTGCGCTCAAGGCGAAGTTCGACTCGCTGGCCATCCGCAAGGGCCACAAGAAGTCCGTCGTGGCTCTGGGCCACAAGATGCTGCGCACGATATACGCGATGCTCAGCACGGGAGTCACTACCAGGACAAGACGGTGGACTACGAAGCCCTGAGCGTGGCCCGAAACGCCCCGCGCTGGCTGAAGATGCTGCGAAAGCACGGCTTCATCGCTGCGCCAGCCACCGCCTGATCACCTGATCTTCGTCACGCTCAAAGCACCGGCTCGCTTCAGGCCAGGACCTGTCTCGTCTGCGCACGGAGTTCTTCCACATTAAGCTGGGACCGACGGTGTGACGCCAGGCCCGCGAGGCTGATGATAAACAGCACGGCCTCGCGGGCCTGGTGGCACGCCGTTGGGCCTCAGCCTGAGCGAGGGGTCAGGCCCCGCTGCGGAAGATGGTGAGCGGCTTGCCCACATGTTGAACTTGCTCAACGACGTGCCAGCCTGCGCGAACAAGAAGACTTGTTGCTGTGCTCGTGCCGCAGTAGACCTGCTGGTAACCAAGCCTGTGGGCCTGAGCGCTGAGGCCACGAAGCAAGAAGGCGCCGACGCCCTGACCTCGGTGAACCGGCAACACGTAGCCAGAAGCGGCCCAAGGAAACAGATGCGGGTGCGACTTGATGGATTCGCGCTTCAGTGAGCCAAATGCGATGGGAGTCTCGCCGAGGAAGGCGACAAGCCCGACTGGAAGCTGATGCTCCGATGCGGCGAAGGCTTCAATGTCGCCTTCGAGGTTGCCTTCGCCACCTTCACCGTACCAAGTGGGCCACTCGGACAGAAGCCAGGAACTGACCAATGGCTTCAGCGTGGGCTGTTGGGATAGAGGCCGGACGGAGAGCATGAGGGCTGAGTTGCGGGGCCTAACGTTCGAGCTAAGCGGGAGCCAGCGGCAGGCCGCCTTGGCCCGGGCTGAGAAAATGTACCGCGTACCTCAGGCCGGGCCAAGGCGGCCTGCCGCTGGCGCTCCGTTTGAGCTAGGGGTTAGGCAGCACTGGGCGCATGCTGGCGTGTTGGATTCTCTGTAGCCACGGCGGCTAAGGGCCAACGCAGAGATTCGGGACGGTGAGCCGGGTGAAGAGATGCGGTGACGCCACGGCTGAGGATGGATAGTGGCTCAGTGCGTCTGTGAACTCTGGGTGCGTGAATGCCGCGCGGAAGTGTGCGACGGACTCCCAAAGTGCGTAGTTCATGAATGCATTGCTGCCGGCGATTCCCTGATGCAGCTGCGTGGAGATGTAGCCAGGTTGCTTCTTCATCCAGTTCGCGTCCGCTTCCCAGGCCTTCATCAACGCTGGGATGTCGGCCTCAGCCACATGAAATATGTTGACCAGGATGACCGGCGAGACGTCGGTATTGATCTGCTGAAAGATCGGGACGCTCGTCAAGTGGCTTGAGCTGAAGCACTATGGCTCTCCTGGGGTTGAACTCAGGTGGGGTCGGGAAGGACTTTGTTCTGTGCTGCCTAACGTTCGAGCTAACCATCATGAGCCGCCTGGTACACCCTGGATGATGGAAGAGACTGTGGGGTGTGCGGGGCATCGTGGGTAGAGGCCGGTCAAAGTTTTGATGGCATCGTGACCGCGATAGGCTAACCCTGACCCGCTGCCGACCACTGTACCCAGGATTGCTCTGCGGTCGTAACCCATCGCTGGGTTGCGGCTGACAGCCCACATTAAAGAGAGCCGCCGGGCATGCCCGGCAGGCCGTTGGTCGGCGGCGCCTACGCGGCCCCGCACGCTTGTGATTGTTGTTCGAGCCGCAGGAGAGCCGAAGATGGATTTGACCCCTTGCACAAGCGTCATTGCGCTGGACGTAACACCAGGCCAAGATCACCGTCTGCTGCGTCGTCGAACACGACGACGGACGGGTGGAGGTGACCAACAAGACTTCGGGGCCTCAGCGCGACCGACGCGCTCCTGGCGCAGTGGGCGCTGCAGATCAGGCCCGAGGTGGTGGTGATGGAGAGCACGGGCGTGTACTGGAAGAGCCCGTTTGCGGCACTGGAGGCGGTGGGCATCACCGCGTGGAGGGTCAACGCCCGGCACGTCAAGGGCCGTACCCGGGCGCAAGACCGATATGGCCGATGCCCAGTGGCTGGCCACGCTGGCCAGGGCCGGGTGGCTGCGCGCGCGCCCGTTCATCCCGCCGCTGCTGATGCGCCAGTTTCGCCTGGTGGCGCGCCAGCGCCAGAAGTTGGGGGGCATGTGCAGCGCCGAGAAGAACCGACTGCTCAAGGTGCTGGGGACGCGGGCATCCGCATCAACGTGGTGGTAGCCGACATCCGGCGCCAGCGCGCGGGCCAAGGTCAAGGCGCTGATCGCGGACAAGCTCCATGCACGAGGTGCTGGACTGCAAGGGCCGGCTGCGGGCCAGTCGAGAAGAGTTGTTCGAGGCCTTGAGCACCGAGCAGTTCAGCGGACGTGCACCGCTTCGTGGCCGAAGAGATCCTGGAGCACATCGAGCAGATCGAGCAGCGCATCGCACGGCTGGACGCGCGGCTGCTGCAGGGCCTGAAGGCCTACGAGCCGCAACTGCGATTGCTGCAGACCATCCCTGGCATCGACCCGCAGGGCGCGGCCATGCTGCTGGGGAGATCGGCGCGGACATGTCCATCTTCGGCAGCACCGAGCGGGCTGGCCTCGCGGGTGGGCATCTGCCCGGGCAACAACGAGAGCGCGGGGCAAACGCAAGAGCGGGCGCATCCGGCGCGGCAATGCCTGGGCGCCGGCTGTTGTGCGAGTTCGCGCAGGCTGCGGCGCGAACGCGATGTGCGCTCAAGGCGAAGTTCGACTCGCTGGCCATCCGCAAGGGCCACAAGAAGTCCGTCGTCTGGGCCTCCAACATGTTGCGCACGATATACGCGATGCTCAGCAGGGGAGTCACTACCAGGACAAGACGGTGGACTACGAAGCCCTGAGCGTGGCCCGAAACGCCCCGCGCTGGCTGAAGATGCTACGAAAGCACGGCTTCATCGCTGCGCCAGCCACCGCCTGATCACCTGATCTCGTCACGCTCAAAGCACCGGCTCGCTTCAGGCCAGGACCCGTCTCGTCTGCGCACGGAGTTCTTCCACATT
>JADIZZ010000019.1 GCA_016704535.1 Betaproteobacteria bacterium | reverse complement strand
CCCATCGCTGGGTTGCGGCTGACAGCCCGTAAAGAGCCGCCGGGCATGCCCGGCAGGCCGTTGGTCGGCAGCTTTTTCGCGGCCCCACGCTTGTGATTGTTCAAGCTGCAGGAGGACCGAAGATGGATTTGACCCCTTTGCACAAGCGCGTCATTGCGCTGGACGTATAAAAGGCCAAGATCACCGCCTGCTCCGTCGTCGAACACGACGACGGACGGGTGGAAGTGATAAGCAAGACTTCGGGGCCTTCAAGCGCGACCGACGCGCCCTGGCACGGTCGCGGGCGCTTTTGCAGATCAGGCCGGGTGGTGGTGATGGAAAGCACAGGCGTGTACTGGAAGAGCCCGTTTGCGGCACTGGAGGCGGTGGCATCCACCGCGTGGAGTGGTCAACGCCCGGCACGTCAAGGCCGTACCGGGCGCAAGACCGACATGGCCGATGCCCGGTGGCTGGCCACCTGGCGAGGGCCGGGCACACCCGCTGCGCGCGTCGTTCATCCGCGCTGCTTTACGATGCGCCAGCTTCGCCTGGTGGCGCGCCAGCGCCAAGAAGTTGGTGGGCATATGCAGCGCCGAAAGAACCGACTGCTCAAGGTGCTGGTGGACGCGGGCATCACGCATCAACGTGGTGGTAGCCGACATCCCATGGCGCCAGCGCGCGGGCCATGGTCAGGCGCTGATCGCGGACAAGCCCGGCACGAGGTGCTGGGCTGGGAGCCGGCTGCGGGCCAGTCGAGAAAAAGAGTTGTTCCGGGGGCCTTGAGCACCGAGCAGTTCAGCGACGTGCACCTTTCGTGGCCGAAGAGATCTGCGGCATCAGGCAGATCGAGCAGCGCATCGCACACGGCTGGACGCGCGGCTGCTGCAGGGCACAGAAAACCACAGTACAACTGCGATTGCTGCAGACCATCCCTGTCATGCGGGGCGCAGCCATGCTGCTGGTGGAGATCGGCGCGGACATGTCCATCTTCAGCAGCACCGAGCGGCTGGCCTGCGTGGTGGGCATCTGCCCGGGCAACAACGAGAAGCGCGGGTGGGCAAACGCAAGAGCAGGCGCATCCGGCGCGGCAATGCCTGGGTGCGCCGGCTGTTGTGCGAGTTCGGCGCAGGCTGCAGCGCGAACGCGATGGCGCTCGAGGCGGGGATTCGACTCGCTGTGCATCCGCAAGGGCCACAAGAAGTCCGTCGTGGCTCTGGGCCACAAAGATGCTGCGATATACGCGATGCTCAGCACGGGGAGTCACTGCAGGACAAGACGGTGGACTACGAAGCCCTGAGCGTGGCCCGAAACGCCCGCGCTGGCTGAAAGATGCTGCGGCACGGCTTCATCGCTGCGCCAGCCACCGCCTGATCACCTGATCTTCGTCACGCTCAAAGCACCGGCTCGCTTCAGGCCCAGGACCTGTCTCGTCTGCGCACGGAGTTCTTCCGATAACCGGACCGCCGCGGCGTGGCAGCCAGGGCCGTACTGCGATGATGCACCGGGTGCCGCCGCGGCCAACCCTGGCTGGCATGCCGTGGAGGGTCGGTTGAGCGAGGGGGTTAAACCGCACCGGCGGTAGCAAGCGCTGGGCCATGACTACGCTGACGTAGTTCCGTGTCCGGCCGCCAGTCGCACTCGCCGACGACGGCGTAAGCTACTGGCACGTGGATCAAGGTATACGGCTTCGCTGTGTCCAGCGCGACGGTCTGGCTCCCAGCTTCAGAGCAATGCCAAGCGCGCGTAATCGTGGAGCCGCCGACGAGGCCATGCCCTTTGTACTGCTGCGATGCAGAACTGGGACAACGAGTAGACGTGCGGCTCGCGGTACAGCAGCACTTTGGAGCCGGGCTGCGGAAGGACGCAACGTCAGTGTTCAGGAAGCGTACCGCCTGTCCGTAAGCATGACAGGCCGACTCCGGCGTTTAATCTCTCTTTCGGTGTCCGATGACGGTTGGTGGGTGCCCCAGTATCGAAGCCTGCTTCAGATGAGAGCGTACGCTCGATGAATGAGGTCTGTCAGGCGGCGGATCGTCACCCGGTTGATAGCGGCGGATTTCAGGTTGCACTGCGGTGCTCAGTTGTACCGACCTAACGTTGGAGCTAAGCGGGCGCCAGCGGAGGACGCCAGGCCACGGCGCGGGCGCAAGATACACCACGGCGCCCAGCAGGCCCGTTTGGCCTGCCGTTGGCGCTCCGCCCGAGCGAGTGGTTAGGCCTCACTGCGCTACCCGTCGAGCTTTGGTGTTGACCGCGCGCTGTAGAACACATTTGAACGAGTGGTCTGATACTTGAAGACTTCCGCTCTGATTGACTGGTCTTCATCCATCATTTCTCTCGCACTTGCTTCGTCTGGCGCGGCGAGTACAACTAGGCCTTTTGTCGGAATATCTGGCCGCCCACTATCAATGCGCCCAGCGTCTCGTAATCTTTGAGACTCGAACTGTGGTCTCGGAAATGCTGCTGTTCCTGTGGTGGTTTGCTCTGATCCCACTTTGGGCCGACCGTGATCTCTACGGCAAAGAGAGGCAGAGTTCGGTCGGCTGAAACCGATGGAGTCTGAGACTGCGCGCAAACATGGTTCGAGGACGAGGGGAGACTGCTAGCGACGGCTACCCGCGCAGGAGGAACTATGTTCTGGCTTACGACTTTCCCAAGGGTGTTTGTGCAGGGGCCTAACGTTCGAGCCAAGCGGGCGTCGACGGCAGGGCGCCAGGCCCGGGCTGGCGAAAATGTACCGCGTGCCGCCAGACCGGGCCAGGTGGCCGCCGTTGGTGCTCCTGTTGAGCGAGTGGTTAGGCCCGCAGCGGGTTCCTGAACAATTTGAAACTCGTTTCCTGACGGGTCTTGAAACGTTGCGAGGATGCCTCCCCAGAACTGCTTCTCAGGTGCACCAGTGAAAGGCACACCCAAAGCCACAAGCTCCCTGTGTTTTGCACTGACGTCCTGGACTGAGAACGACAGGCCCGTGAAGCGCCCCACCAGAGCTTTGTCTTCTTCAGGGGCGTCATGGGCGACGGCTTCAGCCACCAGTTCTGTACTCCCGGCTTTGAAGACGCAGTAGCCATACTGCGTTCCATCCGCTTTCAGCGCCAAGCCCAGTTTGCTTGAATAGAACTGCTTCGCGGCCTCAATGTCTCTGACGAATACTCGGGCTGTGTTGAGTTCCATGGCGATCCTCAGGGTTCGGGGCCCACGTGAGTGTGTTTTCAGCTGTGGGAGTACGGGGAAGCGGGAATCTGCGGCCTAACGTTCGAGGTAACCGGGCGACAGCGGCAAGGCGCTCCGGTTGACCAAGGGGTTAGGCCGCGCCCGGCACATAGCCCAGAACCAATGTCCTGACGCACTTGCCGTCCTGAGGTCGACTCTTCCAGGTGTCTAGACCGTTCGAAGTGCCGGATCGGCACTTCCGCGATCTGCTCGGGTTCGGTGAGCCGAAGGTTCACGGCGACCCGCCCTTTCCCTGCTCGTTGACGGTGAAGCCCCACCAGTGACTGACATTGCCGCAGGTAGGGCAGAAGTTGAAGCTCAGGCGAGTCACCTCGGACGAACGGCGTCGTTTTGCCCGGAGAAGGTGATGTCCTCTCCCTCCCAGCCGTACGCCCAGAGCGTTCCGTAGCGCCTGCACGCAGTGCAACTGCAAGAAGTCGCGGACTCAGGTATGTCCGTCAGTGTCCAACGGACGGAGCCACAGAGACAGGATCCTTCAAGCATGGCAACTCTCACTGATTCGAAGAGCGACGTGCGCAGAGGCGAATGTGCGCTTGGCAGGCCTGAAATGCTGGCTCTGCGCGGTCTAACGTTCGAGCTAACCGGGCGCCGACGGTGAAACACCAGGCCCGGGCTGGCGAAAATGTACCGCGTACCGCCCGACCGGGCCTGGTGGCCTGCCGTTGGCGCTCCGCTTGAGCGAGGGGTTAGGCCCCACTTGCGCTACGGCGAGACATGCGTTGGACCAGCGCTTGACCGAGCCAAGCCGCGGGTACGTAAGCAAGTAGCAGATCCGCGGCGACGAACCAAGCAGGTGCTGGAAGCATCAGTGCGTTGGCTATGCCGCCCAGAAGGAACAAGCCACCGACTATGTAAGCCGGAACGGGTGACTTGCCTGGGGCAAGCCAACAGGCGACCAATGCTCCGACCAGTGCGCCCAATGCGTGCGCCATGAATGGGAAGATGAAGTGCCTTGCTTGAATAGAGGAAGAGCCGCCTTCAACCCCTTCCATGGTAGTGACGTCGGCTCCGGCCGGTGGCGGGATGACTCTGCCGCTGACCGTAACGAGGGCCATGTTCACAACACTGCCGACCACGAAGCCGGCCACGACCGCCAGGAGCACGCGAAGGAACTTGGACATGCAGCGACTCCCGGTTGTGGGGCCTAACGTTCGAGCTAAGCGGGCGACGACGGCAGGACGCCAGGCCCGGGCTGGCGAAAACGTACCGTGTACCGCCAGACCGGGCCTGGTGGCCTGCCGTTGGCGCTCCAGTTCTGCGAGGGGTGAGGCTTCACCGCTGGCTCGCAGCAGCCTTGCGCTCCGCGTAGTGCTGTGCCTTGGACTGGTTGCCAGCCTTCCGGTACAGCGCCTCAAGTTCTTCGAACACGTACGGATCGGGCTTGCCAGCCGCATCTGCATCCTTCTCGAGCGTGAGCTGAATCCGAAGTGCCTCATCGTTTCGGCCAAGGCTGCGGAGCGTCCAAGCAACCATCCAGCGCGCGACACGCGTAGCCTCTGAATTCGTCCCTTGTTCTCGGATCGCAAGCGCCTTGTGGAATTGACTCAATGCCTCGTCGTAGCGGCCCAACTGGTGTAGTGCGTAGCCAACGTTGTTCCTGATAGACGCTTCCCAACGCCTGGCGTCCGGCTGCTGAGAAGACAAGGAAACGTGCAGCGCGGCCTCACCCCACTTCAGCTGGTCGGCTGGCGCGGTATGAACCGCCCCGGATTTTGAGGAGGCTCCTTCGATTGAGAATGGAGCCAACATGAGGAAGTCCCCGAAGTTTTCCCCCGAGGTCCAGGAGCGTGCGGTGCGCATGGTCTTCGACGCCAAGGACCAGTACCTGTCGCGGTGGGGCGGCGATCGAATCGATCGCCAGCAAGATCGGCTGCACGGGTGAGACGCTGCGCAAGTGGGTGCGCCAGGGCGAGCGTGACAGCGGCGTGCGGCCAGGCCCGACGACCACCGAGCAGCTGCGCATCAAGGAGCTCGAGCGCGAGGTCCGGCGAACTGCGCAAGACCAACGAGATCCTGAAGTTGGCCAGCGCGTATTTCGCCCAGGCGGAGTTCGACCGCCAGCCCGAAGTGAACGCCTTCATCGACGAGCACCGCGCTCGTTGCGGGGTCGAGCCGATCTGCAGCGCGCCGCAAATCGCCCCCGTCGGCGTACCGGCGCCACGCGGCGCGCCAGCGCGACCCGGCGCTGCTGCCTGCGTGAGCCCGGCGCGATGCGAACTTGCTGCCGCAGGTGCAGCGCGTATACGACCAGAACCTGCGGGTCTATGGCGCCGACAAGGTCTGGCGGCAGCTCAGGCGCGAGGGTACGACCGTGGCGCGCTGCACGGTGGAGCGGCTGATGCGGCTGCGCGGGCTGCAAGGCGTGCGCCGAGGCAAGTCGGTGCGTACCACTGTGCCGGATACCAAGGCGGCGTGTCCGCTGGACCGGGTGAATCGGCAGTTCAAGGCCCAGCGGCCGAACCAGCTGTGGGTGGCCGACTTCACCTAAGTCTCGACCTGGCAGGGCTTCGTGTACGTGGCCTTCGTCGTCGACGTCTTCGCGCGGCGTATCGTCGGCTGGCGGGTCAGCAGTTCGATGCAGACCGACTTCGTGCTCGACGCGCTGGAGCAGGCGCTGTACGCGCGTCGGCGCGAGCGTGACGGGGCACTGGTGCACCACAGCGACCGGGGCTCGCAGTACGTCTCGATCCGCTACAGCGAGCGGCTGGCCGAGGCCGGCATCGAGCCCTCGGTGGGGCAGCACCGGCGACAGCTACGACAACGCGCTGGCCGAGACCATCAACGGGCTGTACAAGGCCGAGATCATCCACCGGCGCGGGCCCTGGAAGACGCGCGAGGCGGTCGAGCTGGCCACGCTGGAGTGGGCCTCGTGGTTCAACCACCACCGCTTGTTAGAACCCATCGGCTACATCCCGCCGGCCGAAGCCGAGGCAAACTACTGGCGCCAGCAAGCTCAGGCGTCGACCACAACCAAGGCTGCCAACTCGGCGGCGTTGCAGGAGGGTTGAACCATGGGTACATGGCCCAACCAGGGGGCGCTTGGCGATTTCTGCGGGGGCTGGAGGAGAGGAAGACTGAACAGCAAATGCAGTCAGACCAGGTCGGTCTGACTCAAGCCAACAGGCCTCCTCGAAACCCGGTGCGGTTCAGTATCGATGAACGCGAACATATGAATCGCATCGATCGCCAGCCCGTCGAGCTTCGCGGCGCGCGCCTGTTCAAGCGCGCGGTCGTATTCCTGCCGGGCCTGAGCCTTTGCTTCAGAGGTCAGGAGCTTTGCGGAGTGCGCAGCTGAGGCGAAGGTCCTTCCAAGTTCAAGATGGAAGCGAACCTTTGCTTCGGGACCTGCTGTTCCCACGGCTGGCTTGATCTCCTCAGTAGCTTGCGTGCGCCATCAAAGTCCTTCCTCAGCCCGTATGTTCTAGCTATCTGGGTTCGGAGGATCAAGGCGTCGTCGCCAGCCGCCTTCTCCAAGGCGTTCCGGAACCGCTGCTCACTGACGTCGGGGCGTTCAAAGTCCCAGAGCGGGGCGAGGTCGATTGCCATTGCAGCGTTGGCGGAGAGACCGCAGAAGAGCCAAGCAAGGATGTTGCCGAGGCGCTTGAGCTGGGCGACTGTCTTGATGCCAGCGCCGGCAAGCATGGCTTGAGACTTTGGGCCCAGGCCTCGAAGGTCTGCGATGGCTCGCGTATTCATGAAGCTGAGCCTGTCTTGGTGCCAAAGCGCTCCGCTGACCGAGCCTTGGCTCTCGCGGCATCGATCTCTCGGCTTCGTGGCTCCGCATGTGTGACGAGGCCTGCAATCAGCTTCCGAGCAGTCGCGGCCACTTCCTCTACTGCTTGCTCGAAAGCGACTTCGTTTGCGCGGGATGGAACCGAGAACCCGCTGAGCTTCCGTACGAACTGCAACGACGCGTCGCGGATCTCGAGTTCCGTGGCCGGCGGCTCGAAGTTGAAGAGGGTTTTGATGCTGCGACACATGACGCCGGGTCGTGTTTCCGATGCCTAACGTTCGAGCTAACCGGGCGCCAACGGTGGGACGTCAGGCCCGGGCTGGCGAAAATGTACAGCGTACCGCCAGACCGGGCCTGGCGTCCCGCCGTTGGTGCTCCGGTTGAGCGACGGGTTAGGCCTTGCCAGTGTGCGCAGAAGCGAGTCTCTTGAGTGAGAGCAGTTCAGCAAGCAGCTTTCTCTCAAGCTCTGGCTGGGTAGAGTACCTTGCTCTTGCAAGTGATGTCGCAGCGTCTAGGCGTCACTTGGGGCCAGGGATCGGCGGGCTGCCCTTATCAAACACTACGCGCCATACATTCACCGCCTCAAGGCGCCAGATCGAGCTGAAGCGCGCTATGACCTTGCCACTTGGATCTCGGACGGGACCGGTGCTGAATGCCAACGTTCCAGATGCCAAGACTTCTACTTGATCAGGTTCCCATGAGAACGGGGGTGCAGACTCCTTGAAGAATGCGCTCCAGCCCTCGATGACTTTGGCTTTGCCAGTCAGGGGCGTCGTGCCTGCGAAGAAGATTGCTTCATCCGAAATGAAGTCACCGAATCTCATTACATCGCGGTCAGCCATCGTGCGTGCAAAGGCTGTTTCAGCGGCCCAGACTTGGTCCCTGAGAGACAGCCCTGCCGATGAGGCTGGCATGACTGTTGCACCCGCTAAGGCAGCGAAAAGGGCAGCGACAGGAATTGGCATTCTGAACATGACTGGAGAGTGCACAGCGCTGAAGATGTGACGCCTAACGTTCGAGCTAAGTGGGCGACGACGGCACGACGCCAGGCCCGGGCTGGCGAAAATGTACCGCGTACCGCCAGACCGGGCCTGGTGGCCTGCCGTTGGTGCTCCGCTTGAGCGAGGGGTTAGGCCACACTGCCACTGAGCCGAAGCTCCATGAATACGCTGTGCTCATTTGGTAGGTAGCTGCCGAACGCACCCGACATGACGAAGCCTTTGCTGCGATAGAGATTGTGAGCCGGCTCAAAAGCAGCGTGCGTTCCGGTCTCAAGGCTGAGTCTCGTGTAGCCACGCTGCTGCGCCTCCGAGATGATGTGCGCGAGTACTGCGCGGCCTGCACCCCGACCGCGTGCAGCTGCTGGTGTACGCATGGATTTGATCTCGCCGTGAGTCGACGTGAGTTCCTTCAGCGCGCCACAGCCAAGAAGCACCTCTTCCTCCCAGACGGTCCAGAACGTGATGTCATCCGCTCGAAGCTTGTTCAGATCCAGTGCGAACACCTGTTCCGGTGGTGAGAGTTCGTACATGTTCGCCAGATGCTCTTCAAGCAGGGCGTGAACCTGGGGACGGGATAGGTCGTCGACTTCGATACGCATGTGGCGGTGTGAAGGTGCGTTTCGTGTGGCCTAACGTTCGAGCTAAGCGGGCGACGACGGCAGGCCGACAGGCCCGGGCTGGCGAAAATGTACCGCGTACCGCCAGACCGGGCCTGGTGACCTGCCGTTGGCGCTCCGCTTAAGCGAGGGCGTCGCCGCGCGGTGCCGATAGCTGGGGCCGCGCTTGCGCTCAGCCGATGCCTAGCGTTTACCGAGAGAGGCCATTACCGCGCCGGCATCGGCGTCTTCGAGGCAAGGCGTAACAGTCATGGCCAGTAAATCAGCCCACTGCGCTTGCCAGAGGAACATTGCCTTGGGGTCATTGCTTTCCGAGATTGCGAATCCTTGGCCGCTCATTCCATGCCAGCGACCAAGAATCTGCACTCCGTCGGGTGCAGCGCCGCCGGTTTCCAGGAATCTCGCAACGGCGGCATTGAATGTCCCCTGCGGTATCGTCCACGAGGTGATGTATTTCATGATGTCTGAACCGCACCGGGTTTCGAGGAGGCCTGTTGGCTTGAGTCAGACCGACCTGGTCTGACTGCATTTGCTGTTCAGTCTTCCTCTCCTCCAGCCCCCCGCAGGGGCCGCCGGAGGCGCCCCCGGTTGGGCCATGTACCCATGGTTCAACCCTCCTGCAGCGCCGCCGAGTTGGCAGCCTTGGTTGTGGTCGACGCCTGAGCTTGCTGGCGCCAGTAGTTTGCCTCGGCTTCGGCCGGCGGGATGTAGCCGATGGGTTCTAACAAGCGGTGGTGGTTGAACCACGAGGCCCACTCCAGCGTGGCCAGCTCGACCGCCTCGCGCGTCTTCCAGGGCCCGCGCCGGTGGATGATCTCGGCCTTGTACAGCCCGTTGATGGTCTCGGCCAGCGCGTTGTCGTAGCTGTCGCCGGTGCTGCCCACCGAGGGCTCGATGCCGGCCTCGGCCAGCCGCTCGCTGTAGCGGATCGAGACGTACTGCGAGCCCCGGTCGCTGTGGTGCACCAGTGCCCCGTCACGCTCGCGCCGACGCGCGTACAGCGCCTGCTCCAGCGCGTCGAGCACGAAGTCGGTCTGCATCGAACTGCTGACCCGCCAGCCGACGATACGCCGCGCGAAGACGTCGACGACGAAGGCCACGTACACGAAGCCCTGCCAGGTCGAGACGTAGGTGAAGTCGGCCACCCACAGCTGGTTCGGCCGCTGGGCCTTGAACTGCCGATTCACCCGGTCCAGCGGACACGCCGCCTTGGTATCCGGCACAGTGGTACGCACCGACTTGCCTCGGCGCACGCCTTGCAGCCCGCGCAGCCGCATCAGCCGCTCCACCGTGCAGCGCGCCACGGTCGTACCTCGCGCCTGAGCTGCCGCCAGACCTTGTCGGCGCCATAGACCCGCAGGTTCTGGTCGTATACGCGCTGCACCTGCGGCAGCAAGTTCGCATCGCGCCGGGCTCGCGCAGGCAGCAGCGCCGGGTCGCGCTGGCGCGCCGCGTGGCGCCGGTACGCCGACGGGGCGATTTGCAGCGCGCTGCAGATCGGCTCGACCCCGCAACGAGCGCGGTGCTCGTCGATGAAGGCGTTCACTTCTTGAGCTGGCGGTCGAACTCCGCCTGGGCGAAATACGCGCTGGCCAACTTCAGGATCTCGTTGGTCTTGCGCAGTTCGCGGACCTCGCGCTCGAGCTCCTTGATGCGCAGCTGCTCGGTGGTCGTCGGGCCTGGCCGCACGCCGCTGTCACGCTCGCCCTGGCGCACCCACTTGCGCAGCGTCTCACCCGTGCAGCCGATCTTGCTGGCGATCGATTCGATCGCCGCCCACTGCGACGGGTACTGGTCCTGGCGTCGAAGACCATGCGCACCGCACGCTCCTGGACCTCGGGGGAAAACTTCGGGGACTTCCTCATGTTGGCTCCATTCTCAATCGAAGGAGCCTCCTCAAAATCCGGGGCGGTTCAGACCCTGTGTCCAAGATCCAGAAGAGTGCATGTCGCCGCGTAGGCCGCCGCAACGATGGCCTTTGAATCCACAAGTCCGTGTTCGTTGTGTTGATCGACTCTTTCCACGATCGAACGTGGCAGGCAGTAGAAGATCGAATCGACGGAGAAGTGAAGCCACTGAGCGGGAAGAAGTCTCTCCTGAAGTGCACGCGCCAGAGTGGACTTGCCGACGCCAGAACTGCCAGAAATGACGATGAGGTTTCGCGACACGGCACTGAGTCAGTTCAAAGGCGCCTTGGGTCAAGATGATTTGTGCTTGTGCGGCCTAACGTTCGAGCTAGCGGGCGACGACGGCAGGACGCCAGGCCCGGGCTGGCGAGAATGTACCGCGTACCGCCAGACCGGGCCTGGTGGCCTGCCGTTGGCGCTCCGCTTGAGCGAGGGGTTAGGCCTCGCTCGCGGTGCAAGGCGCGGGCTTACCGTACTGGGCGCTGCCATGGCGTGCGCTCCTCGAAGCCCGCAGTGCGGAAGGCCTTGATCATGGGCTCGTTGCGCGAGCTTGTATCGCAGAACACCCGCCAGCATGCTGCTTCACTCAACAGTCGCATGGCCTCGCCCAACAGTCCCACCGCATGGCACTTTCCGCGTTGGCTGGGCAAGACGCCCATGTAGTAGATCGTGCCCTGTGTCATTCCGTTCTTCCTGTACTTCTCTGGCTTCAGGAGGGCGAGTAGGACAAAGCCAACTGGTTGGCCGTCCTTCGCTCTTGCTTGGAGCCACCAGTCTTCCCGAATCTCGAAGTATTCGGCGGGGACGTCTAGAAGTTCGGTTGCCGCCCCTGCGGCGCCGAGCTCGGCCACTGCGGCTTGATCGGACTCGTCGATGCTCGAGGCCATGACTTCTGCCACAGCCGCGGACAGCCAGTGAGTTTCTGCGGCGCAGAACTTCAGCGACGATGTGTTCGAAGGACGCGCGTCACTCGGTGACCAGAAGAACGGTGTCTTCCAGAAGTGGCCGGGCTGAGGTGCTTCCATGCGAGGCCTAACGTTCGAGCTAACCGGGCGCCGACGGCGGGGCGCCAGGCCCGGGCTGGCGAAAATGTACCGTGTACCGCCAGACCGGGCCTGGTGACCCGACGTTGGCGCTCCGGTTGAGCGAGGGGTTACTTGATGAAGTAGCCGGCTACCCGCCAATGGCCATCGCGATCTTGCGTGAGAGTCAGTGTCTCTACCGCAGCTGCCTTGTTCTCGAAGACGGTGTCGTACTGGAGGACTACGTACTTGCCGTCAGGCGCGCCCGGGAGCGTGCTGGAGGCAGTTGCTGATTTCTCGGCTCGGCTGCGCAGTGTGCCCAATGGCGCGCGGACCGACTGCGCGGCCTTCTCCCATGCCTGAACCGAGACAGCACTCTTGAACATTGAAGCGGCCGAATCCCATGACCCAGAGTAGTTCGACGTGTCGACCTTCTTCAGCCATTCGATTGCGGCAGGCCTTGCAGCTGCGTCTACGTCGGCTGCCGCAAGCAGCAGGGAAGGCAGTGTTGTCAGAACCAGGAGCATTGCGAGGGACCAGCGACGATTCATGGCGGACTTCAAGATGCGGGAAAGGCTAATTGCGATGCCTAACGTTCGAGCTAAGCGGGCGGCAACGGCAGGACTCCAGGCCCGGGCTGGCGAAAATGCACCGCGTACCGCCAGAGCGGGCCTGGTGGCCTGCCGTTGGCGCTCCGCTTGAGCGACGGGTTAGGCCTCGCCGCGCGGATTCCCGCGTTTGCCTGCGAGGCCAAGGGGCACCTGCGCTCTTGCCGCGAGTAGACCTGTGACGATGCTTGGCTAGACGACAAGCTTGCCTCCGAAGGCGACGCGGCCGCGACCTGGTGGCGCGTACTCGATGTGCACACGCTCGACTTGGCGCCCCAGGCTTGCTGCTACGGCCACGGCGAGTGCCTTTGCCTCTTGGACTCTGGAATCTTCGGTCGGCCAATCTGCGTGAAGGACCTGCACGAATACTGGGAGATCGTTGTCATCAACTACCTCTCCGTTCTCGGCGTACCTGTCTTTGGGAAGCTCAGTAAAACGCACCCAGACTCTTCCTGGATCGGCGCTCAACACTCGCGCGATTGAGTCCGCGATGACTTGAGCCGCGTCGGCGGCAAGGTGCTGCGACGCCGATACGACTGGGCGAACATCGACGATGGGCATATGCGAGGCCTAACGTTCGAGGTAACCGGCCCGCGGAGGCGGGCGGCGTGGGGCTGGCGCGCGACAGTGGCGAAGCCGCTGCGCGCCAGCCTTACGCCGCCTGCCGTAGCGGGTCCGGTTGACCGAGTGGTCAGGCCCCACTCGCAGGCCTATGTTGTGTGCCGTTCCCCATGGTGACGAAGAGCATCCGACTTGGCGCGAATACTCTGGCTGTATGCCAAACACCGCGAGGGACGAGGACAGCGCCACGGTCTTTGATTCTGGTTACCGTGATGCCGGACGCGGTTTCTTGAAGAAACTCGATCTCTCCGTTGAGTAGATAGACGAATTCTTCTGCCATGGGATGCATCTCCCAGTTCTTCCAACTCTCCGAGCACACGAACTCGCTGACGAGCCAATCGTTCTCGTACTTGGCCATTACGTCTGGTGGCGAAGACCAGAACTCGTCGCCTGCTGGCGTGGTGCAGCCTCTGCCGTCCGCAGACAGATGGACGTAGTGGTCTTCCGGATTGAAGGACATTCGTGGGCGAAGAATGGGTTGGTTGTGCGGCCTAACGTTCGAGCTAAGCGGGCTACAACGGCAGGACGCCAGGCCCGGGCAGGGCCGCTGAAAATGTACTGCGTACCACCGGCCCGGGCCTGGCGTCCTGCCGTTGGCGCTCCGCTTGAGCGAGGGGTTAGGCAGCACTGCGCGCACGTTCGAAAGCCTGCCTGGTTTGAACCATGTAAACAGCTGGACCATCCATCACCGCTTCCGAGTGCGACATATGACTGTGCGTAGCCTATAGGTTCCTCGCCCAACATCGCGATGTACGGCGTGACTGAGTCTTCTGCCAAAACCCTTGTTGATCTCGAAAGCTACTCCCACTCTATGGTCGCCGGCGGCTTGCTGCTCACGTCGTAGGCCACGCGGTTGATGCCGCGCACCTCGTTGATGATGCGGCTGCTGACCTTCTTCAGCAGCGCGTAGGGCAGCTCGGCCCAGTCGGCGGTCATGAAGTCGCTGGTCTGCACGGCGCGCAGGGCCACCACGTAGTCGTAGGTGCGGCCGTCGCCCATCACACCCACGCTCTTCACGGGCAGGAAGACGGCGAAGGCCTGGCTCGTCAAGTCGTACCAGCTCTTGCCGGTGGCGGGGTCGATGGTGTGGCGCAGTTCCTCGATGAAGATGGCATCGGCACGCTGCAGCAGCCGGGCGTATTCGGGCTTCACCTCGCCCAGGATGCGCACACCGAGGCCCGGCCCCGGGAACGGGTGGCGGTAGACCATCTCGGGCGGCAGGCCCAGCGCCACACCCAACTCACGCACCTCGTCCTTGAACAGGTCACGCAGCGGCTCCAGCAGCTTCAGGCCCAGGGTTTCGGGCAGGCCGCCGACGTTGTGGTGGCTCTTGATCGTCGTGGCCTTCTTCGTCTTCGCGCCGCCACTCTCGATGACGTCGGGGTAGATCGTGCCCTGCGCCAGCCACTTGGCATTGGCGAGCTTCTTCGCCTCGACCTGGAAGACCTCGACGAACTCGCGGCCGATGACCTTGCGCTTGGCCTCGGGGTCGCTGACACCCTTCAGGTGACCGAGGAACTGCGCGCTGGCGTCGACGTGGATCACCTTCGCATGCAGGCGGCCAACGAACATGTCCATCACCAGCTGCGCTTCGTTCAGGCGCAGCAGGCCGTGGTCGACGAAGACGCAGGTGAGCTGGTCGCCGATGGCGCGGTGGATGAGCGCGGCGGCCACGCTGCTATCGACGCCGCCGCTGAGGCCCAGGATGACTTCCTCGTCGCCCACCTGCTGGCGGATGAGGGCGACGGCTTCCTCGATGTGGTCGCGCATCACCCAGTCGGGCTTCGCGCCGGCAATGCTCAGCACGAAGCGTTCGAGCAGCACCCTGCCCTGCACGGTGTGCGTGACCTCGGGGTGGAACTGCACGCCGTAGTAGCCGCGGGCCTCGTCGGCGATGCCGGCGATGGGGCAGCTCGGCGTGCTGGCCATCAGCTTGAAGCCCGGCGGCAGCGCCGTGACCTTGTCGCCATGGCTCATCCACACCTTGAGCATGCCGTGGCCTTCGGGTGTGCTGAAGTCTTCGATGCCCTCGAGCAGCTTCGTGTGCCCGTGTGCCCGCACCTCGGCGTAGCCGAACTCGCGGTGGCTGCTGGCCTCGACCTGCCCGCCCTGCTGCACCGTCATGGTGAACATGCCGTAGCAGATGCCCAGCACCGGCACGCCCAGGTCCCACACGGCCTGCGGCGCACGCAGGTCCTGCTCTTCATAGGTGCTGGCGTGGCTGCCCGACAGGATGATGCCCTTGGGTGCGAAAGCCCGCACGAAGTCATCGCCGACGTCGTTGGGATGGATCTCGCAGTAGACATGCGCCTCGCGCACGCGGCGCGCGATGAGCTGCGTGACCTGGGAGCCGAAGTCGAGGATGAGGATCTTGTCGTGGGTCATGGTGGGGTCACGGCGAAGCTAACGAAGGAAAGGAGCGGGCCCGACTCATGTGCGGCCAGGGCTGGGGGCCAGCGTGCTGAGGCGCTGCCGGCGGAAGTGAACGACGGCCAGCGCCAAGGCCAGCGCCTGCAGCGCGGCGCAGAAGTACATTGGCGCGCCGATGCGCCAGTCGCCCGCCGGCAGGTGCGACACCGCGCCCAGCAGCGGCGTGGCCAACGCCGGCGCCAGAACGGCCATCAGGCTGTTCAGCCCGCTGACGGCGCCCAGCGTCTGTCCCTGTTCAGCGCCGCTGGCCGCCGACGAGACCAGGCTCTGCAGCGCCGCGCCGACGGTGTTGCCCAGCAGGTTGCAGACGATGACGACGTACATCATCCAGCCTGCGGTGACCAGGCCGTAGCCAGCATAGGCCAGCGTGGACGAAATCAGCGCCAGCACGGCCAGCCGCTGCGGTGTCACGTGCTTAAGGATGCGGCCAAGCAGCGCGCCTTGCACCACCGCCGCCACCATGCCCACGGCAAACAGGGACCAGCCGTTTTCGGTGGGGCCCCAGTCGAACTTGAAGGTGGTGTACAAGACCCACACCGTGTACAGCGTGAACTGGGCCAGGCCGACGCAGGCGAGTACGCCCACCAGCAGCCCCACGCCCTTCAGCCGCGCCAATTGCTGCAGCGACGACAGCGGGTTGGCCGCTTCCCAGCCCACCGCGCGGCGACGGTCTTCAGGCAGGGACTCCGGCAGCACGAAGATACCGTAGGCCAGGTTCAGCAAGGCCAGGCCTCCGGCCACGAAGAACGGCATGCGCAGATCGATGCCGCCGAGCAGCCCACCCATCACCGGCCCCAGGATGAAGCCGATGCCGAACATCGCACCCAGCAGGCCGAAGCGGCGCGCGCGCTGCTCGGGTGGCGTGATGTCGGCGACGTAGGCGTTGGCCACCGCCGCATTGGCCTGCATGGCGCCGCCGACGACGCGCGAGGCCAGCAGCATCCACAGGCTGGTGGCCAGTGCGGTGGTGAAGAAGTTCAGCGCCACGCCGCAGAAGCCCAGCAGCAGCACCGGCCGGCGGCCGTAGCGGTCGGACAGCGCGCCGAGCAGCGGCGCCGCCACGAAGCTGGCCGCTGCGTAGATGAATGCGATGACGCCGTACCACCAGGTCTGTTCCGACGGGCTGGCCGTGAACTGGCCGACCAGCGCCGGCAGCACAGGCACGATGATGCCCACCGCCAGCATGTCGATCAGCACCGTCACCATGATGAAACGCATGGCGGGCTTGTCGGCCACCCGCCCGGCGGGTACGCCAGGCGGCCCCCCAAGGGGGCGCGGGCCGGCCTGGGAAGGCCCGGCGCTCGGCCCACTGGGCGGCGTCTGCGTGTCCAGCGTCATTCCATGCGGTAGTTCGGCGCTTCCTTCGTGATCTGCACGTCGTGCACGTGGCTTTCGCGGATGCCGGCGGCGGTGATCTCGACGAACTCGGCCCTCTCGTGCATCTCGTCGACGGTGGCACAGCCGCAGTAACCCATCGCAGCGCGCAGCCCGCCGGCCATCTGGTAGATGATGCTGACCATCGAGCCCTTGTAGGGCACGCGGCCCTCGATGCCCTCGGGCACCAGCTTGTCGGCGTTCGGGTTGCTGGTCTCGTCGGCTTCCTGGAAGTAGCGGTCGGCCGAGCCGGCCCGCATGGCGCCGATGCTGCCCATGCCGCGGTAGCTCTTGTAGCTGCGGCCCTGGTAGAGGATGACCTCGCCCGGCGCCTCTTCGGTGCCGGCAAACATGCCGCCCATCATCACGCTGGCGGCGCCGGCCGCGATGGCCTTGGCGATGTCGCCGCTGTAGCGGATGCCGCCGTCGGCGATCAGCGGCACGCCGCTGCCGCGCAAGGCGGTGGCCACGCTGTCGATGGCCATGATCTGCGGAACGCCGACACCGGCCACGATGCGCGTGGTGCAGATGCTGCCGGGGCCGATGCCGACCTTCACCGCGTCGGCGCCGGCTTCCACCAGCGCGAGCGCGGCGCTGCCGGTGGCGATGTTGCCGCCGATGACGTCTACCTGCGGGAAGTGACGCTTGACCCAGCGCACACGATCGATCACACCCTGACTGTGCCCGTGTGCGGTGTCGACGATCAACACGTCGACGCCAGCCTTGACCAGCAGCTCGACTCGCTCCTCCGTGCCTTCGCCAACGCCCACCGCGGCGCCGACACGCAGCTTGCCATGGGCGTCGCGCGCGGCGTTGGGGAAGTCAGTCTGCTTGGTGATGTCCTTCACCGTCATCAGGCCGCGCAACTCGAAGCTGTCGCTGACCACCAGCACACGCTCGAGGCGGTGGCGATGCATCAGCGCCTTGCCTTCTTCGATGGTGGCGCCCTCGTGGACGTAGACCAGGCGCTCGCGCGGCGTCATCACGTCGCGTACCGGCAGTTCCAGCCGCGTCTCGAAGCGCAGATCGCGGTTGGTGACGATACCCACCACCGTCTTGCCCTCGACCACGGGGAAGCCCGATACGCCGTGCTGCCGCGACAGCGCCACCACTTCGCGCACGCTGGCGGCCGGCCCTACCGTGATGGGATCGCGCAGCAGCCCCGACTCGTACCGCTTGACGCGTGCCACTTCGGCCGCCTGCTGCTTGGGCGTGAGGTTCTTGTGAACTATGCCGATGCCGCCTTCCTGGGCTATGGCAATAGCCAGCCGCGCTTCCGTCACCGTGTCCATGGCGGCAGACACCAGGGGCAAATTGAGAGCGATGTTGCGCGATAGGCGGGTGGCAAGACGGGTGTCGCGCGGCAACACCCGGGAATAGGCCGGCACCAGCAACACATCGTCGAAGGTGAGCGCTTTGCCGAGTAGGCGCATGCAAGAGCTCCAGATGCAAAAGGAAATTATAGAGAGCCCTCGGGGCCCGGTCTGTCGCTGCCCACGCACAGTGACGCGCCGTGACATTAGCGTCAGCCCGGCTGCCGGCCTCGGCACTACACTCGAAACATGCGTGCACCGTCCTTCGAATCAACGCGCCGCGGCGTGTTCGTCATCGGCCTCTTGGCAGCCCTGGTGCTGACCGTCGCGACGCCCCTGGCCCACGCGCAGTGGAAGTGGCGCGACAAGTCCGGTCAGGTCAACGCCAGCGACCGCCCGCCGCCGTTGGACGTTCCCGAAAAGGACATCCTGGCCCGACCCGCACCCGTGCCCGATTCCCGCCGCGCCGTGCCGGCCATGGCGGCCAGTGCAGCATCGGCCGCCCAGCCGATGCGACAGGCCGCAGGAGACCGTGAACTGGAGACCCGGCGCCGCGCGGCCGAGCAGGAACAGGCGGCCAAGACCAAGGCCGCTGAAGAACAGCAATCCGCGAAGCGGGCCGAGAATTGCCGCCGTGCGCGCGGCCATCTCTCTGCGCTGGAATCCGGCCAGCGCATCGCACGGGTCAACGACAAGGGCGAGCGCGAAGTGCTCGACGACCGCGGCCGCGCCGACGAGATGCGTCAGGCGCGCGAGGTCATCGCCTCGGACTGCCGCTGACCGTAACTGGCGGCGCCGTCCGGCGCCTCAGCGTTTGGCCGTCTTCTCGCGGTGGCGCTGGTATCGCTGGCGTCGCGCTTCCTTGGGGTCGACCGTGAGCGCGCGGTAGACCTCCACCCGGTCACGGTCTCGCAACGGGGTCTCCGCCGGGCGCGGCTTCCCCCACACGCCCAGACGCAGCGCGCCGGCATCCAGCGCGTGGCGGACCACCACGCCACTGGCCCGCACCGCGTCGGCCACCGTGGCGCCCGGGGCAAGCACCAGCACTTGCAGGTCGGTCACGCCCGGGCCTGGGCAATAGACCACCTCGACGCGCATTTCAGCGGGGGCCATACACCGCCTCGGCGCGCCGCACGAAGGAATCGACGAGGGTGTTGGCCACACGGTCGAAGACCGGGCTGACCACCACTTCCAAAGCCCTTCCGGAGAAGGCGTACATCAGGTCGAGCTCGATCTTGCAGGCCGACTCGTCGCTGCCTGGTCGCCCGAGCGGCTGGAAGAGCCAGGTGCCCTCCAGCTTCGAGAAAGGCCCATCGACCAGCTTCACGGCGACCGACTGGTCCGGATGGTGCGTGTTGCGCGTCGTGAAGGCATGGTGCACGCCCATATAGGCCAGACCCAGCCTAGCGGTGACGCCGTCAGCGTGGTGGTCGACGACCTCGGCCCTGTCGCACCAGGGCAGGAACTGCGGGTAAGCATGCACGCCGGTCACCAGGTCGTACATCTCGCGCGGCGAGTACCAGAGCAGGACCGACTTGCGCACGTGCTTCATACTATCTCGCCATTCTAGGAGCGCGTTGTGTCCCGGCCCCTTGCCCTCAACTGACGCCCTGACCATGTCCAACATCGCCGAAAATCGCCGCGCCCGTTTCGAGTACAGCATCGAAGAGCAGTTCGAGGCCGGCATGGTGCTGAGCGGATGGGAAGTGAAAGCCATCCGCGCCGGCCAGGTGCAGTTGACCGACGGCTACGTGCACGTGCGCGACGGCGAACTCTTCCTGATCGGCTGCCGCATCAATGCGCTGCGCGCCGCGTCGACCCACGTGCAACCCGAAGCCGACCGCACGAAGAAGCTGCTGATGCACAAGGCGCAGATCAGGCGCCTCATCGGAAAGATCGAGCAGAAGGGCTATACCCTGGTGCCGCTGAACCTGCACTACAAGGGCGGTCGCGTCAAGGCCGAGATCGCGCTGGCCAAGGGCAAGGCACTGCACGACAAACGCGAAACCGAAAAGAAGCGCGACTGGGAACGTGAGCATGGCCGACTGATGAGACACAAAGTCTCTTCGAGCCCGAAAGGCTGAACGATGGCCGTGGAAGGCCGGCTCACGCGGGACTGGCGCATCCCTTATAAACCGGGCAGATCCCTCCCCAACCCATGAACCTCGCACAGCGCGCAGCCCCACCAGTGGCCGCGCCCCGTGCTCTTCTCACTTCCCCCGAGGACACGATGCAACCTTCACTCATCCGCATGCTGGGCACCTCAGCCGACGACGCCGTGGCTATCACCGCGCCCGGTCGCCCGGCCCTTACCTTCGGTGGCCTGCGTGCCCTCGTCGACAAGACCTTGAGCAAATTGAACGCGCTGGGCATCGGCCGCAACGACCGTGTCGCCATCGTGCTGGCCAACGGCCCCGAGATGGCCACCTGCTTCCTCAGCGCGGCCTGCGGCGTGACCACGGCGCCGCTGAACCCGGCCTACCGCGCCGACGAGTTCGAGTTCTACCTGTCGGATCTGAACGCCAAGGCGCTGATCGTCGAGCACGACAGCGCCTCGCCTGCCATCGAGGTGGCCACCAAGCTGGGAGTGCGCCTGCTCGACCTGGTACCTGGCAGCGCCGCTGGCGACTTCACGCTCCGGCCCCGGGATGGTGAAGGCGGCACGCCGGCCGCCCACGGCGGCACGGCCCAACCGGACGACGTCTCGATGGTGTTGCACACGAGCGGCACCACTTCACGGCCGAAGATCGTGCCGCTGTCGCAGCGCAACCTCTGCGCCTCGGCCCGCAACATCGGTCGCATGCTGCAGTTCACGCCTGCCGACCGCGGCCTGAACATCATGCCGCTGTTCCACATCCACGGGCTGATCGCCGGCGTGCTGGCGCCGCTGGCCGCGGGCTCGCAGGTCTATTGCACGCCCGGCTTCAACGCGCTGAAGTTCTTCGGCTGGATGGACGAGGCCAAACCCACCTGGTACACGGCGGTGCCGACCATGCACCAGGCCATCCTCAGCCGCGCCGGCAAGAACGCCGAGGTCATCTCACGACATCCGTTGCGCTTCATCCGCAGCAGCAGCAGTTCGATGCCGCCGCAGGTCATCCGTGAACTCGAAGAGGTGTTCAAGTCACCGCTGATCGAGAGCTACGGCATGACCGAGGCCTGTCATCAGATGGCCAGCAACCCGCTGCCCCCGGCGGCCCGCAAGCCCGGCAGCGTCGGCATTGCGGCGGGCCCGGAGGTAGCGATCATGGACGAGGACGGCACCCTGCTGCCGCGCGGCGAGATCGGCGAAATCGTCATCCGCGGCGACAACGTGACCGCCGGCTACGAGAACAACCCCAAGGCCAATGCCGAGGCCTTCACTAACGGCTGGTTCCGCACCGGGGACCAGGGCGTGATGGACGACGAAGGCTATGTCAGCCTGACCGGCCGGTTGAAGGAGATCATCAACCGTGGCGGCGAGAAGGTCAGCCCGCGCGAGGTCGACGAGATCCTGATGGACCACCCCGCCGTGGCGCAGGTGGTGTGCTTCGGCATGCCGCACCCCAAGCTGGGCGAGGAGGTGGCCGCCTGCGTGGTGCTGCGCGAAGGCCAGGCCGTCACCGAGCGTGAATTGCAGGACTTCGTCGGCAAACGCGCAGCCGACTTCAAGGTGCCGAAGAAGATCCTCTTCATGGAGGAGATCCCAAAGGGCGCCACCGGCAAGTTGCAGCGCATCGGCTTGGCGGCCAAGCTGGGGCTGGGTTGAAGCCTAGGGTAATCCTTAATCCTTAACACTCTTCGATAAGGAAAAGCTTAACTTCAGCACCAGAACTTGTGAATAGTCGTCCCGCAAAGGCGCGGCTACATTCGCTTCAAGGCGCCTTGCACGCCCCTCAACAGACTTCACCGACGACAGCTCGCGACCCCGCGGCTGCGCCCATTGCATGTGACTTCCCTCTGAATCTAGGAGACGACATGAACTGGACCCTTAACCGCCCTGCCCGCGCCACCGCGCGCCCGGCCCCGATGCTGCGCGCGCTGGGGGCCCTGCTCGCCGGCGCCGCAGCCCTGGCGCTCAGCCCGGCCGCCCGCGCCTGGGAACCGGCCAAGCCGGTGGAATTCGTGGTGCCCGCCGGCACCGGTGGCGGAGCCGACCAGATGGCCCGCTTCATCCAGGGTGTGGTCGCGAAGAACAAGCTGATGAACCAGCCCATCGTCGTGGTGAACCGCAGCGGCGGCGCCGGAGCCGAAGGTTTCCTGGACGTCAAGGGCGACAAGGGCAACCCGCACAAGATCATCATCACGCTGAGCAACCTGTTCACCACCCCGCTGGCCACCGGCGTGCCGTTCAACTGGCGCGACATGACGCCGGTGTCGATGATGGCGCTCGACCAGTTCGTGCTGTGGGTCAACGAAGAGTCGCCGCACAAGACGGCCAAGCAGTTCTTCGACGCACTGAAGGCCGGCCCCGACAAGGGCCTGAAGATGGGCGGCACCGGCAGCAAGCAGGAAGACCAGATCATCACCGTGCTGCTGGAAAAGGCCGCCGGCAAGAAGATCACCTACATCCCGTTCAAGGGCGGTGGCGACGTGGCCGTGCAGCTGGTCGGCAAGCACATCGATGCCACGGTGAACAACCCCATCGAGGCCGAATCGCACTGGCGTGCCGGCAAGCTGCGCCCGCTGTGCGTGTTCGACAAGGCGGCGATGCCCTACAAGGAGAAGCTGACCGCGACGATGTCGTGGGCCGACATCCCGCCCTGCGCGTCGGCCGGCATCCCGGCCGAGTACGTGATGCTGCGCGGCATCTTCATGGCGCCGGGCGTGACGCCGGAGCAGACGAAGTTCTACGTCGACCTGCTGGCCAAGGTGCGTGCGCTGCCCGAGTGGAAGGAGTTCATGAACAAGGGCGCCTTCAACCAGACCACCCTGTCGGGCCAGCCCTACTTCGACTGGGTGGCGAAGAACGAACAGCTTCACCGGGAGCTGATGCGCGAAGCCGGCTTCCTGGCCAAGTAGGGGCCACGGCATGTCGCAAGCAGACAGCCACGCCGACGCCGTCGGCGTGCGATGGCCCGAGCTGCTCGTCGCGCTCTTTCTGATGACGCTGGCCGGCCTGGTGCTGGCCGACAGCCTGCGCGTGGGCATAGGTTGGGGCGAGGACGGTCCGCGCTCGGGCTACTTTCCCTTCTACATCGGGCTGGCGCTGCTGGGTTCCAGCGGCTGGACCGCCTTCAAGGCGCTGCGCCGCTGGCGTGTGCGCGAGGTCTTCGCCGAGCGCGAGCAGCTGCGCCTGGTGATGGCCATCCTGTGGCCGATGACGGTCTACGTGGCGCTGGTGACCGTCATGGGCATCTACGTCTCTTCGGTGGTGCTCGTCGCCTACTTCATGCTGCGTCACGGCAAGCACGGGGCTGCGCTCACCGCCGCGGTGTCGGTGGGCGTGCCCCTGTTCTTCTACCTCGTGTTCGAACGCTGGTTCCTGGTGCCCCTGCCCAAAGGTCCGCTCGAAGCCCTGGTCGGCCTGTAGCACGCCATGGAAGAGATCCAGAACCTGGCCCACGGCTTCGGCGTCGCGATGACGCTGCCCAACATCGGCCTCATGTTCGTCGGCATCACGCTGGGCGTGCTGATCGGCGTGCTGCCCGGCCTGGGCGGCGCCAACGGCGTGGCCATCCTGCTGCCGCTGACCTTCAGCATGAACCCCACCTCGGCCATCATCATGCTGAGCTGCATCTACTGGGGCGCGCTGTTCGGCGGCGCGATCACGTCGATCCTGTTCAACATCCCGGGTGAACCCTGGAGCGTGGCCACCACCTTCGACGGCTACCCGATGGCGCAGCAGGGCCGCGCCGCGCAGGCGCTGACCACGGCATTCACTTCGTCCTTCGTCGGCGCCATCTTTGCGGTGCTGCTGATCACCTTCCTGGCGCCGCTGCTGGCGAAGTTTGCGCTGAAGTTCGGGCCTGCCGAGTTCTTCGCGGTGCAGTTGCTGACCTTCTGCAGTTTCGTCGGCATGAGCAAGGAACCGCCGGCCAAGACCATCGCCGCGATGATGCTGGGCTTCGCGCTTGCCGCCGTGGGCCTGGACGCCGTCACCGGCACGCTGCGCATGACCTTCGGCGTGCCCGAACTGCTGAAGGGATTCGACTTCCTCATCGCCGTGATCGGCCTGTTCGGCATCGGCGAAATCCTGCTCACGATGGAGGAAGGCCTGTCCTTCAAGGGCAAGAGCGCGCGGATCAACTTCAAGGTGGTGTGGCAGACCTGGGGTGAGTTGCTGCAGCACTGGAAGATCTTCCTGCGCTCGATGCTGGTGGGCTGCTGGATGGGCATCACACCCGGCGGCGCCACGCCGGCCAGCTTCATGAGCTACGGCATCGCCCGCCGCATGTCGAAAGACCCGAACAGTTTCGGCAAGGGTCGCATCGAAGGCGTGGTCGCGCCCGAGACCGCGGCCCACGCCGCCGGCACGGCGGCACTGCTGCCCATGCTCACACTCGGCATCCCGGGCTCGCCGACGGCCGCCGTGCTGCTGGGCGGTCTGCTGATCTGGGGCCTGCAGCCCGGGCCCATGCTCTTCGTCGAGCAGAAGGAATTCGTCTGGGGCCTGATCGCCAGCATGTACATCGGCAACATCGTGGGCCTGATCGTCGTGCTGACCACGGTGCCCTGGTGGGCGGCCATCCTGCGCATCCCGTTCTCGATCATCGGGCCCGTCATCATCGTCATCTGCGCCATCGGCGCCTATACGGTGCACAGCTCGATGTTCGACGTCGTGCTGATGCTCGTCTTCGGCGTGCTGGGCTACCTGTTCAAGAAGCTGAAGTACCCGATGGCCCCCATGGTGCTGGCGCTGGTGCTGGGCGACATGGCCGAGGGCAGCTTCCGCCAGGCCATGCTGCTCAGCGAAGGCTCGCTCAGCATCTTCTGGAGCAACCCACTGGTGGGCAGCATCGCCGGGCTGGCCATGGTGATGCTGGTGTGGCCCATGATCGGTGCCCTGAAGAACTTCTACCGGGCGCGCGAGAACACGCCGAGAAACCGCACATGAAGATCGCCGTCGTCGGCGCCGGGGCCATCGGGGGCTACCTCGGCGCGAAACTCTCGCGCAGCGGGCAGCAGGTCACCTTCATCGCCCGCAACCGCAACCTCGAGGCCATCAACTCGAACGGCTTCAAGTTGATCCTGGAAGACGGGAGCGAGGAACTGGCACCTGTGGGCCCGAACCTGCGCGCCGTGCAGCGCTACGCCGACGCCGGCGAGCAGGACGTGGTGCTGCTCACCGTCAAGGCACACCAGGTGAAGGACCTGCTGCCCGACCTGCGGAGCCTCTTCGGCCCGCAGACCATGGTGGTGACGATGATCAACGGCGTGCCCTGGTGGTACTTCCACAAGCTTGCCGGCCCCTTCGAGGGCCGCAGCCTGCAGAGCCTGGACCCTGACGGCCTGATTGCCGCGAACATCGAGCCCGGGCGCCTGATCGGCAGCGTCGTCTACCCGGCCAGCGAACTGGTGGCGCCGGGTGTGGTCAAGCTCATCGAGGGCAACCGCTTCAGCCTGGGTGAGCTCGACGGCAGCCGCAGCGAACGCATCGACGCACTGAGTAAGGTGATGATGGCCGCCGGCTTCAAGAGCCCGGTGTCGCGCGACATCCGCAGCGAGATCTGGGTCAAGCTCTGGGGCAACCTGACCTTCAACCCGATCTCGGCGCTGACGCACGCCACGCTGGAAGACATCTGCCGCTACCCGCTGACGCGCGAACTGGCCGCCAGCATGATGCGCGAGGCCCAGGCCGTGGGCGAGAAGCTGGGCGTGGCCTTCAAGATCAGCCTCGAGCAGCGCATCGCCGGCGCCGAGGCAGTGGGCGCGCACAAGACTTCGATGCTGCAGGACGTGGAAGCCGGCCGCGCACTGGAACTGGAAGCGCTGGTGGGTTCGGTGGTCGAACTGGGTCGCATCACCGAGACACCGACGCCGGCGATCAGCGCCATCTATGCCGCCACCAGCCTGCTGTCACGCACGCTGCAGGCGCAGCGGGGGCGGCTGGCGGTGCAACCCGCCTGAGCCGTCTGGCCCGCCGCGCTCGCGGCGGGCATCCCGATCAGCGCGTGATCGAGTCGGTTGTCTCGGTATTCCGACCCGCTTCGTAGCTGTAGCCAGCGAGCGTGACGCCGGTCACCGTGAAGGTGAACGTGCCCCTGCTGCGTGTCTGCGGAGACGAGAAGGTCGCCGACCCCGCGTTGCCGGTGATGGCGCCCACGGTGCCGCTCACCAAGCCGCTCCAGCGGCCGTTGACGGTGGCGCCCGGCACCGGGTTCCCGGAGGTATCAAGCACCTTCACCACGGCCTTGGCGCGTCCCAGTCCATTGCGCTGCACCGACAGGCTCATCGCGATGTCGGACACAGCCAGACTCTGCAGGACAACAGGCGCACGCACGTCGATATTCACGCTGCGCAGCGACGTCAGACCGCTGCTGTCCGTGACGCGCAACTCGGCGGTGTAGCTGCCGGCTGTGTTGTAAACGTGGCTGATGGAGGCGCCGTTGGCCGAACTGCCGTCACCGAAGGTCCACGCGTACGTCAAGTTGCCGCCTTCGGGGTCGCTGGAGCCGGCAGCCGAGAAGGTGACCGTCAACGGCACGGTGCCGCTGGTCGGGTTGGCCGCCAGCGCGGCCGTCGGCGGCTGGCCGACGCCGGAGGTCGCAGTCACGGCCAGCGCGTACTGGCCCAGGCTGCCGTAGTCGCTGTAGCCCGTGAGCAGCGCGTCACCCTTGCCGCTGCCTTTGACGGTGACGTAGTAGTTACCGGAGGCAGGCAGCACGAAGGAGAGGCTGGCGTTCACGGCCTCCAGCGGGTTCGCGCTGGTGAGCACCTGGCCAGCGGCGTTGCGCAGTTCGACAACGGCGTCGAGGTTGGCAGAGCGCGCCGCCGGGCTCAGCGTCACCGTGGCGGTGCCGGCGGCGGCGTAGAAGGCGAAGGCGTCGACGTCGCCGGGCCGCTCGATCACGCCCTCGGCGTCGAAAGTGCTCACCCCGTTGACGTCGCTGCGCGACATGGTGCTGGCGGTAGAGACGCTGCCACCGTGGTCATCGGGCCGCAGCGGCAAGCCGTTGCCCTGCATCACCGTGTAATCGTCCTGCACGTTGTTGGCGCCGCTGTACTGACCGCGGCTCCACTGCACCAGCGCCTGGTAGTAGCCCACGCCCATGATCGGGGCCCAGCCCGTGGCGCCGCTGCCGTGGCCCGTGTAGTAGCCCGTGCTGGCCGTGCCATCGTGGCCCAGGCCCATGTTGTGTCCGGCCTCGTGGCTGATGGCCTCGGCCACGTTCTTCTCGCTGGCACCCAGCGCATCCCAGAACACCAGGGCCGGCTTGTAGAAGTCGCTGGTGTCGTCGAACACGCCCAGGTAGGCCACGCCGCCGCAGCTGCAGTTGTAGACGCCGCTGCGGCTGGTGATGACGACCGTCGTGCCGTAGATGTCGTCGGTGCTGCCGGCGCGCGTCAGGCGGTCGCCGGGGGGCTGCTCGGTCGTCACGTCGACGTCGAACGGCGCGTAGTCCTCGACCACGCGCTGCCAGATGTACTGGATGCGCTGCAGCTCGGCCGTGCTGAAGGTGTTGGGGAAACCGTCGGTGTCGAAGGGCAGCGCGGTCAGTGTCGTCGTGCTCCAGGCCGTGTTGCTGAGCGTGGCGCCGCGGAAGTTCAGGTAGATCGTGCGCTTGGCACCCGGGCGGCTGTGCAGCAGGAAGGTCTGGTCCAGCGGCGCCAATGTGCCGTCGAGCGCGGTGGACGTGCTCTGCTGCGGCTGCAGCGCGGGCAGCGGTGTGCGGATCTCGTCTTCGACGAAGACCCGCGCGCGGCGGTCCAGCTTGAGCGTGCGGTCGTTGAGCATCAGCGCGCGGAACTCGTCGGGCGACTTGCCGTACCAGGCGGCCACCTCGTGCAGCCGGCTGCCCAGCAGATCGATGGCGCGCTGGCCTTGCGAGCGTGCCTCGGGCAGCGTGACGGTCGGAAAGGCCGGCTTGGCGCGCGGTGCAGCGCTCGCGGGCTGCGCGTTCGCGGCCGACCAGAACATCAGCGCCGATATCAGCGGCAAGAACCAACGGATCGAGTAATGCATGGTGTGTCGCGTCTTGCTCAGAGTGAGCCCGCGCGATCGAGCCGCACAGGCAGGCGTCGACCATAGACGGCGCGCCGCCCGCCAGGTGCAAGCAAGCGTGAAGGGCGTGAACGGGCATGAGGCGCCCGCGCCCGCTGTCTACTTTCCGTGAACTTGTACCGGTCGATCCCAGCCCGGGGATCGGCAGGACGCCTTCAGTCGGCGCCGGCAGCGGCCTCTTCCAGCGACGGCGTGGTGATCTCGCCCGGAATGCCCTTGCGCGCGAACAGCGTGTAGATCGTCGGTACGACGAAGATGGTCAGCAGCGTGCCCACGCTCATGCCACCGACGATCACCCAGCCGATCTGCTGCCGGCTCTCGGCGCCGGCGCCCGTGGCCAACGCCAGCGGCAGCGCGCCCAGCACCATCGCGCCGGTGGTCATCAGTATGGGGCGCAGGCGCAGAGCGGCGGCCTCGGTCACCGCATCCATGACATCGCGGCCCTGCTTGCGCAGCTGGTTGCTGAACTCGACGATCAGGATGCCGTGCTTGGTGATCAGGCCCACCAGCGTGATGAGGCCGATCTGCGAGAACACGTTGAGCGTGCCGCCGGAAATCTGCAGCGCTGCCAGCGCTCCCACCATGCTCAACGGCACCGCCAGCAGGATGACGAAGGGGTCGACGAAGCTCTCGAACTGCGCCGCGAGCACCAGGAAGATGAACAGCAGCGCCAGCACGAAGACCACGCCTAAGGCGCCCGACGAGGCCTTGAACTCGCGGCTGACGCCGTTCAGTTCGGTGGCGTAACCCTCGGGCAGCACGCGCGCAGCGGTCTCGTCCATGAAGGCCAGCGCCTCGCCCAGCGAATAGCCCGGCGCCAGGTTGGCCGTGATGCTGACCGAGCGGCGCTGGTTGAAGTGGTTCAGCTCGCGCGGGCTCACCGATTCGCGCACCTTCACCAGCGACGACAGCGGCACCATGGTGTCGTTGCGGCCGCGCACGAAGATGCGGTCGATGTCCTCGGGCGTGCTGCGGCCGCGGCTTTCGGTCTGCACCAGCACGTCGTACTGCTCGGCGTCGCGCTTGTAGCGCGTGACGACACGGCCGCCGAGCATGCTCTCGACCGTGCGCGCCACGGTGTCGACAGAGACGCCGATGTCGGCGGCACGCGCCCGGTCGACGTCGATGAAGATCTCGGGCTTGTTCAGTTGCAGGTCGCTGTCGGGCTGCACGATGCCCGGGTTCTTCTGCATCTCGGCGATGATGGTCTGGGCGGCGCGCGCCATGTTCGGGTAGCTGTCGCCGCTGACGATGACGAAATTGACGGCGCGCGCCCGGAATCCCTGCCCCAGGCTGGGCGGCGTCACCGGGAACACGCTGATGCCCGGCAGCGCCATCAGCTGTGGCAACAGCTTCTGCTGCAACTGTTGCGTAGTGAGCGTGCGATCGGCCCAGTCCACCGTGCGCAGCACGCCGAAGGCGCTGGACACCTGGCCACCTCCGATGAAGGTGAAGCGGCGGTCGAACTCGGGGTACTGCTCGGTGATGCGGTCGATGGCGTCGAGATAGCGCGCGGTGTAGTCCAGCGTCGCACCGTCGGGGGCACGGATCGGCATCGCGATCACGCCGCGGTCTTCCATCGGCGAAAGCTCGCTCTTGGCGTTGGTGAACAGCGCGTAGCTGCCGCCGGCCGAGGCCAGCATCACCAGCACCACCAGCCAGCGCCGGCCCAGCGACCAGCGCAGCGCCACGGCGTAGCCGTTGGCCAGCTTGACGAGCAGCCGCTCCATGCCGCGGTCGAAGCGCGTGGGATGCTCGGCGTGGCGCAGCAGCTTGCTGCAGAGCATCGGCGTCAGCGTCAGCGCCACGAAGCCCGACACCAGCACCGCGCCGGCCAGCGTCAGCGCAAATTCGCCGAACAACCGCCCGGTGCGGCCAGGCGTGAAGGCCAGCGGCGCGAACACCGCGGCCAGTGTCAGCGTCATCGCCACCACGGCGAAGCTGATCTCGTGCACGCCCTTGATCGCGGCCTGGAAGGGCTCCAGCCCCTCCTCGATGTGGCGATAGATGTTCTCGAGCACGACGATGGCGTCGTCGACCACCAGGCCGATGGCCAGCACCAGTGCCAGCAGCGTCAGCGTATTGATCGTGAAGCCGGCCAGCGCGATGAGCGCGAAGCTGCCGATCAGGCTGACCGGGATGGTCACCAGCGGGATGAACGATGCACGCAGCGTGCGCAGGAAGATGAAGACCACCAGTGCCACCAGCACCACGGCCTCGGCCACCGTGGTGTAGACGGCCTTGATCGAGCGGTCGATGAAGACCGAGTTGTCGTTGGCCTGCAGCACCGTCACCGAAGGCGGCAGGTCACGCTGGATCTGCGGCATCAGCGCGCGCACGCCATCGGCCACTTCCAGCGGGTTGGCGGTGGCGTTGCGGATGATGCCGGTGCTGACGCTGGGCACGCCGTTCAGGCGCACGCGCGAACGTTCGCTGGCCGCCGCCTCTTCCACGCGCGCCACGTCGCGCAGCCGCACGATGCTGCCGCCGACGTTCTTCAGCACCACTTCGTTGAATTGCGCCACCGTGTTCAGGTCGGTGCGCGCGGTGACGCTGAACTCGCGCTGCTGGCTCTCGATGCGCCCGGCCGGCACTTCGAGGTTCTGCCGCCGCAGCGCGTCTTCCACGTCCTGCACCGTCAGGCGGTAGGCCGCCAGGCGGTCGGGGTCGACCCAGATGCGCATCGCGAAGCGGCGGTCACCGCCGATCTGCACGTCGGCCACGCCCGTGATCGTCTGCAGTCGAGGCTTGACGACGCGGTTGACGAGGTCGGTGAGTTCCAGCGGGCCCATCGTCTCGCTGGTGTAGGCCAGCCAGATGGTGGGCGTGGCATCGGCCTCGACCTTGCTGATGATCGATTCGTCGGCGGCCTCGGGCAGGCGGCCGCGCACCCGGGCCACACGGTCGCGCACCTCGGCCGCCGCGGTGTCGGGGTCCTTGCTGAGCTTGAATCGCACCGTGATCTGGCTGCTCTCGGTGCGCGACACCGAGGTCATGATGTCGACACCGTCGATGCCCGCGATGCTGTCTTCCAGCGGCTTGGTCACCTGCGACTCGATGACCTCGGAGGAAGCGCCCAGCAGCCGCGTGCTGACGTTGACCAGCGGCTCGTCGATGCGCGGATACTCGCGCAGGCTGAGTTCCTTGAAGGACACCAGGCCGACCAGCACCAGCAACAGCGACATCACGCAGGCCAGCACCGGGCGGCGAATGGAGGTTTCGGACAGGCGCATGGGGTTTCCTCTGGGACTGGGCGCAGCCGTCAGACCGGCGTCGCGCGTGCGGCGCTGGCCGCCGGCATCACCTGGACAGCGCCGGCAGGAACACCCGACGGCCCGCCCGCAGCCGGACCGGAGGCCGGCCCGCCCACGGGCTTTCCGCCGCCCCCCGCGCCGCCGGCCTTCGCCAGGTCGATCACGCGCACCGCCAGGTTGTTGCCACGCAGCAGGCGTTCGTGGCCGGCCGTGATGACACTGTCGCCCGCCTTCAGCCCGTCCAGGATCTCGACCTTGCCCGGCAGGCGCAGGCCGATGCGCGCATCGACACGCTGCGCCACCTTCTTGCCGTCGGCACCCTCGACCAGCTTGAACACGACCTGCTTGCCGCCCAGCGGCACCAGCGCCTCTTCGGGCACGACGATGGCGCCTTCACGCACCGCGAAGACCACGCGCGGCCGCGCGAACATGCCGGGCTTGAGCAGCGCCCCCGGGTTCTCGACCTGCGCCACCACCTGCAATGCGCGGCCGTTGGCGTCGACCTGCGAGTCGATGGCCTGCACGCGACCCTTGAAATTGCGGCCGGGCAAGGCATCGACGGCCACGTCGACGGCCTGGCCAGGGCGCAGGCGGTCGATGGTGCGCTCAGGCACCGTGAACTGCACCTTCAGTGACGACAGGTCCTCGATATTGACGATGTCGGCACCATCCTTCACGTAGTCGCCCACGTCGACAAGGCGGATGCCAGCCGTGCCGTCGAAAGGCGCAAGCACCTTCAGCCGCGCCAACTGCGCGCGCGCCAGCGCCACCTGGGCTTCGGCAACCTCCAGGCTGGCCGCGTTCTGATCGACGGCGCTCTGGCTGATGAAACCCTGCCCCAGCAGTTCACGGCTGCGCTGCAAGTTGGTGCGCGCGATGCTCGCCTGCGCCTCGGACTGCTTGAGTTGGGCCTGCTGCAGGGTGTCGTCCAGTTGCACCAGCAACTGGCCACGCCGCACGCGCTGCCCGTCGGCGAAGCCCAGCTTCGCGACCCTGCCACTCACTTCGGGGCGCAGCATCACGCCCTGGTTGGACTTCAGCGAACCGACGGCCTGCACGTCGTCGGTGAGCGTGGCGGTCTGCGCCTGGGCCACTTCCACCGGCGCCGGGCCACCGGCACCGCCTGGCCCGCCCGGCCCGCGCGCGGGGCCGGGCGCGCCAGGGGCCGCCGCGCCTGCGGCCGCCATGGGAGCCGGCTTCGGCGTGTTCTGCCACCACCAGGCGAGGACGCCGGCGGCCGCAAGGCCGATCACGGCCACGGCGGTGTGCAATTTCTTCAAAGGCTGCTTTCTGGCTGTTCGACGGGCGGTGCGCAACCTTGGACTTTAACTTTGCGTTGCGTTCCTTGCCGCGCGGCCGGGCGGGGGCCTGGCGTGCGGCTCAGGCCAGGACGCTGTCGACGCCCAGGTTGGCCAGCCGGTCGGCACGTTCGTTGCCGGGGTCGCCGGCGTGGCCCTTCACCCATCGCCATTGCACGGCGTGTGCGGCGTTGAGTTCGTCCAGGCGCTGCCAGAGTTCGATGTTCTTCACCGGCTTCTTGTCAGCCGTCTTCCAGCCACGCGCCTTCCAGCCATGGATCCACGTCGTGATGCCGTTCTTCACGTACTCGCTGTCGGTGTAGACGGTGACCGTGCAGCGTTTCTGCAGCGTGGCCAGCGCCTGGATCACCGCGGTGAGCTCCATGCGGTTGTTGGTGGTGAGCTTCTCGCCACCGAAGATTTCCTTCTCGTGCGCGCCGCTCTGGAGCCACGCGCCCCAGCCACCGGGGCCGGGGTTGCCGCGGCAGGCGCCGTCGGCGTAGATCACCACTTCGGACATCAGCTTTCCAGCTCCACTTGACTTTCGACCCGGGGCTGCGACCGTGCCGCTGCGGGCTGCCGGTTGGCCACCACCGCGGGTGCAGCGGCAGACTTGCGCCTCTCGTTGCGCGCCATGCCCACCAGCCGCATGCCACGCACGCGCTTGACGGCCTGCAGGAAGTAGACGCTGCCCAGCACCGGCCACCAGTTGTTGCCCAGACGGTCCATCCAGGCAAAGCGCTCCAGCCAGTGCTCGCTGCGCAGCGGCGGGCGCCAACAGCCGAAGCGGCCGGCCTCGACCTCGAAGCCCAGCAGGCGCAGCCAGTCGCGCAGCCGCCAGTAGCCCAGGAAGTCGCCGGCGCGCGGCAGGTAAAGCGGCCCGTCGCGGTGGATGCCCAGGCCCTGCTTGACGCGTCCGGCGCGCTGGCGAAGGCCCCACAGGCTGGCCGGATTGAAGCCGGCGATGACGACGCGCCCCTCGGGCACCAGCACGCGCTCCACCTCACGCAGGGTGTGGTGCGGGTCTCGCGCCAGTTCCAGCGCGTGCGGCAGCACGACGAGGTCGATGCTGGCGTCTGGGAAGGGCAGCGCATCGAACTCGCAGTGCAGTGCGATAGGCTGGTGTGCCACCTGGGTCGTCAGCAGTTCGGCATCCACCGGCGGCAGCGCCAGGGCTTCAGGCACGATCAGCGAGTCGCTCGCCACCCAGCGGTGCGGCATGCGGTTGGCGCGCAGACCGTCGAGTTCGGGCAGCCCCAGCTGCAGCGCGTGAAAGCCGAAGGCGTCGGCCACGGCGTGGTCCAATCGAGCCTGTTCCCAAGCCAGCATGTAGCGGCCGGGCGCGGTGTGCAGCCAGGCCCCCAATTCCTCGATCGACTCGTCTCGCGTCATGAATCTTTCAGCGCTGCCCGCCTTCGCAGACAACTACATCTGGATGCTTCACGACGGCACGCAGGCCGTGGTGGTGGATCCGGGTGATGCGGCACCCGTGATGCAGGCGCTGGAAGCCCAGGGCCTGGAACTCGCCGGCATTCTAGTGACGCACCACCATGCCGATCACGTCGGCGGCGTCGACGCGTTGCGGCCGCGGCTGCACGGGCCGGTGTGGGGCCCGGCGCGCGAGCGCATACCCGCGCCCTTCGTGCCGCTGCACGACGGCGATACGGTCGACGTGCTGGGCATGCACTTCCGCGTCATCGACGTGCCCGGCCACACGGCCGGACATATCGCGTACTTCCAGCAAGGCGTGGCCGAGGATCCGCTGCTGTTCTGCGGCGACACGCTCTTCTCGGCCGGCTGCGGCCGCCTGTTCGAAGGCACGCCGGCGCAGATGCACGAGTCACTCTCGCGCCTGGCGGCGCTGCCGGGTGGCACGCGAGTGTGCTGCACGCACGAGTACACGCTGGCGAACCTGCGCTTCGCGGCTGCGGTGGAGCCGGGGAATGCCGAGCGGGCAGCTTACGATGCGCGTTGCAGGGCCTTGCGTGCCGAGGGAACGCCCACCCTGCCCTCGAGCATCGGTGTGGAGCGCCAGATCAACCCTTTCCTGCGTTGCACCGAGCCGGCCGTGATCGCCGCAGCCCGGGCGCAGGGTGCCGATGGCGAAGACGCAGTGTCCGTTCTCACCACCTTGCGCGAATGGAAGAACCGTTACCGATGATCCTGTTCCCGACGACCCTTCGACCCTGGCGACTGGCCGGCGCAACGGTTGCGCTGCTGCTGGCCGCGGGCTGCGCCACCGTGCCCGCCCCTGAGCCGAACGTGGCGCTGCCCACACCGAGCACGACGGTGGCGCTGCCCGGCACCGCGGCCTCGACGGCGCCCGCGGCAACAGATGACGCTCGTGGCGCTGCAGATGCCGGCGCCGCGGCCCTGCCCCGCGCCCGGTTCGACCGGCATGCCGATGCCCCACGATCAGACCTCTGGCAGCGCGTGCGTGACGGTTACGCGATGGAAGACGTCGACAACGAACTCGTTCGGAAGTGGGAGCAGTGGTACGCCCGCGACCCTGCCTACGTGCAACGCATGACGGCGCGTGGCGGCCGGTACCTCTTCCACATCGTCGAGGAAGTGCAGCGCCGCGGCATGCCGGCCGAACTGGCACTGCTGCCCTTCATCGAAAGCGCCTTCAACCCACAGGCGATGTCGCGCGCCTCTGCGTCGGGCATGTGGCAATTCATGCCGGCGACGGGACAAGACTTCGAGCTGCGCCAGAACCTGTTCCGCGACGATCGCCGCGACGTGCTGGCCAGCACGCGCGCCGCGCTCGACTACCTGCAGCGCCTGCACGGGCTGTTCGATGACTGGCATCTTGCACTGGCGGCCTACAACTGGGGCCAGGGCAACGTGGCGCGCGCCATCGAGCGCAACCGGCGCGCTGGCCAGCCGACAAACTACGACGCATTGCGCATGCCCCAGGAAACGCGCGATTACGTACCCAAGCTGCAAGCGGTGAAGAACATCGTGCGCCAACCCGAGGCCTTCGCGCTGGCGCTGCAGCCGCTGGAGAACCACCCCTTCTTCCTGAGCGTGCCCATCGAACGCGACATCGACGTTGGCCTGGCCGTCGAACTGGCTGGTATGAGCCTGGACGAGTTCCAGCAGCTCAATCCGCAGATGAACAAGCCAGTGATCCTGGCCGCCGGCACGCCGCAGGTGCTGCTGCCTTACGACAACGCGAACCGCTTCGTGCGTGAACTGGCGGCCTACACGCGGCCGCTGGCCAGCTGGACAGCGTGGGTGGCGCCGAAGACGCTGAAGCCTGCCGACGCGGCGCGCCTGATCGGCATGAGCGAAGGTGAGCTGCGCGAAACCAATCGAATCCCGCAGGGCATGCTGGTGCAGGCCGGCTCGACGCTGCTGGTGCCGCGCGACGCGCAGACTGATGCCGACGTGGCCGAGCACATCGCCGACCATGCCCGCCTGGTGCTATCGCCCGAGGCCCGACCCCTGCGCACCGTGAGTTTCAAGGCCGGCCGCCGCGGCGACAGCGTGGCGGCCGTGGCGCAGCGCTACCGCGTCACCCGCGCCCAGGTGGCGGAGTGGAACGGGGTCTCTCCGCAGGCCAGCTTCAAGGCCGGGCAGAAGATCGTCCTGAAGCTGGAGCCCGCACCGTCACGCCAGGCGCGCGTGGCAAGAAAGCAGGACGTGCCGGCGACGCGTCTGGCCGTCAAGCCGGCCGTCGGCAAGAAGGCCAGCGTCGCGGCCAAGCCGATGCCGGCGCAGCGCGCGCAGGCCGGGGGCGGTGCGGCGCCGGGGAAGGCGCGCACGGCGGCGCGCTGAGCGCAAGGCCCTATCCGAGAAAGTCGCGCTTGCCCACGTCCACGCCGGCCTGGCGAAGCAGCGCGTATGCCGTCGTGGCGTGGAAATAGAAGTTCGGCAGCACGTACTGCGTCAGGTAGGCCTGCCCGACGTAGCGCCGCGGGTCGCCGACACGCATCTGCAACACGATCTCGCGCGACTCGCTGCCGTCGACCTCCGCCGCAGGCACCGACTGCACGTAGTCGATGGTCTTGCGGATGCGTGCGCGCAGCTCGTCTAGCGTCGTCTCGTTGTCGTCCCACGACGGCACTTCCCGTCCGGCCAGGCGCGCCACGCAGCCCTTGGCGAAGTCGGCCGCGATCTGGATCTGCCGCGTGAAGGGCAGCATGTCGGGCGCAAGGCGCAGGCCGAGGTAACTGTCGGGGCTGAACTTGCGCGCCTCGGCGTGCGCCTGGGCCTTGTCCAGCCAGACGAGCATCGCGCCGAGCTGGCGGACGAAGGCGGGAACGCTGGCGGCATGCATGGAAAGGCTCATCGGGAATCTCCTTCGGAATGGGGCCAGGGATGCTAGCGCTGGCGGGCGGGCCGCGCCGGACAGGGCAGAATATTGCTTCTCATCCCATGAACATCATCATCCTCGACGACTACCAGGACGCAGTGCGCAAACTCGATTGCGCCAAGCTCCTGGAGCCGCTCAATGCCAAGGTCTACACCAACACCGTCAAGGGCATAGGCCAGCTCAGCGTGCGGCTGCGCGACGCCGACGTGCTGGTGCTGATACGTGAACGCACGTCTTTCCCCAAGGGGCTGCTCGAAAAGCTGCCGCGGCTGAAGCTGATCTCGCAGACCGGGCGGGTTGGCGCGCATGTCGACGTGGCCGCTTGCACGCGGCTGGGCATCGCGGTGGCCGAAGGGTTGGGCTCGCCGGTGGCGCCGGCCGAGCTGACTTGGGCACTGATCATGGCCAGCATGCGCAGGCTGCCGCAGTACATCGGCAACCTCAAGCACGGCGCCTGGCAGCAGAGCGGGCTGAAGACGGCCTCGATGCCGCCGAACTTCGCCATCGGCATGGTCCTGCGCGGCAAGATGCTGAGCATCTGGGGCTACGGCAAGATCGGGCAACTGGTGGCAGGCTACGGCCGCGCCTTCGGCATGCAGGTGCAGGTGTGGGGCAGCGAGGCATCGCGCGCTCGCGCCATCGCCGATGGCCACACCGCCGCCACCAGTTGTGATGCCTTCTTCGAGAGCAGCGACGTGCTCACGCTGCATCTGCGCCTGAACGAAGCCACGCGCGGCATCGTGCGGCTCGACGCACTCAGCCGCATGAAGCCCACCGCGCTCATCGTCAACACCTCGCGCGCCGAGCTCATCGAAGAGAACGCCCTCGTCGCAGCGCTGAACCGCGGCCGCCCCGGCATGGCCGCGGTGGATGTGTTCGAGAGCGAACCCATCCTGCAGGGCCACCCGCTGTTGCGGCTGGAGAACGCGGTGTGCACACCGCATCTCGGTTATGTCGAGCAGGACAGCTACGAGATGTACTTCGGCGCCGCCTTCCGCAACGTCATCAACTTCATCAACAACGAACCCACCAACCTGGTGAACCCCGAAGCGCTGAAGGTGCTGCGCTGATGGGTCGTTACGAAGGGGTGGCCGACGCCGACGAGGGAGCCACGCTGCCACCAGCGTCTCCACGCGCGCTGTTCATGGCCTTCAACCGGCTGGCGCTGCAGGGTTTCGGCGGCGTGATTCCCGTGGCCCAACGTGAGCTGGTGGAACGCGAACGCTGGCTCAGTCGCCAGGGTTTTGTGGAACTGCTGAGCATCAGCCAGGTGCTGCCGGGGCCGAACATCGTCAACCTGGCGCTGATCTTCGGCGATCGCTGCTTCGGCTGGCGCGGCTCGCTGGCGGCCATCGGCGGCATCCTGTCTGCACCGCTGTTGCTGGTGCTGGTGCTGGCCGTGGCGGTGAGGCAGGCGCAGGGGCTGCCGGCAGTGGGCGACGCGCTACGCGGAATGGGTGTGGTAGCCGCAGGGCTGGTGCTTTCGACGGCCTGGCGGCTGGCTGGCGGTCTGCGCAAGAACCGGCTCGGCGTGCCGCTGTGCGCAGGCTTCGTCGTGCTCACGCTGCTGGCCGTGGCGGTACTGCGCTGGCCGCTGGCCGCCGTGGTGCTGGGACTGGGCGGCGTGTCGATGGCGCTGGCCTGGCGCAAGCTGTCGTGATGCGCGAGTTGCTGGTCGGCAGCCTGGCGCTGTCGGCGTCCGACTGGCTGCTGCTGTTCACGCACTTCGCGATGCTTTCGCTGCTGGCCGTGGGCGGCGCCATCACCACGGCGCCCGACATGCAGCGTTTCGTGGTGCGTGAACACGGCTGGCTCAGCGACGCGCAGTTCAACGGCTCGGTGGCGCTGGCGCAGGCCGCGCCGGGGCCGAACGTGCTCTTCGTGGCCGTCATCGGTTTCAACATCGGCGGCCTGGCGGGTGTGCTCGCCACGCTGGCGGGCACGCTGCTGCCGAGCAGCCTGCTGGCCTACGCCATCACGCGGTGGGGCGAACGCCACCGCGAATCACGCGCGCTGCGCGCCTTCACCACGGGCATGGCGCCGCTGACCCTGGGGATGCTGGCGGCCACGGGCTGGATCCTGCTGGCGCCCACGCACCCCAACTGGGCCACCGCGGTGCTGGTGGCAGGCACCATCGCGTTCATGCTGCGCACGCCCTTCAGCCCGCTGTGGCCCATCGCTGTCGGTGCCGTGGCGGGCATCATGGGCTGGGTCTAGCGGCATGGTGCTGACCGGCTGGCGGCGGCATGCTTCGCGAGGCCGGCGGCGCGCTGGTGCTGTATGCCGCCGCCGGCGCAATCAGGTCGTGGCGAAGATCCTGTCGCCGGCGTCTCCCAGCCCGGGGATGCGGCGGCTGCGCTGGCGCAGCGCTTCGTAAAGGCACACGCCGGCGGCTACGCTGACGTTCAGGCTTTCCACTGCACCGGCCATGGGAATGCGCACCAGTTCGTCGCAGTGGCGACGCGTCAGCTGCCGCAGGCCGGCACCCTCGGCGCCCAGCACCAGCGCCACGGGGCCGGTGAGGTCGATGTCGTAGAGGGTGGCAGTGGCATCGTCGCTGGTGCCGATGATGCGGATGTCGCGGTCCTTCAGGTCGGCCAGCGTGCGCGCCAGGTTGGTGACCATCAGGTAGGGCACGGTCTCGGCCGCGCCGCTGGCCACCTTGGCCACGGTGGCGTTCAAGCCCACGGCGTGGTCCTTGGGGGCGACCACGGCATGCGCGCCGGCACCGTCGGCCACGCGCAGGCAAGCGCCCAGGTTGTGCGGGTCGGTCACGCCGTCGAGCACCAGCACCAGCGGCGCGCCTTCCACCTCGTCGAGCACCTCGTCCAGCGAATGACGCGGCGGCAGCGCTGTCACGCGCGCCACCACGCCCTGGTGGCGTGATGTGCCGGCCAGCTGTGCGAGACGTGCGTCGTCGCTGTCGATGACTTGCGCGCCGGCGTCGCGCGCGCGCTCGACGAACTGGCGCATGCGCGCGTCGCGGCGGGCGGTGTCGACATGAATCTCTGCCACCGAGGCCGGCGCCGTCTTCAGGCGCACGGTGACGGCGTGGAAGCCGAACAGGACTTTGGTGCTCACGGGGACCTTCGAAGGAACAGCGTCTCATGTTAGCCGTGCGCCGCGGCAGGCGCGGGCCCCGTCCTGCGGGCCGTGGGCTCAACGAAAGTCGTCGGGCCGCAGCTCGATGGGCTGGCCGTGCGGCGCGCGATCGGCGGCGTGGTCCCACGCTAGGCGGTGGACCTCGAGTTCGGCTTCGCTGCTGGCGCCCTTGGCGACCACCAGGCGTTCCAGCGTGGTCAGCCAGTGCCGGTAGTAGGTATCGGTCTGGTCGGCGTCACCTTCGGCCTGCGCTGCGGCGATCTGCCCGGCCAGCGCAAAGGCATGGGCCGGCCAGGGTTCGGCGAACACCGCTTCAGCGGCGCCTGGGGGCAAGGGAAGCGTCATCGTCATTGGACGGTCGTACTCACGGCCCGGGGCGCCGCGACGGGCTCTCGGGCGGCTCCAGGCGCGCCCGCACGGCCACCAGCGCGGCGCCGCCGACGGTGGCCACGGTGCCCAGCGCGATCAGTGCCCAGCCCAGGCCGGGCGTGCCGCCGCGCAGCACGAAGACGCCCACGCCCACGGTGAGCAGGCCGCCGTAGATCAGCACCCAGACCCAGACTTCGACCGTGGCGGACTTCATGTCCGCCAGTGTGTCAGAACCACTCGTCCCGCATCGCGCGCGGCAGCGCCTCGCGCGCTTGCGACCACGCCGGCCTTGCCGAAGAACACGTTGGCAACCATCTCGACGACGCAGGGCGCTTGCATGCCGCCGAGTTCGCAGCCCTGCGCCGCGGTCAGCCTGCGCCTATGCTGAACGTCCGCCCACACGTTGCCCCCCGCGCGCCGCGCCGTGTGCACCCGGGGGAGCGCCGAGCGCTCAGCGCCCCGCCCTGAAGACATACACCGCCTCGACGCGCCAGTCGGCCGGAAGGCCGGCCGGCCGTTCATAGCGCTTCAACGCAAGTTCGGCACGCTGCTGCAGTGCGCCGACGAAGTCCTTGCGCGTGGTGCGCCGTTCAGCAGCCAGCGCGACCGCATCGCCGGTGACGCCTGCGGGCAAGGCACCCTCGGTCAACTCGTCGGTGATGTCGACACGCCCGCTGGCGGGCACGAATGCGGCGCGCACCGCCCCGGACAGCCCCAGACCCAAGGCCAGGCCAGGCGCCGAGGTCTCAGCCTCGGCCTGCAGCGTGGCCATCACGGCACCGACGTAGGCGCACTGCTCCAGTTGCCCGGCCGGCCAGGCCTGCAGCGCGGCGACGAAACGGTCGGGGTCGTCGACCAAGCTCGCCACCTTGGCGCAGTCAGCCGGCAACGCAGTCTTGGCCCGCAGGGCCCACCACAACGCGGCCGCCCTGTCCTTGCCGCCGACCGGCGCGGCGTATCCTGCCGCGAGGCTGGCTGCGGCGGCCGTGTAGCCCGTCGCCGCAGCGCGCTGGTACAGGTTGACGGCGCGTTCCCAGTTCGGCTTGACGCAAAGACCTTCCTGGTACAGAGCGCCGGCCAACGTGAAGACTTCGGCGTGCGCCTTGGCGAGCCCCGCATTCAGCGCCACCACGACGCCAGCACAGTCGCGCCGCCCCAAGGCCTCACTCACGGCTTGCACTGCCCTTTCGGCTTCGGTCAGCGGCACACCCCTTGCCGCGCGCCACTCGCGGTTCTGCTGGTCGATGTCTGACAGTGCCTCCAGGGCGCGCTTCGAGCGCGATTCGGTGGTGGCCTGCCCCAGAACGGCAGGAGCGGCGCAGACAAGCATCAAGGCTGGCAGGATACGCATCACAACACCTCGAAGACGCCGGCCGCGCCCATGCCGCCGCCGATGCACATCGTCACGCACACCCGCTTGGCGCCGCGCCTCTTGCCTTCGATGAGCGCGTGGCCCGTCAGCCGCTGTCCGCTCACGCCGTAGGGGTGGCCCACGGCGATGGCGCCGCCGTTGACGTTCAGGCGGTCCATCGGGATGCTCAAGCGTTCGGCGCAGTACAGCACCTGCACGGCGAAGGCCTCGTTGAGTTCCCACAGGTCGATGTCGGCCACCGTCAGACCCAGCCGCTTCAACACCTTGGGCACAGCGAACACGGGGCCGATGCCCATTTCGTCGGGCTCGCAGCCGGCCACCGCGAAGCCGAGGAAACGACCCAGTGGCCGCAGGCCCTTGCGCTGCGCGACGGCCTCGTGCATCACCACGCAGGCGCCGGCGCCGTCGCTGAACTGGCTGGCGTTGCCGGCAGCGATGACGCCTCCGGGCACAGCCGGGCGGATACCGCAGATGGCCTCGAACGTGGTGCCGGCGCGTATGCCCTCGTCGTTCTCCACCGTCACCTGCCGGCTGCGCAGGCCCAGCGTGGCATCGGCCACGCCCATGGTCACGGTGATGGGTGCGATCTCGGCCTTGAAGAGGCCCTCTTCGAGCGCGGCCGTGGCCTTCTGCTGGCTGCCGGCGCCGTAGTGGTCCATGCGATCGCGGGCAATGCCGTAACGCTTGGCCACCTGCTCGGCGGTCTGCAGCATGTTCCAGTAGATCGTCGGCTTGTGCTCGACGAGCCAGGGATCGGCCAGCATGTGCTGGTTCATCTCCTGCTGCACGCAGGAGATGCTCTCGACACCGCCGGCGACGAAGATGTCGGCCTCGCCGGCGATGATGCGCTGCGCCGCCATCGCGATGGTCTGCAACCCGCTGCTGCAGAAGCGGTTGACGGTGACGCCGCTGGTGGTGATGGGCAGCCCGGCACGCAGTGCGATCTGGCGTGCGATGTTGGCGCCGGTGGCGCCCTCGGGGTTGGCGCAGCCCATCAGCACGTCGTCGACCTCGGCGGGCTCGATGCCGGCGCGTTCGACGGCGGCCTTGACGGCATGGCCACCCAATGTGGCGCCATGGGTCATGTTGAAGGCGCCCTTCCAACTCTTGCATAGCGGCGTGCGGGCGGTGGAAACGATGACGGCCTTGGTCATGGTGGTTTTCCTTGGGCGCGACTCAGGTCAACGGGATCAGGTGAAAGTCCGGCTTTCGGCGGCCAGCTTCGCCAGCAGCGGCGCGGGTTGCCAGAAGGTGTCGTCGTCCAGCGGGTTGGCGGCAAAACCCTTCATGGTCTGCACGACGTTGAACAAGCCCTGCTGGTCGGCGTAACACATGGGACCGCCGCGGAAGAGTGGGAAGCCGTAGCCGGTGAGGTAGACCATGTCGATGTCGCTGGCCTTGCTGGCGATGCCTTCTTCCAGGATCTTCGCGCCTTCGTTGACCAGCGCGTAGACCAGCCGATGCACGATCTCTTCGTCGCTGATCTTTCGCGGCGTGATGCCGAGGTCGGCGCGGTGTTTCTCGATCATCGCGACCACGGCTTGCGACGGGATCGCGTCGCGCTTGCCGGCGGGGTAGTCATACCAGCCGGCCCCGGTCTTCTGGCCATAGCGCCCCATCTCGCAGAGCAAGTCGGCTGTCTTGCTGTAGCGCATGTGCGGCTTCTCGAGGTAGCGCCGCTTGCGGATGGCCCACCCGATGTCGTTGCCCGCCAGGTCGCCCATGCGGAAGGGGCCCATCGCCATGCCCCATTTCTCGATCGCCTTGTCCACCTGCTCGGGCGTGCAGCCCTCCTCGAGCAGGAAACCTCCCTGTCGGCCGTACTGCTCGATCATGCGGTTGCCGATGAAGCCGTCGCAGACGCCGCTGACCACCGCCGTCTTGCGCAGGGTCTTGGCCAGCGCCATCACGGTGGCCAGCACGTCCTTGGCCGTCTTCTCACCGCGCACCACCTCCAGCAGCTTCATCACATGGGCGGGGCTGAAGAAGTGGGTGCCAATCACGTCCTGCGGTCGCTTCGTGAAACCCGCGATGACGTTCACGTCCAGCGTGCTGGTGTTGGTGGCGAGGATGGCGCCGCGCTTCATTACCTCGTCGAGCGTCTTGAAGACACCCTCCTTGACGCCCAACTCCTCGAACACGGCCTCGATAACCAGGTCGGCATCGGCGATATCGGCGTAGTTCAGGGTCGTGCTCAGTAACGCCATCCGCGCATCGAGCTTGTCCTGCTTGAGCTTGCCCTTCTTCACCTGGGCGTCGTAGTTCTTGCGGATGGTGGCCACGCCACGCTCCAGCGCCTCGGGCTTCGTCTCCAGCATCACCACAGGGATGCCGGCGTTGAGAAAGTTCATCGTGATGCCGCCGCCCATCGTGCCTGCGCCGATGACGGCGACCTTGTCGACCCGGCGCTTGGGCGTGTCTTCGGACACGTCGGGAATCTTGGCTGCCGCGCGTTCACCGAAGAAGGCGTGGCGCAGGGCCTTGCTTTCGGGCGTGAACATCAGCGAAACGAAGGTCTCGCGCTCGAAGCGCATGCCGTCGTCGAAGCTGCGCTTGACGGCGGCCTCGACCGCATCCACGCACTTCGGCGGCGCCGGGAGGTTCTTCGCCATGCCCTTGACCATGTTGCGCGCGAAGCCGAAGTAGGCGTCCGCGTTGGCATGGCGGGCACTGAGGTCGCGCACCCGCGGGTGCGGGCCGGGCTTGGCGCCAACCTCCGCCGCAAACGCGCAGGCGCCGTCGAGCAGGTCGCCTTCGATCAGCTTGTGAAACAGCTTCTGCCCCGGCATGCCGGCCAGCACTTCGCTCTTCACCGGCTCGCCGCTGATGATCATGTTCAGCGCCGTCTCGACGTCCAGCACACGCGGCAGCCGCTGCGTGCCGCCGGCGCCGGGCGACAGGCCCAGCTTGACCTCGGGCAATGCCACGCTGGTGCCCGGCGCAGCCACCCGGTAATGCGCCCCCAGCGCGAGTTCCAGCCCGCCGCCCATGCAGACGCTGTGAATCGCGGCCACGACGGGCTTGGGACAAGCTTCCAGCAGCAGGATCAGCGACAGCAGGTTGGGCTCGGCCATCGACTTCGGCGTGCCGAACTCCTTGATGTCGGCACCGCCGGAAAACGCCTTGCCGGCGCCGGTGATCACCAGCGCCGTCACCGCGGCATCGGCCACCGCACGCCCGACGCCCGCGGCCAACGCCACGCGTGTGTCGTGGCCCAGGCCGTTGACGGGCGGGTTGGCTAGGGTCAGCACGGCTACCGGGCCGCGAACTTCGTACTGGACGCCCATGCGGGTGGCTCCTTCGGTCTGGCAAAAAGAACGATCGTTCGATTCTAGGGTGGGCACTTGCGCCGGTTTGCCTGGGGCTATACCTCCAGCCACTCCTTGCGGATGTCGCTGTTCGCGCGCAGTTCGTCTGGCGTGCCCTCGAAGACGATCTGGCCGTGGCCCATCACCAGGCAACGGTCGGCCACTTCCAGCGCGATGGTCAGCTTCTGCTCGACCAGCAGCACGCTGATGCCGCGCCGCTTCAGTTCACGCAGACAGCCCGCGACCAGCTCGACGAGCTTCGGCGCCAGGCCTTCGGTGGGCTCATCGATCATGATGACTTCGGGACTGCCCATCAGTGTGCGGCACAGCGACAACATCTGCTGTTCGCCGCCGGAAAGCACCCCGGCCTGGGTGTGCTGCCTTTCTTTCAAACGCGGGAATATCGTATACATGTCGTCGAAGCCCCACTTGCCCGCCTGGCTGCGGCCCTTCTGCCCCAGCAGCAGGTTCTGGTGCACCGTGAGCGTGGGGAAGACGTCGCGGCTTTCGGGCACATAGCCGATACCGGCCTGCGCGATCTCGAAGGCCTTGCGACCCATCAGCTCTTCACCCCTCCAGCGCACCGAGCCCGTGCCCTCGACCAGCCCCATGATGGCCTTGACCGTGGTGCTGCGTCCCGAACCGTTGCGGCCCAGCAGCGCGACGATCTCACCCGCCGGCACGTCGAACTGAACGCCGTGCAGCACGTGGCTCTTGCCATAGTAGGCGTGCACGTCTTTCAGCACGAGCATGGTCAGTGGCCCCCGCCCGGCGTTTCGACCAGCATCGACCCGAGGTAGGCCTCCTTCACGTGCTCGTCGTCACGCACCTTCTCGGGCGTGTCGAAGGCGATGACCTCACCGTAGACCAGCACCGCGATCTTGTCGGCCAGACCAAAGACGACGCCCATGTCGTGCTCCACCGTCAGCAGCGTCTTGCCCACCGTCACCTCGCGGATCAGCTCGACGAAACGCGTGGTTTCGCTGCGGCTCATGCCGGCGGTGGGTTCGTCCAGCAGCACCACGCTGGCGCCGCCGGCGATGGTGATGCCGATCTCCAGTGCACGCTGCTCTGCGTAGGTCAGGTTCATCGCCAGCACGTCGCGCCGCTTGTGCAGCGCGATCATGTCCAGCACTTCTTCGGCGCGGTCGTTGGCGTCGTGGAGCGCGGCGAGGAACTTCCAGAACGCGTAACGGTAGCCCAGGCTCCACAGCACGGCGCAGCGCAGGTTCTCGAACACGCTCAGCCGGCTGAAGAGGTTGCTGGTCTGGAAGCTGCGCGCCAGGCCCAGGCGGTTGATCTCGTAGGGCTTCAGGCCTTCGATCTTGCGACCGTGCAGCAGTATCTCGCCTGACGTCGGGGCAAAGCGCCCGCTGATCAGGTTGAAGAGCGTGCTCTTGCCGGCGCCGTTGGGGCCGATCACGGCCACGCGCTCGCCAGGCTTCACTGCCAGGCTGGCGCCACGGATGATCTCGGTCTTGCCGAAGCTCTTGCGCAGGTTGCGCAGCTCCAGTGCGTACTCGGGCGGGCGGCTCACGGAACCACTCACAGCGCGGCTTCCCTGCGCTGGATCTCTCGCTCGATCTCTGTCTGCGCTCTGCCCCACTGCGCCACGAAGTGGCGGCGAACCACCTCGAACAGCACGCCGCCGACGACCAGGATGAAGGCGCCGCCGAACCAGCTGTCCAGGCCCCTGGCATTCAGCGTCGCGCCCATGAACTTCAGCTCGGGGCCCAGCGCCTCGTCGAGCTGCAGGTGGTAGACCATCTCGACCATCGCGCCGGCACCGACAAGCATCGTCAGCGCCGTACCCCCCAGCGCGAGGTACGACGCCAGCAGCGGCCGCAGCTTGCCGAACGCGGCCGCTCGCAGGTTCATCATGATCAGGCTGCTGATGCCCCCCGGCGCGTACATCACCATGAACACGAATATGAGCCCGAGGTAGAGCAGCCATGCCTGCGTCAGCTCGGACAGCAGCACCAGCGCCACCACCATCAGCACCGCGCCGATGATGGGGCCGAAGAAGAAGCCGGCACCACCGAGGAACACGAAGAGCAGGTAGGCGCCCGAACGACCCGCGCTCACGACTTCGGCAGTGACGAGCTCGAAGTTGATCGCCGCCAACCCACCGGCCAGGCCCGAGAACAGGCCCGAGGCCATGAAGGCCAGGTAGCGCACACGCTGCGTGCTGTAGCCGATGAATTCCACGCGCTCGGGGTTGTCGCGCACGGCGTTCAGCATGCGGCCCAGCGGCGTGCGCGTGAAGGCGAACATCAGCGCCGTGCAGACGAAGCAGTAGAACGCGATCAGGTAATAGACCTGGATCTGCGGCCCGAAGCTGATGCCCCACACCGGCCCGCCCACCACGCGGTTGCTGCTGATGCCGCCCTCGCCGCCGAAGAACTCGGGCAGCATCAGCGACATCGCCCAAACCAGCTCGCCGATGCCCAGGGTGATCATCGCGAAGGGCGTGCCGGCCTTCTTGGTGGTGATGTAGCCAAGCAGCGCGGCGAAGCACAGGCCACCCGCCCCGCCGGCCAGCGGCACCAGGCTCACCGGCAGCGCCAGCTGGCCATTACCCACCAGATTCAGCGTGTGGATGGCCAGAAAGGCGCCCAGCCCGGTGTAGACCGCATGCCCGAAGCTGAGCATGCCGCCCTGCCCCAGCAGGATGTTGTAGGCCAGGCAGGCGATGATGGCGATGCCCATCTGCGACAGCATCGTCAGCGCAAAGCCCGACGACCACAACTGCGGCGCGACGGCCAGCACCAGCGCGAACAGCCCCCACAGCACCCAGCGCCCGAGGTTCCGGGGCTTGACGTGCGAGCGCGGGCGCGAGGCGCGGCGGTTGGCGGCCATGTCCAGCTAACCCTCGCGTGTGCCGAACAGGCCCTTGGGCCGGAACATCAGGACCAGCACCAGCAGCAGGTAAGGCAGGATGGGCGCAGCCTGCGCCAGCGTGATCTTCAACACCGCATAGCCGAAGTCACCCGGCTGGAGAGCCATGCCGAAGCTGCGGGCCAGGTCGAGCAGCGACTTGTCGACCGTCAGCGGCAGCGTCTGCAGCAGCCCGATGAGCAGCGACGCGACGAAGGCTCCGGTCAACGAGCCCATGCCGCCGACCACGACGACGACGAAGATGATGGAGCCGACGACAGCCGCCATCGAAGGCTCGGTGACGAAGGTCATGCCGCCGATCACGCCCGCCAGCCCGGCCAGCCCGCAGCCGCTGCCGAAGACCAGCATGAACACACGCGGCACGTTGTGGCCCAGCGCCTCGACCATCTCGGGGTGCGTCAGCGCCGCCTGGATGACGAGACCGATGCGCGTGCGCGTCAGCAGCGCCCACAGCGCCACCAGCATCACCAGGGCCACCACCATCATGAAGAAACGTGTGGCCGGGAAGGTGGAGCAATGCACCACGGCGGCCTCGGTCGACGCGCACAGCGCCGCGGGCGCCGCGCCCCACACCAGGCTCAGGCCGTTGGCAGCCGACTGCACCACGGTGAAGGCCGCTCCCTCCAGCAGGGGCGGCGGCGCGAAGGGCACCGATGACAGACCCCAGATCAGTTTCGTGACTTCCAACATCACGAAGGACAGGCCGAAGGTGATCAACAGCTCGGGCACGTGGCCGAACTTGTGCACGCGGCGCAGCGCCGTGCGCTCGAACAGTGCGCCTAGCGCGCCGACGAGCAGCGGCGCAACGGCCAGCGCCGGCCAGAAACCGAAAGCGCGCGTCAGCGAGTAGGCCATGTAGGCGCCGACCATGTAGAAGCTGGCGTGGGCGAAATTCAGCACGCCCATCATGCTGAAGATCAGCGTCAGCCCCGAGCTCAGCATGAATAGCAGCAGCCCGGCGCTGATGCCGTTCATGACGTTCATGAGCAGCTGGTCCAAGAGCAGTCAGATGTGATGAAGGGAGAGTGCGGTTCGCGAACAGCCGGCCCTGCAGCCCTCGGTGTGAGCGCCAGCGCGCCGCTGGTCAGCAGGGTCAGGGTCGTCTTGCGCGACATCATCCCTCGATTTCGGGAGTGGCCCTGTTTGGACCGGGCAGAGTGTCCCCAAGCGCTGGACGCTGCAAGCAAGGGGACTACCCCGAAGAGTGTTCTCCACACTCGGCGAGGGCAAGACCCCAGCGTCACGTTGCGGAACCGGCGACAGCGGACAATGACGCCATGAAAGACATTCAACCCCACCCCCACGACGACGCCCGTTATCCGGTGCGCAAGAGTGACGCCGAATGGCGCGCCGAACTCGACCCCGTGCAGTACCGCGTGGCGCGCCATGCCGACACCGAGCACGCCTTCACGGGCAAGTACTGGGACCACTTCGAGGCCGGCCGCTACCTCTGCGTGGGTTGCGGCGCGCCGCTCTTCGAGAGTGCCACCAAGTTCGACGCCGGCTGCGGCTGGCCGAGCTACTGGCAGCCGGTGAACAGCGAAGTCGTCGAGCGTGTCGTCGACGCCAGCCACGGCATGGTCCGCGTGGAAGTGCGCTGCAACCGCTGCGGCAGCCATCTCGGCCACGTTTTCGAGGACGGGCCCGAGCCCACCGGCGAGCGCTTCTGCATCAATTCGGCAGCGATCGACTTCAAGCCGGAGCCGCCATGACCGCCGACCAGATCGAGATCCTGCTGCGCGCAGCACTGGCGCCCCTGGCGATGCAGGTCAACGACGACAGCCACCTGCACGCCGGCCATGCTGGCGCACGTGAAGGGCGCCACTTCAGCGTGACGCTGACCAGTGCGCGCTTCACCGGCCTGAACCGGGTGGCGCGACACCGCCTTGTGTATGATTCCCTGGGCCCGCTGGCCGAGCAGGGTGTGCATGCGCTGGCCATCGTGGCCAAGGCCCCGGGCGAAGACTGAACTCTTTCGAAGCTTGCCCGCGCTCCTGCACGGCGCCGGCCATTCCTCCCATCGCCCCCGGGCGTCACCCAGCCCCCTCCCGAAAGCCCTACTTTCCCATGAAGCTGAAGACTCCTGCCGCGCGCGCGGCCCTCGTCCTGGCCGCCGCCCTGTTGACGCCGATGGCTGCGACAGCACAGAACCTGACCACCGTCAATGGCAAGGCCGTGCCCAAGGCGCGTGTCGCCACGCTCGTTCAGCAGGCCACGCGCGCGGGCCAGCAGGTGACGCCCGAACTCGAGACGCAGGCGCGCGACCAGGTCGTGCTGCGCGAGATCTTCGTCCAGGAAGCCACGCGCAAGGGCCTCGCTGCCAGCCCTGATGTGGCAGCGCAGATGGCACTGGCGCGCGAGAGCATCCTGATCCGCGAGCTGTTCGAGGACTACCGCAAGAAGAATGCGGTCACCGACGAGGCCGCCAAGGTCGAGTACGACAAGTTCAAGGCCCAGGCCACCGGCACCGAATACCGCGCACGCCACATCCTGGTGGAGAAGGAAGACGACGCCAAGGCGCTCATTGCCCAGATCAAGGGCGGCGCCAAGTTCGAGGACCTGGCCAAGAAGAACAGCAAGGACACCGGCTCTGCCGAAAACGGCGGCGACCTGGATTTCGCCAAGCCCGAGAGCTACGTGCCCGAATTCAGCACGGCGCTGCAGAAGCTGAAGAAGGGTGAACTGACCGAGATGCCGGTGAAGAGCCAGTTCGGCTACCACGTCATCCGCCTGGAAGACACGCGCGAGGCCTCGTTCCCGGGCTTCGACGACGTGAAGGCGCAGATCAAGCAACGCATGGAGCAGGCGCGCCTGCAGCAGTACCAGGAAGAGCTGCGCAGCAAGGCCAAGACCGACTACCAGTTCAGCCCGCGCTGACCTCGGGGCGCGCACGGCACCACCGCCCTGCAAGACGCCGCGTCAACCGCGGCGTCTTTCCTTCTTCAGGGCAAGAGGATGGTCGAGCCCGTCGTCTTGCGTGCCTCGAGCGCGCGGTGCGCCTCGGCGGCCTGCGCCAGCGGGAATCGCTGGTCGATGCAGATCTTCACCGCGCCACTGCCCACCACGTCGAACAGGTCGTCGGCCATGGCCTGCGTCGATTCACGCGTGGCGATGTGGCTGAACAGCGTCTGCCGCGTCAGGTAAAGGCTGCCCTTCGGCCCCAGGGCGCCGGGCGCAAACGGCGGCACCGGGCCGCTGGCGTTGCCGAAGCTGGCCATCAGGCCGAAGGGGCGCAGGCAGTCCAGGCTCTTGTCGAAGGTGTCCTTGCCCACCGAGTCGTAGACCACCTTCACGCCCTTGCCGCCAGTGATCTCCTTGACCCGCCCGACGAAATCTTCCTGGCTGTAGTCGATGGCGAATGCCGCGCCGTGCTCCAAAGCCAGCGCGCACTTGGCGGCGCTTCCGGCAGTGCCGATGAGCTGCAGACCCAGTGCCCTGGCCCACTGGCAGGCGATGAGACCCACACCGCCGGCCGCGGCGTGGAACAGCACGAAGTCGCCGGGCTGCAGGCCTTCCACCGGGCGTGTCTTCTTCAGCAGGTACTGCGCCGTCAGGCCCTTGAGCATCATGCCGGCGGCGGTGTCGAAGTCGATGGCGTCGGGCAGTCGCACCACGCACTTGGCCGGCATCACGCGCACTTCGCAGTACGCGCCCGGCGGCTGGCTGGCGTAGGCGGCGCGGTCGCCCACGCTCAGGTGGGTGACGCCCTCGCCCAGCGCCTCGACGAAGCCGGCGCCTTCCATGCCCAACGTCAGCGGCAGCGGGTTGGCGTAAAGGCCAGTGCGCTGGTAGACATCGATGAAGTTCAAGCCGCAGGCCTGATGACGGATGCGGATCTCGCCGGGGCCGGGGGCACCCACCGCGACGTCGACGAGTTGCAGCTGTTCGGGACCGCCATAGGCGGCAATCTGGATGGCACGGGGCACGGGCACTCCTCGGTTCGGATGATCGGACGAGGCGCGAGCGTAAGGCAAAGCCCGCGGCGCCGCAGCCGGCACACCGCTTCAGGCGGCGCGGGCACCACCGTGGCAACATCAAACGTCACATGAGACGCCTCCTTCAAGCCCCCAACCTCGCCCTGGCCACGCTGTGGGCCGACCAACTCAGCGGCGCCGGGCTGCCGGCAAGGGTGCAGCGCGCCTACACCAGCAGCATCGCCGGCCAACTGCCGCCCGACCAGTGCCTGCCCGAGGTCTGGGTCGACGACGACGACGACCACGCCGGCGCGCTGGCGCTGCTGCAGCAATGGCAACAGGCGCCCGAACAGCGCTGGCATTGCACGGGCTGCGGCGAGATCGTCGAAGGCCCCTTCGAACAGTGCTGGAACTGCGGCGCCTGGCGCCCGGCCGCGGCATGACGCTGACGCCGCGCCTGGCCCTGCTGATGACGCTGCCGCCGCTGATGTGGGCAGGCAATGCCATCGTCGGCCGCCTGATGGCCGGCCAGGTGCCGCCGCTGACGCTGAATTTCCTGCGCTGGGTGCTGGTGCTGCTGATCCTGCTGCCGCTGGCCTGGCGCGTGCTGGTGCCCTGGCAGCGCGTAGCGGCGCGCTGGCGCTACCTGTTCGTCATCGGGCTGCTCAGCGTGGGCCTGTACAACGCGCTGCAGTACGCCGCGCTCGTGAGCTCGACGCCGATGAACGTCACGCTGGTGGCGTCGAGCACGCCGGTGTGGATGCTGGTCATCGGCGCGCTTTTCTTCGGCGAGCACCCGCGACCGCGCCAGCTGCTGGGCGCCGCACTCAGCCTGGCCGGCGTGGCCGTGGTGCTGGGCCGCGGCTCGCTGCACGTGCTGATGCAGGTGCAGTTCGTCGTCGGCGACCTGCTGGTGGTGGCCGCGGCCATCGGCTGGGCCGTGTACAGCTGGCTGCTCGTGCGCCCGCCGGTGCACATGCAGGGCGACGCCCGCCCGCGCGTCGACGAAGGCTGGGACTGGGCCGGGATGCTGCTGTTGCAGGTGATCTTCGGTCTGGTGCCGGCAGGCCTGTTCGCCGCCGGCGAACAGATGACGGGCGCCGCGCCAGTGCAATGGGGCTGGGCGGTGGTGGGCGCGCTGCTCTACGTGTCGGTGGGCGCGTCCATCGTCGCGTACCGTGCCTGGGGGCTGGCGGTGGCGCAGGGCGGGCCGGCGTTGGCGGCCTTCTTCGCCAACCTCACACCGCTGTTCGCGGCGCTGCTGTCGGCCTTGGTGCTGAGCGAGCCGCCACGCCCGTACCACGCACTGGCGTTTGGGCTCATCGTCGCGGGCATCGCGGCGTCGACCTCGCGCGCAAAGCCCGGGGCCTAGAAGGTCCCAGGGTAGGCGCCGCCGTCGCTGAGCAGGTTCTGTCCGACGATAAAGCCGGCATGGGCGCTGCACAGGAAGGCGCAGGTGGCACCGAACTCCTCGGCGCTGCCGAAGCGCCGCGCCGGCGACTGCTGACGGCGCGCCTCGGCCACGGCCTCCAGCGGCTGGCCGGTCTTGGCCGCCGCGCCCGAAAGCGTGGCCTTGAGGCGGTCGGTGTCGTAGGCGCCAGGCAGCAGATTGTTGATCGTCACGTTGCGCGACGCCAACTTGGCCTGCCGCGCCAGCCCGGCGACGAAGCCCGTCAGCCCTGAACGTGCGCCATTGCTCAGCCCCAGGATGTCGATGGGTGCCTTCACCGCGCCCGAGGTGATGTTGACGATGCGGCCGAAGCCGCGCTCGGCCATGCCGTCGACCACGGCCTTGATGAGCTCGATGGGCGTCAGCATGTTCGCGTCGACGGCCTTGATCCAGGCCTCGCGGTCCCAGTCGCGGAAGTCACCGGGCGGCGGGCCTCCGGCGTTGTTGACGAGGATGTCCACCCGGGGGCAGGCCGCCAGTGCCGCGACCCGGCCCGCGATCGTGGTGATGTCGCCTGCGACGGTCAGCACCTGCACTGCCGGGTTCAGCGCCCGCAGCTCGGCCGCCGTGGCCAACAGCGCGGCCTCGCCGCGCGCGGTGATCACGACGTTCACCCCCTCACCCACCAGCGCTGCTGCGCAGCCCTTGCCCAGGCCCTTGCTGGCCGCACACACCAGGGCCCACTTGCCCGCAATGCCGAGATCCATCGTCAAGTCTCCTCTTGTTGTCGAAATGTCATGGCCCGTCGCCCGGGCAGTCCTGCGGCGCGCGCAGTTGCAGCGCCCATTCTCGATCGATGCGGCGGAAGCCCAGGTCCTCGTAGATGCCGATGGCCACGTCTTCCGGGTCGGCGCACATCACCACGCGCGCCAACTGCCAGGCTTCGAAGCCATGGCGCGCGACCTCGTGCACCAGCGCGCTGCACAGGCCGCGCCGGCGAAAGTCGGGGTGGGTGGAGACATGCTGAAAGCGGCCGGTGGCGCCCGCGGCCGTGCCGTCGCGCATCAGCCCGCAGTCGGCGGCCAGCACGCCGTCGCACCATGCACCGAACCACAGCGCCGTGCTGCGCGCCGCCATCGCGGCGTAGCGCTGCATCTGCGCGCGACGGTGGCGTTCGTAGCCTGCGGGTTCGAAGCCGTGCGGGTCGGCCAGTTGCTGCGCGATGACGGCCTCCATCTCGCACGTCAGGTCCAGTGGCCGCACCTGGACCACGCCGCGTGCGGCGCGGCGCGGGGGGCGCAATTCGCCTGGCAGCAGCTCGATGACCGCGGTCTCGATGAGTTCGAAACCGGCCACCGTCCACGACGGCAAGCCAGCAGCCAACGGCGGCCCGTTGACGCCCAGCGCGACGTGGCCCGACGCCGGCTGCGGCGCGGTGATTTCCTCGTCGAAGCGTCCCAGCCAGTGGGCCAGCGCATCGTCCCGCGGCGGCTCGGGCAGCAGCAGGAAGTTGCCCCAGTAGAAGTCGGGGTTGGCCGGCGTGCGCACGACGATGCAGTCGGCACGCTCGTGCACCAGCGCGCCTTCACGGTGCAGGATGAAGTCGGTGCGCCAACCAGGGCGCAGTTCGTCCAGCGTCATCGCTGCGGCGTCGGCGGCCGGGTTCAGTAGCCCGCGGCTTGCCCGTCGCGGCGCGGGTCGCTGGCGGCGGCGTAGCCGGTGACCGACGGGTCGCCATCGCCTTCGTCCAGGCGCCAGATGAACTGGCCGGCGCCGTAGTCCTGGTAGCTGTCGGTGAAGGGCGCGATCTGGTGGCCCATTGCCGTCAGACCCGCTGCGGTGGCCGGGTCGAAGCCCTGCTCGGCATTCACGGTCCCGCCGAAGTAGCGCCAGCGCGGCGCGTCGCAGGCGGCCTGCGGTTGCTGGTGGTAGTCGAGCATGCGCACCACGGTCTGCAGGTGGCCCTGCGGCTGCATGTCGCCGCCCATGACGCCGAAGCTCATCACCGGTTTGACCGTCGTCGGCGTGGCTTCGCCACCCGACGACACGGCCCCCACGGGGGGTGGCGCAGCAGAACGCGGAGCCCGGGGGCCTGGTTTCGTCAGGAAGGCCGGGATGATGGTCTGGAAGGGGCGCTTGCCCGGGCAGACCAGGTTGTCGCTTTGCGGGTTCAGCGTGAAGCCGTGGCCGCGGTTCTGCAGGCTCAGGCCGTAGCCCGGCACCACGATGCCCGAGCCGAAGCCCATGTAGTTGCTCTGGATGAAGCTGACCATCATGCCGCTCTCGTCGGCAGCGGTGAGGTAGATGGTGCCGCCCTGCGGCCCATGGCCGGGGCCATAGCGCTGCGCCTTGTTCGGGTCGATCAGCCGGGCGCGGCTGGCGAGGTAGGCGTCGTCGAGCATCTGCGCGGGCTTCAGGCGCATGGCCTTCGGCTCGGCGACGTAGGCGTAGACGTCGGCGAAGGCCAGCTTCATGGCCTCGATCTGCAGGTGCTGGCTGGCCACGCCATCCACCGGCAGTGAGGCCAGGTCGAACTTCTCGAGGATGCCCAGGGCGATCAGCGCAGCGATGCCCTGCCCGTTGGGCGGGATCTCGTGCAGCGTGTAGCCGCGGTAGTCGCGCGAGATCGGGGTTACCCACTCGGGCCGGTAGGCGGCGAAGTCGGCCGCCGTCATCGCGCCGCCGTGGGCCTTGGCGTGGGCAGCGGCAGCGTCGGCGACCTCACCGCGGTAGAAGGCCTCGCCCTTGCTGTCCGCAATCAGCTTCAGCGTGCGTGCGGCTGCCTTGAACTGGAACAGTTCGCCGATGTGCGGCTCGCGGCCCTGGGGCAGGAAGGCCTCGGCGAAGCCCGCCTGCGAGGTGATCTCGGGCAGCGAGGCCGCGTTACGCCACTTGCCCTGCACGATGACGGGCACGTTGTAGCCACGCTCGGCGATCTCGATGGCCGGCGCCAGCAAGTCGGCGAACGGCAGCTTGCCGAAGCGCGTGCTCATCGCCATCCAGGCCGACACGGCGCCCGGCACGGTGACGCTGTCCCAGCCGCGCTTGGGTGGCGTCTTGGCGTCGGCTCCGTACTTGGCCTTGAAGTACTCGGGCGTCCACGCCGCCGGCGCGCAGCCGCTGGCGTTCAGGCCGTGCAGTTCCTTGCCGTCCCAGAGGATGCAGAAGGCGTCGCTGCCCAAACCGTTGCTGCAGGGCTCGACGATGGTCATCGCCGCGGCAGTGGCGATCGCCGCGTCGACGGCGTTGCCGCCCCTCTGCAGCATGCGCAGCCCGGCCTGCGCGGCCAGCGGGTGCGAGGTGGAAACGACGTTGCGGGCGAAAACGGGCGAGCGCTGGCTGGCGTAGCCGGTGCTCCAGTCGAAGGCGTGGTTCATGGTGTGGGGTGCGAAGGCTTGGAGGTTGTAGAAAGGAAAGGATGCAGTTGTCCGCGAGGTTGCCCGAAGTATCGCTGCGCCATCGCCGCCCAGCGGCCCGGTCGGGCTAGAAGGGCGGTCCGGCCGGCGGTGCGCTGGCGTCGCCCACGTAGCGCCGCAGCACTGGCGGTTCGGGGCCGACGTGGAAGGCCAGCCGCTTGCCGCGCAGTTCGGCGTCGAAGGCGGTGAAGCGCTCCAGCCGGCGCTGGTGCTCGACCCAGTTCTCGTCAACGAAGTACTCGACGTAGCGCCCAGGCACGGTGACATCGCGGAACAGGCCCCAGCTCAGCGCACCCTGGCGCAAGCGCGCCCGGCGGGTGCGCTGCATCACCTCGGCAAAGTCGGCGGCGCGCGCGGGGTCGATCTGGTACTCCACCGTCACCATCACCGGGCCTTCTTCGGCTGCTATCGGGAAGGCCGGCTCCGGGGCACCACGCACGCTGGCGGGCGTGAAGTCGATCTCGACGCCGCCTTCCACCGTCAGCCGCCGTGTTGCCAACAGCACCACCAGGCCGAAGGCGGCAGCAGCCAGCACGGCCTCGCGCACGCCGGCCACTTCGGCCACCTGGCCCCAGAGCAGCGAGCCTGCGGCCGAGCCCCCCATCAGCGCCATCTGGTAGATGGACATGCCGCGTGCACGCACCCAGTTGGGCATGGCCATCTGCGCCGACACCGTCAGCGAGTTGGCCACGCTGATCCAGCACATGCCCACCATAACCATCGCCGGCAGCGCCACCCAGAGCTCGGGCACGAGCACGATCAGGCACGACAGTGCCGCATGCGCCACGCTGCCGAAGCGCACGAACTGGTCGCGGTCGAAGCGCTGGCGCAGGCGCGGGAAGTACATCGCCGCGGTGATGGCGCCCACGCCCACGCACGACAGCATCACCGTGAAGGTACCCGCGCCGCCGCCGTGCAGCCCGCGGGCCACCAGCGGCAGCAGCGCCATCAGCCCCGTGGCCTGCAGAAAGAACAGGAAGACGCGCAGCATGATGATCTTCAGCCGCGGGCTCTGCAGCGTGTAGTTCACGCCCACGCGCATCGCGCCGACGAAGCGTTCGCCCGGCAGCGCGCTGGTGCGCGGCTCGCTCTTCCAGCGCAGCACCAGAAAGAAGGCCACGCCGGCCAGCAGCGTGTTCAGCACAAAGACGGCCGCCGGGCTGACGGCCGCCAGAAGCGCCCCGGCCACCGCCGGGCCGACGACGCGCGACAGGTTCATCGCAATGCCGTTGAGCGCCAGCGCCGCAGGCAGTTCGTCGCGCGTGACGATGCCCGGCACGATGGCCGCGAAGACGGGCCAGCGCAGCGCCAGGCCGATGCCGTTGGTGAAGGTCAGCAGCAGCAGAAGCGGCGCCGTGAGCAGACCGGCCAGCGACAGCGCCGCCAGCAGCAGCGCATTGACGCTCACCCACAGCTGCGTGGCGGCGAAATAGCGCCGCCGATCGAGGATGTCGGCCAGCGCGCCGCTGGGCAGGCCGAGCAGGAAGACGGGCAGCGTCGACGCCGTCTGCACCAGCGCCACCATCACCGGGCTGGTGGTCAACGTGGTCATCAGCCAGGCGGCCGCCACGTCGTTCATCCACATCGTCATGTTCGCCGCCAGCCAGGCGAACCACAGGCCACGGAAGACGGGGCCTTCGAGGGGGGCGAGAGCGGTCGGCAGCCTCATGCGCCGACGATAGCGCGCGGCACCTGCCTCAGACGATCAAGGTCCAGGCACGGATCCGGCTCCGCCGGTCCGTCGCCTGAGCCCCCTTGGGGGGTAGCGACCGGGAGGGAGCTTGGGGGCCCATTCAGTCAGCGTCGTGGAACGCCTCCTCGCGCTTGTTCTTGATCGACGGCAGCATGACGATGATCACCATCAGCAGCGCGGCGAGCAGCAGGCCGGCCGACAACGGGCGCGTGGCGAAGGTCGTCCAGTCACCCCGGCTGAGCAGCAGCGCGCGGCGCAGGTTCTCTTCCATCATCGGCCCGAGGATGAACCCCAGCAACAGCGGCGCCGGCTCGCAGCCCAGCTTGTAGAACACGATACCCACCACGCCGAAGGCCGCAGCCATGAAGACGTCGAAGTTGTTGTTGTTCAGCGTGTACAGGCCGATGCAGCAGAAGCTCAGGATGGCCGGATAGAGGAAGCGGTAGGGCACCGTCAGCAGCTTGATCCAGATGCCGATGAGCGGCAGGTTCAGGATGATCAGCATCAGGTTGCCCACCCACATGCTGGCGATCAGGCCCCAGAACAGTTCGGGGTTGCTGGTCATTACCTGCGGGCCGGGCTGGATGCCCTTGATGGTCATCGCGCCGACCATCAGCGCCATCACGGCATTCGGCGGGATGCCCAGCGTCAACATCGGGATGAAACTGGTCTGCGCGCCGGCGTTGTTGGCACTCTCGGGGCCGGCCACGCCTCGGATGTTGCCCTTGCCGAAGGGCACCTCGTCGGCGCGGCCCTTGCTCTTCTTCTCGAGCGTGTAGGCCGCGAACGAGGCCAGCAGCGCGCCGCCGCCCGGCAGCACGCCCAGGAGGGAGCCCAGCGCCGTGCCCCGCAACACGGCCGGGTAGGCGTCCAGGAAGTCCTGCTTGGTCGGCCACAGGCCCTTCACGTCCTTGGTGAAGACCTCGCGATGTTCGGCGGGGCGGCCGAGGTTGGAGATGATTTCCCCGAAGCCGAACACGCCCATCGCGATGGCGACGAAACCGATGCCGTCGGTCAGTTCGGGGATGTCGAAGCTGTAGCGCGGCACGCCCGAGATGACGTCGGTGTTGATCTGCCCGAGCAGCAGGCCGAGCAGGATCATCGCGATGGCCTTGACCAGCGAGCCCGAGGCCAGCACGACGGCGCCGATGAGGCCCAGCACCATCAGGCTGAAATACTCGGCAGGGCCGAACTTGAAGGCCAGTTCGGTGAGCGGCGGCGCGAAGGCCGCGACGATCAGCGTAGCCACGCTGCCGGCGAAGAAGCTGCCCAGGCCGGCCGCGGCCAGCGCAGCACCGGCACGGCCCTTGCGCGCCATCTGGTAGCCGTCGATGGCCGTCACCACCGAGGCGCTCTCGCCCGGCACGTTGATCAGGATGGCGGTGGTGGAGCCACCGTATTGCGCGCCGTAATAGATGCCGGCCAGCATGATGAGCGCCGGCGTGGCGTCGAGCGCGTAGATGCTGGGCAGCAGCATCGCGATGGTGGCCACCGGGCCCAGGCCCGGCAGCACGCCGATCAGCGTGCCGAGCAGCGCGCCGCCCAGCGCGTACATCAGGTTGACCCAGGTGAAGGCAACGCCGAAGCCGAGCGCAAGGTTGTTGAGAAGTTCCATGCGGTGCTCCGGCTCAGCCCAGGAAGTCCGGCCACAGCGGGATGATGAGTCCCAGGCCCTTGATGAAGATGCCCCACGAAGCGACCGTGAGAACGACGCAGTTGACCAGCACTTCCTTGAGGTGGAACTCGCCGCTGGCCAGGCTGCCGATGCCGATCAGCGCCGGCAGCGCCAGGGCCAGACCGACGTGGGGAATCATCAAACCGAAGATGACCACCGCCCCCAGGATGAACGCCGCCTGTTTCAACGGCCAGGGGCCCATCTTGTCGCCACCCTCGACCTCGAAAGTCAGCGCCTTGAACAGGACCATCGCGCCCAGGAAGGCCATCAGGACGCCCAGCCCGAAGGGGAAGTAGGCCGGGCCGGGCCGCGCCGAACTGCCGAAGCTGTAGGACGTTGCGCCCCACGCAAAGCCCACCCCGATGACGATGAACATCAAGCCGGACCAGAAGTCCTTTTCACTGCGTATCTTCAAACCGAGTCTCCTCTTGTGCCTGCGGGCGCCGCCGTGGAAAGGTCAAGGCGTGCAACGCTCGCCCCCGGCCTGCACCCGCGCATGACGGGGCCGGACGCCTGCTGCGTCGCGATTCTAGGGAGGCATGCCACCACCACCGGTGTGGTTTCCACGTAAGGCGGCGCAGGCATTACCCGCGGCCGCCGCGCCACGCACACCCGGTTCAGGTGTGCAACGAAGGGGTGCTGCGCAGCACTTCTTCGAGCGTCGTCTGGCCCTCGGCCACCTTCATGGCCCCAGCCAGGCGCAGCGGGCGCATACCGTCGCGGACGGCCTGCTTGCGCAGCGCCCCGGCGTCCAGGTTAGGGTGCACGGCGACTCGCGCGGCCTCGCTCATCGGCAGCAGTTCGTAAAGGCCGGCGCGGCCGCGGTAGCCCGTGTGCCGACATTCCAGGCAGCCCACGGCCTTGTACGGCCGCACACCGCCCGACAGGCGCCAGGGCCGCACCGCTTCGTCCAGCGTCTCGCGCGTGATGCCGTCGTCGCGCACCTTGCACGCCGGGCACAGCGTTCGCGCCAGCCGCTGCGCGAGCACGCCGATGACGGTGGCACTGATCAGGTAGCTGGGCACGCCCAGGTCGGCCAGCCGCGTGATGGCGCCCACGGCGTCGTTCGTGTGCAGCGTGCTGAAGACCAGGTGGCCGGTGAGCGCGGCCTGGATCGCCATTTCGGCGGTGGCCAAGTCGCGGATCTCGCCGACCATGATGATGTCCGGGTCCTGCCGCATCAGCGCGCGCAGGCCTTCGGTGAAGCCCATGTCCAGCGCGGGCTGCACCTGCGTCTGGTTGAAGGCCGGCTCGATCATTTCGATCGGGTCTTCGATGGTGCAGACGTTCACCTCCTCGGTGGCCAGGCTCTTCAGCGTGCTGTAGAGCGTGGTCGTCTTCCCGCTGCCGGTAGGCCCGGTGACGAGGATGATGCCGTGCGGCCGCTGGATGAGTTCCTGCCAGGCCGCCGCCTCGGTGGGGCCGAAACCCAGCGCGGACAGGCCCTTGACGGTGGTGTCGGGGTCGAAGATACGCATCACCATCTTCTCGCCGAAGGCGGTGGGTAAGGTCGACAGGCGCATTTCCACCTCGCCGCCGGCACCTTCCACGCCCTCGGGGCGGCGCGTCTTGATACGGCCGTCCAGTGGCCTGCGCTTTTCCACCACGTCCATGCGTCCCAGCAGCTTGATGCGCGAGGTCATCGCGCTCATCACCGTCAGCGGCACCTGGTAGACGGTGTGCAGCACGCCGTCGATGCGGAAGCGAATGGCGCCCTTGTCGCGCCGCGGCTCGAGATGGATGTCGCTGGCGCGCTGGTCGAAGGCGTATTGCCACAACCAATCGACCACCTGAACCACGCCCTGGTCGTTGGCGTCGAGCGTCTTGCTCGTCCTGCCCAGCTCCACCAGCTGCTCGAAACTGGACGTGGCCGCGTTCTCACCGCTCTTCTGCGCCGCGCGCACGTTGCGCGCCAGGGCGTAGAACTCGGTGGTGTAACGACGCACGTCGTCGGGGTTGGACACCACCAGACGCACGTGGCGGCGCGTGTGGCTCTCGATCTCGGACACCCAGCCGACGTCGAAGGGTTCGGCGGTGGCGATCGTCACTTCGGTGGGCGAGACCGTGACGGGCAGCGCCCGGCGCAGCTCGGCGTACTGCACGCTCATCACGTCGGCCACACGCCCGACATCGACACGCAGCGGGTCGATGCGCAAGTAGGGCAGCCCGCAACGGCTGGCCAGCCACTCGGTCAGCGCCTCGGTGTCGAGCGCCCGGCCGTTGTGCTGGTGCGCCAGCCCCGCAGCGCCCAGGCGCACCAAGGCGTGCAGGCTGGACGCACCGGCGCGGAAACGCGCGGCGACGCGATCGGCGTCTTCGGCGCCGATCCAGCCGTCGTCGTGCAACCAGCCGAGCAGCTGCGGCCATTCCAACCGGCCCTTGGGCGGCGCGCCCAGCGTCGGCGCCACCGAGGCCATCGCCGAGGGCGCCATCGCCGGGGCGGGCACGAGATCGGATGCTGCGGCAGTTGCGCGTGTGGGCGGAGCGTCGATGGACTTGAACCGGGTCATGCAGCGGGGCTCGACAGGTGTAAGGGCAGCGGCTTCAGGCCACAGCTTCAGGCGACTAACGAGCCAGGCGGGTCCAGCGGCCGGTACGGCCGCACCATGCGCAGCCACTTGCGCGCCGGCAGCCCCAGGACCCCGAATCGCGCTTCGATCAGCGCCGCACGCGCCAGCAAGACGTCGCGCTCGGGCACCTCGACACCGCGCCCAGCCACCACCACCGTGTTGCCTTCGCGCGTGGGGCGCAGGCTCCACACCTGGTGGCTGCCGAACACAGCGGCAATGCGACCGATGCTGCCATGGAAGCTGGCGTGGCGACCGAAGAGATTGACACTCATCAGCCCCCCTTCTTCGAGCACTGCGCGGCAGGCCCGGTAGAAATCCTCGCTGTCGAGCACCGGTGCGGCGGCCTCCTCGTCGTAGAGGTCGACGTGCAGCAACCGCACGCTGCCCGACGCCGCCTGCGCCAGCCAGTCGGCCGCGTCGCCGCGCACCACCTCGGCGGCCGCGGGCAGGTGGAACCACGCGGCGTTGACATCGATGACTTGCGGGTTGATCTCGACCACCGTGGTGGCCATCTTCAGCTGCACCGCAGTGAAGCGCGTGATCGCGCCCGCACCCAGCCCGAGTTGGACGGCCTGGCCCTCGCCGAGACTTTCGCTGGGCAGCCACAGCAGGCTGGCCAGCATGCGCTGCACGTAGTCGATCTCCACCACCTGGGGCTTGCGGATGCGCATGCCGCCCTGGATCCAGATCGAATCGAGGTGCAGGTAGCGCACGCCGTCGTGTTCGGAAAGGGTGACGGCTGGCAGCCCGCGCGGGCGGGCCTTGACGGGGGGTCGATGGATCATGGGCTCAGCAGTCCTGCCTGGTCGAAAGCGGCACGCCAGGCCGCGAGTTTGCGTTCGAAAGACCAGCTGGCATTGGCCGGGCTGGTGGACGGCAGGCGAAGCACCGGGTAGCCCAGTGCCGCGACATGCCGCATCGCGCGCGCCGATTCACCGCCGTTGTGCGCCACCAATTGCAGCGCCGGCGCGCTGCGGCGCAGACTCGCGAAGTCGTTGAACTCGGCGTCCTGGATGGCCTGGTCGAGACTGCCCTCGCGGCGGCAGCTGGCGTAGACATCCCACAGCCCCAGGCCACGGCGACGGATCTGCACCAGGCGCTGGCGGTAAGGCAGCGTCGTCATGTCGATGCCCCACAACGCACCCAGCAAGGGCCAGAAGGCGTTGCGCGGGTGCGCGTAGTACTGATGCGCCTGCAGCGAGGCCACGCCGGGAAAGCTGCCCAGCACCAGCAGCCGCGTAGTGCGCGCCAGCACCGATGGCAGGCCTTGCAGCCGGGGGCCGGCACCCGGTGCCGACGGGCCCGCGGCATTCGAGGGCGGGCGCGTATCGGTCCTCACCGATCGACGGCGGCAGCCAGCCGCGGCAGCGCAGCACGCGTGTTGGCGCTGGTGATGCGCGCCGTTTCGTCCAGCGTCCAGCCTCGCAGCCTGGCCAGCACGGCGCCGATGCGCGGCAGCTCGGCCGGCTCGTTGCGCGCCTGCGCCTGGCCCGCGCGGCGCGCCTCGGCGCTGCGGTACAGCCATTGCGGCGGGATGTCGGGCGCGTCGGTTTCCAGCACCAAGGCAGTCTCGGGCAGCGTCTGCGCCAGGTGCCGGATCTGCAGCGCCCGATCGAAACTGAGCGTGCCGCCGAAGCCCAGTCGGAAACCCAGACCGACGAAGGCCGCCGCCTGCATCGCGCTGCCGTTGAAGGCGTGCGCGATGCCGCCAGGCACGGCGATGCGCCGCAGGCCCGCCAGCAGCGCGTCAGCGGAGCGCCGCACGTGCAGGATGACGGGCAGGCCGGCGTCGCGAGCCAGTTGGAGCTGGGTACGGTAGTAGCGCTCCTGACGAGCGCGGTCGATGCCGGGTACGAAGTGATCCAGGCCGATCTCGCCGACTGCCACCAGGCGCGGGTCGTCGCGGTTCTCGTGCAGCGCAGCGGCCAGGCGGTCGAGGTCGGTCTCGTCGGCCCGATCCACGACGAGCGGGTGGATGCCCAGCGCGTAGGCGGTGTCGAAGCGGTGGGCCATTTCGCGCACCGCGTCGAAGTGTGCCACCGCCACCGACGGCAGCACCAGGGTCTGCACGCCCGCCGTGCGCGCGCGGATCACCACGTCGGCGCGGTCGGCGTCGAACTCGGGTGCGTCGAGGTGGCAGTGGCTGTCGGTCCAGGCGGGATCCATGCCGCGATGATGCCCCGGCCCGCGGGCCGGTCGATGCAGCAGGGCGTGCAACGTGATACCGTCCTTTTCAGATGCTTCCAACGCCATGAAGAAGGCCCCGCTGTACAGCCGATCTCCGCGCCGCGGCGCTCCGCCGGTCGCGCTCGGGCCGGTGGCGGACGAATCCGCGGCCACGCCCGGCCCGGTGCCGCAGCCGCCCGCCGGCCGCTCTGCTGCACGGGCGTCGCGCCTCACCGCCGCGCTGTGGGCCGCCGGCGGCGGTCTGCTCACCGCGGTGTTCATGCTCGGCCTGCTTCAGCTGAGCCCAGGGCAGCGGCCCATCACTCAGGACGACATCGACGCCGCCGTGCGCCAGTCGCTCGAGAAGGAGCCCCTGCCCTCGGCCGCGGCCAAGGCCTACGAGGCCATCCTGCCTTCGGTGGTGCGCGTGGTCGGCCTGATGGACGACAAGGACGACGGCGAGGACAAGCCCGAGCAACGTGCGATGGAGCGCAGCCTGGGCACCGGTGTCGTGATCATCGACAACGGCACCATCCTGACCAACCTTCACGTGGTGACGGGCGCCAAGAGAATCCGGGTGCGCTTCGCCAACGGCCACGAGAGCAACGCCACGATGATCGGCGCCCAACCCGAGAACGACCTCGCCGTGCTGCGCGCCGAGACTCTGCCCGACGACCTGGAAGCCGCCACCATGCGCAGCACCGCCGACCTGCGGCCGGGAGACCATGTCATTGCGGTCGGCCACCCCTTCGGCATCGGCCCGTCGGTCAGCTACGGCGTGGTCTCGGGGCTGAAACGCCAGTTCCGTTCACCCGACGGTGACAAGGCCGACGAGAAGCCGCTGTCCAACCTGATCCAGTTCGACGCCGCGGCCAACCCCGGCAACAGCGGCGGGCCGCTGGTCACGATGGACGGTCAGGTGGTGGGCGTGGTTACCGCCATCCTGAACCCATCGGAACAGCGCACTTTCATCGGCATCGGCTTTGCCGTGCCGATCGAGAACGCCGCCAACGCCGCGGGCATGCCGCCGTTCTGATCCTGCCCCCTTGCGACCCCGAGAAGGCCTTCCATGTCCGAGCACGCCGAATCCACCGCCACACTGATGGAGCAGATCCTCTACGAGGTCAAGCGGGTCGTCGTTGGGCAAGACCGATTCCTCGAACGGGTGCTGGTGGCCATGCTCGCCCAAGGCCACCTGCTGGTGGAAGGCGTGCCTGGGCTGGCAAAGACGCTGACCGTGAAGACGCTGGCGCGCACCGTGCGCGGCACCTTCAAGCGCATCCAGTTCACGCCCGACCTCGTGCCGTCGGACCTGGTGGGCACGCGCATCTACAACCAGAAGAGCGGCGAGTTCGGCACCAGCCTGGGGCCCGTCTTCGCCAACCTGCTGCTGGCCGACGAGATCAACCGTGCACCCGCCAAGGTGCAGAGCGCGCTGCTGGAGGTGATGCAGGAACGCCAGGTGACGATCGCCGGCGAGACGCACAAGGTGCCCGACCCCTTCGTCGTGATGGCGACGCAGAACCCGATCGAGACCGAGGGCACCTACCCGCTGCCCGAGGCGCAGGTCGACCGCTTCATGATGAAGGTGCTGGTCGACTACCCTACCGACGAGGAAGAGTTCGTCATCGCCGAGCGCGTGACGGGCGCGCCGGTGGACCTCAACGCCGTCGCCGACACTCACCAGCTCGCTGCGCTGCAGCGTGAATGCCGCGCCGTGTTCTGCGACCCCTCGCTGATGCAGTACGCGGTGAAGCTGGTGGGCGCCACGCGCCGGCCGGCGAAGTACGACATGGCCGACATGGCCAAGTACGTCACCTACGGCTGCAGTCCGCGCGCCACCATCGGCCTCATCGAGGGCGCCAAGGCGCTGGCCATGATGCGCGGCCGCAAGTACGTGCTGCCCGAGGACATGGTCGACCTCGTGCCGGATGTCTTCAGGCACCGGCTGGTGCTGAGCTACGAGGCGCTGGCCGAGAACATCACGCCCGATGCGCTGGTGCAGCGCCTGCTGAAGAAGCTGCCGGCCCCGGACAAGCCGCTCGCCCATGGCTGAGGCCACCGCGCCTGCCGCCCCTGCGGCGCCGCCCGACCAGCTGCTGCGCGAGCTGGAATGGACGGTGATCCGCAAGCTCGACGGCCTGCTGCAAGGCGACTACCGCACGCTTTGGCGGGGCGCCGGTGTCGACCTGGCCGACCTGCGTGAATACCAGGCCCACGACGACGTGCGCCACATCGACTGGAACGTCACTGCGCGGCTGCAGCAGCCCTACGTGCGCCAGTTCCACGAAGACCGTGACATGAACGCGTGGTTCCTGCTCGACCTGTCGGGCAGCGTCGACTTCGGCAGCGCAGACACCACCAAGCTCAGTGTCTCGGCGGGTTTCGTCGCCACGCTGGCACGCGTGATCACGCGGCACGGCAACCGCGTCGGCGCCCTGCTCTACGGTTCCAGCGTGCACGGCTTCATGCCGTCCCGCGCCAGCCGCCTGCACGTGCTGGAACTGCTGCAGCGCATGCGCGCTCCGCAGGCCAAGCAGCCGCCCGGCACCGGCACGGCACTGGCCGACCTGCTGAAGGCTGCCGACGGCCTGATCAAGCGCCGCGGCCTGGTCTTCGTCGTATCCGACTTCATCAGCCAGCCCGGTTGGGAAGCCCAGTTGACCCGGTTGGCACGCCGCCACGACGTGGTGGCCGTGCGCCTGTGGGACCCGTTGGAAATGGCACTGCCCGACGTCGGCCTCGTCACGCTGGAAGACGCCGAGAGCGGCGAGCAGGTGTTCGTCGACACCTCCGACCTGGCCTTCCGCGAGCGCTACGCCGCCATTGCCGAGGAACAGGAGACCGTGCTGATGGACAGCCTGGCGCACAGCGGCGCCGATGTGATGGAACTGGCCACCGACGACGACCTGCTCGAGACCCTGATGCGTTTTGCCGACCTGCGCCGCCAGCGCGCGCGCCTGAAGGCGCCGCTGCGCTTTCCTGCCACGTTGCGCCGCGCGGCGCTGGTCGCGGAGGCCGCGGCATGAACTTCCTGTGGCCGACGATGCTGTGGCTGCTGGCCCTGCTGCCGCTGCTGGTGGCACTGTACTTCTGGGTGCTCAAGCGCAAGCGCAAGACCACCGTGCGCCTGGCCAGCATCAACGTGGCGCGGCTGGCCGCCGGCCGCGGCCCGGGCTGGCGCCGCCACGTGCCGCCCGTGCTGCTGTTGCTGGGGCTCACGGCCCTGCTGCTGGCGGTGGCGCGCCCCACCGCCATCCTGACGCTCCCGCTGGCCGAACGCACCATCATGCTGGCGATGGACGTCTCGGGCAGCATGCGCGCAGAGGACGTCAAGCCCAACCGCCTGGTCGCCAGCCAGGAAGCCGCCAAGGCCTTCGTCAACAACCTGCCGCGCGAGGTGCGAGTGGGCGTGGTGTCCTTCGCCGGCACGGCCGCCGTAGTGCAGGCGCCCACCGACAGCCGCGACGATGTGCTCAAGGCCATCGACCGCTTCCAGCTGCAGCGCGGCACGGCCACCGGCAGCGGCATCATCCTCAGCCTGGCCACGCTCTTCCCCGACGACGGCATCGAGATCCAGCACGTGACCGGGCAGCGCAACTTCCCCGGCAGCGGCGGCAGCGGCAGCGGCAGCATCGCCAAGAAGGAGCCCAAGCCCTTCTCGCCGGTGCCGGCGGGTTCCTACACCTCGGCCGCCGTGATCATGCTCACCGACGGCCAGCGCACCACCGGCCCCGACCCGCTGGATGCCGCCAAGATGGCCGCCGAACGCGGCATCCGCGTCTACACCGTGGGCATAGGCACCACCAGCGGCGAGATCATCGGCTTCGAAGGCTGGAGCATGCGTGTCAAGCTCGACGAAGAGACGCTGAAGAACATCTCGGTGCTGACGCACGGCGAGTACTTCTATGCCGGCACCGCGGAAGACCTGAAGAAGGTCTACGAGAGCCTGAGCTCGCGCATGGTCGTCGAGCGCAAGGAAACCGAGGTCACCGCGCTCTTCGCGGCGATGGGCGCGCTGCTGGCCGTGGTGGCGGCCACGCTGTCGCTGTGGTGGTTTGGTCGCGTGGCCTGAGTAGCGCAGCCGGGTCCGCGTGCTGGCGCCCTTGCCGGCATTGACGCCGGTCAAGTCACCCCGAATCGTCCTGCGCGGAAGGTAGGCGCGGTGCGCCACCGGGGCGAATGCCGGCGAGGCGCTGGCTACACTGCGCCACCGACATGCCGAGCCTCGCACTGCCGAACACCGACCACGGATGACGACCACCCCCGAGACCCTGTCGCCGTCCGCCGGGCCGGCGCGGCAGAACCCGGCAGCGCAGGCCCGGCCGCAGCCGCGCCGTGTGCCCGCCGACGAACCGCTGCCAGCCCTGTGCTCGATGGCCATCGAGGTTGCACCGCTGCCGCCCGAACGCCTGCTGGCGCTGGGCAGCGAGCCAGTTGCGGCCTTCATCGCCCCCGGTGGCGATGCCTGGGTCGGCCTGGGCATTGCACGGTGCCCTGGCCGCGATGCCCACGCCGTGTCGCGACTGTGGTCCGCGCTGCGCGACGACAGCCCGGATGCACCGGCGCCGGTTGCGCTGGGCGCCCTGCCCTACCGCGCCGACGAGTTGCCAGACGCCTTGTGGCAAGGCTTGCTGCCGGCCGGCCTGGTGCTGCCCGAGCGCCTGTACCTGCAGCACGGTGGCCGGGCCTGGTGGCGGCTGACGCTGCCGCTCGACCAGGCTGGCACACTGCGCGCGCGCCTGGCGCAGCAAACCCGTGCGCTGGCCGCGCTGGCCGCCGACGAGACGTTGCCACTGACCGCGGCGTTGCCGCTGGCCGAAGGCGACGGACCCGAGCGCTACGCCCAGGCCGTCACCCGGGCCGTGCAGCGCATCCGCGAGGGCGAGCTGGTCAAGGTGGTGCTGGCGCGGCGCGGCGCCGTGGCCTTCGACGCGCCGCCGGCGCCGGCGGCCGTGCTGCACCGCATGGGGCAAGGACATCCCGACTGCGTGCGCTACGCCTGGCAGCGCGGCGGCAAGAGCTGGCTCGGCGCCACCCCTGAGACCCTGGTGCGGCTGGACGGCCGCGTCCTGCGCACCGAGGCTCTGGCCGGCACCCGCCCGGCCGCGCGGGCAGCCGAACTGCTGGCCTCGGCCAAGGACCTGCACGAACACGCCATCGTGGTCGACGCGATCCGGCGCGCCATCGCCCCGCTGGCACTGAGCCTGCCCGAAGCGCAGCCGCCGGTGATCCGCGCCCTGCGTGGCCTGGCGCACCTGCACACGTCGATCCAGGCCACGCTGCACGACAGGGTGGACTTCCTGCGCCTGGTGCACGCCTTGCACCCCACGCCGGCGGTGTGCGGCCTGCCGGTGGCCAGCGCCGCGGCACTGCTGGCGGACCTGGAGCGTGAGCCGCGCGGCCTCTACGCCGGGCCCTTCGTGCGCCTGTCGGCCTGCGGCGACGGCCACGCCGTGGTGTCGCTGCGCGGCCTCGTGCTGGACGGGCGGCAGGCGGTGTTCCCGGCCGGCGCCGGCATCGTCGAGGGCTCCGAAGGCGAGGCCGAACTGGCCGAGACGCGCCTGAAGCAGCAGGTGGTGCTCGACGCCCTGTGCGGCGCGGCATGAACCCGCCGGCCGACGACCTGCACAGCGCGTGGGCGCAGCTGTTCGCCGCCGCACTGACGCAGTGCGGCGTGGCGCAGGCCGTCATCAGCCCCGGGTCGCGCTCGACGCCGCTGGCGCTGGCGCTGGCCGATCACCTGCCCACCACGCTGCTGCACGACGAACGCGTGGCGGCCTTCTTCGCCCTGGGCCAGGCGCGCGCCAGCGGCCGGCCCAGCGTGGTGCTGGCCACCAGCGGCAGCGCGCCCGGCCACTGGCTGCCGGCGGCAATGGAGGCCCACGAAGCCGGGCTGCCCCTGGTGCTGCTCAGCGCCGACCGGCCCTGGGAAGCGCAGCAGGCGCAGTCTTCGCAGACGGTCGACCAGCAGCGTCTGTTCGGCCTCCACGCCCGCGCCTGCTTCGAACTCGGCCTGCCCGACGCCCACCCGGCCGCGCTGCGCGCGCTGCAGCGCATCGCCGCACAGGCCGTGCTGGCCACGCGCTACCCGCAGGCCGGCGCGGTGCAGGTCAACGCGCATTTCCGCAAGCCGCTCGAGCCGCAGCCCACCAGCGGCACCGAGCCCTGGCGCGCGCGGGTGCAGGCGCTGGCACGCGCCGGCGCGCCACGCCTGCAGGCGCCGCTGGCGCAGCCGCACCCCGATGCGGTGGCCCTGCTGGTCGAGCGCGTTCGCGCCGCGCCGCGCGGCCTCGTTGTCGCCGGCCCCATGCCCGCCGGCCACGGCGGTGCGCTGCGCGCGGCGCTGGCGCGCTTCGTCGCCGCCAGCGGTTACGTGCTGCTGGCCGAGGCCACGAGCCAGCTGCGCTTTGGCCTGGCCGCGCCCGGCGACGGGGCCGCCTGCATCGGCGCCTTCGACGCGCTGCTGCGCGAACCCGCGCTGCGCCGCCGGCTGCAGCCCGACCTGGCACTGGAGATCGGCGCGCCGGCGGTGTCCGCGCAATGGCTGGCCTGGCTGGAAGGTGACGAGGCGCCGCCGCGCTGGGTGCTGCCCGGCGAGCGCCCGGCCGACCCCGCGGGTGGCGCGCAGGGCATGCTGCTGGGCCCGGTGGCGGCGCTGCTCGACGCTGTCGCGGCAGCGCTCGAGGCCCTGCCCGGCTCGCCCGACCGGGCCGCGGCGGTTCGCTACGCCGCCGACTGGCAGCGCGCCGAAGCCGCGGCCTGGCTTGCGCGCCAGCAGGCCGTAGAGCGTGCCGACCGCACGCTGCTGCACGAACACGAAGTCGCCCCCGCACTGCGCGCCGCATTGCCGCGCGACGCCTGGCTGGCGGTCGGCAACTCGAGCCCCGTGCGCGACCTCGACCACGACCTGCCACCCGACGCCGTGCCGCTGCATGTGCTGCACCAGCGCGGCGTGGCCGGCATCGACGGCGGCGTGGCCGGCGCGGCCGGCGCGCGCAGCGCCGGCGCCGCGCCGCTGGCGCTGCTGCTGGGCGATACCGCGCTGCTGCACGACGCCGGCGGCCTGGCAGCGGCGGCGGCCGTCGACGGGCCGCTGGTGATCGTCGTCGTCCACAACGACGGCGGCCGCATCTTCGAGCGCCTGCCGCTCGGGCGCGACCCCGCGATGGCGGCGGTGCGCGAGCGCCTGTTCGTCGCGCCGCACGGCCGCCGCTTCGACGGCCTGGCCGCCACCTGGGGCATGGACCACGTCTTCGCGAGCACGCCTGCCGCCTTGCAGCAGGCACTGGCGCGCGGCCTGTCCGCAACACGGCCACTGCTGATCGAGGCCCGCGTGGCCGCCGGGGGCAGCTCGCTGCGGGCCGGGCTGCTGGCGGCAATGGCTCAAGCCGCCGCCGCGGCGCTGGACCTGTCGCCCGCACCGCCGGCCGCGCCGTTGCCGACGCACGCCGACGCCCGGTGAAGTCCGGCAGCGCCCCCGGCCAGCGCCACCCGCCGCGCGGCGCAGGCGGCCCGCCGTTGGTGCTGCTGCACGGCTTCTTGGGCACGCCCGCGGCCTGGGACGCCGTGCTGGCCGCGCTGCCTGCGCACGGCGAAGTCTGGTGCCCCTGGCTGCCCGGCCACGGCCCGGCGCCGCCCGGCCCGGCGACCTTCGACGATGCCGCGCAGGCGCTGGCCGAGGCCGTGCCGGCCGGCGCCGTGCTGGCCGGCTACTCGATGGGCGCGAGGCTGGCGCTGGCGGCCACACTGCGCCGACCGGGCCTGGCCCTCGCCACGCTGCTGGTCGGTGGCCATGTCGGCCTGGCCACGGCGGCCGAGCGCGCCGAGCGCGCCGCACTCGACGCTCGCCGCGCGGCAGCGCTGCGCACTGGCGAACTCGCGGCTTTCGTCGACCACTGGCAGGCGCAGCCCTTGTTCGCGACCCAGCGCGCGCTTCCCGAGCCGGCGCGGACCGCACAGCGTGCGGCCCGGCTGGCGCACGACCCCGTCGCTCTGGCCTGGGCCTTCGAGGTCGCCGGGCTGGCGCAGATGCCCGATCAGCGCCCGGCGCTGGCCGACGCCCGCCAGCGCCTGTGTTTTGCCACGGGCGAGCTGGACACCCGCTTCGGCGCACTGGCGGGGGCGCTCGTGCGGCCGCCCTGGATGTGCCACCGGGTCGTGCCCGGCGCGGGCCACAACCTGCTGCTCGAAGCCCCCGCGGCCGTAGCCATGTTGCTCCGCGAACTGGCCGACGGAGAAGCGGGCAGCCCGGCCGCGCGATGAGCGCAGCGCTGGCGCTGAGCCTGGACCCGCCCTGGCGCGTGGCCGCTGCGACGCTGACCGTGCGCGGCGTGGCACGCCCGCGCAGCGCGGTGCGCATCCGGCTGCATGACGGTGCTGGCGGGGTCGGCCATGGCGAGGCGCTGCCGTTGGCGGGCTACAGCGCCGACGACGCTGACGTCGCCGAACACGCCCTGGGGCTGCTGGCCGGCCCCGCGGCCCTGCACGTGGCGAGCGCGGCCGCGCTCGGCGGAGCTGGCGGCCCGGGCTCGGCAGCAGCCCTGCTCGAGGCCGTACTCGCGCCCCATGCGGCGCTGCTGTCAGGTGCCCCCAGCGCGCGCTTCGCGCTCGAGTGCGCACTGCTGGACCTGCTGGCGCGCCGCGCCGGCCTGAGCGCGGCGCATTGGCTGGCCCAGGGCCGGGCGCTGCAGCCGGTGCCGGTGAGCGCGCTGCTGCCCGAAGACGCCGGGCCGGCGGTGGCCGCCGCCACGCGGGCCGTGCGGGCCGGCCACCACGTGCTCAAGCTGAAGATCGCGCGCGCCGACCGCAGCGCGGCACAGGAGCACGCCCTGTTGGCCGCCGTGCGCGCCGCGGCCGACGCCGCCGCACCCGCCGACATCGCGGCCGCCACGCCGGTGCTGCTGCGCCTGGACGCCAACGGCACGCTCGAGCCGAGAGGGGCGCCGGCCCGCCTGGCCGAACTGCAGCGCCACGGCGTCGAACTCGTCGAGGAACCCGTCGCCGGCGCCGATCTGCTGGCGCTGCCGCCGCTGCCGCTGCGCTGGGCGGCCGACGAATCGCTGGCCGACGCCGCGCTGGCCGCGGCCCTGCTGGCCCTGCCGCCGGACCGCCGGCCGGCGGCGCTGGTGCTCAAGCCCGCGCTGCTGGGGCTCGCGCGCTGCCTGGCGCTGGCCGACGCCGCGGCCGCCTGCGGCGTGGGGCTGATCGTCACCCATGCCATGGACGCCGATCTCGGCCTGGCTGCGGCCCGCGCCCTGGCCGCGGCCTTGCCGGTGCCACCCTGGCCCTGCGGCCTGGCCCCCCACCCAGGCCTGCGCCATCCGGGAAAGTCGCTGCCCTGGCTCGCGTTGCCGACGGCACCCGGCCTGGATGCCGACGACGCCCTCGATGCGGCCGCCGGCCAAGGCCCACCTGGCTGACGTGGATCAACGCCCGCAGCCGGGCCCCGTGACAGATTGGCAGCGCGACCTGCAGCGGCGCCGCGGCTGAACGCCGATGTCCGGGTATGGCGGGGGCCGCGGTCGCGGCAACCATGAACGACTGGTACGCCACGCCGTAGCGCGACGAGACGCCCTTCCTGCTGGCCACGGCGCTGGTGCTGGCGCTCGTGCCCTACCGCGCGCTGAGCGCGGACCACCGCCGCACTCTGAAGCACTCGTTGCTGCTGTTCGGCGGCCTGCTGCTGCTGGACGCGCTGGCCGCGGTGTTTGCCGCGCGTGGCGCTGGGGACGTGGCCAGCGGCCTGGTGCGGCTGTCCTACTCCGGTGTCGAACTGTCCAGCCTGGTGTCGACCTCGGCGGTCATCACCGCCGTGCTCGCCTTCGCGATGCAGGACACCCTGGGCAACATCCTGGGCGGCCTGGCGCTGCAGCTCGACAACTCGCTGGCCATCGGCGACTGGGTCAAGGTCGACGAGCTGTCGGTTCGCGTCGTCGAGATCCAGTGGCGCTACACCGCCATCCTCACGCGCAATGGCGGAAGGGTCGTGATCCCGAACACGCAGCTGATGAAGGGCAAGTTCATGGTTGTCGGCGACACCGAAGGCGGGGCGCCGGGAACAGGCACATGGAGGCGCTGGATCTGGTTCGACGTGGCCTACGACGTGAGCCCGGCGCGGGTGATCCAGGCCGTGGCCGAAGGCACGGCCGAGGCAGAGATACCGAACGTCTCACGACACCCGCCGCCGTCCTGCGTGGCGATGGCCTTCGAGGCCGGCTCGGTACGCTACGCGCTGCGCTACTGGCTCATCGACCCACGGGACGACGACCCCACCGACTCGGCCGTACGCTGCCACCTGCTGGCCACGCTGCAGCGCAACGGCTGGCGCATCGCGATACCCGACCAGTCGGTCCACCTGGTGCAGGAAGACGAGGCCCACCGCGAGGCCGTGTGGAAGCGTGAACTGGCGCGCAGGCTGAAGGCGCTGGCCGGCATCGAACTGTTCGCATCGCTGGACGAGGCCGAGCGGCGCAAGCTCGCCGAGCGGCTCGTCTACGCGCCTTTCGCGTCCGGAGACGTGGTGAACCGCCAGGGGGCCACGGCGCATTGGCTCTACATCCTGGCCAGTGGCGAGGTCGAAGTCTGGTGGCAGGCCCCGGGCGGCGAGCGGCGCCTGATGTCGCGCCTGCCGCCGGGCAGCATCTTCGGCGAGATGGGACTCATGACGGGCGCACCGCGCGCGGCCACGGTGGTGGCTGCCGGCGAAGTTGAGTGCTACCGCCTCGACAAGGCCAGCTTCGAGGACATCATCCACGAGCGCCAGAGCCTGGCCGAAAGCATGTCGCAGATCCTGTCGCAACGCCAGCACGCCTACGGAGAGGCGCAGGAAGCCTTCCGCAAAGAGCAGCATGACCCGACGGCACACCGCGCCGACATCCTGCAGCGCGTGCGCGACTTCTTCGGCTTGAAGTAGCTCCGCTTCACCACCCGGCATCCGCACTGGCTGCGGTGCACCATCAGCGTCAGCGATCCGGGGGCCAGGAAGTGCCCTCAGGGCCACCCCGTGGCCCTTCAGCGTTCGATACGCAGCAGGCGCCCGTTGCCGCTGTCGGTCAGCAGGTAGATCCAGCCGTCGGGGCCCTGACGCACGTCGCGGATGCGCTCGCGCAGGCCGGTCGGCAGCGCCTCGCGGGTCACCACGGCATTGCCGTCGAGCTCGATGCGCCACAGCGCCTGCCCGGCCAGTGCACCCATGAAGAGATGGCCCCGCCATTCGGGGAAGCGGCTGCCGGTATAGAAGGCCAGCCCACTGGGCGCGATGGAGGTCGGCACCCAGTGGCTCACCGGCGGCTCGAAGCCCGGGCCTGTGCTGGCGCCGCCCACAGGCGCGCAATTGCCCACCGGCGCGCCGTACTCGCAGCCGTAGCTCACCAGCGGCCAGCCGTAGTTGGCGCCGCGCTGCACACGGTTGAGCTCGTCGCCGCCCTGCGGGCCGTGCTCGGTGGCCCAGAGTTCGCCAGTGGTCGGGTGCAGCGCTGCGCCTTGAACGTTGCGGTGGCCGTAGGACCAGGTCGTCGGTTGCGCGCCGGCACGGCCGATAAAGGGGTTGTCGGGCGGCGCGCTGCCGTCGGCACGGATGCGCACGATCTTGCCGTGGCCTTGCGAGAGGTCCTGCGCCTTGCCGCGTTCGCTGTCGAGCTGGCGGTCGCCCAAAGTGACATAGAGCAGTCCGCCCGGCGCGACGACGATGCGGCCGCCGAAGTGCCCGCTGCTGGCCACCTTGGGCGCCTGCCGGTAGATCACCTGCCAGCCGTTCAGTGCCGTGGCTTCGGCGTTCAGCACCGCGCTGCCAACGGCCAGGCCGTTGCGGCCGGCTTCGGTGCCACTGCCGGGCTCGGCGTAGCTCAGGAAGATGCGGCGCGTGTCTGCAAAGTCGGCCGCCAACGCGACGTCGAAAAGCCCGCCCTGCCCCACGGCGTTGACCGCCGGCACACCGGCGATGGGCGGCGAAACCGTACGGCCGTCGGCCGAGACCAGGCGCAGCCGGCCCGGCCTTTCGGTGACGAGCATTCGGCCATCGGGCAGGAAGGCCAGGCTCCAGGGGTTGGTCAGGCCGCTGGCGAGCGGCGTGGCGCGCAGCGGGCCGGCCGGCGCGGCCGGCGGCGTGGCCGCGCCGGCGTCGTCGGCGCCACCGCCACCTCCGCAGGCCGTCAGCATCGCCACGGTCAGGGTCGTCGTCATGCGGGTCATGTGCATGGCTCCATCTTCGCGCAACGCTGGCGGCAGCCAGCAAGCGTGTGCAACGAACCCGCCCGGGGCCAGGTCATGCCGCGGCTTCCACGACCATCTGGACCCGCTGCTTGCCGTTCCACTCGTCCAGCGTCAGGCGAAAGGCCAGCCGCGTCTGCGCTGGCAAGGCCTCGGCGTGACCGAACCAAATCGCGTCACGCTCCTGGCCGGCGTGGCGCACGCGCAGTTTCATGTGCCTCTCGCCCACCAGGCGCTGCTGCAGCACCTGCACCTCGTCACAGAAGACCGGCGCCTCGAAACCCTGGCCCCAGACCTGCGCGTCGAGCACGGCCACCGTTTGCGGGTTGAACCACTCCAGCGCCAACGGGCCGTCGGTGCGCAGCGTGCGCGTCAGCGTCGCGCGGTCCAGCCACTCTTCGGCCACGCGGTGCAGGGCGTCGCCGAAGACCGCCGCCGCATCGTCCGCTTCACCCAGCGTACAGCCCGCGGCCATGGCGTGGCCGCCAAAGCGCAGCAGCAGACCAGGGTGGCGCTTGGCCACCAGGTCGAGCGCGTCGCGCAGGTGGAAGCCGGGGATGCTGCGGCCCGAGCCCTTCAGCCGACCGTCGGCGCCGCGTGCGAAGACGAAGGTGGGGCGATGCAGCCGGTCCTTCACGCGGCCGGCGACGATGCCGACCACGCCTTCGTGGAAGCTCTCGTCGAACAGCGTCACTGCGGATGGCACGGCCGCCGCGTCGCCGCTGCCGTCGGGCGCAGCGAAGGTCTGCAGCGTGCGCTCGGCCAGCTCGCGCATGCCGCCTTCGACCACGCGCCGTTCGCGGTTGATGGCATCGAGCTGCGCGGCCAGTTCGGCGGCACGTGCGCCGTCGTCGGTGAGCAGGCACTCGATGCCCAGCGTCATGTCGGCCAGGCGCCCGGCGGCGTTGATGCGCGGGCCCAGGGCGAAGCCGAAGTCGAAGCCCGCGGCGCGCGCGGGCTCGCGCGACGCGGCCTGGAAGAGCGCAGCCACCCCGGGCTGCATGCGCCCGCTGCGCACCCGCTTCAGGCCCTGCGCCACCAGCCTGCGGTTGTTGGCGTCGAGTTTGACGACGTCGGCCACCGTGCCCAGCGCCACCAGGTCGAGCAACGTGTCGAGCTTGGGCTGCGCGGCCGCCGTGTAGGCGCCACGCGAGCGCATCTCGGCGCGCGTGGCGAGCAGCACGTAGAACATGACACCCACGCCGGCCAGCGCCTTGCTGGCGAAGCCGCAGTCGGGTTGGTTGGGGTTCACGATGACGTCGGCGTCGGGCAACGACACCACGCCGTCGATCAACGCCGGCAGGTGGTGGTCGGTCACCAGCACCTGCATGCCGCAGGCGCGGGCATGGGCCACGCCGGCGTGGCTGGCGATGCCGTTGTCCACCGTCACCAGTACTTCGGGCGGGCCGTTGCGGTGCAGGCGCGCCAGGTCGACGATGGCCGGTGTGAGGCCGTAGCCGTGCACGGCACGGTCGGGCACCACGTAGCCCAGCATCGACGGCGCGGCACCCAGCAGCGCCAGGCCGCGCAGCGCCACGGCGCAGGCGGTGGCGCCGTCGCAGTCGTAGTCGGCCACCACGCACAGGCGTTTGCCGGCGGCGATGGCGTCGGCCAGCAGCACACCAGCCTTGGCCGCGCCCTTGAGCGTAGTGGGCGGCAGCAGTCGGGCCAGGCTGTCGTCGAGCTCGTCGGGCTCGCGCACGCCGCGCGAGGCGAGCAGACGCGCCAGCAGCGGGTGCACGCCGGCCTGTTCGAGCGCGTAGCTCGCGCGCGGCGGCACGTCGCGCTGCAGCAGCTGCGGGCCGGGGCTCACAAGGTCTCCATCAGGGCCAGCGGCGACGGCGATTTCAGCAACGCGCGGGCGCGGCGCAGCAAGCCGCCCGGCGCGGGTTCCAGGCGCACCCAGGCGCGTTCGCCGCACAGTGTCAGCGCGGCGGCGTGCCCGTTGACAGCGCATTCGCGCAGCGTGGCCAGCGGACCGGTGTCCAGCGTGTCCCAGGCCTTCACCCAGGCCGCCCAGTCGTCAGCCAGCGCCGGGCCGCGCAGGCACTCGTCGACCTGCGGTACCACGCCGGCTTCGGGCTGCGCCCGACCGCAGCCACTCAACCAGAAGGAATTCACCGGCAGCAGGCCACGTGCTGCGCGTTCATCGTTCAGAGGATGGGTGTAGAGCAGCATCTGAACCTCACTCTGCAAACGGCGCAGCTTGCGCGCGGCCGGGTCCTTGCCCAGCCAGGCGTCGACGTTGCGGCCCACCACGCGGTCGAGCGACGCGGTAGCCAGCGTGGCCAAGCTCTCGTGCGCCAGGTACCAGCGCTGCGGCGCACCGTAGTGCAGTGCGTAGCCTTCGCTCAGGAAGAGCGGCAGCACGGCGGCGAAGAGCGCACGTGACGTGGTGTCATCGAGCATCAGCGTGGCCGGGTCGAGCAGGCTGATCTGCTCGGTGCCCAGGTGCCAGTGCGCGGGTGTCAGCTGGCCCCACGACAGGTCCCCCGGTTCGATGCCGTCGGCCCGCGCCGCGCGCGCCGCCCACGGCAGCAGGCCGCTGCCGCCCTGCCAGCCCAGCGCGCGCGCCAGCGCACGCTCGTGCGGCGGCGACAGGCACCACTCGTCGGCCTCGTCTCGCTGCACTTCGGCCCAGCGCGACATCAGCGTCCGCAGGTTGGGCAGCGCCAGCGTGGCGGCGGCCTGACGGCCCGCTTCGGACAGCGGCGCTGCGAAGGGGATCAACAGGTGCATGCCGGCATTATCCCGGTGGCCCATGGCCCGGCCTCACCGGCCCTGCCCATGCTGGGCATGGCGCGGTAGCGAACCGGCCGGGCCGATGCCGTCCGTTAGCATCCTCCACCCATGACCTCGACGCCCCCATGAACCTGCCCTACGAGTGGCACATCGGCTGGCGCTACACACGTGCCGGCCGCGCGGGCCGGCGCAACGGCTTCATCAGCTTCATCAGCGGCGTCTCGATGCTCGGCATCGCGCTGGGCGTGGCGGCGCTGATCATCGTGCTGAGCGTGATGAACGGCTTCCAGAAGGAAGTGCGCGACCGCATGCTGAGCGTCATCGCGCACATCGAGGTCTTCGACGCCGCCGGCGGCGCGCTGCCCGACTGGCGCGCCACCGCCGCCGCGGCGCAGCGTGATACCCGCGTGATCGGCGCCGCGCCGTACGTGGCGGCGCAAGCGCTGGTGGGTCGCGGCGACGAACTGCGCGGCGCCGTGGTGCGCGGCATCGAGCCGGCCGAGGAGGCCAAGGTCACCGACCTGGCGCGCACGCAGGCCACCACGATGGCGCTGCTGAAGCCTGGCGAGTGGAACATCGTCGTCGGCGCCGAACTGGCGCGGCTGATCGGTGCCCGCGTCGGCGACAAGATCACCCTCGTTGCCCCGGGCGGCCAGGTGACGCCCGCCGGCGTGGTGCCGCGGCTGAAGCAGCTCACGCTGGTGGGCACCTTCGAGGCCGGGCACTACGAATACGACAGCGCGCTGGCGCTGATCCATGTCGACGACGCGGCACGCCTTTTCCGCATCGAGGGCCCCACCGGCGTGCAGTTGCGCCTGGCCGACGTGCACACCGCGCGCACGGTGGCCGCGGCGCTGACGCAGAGCCTGGGGCCCGACGTCATCGTGCGCGACTGGACACGCACCAACCGCAACTGGTTCGACGCGGTGCAGATCGAGAAGCGGCTGATGTTCATCATCCTCACGCTCATCGTCGCGGTGGCGGCCTTCAACCTCGTCAGCACGCTGGTGATGACGGTGACCGACAAGCGCGCCGACATCGCCATCCTGCGCACGCTGGGCGCCAGCCCGCGTTCGATCATGGGCATCTTCATGGTGCAGGGCGCCACGTCCGGGATCATCGGCACGCTGGGCGGCTGCGCGTTGGGCCTGCTGGTGGCCTTCAACATCGACGTCATCGTGCCGGCGCTGGAGCGCGCCCTGGGCGTGGCCTTCCTGCCCGGCAGCATCTACGTCATCAGCCGCATGCCCAGCGAGCCGATGGCGGCCGATATCGTGCCGGTGCTGGTGATCTCGCTGCTGCTGTCCTTCGTGGCCACGATCTACCCGAGCTGGCGCGCCAGCCGCGTCAACCCGGCCGAGGCACTGCGTTATGAGTGATGTGGGCCCCCGGGCTGTGGCTTCGCCTGCGCCACCCCTCGAGGGGGCCGCTCGGACGACCGGCGAAGCCGGATCGTCCTCGGTTGTGCTGGCCGCCTTCGACCTGCACAAGCGTTTCATCGAGGGCCGGGGCGTTGACGCGCTCGACGTGACGGTGCTGCGCGGCGTCAGCCTGCAGGTGCACCGCGGCCAGACGCTGGCCATCGTCGGCGCCTCGGGCTCGGGCAAGAGCACGCTCCTGCACCTGCTGGGCGGGCTGGACGCGCCGACCGCCGGCCGCGTCGAACTGATGGGCCGCGACCTGACGACGCTGGACGCCGCCGAACAGGGCCGCTGGCGCAACCTGCACCTGGGCTTCGTCTACCAGTTCCACCACCTGCTGCCCGAGTTCAGCGCGCTCGACAACGTGGCCATGCCGCTGCGCATCCGCCGCATGCCGCCGACCGAAGCACGCGAACAGGCGCGGCAGATGCTGGCCAAGGTCGGGCTGGCCTCGCGCATCCACCACCACCCGGCGCAGCTGTCGGGCGGCGAACGCCAGCGCGTGGCCATCGCCCGCGCGCTGGTCACGCAGCCGGCCTGCGTGCTGGCCGACGAGCCCACCGGCAACCTCGACCGCGAAACCGCCGACGGCGTGTTCCAGCTGATGCTGCAGCTGGCGCGCGAGAACGGCACCGCGTTTGTCGTCGTCACGCACGACCACGCGCTGGCGGCGCGCTGCGGGTCCACGCTCAACCTGTCGCGCTGAAACTGTTGCGCCCGGAGGGTCGCACCTGACGGACCGCACGCCGGCCAGGGCCGCTTCCTACAATCGTCGCGTGCACCTGATCAACGCCGACCTCCACTGCCACAGCAACGTCTCCGACGGCACCCTGACGCCAGAAGCGCTAGCCCACCGGGCGCACGCCAACGGCGTCGATCTCTGGGCGCTGACCGACCACGACGAACTCGCCGGCCAGCGGCGGGCGCGCGACGCGGCGCTGGCCTTGGGCATGGCCTACCTCACCGGCACCGAGATCTCGGTCAGCTTCGCCGGCCAGACCGTGCACATCGTCGGGCTGGGCTTCGACGACGAGGACGAAGCGCTGCACGCCGGCCTGGCCGCCACGCGCGGCGGCCGCCTGCAGCGCGCCCATGACATGGCGGCCGGGCTGGCCAAGGTCGGCATCGCGGGGGCCTTCGAAGGAGCGCTGAAGTACGTCGGCAACCCCGAGCTCATCTCGCGCACGCACTTCGCGCGTTACCTGGTCGAGAGCGGCGTCTGCCCCGACACCCACAGCGTCTTCCGTCGCTACCTCACCGAAGGCCACCCGGGCTACGTGCCGCACCGCTGGGCGAAGCTGGGCGACGCGGTGCGCTGGATCACGCAGGCCGGCGGCGTGGCCGTCATCGCGCACCCAGGCCGCTACCGCTTCACGCCGACCGAGGAGTACGCGCTCTTCACCGAATTCATCGCCCACGGCGGTCAGGGCGTCGAGGTGATGACGGGCAGCCACAGTGCAGCCGAGCACGTCCGCTACGCCGATACCGCCATCGAGTTCGGCCTGTGCGCCTCGCGCGGCAGCGACTTCCACGCCCCGGGCGAAAGCCGCACCGAACTGGGCAGCCTGCCCGACCTCCCTGGTCGCCTGCAGCCGGTGTGGGACGTGCTGGCACCGCGTGTGCAGCGCGCCGCCGTTTGAAGAAAGCCCCGTACTAACCCCAATCCGGGCTATACTGCAAGGCTGGCCTTGGCAACGAGGCCTTTCGTTCATCCCCTTCGGCCTCTTGCCACTCAAGCCCAGACCTCAGGTCGCAGCTGCGGTGCGCTTCTCCCGGGTCGGCGGCGATGCCGTCGCACGACCTTCCGGCCTGTCACTGCTGACATCCAGGGCCGGGAAACCTACGCGACTTCACCCTGCGCGGCCCATTTCGGGCCGCGGCGGCACGCTTTTGCGTGCTTGAGCGAGAGAGCAACCATGAGTTTCGAGAGCCTGAACCTGAACGAAGTGCTGACGCGCGCCCTGAGCGCCGCCGGCTATACCGAACCCACCGAAGTGCAAGCTTCGGCCATCCCCGCAGCGCTGGCCGGCAAGGACCTGATGGTCAGCAGCCGCACCGGCAGCGGCAAGACGGCCAGCTTCGTGCTGCCGGCACTGACACGCATCCTGGCCCAGCGCGAGCAGGCCGCTGCCGAACGCAAGGCCAGCGGCCCGGCGAACGCGCAGGGCAACGGCCCGCGTGTCACGCCCTTCAGCAACGCCACCCGCGGCCCGCGCATCCTGGTGCTGGCCCCGACGCGTGAACTGGCCATGCAGGTGTCCAAGGCCGCCAGCGACTACGGCCGCTTCGTGCCCGGCCTGCGCGTGGCCACCGTCGTCGGCGGCGTGCCCTACGGCGCGCAGCTGGCCGCGCTGCGCGGCCCGCTGGACATCCTGATCGCCACCCCCGGCCGCCTCATCGACCACCTCGGCTCGGGCAAGTGCCAGCTGGGCAATGTCGAGATGCTGGTGCTGGACGAAGCCGACCGCATGCTCGACATGGGCTTCATCGACGACATCCGCCTCATCGTCGACGCCACCCCGAAGCAGCGCCAGACCGCGATGTACAGCGCCACCTTCAGCGGCACCGTCGGCCGTCTGGCCGCCGACCTGCTGCGCGACCCGCTGCGCATCGAAGCCAGCTCGCAGACCGAGGGCCATGCCGACATCGAGCAACGCCTGCACTGGGCCGACGATTTCGAGCACAAGAACGCGCTGCTCGACCACATCCTGACCGAGCGCAGCATGGAGCAAGCCGTGGTCTTCACGAGCACGCAACGTGACGCCGACTGGCTGGCCGACCGCCTGCACGACATGGGCCACAGCGTGGCCAGCCTGCACGGCGGCATGCCGCAGGGCCGCCGCACCCGCGTGCTGCAGGGCCTGCGCAGCAAGCACCTGCGCGTGCTGGTGGCCACCGACGTCGCCGCACGCGGCATCGACGTGCCCAGCATCAGCCACGTCATCAACTACGGCCTGCCGATGAAGGAAGAGGACTACGTGCACCGCATCGGCCGCACCGGCCGTGCCGGCCGTGCCGGCCTGGCGGTGACGCTGGCCGAGCGCCGCGACAGCGGCATGATGCATCGCATCCAGCGCTACACCACGCAGCGCATCCCGGTGGCCACTATCGAGGGCCTGGAACCCAAGCGCTCCGAGCCGCCGAAGCCTTTCGACCGCCCGGTTCGCCCCGCGGGCAAGAGCTTCGGCCCGCGCCCGGCCGGCAAGGCTTTCAAGCCGGCCGGCAAGACCTTCAGCAAGGCCGGCCCGCGCCCGGCACGCTGAACGTCCATGCACCAACGAAAAGGCGCCCTGATGGGCGCCTTTTTTCATGGTGCGACGGCGTCAGACCCCGAGCAGGTCGACCTCGAACACCAGCGTGGCATTCGGTGGAATGACGCCGCCGGCGCCGCGGGCGCCGTAGCCCAGTTCGGCCGGGATGGTCAGCACGCGCGTGCCGCCGACCTTCATGCCCTGCACGCCTTCGTCCCAGCCACGGATGACCTGGCCTTGGCCCAGACCGAAACCGAAGGGCTGGCCGCGGTCCTTGCTGGAGTCGAACTTCTTGCCGCGCGAGTTGGCGGCGGTGGGGTCGTAGAGCCAGCCGGTGTAGTGCACGCTGACGCGCTGGCCGGCTTTGGCTTCGTCGCCGCTGCCGACGGTGGTGTCTTCGTACTGCAGGCCCGAGGGGGTGGTGGTCATGGTGGATCAGCTGAGGGTGGAAAGGCCGCGATGATGCCAGCCCACGCGCGCACCGCGACGGCCAGCCAGTCGGCGAGGGTTCCTGCGGGCAGCGCCGGCAGGCCGAGCACCGTGCCCGCAGCCTGCAGCGTGCGCAGCACGGTTGCGTCGCCGGCCAGGTCGAGCGGCCTGGCGCCGTTCTGCTTGCTCAGCTTGCGGCCGTCGGCCGCCAGCACCAGCGGCGTGTGCAGGTAGCGCGGTGTCGGCAGGCCCAGGGCGAGCTGCAGCACGATCTGCCGCGCGGTGTTGTCGGCCAGGTCTTCACCGCGCACGACGTCGGTGATGCCCTGCGCGGCGTCGTCGACCACCACGGCCAGCTGGTAGGCCCACAGGCCGTCGGCGCGGTGCAGCACGAAGTCCCCTACGGCGACGGGCACGTCCTGCTGCTGCGTGCCGATTCGGCGGTCGGTCCACTCCAGAACGCCCTCGGCGCGGAAGCGCACCGCGCGCGAAGGCCGGCCATGCAGGCCGCCGCCCGGCCCGGGTCGGCAGGTGCCGGGGTAAATGCGCTCGGCGCCGACCTCGTGCGGCACGCCTCGCTGCAGCCAGTACAGCTCGATGTCCTTGCGCGTGCAGCCGCAGTCGTAGGCGAACCCGCCAGCGCGCAGCTGCCGCAGCGCCTCGGCGTAGGCCGGAGCACGTGTCGACTGCCAGCATGGCGTTTCGTCGGGCCGCAGCCCGCAGGCAGCCAGCTGGGCGAGGATGGCCTGCCCCGCGCCGGGCAGGCAGCGCGGGGTGTCGATGTCCTCGATGCGCACCAGCCAGGCGCCGCCATGCGCGCGTGCGTCCAGCCAGCTGGCCAGCGCGGCCACCAGCGAGCCGGCGTGCAGCAGCCCGGTGGGCGAAGGCGCAAAGCGGCCACGGTAGGCCACGGCCGGTGTCAGCAGAGTGGCCCGGCGTGGCGCTCCAGCAGCGCGCGCCGCGTGGTCGGGCTTTCGAGCTGCGCCAGCCACCACTGCAGCGCACGGCCCAGGCCCAGCGTGCCTCCGCGTTCGGCGCGCCAGGCGTAGTGCAGGCTGGCCACGGTGGCGATGCGCACCGTCTCCTTCTGCACCAGCGTGCCGACCTCGAGGTGCGGACGCGCCAGAGGCTCGGGGATGAAACCCGAGCCTAGACAGCGCAGCAGAGCCTCCAGCTTCATGCGCATGTTGGGCACGGTCAGCACGTCCTGGCCAGGCAACAGGTTGACCGTCATCGGGGTCAGCCGTTGCGCGGTGTCGGCCACGGCCACGGCGCGATGGTGCACGAGCTGCGCGTCGCTCAGCGGCCCTTCCGCCGCGGCCAGCGGGTGGTGCGGCGCGACGCAGTAGACGAAGGGCACCTCTCCCAGCGGCCGCAACTCGATACCACCCGGGTTGGCATGCAGGGCCGAGACACCGATGGCCAGGTCGACCTGACCCGTGACCAGCGCTTCCCAGGTGCCCGTGAGCACGTCACTGCGCAGGCGCACACGCGTCGCGGGGCCGACACCTTCAGGTGCACCTTCGCCGCGGACATCGCAGAAGGCCTGCACCAGCTCGAACACCGTCGGCACCGAAAGGATGTCCTCGACGCTGATGGCCAGTTGCGTCTCCCACCCGCTGGCGACGCGGCGCACGCGGTTGGCCACGGCGTCCATCTCCTGCAGCAGGCGGCGGCCCTCGTGCAGCAGTTCGCTGCCCGCGGCGGTCAATTGCGCCTGGCGCGAGCTGCGGTCGAAGAGCAGCACGTCCAATGCTTCTTCGAGCTGCCGCACGCTGTAGGTCAGCGCCGACGGCACCTTGCCCAGCTCACGCGCGGCGGCGGCGAAGCTGCCCGTGCGTGCAATGGTGTCCATCATCACCAGGGCATCGGGGGTGAGAGCGTTGTTGCGGTCGGCCATGGCTTCACTTTAATTGAACGGCCTCGTCAAGCCGGGTCAGCCGCCGCGCCGGTGCCGCTGCCTATAGTGAAGCCACTGCAAGGAGCAACCGATGATCACGCTGCGCAAATCCGCCGAGAGAGGTTACGCCGACCACGGCTGGCTCAAGAGCTTCCACAGCTTCAGCTTTGCCGATTACCACGATCCGCGCCACATGGGCGTGGGCAACCTGCGTGTCATCAACGAAGACCGCATCGCCCCCGGCACCGGCTTCGGCACGCACGGGCACCGCGACATGGAGATCGTGTCCTACGTGCTCGAGGGGGCGCTGGCGCACAAGGACAGCATGGGCAACGGGGAAGCGGGCGGGGCCAACGCAGGTGTCATCCGGCCCGGCGACGTGCAGCGCATGAGCGCCGGCACCGGCGTGCGCCACAGCGAGTTCAACCACGCCGCCGACACCACCACGCATTTCCTGCAGATCTGGATCCTGCCCGACCAGGGCGGCATCGAACCCGGCTACGAGCAGAAGCACTTCGACGCCGCGGCCAAGCGCGGGCGCCTGGTCACCGTGGCCTCGCCCGACGGACGCGAGGGCTCGGTGACCGTGCACGCCGACGCCACGCTGCGTGCCGGCCTGTTCACGGGCGACGAGCGCGCCGAACTCGCGCTGGACCCGACGCGCATCGCCTACGTGCACCTGGTGCGCGGCAGCCTGCGTGTGAACAACTGCCAGCTGCTCGCCGGCGACGCCGCGCGCCTGGACCAGGAACACGAGCTGACGCTCGAAGGCGGCGAAGACGCCGAGGTGCTCGTCTTCGACCTCGCCGCCTGATCACCCCCACAGCCTGAACCCTTCGCCACCCGGAGATTCCCCATGAGCCAGATCGTCATCGTCCACCACAGCGGCTACGGCCACACCCACAAGGTCGCCCAGGCCGTGGCCGAGGGCAGCGGCGGCACGCTGCTGGCCATCGACGCTGAAGGCAATCTGCCCGAAGGGGGCTGGGAACGGCTGGCCGCGGCCAAGGCCATCGTCTTCGGCTCGCCCACCTACATGGGCAACGTCAGCTGGCAGTTCAAGAAGTTCGCCGACGCGTCCAGCAAGCCCTGGTACATGAAAGCCTGGCGCAACAAGCTGGCCGCCGGCTTCACCAACAGCGCCACCCTCAACGGCGACAAGTTCAGCACCGTCCAGTACCTGATGACGCTGAGCCAGCAGCACGGCATGTTGTGGGTGGGCATGGGCATGCACGCCGCCAACGCCAAGGCGAGCACCCGCGACGACCTCAACCACCTGGGCGGCTACAGTGGCCTGATCACGACCACGCCCTCGGACGCCTCGGTCGACGAGATGGTGCCGGGCGACATCGCCACCGCCAAGGCCTTCGGCCAGCGCGTGGCCGAGGCCGCCGCGCTGCTGCGCGACTGAGCCTGGACAGCCGGCCGCAGGCACGGCCGGCGCTACAGTCCGCGCCATGGACACCCTGGTTTCCCTGTGGCGCGTGCTGCCCTGGCCCGACTGGGTGGCGCTGGCGCTCTTCTTCGTCGCCTGGGCGGGCTACGCCCGCTTTGCGCACCAGCGCGCCGCCACCACGCCCTCGCTGCTGGCGCTGACCAATCGCGAACGCACCCGCTGGATGCTGCAGACCACCTGGCGCGAGGTGCGCGTGGTCGACGGCGTGGTGGTGCAGAACCTCTCGGCCAGCCCGTCCTTCTTCGCCAGCACCACCATCCTGATCATCGGCGGCCTGCTGGCCGTGCTGTCGACGACCGAGAAGGCCAGCGAGATCGTGCGCGAGATCCCCTTCGCCGCGCGCACGTCGGTGCTGGTGTTCGACCTCAAGGTGGTGCTGCTGCTGGCCATCTTCGTCTATGCCTTCTTCCGCTTCACCTGGAGCCTGCGCCAGTACACCTTCGGCGCGCTGCTCGTGGCCGCCGCGCCGGCGCACGACCGCTTCGAGAACGACGCCGCGCGCCAGGCCTTCGCCGACCGCGCCGGCCGCGTGATGGGCCTGGCCGCCGAGACCTTCAACGACGGCCTGCGCGCCTACTACATGAGCTTCGCCGCCACGGCCTGGTTCTTCTCGCCCTGGGCGCTGATGGCTGGCACGGCGGGCGTCATCTTCATCCTCTACCGGCGCGAGTTCCACTCCGACGTGCTGGCCGTGCTGGCCGCCGACGGGCCCGGGCCCTGACGCCGTCCACCCCGAATTCCCGTGCCGCTGGAGGAGCGCATGCCCCACCTCGAACGCCGCCGCCTCGTCGCCCTTGCTCTGGCCAGCCTCACGATGGGCGCGTGCGGCCTGCACGACGCCCACGCCGAAAGCCGCCCGCTGAAGATCCTGGTCGGCTTCCCAGCCGGTGGCGGCACAGACGCCATCGCGCGCGTGCTGGCGGAGCGGCTGAAGGACGAACTCGGCGTGCCGGTGATCGTCGAGAACAAGCCCGGCGCCGGCGGCCAGCTCGCGGCGCAGGCGCTGAAGGCCGCCACGCCCGACGGCCGCACGCTCTTCATCAGCCACGACCACACCATCAGCGTGCTGCCGCTGGTGTCGAAGAGCCCGGGCTTCGATCCCGCGAAGGACTTCGTGCCGGTCGCGGGCTTCGCGAGTTTCGTCAACGGCTTCGCGGTCTCGCCGGGCACGTCGGCTCGCAGCCTGGCCGAGTACGCCGCGTGGGTGAAGACCGCCGGCCAGGGCAAGGGCGTGGTGGGCGTGCCGGCACCGGCGTCGACGCCCGAGTTCATGGTCAAGCTGCTGGGCGGCCACTACCGGCTCGACCTGGTGCCCGCTCCCTACCGAGGCAGCGCACCCATGCTGGCCGACATGCTGGGCAACCAGATCGCCGCCGGCGTGGGTTCGGTGCCCGATTTCATTGAAGCCCACCGCGCCGGCCGCATCCGCCTGCTGGCGGTGGGCGGCAACCCGCGCCAGGTCACGCTGCCCGACGTACCCACGCTGGCCGAACTGGGCCTGACCGGCTTCGATGCGCTGCCCTACTACGGCTTCTTCGCCCCGGCCGAAACGCCCAAGGCAGCACTCGACAGCTTCACCTCCGCACTGGCGCGAGTGATCGTGCAGCCCGAGGTGAAGGCGAGGCTGACCTCGCTAGGCCTGGTGGTGGAGTTCATGGACGCCGCCGCGCTGGCCGCGCGCGAGCAGGCCTACGCCCGCACCTGGGCCGAGATCATCCGGAAGAGCGGGTTTCAACCACTGTAGCGTCAATCTCACCTGGTGCCGGCTCCCGCAACAGCGCCCAGGCCGCGGCGAGGCCGAAGCCGACATTGAGCAGCGCGATGAAGCCCACCAGCAGCAGCCCCACCGTGTTCAGCGGGTAGGCGCGCATCGCCCAGCTGCACACTGACGACAGCACGTTGAAGAGCACCATCTGCCAGAACAGCAGACGGCGCGGCTGCCACAGGCGACCCAGCTTCACGGCCGCACGCTCACTTCGCGGCCTGGCGCGCGTCGGCCAGTTTCGCGCCCGCCGCCAGCGCGCGCAGCTTGGCCTCGGCCACGGCGCGGCTCATCGGCGCCAGGCCGCAGTTGGTGCAGGCGATGAGGTGCTGGCGCGGCACGAACTGCAGCGCGCGGCCGATGGTGTCGGCCACCTCTTCCGGCGTCTCGATGGAGTCGCTGGCGACGTCGATGACACCCACCATCACGTCCTTGCCCTTCAGCAGCGCCATCAGGTCGGGCGGCACGTGCGAGTGGAAACACTCCAGGCTCACCTGCTGGATGCTGCTCTTGGCCAGCGCCGGGAACACCTTCTCGTACTGCCGCCATTCCTGGCCCAGGCTGTTCTTCCAGTCGATGTTGGCCTGGATGCCGTAGCCGTAGCAGATGTGCACGGCCGTCGTGCACTTCAGGCCCTGCGCGGCGCGTTCCAGCGCCTTCACGCCCCAGGTGGCCGCGTCGTCCATGTAGACGTTGAAGGCCGGTTCGTCGAACTGCACGATGTCCACGCCGTCGGCCTGCAACGCCAGCGCCTCCTCGTTCAGCAGTTCGGCAAAGGCCATCGCCAGTTTGCGGCGATCGCCGTAGAAACGGTCGGCCACGGTGTCGACGATGGTCAGCGGCCCGGGCAGCGTGAACTTGATCTTGCGCGTGGTGTGGGCGCGCAGGAAACGCGCCTCGGCGGCGTGCACGCGGCCCTTCAACTTCAGCGCCGCGATAACCTGCGGCACCATCGCCTTGTAGCGGTCGTTGCGGATGCCCATCTCGACCTTGTGCTCGAAGTCGATGCCTTCGACCTGCTCCAGGAAGCCGTGAACGAAGTGCTGGCGGCTCTGCTCGCCGTCGCCGATGACCGACAGACCCGCATCTTCCTGGGCCTTGATCCACAGCAGCGTGGCATCGAGCTTGGCCTGTGCGAGTTCGGCGCCTTCGGCCTTCCACTGTGGCCAGAGCTTCTGCGTCTCGGCGAGCCAGGCGGGTTTGGGCAGGCTGCCGGCGATGGCGGTGTCGAACATGGTCCAGGTCTCCGTCTCTTTGTGGGCCCCAACGCAGGGTAGGCAGGTTACCGCAGCAGCAATCAGCCGGGTTGAAGCTGGTCTTCCGGCCCCCAGGACAGCTGCCCGGCGCCCGAGCGAGGCCGGCGGGCCTGCAGCACGCGCCGCGTGGCAGACTGGCGCGCATGTTTGCCCCTGAAGCGCTGCTGCCACGCCCTGGAAGCCGCTGGCGCGCCTGGCGGGGCCCGCTCGCGGCCACTTGCGCCGTGCTGGCGCTGGCCACAGCTGCGGCCTGGGTCACCTACTGGGTATCGCTGAATGCCGCCATTCACGATCTGCAGGCTTCGGCCGTGCGACGCCTGGACAGCGTGGCCGCGGCGCTGGACAGCGCGCTGGCCCGCTTCGACTACCTGCCCGCGCTGCTGGAGACCACGCCGGCCGTGATGGAACTGCTGGCTCGCCCCGGCGACCCCGCCCTGCGCGACCAGGCCAACCGCACGCTGGTGCGCATCAACGCCATCGCCGGCGCCGACATGCTCTTCGTGCTCGATGCCGGCGGCAACGCCCAGGCCGCCGCCGACTGGGACCAGCCCATCACCACCGTCGGCCACAACTACACCTACCGGCCCTATATGAGGGACGCGCTGGCCAACGGGCGCGGGCGCTTCTTCGGCGTCGGCGCCACCAGCCGCATCCCGGGCTACTTCCTGTCGTACGCACTGAAGAGCGGGGACCGCACGCTGGGCGTGGCCACGGTCAAGGTCAAGCTCGACGCCGCCGAGCGGGTGTGGGCCACGCTGCCCGGGGCCATGCTGGTTACCGACGAGCGCAGCGTCGTCATCCTCGGCTCGCGGCCGGAGTGGAAGTTCCAGGCGCTGCGGCCGCTGTCGCCGGCCGAGCGGGCCGTGGTGGCCGCAGAGAAGCCCTACGACCCCGACCCCGGCGTGCTGCCCTGGGCCGGCGGCGGCCCGTTGCAGACCGGCCAGCATGTCGTCGTCGACGGCGCCGAGCACCTGGTCACCGCGCGCGCGTTGCCGGCACAGCGCTGGCAGATGCAAGCGCTGGACCCACTGGCGCCCGCCTACAGCCGCGCACGCACCCAGGCGCTGATGGCTGCACTGGCCGCGGCCGTGGCCGGGTTGCTGCTCATGGCGGCCTGGCAAAGCCGGCGCAACGGCCTGCAGAAACTGGCCACCCAGGCCGCGCTGCAGGCCGCGCACGACACGCTCGAAGCCCGCGTGGCCGAGCGCACGCGCCAGCTGTCGGACGCCAACACCTCGCTGGCCGCCGAGATCGAAACCCGCAAGACGGTGGAACAGAGCCTGCACGCGACGCAGGCCGAGCTGGTGCACGCCGCGAAGATGGCGGTGCTGGGGCAGCTCTCTGCCGGGCTGGCCCACGAGCTGAACCAGCCGCTGGCCGCGCTGCGCACGCTGTCGGACAACGCCGTGGTGCTGATGGACAAGCAGCGCCTGCCCGAGACCCGCGGCAACCTGGAGCGCATCTCGCTGCTGGTGGCCCGGCTGGGCGAGTTGACGCGCCGGCTGAAGACCTTTGCCCACAAGCCCGGCGACGCGCTGGTGCCCACGCCACTGGGTGCGGCGGTGGCCAACGCGCAGGGTCTGCTGGCCGACCGGCTGAAGCGGCTGGACGTGGCCTTCGAGGTACGGATCCGGCCGGAAGGCCTGTGCGTGCTGGCCGACCCGGGGCTGGTCGAGCAGGTGCTGGTGAACCTGATGGTCAACGCGCTAGATGCCATGGCCACGGTGGACGACCGCACCACGCCGCGCCGGCTGCGCGTGCTGGCCAGCCTGAAACCCGGCACGCCCGGCGACCGCGTGCAGCTGCAAGTGCAGGACAATGGCCCGGGGATATCGCCCGCGATGCGTGCGCACCTGTTCGAGCCCTTCGCCACCAGCAAACCCGCAGGCGCCGGGCTGGGCCTGGGGCTGATGATCTCGCAGCGCATCGTGCGCAGCTTCGGCGGCGAGATCGGCATCTGCGACGTCACCGAGCCGGGCTCGGTCGGCGCCTGTTTCTGCATCGACCTGCCCGCCTGTACCGCCGTCCCCAGCACCCCATGAGCACCGACCACGCCCCCGAGATCGCCGTCGTCCTCGTCGAGGACGACGAGGACGTGCGCCACGGCACCGCCCAGGCGCTGGAACTCGCCGGGCTGCCGGTGCGGGCCTTCGGCAGCGTCGAGGCGGCGCGCCGCTGCGTGAGCCCCAACGCGCCCATCGTGCTGCTGTGCGACGTCAACCTTCCCGGCATGCACGCCACCGACTGGCTGCCCGAGGTGCGGGCGGTGGATGCCGACCTGCCGATGATCCTGGTCACAGGCCACGGCGACATCGCGATGGCCGTGAAGGCGCTGCAGCAGGGCGCCTACGACTTCATCGAGAAGCCGGCCTCGTCCGACCGCATCGTCGCCGTGGTGCAGCGTGCGGTGGAAAAGCGCCGCCTGGTCCTCGCACTGCGTGCCGCCGACGGCCGGGCTGCGGCGCAGCGCGGCATCGAGGCGGTGATGATCGGCCGCTCGGCACCGATGCAGGCGCTGCGCCGCACCGTGCTCGACCTGGCCGGCACCACCGCCGACGTGCTGGTCTACGGCGAGACCGGCAGCGGCAAGGACCTGGTGGCACGCTGCCTGCACGACTACAGCCCGCGCCGCGGCGGACCCTACGTGCCCATCAACTGCGGCGGCCTGCCCGACACGCTCGTGGAAAGCGAACTCTTCGGCCACGAGGCGGGCGCCTTCACGGGCGCCCAGAAGGCGCGCGCCGGCAAGCTGGAGGCCGCCGACGGCGGCACGCTCTTCCTGGACGAGATCGAGAGCATGCCGCTGTCCGTGCAGGTCAAGCTGCTGCGCGTGCTGCAGGAACGCACGGTGGAGCGGCTGGGCTCCAACCGCGCGGTGCCGGTGGACTGTCGCGTGGTGGCCGCCAGCAAGACCGACCTGCTGGCGGCCAGCGAGGACGGGCGCTTCCGTGCCGACCTCTACTACCGCATCGGCGTGGCCTTCATCCACCTGCCGCCGCTGCGCGAGCGGCGCGAGGACATCGGCATGCTCTTCGAGCACTTCGCGCTGCTGGCCGCCAGCCGCTACGGGCGCGAGGTGCCCGAGCTGACGGCGACGCAGCAGGCCGAGTTGCTGGCGCACGACTGGCCGGGCAACCTGCGCGAGCTGGGCAACGTGGCCACGCGCTTCGTGCTGGGCCTGGCCGGCGACCGGCTCACCCCCGGCGGCGCCGGTGCGGCGTCACCGGCGGCGTCGAAGTCGCTGCACGAACAGATCGACCAGTTCGAACGTGCCCTCATCGCCGACACCCTGCGCCGCCACGAGGGCGACGTCACGGCCAGCGCCAAGGCGCTGCAACTGCCCAAGCAGACGCTCTACGACAAGATGAAGCGGCTGCAGGTGCAGGGCGCCGACTTCCGCAACGCCGGCTGAGCGCGGGGCAGACGCGCGGGCACGACCTTGCCCGCGCCTGTCGCTGCCCGCGCCGGGCCACCTGAAGGCCTACGGACAGCCCGCGTCGGCAACCTGCGCCACGACGACGGGCACCGCGCGCTGCCGGCACGCCACGGCGCGCTCGCTGGCCTGCACGAGGTCGGCCACCGCGGCGCTGTAGATCACCGTGCGCGGATCATCCGGGTCGGCCTTCACCGCGAAACCGAAGCGGTCGAAGAGCGCACGCATGCGCGGGTTCTCGTTGCGGTAGGTGGTGGCGTAGTAGCGCTGTGCCCCCCCAATCGCGCCCCAGTCGATCAGCATCTGCATCAGGTGCGTGCCGATGCCCTGGCCGCGCAGGTCGCTGCGGCGCGAGAACGAGACCTCGTAGGTGCCCGCGGCGTCGATGCGGAAGGCGTGCGCCACGCCGATGATCTCGTCGTCGAGCTCGGCGATGAAGGCCGCGTGCTGCCGGTAGTCCAGCGTGTCGTCGTACAGGCGCGCCAGCCGTTCCGGCGACGTGAGGTAGTCCACCGTGACGGTGCCCATGTAGCGCGTGCGCCGGTCGTCGCCGCTCAGGCGGTTGATGTAGGCGCCGATGGCCTCGATGTCGTCCTTCGTCGCCGGGCGCAGCAACGCATGGCGGCCGTCCTGCAGCTCGATCAGCTGCGCCGGTACCGCATCCACGCCCTGCATCGACGGCAGCGCGCGTGCTTCCTTGGCCAGCTGCGTGCGCCAGCTCGGGTGCGCCACGCCCAGCATCGCGTCGACCCGCTGCGGGTCGTTGAGGTTGCGCAGGTCGGCCACACCCTGTTCGGTGACCACGACCACCGGCAGGTCGGCGCCGATCGTGTGGTGGGCGCCTTCGGGGTGCAGCGCCACGATCTTGCTCTGCTGCGCGCCGTCGCTGCGCTCCACCACGCTGGGCAGCGCGATGATCGCGATGCCGCCGCGCGCCCACGACGCGCCCAGCGCGAAGTCGAACTGCCCGCCGACGTCGGAGTAGTAGTGCTTGGCGATCATCGAGGCGCAGACCTCGCCGCTCAGGCTCACGGCCAGCGCGCTGTTGATGCTGGCCATGGCCGGGTTGTGCTTGATGAGCGCCGGGTCATTGACGATCTCCTGCGGCAGCACGGCGAACTCGGGGTTTTCGTGCATCGTCTCGTACAGCGCACGGCTGCCGAGCACGAAGCCCACGACGATGCGCTCCCGCAGCGACGGGCCTTGCGTGTCACGGATCAGGCCGGCGCGGTACAGCGCCAGCACGCCGTCGGAGAACAGCTCCGACCACACGCCGCGCACCGACACACCGGCGGCCACGAGTTCGTTCGCCACCGCATTCGGGATCTTGCCGATGCCCAGCTGCACCGTCTGCGGCAGCGCCGTGGCGCCAGGGTCCGGCGTGGCCTGGCGAAGCAGGTCGACGATGCCGTGTGCGATGGCGTGCGTCTGCGACGCGTGCTCGGGCGACAAGGACACCATGCGATGTTCGAACAGCGGCTCGTCGATCTCGACGACGAGGTCGAAGTCGGCCAGTGCCATGGCGCAACCGCTGTCGAAGCGCTGCCCGGTGGCCGGGTCGTCGAGCGTGGCGATGTGCCAGCGCGGCATGCGCGCGTTGACCATGGCCACCTTGAAGACTGCCTGCCGGACCGGCGCGAAGTCGATGCCGGCGTTCAGTCCCAGTGTCACGCGGCCCTGGGCGTCGGGCGGCGACGTGTGCGCGAACGCGACCTGCGGCCTCCACGGGCCTTCGAAGAGCCGGGGCACCTGCGAGAGGTTGCAGCGGATGTTGCGCGCCAGCCCGGCGTTGACCAGGCCGCGCACGCCCGGCCCGATGAAGGGAGTGACGATGCCCACACCCCCCATGACGGCGCGCCGCCAGCCCGTGGCCGGGCCCAGCGCCAGCACCTGGAAGACGTCGACGCCCGCGAAGCGCTGCGGCTGCTCGAAGATCCGGCGCTCGACGGCATCGATGCGGCCGGCGTTGCCGGGCAAGTAGCACACCGGACGGATGCCGTCGGCGGCATGCCTGGCCAGCCGCTGCGTGACGCGGTCCAGCGCGGTGTCGAAAGTCGTCGTGCGAATGGGGGTCATGGATGGCGTGTCGGGAGGATGTGGGGTTCCGTGTCAGTCCAGCGTCAGCCTCAAGGACAATGCTGCACTGCAACATGATCGCACGTTCCGTACCACTCCAACTCGGGCTCGAGGATCTCCTGGGCGACTTGCATCACGCACGCCGCAGCCTGGACCTGGGTCGCCTCGCCTGGCTGGCCTATTGCGAGGTGCGCCGCTGGGCGCGCATGGCCGGCGAGGAGGCCCTGGCCGAACATTCGTCGGCACTGATCACGAACTCGCCCCACGCCAGCCGTGAGGCCTTCCTGGCCGAGGTCGACGTACTGATCTTCGAACTGGAGCAGGCCCGCCTGCGCGCGGCGGCCACAGCGGACACCCGCCGGACCTGACGCGCAGACGCGTCGACACCGACGCCGTCCGGATTTCCGGACGCCCGTTGGCCTCGCCTTCCGGGAAACCGTGCAGCCGCCGCCAGCGAACGCCACCCACCGCCCGCAAGTCCCTGTCAGCAAAGGAAAAATGCTCCGCCGCAGTGACCCCAAAGGGTGGCACGGCGTATGCACTCCCCCAAGGTGACACGTCGCGCCCGCCTGGCGCTGCGTGAGATGACCCGAAGCAAGGAGTTGACATGAGCAGCATCGTTCACGGCGCGCCCCCAAGAGAGGCCGCGCCGGCGTCCAAGCCCGTCGCGCCCACCGCACCCGGCAGCGTGCCCCTATGGAAATACCTCGCCCCGGTGGCCGTGGCCCTGCTGGTGGCGCTGATACCGGCGCCCGCCGGCCTGCCGCAGTTCGCCTGGTACTACTTCGCCATCTTCGCCGGCGTCATCGTCGGCCTGATGCTGGAACCGCTGCCCGGCGCCGCCATCGGCCTGATCGGCGTTTCGGTGGTCACCCTGCTCTCGCCCTGGGTCTTCTTCGGCGCCGAGCAATTGGCCAAGCCGGGCTTCAAGCCGGCCAACGCCTCGCTGACCTGGGCGCTGTCGGGCTTCTCCAACACCGTCGTCTGGCTCATCTTCGCGGCCTTCATGTTTGCGCTGGGCTACGAGAAGACCGGCCTGGGCAAGCGCATCGCGCTGTGGCTGGTGAAGGTGATGGGCAAGAGCACGTTGATGCTCGGCTATGCCGTGACCATCGCCGACGTGGTGCTGGCGCCGTTCACGCCTTCGAACACCGCCCGCAGTGGCGGCACCGTGTTCCCGGTGATCCGCAACCTGCCGGCGCTGTACGACAGCAAGCCCAACGACCCGTCGTCGCGCAGGATCGGCGGTTACCTGATGTGGGTGGCCATCGCCGCGACCTGCGTGACGAGTTCGATGTTCCTCACCGGCCTGGCGCCCAACCTGCTGGCCGTGGAACTGATCAACAAGACCGCCAAGGTGCAGTTCACCTGGATGGAGTGGTTCAGCGCCTTTGCGCCCATCGGCATCATCCTGCTGGTGGCCGTGCCGCTGCTGGCCTACGTGTTCTACAAGCCCGAGATCAAGGGCGGCAACGAAGTGCCGGACTGGGCGCGCGGCGAACTCACCAAGCTCGGTGGCCTGAGCGGCCGTGAAGTCGGTCTGGCCGCGCTCGTGCTGACGGCGCTGGCGGGCTGGATCTGGGGCGGTGACTTCATCAACGCCACCACCGTCGCCATCGTGGTGATCTGCCTGATGGTCATCGGCAAGGTCGTCAGCTGGGACGACGTGCTGAACAACAAGGCGGCCTGGAACACGCTGGTGTGGTTTGCCACGCTGGTGGCGCTGGCCGACGGGCTGAGCAAGGTCGGCTTCGTGAAGTGGTTCGCCGACACGGTGGGCGCGCAGATGGTCGGCTACTCGCCGATGATGGCCATGGTGGCGCTGGTGGCGGTGTTCTTCTTCACGCACTACCTGTTCGCCAGCGTCACCGCACACGTCACGGCCATGCTGCCGGTGATGCTGGCGGTGGGCATGGGCATCCCGGGCATCGACCTGCGCACCTTCTCGCTGCTGCTGGCGCTGACGCTGGGCCTGATGGGCATCCTCACGCCTTACGCCACCGGCCCGAGCCCCGTGTACGCGGGCAGCGGCTACATCCCGGCCAAGGACTTCTGGCGCCTGGGCGCGATCTTCGGCGTCATCTACTTCGCCGTGTTCATGCTCGTGGCCTTCTTCTGGATCATGTAAGCCAACAAGACCGATGAAGCGGGGCCCGCGTGTCGAACGCGGGCCCCGCCTGCATTTTCTGAACTCCGTGACGCGAACAGCCGGCGGCGCGCGGCGCGCAGCGCGCGATACTGCGAGGCCACGCGCACGCCTTCGCGTCCGACTGACCGTTCATGTCCCCACCAGCCGCGCCCGACAGCCCAGCCCCGCCGCAGCCCGCCGACGACATGGCGCGCCGCTTCGAGCGCGCCACGGCCGCTGCGGGCATCGGCTACTGGGTGCTGCTGCGCGGCGACGACCTCGCCACCTGGAGCCCGGCGCTGCGCCAGATCTTCGACCTGCCCCCGCAGGCACCGGCACCGACGATGACCGAGTGGGTGGCGCTGCACGTGCACCCCGACGATCGCGAAGAGGTGCGGCGGCAGTTCAAGGCCTGGGCACGCAGCGGTCGTGAGAGCCTGGCGCTGCCGCTGCGCATCGTGCGGCCCGACGGCAGCGTGCGCTACCTGTCGTCGCACGCGCTGATCGAACGCGGCGGCGCGCAACCCTTGATGTTCGGCGTGGTCGTCGACCTCACCGCCCGCCGCAGCGCCGAATTGGCCCTGCGCAACGCGCAGGAACGCGTGGCGCTGGCCGCGCGCGGCGCGGGGCTGGGTACCTGGGAGCTCGACCTGCAGACCGGCGAAGCCTTCTGGGACGACCAGATGTGGCTGATGCGCGGCCACGTGCCGCGGCCGCGCGCGATGGACGACGCCGAGCGCATGGCCTGCCTGCACCCCGATGACCGGGCGGCGGTGCACAAGCACCTGAGCGAAGCGCTGGCGCGCGGCATCCCGTTCGAGAACGAGTTCCGGGTCGTCTGGCCGGACGGCCAGCTGCGCTGGCTTGCGTCGCGCTCGGCCGAGATCCGCGACGAGCAGACCGGTGCGCGGCGGCGCATCGGTGTGAACTGGGACGTGACCGACAAGCGCACCGCCGAAGCCGCACGCCGCGAGCGCGAGATGGCGCAACGCGAGAGCCAGGCCAAGAGCCGATTCCTGGCGCGCATGAGCCACGAGCTGCGTACGCCGCTGAACGCGGTGCTGAGCTTCTCGCAACTGCTGCTGGACGCGGCCAATGGCGAGGACCCGGGTGTGCCGACCCGGCGTCGCCAGCTCGAACACATCCGCACGGCGGGCCAGCACCTGCTGGCGCTCATCGACGACGTGCTCGACCTCTCCAGCCTGCAGAGCGGCGAACTTCGCATCCAGCTGCAGCCGGTGGCGTTGGCACCGCTGCTTGCGCAGACGCTGCCGATGCTGGACGCGCTGCGCCGGAAACACGGCGTGGAACTGCAACTCGGCGCGCTGCCCGGCACGGTCATGGCCGACACCACACGGCTGCGCCAGGTGCTGCTGAACCTGCTGAGTAACGCGGTCAAGTACAACCGGCCGGGCGGCCACGTGCATGTCGAGGCTCGGCAGCAGGGCACCGAGGTGCTGATCCGCGTCACGGACACGGGTCGCGGCATGAGCACCGAGCAGTTGCTCCACCTCTACGAACCCTTCAATCGCCTGGGACGGCAAACCGAGGGGACCAAAGGCGTCGAAGGTTCGGGTATCGGACTGACCATCGTCAAGTCGCTGATGGAACACATGGGAGGCAGCGTGGAGGCGCACAGCACGCCGGGCGCCGGCAGCGTCTTCGAACTTCGCTTGGCCGATGCGGCACCGCGCGTGGTGACCGACCGTACGCCGGAAGCGATGGGTCCGCAGACAGGCAACCCGCCCCTGCCCGGCGCTGCACCGTCTGCGCCGTGCCGCACGCTGCTCTATGTCGAGGACAACCCCGTCAACGCGCTCATTGTTTCGGAGCTGATCGCGCGCCGGCCCCACCTGCAACTGCACATCGCGGTAGACGGTGCCAGCGGCGTGGAGCGAGCTCTGGAGCTGGAGCCCGACCTGGTGTTGCTGGACATGCAACTGCCCGACTTCGACGGCCTCGAGGTGCTGCGCCGCCTGCGTGCCCACCCGGCGCTGGCCAAGGTGCCCGTGATCGCGTTGTCGGCCAACGCGATGCCCGACGACATCGACCGCGCCCTGCAAGCCGGCATGGCCGACTACTGGACCAAGCCCCTGGACTTCGCGGCCTTCACGGCCGCGATGGACCGCATGTTCGGAGTGTGACGGCGCTCAGGCATCGGCGCCTACGGGCACCAGGCCGCGCTTTTCGAGCAACGGCTGCACCGTCGCCGGGCGGCCGCGGAAGGCCGCAAACGCCGCACCGGGCTCGACGCTGTTGCCGCTGGCAAAGATGTGGCGGCGAAGAGCCTCGGCCACTGCCGGCGCGAAGGGGCTGCCGGCTTCGCGGAATGCGCCATAGCCGTCGGCGTCCAGCACCTCGGCCCACAGGTAGACGTAGTAGCCCGAGGCATAGCTGCTGCCTGCAAACAGGTGCTGAAAGTGCGCCAGGCGATGGTTCAGTCCCACCCCGTGCGGCAGGCCGGCCTGCCGCAACAATTCGGCTTCCCAGGTGCTGACGTCGGCCGGTGGCTCGGCATCGGTCAGCGAGTGGATGGCCAGGTCGACCATCGCACTGGCGGTGTAGCGCACCGTCTCGTAACCTTGGCCGAAACGCTGCGCAAGTTGCAACCGCTGCACCAGCGCCGGCGGGATGGGCTCGCCCGTCCGGTGGTGACGGGCATGGCGCTGCAGCACCTCGGGTTCGTTGATCCAGTGCTCGAAGATCTGCGAGGGCAGTTCGACGAAGTCACGAAGCACCTGCGTGCCCGACAGGCGCTCGTAGGTCACGTCGGACAGCAACCCGTGCAGGCCGTGGCCGAATTCGTGGAAGAGCGTGCGCGCGTCGTCCAGGCTGAGGAGCGTGGGTTCATCGGCACCACCCCTGGCGAAGTTGTTGTTGTTCAGGATCACCGGCAACTGGCTGCTGCCGTCTTCGGTATTGCGGTGCTGCCAGCGCAGGCTGCTCATCCAGGCGCCACTGCGCTTGGCGGGCCGCGCGAAGTTGTCCTGAAGGAAGATGCCGGTGACATTGCCTGCGGCATTGCGCACATCGTAGGCCCTGACGTCGGGGTGATAGACCGGGATGTCGTCGCGCGGCGTGAATTGCAGACCGAACAGGCGTTGCGCGCAATCGAAGGCGGCCTGTACGACGCGGTTCAGCTCGAAGTACGGCTTGACCTCGGCGTCGTCGACCGCATAACGCTGCTGCCGCACCTTCTCGGCCCAAAAGCGCCAGTCCCAGGCTTCGATTTCGCCGGCCGCGCCTTCCTCGCGCTTCGCCTCCAACAGTTGCTGCCGTTCACGCTCGACGGCCTCCAGCGCCCGCGGCCACACCTGGTCCAGCAGCTGGCGCACCGCCGCACGGGTGCCGGCCATGGTGTCGGTGAGGGCGTGGTCGGCATAGCAGGCGTGGCCGTGCAACTGCGCCTGCTCGCGACGCAGCCGCAGGATGTCGCGCACCACCTCGCGGTTGTCGTGCTCGCCGGCGTGTTCACCGCGCCCGGTCCAGGCGCGCCAGGCCCGTTCACGCAGGTCGCGCCGGGTGCTGAAGGTGAGGAAAGGCACGATCAGCGAACGCGACAGCGTCACCACGTGGCCCTCGAGACCACGGTCGGCTGCCGCCTGGCGCGCGTTGGCGCGCACGAAGTCGGGCAGGCCGGCCAGGTCGGCCTCGCCGTGCAGCGGCAATTGCCAGCCGCTTTCGTCGTGCAGCACGTTCTGCGCGAACAGGGTCGTCAGCCGCGCGAGGTCCTGCATCACTTGCGCATGACGTGCCTGGGCCTCGGGCAAAAGCTGCGCGCCGGCTCGTACGAAGTCGGTGTGCACGCGCTGCAGGAGGCGTTGCTGCTCAGGGTTCAGGCCCAGCGTCTCGCGCTGGGCGTGAAGCACGGCAACGCGCTGGAACAGCGCCGCGTCGTTGTAGACGGCGCTGTGGTGCGCGGCCATCGGCGCAGCCATCGTGCGCTGCACGGCCTGCAGCTCGGGGCTGGTGGCCGAGGCAGTCAGGTTGTAGAAGGCAGCCGCCACCCGTGCCAGCCGGCGACCGCAGCGGTCGAAGGCCGCCAGCGTGTTGTCGAAGTCGGGCTGCGCAGGGTTCGCGGCCAGCGCGGCGAGCTCGTCGCGGTGCGACTGCATCGCGCTGCGCAGCGCGGGCTCGAAGTGTTCGATACGCAACTCCGCGAAAGGCGGCAGGCCGTGGGGGGTCTGCCAGTCCTGCAGCAGCGGATTGGAATCGCTCAGGGGTGCTTCACTTGCCGGCACGGATGGCCTTTTCGTCGTCTTCGCGGTAGCGGCGGTTGCTGCATTCGCTCAGCCACAGGCTGCGCTCATCTTCCAGCTTTCTAGCGGTCTCGTTGACCTGCGCGTTGCGCTGGTTCCAGTCCTGCACGCGCGCGTCGAAGGCCGTAAGCGAGCATTGTAGGCAGCCACCATGCCTGGTTCTCGCTGGTCAGCTTCTCGCGCTCGGCTTCTAGCACCGTCTGCTGCCCGGCGAGTTCCTCGCGTTCGCGGTTGATTTCACTCTTGATGCGCTCGGTCGTGGCGCCTTCGCGCTTGCTGGCGGCGAAGTCCTCGACCTTTTTGTTCCACGCCGCCACGCGCGTGCTGTACTCGCGGGTGCGGGCGTTCAGCTCCTCGGCGCGGGGGCCCAAAGCCTCGATCGGGCCGCGCTCCTCGGCCAGCCTGGCCTTGTCGGCGTTGATGACCTCCTTCTCTGCGTTCAGCGGCCCGCGCTGCCCCTCCAGAGCTTCCAGGCGCTTGCGCAGCGACTCCTCCTGCGTCAGGCAGGCACGCAGTTCTTCGCGCGTCAGGATGGGCGCAGCCTTGCCGCCGCTGCTGCTGCCGCTCAGGGTGGCCGTGCCTGCAGCTTCTGTCGCCGGTGCCACGGCAGGCTTGGCCGGCGCGGGTTTGGCGGCTGCGGGCCGCGGCGCAGCGGGCTTTGCGGGGGGCGTCTGCGCCTGAGCCTGCCAGGCCCAGACCATGCACAGGCCGCCGACCAGGAGGGTCTTGAGCTTCATCGTCGTCCTCGACATTCATCGCCGGCCGCGCCGGCAAAGGTGCGAATGATGCCACCGGCCCCGGGTGCTGCTGTCGGTGTGGCACAGTGCGCGGCTGTCTTCCGACCACCCCGCCATGCCCAAGCCGCGTTTCCTGCCCCGCCTTGCAGTGCCTTCCACCCCGCCTGCCACGAGGGGAGCGCGCTGATGGCGATCAAGGCAACGGTCTACAAGGCCCAGCTCCAGATCGCCGACATGGACCGCGGGCTCTACGCCACGCACCAGGTGACGCTCGCGCGTGAGCCTTCGGAGACCGACGAACGGATGATGGTCCGGCTGCTGGCCTTCGTGCTCAACGTGCCGGCCGACGAGGACGACGGCGCACTGTCCTTCGCCCGCGGCGCCGCCGACGCCGAAGAGCCCGACCTCTGGCAGCGCAGCCTGGCTGGCGACCTCCGGCAGTGGATCGAGGTCGGCCAACCCGACGAACGCCGACTGGTACGCGCCGCCGGCCGCGCCGAGCGCGTGGCGCTCTACGTCTACAGCAGCGCGGCGCACATCTGGTGGGCCGGGGTACGCGGCAAGGTGGAGCGTCTGAACAACCTGGCGGTATGGCAGCTGCCCTCGGCGCAAAGCCAGGCCTTGGCCGCGCTGGCCGCGCGCTCGATGCAGCTGCAGGTGACTGTGCAAGACGGTCACATCGGGGTCGGCAACGCCGAGCACCATGTCGAGGTTCAGCCTGTCGCGCTGAAGACACCCGTCTACCGCAATTACTGATGCAGCGCCAAGCCCTGCTGCTCGCACTGGCACTCGGGCTGACTTCCACCTCCAGCACCATGTCCCAGACCGCAACCGCGCCGCTTGACCCATACCTCTGGCTCGAGGATGTGCAGGGCGAGCGTGCGCTGACCTGGGTGCGTGAGCGCAATGCCGAAAGCGTCGCCGTGCTGCAGGCCCGCCCCGGTTTCGAGGCGCTGCGCACGCAGTTGCGCGAGGTACTCGACAGCAAGGAGCAGATTCCCTACGTCGCACGCCACGGCGACTGGCTTTACAACTTCTGGCGCGACGCCGACCACTCGCGCGGCCTGTGGCAACGCACGACGCTGGCCGAGTTCCGCAAGCCCCAGCCCGCCTGGGAGACGGTGATCGACGTCGATGCGCTGGGCAAGGTGGAGGGCGAGAACTGGGTCTGGGCCAGCGCCACCTGCCTCGGCCCCGACTACCGGCGCTGCATGGTGGCGCTTTCGCGCGGAGGCGCCGACGCCACCGTGGTGCGCGAGTTCGACACCGTCACCAAGCGTTTCGTCGACGGCGGTTTCACGCTGCCCGAGGCCAAGACGCAAGTGGCGTGGAAGGACGCCGACACGCTCTACGTCGGCACCGACTTCGGTCCCGGCTCGCTCACCGACTCCGGCTATGCGCGGGTCATCAAGGCATGGCGGCGCGGCACGTCGCTGGCAGCAGCCGCCACCGTCTTCGAAGGCGAGACCCAGGACGTGCTGGCCTACGTGGCCGTCGACCTCACGCCGGGTTTCGAGCGCACCGAGTTCGGCCGCGTGCTGGACTTCTACAACTCGCGCGGCTTCTTGCTGCATGGCCAGGCGCTGTTGCCGATCGACAAGCCAGCCGATGCCAAGCTGGCCTTCTGGCGCGAGCATGTGCTGATCGAGCTGCGCAGCGACTGGACCGTGGGCGACCAGACCTGGCCCCGCGGCGCGCTGCTGGTGGCGAAGGCCGACGCCTACCTGAAGGGTGAGCGCCGGTTCACGGCGCTGTTCACACCCACGGCCACACGCTCGCTGGCCAGCTACGGCGCCACGCGCAGCAAGCTGTTGGTGGATGTGCTGGACAACGTGGCCAGCCGCATCGAGGAATGGACACCGGGCCGTGCAAGCGGCGAAAGTAGCTGGACACGCCGCGAGATGCAGGCCCCCTACCCGGGCAGTCTGAGCATCACGCCGCTGCACGATCCGCTTCTCAAGGACGACCCGCTGGCCGAGGCCTATTTCCTGAACGTGGCGGACTTCCTGCAACCCGACACGCTGCAGTTCGGCATCACCGGCGGCACGGCGGAAGACGCCAGGCGTGAAGTGCTGAAGTCGCGCCCGGCCTTCTTCGACGCCACCGGCATGCGTGCCGAGCAGCGTTTCGCCACCAGCCAGGATGGCACACGAGTGCCCTACTTCGTGATCTGGCCCAAGGGAGCGAACGCCGATGGCAGCAACCCGACGCTGCTTTACGGCTACGGCGGCTTCGAGGAGGCCATGGTCCCCTGGTACTCGGGCGCCATCGGGCGCGCCTGGACGAGCCAGGGAGGTGTCTTCGTGCTGGCCAACCTCCGCGGCGGCGGCGAGTTCGGCCCCGCGTGGCACCAGGCCGCGGTGAAGGCCCACAAGCAAAAGAGCTTCGACGACTTCGCAGCCATCGCAGACGACCTCATCGCGGCCAGGATCACGAGCCCGAAGCACCTGGGCATACAGGGCGGCAGTAACGGCGGCCTGCTGGTGGGGGCGGTGATGCTGCAGCGCCCCGAACTCTTCAGCGCCGTGGTCTGCCAGGTGCCGCTGCTGGACATGCAGCGCTACCACCAGCTGCTGGCCGGCGCTTCGTGGATGGCCGAGTACGGCGACCCCGACCTGCCCGAAGACTGGGCTGCCATCAGCCGCTACAGCCCCTACCAGAACGTGCAGCAGGGCAAAACCTATCCGAAGGTGCTGTTCACCACCAGCACCCGTGACGACCGCGTGCATCCCGGTCACGCCCGAAAGATGGCAGCGAAGATGCTCGAGCAGGGGCACCCGCTGCTGTACTGGGAAAACATCGAAGGCGGCCATGGCGGCGCGGCCGACAACGGCCAGCGAGCGCAGATGATGTCGCTGGAATACAGCTTTCTCTGGCAGCAGCTGGGCGGGCGCTGAGGCTGCGTGGTCCAGGGATCGTCGGCCAGGCCTCACCACCCGCCCCCATGCACAGGTACGCCGCTGCACGGACACCGCGATGATCTGCTGGATCGATGACCAGGAGCCCCTGCCGCCAGCCACCGCGGCGCTCGGGCCTGACACCGACCTGCCCGGGCTGGTCGCTGCGGGCGGGCACGTCACGCCCAGGCGCCTGGAAGAGGCCTATCGCCAGGGCATCTTTCCCTGGTACAGCGCCGGCCAACCGGTGCTGTGGTGGAGCCCCGATCCGCGCATGGTGCTTCACACCGCGGAGTTCCGCGTGAGCGCCAGCCTGCGCAAGACCCTGCGCCGCTTCATGCGCACGCCGGGCTGCGAACTGCGCTTCGACAGCGCCTTCGACCAGGTCATCCAGGCCTGCGCCCGGACGCCGCGCGCAGGCCAGGACGGCACCTGGATCGTGCCCCCCATGCTGCGCGCCTACGCCGCCTGGCACCGCGCCGGGCGCGTGCACAGTGTCGAAACCTGGGTCGACGGGGAACTGGTCGGCGGCCTGTACTTCGTGAACATCGGCCGCATGTGCTTCGGCGAGTCGATGTTCGCGCGGCGTACCGACGCGTCGAAGATCGCGCTCGCCGCCTTCGTCGCGGCCTGCCACGCGCGCGGCATCACGATGGTCGACTGTCAGCAGAACACCGGCCACCTGGCACGCCTGGGAGCGCGCGAAATTCCGCGCGCCGAATTCCTGGCCCACATCACTCGCACCGTGGGCGCTGCCGCGCCCGCCGAATGGTCCTATGATGATTCCGCATGGGGGCTGCTTTGGCCCCCTGCTGCTGACCGAGACGCCGACGCCACGCCGCCAAGAGACCTCGCGTGACCCACCCCAAGGAATTGCCGCTGCGGTCCTTGCAGTTCTATGCAACGGCCCCCTACCCCTGCAGCTACCTGCCCGACCGGCAGGCGCGTTCGCAGGTGGCCACACCGAGCCACCTGATCCACGCCGACACCTACTCGGGCCTGGTGGCCAACGGCTTCCGGCGCAGCGGCATGTTCACCTACCGCCCCTACTGCGACGGCTGTCGAGCCTGCGTGCCGCTGCGCATCCCGGTGGCCGGCTTCGTGCCCACGCGCAGCCAGCGCCGCGCCTACAAGGCGCATGCCAACCTGAAGGCGCGTGTGCTGCGCCTGGGCTTCGTGCCCGAGCACTACCAGCTCTACCTGCGCTACCAGAGCGGCCGCCACAGCGGCGGCGGCATGGACCACGACAGCGTCGACCAGTACACCCAGTTCCTGCTGCAGAGCCGCGTCAATTCGCGCCTGGTCGAATTCCGCGAGCCCGGCAGCGGCGGCCTGCCCGGCGCGCTGAAGATGGTGTCCATCCTCGACGTGCTCAGCGACGGCATCTCGGCCGTCTACACCTTCTACGAACCCGAGCCGAACACCAGCTACGGCACCTACAGCGTGATGTGGCAGATCGAGCAGACCAAGCTGCTCAAGCTGCCGCATGTCTACCTGGGCTATTGGATCGCGCAGAGCCCGAAGATGGCCTACAAGGCGCAGTTCAGGCCGCACCAGTTGCTGCTGGACGGGCGCTGGCAGACGGCGCTGGCGGCTGGGTCGACGGCGGCGCTTGGCGTTTCAGGCGACTGACCAGCGGTCATCGCCGTCGCAGACGGCCACACCGTCGGCCCGCAGCTTCATCAGATGGGCCTGCAGCGAGCGTTGTGCCACGCCGTGCAGCTTGGCCGGCACATCGTCATAGACCGCCTCCACCAGGGCTTCCACCGCGCCCGGGCCGTGTTCGCGCAGCGACGCCAGCACCTTGGCCTCGCGCTTCAGTCGGTGTGCGATCAGGCCGCGAAGCGCATGCTGCGGCTGCGACACCAGGAAACCGTGACCCGGTGCCAGCCAGTCCAGCGGCTCGTCCAGCAGCGCCTGCAGCGAACGCAGGTAGACCGCCATGTCGCCGTCGGGCGGGTTGATGACGACCGTGCTGCCCTGCATCACGTGGTCACCAGTGAAGAGCAGCCGCTCTTCCTCGAGCAGGTAGCACAGGTGGTTGCTGGCATGGCCGGGCGTATGCAGCACGCGCAGCGTAGCGCCGGGCCCGGCATCGATGCGCTCGCCGTGCACGGGCAGGTGGTCGGGCCTGAAGTGTTCGTCCTGCCATTCGGAGTGGTCGGCCACGCGCCCCCACACCGGTGCGCCGGTGGCCAGCGCCAGTGCCACGGCGCCGGGTGAATGGTCGCGGTGGGTGTGGGTGACGAGGATACGTTCGAGCCGCCCGCCGGCCTCGGCCAGCGCCGCCAGCAGCGCCTGGCCGTGAGGCTCGCTCACCGGGCCAGGGTCGATCAACGTCCAGCGCCCGTCGCCACCGCCCACCAGGTAGCTGTTCGTGCCCGGGCCGGTCATCGGCCCGGGATTGGGTGCAGTGATGCGCAGCACACGGTCGGACAGCCGAACCACGCGGCCGGCCACCAGGGTGGCATGCGCGTCGCCGCGGCCCTCGGGGTCGAGTCGGCCCACTTCCGCGTAGGGCAGTTCGTGCGGCATCACCACGCCGGGGCCACTCGCAGTGATGGCGCGGCGCGGCATGATCAGCGGCACCTCGGCGCGCCGGCGCATGGCCTCCAGCGCCGACGCGGCGTCGGCGTGGGCGCCCAGTTCCTTCAGTATCACGCGGGTCACTGGCAGCAGCTTCAGGCCCAGCGCCGGCTCCAGCGCCTGCGCCGGGGTGATCCACATCAGCTCCACCGCTTCGCTGCGGTCGGCCTCGGCGTGCTGGTCGCCCGGCGCGTGGGCTGCGAAGAAACGCGTGTCGAAGCGTTTGCCCATGCCCGGCGGCGTCAGCCAGTGGCTGCAGTAGACCAGGCCGTGCAGGTCGAGCCGCACCCCGGTGGCGGCACAACACTCGGCGATGCCGGCGCTGCCGGCCTGCAGGCGTGCACGCCAGGGCTGCAGCGCGACGAAGTCGAGCGGCGACCCGTCGGCTTGCTGCGCCAGCAACAGGCCAACTTCCTCGAAAGTCTCGCGCACCGCGGCCACCAGGTAGTCGAGCCCGCCGGCGGCAAGGCCAAGCCGGCGGCTGAAGGTGGCGTCGTCGTCGCCCAGACAGGCGCCGTGCGCGGCGCGGTCGCGCGCGTCGAGAACACCTCCAGGGAAAACCGCGGCACCGCCACGTTGGTCGCCTTCGCGTTCGGGGCGCACCATCATCAGCACCTCCAGTCCTGCGGCGCCGTCGCGCAGCAAGAGCAGCGAGGCCGCGGCGCGCGCGCCGGCTGCGGTTTCATAGGCCGGCGTGGCAGCGTTCTCGTGGGCGCTCATCGTGCGCTCCCGGCCGCACGCAGTGCGGCGATTTCTTCTGCACTGCAGCCGGCTTCGCGCAGCAGTTCGTCGGTGTGCTGGCCAAGCTCGGGCGCGGGCCGCGGGTGGCCCGCCGGCGTGCGGTCGAAACGCGGCGCCGGCGCAGGCTGCAGCACGCCGCCCACGTCGACGAACGCGCTGCGCTCGCGCGCATGGCGGTGTCGCGGCGCCTCATCGAAGTCGAGCACGGGTGCGAAGCAGGCATCGGTGCCTTCGAGCACCTCGCACCAGGCGTCGCGCGTGCGCTGGCGCACCGCGGCGGCGATGGCGGTGCGCATCTCGGGCCACAGCCTGCGGTCGTACTGGCGCGGCACGAAGCGCGCGTCCAGCCCCAGCGCCTGCGCCAGCTGGGCGAAGAACTTGGGCTCCAGCGGCGCCAGACTGACCCAGCGGCCGTCGGCGGTTTCATAGGTGTCGTAGAACGGGGCGCCGCCGTCCAGCAGGTTCTCGCCGCGCGGTGCGTCCCACTGCCCGGCCGCCTGCAGGCCGTAGAAGATCGAGGCCAGCGAGGCCGCGCCGTCGACCATCGCCGCGTCCACCACCTGACCCCGCCCCGAGCGCTGGCGTTCGAAGAGCGCCGCCATGACGCCGAAGGCCAGGTAGAGCGCGCCGCCGCCGTAGTCGCCCACCAGGTTCAGCGGGGGCACCGGCTTGCCACCGGCTCCGCCGATGGCATGCAGTGCGCCGCTGAGCGCGATGTAGTTCAGATCATGGCCAGCTGCCGCGGCCAGCGGGCCGGTCTGACCGAAGCCGGTCATGCGGCCGTAGACCAGCCGCGGGTTGCGCGCCAGGCAGTCGGCCGGGCCGAGGCCGAGCTTCTCGGTGGCGCCGGGGCGCAGGCCTTCGAGCAGCACGTCGGCAGTGTCAGTCAGGCGCAGCGCGGCATCGCGACCTGCGGGTGCCTTGAGGTCCAGCGCCACCGAACGCCGGCCGCGCGCGTTGACGTCGTGGCGCGGCGCCATCGCCACGCCCAGGCCGCTGGCCTCGGTACGGTCGATGCGCACCACGTCGGCGCCCAGGTCGGCCAGCAGCATGCCGCACATCGGCACCGGGCCGATGCTGGCGAGTTCGATGATGCGCAGTCCTTGCAGCGGTCCCATGGCGTCCTTTGGCGGTACCCTTTGACGGTGGCGCCCGGCAGTGTGCCCCAAGGCCCGCTCCGAGCCCGGCCGCCCGGCATGAGCGCAAGCCCACCGGCCGGCCGGCTGACCATAATGCGCCAGGCCGGCCCGCAACCCCGCGGGCGCCCTGCCAACCGCAAGGGTCACGATGACAGACGAAGTGAAGGTGGAGGTGCGCCGCAGCGGCCGCACGTTCGAGGCCGAGGCCGTGCTCGACCTGGGCGCCGACGCGCAGACGATCTGGGACACCATCACCGACTACGACGCGCTGGCGCGCTACATGCCCGGCATCCACCACTGCCACGTCAGTGAACGCAACCCGCGGGGCAACGGCGACGAGCACCTCGTCGTCGAGCAGCACGGCGAGTTCCGCTTCATGATGTTCGCGCAGACGATGAAGGTGCTGCTGAACATCGAGAACCGGCACCTGCAGACCTCGGTCGCGAAGGCCGTGCGCTTCGACCTCGGCAGCATCTTCACGCGCCGCGCGATCGACGTCTTCGAGGGCACCTATGCGCTGACCAAGCTGCCTGTCGAGGGCAGCAGCCCGCGCACGCACCTGGTCTACACCGCCATCATCGGCCTGCGGTTGCCGCCGCCGCCGGCGGTGGGCAATGTGGCAATCCGGCAGAACCTGGTGGCGCAGCTCGAGGCGGTGGCCAAGGAAGTGGCGCACCGTGCCGGGCGGCCTGGGGCCAAGCCGAAGATCGTTTGAGATGCGGCAGCCACTCGCCTGGGTCCAAAGTGTGGTTGGCGCCGGCTTGCGGCCTCAATCAGGCCCAGCCCCGGATTCGGGTGATAGCAGCGTTGGCCACACGGCTGGCCACAATGTGGGCATGGCGCGGAAAAGCTTGTTTCTCTTCGATTCACCGCCCATTGCCGCCGCCTGGCGCGCCATCGACGACCGCGTGATGGGCGGTGTCTCGCGCAGCCGCCTGCACCACGACGCGGGCGGACACGCTGTCTTCGAAGGCGAACTCTCGCTGGCGCAGGGCGGTGGCTTTGCCTCGGTGCGCGCACCGGTGGCCGCACCGCTCAGCGCACCGGATATGGCCGCCGCCCAGGCCGTCGTGATCGAGGCTCTGGGTGACGGCCGGACCTACAAGCTGAGCCTGTTCATGGACGAGACCTTCGACGCACCGGCCTACCAGGCCACGTTCACGCCGCCCGCGGGGCGCTGGCAGCTCGTGGTCCTGCCGCTGGCCGGCTTCGTGCCCCGCTTCCGCGGGAGGGTCGTGTCCGGCTCACCTGCGCTGGACCTTGTCCGCATTCGGCAAGTCGGCCTGATGATCGCCGAACGGCAGGCCGGGCCCTTTGGATTGCAGCTGCGCTCGATCGCGTTGCGCTGAAAGGTCTTTTTCGCCGGCTCGTTTAGCCGGACAGTACTGACGTTAGCTCCATTCTCAATCGAAGGAGCCTCCTCAAAATCCGGGGCGGTTCATCATTCAATAGCAGTTTGTTTGAACAGCATTCCCAATTACCCTCGATGTGCAGTTTGTGGTGGGACGCACAACCGGCTTTGTAGCTTGCAGCAACTGATAGTAGGCTTGATCATGTTGCGTTTGAGCTTGCCGACGCATGACTGCCAGCTTCTGCAGTTCCAGCGCGAATAGCAGGTCGGTTTCGCGTCCGGGGATGTCGGGCCTTTGAAAGGTGAACTGCTGACTGAAGCCGAACTGATTCATATCTGCCGTCAGGCTTGGTACGTTGGCTGATGCCCCGCTTGCCCATTTCACTGAAGTACCTTGCAAGTGCTTGGTACCGCGCTTCCGATCATCTTCGCTAACTTGGTACTGGAGCGTGTAGGGCGTGTAGCCCATCAGTTGTCCTCCCTGATACAGAGCTGCTCCGGGCGGATCTGATTGATAAGTAACCTTTAGATTCGAGGCGCAGGCCCCGAGCATGACTGAGGCGGCAAGGACAGCCAAGCGGACGAGTGATCGCATCAAGTTTCCTTCGGTTTGGACTGAGCACGAAAACGGCATCTTCCCGGAAGCCTAACGCCAGTTTGCCGCATCCGCGCCACCGTCAGCAGCCACGACCCCTCGCGCTGGGCCCGCGCGAACCGGAACGCCAGTTCGCGGCCGCTTTTCAGGGCAGAACGTCGCTATCGGGCCTGAAGGCGATTCAGGTACTCGACCAACGCAAGGATGCGACCGCGCACGTAGAACGCACTGTAGTTGGCCTCGACGGCCGCCTCGGCCTGGACCCTGAACTCGTCGCCCCAGATCGGCATGTCGCGCGTCCCGTGGCCCGATCCGGCCGTGCCGTCGATCACCTCGAAGGCCCATGCGACGGGGAACACGCCGCCGTTGCGTCGCGCCATCGTCGTCAGGTCGCTCGTCGGCCGCTTGAGCAGATCGACGTAGATCCCGTCGCCTTTGCCTGTGGGCCCGTGACAGACAGCGCAGTTGGCGTCGTACTGCCGCTTCCCGAAGTCGACCCGGGTCTGCGCCGACGCGCCCATGACCATCAGGGAGCCGCTCACCCACAACAGGACGGCTGCCCATGCATTCATCTTCATGACCTGACCCTCCTCTGACATCGCCCGCTCGGCCTCGTTGATTCCCCTCAATGGGGGCCTCATCGACCCGGCAAACGCAGGGCACCCGAACCGAAAACGGCCCCCGAAGGAGCCGTAAGTCGTTGATTCTTCTGGTGGCGGTGGGCCAGCTCGACGAGGTGACGCAGCAGAACGCGGCGCTGGTGGAACAAACGCGGCCGCCGCCGAAAGCCTGCGCGAGCAGTCGCACCGGCTGGCGCAGCAGGTGCAGCGTCTTCGCACCGACGGTGACGCGGTGGCGGCTCTGCAGCAGGGCTGAGGGCGGCGTCCCGCGGTCCCGGCCGGCGCGCATGGGGCCGTGCGGGCGGCTGCGAATGCCGACCGGGTTGGCCGGGGTATCCGGGGTGGTGGCTACTTCGTCGGGGGCTTCACCGGCACCTTTTGCATGGCATCCTGCGCCTGCTTCAGCTGCGCCAGCGTGTCGGCATCGGGGTTGATGCGCGCGGCCTGCTGCAGTCGCTTCACGGCGGTGGCAGCGTCGCCCTTCTGCAGCGCTTCGGCAGCCAGCTTCTTCAGCGCCGCATGGGCCTGCTGCGCTAGCGGCGTGGCCTGGGCTTTGTCCAGCAGCAGCGCGGCGTCCAGCAGCAGCAGCGCTTCTTCGATCTTGCCCTGGGCCCACAGTTGCTGGCCCTGGGCCAGCTTCTTGGCGGCTTCGTTCTTCTGCTGGCCCTTGTTGATGTCGGCGGTGGTGATGGTGACGCTGAGGCTGCCGCTGGCCGTGCCGAGTTCGGCGCCTTCGGCGTTGCGAACGGCCACGCTTACGGTGTAGCCGCCGGCCCGCGAGCACACCACTCCGGTTTCACGCGAGGCCGGTGCGGTGAGCGTGCAGCCCTCTACCGGTGACAGCTTCCATGTGTAGCGCAGGTCCTGCCGCGGGTCGGGCGTGACGGCGGCCCCGAATTCCACGCGCTGGCCTTCGGCAATCTGCTGCGGCGGCGCGGCCACCAGGCCCACGCCCTCCTTCCACACCATGGGCGCCGGGCCGGCCACCTTGGGGCCGGTCACGCTGACACCGGCACGACGCGGCTGCACGGTGATGCGTTCGACGCCGAGTTCGTCGCCACCGTCCCGGGCCTTGGCGTGCACGGTCACCGTCACCGCCTTGTCCGAGCGCGGCTTGAAGGAATAGGCCCGGCTGTTGGGCACGTTGGGCACCGGGCCGGCGTTGGCGGTTTCGCCAGCCACTTCCCACCAGTACGACAGCAGGTCGTCGCTCATTTTGGGGTCTTCCTGAACCGTCACGCGCACTTCCTGGCCCACCATGGGGTCGCGCGGTTCAGCAGTCAGCGTCAGCCGCGGGCGCACCACTTCCATGATGATTTGCACCGATTCGCCCATGGTGGCCTTGCGGCCGTCCACGTCCTTCAGCACCGACACCCACACCGGCACCATGCCCGGGCGGCTGAACACGGCGCTGTTGCGCGACTGCGCGCCCCCGCGGGTTTCGTAGCTGGGGTTGCGCGGGTCGCCGAACACGGCGTCGGGGTTGCGCTCCCAGATATAACTGAAGCTGCCGGCCGCAGGCTTGTCCCCGCTGAACACCTCGGCCAGGAAGGTGGCCTTGCCGCCCACCGGAATGCGGTTGTCGGCTGGGCTTTCCTTGGTGAGCTTCACGCGCAGGGTGGAACACTGCACGTTCAGGCTGCCGCTGGCGCTGTCGCCGTCGGCATCGGTCACGGTGACCGAGGCCTGGCACGAGCGGCAGTCGCGCGTGTTCACCACCTTGGCCGCGGCGGCCTTGGCGTCCTGCGCGCAGCCGCCCCAGTTGAACTGCTGGCCAGCGCCGCCGCCCGTGACCTCGGCGGTAAGCTCGACGATGTCGCCGAACTCGGCCGGGTTCTTCGAAGCCTTGATGTTCACCGACAGCGGCACCTTGTGCTTGCGGTTCTCCTGCTTGCTGATCTGCGCGGCGCGCTCGGGGTCGAAGCTGCCCTTGCCGTAGGCGCCTTCCCAACAGCCCTTGGCACATTCGGCCGAGGCGTTGAAGAAGTGCCGGCTGGAACAGCCGAAGGCGCCGACGCCGCCGATGCACGGGCCCGAGCTCTTGCATCCGGGCACGGCCTTCTGCTCGGGGTCGTACCACACGCCGATGTGGCCGGCCCAGCCGCTGGAGCAGCGGCACATGCAGTTGAGGTAGCCGTTGCGCTTGTCGTCGTCGGTGGGGCCCGGGGTGCAGGCCTGCTCCAGCACCGGCTTGCCGCGTTCCACGCAGCCGGCCGGCGCCAGCCGCAATACGGCGCGCTGCTGCTTCTTGGTGCTGCGGTTGCATTCGCCCCATTCGCCATAGTCGTAGCTGCAGGCGGGGGCCTGCGCGGCGGTGTGCGGGGGCTGCACGCCCGCTTGCGGCGGCCGGCCGGGGCCGGGCGGCATGCCAGGCAGCGTGGGCTGCATCGCACCGGGCGGTTCGTCCACCGTCACCTGCGTGCAACTGCCGCGCGTGTACTTGCCCTGCAGGCCGTCTTCGAACGAATGCTTGGGCAGGCCGGCCACGCGCCATTCGGACTGCTGCGTCACGCACACGTCGTACAGGCCCGGGGTGGTGAGGTTCAGCTCGGCGCTGGGCCGCTCCAGGGTGTTGGCGAAAGGCTTGCCATTGACCGTCCAGACGTGGGTGTGCTGGAAGCGCGGCTGGGCGTGCACACCGCCCAGGCAGGCCGCGCGCGAGGCGATGTCCTGCTCGGCAGCGGCCACGTTCATGGTTTCCTGCGCTGCAAAGCGCACCATGCCGCGCCCGGCCAGGCGCTGCGGGCTGGCCGCCAGGCGCAGTGGGCGCTGGGCAATGCTCTGGCGTATGGCCTCGATCTCGCTCACCACCAGTTGACGGCTGTCCAGCCACACCTTGGCCAGCTGCGGCATGCACTTGGCCACAAGGGCCTTGGAAACGCCGGCGTCGTGCACCGACTGCATGTCGTCGTACTTGCGCGCCGCGGCATTGGCGTGGCAGGTGAGCAGCGAGCCCAGCAGCGGCGGCAGCAGGTCGGCGCGGAAGGCGCGGCCGGCGGCCAGGTGCTGGCGCAGCAGATGCTGGTCGTACACGCGGCAGGCCAGGTGGCGGTCGCTGGGCACCTGTTCGCACGAGGTGCGGTCCACCAGGTTGCCCTGGCGGCCTTCCACCACGTAAAGGCCGTTGATGAGGTCGCCGCAGTCCTGGCGGCTGATGGCGCCTTCATAGCCGTAACTGGCGATGAAGTCGACCAGCAACTCGCCCACCCACATGTAGGCACGCGCGGCGATGTCGGCAATGGCCACGGGCACGCTGGCCAGGCTGGCAATGGTCATGGCCATGCGCGTGGTGGCCTTGGCGGCACCTTCCCTTTGCACGGCCTCGGGCAGGGCCTTGAGTTCCCACAGCGCGAACAGGCCCGTGATCCAGTGCTTCATGATCAGCCGCGATGCACTGCCCTCGGCAGCCAGTACGCGGCCGGAGGCGGTTTCCAGTTCCTGACGCAGCGCCACCCACTTGCCTTCGCCCTCTGCAATGCCCTTCCAGAAGGCGCGCTGGCGCACCGCGGTCTTGCCGCTCAGGCCCTCTAGCGCGGCCAATTCCACGTTGGCCTTGGTGGCCAGCTCGGCGGTCTGCAGCGCGCGCGTGCGCATCAGCATGTCCCGGCCTTCGGCGGTTTCACTGAAGGCGCGGCTGGCCAGTTCGTCCAGCGCGCCCTTGAGCTTGTCCATCTCCTGCTGCAGGCTGCCTTCGAGCTTCAGGCCGCCCAGCTTGCGCGCACCCTCGTGGTACTTGCGCATGCGGTCGAAGTTCTTGCGCGCCAGGTCCAGGTTGCCCTGGCGCACGGCCTTCTGCGCCTCGAGCAGGGTGTACTCGGTGGCCTGCACGTAGCCCTCAAAGGATTCGGCGGCAATGCCTTCGATCATGTGTTCCAGGTTGGCGTTGTTGCGCCGAACCAGGCGCAGCACGTCGTCGCCCTCTTCGGCCACCAGCGCCGACACGCTCACGCGCGAGCCCATTTCATAGCGCTGGCGGATGAACTTGGTGGCCTTGGTGTACAGGCCCTCGGCGCCTTCGTTGCCCACCTCGGCTAGGCTGGGATAGGCGCCCTTGCTCCAGAACCAGCGTAGCGCCTCGTCGTTGGTGGCAAAGCCCTTGAAGGCCTGCGTGGGCGGGTACAGGTTGATGGAATTGAGCAGCGCCAGCGACTGCTCGGTGTTGTAGCCGGCGGTGCGCGCCAAGGCCATCACTCGGCTGCGCAGCCGGCCCTTGAACGACAACCACGCGGCCTCGGCCTGCTGCGGCGTCACGTCGTCCAGCGAGATGAAAAGCCGCGCGTCGTGGTCGGAAACGTCCTTGGCCAGCGTCAGCGGGTTGCGGTAGTTCTCGCCGGTGATCCACGAGCCCTGCTTGATGACGCGCAGGAAGGGGTTGCTGGTTTCCAGCAGCACCTGGTCCATGGCCTGGTGCACCAGGTTGGTGGGCACCGGCACCGGTGCGGGCTGCGCGCCGGCCAGGCCCAGCCCGGCCAGGGTCAGCAACAGGCATAGCGCGGCCCGAACGAGTTTCCAGACCGATTGCCGGGATGCCATGGCCGCCCCCTTGCTGACGTGCGCGTTACTTCACGATGAAGACCTTGTGCTTTTCCAGGATCTTGCGGAACTCGGGATGCTTGCGCAGGTTGTCCAGGTCGGGGTCGCGGCGCAGCGCGTCGTAGTCGGTGAAGCCCTTGGCCAGCGCGGCGTCGATCTCGTCCAGCGCCAGGTCGACATTGCCTTTCAGCGAATGCAGGCTGGCCAGGTTGTAGCGAACCGAGGGGCTGTCGGGGCTGAGCTCCTTCGCCTTGCGCAGGTCTTCCTCGGCCTTGTTGAACTTCTGCTGCTGCATGTAGGCCACGGCGCGGCTGGAATAGGCCTCGGCGTACTGCGGGTCCTTCTGGATGGCCAGCGAGAACTCTTTCAGGGCGTTGTCGATGTTTTCTTCGCGGTTCGTCCCCTGGGCGTTCTTGGCCAGGCTGATGTACGAGAAGGCCTGCTTGATGTGACTGCGCACCTCGAGGCTGGGCTCGCGGCGCCCGGCAGGGGCGGCGGCCGGGGCGGGTTCGGGTGCGGCGGCCACCGGCACCGGGGCCGGCGCAGGTGCGGCGACGGGTGGTGCCACCGGGGCGGGCGCCGGGGCCGGGGCCGCAAGCGGCGCGGGGGCCGGGGCGGCTTCGGGCTTGGCGGCGCCGGGCATCTTGTCGCAGCCCGCCAGCCACAGGCTGGTGCTGAGCAGGGTGGTCAGCAGCGCTGACGCGGTGGCGGTGTGTCGCATGGCAGTCCTCGGGTGGGGTGGGGGGGTGTGGCTAGCGTGCGGGGGCCTGAACCAGCCGCATGTCCCAGTTGGGCACGGTGGCCGTGGCCTGCGGGTTCTGGTCGATGTCCTGTCCCTTCTCTTCCTTCACGCGGGTGGCCACGCGGGGCTTGGCGTAGTTGAAGGCCTGCTGCACCGAGCCGCCGTAGCGGGTGAGCCCGTCCACGAAGTAGAAGGTGAAGATGCTGTTGCGCAGGCGGTCGGACTCCCAAGACTGTTCGCCCGAGCCGCTGGCGCCGATGAGCACCTTGCCCCAGGGCTCCACCGCCTCGGGCGCACCGCCCTTGGCGCCGCCGTGCGGGGCGGGTGACACGTCGGCCTCGAGCACCAGATCCTTGGCGCCCAGCATGCGGCGGCCCTGCTCGCTGCCGATGCCGTTGCCTTCGTGGTCGTCGGCGCCCAGCGACTTGCCGCCCGGCGGCAGGAAGCCCGGCACGGCGCGGTAGGCGCCGTTGCTGTAGCAGGTGTCCAGCACCATCACCAGGCGGCGCGCGCGCAGACCTTCGACGAACTCGCGCAGCATCTCTTCGGTGATGGAGGTGTGCCACACGCGTTCGCGCGGCTTGGTCTCGGTGTCGTGGGTGACGATGTTCACCGCACCCTTCTTGTCGGGCGGACTGCCGTGGCTGCTCATGTACACCGTGACGAGGTCGTCTTCGCCGGCCACGCGGCGCAACTGGTCCAGCGCCTGGGCGATGTTGGCGCGGGTGGCGTTTTCATCCACCAGCACCTGCACGTTCTGCGGGCTGAAGCGACCGCGCCGAGGGTCTACCAGGAACTGGTAGTACGACATGGCATCGCGCGCGGCGAATTCCAGCGTCTGGATGCCGTGGCGAAAGCGCCCCACGCCCACCACCAGCGCCCAGCGGTTGCGGATGGGGCCGGGCGTGGCGCCGCTGCCGCCATCGCGCACCGGAGGCTGGATCACGGCCGAGCGTGCAAACAGCCCGCCCAGACGGCGTTCCCAGGCCTTGACGCGGATGTTCTCGGGCGTCACCGGCGACACCCAGCGCACGCCCACCTCCACCTGGGCCAGCGAGAAGGCGCGGTCGACCTCGTTCTCGTCGGCGTATTCGCCCGCCAGCAGCACACGCCCGTATCGGTCGAACTCCACGCGGCCACTGGCCACGCCGTTGCGCGAGAACGATGTCTGTATGGCCCGCAGGTGCTGCTCGGTCACGGGCGAGCGGTGGTCCTGGGCCTGCAGCGGCTGCACCAGCGCCGCGCCCAGCAGCACGGCGGCCAGCAAACGGTGAAGCGTGTTCATGGTTGTGGTCGGGCGGCCGAGGCTGCCTCAGGACTTCTTGATGGTGATCTCCTGCGAGGCTTGGTCGTGCCGGTCCAGTGCCGACACCTTGAAGGTCACGCGGTAGCGGCCTTCGGCCACCTCTCGCGGCATGCCCGTCTGCCCTTCGCTGCGTCGCGTTCCCAGCGCGGCGGTGAGCACGGTTTCGTCGGAACCCAGCTCCTTCCAGGCCTGTTCATCGGCGTTGTAGAAGTGCACGGTGCGCGTCTCCACCACCTTCACGTCTTTCAGGTCGCCGGGCGCCATCACGTAGTAGGAGCCGGCCAGGTTCAGGCTGCCGCCGGGCGCCAGCATGGCCGGCGTGACGGTGAAGCTTTGCACCCTCACCTCGTTGCCGCGCTGCGGCGTGTAGCCCACGGCCAGCGCGGTGGCCCGCGCGTCGGCCACGGGGAAGCTGTTGGTGTTGGCGAAGTACTTCAGGCACTTGCCCCAGGCGATGCTGTAGGCCAGCGCGCCACCGGCGGTGCCACCGATGATGGCGCCCTTCATGCGGTCTTCCTTGCTGGACACCAGCAGCCCCAGCAGCGAGCCGCCGACGATGCCCAGCGCGGTGTATTGGCTGATGCAGTTGCTCTGGGCGTCCTTGCGCTCCTTGTCGGTGAGGGCGGTGCCGGCCTTGGGCAAGGGTGCGCAACCCGACAGGACGAGGGCCGGCAACAGCAAGGCAGACACCCCGCGGATGACTTGGATCTTCATGGTTGTTCTCGGATGGTGGCGCGCACGCTCCACCCGGCAGCGCGGCCGGGTGGGCGGCACACGGGGATCAGCGGTGGGTGAGCTTGATCTCGAGGGTGAGGATGCCGCCGTCGGACATGGCGGCCACGGGCACCAAGCCGTAGTTCATGCCGTCGGGCGAGGACTCCATGATCAAGTCCTTGGCACCGCCGCTGACGGCCTTGAATCCCTGCCGCGGCGACACCACGGCATAGCTGCTTTGCATGCTGTCCTCGACCACCAGGTCTTTGGCCCCCTTGGCCTTCAGGCTTTTGGCGCCACCCAGCGAGGCCATCATCGTGGCGCCCGCCTGCTCGGGCGGCAGTGGGTACGAAGGCACCGACACCGACGAACTGCCGGCATCGGCCATGGGTGCGGGCGGCACCCAGCTTGAATTGGCCGGCGGCGGCGAATAGCCGGCTGGCGGCGGCGCGGTGTAGGCCACGGGCGGCGGCGCATACGTGGGTGCCGGGGCCGGCGGCGGTGCCGCGGCCGCCTGGTTCACGGCGCGCCCTGCGCCCGGCGCCGCAAAGGGGCTGGGCTCGTTGGACAGCATGATGAGAATCTGCTCGGTGCCGGCGTTGCCGTCGAAGCGCAGATTGGTATTGGGCGGAATCTCGGTGAGCCGGCGCGCATCGACATAGTCGCTAAACAGCACGTGCATGCGGCCCGACGAGCCGATGTTGGCCACCGTCAGGTAGCCCGGCCGGTTGGTGCGGGCCAGGATCTTCACTCGCTCGCCCGAGCGGAAGACGCGGTTCTTGGACACCGCGCGCATCTGGCCGTCGTCGCCGATGGACAGGATCTGGTACGAGATGCCCACGTAGCGCGCCGGCGAAGCCACCGGGGCCGCGGTCGTCACCGGCGCCGCCGGCCGGGCCGCACCGGCCGACATGCCGATGGTGCCGCCCTCCCCGCTGTCAAAGATGGCCTTTGCACCAGTGGGCGCGGCCAGCAGCGAAACCGAGCTGCCGAGCAACACGCCCGCACACAACAACTTCCAGGGAAGACGGTGACCGACGGGGCTCATGTAGATCTCCACATTCAGGGGACATTGAACGGGCACAACTACTGCAAAAACATTTTGTGACGACTGCCTGCCCCGGCATTGAGCAGGGTCAGTTTCGTGCGCGTTCGCCCACTCAATTGAGGGGTCTATCCAATCAAGGCGTGAGTTGTTGGGCGAGCGGCGTGTTGCGCGCCGCCGCGGCTTCAGGTGCGTGGCTTTGCCGGCGAACGCACCAGGCCCGGCGCCCGCGGTGGCGACCACACCAGCACCAGGGCCGTCATGCCCTCGACCCGGTGCGGTGCCAACTTGGTCTCGGCTCGATCTCGGCCAGAAGTGCAAGGGGCGGCATCGTGGCCGACGACTCGCTCGCCGGTCGAGCCCGTACCGGTAGTTGCTCACCCGTAACACCGGACGGGTAGGAACCCGGTTTAGCCCACTTTTAGGACACCGAACCAGAAACGGCACCCGAGGGTGCCGTTAACTTGTTGTTTCTTATAGTGTTTCTGGTGGGCGGTGCAGGGTTCGAACCTGCGACCCCTGCCGTGTGAAGGCAGTGCTCTACCGCTGAGCTAACCGCCCGAGCCGCCTTAGCATGTGCTTCGACGATCGGTGAACCCTCGATTATGCCAGCGTTTTTTTTCGATCGTGCATAGGCCGGGTCACGCGGCGCTGTCGGCGAGCGTGCGCCACAGTGTCTTGCCGCCGCTGGCCTTGTCGATGTCGGCCAGCATCTCTTGGTGCGCCGCCAGTTCCTCTGGGCTGGCACACAGGACGGGCAACGGCAGCGCGCGCAGATCGGTGGCGTCCAGTCGCGCCGAGGCGCCCTGCTGCGGGCCGGCTTCGATGACCAGCGAACCCTGACCACGGGTCATGCGCAGATAGACCTCGGCCAGCAGCCCCGCGTCGAGCAGCGCACCGTGCAGTTCGCGGTGGCTGTTGTCCACTTCCAAGCGCTTGCACAGCGCGTCCAGCTTGTTCTGCTTGCCCGGGTATTGCTCGCGCGCCATAGCCAACGTGTCGATCACGCAAGAGGCATGCTGCAGGAACGGTGCGCGGCCCAGGCGCGCCAGCTCGGCGTCGAGGAAGGCGAGGTCGAACTCCGCGTTGTGAATGATGACTTGCGCACCTTCGACGAAGGCCAGCACCTCCTCGGCGACGGCCGCAAAGGGCGGCTTGTCGGCCAGGAATTCGTCGGTGATGCCGTGCACCCGCACCGCGTCGGGGTGGCTGCTGCGCTGCGGGTTGACGTAGTGGTGCAGTTGGCGGCCGGTGTAGCGGCGGTCCTCGAGTTCGATGCAGCCGATCTCGATGATGCGGTCGCCGTCCAGTGCCGACAGCCCGGTGGTCTCGGTGTCCAGGATCACCTGTCTCATGCCTTGTCTCCTTGGGGTCCTGCGGCCCGGCCGAACCATGCCCACAGCGCCGTGCCACCGACGATCATCGGCAGGCACAGCCACTGCCCCATGCTCATGCCCAGCGCCAGCAGGCCGAGGAAGCTGTCGGGCTCGCGGAAGTACTCGGCCACGAAACGCAGCACGCCGTAACCGAAGACGAAGGCCGCAGCCACCTGCCCCGTGGCACGCGGCCGGCGCGCATACAGCCACAACAGCACGAAGAGCAGCAGCCCCTCCAGCGCCGCCTGGTACAGCTGCGAGGGGTGGCGCGCAAAGCTCTCGCCGCTTTGCGGAAAGACCATCGCCCAGGGCAGGCTGGGGTCGGCGGCTCGGCCCCACAGCTCGCCGTTGATGAAGTTGCCGATGCGCACCGCCGCGATGCCGGTAGGCACGCAGGGCGCCACGACGTCCATCACCTCGAGGAAGCGGCGCTGCCGTGAACGCGCGAAGACGGCCATCGCGGTGATCACGCCCAGCAGCCCGCCGTGGAAGGACATGCCGCCCTTCCACACCATCAGGATCTCCAGCGGATGACCGGCGTAATAGCCCGGCTTGTAGAACAGCGCGTAGCCCAGCCGCCCCCCGACGATGACGCCCAGCACGCCGTAGAAGAGCATGTCTTCGACGTCGCGGCGCTGCCAGCCCAGCGCCGCGTACTGCGGCCGCGCCACGCGCCGCGCCGCCAGGAAGAGGAACAGGCCGAAGGCAACCAGGTAGGTCAGCCCGTACCAGTGGATGCTGACCGGTCCGAAGCTCAGCGCCACGGGGTCGAACTGCGGATGCACAAGCATCGATGGGGTCCTCGTCAAAGCCAGCCATTGTCCACGGCCGCCGCCCGATAATCGGTGCCGAGGACAACGGAGACCCCCGCATGAGCATCAACCGCCGCAGCAAGAACATCACCGAAGGCGTGGCGCGCGCCCCCAACCGCAGCATGTACTACGGCATGGGCTACACCGAAGGCGACTTCGGCAAGCCCATGATCGGCGTGGCCAACGGCCACAGCACCATCACGCCCTGCAACTCGGGCCTGCAGCGCCTGGCCGACGCGGCCGTCATCGGCCTGAAGGAAGCCGGCGCCAACCCGCAGATCTTCGGCACGCCGACCATCAGCGACGGCATGGCCATGGGCACCGAGGGCATGAAGTACAGCCTGGTGTCGCGCGAGGTCATCGCCGACTGCGTCGAGACCTGCGTCGGCGGCCAGTGGATGGACGGCGTGATGGTCATCGGCGGCTGCGACAAGAACATGCCCGGCGGCATGATGGGCATGCTGCGTTCCAACGTACCCGCCATCTACATCTACGGCGGCACCATCCTGCCCGGCCGCCACAAGGGGCAGGACCTGAACATCGTCAGCGTCTTCGAGGCCGTTGGCCAGTTCAGCGCCGGCAAGATGAGTGAAGAGGACTTCTGCGCCATCGAGCGCCACGCCATCCCGGGCAGCGGCAGCTGCGGCGGCATGTACACCGCCAACACCATGAGCTCGGCCTTCGAGGCGCTGGGCCTGAGCCTGCCGTTTGCATCGACGATGGCCAACGTCGAGGGCGAGATCGTCGGCATGGTCGAGCAGGCCGCGAAGGTGCTGGTCGAGGCCGTGAAGGCCGACCTGAAGCCGCGCGACATCGTCACCAGGCAGGCCATCGAGAACGCCGTGGCGGTGATCATGGCCACCGGCGGCAGCACGAACGCGGTGCTGCACTTCCTGGCCATCGCCCACGCCGCGGAAGTCGAGTGGACGATCGACGACTTCGAGCGCGTGCGCCGCCGCACGCCGGTGCTGTGCGACCTCAAGCCCAGCGGCAAGTACCTGGCCATCGACCTGCACCGCGCCGGGGGCATCCCGGCGGTGATGAAGGTGCTGCTCGACGCCGGGCTGCTGCACGGCGACTGCATGACCATCACCGGCAAGACGGTGGCGCAGAACCTGGCGGACATCCCGGCCTTGCGGGCCGACCAGGACGTCATCCGCCCGCTGTCGAACCCGATGTACGCCGAAGGCCACCTCGCCATCCTGAAGGGCAACCTCAGCCCCGAGGGCTGCGTGGCCAAGATCACCGGGCTGAAGAACCCGGTGATGACGGGCCCCGCCCGGGTCTTCGACGACGAGCAGAGTGCGCTGGCCGCCATCATGGCCGGCAAGATCGTTGCCGGCGACGTGATGGTGCTGCGCTACCTCGGCCCCAAGGGCGGACCGGGCATGCCCGAGATGCTGGCGCCCACGGGCGCGCTCATCGGCCAGGGCCTGGGCGAAAGCGTCGGTCTGATCACCGACGGCCGCTTCAGCGGCGGCACCTGGGGCATGGTGGTGGGCCACGTCGCGCCGGAAGCCTATGCCGGCGGCCTGATCGCTCTGGTGCAGGAAGGCGACAGCATCACCATCGACTCGCATCGGCTGCGGCTGCAACTGAATGTGGACGACGCCGAGATCCAGCGTCGACGTGCAGCCTGGGTGCCCCCTGCCCCGCGTTATACGCGGGGTGTGCTGGCCAAGTTCGCAAGGAACGCGTCGAGCGCGAGCACGGGGGCGGTGCTGGACCTCGGGTGAGGGGGCACCCCTGTCCCCTGGCGGAGGGCTGTATGCAGACGCTTGACGAGATGCTCACCCGGGGGTTGCTGACTCCCGCGCAGCACCTGGAGATTGGCACCTGGATATCTCGCGCCAAGACGCCCGAAGGAATCATGTCGATGCCGCCACACCTGTGGAAGGCGTTCGAGCTGGCCAGCGTGCTGATGAACGTCGACGCGGACCTGACGCAGCCACCCTTGCTTGCCGAGTGACGCAGGCACTTCGGCAGCACTGCCCCAGCCCCTTACCCATGGTGTGCATGCCCAACACGGATCCGTTGCTGCGACGGTCAGGCGGCTTCACGCTCGTTGCCGCGATGGTCTTCGGGCTCATCGGTTGCGCTGGCGATGCGCCGAGGCAGCCCCAGCGCACGCCGGAAAGCATCCAGTCCGACATCCAGGCGCTGATCCCGGCGAGGGTGGCACAGCGTGCCGCCTGGGCGGTCGATCTGCAACTGGTATTCGCCGGCCTGAAGTTGGATCCCTCGACCGAGAACGTGTGTGCCGTGCTGGCCATCACCGAACAGGAGTCCACTTTCAACCCGGATCCTCCGGTGCCCAACCTCGCCAAGGTCGCGCGCGATGAGATGCTGCGCCGCGCAGATGACCTCGGGGTGCCAGAGTTGGCGGTGAACTTGGCGCTGAAGCTGCGCTCGCCCGACGGCCGGTCCTACGACGACCGCTTGCAGGCGGTGAAGACCGAGCGCGAGCTCAGCCTGATGTACGAGCAGTTCATCGACGAAGTGCCGCTGGGCCAGCGCCTGTTCGCCAACTGGAACCCGGTGCGCACCGGCGGGCCGATGCAGGTCAGCATCGCGTTTGCCGAAGCCCACGTCAGGGCAAAACCTTACCCGTTTCCAGCTCAGGACTCTATCCGCCACGAAGTCTTCACCCGGCGCGGCGGCTTGTACTTCGGCACCGCACACCTGCTGGGCTACGCCACTTCGGCCTATGGAACGGCCATGATCTACCGCTTTGCGGATTTCAACGCCGGCCGCTATGCCAGCCGCAACGCGGCCTTTCAGCAGGCGCTGGCCGTGGCCAGTGGACGGCCACTCGATCTCGATGGTGACCTCGTCGTCAGCGCGTCGACACCACCGGGCCAGACCGAGATGGCCGCGCGCAGCCTGGGTGCGGCCCTCGGCATGGACGACCGAACGATCCGCCGTGAGCTCGAACGCAGCGATTCCGAAGACTTCGACCGCAGCCCGCTGCAGGCCAAGGTGTTTGCGCTGGCCGAAGCGCGAAGCGGTCAGGCCCAAGCCCGCGCGGTGCTGCCACGCATCGTCCTGAAGAGCCCCAAGATCACGCGCCGGCTGACCACCGAGTGGTTCGCCCGCCGGGTGGATGAGCGCTACAGACGTTGCCGGGCCAGCGACGCTGGGTAAGAACCCAGGCAGATGTCGAGGAGTCACCGGCCACTCACCAGGTTCAGTCAAGCGGCCCACAAAGCCAAACGGGTTAGCCCCTCTTGAGAGAGCTAACCCGTTGATTCGTTATGGTCGGGGCGGCGGGATTCGAACTCGCGACCCCTTGCACCCCATGCAAGTGCGCTACCAGGCTGCGCTACGCCCCGACTGGAGGGCAGATTATAGCCGGCGGTCTGCAACTCAGGCCGAGAGCAGCTCGCGGATGGACAAGAGTTCGGCCCGCAGATGGCCGGGATCGAACGCCTGTGGGGCCGGCACGAGCGCTGCGGCCGCTGCCGCACTTGGCGGTGCCTGGGCGGTGTCTTCGTCCGCTCCATCCACGGCGCCTGAGCCCGGCGGCAGGGCATCCGAGAGCCGGTTCCGCGCTCCGCTGATCGTGAAACCCTGGTCGTAAAGCAGGCCGCGGATGCGGCGGATGAGCAGTACCTCGTGGTGCTGGTAATAGCGCCGGTTGCCGCGACGCTTCATCGGCTTGAGCTGAGTGAACTCCTGTTCCCAGTAGCGCAGCACGTAGGGCTTCACCCCACACAGCTCGCTCACCTCACCGATGGTGAAGTAACGCTTGGCCGGTATGGTGGGGAGAGATTTCTCCATTGAAATCAATGGGATCGCCTAGCAAAACTAGACTCTACTCGAAGTCTCCTTCGGCCGGAGTGTCACCTTGCACGATCGACTTCAGCTTGTGACTGGCGTGAAAGGTGACGACGTTGCGCGCCTTGATCGGGATCGACTCGCCCGTGCGCGGGTTACGGCCGGGGCGTGACGCCTTGCGGCGGATGTTGAAGTTGCCGAAGCCCGAAAGCTTGACGTCCTGGCCTTGCACGAGCGTGCCATGCACGATCTCGAAGAAGGCCTCGACCATGTCCTTGGACTCGCGCTTGTTCAGGCCGAGGCGGTCGAACAGCAGTTCGGCCAGCTCTGCCTTTGTCAGCGTCGGCGTTTCCAGCGACGAGAGGACAGCGGACGCGCGCGCAGGGGTGTCGTCGGTGGCCATGGGGTTCCTCTCAGGCGCGCAGACGCGCGCCGAATGCTTCGCTGGCACGGGCCACAGCGGCCGCCAGCGCCGCCTCGATGCGTTCGTCGGTGAGCGTGGTGTCGTCATCGCGCAGTTCCAGCCGCACGGCCAGGCTGCGTTCGCCCTGCTGCAGGCCGGCCACGGGCGTGGCGGGCTTGTAGATGTCGAAGAGCGTCGCGCTGCGCACCAGGCCTTGCGGGTCGTCCTGCAGGCGAGCCGCCAGCGCGTCGTGCGTGACGTTCTCGCCCACCACGAGGGCCAGGTCGCGCTGCACCGCTTGCTGGCGCGGCACGGGCACGAACTCGGGCACGGGCCGGTCGAGCACGGCGTCGAGGTCGAGCTCGAACAGCACCGGCGCCTGCGGCAGTTCGTAGCCCTGGCGCCACTTCGGGTGCAGTTCACCGACATGACCGATGACGCGGCCGTCCAACGTGACGCTGGCGCAGCGGCCCGGATGCAGCGCCGGATGCGTGGCCGGCGCGAAGACCGGCTTGCGCGGCGCGAGCAGCGTTTCGATGTCGCCCTTGACGTCGTAGAAATCGACGGCCTGCTCCTTCGCGGCCCACTGCATCGGCAAGGCCGCGCCGTAGGCCAGGCCGGCCACACGCTGCGGCTGATGCACACCGGCGACACTGAGCGGGCCGTCGGCCACGGCAGCGTCGCGCATGAAGACGCGGCCAAGCTCGAACAGACGTACGCGGGCCGCCCTGCGCGCCAGGTTGTGGCGCAAGGCTTGCACTAGGCTGCCAATCAGGCTGGACCGCATCACGGCCAGCGGCGCGGCGATCGGGTTCAGCACACGGATGGGATCGCCATTGCCGGCCAGCTCCTGCTCCCAGCGCGCTTCGACGAAGCTGAAGCCGATGGTTTCCTGGTAGTCCAGTGCTGCCAGTGCATGACGCACGGCATGGCTGCTGCGGCGCGCCTCGCGGCGCACCCGCGCCGTCACCGGCGCGACGGGCGGCGTGCCGGGCAGCTTGTCGAAGCCGATGACCCGCGCCACTTCCTCGATCAGGTCTTCCTCGATCGCGATGTCGAAGCGCCAGCTCGGTGGCGTCACGGTCAGCGTGCCTTCGGCTTCGGTGCAGGCCAGGCCCAGGCGCCTGAAGACATCGGCGCAATCGGCCTGGCTCACCGGCATGCCGAGCACGCGCGCCGCACGCGCAACACGCAGCGTGACGGACGGACGCTGCGGCAGGCTCAGCACCTGGTCGTCCATCGGGCCGGCCTGGCCGCCGCAGATGTCGATGATGAGCTGCGTGATGCGCTCGACATGTTCCACCGTCAGCGCCGGGTCGACGCCGCGCTCGAAACGGTGGCCGGCGTCGGTGCTGAAGTTGTAGCGACGCGAGCGACCGGCCACGGCCTCGGGCCACCAGAAGGCAGCTTCGAGATAGACGTTGCGCGTGTCGTCCGACACCGCGGTGGCGTCGCCGCCCATGATGCCGGCGAGCGATTCGACGGCCTGCGCATCGGCGATCACGCCGACCTGCGCGTCGACCTCGATGGTGTTGCCGTTCAGCAGCTTCAGCGTCTCGCCGGGGTGGCCCCAGCGCACCACCAGCTTGTCGTGGATCTTGTCGAGGTCGAAGATGTGCGAGGGTCGGCCAAACTCGAACATCACGTAGTTCGAGATGTCGACGAGCGCCGTCACGCTGCGCTGGCCGCAGCGCGCCAGGCGGTCGACCATCCACGCCGGCGTCTTGGCCTGCGTGTTCACGCCGCGCACGACACGACCCGAGAAGCGGCCGCACAGGTCGGTGGCCTGCACTTCCACCGGCAGGCGCTGCTCGTGCGTGGGCGCCACCGGCGTGATGGCCGGCGTGCGCAGCGGCGCGCCAGTCAGCGCGGCGACTTCACGCGCGATGCCGAAAACGCTCAGGCCGTGCGCCAGGTTGGGGGTGAGCTTGAGTGTGAAGACGCTGTCGTCCAGCTTCAGCCAGCTGCGGATGTCGGCGCCCACCGGCGCATCGGCGGCCAGTTCGAGCAGGCCGCCGTGGTCGTCGGCGATCTTCAGTTCGCGCGCCGAGCACAGCATGCCGCGGCTTTCCACACCGCGCAGCTTGCCGACACCGATCTTGAAGGGCTTGCCGTCTTCGCCGGGCGGCAGTTCGGCGCCGACGGTGGCCAGCGGCACCTTGATGCCGACCCGCGCATTCGGCGCGCCGCAGACGATCTGCAGCGGACCGTCCTTCGAATAGGCACCGGCCTCCACCGTACAAACGCGCAGCCGATCGGCTTGCGGGTGCTGTTCGGCGGTGAGGATCTCGGCGACGACGATGCCGCTGAAGGGTGGCGCCACCGGGCGCAGCTCTTCCACTTCCATGCCGGACATGGTCAGCAGGTCGGACAGCTGCTGCGTGTTCAGCGGCGGGTCGCAGAACTCACGCAGCCAGGATTCGGGGAATTGCATCTGGGTCTCTCGGCGTCAAGGCTTCAGCGGAACTGCGACAGGAAGCGCAGGTCGCCGTCGAACATCAGGCGCAGGTCGTCGACGCCATAGCGCAGCATCGCAAAGCGGTCGGCGCCGACGCCAAAAGCGAAACCGATGTTCGTCTCGGGGTCGAGACCGTAGTTGCGCACGACGTTCGGGTGCACCTGGCCCGAGCCGGCCACTTCCAGCCACCGACCCGCCAGCGGCCCGCTGCCGAAGCGGATGTCGATCTCGGCGCTGGGCTCGGTGAACGGGAAGAAGCTGGGCCGGAAACGCACGTCGAAGTCGTCGGTCTCGAAGAACTGGCGCACGAAATCGGCGAACACCACCTTCAGGTCCTTGAAGCTCACGTTCGCACCGAGCCAGAGGCCTTCGACCTGGTGGAACATCGGCGAATGCGTAGCGTCGCTGTCGACGCGGTAGACGCGTCCCGGCGCGATGACGCGGATCTCGGGCATCGCCTGCGTCCCCACATGCTTGGCGGCATGCGCCTGGGCATAACGCACCTGCATCGGGCTCGTGTGCGGGCGCAGGCACAGCCAGCGACCGCCGGCGTCCTTCACGTCGACGTAGAAGGTATCCTGCATCGAACGCGCCGGGTGGTTCTCGGGGTTGTTCAACGCGGTGAAGCTCATCCAGTCGGTCTCGATCTCGGGGCCTTCGGCGACGTCGAAACCCATGCTGCCGAAGATGGCCTCGATGCGCTCGATGGTGCGGCTGACCGGGTGCAGGCCGCCGATGCCACGGCCCCGGCCGGGCAGCGTGACGTCCAGGGCCTCGGCCTGCAGTTGCGCGTCGAGTTCGGCCTCGGCCAGTTGCTCGCGTCGCGCCTGCAACGCGGCTTCGATGGCGCCCTTGGCCTGGTTGATCTCGGCACCGCGGGACTTCTTCTGCTCGGGCGGCATCGCGCCCAGGCCCTTCAGCAACTCGGTGATGCGGCCGCTCTTGCCCAGGAAGCGCGCCTTCGCGTCTTCCAGCGCCGCGCCCTGGCGGGCGGCGGCGAAGTCGGCTTGCGCCGCCTGCACCAGGGTGTCGAGATCGTTCATGACGGAAAGAGAGGGACAAAAAAAGGCCGCCACGAGGTGACGGCCTTCGGATCGCTTGAAGCCGGCGGCTTGCCGCCGGCATTGCTTGACCGCGCGGCTCGCCGAGCGGGGCGATCAAGCCAACTGAGCCTTCACCTTGTCGACGATGCTGCTGAAGGCAGCGGGGTCGTGGATGGCCATGTCCGACAGCACCTTGCGGTCGATGTCGATGTTGGCCTTCTTCAAGCCGGCCATGAACTTGCTGTAGGTGATGCCCAGACCCCGGCTCGCGGCGTTGATGCGCGCGATCCAGAGCTGACGGAACACCCGCTTGCGGGTGCGGCGGTCACGGTAGGCGTACTGGCCGGCCTTCATCACCGCCTGCTTGGCGATGCGGAAGACGTTCTTGCGGCGGCCGCGGAAGCCCTTGGCGAGCTTCAGGATCTTCTTGTGGCGGGCGTGTGCGGTGACACCACGTTTGACGCGAGGCATGGTCTCGTTCCTTGTGCGTTGAAGTGGGTGTTACAGGCCAGCCATCGGCAGCATCTTGGCGATGCCACCCATGTCGGACTCGTGCACGTTGGTCGGACCACGCAGGTCGCGTTTGCGGCTGGTGCTCTTCTTCGTGAGGATGTGGCGCTTGAACGCCTGACCGCGCTTGACGGTACCCCCCGGACGCACGCGGAACCGCTTCTTGGCGCCGCTCTTGGTTTTCATCTTGGGCATGACTGCTCCTTCTTCGTTTGCTGCTGCAGGCGGCCCCGGGTCGTCCGGTGCACTTGTCGGGCCTGCAGTCGCTTCTGTTCGCCGCCCCGGTGGTTGCCCACCGCGGCCGCGACATCCTTCAAATTCGATTCACTTCCGCTTCGGGGCCAGCACCATGATCATCTGGCGCCCTTCGAGCTTGGGCATGTTCTCGACGATGGCCACGTCGGCCAGCTCGTCGCGGATGCGCTCCAGCATGCGCATGCCGATGTCCTGGTGGGTGATCTCGCGCCCGCGGTAGCGCAGCGTGACCTTGCCCTTGTCGCCGTCTTCGGCAATGAAGCGCCGCAGGTTGCGCATCTTGATCGCGTAGTCGCCGTCGTCGGTGCCCGGACGGAACTTGACTTCCTTGATCTCGATGACCTTCTGCTTGCTCTTCGCCTCGGCGGCCTTCTTCTGTTCCTGGTACTTGAACTTGCCGTAGTCCATCAACCGGCACACCGGGGGATCTGCGGTGGCGGCGATCTCGACCAGATCGACGTCCAACTCCCCTGCCATGCGCAACGCGTCCATCGTGCTGACGATGCCGAGTGGCTCGTTTTCAACCCCGTTCAAGCGCACCTGCGGCGCCATGATCTCCCGGTTCAGCCTGTGCTTGCGCTCCGCGTTGGGTACGCGGCGGTCCATGAAAGTAGCGATGGTTCCAGCTCCTGTGGCAGCCCGAAGGCAAGCGGGCCACAAAAAATCTTCGCGCGCCTCGGGGTGGCTACACCTTCATGGCGATGTCACTGGTGATCTTCTGGAGGAAGTCTGCCAGCGGCATCACACCAAGGTCTTGATTACCCCGGGCGCGCACGGCGACAGTCCCGTTTGCCTTCTCCTTGTCGCCTACGACCAGGATGAACGGAACCTTCTGCATTGAATGCTCGCGAATCTTATAGTTGATTTTCTCGTTGCGCAAATCCAAGTTGATTCTAACTCCTTGTTTTTGCAGCGATTTCGCGACGCTGACCGCATATTCGGCCTGCACCTCGGTGATCGAGGCCACCACCACCTGCACCGGGGCCAGCCAGGCCGGCAGCGCGCCGGCGTGCTGCTCGATCAGGATGCCGATGAAACGCTCGAGGCTGCCGACGATGGCCCGGTGCAGCATCACCGGGTGGCGGCGGCTGGAATCCTCGGCAACATAGACAGCGTCCAGCCGCTCGGCCATGCTGAAGTCGACCTGCATGGTGCCGCACTGCCACTGGCGGCCGATGGCGTCCTTCAGCGTGTACTCGATCTTCGGGCCGTAGAAGGCGCCGTCGCCGGGCGAGATGACGTAGTCGCAGCCGCTCTGGCGCAGGCTCTCGATCAGCGCGTGCTCAGCCTTGTCCCAGATCTCGTCGCTGCCGATGCGCGCCGTCGGACGCGTGGCCACCTTGTAGATGATGTCGGTGAAGCCGAAGTCCTTGTAGACGTGCTGCAGCAGCGTCGTGTAGGCCACGCACTCGGGCAGGATGTGGTCTTCGGTGCAGAAGATGTGGCCGTCGTCCTGCGTGAAGCCGCGCACGCGCATGATGCCGTGCAGCCCGCCCGTGGGTTCGTTGCGGTGGCAGTTGCCGAACTCGCCGTAGCGCAGCGGCAGGTCGCGGTAGCTCTTGATGCCCTGCTTGAAGATCAGGATGTGCCCCGGGCAGTTCATCGGCTTGATCGCGTAGTCGTGCTTCTCCGACTCGGTCGTGAACATCGCGTCGCGGTACTTCTCCCAGTGGCCCGACTTCTCCCACAGCAGGCGGTCGATGATCTGCGGGCCCTTCACCTCCTGGTAGCCGTTGTCCTGGTAGACGCGGCGCATGTACTGCTCGACCTGCTGCCAGACCGTCCAGCCCTTGGGGTGCCAGAACACCATGCCGGGGCTGTACTCGTCGAGGTGGAAGAGGTCGAGCTCGCGGCCCAGGCGGCGGTGGTCGCGTTTCTCGGCTTCCTCCAGCATCGTCAGGTACTGCTGCAGGGCCTCCTTGCTGGCCCAGGCCGTGCCGTAGATGCGCTGCAGCTGTTCGTTGGCCTGGTCGCCACGCCAATACGCCCCCGCCACCTTCATCAGCTTGAAGTGCTTGAGCCGCCCCGTGCTGGGCACGTGCGGGCCGCGGCACAGGTCCTCGAAGTCGCCCTCGCGGTAGAGCGAGACGTCCTGGCCTTCGGGGATGCTGCCGATGATTTCGGCCTTGTAGAGCTCGCCCTGGGCCTTGAAGTGGGCCACGGCGTCATCTCGCGGTAAGACGCGACGAATGACGGGCTCGTTCTTGGCCGCCAGCTCGCCCATGCGCTTCTCGATCGCCGCCAGGTCTTCCGGCGTGAAGGGGCGCTTGTAGGCGAAGTCGTAGTAGAAGCCGTTCTCGATCACCGGGCCGATGGTCACCTGGGCCTCGGGGAAGAGTTCCTTCACCGCGTACGCCAGCAAGTGCGCCGTGCTGTGGCGGATGATCTCCAGCCCGTCGGCGTCCTTGTCGGTGACGATGGCCAGCGCTGCGTCGGTCTCGATGCGGTGGCTGGTGTCGACGAGCCTGCCGTCGACCTTGCCGGCCAGCGCCGCCTTGGCCAGGCCGGCGCCGATGCTGGCGGCCACCTCGGCCACCGTCTGCGGCTGCGGATACTCGCGGCGCGAGCCGTCGGGCAACGTGATCGTGATCATCATCGGGTCTCCAGAAATGAAAAAAGCGCGGTGGGCGCCGCGCTTGTCTTCAGGGGAAAGGGTGGACGTGACAGCGCAGCCGACTTACTTCTCGGTGAAGAACCGGGTAGTCCGCGGTGTCATAACCATGATGCCTTTCCCTGTCCTTGGTGGGTTGCGTACCTCGGCAGTGTAGCCCAGCTCAGACACGGGCGACCAGCGGCAAGGCGCCTGAAGCACGCGGCCCGACGTGTGCCCGCGATGCCTTTAAGGCTACGGCGTCAGCGGCGCCCCTGCAGCTTTGCGAAGGCCGTGGCCATGGCGCCGGCGCCGGCGGGCTCGGGCGCGCGACCGCGTGGCTGCTCGCCGCGTGCGGCGGGACGGAACTTGTTGTCACTGCCGGCCGTGCTGCGGGCAGCACCGGTGGGCGCGTCGAGCTTCATCGTCAGCGAGACACGCTTGCGCGCCAGGTCCACTTCCAGCACGCGCACTTTCACCACCTGGCCGGTCTTCACCACCTCGCGCGCGTCGCTGACGAACTTGTTCGCCAGCTGGCTGACGTGCACCAGCCCGTCCTGGTGCACCCCCAGGTCGACGAAAGCGCCGAACTGCGCGACGTTGCTGACCGTACCTTCCAGCACCATGCCGGGCTGCAGGTCCTTCAGGTCCGACACGCTTTCGTTGAAGCGGGCCACCACGAAGTCGGGGCGCGGGTCGCGGCCGGGCTTCTCCAGCTCGACGAGGATGTCCTTGACCGTGATGGCGCCAAACCTCTCGTCGGCGAAGAGTTCGGGCTTCAGCGCACGCAGCACTTCCGAGCGACCCATCACCTCGTGCACCGGGCGCCCGGAGGCCTGCAACAGCTTCTCGACGACCGGGTAGGTCTCGGGGTGCACGCCGGTCATGTCCAGCGGGTTGTCGCCGTCGCGGATGCGCAGGAAGCCGGCCGCCTGCTCGAAGGTCTTGGGCCCGAGGCCGGTGACTTCGCGCAGCTGCTGGCGGTTGCGGAAGGCGCCGTGCGCGTCACGCCAGCGCACGATGCCGGCGGCCACTGCCGGGCTCAACCCGGAGACGCGAGAAAGCAGCGGTGCGCTTGCCGTATTCAGGTCCACGCCCACCGCATTGACGGCGTCTTCCACCACCGCATCGAGCGACTTCGCCAGCCCGCTCTGGTTGACGTCGTGCTGGTACTGGCCGACGCCGATGCTCTTGGGGTCGATCTTCACCAGTTCGGCCAGCGGGTCCTGCAGCCGGCGCGCGATGCTCACCGCGCCGCGCAGGCTCACATCCAGTTCGGGCAGTTCCTTGCTCGCGAATTCGCTCGCGCTGTAGACCGAAGCACCCGCCTCGCTGACCACCACCTTGTCCAGCTTGACGTCGGGTGCGATCTGCTGCACCCGCTTGATGAGGTCGGCCGCCAGCTTGTCGGTTTCGCGGCTGGCGGTGCCGTTGCCGATGGCGATCAGGTTCACGCCATTCGTGGCCACCAGGCGGCCCAACGAGTGCAGCGAACCTTCCCAGTCGCAGCGCGGTTCGTGCGGGTACACGGTGTGGGTGTCCAGCACCTTGCCGGTGTCGCTGACCACGGCCACCTTCACGCCGGTGCGGATGCCGGGGTCCAGTCCCATCACGACGCGCTTGCCGGCGGGCGCAGTCAGCAGCAGGTCACGCAGGTTGTCGGCGAAGACCTTGATGGCCACGGTCTCGGCGTCTTCGCGCAGGCGGCCGAAGAGGTCGCGTTCCAGGCTCAGGCTGAGCTTGACCTTCCAGGTCCAGGCGATGGTCTTGCGGATGAGCTCGTCGGAAGCCCGCTTGGCGTGGCTCCACCCAAGGTGAATGGCGATGCGGCCTTCGGCCACGGACACCGAAGGGGTCCCTGACGGTCCCGTGGGTTTGCCCGGCACCACCTCCTCGTCGAGGATGAGCTTGGCGTCCAGCCACTCCTGCGTGCGGCCGCGGAACACCGCCAGCGCGCGGTGGCTGGGCACGGTGCGGATGGGCTCGGCGTAGTCGAAGTAGTCGCGGAACTTGGCCGCGTCGGCGTGCGTGCCGTCCTTGCCGTCGACCAGCTTGCTCTGCAGCATCGCTTCGGCCCACAGCCATTCGCGCAGCTTGCGCACCAGCACGGCGTCTTCGGCCCAGCGTTCGCTGAGCAGGTCGCGCACGCCGTCGAGCACGGCGGGGGCATCGGCGAAGCCGCACTCGGCATTGATGAAGGCTGCGGCCTCGGCCAACGGCTCGAGCGTGGGGTCGGCAAACAGCTTGTCGGCCAGCGGTTCCAGCCCGGCCTCGCGGGCGATCATGCCCTTGGTGCGGCGCTTGGGTTTGTAGGGCAGGTAGAGGTCTTCGAGCTCCTGCTTGGTCGGCGCGGCCTCGATGGCAGCACGCAGCGCGGGTGTCAGCTTGCCTTGCTCGTCGATGCTCTTGAGTACCGCGGCGCGGCGGTCCTCCAGCTCGCGCAGGTAGGCGAGGCGCGACTCCAGTTCACGCAACTGGATATCGTCCAGGCCGTCGGTGGCCTCCTTGCGGTAGCGGGCGATGAAGGGCACGGTCGAGCCGCCGTCGAGCAGGTCCACGGCGGTCTGGACCTGGGCCGGACGAACCTTCAGTTCGTCGGCGATCTGCAGGGTGATCTTGTTCAAGGAGAGCGGGGCCGGAAGGGCCCGGGTTCGAGAGGCGGCGGAGTTTAAGCGGGCGCCCCGACGGCGTTGCGGCTGCGCTCCAGCCAGGCGGCCACGCCCTGCCCCGCCGCGTGGCCGCTGGCGAAGCAGGCGGTCAGCAGGTAGCCGCCGGTCGGCGCCTCCCAGTCGAGCATCTCGCCGGCGCAGAACACGCCGGGCAGCGCACGCAGCATCAGGCCTTCGTCCAGGGCCTCGAAGCGCACGCCGCCGGCGGTGCTGATGGCCTCGGCGATGGGGCGCGGCGCCGTCACGCGCACCGGCAGGGCCTTGATCGCGGCGGCAAAGCGAAGCGGGTCTATCTGCACGTCCTTGGGCACCCGCTCCCACAGCAGGCCGGCCTTCACGCCATCGAGTTTCAGCCGCGTCTTCAGGTGAGTGGACAGGCTGCGCGGGCCCCGCGGGTGCGCCAGTTCGGCAGCCACCCACTCGACACTGCGCCGCGGCAGCAGGTCGATGTGGAAGACCGCATCACCGGCCGCCGCGATCCGCTCGCGCAGCAGCGCCGACGCCGCATAGACCAGGCTGCCTTCGATACCCCCGGCCGTGACGACGCACTCCCCCGCCTGGTGCCAGCCCTCGAAGCTGATGGCCACCCCTTTCAGCGGCTGACCGGCATGCCGGCCGGCAAAGTGTTCGCTCCAGCCGACGTCGAAACCGCAGTTCGACGGCCGCAGTGGCGCCACGTCGACGCCCCGCGCGGACAGCAGCGGCGCCCAGGCACCGTCGCTGCCCAGCTGGGGCCAGCTCGCGCCACCCAGGGCCAGCACGGTCGCCGGGGGCTGCAGGCGCGTTTCGCCGGCCGGCGTCGCGAAGCGCAGCCTGCCCGCGTCGTCGAAGCCCAGCCATCGGTGGCGCATGTGGAAGCGCACGCCCTGCCCACGCAGCCGGTGCAGCCAGGCGCGCAGCAGCGGCGCGGCCTTCAGGTCCTTCGGGAACACGCGGCCCGACGTGCCGACAAAGGTCTCGATGCCCAGCGCCGCGGCCCAGTCGCGCAGCGCGTCGGCGCCGAACGCCTGCAGCAACGGTTGCAGCACGGGCGCACGTTCTGCATAGCGCGAGGCAAAGCGATCGAAGGGCTCGCCGTGCGTCAGGTTCAGCCCACCCTTGCCGGCCAGCAGGAACTTGCGCCCCACCGAGGGCATGCCGTCGTAGACGTCGACCGCATGCCCCGCCGCGGCCAGCACTTCCGCGGCCATCAGCCCGGCCGGGCCGCCGCCGACAATGGCGACGCGATGTTGTTGTTCTTCTTGGCGGCTCATGCGGCGCATCGTAGCCGCTGGGCCGCGCGCTTCAGCCGCGCAGCGACTGACGCAACTTCTCGCCTATCTCGGGCCGCGCTGCGAAGGGGTCGCCGGGGTTGCGCGGGGTCATCAGGTCTTCCAGCCTCTGCTGCACGCCCGCCAGGCTCTCGGGGTGACTGTAGATGTAGAAGCGGTCCTCGTCGATGGCGTCGAAGACGAACTGCGCCACCTGCGCCGCCGTCACCTTGCTGCGGGTCACGGCCTGTTCGATCATGGACTGCGCGATGCGCTGGCTGCGTGTCGGCGCCGCTGCAGCGGCATCGGCCGCGGGCGGCCGGTTGCGTTCGCTCTGGTGGATGCCGGTGGGCACGAAATAGGGGCAGAGCACGTGTGCGTGCACCTGGGTGCTGACGAGCGCCAGGTCCTGGTGGAGCGTTTCGCTCAGCGACACCACGGCGTGCTTGCTGACGTTGTAGACGCCCATGTTGGGCGCATTCAGCAGCCCGGCCATGCTGGCGGTGTTGACGATGTGGCCGTGCCAGCTTGAGTCGGCCGCGGCAGCGGCCAGCATCATCGGCGTGAAGACACGCACGCCGTGCGCCACGCCCATCAGGTTGACGCCCAGCACCCATTCCCAGTCCTGCGCGCTGTGTTCCCAGATCAGCCCGCCGGCGCCGACGCCGGCGTTGTTGAAGACAAGGCTCGGCGTGCCGAAGCGCTGCAGCGTGGCCGCGCCCATCGCCTCGACCTCGGCCGCCTTGCTGACATCGACACGCAGGGGCAGCACCGGCACGCCCAGCGCCTTGATCGCTGCGGCTGCGGCTTCCAGCGCGCCCGGCTGCACGTCGGCCATCACGACGTTCATGCCGCGTGCCGCGGCGATGCGGCAGGCCTCCAGGCCGAAGCCCGAGGCGGCGCCGGTGATGACGGCGGTGCCGCCGTGGCGGTCGTGCATAGCGTTGTTCATTGCGCGTCGGCCGGCATCGCTCGCGCGACCAGCAGGTCGAGATCGTGGCGCGCCGTCAGCAGGCCGTAGACATCGCTGGCCTGCGCCAGCCGGCTGTCGCAGAAGGCGTCGAAGACGCTCGTCGCACCGTGGTGCTGGGTGTGGCGGAAGATCAGAGCAGCCTGCAGCACCAACGCGACGTCGCGCGCCAGGCGTCGCGCCTGGCCTTCTTCGGTGATGGCGTCGACCTGGCGCAGCACGGCGTCGGCAGCGCGGTCGAAGGCGACGTGGGCGCCGCGTGCGGCGGCGAATTCCTGCTCGAGCGCGGGCTCCACGTCGGCACCGCGCAGCGCACGCAGCAGGTCCAGCGCCATGATGTTGCCGGCGCCTTCCCAGATGCTGTTCAGCGGCATCTCGCGGTAGATGCGCGCCATCACGCCCTGCCCACCTTCCTCGACATAACCGTTGCCGCCCAGGCATTCCATCGCCTCCTGCGCGAAGTGGCTGCCGCGCTTGCAGATCCAGAACTTGGCCACCGGCGTGAGCAGGCGACGCATCACCTGCTCGTGCGCATCGGCGCCGTGCTCGCTGCGGTCGACCGCGACCGCCAGGCGCAGCGCCAACGCGGTGGCGGCTTCGCTCTCCAGCGCCAGGTCGGCGAGCACGTTCTTCATCAGCGGCTGGGCCATCAGCGTCTTGCCGAAGGCCCGTCGCTGCGCCGTGTGGTGCAGCGCCAGGCTCAGCGCCTGGCGCATCAAGCCGGCGGTACCCAGAGCGCAGTCCAGCCTCGTGAGCGCGCCCATGGCCAGGATCTGTGGCACGCCGCGGCCTTCTTCGCCCACCAGCCAGGCGTGGGCGTCGACGAACTCGACCTCGGAACTGGCATTGGCGTGGTTGCCCAGCTTGTGCTTCAGGCGCTGGATGGCAATCGCGTTGAGCGTGCCGTCGGGCCGGAAGCGCGGCAGGAAAAAGCACGACAGCCCGCCGACGCTCTGCGCCAGCACCAGGAAGGCATCACACATTGGCGCCGAGAAGAACCACTTGTGGCCGGTGAGCGTGTAGCGGCGGCCCCAGCCGTCCTCGCCATCGAAGACGGCGCGCGTGGTGTTGCTGCGCACGTCCGAGCCGCCCTGCTTCTCGGTCATGCCCATGCCCATGGTCAGCGCGGCCTTCTGCGCGATGGGCACGAACCGATCGTCGTAGACCCGGTGCGCCAGCCTGTCACCCAGCGCCGCGTGCAGCGCCGGGTTCGCGCGCAGGGCGGGCGTGACGGCGTAGCTCATCGACACCGGACACAGCACGCTGGGCTCGGCCTCGGTGAAAAGCATGAAGGCCGCCGCGCGCTGCACATGGGCACCCGGTGCCTCAACCCAGGGCGCACCGTGCAGGCCGTGGCGCAGCGCTGCGCCCAGCAGTGCGTGGTAGCTGGGGTGGAACTCGATCTCGTCGATGCGGCGCCCCTGCCGGTCGTGCGTCTGCAGCACGGGCACGTGGGTGTTGGCCAGTCGCGCGTTGCGCAGCATCGCGGCGCCGCCGAACTCGGCACCTGCGGACTCGAGCGCTGTCATGTCCAGCGCCGGCATCGCGCTGCCCGCAAGCGCGGCCAGCGTGTCGCGCAATGGACGGTTGCCGGTGTAGAGGTTGACGTCGACCAGCGGGGTGGGCTGGTTGAAGACTTCGTGGGTCGGGTTCATGCGGGTCTGAGCATCTCGCAGTGCGGGATGTTGTCTTCGAGGTAGTCAGGCCCCACGCGTGCGAAGCCGAAGTCGCCATAGAAACGCGCCAGGTGCGACTGCGCGCTGATGCGGACGGCGCGCCCGGGCCAGACCTGCACGCAGCGTATCAGCCCTTCGGCCATCAACACCCGCCCGAGGCCGGTGCCACGCGTCTCGGGCGATGTGATGACGCGGCCGATCGAAGGCTCGGCGTACTTCACGCCGGGGTCGACCACGCGCAGGTAGGCCTGCAGCGCACCCGCGCCATCGCGGCCCAGCAGGTGGGCACTTTCACGGTCGACGCCGTCGGGATCGAGGTAGGGTCCCTGCTCGAGGATGAAGACCCGGCAGCGCAGCGCAAGCGCGTCGTAGAGGTTGTCGACGCCGAGGGCGCCGAAGCGGCACCAGGTCCAGTCCATGTCCACGGGTTGCGACGTCATCTCAGTCCGAGGCGTTCAGGCGCTGGATGCGGCGGCCGCCGCCGGCCGGCAGGCCCTTCATGTACTTGAAGGTGCCGCTGGCATGGCACAGCAGCAGGCCTGCGGTGTCGTGCACGAAGGCCTCGCAGAAGGCCATCGAGGCCGTGCGGTGCAGGCGCTTGCCGGTGGCCACGAGCCGGCCCTCGCCGGGGCGCATGAAGCTGGTCTTCATCTCGATGGTGACGACGCCCGGCAGCGGCTCGCCCTCGGCCGTGTCGGGGCTGCGCGCGGCATGGGCCATCACCACGTCCAGCAGCGTCATCAGCACGCCGCCGTGGGCCACGCCCCAGCTGTTGTTGAAGGCCTCCTGCATCGGCAGATGGATCTCGGCTTCTCCGCCCTGCATGCGCTGCAGTTCCAGCCCCAGCAGCTTGACGAAGGGGATGTGGACCTTGAATTCCATCAGCGTTCAGCCCGCGCCGTGCACGGCCGAGACGCCGCCGTCGACGGCCAGGATCTGCCCCGTGATGTGCTTGCCCGCCGCGCTGGCGAACAGCAGTACGGCGCCCTTGAGGTCGTCGTCGTCGCCCAGGCGTTTCAGTGGCGCGCCGGCGGCCAGCTTCTCGGCGCCCAGCTGCTTCAGCACGCCCTGCGTCATCTTGCTCGGAAAGAAGCCCGGCGCCAGCGCATTGACGGTGATGCCGTACTTGCCCCATTCACCGGCCAGCGTGCGCGTGAAGTTCACCGCCGCGCCCTTGCTGGTGCCGTAGGCCAGGAACTGCAGTTCGGTGCTGCCGCTCAGGCCCGCGATGCTGGCGATGTTGACGATGCGCCCATGACGACGCGGAATCATGCTGGCCTTGCCCGCCGCCTGGGCGAACAGGAAGAGGCTGCGGATGTTCAGGTTCATCACCTTGTCCCACGCCGCCAGAGGGTAGTCCTCGGCCGGTGCGCCCCAGGTGGCGCCGGCGTTGTTGACGAGGATGTCGATCTGGCCGGTGCGATGCATCGTCTCGGCGACGACCCGCTGCACCTCGTCGGGCTGGCTGGCATCGGCGGCGATCCAGCGCGCGTCGATGCCGCGCGCGGACAGGTGCGCCGCGGCCACTTCGAGGTCGGCCGCCTTGCGCGAGACCAGCATCACCTTGGCCCCGGCTTCGCCCAGCGCCTCGGCCATCTGCAGGCCCAGGCCACGTGAACCGCCGGTGACCAGGGCCACCTGGCCCTTGAGGTCGAAGAGTTGCTGGACGGTGGTGCTCATGCAGGCTCCAAACAGGGTTCGCAGGTGTCGTCGGGGTCGTGCACCATCGGCCCGAATGCTACGCGCCGCCTCACCACAAGCCCAGGCCGCGGCCACCCAGCAGTGCCCCCAGCAGCACCGGCTGGTGCAGCATGTAGAACGACAGCGACCAGCGCCCCAGCAGCGCCAACGGCTGCAGCGGCGCCGCCAGCGGCCCGGCCAGCAGGTCGCGGCGGTGGCGCAGCAGCCATTGCCCGGCGGCCAGACCCCACAGCATCACGCCCAGCCAGGGCAGCACGGGCACGTAGTCTTCGGTAGGCGGCTTGCGTGTCACCAGGCCCAGCCAGTTCAGCCCCGGCCCGTCCAGGCTGGCGTGCTGCACGAAACGCGGCAAGGCCAGCGCCAGCGCGCCCAGCGGCCACAGCCAGGCCCCCAACGGCGCGGCCAGGCGTGCCAGCACCAGCATCACCGCCATGCCATGCAGTACGCCGAAGTGGATCCAGGTGTTGGGGAACATCAGCGCCGAACCCGCGCTTACCAGCACGGCGCAGCCCGCAACCTGCACCCAACGGCGCCAGAAGCGGGGCCAGGACTGCCGGGCGTCGAAGGCCACGGCCTGCCCCAGGCCGGCGCAGAAGACGAAGAGGCTGACGATGGCCGTGCGCTGCAGCGTCCAGAACGGGTCGCGCGTGAAGGCCTGCCGCGGTTCCCACAGGCCCAGGTGGTTGAGGTCGAAGCAGAAGTGGAAGATGGCCATCCAGACGATGGCCACGGCACGCAGGGCGTCCAGGCGGTCGAAGCGCGCCGGCGACAGGGGTGTCGGCGTCATGCGGTCTTCTCGTAGACATCGCTGAAACCTGCGCCGTCCCAGGCATAGAGCAGGTAGGCCGCGTGCAGGCATGGGCCGGCGCCCTGCGGCCGGAACAGCCCCACGCACTGCCCTGCGGCGTGGCGCACGCTGCGGTAGACGACGCCGGCCGAGCCCGCGCCGCGCAGCCTTGCGCCCAGGGCACGCGATGCGGTGTAGTCGCCCGGGTCGTAGACCGCCGCAGGCACCGCGCCGGCCGGACGCAGGTCGTGCAGCCGCGCATCGATGGGCACGTGGTACAGCCGCATCGGCAGGTGTATCGGCCCCTGGCGCGTGGCGGCCATGAAGAGGGCGTGGTGGTGGCGCGTCTCGGCCAAGGCAGTGGCACGTTCACGTGCGGCGTAGAAGACGCCCCACTCGCCCGACGAGAAGCGGCTGCCCAGCGTGTTGACATGCGTGAAGGCGGCCATCACCGGCCCGCTGCCCGGCCCGTAGAGACGCTGCTCTCTCGGCACACGCTCGATGTGGCCGACTTCGTCGCGGGCGCGTTCGTTGGTCAACGCCTCCAGCGCGTACAGGACGTCGAAGTCGCCGGCGTCGGCCACGCGGTCGAAGAGCGTGATGGCCGGGTAGCGCGTGGGCACGATGCGGCAGGCCTGCTGCCAACGCACGCGGCGCAGCGCGGGCCCTTCGGCAACTTCGCCCGGCGCAGCGGCCCGGTTGCCGGCATCGCCGACGGCCGCACGCTTCAGGACCAGCCCCCGCCACGCACGCCGTCGAGGTAGCGCCGCACCAGGTTCAGGTCGCTGACGTTGCCGGCCAGCATGCGCCGCAGCGCGCTGCCGCCGCCGAAGGGCGCAGCCGCGTTGGGCTGGCGCACCCAGGCGTCGGCCGCGGCAGCGTCGGGCAGCAGGATCTGCAGGCTCTTCCAGATGCCCAGGATGTTCGACAGCCGCTCCAGCGTGTCGCGCGGCAGGCTGGCCTTATCGGGATGCTTGCGCCAGGCGAAGTAGGTGGATCGCGGCGGCTGGCCCAGCAGCGCCAGCTGTTCGTCGACGCTCAGGCCCCAGGCCTCGGCGATGCGTGCGAAGGCACGCAAGCCAGCAGCGGCCATGGCCTCGGGGCTGATGTCGGACGGCGGCTGCGGCGCCAGAACTGCACTCATTGTTCAATCCAGTTTTGGATGAAGTACAAAGTTTAATCCACAACCGGACTCAACCGTCGACGAATTGCCCACCCCGCGCGGCTTGATGCACCACCACGTCGGCCGGCGCGAAGCGCGGGCCGAACTTCGCCGCCAGTTCACCCGACCGCGCGACGAAGGCAGCCGCGCCCATCGCGTTGATGAACTGCAGCGCCCCGCCATGGAAGGGCGCAAAGCCCCAGCCGAAGATGCTGCCGATGTTGGCGTCGGCCACCGAGCGCAGCACCCCTTCCTGGTAACAGCGCGCGGCCTCGTTGGCCTGGGCGAACATCAGCCGGTCCATCAGTTCCTGCTGCGGCGGCTGCACGGCGGCCACTGGGTGATGCTGCGCCAGCCCCGGCCACAGCGCCTTGCCGTCATCGGTCCAGTCGTAGAAGCCCCGGCCCACCTTCTTGCCCAGGCGGCCGATGGCGCACAGCTGCCGCACCACGGCCATGCCCGGGTGTTCGAGATGAGTCCGGCCCTCGGCCGCCAAGTCCGCTTTCGTCTGATCGGCGACATGCAGCGACAGGCCCAGCGACACCTCGTCCTGCAGCGCCAGCGGAGGCATCGGCATGCCGGCCTGCAGGCCCGCCACCTCGATGCTGCGCGGGTGCACACCCTCGGCCAGCATGGCGATGCCTTCCATCAGGTAGGTGGCGAAAACGCGGCTGGTGTAGAAACCGCGACTGTCGTTGACGACGATGGGCGTCTTGCCGATCTGGCGCACGAAGTCGAAGGCCCGCGCCAGCGTCTCGTCGTCCGTGTGCTCGCCGACGATGATCTCCACCAGTGGCATCTTCTCGACCGGGCTGAAAAAGTGCAGGCCGATGAAGTGCGTTGCTTTGCGGCTGGCCCGGGCCAGGCCGGTGATGGGCAGCGTCGACGTGTTCGAGGCGAAGACGGCGTCGGGCGCCAGCACGGCCTCGGCCTGACGCGTCACCGCGGCCTTCACCTCGCGGTCCTCGAACACCGCCTCGATCACGAGTTCGCAGCCGGCCAACGCCGCGTAGTCGGTGGTGGGCGTGATGCGCGCCAGCAGCGCATCACGCTCTTGCGCCGAGCTGCGCCCCCGCTTGACGGCCTTGTCCATCAGTGCCAGCGTGTGAGCCTTGCCTTGTTCCGCGGCGGCTTGCGTGGTGTCGATCAGCACCACGTCGACGCCGGCCTGCGCGGCGACGTGGGCGATGCCGGCGCCCATCATGCCCGCACCCAGCACGCCGAGCTTCTTCACCGCCGTCCTGGGCTGCCCTGCGGGGCGCGACGCGCCCTTCTTCAGCGCGTTGAGCTGGTACCACAGCGTGCCGATCATGTTGCGGCTTTGCTGGGACATCGCGCAGGCCGCGAGGTAGCGGCTCTCGACCACGCTGGCGGCGTCGAAATCGAGCAGGCCGCCTTCGAAGATGGCGCTCATCACATGCTGCACGGCCGGGTAGTTTCCCCAGCTCTTGGCCGCCGCCACCGAAGGCGCCACGGAGAACATCTGGGCCACCGCCGGCGCGCGGCTGTCGCCGCCCGGGAAGCGAAACTTCGGAGCGTCCCAGGGTTGCTGCGCCTTCGGGTGTGCCAGACACCAGGCCTTCGCCTGCGCCAGCAAGTCGCCGGGGTCCTTTGCCAGCCCCGTCAGCAGGCCCAGCCCCAGCGCCTTGTGCACGTCCATCTCCGCACCTTCGGCGCAGATCTGCAGCGCCGCCTGGATGCCGAGCATCCGCGACAGCCGCACCGTGCCGCCGCCGCCAGGCAGGAGACCGAGCTTCACTTCGAGCTGTCCAAGCTTCAGCCGCGGCTCATCCAACGCAAATCGCGCGTGGCAGGCCAACGCCAGTTCCAGCCCGCCGCCAAGCGCATGGCCGTTGATCGCGGCCACCGCCGGCTTGCCCTGCTTTTCCAGCGCACGCAGAACACGCTTCATGGCCATCGTGGCCGCGAAAGCCTCTTCGGCGCTGGCCCACTTCGACATCTGGTCGATGTCACCGCCAGTGCAGAAGTCGGCCTTGGCCGAGGTCAGTACCAGGCCCTTGACCGCCACATCGGCGAGCCGCTCGGTCGCTTCGGCGATGCCTCTCAGCAGCGCCTCGCAGACAACGTTGGTGCTGCGGCCTGGCAGGTCCATTGCGGCGACGACGATGCCATCGTCGCCCGTGGTGAAGGTCAGCGCTTGCATCGTCAGCCCCTTTCGATGATGGTGGCGATGCCCATGCCACCGCCCACACACAGCGTGACGCAGCCGGTGGCGAGGTCACGGCGCTCGAGTTCATCGAGCAACGTGCCCAGCAGGATGCAGCCCGTGGCGCCCAGCGGGTGGCCCATCGCTATGGCGCCGCCGTTGACGTTGACGCGGTCGAGCGGCACGCCCAGGTCGCGCGCGGTCTTCATCGGCACCACGGCGAAGGCCTCGTTGATCTCCCACAGGTCGACGTCCGCGGCCGCCATGCCGGCCTTGGCCAGCGCCTTGCGGCAGGCCGGCGTGGGGCCGGTGAGCATGATGGTGGGTTCACTGCCGATCACCGCCACGCTGCGGATGCGCGCGCGGGGCTGCAGCCCCGCCTTCGTACCACCGGCGGCCGACCCCACCAGCATCAACGCCGCGCCGTCGACGATGCCCGACGAGTTGCCGGCGTGGTGGATATGCTGGATGCGCTCGACCGTCGTGTACTTGCGCAGTGCGGTGGCGTCGAAGCCCATCGCGCCCATCATCGCGAAGCTGGGTTCGAGCTTGGCCATGGCCTCGGCCGTGGCGTTTTCGCGAATGGTCTCGTCGCGGTCCAGCATCAGCAGCCCGGCGATGTCGTGCACCGGCACGATGCTCTTCGTGAAGTGCCCCGCCGCGCGCGCCCTGGCGGCCTTGGCGTGTGAGCGCAGCGCGTACGCGTCGACATCGGCGCGCGTGAAATCCTCCAGCGTGGCGATGAGATCGGCGCCTACGCCCTGCGGCACGAATCCCAGGTGCTGGTTGATGCGCGGGTCCATGAACCAGGCGCCGCCGTCGCTGCCCATGGGCCAGCGGCTCATGCTCTCTATGCCGCCGGCCACCACCAGGTCTTCGTAGCCGCTGGCCACCTTGGCGGCGGCCAGGTTCACGCTCTCCAGGCCGCTGGCGCAGAAGCGGCTCTGCGTCACGCCGGCCACGGTCTGCGCCCAATCGGCGTCGAGCACCGCAGTGCGCGCGATGTCGGCGCCCTGCTCGCCCACCGGCGTCACGCAGCCGAGCACCACGTCGTCGACCAGCGCGGTGTCGAGCTGCAGGCGCTGCTGCAGCGCCTGCAGCAGCGTGCGCAGCAGCCACACCGGCGTGGCCTGGTGCAGGCTGCCGTCCTTCTTGCCCTTGCCGCGCGGCGTGCGCACGTGGTCAAAGATAAAGGCGTCGGCCATGGTGGGCCCTTTCGTGTGTTGTACGCGCGTGGTCAGCGCTCACCAAGCTGCTTGCGAACGGTGGCATTGATGAGACGCAGCTCGGACAGCGTGGCTTCGATGTGGGCGCGCTTGACTTGCAGTTCGGCGATGGCCGCGTCGGTGCGCAGCAGCACGAACTTCATCTGCTGCGTGCGGCCCTCGCCGTGCGCGCCGTAAAGGTCGAGGTAATGCTTGATTTCCGCCAGGCTCGCACCTATGGCCTTGCTGCGCAGGATGAGCGCCAGCCTCGCACGGTCGCGCCGCGTGTAGACCCGCGTGCCGCCGATGCGGCGCGGCGCCAGCAGGCCCTTGTCCTCATAGAAGCGGATCGTGCGAAGCGTGATGCCGAACTCCCGGCACAGCTCGGTGATGCCGAAGAGTTCGCTGTCGGCCTCGTCGCGATGGGCGTCGATGGCCTCCTGCGCCGTCGGCGCGGCCTTCCTGCGGCCCGGGGTCTGCAGCACAGCGCTCACCTGGCGCTCATCCGGCGGTCAAACCAGGCGCTGCAGCTTCATGGCCACGCTCATGTCGCCGCTGACCCTGAACTTGCCCATCATGAAGCCGGTGGTGGGTTCGAGCTCACCGCTCAGCAGCGCGGCGAGGTTAGCCAGCGTGATGGCGATGGTGCAGTCGGTCTCGACCGCGTCGTTGCTCACCGTGTTGGGCACGCCGCGGCCGTCGATGACGAGCACGCCGTCCTCGCCACAGTCGAACTTCAGCGTCGCGTTCAGGCCGCTGCTCTCGCCGACCTTGGTGCGCAGGGTTTCGGTGCAGGCGGGCATGTCCATGGCGAAGGCCGTCTCTGGTTGATTTGGACGGGATCCTAGGACGGATGCCTGCAGCAGACATCCGTGCATTCACTTAGGTGTCATTTGGTTGACGTTAACGTTACCCTGAAGCCTAATTCGGGTCGGCACTTCACGAATCTCCTGTCTGCCCTCACCCGCACCACCGCCCATGACCGCATCCGCAGCCGCCCGTTACCGCAGCGTCTTCCGCCCGGAGCTGTTCGCCGGGCAGGTGGTCTGGGTGACGGGGGGCGGCAGCGGCATCGGGCGCTGCGTGGCGCACGAGCTGGCGTCGCTGGGCGCGATGGTGGTGATCAGCGGGCGCAGCAAGGACAAGCTCGACGCCGTGGCCGCCGAGATCACCGAGGATGGTGGCCGCTGCGACAGCATCGCCTTCGACATTCGCGACGAAGAGGCCGTGAAGACCTGCGTGGCGCGTGTGATCGCGCAGCACGGTCCAGTGGCGGGCCTCGTGAACAACGCCGGGGGGCAGTTCCCGGCGCCGCTGCTGGCCATCAGCAAGAAGGGCTTCGACGCCGTGGTGGCGAGCAACCTCACGGGCGGCTTCCTGATGATGCGCGAGCTGTTCAACCAGTGCCTGCAGGCGCACGGCGGGGCCATCGTCAACATGACGGCCGACTTCCGCAACGGCATGCCCGGCATGGGCCACAGCGGCGCGGCGCGTGCGGGCATGGCCAACCTCACGGCCACCGCGGCTTTCGAATGGGCACACGCCGGCGTGCGCGTGAACGCGGTGGCGCCGGGCTGGATAGCCAGTTCGGGCATGGACAGCTACGGCGGCGCGATGAAGGCCCTCATCCCGAAGCTGAAGCAGCACGTGCCCATGCGCCGCCTTGGCCTGGAAGCCGAAGTGAGCGCGGCCATCGTCTTCCTGCTCTCACCAGCGGCGGCCTTCATCACGGGCGTGACGCTGCAGATCGACGGCGCGGCCTCGCTGGGCAGCGAAGTCTTTCCGCTGGGGCCCACGGCGAAGTCCGTGCCCTTCGACGCCTTCCACCGGGCCGTGATGCCCGAGGTGCTGAAGTAATGCCGGCATTGGCTTCGCTGCTCGACCCACGCTCGCCAGCCTTCGCCGCCAATGCGCAGCTTATGCAGCAGCGCCTCGACGAGGTGCTGGCGCTGCAGACCAAGGTGGTGGCCGAATCGGAAAGCAAGCGCGGAAAGTTCGAGCAGCGCGGCCAGCTGTTGCCGCGTGAACGCGTGGCGCGCCTGCTCGACCGCGGCAGCGACTTCCTCGAACTCAGCCCGCTGGCCGGCTTGGGGCTGCACGACGACGACGGCAAGAAGACCGTGCAAGGCGGCGGCAGCATCGTCGGCATCGGCGTCGTGGCCGGCAAGCGGGTGCTCGTCAGCGCCAGCGACAGCGCGGTGAAGGGCGGCACGATCGCACCCATGGGGCTGAAGAAGGCGCTGCGCGCGCAGGACCTGGCGGCGCAGAACAAGCTGCCGCTGATTGCGCTGGTGGAAAGCGGCGGCGCCAACCTGATGTACCAGGCCGAGATCTTCGTCGACGGCGGCCGCACCTTCGCCAACCAGGCGCGACTGAGCGCCGCCGGCATTCCGCAGATCGCCGTGGTGCACGGCTCGTCCACGGCGGGCGGCGCCTACCTGCCCGGCCTCAGCGACTACGTGGTGCTGGTGCGTGGCCGCAGCAGCATCTACCTGGCCGGCCCGCCGCTCGTGAAGGCGGCCATCGGCGAAGACGCCAGCGATGAAGAACTGGGCGGCGCGCAGATGCACGCGGAGATGACTGGTCTGGGCGAGTACCTGGCCGAGAACGATGCCCACGCCATCGCACTGACGCGCGAGCTGGTGGACAAGTTGCCCTGGGACACCGTGCCGGCGCCCGCCGCCGCAACCGAGCCGCGCTTCCCCGTCGATGAGCTGATGGGCATGGTGCCTGCCGACGAACGTGAGCCCTACGACGTGCGCGAGGTCATCGCACGGTTGGTGGACGACAGCGACTTCCTCGAGTTCAAGGCAAACCACGCGTTGGATACCGTCTGCGGTCATGCGCGGATCCACGGCCACGCGGTGGGGGTGATTGGCAACAACGGGCCCATCCAGCCCAACGGCAGCACCAAAGCGGCGCAGTTCATCCAGCTCTGCGACCAGAGCGGCACGCCCCTGGTCTTCCTGCAGAACACGACCGGCTACATGGTGGGCAAGGCGGCCGAACAGGCCGGTGCCATCAAGCACGGCAGCAAGATGATCCAGGCGGTGGCCAACGCCAGCGTCGCCAAGTTCACGGTCGTGCTGGGCGGGAGTTTCGGCGCCGGCAACTACGGCATGTGCGGGCGCGGCTTCGACCCGCGTTTCATCTTCGCCTGGCCCAGCGCACGCACCGCGGTGATGGGCGGCGCCCAGGCCGCGAAGGTGATGGACATCCTGAACCGCGCCAAGCTCGAACGCCTGGGCCTGCCCGCCAACGACGAAGCCCTGGCCGCAATGAGCGACGCGCTGCGCCAGCGCCTGGACGCCGAAAGCCACGTGCTCTTCGCCACGGCACGGCTGTGGGACGACGGCGTGATCGACCCGCGCGACACGCGCCGCGTGCTGGGCCTGTGCCTGGCGATCGCGCGCGAGGCCGAGACAAGAACCCTGCGGCCCAACACGTTCGGTGTGGCCCGTCTTTGAGGAGACACACTTGAAGTTCACCCCCGAACACCGCCAGCTCGAGGACACCGTCGTCAAGTTCTGCGACAAGGAACTCAACCCGCATGTCGCCGAGTGGGAAGCCCGGGGCCAGTTTCCGGCGCACGAGGTGTTCAAGAAGCTCGGCGACCTGGGCCTGCTGGGCCTGAAGTACCCGGAAGAGTACGGCGGCGCGGGCCTGGACTTCAGCTACAGCATGGTGATGGCCGAGGCGCTGGGCCAGTGCAACTGCGGTGGCGTGCCCATGGCCATCGGCGTGCACACCGACATGGCCACGCCCGCGTTGGCCCGTTTCGGCAGCGACGCACTGCGCAAGGAATGGCTCGCGCCCACCATCGCCGGCGACGTGGTGGCCTGCCTGGGCGTCAGCGAACCCAGCGGCGGCAGCGACGTGGCGGCGGTGAAGACGACCGCCAAGAGCGACGGCGACGACTACCTCATCAACGGCACCAAGATGTGGATCACCAACGGCCTGCAGGCCGACTGGTGCTGCCTGCTGGCCAACACGTCCGACGGCCCGCCGCACAAGAACAAGAGCCTGATCGTGGTGCCTATGGACGCGCCCGGCATCACGCGCCAGAAGATCCAGAAGATCGGCATGCACAGCAGCGACACGGCGCAGCTCTTCTTCGACAACGTACGCGTGCCGAAGAAGAACCTCATCGGCCAGGAAGGCCTGGGCTTCACCTTCCAGATGCTGCAGTTCCAGGAAGAGCGCCTGTATGCCGCCGCCGGCAGCCTGCGCAGCCTGGACCGGCTGATCGACCAGACCATCGACTACACGCGCCAGCGCAAGGCCTTCGGCAAGCCCATCCTCGACAACCAGGTGGTCCACTTCCGCCTGGCCGAACTGCGAACCGAGGTGGAAGCGCTGCGTGCGCTGACCTACCGCGCGGTGGAGATGTACGTCGGCGGAAAGGACGTCACCCGCCTGGCCAGCATGGCCAAGTTGAAGTGCGGACGCCTCAGCCGCGAGGTGGCCGACGCCTGCCTGCAATACTGGGGCGGCATGGGCTACACCGCCGACAACCCGATCAGCCAGGCCTACCGCGACAGCCGGCTCATCAGCATCGGCGGCGGCGCCGACGAGATCATGCTGGGCATCATCTGCAAATTGGAAGGCACGCTGCCTGGGAAGGGAAGTTGATGGACACGACGACGATGCCGACGCTGCTGAGCAGGCGCGAAGGTGGCGTGCTGACGCTGACGCTGAACCGGCCCGAGGTGCGCAACGCGATGTCGCTGGCGCTGGTGCTGGAAATGCGCCAGGCGCTGGCCGCGGCAGAGGGCGACGGCCAGACGCGCGTGATCGTGCTGCGCGGCGCCGGTGGCCACTTCTGTGCCGGCGCCGACCTGAAGGACATGGCCGGCGCACGCGCCCGCCTCGACGAAGATCCGCAGGCCATCGCCAAGGTCAACGCCGCTTTCGGCGAACTTTGCGTGGCATTCGCCAGCACCGGCCTGGCCACGGTGGCCGTGCTGGAGGGCACGGTGATGGGCGGCGGCCTGGGTCTGGCCTGCGTGGTGGACGTGGCGCTGGCCGGCACCAGCGCGGTGTTCCGCCTGCCCGAGACCAGCCTCGGCGTGGTGCCGGCGCAGATCGCGCCTTTCCTCGTCGAACGGCTGGGCTACGCCGATGCCAAGCGCCTGGCCGTCACCGGCGGCACGCTGGACGCCCGCGCCGCACTGGAACTGCGCCTGGTGCACGCGATGCACGCCGCCGGCGCGCTGGACCACGCTCTGGCCGAGGTGCTGCACAACATCCTGCAATGCGCCCCGGGAGCGGTGGCTGCCACGAAGGCGCTGCTGGCGCAGGCGCGCTTCCACACGCCGGCCTCGCTGGTGCAACACGCGGCCGAGGTGTTTTCGCAGGCCGCTCTGGGGCCCGAGGGCAGCGAGGGCACGCTGGCCTTCCTGCAGAAGCGCAAGGCCGCATGGATGCCTTGAGCGCCTGCGGCGCCGGGGATGCTGCAATGATCGACAACGCATGAGCTTCGGCAAGATCCTCATCGCCAATCGCGGGGAGATCGCCTGCCGGGTCATCCACACCGCGCACCGCCTGGGCTTCCGCACGGTGGCCATCTACAGCGACGCCGACGCCAATGCGCCGCACGTGCGGCAGGCCGACGACGCGGTGCGCATCGGCCCGCCGCCGGCGATCGAGAGCTACCTGAACATCGAGGCCCTGCTGGCCGCTGCGCGTGCCACCGGCGCCGACGCCGTGCACCCCGGCTACGGCTTCCTGTCCGAGCGCGCGGACTTCGCACAGGCCTGCGCCGACGCCGGCCTGGTATTCATCGGCCCGCCGCCCGAGGCCATGCGCGCGATGGGTGACAAGGCGGCGGCCAAGCGCCGCATGCAGGCGGCCGGCGTGCCGTGTGTGCCGGGCTACCTCGGCGACGAACCGGACGACGACCGACTGACCACCGAGGCGGCCAAGCTGGGCTTGCCGCTGCTGGTGAAGGCCGTGGCCGGTGGTGGTGGCCGCGGCATGCGGCTGGTACGCAGCGCGGACGAACTGCCCGCCGCGCTGGCCGGCGCGCGGCGCGAGGCACAGAGCGCCTTCGGCGACGACCGGCTGATGCTGGAACGGCTGATCGAACACGGCCGCCACGTCGAGGTGCAGGTCTTCGCCGACGCACACGGCCACGCCGTGCACCTGGGTGAACGCGACTGCACGGCGCAGCGCCGGCGGCAGAAGGTGATCGAGGAGGCGCCCTCGCCCATCGTCACCCCGGCGCTGCGCGCCGCGATGGGCGCCGACGCCGTGGCCGCGGCGCTGGCCGTGGGCTACTGCGGCGCCGGCACGGTGGAGTTCATCGTCGATGCGCAGCTGAAGCACTACTTCCTGGAGATGAACACGCGGCTGCAGGTCGAGCACCCGGTCACCGAGTGCATCACCGGCCTGGACCTGGTGGAGTGGCAGTTGCGCGTGGCGCGCGGCGAACCGCTGCCGCTGGCTCAGCACGAGGTCACCTTCACCGGCCACGCCATCGAGGCCCGCCTCTATGCCGAGGACCCCTACGACGGCTGGAAGCCGCAGACCGGGCGCATCGCCGGCTGGGCGCCCCGACATGCGCAAGTGCGCATCGACCACGGCATCGCGCAGGGCGGCGAGGTCACGCCCTGGTACGACTCGATGGTGGCCAAGTTCATCGCCCACGGCAACGACCGCGCTGACGCCGTGCGCCGGCTGACGCGCGCGCTCGAAGACGTGCCGCTGCTGGGCGTGGCGAACAACGGCCGTTTCCTGCGCGACCTGCTGCAACACCCGCAATTCACCGCCGCCACGATGACGACGGCGCGGCTCGATGAGTGGGCAGCCTCCGGCGAGCTGCTGCTGCAGCGCCCCGCCCCGCCCGAGGCTGCCTGGCGCCTGGCCGCAGCGTTGCACGCACCGCAGGCGGCCACGCGGCCGGCCAGCGTCTCGCATTTCGACATCACGCTGCAATGCCAGGGCGAGACGCGCACGCTGCGCGCCCCGCCGGCGGGCGTGACCGTGCTGACCTTCGACGCCGGTGTGTTGCGCTACACGGAAGATGGCGTGCAGCGCCAGGCCCGCGCCGCGCTCGTCGGCCCGCAACTGCACCTGGCGCTGGACGGCGCGGTGTTCACCGTCACCGAAGTCTCCGCCTACCCCACGCGTGAGACCGCCACCGACCCGCGGCGAGCTCGCGCCCCGGTGGCCGGCGTGGTGGCGCAAGTCGCCGTGGCCGTCGGCGACACCGTTGTCTTCGGGCAGCCGCTGGTGTGCGTGGAAGCGATGAAGATGGAGATGTGGCTGCACGCCACTGCCGCAGGCACGGTGCGCGCGGTGAACGTGACGCTGAAGGACGCGGTGGCCTCGGGCACCGTGCTGGTGGAACTGGAGATCGCCGAGTGACTGCACCGTTGCACGCCTCGACTCGGGCCGACAAGGCCATCCTCACCTGCGCACTGACCGGCGTGCTGACCGACCCTCGGCAGCACCCGGTGCCGGTGACGCCGGCACAGATGGCCGCCGAGGCGCGCGACGCCTGCAACGCGGGCGCCAGCATCCTGCACGTGCACCTGCGTTGCCAGGAACCCGGCCAGGGCCACATGCCGAGCTGGGACCCGGACGTGGCCGACACCGTGTGCAGCGCCATCCGCGCCGCCTGCCCCGGTGTCATCCTGAACCTGAGCACCGGCGTCATCGGCAAGGACATCAGCGGCCCCGTGGCCTGCCTGCGCCGGGTGCGCCCCGAAGCCGCGGCCTGCAACGCCGGCACGCTGAACTACCTGAAGATCAAGGCCGACGGCACCTGGGCCTGGCCGCCGATGGTCTTCGACAACCCGGTGGCCAAGGTCGAGGCCTTCCTCGCCGAGATGAAGGCATTGCACATCCACCCCGAGTTCGAGTGTTTCGACATCGGCATCGTGCGCAGCGTGGGCATGTACCTGAAGGCCGGTCTCTTCAGCGGCGTTCCCGAACTGAACTTCGTGATGGGCGTGGCCAGCGGCATGCCCTGCGACGCCGACTTGCTGGCGCTGCTGCCGAAGTACGCGCCGCCTGGCGCCGTGTGGCAGAGCACGCTGATCGGCCGCGCCGAGATCTGGGCCGTGCACCAGCGCACCGCCGAGCTCGGCGGCATGCTGCGCACCGGCCTCGAGGACACCTTCTACCTTCCCGGTGGCGAGAAGGCCAGTGGCAACGGTGTGCTCATCGAGGCGCTGGCGCGCTGCGCCCGAAACGCCGGGCGCGATGTGGCCAGCCCTGCCGAAACCCGTGCGCTGCTTTGCCTGACGGGAGCCACGGCATGACACTCGCGCAGCGCAGCCCCGAGGAACAAGCGCGGCTGGACGCCGCGTTCATCGACCTCTACGAACGCAAGATCACCTTCAACGAAGTGCTGGGCCTGAAGATCGCCTCGGTGCGGCCCGGCGACGTGCGCGGTCTCGTCACCATGAAGCCCGAACTGGTGGGCCACTTCAGCTACGGCCGCCTGCACGGTGGTGTGATCGCGGCCGTGCTCGACGCCATGGGCAGCCTGGCGCTGCTGGTGGGTATCGCCGAGCGTCACCCGCAGGAAGACACGCTGCAGGTGCTGCACCGCTTCGGCCGGATGGGCACCATCGACCTGCGTGTCGACTACCTGCGCCCGGGCCTGGGCCGGCACTTCGTCGCCACGGCCGAGCCGACGCGGCTGGGCGGGCGCATCGGCAGCGCGCAGATGCGGCTGGTGAACGACGAGGGCACGCTGATCGCCACCGGCGCGGCGGCCTACGTGGTGGCTTGAGCGCGACCTCGCTCACGACGGCCTGAACGGCCGTCCGCGCAGCCATCTGATCGAAGTCAAGCCCCGGCGTGATACCCGCGCGGCGGCGCGCTTGCCTTCGTCTACATTCGCCGCGAGCACCCGACACACGATGGCCAAGATCCTCCTGCTGTATTCGAGCGTCTACGGCCACTCGCGCCGCATCAGCGAGCGTATGCAAGCGCACCTGGCACAACAGGGTGTCGCGGCCGAGGTGGCGGCGATCACCGACACCGGCCCGGACCCGGCGGCCTTCGACGCCATCGTCATCGGCGCCAGCATCCGGCACGGCAAGCACAACCCGGCCGTGATGGACTTCATCCGTCAGCACCTGGCCTTGCTGCAGAGCAGGCCCAGTGCCTTCTTCTCGGTCAACCTGGTGGCGCGCAAGCCGACACGCAACACGCGCGAGACCAACCCCTATCTGCGGCGTTTCATGGCGCAGAGCCCTTGGCAGCCCAAGCTGCAGGGCGTGTTCGCCGGCGAGCTGGATTACTCGCGCTACGGGCCGCTGGACCGCCGCATGATGCGGTTCGTGATGTGGCTCAACAAGGGGCCGACCGACCCGACGACGAAGGTCGAGTTCACCGACTGGAACGCGGTCGAGCGCTTCGCCACGCAGGTGGCCGCGCTGGCTGGCGGGCCGGGCGCCGCAGCCGGGTGAAGGCGCTGCTGGAACGCCTGTCGGGCGCGCTGCACCTGACACTGGCCGTGGCCTGCCTGTGGCTGCTGGCCAGCAGCCCGTGGCTGCGCATGGTGCGCCACCTGCCGGCGTCGCCCGGCTTCGTGAACCTGGCGCACGTGGTACTGGGGGTCACGGTGGCGGTGCTGCTGCCGGTCTACCTGGCGCACTGCAGCCTGGGCGAGCGCCGCCAGTTGTGCTTCCCGTGGCTGACCGGGCACATGGGCGCGGTCAAGCGCGACCTCGCCGGGCTCGCACGGGGCCGCTTGCCCGCGGCCGAAGGCGGCGGTCTGCTGGCGATGCTGGAAGGGCTGCTGCTGCTGGCGCTGCTGGCCACGGCACTGACGGGCGCAGGCTGGCTGCTGGTGCAGGGCTCGCAGGCGGCGCTGACGTGGTACGAGCTGCACGTGACCTGCGCGCGGGTCTTTGGCGGCCTGCTGCTGCTGCACGTGCTGGGTGTGTCGCTGCACCTGCTCGACTTCGTCCGCAATTGACGCCCTGAGGCGCGCGCCTTGATGCGCGGCGGCCCGCCCCCATCTGATCACGTCTGTTCCACAAGCAGCCGGTGCCCTCGCCCATGAAAGCCCTGACCTCGCCCAGCAAGTTCGCCGTCGCCGCCGCTGCTCTGCTGGGCGCCGCGGCCGCGTTCTTCGCCGTGCCGGCGCTGGTGCAGGGCCGCCCCGATGCCGCACCGCGCGCCATCGCCCCACGCGGCCCGCTCGCCGCCGACGAACTGGCCAACATCGAGCTCTTCCGGCGCACCTCCCCTTCGGTGGTGCACATCACCAGCCTGGGCGTGCAGCGTGAACTCTTCAGCCTGAACGTGCAGCAGGTGCCGCGCGGCACCGGCACCGGCTTCGTGTGGGACGACAGCGGCCACATCGTCACCAACTTCCACGTCATCCAGGGTGGCAATGGGGCGCGCGTGACGCTGGCCGACCAGACCACCTTCGACGCCGCGGTCGTCGGCGCCTTCCCCGACCGCGACCTGGCCGTGCTGCGCATCGATGCCCCCAAGGCCAAGCTGCCGCCCATCGCGCTGGGCAGCAGCCGCGACCTGCAGGTGGGACAGCGTGTCTACGCCATCGGCAACCCGTTCGGCCTGGACCAGACGCTGACCACGGGCCTCGTGAGTGCGCTGAACCGCGAGATCGAGTCCTTCAACAACCGCACCATCCGCGGCGTGATCCAGACCGACGCCGCCATCAACCCCGGCAACTCGGGCGGCCCGTTGCTCGACTCGGCGGGGCGGCTGATCGGCGTCAACACCCAGATCGCCAGCCCCAGCGGCGCCAGCGCCGGCATCGGTTTCGCGATACCGGCCGACGAGGTCAACCGCATCGTGCCGCGCCTGATCCGCGACGGGCGTTTCGTGCGCCCGGCCATCGGCGTCTCGGCCGGGCCGGCCGGCCTGCAGCAGGTGCTGAAGCTGCCCCGGGGCGTGGCCATCGTCGACGTCGGGCGCGGCACACCCGCAGCGCGCGCCGGGCTGCAGCCCTTCCGCCGCGGCAACCGCGGCGAGGTGGTGGCCGGCGACGTCATCACCGCCATCAACGGCGAGCCGGTGAACGATTTCGACGACATGCTGACGGCGCTGGAACGCCGCCAGCCGGGCGAGACCGTCACGCTGAGCGTGTGGCGCGAAGGGCGCACGCGCAGCCAGGCGCTGGTGCTGGCCGCACCGGAATGACCCCGCCCGCCGCGCAAGCCGGCCAGGCGCCCATCATTGGCTGATACCGGGCATGAAAGATCGGCGCCGCTGGCGCGACCGAGTGCCACGCCCCGTTCCGGAGATCCCGCATGACCCGTCGCCAACTGTTCAACCTGCTGTCTGCCATCGGCCTGGGCGGCGCCACCGCCCGCACAGCGGCGGCCCCCGCTGCGCCGGCCGCACGCAGCGACCGTCTCGAGTTGCCGGCGGCCGAATGGCGCCGCCGCCTGACGCCGGCGCAGTACGCCGTGCTGCGCGACGAGGGCACCGAGCGCCCGTACACCAGCCCGCTCAACAACGAGAAGCGCGCCGGCAGCTACCACTGCGCCGGCTGCGAACTGCCGCTGTTCAGCCACGAGTCCAAGTTCGACAGCGGCACCGGCTGGCCCAGCTTCCACACCGCACTGCCCGGTGCGGTGGCCACGCGCACCGACTTCAAGATGATCCTGCCGCGCACCGAGTACCACTGCGCCCGCTGCGACGGCCACCAGGGCCATGTCTTCGACGACGGCCCGCGGCCCAGCGGCAAGCGCTACTGCAACAACGGCGTGGCGCTGCGTTTCGTGGCGGCAACGGCATGACGCGGCCCGGCTTCATTGCATTGCTGCTCGCCGGGCTGGCCTCGGCGGCCATGGCGCAGACACCCAGCGCCGCCGCTGCACCCGCCGCCACGGCCGTGGCCACCTTCGCCGGCGGCTGTTTCTGGTGCGTCGAGGCCGACTTCGACAAGCTGCCCGGCGTGCTGTCCACGACCTCGGGCTATACGGGCGGCACGGTCGCCAACCCGACCTACGAGCAAGTCTCGGCGAAGCGCACCGGCCACGCCGAGGTGGTGCGCATCGTGTTCGACCCGGCGAAGGTCAGCTACGAGACGCTGCTGTCCAAGTACTGGCGCAGCATCGACCCCACCACCCGGGACCGCCAGTTCTGCGACACCGGCAGCCCCTACCGCACGGTGATCTACACCCACGACGCGGCGCAGGCCGCGGCCGCCAAGGCCTCGCTGGTGGCGCTGGACAAGAACAAGCCCTTCAAGGAGCCCATCGTCACCACGATCGAGAGCGCCAGCGCCTTCTACCCCGCGGAGGATTACCACCAGGACTACTACAAGAAGAACCCGGTGCGCTACGCCTACTACCGCGCATCCTGCGGCCGCGACGCACGGCTGCAGCAACTCTGGGGCGTGACGAAGTAGGCCGACAGCCACGACGTGCGTCGCACCGGGGTGGCGCAGCTTGACTTCCCGCTCCTGCGTTCGCAGCACGACTGGCACCACACGCCCCTGCCGCCGACGCTGGTCACCGCACAACAGGACATCCTGTGGGCGCAGCATCTGGTGCTGCTCTTCCCGTTGTGGATGGGCGACATGCCGGCGCTGCTGAAGGGCTTCCTGGAGCAGGTGGCACGGCCAGGCTTCGCCTTCGAGCAGGACAAGCCCGGCGCGGCGGGCAAGCCAGCGCTGGGCGCCGCGGCGGCCTGAAGGTGAAGCGCCCGCGCCTTCAGAGGTAGTAGAGCAGCAGGTAGCCCAGCAGAAGCACCATCACCCACAGCGCCATCGAGCGCGTGGCCCAGGTGCGCGCCAGCCGGCCTTCCTGGCCGTGGGTTCGCTCCACGGCCTCCAGCACGCCTTGACCAAGCGCCTTCAACGGCCGGCCGACGCCGGCGCGCGCACTGGTGTACGCCATGCGCAGGCCCTGCCACAGCGCCGGGCCGGCGCGGCGCCACAGCCAGTCGGTGTCGAGCGTGATGGTCAGCGTGCGCTTCAGCCAGGGCAGCATCACGAAGAAGGCCAGGCCCGAGAACAGCAGCAGTTGCACTTGCGTCAGCACGTGGGCGGCCGTGTAGGGCACGTAGTTCACGGCATAGGGCAGCAGCGCGTAGAGCGGCTCGGTCCACACGCCGATGGCGATGCAAAGGAAGGCGAAGAAGACCATCGCCCAGCGCATCGGCGCTGGCGGCTCGGCCGGGCGCAGGCCCGAATCCTTCTGGAAGAACACGAACCACGGGAACTTGATGCCGGCGTGCAGGAAGACGCCCGCCGATGCCGCGGTGAGGGCCAGCCACACCCACAGCAGGTGGCCGTCGGCAGCGGCCTGCGAGACCATGGACTTCGAGACGAAGCCCGAGGTCAGCGGGAAGGACGAGATGGCCAACGCACCGATGGTGCCGCAGACGGTCGTCAGCGGCATGCTGTGGAAGAGCCCGCCCAGTTCCGAGCACTTGCGCCGGTTCGTCATCAGCAACACCGAGCCGGCCGACATCAGCAACAGCGCCTTGTAGATGATGTGCGTGAAGGCGTGCGCAGCAGCGCCGTTCAGCGCCATCTCGGTGCCGATGCCGATGCCGACGATCATGAAGCCGACCTGGTTGACGATCGAATACGCCAGGATGCGCCGCATGTCGTTTTCCAGCAGCGCGTAGACGATGCCGTAGAACACCATGAAGAGGCCCACCCAGATCAGCAGCTCGGTGCCCGGGAAACCACGGATCAATGAATAGACCGCCGTCTTGGTGGTGAAGGCCGAGAGGAACACGGTGCCGCTCCACGACGCTTCCGGGTAGGCGTCGGGCAACCAGGCCGACAGCGGCGGCGCGCCGGCGTTGATCAGGAAGCCGATCAGGATCAGCCAGTGCGCGGGCGAGTCGAGCGCCATGCGCGTGAAGGCCACGTCGCCGGTCTGCACGACGTGGCCGGTGACGCCTGCGAACAGCACCACCCCACCCAGCAGGTGCACCATCACGTAGCGGCGTGCAGCGCGATAAGCACCCGCTTCTCCCTGGCTCCACAGCACCAGCGTCGAACTCACGGCCATCAGTTCCAGGAACACGAACACCGTGATCAGGTCACCGGCCAGCGCCACGCTGATGGCTGAGCCGGCATAGACGAAGGCTGCAGGCACCTCGACGCGGCTCTTCTGCCCGAGCGCGAAGAGGCCCCCGCCGGCGGCCATCAGCGCAAAGATGGTGGCAAACAGGCGCGACAGCTTGTCGCCCTGCATCGGCGTGAGCGTGTGCTCCAGGAAGCTCAGCTGCCACACCGGGCCATCGGGCACCTGCCACACCAGAGCCAGCACCACCAGCGGCAGCGCGACCACCGCCACCGCGCGCGCCGCGCCACGCAGCCACGGCAGCAGCAGCGCGCCCGCGATGAGCATCAGGCCGGGGTGCAGCACGGTGTCAGTCATCGCGGCGGCCGTAGTAGGTGTCCGGGCGCTTGAGCCAGAGCGCCAGGCCCTTGGCTACGAGGATCATCGCGGCGCAGGCAAGGAAGCCGAAGGCAGCGTGGAAACCGAACAGGCCGTCGATGCCGAAGTGCGGGTGCAGTGCCAGCACGAATTCGGCGGCGACGGTCAGCACCAGCACGGCGAGAAAGCCGCGCCACAGGCGCTTCACGTTCTGAGGGTGGTCGAGCCAATGGGAGGGCGGAGGCGGCGGCAGATCGGGCATGTCGAAAGCTCCTCAGCTGCCGACCAGTTGGCGCGCCAGCGCCAGCGGCACGTCGGGCAGGAAAAACAGCAGCAGCGTGGCGCCGGCAGTGAGCGACAGCGCGAGCACCATCGGCCACGGCGCTTCGCCATGCGGGTGATCGTCATGGCCGTGCGCCGCGGCGGGCGGGACAAAAAACGCGCGGTAGACGATGGGCAGGAAGTAGCCGGCATTCAGCAGCGTGCTGACCACGATCACCGCCACGCCCAACCACTGCTGCGCGGCCATCGCGCCCGACAGCATGTACCACTTCGAGATGAAACCCACCGCCGGCGGCAGACCGATCATCGACAGCGCGGCAATCGCGAAGGCGCCCATCGTGATGGGCATGCGCCGCCCGATGCCGTCGAGTTGGCTGACCTCGGTCTTGTGCGCCGCGGTGTAGATGGCGCCGGCGGCGAAGAAGAGCGTGATCTTGCCCACCGCGTGCGCGGCAATGTGCATCACCGCGCCGATGATCGACAGCGGCGCCAGCAGCGCCGCCGCCATCACCACGTAGGACAGCTGGCTGACGGTGGAATAGGCCAGGCGGCGCTTCAGGTTGTCGGCGCCCAGCGCCACCACCGAGGCCGCGACGATGGTGAAGCCGGCGACCACCGCCAGCCAGTCGGCCGACCCGCCCAGGCCGGCACCGGCCAGGTTGTCGGTGCCGAAGATGTAGACGATGACCTTGACCACGGTGAACACACCCGCCTTCACCACGGCCACCGCGTGCAGCAGCGCCGACACCGGCGTCGGCGCCACCATCGCCGCCGGCAGCCAGCGGTGGAAGGGCATCAGTGCCGCCTTCCCGATGCCGAACATGCACAGCACCAGCAGCGCCGCCGTGCCGTTGTGGCCCAGCTTGCCTTCGAGGATGCCGCCGGGCGTGAAATCGGTGGTGCCGGCGATGAACCAGATGAAAACCAGCGCCGGCAACAGGAAGGCCACCGAGGTGCCCATCAGGAAGCCGAGGTAGACGCGGCCGCCGGCACGCGCCTTGTCGGTGCCGGCGTGCGTGACCAGCGGGTAGGTGATGAGCGTCAGCACCTCGTAGGCCAGGAACAGCGTGAACAGGTTGCCGGCGAAGGCCACGCCCATCGTGGCGGCCAGCGCCAGCGCGAAGCAGATGTAGAAGCGCGTCTGGTGCTTCTCGCGGTTGCCGCGCATGTAGCCGATGGAGTACAGCGAATTGACGATCCACAGCCCCGACGCGATGAGGGCGAACAGCATGCCCAGCGGCTCGACCTCGAAGGCGATCTGCAGCCCGGGCATCACGGTGAACAGCGTCAGCGCCGGCCGCCCGCCGGCCAGCACCGTGGGCAACAGCGCCAGCACCACGGCCAGCAACAGCACCGCGGTGGTGAGCGTGACGGCCTCGCGCAGGTTGGGCACGCGGCCGGCCTGCCAGATCAGTGCCGCACCCAGCGTTGGCACGGCCATCGCCGCGAGCACCAGTTCGGCCGGCGCGAAGGGCATCAGCGCGCCCCCAGCAGCATCTGCGCCGCGGCGCTGGCCGAAGACAGCACCACCGAGCTGTAGACGCCGAACGCCACCGAAGCCGCCACCAGCAGCCCGGCCGGCAGCGCCATCGACCAGGGCACACGCCCGTCGCCGATGTCCCTGCGTGGCTCGCGGAAGTAGGCGGCCTCGATGAAACGCCAGACATAGGCCGCGGCGATGAGCGACGAAGCGACGATCAGGAAGACCAGCCACCACTGCCCGCGTTCCAGTGCCGCCAGGATGAGGTGCCACTTGCTGATGAAGCCGGCGGTGCCCGGCACGCCCACCAGCGACAGGCCGCAGATCACGATGCCCAGGCTGGTGAAGGGCATGCGGAAGCCCAGGCCCTGCACCCGCGCCAGCGTGGTGCCCCCCATCACCAGCGCCACGCCGCCCAGCAGCATGAAGACACCGGCCTTGGCCAGACCATGCATCGCCAGGTGCACGATGGAGGCCGTGAGGCCATTCACCGAGTGGAAGGACAGGCCGAGCACGATGTAGCCGATCTGCGCCACGCTGGAATAGGCGAACAGGCGCTTGAGGTCGGTCTGGAAGACGGCGATGATGGACGCCGCGAAGGCCCCCACCAGCCCCAGGATGAGCAGCATCTGCTCGGTGGGCACGATGCCGAAGGCCTGCGACTCGCTGAAGACCGAGTAGTAGAAGCGGATCAACACGTACACCGCCACCTTGGTGGCCGTACCCGAGAGAAACGCCGTCACCGCGGTGGGCGCGTAGGTGTAGGCGTTGGGCAGCCACTGGTGCAGCGGAAAGAGCGCCAGCTTCAGCGACAGGCCCACCGTCAGGAAGGCCAGCGCGACCAGCACCGGACGCGGGTTGTCCACGAGGGCCAGGCGACGGCCCATGTCGGCGAGGTTCAAGGTGCCCGTCATCAGGTAGAGCAAGCCGATGCCGATGACGAAGAAGGTGGCGCCGATGGTGCCCATCACCAGGTACTGGTAGGACGCCAGCAGCGCGCGGCGGTCCCTGCCCAGCGCGATGAGCACGTAGGTCGACAGCGACGAGATCTCGAGGAAGACGAAGATGTTGAAGGCGTCGCCGGTGATGGCCATGCCCAGCAGGCCGGTGAGGCACAGCACGAACATCGTGTAGAAGAGGTAGTGCTGCTCGCGCGGCACCTCGGCCTCGATGCTGGCGCGGCTGTAGGGCAGCACCACCGCCGCCAGGCCGGCCACCAGCACCAGCATGAAGGCGCTCAGCCGATCGACGCGGTACTCGATGCCCCAGGGCGGCGGCCAGTTCCCGATGGCGTAGGAAATGGTGCCGCCCGCTTCGACCTGCAACCAAAGCAGCATGGAGATCGCGAGCGCCGTCCAGCTGGCCGCCAGCGCCACCGCGAAGGCCAGGCTGCGCTGGCGCAGCAGCACCGTCAGCGGCGCGGCCATCAAGGGCACGACAACCTGCAGCGCAGGCAGATGCGCCATCACGCTCATCGGGCAGACACCGACTCGGGCTTCTCGTCGAGGTCCAGGATCTCGTCCTCCTCGATGCTGCCGTAGGCCTCGCGGATGCGCACCACGAGCGCCAGCCCCAGCGCCAGCGTGGCCACGCCGACGACGATGGCGGTGAGGATCAGCACGTGCGGCAGCGGGTTCGAGTAGACGGTGAAGGCATCACTGAGGATGGGCGCAGTGCCGCCCACCAGCTTGCCCGGCGCGATGTAGAGCAGGTAGACCGAAGTCTGGAAGATGCCCAGCCCGACCAGCTTCTTGATGAGGTTGTTGCGCGCGATGACGATGAACAGCCCGGCCACCATCAGGAAGATGGTGATGAAGTAGGCGAAGTGGCTGCCCAGCGAGGCGCCCGAGCCGCTGCCGGTCATTCGTCGTCCACGTGACCGCGGTCGGAGAACATGTAGAAGATCTTCAGCATCACGCCCGACACCGTGGTCGCCACGCCGACCTCGACCCAGAAGATGCCCCGGTGCTGGCCCAGCACCGAGTTGCGATCGAGCACGAAGTAGTCGAGGAAGTTGCCGCCCAGCAGCAGCCCGGCCACGCCGACGCCAGCGTAGACCAGCACGCCGATGGCCATCATCGATTCCACCACGCGCTCGGGCACCACCTTGCGCGCCGCGGCCAGGCCGTAGATGAGCGCGTAGAAGATCACCGCCGCGGCCAGGATGACCCCGGCCTGGAAGCCGCCGCCGGGACCGAAGTCGCCGTGGAACTGCACGTACAGCGCGAACAGCAGGATGAAGGGGATCAGCAGCTTGGCGACCACCCGCAGCACCAGATCGTTCTTCACGGCTTGCGCGCCTTCCTGCGGCGGCGCAGCAGGGCGATGACGCCGGCGCCCGCGGTGAAGACCACCGTGGTCTCGCCCAGGGTGTCGTAGCCGCGGTAGCTGGCCAGCACCGCGGTGACGACGTTGGGTACGTCGACCTCGGTCTTGATGTCGTTGAGGTAGCGCGGCACCACGTGCTGGTGGATGGGGGCCTGCGGATCCGAGAACTCCGGCAGCCCGAAGCTGCCGTAGACCAGCATCGCCCCGACGGACATCGACACCGCCAGCGGCCACCACGGGCGCTGCAGCGGCCGCGCTTCCTCGCTCTTGCACAGCGCCAGCGCGCCCAGCAGCAGCACGGTGGAAATGCCAGCGCCCACACTGGCCTCGGTCATGGCCACGTCCACCGCGTCCATCGCCACGAGCACGGTGGCCATCAGGAAGCTGTAGATGCCGCCCAGCACGATGACACCGAAAAGGTTGCGCGTGCGCGCGATGACCACCACCGTGACGGCCATCATCACCAGCAGCGCGTTGATGATCAGCGTTTCGATGGCGCGTCGTCCTCGTCGGCCAGCTGCGGCTGCAGGCCTCTGGCAAGCGCGGCGCGTGCCAGGGCGTGCGTGGCCGTCGGGCTGCCAAAGAAGATCAGCAGGCCCACCATGAGCAGCTTCACGGCCACCAACGTGGGCCCGGCCTGCAGCAGCAGGCCCAGCAGCACCAGCCCTGCGCCCAGGGTGTCGACCACGCTGGCTGCGTGCATTCGCGTGTAGAAGTCGGGCATGCGCAGCATGCCCACCGCGCCGACGATGCAAAAAGCCCCGCCGGCCACCAGGCAGGCCCAGCTGGCCAGGTCCAGCCAGAGGGTCATCGCACCGGCTCCGCAGGGTCGGCGTCGCCCGGGTCGCCGAGATTGCCGCGGCGGAAGAACTTCAGCACGGCGATCGTGCCGATGACGTTGAGCAGCCCATAGGTGAGGGCCAGGTCCAGGAACTCGGGCCGCCCGGACAGGAAGCCCAGCACCGCCAGCAGCAGCATCGCGATGGTGCCGATGGTGTTGGCGGCCTGCGCACGGTCGAACACGGTGGGCCCGAGCGTGGCACGCAGCAGCGTCAGTGCCAGCGTCACCAGCAGCGCCAGCGCGGCGGCGGCGAACATCAGCGCAGACCCTCGGCAGCGGTGACGCGGCGGTCCATCTCGCTGTCCACCACGGCCAGCGCACCGGCCCGCGTGAGGCCGTGCACCAGGAACTCGTTGCGCCCGGCCTCGATGGTGATGGTGCCGGGCGTCAGGGTGATGGAGTTGGCATGCACCACCAGGGCCACCGCCGAGCGCTGGCCCGGCTTGAAACGCACCAGCGTCGGGCTGATCGGCAACCGGGGGTCGAGGATGATGCGGCTCACGTCCCAGGCCGACTTGACGATCTCCTTGCCCAGCCAGGGCCAGTAGGCCAAGACCTGCCAGCCCAGGTGGATGGGGTGACCTTCCGCGTCGACGACGTCCATGCGGCGCGCGAACCACAGCACGGCCAGCGCCGAACCCACGCCCGCCGACATCAGGAAGGCCGTGAAGAACCCCGACAGCAGAAGCCAGAAGAGGTAGAGAAAGGCAAAGAGACTGACCGACTGCAGCACTTCAGAGCTTCGTTGGCGTTGGTCGAAGAATTGTAGGCAGGCGGGTGACTCAAGCCAGTCCGGGGCAGCCCGTATGGCGCTGCGCGCCCCGAGGTGATGCATCCGACCCGCGCTAGCATCCCGGCCGTACAGGAGCCCCCATGCAAATCGTCTGCCTCGACCTCGAAGGCGTGCTCGTGCCCGAAATCTGGATCGCCTTTTCCGAGCGCACCGGCATACCCGAATTCCGCCGCACCACACGCGACGAACCCGACTACGACAAGCTGATGCAGTACCGCCTGGCGCTGCTGCGCCAGCACGGGCTGAAGCTGGCCGACATCCAGGGGGTGATCGCCGGCATGGCGCCGATGGACGGCGCACGCGATTTTCTGGACGAGCTGCGAGCGCGCTACCAGGTCGTCATCCTGTCGGACACCTTCTACGAGTTTGCCGACCCGCTGATGGCGCAACTGGGCCGCCCCACGCTGTTCTGCCACCGGCTGCTGACCGACGCCGAGGGCTTCGTCGCCGAGTACCGACTGCGCCAGCCGAACCAGAAATTCCACGCCGTCAACGCGCTGAAGGCGCTGAACTTCCAGGTCATCGCCGCCGGCGACTCGTACAACGACACCGGCATGCTGGGTGCGGCCGACGCCGGCTTCTTCATCCACCCGCCCGCGGGCATCGTGGCGCGGTTCCCGCAGTTCCCGGTGCATGACAGTTACGCTGGGCTCAAGGCCAGCATCGACGGCGCGGCCGAGCGCCTGCGAGGATGAAGCCCCCAAGCTCGCTAGCGCTCGCTACCCCCCAAGGGGGCCGTCCGCCAACGGCCCGGCAAAGCCGGTTCCGTGGCGGGAAGCTTGGCGTCGATCGTGTCCTCAAGGCATAGGTCAAGAGTGCCACGCCACCACCTCGAACTGCTAGCCCCAGCGCGCGACGCCGCCATCGGCATCGAGGCCGTGAACCATGGTGCCGACGCCGTATACATCGGAGGCCCGGCCTTTGGTGCGCGCGACAAGGCCGGCAACCCGCTGCCCGATATCGAAAGGCTCTGCCGCCACGCCCACCGCTACGGCGCACGCATCTTCGTCACGCTCAACACCATCCTGCGCGACGACGAACTGGAAGACGCGCGGCGTATGGCCTGGAATGTCTACCGGGCCGGCGCCGATGCGCTGATCGTGCAGGACATGGGGCTGCTGATGCTGGACCTGCCACCCATCCAGCTGCACGCCAGCACGCAGACCGACATCCGCACGCCCGAGAAGGCGCGCTTCCTGCAGGACGTGGGCTTCTCGCAGATGGTGCTGGCGCGTGAGCTCGACCTGCTGCAGATCCGCGCCATCGCCGCGCAGGTGCAGGACGCGACGCTCGAATTCTTCGTGCACGGCGCGCTCTGCGTGGCCTATAGCGGCCAGTGTTTCATCAGCCACGCGCACACCGGCCGCAGCGCCAACCGCGGCAGCTGCAGCCAGGAATGCCGGCTGCCCTACACGGTGACCGACGGTCAGGGCCGCATCGTCGCGCACGAGAAGCACGTGCTGAGCCTGAAGGACAACGATCAGAGTGCGAACCTGCATGCGCTGGTGGACGCCGGCATCCGCAGCTTCAAGATCGAGGGCCGCTACAAGGACATGGGTACGGTGAAGAACGTCACCGCGCACTACCGGCAGCTGCTCGATGCGCTGCTCGAACAGCGGCCGGACCTCGCTGCGTCCAGCAGCGGCCGGTGCCGCACCACCTTCACGCCCGACCCGGCGCGCGCCTACAACCGTGGCGCCACCGACTGCTTCGTCAATGGCCGCCAGATCGATATCGGCGCCTTCGACACGCCCAAGCACGCGGGCATGCCCGTCGGCCAAGTCGTGAAGCTGGGCGCGGACCACTTCGACGTCGACGCTCTGACCGGCGACATCGCCCTCAACAACGGCGACGCGGTTACCTGGTGGGACCTGCAGGGTGAACTGCAGGGTGTACCGGTCAACGTCGCGAAGCCGCTGGGCGGGCGCGGCTGGCGCGTGTTCCCGAACGCGCCCGTGGCGACGCTGAAGGACCTGCGACGCGGCACCGAGATCAGCCGCAACCGCGACATGGCCTGGGACCGCCTGCTGGCGCGGAAGTCCGCCGAGCGGCTGATACCCGTCGATCTCTTCCTGTCGACCACCGCCGACGGCTACGCGCTCGACATCACCGACGCCGCCGGCCACCATGCCCGCGCCAGCTGCCGGCACGCTCACGAGCCCGCGCAGGACGCCGCGAAGGCACGCGAGGCACTGGCCGCGCAGCTGGCACGGCTGGGTGGCACGCTCTTCGAGGCGCGGCACGTGCAGATCGGTTTCCACGCCGCGCTCTTCGTTCCCGCCAGCGTGGCCAACGCGCTGCGCCGCGACGCCGTGGCCGCGCTCGAGGCCGCGCGCGACGCGGCCTTTGAAAGCCTGCCGCGCGCACGGCCCGTCGAGCCGCCAGCGCCCTACCCCGAGGACACGCTGAGCTACCTGGCCAACGTCTACAACAGCCAGGCTGCCGCCTTCTACGCACGCCACGGCGTCAAGGTGGTGGGCGCCGCCTACGAAAGCCACGAGGAATTGGGCGAGGTGCCGCTGATGATCACCAAGCACTGCGTGCGCTGGTCGCTGAGCCTGTGCCCCAAACAGGCCAAGGGCGTGATCGGCGTGCAGGGCACGGTACGCGCCGAGCCGCTGACGCTGGTGCACGGCACCGACCGCCTGACGCTGCGCTTCGATTGCAGGCCCTGCGAGATGCACGTCGTCGGCGCCATGCGCAAGAACGTGCTGCGCGATGCCACGCGCGAAGCGCGTGCCGCACTGGCCGCGGGCGAGGCGCCGCTTCGCTACTACCGCACGCGGCCTGCAGCCACCAAGCTCAGCGGCTGAGGCTCAGCGCTTCGGCGGCCCGCCCCGGTTGACGGGCGGACGACCGCCACCGCTGCGGCCACCGCCGCCACCTGGGCGACCTGAGGGGGCACCGGCGCCCGGCGCACGGCCGGCACCGGGGCGTCCACCGCCGCCACCGCCGCCACCACTCCGCGCACCACCACCACCGCCGCCGTAACCGCCGCGGCCCCCACCTCCGCCACCCGCGTTGCGCTTGGTGCCACCGACGCCGATGGTCATGCGGCCCAGCACGATGGGCTCGGCCTTCTCGCCGGCCGGCGGCTCGAAGCCCGGCACCACCTCGCGCGGGATCGAACGCTTGATCAGCCGCTCGATGTCCTTCACGAACACCTCCTCGTCCAGGCAGACCAGCGAAATCGCCTCACCCGTGGCACCGGCGCGGCCGGTGCGGCCGATGCGGTGCACGTAGTCCTCGGGCACGTTGGGCATCTCGAAGTTCACCACGTGCGGCAGCTGGTCGATGTCGATGCCGCGCGCCGCGATGTCGGTGGCCACCAGCACCTGCAGGTCGTTGGTCTTGAAGTCGGCCAGCGCCTTGGTGCGCGCCGTCTGGCTCTTGTTGCCGTGGATGGCCATGGCGCTGATGCCCTGGTCGCACAGGTACTCGGTGAGCCGGTTGGCACCGTGCTTCATGCGCGTGAAGACCAGCACCTGGTGCCAGTCGCCGCTCTTGATCAGGTGCGCCAGCAGTTCCTTCTTGCGCTCGCGGCCCACCGGGTGCATCTTCTGCACGATGGCCTCGGCGGTCTGGTTGCGGCGCGCCACTTCGATCAGCGCCGGGGCGTTGAGCAGGCGGTCGGCCAGGTCCTTGATCTCGTCGCTGAAGGTGGCGCTGAAGAGCAGGCTCTGCTTCTTCGCCGGCACGATGGCCAGCACCTTCTTGATGTCGTGGATGAAGCCCATGTCGAGCATGCGGTCGGCTTCGTCGAGCACGAAGATCTCGACGTGGCTGATGTCGAGCGTGCGCTGCTGGTGGTGGTCGAGCAGGCGACCGGGCGTGGCCACCAGGATGTCGACACCCCGGCGCAGCTTGTCGACCTGGGGCGACATGCCGACGCCGCCGAACATCACCATGCTGCTCAGCCCGGCGTACTTGCCGTAGGTTCGCACACTTTCCTCCACCTGCGCGGCGAGCTCGCGCGTCGGCGTCAGGATGAGGGCGCGGATGGGCGAGCGGCCGCGCGCGTCCTTGACGACGGGCGTGGTCATCAGGCGATGCAGCATCGGCAGCACGAAGCCGGCGGTCTTGCCGGTGCCGGTCTGTGCGCCGGCCAGCAGGTCGCCGCCTTTCAGCACCTGCGGAATGGCCTGCGCCTGGATGGGGGTGGGAGTGTCGTAGCCGTGCTCGCGAACGGCGCGCAGAAGCGGCTCGGCCAGGCCGAGGTCGGTGAATTGCATTTTGAGTTTTCAGCCCGCTACAAACGGGGCCGTGGTTCGCAGCCTGCTGTCACCCGTGGCGGGTGCACCAGTCGGTAGGCGCGAGGGGTTCGTGGCGTCGGAATCGACCGCAACGCGATGACTGGAAGCCGCGATGCTGGCGTGATTCTACGTGCTGGGGCCCGGACGTGCCGGTGACTGCCGTGGCGTCGCCGATAATCGCAGGTTGCCCAGATCACCACCCGAGAACATCGCATGGCCCAGGACGCTTTGCCTTCGGCGAAACGCCTGTACGCCTGCGGCGCCCTTTACTCGCTTCGCTCGCAAAGGACCATGTAGCCATGGCGCAATACGTTTTCACCATGAACCGCGTCGGCAAGATCGTGCCGCCGAAGCGGCAGATCCTGAAGGGCGTTTCGCTGTCCTTCTTCCCCGGCGCCAAGATCGGCGTGCTCGGGCGTGAACGGCTCTGGCAAGAGCACGCTGCTGAAGATCATGGCCGGCGTCGACAAGGAGTTCGAGGGCGAGGCCGTGCCCATGCCGGGGCTGAACATCGGCTACCTGCCGCAGGAACCGTTGCTGCCCGCCGACAAGACGGTGCGCGAGGTGGTGGAAGAAGGTGTCGGCGGCGTGCTGGCGGCGAAGAAGCGGCTGGACGAGGTCTACGCCGAGTACGCCGAGCCCGACGCCGACTTCGACAAGCTGGCCGCCGAACAGCACGAACTGGAAGCCATCATCGCCGCAGCCGGCAGCGAGAACACCGACCTGCAGCTCGAACTGGCCGCCGACGCGCTGCGCCTGCCGCCCTGGGACGCCAGGATCGGCCTGCTGTCGGGCGGCGAGAAGCGCCGCGTGGCGCTTTGCCGGCTGCTGCTCTCCAAGCCAGACATGCTGCTGCTCGACGAGCCGACCAACCACCTGGACGCCGAGAGCGTGGAGTGGCTCGAACACTTCCTGCAGCGCTTCCCGGGCACCGTGGTGGCCATCACCCACGACCGCTACTTCCTCGACAACGCCGCCGAGTGGATCCTCGAACTCGACCGCGGCCAGGGCATTCCCTGGAAGGGCAACTACTCCGACTGGCTGGACCAGAAGGAAAAGCGGCTCGAGCTGGAGCAGAAGACCGAAGACGCGCGCATGAAGGCGATGAAGGAGGAGCTGAAGTGGGTGCGCTCCAACGCCAAGGCGCGCCAGACCAAGAGCAAGGCCCGCCTGGCGCGTTTCGAGGAACTGAGCGACGTCGAATACCAGAAGCGCAACGAAACGAACGAGATCTTCATCCCCGTGGCCGAGCGCCTGGGCAACGAGGTGATCGAGTTCGACAGCGTCAGCAAGAGCTTCGGCGACAGGCTGCTCATCGACAAGCTCAGCTTCAAGGTGCCGCCGGGTGCCATCGTCGGCATCATCGGCCCCAACGGCGCAGGCAAGTCGACGCTGTTCCGCATGATCCAGGGCGTCGAGAAGCCCGATTCGGGCGAGGTGAAGATCGGCAAGACGGCGCAACTGGCGTTCGTCGACCAAAGCCGGGAAAGTCTGGAAAACGAGAAGACGGTGTGGGAAGACGTCTCGGGCGGCCTGGACAACATCATCGTCGGCAAGTTCGTGATGCCCAGCCGGGCCTACCTGGGCCGCTTCAACTTCAAGGGCAACGACCAGCAGAAGCAGGTGGGCAGCCTGTCGGGCGGTGAACGAGGCCGCCTGCACCTGGCCAAGACGCTGGCCAAGGGCGGCAACGTGCTGATGCTGGACGAACCGTCCAACGACCTCGACGTCGAAACCCTGCGTGCGCTGGAAGAGGCGCTGCTCGAATTTGCCGGCAGCGCGATGGTCATCAGCCACGACCGCTGGTTCCTCGACCGCATCTGCACCCACATCCTGGCCTGCGAGGGCGACTCGCAATGGTTCTTCTACAACGGCAACTACCACGAGTACGAGGCCGACAAGGTCAAGCGCCTGGGTGAGGAAGGCGCGCGGCCCAAGCGCGTGCGCTTCAAGCCGATCCGCTGACAGGCAGGGGGCGAGGCGACCGGCAGCACGATCCGAGGCATTGGCCGACAATTCGGCCTCTTCCATCCGGTCGCTCGCTGCCCCATGCGCATCCGCACCTCTCTCTACCCGCTGGCGCTGACCGCGGCCGCTACGCTGCTTCTGGGCGCCTGCGCTCAACTGCCAAAGGACCAGGCCGCGGCCAAGACCGCGGCAGTTTCCGGTCCTGCGGCAACTGCGACACGGCCCGCAATTGCGGCCTCTGCACCGACTGCGACACCCACAGCCACCGCAACCTCACCTGGGACGCCGGTAGCCCGGCCGCCGAGTACGCCGCCAGGCCCACCCCCCTTTGCCACCGTCATCAAGGACGCGAGCCGCATCGACGGCCCGCTCGTCCTGTGGCAGAAAGACGACAAGGTCTGGATCGAGCTGCTGCCCTCGCAGCTGGGACAGCCTTTCCTGCTTTCGCCGAAGATCAAGAGCGGCATCAGCGAGGCCTGGGTGCTGGGCGGGCTGATGGGCACTTCCGTCAATGGCGCCGGCGGCGTGCAGCTGGTCGAATTCGTGCGCGTCCACAACCAGGTGCGGCTGCAGGCCCGCAATTCCGAAGTGACGGCCGCCGCCGGCTCGCCCGAGTCGCGTGCCGTGGCCAGCAGTTATTCGCACAGCCTGCTGGCCTCCGCCGCGGTGGCGAGCCAGCCTCACCCCGACCGCAAGAGCGTGCTGGTGGAAGCCAATGGCATCTTCCTTGGCGACATGATGGGCATCGGCATGATGCTGCAGCTCGGTCTGCGCCAGGGCTATGGGCTGGACCGGAGCAATACCGTCTTCACCGCACTGCGCGGCTCACCGGCAGCCACCGTGCTGGAGACACAGGCGCACTTCTTCACCGCCAGCGTCAACCTTCCCTCGCCCGGGGCTCCGCCCGGCGCACCGGTGCCTGTGCTGCCACGCTTCCTGCCCGACACGCGCAGCCTTCTCGTCGGCCTGAGCTATTCGCTGGCACCCTTGCCCGACGTGCCGATGGCGCCGCGCCGCGCCGACCCGCGCCTGGGTCTGTTCACCACCACCGTGCTCGACTTCGGTGACGATTTGGCGCTGTCGCCGCGCCAGCGCTACGTGACGCGCTGGCGGCTCGAGAAGAAGGACCCGGCGGCCGAGATGTCCGAGCCGGTCAAGCCCGTCACCTTCTGGATCGACCGCAACGTGCCCATCGCCTACCGCGAGACGGTGCGCGCGGCCGTCCTCGAATGGAACAAGGCCTTCGAGAAGATCGGCATCCGCGGTGCCATCCAGGCCGAACAGCAGCCCGATGACGCAAAGTTCGATACGCTGGACGTCGGCTATGCGTCGGTGCGCTGGATGATGAATGCCAACCCGATGTTCGCCGGCATTGGGCGCTCGCACGTCGACCCGCGCACCGGCGAAATCCTCGACGCCGATATCGCGATCGAAGGCCTCACCACGCGCAGCGTGCGCGGGCTGCGCTCGCAGGTGCTGGCCGCGCCTTCGGTGGCCGGGGGCCGCTTCGCTCAGCCCTTCGAGCATCTCTTCGAGCCCCCTGCGGAACGCGCCGCGCGCGAAGGCCTGCCCGTCCAGCCGCAGGAACACGCACGCTGCATGCACGGCCAGCTGGCGGCAGAACAGCTGGGCTATGCGATGGACGTCCTGGAAGCTCGTGGCGAGCTCGAAGCCGACAGCCCGCTGGCACAGCAGTTCGTGCAGGACTACGTCAAGGAAGTCGTGCTGCACGAGGTGGGCCACGCCTTGGGCCTGCGCCACAACTTCCGCGCCTCGCGCGCCTACACCGAGGCCCAACTGGCCGACGCCGAGTTCACTCGTGCCAACGGCACCACGGGCTCGGTGATGGAATACAACGCGGTGAACCTGCCGCGGCCCGGCCAGGCGGGGGGCGTGCCCTTCCACACGACGCTGGGGCCCTACGACTACTGGGCCGTCGAGTACGCCTACAGGCCGCTGCCGGCAGGCCTCAAGCCCGCGGAAGAGCGCGCCGAGTTGCAGCGCATCGCCGCGCGCAGCACGGAGCCCCTGCTTGCCTTCGGCACCGACGAGGACATCTTCTTCGGCCTCGATCCCGAAACCATCCAAGGCGACCTCGGCGCCGACCCGCTGGCCTTCGCGGCCAAGCGTATGGAGATCGCGCGCGACCTCTTCAAACGCCAGGAGACTCGCGAACTGCCGCCCGACCGCGACTACGCCGTGTTGCGCCGTTCATTGGCCTTCGCCATCGGCGACGTGGCGCGTTCGGTGGCGGTGCTTGCGCGGCAGATCGGCGGCGTGCGCACGCTGCGCGACTACCCCGGCACCGGGCGCGACCCGCTGCTGCCGGTGCCCGCCGGCGTGCAGCGGCAGTCGCTGGACCTGATGTCACGCACCGTGTTCGCCGCCGACGGCTTGAGCCTGACACCGGCTTTGCAGCGGCGGCTGGCGCCGGACTACCTCGACCGCGCCGACAGCATCGGCGAGCCCACGGATTTCCTGCTGTCACAGCGCCTGCTCGACCTGCAACGCGCTGTACTGAACCACCTGATGAGCGACGGCCTGGCCGCACGCGTGCTCGACAGTGCAACCAAGGTCGACCGGCCGGGCGACGCCTTCCAGCTGGCCGAGCTCTACCAGCGCCTGGCCGACGACGTCTGGAGCGAACTGGCCCGGGGCGGCAGCGCGGCACGCGACATCCGCCCGGAGCGCCGCGACCTGCAGCGCAGCCACGTCAACCGCCTGGTGGGCGCCTTGCTGCGCGCGTCGCCCACCGTCCGCGCCGACGCCCGTGGCCTGATGCGGCTGCAGGCGCGCCAGCTGCTGGCGCGGCTGGAAGCCGTCCAGGCCCAGCGCGCCGGCCGTCGCGGCAGCGCCGAGGGGGACACCAGCGCGCACCTGGCCGACAGCATCGACAGCCTGCGCCAGGCGCTGGCCGCTCCCTTGCAACGCCAGGGCCTCTAGGCCCGGCACGGAGTCACCCCATGCACGCCTGGCTCTGCACCACCCTCGACGGCGCCGACGCGCTCACCTGGCAAGAACTGCCAACGCCCGAACCCGGCCCTGGCCAGGTGCGCATCGCCATCCGAGCGGCCAGCCTGAACTTTCCCGACCTGCTGACCGTGCAGGGCAAGTACCAGGTCAAGCCGCCCTTGCCCTTCGTGCCCGGCTCGGAGTTCTCGGGCACGGTCGAAGCCGTCGGCGAAGGCGTGAAGCACCTGCAACCCGGCATGCCGGTGGCCGCCATAGGCAGCCACGGCGGTTTCGGCACGCACGCCGTGGTGGGCGCGGCGGGCGTGATCCCGCTGCCGCCGGATTTCGCGCTCACCGATGGCGCGGCCTTCGCCTTCACCTACGGCACCTCGCACCACGCGCTGATCGACCGCGCGCAATTGCAGGCCGGCGAGACCGTGCTCGTACTCGGCGCGGCCGGCGGCGTGGGCACGGCGGCGGTCCAGATCGCCAAGGCCGCCGGCGCGCGGGTCATCGCCGCCGCCTCCACCGCCGAGAAGTGCGTGCGGCTGCTCGAACTGGGTGCCGATGCGACGCTGAACTACGGCAGCGAAAGCATCCGCGAGGGGCTGAAGGCACTGACCGACGGCAAGGGCCCCGACGTCGTCTACGACCCCGTCGGCGGCGCACTGGCCGAGCCGGTGTTGCGCAGCATCGCCTGGCGTGGCCGCTACCTGGTGGTAGGTTTTGCCGGCGGCGACATCCCCGCCCTGCCCTGGAACCTGGCACTGCTCAAGGGCGCCTCCATCGTCGGTGTGTTCTGGGGCGAATTCGTGCGCCGTGAACCCCGCGCCAGCGCCGCGGCGCTGGGCCAGCTGGCGCAGTGGTACGCGCAGGGCCTCGTCAAGCCGGTGATCGACCGCACGCTGCCGATGAGCGAACTGAAGGCCGCCTACGTGCGCATGGGCACACGCCAGGTGATGGGCAAGCTGCTGCTGGTCAACCCGTAAAGGGGGAGTTGCCGCACACCGGCGGCGGGCACTTTACGCGCTAGCATCGAAATCTTCCCTGCCGGTGGAGACTTGCACGATGGCCGTCAAGGTGTTGATCCTCGAAGACAACCCGGTGGCGCGCAGCTTTCTCTGTCGCGTCGTGCGCGAAAGCTTCAGCGACGCAATCACCATCACCGAGGCCGGGGACCTGGAGACCGCACGCCGCCACGTCTTGCTGACCGGGGGTGCCCAGGGCCTGCACGGCGTCGATCCGTTCAAGCTGTTCATGGTCGACCTCGAGCTGCCCGACGGCAACGGCCTGGAACTGCTGGCCGAACTGACGCATTACCCGGCGACGAAGATCGTCACCACCTTGTACAGCGACGACGACCATCTCTTCCCGGCGCTGCAATGCGGCGCCGACGGCTACCTGCTCAAGGAAGACCGCTTCGAGGTGCTGGTCGAAGAGTTGCAGAAGATCGTCCGCGGCCAGCCCCCGCTGTCGCCGGCCATCGCTCGCCGGCTGCTGATGCACTTCCGCAACGTCGGCGGCGACGCCAGCGCGCCAGAATCGGGCTTCATGCCCGCCACCGGCCTCACCACCAGCCGGCCCGTGCCCATCGAGCGCCTGCCCGAGCATGACCGCCTGACCCCACGCGAAAGCGAGGTTCTCACTTACCTGAGCAAGGGCTTCACGATCAAGGAAATCGCCGGCTACATGGGCATCAAGTGGTTCACGGTGAACGACCACATCAAGTCGATCTACAGGAAGCTCAACGTGTCCAGCCGCGCCGAGGCCGCGGTCCTGGCCAGCAAGCAGGGGCTGGTGTGACGGCCATGCCGCGGCGCGCCGACCGGCGCCCGGCCGCCGATCGCCGCGCACAGCGCCATCGCCATCGCCATCGCCATCGCCATCGCCATCGCCATCGGGCAGCAGTGCCCGCGCGCCCGACTTTTCACCCCGTGGCTGAGTGCTTTGCTACGCCATGGACAGCCCGGAGTGCAAAGGGCTGCAATTTCGGGGGACAATACGTGCTTCGCGACGAACGGGGCCGCACCACCCCGGTACCACCTCAGCCATGACGACTCGCCGCACGCCTCCTGCCTCAGATGCTTCCAGCGGGCCCAAGCTCCGCCAGACCCAGGCCGAATACACGGCCGCACGGCCGAACGCCGAGCCCGGCGTCCGGCCGATGATGTCCAGCTCGAAGATGTACGTGTGCATCCGTTGCCACGCCAACTTCAAGACCGGTGATGGCAAGCCCGACCCGCGCCTGCGCGGCCTCGGCCGGTGCAACACCTGCCTGGGTGTCACCGTTTCGGCACCCTGATGCGTTAAGCCTGTCCCTACCCACTCACGGAGATCGATTTCCATGTCGCAAAGCACCCGTCGCACCTTCCTGATGCAAGTGGCCGTCGCCGGCACCGCGCTGACCGCGAGCCAGGTACATGCCCAGGCCAAGCTCGACGAGAAGGACCCGCAGGCCGTCGCCCTGGGCTACGTGGCCGACACCACCAAGGCCGACACGAAGAAGTTCCCCAAGCACACCAAGGACCAGAAGTGCAATAACTGCGCGCTGTACCAGGGTAAGGCTACCGACGCCACCGGTGGCTGCCCGCTGTTCGCGGGCAAGGTCGTGGCCGGTGCCGGCTGGTGCAGCGCCTGGGCCAAGAAGGCCTAAGGCTCCGCGCGCTGACAACGACGGCCTCCTCGGAGGCCGTTTTTTTCGGCCTCATGCTGCCCTCAGCAGCGCCGCGACGTGATCGCCGATGGCCAGAGACGCAGTGAGTCCCGGCGACTCGATGCCGAACAGGTTCACGAGCCCGGCCACGCCATGCACGGCCGGGCCGTCGATGCGAAAGTCGGGCGCTGGCTCGCCCGGCCCATGGATCTTGGGGCGCACCCCGCTGTAGCCCGGCTGCAGCGCACCGGCAGGCAAGCCCGGCCAATAGCGGCGGATGGCGTCCTCGAAGGGTGCTGCGCGCGCGGCCTCCACGGTGTAGTCGATATCCTCGGGCCGATCGGCAGCACGCCACTCGAGATCAGGGCCGAACTTCATCTGGCCGGCCAGGTCCAGCGTCACGTGGACGCCCAGCCATGCATCCATCGGTGCCGGATAGACCAGGTGCCGGAAGGGCGGCCGACCGACCAGCGTGAAGTAGCTGCCCTTGGCGAAATGCGCCCGCGGCACGTGCTCTGGCGCCAGGCCATCGATGACACGGGCCAGCGCACAGGCATGAAGGCCGGCGGCGTTGACGACGCGCTGCGCCTCGATCTCGATGTCGCCGTCGCCCGAGCGCACCTGCACCACTGCCGGCCGGCCCGGCACGAAGCGCGCCGCACGCACTGCCGACTGCAGCGCCACCAGGCCGCCGGCGCGCTCCAGGTCGGCCTGCAGGGCCAGCATCAGCGCATGGCTGTCGACGATGCCGGTGCTGGGCGACCAAAGCGCCGACGTGCAGGCCAGTTCGGGTTCGAGCGCCCGCGCCTGCGCGGCGCTCAGCAACTGCGTCTCGACGCCGTTGTCGCGAGCGCGCTGTGCCAGTTGCGCGAGCGCCGTGTGCTGCTCGGGCGCGGTGGCCACCACCAGCTTGCCGCAGGCCGAATGCGGCACGCCATGGCTGGCGCAGAGAGCGTAGAGCTGCTGCTTGCCGCGCACGCACAGCCGCGCCTTCAGCGACCCGGGCGGGTAGTAGAGACCGGCGTGGATGACCTCGCTGTTGCGCGAGCTGACCCCTTGGCCGATGCCGTCGGCCGCCTCGGTGACGATGGTCTCCAGGCCGGCCTGCGCCAGCGCGCGACCCACAGCCAGGCCCACCACGCCGGCACCGATCACCAACGCGTCGATGCGCTCCACGGCTACTGCGCCGCAGGCGCCATGGCGCCGCGATCTCGTGCTCGCTGATCACCCGAGCCCAGGTCTTCGACCCGCTGTCGACAGAACGCGCCAGTTCGTCGCGCGTGCCGGGCGCCGGCAGGCAGCATGCAGAAGGTCATCTTCTCCATCTAGAAGTCCTGGGGCGCGTGGACGCCGGCTCTGCAGTCTAAGAGACTTGGCCCAGTGGTACCGCAAGGCCTCACCCCTGCCATGCCAGCGGCGGCTCCAGGTGGCAGCGCTGAAGCAGCGCCGCATCGCGGAAGATTTCTTCAGGGGCGCCGTCGGCCTCGATGCGGCCTTCGTGCATCACCAGGACGCGCTCGCAGACTTCGAGCGCCAGGTCGAGGTCGTGCGTGGCGACGATGCGGGTCTGCGGCAACTTGCGCAGCAACGCCATCAGCCGCCGCCGGGAGGCCGGATCGAGACCGGCCGAAGGTTCGTCCAGCACCAGCACCTGCGGCGCCATGGCCAAGACGCCCGCAATGGCCACCACGCGCTTTTCGCCGCCCGACAGCCGCCAGGGTGCACGCGCCGCCAGGTGGGCCGCGCCGACACGCACCAGCACCTCGTGCACTCGCTGGCGCGCGGCCTGCGGCGACAGGCCCAGGTTCAGCGGGCCGAAGGCCACGTCTTCCTCGACCGTGGGCATGAAGAGCTGGTCGTCCGGATCCTGGAAAACGTAGCCGACGCGGCGCTGTACCTGCACCAGCGTGTCGCGACGCAGCGGCAGGTCGCCCACCTGCACCTCGCCAGCCGTTGGCTGCAGCAAGCCGTCCAGGTGCAGCAGGAAGGTCGACTTGCCGGCGCCGTTGGCGCCTACGACGGCCACCGACTCGCCGGCACCGATGTGGCAATCCAGACCGCGCAGTGCAGCCGTGCCGTCGGCGTAGCGGTGGTGCAGGCCGCGCACTTCGACGGCGCAGGCACTTGGCGGCGCCGCCCGCACGCTGCATGTTGCAGGAGCCGGCACGGCAATGCGGACGTCAGTGCTCATCGGCAGCAGGCCAGCAGCGTGCCACCCAGCCACTGCGGCAAGTCGACGGCCCGCAGCACGACAAATGCGCTGCACCAACCGACCACGAATACGGTGTCGCGCGGCTGCCAGCGCAGCGTACGCAGGCTGCGCAATTCACCGTCGAAGCCGCGCGCGCCCATGGCCTCGTGGATGCGCTGCGCGCGCTGGAAGGCGCGCAGCAGCAACTGGCCCAGCAGCGGCCCGTAGCTGTTCAGCGCGGGGCGCCGGCCAGCGCTGCGCAGTCGCCGCGCCGTGGCCAGTCGCGCGGCCTCGGCCCCCAGCACGAAGGCGTAGCGGTAGAGAAGGAGCAACTGCACGGTGAAGATCCTCGGCACACCCAGGCGCGCCAGCGCCGCACACAGCGGGACCATCCCCGTGCTGGCCACCAGCACGAGGGCGGTGCCCACGGTGAGCGCGAAGCGCAGCAGGATCGAAGCGAACGACCACCAGCCCGCCGCCAGCGTGAGGCTCCCGAAGACCACCACCGGCGTGCGCTCCAGCCAGGGGTTGAACAGCCCGACCATCACCGCAAAGGGTGCTGCCACGGCCAGCTTGCGCAGCAGCGGCCCGGCAGGCACCTCGCCGAGCACCGCCAGCACCAGCGGAAACACCGCCAGCGGCAGCAGTGCCGCCACGGCATGGCGTTCGTAGGACACCACGACGACGACGAAGGCCAGCACCGCGACGAGCTTGGCGCGCGGATCGATGCGCGTCAGCGGGTTGTCGCGCGCCGCGAGTTCGTCGAGGGCACGAAGGTCGGCCAGTGCGGCGTCGAGACGGCCCATGCCCGCCAGTCAGCGATGCCGCTCAGCGCCGCCTGCGCCGCAGCAGCGCGACGAAGCCGCCCACCAGCAGCAGCGTCACCGCGCCGCCGACGAGCCCGGCCAGGGCCGTGCCCACCTGCGCTGGGCGGCCGGCCGGGCCGGGGGGCGACTCGGCCGGCGCGGCGTGGCCCGGAAGCTGGTAGTCAGGCAGAAGCGCAGTGCGTTGCTGCAAGCCCGCCAGCCAATCCGCCAGGCCCGCCTGCGGCATCGGCACGCCGTCGGGGCCCGCGGTCTTCTCGATAGCCCATTCCAGCCCGTCCGGGGCCGATGACGCCAGCGCGGACAAGCCGGCAGCCGTGACGCCCGCGGCGAAGGACAGCGCGACCAGCAGGCGTTTCGCCGGACGCGCGGGCACCCGATCGCGCCGCGCCACGGCCAGCAGTTCCGGCTGCGCGTGCCGGATGAAGTCCAGGATGGCCGCGGTGGCGAAACCCTCGACCAGCCCGATGGGCAAGTGGATCGGCAGCATCACCATCAGGAAGGCTTGCAGCGGCAGGCTGGAGATGCCGGAGGCGACGGTCTCCAGCACCACCCCCAGCGCCCCCAGCTGCAGGCCAACCACCGCCGCGGCCACCGCGGCAAAGCCGCTGCGGCGCGGCGATACGCTCTCGCCCGCCAGCAGCCGATAGACGAGCGGGTAGGCCACGCAACACGGCAGCACACCGAGGTTGAAGATGTTGGCACCCAATGCCAGCAGGCCGCCGTCGGCGAAAAACAGCGACTGCACCGTGAGCACCGAGGCGATGACGATCAGCGCCGCATGTGGCCCGAGCAGCACCGCCAGCATCAGGCCGCCGCCCAGGTGGCCGCTGGAGCCCGTGCCGGGGATTGCGAAGTTGACCATCTGCGCGGCGAAGACGAACGCGCCCAGCACACCCATCAGCGGCACCAGCCGATCGTCGGCGCGAGTACGCAACTGGCGCGCGGCGACGGCCAGCGCGGCAGCGCTGGCCAGCCACATCGCGCCGCCCACCGCGGGGGAGAGCAGGGCATCGGCCATGTGCATGGGGCAAGTCCTCTCGTCTGAACCGGACCGCTGGCCGCAGCCGGCGTGTGCAGCTGACGATCTTCACCATAGCGGCCACGCCGACCTTGATCAGAATCATACGTTCGTCGAAACACTTCATACAGACAGGCACCGACCGCGCAAGCCCCGGTTTGCCCTCCCTACCCACATGGGCTATCCGACATCACCCGTCGCGGGAATAGACCCTGCCGGCGTGAACGACGCTAATGCGCAGGCTGAAGGCGTCGCGGACGCCGTGGAGACAAGCATGCAATTCGACAAGGAATTCGACGCCTCGGGCCTGGCCTGCCCGCTGCCCATCGTGAAGACGAAGAAGTCGCTCAACGACATGGCGCCCGGGCAGGTGCTGCGCGTGGTGGCTACCGACCCGGGTTCGGTGTGCGACATGGCGGCCTTTGCGGAACAGACCGGCAATACGTTGCTGGAATCGGGTGAAGAGGGCGGCAAGTACGTCTTCTTCCTGAAGAAAGCCTAGGGCGGAGCATCCATGGCCACCAAGAAAATGGCGATCATCGCCACCAAGGGCGCGCTGGACATGGCCTACCCGCCATTGATCCTGGCGTCCACCGCCGCGGCGCTGGGTTGGGAAGTGCAGGTCTTCTTCACCTTCTACGGCCTGCAACTGCTGCGCAAGGACCTGAGCGGCATCGCCATCAGCCCGCTGGCCAACCCGGCCATGCCGATGCCGGTGCCGATGCCGGTGATCGTCTCGGTGCTGCCCGGCATGCAGGCCATGGCCACCTCGATGATGAAGGCCAAGATGAAGAAGAAGGGCGTGGCCTCGCTGACGGAGTTGCGCGACCTGTGCCTGGAAGCCGAGGTGAAGTTCATCGCCTGCCAGATGACGGTGGACCTCTTCGAGTTCGAGAAGAAGGACTTCATCGACAACGTGGAATACGGCGGCGCGGCGACCTTCATGAAGTTTGCCGGCGAGACCGACGTCTGCCTCTTCATCTGAGGCGAACCTACCCAGGCCCCGCGGCAACGCACCGCGGCGGTCGCAGCTGCGAGGAGATTGCATGGACACGGCGGCTGTCGGTATCGGCACACTCGTCATCGGGGGCGGTTTCGCCATCGCCTTCGTCTTCGGGCTGATCGCAGCGAAGACCAATTTCTGCACCATGGGTGCGCTGTCCGACATCGTGAACATGGGCCACTGGGGCCGCATGCGCATGTGGATGCTGACCATTGCCGTGGCGATCGTCGGCACCAGCCTGCTGGCCTACACGGGGCAGATCGACCTGGCCAAGTCGGTGCCGCAGCGGCCCGTGCTGTCGTGGCTGTCGCTGCTGGCGGGCGGGCTGATCTTCGGCGTGGGCATGACGCTGTCCGGCGGCTGCGCCAACAAGAACCTGATCCGCGTCGGTGGCGGCAGCGTGCGCGCCTTCGTCGTGCTGACCTTCCTGGCCATCGCGTCCTACATGACTCTCAAGGGCCTGTTCGGCCAGTGGCGTGCAGACCTGCTCGACCCGGTGCGCATCGACCTCGGCGGCATGGGTTGGCCCGACCAGGGCCTGGGCACGGCGCTGGCCAAGGCCACGGGCATGGCACCGAAGACCGCGCTGCTGGCTGCGGGTGGGGCGCTCGCGCTGGCGCTGGCGATCTTCGCCTTCGTGGACAAACGCTTCCGCGCCAACGGCACGCAGATCGTCGGCGCGCTGTTGCTGGGCGTGCTGGTCACCGCAGGCTGGTACGTCACCGGCCACCTCGGTTACGGTGAGAACCCCGACACGCTGGAGACTGTCTACTTCGCCACCAACACGCGCACGCTCGAATCGCTGAGCTTCGTGGCGCCGCTGGCCTATTCACTGGAACTGCTGATGCTGTGGACCGACAAGTCCCTCAAGCTCAGCTTCGGCATCGCCAGCGTGCTGGGCATCATCGCCGGCTCTGCCGCCTATGCGCTGGCGACGAAGAAGTTCCGCTGGGAAGGCTTTGCGTCGATGGACGACCTGCGCAACCAGCTCGTCGGTGCGGTGCTGATGGGCTTCGGCGGCGTCACCGCCATGGGCTGCACCATCGGCCAGGGCCTGTCGGGCGTGTCGACGCTGGCCATCGGTTCCTTCATCGCCGTGGCCGGCATCGTGGCAGGCTGCGTGGCCACGCTCAAGTTCATCCTCTGGCAAGCGGAGCGCGAATGAAACTTCCGATCGTCATCTGCAGCCTGCTGACGCAGGCCCTCGTACTGCAACCCGCCGCTGCCCAGACCAGCGAACCCGCGTGGGTACCGCAGGCCAAGGCGGTGGCGATGTCGGTGCCGCCCAAGCTGTTGGCGGTGCTGCAGGAGGAGATTGCCCGCAGCGGCCCCGAAGGCGCCATCACGGTCTGCCGCGACCAGGCTCCGGCCATGGCCCGCGCCGCGTCGGAGCAGAGCGGCTGGCAGGTGCGCCGCGTGAGCCTGCGCAACCGCAACCCGAAGGCCGTGCCCGACGCGTGGGAGCGCGCAGCGCTCGAAGACTTCGACCGCCGCGCCGCAGCAGGCGAGCCGCCGGCGAAGCTGGAACGAGCCGAGACGGTGGAGAAGGACGGCCGCACGGTGCAGCGCTACATGCGCGCCCTGCCCACCGCCGACCTGTGCCTGAACTGCCATGGCACGCCAGACCGCGTAAGCGATGCGGTGAGCTCGCGGCTGAAGGCGCTCTACCCCGACGACCGCGCGGTCGGCTACCGCGCCGGCGAGATCCGCGGCGCGATCACGCTGGTGCGACCCGCGCCCTGACCCCGCAAAGCCCTGCCCGGGCCTCAAGCCGGGTCGAGGCCCGGGCAGACGGCCGAAGGTGCCGTGAGCAGCCTCTCGATGGCCTGACCGGCCAGCGCTTCGCTCTTCGCATGCAGCGCCAGCGCATCCTGCGCCAGGCGCGTGAAATGCACGACGCCGCCAGCCGCCGCCCGGCGCAGCGCGGCGCCGCCGTCGCCGCGCACCCAATGGGCATACGCCTCGGGCAGCGTCGGGAAGAGCAGCGAACGGATGCCGTCGAAATTGGCAAACCAGAAGTGGATGGCGGCGGCGGCGTCGCGGTCCAGCAGCGTCGGCAGCGTGAGGCCGAGATCGGCGAGATGGTCGCGCACGGCACGGGCATACAGGTCGGCGCGCCGCGTTGGCAGCGCCAGGCGCATCGCCGCCCACCGCGGGCCCAGCAGGCCGCCGGCCTGGTGCTCGCCCAGTTCGTGCAGCACCAGGGTTTCGCACTGCTCTTCCAGGCAGCGCGGCAACGCGGCTTCGAAGTCTTGGTCCAGACCGTAAGCCTGCACGACGGCGTGGAACGCGGTGCCGGGCACCGGTCGCAGCGTGTAGGCCTCGAACTTCTCCCAGAGCCAGCGCGCCAGCGACGCCTGGCGCAACACGATGGGCCCGCGTTCACCGCTGCCCAGCATGGCCGGCGGCGCCAGCAGCCCGCGCGCCAGTTCACGCCCGGCGGTGACCACGTCGACGCCGCCGCGTTGCCCCAGGCCATGCAGCTCGGCCAGGAAGAAGACCGGTCGCTCGGCACCCACCAGCCCGGCGCCGTAGACCCACCCGCGCGGGCGCAACCGGGCATTCACGGCGTCGACGTCGAAGGCGTCGAGCGGCGGCGCGTCCGGGCCGCATGGCAGCGGCACGAATTCCTGCGAGGCCAGCGTGCCCCAGAGCATTTCACGCTCGGCGATCCAGGCGCCGATGGCATCACGCGCCAGCGGCGCGCCAAAGGCCAGGCCACGCTCCCAGCGGTAGAACTCGCGCATCTGCAGCAGGTAGATGCACAGCGTCAGGTCGCCGGCATGGCGCTCGTCGGCGATGTGGCAATTGGTCTGTACCGCCGCGACGAGGGGATCGACCGTGATGGCGTTCATGCCGCAGGCCCCGAACCCGGCCGGCCGCGGCCGCGCCGCGGCGGCTGCCATGCGGCCAGAGCGGCCACCAGCGTGTCCCAGGGCAGCTCGGTCAGGCTGCCATGGCGTTCCTGCGCGCTGCCCACCATGCGGTGCACGTCGGCTTCGCTGCTGCCCAGCACCTGCTGCAATGCCACCAGCCCGCCGCACTGCAGACGCAGCGCCTGCATGTGGATGAGCGGCCGACCGGCCGGCGGCAGCCGCAGCGCAAAGCGCGCCCGTTCGTGCATCAGCGCGGCCAGCGTGCCGCAGTTCGTGCGCGCCACCGGCGAAGCGCATTCGACGAGCACGCGCTCGGCGACAGCGCGGCGCTCGGCGCGTTCGCACACTGCCGTGCGCGCCAGCAGCGCCTTGGCGAAGACACAGGCGCGGTCGCTGTCGCAGCACAGAACCCCTGGTGGCTGCGGTTCGGCGGCGGGCACCTCGTCCATCCGCGGCGCGGCCTATTCGTCGCCGCTCGGGCCGGGAGGGCGCACCTGAAGCAGCAGGTCCTCGGCGGCCAGCGGGGTGTCGGCGAACATCACCTTGATGCGCGTGGCCGTGTCGACCTGCGGTGCCTGGCGTAGCGCCTTGGCGTGCGCCGACGCGTCCTTGAAGGCATCGAACTCGGCCAGCTTCTCGAGCTGGGCGAAAGGCTTCACGGCATAAACGTAGTACGGCATGTCAGGTGTAGAACTTGGACAGTTTCCTGCGGCCGGGCACGGCCTTCTGGATGACGACGCCATGCACGGCCGAGAGGTCGGCCAGCGGCAGGTCGCGCAGGTCGGTGCGCGCCGGGTTCAGCGCGTGAAGTACCCAGGTCTCGCCGCTTGCCAGCAGTTGGCGGAAGATCCAGCCGTCCGCGTGGCGCGCGAGCACGAAGCTGCCGTCCTTCAGCGCGCCGTCGGGCTCGATGATGATGATCTCGCCCTCGTTGAATTCGGGCTGCATGTCGTTGCCCAGCACACGCAGCGCAAACGACTCGCCGCCGCTGCAGCCGGCGTCGTCCTCGTCGGCGCCAGGCGCCACAGCGGCCTTGCAGTCACAACTCATCCCATCACCTCCGCATGCACCTGGGAACGCGGCACGCCGGCCGCGGACAGCTCGGCGCACAGCGCGTCGACGAAGGGCGCCGGGCCTGCGACGTAGAACGCGCAGTCGATGTCGAAGAGGTCGGCGCGGATGGCCGCCGACATCTGGCTGGCCCCCGTCGCCGCATCGGCATGCGTCGACAGCGAGTACTCGAAGGGATCCAGCGCCTCGGACCAGGCACGGCACTGGTTGGCCATGAAGTGCCCGTCGGCGCGCGTGGCCAGCCAGAAGAGCGAAATCGAAGGCGAGGCGTCCAGCGACAGCGCGTGTTCGATCAGGCTCTTCACCGGTGCGAAGCCGGTGTCGCAGGCCGCGAAGACCAGCGGGTGCACGTCGTCCACCAGCACGAACTCGCCGCTGGGGCCCCACACCGTCACGGCGTCGCCGTGTTTCAGGCCGCCGGCGAAGAGGCGGGCGGCCAGCGGGTCGGTGGCGTCGCGGGCGATGAAGAACTGCAGGTTGCGGTCGTCGCAGGGGCAGCTGGCGATCGGGTAGGACCTGCGCAGACCGTCGCCCTCGGCCAGCCCCAGCGTCACCGACTGCCCGGCCAGGAAGCGCAGGCGGTGGCTGCGCGGTGTCTGCAGGTGCAGCAGCATCGTGTCGGGCGCCAGCGCGCGCACGGCGCGCACGGTGGTGACGATCTGCTGTTGCGGGATGTCGGCCGGGCCGCGTGCTTCCAGCGTCTCGAGCGTCAACTCGCTGCTGGCGGCCGTGTGCGCGCAGGCCAGCACGTAGCCCTGGGTCTTCTCGTTTTCCGATAGCGGGTAGTCGGTGGCCATCGTGCGCACCACCTGGCCGGCAGTCACGCGCACCTTGCACATGCCGCAGCTGCCGTTGCCGCAGCCGTAGTTGAGCTTCAGCCCGGCGCGCATGCCGGCCTGCAGCAGCGTGTCGTGGCCCTCGACCGCGAACTGGTGTCCGCTGGGGCGCAGCGTGACCTGCGCAGACATCACCTTGAGCATGTCGTCCATGACGTCCAGCACATCGACGGGTTCAGTGGCCAATGCCCGCGCCAGCCCGTCGTTCAGCTGGCGCTGCAGGTCGAGCAGCCGCGGGTCGTCGCCGCCCGGTTCGCGGAGCAGCCGGTTCAGCCGGTCGCGCAGCGCGATGACCAGCGTGTGGTACCGCTGCAGGTGGCGCTGCACGTCGGCCAGTGCCTGCGTCTGGCGGAACAGGCGCTGCGCCAGCACCTCCTGGTTGGGCAGCAGCCGCTCGCGCACACGGCGGCCGAAACTCTCGTCGCGGATCTGCGTCACGCGTTCGAGCAGGCCCGACTCTTCCAGCTGCGTCTGCGGGTAGAGCTTCAGCAGCGTCTCGGTGGAGACCAGGCCGTCGGCCAGTTCGATCTCGCCCGCGCGTACGCGCTGCTGCAGCTTGCCGCGCGGCACGCCAACGAGTTGCGCCGCGCGCCATACCGTCACCCATTGCGCCACGGGGCCTCCGCAGGAGGCTCGACACGGTCGAGAAAACGTGCGCGGTAGAGCAGGCGCGGGCACAGCGGATCGTCGCTGAAGCTGCTGCGGTCGTGCAGCACGTTGTGGCCGACGATGCCCATGCCCGGCTGCAGGCGCAGGTGCAAGACACCGGGCGCGTCGGCCGCCAGCAGCGCTTCCAGCGCCGCCACCGCGGCGCGCGTGGCGGCGTCGTCCTTCCATTCGATGCTGCGTGTGCGCGCCGTGTAGCGCATGTGCAGGCTGCCGTCGGCGTCGACCGAGAACACCGGACCGGTCTGCGCCGGGCGGGCGACGCCGTCGTCGTCGGCACGCGCCGGGATGGTCATCACGTCGGGCTGCATCAGCGCCCGGATGTGCGACGGCGACAGGTCGCGCAGCCGCAGGTAGGCCAATTCATGGTCGAGCAGTCCGTTGACACCGCCGCTGGCCGCGGGCCGCACGCAGTGCAGGATCATGCCGCGGATGCGGCGCTCGGCCGGGTGGTAGTAGCCGTCGGTGTGCCAGCGAATGGCGCGGTCGGTGTAGGGGATGAAACCGCCGCGGCCGTCGCTGGCCGGTGAAACGGCGATGCTGGAGATGCCGTCCTCGTCGGCCAGCCAGTTGGCGTCCAGGCGCTGCAGGCCCAGTTGTGCGCCCAGCAGGCGCGGGATGTCCTTGTCTTCGGCGGTGACCGGCGAACGGTAGACGGCGAAGTTGGCGCAGGCGATACGGTCCAGCAAGACCGCGCGTTCGGCGGCAGACAGCGCACGCGGGTCACCGATGTCGACCGTCAGCGCCGCGGTGTCGGCCGGCCGGTGCGCGAGCTTCCATGCACGCCAACGCAGGTAGTTGGCGTCGTCGTCGAGATCGAAGGCGCTCGCGGTGCGGGCCGAAGGCGTCTGCATGACGGCGGTGGCGGTCGTGTCCATGTCATTCGCCGCTCATCGTGGCGCGCCGCGGCCGCCGCGGCGTCGGGTTCCACAGGTCGCGCATCGAGCGCTGCACGATAGCCACGGCCTCGGGCGCTTCGGCCGCCATCACCTGCTCGACCACCCAGCGGCGGTCCTTCTCGGGCAGCGTGGGTTCGAGTCGGCTGCCGAGGTAGCGCACGAAGGCGAAGTCGGGCTCGAAGCCGGCCTCGGGATCGCGCGCTTCGGGGTCGGCGCCGAACTCGGCGTAGTGCTGGCCGAGCGCGTTGACCAGGTCGATGAAGGTGTCGGCGTGCGACGGCTCGCCGGCCGGCGGCGGGCCCAGCAGGCGGTCTTCGTTCTCTTCCAGCGTGCGCGCCAGGTGGCGCACCAGAGCCACGGTGAACTCCTGCCGCCCTGCGTCATCGAGCCTCGCGTGGGCGATGCGGTCGGTGACGGCACCCAGGAAGACCAGCACCTCGCGCAGGAAGGCGAAGTAGGGCGGGCCGGCGTCGATGTCGAAATCGGCGCCGCGCATGCGCTTGAGCATGTTCTGCGCCACGCGAAAGACGATGAAGGCCATGGCGCTGGCCTGCTCGGCCGCGCTCTTCTCCGCACCGGGCTTGAACCAGTGGCTCTTGATGCGCATGGCCGGGGTGCTCATGCCGCCCCTTCCGCCACCACGTCGCGAAGACGCTTGGCAAATGCCATCAATAGCCGCCCTTGCCCAGCGGCTGCGGCAAGCCGGCCACCTTGCAGCCCTGCTTGGCGGGGCCGAGCGGGAACAGGTCGTACAGCGCCTTGCTGTCGCAGCCGGGCAGGACCTCGGCCAGGCCTTTGAGCATGTTGCGGAAGTTCGGCGTGTGGCCGTGTTCGCGGTACTCGTCGCGCAGGTAGCTGACCACCTTCCAATGTGCGTCGGTGAGCGTGATGCCTTCGGCCGCGGCAATGACCTGCACCACCTCGTCGCCGTAGTCGGCTTCCCGCAGGTAGCCCTGGTCGTCGGTCTCGAGTTCAGTGCCGTTGACGGTGTAGCCCATCGGGTCAGTCTCCTTGTCGTCTTCTGGGGGTTGCGGATGAGGGGAAGCGGTTCAAGCCGGCGTGCCAACCGCCACCGAGGACTTGTGCGGCACGAAGAGGCCACAGCCCAGGCGGCGGTGCGGCCCCAGGCCGGCTTCCAGCACACGCAGCGAGTGCGCCGCGTTCAGGCCGTCGAGCATCAGGCTGTAGCCCTGGATCGCGCCGGCCTCGGTGACCTGATGGCGGCCACAGATGGCGCGGCAAGCGACCTCAAGCGCCTTCAGTTCGGTGTGGACGGCCTCGACGAAGGCCACCTCGTCGACGTCGTCCGTGGCCACCAGGTGGGCGTAGAGCGCGCTGTAGGGCAGCAGCTCGCGCACGTGCGCCGCGCCCACCCTCAGCCGACTTTCGCCCAGCAGCAGTTCGCGGCCGGAAAGCGTCATGGCATCGGCGGCGCGTTCACGCGGCACGCGCAGCGTCAGCCGCGTGCGGCCCGACAGCAGGGCCTGCGGCCCGCCGCCGGCCGATACGTTCAGCCGGTGAACACCGGCCCCGGGCACCTCGGCCAGCCAGGGCAAGGCCACGACCAGCGCGGCGGCAAGCAGGCCACGGTGTTCACGCGGCAACGCATCGCCTTCCAGCGCAAAGGCCACGTCGATCATGCAGGTGGGCACCGCGTTCACGTCCCTCACCCCCGGGGCTGGCTGCGCGCCCAGTCCAGCAGCGCCTGGCCCCAGGCCTCGGCGGTGAGCGGGTCGATGTCGAAGATCGTGAAGCGGCTCTTCTCGCGGATGCGCGTGCGCAGCAGGCTCATGCCGCCGCCGTCGAAGTCGATCTGCTGCAGCTCGATCTCCTGCCCGCCGAGCGGGACCTTCAGGCTGGCCAGGGAACTCAGACGTGTCATGGGTGGGCGGCACTTCGCAAACCGGCATTGAGCGCGACCGGCCAGCCCCCCGTCCATACCCGGTACGGGTGACCGCTGGCTACGCCATTCGGGTAGTGGCAGCCCCCCCGCAACGGTCTATCTTTCGGTACCCAACGCGGGTGATAGCCGGCTGCCCCGTGCGCAGCGACGATTCGCCCCGCAAATGCACGGTGGCCAGCGCTGGCCGCTACAGGCGCACACCAGGAGACAAGACCCCATGGCCAAGAAACCGCACGACACGCCGATGCTCGACCAGCTCGAGTCCGGCCCCTGGCCCAGCTTCGTCACGGGCCTGAAGCGCCTGGCGAAGGACAAGGACTACATGGTCGACCTGATGGGTCAGCTGGAGACGTCCTACCGCACCCGCAAGGGTTACTGGAAGGGCGGCACGGTGGGCGTGTTCGGCTACGGCGGCGGCGTGATCCCGCGCTTCACCGAGCTGAAGGACGAGAAGGGCGCGCCGATGTTCCCCGACGCCGCCGAGTTCCACACGCTGCGCGTGCAGCCGCCGGCCGGCATGCACTACAACACCGACGTGCTGCGCAAGATGTGCGACATCTGGGAAGAGCACGGCTCGGGCCTGATCGCCTTCCACGGCCAGAGCGGCGACATCATGTTCCAGGGCGCCAAGACCGACAAGGTGCAGGACGCCTTCGACGCGCTGAACGAACTGGGCTTCGACCTCGGCGGCGCCGGCCCCGCGGTGCGCACCAGCATGAGCTGCGTGGGCGCCGCGCGCTGCGAGCAGAGCTGCTACGACGAGGCACGTGCACACCGCCAGGTGCTGAACAACTTCCTCGACGACATCCACCGCCCCGCCCTGCCCTACAAGTTCAAGTTCAAGTTCAGCGGCTGCGCCAACGACTGCATGAACTCGATCCAGCGCTCGGACATGGCCGTCATCGGCACCTGGCGCGACAACATGCGCAGCGACGAGGCGCTGGCACGCAAGTGGTTCGACAAGCACGGCATGAACGAGCTCGTCAACGACGTCATCACGCGTTGCCCGACCAAGACCATCATGCTGCGCGAGATCGGCGACGCGAAGAACGGCATTCGCAGCGGCGACACGCTGACCACCGTGAAGGTCAGCGACACGCACGCGCTGGAGATCGACAATAGCAACTGCGTGCGCTGCATGCACTGCATCAACGTGATGACGGGCGCGCTGGCGCACGGCACCGACACCGGCGCCACCATCCTCATCGGCGGCAAGCGCACGCTGAAGATCGGCGACCTGATGGGCACGGTGGTCATGCCCTTCATGCCGCTGAAGACCGACGAGGACTACGACGCCCTGGTCGAACTGGGCCAGAAGGTCATCGACTTCTTCGCCGAGAACGCGCTCGAGCACGAGCGCACGGGCGAAATGATCGAACGCATCGGCCTCGTCAACTTCCTCGAGGGCATCGACGTCGACATCGACGCCAACATGGTGGCCACGCCGCGCACCAACCCCTACGTGCGCACCGACGGCTGGGACGACGAAGTGGCCAAGATCAACGCCAAGAAGGCTGCGGCCTGAGCCGCCACGGAGACGCCCCATGAGCACCGCCACCGCAACCGCACCGCCCCCGCCGCGCCGCCCAAGATGCGCACCCCCATCGAGAGCGGCGTGCCCGACAACAAGCAGTACCTGCACCCGCTGATGCTGAAGAACTACGGCAACTGGAAGTGGCACGACCGGCCGCGGCCCGGCGTGCTGCACCACGTGGCCCACAACGGCGACGAGATCTGGACGGTGCGTGCCGGCACGCAGCGCCAGATGGACGTCTACACGATCCGCAAGCTGTGCGACATCGCCGACACCTATGCCGACGGCCACGTGCGCTTCACCATCCGCAGCAACATCGAGTTCATGGTCGCCGACCCGAACAAGGTGGCGCCGCTGATCGAATCGCTCACCAGCAACGGCTTCCCCGTGGGCGGCACGGGCAACTCGGTGTCGATGATCGCGCACACCCAGGGCTGGCTGCACTGCGACATCCCGGGCACCGACGCCTCGGGCGCGGTGAAGGCGCTGATGGACGACCTCTACGAGGAGTTCATCAAGGAGGACATGCCGAACCGCGTGCACCTGTCGACTTCCTGCTGCGAGATCAACTGCGGCGGCCAGGCCGACATCGCCATCATCGTGCAGCACACCAAGCCGCCGAAGATCAACCACGACCTGGTGGCCAACGTCTGCGAGCGCCCGGCCGTGGTCGCGCGCTGCCCGGTGGCGGCCATCCGCCCGGCGCTGGTCAACGGCAAGCCCTCGCTCGAGATCGACGAGAAGAAGTGCATGTGCTGCGGCGCCTGCTACCCCCCGTGCCCGCCGATGCAGATCAACGACCCCGAGCACACCAAGCTGGCGATCTGGGTGGGCGGCAAGAACTCGAATGCACGCGGCAAGCCGGTGTTCATGAAGATGGTCGCTTCGGGCCTTCCGAACAACCCGCCGCGCTGGCCCGAGGTCTCGGCCATGGTGAAGAAGATCCTCTACACCTACAAGAACGACGCACGCTCGTGGGAGCGCGTGTCGGACTGGATCGAGCGCATCGGCTGGCCGCGTTTCTTCGAGAAGTGCGACCTGCCGTTCACGAAGTACCTCATCGACGACTGGCGTGGCTCGCGGGCCAACCTGAACGCGTCGACGCACATCAGGTTCTGATCGGGACGGCGCGACATGAAATTCGGCTTGCTCGTCAGCGAAGGCCCGTACACGCACCAGGCCAGCGACACGGCTTACCAGTTCGCCGTGGCCGCGATTGCCAAGGGGCACGAGATCCAGCGCGTGTTCTTCTATCACGACGGTGTCTACAACGCGACGCGCCTCACCGAGCCCCCGCAGGACGACCGCCACGTCGTCAACCGCTGGGCGGCGCTGAAGGCCGAGCACGACGTCGACCTCGTCGTCTGCGTCGCGGCAGCGCTGCGTCGCGGCATCAAGGACGAGGTGCTGGCCCCGGGCTTCCGCATCTCGGGCCTGGGCCAGCTGGTGGACAGCGGCATCAAGGCCGACCGCATGGTCACCTTCGGAGACTGAGGCCATGGCTGCCACCAAGAAGTTCATGTTCGTCAACCGCAAGGCCCCCTTCGGCACGGTCTACGCGCTGGAGAGCCTGGAAGTCGTGCTCATCACCGCCACCTTCGACCAGGACGTGAGCCTCGTCTTCCTCGACGACGGCGTCTACGAACTGGTCAAGGGCCAGAACCCCAAGGGCATCGGCATCAAGAACCACTCGCCGACCTACCGCGCGCTCGATGGCTACGACGTCGAAAAGCTCTTCGTCGAGCGCGAGTCGATGGACGCGCGCGGCCTGACCGAGAAAGACCTGCTGGTGCCGGTGGAAGTGCTGTCCAGCGCCGAGATGGCCGACCTGATGGCCGAGCAGGACGTCGTCCTTTCCTTCTGAGCCGCCCATGCTGCACATCGTCAACAAATCGTTCACGCAGACCAATGCGCTCGCGAGTTGCCTGCGCCTGGCCAAGCCCGGGCACGCCCTGCTGCTGACCGAGGACGCCGTCTACGCCGCCACGACGGCAGGGGCCGCGTCGTCCGGCATCGCCGGCGCGCTGTCGCAGCTGAAGGTCTACGCGCTGCAGCCCGACGTCGAGGCCCGTGGCATGGCCGGCAAGCTGGTCGAAGGCGTCACCGCCGTCGACTACGGCGGCTTCGTCGACCTCGTCGCCGAGCACCCCAACAACCAGTCCTGGCTCTGAACCGCCAGCCTTACCCGTTCCCGAAGGAGACAAGACACATGGGCATCGAAGTCAACGGCACCACCTACGAAACCGACGAAGAAGGCTACCTGCTCAACCTGTCCGAATGGACGGAGGACATCGGCAAGGTGCTGGCCGCCGGCGAAAACGTCGAGATGACGCCCAGCCACTGGGAAGTCGTGAACTTCCTGCGCGACTACTACAACGAGTACCAGATCGCCCCGGCGGTGCGCGTGCTCACCAAGGCCATCGGCAAGCAGCTCGGCCCCGAGAAGGGCAACAGCAAGTACCTGTACGAGCTGTTCCCCTACGGCCCGGCCAAGCAGGCCTGCAAGATCGCGGGCCTGCCCAAGCCGACCGGCTGCGTCTAAACCCGATGAAGCGCACCGCGCCCAACGCGTGCCTGTCGCACGCGTGGCGTGAGCCTTCCTGAAGCCCGCACCATGTCCGCGTTGTCTGTCGTCTACGCCGCGCTCTTCTACGTCGCCACCGCGATCTTCGTGGTCGGTCTGGCGCTGAAGATCCGCAGCTATGCGCGCACGCCGGCGCCGCTGAAGATCCCCACCACGCCGGCGCCGACCACGACCTCTGGCGTGGCGCTGCGGCTGACGCGCGAAGTCGTCTTCTTCGAAAGCCTGTTCAAGGCCAGCAAGTGGACCTGGCTCTTCGGCTGGCTCTTCCACGCCGCGCTGCTGCTGGTGGTGTTGCGCCACCTGCGCTATTTCCAGCAGCCGGTGTGGGACGTCATCACCTTCGTGCAGCCCTTCGGCATGTACGCCGGCTTCGCGATGGTGGCGGGCCTCGCCGGGCTGTGGGCGCGGCGTTTCCTGGTCGACCGCGTGCGCTACATCAGCACGCCGTCCGACCACCTGCACCTGGCGCTGCTCATCGCCATCGGCCTGTCGGGCCTGGGCATGCGCTTCGTCAGCCACACCGACATCGTGGCGGTGAAGGCCTTCATGCTGGGCCTGATGCGCTTCGACATCCAGCCGTTGCCCACCGATCCGCTGCTGCTATTGCACCTCGCGCTCGTGGCGCTGCTGATGATCGTCTTCCCGATCAGCAAGCTGCTGCACGCGCCGGGCCTGTTCTTCAGCCCGACGCGCAACCAGGCCGACACCTCGCGTGAAAAGCGCCATGTCGCGGCCTGGGCCGCGGCGCTGGACAAGAAGTAGCGCGAACAAGAGCACCCGATGGCCACCGCCCCCTTCGAGACACCCAAGCTCAAGCCCTACCCGGTCATTCCGCTGGTGGCGGTGGGCGCGACGGCGCACCTCAAGCCCTTCGTCGCCTCGCCCACCATCCAGGCCGCGGTCGGCTTCCCGGGTGAACTGACGGAGGGCTGGGAACAGCGGGCCATCGGCAAGATGGGCGAGCTGCTCGACAAGTACCGCAGCCTGCGCGTCTACATGGACGCCTGCGTGCACTGCGGCGCCTGCAGCGACAAGTGCCACTACTTCCTGGGCACCGGCGACCCGAAGAACATGCCCGTGGCGCGCCAGGACCTGATGCGCGCCGTCTACCGCCGCTACTTCACCTTCGCCGGCAAGCACTTCCCCAAGCTGGTGGGCGCCGTCGACATGACGAAGGAAGTTCTGGACGGCTGGTGGAGCTACTACAACCAGTGCAGCGAGTGCCGCCGCTGCAGCGTCTTCTGCCCCTACGGCATCGACACCGCCGAAGTGACGATGGCCGCGCGCGAGATCATGGACAGCGTGGGCCTGGGCCAGAAGTACGCCAACGAGATCATCGGCAAGGTGCACCGCATCGGCAACAACCTGGGCATCCCGGGGCCGGCGCTGGAAGACACGCTGCTCGGACTGGAAGAGGACACCAAGGAAGAGACGGGGCTGGACATCCGCTTCCCGCTCGACGAGGAAGGCGCCGAGGTGCTGCTGGTCACCCCTTCGGCCGACTTCTTCAGCGAGCCGCACGTCGAAAGCCTGATCGGCTACGCCAAGGTCTTCCACGCCGCCGGCATCAAGTGGACGCTGTCCACCAAGGCCAGCGAGGCCGGCAACTTCGGCCTCTTCATCGGCAACTACGAGCAGATGCGCAACATCTCGCTGCGCGTCAAGGAAGCGGCGCAGGAACTGGGCGTCAAGCGCATCGTCGTCGGCGAGTGCGGGCACGCCTGGCGCGTGGCCTACAGCTTCTGGAACACGCTGATGGGCCCCATCGAGGGTCTGGACCCGCGTTACCCGATGCCGCAGCACATCTGCGAGCTGACGTATGACCTGATCCAGCGCGGCGTCATCAAGTTCGACAAGGAAAAGAACGACGACCGCATCGTCACCTTCCACGATTCGTGCAACGTCGCGCGCGCCTCGCGCATGGGCAGCATGCCCGGCGGGCAGTTCGTCATCCCGCGCGAGATCATCAAGGCCGTGGTCAACAACTTCCATGACATGGCGCCGGGCACCACGCACGAAGCCACCTTCTGCTGCGGCGGCGGTGGCGGCCTGCTCACCGACGACCTGATGGAAATCCGCGTCAAGGGGGCCTTGCCGCGCATGGAGGCGCTGAAGAACGTGGTCGACGGCCACGGCGTGAACTTCATGGCCACCATCTGCGCCATCTGCAAGGCGCAGTTCAGCAAGGTGCTGCCCTACTACGGCTTCAACATGAGCATGGTCGGCGGCGTGCACCAACTGGTCAGCAAGGCCATCCGGCTCGGCGAGCCGCACTGAAATTCAAGGAGACAACACGATGTCCACCACCACCGACAACGTGCCGGCCAAGCCGCTGAACTTCCGTCGTTACAAGGACGGCGACAGCAAGCCGCTGGCGTGGCAGAACGAGATCTTCGACGCCGATCACTCGCACAAGTGCCCCACCTACATCCAGAGCACGCCGCCCTGCCAGGGCAGTTGCCCCTCGGGCGAGGACATCCGCGGCTACCTGAACATCGTGCGCGGCATCGAGAAGCCGCCGGCCGGCATGCCCTGGCAGGAATACGCCTGGCGCCGCCTGACCGAGGCCAACCCGCTGCCCTCGGTGATGGGCCGCGTGTGCCCGGCGCCCTGTGAATCGGGCTGCAACCGCAACGAGGTGGAAGACTTCGTCGGCATCAACTCGGTCGAGCACTTCCTGGGTGAGTACGCCATCGAGAAGAAGCTGGCCTTTCCCAAGCCGGGCACGCAGACGGGCAAGAAGGTGGCCGTCATCGGCGGCGGCCCGGCCGGCCTGTCGGCCGCCTACCAGCTGGCGAAGAAGGGCCACGCGGTCACCCTCTTCGACGAGCGCGCCGAACTCGGCGGCATGATGCGCTACGGCATCCCGGGCTTCCGCACGCCGCGCGAGGTGCTCGACGCCGAGATCCAGCGCATCCTCGACCTGGGCGTCGAAACGCGCATGGCCTGCCGCATCGGCACCGACATCACGCTCGACCAGATCAAGGCCGACTTCGACGCCGTCTTCCTCGGCCTGGGCGCGCAGAGCGGCCGCCCGCTGCCGGTCGAAGGCAGCGATGCACCCAACGTCGTCACCGCCACGGCCTTCCTCAAGGCCTTCAACGACGGCCGCATGCTGCACGTCGGCCGGCGTGTGGTGGTGGTGGGCGGCGGCGACACGTCGATCGACGTGGCCACCGTGGCACGCCGCCTGGGCCACATCGAGCACGTGCACGAGTCCGACCGCCCCGAGAACGCCATCGCCGGCTACGCCGCACACGACGTGGCCTCGCTGTCGGCGCGCCAGGGCGCCGAGGTCACGCTGACCTCGATCTTCGACATCGAAAAGATGCAGGCCAGCAAGCACGAGGTCGAGCACGCCTTGGGCGAAGGCATCGCCATCCGCGGCGGGATGGCGCCGGTGGCGGTGGTGCGCGACGCCAGCGGCCGCGCCACCGCGCTGCGCGTGGCGCGCTGCGAAGCGAAGATGGTCGGCGGCCGTCTCGACATCAAGAACATCCCGGGCACCGAGGAGGACATCGAGGCCGACCTCATCGTCTCGGCCATCGGCCAGGCGGTGGACTTCACGGGCCTGGAGTCGCTGAACAACGGCAAGGGCCTCATCGCCAGCGACAAGAACTACCAGGTGCAGGGCCAGGCGGGCATGTTCGTCGGCGGCGACGTCGTGCGCCCGCACCTCCTGACCACGGCCATCGGTCACGGCGCCATCGCGGCCGATGGCATACACCGCCACCTGAACAGCGAAGCGCTGGACAAGCGGCCGAAGATCGACGTGCACAGCTTCGACCTCACGCGCAAGCTCGTCGAGAAGGGCCTGCCCGTGACGCAGATCGAGGAGCCGCTGCGCGGCACCGACCGCAGCACCGGCGCCATCCACAACTACGACAACCGCTCCGACCGCTACGTCATCCCGCACAGCGAGCTCTTCCTGGGCCACTTCCAGTACACGCCGCGCAACCGGCGCAACATCGTCTCGCTGACGGCCGAAGAGGCGCTGAACAACTTCGAGGAACGCCTGCTGCCACTGCTGGAAGCGCAGGCCCAGGCCGAGGCCAAGCGCTGCATGAGCTGCGGCCAGTGCTTCGAGTGCGACAACTGCGTCGTCTACTGCCCGCAGACGGCGGTGTTCAAGGTGCCGAAGGCGAAGTCGACGATCGGCCGCTACGTCGACACCGACTATGCCAAGTGCATCGGCTGCCACATCTGCAAGGATGTCTGCCCGACGGGCTACATCCAGATGGGCTTGGGGGAGTAGGCAAGGTGTTGTATCGCGTGCTGCTGCTGGGCCTGCTGACGGCGAGCTTCGCCTTCGCTGGCGTTGCTGCCGCGCGCACGCCCAAGCCCGTGGTCGAAGCGGCCACGGCGGGCACGCAGTGCGTGGCGCCGCCCGACGTGATGCGGCGCAATCACATGGACTTCCTGAAGCACCAGCGCGACGACACCGTGCACGGCGGCATCCGCGGCGCAAAGTTCAGCCTCAAGGGCTGCATCGACTGCCACGCCAGCCAGAAGACCCAGAGTGTGGCCAAGGACGAGACCAACTTCTGCATCAGCTGCCACAGCTATGCGGCGGTCAAGATCGATTGCTTCGAGTGCCACGCCAGCAAGGCGCGCACCGTCGCACAAGGAGCCGGCAAGTGAGCCGCCGCGGCTTCCTCGGTGTGGCCGCCGCCGCCATCGGCGGTGTCATGCTGGCGCCCGGCATCCAGCTGATCGAGATCGCGCAGGCTGCGGCCGGCAGCGGCCCGACGCCGGGCGCCAGCGCCAAGGTGCGTTGGGGCATGCTGATCGACACCACCAAGTGCGCGCCCGGCTGCAACGACTGCGTCACCGCCTGCAACACCGAAAACGGCCTCGACCCGAAACCGACGCCGACTTCGCCGCAGTGGATACGCAAGGTCGAGATCAAGGAAATCAAGACCGGCCGCGCCTCGTCGGTGCCCGTGATGTGCCAGCACTGCGCCGAGCCGCCCTGCGTCGACGTCTGCCCCACCGGCGCGTCGTTCAAGCGCGCCGACGGCATCGTGCTCGTCGACCGCCACACCTGCATCGGCTGCCGCTACTGCGTGATGGCCTGCCCCTACAAGGCGCGCAGCTTCGTGCACGAGCCGCTGACCGATCAGACCCCCGATGTACCGCGCGGCAAGGGCTGCGTCGAGAGCTGCACGCTGTGCGTGCACCGCATCGACAAGGGCGAGAAGACCACCGCCTGTGCCGAAGCCTGCAGCAAGGCCGGCCACGGCGCCATCGTCTTCGGCGACCTCAACGACCCCGAGAGCGACATATCGCGCCGCGTGCGCGAGATCCAGACGACGCAGCTGCGTGCCGACCTGAAGCTCGACCCCGGCGTGCGTTACCACGGGCTCTGAACGATGAAGATGCCGACCGAAACCCGCAACTTCTGGCTGCTCGTCGCCTTGGGCGGCCTGGTCACGGCCATCGGGCTGGGCGCGGCGCATTTCATGGAGATCCACGGCCACATCGTCACCGGCATGACCAACCAGGTCGTCTGGGGCCTGCCGCATGTCTTCGCCATCTTCATGGTGGTGGCGGCCTCTGGCGTGCTGAACGTGGCGTCCATCGGCTCGGTCTTCGGCCAGCCGGTCTACAAGCCGCGTGCGCCGCTGTCGGGCCTGCTGTGCGTGGCCTTGCTGGCCGGCGGCCTGATGGTGCTGATGCTCGACCTGGGCCGGCCCGAGCGTCTCGTCGTGGCGGCCACCCACTACAACTTCAAGTCCGTCTTCGCGTGGAACGTGATCCTCTACTCGGGCATGGTGGCCATCGTTGCCGTCTACCTGTGGACGATGTTCGAACGCCGCATGAACAAGTATTCCAAAGCCGCCGGCCTGGCCGCGCTGGTGTGGCGCTTCGTGCTGACCACGGGCACGGGCTCGATCTTCGGCTTCCTCGTCGCGCGCCAGGCCTACCAGTCGGCGCTGCTGGCGCCGCTCTTCATCGTGCTGTCCTTCGGCTGGGGGCTGGCCGTGTTCCTCGTCGTGCAGGCGGTGATGTACGGCTGGAACGACCTGCAGCTCGAAGACCAGATCCGCCGCCGCCTGGCGCGCCTGCTGGGCATCTTCGTCGCCGCGTCGCTCTACCTCGTGGCCGTCTACCACCTGACCAACCTCTACTTCGCACGCCAGGGCGCCTTCGAGGCCTTCATCCTGCGCGACGGGGGCATCTACCCCCTGCTCTTCTGGGGCGGCTACGTGCTCGTCGGTTCGGTGCTGCCGCTGCTGCTGCTCTTCCACCCGAAGTTCAGCGACACACGCAGCACGCTGGTCGCGGCAGCGCTGGTCATCGCCGGCGCCTTCGCCTGGCTCTTCGTCTTCATCATCGGCGGCCAGGCCTTCCCGCTGGAGATCTTCCCCGGCCATGTCGTCAGCAGCACTTTCGCCGACGGCGCCATCGAGCACTACACACCCTCGCTGCCCGAGTTCCTGCTCGGCGTCGGCGGGCTGGGTGCGGCCTTCCTGATGACGATCATCGGCGTGCGCGTGCTGGACTTCCTGCCGCGCGACGAAGCCGCCAAGGCCTGACGACGATGCACCGCCTGCTCGTTTCGGCCGCGCACAAGTCCTCGGGCAAGACCACGGTCACGCTCGGCCTTTGCGCCTCGTTGGCCGAAGCCGGCCACGTGGTCCAGCCCTACAAGAAGGGCCCCGACTACATCGACCCGATGTGGCTGGCGCGCGCCGCCGGCCGGCCCTGCTTCAACCTCGACCCCTACCTGATGGACGACGCGGCACTCGAAGCCTGCTTCGTCGAGCATGGGCGCGGCGCGGACCTCGCCATCGTCGAGGGCAACAAGGGCCTCTACGACGGCCTGGCGCTCGACGGCAGCAACAGCAATGCGGCGCTGGCCACGCGGCTGGGCCTGCCGGTGCTGCTGGTGATCGACGCGCGCGGCATGACGCGCGGCATCGCGCCGCTGATCCTGGGCTACCAGGCCTTCGACAAGGCCATCCGCATCGGCGGCGTGATCCTCAACCGCGTCGGCGGCAGCCGCCACGAAGCCAAGCTGCGCGCGGTGATCGAGCACTACACCGACGTGCCCGTGCTCGGCGCCGTGGCCGAAGACGAACGCCTGGCGGTGATGGAACGCCACCTCGGGCTGATGCCCTGCACCGAGGTCGATGACGCCACGGCGCGCGTGCGCGAGATAGGCCGCACGGTTGGCACGCAGGTCGACCTGGACCGTGTGCGTGCGCTGGCGGCTTCGGCCGCCCCGGGTTTCGATGCACCGGCCGCTGCGCCGGCCGCGCCGCACCGCGCCGACCTGCGCATCGCCATCGCCCGCGACCGCGCCTTCGGCTTCTACTATCCCGACGACCTGCTGGCGCTGGAAGCGGCTGGGGCCGAGCTGGTGCCGATCGATACCCTGCACGACACCCGCCTGCCCGCGGTGGACGGCCTATTCATCGGCGGCGGTTTCCCCGAGGCCTGCATGGCCGAACTGGAAGCCAACGCCACCTTGCGCGCCGCGCTGCGCACCGCCATCGAAGGCGGCCTGCCCACCTACGCCGAATGCGGCGGGCTGATGGTTCTGTCGCGCAGCATCAGCTGGCAGGGCCGCACGGCGCAGATGGTGGGCGCGATCCCCGGCGACGCCGTGATGCACGCGCGCCCGCAGGGCCGCGGCTACGTGCACCTGCAGGAGACCGCGGCCATGCCCTGGGCGCCGCTGGCGGGTGGTGAGATTCGCGGCCACGAGTTCCACCACTCCAGCCTCGAGAACGTCGACCCGTCGGTGGCCTACGCCTACCGCGTCAAGCGCGGCCACGGCATCGACGGCCAACACGACGGCGTCTGCGTGCACAAGCTGATGGCGTCCTACGCGCATCTGCGCAGCGACGCCGGCACGCACTGGGCGCCACGTTTCGTGGCCTACGTGCGCAGCCAGCGTGCGCTGCGCGAAGCCGCCACAGCGCCGCGTGCGCTGGCGCTGGCGCTGCAAATCTGACCGGAAGGATCCCGAGATGTTCAACGTCACCCCCACCGCGGCGCAGGAACTGCTGGCCGCCGCCGCGCGCAGCGACGCTGCCGGTATGGCTCTGCGCATCGCCGCGCGCCAGATTGCCGACGGCTCGATCGAGTACGGCATGGGCTTCGACGACGAACGCGAGGACGACGAGCCCGCGGTCTTCGAAGGCCTGACCGTGCTGCTGGGCTCGCCCAGCCGCCCGCTGCTGCAGGACACCGTGCTCGACTTCGTCGAACTCGAACCCGGTCAGTTCGGCTTCGTCTTCATCCCCCCCGGCGAGGTGCAAGGCGGTGGCGGCAGCTGCGGCAGCGGCGCGCCGAAAGCCAAGGGCGGCTGCGGCAGCGGTGGCTGCGGCAGCGGCAGCTGCGGTGCTTGACCTGAACCTTTCCGCGCCAAGGAGAACGGCATGAATTCCTTCGTCGACATCCCGGCCATGATGGCCGCCTGCCGCGCCAGCTGCGGCAAGGTCTACCTCGTCGGCGCCGGCCCCGGCGACGCCGAACTGCTGACGCTGAAGGCCGCGCGGCTGCTGGCCCAGGCCGACGTCGTCGTCTACGACCACCTCGTGGGCGCCGACGTGCTGGCCCTCGTCGGCCCAGCGGCTCGCCGTCTCTACGTCGGCAAGGAACGCAGCCACCACAGCATCCCCCAGGAAGGCATCAACGAACTGCTGGTGCGCCTGGCGCGCGAAGGCCGCACGGTGGTGCGGCTGAAGGGCGGCGACCCCTTCGTCTTCGGCCGCGGCGGCGAGGAACTGCAGGTGCTGGCCGCCGAGGGCGTTCCCTTCGAAGTCGTGCCCGGCATCACCGCGGCCTGCGGCGTGGCCAGCTACGCCGGTATCCCCCTGACGCACCGCGACTACGCGCAGAGCGTCACCTTCGTCACCGGCCACCTGAAGGACGGCAGCTGCAACCTCGACTGGCCGGCGCTGGCGCGCCCGCGGCAGACGGTCGTCATCTACATGGGCCTTTCGGGGCTGGCGACGATCTGCACGCGCCTCGTCGAGCACGGCCTGCCGGCCAGCTGGCCCGCGGCGGTGGTGGCCCACGGCACGCTGGCCGAACAGCAGGTGGTCTGCGCCACGCTCGGCACGCTGGCCGAGGCCGTGGCGCGTGAAGGCCTGCAGTCGCCGGCGCTGACCATCGTCGGCGAAGTGATCAAGTTGCGCGACGAGCTGACCTGGTTCGCCAGCACCGCGGCCACCGAGCCCGCCCCCACCCCCCTGTCCCCCATCGAGGCCTGATCCGCATGACATCCTTCCGACGCACTGCAATCCTGGCCTGCGCCCTGCTGGCCGCCACCGGCGCCCAGGCGCAGGCCGTGGCGATGTCGCCCGCCTTCGGCGAAGCCATGTGCAGCGCCTGGAACGCCGACGCCACGCTGACCGGTGGCCTGGCCGAATCGGGCTGGGCCAAGAACGACGGCGGCCGCGGCCACAAGGCCATGCAGGTCTACCGCAGCGACTGCCCCAACAGCGCCCGCATCGAGATGCAGATCGCGCTGAAGGACAACAAGGCGCAGTGCGTCTACGGCGGCGCGGCGAAGTCCAAGGCGCTGGACAAGGGCACCGACTACCTGATGTGGGCCGAGACGCCGAAGTGGCGCGAGATGGGCAGCGGCGAACTGGGCCCGATGCGCGCGATGATGTTCGGCAGCCTGAACTTCGAAGGCCCGAAGATGGAGGCCATGGGCAACATGGGCCCCTTCGGCGGCTTCCTGATGCTGGTGGGCAAGGTGCCCGGCGACTGGAGCGCCTGCCCATGAAGTGAGCCCCCAAGCTCGCTTGCGCTCGCTACCCCCCGGGGGGGCCGTCCGCCAACGGCCCGGCAAAGCCGGTTCCGTGGCGGGAAGCTTGGTCGTTGCCGCGCGCCTCAGCGCTGCGAGTCTCAGGTTCAACGCAGGTTTGCTGCGCGTTCCTCGACGGCGAAGACCGCGGCCTCGACGCGTGAGGTGAGGTTCAGCTTCGACAGGATGTGACGCACGTGCAGCTTCACCGTGTCGTGGCTGATGTCGAGCGCACGCGCGATGGTCTTGTTGCTCTGGCCACGGGCCAGGTGGTCGAGGATCTCGCGTTCACGCTGCGTCAGGCTGGCCAGCAGCCCGCGCCGGTCGGTGCCCTTGGCGCCGGCCTGCAGCAATTGCGCCAGCTTCAGCGTCATTGCCGGCGCCACCGTCAGTTCACCGCGCGCCGCGTTGCCGATGGCGGTGATGACATCCTCGGGTTCCATGTCCTTGAGCAGGTAGCCCACGACGCCGGCACGCAGCGCCGCCGAGAGGTCGACCTCGGAATCGCTCATCGTCAGGATGACCGCCGGCGTCTCCAGCCCCTCGGCGCGGATGCGGCGCAGCAGCGTCAGGCCGTCGGTGGCGGGCATGCGCAGGTCCAGCACCACCAGGTCGGGCTTCTGCTCGCGCAGCACTTTCAGCACTTCGTCGGGGTCCGACAGCGCAGCCAGCACCTGCATGCCGCCGCGGTGGCTGAGCAGGTCGGACAGGCCGGTGCGGCACAGCGCATGGTCGTCGACGAGCACGATGCGGGGCGCGGCCATCAGTGCGCGCCTCGCGTGGCGGGTGTCGGCTGCGCCAGTGCGGCCGGGAACACCAGCCGCACACGCGTGCCGCCGCCGGGCCGCGCGCCGACATCGAGCGTGCCTTCGATGCGGCGGGCGCGCTCGCGCATGATGTCCATGCCGTAGTGTGCGCCGCCGCAGGGCGAGTTGCGCGGCAGCCCGGCGCCGTCGTCGTCGACCAGGATCTCGACCAAGCCTTCGCCCCCACTGCCCATGTGCAGCCAGGCGTGCTGGGCACCTGCGTGGCGGGCGATGTTGCTCAGCGCCTCCTGCACGATGTGGAAGACCTGCGACTCACCCTCGGGCGAAAGCGCCAGACGCGGCAGCGCGTTGACGACCTCGAGTTCGACACCGCTGCCCAGCCTGAAGGACTCGACGGCGCCGTCCAACGCGTGCAGCAGGCCCTTGGGGTCCATCGGCGAACGCAGGTGGGTGATGATGCCGCGCAGGCTGGCGTGCGCCTGGGTGACGGCACAGCGCACGTCGTCACAGTACTTGCGTGCCCGCTCGTCTTCGTGCGCGGCCATCGCATCCTGCAGCAGCGGCAGCCGCATCTTCACGAAGGCCAGCGACTGCGCCAGCGAATCGTGCACCTCGGCGGCCATCATCTGGCGTTCGCTCATCAGGCGGGCACGCAGGTTCTCCTGCTCGAGGCGCGCGTTGTTCAGCGCCAGGCCCAGCAGGTCACCCACCGATCGCAGGATGGCCTGCACTTCGGCACCGGGTTCATCGGTCCCGCTGAAGAAGAGGTTGTAGACACCGAGCACGCGCCCGCGGTGCTGCAGCGGCACGGCCAGCAGCCGCTGGCATCCCTGGCCGAAGTACGGCCCGGTGGAACGCTCGGCGCAGTTCTGCAGTTCGGTGGCCCAGACCAGCCTGTGGCCGTCGGCGGCAGCACCGCAGTGACCGCAGTGCGCATCGACGGCGGCGCTGCGGTCGCAGACGCCGGCCGGCAGTCCCACCGATGACACGCGTTCGAGCTGATCACCGCTCTCGGACAGCACGCGCACCGCACCGGCCTGGGCGCCGGCCAGGCGCACGATGGGATCGAGAAACCGCTCCAGCAGCGCGCCGAGGTCGGCTTCGGTGCCCAGCCCGGCCGCGATGTCCGCCAGCAGGCCACCGTCGTCGGGCACGGGCGGGCGGCCCGCGGCGGGCGGCGGCATCAGTGCCGTTTCGGCGGTGTGCAGGGGCATGTCTCGGAGGCCTGCCCATGCCGGGCGGCCTTGTTGGCTTCGTAATTGCGCATATTTGAACCTTTCCGCGGCAGTTGCGCTACCGGGCTTCCCCCGGATACCGCGGCCGGTACGCCGCCGCCGTGACCCAGGTCAAGCCGTTTACCCTGGGCGCTGCCTAGCATGGCCTGGCCCTCCTGGTCGTTGGCGCGCGAGGGAACGGCGGCTCTCCGCGCCATGCTGGAGTTGTCATTCATGGACCTGCTCGACTTCGCTCGCGGCCCAGCCCTGGGGATATCCCTCACCGTATGCGTGCTGGGCACGCTCTGGCGCTTGTTTCACCTGCTGCGCCTACCCGCCATGACCGACCTGTCGCCCCCACGCAACGGCGCGCCGTCCAAGACAAACGCCGCCCTCGGCGCCATCGCACGGGGTTTCTGGCCGCGCCCTGAGTTCGGCGCGGCGGCCCGGGTCACCACGGTCAACGGCATCGTCATGCATGTCGGGCTGGCGCTGATCGCCTTCGGCTACGCGCCGCACATCGCCTTCATCCACAGGCTCACCGGCATCGGCTGGCCGGCGCTGCCCGATGCGGTGATGTATCTGGCCTCGGGCGCCACGATGATCTCCATGCTGCTGGCCCTGTGGACGCGCCTGACCGACCCGGTGCGCCGGCTGATCAGCAACGCCGATGACTACCTCAGCTGGTGGCTCGTCTTCCTGCCCGTCATCACCGGCATGGCGGTGATGACGGGGCCGTCCGAAACGCTGCTGGCGCGCGAGAGCCTGCTCTACCGCACGCCGCTGGCCGTGCACCTGCTGACGCTGGAACTGCTGCTGATCTGGTTCCCCTTCGGCAAGCTGATGCACGCCGTGCTCTTCGCCTTCTCGCGCGGCGCCACCGGCATCCGCTTCAGCCACCGCGGGGTGAGGATATGAGCGTCGCCACCGCCACCCCTGCCGCCTTCGACCGCCAGGGTGAAGCCCCCGACGAAGCGCGCGTCGAAGCCGCGATGCGCAGCTTCGCCACCGACTTCGGCCGCACCGCGGCACTGCACCTGGAAGCCTGCGTGCACTGCGGCCTTTGTGCCCAGGCCTGTCACTTCCACGTCACCACCGGCGACGCGAAGTACACGCCGGTGCGCAAGCTCGAACCCTTCCGCCGCGCCTACCAGCGCGAGGCCGGCCCGTTTGCGCCTCTGGTGCGCGCACTGGGCCTGGTGAAGCCGCCCACCATTGCCGACCTGCAGCAGTGGCAGGAACTCATCTACGACTCGTGCAACATGTGCGGCCGCTGCACCGTCATCTGCCCGATGGGCATCGACATCGCCGAACTGGTGCGCGACGCCCGCCACGGCATGTACAAGGCCGGCCTGTTGCCGGAACGCCTGGCGCTGATGGACCGCACCGCGCGCCAATGGGGCAGCCCGGCCACGCCGGCCGAAGACCTGCCCGACATCCTGGCCGAAGCGGCCGAGGCGCACGGCGTGCCCATCCCCTGCGACCTGCCCGCCGCCGACGTGCTGATGACGGCCGCACCGGCGGAGCTGGGCGACCATACCCAGGCGCTGGCGGCGGCAGCGCGCATCCTGCACCGCGCGGGCGTGAAGTGGACGATGCACCAGGGCGGCTACGACGCGTCGAACATCGGCTTCAACAACGGCGACGTCGAACTGCAGGAAAGGCTGACGCGCGCGCTCATCGACACCGCGGTGAAGATCGGCGCCCACACCGTGCTGCTGCCCGAGTGCGGGCATGCCTACGGCGCGGCGCGCTGGGAAGCCGCACGCTGGTACGGCGCCAAGCTGCCGGTACGCGTCGTGCACATGACCGAGTACCTCGACGAGCTGATCAGCAACGGGCGCATCCGCGTCAACAAGATCGCCGCCACGGCCACTTTCCACGACCCCTGCCAGATCGTGCGCCGCGGCGGGCTGGAAGCGGCGGCGCGGCGTGTGCTGGCGGCGCTGGGCTTTGAATTGCGCGAACTGCAGAACCACGGCGTGACGGGCTACTGCTGCGGCGGTGGCGGCGGCGTGGTGTCGAACCAGCGTGCCGCGCCCTTGCGGCAGAAGGTCTTCGCGATGAAGCGGCAGCAGGTCGAGGCCACCGGCGCCGAGCGCCTGGTGACGAGCTGCGGCCAGTGCCTCATCACCCTGGAGATGGGCGCCAAGCAGACCGGTTGGGACAAGCACCCGGAAAGCCTGATGGAACTGGTGGCGGCGCAGCTGGCCGATTGATGCGCGCGTCGGGCCATCCCCCATATGGGTTAGAAGGTCATTACCCGTCCCGGGAATAGACGCTCCACACCCACGCTGCGCCTAATGCGCCCGGAGACGAGCCAGGCTGCACCCCGTTGCCGGCCCCACGAACACATCCGATGCCGGCCACACCGCTGCACGACCCCATCGCCGCGCCGCTGCCCGCGGCCACCCCCGCCACGCGCAACACCACGTGCTACATGTGCGCCTGCCGCTGCGGCATCCGCGTGCACCTTCGCGACGGCGACAACGGGCCCGAGGTTCGCTATATCGAGGGCAACCCCGAGCACCCGCTGAACCAGGGCGTGATCTGCGCCAAGGGCTCCAGCGGCATCATGAAGCAGTACTCGCCGGCGCGGCTGACGCAACCGCTGATGCGCAAGCCCGGCAGCGAGCGCGGCGCCAACGAGTTCGTGCCCGTCGATTGGGACACCGCCTTCAAGATGCTCGAGGACCGGTTGCGCCACCTGCGCGCCACCGACCCGAAGAAGTTCGCGCTGTTCACCGGCCGCGACCAGATGCAGGCGCTCACGGGCCTGTTCGCGCGCCAGTTCGGCACGCCCAACTACGCGGCGCACGGCGGCTTCTGCTCGGTCAACATGGCCGCCGGGATGATCTACACCATCGGTGGATCGTTCTGGGAATTCGGCGGCCCCGACCTCGACCGCGCCAAGCTCTTCGTGATGATCGGCACCGCGGAGGACCACCACTCCAATCCGATGAAGATCGCGCTGTCCAAGTTCAAGCGCGCGGGCGGCCGCTTCATCGCCATCAATCCGGTGCGCACGGGCTACTCGGCGATTGCCGACGAATGGGTGCCCATCAAGCCCGGCACCGATGGCGCGCTGCTGCTGGCCCTGGTGCACGAGATCATGGCGCTGGGCCTGTACGACCGCGACTTCCTCGCGCGCTACACCAACGCCGGCCAGCTGGTGAACCAGGACGAGGCCAGCGACGACTTCGGGCTGATGCTGCGCAACGCGGAAGGCGACGTCGTCAACCCGCTGCGCCCGCACAATTTCTACTGGTGGGACCGCCTGAGCGCCCGGCCCGTGGCAGACCATACCGAAGGTGCCGACCCGGCGCTGCTGGGCCGCTTCAGCATGCCCGACGGCCCGCTGCAGGGCACGCCCGCCGTGCCCTCGTTCCAGCTACTGCAGGACCGCGTAGCGCCCTATACCGCCGAATGGGCCAGTGGCATCACCGGCATCCCGGCCGACACCATCCGGCGCCTTGCGCACGAGATGGGCATCACCGCGCGCGACCAGAAGATCGAGTTGCCGATCCAGTGGACCGACAGCTGGGGCAAGAAGCACGAATCCGTGACCGGCAACCCGGTGGCCTTCCATGCCATGCGCGGGCTGGCGGCGCACAGCAACGGCTTCCACACCATCCGCACGCTGGCGATATTGATGAGCCTGCTGGGCACCATCGATCGCCCCGGCGGCTTCCGCCACAAGGCGCCCTACCCGCGCGCCGTGCCGCCCAACGCGCGCCCGCCCAAGGGCCCCGAGGCCGTGCAGCCCGACACGCCGCTGAACGGCGCGCCGCTGGGCTGGCCCGAGAGCCCCGAAGACCTCTTCGTCGACGCCCAGGGCGAACCGGTGCGCATCGACAAGGGCTTCAGCTGGGAACACCCGCTGTCGGCGCACGGGCTGATGCACAACGTCATCACCAACGCCTGGCGGGGTGACCCCTACCCGATCGACACGCTGCTGATCTTCATGGCCAACATGGCCTGGAACTCGACGATGAACACGTCCGAGGTCCGCAAGATGCTGAACGACAAGCGGGCGGACGGGGAATACAAGATCCCCTTCCTCGTCGTCTGCGACGCCTTCCAGAGCGAGATGACGGCCTACGCCGACCTCATCCTGCCCGACACGACTTACCTGGAACGGCACGACTGCATGTCGATGCTCGACCGGCCGATCTCGGAGTTCGACGGCCCGGTGGACGCCGTGCGCATCCCGGTGCTCAAGCCCACCGGGCAATGCAAGCCCTTCCAGGAGGTGCTGGTCGAACTCGCAGGTCGGCTGAAATTCCCGGCCTTCACGACTGCAGCGGGTGGCCGCAAGTTCAAGGACTACCCCGACTTCATCGTCAACTACGAAACCGCGCCCGGCTCGGGCATCGGCTTCCTGGCAGGCTGGCGCGGCAAGGACGGCGAGAAGAGCATGCGCGGCGAGCCCAACCCGAACCAGTGGGCGATGTACGAGCAGAACAACTGCGTCTTCCAGCACCACCTGCCGCCGGGCCAGCAGTACATGCGCAACTGGAACGACGACTACATGCGCTGGGCGCAGTCGGTCGGTCTGCGGCGCGACCGCGACCCCGTCGTCATCCACCTCTACAGCGAATTCCTGCAGCGCTTCCGCCTGGCAGCGCAGGGCAAGCACAAGGGCAAGCAGCCGCCGGAACGCCTGCGCGAACGCGTGGCCACCTACTTCGACCCGCTGCCGTTCTACTACGCGCCGCTCGAAGAGCAGGCCACCGACCTGGCGATGTACCCGCTGAACGCGGTGACGCAGCGGCCGATGGCGATGTACCACTCGTGGGACTCGCAGAACGCCTGGTTGCGCCAGATCCACACCCACAACTACCTCTTCGTGAACACGCAGACGGCCGCTGCCGCGGGCATCGCCGACGGCGGCTGGATGTGGGTCGAATCGCCCTGGGGCAAGGTGCGCTGCATGTGCCGCACCTCGGAAGCGGTGGAGCCCGGCACGGTGTGGACCTGGAACGCCATCGGCAAGGCGCCCGGCGCCTGGCATCTCGCGCCCGACGCCAACGAGTCGCAGCGCGGCTTCCTGCTCAACCACCTGATCCGCGAGGAACTGCCGGCCGCAGGCGGCGGCACCGTGTCGAACAGCGACCCCATCACCGGCCAGGCCGCGTGGTACGACGTGCGGGTGCGCATCCGCCCGGCCGGCCCCGAGGAAGCCGAGGTCACCTGGCCGCAAGCCGATGCGGCCATGCACCCCGTGCCGGGCATGGGCAGCGCGCCGAAGCGCCGCGGCTGGATGGCCGGGCTGAAGGGCAAGTCGTGACCCAACTGGCCCTGGTCATCGACCTCAACGTCTGCGTCGGCTGCCACGCCTGCGTGACGAGCTGCAAGCAGTGGAACACCTCGGGCGCGGCCGGCCCGCTGGTCGACGAACAGCCCTACGGCAAGGACCCCACGGGCACCTTCTTCAACCGCGTGCAGACCTTCGAGGTGGGCGAGTACCCGAACACGCAGACGGTGCACTTCCCCAAGAGCTGCCTGCACTGCGAAGACCCGCCCTGCGTGCCGGTGTGCCCCACGGGCGCCAGCTACAAGCGCAAGGAAGACGGCATCGTGCTCGTCGACTACGACAAGTGCATCGGCTGCAAGTACTGCAGCTGGGCCTGCCCCTACGGCGCACGCGAGATCGACGAAGAGCGCAAGGTGATGACCAAGTGCACCTTGTGCGTCGACCGCGTCACCGACAAGGCGCTGCCCGAGGCCGAGCGCAAACCCGCCTGCGTGCTGGCCTGCCCATCGAACGCGCGCCTCTTCGGCGACGTGCACGACCCCGAGTCGACCGTCAGCGTGGCCATCCGCGAACGCGGAGGCTACGCGCTGATGCCCGAATGGAACACGCGCCCCGCGAACCACTACCTGCCTCGCCGTCGCACTGGCCAGACCGTGCGCGCCGAAGACCTGGTGCGCGTGGACAACCCGTTGAAGATCGACGGCCAGCGGCCCGAGCAGCCCCCGCAGGGCGCGGGGCGCGAGGACTACGCCACTTGACCACCGCGCCGCCCCGCCTGCCATGAACCCGGCCTACTCCGTCATCTTCCTCACCACGCTGATCGGCGCCGGCCAGGGCCTGTTCCTGGCGCTCTTCGGCGCCGAGGTGGCCGGCTTCGGACGTGTCGAGGCCACCGAACGGGGCTTTCTCGCGCTGGCCGGCGGCATCGCGCTGCTGCTGTGTGCGGGCGGCCTGATCGCGTCCTTCTTCCACCTCGGCCGCCCCGAACGGGCCTGGCGCAGTGCGACGATGTGGCGAACCTCGTGGCTGTCGCGCGAGGTCATCGCACTGCCGGCCTTCATGGCTGCGCTCTTCTTCTGGGCCGTGCTGCACTTCAGCGGCCGCAGCGGCACGCTGGCGCTGGGCGTGCTGGCGGCGCTGGCCTGCGGCGCGCTCTTCCTGTGCACGGCGATGATCTATGCGTCGGTGCGTTTCCTGCAGGAATGGGCCAGCCCCTACACGGTGCTGAACTACACGCTCCTCGGCTTGGCCTCGGGCTGCACGCTGGCCACCGCGCTGGCCGCGTGGGGCGGTGCGCCGGCGCTGGTGCCGGCCTTTGGCACGGCCGCGCTGGTCTTCACCGCTGCGGGCTTCATCGGCCGCGGCCTGTCGCTGGCGCGCAATGCCCGCTTGAAACCGAAGTCGACGCTGCAGTCGGCGATCGGCATCCGCCACCCGCAGATCACGCAGCGCGCGATGGGCTTCATGGGCGGCTCGTTCAACACGCGCGAGTTCTTCCACGGCCGCAACGGCGGTGTGCTGCGCCAGGTGAAGTGGGCCTTCCTGCTGGGCGCCTTCGTGCTGCCGCTGGCGCTGCTGGCACTGGGCCTGTCGTCGGCATCTGCCGGCCTGCTGGCGCTGGCCTTCGTGGTGCAGTACCTCGGGCTGCTGGCCGAACGCTGGTTCTTCTTCGCCCAGGCCAACCATCCGCAGAACCTGTACTACCAGGCGGTGTCCTGATGCGCCTGCAGCGCGCGGTACTCATCGCCGCAGGCAGTCTGCTCCTGGCCGGTGCGGCGCATGCGGCCGGCACCCCGACGGGCAGCGACATGCCCTGGTGGGCTTGGCCACTGGGCCTGTTCGTGGTGTGTTTCCTGATGGGCATCGTCGCCGTGCCGGCAGGCATCGGCGGCGGCACGCTCTTCGTGCCCATCGTCGGCAGCTTCTTCCCCTTCCACCTCGACTTCGTGCGCGGCGCCGGCCTGCTGGTGGCGCTGGCCAGCGCACTGGCCGCCGGGCCCACGCTGCTGCGCGGCGGGCTGGGCAGCCTGCGCCTGGCGCTGCCGCTGGCGGTACTGGCCTCGGCCTCGTCCATCGGCGGCGCCATGCTCGGCCTGGCCATGCCGGCCAACGTGGTGCAGATGCTCCTGGGCGGCGTGGTGCTGGGCATCGTGGCGCTGATGCTGGTGTCGAAGAAGTCCGAGTTCCCGCACGTCGCACAGCCCGACGCGCTGTCGCGTGCGCTGGCGCTGAACGGGATCTTCATCGACGGCGCCTCGGGCCGGACGGTGCACTGGCAGGTGCACCGTACGGTGCCCGGCCTCGTGGTCTTCCTGGGCATCGGCGTACTGGCCGGCATGTTCGGCATCGGCGCCGGCTGGGCCAACGTGCCCGCGCTGAACCTGCTGATGGGTGCACCGCTGAAGGTGTCGGCAGGCACCTCGGGGCTGGTGCTGTCGCTGGTCGACTCGTCGGCGGCCTGGGTCTACATCAACCGCGGCGCGGTGCTGCCGATGATCGCCGTGCCGTCGGTGCTGGGCATGATGCTCGGTGCCCGTATCGGCGCGCGGCTGCTCGACGTGCTGAAGGGCTCGGTGATCCGGCGCATGGTCATCGCGGTGTTGTTCTTCGCCGGGCTGCGCGCGCTGCTCAAGGGTACGGGTGTGTGGCCATGAGCGAAAGTCGGCCGGGCCCCGTCGAGCAACCCGCAGAGCAGTTGCTGTACGCGAAGCTGCTGGACTGGGGCACACGCGTGGGCATGGTGGCGCTGGTACTGAGCTTCGGCGCCTATGTGCTGGGGCTCGTCCGCCCGCACGTGCCGCTGGAACAGCTGGCGCAGGCGTGGTCACACCCCGTCGGCACCTACCTGCAGGAAACCGCCTCGCCCACGGGCTGGGGCTGGCTGGCGCTGGTGCAGCGCGGCGACATCTCCGGGCTGGTGGGCATCGCCATCCTGGCCGGCTGCTCGCTGGTGTGCCTGCTGGCGCTGGTGCCGCTGTACCTGAAGCGCGGCGACAAGGCCTTCGCGGCACTCTGTCTTGCCGAGGTGGCCGTGGTGGTGCTGGCGGCGTCGGGCTGGTTGTCGGGTGGGCATTGAGATGGTCACCGCCTTCACTCGCCCCCTGTTGGCCACCGAGCACGGTGAGTTCGACACCGGTGCCGAAACGCTGGCCTTCGCCTTCGCGCAGCATTGCCGGCTGCCGCTGGCCGGTGTGCTGCCAGTCGTGAGCAACCCCGAATTCGAGATGGTGGCGCCGCAGCTCGCCGCGAAGGCCGACGCGGAAGCTGCAGCGAAGCGGCAGCACCTGGCGACGCTGGCGCAGGCGCAAGGCGTGACGCTCGACCTGCGGGCGCGGCATGGGCCCGAGGCCTGGCAGGAGATCGTCGACGAGGCGCGCGAACGTGGTGCCGACCTCATCGTCATCCGCCGCCGCGGCAAGCGCGGCCTGCTGGCCAACCTGCTGGTGGGCGAGATGGTCAGCAAGGTCGTCGCGCACGCGCCCTGCAGCCTGCTCATCGCGCCGCGCGACGCGCGTTTGTGGACACGCGGCGTGCTCGTCGGCATCGACCCGCAGGCGCCGGATGCCGGCGCGCTGGTACAGGCCGCGCAACTGGCCCGCGACTTCGGCCTGTCGCTGCACCTGGTGTGCGTGGCGGCCGGCGACGCCACGCGCGAGGCTGCGGCGCAGGCATTGGCGGCGGCCGTCGCCACGGCCCGCCAGCTGCACGACCGGGTCGATGGCGAAGTGGCGACGGGTCGCCCCCACCAGGCGCTGATCGACGCGGCACGGGCCCGTGGCGCTGATCTTCTGATGGTCGGCCGCCATGGCGGCACGCCGCTGGCGCGCGCCTGGATCGGCGGCACCGCGCAGAAGGTCATCGGGCTGGCCAACTGCCCCGTGCTCGTCCATGTCTCCAACCCCGAACCGAAGGCTGCAACACCATGAGCGACGCCCTCAACTACCTCGTCAAGGCCCGGCCCGACGCCGTGGGCCACTACTTCGCCTTCCTCAAGGCCTGCGGCACGCAGCTCGACCCGAAGACGCGCGACCTGATCTCGGTCATCAGCAAGGTGCATTCGCAGACCGAACGCGGCTTCAAGCAGTACCTGGGCCGCGCGCTGCGCGACGGCTGCACGCCGGCCGAGGTGCTGGACGCGCTGCTGATGGCCTTCCCGATGCTGGGCCTGGCCAAGATCGTCTGGGCCGTGGACATCATCCTGGCGCTCGACCTGCCCGAGTTCCAGCCCGGCGCGCTGGGTTCGGCAGGCGAGTGGCACGACGTCATGGCCACCAAGGGCTACAAGGTCGGCGAGACGACACGCGTCGAGTGCGACGGCCGCGGCCTCTTCGTGCACCGCACCGACACCGAGTGGCGCGTCTACGACAGCCGCTGCCCGCACCAGACCACCAACATCCCGCACCTCGCGCTCGAGGGCTGCACGCTGACCTGCCCCAAGCACGAGTGGGCCTTCGACGTGCGCAGCGGCGACTGCATCAAGAAGGGCAACAGCCCGCTCAAGCAGTGGCCCAGCAAGGTCGTCAAGGGGCGCCTGCTGGCGCTCTGGTGACCGCGTCGCCCTTTCCTTTCCCCTCGCATGTCATCAACCCAAGGAGACAGACCATGCACACGATCCACCGGATTCTGAAGCTCACTCCGATCGCGGCCTTGTGTGCCGCGGCACTGCCTGCCGTTGCGACCAACGGCTACTTCCCGCACGGCTACGGCCTCAAGGCCAAGGGCATGGGTGGCGCCGCCACGGCGCTGGCGCAGGACAGCCTGGGCGGTGCCACCAACCCCGCGAGCATGGTGTGGGCAGGCACGCGCCTGGATGTTGGCATCGACGTCTTCATGCCCAAGCGCGATGCCGAGCGCGCGGGCTCTGCCATACCGACGCTGAACGGCAAGGTCACGAGCGACAGCACCCGCTTTTACGTGCCTGAGTTTGGCTACAACCGCATGATGAGCGACCAGTGGTCACTGGGCGTGTCGGTCTACGGCAACGGCGGCATGAACACCAATTACCCGCAGGGCAACTTCAACTGCGGTGGCGGCGCGGCCAACATGCACTGCGGTGCCGGCAGGCTCGGTGTCGATATCTCCCAGCTGATCGTGGCGCCGACTGTGGCCTACAAGCTCAATGCACAGCACTCGGTGGGCGTTTCGCTGCTGCTGGGCTACCAGCAGTTCAGAGCCCAGGGCCTGCAGGCCTTCGACAATGCACCGGGTTTCCCACCCTTCACCGGCGCGCCGGGCAGCGTCACCAACAACGGCTACGACAGCGCCACGGGACTCGGGCTGCGTCTGGGCTACATGGGCCGACTCAGCGACACCGTGACAGTGGGCGCAGCCTACGCACCGAAGATGAACATGGGTCGCTTCGACAAGTACAAGGGCCTGTTTGCCGACGCCGGCGACTTCGACATCCCGTCCCACTACAGCTTCGGCATCGCCTTCACGCCGACACCCGCCGTGACCTTGGCCCTTGAGGTGGGCCGCATCAATTACAGCGATGCCGCGTCGGTCTCGAACCCGAGTTCAAACCAGGCGCCCATGGGCTCCGCCAACGGGCCCGGCTTCGGCTGGAAGGACATCGACCTCTTCAAGCTCGGGCTCGCCTGGCGCATGTCCGACTCGCTTACGCTGCGCGCTGGCTACGCCAAGGGCGACAACCCCATCACCTCGGCCGACGTGAGCTTCAACGTGCTGGCGCCCGGTGTCATGCAGGACCACTACACGGCCGGCTTCACCTGGGCGCTCGACGCTGCCAGCGAGATCACGGCATCGTTCATGGTCGCGCCGCGCAAGACCGTCACGGGCCCATCGCTGTTCAATTCGCCCGCCATCATCCCGCCCGGCGGTTTGGGCGGCAACGAGACCATCGGCATGAAGCAGACGGCGATCGGTCTGGCCTGGGGACGCAAGTTCTGACGACGGAACCGCTGTGGCGTCAGCGCCCGCCGCCCTGAACCAGGCGCTGCAGCGCCTCGGGGTCGCGCACCTGGAGGTCGCGGTTGCGGATCTCCAGCACGCCTTCATGCTGCAGCTTCGAGAAGGTGCGGCTCACCGTCTCGAGCTGCAGGCCGAGGTAGCTGCCGATCTCTTCGCGGGTCATGCGCAACAGGAGTGCGGTGGCCGAAAAGCCGCGCGCATGCAGGCGCTGCGTCAGGTCGAGCAGAAAGGCGGCGATGCGGCCCTCGGCGCTGAGCGTCCCCAGCACGAGCATCATGTTCTGATCGCGTGTGATCTCGCGGCTCATGACCTTGTGGAACCCATGCTGAAGCGGCGCGAACTCGCGGAACAGTTCGTTCAGCGGGCCATAGGGAATGACGCTAACCATCGCGTCTTCCAGCGCTACCGCGTCGGCGCCGTGGTGATCGGACCCGATCCCGTCCAGGCCCAACAGGTCGCCCGAGAGGTGGAAGCCCGTCACCTGGCTGCGGCCCTGCACGTCGGTGACGGCGGTCTTGAAGAAGCCGGCGTGCACCTCGTACAACGCGTTCAGGCGGTCGCCCTGACGGAACAGCGCCGTACCGCGGGCGACGGGGCGCAACTCCGAACTGAGCGCCGCCAGGCGTTCCAGGCACAGTGAGTCGATGCTATCGGACAGACCGAAGCTCGGTGCGCGGAAGCCATTGCGCAACGTGTCCGCCTGCCCCGCCATTGCCGCGTCGCTGGTGTTGCGCCTGACTGACGCCATACGAGTGAGTCTCCCCTGGATGTCCATCCGATCGGCGACCGGATACGTCTGGCGTGTCCTGACCGCCGCGCCAGCGCGCAATTCGCCCGGCGCACGCATTGTGTGCGCACACGCCGCGACACCCCTAATCCGCGCCGCGACCGTGCCCAAACCGGGTGCCAGGCAGACGACGGTGTTCTGACAGGCGCCATGGAAAGGGACGACCTGCATGGCGCGCGAATGTCACGGATCGCCGTCGGCGATCGGAACCAGGCCCGCCGCGGCTCGCGGCGCGACTCCCGGCGCGGTCAGCGTCATCAGGATGTCGGCATACCAGGCGCAGTTCAGACCCAGCGATTCGTCCTGCTTCAGGTCGCGGCTGCCCATGTCCATGCGCGACGAGTGGACTCCCAGCAGTTTCCACGGCAGGCCGCCCTCGAGATCGGGGGCGCGCATGACCACCGGTGCGCCGCTGGTGCCGCGGTGGGTACGCGCGTCGGTGAGGAAGAAGCCTTGGCCCTGGAAACGCAGCCCGAAGGACGATGCGATGGCCGCCTGGCGCACCACCGGCAGGTGGTGCAGCGCGTCGTGGAAGCCCAGCGGGAAGCCCACCACGAGCAGCGGCGTCCCGACCTCCACGTCCTCCAGCGTGCCTTGCAGGTGCGCCGGCGTGAAACAGCGCAGCGCCACCTGCGGCGGCAGCGCGGTGCGTTCGAGTTCGATCACCGCGACGTCGATGTCGCCGCCTTCGTCGCGGCCCTGGCGCCAGATGCTCTTGCCGTCGCGGTAGAGCAGCACCGACAGGCCGATAGACCGCGTGAGATTGGCTCCGTCTGTGTGCAGTTCGATCTCGAGCCGGCTGGGGTAATGCTTGGTCGGCTTGTCGATCACGACATGCCGGCTCGTCACCAGGAACAGTCGATCGTCGCGTTCGAAGAAGAAACCGCTGGCGCCGGTGAGCGCACGCTCGCCGTCGAACGTGGAGACACGCGCTGTCGTGAGCAAGATGGGCTCGATCATTCCGAGCCTTATACGCTGCGCAGATGACGCCGACGGTACGGCACCGCACACACGGCCCGGGCGACCGGCCTCAGGCCTCCAGAGCCGCCACTTCGGCGGTCAGCCGCACGGCCGTCTGACCCAGGCCCAGCAGCAGCTTGTGCAGCAAGTGAATCATCAGCCCAGGCCGCTCGGTCTCCAGCGCCCGGAAGCTGTCGGCCGACAGCACGCCGCACTCCACCGCCGTGTCCGCGCGCACGTCGGCCGAGCGCTGGCCGCCCGTCACCAGCGCCATCTCGCCGAAGCTCATGCCGGCTGTCAGCGTCGACAGGCGCTTGCTGCCGCCCTGGGGCAGTTCCACCGTCACGCTGACTTCGCCGCGCAGCAGGAGGAAGATGCCGTCAGCAGGGTCGCCGCGGCGCACGATGTCCGCCCCGGGCTCGAAGCTGCAGCGCCGCACGCGGGCGTCGAGATAGGCAAAGTCGGCGGCCGACAGGCCCTGGCATAGCGTGTGTTCCGCCAGCGGCAGCGGCTGCGCAGGGCCGGCCGGCGCGCCGACGGGCGCACAACGCTTCAGCAGCAGCCGTTCGCACCACTCCAGGCCCAGCTCCAGCTGCGGCTGGAAGTGCAGCGCACGGGCACTGCGCGGGTCGAGTTCGTCACCGAAGCGGGCCAGCAACTCGCCGCGGCGCACACGCGTCAGCACCACCTGCTGCTGACGCGCGGCACAGGTTTCGACCAGGCCTTCGAGCATGCGCACTGCGGCCGCGTCGGCCCCATCGACGCGCTTGAAGTCCAGCACCGCCGCCAGCAGTTCGTCGCCGGCGGCGACGACACTGCGCAACACAGGTTCCAGCGTCGAGAAGCGCAGCTCACCCTGCAGTTCGAAAACCTGCACACGGTGACCATGGGCGTCGAGTTGCGCCGACTCGGCGGCAGGGCGGCGCCGCTTGGAGCGCAACCCCGCCAGCGTGTACCGCGCCCGCACGGTGGCCGCGGCGGCACGAGGCGGCTTCAGGAAGTGCAGGCCCAGCTCACCCGACAAGGCCTCGCAGACCTGCACGCCGCGGACGCTGTTGCCGCGCTCGTCGAGCGCCGGCGAGTACACGCCGATGCCCAGCTGCCCGGGAAGCACGGCCATGATGCCGCCGCCCACGCCGCTCTTGGCCGGCATGCCGACGCGGTAGACCCACTCGCCGGAGAAGTCGTACATGCCGCAGGTGGTCATCACACTGAGCAGTGGGCCCACGAATTCGTTGCGCACCGCGCGCTGGCGGCTGGCCGGGTTGATGCCGCCGTTGGCCAGCGTGGCGGCCATCAGCGCCAGGTCGAGGCAGTTCACGCGCACCGAGCACTGCTTGAAGTAGAGCTCGAGCGCCGCTTCGGGGTCGTGCTCGAGGATGTCGTAGTTGCGCAGCATGTGGCCGATGGCGCGGTTGCGGTGTCCGGTGCTGCGTTCCGACTCGAACACCGCCTCGTCGATGTCCAGCGGCCGGCCGGCATAGGCCGACAGCGCCGACAGCAGGCGGTCCAGCCGCGCCGCGGGCGTGGCGCCACCCACCAGGCCTGCGGTGGCGATGGCGCCAGCGTTGATCATGGGGTTGCGCGGCCGGCCGGTGCCAGGCTCCAGACTGATCGAATTGAAGGCGTCGCCCGAGGGTTCGACGCCGATGGCGCGGCCGACCCGCTCGGCGCCGGCATCCTCGAGCGCCATGCCGTAGACCAGTGGCTTCGACACCGACTGGATGGTGAACAGTGTGCGGGCGTCACCCACCTCGTAGACCTGGCCGTCGGCCGTGGCGATGGCCAGACCGAAGGCCGCCGGATCGGCCTTGGCCAGTTCGGGGATGTAGGTCGCGACCTTGCCGCGGGAATCGGCGGCGAAGCGCTGATGCAAACGTTCGAGGAAGGCCTGGACGGGCGAGTGGGCGTGCACAAGCGCCGGCCCGTCGGCGAGAGAGGCTTCGGATTTCATTCCCAGGGAATATCGCAACTTCCGTGCACGCTGAGCCCGGCCGGGAATGCCCCTGCCTGGTGCTTGGTCCAGCCTCAGTCAGGGGCGCGGCCGCGCAACGGTGGTGCGCAATGCACTGGAGTAAGGCTTAAGTCGAGTGCGGCCAGTGTCATGCAGCGCACAGACGGGCTCCCGGCCTGGCCTGCAGCATCACTTGGCCTTATGTTGCCCGACGCCATCCCCAGCCCTGCCGCTCCCGCCAGCCTGGCCACGACGCCTGGCGGCCTGAGTCTGCTCGGTCGCTGGAACGCACAGGGCCTGGGCGCCCTGCCGGCCCAGATGGCCGCGCTGCAGCTGCCGCCCGCAGGGCGCGTGGTGGCCGACGCAGCGGCGCTGACGGCGCTCGACACCGGCGGCGCCTGGTTGTTGCAGAAACTGCTCCGGCGCCTGCAGGATGCCGGCTGCAACGTCACGCTGCAGGGCCTGCGGCCTGAGTTCGAAAGCCTGCTGGCGCTGACAGTGCTGCCGCCCGCGGCGGCGCCCTCGCCGCCCAAACCCACACCTTCGGCGCTGGAGGGCCTGGGCCGCAGCGGCGCCGCCGTCGCCGAAGAAGGCCTGGCGCTGCTCAGCTTCGTCGGTGAGACCGCGCTGACCTTCGGCCGCAGCCTGCTTCAGCCCAGCCGCCTGCGCTGGCGCCCGGTGTTGCACAACGTGCGCAGCGCGGGCCTGGACGCACTGCCCATCGTCGGCCTGCTGTCCTTCCTGCTCGGCATCGTCGTCGCCTACCAGGGCGCCGAGCAGTTGCGGCGCTACGGCGCCAACATCTTCGTCGCGGATCTGGTCGGCGTGTCGATGCTGCGCGAGTTCGCGCCGCTCATCACCGCCATCATCGTTGCCGGGCGTTCGGGCAGCGCTTATGCGGCGCAGATCGGCACCATGGCCGTCACCGAAGAGATCGACGCGCTGCGCACGCTGGGCGTGGCGCCGCTGGAACTGCTGGTGCTGCCCAAGGTGATCGCGCTAGTCATCGCGTTGCCGCTGCTGACGGTGTTCGCCGACGTGCTGGGCGTGCTCGGCGGCATGCTGATGGCCCAGCTGCAGCTGGGCGTCAGTGCCGTCGAGTTCATCGAGCGCTTCGAGAAGGCCGTCAGCCTGAGCAGCTACCTGGTGGGCCTGGCCAAGGCGCCGGTGTTCGCCGGCATCATCGCGCTGGTGGGCTGCTTTCAGGGCCTGCGCACGCGCGGCGGCGCCGACAGCGTGGGTCTGCACACCACGCGCAGCGTGGTGCAGGCCATCTTCCTGGTGATCGTGGCCGACGCCGCCTTCTCGGTCGCCTTCAGCGTGCTCGACCTGTGAACGGCGAACCCGTCATCGAGCTTAAGGACGTGCACACGCGCTTCGGCGCCCACGTCGTGCACCAGGGCCTGAGCCTGGAGGTGCGGCGCGCCGAGATCTTCGCGCTGGTGGGTGGCAGCGGCTCGGGCAAGTCGACGCTGCTGCGCGAGATGATCCTGCTGCACCCGCCCGACGCCGGCCGCATCAGCGTGCTGGGCGTGGACCTGACGACGGCCGACGCCGCCGCCAAGCTGGCGCTGCGCCAGCGCTGGGGCGTGATGTTCCAGCACGGCGGCCTGTTCGCGGCGCTGACGGTGCTGGAAAACGTCGGTCTGCCGCTGCGCGAGCACACGCCGCTGGACGATGCGCTGATCGACGAAATCGCCGCGGCCAAGCTGGCGCTCGCCGGGCTGGCGCCCGATGTCGGCGCACTGCTACCTACTGAATTGAGTGGTGGCATGCTCAAGCGCGCGTCGCTGGCGCGAGCGCTGGCGCTCGACCCCGAGCTGCTCTTCCTCGACGAACCCACGGCCGGGCTCGACCCGGTGGCCGCCGACGGCGTCGACCAGCTCGTGCGTCGGCTGCGCGACGGCTTCGGGCTCACCGTCGTGATGGTCACGCACGACCTCGACACGCTATGGCAGGTGAGCGACCGCGTGGCCGTGCTGGCTGACGGCCGCGTGCAGGGCAGCGGCGCGATGGCCGAGCTGGCGCAGCAGGACAACCCCGCCGTGCGCGCCTATTTCGATGGCCCGCGTTCGCGCGCCGCACGCCAGCAGGCCGCAGTGATCGACGCCGCCGCCCAAGCTTGACCCCAGGAAGCCCCGCATGGAAACCAAGGTGAACTACGCCCTCGTCGGGGCCTTCGTGCTGACGCTCGGCGCGGCGCTGATCGCCGGCGCGCTGTGGCTGGCCTCGGGCGGCGCCTGGCAGAAGCAGGTGACGCTGTATCTCGCCATCGTCGACGAGTCGGTGGCCGGGCTCAACATCAACGCGCCGGTGAAGTTCAATGGCGTCGACGTGGGCCAGGTGCGCGACATCCAGCTCGACCCCACCAACCCGGAACGTGTGCGACTGCTCTTCGCCATCGAGCGTGGCACGCCGATCAAGACCGACACGCTGGCGATGCTGAAGACACAGGGGCTGACGGGCATCGCCTACGTCGAACTGAGCGGCGGCGAGCGCGACGCGGCGCCGCTGGGCCCGACCCCCGGGGAAGCCTACCCGGTGATCACCACCAAGCCGTCGCTGAGCGCGCGGCTGGAGAACGTGCTCACGGGCGTGCTGGCCAAGCTGGACCGCACCTCGGGCACCATCGACGCCGTGCTCAGCGAGGCCAACCGCGCGGCCTTCACCAGCGCGCTGGCCGACATCGCCACCGTCACGCGCACCCTGGCCGCGCGCAAGGACACGATGGACCAGGGCCTGGCCAGCGCCGCCCGCGCCTTCGACCAGGCCGCACGCGTGGCAAAGCAGGCCGGGCCGGTGGTCGAACGCGTGGGCCGCGGCGCCGACGCGCTGGAGAAGATGGGCAACGAGACCGCGCTGGCCAGCCAGCGCGCCAGCGTGACGGTGGCCGCCGTGGGTGCCGACCTGCAGCGCTTCAGCGCCGAGGCCCTCCCCGAACTGCAGCGCCTGATGGGCGAGCTGAGCACGCTGTCGACCTCGCTGCGGCGCCTGAGCGAGCAGACCGAACGCAGCCCGAGCAGCCTGCTGCTCGGCCGCGGCGCCACGCCCGAAGGCCCGGGCGAAACCGGCCCGCGACCGCTCGCGGCCGCGGCGCCCGGCGAGACCCCGGCGGTGGCGCGATGAGCGCCCGCCGCTCCTCTCGGCCCGGCCAGTTCCCGCACGGCCCGCGCGCCGCCGGCACCGCCACGCTGCTGGCCGCCATGCTGCTGGCCGGCTGCGGCAATCTGCTGCCCAAGCCTCCCGCGCCGCCCCTCACCTACACGCTGGAGGCCGGCCGCGAGGTCGGCACGCCGCCCGCCGCGGCCGCAGCGTCGGCGCCGACGCTGACCGTCAGCGCGCTGCAGGCCGCCGCCGGCTACGATAGCGCGCGCATCGTCTACCTGCGCCGACCGCAGCAACTGGAGGCCTATGCGCAGAGCGTGTGGGTCGACACGCCGGCGCGCATGCTGGCGCCACTGCTGGTGGCTGCGCTGCAACGCAGTGGCGCCTACGCCGCGGTGGTTTCGGCGCCGAGTGCGGCGGCCAGCACGCTGCGTCTGGACACCGAGGTCCTGCGCCTGCGGCAGGACTTCGACGGCGGCACCAGCGTGGTGACGCTGAGCCTGCGCGCGACGCTGGTGGACGGCGCGTCGCGCCGCGTGCTGGGCAGCCGCGACTTCAGCGCCACCGTGCCCGCCGCCACGGCCGACAGCGCCGGTGGCGTCCAGGCGGCGCAGGCCGCTACACGCCAGGTGCTGGCGACACTGGCGGACTGGTGCGCGGCCGCCGCGAGCCAAACAGGTTCGCGTACACCCAGGTGAACTCGGCGCCCAGCAGGAAGATCTGCGCCGACCAGTAGACCCACAGCAGCACCACCACCAGCGAGCCCGCGGCGCCGAAGCCCGACACCGCGCCGCTGCGGCCCACGTACCAGCCGATCGCCATCTTGCCCAAGGTGAACAGCACCGCGGTGAAGAGCGCGCCGGTCCAGACGTCGCGCCAGGCCACGTTGGCCCGTGGCATCACCTTGTAGACACCGGCGAACATCGCCGCCACCAGCGCGAAGCCGACCACCGCATTGACCAGTGCCGCACTCTCCAGCCAGGGCCCGAACATCGGGTTCCACCAGCGCTGCAGCGTCGCCAGGCCGGCGCTGAGCACCAGCGAGACGGTGAGCAGGAAGCCGATGGCCAGGATGAGGCCGAAGGACAGCAGGCGCTGGCGCAGCAGCGCCAGCCAGCCGTTGGCACCGGGGCGTGCCGGCACGCGCCAGATGCGGTCCAGCGCGTCCTGCAGTTCGGCGAACACGGTGGTGGCGCCGACCAGCAGCAGCACCACGCCCAGCGTGGCGGCCGCGCGGCCCTCGGCGGGCTGGTCCAGGCTGGCCAGCAGGTCCTGCACGGCGCCGGCGCCACGCGCGCCCATCAGCGCGCTGAGCTGGGCCTGGATCTCGCCACGCGCGGCGTCGCCGCCGAACACCAGCCCGGCGACCGAGACCACGATCAGCAGCAGAGGCGCGAGCGAAAACAGCGTGTAGTAGGCCAGCGCCGCGCCCATGCTGAGCACGCCGTCGGCCAGCCAAGCCTTGCCGACACCGCGCGCCAGTTGCCAGGCCGCCTGCGCGGTGAAGTGGTGGTCGTCGGGCGGCTCGGTCATGGTCGCGTCGCGTCAGGGCCCGGGCTGGCGTGCGCAAGACGGCACACCCGGATCGTGTCGGCGGACTCGGCGCGGGTCTGTGCGCTGCATGACGCAACACGGGCCTGCATGGCGCCGGCCGAAAGCACGCGGGCCGCACTGGCCTGCCGTCCTACAGCGACGCGGGTACCGGGCCGCTGGCGGCCTGGCGCGGCATCGTGCACGATGCACTTCATCGATACCCCACCCCCCTCGACCACCCCCGCTGCGGCCGATGGCGGCAAGGCTGCGCCGTCGGCACTGCCGTTGCCGCCCGCCGCAGCCATGCCACCGGCGAAGGGGCTGCGAGCACTGCGCTGGCGTGTCTGGGCCTGGGCGCTGCCCGGGCTGTTGCTGGCCGCACTGGCGCTTGGCGAGGCCGCCGGCTGGCCCTTCCTGCGCGCACCGCTGGAAGCCGCGCTGAGCGGCCGCCTCGAACGGCGCGTGGCCCTCGCGCCCGCCGGCGGCGCGTTCAGTGTTCGCTTCCTCGGCGTGCTGCGCCTGCAGGCCTCGCAGCTGGTCATCGGCGCGCCGGCCTGGAGCCAGGCGCCGCACCTGCTGGAAGGGCAGGACGTGACGCTGGAACTGGGCTGGCGCGACCTCTGGCGCGCCTGGCGCGCCCCCGGGGTCGAGCCGCTGCGCGTGCGACGCCTGGACGCCGCGCACCTCGACGCCCACGCGGAACGCCTGGCCGATGGCCGGGCCTCGTGGCTGCTCGGGCCGGCGGCCGCCGCCTCCTCGCCCACCCCCGCCCCGCTGCCGCACTTCGGCCGCCTGGGCGTGGCGGCCGGCACCGTGCACTTCACCGACGCCGCCCAAGGCACCGCGGTCGAGGCCCGCATGTCGCTCGCCGAAGGCAGTGCCGCCGGGGCGCCGGCGGCGAAGTTCACGCTCAGCGCCAGCGGGCGCTACCAGCGCCTGCCGCTGAAGCTGGAACTGCAGTCAGGCGGCCTGCTGCCCTGGACCGGCGACGAAGACCACGCGCCCGACCCCGTGGCGCTGAAGGTGCAGGCCACGCTGGGCCGGGCCACGCTGGCCTTCGACGGCACCACCACGGGCCTGCTGCAAGCCGGCGGGCTGAACGGTCACTTCCGCCTGCAGGGCCCCTCGCTCGCCGCCGTGGGCGACCCGCTGCGCGTGACGCTGCCCACCACCGCCGCCTTCGTCGCCGAAGGCGAGCTGCAACGCCGCGACTCCACCTGGCTGGCCCAGGTGGCCGACGCCACCATCGGAGGCAGCCGCGTGCACGGCACCTTCGCCTACCAGGCCGGGCCCGGCCAGCCGCGCCTGACGGGCCAGCTCAGCGGCCCGCGCCTGCTGCTGGCCGACCTGGGCCCCGCGGTAGGCGCGCCGGCCGACGGCAGCGGGGCGCGCGGCGGCGGCAAGGTGCTGCCGGCGCACCCCTTCGACCTGGCCGCGCTGCGCGTGATGGACGCCGACGTGCGCATCGTCATCGACGAGCTCAACCTCGACACGCCGAAGCTGGAACCGCTGCGCCCGCTGCGCGCCCATCTGCTGCTGAACGACGGCGTGCTCGAGTTGCAGGAGCTCGACGCGCGCACGGCCCAAGGTTCGCTGACCGGCCGCCTGTCGCTGGACGGCCGCGGCGACACCGCGCTGTGGAAGGCCGACGTGCGCTGGTCCGGCGTGCTGCTGCAGCAATGGCTGCGGCTGGCACGCAAGGAAGGCGACCCCCCCTGGGTGACGGGCCGCCTGGACGGCAACGCCGCCGTACAAGGCCAGGGCCGGTCGACAGCCGAGATCCTGGCCAGCCTGCAGGGCACCGTGCGCACGAGCCTGCTCGGCGGCACGCTGTCGCACCTGGCCGTCGAAGCCGCCGGGCTTGACCTCGCGCAGACCCTGGGCGTGCTGCTCAGCGGCGACGATGCCCTGCCCGTGCCCTGCGCCGTGGCCGACCTGGAGGCGCAGGCCGGCGTGCTGAAGCCGCGCACGCTGGTGGTGGATGCCACCGACTCGGTGCTGTGGATGGACGGCACGCTGTCGCTGGCCGCCGAGACGATGGACCTGCGCGTCGTCGTCGCACCGCGCGACTTCAGCCCGCTGGCTCTGCGCACGCCGCTGCGCGTCAGCGGGCCGTTCAGCTCACCGAACGTCACGCTGGCGCGCAACCTGCTCAGCGGCAAGGTGGGCGCGGCGCTGTTGCTGGCGCTGATCAACCCGCTGGCGGCGCTACTGCCCATGCTGGACGCGGGCAACACCGGGGGGGCCGACAGCCACGCTGCCGGCTGCCAGGCGCTGGCCGCACGCATCGCAGCCAGACGCTGAAGGCGCGTGCTTGCGCCTGCGCGCGTGGGGCGCCGGCCTTAAGCTAGCCGCAGGGCGCAACAGCGCCGCCACGCCAAGGAGGAACGCCGCCATGCACAGCGCCAGCCCAGCCACGACCGCGCCGCGACTGCAAGGCACGGCGGTGCTGGTGGTCGGCGCCGGCATCATGGGCACCGGCATCGCGCAGGTGGCCGCGCAGGCCGGTCACGTGGTGAAGCTCTACGACACCCGCGAAGGCGCCGCGGCGGCCGCCTGCGACAGGCTCGCCGCCACCTTCGGCGATCGGGTGGCCAAGGGCCGGCTCGAAGCCGCGGCAGCGCAGGCCACGCTCGCGCGCATCCAGCCCGTGGACACGCTGGACGCCGCCGCCAGCGTGGCGCTGGTCGTCGAAGCCATCGTCGAGGACCTGGCAGCCAAGCGGGCGCTGTTCCGCGAACTCGAACGCGTCGTCGACGCCGGCTGCGTGCTGGCCACCAACACCAGTTCGATCTCGGTCACCGCCATCGCCGGCGGCCTGGCCCGCCCGGGCCGCGTCGTCGGCATGCACTTCTTCAACCCCGTTCCGCTGATGAAGCTGGTGGAGGTGGTGTCGGGCCTGCAGACCGACGCTGCCGTGGCCGAGGCCGTCTTCGAGCTGAGCCGCGCCTGGGGCAAGCAGCCGGTGCATGCGAAGAGCACACCGGGCTTCATCGTCAACCGCATCGCGCGGCCCTACTACGCCGAGACGCTGGCGCTGCTGCAGGAACAGGCCGCCACGCCGGCCGTGCTGGACGCCTGCCTGCGCGCCGCCGGCTTCCGCATGGGGCCCTGCGAGCTGATGGACCTGATCGGCCACGACACCAACTTCGCGGTGACGAACTCGGTCTTCGAAGCCAACTTCTTCGACAAGCGCTACCAGCCCAGTGCACTGCAGCGCGAGATGGTGGCCGGCGGCCTGCTGGGCCGCAAGACGGGCCGAGGGTTCTACCGTCACCCCGATGACGGCAGTACGGCGCTGCCGGTGGCACTGCACGAAGCGCCGGCGACGGCACGCGAAGTCACGGTGCACGGCGAGGGCGCCATTGCCGACCAGCTGGAGCAGGCCGCGACGCGGGCGCTGGCGGCGCAGGGCTGGGGCCCGGCACGGCTGCGCGCCAGCGGCTGGACGGGCGTGGAAATCGACGGCGCGCGCCTGGTGCTGACCGACGGCCGCACCGCCACCGAACTGGCCGCCACCACCGGCGTGGCGCGGCTGGCCGTCTTCGACCGCCCGCAGCTGCCCAGCGCGCCGGCCGCCGCGCTGGCTTATGCGTTGGCCGAGCAGGCCGACGATGTCTGGCGCAGCCAGGCAGCCGCTTGGCTGGCGGCGCTGGGCCACACGCCACTGCCGCTGGCCGACACACCTGGCCTGGTTGTGGCACGCACGCTGGCGATGCTGATCAACGAGGCCGCCGACGCCGTGCTGCACGGCGTGTGCACGGCCGAAGACGCCGACGCGGCGATGACCCTGGGCGTGAACTACCCGGCGGGCCCCTTCGAGTTCCTCGCCCGCTGGAGCGTGTCCGAGGTGGTGGCGCTGCTCGACACGCTGGATGCGCACTACCGCGGCGAACGCTACCGCGTCAGCCCGTGGCTGCGGCGGCAGGCGCAGCGTGCATCCCCTTCCCGAGCCGAGGCCAGCTGAGGCTTCGTGGCCACGATGCGGTCACGTCACCAGCGAGAAGCCGACTCGGCTGACTCGGCCAGTCCCTGGGTAAACTCCACGCCCCCATGGCCACCGGCATCCACATCACCGACCTCGAGTCCGCCATCAACTGGTGGCGCGAACGTTCGCCCTCGCCCGACGGCATCACGGCCTGCACCGAGGTGCGCGCGCTGGCCGAGGTCTACGCGCTGATGGTGTACTACCGCGAGCCGCTGTGCGACGAGGCCAGCATGCCGAAGGCGGCAGCCGACGCGTGGCTGGCCTGGTACACCACCACGCCCGACGCCCCCTGCATCGCCATCTGCTCGACGAGCCAGGGCGACGAGGTCTGCAAGGGCTGCGGCCGCAGCTTCGACGAAGTGCAGCACTGGCCAGCCTACACGCCGGCCGAGAAGCGCAGGGTGTGGCGCCGCATCACGATGGAAGGCACGGCCTGGCGCTTCAACCGCTATGCCGAACGTGCGCAGCTCGCCACCGGCGCCGACCACCCGCCGCCCGAGAGCTTCACGTCGGCCTCGCCTTAGCCCGGCAGCTCGATCACGAAACAACTGCCCCCGCCCTCGCGCGCCTCGCAGCGCACACAGCCGCCATGACGTTCGGCGATTTGCCGCACCAGGCTCAGGCCCAGGCCCACGCCGCCTTCACGCTCGGCGTGGCCGGGCAGTCGGAAGAAGGCTTCGAAGATACGTTCGCGGTAGGCCTCGGGCACGCCGGGGCCACGGTCGCAGACCCGCAATTCGGCACCGCCACCGGTGCGCCGCTGCACCCGCACCTCGATCTCGCCGCCGCCGTAGCGACGCGCGTTTTCCAGCAGGTTGCGCACGGCGCGGCGCAGCAGCCGTTCGTCGCCCTTGAGGTGCACGTCGTCGCCCTGCACCGTCGCACCGACGCGCGCAGCCTCTTCCGCGGCCAAGCCGAGCAGGCCCACGTCGTCGTGCAGTTCCAGCGCCGCGCTGGCATCCAGCCGGCTGGCCAGCAGCACCTCCTCGACCAGCGCGTCGAGCTCGGCGATGTCGGTGTGGATCTCGTGGCGCAAGGCCTCGCGCTGTGCGGGCGGCGCATCCTCGATCATGGCCACCGCCATCTTCAGCCGCGCCAATGGTGAACGCAGTTCGTGGCTGGCGTTGGCCAGCAGGCTCTGGTGCGAACGCAGCAGCGCCTCGATGCGCGCGGCGGCACGGTTGAAGCTGGCGCCCACGGCGGCCACCTCGTCGCGGCCGTCCTCGGCCACCCGCTGGTGCAAGGCCCCGGCGCCAAAGGCCTCGACGCCCTGCTTCAGGGCTTCCAGCCGCCGCGTCAGGCGCCGCACCACGGGGAACGCACCGCCGGCAACGGCGAGGAACAAGACCACGAGCAGCAGCGCCAGGCCCAGGCCGTCGGGCCAGGGCCGCGACGGTGCCGGCCACGGAGGGCGGGGTTCGCCCATGCGTGTGTTGCCCTGCCCGCGCATGCCCATCAGGCGTGGCACCCACAGCGTGCGGCCGTCGTCGAAGCGGATGGGCTGGATGCGCCCGCCAGGCATGCCGCCCGGGCCGGTGGCGTCGGCCTCGCGTCGCGCAAAGCTGTCCGACGCGCCCAGCCGCCTGCCGGTGGCGTCGTCCAGCGCCATGGGCATGCGCAGGCGTTGCGACCATTCACGAAGCGCCGCCACCTGTTCGGCGGCCGGTGCGTCGGCAGGTGGCATCGCCAGTTGCAGCAGGTCGCCCCAGGCTTCGGCGCGTTCGCGCACTGCACCCTGCATCATCACGCGCTGCTCCTCGCGCTGGCTCTCGAAGTGGCGCTGCACCACCCAGCCCGAGATCACGGCAAACAGCGCCAGCGCGGCGACCACGGTGAAGTAGATGCGGAGGTAGAGCGAGCGCATGTGGGGAGGGAGGACGAAGCGCTGCTCGCAGCGGGCAGGGGTGCCCTGCCCGGCACGGCTACTCCATGTCTTGCTTCTTGGCGAAGACGTAGCCGGTGCCCCGCACCGTCAGCACGCGCTTCGGGTTCTTCGGGTCGTCTTCGATGACGGCGCGGATGCGCGAGATGTGCACGTCGATGCTGCGGTCGAAGGCTTCCAGCGGGTGGCCCTTCAGCGTGTCCATGATCTGGTCGCGCGAGAGCACACGCCCAGGGCTGCGTGCCAACACGGTGAGCAGGTCGAACTGATGGCTGGTGAGGTCGCAGGCCTGGCCGGCCAGCCGCGCCTGGCGCGCACCGAGGTCGACTTCCAGGCGGCCGTAGCGCAGCACCTCGTCGTCGCCGGCGTCGGGCGCGGCACGGCGCAGCAGCGCCTTCACGCGCGCCAGAAGTTCACGCGGCTCGAAGGGCTTGGGCAGGTAGTCGTCGGCGCCGAGTTCCAGGCCGACGATGCGGTCCATGGGCTCGCCACGCGCCGTCAGCATCAGCAGCGGCAGGCGACGTGTGCGCGGCTCTGCGCGCAATTCGCGCGTGAAATCCAGGCCGTCGCCGTCGGGCAGCATCAGGTCGAGCAGCAGAGCGTCGTGCTGCACGTGCCTGAGCTGCTCACGCCCGGCAGCCAGCGTGGCCGCGGTGTCGACCTCGAAGCCGTTCTGGCGCAGATACCCGCCCACCATGTCGGTGAGGCGGGTGTCGTCGTCGATCAGCAGCAGTCGACTCATCGTTCAGAGCGTGCGGTCAGCGCGGTGGCGCTCCATCATCGCGCCGCGTTGCGCCATGTGGTCGGCCATCGTCTTGCGCTGCTCCGGGGTCAGCACGGCGGCGATGTCGAGCTTCATCTGCAGCATGCGCCGGCTGGCCTGGTCGTGCTGGGCCAGCATCTTCTGGCGCAGCGCCTCGGCGGCATTGGCGTCGATGGTGGGCTGGGTGAAGATCGCGCGGCTCTGCTGGTGCAACGCACGGCCGGCTTCACGCTGCGCGCGCAGATCGGTGCGGGCGGTGTCGGCGATGGCCTTGATCTTCGCGCGCTGCTCGGGGCTGGCGCCCACCATGTCGAGCATGCGGCCCATGCCGCGCTCGCCGCCCATGTGCTTGCCATGCTTGCCATGGTGGCCCATGCCGGGGCCGCCGTGGTCCATCATGCCCATGCCAGGGCCACCGTGCGGGCCCGTTCCCGGGCCGCCGGCAGGTTGGGCCAGAGCGGTTTGCGCCAAGGTGGCGACGAAGGCCACACAGACAGTGGCGACCAGCGTGCGCAGCGGGCGCTGCGAAAGACGCAGGGTGGTGGGGGTGTTGCGGGTGTCCATCTGTCTCTTCCTGGTGGGTTGACGATGGGAAGGATGCTGCGCCGCTGCCGTAACCGCCCTGTGCGCGCAGGGTAAAGATCTGTGTCAGCCAGCGCGCTCGACGCGCACCAGCCGGCGCTGCAGTGAGAACGCGCCCACCGCGCTGCGCAAGTCCAGCCGCAGCAGCACGCCGCTGATGCGGTCGATGACGATGACGCCGTCGACGCGCGTGATGGCGTCGCCCAGGGGGGTGTCCCCGAAGAGTTCGACCACGGCAGCGTCGAAGCGCCGGCCGGCCACCATCTGCGGGCCCACGGCCACCACCTGGCCGCGCATGCGGGCGCGCGTCTGCGGGTCACCCGCCACAAACAGCTCACCGGCGGTCACCATGCCCAGCGTCAGGTCGGCGCGCAGCAGGCGCGGCCAGAACAAGGCTCCGGGGGGCGCTTGGGCGATATTGCCGGCGAGGTCCTGGAGCCATCGTCCTGCAGCAGGCTGCGGCGGCGGGCCGGCATCGACGCTGCGGTACTCGATCTCGCCACGACGCAGCGCGCTCACGGCCAGCGTCGATTCCCGCGCCGGGCCGCGCGCGTCGAGGCGGTCTTCGTAGACCAGGCGTTCGCCCAGCGCCATCGGCAGCGCAGCGGCCCGCGCGGCCGACAGGCTCTCGGCAGCCGGCGGGCAGCCCTTGTCGCGCGCCGCCACGGCCAGCGCTTCGTAGCGGCCCTTGAGCCGCGCCAGATCGGCGGCTTCCAGGCCGTCGGGCCGCATGGCCAACAGCGCCGGCCAGAACACCGCGACACCCATGCCCAATGCCACGATGTTGGTGCCGACGCGCTCGTCCACGGTCCATGCCACGTCGGTGGCGCGCTGCTGCACGAGATCGCGCTCGTCGTCGATGCGCGCACAGTCCCAGGTCATGAACTCGGCCGGGCTTGCCGGCACGGGCGCCACATCGACGGCGCGTGTGGCGCAACCAGACAGGCCAGCAGACAGCGCAAGGCTCAGCGCCGTGATTCCAAGCAGGTGAACAGATCCCATCACAAGCAGGATTGTGCGACTTCCGCGGCCGCGTGGGGCGGCGGCTGGGCCGGCATCGGCGCGAAGGGCTCGAAGTCGAGAGGTGGGCTCGGGGTCCGGGTTGACGTCAGTCCAGTCAGGACACCGGCTCGGAAATCGTCGATCGTTCACCGGGCCCTCGTGCGCGGGCTGGCGCGCCGGACAGCGCGGACCAGTCGACGATCTCCAGTCGACCGTCGCCATGTTCCACGAGGGCGGTCAGGCTCTCCACCCAGTCGCCGTCGTTGCAGTACAGCACCCCTTCGATCGTACGCATCTCGGCGTGGTGGATGTGTCCGCAAACAACACCTTGGAGGCCACGGTGCCGCGCCTCGCGGGCGACCGCAGCCTCGAAGTCGCTGACATAGCTGACGGCGCGCTTGACCTTGAGCTTGAGAAACTTCGACAGGCTCCAGTAGGGCAGACCAAGCCGCCCGCGCAGCGAATTGAAGTGGTGGTTGATGCGCAGCGTCAGCTCGTAGGCCCAATCGCCGACATACGCGAGCCACTTGGCGCATTGAATGATGCCGTCGAAGTGGTCGCCGTGCGTCACCCACAGTCGACGACCGTCGGCGGTTTCATGCACGTAGTCCTCCACCACGTCGATGCCGCCGAAATTGTGGTCGAGGTACTTGCGCGCAAACTCGTCGTGGTTGCCGGGCACGAAGATGACGCGCGTCCCCTTGCGCGCCTTGCGCAGCAGCTTTTGCACGACATCGTTGTGCGCCTGAGGCCAGTACCACTGCCGCCGCAACTGCCAGCCATCGATGATGTCGCCGACGAGAAACAGCGTCTCGCATTCGACATGGCGCAGGAAGTCCAACAGCGCCACCGCCTGGCAGCCGGGCGTGCCCAGGTGCAGGTCGGAGATCCACGCGGTGCGCACGCGCAGGCGGTGTGCGTGTCGGGTGTCGTCCGGTTCGACCGTCGGCGGTGCCAGCAAGGGGATGGTCAGGGCGTCCTTGAGGCTGTCTGTGAGGGCGTCGCGTCGCATGTCGGGCCTAATGTTCGTTGGCTGCCGAGACGCTGGCATGACAGCGGCGCGTCAGGACGATGAAGCCGTCTCGACGCCGAGCGTGCGCGTCTGCGCGAGCACCCCCGCCAGAATCTCCGGCACCTCGAAGACAGCCCGGTTGTGCATGCCCTGCACGTTCGCGCGATAGCGGGGCAGGTCGGCCACCAGGGCCGCCACGGCAGCATGCACCTCGCGAAAGCTGCGCTTCACCACCCCCAGCCCATGCGCCTGCACCCACTCGGTGTTCCAGCGCTCCTGAGGCATCGTCCAGGCGTTGCGCGTGACGATGACCGGCAGGCCCTGCTGCACCGCTTCGCTCAGGCTGCCCGGGCCGGGCTTTCCGATGAAGAAGTCGGCCAGCCGCATCCAGCGGGCCACTTCGTGCGTGTAGCCAACCACGACGCGCGGCGCCCGCGAAGGCAGCCCGCGCAGCGCTTCGGCCAGCGCGTCATTGCGGCCACACATCAGGATGAGCGGCGTGTCGGGCAAGGCCTCGGCAATGCGCTTCATCACTCGCGAGCCGGTGCCACCGAAGAGGACCAGGCCTGTCGGCAAGCGGGGGTCCAGCCCCAATCGTCTGCGCTCCGAGGCCACGTCCAGCGGGGGCGCAAAGTGGAAGTCCGGCCGCAGGATCATGCCACTGCTGCGGTGGATGCGTGGGCGTGCCACGCCCGCGGCCAGAGCCTGCTGCGCGGCGTGCTCGGTACCGCAGACGACGTGCTGCAACGTCCCAGGCTCGACCCAGAAGGCGGGCGGATGGTCCGCCATGTCGGTGAGCACCGTGACGAAAGGCACCCCAGGTCTTGCCAGCGCCAGACTGTCGTGCAGCGCGCGGTTGAAGTTGGGGATCAGGCTGACCACCAGGTCGGGCTGCGTGGCGCTCCAGTGGCGGGCCAGGCGCTGCACCAGGGTGGGATGCGCCACACGGATCATCCCCTGCAGCAGCTTGAGTTCCTGCGCCAGCCCGAGCGTGAATCCGCTGGCCAGACGCAGGTTGTAGACATCCTCGGGCTCGATGCCGGTGACGCGTCGGAACAGCCGCGAGGGGTCCAGCACCTCGGTCAGGTTGACCTTGCGGACGCGCCAGGGTCGGCCCTGCAGCACGATCACCTCTTCCAGCGCCTGCGCGGCCGCCCGGTGGCCACCGCCGGCGTTGAACCAGACCAGATCGACGTTGATCACCCGATGCGTGCTCACGGCAGCGTCATCAGGGCCTGGCCCATGCGGATGTGTTCACCGCTCTCGATGTCCGGTGCCAGGCGCACGCCTGGCGGGGCGAAGACGATGATGGTGGAGCCGTGCTCGAACCAGCCCAGTTCCTGACCTTTGGCAACGGCATGGTCGCAAGGCATCTCGTTCGGGCCGGTCCAGCGCAGGTGCAACAGCACGTTCAGAAAGTGCAGCCGGATGCTGGCCACCAGGATGGCGGCCACGGGCACCAGTGCCAGTGGCGTGCCGTCGCACGACTGCATGCGAATGACGGCGCGCTCGTTTCGGCAGAACAGCGCGCGCACGCGCTTCAGCGCGATCGGGTTGACGTTCCAGGTGTCGCCACTGATGTAGCTGACATGCTGAATGCGGCCGTCACAGGGCGCGTGGAAGCGGTGGTACATGCTGGACGTGAGACGCAGCGTGACGTAGGTGCCGCCCTCGAACGGTGCAGCCCGGGCCGCTGCGCCGAACAGGTCCTGCATGCGGTAGGGCGAGCCCTTGGCCTGCAGCACCATGCCGGCATCGACCGGGCCACAGGCGCCGACGATGGCGTCGCATGGGCTGGCCAGCACCCCGGGCGCCATGTCGACCGTGCGCGCACCGGGCTTCAACTCGCGTGTGAAGCAGGCATGAAGGCTTTCGAAGTGCGTCGCCTTGGCTTCGCTGAGATCCAGCTCGGTGAACAACCGCCAAGCGGCGATCGATGCGCGGCATACCCACGGATTGCGGATCTGGCTGAACCACCCCATGAAGCGCGTCAGCGCGATGCGCGGCACGCGATTGGTGAGCAGGAAATTGAGGTCTTCCTGCAGCAGCAGGCGGTCGCGGATGCCGGCCAAATTCATGAAAGCGAATGCTCGGGTGGCCTGATGACACCGTCGTGACCTTCGTGCGTCGACACGATGAAGTCACGATGGCGACATTCATCACGCTGTCAAGACAGACCCGTAAAACGTGACGGTTCATCCACTTCGAGCAGACCATGAGCGAACCCGTCGTGCTGAGTGCCATCGCCCTGGCATCCCTGGCCGCCGCCTTCCCGATGGCCAGGAGGCGCCTGGAGCTTTCGCTGGCCAAACACCCTTCGCTCGGCGGCCACTCCCGCATGGCCAAGCGCGTGGCGCGCCTGCTGCCGGGCTATGCCTACGATGAGGCGCGCTTCTTCGGCAGCGACGGTGCACCGGCTGCGGTGCAGACGCAACGCCGCGCCGGCTTCACACGCCTGGCCGCACAGTTGGGCACGCGCCATGCCAAGAGCATCGAAGCCACACGGCAGGCTCGCGAGGGGCTGTCCGACCTGCAGTTCACAGGCGCCTACCGCGTACCCTTCCAGTACAGCCCCTACTTGCGCCAGCATCTCGCGGTGGGCGCCTTCGTGCAGCGCACCGACGGCGTGACCGTCACCGACCTGGACGGCCATGCGTTCTACGACCTGACAGGGTCGTACGGCGTGAACGTGTTCGGCCATGACTTCTACAAGACCTGCATTGCCGAGGGCAGCGCGCGCGTGGCCGAGCTCGGCCCCATCCTCGGCAGCTACCACCCGGCCGTGGCCGCCAACGTGGCGAAGCTGCGCGCCATCTCGGGCCTGGACGAGGTGAGCTTCCACATGAGCGGTACCGAGGCCGTCATGCAAGCCGTGCGTTTGGCGCGGTATCACACGAAGCGCAAGTACCTGGTGCGCTTCAATGGCGCCTACCACGGCTGGTGGGAAGACGTGCAACCCGGACCCGGCAACCCGCTGCCGCCCGGCCACACCTACACGCTGAAGGAGATGGATACCGACACCCTGCGCGTGCTGCGACGCCGGAGCGACATCGCCTGCGTGCTTGTGAACCCGCTGCAGGCGCTGCACCCGAACAAGGCCGCGCCGTCGGACAACACCGCAGTGGACAGCGGCCGCCGCGCCCACTTCGACCGCGATGCCTACACCACATGGCTGAACGAACTGCGCCAGGTGTGTACCGAGCGCGGCATCGTGCTGATCTTCGACGAGGTGTTCATGGGCTTCCGGCTGGCGCCGGGCGGTGCGCAGGAATACTTCGGCGTGCGAGCCGACCTCGTCACCTACGGCAAGACCCTGGGCGGCGGCCTGCCGGTGGGCGTGGTCTGCGGCAAGGCGGCGTTGATGAAACGCTACCGCGAAGAACGCCCCGCCGACATCTGCTTTGCACGCGGCACCTTCAACGCCCACCCGTATGTGATGGGCGCCATGCAGGTCTTCCTGGAACGCCTGCACAGCGCGCCTGTGCAAGCGATCTACGCCGACCTCGACGCCACCTGGAACCGCCGCGCCGAACAGATGAACCGCAGTCTGCGCGAGGCCGGTCTGCCGGTGCAGGTGGCCAACCTGTCCAGCGTGTGGACGGTCTTCTACACGCAGCCCTCGCGCTACAACTGGATGCTGCAGTTCTACCTTCGCGCCCATGGCCTGCACCTGAGTTGGGTGGGCACCGGCCGACTGATCTTCAGCCTCAACTACACCCAGGCAGACTTCGACGAGGTGGTGTCCCGCTTCGTGGCGGCCGCGCGCGAAATGCTGGCCGATGGCTGGTGGTGGCAGGATGCTGGGCTGACGAACAAGGCCATTCGCCTCGGGTTGCTAACGGAGGTGCTCCGGAAGCGGCTTCAAGGTTAAGGCCTGTCACTGTGCTTTCAGCCTCATGTCGGCCAGGGCAGCGAGTACGTCTTGAGGTTGGTGAAGCCCTTCATTGCCTCGAGCACGCCTTCCTTGTGGCCGAGTCCTGAGTCCTTGATGCCGCCAAAGGGTGTCAGTTCGAGCCGGTAGCCGGGCACCTCGCGCACGTTCAGGCTGCCCACTTGGAGTTCATTGACCAGCCGCGTGACGACATCCAGGCGGTTGGTGCACACACCCGAGGAAAGCCCGTAGGCGCTGCCATTGACGATGGCGATGGCCTCGTCGATGGACCCGAAGCGCAGCACCGGCGATACCGGGCCGAAGGTCTCTTCGCGCACCACCGTCATCTCCGGGCGCACGCGGTCAATCACCGTCGGCGCGTAGAGAGCGCCTTCGCGCCGGTGGCCGCACAAGAGACGCGCGCCCTGAGCGATGGCCTCGTCGACCCGCGTCTCGAACAGCCGCGCCGCGGCGTCGTCGATCACCGTGCCCATGTCGAGCTGGGGATCGTTGGGGTCGCCGTAACTCCAGCGGCGGGTGCGTTCGACCAGCCGGTCGGTAAAGTCGTCGGCCACCGCCTCATGCACCAGGATGCGCTTGACGGCCGTGCAGCGCTGACCGGAGTTCTTGTACGACCCGGCAGCGGCGAGCGCCGCAGCTTCGTCGAGGTCGGCGTCGTCCATGACGATCAGGGGGTCGTTGCCGCCGAGTTCCAGCACGGTGCGGCGGTAGCCCACCCGGCCCGCAATGTACTTGCCGATCGCCACGCCGCCGGTGAAGCTGACCAAGTCGACGTCCGGGTGGGTCAGCAGTTCGTCGCCGATCTCCGCCGGGTGGCCCGTGACGACCTGCAGCATCGGCGGCGGCAGCCCGGCCTCGTAGAGGATGTCGGCCAGCAGCAGGGCCGACAGCGGCACCTTCTCCGACGGCTTGAGCACCATGCGGTTGTTGGTGGCGATGGCCGGCACGACCTTGTGCGCGACCTGGTTCATCGGATGGTTGAACGGCGTGATGGCGACGATCACACCCAGCAGCGGATCACGCTGCGTGTAGACGCGGCGCTGCCGACCATGCGGGGTGATGTCGCAGGAGAACACCCGGCCATCGTCGTCCAACGCCGCGGCCGCGCCGAAGGCCAGCACGTCGCGCACCCGACCTGCCTCGTACAGGCTGTCCTTGCGGCACAGGCCCGACTCGGCGGTGATCAGCGCGCTGATCTCGTCGCGTCGCGCCACCACGGCTCCGGCAGCCCGGGTCAGGATCTCGGCTCGCTCGTGGCGCGACAAGCGCGGCCTGTAGGCACGGGCAATCGTCATGGCGCGCCGCACGTCGTCCACCCTCGCCAGGGGCACGCTGCCGACGCTCAAGCCCATGTACGGGTCGAGCACCTCGAGACGGCGACCATCGCCGACGTCGCGCTCGCCACCGATGCGCATCGCCTCTTCTCGGTAGTCGTGGGCACGGTCAATCGGCATCGTCGACTCCTGCGGGTGTCGGGGTCGGGCCGGGTTCTGGGGCCAGGTGCAGACGGATGTAGGCCGCGCGCTCCATTTCGGCCATCACGACCACCATCAAGGCGTCGCTGGCACAAACAAGTGATCTGCCCGGACATCGGTTCCGTTGCGGCTCATGCTCGTGAAACGTGACTGTCAACAAACTGCAATGGGCAAATTCTAGGATCCGGATGTGTCATTCAAATTACGAAGGCGAACTCAGTGAGCGCAGCAGCGATAGAGGTGCGCGAATTGAGCAAACGCTTTTCGAACTGCCAGGCGCTCGACCGTGTCAGCCTGAGCGTCGCCCCCGGCGAGATGGTTGCGCTGATCGGTGCGTCTGGTTCGGGCAAGTCGACGCTGATGCGCCACCTCTCGGGCTTCATCGCCGCGGACGCAGGCTCGGCCTCGGTCTTCGGCCGCGAGATCCAGCGTGACGGCCGCATCGCCCGCGACATCCGCGACATCCGCGCCGGCATCGGTTTCGTCTTCCAGCAGTTCAACCTGGTCAATCGCCTGCCGGTGATGACCAACGTGCTCGTCGGCCTGTTGCGCCGCACCAGCCTGTGGCGCAGCCTGCTGATGCGCTTCAACGTGTCGGAGCGCCAACAGGCGCTCGAGGCCCTGGTGGCCGTCGGCATCGAGCAGACGGCCTGGCAGCGCGCATCGACGCTGTCCGGCGGCCAGCAGCAGCGCGCGGCGCTGGCCCGATGTCTTGTTCAGCGCGCCAAGGTGGTGCTTGCCGACGAGCCCATCGCTTCGCTCGACCCCGAGTCGTCGCGCAAGGTCATGGAGCTGCTGGCGGTGATGAACCGCGAGCGCGGCTGCACGGTGCTGGTGTCGCTGCACCAGGTCGAATTCGCGATCCGCTACTGCGCGCGGACGGTTGCGCTGCACCGCGGTGTCGTGGTCTATGACGGCCCCTCGTCGGCGCTGACGCCGGCCTTGCTCTCCGAGCTTTATGGCGCCGATGTGCAGGACCTGTTCGAACCCGCTGCCGGCGCCGTCGCACAGCCCGAACGCCGGCCGCCGCTCTCCCTGCAGCCCAGCGCCGGCTCACTCCTCTGAACCAACCCCGCAGTCCCCACCGCTACAGCCCAAAGGAAACACCCATGCACTGCTCACGCCGATCCATCATCGCTGCCGCCGCCATCGCGCTGGCCGGCATCGCCCAGGCCGCCGAGGTCACGGAGCTCAACTTCGGCATCATCGCCACCGAGAAGGCCGGCGCGCTGCGGCAGATGTGGGAGCCCTTCCTCGACGACATGAGCAAGGCCGTGGGCGTCAAGGTCAACGGCTTCTACGCCACCGACTACGCCGGCATCATCGAGGCCCAGCGCTTCAACAAGCTGCAGATCGCCTGGTACGGCAACAAGTCGGCCATCGACGCCGTCGACCGTGCCAGCGGCGAAGTCTTCGCCCAGTTCGTCGACCTCGACGGCACGCCCGGCTACTACTCCTACCTCATCACCCACAAGGACAGCGGCATCAACACCCTGGACCAGGTGCTGAAGAACGGCAAGGACTACACCTTCGGCATCGGCGACCCGCAGTCGACCTCGGGCACGCTGGTGCCCAGCTACTACGTGTTCACGCTCAATGGCCTGGATCCGAAGACGCACTTCAAGGTCATGCGCTCGTCCAACCACGAAGGCAACTTCCTGGCCGTGCTCAACCGCCAGGTCGACGTGGCCACCAGCAACAGCGAGATGACGCAGAAGATCAAGGAGAAGACACCGGAGAAGCTGGAGCAGATCCGCATCCTCTGGACCTCGCCCCTGATCCCGCGCGACCCGCTGGTGTGGCGCAAGGACCTGCCGGCCGACATGAAGAAGAAGGTCCAGGACTTCGTGGTCGGCTACGGCAAGGACGCGCGGGAGAAGGAGATCCTGAAGAACATGTACCGTCTGGCCGGGTTCAAGGCATCGACCGACGCCCAGCTGATCCCCATCCGCCAGCTCGAGTTGTTCAAGGACCGCCGCAAGTTCGAGGGCGACGTGAACATGAGCGAAGCCGAGAAGAAGGTCAAGTTCGCAGAGATCGACGCCAAGCTGGCTGCGCTGGCGGGCAAGACGAAGTAGGGCACGAGCCAGCGCCACACCCGCACCATGACCGAGCAGCGACCGACCATCCGCGATGTCCCGCTGAAGCCGCCAACCAGCGGCTTCGGGACCACCCTCGCCTGGGCCGTGGTGCTGATGCTGCTGATCTGGTCATGGGGCGGCGCCGACATGCGCCCGATGGCGCTGTTCAAGGACAGCGCCAACATGGCGGTGTTCGCGCGCGAGTTCTTCCCGCCCAACTTCCACGACTGGCGCATCTACCTCGACGAGATGGTGATCACCATCCACATTGCCGTCTGGGGCACGGTCCTGGCGGTGGTGTGCGCCATTCCCTTTGGGCTGATGTCGGCCGAAAACCTGGTGCCGCGCTGGGTCTACCAGCCGGTGCGCCGGGTGATGGATGCCTGCCGGGCGATCAACGAGATGGTGTTCGCCATGTTGTTCATCGTGGCCGTCGGCCTGGGCCCTTTCGCCGGCGTACTGGCGCTGTGGGTGCACACCACCGGCGTGCTGGCCAAGCTGTTCGCCGAGGCCGTCGAGGCGATCGACCCGCGCCCGGTGGAAGGCGTGCGCGCCACCGGCGCCAACGCGCTGGAGGAAATCCTCTACGGCGTCATTCCCCAGGTACTGCCGCTGTGGATCTCGTATTCGCTCTACCGCTTCGAATCGAACGTACGTTCGGCCTCGGTCGTCGGCATGGTCGGCGCCGGTGGCATCGGCGTCATCCTGCACGAGGTGATCCGCGGCTTCGACTACGCCGAAACCGCCGCCGTGCTGCTGATCATCATCGTCTCGGTGACGCTGATCGACCTGCTCTCGGCACGCATCCGGCAGTGGGCGATCTGAATCCGACTGCTCCTTCGACTCTCCGCATCCTTCCACTGGAGCCTGCCGGATGACCTGCATCCAATTGAACGGCGTCGCCTATCGCCGCCCCGACCGTCCCGTCGTCGTCGTCTGCATCGACGGAGGCGACCCCGCCTACATCGAACACGGCCTGCGCGCCGGCATCATCCCCAACATCGAACGCTTCATGACCGAGGGCTTCAGCGAGGTGGCCGACGGCACGGTGCCCAGCTTCACCTGCCCCAACAACATGTCGCTGATCACCGGCGCGCCGCCATCGGTGCACGGCATCTCGGGCAACTTCTACCTCGACGTCGCCACCGGCGAAGCGGTGGTCATGACCGGCCCGGAACTGCTGCTCAGTCGAACCATCCTGGCCGAGTTCGCCGACGTTGGAGCCCGCGTAGTCTCCGTCACCGCCAAGGACAAGCTGCGGCGGCAGCTCGGCAAGGACCTCGACCTGAGCCGCGGCAATGTCAGCTTCTCGTCGGAGTTCGCCAGCCGCTGCACGCTGGCGGACAACGGCATCGAGAACGTGCTCGATCTGGTGGGCATGCCGCAGCCCGACATGTACTCGATGGACCTGTCGCTTTTCGTGCTGGAGGCCGGTGTGCGGCTGCTCGACCGTGACCGTCCCGAACTGATGTTCCTGTCGCTGACCGACTACATCCAGCACAAGCACGCGCCCGGTGACCCGGTGGCCGATGAGTTCTACCGCCGCATCGACGCCGTCTTCGGGCGCCTGGCCGCCTCGGGCGCCACCGTCGCGCTGACAGCCGACCACGGCATGAACGACAAGTCCCGGCCCGACGGCAGCCCGAACGTCATCTTTCTTCAGGACATCCTCGACCGCGAGTTCGGCGCCGGCGACACGCGCGTGATCTGCCCCATCACCGACGCCTTCGTGCGCCACCACGGCGCCTTGGGCGGCTTCGTGCGGGTCTGGTGCCGCGGCGGCAAGGCCACGCCGCAGGCCATCGTCGCGCTGCTCTCCGGCATGCCGGGCCTGGCCGAGGTGCTCGACAAGGACAGCGCCTGCCGCCGCTTCGACCTGCCCGCCGATCGCGAGGGCGACGTCGTGGTCATCGGCGATCGCGACGTGGTGATCGGCGCCGGCGCCGCCGACCACGACCTGTCGACGCTGACCGACGCGCGCCTGCGCAGCCATGGCGCGGTCACCGAGGCCCGCGTGCCCTTCATCCTCAACCGGCCGCTGAACGATGACTACCGCGCCCGCGCCGCCGCCGGTCTCAAGAGCCACCAGATCTTCGACTTCGCCATCAACGGCACGGCCGCATGATCCCGGCCAGCGCCCGTGTCGCGGTCTACGACGCGCCCAACGCGCCGTTCGCGCTGCGCGAGTTTCCGCTGCGTCCACCGGCAGAAGGCGAAGTGCTGGTGCGCATCGCGATGTCGACGATCTGCCGCTCGGACATCCACTCCTGGCAAGGCCACCGGCCCAACCCCTGCCCCGGTGTGCTGGGCCACGAGATCGTCGGTCGCATCGCCGCGCTGGGTGCCGGCATCGACCGCGACATGCGCGGCGAACTGCTGGCCGTGGGCGACCGCATCACCTGGAGCGAGTACTTCATCCCCGGCCCCAACTACTGCAGCGACGTGCTGGACCTGCCGCAGAAGTCGCCCGGCGTCGACAAGTACGGGCACATGGCGGCGGCCACGCCGCCGCACCACCATGGCGGCTTCGGCGAGTACTGCTACATCCTGCCGCAGTCGTGGATCCTGCGGCTGCCCGATGCGCTGAGCGATGCCGAGGCCGCGCCCATCAACTGCGGCGTGGCGACCATGATCGCCGTCACCGAGGCGGCCGAGATCCGCATCGGCGAATCGATTGTCGTCCAGGGCCTCGGGCTGCTGGGCCTGTACGGCGCGGCCATCGCCAAGGCGCGTGGCGCCGGGCAGGTGATCGGCATCGACGGCGTGGCCGATCGGCGTGAGCGCAGCCTGCGCTTTGGCGTGGACGTGGCGCTCGACCCGACGGATGTCGAATCCGGCGAACTGGCGCGCCGCGTCGCCGCGATGTGCAGGCCGCTGGGCGCCGACGTGGTGCTGGAAGTCTGCGGCGACCCCGGCGTCATTCCCTCGGGCATGGCCATGCTGCGCGTCGGCGGACGCTACGTGCTGGGCGGCGTGGTCAATCCCGGTGCGATGGTCACGCTGGACGCCAACCTGCTGCTGCGCAAGATGCTCACGCTGACCGGGGTGCACAACTACCACCCGCGCCACCTGGTCGAGGCGCTGGACTTCGTCGTCGCGCAGCGCAGGCGTTTCCCCTTTGCCGAGCTTGTCGACGGCATCTACCCGCTGGACCGTGTCGACGACGCGATGGCCGACGCGGCCGCCCGCCGCGTGCTGCGCGCCGCGATCGTTCCCTGAACGCAGGAGGCCCCCGGTGCAAGACCCCGTGTTGCTCACCCCCGGCCCACTGAGCACGAGCTTGGCCACCCGATCGGCGATGCTGCGCGACTGGGGGTCGTGGGACAGCGCCTTCAACGCGCTGACAGCGTCGGTCTGCCGCGACCTCGTCGACATCGCCGGTGCCGCTGCCAGCCATGTCTGCGTGCCGCTGCAAGGCAGTGGCACCTTCGCCGTCGAAGCAGCCGTGGGCACGCTCGTGCCGCGCGAGGGCAAGGTGCTGGTGCCGAACAACGGCGCCTACTGCCAGCGCATCGTGCGCATCCTCGGCTACCTCGGCCGCGCCGCTGTGGTGCTCGATCACCGCGAGGACGAGCCCGCCGACGTGGCTCACATCGACGCCGCGCTGGCCGCCGACCCGGCCATCAGTCACGTCGCCCAGGTCCATTGCGAGACGGGCACCGGCATCCTCAACCCCTTGCGCGAGATTGCCGATGTCACGGCCGTCCACGGCCGCGGCCTGATCGTCGACGCCATGAGCACCTTCGGCGCCCTGCCCATCGATGCCGCGACGATGCCGTTCACGGCGCTGATCGCCGCGTCCGGCAAGTGCATCGAGGGCGTTCCGGGCATGGGCTTCGTCATCGCAGAGCGCGATGCCTTGGAACAGGCCGCCGGCAACAGCCACTCGCTGGCGCTGGACCTGCACGACCAATGGGTCTACATGCGCAAGACCGGCCAGTGGCGCTTCACGCCGCCCACGCACGTGGTGGCGGCGCTGCGTGCGGCGCTGGACCAGTTCCGCGAAGCAGGCGGCCAACCGACCCGGCTGGCGCGCTACCGAGACAACTGCCGCGCCCTCGTCGACGGCATGCATGTGCTGGGCCTGCAGCCCTTCCTGCCGGCAGAGGTGCAGGCGCCGATCATCGTCACCTTCCACGCGCCGGCCGATGCGGCCTACGACTTCAGTGAGTTCTACCGGCGCGTCCGCGAGCGTGGCTTCATCCTCTACCCGGGCAAGCTGACCACCGTGAACACCTTTCGTGTCGGCTGCATCGGCGCCATCGACGCTGGTGTCATCGAACGCGCCGTCGCTGCGATTGCGGCCAGCCTGGGCGACATGGGCGTCACCCCCACCGCCAGCGCCTGAACCGTCCGCGGCTCTGAGGGCCGATCAGGTGGCGGTCTGAAGCTGAGCCGGGTCGAGCAGGAGGAAGCCTGCAAACCGCCCGGCTTCCCGGCTCCCGTCGTCGCTGACGACGATGATGCGCTCCAGGCCGTCGACGGTTGCCGGGCTTACCCCTTCGGCCTTCTCGAAGCCTCGCAAGCCGGGAACCGTCACCCGGCGCGCAGGCGCGCCCGGCTCGCCGCTCCAGCGCCAGAGGTCGAAACGGGCAGGCTCGCGTGATGTCGGGCCGCCGATCACCAGATACGCGCCCAGCGCCGGCACATACGACAAGCCGCGGATGCCGTGGCCGCCGAGATCCAGTTCGTCCAACACCGGTGCGATCCGAGGCGCCGCGTCCGACTCGAAGATCTCGGCGGGGTTCTCGATGCTGGCGATGAGCGCGCGACCCTCACGCAGGGGGCTACGGAACCCGACCAGGAGTCGCTGCTGGTCGGGGCTGAATTCCAGCCCTTCGATGTTGAAGCCACCATCGGCTTTGACATCCCGCACCTTGGCTGCTGCCGCCAGCACGGCATGGCTCGCGGCGAGAGCGTCCTTCAAGCCGTCGACGACCTTGGGATCCACGACCCGATCGCCCTCGACCCGAAACCGAACCAGCTTCTCACGCGACCTCTTCTTGTCGCCCTCGTCGTCGCGCGAGTGCGACGTGATGGCGTAGACAAAGCCCGCCCGGTCCGCAGCCAGCCCTTCGAGGTCGTCCAGTTTCCAGAAGGAACTGAACATCTGGAGCAGTCCGGCAGTCAGCGGCTCGGTCTTGACCTCACCATCGGCGCCGATGGTCACCAGGCTGAGCGGACGATTCCTTTCGTCCTCGACCACCAGGAAACGGCCGTCAGGCAGTTGATGTATCGCCGACGGCTCATAGATGCCTGTCAGGGGTCGGAAGGCCAAGACATCTGCGTCTTTCATCTCGCCATTGTGTGCCTGGCGTCGTTCAGAGCCCGTCCTGCTCTCGACACTGGCTGTCCACAGGCTTGTCCCCATTGGCGGTGGACAAGTCACGGCCGGCCGATGGGCCACGCCAACCGGGGCAGTGCCGAGCGTTCAGCCCGGCTCGGATTCGCTGCGTTGCCAGTCGAGGGACAGGTCCAGAAGAGGCTTCGTCACACCCCGGGCTATGACGCGGCGCGCGGAATCGGCGCCCGCTTCGATATCTGCAAGCCGCTCGGCCTCGGCCGCCCCCCGAGGCCCGATCTCATCCAGCGCCACTGCGCGCGCCATGACGATCAGCCGCCCTCCCGGTGTCTTGGTGCGAAGGACTCCCCGCGCATACGCAATCAATGCCTTCCGAAGGCGGCGACGCAGGCGGCCTGACAAGGCATCCGCCGACTTGGCTTCGACCAAGGCGCGCGCTTCTTGCAGGCTCTCCATGCCCGTCCTCAGGTGACCCACGATGTGCGCCAGGCGCCAGAGGTCTTGCCTCGCGGCAGCCAGTCCATCGAGCGATCCGGCCTGATGGGCCAAAACGTGCCCGAGCAGCTTCTGGTGCGCAATGGCATGCGGCATCTGCAGTTCTGCGGCGAGCCTGCACTCTACGAGCAGTGAGTCATCAACCGCGCCGCGCTTGCTTCTCGCCAAGACGTTGATGTAGGCGACGGTTCCGCGCTTGATCTCGCGTCGCAGCCGGTTGCGCTGCTTGCGCTCCATCGCCAAATCGGCCGCGCCGCTGCTGGACCTCAGGGCATGGCATGTCGCCACCAGCGTAGTGATGTCGACCACGGCGGTCCTGAGCAGGTCCATGCTTGATCTCCGGTGAGCGCGGCCTGGCATTGCGCTTGACTTTTCGAAGCGCAGCCGCGGGCTTGCAGTATGCGTTCGCAGTCGTGACACCGTGGCGTCCATCGTCCATCGTTCCTGGAGCAGGGGCGCCATGTCGCTGCGGCATCGCTTGCCGCAAGAAAGCGGATGTTTGCTTGTGCTGAGTCATTCGAGCGAAGAAATTCTGCGCAGCTGTCACGTGGATGTCATATGCCGGTTCCACGCTCTCCCGGTGGCCTGTGCGCACTGATTCGAGCCCCATGCAAAAGACCCAAGCGGTCGCCTCCCTCGGCCAGCATCGATTGATGTTGCCGGCGTGGGTCAAGGCGGCCCTGTCCGCGAACGACCGACTCAAGGTCTACCTCACGGTCCTGCAGGCGGCCGCGTCGCATGCTGCGCACCCGCGTCGCGACGTGCCCGACCTGGCCAAGGAGATGGCCGCGGCCGGGCTGGGCACGGCGTGGCTCCATGACCTCGCAGCCGCCGCGCGACGTGTCGACGAGGAGCTCTACGTCCCGGACCTGCCCAGGCTGCTCAAGTGCATCGGAGACGACCTCGCGACCATGGTGCGCCCCGTGCTGGAGACGACGCCGGCCGGCGACGAAACGCACCGCCGCGTGCAGCTTCGCCTGGCATGGCTGGTCGCGCTGGCCCAGGACCGGCTGACCGACGAGCAGATCGCCGAGCTCACCCACGGCCGCCGCGGCGAGGGCGACAGCCTGCACCTGCTGGTGATGGACCTGCACAAGAAGATCAACAAGCTCTCGAGCGAGCTCGCCAGCGAAATCATCGCCGGCGCCAATGTGTGGGACCTGCAAGCCCAGGACCGCCCACGGGTGGCCGCCTTCATGCGCGGCCTGAACCGCACCAGCGTACTGAAGTTCGACCACCCGGGGCTGGATACCGCCGCGACGCGCGACGGCGAGCGCCTCCTGATCCAGAACGACATCGGCACGAACGATGCCCACGTGCTCGTGATCCAGGTCGCCGCCCGGTCCATCACGCTGACGTACTCCGATCTGCACCGTGTCCGTCTCGAGTTCTTCCAGGCCTTGCTGGCGCCGTTCGGTGCCCAGTGGTCGGGGCTGGAGTCGCGCACGACCGCCGAGCTCAACCAGGGTGCGGCGTATTCAGTGGCCACGGCGCAGTTCGACTGCGCCGACGATGCCGCGGTCGAGACGGCGCTCGAAGGCATCGGCTCGCGCATCGTGTTCCTGATCGACTGGAATCGGGCCCGCAAGCGCCTGCAAGCCTTTGTCGAAAAGGCCGACGCGATCGCCATTCTGGGCGAAGTGGCCAGGCTCGACATCGGCCATCGTGCCTGGCTGCAGGTCGGCGGTGAGCGCCTGGTCTTCGCGGCGATGCAGGCGGCCGGTGAAGGCGCGTTCCGCATCGGCGACCGGCTGGACGAGGTCATCGGCGTCGCCGACGCGCATGCCTTCCTGGTGGCCGTGATGCGGCTGGCCTGCGATGCCTTGCGCCGAGGACAGCCGGCCGCCCTGGTGGCCGACGAGACACGCATGCTCCTGGCCCAGCACGTGCGCCAACGCACCAACGAGTTCGACCTGCTGGCCGAACACGCGTCGTACTGCCACGCGCTGGCACAAGCGGTCAGCGACGGCCTGGCCCATGGCGTCGAGCGTTCGGGCGAGGCGGCCGCCGAGCTCGGCGCGCGTGCGAAGGCCTGGGAGCGAAAGGCCGACCACCTGGTGATGCAGGCGCGCGAGAAGGCAGAGCAACAGCCCCGCTGGCGACCCGTGGCGCGGCTGGTCGAGCAGTCGGACGACGTGGCCGATGCGCTCGAGGAGGCCGCGTTCCTGATCAGCCTGATGGCCGATCACCATCTCGAAGGCTGGAACGACCACGTCCGCAAGGTGCTGGCCCGGCTGGCAGCCACCGTTCTGCAGGCGACGCAGGACCACCTCAAGGCACTGGCCATTGCACGGACGCTCGGCAGCAACGCGGAGGCCGCCGACAACGACGCCTTCCTGGCCGCGACCTGGCGCGTGCTGCAGGCCGAGCGGCAATGCGACGCCCTGCTGCGCGACGCGCGGCGCGTGATTCTCGGTGCGGTGCAGGATGCGCCGTCGCTGATGCTCGCCAACGATCTGGCAGCGACGCTGGAACTGGCCTCGGACCGCCTGCTGGCCGCCGCCTACGCGCTGCGGGACCTGGCCTTCGACAAGGCCGGGGTGCGGGGATGAGCACACCGCCAACGGCGCCAGGCCCGCTGCCGCCCGAGGTCTACCTGATCGGCTGCGGCAGCGACCTGGCCGTGCAAGGCGACGCCTCGGCGCAGAGCATGGGCTTCAAGGCCTGGAACCTGCTGCGCATGTCGCAGCTGGCGCTGCCGGTTCCGGCGGCCTTCGTCATAGGCGCACGGCACTGCGGCGATCCCGTCGCGCGCGCCGGTGTGGCCAGCGGTGAGCTCTGGCAGGCGGGCCTGCGCGCACTGGAGCGTTCGACCGGCCTGGCCCTGGGCGACGCACGTCGCCCCTTGCTGCTGTCCGTACGGTCCGGCGCGCCGGTCTCGATGCCGGGCATGATGGACACGCTGCTGAACATCGGCCTGTGCGACGCAACGGTGGGCGGCCTGATGCGCCAGACGGGCAACCCGAGGCTGGTATGGGACGCCTACCGCCGGCTCGTGGCCACCTATGGCGAGGTGGTGGCCGGCCTGCCGGCCGCCTGCTTCGACGAAGCCGCCACCGCGCTCTTCGGCGACCGCGACGAAGGTGAACTCGACTTCGCCGATCTGCGTCTGCTCACCCAGCGTTTTCTCGAGGTCTACGCGGACGGCGCGTTGCGACCCTTCCCGCAAGTCCCCGCCCAGCAGCTCGGCGGCGCGATCGATGCGGTGTTCGCGTCCTGGCAATCCCCGAAGGCGCGCGAGTACCGGCGCCTGAACGACATCGACGACGCCATCGGGACAGCGGTGACGGTGCAACGCATGGTGTTCGGCAACGGGGGCGGGCAGTCTGGCGCCGGTGTGGGGTTCACGCGCGACCCGGCCAGCGGCGAGCCCTTGCCGTGGGTCGACTTCCTCTTCAACGCGCAAGGCGAAGACGTGGTCTCGGGCCGCCGCAGTGCCCACGGCCACGACGAGCTGGCGGCCGTGCTGCCCGAGGTCTGGCGCGAACTCTCGGAAGCTGCCCAGCATCTCGAACACGACTTCGGCGACATGCAGGACTTCGAATTCACGGTGCAGGACGGCCGGCTCTTCATGCTGCAGACGCGGTCCGGCAAGCGCACCCCGCAGGCGGCTGTCCGCATTGCGCTGGACATGCTCGACGAGGGCTTGATCGGAGTCGAACTCGCGCTGGAGCGCACGGCCGGTTTCGATCGCCAGACGCTTGCACGCCAATGCGTGGTCGCGCAAGGTGGCAGGGCGCTGAGCCCGCTGGGTCGCGCGGCCACCGCCAGCAGCGGTGTGGCCGTCGGCGAGATCGCCTTCGACGAGGCCCGCGCACTCGCTCGCCACGCCGCAGGGGCCGCCGTGGTGCTGGTGCGCCGCGACGCCGAGACCAGCGACATCGCAGCGCTCGAGACAGCCACCGGACTGCTGACGCAGCGCGGGGCCCGGACGTCGCACGCGGCGGTGGTGGCGCGACAACTGGGCAAGGTCTGTCTCGTCGGCTGCACCGAACTGCAGATCGACGACACCGCACGCACGATCCAGGTCGGCGACGCCACCCTGCACGAGGGTGAGCTGATCACCCTCGATGGCAACGAAGGGGTGTTCTACGCCGGCGCTGCCCAGGTCGAGATCGAGTACCCCGAGCCACTCATCGCCAGGCTGGAAGGGCTCAGGCAGCGAGGGGCGCGAGCCGCGTCTTGATCGCCGGCACAAGATGAGCAGGCGCAGCGCGCAGTCGCAGCAATTCCAGCACGTTGCGCGTCGCGAAGACGTGCAGGAACTTCGTGAGGTGCGCGCCCAAGGCAAGTTCAGCCCGCTCGTGTTCATAGAGGGTTGCCATTTCGCCTATCGGCACGTCGCACTCCGAGGCCAGCCTGGCGACGATCCGCTCTTGATTGGCCTGCATCGCGTTCGGGAGTGGCATGGTGGCTTGCTCGATCTGCATCATTGCCGAACACCATAGCACTCGGTGACCGGAATCCATGTGCGCCAGGTCACCTAGGGCTGAACTGGCGACTCCGCTGCCGGTTCGCCAGGAGCCGTCAGGATCGCGAAGATTGCGGTCCCTGGCGACCGGCTGTCGGGTCTTGGCTAGGGGCTGCCTTCGATCGCCAGTCCGATGCTGGAGAGCTTGGCCCTGTGCTTGGCCGCCGCCGCAGCCGAGGCCACCTGCTCGGGCCGGGTGAAGGCCCCGGGGCGCACTGGGACGGCTCCGATCGAGAGCGTGGTGCACTTGAAGAAACGTCGGACCCCATGCCGATCCTCGGCCTCGATACCGCCGTTGGCCAGCGCATCGTCGTCGAACAGCGACAGCGCCGCGTCGTTGAAGGCCGCGACGATGCGCTCGCAGCGGTCGAGCCAGTCATCGCTCTGGAACAGCACGACGAAGTCGTCGCCACCCACGTGCCCGACGAAGTCGCGGCGGGGGTCGCAGTGCGACACCAGCGTGCGCGCCACCAGACGAATCATCTCGTCGCCACGCCAGTAACCGTAGAGATCGTTGTAGGGTTTGAAGTCGTTGAGGTCGCCGTAGCAGGCGACGAACTCGCCGCCGCTGGCCAGCAAGCGGGCGATGTGCTGACTGATCGGCACGTTGCCGGGCAGGAAGGTCAGCGGATTGGCGTGGCGCGCGGCCTCGATGCGGGCCTCGGTCACGACCCGCACGAGCTGTTCGCCGGTGCCCAGGCCCAGGAAGCGGCCGCTTTCCGTGACGATGAACCCCTCTGTCAAGTAGCGCTGGTCCGACGAGGTCAGAACGGCGGTCATCGCATCGAGCCCCGTGTGCTTGTCCAGGATCAAGGGCGTCGTGTTGGCAAACGAGAGTGCGGTCTTGCGTCCATACAGCTCCTTGAAATAGGGTCGTGCGTAGCGGTCGACGAAGGCCTGCCTGTTCAGCAGCCCGACCGGTCGCCCGCCGTCCACCAGGGCCAGCGCGCGCAGGGTCGAATCATCGGCAAAGGCCTTGGCCACGTCGTCCATCAACGCCGCGGGGCCCAGCGTCGAAACCTTGATCGCCAGACGCTCGACCGTGAAGTCCGCGCTGGCGGCCCGGGTCATTTCGGGCAGGACGGCAATCACTGCGCTGGCGATGACCTCCTGCGCCCTGGGCAGCACCGCCGTGGCGGGCACCGCGTCCGGACGACCGAGGAAGTACCCCTGGCCGAGTTCGATCCCGAGATCGCGAACGACCTGCAGTTCGGCCTCGGTCTCGATGCCCTCGGCCACGAGCACAGTGCCGAAGGTTTCCGCGAACCGTGTCAGGCCCTTCAGCGTCTGCACCTTGACGGCCTGGTCCTGCATCCCGTGGATGAAGTACTTGTCGATCTTCACGATCTCCGGTCGCAGTTCGGCCCACAGCCGCAGGCTGGAACGGCCATCGCCGAAGTCGTCCAGCGCAAAGCGCAGGCCCTGGCTGCGCAGGGCAGACGCCACCTCGATCAGTCTGGGCAGGTCGGCGATGTGTTCGTGTTCGGTGACCTCGATCACCAATGCCGCAGGCGAGACCTCGGCGGCGTCGAGCGCCTGCAGGACGCCCGACAACGACATCCGGTTCACCATGTCGACGAGGGTGCTGGCGCTCAGATTGAGGAACAGCCGCGTACCCGGAGCCTGGGCGACCCACGAACGAAGGCCCTGGCGCAGACAGGCCTCCTCCAGTTCGACCGTCAGGTTTTCGGCGCGTGCAGCCTGGAACAGTGCATCGGGCGCACGCAGTGCCGAATCGGCAGGGCCCCGAATCAGGCTTTCGTGACCCATGACGTCCCCGTTCTTGAGTTGAACGATGGGCTGGTAGTGTGCCTGCAGGGCCTTGCGGGCCAGGATCTGGCCGACCGTCTGCATCCTCACGGCGTCATGAACACTTCGTCTCATCGCGGCCAGGGCCGCGGTGGTGGCGGGCTGATTCAAGTCAGTTTGCTCCTGGGCGGACAGGTGGTGTTGAGCACACCTCGCCATGAGCTTTATCGGTAACGGCCCGGTGAACCTGAGCCGTCCTCACCACTTCCAGTGGTCCGTTATCATCGGACTCTTCTGATCAGGGAGCAAGGAATGACACCCGCACGCCCGCTGCCATCCACCGTCACGGCCACTGCCTTGGAGGTACTCCCGGGCTTCGGAATCGCCTACTTCGTCGACGACCAGGAAGTTTCCTGGGCGGTGACGAAGAGCACGCAGGGCCGGGGTCTGCACAGCATCCAGCCTGGGCAACGGGTTCGGCTGACCCTGGATCACGCCCCTGAATTCAGCCTCGTGAGCGCCTACCAGTCCCTGGACTGAGGCCGGCCGGCGCCTTTGATGCCTGGCAGACGCATGGCCGCGCGAATTCTGAGATGGGCGGCAGCTGCATTGCTCGCCGGCCTCACCTCGCTGCCGATGCTGGCCGCTGCACAGTCGGCCATCGACGGGCGCTGGAAATCCAAAGATTCCGACGAGATCGTCACCTTCAAGACCGAGGGCGACCGTGTCACCATGACGGCCAGCACCGGGGTCGGTTACACCGCCAAGCTCGATGGCAGCGACGCACCGGTCAAGGGCGACAAGGTCGTCGATACGGTCTCGGTCAGCATGCCTGACAAACACACGCTGGTGGAAACCAACAAGAAGGACGGCAAGGCCTGGCTCACGATGCGCATGCAAGTCGATGCCAGCGGCAAGAACGCCAAGGTGAGCTGGCAGAATCTCAAGACCAACAAGAGCGGCGGCTACGAGATGGTCAAGCAGTAGCCCTGCGGCGACAGCTCGGGCCTGGTCACCGCTGTCGGTAGCCAGTCCGCGTAGGGCCAGTTCGTCCTCAGCGTCGCTTCGCTTCTTCGGCCACCCAGTCGTCGATCAGCCGCGCCAGCTTGCCGCTGAAGGCGAGAAGAGTCCGTACTTCGAGCCGTTTACGCGGCTGGGCAGTGACGTGGCCGCGGACCTGACAGCGCGATCGCCGTTGAGCACAGGCAAGCGGCCGCTACATTTGACGCCGCTCCTGACTTCTGGTGTCGTCATGAAAGTCCGACTGTCTGTTGCTGGCCTGCAGCAGTGCGTGATCCGCGGCCCACTCGGGGTAGCGCTGCATGTTGTCGGCCCACTGGGCGTCGAACAAGGCGTGTCGCGCGGTGGCCGCTGGCGAGCGTGCGCCGGTGTCTGACACCGGGGTGGTGGTCATCACTTGGCCGGGTGTTGACTTGAAAGCGCGCCGGCCAGGTTATCGGGCAGTCCACGAGCCCGGCAGGCCAGTGGACAGCACCGGGACCCAGGCAGGCTGGCAGCGCGTCGGCGAGCCCGCCCGCCGCGCTACAGCGGCAGCAGCCGGCTGCAATCCGAGCCGGGCACCACGGCCTCGATGAACGGCACATGAGCACGCCGCGAGGTCAAAGGGCGCTCGCGCCATTGCAGGCTCGTGCCTTGGAGGTCCTCAGGCGCCGGGAACGCACACCATTGCGATGCTGACCCAGACGCCGAAGCTGAAGTAAGGCGTCAGCCAGAGCGCATCGGCCTTCCACGCGGCCCAGTTGCCGCTGTGCACGCGGCGGTGCCAGGCGTCTTGCGCGCCCATGTCCAGGCGCATGTAGCTCTGCCCGCGCGCGCGCGCGCGCCGGTAGCGACGCCAGTACATCGGCGCGTCCACCCCCAGGACATAAGCGACGAAGGCCATCGAGCAGAAAGCTCCGAAGATCGCCAACGAGTTGACCCAGCCACTGCTGTCGAGGGCGATGACGCCCAGCAGCGCCGCCATCCAGGAAAAGCCTGCCGCCCAGAGCATGGACTCGACGGCCTGGGTGATGTGATTCAGCGTCAGCACGCTGTGCCAGCAGAAGCCCTGTGCCACCACCATGAACACCGGGATTGCCCAGGCGGCGCTCTGTACCCACGGCACGCCGGCATGCGCGCCCAGCTGATGGACCAGCAGCCCCAGTTGAATCGCGAAGCAGATCTCGGCGACCGTGGCTGCGGTGCGGCCCAGGAAGATGCTGGACAGACGCGTGTCCACGATGACGAGCCGTTCAAGGTCCACCCGGGGAAGCACCGAGCGGTAGGCGCACACCAACACGTAGATGCCCGACAACACGAGCTGCAAACCCCCGTGGACACCGCTGACAGGCCCGAAGTGCCAGACGGCCACCCACAGGCATACGTTCAGCACGGAAAGCGTGCACAAAGCCCGCCACCACGACAGCACCTTGGCGTCTGCTCCGGCGATCCCTAGCGCAATTCTGTGGCGAAATGATGACATCGGGAGACGAGCTTAACCGGACGACGTTTGCAGAGGTATGAAACTTCTGGCAATTGCCGACCGGCTGGCCGTCATGCAGGCTGGGCACATCGTGCAGGTCGGCCGAGGCGAAGACCTCTACCGCCAGCCCGGCCATCCCTTCGTCGCCGAGTTCCTCGGCCGCGTGAACCGGATGCAGGTCGACGGCAGGCAATCGCAGCCGGCGGCGCTCAAGATGAGTGTCGGCCGCCAGCCCATGCCGGGGCTCCACAGACATCGGGCGCGCTCGCGATCCGATCGCGCCGTTCATCGGACGAACGGCGCGCCGACCCGGATTGATCACTCTCAAGACCGCTGCATCCTCCCAGGAGCATGCTCGAAATCGCTTCGTTTCGAGGCTGAGATAACGATTCGGCCGTTCGCGCAGTAGCCGGGGCCGTAATGGGTTCCCGGTGTTGAAGAGCAGGTAACAGAGGAACTGAAAATGAGCATGAACAAGGACCAAGTCAAGGGCGCCCTGAAGGACATCGGGGGCAAGATCCAGGAAGAGGCCGGCAAACTGGTCGGCGATACTGGACAACAGGTCAAAGGGCTGAAGAACCAGGCCAAGGGAAAAGTCCAGAAGGGGGTTGGCGACCTCAAGGAAGCCATCAGCGATGTGAGGGAAGCCGCCAAGAAGTGACAGGTCGGCGTAGCGCACTTGCGGGTTTGGAAGCCGACGAATCTGCTGTACGGATGAACGGTTGCCGCCCCCCCGGCGGGCAGGTGACATGGCAGCTTCGCAAGCCGTGGTCCGAGGCTGAGGTCGGCGTATCCCTGGGCCATTGGTCGCGCGGGTGATGAACGTTGACGGAAGCAGCACCCGTGAAGGCCACGAAGGTGGCGAAAGCGGGCGCACTGGCTTCCTGCGCGCGCAAGGCGCGCGCCGCTGGGTATTGAACTTTCCTCTTCATCCGGCGCCGCGGCCGCCCCGCCCCGCCCCGCCTTGAAGCATCAAAGCCAACGGTCGCGGTCTGCAAGACGTTCGTCTTCAGGGGCTGTATGACATGGTCCCGGCAATCACCAGAGGCACCGCCATGCAAGTCGACCCATTGCCTGATGCCGAACCCTTTCGCGAAGCTCTTGCCCCCGAGCCCGAGCCCGAGCCGGAACGTCTGTATCTGCACATGCCCATCGACGTGCGCAGCGTGTCGCTGGCGGTCATCGCGCTCATGCTCAGCATCGTCATGCTGCACTGGGCCAGCGCGGTATTCATTCCCCTGCTGCTGGGCGTGATGTCGAGTTATGCGCTGTCGCCCGCGGTGGAGCGAATGCAGCGCTGGCACATTCCGCGCGCGCTCGGGGCGGCAGTGCTGCTGACCGCGGTCGTGGGCGGCCTCGGGTCGATGCTCCATTCGCTGAGCGACGACGCCACGGCGCTGGTCGACTCTTTGCCCGACGCGGCGCAAAGGCTGCGCGAGGCCGTTCGTGCTGCGCCCGGCGCGGCCGAGGGCCCCATCCAGAAAGTGCAACGGGCGGCGGCGAAGATCGAGGAGGCTGCCGAGGCCAGTGGCTCAGCCGCGCCGGCGGCCAGCAAGGGCGTCACGCGTGTACAGATCGAGCGGCCGCACTTCAATATCAAGGACTACCTCTGGGGTAGCACGCTCGGTCTGGTGGGCCTGGTGGGACAGGCGATGGTGGTGCTCTTCATCACGTTCTTCCTGCTGGCGTCGGGCAACAGTTTCCGCCGCAAGATGGTCAAGATCGCCGGGCCCACCTTCAGCAAGAAGAAGATCACGATCCAGGTGCTCGACGACATCACCGCGCAGATCCAGCGCTATCTGACGGTTCAGCTGTTCACCAGCGTGCTCGTCGGCGTGGCCACCTGGCTGGCACTGTCGTGGATCGGGCTGGACCACGCCGCCGTATGGGGCGTTGCGGCCGCCTTGCTCAACCTCGTCCCCTATCTCGGTTCGGTGGTCACCGCCGGCGGCTTGGCGCTGGCGGGCTTCCTGCAGTTCGGCACGCTGGGCATGGCAGCAATGATCGGAGGGGGTTCCCTCCTCATCAACACGCTGGAGGGCAACCTGCTGACGCCCTGGCTGACGGGCCGCGCCAGCCGCATGAACCCGGTCGTGATCTTCGTCGGCGTGCTCGCCTGGGGCTGGCTGTGGGGGATCTGGGGGCTGTTCATGGGCCCGCCGCTCATGATGATGGTCAAGGCCGTGTGTGACCGCATCGAGGATCTGAAGAATATCGGCGAGTTGCTCGGCAACTGAGCTTGCTGCGCCTGCCGGATGCTGGTCGTTGGCATCGAAGTCCATGCGTACCGCGCGCTCCCGGACCTCGGGGGAGTGTCAAGCGGACTGAAGCAGGCGAATCAGCACCTCGATCACGTCATTGCCGTCAGGTGACTTCAGCCGGTGCTGGCGCAGCGACCGCGCCAGGTCGGCTCGCGGCAGCAGCGTGGTGTCGGCGCGGATGAGGATGCCGGCGATCGCGCGCTGCACTTCGAGCGAGCGAGCGAGCGGGAACAGGCGTGCAATCTCCTGCAGGCTCTGCGGATCGGCCAGGCGCTGCTTGGCCAGCGTCTCGAGGGCGCGCACCTGGGCGCCGGAGGCGGTCATGCGCGCGATGTCCCACGTGACCGTCCGCAGTTCAACCACGTTGGCCAGCGGTCGATGGCGCAGATACGCCTGTGCTATCGAGACCTCCTCGTCGCGCGGACTGGTCAGAGCATGAAGCGTGCGCGCGTGGGCTTCCGCGCTGCCCAGGCACGCCAGCACGGCCGAATGCGTGACGTTGCCGGCGTGCGGCGCACCCGTGGCCAGTAGCCTGCGCGCAAGATCCGCGTCGCGGTCATGATGGTTGGTACAGGCGAGATCGACCTCGGTCCGTCCAAGGCTGCCGCGGGCCATGCGGTCCGCGATCATGTGCAGAAACTCCGACCGCTCCTGTGCCGGCGACAGCCACCCGAGCGTGCGCGCCAGTGCCATCATGCGGGTCTGCACCGCTGCTTCGTCGGCGTCGCGCGCAAACTCGATGAAGCGGTCACGCGTGCGGCGGTCGCCTTCGATCGCGCCCAGGGCAGCGGCCACCTCGGGCACGAGCCGCTGCGCCGGGCCGATCGAGGCGGCGTAGCGTTCGATGTGGTCAAGGAACATGCGCACCTCGGTGACGTCGCGCCGCAGCACCTCGTGCACGAAGACGAGCTTCTGTGTATCCGAGGGCCGATCGTCTGCCAGGCCGCACATGTCGCGGCGGAAGCCCGCGTGCGGATCCGCATCGGTCAGCCCCGCGACGGCGATCATCGAGCTCGGTGCGAAGAGACTCAGGAGCGACGGGCTCGAGCGCCCGCCTGCAACCTCGCCCGACGGTGCCGACTGGAAATAGCGTTCGAGCAGCGGCCCTGCCGTGCGCCCGAGCGGGGCCTTGGACGAAAAGCCGTAGAGCACCGGTACGTCCTTGAACACGTGGCGCAGCCGGTCGCGGTTGCTCTGGCCATAGCGATCGTTCAGCAAGGCCGCCACGCGTTCGGCATCGGCCTGCGAGTGACCGGTCCGGACGAGGCTGCGTGCGACCTCGGCCGAGGCAATGTGCCGGGGCTCCGACTTCAGCGTGTTGCAGCCGAACAGGTACACCTCCTTGAGCTGCGCGAACAGTCCACTGCAGGACGCGCTGCAGGACGCACGCTGCATCTCGTGGACCGTCAGGAATTCCTTGTCGTCGAAACGGTCGGTGTAGAACTCGGTGCCGTCGTCGAAGTGGCCCGAAATGATGAGCGCGTCGCAGGTCACACCGCGTTGGCAGGCAGAGTTCAGCCAATCGGAATTCCCGCGCTGCACCAGTTCGACGAACTGGTATTCGTCACGCGGCAGACGGCGCTGGAAGACGTCGCGTTCGTCGGATGAGTTGATGGTGACTGTGCACACCGTCTTCGGCGCGGCGCCGGCCTCGGCCGACGCTGCCGCAGCCAAGCACGCCATGACGGCGATCCAGCTGCGAAATCGAGATCCGGGCCAGCATTTTCGACGCATCATCCCGACAGTGTTTCACACCCGGCGCCGGCGCGGAAAGTGGCTGTAACCGGACGTTCAGGGCGATTGCAGCCGGTGGATCAGCGCGTCGACCATGTCGTCGCCTTGGGGTGAGGGCCGGCGGTCCTTCTGCAACGTGTTCAGGAGGCGAGGGCTGGCGATCGACTGCCGGTCGGCGCGGATCAGGATGCCCGCGATCGCCGCCTGGACGGACCAGGACGAAGTCTCCGAGTACAGGTCGACCAACATGTCCAGGATCGCGTGATCGGACACGTAGTGCCGGCCCAGGGCCTCCAGAGCGCGCACCTGCGCGTCCGACGGCCGCATGCGCACGATGCCCGCAGCGACCTGGCGCAACTCAGTGGCGTCAGTGATGGGCCGGCGCCGCAGGTAGGCGCGCGCGATCTGCACGTCCGGCACGTTCGGGCTGACCAGCCCCGCCAGCGTGCGCTCGCGCTCCTCGGCACTGCCCAGGCAAGCGCGAACGGCGGCATGCGCAATGTCGTCGGCCGCAACTCCTGGCACCCAGCGGCGGTCGAACTCGCCATCGAGTTCGTGCTCCTGGTTCAAGGTGCAGGCGAGGTCGACCTCGCCTATGCCGACCGCGCCGCGGACCAGGAGTTCGTCCAGCATCAAGGCGAATTCCCTCCGAAGTTCGTCACCCGACAGCCAGCCCAGGTCGCGTGCGACCTTGAGCATGCGCGTGCGGACTGCCGGTTGGTCTGCGTCGCGTGCGAAGTCGAGGAAGCGCTTGCGGGTGGCTGCGTCGTGCGTGATGTCGGCGAGCGCCCGAACCACCTCCGGTGTCCGCCGCGCGGGGTCGTCGAGTGCCGTCGCGTAGCGCTGGATGCGGTCGAGATAGATCCTGGCTTCCGCGATCTCCCGTTGCAGGAGTCGATGGACGAACTCGAGCCTCGTCACGTCCGACAGCCGGTCGTCAGCGAACTGGCACACGTCGCGTCGCACAGCAGCGTGGGGATCCTGATCGGTCATGCCCTGGGCCACGGTCAGCGCGTACGGTGCGAAGTTCCCGAGCAGGCGGCCACTCGGGTGGCCTTGACCGATCTCGCCGGTGCCGTGGGTCCGGAAATAGCCGCTCAGCACGGAGCCTGCGATCGGACCGAGCGGCGCCACCGACGAGAAGCCGTAGATCACCGGAACGTCCTTGAACACCAGCCGCATGCGGTCGCGGCTGCTCTCGCCGTGCCCCGCGTTCAGGGATCGCAGGTGCTGCTCGGCCTCTCTCGGCGAGTGCCCCTCGCGCACGAGACTGCGCACGATCTCTGCCGACGAACTGCTGAGGGGTTGGGGATTCAGGGTGTTGCAGCCGAAGAGGTGGACCTCTTTCAGCCTCGACAGGAGTCCCGGGCAAGAGGCGCTACAGGACACGCGCTCCAGTTCGTCGACAGGCAGGTGCTCCGTGGCCTCCAGCCGGTCAGAGAAGAATTCGCTGCTGCCGTCGTAATGGCCGGAGATGATGAGCACGTCGCAGGAGATCCCCGCACGGCAGGCCGAGGCCAGCCAATCGGGCCGGTCGCGCTCCACGAGTTCGACGAACTGGTACTTCTCGGCGGGCAGATGGCGGCGGAACGCCTCCTTCTCGTCGGCGGAGTTGACGGTGATCGCGCAGACCGTCTGCTTCTGGCCGGCGGCCAGCGGCGTCCACAGCGACATGGCCGTCGCGCAAAGGACGACACCGAACCTCGCTGCCCGGCGGATCAGGCCATAGCGCCAGCTGCCGAATCGATGGCTTGCCCCTGCTTGCAGCCGCACTCTGGCATGTTCGCCACGACCTCTCATGGCACCACCACAACCGTGGGAATCCACAGGATCATGATCGTCCTGAAGAGACCCCTGCTCTGTACGCTGGCGCACGTGGCACGCCAGCAGTCCGGTCGCGCGATCAACCGGCGCGCGAGCCGATGAAAGGGCAATGTATGGGCCGGAGATCGGACGGTTTGCCGCTCGTTGAGCAGTGCAAGCAAGGCAAAGCTACTCTTGCGACACAGCGAGACTAGTTCACTGCGACGCGTCTGAGATACACGCCAAGTTCCCAAAGATCATCGAAGATGGCACCGTAGGCCGCTCCGTCCTCTTGGCGAGTCGCGGTGTTTACAAAGAGAATCACCCCGACTTGTTTGTCGACATCCGACAGCATCATCGTCACCAAGCCAGGGTCGGCACCATTGTGGCCAATCCTTGTCAGTGACTCTTTCGTGGCCCAGAAGATTCCGGAATTCACCGAGCCCTCACCGCTCAGTTTCACTTTGTCAGGTCTGTTTGCGGCGCTGTACTGGAACCTGAGCATCTCATCGACAGATTTCTTGTGAAGAATGCGCACGCCATCGAACACGCCATCGTTCAGCAAGGCGATGAAGAACCGTGAAAGATTTTCGACGGAAGTGCGCAGGCCTCCGTCTGGATAGGTGCTCAGCCCGTAGAGCTGGATGGGCACAGCGAGGCCCTGCGCGATGTACAAGTTCGAGTGCCTGGTCAGATCGACTTCGGACATCAGCCAGCCCGTGTCGTCCATCTGCAGGGGCGCGAAGATGGTTCGCTTCGTGTACACATTGAACTTCTCGCCGACGGCCAGTTCAACGATGTAGCCAGCCAGCGCGGCGGCGATGTTCGAGTATTCGCGGTGTGTCCCTGGCTTCGCATCCAAGAAGTTTTCTTTCGAGTAGTTCTTTCCGCTCGATGCAAAGTAGTCGTGCAGGAATTCTCCCAGGGTCTCCGGCGAGTCGCGGCCGAAGTGGTAGGCGCCCGCGTAGACCGAGCCGCGGTCTTTGATGCTCGAGGTGTGCGTCGCCAACTGCCTCAAGGTGATTGACTCGTTCGGAAAGTAGGGATTGGCCACCTTGAACGGCAGATGTTGGTTGATGTCGTCGTCGAGGGAGAGTTGCCCGTCTTGAACTGCGCGCATCAGTGCTGCGCCAGTGATGGTCTTGCTGATCGAACCGACATTCATGATCGTGTTCGGCCTGAACGGTAGCGCACGCTCCTTGTCAGCGAATCCGTATCCCTTTGTCCAGACGACCTTCCTGTTGACGATGATGGCGGCTCCAAGCCCCACGATGCGGGCTTCCTGCATCCGTCGTTCGATGGAGCGGTCGGTCGTATCCTGGAGGCTGGTGGGCGCAGGTAGACCACCGACCCCGGCCATGGCCTGCCCGGCAAGCAGGACGGAGCCCGCCACCGCGAACGCCCTGAGTAATCTATTGAGGAACATGTGACCTCGGTTGCCGGATGTCGCCTGGTTTGAGCTTGGGATGGGAGAACCCTTGAGCTGGATCGGCTAGAGAAGGGCCTTGTCGAAGAAGGCCGCGATTTCGACTGCGAGCTGCTTCAGGAACGCAGCGCGATCGAAACCCGGCGGGTTCGCGGCGACGTCGCCGTCGTGGCTGGGGATGGGCATGTTGGGCGTATCCATGAAGGCGAAGTGCCAGGCGTTGGGCACCCGATGCAGGTTCGCCGCAGGCAGATTGCTGGCAACCCACTCGGCATGAAATCGCGGCACCAGGAAACGATCGAGCTCTGCCTCGTAGATCATCGTCGCCGAGCGAACCGCGGCGAGCGACTCGGCGGTGAGCAGCACACCTGTCGGGGCCATCGCGACGATCGCCCGAACGCGCTCGTCCTTGAGCGAGCGCGTGGCCACGGGTGACGGGGGCGTCGCTTCACCCGAGCGGCCCAGGCTGCAGAAGATCGGATCTTCGGATGCTTCGGCCTGGCAGTGCTTCCTCATCCGGGACAAGTCTGGCCTGGCCCCTGCCAACGCCAGCACCGTGTAGCCGCCTGCCGAGTGCCCCAGCGCACCCACGAGAGGCCCCTGGCTGTCGGTCGCAATGCGGGCCTTCCACGCTGGATCGGCCAGGATCCCGTCGATGACCCGCGAAGCTTGTCGCGGCCGCTCGTCGAAGTAGCGCTCGGGGCCCTTCCCCATCAGAGACCGATCCTGCCAGTTGTCGCCGGGATGACGGAGCGCGGCGACCAGATAGCCATTGCGGGCCAGGGCTTGCGCCAGGACACTGTGCCCGGATTCGGTGCCGCTGATGCCATGACTGAGCAGGATCAGCGCCTTGACCTTGTCGATGGGTTTGCCGCCGATGGCGACGTCGAGCGCGAACGGGCCCATGGCGATAGCTCGTGAAGCGGCCATCGTCGGGTAGTACAGAGCGACCGTCGTCGTGGGGGCATCTGGTGTGGCGCCGGCGGTCTGGATCTGCATCCAGCCGGCCTCGAAGGCGTGCGCGTGTGCTGCGACGAGCAGGGTGGCCAGCGAGGCCAGGATGCGCCGAAGACGGGAGGTCATGTGGTTCTCCAGCATGGTGAAGTTGTGTACGAGTGTCGGCCCAGACTGCGAAATGGCAACAGGGCCATGAGACGAAGCGAAGCCCGGAAGTGCGAGACGACCGCCAGTGGTCGCCGGCTGCATGTCGATCTGAGGAGGGGGCGCGGGTCAGGTCAAAGCCGTTTCCTGTCTGAATGCGACGGAGCCACCTCAGAACGTGAACCGGGTGCCGACGGTCAGCGAGTTGCCCTTGACCTGATTGGAGATATTTCCGTAGCTCTCCAGCTCGACCGAAAACGACACGTTGTGGTTGAGCACATATTCGGCGCCCGTGCCGACGAGAAGCGAGGTCTTTCTGCCCACGAGCAAGTTCGTCACCGCCGTGGAGGGGCTGGTATCAGTCACTTTGCCGAAGGAAACACCGAGCTTGCCGGTGAGTGCCAACGACTGCCCCAAGGGAAGGCGCGCGGTGCCCGCCACATAGGTGCGATGGCCAGTGGCGGTTTGCGTGACCAGGGTCGCACCGAAGCCGCTGTTCTGGTTGAGTTCATGCAAGCGCACGTAGCCGGCTGCGTCCTGTCGTTCTCGCACGCTGAGCGCGAATGCGGACCGACCGCTTATGGGCGTCGAGTTCGGCGGAGCGTGCGCCGCTGAAGGGTCGGCCTGCGACCTTGATAGTCCCCTTCCTGGCGAGCGGCGTCGACGGTTGATCGCGAACGTCAGCTTCGCCTTGGACCGACCTCACCGGGTCGGCCAACCGCAATCGCTCGTGATCGAAGGCTTCGCAGGCCGCAAGAACAAGGTCGCCGTCGTGGATCCAGGGTAAGCAGCCTAGGGCCTGCCAGCCTCGCTGCCCGAAGCCGTGCCGCAGCGGGCGCTTCGCGTCTGTCGCGTCGACAAAGTGCTCTCCGTCATCGCTGAGCTGGAGACAACGCGCCGTGCGCAGGAACAGCGGTTTGCCGATCTGCGCCTCCAGCGCCCTGATCTGGCGGCTGACGGCGGCCGGGGTGACACGCAGGTCGTCGGCTGCCCGCGTCATGTTCAGGTGCCGCGACGCGACGGCAAAGGGATGGGTGTGGTTCAGCGAGTACCGGGCAAGACTCATGATCAGTCCTAACGTCGAACCTGAAGAGATTTCGTTGGCGCCCTTGGTTCGGCATTGGGAGAATTCAGCGCACCTGCATCAGATCCATGAGTTTTGCTATGAGCTTTACCCGACGAACGGTTCTGTGGGCCGGCCTGCTGCCCTTTCCCGTGATGGCGGCGGACGCTCTGGCCGAACTCGAGGCCCGTGCTGGTGGCCGGCTCGGCGTGGCCTTGCTCGACACCGGCTCTGGCAGGCGCTGGGCACACCGCGGCGAGGAGCGCTTCGGCCTGTGCTCGACCTTCAAGTTGCCGCTGGCAGCCGCGGTGCTGCAGGCCATCGACCAGGGCCGCCTGCGGGCCGACATCCGGCTGCCGCTGCGCCGCGACGAGCGAGTGCCCCACATGCCTTCCACCGAAGCCTGGCTCGCACGTGGCTGGGCGACGCCCTTGGCATTGGCCGAGGCTGCTCAGCTCACGAGCGACAACCTGGCTGCCAATGTGCTCTTGCGTACGATGGGTGGCCCCGAGGGTTTCACCCGCTGGCTGCGCGCGCAAGGCGACCCTGTCACGCGCATCGACAGGTACGAGCCCGAAATGAACCGCGTCTCCCCCGGGGACGAGCGCGATACCAGCAACCCCGCGGCCTTTGCCGATCTCGTGGCGCACCTTTGCACCGGCAATGCCCTGAAGCCCGCGAGCCGAGCCCGATTGATCGCCTGGATGGAAGCCACGAGGACCGGCCAGCGCCGCCTGAGAGCCGGACTGCCTGCCGCCTGGCGTGCCGGCGACAAGACGGGTACCGGCTTCAATTCCGACATGCCCGATCGCATCAACGATGTAGCGATCTTCTGGCCGCCGCGCCGCAAGCCGTGGGTGCTGGCCTGCTTCTACGAGGGTCCGGCGAAGAGCACGGAGTGGGTGCGGCCCCAGGACGAGGCCGTGCTCGCCGAGGTCAGCCGGCTGGCGACCTCCTTTGCCATCGCAACCTGAACACCAAGCCAAGGCCGGTTTCTCGTTGGCGAACGAACACCTCGCGGCGGATTGCCGCCATCAGCCTGCGTGCCTCGAGCTCAAGCGGGCGGCCGTGGGCGATGGATCAAGATGTTGAGGTCGCTTCCCAGAAGACCGGTCGCTCGGTCTTCGGCTGATCGAATGGCTGCTGGCGGCGATCGCGGGGAACTGGAGGTCTCGGCCACCAACGGACATTGGCTGACTGTGACTTCCCGGCGTCCCGACGCGATCATCAGCCGATCGCCGACCGTGCAGGTACCTCACGTGGGCGGCACTCCGAGCGGCGGTGGGGCGGCGTGCGGCTCGAGACCGCCCGCTACTGGGCCGCTGACGCGTGATTCGTGTCCCTGTGGTGCGTGAGATCGGCAGTGTCGAAGAGCACTTGGGCAGCCGCGCCACGTCACTCGAATGGGTACCGCACGCCCAACTGGCGCAGGACTTCGTGGTTCCAGCGCGCGAGCGCCAAGGTCTCGGCGTGCGGCATGCGCGGGCTCTCCAACTGACCGGCGCCGATGCAGTGCATGGCTTCCTCGACCTCGCCCTCGAAGCCGTTGATACGGAACGGCGCTTCGCAGACGACCTCGGCCCGGTCCTTCAGCGCCAGCACGGCGCGCGTGCCTTCCCAGAAGCGCATGGGCAGCCTGATGCTTCCGTGTTCGCCGTTGACCACCAGCGCGTTGTCCGAGGTGGCATCGAAGCCGCAGACCCACTGCGCGATGACGCCGCCCGGAAAGACCAGCGTCCCGCCCACGCGCTGGTCCACGCCCGTGGACGCGAGAGTGCCGCTGGCCACGATGCGCTCGGGCTCAGGGCAGGCACCCAGGCTGCTTTCCAGCATGAAGCGGGTCAGTGCCAGGTTGTAGATGCCGATGTCCAGCATCGCGCCACCGGCCAACTGTGGGTTGAAGACACGGTGCTGGGCGTCGAAGGGCAGGTTGAAGCAGAAGCTGGACTGCACCGTGCGCACCGCGCCGATGGTCCCGCTGCGCAGCCACTGAGCCACCTGGTCGTACACCGGCAGGAAGCGCGACCACAGCGCCTCCATCAGGAACACACGGTGGGTAGCGCTCAGTTCGATCAGGGCATGGGTCTGCGCCAGCGTGGGCGTCAGCGGCTTCTCGCACAGCACCGGCTTGCCGGCGCGAAGGCATGCGCTGGCCAGGCGCGCGTGGCTGTCGTGCGGCGTGGCGATGTAGACGGCCTGCACGGAAGGGTCGGCCAACAGCGCTTGCAGCTCGGTGTGCACCGTGGGTACGGCGGTGCCTTCTCTCGCCCATTGCCGGGCGAAGGTGGCGCCGCGCTGGGCGTCGCGCGCCAGCACGGCCTGCAACCGTGCACCAGGCAGGCCGTTAACGGCCGCAGCGAAGCGATGGGCGATGCCGCCGGGCCCGATCAGGCCCCAGTTGAAGGTTTCGATCGGGTTCATGGCCCGAGTTTGACCCAGGTCGGCCGGGCGTGGCCTCCTACGGGCGACTGCGGGATTGCCCAAGCGGCGGCTCCAGGCCTACGGATTCGAGCCTCGAATGTCGCGTCGAGGTCGGGATGTTGAGCTCGCGCCCTGAAAGATCAGCCGTTCACCCTGCGTTGAAGCGAAGGGCCGCTGTCGGGCTTCACTGCGAACTCGCAGTCCCGGCCAGGACCGGTCCGTGGCGGCGGTCGGCTTCCAGGCATGCTCGCGACGAATTCGAGGTCGCACGCGAGGGAGCTTGCGGCGGAGTCGGAGCGGGCTGTAGACGCATCACAGCCGTGCTCCACTGAGTCGAGTTGCGCGTCTGACCGTCATGACATGCAGGGCAGGTGAGTGGAACAGCCCCGAGCCGCCTTCAGGCCACCTTCGTACTTCGTTTGTGCTCGTACATCAGGGCGTCGGCCTCGGCCAGCAGATCCTGAATCGACCGGTGCCTACTCTCGTCGAAGGCGACGGTACCCACGCTGAAGTGGATGTCGCAGCACAGCGCGCGCTGCTTGTTATGCTGTTGCACGGCCTGCCCCAACCGTTGCAACGCGTGTTGGCCCTGGTCCTCGGTGCAGTTTGTCATCAGCGCAACGAACTCGTCGCCGCCGAGCCGGCCGACCACGTCGGAGTCGCGAAAGGTCTGCATCAAATGCGTCGAGAATGCCACCAGGGCGCGATCACCCTCGGCGTGACCGAAACGGTCGTTGATCGACTTGAAGCCGTCGAGGTCGAAATAGAACAGCGACGCTGGCCGCTTCAGCCTGGTACACAGACCCAGTGCGTGTTGCCCGAAGGCCAGAAAGCCGCGACGGTTCGAAATTTGGGTCAACTCGTCCATCGTCGCCATTTCGACCGCGGCGATCTCTTGCTCGGCCATGCGTGCGAGGTCGCGCAGCAGGCTGCGGTCATCGGCATCGAAGTCGCGCGGCTGCTGGTCAATCAGGCACAGCGTACCGAGCTTGCGGCCATTGACCCACAGCGGGCACCCAGCATAGAAGCGGATCTTCGGCCCATCGGTGACCAGGGGATTGTCTTGGAAGCGTTCGTCGGCAAGCGCTTCGGGCACCACCAAGATGTCTTCGCCCAAGATGGCGTGACCGCAGAACGAGATGTCGCGCGGGGTCTCGCTGACGGTCAACCCCTGGCAGGACTTGAACCACTGACGGTTCTCGTCGACCAGGCTGATCAACACGATTGGCACGCCGAACATCCGCCGCGCCATGCGCGTCAGCCGGTCGAAGCGCTCCTCGGGCAAGGTGTCGAGGATGTTGAGCGAGCGCAGCGTGCTGAGCCGCGTGGCTTCGTCGACGGGGATGGCGGGTTCGATCATGGCGCAGCCAACTTGGAGCACGAAGTCAACGAATTGGACCCGAAGTTTGCGCGCCCCTGCGCCGGAAAGGGCGTGGGAATGGAACCCATTTCTCACTGCCGCCGGTGAGGCATCCGGAGATGGGACCACCGTGTCGACCTCAGCGGCACCCGAGCGACGGTAAGGGATTGCGGCGGGCGGCAATGCCCCAATGGCCGTTTCTTGACGTCGAGTTGATGTCGGGTCGGCCCATCGACAATTGACTCGATGCAGCGGCTGGGTTCATCGATGCTTCGCTCCAGCCTGTGACTACGGATGACCGCTTCAAGCGCGCAGGTCTCTGCAGCCAGAAGGCCGGTATGCGTCGAGGCCTGCTGGCCGGCCCCATGGACTCGCTGCCCGGGAGCGGTCGCACGGTCGATGTTGCATTCGCGGTGAACCACGCTCGAGCGGTGTCGGGGCTCGGCCGTCTGGCCGAGCAACTTCCAATTTCCGCCCACCGGCTGCGCCGGAGTCGTTTCAGCCAAGCAACTCCACCGGCGGCGTCAGCGCGAGAGCCTTTGCCCGCTTCGCAAGTCGTTGGTCGAATGTCGCGAAACCGGATGCACGAGAGCTGCGCGAGAGGTGCAGCGCATCAGCGAAATCGAGACCCTTGTCGAACGCATCGAACGCCACCAGAACCGCGTCACGATCTTCGAGAGTGATGTGCTCAATGCTCGCCAGCGCACGCAACACGCGGGAAACATCCCTCGCTGGCAGTTCGTAGAACCCGCGCATGACCCACTCCAGTTCAAGCAACACGGTCACAGAGACAAACGATCGTTCGGCGAGCGCTGCGATGGCCGCGGGACGTTGTTTGGCAGCTTGTGCATCGTCGGCATCATCGACGAAGAACCGCGCCAGAACGTTCGTGTCCAGGGCCCTCATGAATTGCCGCGCCGCGAACGGGTCAGCAGCGACGCAGGGTCGAAATCCTCCAGGCGGCGTGGAACACCGCGCGCTCGCGCCTTGACCATGCCCGCCATGTCGGTCATGTCGGCCGTCGCGACAGAACGGACGACGCGCAGCTTCAGCCCGTCCGACTCTTCCAGCACCTCTATCCTTGCGCCTGCACCCATACCGAGTCGGCGCCGCATTTCGGCGGGCAACACGATCTGGCCTTTCGAGGAGACTAGGAGCGTCGGCATGTGGGTTCCTGGACTGAACGTCGGGCCTCATCATATTTCGGCTTACGTAGTAAGTCAAGGCGCAACTGCCCTGTGCTCGTCCCGAACCAGGGCGGTGCGCCTGGGGGCGCCCGATGTCAATGATCAAGATCGTGTTTCGGCCGTCCGCTTTGCGGCCTCGAATCGGAGGGGACGTAGTTCAGCTCAGGGTCGGGTGCCGGTACTCGCTTCGCGCCGCTGGTCGGCAGCAATGCGGCGCACACCCGACCTTGAAGGCTGAGTGTCGGCAATGTGAGGAACAGCCGCCATAGGCCGACGGTCACTCGAAGGCGCTCATCCTCCAAAGCGGTCGCTCAAGGGCCGGCCGCGCTTGTCGACACTGGATGCGGGCTGTACGTCTGCAGGTCAATCAGCCGAACAGGCGCCGCCGCCCCTGAGCAGCCCTTGGAGCCTTGGCACAACGGAAATGCATGCGATTCGGTACAATGCATGCACTGACGGCGTGACGAGGAGATGAAGATGGCCATGCTGACCGTACGAAACATCACCGACGAGGTGCACCGCGCTTTGCGCGTGCGGGCCGCCCAGCGTGGCCACAGCATGGAGGCCGAGGTGCGTGACATCCTGGAGTCTGCAGTCAGCCCGCAAGGGCGGGTGAAGCTGGGCTCGCTGCTGGCCGACATGGGCAGGCGGGCCAAGCTCAGTGATGAAGAGTTTGCCGTCTTCGAGCAGGTGCGCAGCAAGACCCCCGCCCGACCGGTGAATTTCGAATGATCCTGCTGGACACCAATGTGGTGTCGGAGCCGCTGCGCCCGGCGCCCGATGCCCGCGTGACCGAGTGGATCGACGCGCAGGCACTGGAAACGCTGTTCCTGTCGGCCATCACGGTGGCCGAACTGCGCGCTGGCTTGGCCCTGCTGCCTGCGGGCAAGCGGCGAGCGGGCCTGCAAGAAAGTCTGGAGACGCGGGTGCTGCCTCTCTTCTCCGGCCGCGTGCTGCCGTTTGATCTGGGCTGCTCCCAAGCCTATGCAGAATTGATGGCCAGGGCTCGCGCATCGGGATTGGCCATTGCCAGCGCCGATGGCTACATCGCTGCCATTGCCGTGGCCAACGGCTTGACCGTGGCCACCCGAGACATTGGCCCCTTCGAGGCAGCCGGCGCTGCGGTGATCAACCCCTGGCAGCCTTGAGGCCTGGCGGCCTCTTGTGGTTTGAAGCACGCTATCCCTGCGCGTGCATTCGCGGGTTGCGCGCTCTCAAGCGTCCGACGGGAAGCTCAGGACTCTGGCGCCGAGGTATGAGGCCTACGACCGTGAGCAGTCCGAGTACCTGCGTGTGCCCTCCGCTCTGGGGGCTGCACGCTCTTGCGCACCCAGGCCCGACCGAAAGCGGGCGCAGAGTCAGTTCCTGGCGCGTGTACCGACGACTTCCACTTCCACGCGACGGTTCTTCGCTCGGCCAGCGGCCGTCTTGTTGTCGGCGACCGGGTTCTTCGAACCCTTGCCTTCGGTGTAGACGCGGCTCTTCTCGATGCCCTTGCCGACCAGGAAGCTCTTCACGGCTTCGGCACGGTTGATGGACAACTTTTGGTTGTAGCCATCGTTGCCGACCGTGTCGGTATGGCCGACGGCGATCACGACTTCCAGCGTCACACCTTTGGCCTTCTCAATAGGTCTGTCAGCTTGGCTTGCGCCTCCGGGTTTGAGAACGGCCCTGTCGAAGTCGAACAGCGCGTCAGCGGCGAAGGTGACCTTCTCCTGGATCGGTGCGGCCGGGGGCGGAGCAGGACGCGGGGCCGGGGCCAGCGGCGCCGCGACAGGCGGAGCCACCGGCTGGGCGGGCGGCGGGGGCGCCGGGCCCCGGGGCGGCGAGGGCTTGATGGCGCCATCGCACTTCTCGTCCGCGGTGGCCGGCGTCCAGCCGGCATCGCGCCAGCAGAGTTCGTTGGTGCCGTTCTTCCAGACGGTACCGTCAGTGGCACGCCAGTTGTCGATCGACTTGGCAGCCGACTGGGCGAGTGCCCCGATCGGGGCGGCAAGTGCAGCCAATGCAAAGAGCACCATCACCCTGTTCAGTTTCTTCATGATTCTCCTTGCGTGGGAAGCAGCAGCCGCCTGCTGAATGTTCAACTGGTCGAGCTTGTCGCCAAGCCCAAACACAAGGGCCGACCCCACCAAAGCGGGGCCGTTGGCATGGGCCACCCTCATGGTGGCCGGTCGATCGAACCGATGCTCAGAAGGCGTGCCGGATGCCGAAGTCGTAGCCCGTCGAGTCATTGCCGCGCGTCAGCGTCGAGCCCGTGGCCACGGTGAAGTTCGTGTTCGTGTTCGAGATCTTCGAGTAGGTGGCGTACAGCGCAGTGCGCTTGGACAGCGTGTAGACGCCGCCCAGCGCGAGCATCTTGGCGTCGCGCACGGCGATGCTCTCCTTGCCGTCCATCTCCGAATAGCTGGCGCGCAGCGTGAGGCTGCCGAAGGGGCACGGTGGCGCCGACGAGCCAGTTGTCCTGCGACGCAGGCCCGATGTCCAGCTTGCTCGTGAAGCCGATCAGCTTCATAAACTTCAGGTCGTAGGACGCGCCGAAGTTGGTCTCCTTGGCGTCGATGGCGCCTGTGACCTCGGTGTTGCCGTAACCCACGGCGGCCAGCAGGGCGCCGCCGCTGTAACCTGCGCGCAGGCCCATGCTTGTTGCCCAGCGTGCCTTCACCCGCGGCCACCGAGGCCTGGCCGAACAGGCCACCAGGCTTGGGGTGATGTACGAGATCATGTTGTTGGCACGCGAGAAGGCGCCATAGGTGCCGCCCGTGGGCACGATGCCGCTGGCCACGCTCAGGCGCGTGTTGGCGCCCATGCCGGTGTTGTCGAAGGGGTCGAAGGCGTCCCAGTTCAGCTGCGTGGGCACCTTGTCGCGGCCCAGGCGAATCTCACCGAAGCCGCCCATCAGGCTGACGGTGGAGCGGCGCTGGAAGTTGAAGCCGCTGGCATTGCCGTCATCGGGGTTGAGCGCGCCTTCGAGCCAGAAGCCGGCCTTCAGGCCGCCGCCCAGGTCTTCGATGCCGCGGAAGCCCAGTCGGCTGCTGCTCAGGCCACTGCCGTCCAGGCGCTTCTGGCTGGTGTCGTTCTTCACCGAGCGTGCGGTAAGGTCGACGATGCCGAACAGGGTGACGCTGGACTGGAGCCAGCGCAGGCGCGGCGACGGTCGCGAGCACGGTCAGCGCGGCAAGGGCGATGGGGTCGCTTTCATGATTCTCCGTTCGAGAGTTGGGCCAGTACCGGAATGGTTCAGGCAATTGGAAGAAGGCTAGGCACCGCGCATGGCAGGGGTGTGACAGGGCGCAGGGCTGCAGAGCTCACCTGCGACCCGGTGAGGCGATTGCATCGATGCCGCGCCTGGACCTGCAGCGCGCAATCCTTGGCGACGACTGCGCCTTCGCGACTGTTCATCGCAGCCCAGCGTGTCGGCTGCTTCAGTACGCGGCCGTCGGATGCAGTCGCTCAGCCGACACCTGACCAGGTCGGCGATTGCCACCTGCGAATGACCGCTCTCGACCTCCCTGGCTTGCTTGGCGGCGTTGGCGAAGGTCAAGTTCCTGAGTAGAGCGGCCGCTCGGCCTGAAAGGTGCCACCGGCGGCGAACTCGTCGACCTTGTGCGGCGCTGCGCCGACCCTGACGGCTTCGACGCCGCGCTCGACCTCGGTTGCGGCACCGGGCTATGCGGCCCGCTGCTGCGGCCGCTGGCAAGGCATCTCACCGGCCTGGACCTGTCGGCGGCGATGCTGGGCCGCGCGCGCGCCACTGGCGTCTATGACCGGCTCGAACAGGCAGACGCGGCACAGTTCCTCGCGGCCATCAGCGAACGCTTCGACCTCGTGGTCGCCGCCGATGTGTTGATCTACATCGGTGACCCCGGGCCGCTGTTCGCCGCCGCGCAGCGTGCGATGCAGCGCGGCCTGTTCGCCTTCACTGTCGAAGCGGCCGACAATGGCGAAGCAGGCCCCGTGCGGCACGACCAGGGGCGGGCCGTCAACGGCGTCTACGTGGTGTTGCGACGACTGACCGCGGCGGAACACCCATGCTGAGCAGCAAAGGCACGTCGGCATCCCGCCCAACCCGGTAAGGTCTGTCCCACCTCGTAGACCGCCTGCTTCAACGACCGTGGCTGGCGCGTGCTGGCCGCGCTGGACGCGATGGCCGCGCCGTGCTGGCGGTGTTGGCCCTCAGCCGAAGTAGCCAAGGTTGCGCACGCTGAAGTTGCCCAGGTGCGGGAACACGTTGAGCAGGTCGCCGGCGCCCACGCCGAACCACGCCGCCAGCGTGGCGCTCATCTGGTCGACGGCGGTGGTCGGCAGCCAGCGGCCCTCGTCGGCCGTGTCGTCAGGGCCGCCCAGCACAAGCTGCGGCATGCGCCCATAGAGGCCGCCCTTCACCGCGCCACCCATGATGAAATGATGGTTGCCCCAGGCGTGGTCGGTGCCACCGCCGGATGCCGGTTGCAGCGTGCGTGCGAAGTCCGATGCCGTGAAGGTGGTGACCTGCGAGGCCACGCCGAGTTGCTGCGTGGCATCGTGGAAGGCCTTGAGTGCGGGCCCGAGCTGGCTGAACAGCGCGTTCTGCTGGTTGAGCTGGTCGTTGTGCGTGTCGAAGCCGCCCATCGAGACAAAGAAGATCTGCCGCGTCGAGCCCAGGCTCTGCCGCGCCTCGATCATCTTGGCCACGGTGAGCAGTTGCTGCGCGAGGCCGTTGTTCTGGCCGTTGAACAGGCCCGCCGTGCTGCCGGTGGCGCCCAGCGCCGTGTTCAGTGCTGTGCTGGCCTCGATGGCCTGGTTGAGCACACCGGCCGCCGCCCGCTCCTGTGCATTCGTGTAGGGCAGCTTGAGCAAGGCGCTATAGAGCCTGAACAGCGGGTTGCTGGTGGGGGTGCTGCCGAAGCCCTTGATGGCGAAGCCGTTGCCGGAGCCGACCGACAGGCCGTCGTTGGTCACGCCGTTCATGAACACGTTGTTGCCGCTGACCGAGAGCACCATCGGCACGGCGCTGCCGGGCTGCAGGTCCGCAATGCGCCCGGCCCAGCCGGTGTTGCCGGTGACACCGGAGACACCCAGTTGCCATTGATTCTGCTGGTCGTCGTGCGACAGCAGGTTGGGCGGTACCACGGCGCCGGCAGCCCGGTACTGCGCCATGGTCAGCGGCGTTACCAGCGTGCCGACATTGGCCTGGATCGCCAGGTGGCCCTGGTTCCACACGTCGGCCAGTGGCGCCAGCGCGCCGTGCAGGCCGAGCGTCGACCCCTGCAGCGGCGCCAGCGAGGAGGCCTGCAGCGTCAGGCCACCGGCACCGGCATTGCCGCGCGCCTTGGCGTAAGCGGTGTACCCGGCGGCGTCCATCGGCACGACAGTGTTGTTGCCGTCGCTGCCGCCGTAGAGGAAGACGCACACCAGCGCACGGTAGTCGTTGCCGAGCAGCGGTGCGGACTGCGCCAGCCCTGCGGCCAGCGGGCCGCCGGCGGCCAGTGCTGCAGCCTGAGCCAGGAAGTGGCGACGGGTGTGGCTGTTCATCTCAGTACTCCACCAGGTATTCGGGTGACATCACGGCCAGGAACAAGGCCGCCTTGGCGCGGTCCAGCGGCTTGCTGGCCGGCGCGATCTGCGCTGCCTGCAACAGGGCCTGCTGCAGCGGCGAGCTCATGCGATCGGCGAACAACACGCGCTTGATGTCGGCCACCAGTGCCGTCGGGTTGGCCGCCAGCGCCTGCCAGCGCGTCAGGTCAATCCTGCTGCCGGTGGCACCTGCCACCTTGGCGTCCGGCGCCACGCCCTTGCCGTTGAGCGCGGCCGACAGCATGCCGCTCAGCTTGAATGCCGCACTGGCGTTGAACAGCCCGAAGGCCGGGCCGTCCATGCCCGGGTCGTCGGGCAGATCGCCCTCGGGCGAGAAGAAGCTGAAGACCGACGGCGGGCTGAATACTGGCTGGCCCAGCGCCGAGGCCTGCGAGCGCAACCACACGCCGTCGCTCGTACCGCCGAGTGCGCGGAAGAGGTGCGTCAACTGCGCGATCGGTTCCCGCAGCTTGCCGAACTGGTTGGGCGTGCCGGGCGCGCTGGCCTCGGCATCGAGCAGGATCGCGCTGAGCACGCTCTTCATGTCGCCACGCGGCCGACCGCTGGCGCCGTTGAAGGCTGCGGTGACGCGGGCCACGTAGGCCGGGCTGGGGTTGCTGGTCACCAGTTGCTGGATCAGCTGGCGGCCGATGAAGGGGCCGACGTTGGGGTGCCCGAAGATGTTGTCGATCGCCGCTTCGAGATCCACCGCCGCGCTCTGGTTGGCAGGCAGCGTCGCGCCGCCCAGCAGCTTCTTCGCGCCCAGGTCGTGGTGCTCGGCGAAGGCGACCATCGTGCCTTCATAGTTGGTCGGGTTCGGGAAGCGGTTGCGCGTGGCGCCGGGGCGCGGCGCATAGGTCCAGCCGGTGAAGACATGCGCGAAGCCTTCGACCGTATCCTGGTCGTAGCTGGGCATGGGCTGGCCGGTGGCGTCGAGCTTGCGCGTGCCGTCGGCGTTGAGAAGCCAGGGCCCGATGCTGAACAACTGCAGCACCTCGCGGCCGTAGTTCTCGTTGGGCTCGATGCCCTTGGCCGGGTTGGGCTTGTCGTTGTTGGCCATGTTCAGGTAACGACCCATGGCCGGGCTCAAGGTGACATCGCGCAACACATCACGGAAGTTGCCGAAGGCGTGGCGCAGGAAGATGCGCTGGTAGTTGGCCATCGCATAGGGCATGCGGATCTGCTTGCCCGAGACCACCAGGATCTCGCTGAGCGCCAGGGCTGTGCGTTGCCGCACCTGGTCCGGCTGGTTGATGGCATTGCGGAAGAACGCCACCTGAACCGGGAACAGGCTGAAGTTGTCGCGCCGGCAGGTATCGGGCGAGCCGGTCGGGCAGACGACATTCGCATCGTGGCTGACGAAGGCGCCGCCAGGGTAGTCCGAGCCGCTCAGCGTGAACTGGCGCTGCAGCCACGCAACGCGGCCAAGCTGGATCACCTCGGCGACGTTGGCATCGGTGGGCCCGAAGCTGGCCTGCGAGAGGAAGCGGCGGGCGTCGCCCTCGGTGAGCGTGGCAGCAGCGGCGTGGCCGGCCAGGGCCAGCAAGCCGGCGGCGATCCAGGGGAGGGGGTGTGTCGGCATTTTGCGCATCTCCGTTGGCGGCGGATTCTGCGCAGCCGGCGCCGATGCGGGTGGCACCGGATGTAAGGCTGTGTGTGGGCGTGTGCAGGCTCAACAGCGGGTTGCAGGACTTGTTGCGGCGGTAGTGCACGTAGCCCACGCTGGCCCCGGCCCCGGCGCAGAGGCCCACACCCAGGCGGGTCGGCACTGGCGTGATCTTGCCGCTGCGCTGGTAGTTCACGCCGGCGCCACCGATTGAAGCTGCTCACCCGTCGGGCGGTGTTGGTCGAAGAGGAGGGTTCGACTTACACGGCCGACAACGACGACGGCGATTCGGACGAAGCCCGCGTGCTCAGGCCGCTGCAGTCCGCAGCCTGTACTTGCCGCATCGCCTCCGGCCCTCGCGCCGGCCAGAAGGCGCTGACGGTGCAAAGTGCAATGCCCCGGGAGACGGACTTCGAGCAGCCGCTGTGCGCCGACATCGAAGGTTTCAGCCTGCACGCCCCGGTGCGCTGCGACGCCGACGACCGCAAAGCACTGGAACAACTCTGCTGCTACATCACCCGCCGAGCGCTGGCAAATGACCGCAACTCAGCGGTCAACCGGCGCGGGCCCGTGAGCGGAGCGAGCGACCTGAGCATCCCCAAGCGCCATGCGGATCTCCCGCGCTCAGCGGCGCATGCGTACTTGCAGGATCTGCCCTTTCGCCGAGGCACTCGAGGTGGTGATCTCGTGTCCATCGACCCTACCCGCGGCGGGCAGGGTGCAGACACCGGTTGCCATGCGACCGCATTGATCCGACACTGCCGTCATCACGCACCGTGACACTCACCCCTTCACCGCTCGAAAATGGAAGAGACATGGCCAACAAAACCCGCTACATCGTTCTCGCCAACTACACCCAGAAGGCGATCGCCGGCATGGTGCAGGCGCCCACCGACCGCGCGGCGGCAGTGAAGAAAATCTGCAAGGCCGTGGGGGTCAAGTTCATCTCATTGGACTTGTGTCGCGGGGCATTCGACATCGTGGTGGTCGCCGAGGCGGACAGCTATGACCGAGTGCTTGGTTTGAAGATGGCCGTGGCAGCAAGTGGCGCGGTCAGTGAGATCCACATTCTCGAGGCAATGGATCCGACTGCCGCGCTTGAGCACGCCGGAGCGGCGGCGAAGGTGTATACGCCAGCCGGCTAGGCTTGCGAGAGACGCAGGCCCTGGGACAACCTCGCCGCGCTCACTGCCGGATGGCCTCGAACTCGATGATCAGAGCCACTTCGTCGCCAACCCAGCCATTCGCCACGGCGTAGTTCATGCCGTAGGCACTGCGCTTGAAACTGCCGCGCGCGGACACGCCCATCACGTAGGGCTTGCGACCGAAGCCACCCAGCGGCGACTCTGCGCTCTTGTTCCAGGTGGCCTGCAGGGTCAGCGGCTGGGTCTTGCCCAGCAGTTGCAGCTGGCCGGCGATCTCGAAGCTGCGTTCGCCGGTACGGCGTGCGGTGTCGGCGGTGAACACCATGCGCGGGAACTCGCTGCTGTTCAGGAAGTCGGGGCCCTTCAGGTGGTCGTCGCGCTTGCGCTGGTTGCTGAAGACGCTGCCGGTGTCGACCTCGATGCGCACTGCCGACAGCCTGGCACTGGCCTCGTCGAAGCTGTAGCTCCCGCGGGCCGTGCGGAACAGGCCCAGCGTCTTGGCGTAGCCCACATGGTCGACCAGGAAGGCCACGGTGAGGTGGTCGGGGTCGATCTCGTAGCGTGCTGCCTGTGCCATCGCAGGTGCGGCTGGCAGCACGCCCAGGCCGGCGGCCAGGGCCAGGCCAGCCAGTGCGCCCGATAGCGTGCGGCGGCTCGGGTCGCTTGCGGCCCGCCGTGGGTTGAAGGTGGCAAGACGTCGTGCGGGCATGTTCATGTCTCCAGGCTGGGGTGGCGCGCCTGCGCCAGGGTCCGTATGTCGATGGCAAAGGACAGGCTCAGCAGCGCCAGGCTGGCCGCCGCCAGGGCCGTGGCCAGGGCGGGCGGCACGATCGGGGCCAGGCAGATGATCAGGCTCGTGATCTGGACCACGCACACCGTCTGGCGGCGGAAGCTGGGCGCCAGGGGCGCGGCAAGCCAGGGCCAGACCCGGGCGGCGGCCACGAAGGCGTAGCGCAGCAGGCCGGCCGCCAGCACCCAGGGCCCCGTCTGTCCGGCTTGCCAGACCAGCGCGCACAGCACCAGGATGAAGGCCGCATCGGTCTCCATGTCGAAGCGCGCGCCGAAGGCGCTGGCCAGGCCACTGCGACGGGCCAGCGGGCCGTCTGCGGCGTCGAGCAGCGCCGTCAAGAGGGCCAGCGCGACCACCCCCCAGGCCAGCCCTGCGCGGCCCTCGGCAGCCATCGGTTGCGACCAGGCCGCTTCGAACAGCAGGCCGACGAGCAGACACGCCAGCGCCAGGCGCAGCAACGTGACGCGGTTGGCCCCGCCGAAGCGCGCGTGGGGGTGGGTGCCCCTGCGCAGCCCGTGCCGCACCAGCAAGGCGCCGGCGACGAACCAGAGCAGGGCCATCGCCACATAGGCGGCCCCGAAACCGGCCGAAAGGGCCGCCGCCAGGGCCGGCACCATCACGCCACCACCAACGACCGCGACATCGCGCATGGCGTTGCGCATCAGGACAGCGGATGCCGCAGCCGATGCCGCCGGCGCGCTGCGAAGCCCCCCGAGAGGCTTTGTCGAATACGGCTGTCCCGGCGCGCTCATCGACTGCACCGTACCATCTGTCGCGCTGCAATGTGCGGTGTGCGGGCATCGGGCAGCGGTGACCGGCAGCGCCGCAGCCCGCCGTCCTGACCACCCCACGAGCTTGAACACCCCCGCTTCCTACCCGGCAACCGACCACGGCTGCGCGTCCAGCGCCTGCTGGGTGGTGGCGCCCGGCCACGCCGAACTGCGCACCGAGACCCTGCCACCACTGGCCCACGGGCAGGTGCAGGTGCGCACCCTGCACAGCGCCATCAGCCGCGGCACCGAAGGCCTGGTGCTGCGCGGCGAGGTGCCCGCCAGCGAATACGAGCGCATGCGCGCGCCCTTCCAGGCCGGCGACTTCCCGGGGCCGGTTAAGTATGGCTACATCAACGTCGGCCGCGTCGAGCAAGGGCCGGCAGCGCTGCTCGGCCGCACCGTTTTCTGCCTCTATCCGCACCAGACCCTGTACCAGGTGCCCGCCGACGCGGTGGTGCCCGTGCCGTCCGGAGTTCCCGCGGGCCGGGCGGTGCTGGCAGCGCTGCTGGAAACGGCGATCAACGCGCTGTGGGACGCGGCCCCGTGCATCGGCGACCGCGTCGCGGTCGTCGGCGGCGGCACGCTCGGCCTTCTGGTGGCGTGGCTGGCCGCGCGGGTGCCGGGCTGCACGGTGCAGGTCGTCGACACCGTGCCGGCGCGCGCCGAACTGGCCACGGCACTGGGTGCCGGCTTCGCCCCTGCCGGCTGCCGCCACGCCCGACGCCGACCTCGTCGTCCACACCAGCGGCACCGCTGCCGGGCTGGCCACCGCGCTGCAACTGGCCGGCTTCGAGGCCACCGTGCTGGAACTCAGCTGGTACGGCAGCCGCGCGGTGGATGTCCCTCTTGGCCAGGCCTTCCATTCGCGGCGGCTGGTTCTGAAGAGCTCGCAGGTGGGCAGCGTGGCCAGCGCGCAGCGCGCACGCTGGAGCCACCGGCGGCGGCTGACGTTGGCCTTGTCGCTGCTGAGCGACCCGGTGCTGGACGGCCTGATCACGCACGGCTCGCCCTTCGCCGAGCTGCCCCAAGTGCTGGCCGGGCTGGCCTGCCCCCCTGTCCGTGAGACGGGCAGCGAGAACGGCACCCTGTGCCACCGCATCGACTACCCACCGGCACCCGAGGCCCAGTCACGCGCCTGAAGTTGCCCCCCGAACCCACCCCTGAACCCGAGCCTGAAAGCCCCACGCCGATGTACGCCGTCAACGTCAGAGACCATTTCATGATCGCGCACAGCTTTCGCGGCGAGGTCTTCGGGCCGGCACAGCGCCTGCACGGCGCCACCTATGTCGTCGACCTGGAACTGCGCCGCGATGCGCTGGATGTGGACGGCATCGTCGTCGACATCGGCCTGGCGACGCAGCTGCTGCACGAGGAACTGGCCGCGCTGAACTTTCGCAACCTCGACGAGCTGCCGCAGTTCGGCGGCCGCAACACGACCACCGAATTCCTGGCCCGCGAGATCTTCGACCGCATTGCCGTGCGCATTGCCGCCGGCGCTTTGGGCCCGCACGCGCTGCCTGGCCCCGGCACCGCCGGGCTGACGCAGATGCGTGTGACCCTGAACGAATCGCACGTGGCCTGGGCGGCCTACGAGGGCCCGCTGCCCGCTGTCTGAGCCGCCCGAGATGCCGACACCGCGCGCGTTCTGCTTCCTGATCCCCGGCGACTGGTCCATCCCCACGGGAGGTTTTGGCTACGACCGGCGCCTGACCCAGGCGCTGGTGGCGGCCGGCTGGGCCGTCGACGTGCGCCGGCTGGACGCCGCCTGGCCGGCCCCCGACACCGCGGCCCTGGCCCGCGCGCGGGCCGTGGTCGCAGACATCGCCGACGGCTCGACCGTGGTGGCCGATGGCCTGGCGTTCGGCGTGCTTCACGACGTGGTGGCCGCGCATGCGGAACGCCTGCGCTGGGTGGCCCTGGTGCACCACCCGCTGCACCTGGAGACGGGGCTGGCGGCAGCGCAGCGCCAGCGGCTGCGGGAAAGCGAATCGCGTGCGCTGTCTTTCGCGCGCAGCGTCGTCGTCACCAGCCCCCGAACGGCGCAGGACGTGGCGGCGATGGGCGTACCTGCCGCCCGCATTCATGTCGTCGAGCCGGGCACCGACGCCTGGCCGCAAGGGCCCGCCGGCCGGCCTGCCCCGCTCCCCGCCCCCGCCCGGACGGACGGCCCCGTGCGCCTGCTGTGCGTGGCCACCGTGACACCGCGCAAGGGCCACGCGCTCTTGCTGCAGGCCCTGGCCGGGCTGCAGCGGCGGCCCTTCCCGTCCTGGCAGTTGCACTGCGTGGGCAGCCTCGCGCGCGACGCTGCCACCGCAGCCCGGGTGCAGGCGCTGGCTCGTGAACTGGCGCTGGCCGGGCGCGTGGTCTGGCATGGCGAGGTCGATGCCGCAGCCCTGCAGGCGCACTACGCCGCCGCTGATTTGCTGGTGCTGGCATCACTGCACGAAGGCTACGGCATGGTCGTGGCCGAAGCACTGGCCGCTGGCCTGCCCGTGCTGGCCAGCGACGCCGGCGCGCTTGCGCAGACGCTGCCGGCGCAGGCCGGCTGGCGCGTGCCGCCGGGAGACGTGCCGGCCCTGCAGGCGGCGCTGCAGCGTCTGATCGGCGATCCCGCGCTGCGAGAGCAGTTGGCCGCCGGTGCCCGCGAAGCCGGCCGCCGGCTGCCGGACTGGCCGACCCAGGCCGCGCGGTTCGCCGCTGTGCTGGACGCACTGCCGTGACGCGCCAGCCCGCGCCCGCCGCCGGCTTCAGCGCCGACTGGCTGGACCAGCGTGAACCCTTCGACGCGGCCGCGCGCGACGGCGCTGCGCCGCGCCTGGCGCTGGATGCACGGCTGGCGGCCTGGCGCCCGCCGGCTGGGGCGCCGCTGCGGGTCATCGACCTGGCCTGCGGCACCGGCGCCAACCTGCGTTGGCTGGCGCCGCGACTGGGTGGCGCCCAGGAGTGGCTGGTGGTCGACCACGACGCGGCGCTGTTGCGGCGCTGGCCTGGCTGCCTGGCGGCCCGCAAGGGTGGGAATGGCGGCAAAGGCGGAACAATCGGGGAGAGCGGCGAGAGCGGTAATGGCCGTGACGGCAGCAATGGCGGCACGCTGCAGTTCAGCAGCACCGGCTTCCATGCCGAGATCGTGCGCCGCCGGCTCGACCTAACCCAGGCGCTGGAGAGCCTGCCCTGGCACTCGGCGCGCCTCGTCACCGGCTCGGCCCTGCTCGACCTGGTCAGTGCGGCCTGGTTGCAACGGCTGGTGGCGGTCACTGCCACGGCTCGGGTGGCGCTGATGATGGCGCTGAGCGTCGACGGTCGCCACCGCTGGACGCCGGGCGATGCCGACGATGCGGCTGTGGCCGCCCTGTTTGGCGCGCACCAGCAGAGAGACAAAGGCTTCGACGGCCCCGCCCTTGGCGCCGCCGCCGCACCGGCTTTGCTGCTGGCGCTGCGCCGCTGCGGCTATCGCGTGCACAGCGCACGCAGCGACTGGCTGCTGGACGGCCGCCGCGACGTGCAGGCGCTGGCGCTGCAGCGGGCGCTGATCGACGGCATCGCCATGGCGGCCCTTGAACAGGCACCGGCCTCGACGGCCCTGGTGCAGGCTTGGCGGCAGCGGCGACAGGCGCTGGCGCCGCGCAGCGTACTGCGCATCGGGCACCTCGACGTGTTGGCTTTGCCGCCGCATTGACGTCGCGTTAACGCCGCGCTGACGGAGGCCGGCGGGGTCAGCCGGGCGTCGTGGCGAACCCTGTCGGGCCACGCAGGTCCAGGTCCCACAGCATGTCTTCGCCCAGCGCCAGCCGGCGCGTTGGCGGCCGCAGGCAGTCGGCCATGCGTGCCGGTCCGGGGTGCTGCAGGCCGCGCCGGCCGGTGCCGATGATCACCGGGGCGATGACCAGGTGCAGCCGGTCCAGCAGCCCGGCTTCCAGGCACCGCGACACGGTGACACCGCCGCCCTCGACCAGCATCACTCGCAGGCCGCGCGTTGCCAGTGCCGCGAAGGCGCGCGCCAGATCGGGGCCGCGGGCCGGTTCGGCCGCATCGAGCAGCCCATCGACGGCCAGCACTTCTGCGCTTGCGGCAGCCAGCCGCTCACGCGCTGCAGCCGCGTGACGGCTGTCGCACAGCCACAGCGTCGGCGCGGCCCCGTCGCGCAGCAGGCGGGCGCTGCCATCCAGCCGCGCGGCGGGGTCCAGCACCACCCGCACGGGGTGGGGGCCAGGCACGCGGCGGGTGGTCAACTGCGGGTTGTCGACAGCCACCGTGCCGGCACCGACGAGGACTGCGTCGCAGAGCGCGCGCAAGCGGTGCAGGTGCAGCAGACTGTGCGCGCCGGTGACGAAGTACGAGTCGCCGGCGGACGTGGCGACACAGCCGTCCAGGCTCTGCCCCAGTTGCGCCAGCACCCAGGGCCGAGCGTCGGAGCCGCCCGGTGCCTGGCGCGCGTCCAGCAGCGGCTTGTAGAGCTCGAGCCAGGCGGCACTGGCGGGGCTGCAGGGGCCGGCCGGACCGGCCGCAGCCGATGGCACGGCGCGCGCCCGCAGCAGCGCTTCCCACAGCGCCGCCCAGTCCGCGGGCATGTCAGCGGCGGGGTCGGCGGCGGGATCGGCAACAACGGGGTCGGACGGGGCCATGGCTCCATGATCGCAGCCGGGCGGCAAGGACACAGCCCTTCACGGCTGATGATGAACCGCTATGCTGGCGCATATGATCCAACCCGACTTCCCGTCTCGGCGCGCGGCAGCCCTGCAACAGCATGCACTGGCGCCGCAGGGATGAACGGCGCCCCATCCGCGTTCAGGCCACTGCTGGGAAGCGCCGACCCCGCCACCTTCCCTGCCGCAGACAGGCAGCGCGCAGCAGCGATCCGCCTGGACCGCGCTTGCACCGAGTTGCGCCGTGGTCGACCGCTGGCGCTGGCCACCGGGCACGGCTGGTTGCTGGCGGCGGCGGTAGAGACCCTGAGCAACGCAATGTTGCAGTGGCTGACGCAGGCCGGTCCGGCCGCGCGGCTGCTGCTCAGTGTCGAGCGCCTGCAGGCGCTGGACGGGCGCGCGGCCAGCGCACCCCGTGCGCTGGGCCTGCCCCCCGGCATCACCCTTGTGCAACTCCAGCAACTCGCCGCCGTGACTGCGGTCCCCGGCGACCCCGGCGTGCTTGGCAAACCGGCGCCGGTCAACGGCGACGAACTGGCCTGCTCGGCGGCGCTGACGATGTGCAAGCGATCGCGACTGATCCCGGCCCTGCTGCTGGTGGCCTTGCCCGCGGACGCCGGTACGGCGCTGGCCGCGGCGCAGGTGCTGCAGATCGACCCGGCCGACGCAGCGCTGGCCATCCCGGGCCGGGCCGCCGGCTTGCGCCGTGTCAGCGACGCCCGGGTGCCGCTGGCAGCTGAAGAAGACTGCACGCTGGTGCTGTTCCGCGAACTCGACGGCGATGCCGAGCATGTGGCCATCGTGGTGGGCCAGCCGCCCGCCGATGCGCCCGTGCCGGTGCGCCTGCACTCGGCCTGTCTCACCGGCGACCTGCTCGGCAGCCTGCGCTGCGACTGCGGCCCGCAGTTGCAGCGTGCGGTGGCACAGCTGGCCGAGACCGGCGGCGTGCTGCTGTACATGGCGCAGGAAGGCCGCGGCACCGGGCTGGCCAACAAGCTGCGCGCCTACCGGCTGCAGGACGCAGGGCTCGACACGCTGCAGGCCGACCGCCACCTGGGCTTTCGCGAGGACGAGCGCGACTTCGCTGCAGCGGCGGCGATGTTGAGGGCACTGGGCCACACCCGCATCCAGCTGCTCACCAACAACCCGCAGAAGATAGCCGCGCTGCGGCAGACCGGCATCGAGGTCGTCGACCGCCTGCCCCTGCACGGCCTGGTGAATGCCCACAACGAACGCTACATGCGCACCAAGCAGCAGGCCGGTCACCTGGTCGGCGACGACTGATTCAGGGCGACGAACCCGGCCCGGGTTCCGACACCGGCAAGGGCATCGCCTCGACTTCGGCCAGCAACTGCGCCAGGCTGCCGGCCATGTGGTCCAGCAGCCGGGCGCCCTTCTCGGCGCTTGCGGCAGCCGCATTGCCGCAGGCACCCTGTGCATTGAGATCCTGCGTCATCCAGCCGATGCCCACGGGTTCTTCGGCACCCAGCAACCCGCCGCGGCGGGCCAGTGCAGCGCCCAGGCTCGGAAAGTCGGCGAGCTTGGTCGTGCGCACGAGGTCGGGCCGCAGATGCATCACCAGCGACGTTTCGACGGCGCCGCCATGCAGTCCATGCGCGAGTTCGTCGGCCTCGAAAAGGTCCGCCGGCACGCCGAAGGAAAAGCTGTGCGCCCGCACCACAAGCAAGTGGTGGGACACGCGCAGCCGCAGCGCCGCAAGGTCCACGTGCGCGCGCTGTCCGCCGTGGCTGTTGAAGAGAACCAGCTTCTTCACCCCGGCCCGCGCGACGCTGCGGCCGACGGCCAGCCACAGGCCGAGCAGGTCATGCAGATCGGCGCTCAGCGTGCCGGGGAATGCCGTGTGCTCCAGGCTGTCGCCGATGGTCAGCGCCGGCAGCACCAGCACCGAAGCCGAGCCCGGCAGGCGCTGCAAGGCCTGCGCCACCACGCCCTGGTTGATCAGCGCGTCGGTGGCCAGCGGCAGGTGCGGGCCGTGCTGCTCGATCGCCGCCACCGGCAGCAGCGCAATCGTGCGCGCCGGGTCGATGCGTGCGAAGTCCGTGGTCGCCAGTTCCTGCCAATATCCACTGGGCAGGCCACTGGGCAGGCCTGCTGGCGCCGCGTCAGCGGCCGGGGTGTCTATCGCCATGAGGGTGTCAGGTAAGGATCGTTCGGGTCGGCTGCAGTGTCGGGCATTGGCGCCATGTCGGCGCCGCCCGGCCAAGCCACGGCCAGCACCACCGGCAAGGCCGCCAACAGCACGGCAGCCCAGGGCAGCCAGTGCGTCGCGCGGGCCGGCACGCGCAGCCGTGACAGCACCGCAGGCACCAGGAAGGCCAACATCAAGATGGCGACGCGGACCGCGCTGGCGGTGCCGGAAGCAGGCGCGGGCGCAGCCAGGACCCAGCACCAGGCGATCGACAGCCAGGCCAGCCCAAAGCACAGCCACAGTGCCGGCGACACGACCCTGCCCGACGCCGGCCGTAGCCACGCCCAGCAGCCCGCTGCCGCCACGGTGGTGGCCAGCATCAGGGCCAGTTGCGCAAGCAGGAGCGAGCCGCCCGTGGCGGCAAGAGCTGCCAGCCCAAGGGTCGCCAAGGCCAGCACGGCAGCGGCGACTGCGCCCTGTGCGAGTGCATCGCCACGGCCCCACGCCAGCAACGACAGCACGGCCCAGCCGAGCAAGGCAGCCGCGGCCAAGGCCAACGGGTCGGCTGCCGCACCAGCCAGCCACAGCCCGGCAGCAACCCAGGCCAGCAGGGCCGCCAACCAGGCCCGCGTCGGCCTGACGTTGCCGCCCTCGAGCACCGCGTCCAGAGCGGCCAGGCCCAGCGCGGCAAGCACGATCCAGGGCAGTTTTAGCGTGCGCGTGACGGCCGGCCACTCGAAACCCGGCAACCAGGCCAGCGCGCCCAGCAGTCCGAGCAGCCCGCCCCAGGCCGCGTGGCGCACGCCCAGCATCGCACGCAGCACCGCGATGCCCAGCAGGGCCAGCAGCAAGGGCAGCACGAGGCTTTGAAATGCAGGGTGGTGGATCAAGTGTTCCGGCTCAGCGCATCCAGCGTGCCGCGGCGTCCAGCAACCCCTGACGCACCCGCTGCTGGCGCGCCGGGTCTGTGTCGCCGCACGCCAGGCGACACATCCAGTCGGTGGGCGACTCGAAGTCGCAGTGCGAGGTGCCCGCAATCAGCTCGTCGCGCCACAGCGCCGGCAGCACGGTGCCCCAGGGCGCGGCCACGGCCTCGGCGTTGCAGCGCGACGGCGGTGCGCGCAGCAGCAGCGCCTCGGTGCGCAGCCGGCCGGCCGCCGCCAAGCCCAGCCGCTCGGCCTCGCCAGGCATCGTGCGGTCGAACGGGTCCAGGCCGACGAAGCCGACCACGCCTGGCGTTTCAGCCGCCAGCAGGCTGGACAGCCCGCCGGCGGAGAAGCCCACGAGCATGACCCTCTCCACCGGGGCGCCGAACGTTCCGCCGGCACGCAGCGAGCCGACCAGCGCGGCAAGAGCGCGGGCGTTGCAGCGGAAGTCGAAGGTGCAGGGCAGGTCCGGCGTCAGCGCCAGCACGCCGGCATCGGCCAGCGCCTGCGCGTGGCCCGCCAGCGTGCGCCGGCTGCGCGTGAAGCCGTGCGAGAGGATGGCGCCCCCGCGCAGCGGGCCGGCGGCCGGGTACACGTCCAGCGTCACGCGGTGGCCGTCGAGTACATGCACCTGCGTCTGCACCTGCGCTGCAGGCTCGGCCACAGCGGCCATCGTGACCATGGCCGCAGCCGCACCCACCAGCGCGGTGCAGACCTGGCGTGCATAGCGCATCAGCGTTTCCATGCGCGCATTGTCCCCGGCCGCGCTTGTGCCCGACCGTCGACACCCCGACGGCGACAGGCTCGATGCGGCTCATCGCCGCTCGGACGTCACTTCGGGCGCGCGTGGTGCATCGGATCGATGAGTTCACCGCGCAGCAGTGCCAACGGGGCGCGCCAGTAAAGCATGGCGTCGTGGAAGGGGTCGGTCAGGATCTTGGTGGCCCATACCAGGCCGGTCTGCACGTCGGCGATGAAGAACAGGTGCACGGTGCGGAACAGCAGGCCAGCCACGCCGAGCGCCAGCCAGGCCAGGCCCACGTCGTGAAGCCCAGCGCTCACGCTCTGCGCCGGCTCGATGAGCCCCCCCACCGAAGGTGACATCCACAGCACCACCGGCATGGCCACCCACACCGTCATCAGCACCACCTTGCGGCGCAGGTTGTAGCCGACCTTGATGTATTCCTTGTGCTCGTGGGTGGCCCGGTTGACGTGGTCGTAGCCCTTGGGCTCGAAGAAGAAGTGTCCTGCCTGGCGGGTGCTCATGCTGACGCCCCAGGCCAGAAGCGCCGCGCTGGCGGGGTCGACGAAGAGCAGACCGTAGGCCACGATGAAGCTGAGCGCACTGATGAAGTGCAGCGACTGGTTGATGCGGCTGTGGTGGTAGTAGCGGTGGTCGTCCCAACGCTGGGTGGCCAGGGCCTGCAGGAAGTCTTTCAAGGGCAGCTCCATGTGGTTAGCGTGACGGGATCGTGACCACCGCGCGTGAACGGATCGTGACGGGCAGATGGCGGTTCGGTGTCTTGTCGATACCGCCAGTCTTGTCATCGAACTGTTGCGGGCGGGCGCGACCATCGGGGCATGGCCATGGCACACGAGGACACGATCTTGGCGAGCACCCCCCTGCCCCTGCGGCGCCCACTGCGCGTGGCGCTGGTCACCGAGACCTATCCGCCCGAGGTGAATGGCGTGGCTGCCACCATCTCCCGCGTCGTCGAGGGCCTGCGCGAACGCGGGCACCCGTTGCAACTGGTGCGACCCCGCCAGGCACCGGCGCAGGAAGCCGCAGCTGGCCTGCAGTCGGGCGAGGTGCTGATGCGCGGCTTCAACATCCCGCGCTACCCGCAACTCAAGATGGGCCTGCCAGCGCGCCGGTCGCTGTTGCGCCTGTGGACGGCACAGCGCCCCGACGTCGTGCACATCGTCACCGAGGGACCGCTGGGCTGGTCTGCACTCCAGGCGGCCACGCACTTGAAGCTGCCTGTCGTCAGCGACTTCCGCACCAACTTTCATGCCTACAGCAGCCACTACGGCGTCGGATGGTTGCGCGCGCCGGTGATGGCCTATCTGCGCAGCTTCCACAACCGCACGCAGTGCACGATGGTGCCCACCGAAACACTGCGCAGTGAACTGGCCGCCAGCGGCTTCCAGGGTCTGCGCGTGGTGGCGCGTGGCGTCGATACACAGCGCTTCACGCCCGCCCGCCGCAGCGATCACCTTCGGGCCCAGTGGGGCGCCAGTCCGAACACCCTGGTGGCCCTGTGCGTGGGCCGACTGGCGGCAGAGAAGAACCTGGGTGCGCTGATCGAGGCCGCCGCCGCGATGCGCGAGCACCAGCCTGGCATGCGCCTGGTGCTGGTGGGCGATGGGCCCGAGCGTGCCCGCATGCAGAAGCATTGCGCCAATGCCTTCTTCGCCGGGGTTCGACATGGCGACGACCTTGCCGCCCACTATGCCTCGGCGGATCTCTTCCTGTTCCCCAGCATGACCGAAACCTTCGGCAACGTCGTGCCAGAGGCCATGGCCAGCGGCCTGGCCGTGGTGGCCTACGACCATGCGGCCGCGGGGCAACTCATACGCCACGGGCATAACGGACTGCTGGCGAGCTTCGACGACCAACCGGGGTTCTGCCGCCTCGCGCGCCATGCGGTGGCGGACCACGCACAAGTGCGAGCGCTGGGCCTGCAGGCCCGCACCAGCGTTCTGAGCCTCGACTGGCGACACATCATCGAAGCCGTCGAGTCGGAATACGCCGCCGCCATCGCCGGCGTCAGCGCCTTCGCGCCTGCCGCACGGTCAGCAGCGCCATGCACGCCGCCACAAACAGACCCAGTCCGCCCATGAGTACGCGAACGTCGACCTGCAAGCCGAGCAGCGCCGCGTAGACGCCCAGCATCACCAGCACGCTGAGGTTCTCGTTGCCGTTCTGCACGCCGATGGAGCGCCCCGCGCTGAGCAAGGTATGGCCGCGGTGTTGCAGCAAGGCGTTCAGTGGCACCACCAGCGCGCCGCCGAGCGCCCCGACGCCCAGCAGCAAAGGCACCGCGACGATCCAGTGCGTGACCCAACCCGCCAGGGGAACCAGCACGCCCATCAACACCCCCAGCGGCAACACGCGCGCCGCACGGTCCAGCGGCACCCAGCGGCTGGCGAACACGGCGCCGACCACGATGCCCACCGCCACCACCGCCTGCAAGCCCGCGGCCTGCCCCAGGCTGAGCCCCAGGTGGTCGACCGCCCACTTCAGCACGGCAAACTGCAACACGGCAGCCGCGCCCCAGAAGAGCGTCGTCACACTCATCGACAGGCGCCCCTGTGCATCGCTCCACAGACGCCGCTGAGCGCGCGCGAAACCGCGCCACAAGGCCCGCAGCGAGACATGGCTGCGTCGGTATCGCACCCCGCTGTCGGGAATGCCCAGGTTCAACAGCGCGGCCAGCGCGTAGACGCCCAGCAGCAGGACCGCAGCCACATCCAGCGGCGGCCAGGCGGGCTGCAGGCGCCCTATGAGCGCCGCGACACTGTCACCCACCAGCACCCCGCCCAGCACGGCGCCCATCAGGATGGCGCAGACGGTCGACACCTCGATCCAGCCGTTGGCCACCACCAATTTCTGCGGGGGAACCAGTTCGGTCAGCAGGCCGTACTTGGCCGGCGCATAAGCGGCGGCACCGATGCCGATGACGGCGAAGGCCGCCAGCGGGTTCAAGCCCATCAGCATGGCGCCGACGCCGACCACTTTCAGCGCGTTCATGGCCATCATCAGACGTGCCTTGGGGCCGGCGTCGGCCAGCGGGCCGACCATCGGCGCCAGCACCACGTAGGCGATGGTGAAGCTGAACTTCAGCAGCGGCGCCCACCACGCCGGCAACCCCTGCTGCTGCAGCCGCGCAATGGTGACGATGAGCAGGGCGTTGTCGGCGAGCGCCGAGACGAACTGGGCCGCGATCAGCAGGTGGAAGCCAGGCGGCATGGAACCTTCATCCGGGTTGCGCGCATTGGAGCGCGCGCCCGTGCAAAGGCCGTGACGAAGCCGTGACGCCGGCGTGAAGCTCAGTCGAAGCGGTGGTATTCGCTCAGCAGGGTTCGGCGATGCAACTCGAATGAGGCTATTGCCTGACTGCGCTCCAAAACGACAAGAAGTTTCTTCCCGTCGAATTCGTCAGTCCCTCCAACCGGCCTCCGACCAGGGTTGCGGAGTGGTTGTAGGGGCCCGACTGATCCGAGGTAACGAAGGCAATGCGCACGGCGCCCCAATCGGTATTGATCCTGGCCTGTTCGATCTGCGTGCCGTAGAAGGTGCCAGCGAACTCTCGGCCGTTGACAGACGACACGACGAACTGCTGAAAGTACTCGAGGTCGCCCGGTTTGGATCGGAGATCCACTTTCCAGGTGCCGATCAGTTCTTGCACATCGACAGCACGGACATCGTGCCCCTTCGTGCCGCAGCCGGCAACGAACACAAGAGAAAGCAGCGGTACGAGGAGTCGCATGGGGGCCTTTGCCAGGATGGTGAAAACGGGTCTTGGCGCAACATCGAATGTAAAGCGGTCAACGTGTACTGACCGGGCTAGAGCGGCAGGGCACCTCGCAGGGTGCGGCCGCGCCGAGACGACATTCACTGTCATCGGCGCTTCATGCCGCCGCAACAAACTGCGCGCACCACGCCACAGATGCACCCAGGGCCGAGCCCCACCCCACTTCTTGAGAGCCACCATGCCGATCACCACCCGCCGTCGAGACTTCATCTTCCAGCTGGCCGCCGTATCGGCGGTGATCGGCGGCGGCGCCGCGCTCTCGGGCTGCGGCGATGGGGACGATGCCGAACCCGAATTCCTCTACGGCGTGGCCAGCGGTGACCCGCTGGCCGACCGCGTGATCCTGTGGACACACGCCCGTTTCCCGGGCAGCGACAGCCCCGTGCGGCTGCAGTGGGAAGTGGCCGAAGACGCGTCCTTTGCGGCCCTGGTGGCCACGGGCGAGGTGACCGCCAGCAGCGCCACCGGCCACACCGCGAAGGTGGACGCCGCTGGCCTGGCCCCCGGCCGCAGCTACCACTACCGTTTCCGCGCCGGCGGCACCCGTTCACCGGTAGGCCAGACGCGCACGCTGCCGACCACGGCCACGGAAGTGAAGTTCGCGGTGTTCAGCTGCGCCAACTACCCGGCCGGCTACTTCAACGTCTATGCCGAGGCGGCACGCAGCGATGCGCAGTACGCGCTGCACCTGGGCGACTATCTCTACGAATACGAGGCCGCGGGTTATGCGTCGTCGGGCGCGGCGGCGCTGGGCCGGAGCTCGCAACCCTCAACCGAGCTGCTGACGCTGGCCGACTACCGTCTGCGTCACGCCCAGTACAAGAGCGACCCCGACGCCAAGACACTGCACGCCCGCATGCCGATGATCGCGGTGTGGGACGACCACGAGATCGCCAACGACGCCTACAAGGACGGCGCCGAGAACCACGACGCGGCCACCGAAGGCAGCTGGGCCGCGCGGCGTGCCGCGGCGCTGCAGGCTTATCACGAGTGGATGCCCATCCGCACCGGCACCGACCCCACGCGCATCTACCGAAGCTTCGACTTCGGCAGCCTCCTCAGCCTGCACATGCTGGACACCCGCTTGCTGGGCCGCGACAAGCAGGTCGACATCGCCGAACTCGCCGGCCTGGCCGGCCCCGCAGCGCAGGCGGCGGCCACCGCGGCCTTCTCGTCGCCCACCCGCCAGATGCTGGGCAGCGAACAGCTGACATGGCTGCAGGGCCGGATGTCCGCCAGCAGCGCCACCTGGCAGGTGCTGGGCCAGCAGGTACTGATGGGGCGCATGGAGTTCCCGGTGTCGGTGCTGTCGGCACTGAACAACACCGACACGTCGCCCGCCGCGGTGGCCGCCGGGACCGCTGCCGTCACGGCCTACCTCACGGCCAAGGCCACGCCGGCGGCACAGCGCACGCCCGCGCAAGCTGCGCTGATGAACCCGGCGCTGAACCCGCTGCTGGGCTACAACCTCGACGCCTGGGACGGCTACCTCGCCGCGCGCGAGACGCTGCTGGGCACGGCACTGCAACTGCGCAAGAAGCTGGTGACGCTGGCCGGCGACACGCACAACGCGTGGCACAGCAGCCTTACGCTCAAGGGCCTGGCCAACCCGGCGCTGGCCGGCGTGAAGGTGGGTCAAGAGTTTGCCACCAGCAGCGTCAGTTCACCCGGCCTCGAGTCCTACCTGGCGCTACCTTCACCGCAGCTGAAGGCCATTTTCGAAGGCGTGGTGGACGACCTGATGTGGATCGACCCTTCGCGACGGGGCTTCCTGAAGATGACGTTCACGGCAACGTCAGCCAAGGGTGAGTGGGTCTTCGTCGACACCATCACCAACCGCAGCTACCAGGCCAGTGTGGGGCACACGGCCGCATACACCGGCTGAGGCGGGCGTTGGGCCTGGCCGTGGCCGAGGTGCTGGCCACGCGCGGCCAGGCACACTCATTGGCCGACCTGGAAGCACGCTTCACGGCCCGCGGCCGCTGGCGCGACCGGCTGCCGGCGCGGTGTGACCGCGGCTCAAGCTGAGACCTGCGCTGCCGACAACACGGTTTAACTCGGATCTCTCCCGTCTCCCGTCCGTGCGGCTCCGCGCACCGGCGTCAGTCGGCGGATTCAACGACGCGGCGCAAAACCTGATGTGGTCGTCCTGGCACAAACTGGTCGCTCACTGGCGCAGTGAGCTCCACGTCTATGGTTCGCCCGATGCCGAGTCGGCGGCCATCCGCGCGCAGCACATTCAGACCATCGGGCGCTTCACGCCGCTGGCCATGGGGGGCAACCTCGCCGGCGGCGTGCTGCTGACGGTGACCCTGTGGCCGGTGCTGCCTTCGTGGCAGTTGCTGCCGTGGCTGCTGGTGCTCATGCTGGTGTGCCTGTCCGCCATGGCCAACTGGTGGGCCTATCGCCGGCGGCCACGCGCGGCGGTGTCGCCGCAGGCGGTGAATCGCACGGTGCGGGGTGCACTGCTGTTGAGCCTGCCCTGGGCCGGCGCCACGGCAGGCTGGTTCTGCGTGGTGCCGCAACAGGAGCAGATGCTGCTGTCGACGGTGGTCATCGGCATCATGTGCGGCGGCGCCTTTGCACTGGCTTCGGTGCCGCAGGCGGCCGCGGCTTACCTGGGCGTGATGACGGCCGGCTCGGTCCTCGGCCTGGCCCGCTCGGCCGGCATGGTCTACGCCCCACTCATCATTCTGGTGATGTTGTATGGCGGCTTGCTTTGCCTGTGCACGCTGACCACGGCACGCATCTACACCGCGCGCCTGGTGTCGGAACGCGAAGCCGAGCGGCAGCGCGCATGGGTGGGCCTGCTGCTGCGCGACTTCGAGGAACACTCGGCCGATCTGCCGTGGGAGGTGGATGCCTGCGGGCGCTTCACTCGCGTCTCTACGCGCCTGGCCACCGCACTGTGCAGCACCAGCGAAGCCCTGCACGCCACCGGACTGGTGCAGGCGTTGGCAGCGAGTCCGCCGTCAGGCACCGCCGTGGAGACCCTGGCCGAACTGGCCCGGGCGATGGCCGAAGGCCGGCCTTTCCGCGACCTGGTGGTACCGGTGCAGACGGCTGCGGGCCCGCGCTGGTGGTCGCTGACGGGCAAGCCGCTGGAGGGCCAACCCGGGCAGATGCGCGGCTGGCGCGGGGTCATCGCCGACGTCACGCCCGCACGCCAGGCCCGCGAACGGCTGGAAGCCCTGGCGCATTCCGACTCGCTGACCGGCCTGGCCAACCGCCTGCGGCTGCGTCAACGCCTGGAGGAGGCGGCGTTGGTCGCACCGGCCCCAGGCGACGCCGGGCGGCGCGTCGCGCTGATCTGCCTGGACGTGGACCACTTCAAGTCGATCAACGACACCCTGGGGCACGCGGTCGGCGATGCCGTGCTGGTCGAGGTGGCGCAACGGATGCGGGCTTGCCTGCGCCCCGAAGACCTGGCGGCGCGCCTGGGCGGCGACGAGTTTGCGCTGCTCATCGACCCGGCGCTCGACGATGCCCACGCACAAGCCATCGCACAGCGGCTGGTCACGGCCCTGGGGCAGCCGCTGGAGGTGTCTGGCCAGACCGTGCCTCTGACCGTCAGTGTGGGGGTGGCGGTCTCGCCGGAGCACGGCCGCAGCCTGGATGAACTGCTGGGCAGCGCCGACCTGGCCTTGTATGCGGCCAAGGAGGCCGGCCGCGACCGCTATGCGTTCTTCTCGCCCCGCCTGGGCGACCGCCACCGACGCCGTGTGCTCATCGGGCAGGAGCTGCGGGGCGCGCTGGACCGCGGTGAACTCGCGCTGGCGTGGCAGCTGCAGGTGAACATCGAGAGTCGGCAGGCCGTCGGCGTCGAGGTGCTCCTGCGCTGGCAGCACCCGACGCTGGGTGCGGTGTCGCCGGCCGAGTTCATCCCCATCGCCGAGGAGTCGGGCCAGATCAACGCCATCGGCACCTGGGTGCTCGAACAGGCCTGCTCCGGCGCCGTGGGGCTGCCGGCCACCGTGGCGGTCTCGGTCAACGCGTCACCGGTGCAGCTCCTGCGAGGCGACTTCATGGACACGGTGGTGCGGGCTCTGGCGGCTTCGGGCCTGCCGGCATGCCGGCTGAAGGTCGAGATCACCGAGTCGCTCTTCCTGGAGGCCGTGCCGGTGGCCCTGGCCAACCTGCACGGCCTGCGCCAGCTGGGCGTGCAGATCGCCCTGGACGACTTTGGCATCGGGTTTTCGTCGCTGTCCTATCTGCTGCGCTTTCCCTTCGATCTGCTGAAGATCGACCGCGCCTTCGTGCTGGAGATGATGGCGCGCGACGACGCCCGCGCGCTGGTGCGCACCATCGTCGAGATGGCCCGAACGTTGGGCATGGGCACCATCGCCGAGGGCGTCGAGGACCTGGCGCAACTCGAGGTGCTGCGCCAGGCCGGTTGCGACACGGTGCAGGGCTACCTGGTGGCCCGGCCAATGCCGCTGGCCCAGCTGCATACCCTGCTGGCTGACTGGCCGGACCCGCCCGATACCTCCACGGCGCGTGTCGTGCCCCTGCGGGCGGGTTGGCCCGCCGACACGCAGACCCCGGTAGAAACCTCCGTTACCGCCGCCGCGCTGAGCCTGACCCCATGACCCCGAACTATGCACAGAGCCGCGAGGAGAGCGTCCTCCTGCTAAAGCTTGTCATCGCCGAGATGAGCCTGCACGACGCCCCCTTCAACCCACTCACCTTTGCCGTCTTCTACGAGCATCTGGCCGGCGTCAACCCGACGCTGAGCGAGGCGCTGAAGGCTGCCCGGGATGCCACGCCACGGCTGAGCTCAACGGCGATCGAGGAGTTGTACCGCCTGCACGTCGGGAGTGCTGACGATGTCGCCGTGCTGGCGGCCCAGGAAGACTTCCAGCGCCTCATGCGCACGGTCGCGGCCAGCGTGGCCAGCACGGGCGCCAGTGCGCAGGCCTACGGCAGCCAGCTCGCCGGTCTGACGCGCGCCCTGGAGAGCAACGGGCAGAGCCCCGACACCGCGACGCTGGCACCGCGCCTGAGCGAAGTCGCCGGGGGCACCGCCCACATGCAGACCGTGGTGGCGGCGTTGCAGGACACGGCAACCCGCAGCGAACGCGAGATCGACCGGCTGCGCGACGCGCTGGAGCGCGCGCGCATCGAGGCCTGCACCGACCCGCTGACCAAGTTGCTCAACCGGCGGGGATTCGACCAGGCCATGAACGAGGTGCTGACCCAGCGGGCGCCCGTGGGACTGACCCACTGCCTGACGATCCTCGACATCGACCACTTCAAGCGGGTCAACGACACCCACGGCCATCCGATCGGCGACGCGGTCATCGAGTCCATCGGCCAGGTGCTGTGCCACGTGGCGCGCGGGGCCGATGTGTTTGCCGCGCGCATTGGCGGCGAGGAATTCGCCGTGCTGATGCGCTCGACCACTGCCGCGCAGGCGCAGCAGATGGCCCAGGCCGCACGCAGTATGGTGAGCACGATGAAGATCAAGAAGCGGGGCACGCAGGAAGTCATCGCGCGCATCACCGTGTCGGCCGGCGTCGCGGCCTGGATGCCGGGCGACGATGCGGCCCGCCTGATGGCCACGGCGGATGCCGCGTTGTACCGGGCCAAGGAAGCAGGGCGTGATCGGGTGGTGGTGGCCTGACGGCAGCTCGACCTGCCCGGCGCAACCGCCCCAGCGGCCGGTGCGGGCTAGAGCGACCGCGCCAGCATGCTCTTCAGCTTGACCAGCGTCGGCGTCACCGTCGGCACCGTGCGCATGGTGCTGGCTGCCGCTGTTCGAACCCTGCCGTCTCACCCCAGCGCAAATTCTTAGGGCGCTGTGCGTGTTTGGGGGCTCGACACCTGGATGGCGCAGCGGAGGCAGCATTTGCGCGGCCCGAACGTGGGCCTTCTCCAGCAGTCGCTCACGGTCGTCCGGTCCTGATCGATACCCGGTGCAGGCGGGACGTCAGCAGTTGATTCGGCCGAACCGGCGCTGCCGACCCTTCAGCGACAACCACATCGCCGAACTCGACGCCCGGAAGCGGTCGCTCTACGTTCGGGTGAGTCGTGCGACGACCGCAGGCTGTCTAACCCCGACGGGCTATACCGCGTACCACCAGCCCGGGCCTGGTGGCCTGCCGGTGGCGCTCCGCTTGAGCGAGGGTTAGGCCGCGCTCGGCGGCTCATGAAGCCTGCGGCCAACAAGTACGAGGTCTTTCTCAACGCCTTCAAGCCTTGCGACACGCGGCATGAAGCCCCACTGCTCGAAGCCCATCTTCCGAAACAAGGCGACGCTCGCTTCGTTGCTGGCAAAGATAGTCGCCGTCAGTGTTCGATGCCCAGTGATGGAGACTGCTCGATAGATTTACCAAGGAGATAGGTGCCCACTCCTTTGCCCTGGTAGTCCGGGTGAAGATAGACCGCGATGTCTGCAGTGATGAAGTACCCGGGCCGCTCGTTCATGAAGTGGAAGAAGCCGAGGTAACCGATGACTCCGAAGCCTGGGCTTGCTTGGTCTTCCGCTACCCAGAATGGCCTGTGATCCGGGGTGTGCGCTATGAACCCCTGGCGACGTGCTGCCACAGTTGTAGGGTCGAGGTCGCAGCTGCACTTCCGTGTAGCAACTGCGTAGTTGTAAATCTCGACGATCCTAGGTAGATCAGGTCCGGTTGCGTCGCGGTATGTTAGGGCGTAAGGTTCTGCTTTGCGTGTCGCGGATGGTGGTTTGCGCGGCCTCCAACGTTCGAGCTCCAACCGGGCGCCAGCGGCGTGGACGCCAGGCCCGGGCTGGCGAAAGATATTCGGCATACCGCCAGGCCGGGCCTGGTGGTCCGCCGTT
>JADIZZ010000018.1 GCA_016704535.1 Betaproteobacteria bacterium | reverse complement strand
GATGATCGCCTCGGTTTCGTGGATGGAGGTGTCGACGGCATCAAGGATCGACTCAACCTGCCGCAACTCGTTCGATGGCGGCAACGTCAGTTGAAGCGACAACAGATCGCGTTTGTTAATTGCCTCGAATGTTGTTCCCTGAGCAATTCGCCGTAACGATGAAGACTGTCGCGCAATGATCTCTCCCGACATGGAGGGTTTGAGCCCCCTGACTCGGATCGCCGCGAGTCCGCGACCAATGCAGTAATCGCGGTCGGCAATGTTTATTGCCCCAACTGGAGCGCGCACCGAAATCAACACGTCGTCCGCTTTGCACATTTTTGCCGGCCTCAGGCACCCGTACCTTTGGCGCAGGAAACACAGCTCCAAATTCCGCGTTACCTTGAAGGAAGGGCTTGCCAACAAAGGGATCTTCAACAACATACTTCGAATCAGGTGACTGTCCCATTTCGACGTGGGCGATCTCGCCAAGTGCCACCGACGCAAACTCTGGAGTCAAGCGGAGGCGTTCGTCAGACATACCGTAGCCCTGTCAAGAACCCTTTCAACGCATTCGCCGCCGCATCCCGTTTGCCCTCGATGTCCGTCAACGTCACGCGGTACTTGTCCCACCAGTTTTCAAAAGCGGTGACGATGGCCTTGCGCTGCGCGCCCATGTAGCGCTCGACGATGGCCTTCATGTCGTTGTGCAGGATGGTCAGCAGCAGCGTAGCCGCTTCATCGGCCGACAGCCCGCCCACCGCAGCATTGATGTGCTGCGTGAAGCTGTCTTGCTTGGCCTTGAGCTGTTTCTTGACGGCCGCCAGTTCCTTTTTCCGCACCTTGCTGAGCCTCGTCCACGACGGCGTCTTCATCAGCCTTGTCGTCATCGTGTTCATCTGCAGCGCCATCGTCGCCCTCCGCGTCCTTGGCGGCTTTCGGGTCAGCCGCCTTGATCTGCGCGTCGAGTTCTGCCTTCTTGGCTTCCAGTTCGGTAATGGCCTCGACGAAATCGCTCATCAGGAACTTGACCAGCTTGTGCTCCAGCGGGCTTTCCTTGCTGGCCTTGTCTTCCAGCGCGGTGACGATGCTGGTGCGCCAGGCGTCGGCCACGCCCTTGGCGCCACGCGCCATCAAAGTGAGGAAGTCGAACTTGGTCTGGTACCAGAAGCCCGCGACGATGCCGCGCACCTGAAAGGGGTCGAGCAGGCCGATGGCCTCCAGGCTTTGGCTGAAGCTGCTGAGCAAGTCACTGCGTAGCGCCACCAGGCCGGCCGCGCTGCCGGTGCCGTCCCGTCATCTGCCCAGCCAACGCGGTGATGCGCGCATGCGCCGCCCGCAAAGTGTTGGCGCTTGTGTAAATCCGCCTCTATTCGCTGGTGAGGACGCGGTTTTCGGCGAGGGCCAGTCCAGGTCGAGTGCTTGGATGGACGAAGCGACGATGGCCCCGCGAGGGGCCATCGTCTTGTTCGGCTTTGCGGCCGGCGCTCAGAACGGCAAGTCGGGGTCGAAGTCCGGCGGCCCGTGGTCGGGCACGAGCTGGTCGCGCCATGCCTGCTGCGCCTGGCGCCCGTAGACCAACCAGACGGCTTCGCGCACGGTCTGCAAGGCCTCGAGCACCGCCAACGCCTGCTCCGGTGACCAGTGAGTCGGCACGGCGAACGATGCCGACGGGCTCATGTTGCGGCCCTGCGCGAACGTGACGATGTCTTGCGAGCCGCGCGTTCGGCCTTTCGCGCGACCTCGCGTTCGTCGGCTTCCTTCTGCCGGTACGACTTGCCCTCGATGCGCACGACCTCGGCACGGTGCATCAGCCGATCGATCAACGAGACGACACAGGCTGCGTTGGGGAACACCTCGCCCCATTCGGCGAAGGGCTTGTTGGTGGTCACCACCGTGCTCTTGTGCTGGTAACGCCGACTGATCAGTTCGAACAGCAGGTCGGCGTGCCGGTTCGAGTACGACAGGTAGCCGACCTCGTCGATCATCAGCAAGTCTGGCGATGCGTAGTGCCGGAGCCGCCGACGCAAGGCCGAGTCGCTGTCCAGTGAGGTCAGCTCGCCCAGCAATTGCGCCGCCGTGATGAACAGCGCCGTGCGGCCGGCCAGCACCGCTTGGTATCCTAAGTTGCACGCGCACATCGTCTTGCCCACGCCGTTGGGTCCGACCAGCACGACGTTGCTGGCGTCCTGGAGGAACGCCAGCGTCATCAACTCTTCCACGGCGGCGCGGTCGCATTGCGTGGGCCATGCCCAGTCGAAGTCGGCCAATGACTTGAAGGGCCCGATGTGTGCGGCGCGCAGCCGCCGCTCCAGACTGCGGCGATGCCGCTCGGCCGCTTCCCAGCCCAGCAGTTGGGCGACCCAGCGAGCCTGCTCCGGGTTGCCCATCACTTCGGTCCAGCGGCTGAGCAAGCCATGCAGGCGCAGCTCGCCAGCTTGGCTGCGCAGTTGTTGTTCCTGTGCCTGCGCATCGGCCAGTGCCGCCACATCAATCGTCATCATCGTCGTTCTCCGTTCGGTCGTAGGAAGCCAGCTCGTGTGGGCGTACTGGCGCGTCGCGCCGAGCGACGTGCTCGGAGAGCACCAGCGCCACCGGCGGCGGCGTTCCTGCTGCCTCGCGAGCAAGTTCCAACGCCAGGCGGACCGCGTTGGGGTGCGGCACGCCGCGCTGCAGCGCCTCGCTGATGGCGGCCTCCAGCGCACGGGCGCCGTAGCGATCAAGCAGGCTCGTCAGTGCCGAGGTCGTCGCGCGCAGATGCTCGCCTCGCTCGGCGGCACGCTGCAGGAACAGGACGCTGGCGGGCGCGGCCTGCGCCAGACGATCGCTGGCACGGTGTGCCCGTGCGGCGCGTTTGTGCTCGACCAGAGCTTCTATGTGGACGGGCTGCTCGATCTGCTGACCTCGATCCCAGCAGCGCGCGTAGCTCGCCAGTTCCTGCGTGCCGTCCAGGATGCGGACCCGGCGTTCGTCGGCCAGCACGCTCAGGGCTCGGCGCACGTGCGTGTGCGGCACCGAGTAGTCGTTCAGGTCGAAGCGGACGTAGGGCGTCTTGCCCACCGTCACGGCCCGGCGCTCGGCCAGCGCGTACTCGCGCTCGGGCAACGCCAGCAGCTTGGCCTGCTCGGCGTGGAAGGCTTCCCGCACGCTCAAGCTCGCGTCCTGTGGCCAGCGTCGATCCGATGCCGTGCCCTCGCACCACAGGCGCGCCTGGGCGTTCAAGTCGTCCAGGTCGGTGTACGCGCGGGCGGCGAAGAAGTTGTCGCGAACGTAGCGGATCGCGCGTTCGACCCGACCCTTCTCGTTGCCGCGTGCCACGGCCACCGGACGCGGCTCGTAGCGGTAGTGCGCGGCGAACTCCAGCAGCACGGGGTTGAAGCGGATCGCATCGCCGCGGCGCTCCAGGACGGCGCTCTTCAGGTTGTCGTACAGCACGACCCTGGGGCAGCCGCCGAACGCGGCGAAGGCCTCGGCGTGGCCGCGGATGAACGTCGCTCCATGGGCGTCGAGAAAGAAGCGCAGGAAGATCCGACGCGAGTGGCTCAGCACCATGACGAAGGCCATCAAGGGACGGCTCGCGCGCCCGATCTGCAGATGCCCGAAGTGCCCCCAGTCGATCTGTGCCTGCTCGCCGGGCAGGGTGCGCAGGCGCAGGTAGGCCTCTGCCGCTGGGCGTGGGCGCATGCCGGCGACGAGGTGGCGCAGATGCGAGGCGCTGCCGACATAGCCGCGCTCGATCAGCATCTGCAGCAAGCGCGCCGAGCTCAGCGTCGGGAACTTGGTGAGCGTCTCCAGCATGAACGGCCGGTAGGGGTCGATGCGGCTGGGCCGCAGCGGCGACAGATGAACGGGCGCGCTGTCGCCGGCGATCACGCGTCGCACGACATCGCGATGCACACGCAGCTGCCGCGCGATCGTTCCCGCGCGCCACTTCTCGACCGTGTGCAGGCGCAGGATCTGCGCGACCAGATCAGGGGCTGTGGTCATGGCGCCATCCAGTGCCCCGCGCCATGGCATGTCGGCCGCGGCGCAGGAAGTCCTGGCGCAGCCAGTCGGGTTGAGCCGCCGCACAGCGGTAGCAGCGCCGCAGCGCCGAGGATGCCGGCGCGTCGGCGGGCGGGTCGGCCGCGATGGACGTGATGTCGGAAGTGCATGCCACCAGTGGAGCAGCAGCCACCCCCGTGGAGGAACCCTGGTGCGTCACTTTATCTGCGGCGCCGGCACGGTCAGCGACGCCTTGGCGCCAGCGCCGCGATCGCGCGGCGTGCTGGAGGCGGCCGCGGTGCGAGCGCTGGTAGCGACTGGCGGCCTCGCGCCGGGCGACGTCGTGTACCTCGCGCCAGCAGGCGCGGCCGCAATACCGGTTGCCGCGATCGCAATTGCTGCACAAGACGACCTGGACGCGGCACCCGACGCACAGGAACAGACGAGCTGGAAGGTCCAACTGCACCACCAGACTGAGCCGGTAGTGCTGGACGGAGTCGTCCCAGCGCGCCAAACTGCCGTGGCACCGCCTTCATCGGCACGGTGTAGGGCACGGCGCGGTCATCAGGCTTCCCGGCAAGAGAGGGCCGCTGCCGTGCCCACCTTCTTCAGCTCGGCTCGGGTTGTACCGCGCCGACCGTCACGCCATCTCGGCCTGCCTGGCCGCCCTGCAGGGCGGCCAGGCAGGCACCCCCTTCATCGATCAATTGCCCGGCTCGGAATACCGCCAGCCGCTGCCGCATGAAGGCTTCGGACCAAATCCGCTTCCTCGCCATCAAATAAGCGCGGTTCCTGACCAGCGTTCACACCAAGTCTCGAAGGCGTTGCGAATGGCCGCCTCTTTGGCGATTAGCCCCGCGTTGCCCTCGACCGCTGGCTTGATGTCCTGCCGCTTGGCGAGCGTGGGCGCAAAGTCGAAGTACTTCGCGTCCCGCTCGACCAGCAGGTCCATCGGGCTCAAACCGTGGGCTTCGAGGAGCGCGGCCTTGTCGGCGACTTCGGCCTTGGGCACGCCGCCCTCCAGGTGGGCCCGCACGTCGTGGGGCTCCGGCGGAGGGGCGTTGTCGGCGTAGCGGCGAATGTTGAGGTTGTAGCCGTTGACCTTGAGCGTGGCCAGGTCGACGATGCTGAGAACGCCGGCACGGCGCGGAATTCGTCGAAGGTGTTGACGACTTTCTCGATGTGCTCGGGCAGCAGGTGGTTCTGGGCGCGGCCTTCGAAGTATTCGCGGTCGGCGTTGATGAACAGCACCTTGCCTTGGCGCTCGGGCGGCTTGCCGCTGACGCGGTTGGCGCCCTTCTGCACGCGCTGGCGCAGCACCAAGATGCAGGCCGGGATGCCGGTGCCGTAGAAGAGATTGGGCGCCACGCCGATGACGGCTTCCAACAGGTCTTCTTCGATGATGCCGGCGCGAATCTTGGCTTCGTCGCCGCCACGAAACAGCACGCCGTGCGGCATGACGGTGGCCACCATGCCACCGTCGCGTGTGACGGCCAGCATGTGCTGCAGGAACATCAGGTCTGCCTTCTTGGCGCCCAGCGGCACCTGGCCGTAGCGGAAACGATCGCCAGGCTGCCAGGCGGGGTTGCCGTTCTCGTCCTTCTCGGTATTGCCCCAGTGGATGGAAAACGGCGGGTTGGTGAGCACGCGGTCGAAGTGCATCAGTTCGCCACCTTCCACGTGCTGCGGCTCGGCCAGCGTGTCGTCGTTCTGCAGGTCGGCGGTACTGATCCCATGCAGCAGCATGTTCATCTTGGCGATGGACCAGACAGTGCCGTTGAACTCTTGCCCGAACAGGTTGGCTTTTGCGCCCGTCTTCGCCGTGCTCGTCGATGTATTCCTTGGCCGCGATCAGCATGCCGCCGGAACCGCAGGGGGTCGTAGATGTCGTCGCCGAGCTTGGGCTTGATCAGCCGCACCATCATGCGAACGATGGAGCGAGGCGTGTAGAACTCGCCGCCCTTCTTGCCCGCTGAATCAGCGAATTCGCCGATGAGGTATTCGTAGGCGGCGCCCAGCAGGTCGGGAAATTCGAAGTCTTCGTTGCGCAGCCGGTGCTTGCCGAAGTGCGTGATGAGCTGCTGCAACTTGATGTCGGGAATCTTGCTCTGGCCCACCTTGCGGGTGAAGTCGATGTGCTCCAGCACGTCG
>JADIZZ010000017.1 GCA_016704535.1 Betaproteobacteria bacterium | reverse complement strand
CCGCGCTGGGCCTGGCCGCTCTGGACGCGGTGCTCGAGGGCGGCAACGTCAGGCCGACGCAGGCCTGATTGGCGGCCCTGCTGGCCTGGGTTGCTGCCGGGCTGTGGCTGGCTGGTGCGGCAGCCGACCCGTTGGCCTTGGCCGCGGCTGGCGTGCTCGGCTGGGCCGTGCTGTCGTTGCTGGCGTGGGGCCGTGGCGGTGCCCTCACACAGGGCGCAGTCGCCGCTGCCGTGCTGACAAGCGACCCTTGGGCTGGCAGCTCTTGCCGCCACGGGCGGCTCCTCCCTCTTGCGCAACTGGCCCTGATGCTGGCCACCACCGTGGCGGCAGCGGGCTGCTGGGCGGCTACGGCCGGCGTCGGGCAAGTCCGCGTCGCCGGCACTGTGGCTGTCGCTCGGGCTGGCCTGGCTGTCGATCGCCTGGTGCTGGGTCCTGGCTGCGCCCGCGCCTGCTTCCGGCACCGCCAGCGCGTTCGCGTCGCCATCTTGATGTTGGCCTTCCTGGTGCCTGCGGTGCTGTCACGGCTGCGCGTGCCGGCCCGCGCGACACCCTGGCTGCCCTGGGCTGCCGTGCTGTTGGCGGCCTTGCCGGTGGTGCTGGCCGTGGCTTGGCCGGGCGGCGCCGACATGACGCCAATGCCCGACACTGCAGCCGACCCGAACGATCCTACCTGACACCCTCATGGCGATAGACACCCCGGCCGCTGACGCGGCGCCAGCAGGCCTGCCCAGTGGCCTGCCCGGTGGATATTGGCAGGAACTGGCGACCACGGACTTCGCACGCATCGACCCGGCGCGCACGATCGCGCTGCTGCCAGTGGCGGCGATCGAGCAGCACGGCCCGCACCTGCCGCTGGCCACCGACGCGCTGATCAATCAAGGCGTGGTGGCCCAGACAATGCAGCGCCTGCCGCCATCGGCTTCGGTGCTGGTGCTGCCCGCACTGACCATCGGCGACAGCCTGGAGCACACGGCATTCCCCGGCACGCTGAGCGCCGATCTGCATGACCTGCTCGGCCTGTGGCTGGCCGTCGGCCGCAGCGTCGCGCGGGCCGGGGAAGAAGCTGGTTCTCTTCAACAGCCACGGCGGACAGCGCGCGCGCACGTGGACCTTGCGGCGCTGCGGCTGCGCGTGTCCCACCACTTGCTTGTGGTGCGGGCGCACAGCTTTTTCCTTCGGCGTGCCGGCGGACCTTTCGAGGCCGACGAACTCGCGCATGGACTGCATGGCGGCGCCGTCGAAACGTCGCTGGTGATGCATCTGCGGCCTGACTTGGTACGGACGGCCAAGCTGGCCGACTTTCCGAGCCTGGGCGCTGCGTTGGCTCGCCGCGGCGGGCTGCTGGGCGCGGAAAAGCCCGTGGGCATCGGCTGGATGACGCAGGATCTCAATGCGCAGGGCGCCTGCGGCAATGCGGCTGCTGCCAGCGCCGAAAAGGGCGCCCGGCTGCTCGACCACATGGCCGGCAGCCTGGCGCAGTTGCTGGCCGAAGTCGAGGCGATGCCCTTGCCGGTGTCGGAACCCGGGCCGGGTTCGTCGCCCTGAATCAGTCGTCGCCGACCAGGTGACCGGCCTGCTGCTTGGTGCGCATGTAGCGTTCGTTGTGGGCATTCACCAGGCCGTGCAGGGGCAGGCGGTCGACGACCTCGATGCCGGTCTGCCGTAGCGCGGCTATCTTCTGCGGATTGTTGGTGAGCAGCTGGATGCGGGTGTGGCCCAGTGCCCTCAACATCGCCGCCGCTGCAGCGAAGTCGCGCTCGTCCTCGCGAAAGCCCAGGTGGCGGTCGGCCTGCAGCGTGTCGAGCCCTGCGTCCTGCAGCCGGTAGGCGCGCAGCTTGTTGGCCAGCCCGGTGCCGCGGCCTTCCTGCGCCATGTACAGCAGCACGCCGCCGGTCTCGGCCAGCTGTGCCACCGCACGCTGCAACTGCGGGCCGCAGTCGCAGCGCAGGCTGCCCGAGCAGGTCGCCGGTGAGACAGGCCGAGTGCAGGCGCACCGGCACGGGCGCATCGGCGGGCGGCTGGCCCACGACGATGGCCACATGCTCGGCATCGCCGTCGACTTCGCGGAACAGCACCAGCGTGCAGTCTTCTTCAGCTGCCAGCGGCACCAGCGCGTCGCTGACACGGCGCAAGCCGGCGGCCCGGCCCGGGATGGCCAGCGCTGCGTCGGCCGGGTCGATCTGCAGCACCTGCGCCGCGGCCAGCGCCGTACCGGCGTCCGCGGGCAAGGCCACCAGCAGCAGGGCCGGGATCAGTCGCGATCGCTTGCACATCGTCAGCGCCGCCGAGCAGGCCAGTTCGTCGCCGTTGACCGGCGCCGGTTTGCCAAGCACGCCGGGGTCGCCGGGGACCGAAGTCACGGCGGCGAGTTGCTGGAGTTGCACAAGGGTGATGCCGGGGGGCAGGCCCAGCGCACAGGGTGCGCTGGCCGCGCGCCCGTCCAGCGCCTGCAGGCGCTCGACACTGAGCAGCAGCCGCGCGGCCGGACCGGCCTGCGTCAGCCACTGCAACATTGCGTTGCTCAGGGTCTCTACCGCCGCCGCCAGCAACCAGCCGTGCCCGGTGGCCAGCGCCAGCGGTCGACCACGGCGCAACTCGGTGCAAGCGCGGTCCAGGCGGATCGCTGCTGCGCGCTGCCTGTCTGCGGCAGGGAAGGTGGCGGGGGTCGGCGCTTCCAAGCAGTGGCCTGAACGCGGATGGGGCGCCGTTCATCCCTGCGGCGCCAGTGCATGCTGTTGCAGGGCTGCCGCGCGCCGAGACGGGAAGTCGGGTTGGATCATATGCGCCAGCATAGCGGTTCATCATCAGCCGTGAAGGGCTGAGTCCTTGCCGCCCGGCTGCGATCATGGAGCCATGGCCCCGTCCGACCCCGTTGTTGCCGATCCCGCCGCCGACCCCGCCGCTGACATGCCCGCGGACTGGGCGGCGCTGTGGGAAGCGCTGCTGCGGGCGCGCGCCGTGCCATCGGCTGCGGCCGGTCCGGCCGGCCCCTGCAGCCCCGCCAGTGCCGCCTGGCTCGAGCTCTACAAGCCGCTGCTGGACGCGCGCCAGGCGCCGGGAGGCTCCGACGCTCGGCCCTGGGTGCTGGCGCAACTGGGGCAGAGCCTGGACGGCTGTGTCGCCACGTCCGCCGGCGACTCGTACTTCGTCACCGGCGCGCACAGTCTGCTGCACCTGCACCGCTTGCGCGCGCTGTGCGACGCGGTCCTCGTCGGTGCCGGCACGGTGGCTGTCGACGACCCGCAGTTGACCACCCGCCGCGTGCCTGGCCCCCACCCCGTGCGGGTGGTGCTGGACCCCGCCGCGCGGCTGGATGGCAGCGCCCGCCTGCTGCGCGACGGGGCCGCGCCGACGCTGTGGCTGTGCGACAGCCGTCACGCGGCTGCAGCGCGTGAGCGGCTGGCTGCCGCAAGCGCAGAAGTGCTGGCCGTCGATGGGCTGCTCGATGCGGCCGAACCGGCCCGCGGCCCCGATCTGGCGCGCGCCTTCGCGGCGCTGGCAACGCGCGGCCTGCGAGTGATGCTGGTCGAGGGCGGCGGTGTCACCGTGTCGCGGTGCCTGGAAGCCCGGCTGCTGGACCGGCTGCACCTGGTCATCGCCCCGGTGATCATCGGCGCCGGCCGGCGCGGCCTGCAGCACTCCGGACCGGCACGCATGGCCGACTGCCTGCGGCCGCCAACGCGCCGGCTGGCGCTGGGCGAAGACATGCTGTGGGACCTGGACCTGCGTGGCCCGACAGGGTTCGCCACGACGCCCGGCTGACCCCGCCGGCCTCCGTCAGCGCGGCGTTAACGCGACGTCAATGCGGCGGCAAAGCCAACACGTCGAGGTGACCGATGCGCAGTACGCTGCGCGGCGCCAGCGCCTGTCGCCGCTGCCGCCAAGCCTGCACCAGGGCCGTCGAGGCCGGTGCCTGTTCAAGGGCCGCCATGGCGATGCCGTCGATCAGCGCCCGCTGCAGCGCCAGCGCCTGCACGTCGCGGCGGCCGTCCAGCAGCCAGTCGCTGCGTGCGCTGTGCACGCGATAGCCACAGCGGCGCAGCGCCAGCAGCAAAGCCGGTGCGGCGGCGGCGCCAAGGGCGGGGCCGTCGAAGCCTTTGTCTCTCTGCTGGTGCGCGCCAAACAGGGCGGCCACAGCCGCATCGTCGGCATCGCCCGGTGTCCAGCGGTGGCGACCGTCGACGCTCAGCGCCATCATCAGCGCCACCCGAGCCGTGGCAGTGACCGCCACCAGCCGTTGCAACCAGGCCGCACTGACCAGGTCGAGCAGGGCCGAGCCGGTGACGAGGCGCGCCGAGTGCCAGGGCAGGCTCTCCAGCGCCTGGGACAGGTCGAGCCGGCGGCGCACGATCTCGGCATGGAAGCCGGTGCTGCTGAACTGCAGCGTGCCGCCATTGCTGCCGTCACGGCCATTGCCGCTCTCGCCGCTCTCCCCGATTGTTCCGCCTTTGCCGCCAATCCCACCCTTGCGGGCCGCCAGGCAGCCAGGCCAGCGCCGCAACAGCGCCGCGTCGTGGTCGACCACCAGCCACTCCTGGGCGCCACCCAGTCGCGGCGCCAGCCAACGCAGGTTGGCGCCGGTGCCGCAGGCCAGGTCGATGACGCGCAGCGGCTCGCCCGCCCCCGGGCGGCAGGCCGCCAGCCGGGCATCCAGCGCCAGGCGCGGCGCAGCGCCGTCGCGCGCGGCCGCGTCGAAGGGTTCACGCTGGTCCAGCCAGTCGGCGCTGAAGCCGGCGGCGGGCGCGGGCTGGCGCGTCACGGCAGTGCGTCCAGCACAGCAGCGAACCGCGCGGCCTGGGTCGGCCAGTCCGGCAGCCGGCGGCCGGCTTCGCGGGCACCGGCGGCCAACTGCTCTCGCAGCGCGGGATCGCCGATCAGACGCTGCAGCGCCGCCTGCAGGGCCGGCACGTCGCCCGGCGGCACGCGCCAGCCGGCCTGCGCCGGCAGCGTCTGCGCAAGCGCGCCGGCGTCGCTGGCCAGCACGGGCAGGCCAGCGGCCAGTGCTTCGGCCACGACCATGCCGTAGCCTTCGTGCAGTGATGCCAGCACCAGCAAATCAGCGGCGGCGTAGTGCGCCTGCAGGGCTGCGGCATCGACCTCGCCATGCCAGACCACGCGCCCGGCCAGCGCCAGTTCACGAGCCAGCGCCTGCACCCGGGCTGCGGTGCCAGCGTCGCGCGTGAGGCTGCCCACGCAGTGCAACTGCCAGGACGGGAAGGGCCGCCGCTGCAGCCCGGCCAGGGCCTGCAGCAAGAGCGCGTGGCCCTTGCGCGGTGTCACGGTGGCCACGCACAGCAGGCGCACGGGGCCGTCCGTCCGGGCGGGGCGGGGAGCGGGGCAGGCCGGCCGGCGGGCCCTTGCGGCCAGGCGTCGGTGCCCGGCTCGACGACATGAATGCGGGCGGCGGGTACGCCCATCGCCGCAACGTCCTGCGCCGTTCGGGGCTGGTGACGACGACGCTGCGCGCGAAAGACAGCGCACGCGATTCGCTGTGCAGCAGCCGTTGCCGATCCGCCTCCGCCAGCCCCGTCTCCAGGTGCAGCGGGTGGTGCACCAGGGCCACCCAGCGCAGGCGTTCCGCATGCGCGGCCACCACGTCGTGAAGCACGCCGAACGCCAGGCCATCGGCCACCACGGTCGAGCCGTCGGCGATGTCTGCGACCACGGCCCGCGCGCGGGCCAGGGCCGCGGTGTCGGGGGCCGGCCAGGCGGCGTCCAGCCGGCGCACGTCGACGGCCCAGCCGGCCGCCACCAGTGCTTGGGCCAGGCGCCGGTCGTAGCCAAAACCACCCGTGGGGATGGACCAGTCGCCGGGGATCAGGAAGCAGAACGCGCGCGGTGTCGGCATCTCGCGCGGCTCAGACAGCGGGCAGCGCGCCTTCGTAGGCCGCCCAGGCCACGTGCGATTCGTTCAGGGTCACACGCATCTGCGTCAGCCCGGCGGTGCCGGGGCCAGGCAGCGCGTGCGGGCCCAAAGCGCCGGCGGCAATGCGCACGGCAATGCGGTCGAAGATCTCGCGGGCCAGGAATTCGGTGGTCGTGTTGCGGCCGCCGAACTGCGGCAGCTCGTCGAGGTTGCGAAAGTTCAGCGCGGCCAGTTCCTCGTGCAGCAGCTGCGTCGCCAGGCCGATGTCGACGACGATGCCGTCCACATCCAGCGCATCGCGGCGCAGTTCCAGGTCGACGACATAGGTGGCGCCGTGCAGACGCTGTGCCGGTCCGAAGACCTCGCCGCGAAAGCTGTGCGCGATCATGAAGTGGTCTCTGACGTTGACGGCGTACATCGGCGTGGGGCTTTCAGGCTCGGGTTCAGGGGTGGGTTCGGGGGGGCAACTTCAGGCGCGTGACTGGGCCTCGGGTGCCGGTGGGTAGTCGATGCGGTGGCACAGGGTGCCGTTCTCGCTGCCCGTCTCACGGACAGGGGGCAGGCCAGCCCGGCCAGCACTTGGGGCAGCTCGGCGAAGGGTGAGCTGTGCGTGATCAGGCCGTCCAGCACCGGGTCGCTCAGCAGCGACAGGGCCAGCGTCAGTCGCCGCCTGTGGCTCCAGCGGGGGCGCTGCGCGCCGGCCACGCTGCCCACCTGCGAGCTCTTCAGAACCAGCCGCCGCGAATGGAAGGCCTGGCCAAGAGGGACATCCACCGCGCGGCTGCCGTACCAGCTGAGTTCCAGCACGGTGGCCTCGAAGCCGGCCAGTTGCAGCGCGGTGGCCAGCCCGGCAGCGGTGCCGCTGGTGTGGACGACGAGGTCGGCGTCGGGCGTGGCGGCAGCCGGCAGGGCGAAGCCGGCACCCAGTGCCGTGGCCAGTTCGGCGCGCGCCGGCACGGTGTCGACGACCTGCACCGTGCAGCCCGGCACCCGCGCGGCCAGCCACGCCACCAGAAGGCCGAGCGTGCCGCCGCCGACGACCGCGACGCGGTCGCCGATGCACGGGGCCGCGTCCCACAGCGCGTTGATCGCCGTTTCCAGCAGCGCTGCCAGCACCGCCCGGCCCGCGGGAACTCCGGACGGCACGGGCACCACCGCGTCGGCGGGCACCTGGTACACGGTCTGGTGCGGATAGAGGCAGAAAACGGTGCGGCCGAGCAGCGCTGCCGGCCCTTGCTCGACGCGGCCGACGTTGATGTAGCCGTACTTCACCGGCCCCGGGAAGTCGCCGGCCTGGAAGGGCGCGCGCATGCGCTCGTATTCGCTGGCCGGCACCTCGCCGCGCAGCACCAGGCCTTCGGTGCCGCGGCTGATGGCGCTGTGCAGGGTGCGCACCTGCACCTGCCCGTGGGCCAGTGGTGGCAGGGTCTCGGTGCGCAGTTCGGCGTGGCCGGGCGCCACCACCCAGCAGGCGCTGGACGCGCAGCCGTGGTCGGTTGCCGGGTAGGAAGCGGGGGTGTTCAAGCTCGTGGGGTGGTCAGGACGGCGGGCTGCGGCGCTGCCGGTCACCGCTGCCCGATGCCCGCACACCGCACATTGCAGCGCGACAGATGGTACGGTGCAGTCGATGAGCGCGCCGGGACAGCCGTATTCGACAAAGCCTCTCGGGGGGCTTCGCAGCGCGCCGGCGGCATCGGCTGCGGCATCCGCTGTCCTCGTGCGCAACGCCATGCGCGATGTCGCGGTCGTTGGTGGTGGCGTGATGGTGCCGGCCCTGGCGGCGGCCCTTTCGGCCGGTTTCGGGGCCGCCTATGTGGCGATGGCCCTGCTCTGGTTCGTCGCCGGCGCCTTGCTGGTGCGGCACGGGCTGCGCAGGGGCACCCACCCCCACGCGCGCTTCGGCGGGGCCAACCGCGTCACGTTGCTGCGCCTGGCGCTGGCGTGTCTGCTCGTCGGCCTGCTGTTCGAAGCGGCCTGGTCGCAACCGATGGCTGCCGAGGGCCGAGCAGGGCTGGCCTGGGGCGTGGTCGCGCTGGCCACTTTGACGGCGCTGCTCGACGCCGCAGACGGCCCGCTGGCCCGTCGCAGTGGCCTGGCCAGCGCCTTCGGCGCGCGCTTCGACATGGAGACCGATGCGGCCTTCATCCTGGTGCTGTGCGCGCTGGTCTGGCAAGCCGGACAGACGGGGCCCTGGGTGCTGGCGGCCGGCCTGCTGCGCTACGCCTTCGTGGCCGCCGCCCGGCCCTGGCCCTGGCTTGCCGCGCCCCTGGCGCCCAGCTTCCGCCGCCAGACGGTGTGCGTGGTCCAGATCACGAGCCTGATCATCTGCCTGGCCCCGATCGTGCCGCCCGCCCTGGCCACGGCCCTGGCGGCGGCCAGCCTGGCGCTGCTGAGCCTGTCCTTTGCCATCGACATACGGACCCTGGCGCAGGCGCGCCACCCCAGCCTGGAGACATGAAGATGCCCGCACGACGTCTTGCCACCTTCAACCCACGGCGGGCCGCAAGCGACCCGAGCCGCCGCACGCTATCGGGCGCACTGGCTGGCCTGGCCCTGGCCGCCGGCCTGGGCGTGCTGCCAGCCGCACCTGCGATGGCACAGGCAGCACGCTACGAGATCGACCCCGACCACCTCACCGTGGCCTTCCTGGTCGACCATGTGGGCTACGCCAAGACGCTGGGCCTGTTCCGCACGGCCCGCGGTAGCTACAGCTTCGACGAGGCCAGTGCCAGGCTGTCGGCAGTGCGCATCGAGGTCGACACCGGCAGCGTGTTCAGCAACCAGCGCAAGCGCGACGACCACCTGAAGGGCCCCGACTTCCTGAACAGCAGCGAGTTCCCGCGCATGGTGTTCACCGCCGACACCGCACGCCGTACCGGCGAACGCAGCTTCGAGATCGCCGGCCAGCCGCAGCTGCTGGGCAAGACCCAGCCGCTGACCCTGCAGGCCACCTGGAACAAGAGCGCCGAGTCGCCGCTGGGTGGCTTCGGTCGCAAGCCCTACGTGATGGGCGTGTCCGCGCGCGGCAGTTTCAAGCGCAGTGCCTACGGCATGAACTACGCCGTGGCGAATGGCTGGGTTGGCGACGAAGTGGCTCTGATCATCGAGTTCGAGGCCATCCGGCAGTGAGCGCGGCGAGGTTGTCCCAGGGGCCTGCGTCTCTCGCAAGCCTAGCCGGCTGGGGTGTACACCTTGGCCGCCGCTCCGGCGTGCTCAAGCGCGGCAGTCGGATCCATTGCCTCGAGAATGTGGATCTCACTGACCGCGCCACTTGCTGCCACGGCCATCTTCAAACCAAGCACTCGGTCATAGCTGTCCGCCTCGGCGACCACCACGATGTCGAATGCCCCGCGACACAAGTCCAATGAGATGAACTTGACCCCCACGGCCTTGCAGATCTTCTTCACTGCGGCCGCGCGGTCGGTGGGCGCCTGCACCATGCCGGCGATCGCCTTCTGGGTGTAGTTGGCGAGAACGATGTAGCGGGTTTTGTTGGCCATGTCTCTTCCATTTTCGAGCGGTGAAGGGGTGAGTGTCACGGTGCGTGATGACGGCAGTGTCGGATCAATGCGGTCGCATGGCAACCGGTGTCTGCACCCTGCCCGCCACGGGTAGGGTCGATGGACACGAGATCACCACCTCGAGTGCCTCGGCGAAGGGGCAGATTCAGCAAGTGCGTTCGCGCCGCTGAGCCCGGGAGATCCGCATGGCGCTCGGGGATGCTCAGGTCGCTCGCTCCGCTCACCGGCCCGCGCCGGTTGACCGCTGAGTTGCCGATAGCGATCGACAGATTTCGAAGTACCGGTGTGTGACGTACAGCAGGCATTCGGTTGCGGGCCGCGACGACCGGCTCGACCCCAAGCCGCCGGTGGCACTTTTCAGGCCGAGCGGCCGCTCTACTCAGGAACTTGACCTTCTCCAGCGCCGCCAAGCAAGTCAGGGAGGTCGAGAGCGGTCATTCGCAGGTGGCAATCGCCGACCTGGTCAAGGTGTCGGCTGAGCGACTGCATCCGACGGCCGCGTACTGAAGCAGCCGACACGCTGGGCTGCGATGAACAGTCGCGAAGGCGCAGTCGTCGCCAAGGATTGCGCGCTGCAGGTCCAGGCGCGGCATCGATGCAATCGCCTCACCGGGTCGCAGGTGAGCTCTGCAGCCCTGCGCCCTGTCACACCCCTGCCATGCGCGGTGCCTAGCCTTCTTCCAATTGCCTGAACCATTCCGGTACTGGCCCAACTCTCGAACGGAGAATCATGAAAGCGACCCCCATCGCCCTTGCCGCGCTGACCGTGCTCGCGACCGTCGCCGCGCCTGCGCTGGCCCAGTCCAGCGTCACCCTGTTCGGCATCGTCGACCTGGCCGCACGCTCGGTGAAGAACGACACCAGCCAGAAGCGCCTGGACGGCAGTGGCCTGAGCAGCAGCCGACTGGGCTTCCGCGGCATCGAAGACCTGGGCGGCGACCTGAAGGCCGGCTTCTGGCTCGAAGGCGCGCTCAACCCCGATGACGGCAATGCCAGCGGCTTCAACTTCCAGCGCCGCTCCACGGTCAGCCTGATGGGTGGCTTCGGTGAGATTCGCCTGGGCCGCGACAAGGTGCCCACGCAGCTGAACTGGGACGCCTTCGACCCCTTCGACAACACCGGCATGGGCGCCAACACGCGCCTGAGCGTGGCCAGCGGCATCGTGCCCACGGGCGGCACCTATGGCGCCTTCTCGCGTGCCAACAACATGATCTCGTACATCACCCCAAGCCTGGGTGGCCTGTTCGGCCAGGCCTCGGTGGCCGCGGGTGAAGGCACGCTGGGCAACAAGCACATGGGCCTGCGCGCAGGCTACAGCGGCGGCGCCCTGCTGGCCGCCGTGGGTTACGGCAACACCGAGGTCACAGGCGCCATCGACGCCAAGGAGACCAACTTCGGCGCGTCCTACGACCTGAAGTTCATGAAGCTGATCGGCTTCATGAGCAAGCTGGACATCGGGCCTGCGTCGCAGGACAACTGGCTCGTCGGCGCCACCGTGCCCTTCGGCAGCTTCACGCTGCGCGCCAGCTATTCGGAGATGGACGGCAAGGAGAGCATCGCCGTGCGCGACGCCAAGATGCTCGCGCTGGGCGGCGTCTACACGCTGTCCAAGCGCACTGCGCTGTACGCCACCTACTCGAAGATCTCGAACACGAACACGAACTTCACCGTGGCCACGGGCTCGACGCTGACGCGCGGCAACGACTCGACGGGCTACGACTTCGGCATCCGGCACGCCTTCTGAGCATCGGTTCGATCGACCGGCCACCATGAGGGTGGCCCATGCCAACGGCCCCGCTTTGGTGGGGCCGGCCCTTGTGTTTGGGCTTGGCGACAAGCTCGATCAGTAGAACATTCAGCAGGCGGCTGCTGCTTCCCACGCAAGGAGAATCATGAAGAAACCGAACAGGGTGATGGTGCTCTTTGCATCGGCTGCACTTGCCGCCCCGATCGGGGCACTCGCCCAGTCGGCTGCCAAGTCGATCGACAACTGGCGTGCGACTGACGGTACCGTCTGGAAGAACGGCACCAACGAACTCTGCTGGCGCGATGCCGGCTGGACGCCGGCCACCGCGGACGAGAAGTGCGATGGCGCCATCAAGCCCTCGCCGCCCCGGGGCCCGGCGCCCCCGCCGCCCGCCCAGCCGGTGGCTCCGCCTGTCGTGGCGCCGCTGGCCCCGGCCCCGCGTCCTGCTCCGCCCCCGGCCGCACCGATCCAGGAGAAGGTCACCTTCGCCGCTGACGCGCTGTTCGACTTCGACAGGGCCGTTCTCAAACCCGAGGCGCAAGCCAAGCTGACAGACCTGGTCGAGAAGGCCAAAGGTGTGACGCTGGAAGTCGTGATCGCCGTCGGCCATACCGACACGGTCGGCAACGATGGCTACAACCAAAAGTTGTCCATCAACCGTGCCGAAGCCGTGAAGAGCTTCCTGGTCGGCAAGGGCATCGAGAAGAGCCGCGTCTACACCGAAGGCAAGGGTTCGAAGAACCCGGTCGCCGACAACAAGACGGCCGCTGGCCGAGCGAAGAACCGTCGCGTGGAAGTGGAAGTCGTCGGTACACGCGCCAGGAACTGACTCTGCGCCCGCTTTCGGTCGGGCCTGGGTGCGCAAGAGCGTGCAGCCCCCAGAGCGGAGGGCACACGCAGGTACTCGGACTGCTCACGGTCGTAGGCCTCATACCTCGGCGCCAGAGTCCTGAGCTTCCCGTCGGACGCTTGAGAGCGCGCAACCCGCGAATGCACGCGCAGGGATAGCGTGCTTCAAACCACAAGAGGCCGCCAGGCCTCAAGGCTGCCAGGGTTGATCACCGCAGCGCCGGCTGCCCCGAAGGGGCCAATGTCTCGGGTGGCCACGGTCAAGCCGTTGGCCACGGCAATGGCAGCGATGTAGCCATCGGCGCTGGCAATGGCCAATCCCGATGCGCGAGCCCTGGCCATCAATTCTGCATAGGCTTGGGAGCAGCCCAGATCAAACGGCAGCACGCGGCCGGAGAAGAGAGGCAGCACCCGCGTCTCCAGACTTTCTTGCAGGCCCGCTCGCCGCCTGCCCGCAGGCAGCAGCGCCAAGCCAGCGCGCAGTTCGGCCACCGTGATGGCCGACAGGAACAGCGTTTCCAGTGCCTGCGCGTCGATCCACTTGGTCACGCGGGCATCGGGTGCCGGGCGCAGCGGCTCCGACACCACATTGGTGTCCAGCAGGATCATTCGAAATTCACCGGTCGGGCGGGGGTCTTGCTGCGCACCTGCTCGAAGACGGCAAACTCTTCATCACTGAGCTTGGCCCGCCTGCCCATGTCGGCCAGCAGCGAGCCCAGCTTCACCCGCCCTTGCGGGCTGACTGCAGACTCCAGGATGTCACGCACCTCGGCCTCCATGCTGTGGCCACGCTGGGCGGCCCGCACGCGCAAAGCGCGGTGCACCTCGTCGGTGATGTTTCGTACGGTCAGCATGGCCATCTTCATCTCCTCGTCACGCCGTCAGTGCATGCATTGTACCGAATCGCATGCATTTCCGTTGTGCCAAGGCTCCAAGGGCTGCTCAGGGGCGGCGGCGCCTGTTCGGCTGATTGACCTGCAGACGTACAGCCCGCATCCAGTGTCGACAAGCGCGGCCGGCCCTTGAGCGACCGCTTTGGAGGATGAGCGCCTTCGAGTGACCGTCGGCCTATGGCGGCTGTTCCTCACATTGCCGACACTCAGCCTTCAAGGTCGGGTGTGCGCCGCATTGCTGCCGACCAGCGGCTCGAAGCGAGTACCGGCACCCGACCCTCTGCCGACGTAGAACCAGAGGGTCTGGCTGCCGTAAAGCCGCCACTTGATGCGCATTTGCATGCACTCCAGCGGCAACATCACCAGGTGCGGTGCCGTCGCGCCAAGTGCGTAATCGCGGCCGCAGTCACAGTCTGACGCCGGCCGCCGACCGAGCGCGCTCAGCGCCGCGTTTCGCGCGCCGCCTCGGCGGCGGCGGCTCGGGCGCTCATGTCAGTGAGGAAGGCAAAGACGTCCGCCACCTCCTCGTCGCTGAAGTGCGCGAACCGGCCGCGGGCTACCGGACTCATCATCGGTAACTCGCGCTCACCCAGGGCAATGCCCAGTCGCATCAGCCGGCGGAATGCCGCCTCGTCATAGGCCCGGATGACGACCAGGTCGGGCGCGGTTTCGCCCTCCCAGGGTGAGTCGGCACGCAGGCCCAGGCCGTGGCACTCGTTGCAGGTGGTCATGGCCAGGTACTCACCCCGCGCCATGCGTGGGTCAGGGTCGTCGCTGCGCCGCAGGGGCGGCACGCGTGGCACGTACGCCGGCATCGCCGCGTCCTTGCCGCGCGCGATGTCGAACCTGACGCTCCAGGGCAGCGACGCGCCAGGCAAAGCCTTCTCGACCACTGGCACGCTGCGCAGGTAAGCCAGCATGTCGGCCATGTCTGTGTCGCGCAGGCGCACAAAGTTGTAGGACGGCATCGAAAACAGCGCGCGGCCGTCGCGGCCTATGCCGTGCCGGATGGCGGCTTCAAGTGTCGCCCCACTTTCGCTGCGCGCGAGTGCGGGGAGATTCGGCGCGACGGCGTAGCCCCACATCACTTGGCCCGCGAGGTCCTCGCCATGGCATCCCCGGCAGCCGCGTGTGCGCACCAAGTGGTCGCCACGGGACAGCGCGGCGGCATCACTCGGGATGGCCAACGCAAAGGCCGCCGGCCGATCGAACGAGCGAAAATGCCATTCGCTCGCCAGGACCACCCAACTCGCCACGCTGACGCAGCCCAAGGCCAAGGTGAACAACACGCCCACCAGCCAACGCAAGATCATGCTGCGCTCCCGCGCGTCGGATGCTCGATGCCGGGTCAAGGTCGACGCGGCGCATGGCTGGCATCGACGAAGCGCGTCGCCGAGGGCCCGTTGCCACTGATCTGCACGAGGACGGCCTCGTCCTTGGTCAGCGAGAAGTGGGTGACGTTGGCAGGCTCGGTATAAAAACTGCCGGGGGCAAGGCCTTGAGCTTGGCGGGCTCATATGTATCGCCATATCCGACGTACCAAGTGCCTGAGATGACGGTGTAGGTGCGGTCCTCAGGATGGGAGTGCGCCTGCGAAATCGTGTTGGCTGGAAAGCGCACTCGTTCAACGTAAGCGCCAGGCTTGTTCGACGCCCCGATCAAAGGTGCGATCTCGTGCCCCGGGACGCGACCCGGCCCGAAGCGCAACTCGTCAGGCGTAATGCGCATGGCTCCTGGCGGCAGATCTGCCTGCGCCAGCACTGCCGGAACTAGCGCGAGCGCGCTCAAGGAACCAATGGCAAGGGCCAATTGAATGAGTGGCTTCACGATGATCCTTCGGTGGTTGAAAGAGCGCCGCAGTATGCGCCCCGAGAGGGTTTTCGTGTGGGCAATGAGCAGCCACAAAGTCGACCGTCGGCTACGACTGTTTGTGGCCGAGGGTGTGTGAAAACCCCCTCACACCGCGCCTGACGGATCCGTAGAGTTGGTGGACATATCGAGCAGCGGAGCTGATATGTCGCGATTCATTGAAGGCCAGGACCGACAGCAGGTGACGCTGTTGCCAGAGTGTCTGGACGACTTCATCGGTGAGGACAACCCGGTTCGCGTCATCGACGCGTTTGTAGCGGAACTGAACCTCGGTGAGCTTGGATTCGATCGGACGGTGCCGGCAGCCACGGGTCGCCCGGCGTACGACCCGGCGGTGCTCCTGAAGGTCTACATCTACGGGTACCTGAATCGGGTGCAGAGCAGCCGGCGCCTGGAGCACGAGTGCCAGCGCAACGTCGAGCTGATGTGGTTGACGGGCCGCCTGGCACCGGACTTCAAGACCATCGCCGACTTCAGGCGCGACAACGGCGCCGGCATCCGCAACGTCTGCCGCCGCTTCGTGGTCCTGTGCCGAGACCTCAAGCTGTTCGCCCAGGGCGCGGTGGCCATCGACGGCAGCAAGTTCAAGGCGGTCAACAGCCGCGACCGCAACTTCACGCCCGCCAAGATCGACAAGCGCAAGGAGCAGATCGAGGAGAGCATCCAGCGCTACATGTCGGCCCTGGACACCGCCGATCGCACCTTGCCGCTGCTGGAGTTCGGCCCGCGGTACGCGCACCTCACGGGCAAGATCAAGACCCTGCGCGAGCAGATGCGTCGCATGGACCAGATGAAGGAGCACCTGAAGGAGGAGCCCGACGAACAACTCTCGCTGACCGATCCGGACGCCCGTTCGATGATGTCGCAGGCCAAGGGCACGGGCCTGGTGGGCTACAACGTGCAGCCGCGGTGGATGCCAAGCACCACCTCATCGTCGCGCACGAGGTCACCAACGTCGGCCACGACCGAGCGCAGCTGAGCAAGATGGCGCTCGCTGCACGGCAGGCGATGGGCAAGAAACAGCTGAAGGCCTATGCCGACCGCGGCTACTTCATGGGCCCCGAGATCAAGGCCTGCCACGATGCCGGCATCAAGGCCTTCGTGCCCAAGCCGATGACATCCAACGCCAAAGGCCATGGGCCGGTTCGATAAGAGCGACTTCATCTACATCGCGCGAGACGACGAGTAAATGCCCCGCAGGACAACGCGCCATCTACAGGTACACGCGCGAAGAAAACGGACAGCAGATCCGTCGCTACTGGAGCAGCGAGTGCAACGGATGCACGATGAAGTCTCAATGCACAACGGCCGACTACAGGCGCATCTCGCGCTGGGAGCATGAGCCCGTGATTGAGGCGATGCAGCGCCGGCTCGATCGCCAGCCCGACGCCATGACGCTGCGACGACGGACCGTGGAGCACGTGTTCGGCACACTCAAACACTGGATGGGCTCGACGCACTTCCTCACGCGAACGCTCGAGCACGTCAGCACCGAAATGAGCCTGCACGTGCTGGCATACAACCTCAAGCGGGTCTTGCAGATCCTGGGTATCGCCAAAACGATGAAGGCGATGAAGTTGGCGGGCGCGTGAGCGCCTTCTTATGCCTACAGAGAGGCTGTAGGTCGCTGAAATCGGCGACGGGCGGCATAACGCGCAATTGACGCACTGGATGCGCAAACGGCGCGCAGGGAGCCGCTGAAAGGCTCGCGCAGCGCGACGTTGGCTTGCGCGGGCGCGTGCTGGCGCGTCGAAGCAGTTCTCACACGGCCAAAAGCGGGTATTCGGCAGCGGCCGCTTCGGGGTCATCTAATTCGAGGGGGCGTGCGGTGAATCCGTGAACGTCTTGCCGATGGAGCACTGCCCGAACTGCGGTGGCGAGCTGAAGATCATTGCGGCGATGCTGGAACAGCCGGTCATCGAGAAGATCCTTACGCACCTGGGGTTGCAGGCCAGGGCACCGCCCCGTGCACCGGCCCGACGCGCCCTGCAAGGGGCCTGAGGCCGCCCAACCGTGACAGTTCAGGCGACCCGGCGAGCCGGGCCGCTGGGGTCGGCTGCGTCGAAGAGCTCGCGGGACGGATGGCAGCGGGCTGACGACCAGGGACAACCCGCAGGAGGCGCCCACGAAGAACGATTTGCGGCGGCGCTACCAGAGCTCAACAGTCTTGCTCCACCTTCAAAAAGCCGACACGAAGGCGTCGAGGGCCGCGTTCGGGCGCCATGGGGAAGGAAAGGGGCGTTTGAAAACACTATCCTCCGCGCGCGCCGGGGTGAGCTGAAGCAGTTCACCGGCATCGACAGCGCCTACGAGCCGCCGGAACGGTCGGAGGTGACCCTGGACTGCGGCGATCTGACGGCGGCCCAAGCGCTGTCCACCTTGTTGTCACGGCTGCGGCTGTGACAGGCAGATCCCTGCGCCACTGCTCCGGCGTGGGCACAATACCGGCGCGATCGGCCGCACGCGGGGCCGACAACGATATCGGAAAAGGGGTGGGATTGGATTCGCGCGTCCGCATCTTTCAGATCGGCTTCAACAAGTGTGCGACGAGCAGCCTGCACAACTTCTTCCAGCGCAACGGCCTGGCGTCGGTGCACTGGGAGGAAGGCAGGCTGGCCGCGCGCGTCGCGACCCGCCTGAAGAAAGGCGAGGACCCCTTCCTCGACTATCCGGACACGATCGCCTTCACCGACATGATCATGCTTAGCGCGACGCTCGTGCTCGAGCCCTACAAGGCCTTCGCCGAGATCTATCGCTGGTACCCGCAGTCCTACTTCGTCCTCAACACGCGCCATTGCCGTGACTGGATCGAAAGCCGCGTCAAGCACGGCTTCGTGCCGCGCTACCAGGTGCTGTACAAGCTGCCCGACGAGGCGGCCGTGCGGCGCCTGTGGATGCAGGACTGGTACACCCACCACGCCAAGGTGCTGAAGTTCTTCGCCGACAAGCCGCAGCGCCTGCTGGTGTACGACATCGACCGCGATGCGCCGCAGCAGCTGGCGCGCTTTCTCGAGGCGCACTGGCAAGTCGATCCGGCCCTGCTCGGGCGCGACAACCAGACACCGGCTGTGGGTCGGCCAGGGACAGTGGGGTGAGCGATCTCACCGCCGGAAAGCTGACCCCGAAGTTGAGCGACCGTATAGCCGACGTCCGTGGTCGGCAGTTGCCGACCGAGGGTGTGTGAAAACCCCCTCACTGCAACGTCATCAGATCCGTAGAGTTCGAAGACATATCGAGCACGGGAGCCGGTATGTCGCGCTTTGTAGAAGGTCAGGATCGAGCGCAGGTGACGCTGATTCCGGAGTGTCTGGATGACTTCATCGCTGAGGACAACCCCGTTCGGGTTGTCGACGCGTTTGTTCAGGAACTCGATCTGTCGGCGCTGGGCTTCAAGGGCACGATGCCCGCAACTACGGGGCGCCCGGCTTACGACCCCGCAGTGCTGCTGAAGATCTACATCTACGGCTACCTCAACCGTGTTCAATCCAGCCGGCGCCTGGAGCGCGAGTGCCAGCGCAACGTCGAGCTGATGTGGTTGACTGGGCGCCTGGCGCCGGACTTCAAGACGATTGCCGACTTCCGCCACGACAACCCTGCTGGAATCCGCAACGTCTTCCGTCACTTCGTGTCGATCTGCCGCCAGCTCAAGCTGCTGTCGCAGGGCGCGGTGGCTGTGGACGGCAGTATTCGGCGGTCAGCAACCGCGACCGCAACTTCACGCCCCAAGCTGGCCAAGCGCATGCAGCAAATCGAAGAGACGCACGCGCTACATGGATGCACTGGACACCGCAGACCGCACGCAGCCGCTGGATCTGCAAGCCAAGACCACCAGGCTGCAAGAAAAGTTGGTCAAGTTGCGCAAGCAGATGCAGCACCTGCGAGAGATCGAGCTCGAGCTGGCCAAGCAGCCAGACCAACAACTCTCGCAGACCGACCCCGATGCACGCTCGATGGCCACCAGCGGACGCGGCACCGGCATGGTGGGCTACAACGTGCAGGTGGCCGCCGACACCCAGCACCACCTGATCGTTGCCACCGAAGTGATCAACGAAGGCCACGACCGGGGCAGCCTGTGGTCGATGGCGCAGCGCTCGCGAGAAGCGGTGGACCAAGACAAGATCGAACTCATCGCTGACCGGGGCTACTTCAAGGGCCCGGAATCCCAGCATGCAAGCAGAGAGGTCGAGGCATCGCCCGCGACGACGAGTACCAATGCCCGGCCGGTCAGCGGCTACCCAGGCACCACTCAAGCGTCGAGAACGGCATGCGTATCGACACGTACTACACCTCGGTGTGCCCACAGTGCCCGATCAAGGCGCAATGCACGACCGGCCAGGAGCGCCGCGTCCGGCGCTGGGAGCACGAGGCGGTGCTGGACATCATGCAGGCCCGTCTGGATGGCAAGCCCGACGCGATGAAGATCCGACGACGAACCATCGAACACGTCTTCGGAACACTGAAGCACTGGATGGGTTCGGCACACTTCCTGATGAAGACGCTGGTGCATGTACCCACTGAAATCAACCTGCACGCGTTGGCATACAACCTCAAGCGAGTGATCAGCGTGCTCGGTATTGCCAAAACGATGAAGGCGATGAAGTTGGCGGGCGCGTGAGCGCTTTGTTATGACCAATTCGCGTGAATTCAGCCCTGGGCGTTGCCAAAACGTGCATATCGGTCAACCGAACGCACTGGATGGCGAAATAGCCCAATGCCGAATTTGAATCGCCTACTCGACCGAAGGTAGGGCCGATTAGCAGTTCTCACACAGCCTCGACCCTGAGCCGACTTTCGAGGCACGGGATTTTCAGCCGCAAAGCTGACACCCTGACACTGCTGCGCCGCCCAGACGTGCAGGGCATAGGCCTGCGCGACTCTGTGACAACGCTTTCGAACGTTGCCTCCATGAGCCACACTGCGGTTCTCCAAGGCAGTGAGTAACATCGAAACCGGCATGGTGCCGGCTTGGGTTGGGTCGTGGCCGCGATGTGCAGCGCCCGGCATGCCACCGCTAACTGCGGGGCGCAGTGCAGCAGCGCGCGCATGGCCGGCAGCGCGGCTTTGGCGGCGTGGCGAGTGCGCGAAGCGCGGACCTTCGCCGGCGCCGAAGCTCAGGCCCAGCCCT
>JADIZZ010000016.1 GCA_016704535.1 Betaproteobacteria bacterium | reverse complement strand
GATGTCGACGATGCACTTCCCGTTTCCATCCCGGTGAGGTCGGAGTGGGGCGGCCCGCCGCCGCTCACTTTGGCCGGCTCGCCACGCGACCAACCTCGTCCGCCGTCAAGTGAACGCCGCAGGGCGCGGCCACCCAAGACCTGATTGACTGCGGAACCGCCAAACCGACTGAGACCCATCTCCACTAAGCTTCCCGCTCGGCGCAACAGAAACAGCGCCCCAGCCCCGTGCGCCGCGCCAATGCCAAGCCTTTTCCGGGGCCGGCCACCAGTGGGCGGTGGCCCAGGCGTCTGCGTGCATGCAACTGCTCGCCAGCACGGTGACCGATGCCACGGCGCGTTGTTCACGGCGCGGCGCGGCGTGCGTCCATGGTGTGCGCAAGGCGCGCATCGCCCACTCGCAGATAGCGCCGGTAGTCGCCCGATGTGGCGACGGCCAAGTCCTTCAGTTCGATGACCTCGGTACCGCGCGGCGTCGGCTTCAGGACGCTCCAGCGCCACGGCCCAGGGGCAATGCTGGCTTGCTGCCACGGCGCAGCTTCGCCGTCCAGCGCCACCAGCGCATGCCGCAACCCATGCTCCTGCAGCACGGCAGCCATGCGGTCCACAGCGTAGTCTTTGGCAATGCCGCGCAGGTCGAGTGGTAGGGGCGCATGTTTGACCCGACCTGTGTGCTGATCCAGCGCCAGGGCCCGGTCCGTCAGGGAAGGCGCGGCTTGGCGCGCGATGTGATCGCCGCGGCTTTCGGCGCATCGCGCACCGCGCCAAAGCCCCAGGCATCGGACCAGCGCCCCATGCCCTGATCAAACGCGCCCGCCGCTCAGTCGGTAGATTTCCAGCCCGCAGGTCAGCACCTCCAGCAACTCGGCCGGCAGGTTCACCCGCGTCCACGGGCGCACGGTTCAGGCGCATCGACGTTGTCGGGCTTCCACGGCGACATCTGCTGGTCCACCAGCTGCACCGCGGCGGCCGTGTCCCGCCGCAGTGCTGCCGTGTCGACGCTGGGCGTCGGCGCGGGCGTCAGTGTTCACGCTGTGGCAGACCAGCGCGTGCCCATGGTCGGCCGCGTGGGTGGTCCGCTTGTAGGTCGCGGTGGGCCCAGAAGACGTCTTCGGCATAACGATCCTTCGCTTTGAGCTGCCGCATCGCCCGCTAGGCGCAGCGGCGCGAGCACATCGTCCAGCGCGCCCCCGGCCACGCTAGTTCGCCATCGCGCGCACTGCCGCACACACGCAGGATGGCGCCCTGGGCCACCGTGCCGCGCAGACGCCGCTCGGCGTCTCGGCGCAAGGCATCCTGCACGTAGTCGTTAAATCAGGCACGCGCGAGAACGTCGTCTGGCAGGGTCGCTTGACGCCCCCGCCGAGCCAGCGCTGGATCCGGGGCCGAAGGTGAAACTTCGCGCCGGGTCGCGGTCACCAAAGTACAGGTGCATGGGGATGCGCTTCCGTCGTTGCGGCGGATGAAACCCGCCAGAGGCGCCACGCCCGTGTGCGCCCCGACCAATACCGCGGGCCGCCGTGTGCGTGGCAGCGCAAAGCCGGGGTTGAACGGGATAAAGGCCGCGCAGCGGTTCCCAGCTGCAGGCCCAGCAGGTGCGTGGAGCAGGCCGCCGGGCATCTGGCGCAAGCGATCCCCAGAAACCGTCCTTCCCAGCCCGACGACAGCGAGTGAGTAGCGCGGCACTGCCGAGCCTGGCGGCACTATGCCGCCCACCAGGTCCCCGCGGCAAAGTGCGCCAGACTGGAGGCCGCGCAGGCGCTCACCCAGGCTCCGCGGAGGCCACGAGAAGCTGCAGGATCGCCGCGACCTGCGCGGCTGACTCGGGCGGCCCTGCGAATTCCTGGCGCGACACGAGGGTGATCGCGGTGGCGGGCGGGACACGCGGCACATGGTCCAGCACCAGGGGTCGCCCAGCGCCTGCGCCAGGGCGCCACCCCAACGCGCAAACTGCTGGCTCGATTGCTGGTGGATGCGCTCCAGCGGGCAGCAGCGCGGGCCAGCCCTGCGTGCGCAAGGTTTGCTCCAGCGCCCCGCCAAAGGCGCAGTAAGCCCCGAACTGCCGGTCCCAAAACCCAGCACCGTCACGGGCACGGGCGCAGCGCCGGGCTGAGCTTGGCGATTTGCGCCAGGCGCTGGCGGGCTGCGCCTGGCCATCGCCATAGGTTGCGGCGAGCACAAAACACCTGCCGGCTGGCGGCCGTGGTTTGAAAATTCTCCAGCGCGCTGGTGTGCACGCGGTGGCCGTTCTGCGCAGTGCGTCTTTGCAGCGTCTGGGCAAAGCCCCAGGTGCTACCGCCTTCACTGGCCACAAACACCAGCACATCGGCCTGCGCCAGCGGGCTGTTGCCCGTGGATGCGGCGCCCGTTGGCGTGCCTGCCACCAGATGACGACGCCCGACAGCCGTGAACAAGAGCACGCAGGCACCTACCAGCCCGAGCACCACGGCCCAGGGCCAGGCGCTTTCGCCGGTGTGCAGCACCAAAGCCCAGTCGTAGATCCGCTGCGCCCTCGGTGCTGCCTTTGCGTGGCCAACGTGTCCCGAATAGCGGTCGATCCAGCTCTTGCCTTGAATGGTGGCCACCCGCCACGTGTCCTGCGGGTCAGTGGCGTCCGGAAAGTTCACAGCCTGCGCAAATTCTAGACGCGTAGGCCTTGCAGCATGACAAGCTGCGCGGCGTGGGCAGTGCGGCCTGGCCGATGGCCACGGAGGCCACCCGGGCTCGGTCCCGGGATCCAGCGCGACCAGCCCCAGCGTCGAGGCGCTCATGGTCAGCGCTGTGATCGACGTCAGGAACAGAACCGCCACCACCACCCGGCCCACCAGCACGTGGAGTCGCTGCGCCAGAGACCCACGCACCCCGGCCGCCAGCCGCCGCCAGCCACCCATGCGGCGCAGCAGCAGCACCAGGCCCGAGACGCTCAGCAAGGCCATTGCGAGCGCAATGCCTGCCGCAGCCCAGCGCCCGGCGTCGCCCAACAGCAGTGATCGATGCAGGTTCTTCACCCAGCGCGGCAGCGCCGAGGGCTGCCAGGGGCCGAGCACCCGGCCATCGGCCGGATTGACATAGGACGCCTTCGCCTGGTCTTCAAGAAAGCTGAACACCACGATGCCGCCCGAGGGCACGCGGCGAATTTCCTGCACGCCCGAACGGTGCGTGCCACCCGCTTCACCAGCGGCCACCGACAGATCGCCTGCTTCCGCGGGCGCCTGCCAGGCCTGCTGCACCGGATCGAAGGCCAGGAAGGCACCACTGAGGCCGAGCACCAACGCCGGGTGCCCGCCGTCAGGCCCAGCCAGCGGTGGATGGCCTTCCAGGGGCTCATTCGCGCGGCCCTTACTGGAGTTGAAAGGTCAGCGACTGGATGTATTGCTTGCCGGCCCGAGGGCTTGCCCGAGTTGGCGCTGGACAGCGGCAAGCGGATCTCTGACGGGCTGTCGCGCATGTCTTCCGCGGCGGCATCGATGCGGATCTCGTAGCCTGCATCGATCAGTGCGTCGGCAAGATCGGCCGTGACTTTGAGTGCAAGCGTCCCGCGCCCACGCTGGCGCCGGTCACGCCGGCCAAGCGTTTGCTGTCACCGGCCGACAGGCGGTTCCAGTCAGACAAATGTTTGTAGTACTTGGCTTTGCCGCCGGCCACCCAGAGCGTGCGCACATAGGCACCCTTGGCGTCGGTCAGGTAGGCGGTTGCAGGCGCCGTCGCCGCCGTAGTTCTTGAGCTGGTCGGTCAGTGTCACCTGGCGGCTGTGCGCCACAGTGGGCAGGGTGGACATGGCCAGTGCGGCGGCAGTGGCCACGATGGTCAAGAGGGGTTGGACATGGGAAATCTCCAGGGTTGTGGTTACTTGGTTCCAGCTGCGCGTCGCGGAGCCAGGGGTGATGCGGCGATCGTGGGGCAATGGGCGGCGTTGATGCGACGCTGCCCGGTTGCGCAGCCATTGTGCCTGCGGCGCGGCGTGCTCGCGATCGCGTTCCCGGCCGGGCTGACGGTCCTGCGGCTTCATCTTCAGCACCTTCAGGGTTTCTGGGGTCAATCTTGGCCTTGAAGCTGCGGCCCTGGGCGTCGGTGCCACGAAGTTCGTAGCAACCATCGTCAATCTTCAGCCGCTGGATCTGCCAGCCCTCACGGACCGCCATCTGCCGCACGGCTTCACGTGACTGCCAGCGCTCCACCGGTGCATCGCAATCGTCATCGGCAAAGTATTGCCAGCTGTACGACGCTTGCCCGGGCAGGCTGGTGTTGGACACCACTTGCAGCACCGGGCTCGCCCGCTTGTGGTCGCCACCTTTGCCCGCGCAGATCCGGCCACCGCAACCCCGCTCACGAGGGCCGTGACGATGGTGACGGCCGTCAGCAAATTTGTCGAAGCCATGATGTTGCCTCTTCTCCGTAAGCGTCTGGCCGTGGCGTCTTGATTAGGCCGGCGTGACGAGTGAGCATGGTGTCCACCAAGAACTGAGGTGGACACCATGGAAGAAGCCAAGCGGACGTCGCGCCGGCCGCACAGTGCAGAGCTGAGGGCGCGGGTGCTGGCCGAATGCTTGCAGCCTGGTGCGTCGGTGGCCAAGGTAGCAATGACGCACGGGCTGAACGCCAACCTCGTGCACAAATGGCGCCGGGCGAGCGAGGGGGCGATCGCGCGGCCCGCGACGCACGCACTCACCCACGAAGGTGCTGGTGCATTCATCGCGCTGGCAATGCCGCCGCAAGCGGTTGCTGCCGCGCTGGCGGACATCCGCATCGAGTTGCGACGCGGAGCAACAGCCATGACGATCACCTGGCCGAGCGCAGCGTCAGCGGACTGTGCCGCCTGGATACGCGAGTTGTTGGTCGAGCCACGGCGGTGATCCGCATCGATTCGTTGTGGCTCGCCGCCCGGCCCGTGGACATGCGCGCCGGCGCAGATCGGCTGCTGGCCAGCGTCGTGCAGGTCTTCGGCAGCGCCCAGGCGAACCATGGCTACCTGTTCGCCAACGCCCGCGCCACGCGCATCAAGCTGCTGGTGCACGACGGCTTTGGTGTGTGGTGCGCGGCGCGGCGACTGAACGCTGGGCGCTTCATGTGGCCGCGCGAGGTCGCTGCCCATGCCGCGCCGATAACGCTGACGCAAGCCCAGTTCGACGCCCTGGTGCTGGGCTTGCCGTGGCAGCGGCTGGCGCAAATGCAGCTCATCACGCGGATGTAGTTGCTCCTGCAATCACAGCGCGATCAGTCGACATCGCACGGCTCGCACAGGGCAATTGGCGCATGCCCGAATGGCCTCATTGAGTTGGTCTGGGCACACTGTGCACATGTTCGATGTGCGCGACTTCAAAGCCCAAGACCTGCGCGGTCTGAGCCCCGACGCATTGGCCGCCGCTGCCGAGCAAATGCTCCAGCGCATCGCCGAGCAAAGCAGGCAACTCGACGAGCACGCACGGCATATCGGCGAGCAAACGAAGCGCATCGACTCGCAGGCCCAGGCGATCAAGTGGCGCGACGCCAAGATCGAGAGCATCACGTTCCAGCTGGCGCGGTTCAAGGCCTGGAAGTTCGGCGCTAAGACTGAAGCGATGAACGCCGAGCAGCGCACGCTGTTCGAGGAGACCTGTGCTGCCGACCAGGCCAGCCTTGAAGCCCAACTCGCTGCGCTGCAGCCCGACGCCGTTGGCAGCACTGCAACCGAGCAGCAACCAGAGCAGCCAAGCAAGCGCAAGCCCAAGCGCGAGGCCCTGCCACCCCACCTGCCACGCGTAGACCAGCGGGTGGAACCCGAGAACACGAACTGCCCGACGCCCGAATGCGGCAAGCCCATGGTGCGCGTGGGCGAGGACGTGAGCGAGCGGCTGGACATCATCCCAGCGCAGTTCTTCGTGCAACGCCAGATCCGCGGCAAGTGGGCGTGCAAGTGCTGCCAGATCCTGGTGCAAGAGCCGGCCGCGCCGCAGGTCTTCGACAACGCGCTGCCAACGCCTGGCCTGCAAGCCCATAGCGTGATCAGCCGCTTCGTCGATCACATCCCGTACTACCGGCAAGAGCAAATTAACGCGCGCGCCGGAGTCCACACGCCGCGCTCGACGCTGGCGGCCTGGAGCGGGCGCACCGGTGCGCAGTTGATGCCGCTCTATGAGGCGCACCGGGCCTTCGTGCTTGGCAGCAAGGTGGTTCACGCCGATGAGACGCCGATTGGGTTGCTGGACCCCGGCGGGGGCAAGACCAGGCGAGCCTACATGTGGGCCTACGCAAGGGGGGCCTTCGAGGCCGAGCCCGGGGTGGCGTACGACTTCTGCGCGGGGCGCGGGGGCAAGTACCCGCACGCCTTCCTCAAGGACTGGACGGGCACGCTGGTGGTGGATGCGTACAGCGGCTACGACGCCACGCTGTCCCTTGAAGGGCGTAGCACCGCGCATTGCCTCGCTCATTCGAGGAGGAAGTTCGACGAGTTGGTCAAGGCGGGCGCCAGCGAAGTGGCCAAGCAGGCGATTCAGCGCATCGCCTGGCTCTACCGCGTCGAGGCCGAGGTCCGGGACAAGACCCCTGAGCAGCGGCTGCAGATGCGATTGGAGCGGACCAAGCCGCTGTGGCAGGAACTGCATGTGTGGCTGCAGCTCGAGCGCGGCCGTGTGCCCGACGGCAGCGCCATTGCCAAGGCCATCGACTACAGCCTGAATCACTGGCAGGGGCTGTCGCGCTTCCTGCTGGACGGCGCGGTGCCGATCGACAATAACCACATCGAGAACCTGATCCGACCGTGGGCCCTGGGGCGGCGCAATTGGCTGTTCATCGGCAGCCAGTTGGCCGGCGAGCGGGCCGCGGTGGTCATGAGCCTGCTGCAGTCGGCCAAGCTCAACGGGCATGAGCCGTGGGCTTACCTGAAGGACATACTCACGCGGCTGCCCACGCAGCTGAACAGCCGGATCGAAGAGTTGCTGCCGCACCGGTGGCAGCCCGCCGACTGAAGACCGCCAAGCCACGAGAACGCGCCTCCCGAACAACACCGCCAGGCGCTGGCTGAGGCAGAGCATCAGGGCGCTGACGCGCAGACAGCGAGCGAGCCGCGTCATCGCTGCCCTCCCGAAAGTCGTGATCACGTCCGCCATGCACGCGATGCTCGGGCGCCGTTCTCATCAGCTCAAGATGCCGCGCCCGTACGCTTAAAAGCAGCTCCTTTGGAGTCCTTCCCAAATTAACCTTAAAAAAAAAAGGGCCCCCCCCACCCCACCCCTTTAAAGCCCTTTACTACTCCCCCCAGCAGGATTTCCAAACTCACCCCCGCTTCCCAAAAATCACCAACCCCCGGTCCCAACTCTTTTTTCCCAAACAGCTGTTGTAAAGGCCACGTGGAGCGGACCCCCCCCCCCCCCCCCTGGCCCGTATGGTTTCGCCCTGCGCAGCGTTTCCGTACCGGAGCCCGCCCCCTTTTATGCTCGGTCCCTCCCTGGGTTTTGGAGCGGTCAGACCCGCCGCTTGCAACCGCACCCCCGGTCCAACTCTGTCCGGCACGCCGCGCAATGCCCTTGAGCACGCGGCGCGACGCGAGGCGGTTCCCCCTGCTCGGCGTGCGCCCCAGAAAACGGGCAGGTGGGAAACACGCCTGGAGAAGTAATTGTCTTAGGCGAGAACTTCGAACCCGATGGTGCTGCCTGTGCCCACTCCGATCACACTCATGGGAAGTGTGAAGATCACGTTGCCTGAGTTCAGGTCGGCATCGTTGTAGTAGTAGGCGTTGGCTGTGCTCGTCCCTGCTTTCTGGACATACACGAGACTTTGGCCGCTCGCGCCAAAACCGCCACTCTCCTGCTGGAACACATACCAGTCTGCTACACCGTCACCATCCGTATCGATGTCGACTTCGAAGCCACCGGGGTACAGCGGGTGCGCGCGCCGGCCGTAGGTGCTGATCGCGAACTGCAGGGCGTTCCCCACGGCCCGGACGCCAACCGATTTCAAGTCGACAACAGCAAAGTTGTCGCCCGGATCTCGGCAGATCCGACGCGGGCAATTGCAAGCTGCTGCCCGTGAGCGAGAAGAGGTCGTAATCGCCAACCTTGGCGCCGACGTTCTTCGAGGTCAGGTTGTTGCCAGCGCGCGAAGCTGTGTAAGCCGCCGCTGACGTTTTGGCGGCTTTGCGCGGCAGCACGCCAGGGCACCGAAAGGGTCTCGCCACCGGACACGAGCTTGAGATAGCCGTCGTACTCTGGCCCGTTCAGCACTGCCCATTGCCTCCTTTGGAGCCGCCATTGAGCGTCCAACTCGGCAGCTTGGTCGGGTTGATCAGCAGCGAGACAACAATGTTCGCACTGGAATTCGGCGCCACGCGACGCTGCCGGCGCCTGTACGCGGACCGCGTCGGTCGCCCATCGTCTGCAAGCGGAAGCTCGGCGTGATACTGAACTGCTTGGCCGTCCCGGTGAAGTTCTGGACGGTCAGCGTGCGCTGCAAGGTCATCTGCTGGTCGGCCTCCAGTGCGCCGAAGGCCAAAGATGCCGACTGAGCGGCCGTGTCCCAGGCCGCAGCGCCCAGGAACCACCGATCGGTTGACGCGCAACTCACCAGCGCCGATGCGGCTGATCGGTGCCAATTGCCCCGGGTAGATGGCCTTGCTCGTGTACACATTGGTCTCGGCGCCATTCATCAACATGGCCTTGATCTGCAGCGCAGAGCGCGCGGGATGCGCCTGCACCATCAGGGCCGCCGCACCGGCGACCATCGGAGCGGCTCCAGAGGTGCCCCCAAAGGCGATCTGGCCTATGCCCGTACCAACCTCGGCCGAAACTGAGGCACCCGGTGCGCCGATTTCTGGCTTGATGCCCTGGGTGCTCATGCCGGGCCCACGCGACGACGTACCGGCCATGCCGCCGACGAGCGCGATCGAAGCTGTTGGTGACAGCGAGACGTTCACTGGCGCCGAAAGATTGGCCTTGATGGCATTCCCCAGCGATTGCTGGATCACCATCGACGGGACGAAGTTGCTGCCACCGCCGAAGGAGAAGCTGACTGCGTCGCCCGCAGCGATCAGCGCGATCAAGACACCCTTCGCCCCGGCATTGGCCGCGTTGTCGACCTTGACGCTGATCGAGCAGGTGCCACGGTCGACCAGGGCGATCTTGCCGGCCAAAGAGCCGGCCGGCAAGGCATCGCAGGCGAGGTTGTTGGTGCCGCCGGCCTGCGTCGCCGTCTTGACGTCGCCCACGGCGCCGCTGCCGATCGGCGCCCAATCCAAGGTCGCCGTGTTGACGTAGGTTCCCGCGATGGCGGCCGGGGAGTTGATGACGAGCGGGATCACGGTGGCGCTGGGCACCTCCGTCTGAGCGACGCTCAACACTCCCGGAGCAATGGATGGCGAGCCCAACTTGTACGGGCGATCGGCGCCGTTGCCGGCCGAGGCCACGACTACCACGCCGAGATTGACGGCATTGGTCAAGGCCTGCGTCAGGTCGTCCTCGATCTGGCCGTAGTCGGAGCCTAGCGAAAGATTGATGACGTCGGCGGCGTCGCTCAAGTCATGGTCTCCATTCGGGTCGAGCGCAAAGTCGACGCCGGAGAGCAAGGCCACGCCATTGCAACTGCTGGAGACCGCGCTGCAAACCTTCACTGCAATGAGCTTGGCGCCAGGCGCCATGCCCTTGTGGGTGCCGTTGGCGCTCTTGCCCGCAATGATGTCAGCGACATGGGTGCCGTGCGTTCCTGTACCCTTCAACGCGATGGGGTTCGGGTCTTCGGTGCGCCCGGTATTGGGCCAGCCTTCACCGACAAAGTCGTAACCGCCGATCACCTTGGGCGCCGTCGGTCCGAAGTAGTTGGCGCAGATGCCCGAAGGCGCGACAGCGCTTTGCGCGTAGCAGGTGTCGTAGTCGGCCACCACGCCGGTACCGCCCAGATTCTTGTGCATGAAGTCGATGCCGAGTCCAGCACCGCCACGGTCACGCCGGTTCCATCGAAGCCCATGTTCTGCACGGCGGTACCGCCGACATAGGGCACCGTCTCGGACAGATGAAGCTCGTAGTTCTTCACGGGCCGTACATGGACCACCCCGGGCATGCTGGACACCTGTACGAGCTGCGATGCATCGATCGTTACCGCGATGGCGTTCAGGGCCACCGACACCCGGCCGAGCTCGACTGCGCCCAATGCCGAAAGCTTGGAGCTTGCCGCGGCCTGCTGAGCCATGATCTGGGCGCGCTGGCTGGACATCGCCGAACGCACCGACGCCGACTCGGCCACCTTGCCGCCTGACCCGCCTTTGACCGCGCTCAGCGCGCGCACCCTGCTGACGCCGGTGCTGTCCACCAGCAACGCACGAGTTCGGGCCAGAGAGTTCTGGTCCAACGTGATCCAGACATCGATCTTGCCGGTCGCACCGCGCAGACGGGAATCGATCCGCGTTGCTGCAATGCCGGCACCTGGCGCGACCATCAGTGACTGCGTCCGGTCCGACGCCGTCGCCTGAACCGTGGAGTCGGAACGACCGCCTCCGCACGCGGCAACAATCGCGGCGGCACTCAGGGGTGAGCGCGCGCATGGCAATCTGCTTCATCTTGGCTTCTCCGAAAAGATTTGGTCGTCCCTGGCGGGACGACCCTGTGAAAGGCGCGTCGTGCGACAGGGGTTCGTGTGATCAGGCAGCCACGCGCCTGCGGCGGGCAGCCGCTGCGCCCAGCAGGCCGATGCCCAGCAGCATGAGCGAGGCAGGCTCAGGGACGACATCAACCCGGAAGTTGCTGATGATTCCCGTGGCTGCGCCGTTCAGGCTGTCCAGAGACCACACCCGAAACCCGAATACGTCTCCTGCATCCACCACAAACGAACGGGTTCCGCTTTGGGGCGATACGCCGTCGTCGTCAGTCAACGGGTGAAGAGGATTCCTGAGCCATCATCGGAAATGACGCCGAACGGGTCATAGGAAGGTTCATCAACTGTGCGGTACAGCCAGTCGAATGTGATGGTGGCATTCACAGGCACGGTGATGAACCGGTCAGTGAACTGATCTGCAGCGCCAGGCCCATCGGGATCCAAATTGGGATCGTCTGCGCCGTATAAGGTCAGTTGAGATTGTGAATGAATCGTCACGCAGCCAACGCAGGGAACAGTGAACGACGTTGTCCAGGCGAGAAAATCATAGTCACTGGTAAACCCGGTGATTGTTGCGGCCTGGGTTGCGGTCGCGACGAAGAGGGCAACTGTGGCGAGAAGTTTTTTCATGGCGCGCGATAGGCAGAGTTTTGAATGCCGATGCGAATTGCAAATTCCGGGCCAGAAATGTAATCTGCTTTCGAGGCCAGGGCCGAGTGGATCTTTGACAACTTGGCGGCCATGATTGCAGCAAGTTTTCCGACATCGGGTTTTCGAGCAACGACCACCCGATCGAGGGGTCATCCGAGATGTTCCCATGTCATCCATCAGTTTCAACCCATACGATTTTGAACTTCCGAGGGCATCTTGCCGAGCCTGTTGCTTTGCGATCGCTTTGCCACGCTGGTTGACGGTGGTGCTGTGCGTGGCCGTTGTCGTCCTGAGCTTGGTGTCTTTCGGCTCGGCAGCGGCGGACGAAGAGGCACGTCGCGCCATCATCCGGTCCAATGACTTCCAGCGACAGGGGGTTGAAGTGTGGATCGACCTCGCGATGCCGCCGTTGTCGGCACGAACTTCACTTTCGACCGTGCAGCGCGCGGCATATCGCCAGGAGATCGACGCCAGCCAGTCGGCGTTGATCGAGTTGCTGCGTCGCTGGGGTGCGCAAGAGCGAGCACGGGTTCAGATCGTGCGCAATGCCATCGTCGTTGAAGTGCCAGAGTCTGCCCTCGAAGAAATTCGCAAGCTGCCTGGCGTAGCGCGCGTGCAAGCGGTGAATCATCGCAATCGGCTTCACATGTCGGCCGCGCGATCACCGTAGTTTGAAGGTGCCGGTCGCTCGGATTGCTGGGCAAACTTCAGCCTGACAGGCACCCTGCCGATCCTTGTGACTTGAGTCAGGAGCGCCGGGGCAACATCGGCTCGGTGATGACCGCCATCCTTTGGCTCGCGGGGTGTATCCGAGTCGGCGATGTTTTCTAGAATGATTGGTTCGCCTGATTGGACCGATTGCCATGCCCGTCAACCTCCATCCCGCCCCTGCCGATCAACTTCAACCCGTGCCCGGCCTGCGCATCGGCACCGCGATGGCCGGCATCCGCAAGGCCAACCGGCGCGACCTGGTGCTGTTCGAGCTGGCCGAGGGCAGTGCGGTGGCCGGGGTGTTCACTAAGAACCGCTTCTGCGCCGCACCTGTGCAGGTGTGCCGCGAACATCTGGCAGCCGGCAGCGGCATCCGCGCTTTGGTCGTCAACACCGGCAACGCCAACGCCGGCACCGGTGCCGACGGCCTGGTGCGGGCGCGGCGCAGCTGTGATGCCGTGGCCGCGTTGCTGGGCATCGAGGCCAGTGCGGTGCTGCCCTTTTCCACCGGCGTGATCATGGAACGCTGCCGGTCGAAACGCATCGAGAGCCGGCCGCCGGCGGCGCAGGCCGACCTGGCCGAGTCGCACTGGGCCGGAAGCGGCGCAGGGCATCATGACCACTGACACTGTGCCGAAGGCGGCGTCACGTCAGGTCTCGATCGGTGGCCGCACGGTCACGATCACCGGCATGAGCAAGGGTGCCGGCATGATCCGGCCGAACATGGCGACCATGCTCGGCTTCGTCGCCACCGACGCCGTGATCGCGCCGGCGCTGCTCGCCACCCTGGTGCGTCAGGCGGCCGACGCCAGCTTCAACCGTATCACGATCGACGGCGACACCTCGACCAACGACTCATTCGTGCTGATGGCCACGCAGCGCGCCGGGCACGCCGAGATCAGCGACCTGGCAGCGGCCGACGGCCAGGCGCTGGCCGCTGCCGTGATCGACGTGTCGCGGCAGCTGGCGCAGGCCATCGTGCGCGATGGCGAAGGCGCCACAAGTTCATCACCGTGCAGGTCGAAGGCGGCCGCGACGAGGCCGAGTGCAGGCTGGTGGCCTATGCGATCGCGCATTCACCGCTGGTCAAGACCGCGTTTTTGCCAGTGACCCGAACCTCGGGCGCATCCTGGCCGCGGTGGGCTACGCCGGCATCGACGACCTCGACCAGGGCTGATCGACCTGCACCTGGACGAGGTGCTGGTGGCGGTGCAGGTGGTCGCAACCCGGCCTATCGTGAAGAAGACGGCCAGCGCGTGATGAAGCAGGCGTCGAGATCACGGTGCGCGTCAGCTTGAAGCCGCGGGCCGGCGTGCACCGAAGAGTCTGGACCTGCGACCTGTCTCCACGACTAGCGTCAGCATCAACGCCGACTACCGATCTTGACGCACCCCAGGCGGGTTGTCGCGCTGCCATCGTACGCGGCGCGCGCAGTCGATGAACGCCGCGCTGAACACCGTGCTGCGCCAGTTTCGCCTGTCGGACGGCGATCTCTGGCATGACCTGGTGTATCGGCGGCTGTGGCTGTCGATCCTGACCAGTTTCGTTCGGCGGCCAGGTGATGCTGCTGGCGCTGCCCCTTGACGGCGGCAGTGCTGCTCAAGGCCACGCCGACGCAGATGGGGCTGCTGACGTTGTCGAAAGCCATCGCCGTTTCTGCTGCTGTCTTGCCGGCCGGGGTCTGGCTGGACCGCGTGCGCAAGCTGCCGGTGTACGTGGTCGGCGAGGTGCTGGTGGGGCTGAAGCGGCATCGGTGTCACGCTGGCCTTCCGGCTGTGGTGCCTGGGCATGGCCTGGCTGTACGTGGTCGGCTTCATCGTCGGCAGCGTGCATGCGGTGTCGGGCACCGCCGCACAGATCGTGCTGACGCAGGTGGTCGCGCGTGAGCGCCTGGTCGAGGCACGCCAAGAACGCGCTGGCCACGTCGGGCGCTGAGGGTGGCCGGGCCGGGTTTCGCCGGTTTCTTGATCAAGCTGTTCGGCGCACCCTGGACGATGCTGGTCAACGCCGTACTGCTGATCGGTTCGACCTGGATCCTGCGGGGCGTGGCCGTATCCGACGACAAGCCCGGCCCGCGCAACGGCTTTCGGCGTTCTGCCACGACCTGCATGCCCTCGCGCCGTGGCAAACACGCCGCTGCTGGTGGCGCTGGCGGTGCTGATGGCGGTTTGGCAGATGTGCCATTACGCTGGCAGGTGGTCGTCCTGGTGAAGCCACGCGCACGCTGGGCATGTCCGAGCAGACCGTGGGCGCGTGCTACGTGGGCATGGGCCTGGGCACCATCGGCGGCAGCACCTGGGGCGGCGCAACAGCAGCGCATCGGCCCCGGGCCCTGCTCAAAGCTGCTGGGCTACGCGGTCACCGGCATCGGCTGGCCGCTGCCGGCGGGGTGGCACCGGCGGGCCGCTGGGGGGGTGGCCGCGTTTGCCGCGATGATGATGCTGTTCACGATGGGCGCGGTAAGGTTCATCTTCATCAACTTCCTGGCCCTGCGTCAGGCCGCCACGCCAAAGCGCCGCTGCTGGGCCGCGATGACCAGCACCATGCGCTGGCTGAGCCTGCTCATGGCGCCGGCGGGTTCGCTCTTCGGTGGCGGCTGGGCGAACATGTCGGACGGCAGTTCGGCGCTGGCCTTTGCCGGCATCGTGTCGCTGCTGCTGGCCGCCTTGGCCTGGCAGTGGCCTTGATCCGGCAGCTTCGGGCCTGCCGACGCCGCAGCCTGTCTTGGGATCTATCGCCGCGGCGCCGGTGGAGGAGCGCACTGAGCGCCGCCGGTCTGGCCCTGCGCTTGAGCTTTTTACGCGGCCGGCGCGAAGCGGTCGACCGCGTCGGTGATCAAGCCGTCGATGCCCAGTGCGCGCAGGCGTTCGGCATCGGCCCGAAGAAGTTCGTTCACCGTGGCACAGCGCGCCCGGCCCTGGGCATGCACCTGCGCCAGCAGGCCGGCGTCCATCAACTCGTGGTTCGTGACCACGGCCACGCAGTCCAGTGCCTGCACCACGGCCGGCCAGCCCGGCCACAGCGTCAGCCAGCAGTGCGCGGGCAGGTTGGGGGCGGCGCCTGTGCCGCGTACAGCGCGTCCGGCGTGAACGAGCTCAGCAGCGGCGGCGTGGCGTCACCCTGCCGGACAGTCGGCGCACCGCTTCGGCCACCGTGCGGCCGGTGGCGGCCTCGTGCTCAGGCGTCGGCTGATCTCGATGTTGAGCACGAAGCCGTTGCCGCCACGAAGCGTGCGATGGCCTCGAGCGTGGGCATGGGCTCGCCGGCGAAGGCGCATGGCTGTGCCAGCCGCCGGCGTCCGCT
>JADIZZ010000015.1 GCA_016704535.1 Betaproteobacteria bacterium | reverse complement strand
CGGTAGGAATCCTTTGCTCGGCCGGTCGATCTCGATGGCCTTGTGGCTGTGCTTGATGAGCGACACGATCAGCCTGCGCCGCGGGAGTTCAGGCACCGTGCTCGATAGCGTGGTTCCCGTCTTACGCCGGACGTGTTTGGCGGCGATGCCAGCGACTCCGATCGGCACACATTGTTCCATCGAACCTCGTGCGTGCTGTTCGGGCTGGCGGCAATCGCCAGTGGGCTTCAACTGCCGGTTTTTCTGTCCCGGCGCGGCTTGCCCGTGGGGCAACAGGCGTTGCCCTGCGACTCGCCACGCAGCCAGGTGTCTTCTTCAGTTGGTAGCCGTCTGGCGCACGTCTACCAGCGCCGCCCGCTCGCCGTAGAGCGTACGCAGTTGTTCGCTCATCAGCGGATGCGCGTCCTTTCCCTGTCGGCAGTAGCCTGGAACCAGCGCCGCGGGTGGCACCGTCGCGCATCAGTTTGACGCGACCCAGGTGGTGGACGTCCCGAAGAACCCGGACATCGGTGCGGGCGGGAGTGCCGGTAGCGCAGGGTTCAGGCTCAACGCCGAACACGCGCCCGACGCCGGCGGTCAGTGCCATCGCCAGCGCGCCCCGTAGCGTGACACGCACGATGCCGCGGGTGATGCCGGCGCCGCCGGTCCGGGCCGACAGCGCGCCCAGCACCACCAGGAAGACCAACGACGCGGCACCCACCACCCAGGCGACCGAGGCAGTTGGGGCCAGCCAGGTCGTATTTAACGAAAGCGTAGCGCCCACGGTGAAGGCTGGTGGCCGAGGCCAGGGCGGCTTGCAGCGGCCGCGCGCCACCAGTCCTGGGAGACGTTGATCATCAGCGCGTGCGCGCGCCCAGCGCGTCCTGGCCATCAGCCGCACGGCCACCTGTTGCGCCAGTGCGCGGCGTCCGGTACCGCGCTGCACGTGATGCTCGCCGGCTTCGGCGCGGTGGTCTCACGCGGGCCGTCGGTGGTCAGTTCCAGGCGTTCGCGGGGCCAGGTCGGCCTGCTCGGTAATCGGCCTGCGAGCCGACCGAGACGTACTCGCCTGGCGGCCATCGACATCGCGCGCCGGCCACCAGGCCCTGCCACCCCGGCCACCAGCACGGCGCTCTGCGCAGCGTCCGCGCGGCGGCCACGCCGAGCGATCAGCGCCGGCGGTGGAGACGATGCCGTCGTTGGCGCCCAGCATCGGCGGCGCGCAGCCAGCCGGATGCTGTCGGTGTGGTGGGCTTCCCTTGTGGTTGCGGGCATGGTGCGGGCTGCGACGTTGATAGTCGTCCACTGCGAGCCTTCGCGCGCGGCCGTCACGCGCCGGCGCGTGGTCGTGCCTGTGCACAGGGTCGACACCGTGCGCGGGGATTCCACCGGCTGGCCGCGCCGCGGCGGCGTGCCGCCGCCTGCAGCGCCTCGCGCGTGACTTGCAGCGTCACGTGGTGGATGTCGAACTGCGCGTGTAGCGCCGCGGTGGCCTGGCGCAGGAAGGCATCGTTGCCGCCGCCAGGGCATCACCAGGTGCGCGGTGAGCGCCGTCTCGCTGGTGCCCATTGCCCAGACGGGGGGGTCGGTCACCCGCGCCACGCCCGGCAGTCCGGCTAGCAGCGCCTGCACGGCATGCAGGTCCACATGCTCGGGCATCGCCATCGAGCAGCAGGGGCAGCGACTGGCGAAACAGGTTCCACGTTCCCCAGACGATGACCGCAGCGATGAGCAGGCGCCGACCACCGGGTCGAGCCAGCTCCACCCTGAAGACCAGCGCCGCCAGGCCGCTGGCGACGACCACGCCGGCCGAGACGCGTCGGCGGCCGCGTGCAGGAATGCGCCGCGGAAAGGCAGGTCGGTCTTGCTGCCGCGCATGTAAAGAGCAGCGCGGTAGCGGTGTTGACGGCGATGCCGATCCCGGCTAACACCACGATGGTCACCCCTCGATCGGTTGCGGCGATCGCAGCCGGTGCAGCGCTTCCCAGGCTGGCGAACCCATCGCCACCAGCAGCAGCAAGGCGCAGACGAAGGCGGCCAGGATGCTTGGCGCGGCTTCCAGCCGTAGGTGTGCTGTGCATCAGCCGCAGCTGGTCGGCCAGCGCGCCGCCCCAGGCCAGCACAGATCAGCCGATGACGTCGCTGAGGTTGTATGGCGTCGCCAGCAGCGCCAACGAGTTCACCTCTGCGCCAGGCTCCACCGCCACGAAGCGCGATGGCACCAGCGATGCCGATGCCGAAGCCGCATTGAAGTTCGCGGGGGTGGCGGGTCGTGGCGCGTCACCCATGCGGTCCGGGGCGTTCTCTGGCGTCGGCGTCGGCGTCGGCGCCGGCGCCCACTGCGTCGAGTCTGGCGTAGGTGCGCGTTGGCGCTGCCGGGCGATCACCGGCGGCGTTCAGTGCCGCCTGAAGGGCGCACCGTCGAAGCCCTTCGCCGTAACGCCGACATCGGTGCCGCCGTCCACGGTCTTCTTTTCGCATGCGCGCGCAGCGCCAGCAGGTAGTCCTGGTGTCGGCCCGTCGGTGGCCAGGGTGGTGACGGCACCGTGGCCGGGCACCAGCACTGGGGGTCTAACTGTTCGGCGACGGCGAACGTTGTCGGGCCAGCGCTTGGTGTGGCTGACGGGCAGCACACCCAGCAGGCGGTCGGTGTAGACCACGTCACCGGTGAAGAGCACGTTCTTCTGCGGCAGCCAGACCATCGTGTCGCCCGGCGTGTGCGCCACCGCGGTGCCTGAACTCGAAGACCACGCCGCCGAGTTCCAGCGTCTCGTCGTTGCCGCTGAGCCAGCGTGTGGGCAGTGTGGGCACCGTGCCGTCGGCCTTGGCGCCCAGCGGCCTTCAGCGCCAGAAGGTGGTCGTTGCCGCGGTTGTTCATGTCGGCGCGGCCGGCCGCGTGGCCGATGATTTCGGCGCCCTGCGCGGCGAAGTAGCCGTTGCCCAGCCAGCGGTGGTCCTGCCCGCCGGTGTTGAAGACCCACTTGACGGGTTGCGGCGTCACCGCCCTGACGGCGGCCTGGAGCTTCTGCGCGCTCTGCCAGGTGGCGCCGCTGTCGATGAGCACCGCGCCCGCGGGCGTCACCACCAGGCCGATGTTGGCGTTCAGACCCTCGTTCTCGGCCGTGCGTGCGCCCTTGTCGCCGACGAAGGCCCAGACGCCATCGGCCACGCGCTGGAAGCGCACGTCCAGCGCCAGCGCGCCGCTGCAGGCGACGGACAGGAGCGCGGCAAGCAAAGGTCCTCGTGAGCATGGGTAGGGGCAGGCTTTTCATGGCGCGGCACTGGACACGAGACCCGGCGCGCCGTGGCGGGTGGAAGCGGGCGATCTGATCGATGTCTTCCGGGAAGAGCTGGCCGGCTTCGCCCATCAGCACGCGGCCGTCGCGACCGCGCACCACGGTGATGGGCAGGCCTTTCGGCTTGGGCAAGGCTTGGGCGATGGTCGGTGTGACCCAGGCCGAAGGAAAGCTGTAGTTGCGCTTGGCCAGGTAGGCGCGGGCGTCCTCGGGCTTGCGGTCGATGGACAGCCCCAGGAAACGCAGGCCGCGGCCCTGTTGCTGGCGCCAGAGCGCTTCCATCAGCGGGCTCTGCACGGCGCAGAAGGGGCACCAGCTGGCCCACCAGTACAGCACCAGCACCTGGCCGTCGAAGTGGGCCTGGGTGGCGGTGCGGCCGTCGAGCAGCGTGATGTCGGGCAGCGGCAGCCGTGCCCGGTGCCGGTGGCGGGCCGCCCTTGTCGCCGACGGGGGCGGCGCAGCAACCGGCCCCTGGGCTCGGGCCACGGTGGCCAGCAGCAGCGGGGCGGTGCCGAGGGTGCAGAAGGTGGCGTCTTTGCATCGGGGGTCTCCCCCACAGCATACGTGGCGGCGCGCGGGGCGCCGGCGCTGCGCTCAGCGCCCTGCTCGTGCCCGCACCGCCGCACTGCTGCAGTGTGCTCAGGGCTTGCTGGCGTTCACCACGCGCACGACCAGCAGCATCACGGGCACCTCGATCAGCACGCCCACCACGGTGGCCAGCGCCGCGCCGGACTGGAAGCCGAACAGGCTGATGGCCGCGGCCACGGCCAGTTCGAAGAGTTGCTGGCGCCGATGAGCGCCGACGGGCAGGCGACGCGGTGCGCCTTCGCCGGCGCGGCGGTTCAGCCAGTAGGCCAGGCCGGAGTTAAAGAAGACCTGGATCAGGATCGGAACCGCCAGCATCGCGATAACCAGCGGCTGTTCGAGGATTGCCTTGCCCTGGAAGGCGAAGAGCAGCACAAGCGTGGCCAGCAGCGCCGCGATCGACCACGGGCCGATGGCCGCCAGCGTGCGCAGGAGGCCGCCTGGCCGCCGATGCAGCAGCGCACGCCGCCAGAGTTGGGCCAGGATCACCGGGATGACGATGTACAGGCCCACCGAGGTGAGCAGCGTGTCCCACGGCACGGTGATGGCGGACAGCCCCAGCAGCAGCGCGACGATGGGGGCGAACGCGAACACCATGATGCTGTCGTTCAGCGCCACCTGCGACAGCGTGAATACCGGGTCGCCCTGGGTCAGCCGGCTCCACACGAAGACCATCGCCGTGCAGGGTGCGGCGGCCAGCAGGATCAGCCCGGCGACATAGCTGTCCAGCTGGTCTGCGGGCAGGTAAGGCGCGAAGACGTGGCGGATGAAGAGCCAGCCCAGCAGCGCCATCGAGAAGGGCTTCACCGCCCAGTTGATGAAGAGCGTGACGCCGATGCCGCGCCAGTGCTGCTTCACCTGGCCGAGCGCGCCGAAGTCGACCTTCAGCAGCATCGGGATGATCATCACCCAGATCAGCACGCCCACCGGCAGGTTGACCTGGGCGAACTCCATGCGGCCGATGGCCTGGATGGGCCCGGGCAGCAGCTGGCCGAGCACGATGCCGGCCACGATGCACAGGAAGACCCACAGCGTGAGGTAGCGCTCGAAGACGTTCAGCGGCGCCGGTGCGGCGGGGGCGGGCAGGGTGCCGGTATTCATGTGGAGGCTTCGGTGCGGGGTTCAGCTGCGTGCGATGTCGTCCAGCGCGGCGCGCAGGGCGGTACGGTCCATCGTCTCGAGCGGCAGTGCCAGCAGCTGCAGCATGCGGTAGCCGATGGCCTGCCGCGTCAGTTCAAAGGCGCGGCGCTTGCCCGCGTCGCCGCCTTCGGCGTTCGACGGATCGGGGTAGCCCCAGTGCACCTTCACCGGTTCACCGCCCGCGCCGCCGTGGAACACCGGGCAGGCCTCGGCGGCGGCGCGGTCGCACACCGTGATCACGACTGCCAGCGGCGGCGCGCCGGCAGCGCTGAACTCGTCCCAGCTCTTGCTACGGCAAGCGGATGTCTCGATGCCCGCGTGGCGCAGTGCTTCGAGGGCCAGGGGATTGATGCGGCCGCTGGGCGCGCTGCCGGCGCTGTGCGCCTGCACGTCGCGGCCCAGACGGGTGGCCCAGTGGTTGAGCATGCCTTCGGCCAGCACGCTGCGCGCCGAGTTGTGGGTGCAGAGGATGAGGACGTGGATGCGCATGGGCTGGCCGTTCGCCTCAGCAGCAGGACGAGCGCAGCCTTCACCGCGATGCCCACGGGCCGCCCGCGCCGGGCTGCGCGCGCCACCGCGGGCTTTGCAGGCGCACAGCAGGCCGCCGGGGCGCCGGCCGCCGGCGTGGCTTCGTTCAATACCGGAATGTTGGCCAGCGTGTGGAAGTGTTCCCAGGCGATGCCTTGCGGGTCGGTCACCCAGTGCTTCTCGCTGCGCGCGTAGCAGCAGGTGGTCTGCCCTTCGTCCAGCAGCGCGAGATCGGCGGCTTCGGCGCGGGCCTTCATCTCGGCCAGTTCGGCCGGGTCGTCGGTCTGGATGCCCAGGTGGTCGATGCCGGGCTGGCTGCCGCGCGTGGAAATCGCAAAGTTCACCGCCGGGTCTTCGAGCATCCACTTGGCGTAGTCGCCTTCGATGCGCGCGGGCTCGGCGGCAAACAACTTGGAGTAGAAGCCGATGCTCTGGCCGAGGTCGTCGACGTGCAGGTGGACGTGGAAGCGCTTCATGTCGGGTCCTTTGGGTTCAGCAAGCGGTACAGGTGGTGGTGCCGACGGGGCTGTCGGATGCTGCGCAGGCCGCGCCTTCGCAGCAATGCGCGGTGAGGTAGTCGAGCAGCGCGTTCATTTGCGCGATGGCCGGCCGGTAGATGAGGTTGCGCCCGTCGCGCTCTTGCGTCACCAGCCCGGCCCAGGTCAGTTCCTTGAGGTGGAAGGACAGCGTCGACGGCGGCACGCCCAGCGCCGCCGACAGCGCACCAGGCGTCATGCCCTTCGGCCCGACCCCGACCAGGGCGCGGAAGATGCGCAGGCGCATGCCCTGCGCCAAGGCGGCCAAAGCGGTGACGGCAGTCCGTTCTTCCATGTTTCGAGTTTCATCGAAATATTGGTGTTGCGCAAGTCCGGAGTAGTGTGATCGACCCACGGCCGCGCGGCTTCAGCCGCCGCGTATCAGGTCCAGCAGCAGGAAGTAGGGAATGCGCGAGGCGTCGGCGAGTTCGGGGTGCTCAAGCACGGCCACCTCGGAAGGCAGTGGCTCGCGCAGCGCGCGCAGCCCTCTTCTTAGGTGTCGCGTCAGCGTTTTCCAGTGGTTCAGGCTGTGGTCGATGGCCAGGGCCACCTCAGGGATCGTGGAGAATTGGCGATCCCCTCGAGATGGCCATGTCCCAAGGACGGCTGACATGACGGAGACTTCGCTCGCGGTTTCGCTGATCACCACTTGCAAGGGCAGGCTGGCGCACCTGAAGGAGACCCTCCCGGCATTCCTTGCGCAGGGCGCGGGCTGCGAGGTCATCGTTGTCGACTACGACTGTCCCGAAGGGGCAGCGACCTGGGTGAATGCCAACCACCCGCAGGCCAGAGTGGTCCAGGTCCGCGACGCGCCGATCTTCAACGCCTGCAAGGCGCGCAGCCGGGGCAGTGCCGTGGCCACAGGGCGATGGCTGGCGTTCGTGGATGCCGATGTCGTCCTCTCCGTGGGCTTCTGCGCCTGGCTGGTCGGGCACGGGAGGGGCAGTTCTACCGACTGCGCAGCCCGGCTCCCGACCTGACCGGCACATTCATGTGTTCGCGCTCCGACTTTCTAGAGGTGGGCGGTTATGACGAGGCCATGCACGGTTGGGGTGGCGAGGATCGCGAGCTGTACGACCGCTTGAAGTTCACGCTTCGACGCACTCAGGTGGACGTGGCGGACGAGCACATCCGCACCATCAAACACAGCGACTCCGAGCGGGTGCGCTTCGCGGAACTGGCAGACAAGGCGCTGAATCAGTGCATCAACGCGGTTTATCGGCAGGCGAAGTTCGACCTGATGCGATTGGCAGCGGAGATTCATCTGCCGCTGCCCTTGCGTCAGCAGCTGCGGGCCCAGGTGTCGCGCAGCGTGATGGACGCGAGTGCCCGTGGCATGCCGGCGGCCTCGGTCGAGGTTGACGCCGGGGTCACTCCCTCGATCCCGATGCCGCCCAACGTATCGGTGACGCGCAAGCTCGCCTACGAAGTGAAGCTTCCGCCGCAGGCTAAGCAATCGCTTGCCCGTGTGAAGTCCGACGATCAGGAAGCGTCCGCCTCGCGGACAGCCTCCCACCCGGCGGCGCCGGCACGCGCCCGCGCCAGCATTGGATTTCGTAGTCTTCGCCGCGTACCGATCACGTCCGGCGCGACCTTGTTCTGCATGGTCAAGAACGAGTCGTAACTGAATACGGCAGACTTCCGACATGACACCCTTTGCCCATCGCTACGACTTTTGCCCCTGGGAGTTCTGGCAACAGGCCAGCGCCGAGGAGCAGGCGGCGCAAATGGCGCTGCTGGCGGCGATGGCCGAGACGGGAACGATGAGTTTCGGGAATCTTGCCTTCGTGTCGTCGATGGCCGGTCTGTGGCCACGCTGGGTCGCCTTGGGGGACCGCTCCTACATCGCGGCGCATGCCTACGTGACAGGCCACGTGACGCTGGGTGACAACTGCTCGATCAATCCGTTCGCAGTGGTTCGAGGACAGGTGAGCGCGGGGTACGGTGTACGCATCGGGTCCCATGCCAGCGTGCTTGGCTTCAACCACCGCTTCGACGATCCCGCCCGACCCATCTTCGAGCAAGGGCTCGAAAAAAGGGGCATCGTGATCGCGGACGATGTCTGGATCGGCTCAGGGGCATTGGTGCTCGACGGCGTCTGCGTGGGCAGCCATGTCGTCATCGCCGCCGGGGCGGTGGTCACACGCGATGTGCCCGACTACGCGATCGTGGCGGGCAACCCGGCAAGGGTGATCCGGGATCGGCGGCTGCCGAAGGCTGGCGGCACCGACGCCGGCCCGAGCCGGTCTGAGGCACCAAAGCTTCGCTCGCAGGCTCCCCGTGACCCTGCTGCATCGCTTCGATCGTTGGGCAGGCGGGTCGTGGATCAGTGGCCCGAGGTTCTGGCCCGGTGTGCCACCCGGGTCGACGGTGCTCCGCGCTATGTCGATGCGCCTGGTCGACCTGCCCGGATCTTCCGGCCCAACTGCGACGCCATCGAGATTGCCGCGGCACTGGGCCACACACCACCTTTGCTGCCGCGTCCGGAGTGGGTCCGGATTCTGCAAGGCAGCCAGTGCCGTGCTTCAGGGATGCCCATCGACCCATGGAAACCCAACCATCCGGGCGCCTCCCTGGCACGCCTCGGCGACACGAACACTCAGTACCAGATCCTGTCGATGGGCTACGCTCTGCAGTGCCTGAACGCGCACTTCCAGCACCCCATTCGGGCAGCTCACGAGATGCCGGCAGCTGCGATGGTTGACCTTCTCGATCGCCTGCCCTGGCAGAGTCGCGCCTGGGCCTCGGGGGCCTGGATCGATGCGCTGGCCACGGCGCTGTGGATGAATCGGCGCGACTTCGGGCTGGAAGGGCCAATCGCGACGCTTCACGACTGGCTGGCCCGGAACGCGCAGCCCGATTCGGGTGTGTGGGGCCAGAGTCCGGATGGCCACGACTGGCTGCAACCGGTCAACGGGTTCTACCGGTTGACGCGCGGGTGTCATATCCAGTTCGGGCTTCCTGCGCCCTATCCTGAGGCCACCATCGATACCGTCCTGTTGCATGTCGGCCGCAATGGCGGCTTCGAACGAGACAAGGTCAACGCCTGCAACCTCCTGGACACGATTCATCCCCTGAACTGGCTCTCCCGCCAGACCGACCACAGACGCGCCGAGATTCTGTCGTTCACCGAGCGGCAGGTGGGCCTGATCTGCGCGCGCTGGGTCGACGGGGCCGGATTCGGCTTCGCGATGGGCGATCCGCCCGGTCTGCAAGGCACTGAGATGTGGCTGTCCATCCTGCACTTCGCGGCCGATGCTCTGGACCTTTCACAGGAGTGGCCCTATCGCCCGAAGGGCGTGCACAGCCCTGTGCCGTCGGGCCCCAACGACACGCCACCCGATCAGGTGGTGGCTGCGTGACGGGCAGTTGCAGCGCGATCGTGCTCACTTCACCGTTGGCGGGCGTGCCTTCGCCAGACTGGCAGCTTGAGAGCGCCACTGAGGCTCCTCGGGGTGACAGTCTGCACTTCAGCACCCAGTCCGCCAGCCTAAATGGCATGTCCGCGAACCCGAAAGCGCCGCCTCGCAAGGGACTGTGGGCATGCTCTTCGACACCGTGGCAGATGTCGCGGACCTTGAGGCCGACCAGGTCGCAGCCGCGGAGCTTGCTGTCGATTCCCAGGTTGAAGAGAGCAAGTTCGCGGACCCGGCACTCCATCTGCAAACGCACTCGAAGCGCCCAGATGTCCTTGAGCTTGAACGGGGCCTTCTGACCGACGATCTTGCCTTTGTTCCAAGGGATACGACTTACCGCGTTGGCTGTGGTTCCCATGATGGACTCCCATCGAGTTGAGGGCCAACGACGATGCGCCTGCCCGACGAGCCGGCTCGTGCCAGCGGTCAAGCTGGCAGCACCGGGGGCCGGAGGTCAGCTTCCTGGCGATTCCCCGACCTCACGCTGACGGCCATCAGCGGGCATTCAGCAACGGCCGTTTCGGGGCGGCCTGATCCACGGTCTCGCGGTGGATCCTCGAAGTGAGTTGCCGATGGAGCACTGCCCGAACTCCGGCAGCGAGCTGAAAATCATTGCGGCCATCCTGGAGCAGCCGGCGATTGAGAAGATCCTCCTCCTATCCTCTGCATGCCAGGCTACCGCTAGAGTCGGTGTTGACCAAAAAATGCTCCAAGAAGAAAGAAGTGATTAGGGCCGCCACTTTCTGCGCCATGCTCGTGGCGTGCAGCCTGTCGGCGGGCCTGCCGGCGACGCGCACCGAGTGATCCCTGACGAACGAACCGCAAACCATGATGCCGCCGACGTCAAAACGGACGAGCGCTGCAAGCCAGCGCATCCTGGTCACGGGTGGCGCCGGATTCCTCGGCAGCCACCTCTGTGACCGCCTCGTCGAGCGTGGTCACGACGTCTTGTGCGTCGACAACTTCTTCACCGGCCGCAAGGCCAACATCGCCCATCTGCTGGGCCATCCGCGCTTCGAACTGATGCGCCACGACGTCACATTCCCGTTGCACGTGGAGGTCGACCAGATCTACAACCTGGCCTGTCCGGCATCGCCCCGGCAGTACCAGCATGACCCGGTGCAGACGACCAAGACCAGCGTGATCGGCGCGGTGAATATGCTGGGCCTGGCCAAGCGGCTGCAGGTGCCCATCCTGCAGGCCTCGACCAGCGAGGTCTACGGCGACCCGGAGGTGCACCCGCAAACCGAGGGTTATTGGGGCCGGGTCAATGCGATCGGTTTGCGCTCCTGTTACGACGAAGGCAAGCGCTGTGCCGAGACGCTGTTCTTCGACTACCGCCGCCAGCACAAGCTCAAGATCAAGGTGGCCCGCATCTTCAACACCTACGGCCCCCGCATGCAACCCGACGACGGGCGCGTGGTGTCCAACTTCATCATGCAGGCCCTTCAGGGCAAGGACATCACCCTGTACGGCGACGGCAGCCAGACGCGCAGCTTCTGCTACGTCGACGACCTGCTCGAGGCTCTGGTGCGCTTGCTGGACACCGACGACAGCTTCACCGGGCCGGTCAACATCGGCAATCCGGTGGAAACCTCGATCCGCCACCTGGCCGAGCTCATCATCGAGTTGACCGGTTCGAGCAGCCGCCTGGTCTGCCTGCCGCTGCCGGCCGATGACCCGCTGCAGCGTTGCCCTGACATCACCCTGGCCCGCAAGGCCCTGGGCGACTGGCAGCCCCATACCGACCTTCGCGCAGGCCTGGCCCGCACCATCCGCCACTTCAAGGACATGCTGTCGTAATGCAGACCACCGGTTCCCCGGCAGCCTCGCCGAGCAAGGCCGATCGGCAGTTCCATGTCGCCTACTGCTTCGATCAGAACTACGAGCAGCATTTCGGCGCTTCCGTCACCTCGCTGCTGCTCAATGCCCAGGGGCCAGGGTCGAACCTGTGCATCCATGTCGTGACCGCGCAAGTCAGTGACGCCTTCCAGGCGCGGCTGGACCGGCTGACCGACACCTTTCGGGCGCGCATCGAAGTCCACTGCGTGCAAGCGCACGACGTGGAGCGGCTGTCCAGGTTGCCCGTCACCAACAGACCCCTGGCTTACCTGACGACGGCCACGTACTACCGTGTGCTGCTGCCCAACATCCTGCCGCCCGCCATCGACAGGGTGGTCTACCTGGACTCGGACACCATCGTGCTGTCCGACATCAGGGCGCTGTTCGACATCGACCTGGGCCAGGCCATCGTCGGCGCAGCGCTCGACATGGGCAGCACCGCGATGGCGGCCAAGCGAGGCCTGGACAAGTATGTCAACTCCGGCGTCATGTTGATGGACCTTCAGCAGTGGCGGCAAGGCGACTACGTCGACCGCTGCCTGGCCTACGCCTTGCAGCACCCCGACAAGATCAGCTACGGCGACCAGTGCGCGATCAACGCCGTCTGCGCCGACGTCATCCAGGTCCTGGATCCCCGCTGGAACCGCTTCGTGCTGTCGCAGACCCGGTCCGACGATGCCACCGGAGCGGCGATCCTGCACTTCATCACGGGCGACAAGCCCTGGCAGGTCTGGTACGAGAACAGCCTGTCGTCGCTGTACTGGCGCTATCTCGATGTCTCGCCGTGGTCGGGCGCGTTGCCGGTGCCGCCGGGCACCTTCAAGCAGGCCCAGCGCCTGGCCCGGCTGAGGTTCATGCAGGGCAAGGCGCAGGAGGCGGTCGGGATCTACGAGCAGATCGTGACGTCGCTGTCCAAGGCGTGAGGTCGTCGGATCTGCCCCGATCAAGGCGCACACAGCGCCTGCGCATGCGCCAGGTCGACCTCTTCGCCCATCCACCGCGTAGTCGGCCGGGAGTCGGACGGCACCACCCGCACGCAGGCCGAAGCCTCATCGAGAAGGTGCGCAGCGACGCGAAGAACGATCGCCTCGCACTGCCGAAGGGGCGCAAAGTCGCGCTCGCCATGCGCGAAGCGGCAACCAAGTATCTTGATCGCCTGAAGCTCGAAGGCGGCAAAGACCTGAAGATGAAGCGCCAGCGGCTTGACCTGCACCTTGTGCCGTTCTTCGGGGACTACCCGTTGAACAAGATCAGCGGCTTCGATATCGAGCGGTACAAGCACCAGCGCCAGAAGGAACCCGTGTGCGTGCGGCCGCGTGGCAAGACCATCGTCCGCGCCGCCGACAAGATCACCAGCGCGAAGCCCGGCACGATCAACCGCGAACTGGCCGTGTTATCGCACCTGTTCAACAAGGCGGTCGAGTGGGGATGGATGGATCGCCGGCCCGCGAAGATCAACCGCTTCAGCGAAGGGCACGGCCGGATCACTTACCTGACGGTCGATCAAGTGAACAGGTGTCCGCGCCGACCGAACTTTGACCCAGCGCCAACACACTGTCCTTAGAGGACAGTAAGGCAGCGAAATCGGCGTGAGTGTCCATGAAGACATTGACGCCTCCCCGCGCCAGTTCACGGGTGCATCTACGCGGTGACTTCGGTCTAGTCGTCAAAATCCTGCTGGCATTCGACATCTATCCGGAGGGTGTGTACGCTTGTCCACTGACGCACTGTGGGCGAAAGGCCAGCAACTTCGCAAACTGGTTATATCGGGCGTTGAATTGCCGCGAGGGCATAAACGAACACTGCGTTCGCACCTAGAAAAGTTCAATTAATTCAACTTTGCGCTGCGGGAGAATTTCAGTGCCACTCGAACGAATTTCGATAGACAAAAAGTCGCTAGAATTTTTGTTGAAGCTCTATTCAAAGGGAAGACTTGAACTATCGCCTGCATATCAGCGCGGAAAAGTTTGGTCTGAAGAGCAAAAGTGGAGCTCATCGACTCAATTGAGCTTGAGTTCCCGATAGGCATGGTAATTCTTAATGTCTTGACTCGCCCGGATGAGGGGGGTAGTCCGCTGCAGTATTTTGAAGTTGTTGACGGTCAGCAGAGATTAACGGCTGTTTTTGAGTACATGCAGGGGCATGAAAGATGGGCGACAGTCATGAAGGATGGCCAAGCTCGATTTCTTCCGTTTAAGTCGCTGCCTAGCTCGCGACAAGATCGAATAGAGCAATATCAGCTTCCTGTTGCATTCCTGAGTGAGTTCGATGAGGACGACATAACCGATGTATTCAGTCGGTTGCAGGACGGAAAGCCACTTAAGATGGGGGAGAAACTAAAAGCGCTTACTACCGGGCCGGCATATCCATTTGTGTCCGAAGTGGCCCATCACGAGATATTTGAGGAGGGAGGCTCCCGCCTCCGTGTCCGTGACTCTCACTGGACACTTGCCACGGCGTTCTCAAAGTCCGTGTATTCAGACAATCTGTTTGGACGCATCGAGTTTAAACAGATGCGAGAGTTTCTTCGCTCCGCACCGGACGACGCGAAGGCGATCAAAATGGTGGATGAATGTAAGAAAACGTTGAATTTGATGCGCAAAGTCGTTCGAGAGGCTTCTTTGTTAGCGCCCGACTCGACATTTATCTCATTGGTAAACACGCCGCGAGCAATGAAGTGGCTTTTTGTAGCATGCAATACATTAATGAAGACGTACGCATGTGGCGGCAAAGAAACTGCCATTGCTCAGGGCGTTATCGCATACTATGCGGAGGCCCACGACGAAAGAAGGGCAGCCTTGAGTGGCGTCACTATGTCAGTACTGGCACCACGGGCCGGGTAGACACCGCAGAAGTTAGATCTTGCATCGAAGACATGTTGAACTGGCTTCTGAATACTGCCGGACTTGAGCCGACCGATCCGCGACGGATGTTTTCGCCAAGTCAGCGTGCTAAGATATTTTCAGAGTCAAACAGTCGCTGTGCTGCTTGCGGCACTCAAGTGTCTCCATCCAACTTTCATGCAGATCACAAAATCCCTCATTCGGCAGGCGGGATGACCGACCCGACCAATGGGCAAGTGTTGTGCAGCGGCTGTAATGTGAGGAAAGGAAGCGGCCTTAGCCGTCAGCTTCCTGACAGCAAATGAACGCACCGCTATCCCGCGCAGCGGCCACCGTCGCATCGTTCGTCCTGCTGCTGTTGCTCGTGCCCGCCGCTGGCGTGTTGTTCGCTTGGGGTCAACTGGGACCGGGCCGCAGGGACCGCGACTGACGCACGGCGTCCACCCGGCAGCTGTTGCGGTTCAGCCGCCGCGCATCAGGTCCAGCAGCAGGAAGTAGGGAATGCGCGCCGCATCGGCGAGTTCGGGGTGCGTAAGCACGGCCACCTCGGAAGGCAGTGGCTCGCGCAGCGCGCGCAGCGTGAAGCCGGCGGCAAAGGCCCAGCCCAGCCAGTCTTCCAGGGTGGCGTGCTGTGCCGCTGTCGAGAAGTCGTATTTCCAGCCCTTCCAGTGGTAGCGGATGGGGCCCCGATCGAAGTAGCGGTCGATGCACAGCCACTGCTTCGTGCCCGAAGCGTCCTTGGCCCAGCGGCGGAAGGGCGTGTCGCTGCAGGGGTGGGCGATGGACATCACGAGCCGGCCACCGGGCCGCAGCGCATGTTGCACGGCGGCGAAGGCGCCCATGATGTCGGGCATGTCCTGCAACGACAGGCAGGCGGTGGCGAGGTCGAAGGACGCTGGTGGAAACTGCTCGTGGCAACGCGCCACGTCGCCGGTGAGATAGCGGATGCCCAGCGGCGCCGCCGCTTCCAGCCTTTCGGCGTGGGCCAGCATGACGGGCGAGAGGTCGATGCCGGTGACGAGCGCACCGCGCTGCGCCATCTCGCGCGCGAAGTAGCCGGTGCCGCAGCCGACGTCGAGCAGCCGCAGCCCGCGCACGTCCCCGCACAGCGTCACCTGTGCCGGACCGAACAGCGCCAGGCGGTAGACGTCCAGGCCCGTGGCCTGCGCGTCGGCGTAGGCGTCGGCAGCGGCGTCCCAGTCGGCGCGGGCGGTGTTGAGGTCGAAGGGCAATGGCGCGTCAGGCATCTCTTTCTCCGGCGGATGCGACTGTCGCAGAAGGCTGTCCTGAAACGCCGAAGCCCATCACGATGGATGGGCTTCGAGGGGGATGACTGGTGGCCTGGGGCGGAATCGAACCACGGACAC
>JADIZZ010000014.1 GCA_016704535.1 Betaproteobacteria bacterium | reverse complement strand
GGCGCAGCAGGTCCAGCGCCTCGATGGACATCGCCCACACGCGTTTCGCTTCGTCCAGCCCGAGCTGGGCCTCGATGGTGTCCTGGTCGCAGGCCAGCCCGTGGATGGCCTGGCCGCCGTTGCGGCCGCTGGCGCCGAAGCCGATGTCTCGCGCTTCCAGCAGCACCACGCTGAAGCCGCGGCGACGAAGGTCGATGGCCGCGCTCAAGCCCGCCAATCCACCGCCTACGACCGCCACGTCGCAGTCGACGTCGCCCGCCAGCGCCGGGAAGGCCCGGTCTCGCACGGCCGTGGCGGCGTAGTACGAATGCCGGGCGATTTCCAGGTCGGTATCGAGCAGGGACATGAGGCTGTGCGCTAGGCAGGGTCCTTCGTCGGCAGGTGGAAGGCGCGGCCCGCTTCAGGCCACGCGCCGCAGCGCGCCGCGCAGCATGTCGACGATCTGGTCGATCTGGCCGCGCTCGATGATCAGCGGCGGCGACAGCGCAATGGTGTCGCCCGTGGTGCGGATGAGCAGACCCTGCTCGTAGCAGTCGAGGAAGACGTTGAAGGCGCGCATGGCCGGCGCGCCAGGCAGCGGCGCCAGTTCGATGCCACCCACCAGGCCGATGTTGCGCACGTCGATGACGTGCGGCTCGCCGCGCAGCGAATGCACGGCCTGCGCGAAGTAATCCTGCAGCTCGCCTGCGCGGGTGAGCAGTCCGTCCTCGGCGTAGGTTTCCAGCGTGCCCAGGCCGGCGGCGCAGGCCAGCGGGTGGCCGGAATAGGTGTAGCCGTGCGGGAACTCGATCAGGTGCTCGGGCCCGGTCATGAAAGCGTCGTGGATCTCGTCCTTCACGATCACCGCGCCCATGGGCACGGCGCCGTTGGTCAGGCCCTTGGCGCAAGTGATCATGTCGGGCACGACACCGAAGGTCTGCGCCGCGAAGGGCTGCCCGGTGCGCCCGAAGCCGGTGATGACCTCGTCGAAGATCAGCAGGATGCCGTGCTTGGTACACAGCTCGCGAAGGCGCTGCAGGTAGCCCTGCGGCGGGATCAGCACGCCGGTGCTGCCGGCCACCGGCTCGACGATGACGGCCGCGATGTTGCTGGCGTCATGCAGCGCCACCAGGCGTTCCAGGTCGTCGGCGCGGTCGGCGCCATGCGCAGGCTGGCCGATGCTGAACAGGTTGCGCTTCGGGTCGTGCGTGTGGCCCAGGTGGTCGACACCCGCGACGGCCAGGCCGAAGGTCTTGCGGTTGCCGATCATCCCGCCCACCGAGATGCCGCCGAAGTTCACGCCGTGGTAGCCACGTTCACGGCCAATGAGCCGGGTGCGTGTGCCTTCGCCGCGTACACGGTGGTAGGCCAGCGCCATCTTCAGCGCACTCTCCACCGCCTCCGAGCCCGAGTTGGCGAAGAAGACCTTGCCCATGCCGGCCGGGGCCAGCTGCGCCACGCGCTCGGCGAGCTCGAAAGCCTTGGGATGCGCCATCTGGAAGGGCGGCGCGAAGTCCATCTCGGCGGCCTGCGCCTGGATGGCCTGCGTGATGCGCGGCCGGCCGTGACCGGCGTTCACGCACCACAGCCCGGCCACGGCGTCCAGGATCTGCCGGCCGCGGTAGTCCTCGTAATACATGCCAGCCGCCTTGGTCAGCAGGCGCGGGGCCTTCTTGAACTGGCGATTGGCGGTGAAGGGCAGCCAGTAGGCGGCCAGTTGCGCCGGCGTCAGCCCGGTGGTCGAGCCGACGGCTTCGGCGGCTTGCATCAGTGCGGGGTCGACGGCTTTGTTCATGGGGGGGCTCCTGGCTGAGGCGGCGCGCGCAGTGTGCTGCAGCACCGTCGATCAGTCTAGACAGTGCGGCGCGCAATGTGCGTGCGCATGCGATGCGGGTTCACCCTCGTTGGCACAAGATAATGCGGCAAGTGCACCACGGAGATCAAGAACATGCGAACAACTGGCTTGCGAGTGCAATCCGATGCACCGCTCGACACCATCGACCGCGCCATCCTGAACCAGCTGCAGGCCGAGGGCCGGCTCTCGAACCAGGAATTGGCGGCGCGTGTGCACCTCTCACCCAGCGCCTGTCTGCGGCGCGTGAAGGCGCTGGAGGATGCCGGCGTCATCGCCGGCTATGTGGCGCTGCTCAACCCCAAGGCGGTGGGGCGCCACGGCACCAGCTACACCATCATCAACCTGGAGAGCACGCAGCCCGCGCAGCTGGAAACCTTCGAGCAGGCCGTGCGCAACACGCCCGAGATCCTGGACTGCGTCTACGTCGCCGGCGCCAACGACTACCTGGTGCGCTTTGCCTACCGCGACGCGGAAGACCTGGAGCGCTTCCACGCCGAGGTGCTAACGCGCCTGCCCGGCGTGGTGCGCAGCAACTCGATGCTGGTGCTGCGCACCGTCAAGAAGACGACGGCGTTGACGATTTGACGCCTGCGCGGCGACGATGAAGCTTCAGTTGACGGCACTGCCGCGGCCGGCCTTCAAAGCCGCCAACTGTTTCTTGGCTTCAGGGTAGACCAAGCTTTCCTCCAGCGCAATGTGGTCGAGGTAGAGCGCAGTGAACACCGGCAGCGCAGCATTGAGTATGGCCATGTCGTACCAGTTGTAGCCGTCGGCGATGGCCTCGATCTGCGGCGACAGCTCGCGCCAGTCTTCCTCGAGCCAGCCGTGGTCCTGCATCAAGCGGTGGATGTGCTTGACCAGTTCGGGCTTGCCTTCGGCCAGCAGGCCGGGGAAGACATGCTTCTCCTCGTCTTCGTGGTGATGCCGGCCGGGGCCATTGAAGAACGCCAGGATCTCGCGCGCCGAGGCTCGGGCGGCGTCATCCAGGCCAGAGCTGTCCAGTTGCACCAGCAGGCGGTGGAAGCTGTCCAGCATCTGCAAAGCAGCGCGGTGGGCGTTGTCCAGCGATTCGAACTCCGGCAGTTCGGCGCTGCGCGGGCGGCTCTGGCGCGGCGGGCGCGCGACACGGACGGGGGGGCTGGGCTGCTTCATGGGGCCTCCGGGGATTTGCCCTCATTTTTCGGCGACCCCGGTGTGGCCGGCTTGCGCCGGATCAAGCCGGCGCGACGGCCGCTGGGGCCCCCCGCGCGATGCGGCCGCACAGGTAGCTCCAAACGAAGTGCGCCGCGGCCAGGCTGGTGAGCTCGGCGTGGTCGTAGGCGGGCGCCACCTCCACACAGTCCATACCGATGAAGGGCAGGTCAGCCAGTTCCTCCAGCAGCGTGAAGACCTGGTTCGTGCTCATACCGCCGGGCTCGGGGGTGCCGGTGCCGGGGGCATAGGCCGGGTCCAGGCAGTCGATGTCCAGGCTGAGGTAGACGGGCGGGTTGCCGTGCGCGGCCAGGCGCTCGCGGATCGCGCCAGCCACGGGCGCCAGCTGCGCCGGCGAGCTCAGGCCCCGCAACTGCCGCGCCGTGAACACCTGGCCGCCGCGCGTGGCCACGTACTCGCGCGCCTCGCGCCTGCCGGCCGAGCGTATGCCCAGCTGCGTGAAACAGGTATCGATCACCAGGCCTTCCTGCATGGCTTCCCAGACCCAGGTGCCGTGTCCGCTGGGCTCGCCAAAGTGATCGGTCCAGGTGTCGCAATGCGCGTCGAAGTGGATGACCGCCAGCGGCCGGCCCAGGTGCTGGCGGTAGGCGCGCAGCAGCGACAGCGTTATCGAGTGGTCGCCGCCCAGCCAGGCCACGTGGTGGTGGCGGATCAGCGCCAGCGCCTGCGGCTCGAGCGCGGCGCGCAGCGTCTCGAGCGCGGTGTTGGGCAGCGGCAGGTCGCCGACGTCGCCCAGACGGCCCAGCGGCGAGACGTCGAAGTGCGGATGCGTGCCATCGCACAGCATGTGGCTGGCCTGGCGGATGGCGCGCGGCCCCATGCGCGCGCCAGGGCGGTTCGTAGTGGCGCCGTCCCAGGCCACGCCGGCCACGGCATAGGGCGTGGCCGCGTCGGGCGAGCCGGCCTTGAGAAAGCCATGGTCGGAGAGGAAGGCGAAGTCGGTCATGGTCGGGTCCTGGGGCACACTGCCGCCGCATCATACGAAGACGCCGCGCGATGAAACCCGTCCTCATCCTCCAGCACCTCAGCAGCGACGGCCCGGCTTATCTGGGCACCTGGCTGACGCGGCAGGGCGTGGCTTTCGAGGTCTTCGACAGCCAGGCCGGCCATGCCTATCCGGCCACCCTGCGCGGCTACGGCGCGCTGGCCATCCTGGGCGGCGAGATGAGTGCCAACGACGCCATGCCGTCGCTGCGCCAGGCCGAGTCGCTCTTCCTGCAGGCGCTGGCGGCGGGCGTGCCCACGCTGGGCCATTGCCTGGGTGGGCAGCTGATGGCGAGGGCTCTCGGTGCACCGGTGACGGCCGCGGTGGTGCCCGAAGTCGGCTGGCAGGCGATGCAGGTGGCCGACAGTCCTGCGGCTGAAGCGTGGTTCGGCCCGCACGGCGAACGCCGTGTTTTCGAGTGGCATCGCGAGACCTTTGCCCTTCCCGCCGGCGCCGAACTGCTGGCCAGCAGTGCCGCGTGCGCGCACCAGGCCTTCGCACTCGGACCGCACCTGGCGATGCAGTTCCACGTCGAGGCCGACGCAGAGAAGATCGACCGCTGGGCGCACGACGCCAACCCACTGGACGACGTGGCGCCGCGGCTGCACACGGTGCACGGGCCGGCGACGATGCGGGCCGGCATCACCGCACACCTGGCCTGCCAGCAGGCGCTGGCCGACCGCATCTATACCCACTGGCTGGGCCTTGCGGTTCACGATTCTCGCCACGACTGACCGGAGACGTCGAAGTCGCGGTCCGCTCCGGTACCCGGGCTACCGCGGGCAGCCTGACAGGAAGGTCACGGACGGGTCTCGAGGCGAGGGCATTGGCTTCCGCATCGCAGACTTCAGCTTCCGCATCGTGGAAATTCGCGTCGTTGCATTGCAGCAAAAATCCATCATATGGAAAAATGACATTTTGCAATGTGAATGTCAGCGCTAAGTCTTTGATTTATAACGACACATTGTTATGTCTTATATAAGACAGATGTCTTCCATTTTGCTACGCCCGGGTTTACGCTTAAAGCCTGATTTCTTCGCTTCGACCACGGGCCCTGCCCAGGTCGCAGAACCTTCAGTCAACCCCCGGGAGCCCCCTCATGACGAACCTCACCCGCCAACAGCAAATCGCCGCCCTCGAAAAGGACTGGGCCGAGAATCCGCGCTGGAAAGGCATCAAGCGCGGCTACAGCGCGGCCGACGTGGTGCGCCTGCGCGGCAGCCTGCCCATCGAGCACACGCTGGCCAAGCGTGGCGCCGAAAAGCTGTGGAACCTGATCAACACCGAACCCTTCGTCAACAGCCTGGGCGCGCTGACGGGCAACCAGGCCATGCAGCAGGTCAAGGCCGGCCTGAAGGCCATCTACCTCAGCGGCTGGCAGGTCGCCGCCGACGCCAACAGCGGCGGCGAGATGTACCCCGACCAGAGCCTGTATGCGGTGGACTCGGTGCCGAAGGTCGTCAAGCGCATCAACGCCACCTTCAAGCGCGCCGACGAGATCCAATGGAGCGAAGGCAAGAACGACATCGACTACTTCGCGCCCATCGTGGCCGATGCCGAGGCCGGCTTCGGCGGCGTGCTGAACGCCTTCGAACTGATGAAGAACATGATCGACGCCGGCGCCGCCGGCGTGCACTTCGAGGACCAGCTGGCCAGCGTGAAGAAGTGCGGCCACATGGGCGGCAAGGTGCTGGTGCCCACGCGTGAAGCCGTAGCCAAGCTCGTCGCCGCGCGCCTGGCCGCCGACGTGATGGGCACGCCCACCATCCTGCTGGCCCGCACCGACGCCGAGGCCGCCGACCTGGTGACCAGCGACGTGGACGGCAACGACCAGCCCTTCCTCACCGGCGAACGTACGGTGGAAGGCTTCTTCAAGACGAAGAACGGCCTGGAGCAGTCGATCAGCCGCGGGCTGGCCTATGCGCCCTACGCCGACCTGATCTGGTGCGAGACGGGCAAGCCCGACCTGGCCTTCGCGAAGGCCTTCGCCGACGCCATCCACGCCAAGTTCCCGGGCAAGCTGCTGGCCTACAACTGCAGCCCGTCCTTCAACTGGAAGAAGAACCTCGACGACGCCACCATCGCCAAGTTCCAGCGTGAACTGGGCGCCATGGGCTACAAGTTCCAGTTCATCACGCTGGCCGGCTTCCACAGCCTGAACTACGGCATGTTCGACCTGGCCTACGGCTACGCGCGCAACAACATGACGGCCTTCGTCGAACTGCAGGAGAAGGAATTCGCCGCCGCCGAGCGTGGCTTCACCGCCGTGAAGCACCAGCGCGAGGTGGGCACGGGCTACTTCGACGCCGTGACGACGACGATCGAAGCACTGTCGTCGACCGCGGCGCTGAAGGGCAGCACCGAAGACGAGCAGTTCTTCGACGGCACGCACCACTGAAGTCGGCCGTCCGGCGCGACGACGAGAAGGGGCCCCGCGGGGCCCCTTCTCGCTGGTGAAGTTCGGCGCGCTAGGCGAGCTTGAAGACGGCCACCGCCTGTACCAACTGCGTGGCCTGCTGGCGCAGGCTCTCGGCTGCGGCAGCACTTTCCTCCACCAGCGCGGCGTTCTGCTGCGTGCTGCGGTCCATCTGCGCCACGGCCTCGCCGACCTGGCCGACGCCGTTGCTCTGCTCGCCGCTGGCCGCGCTGATCTCGGCCACGATGTGCGTGACGCGCTGGATCGCGCCGACCACCTCGGTCATGGTCTTGCCGGCACGGTCGACCAGTGCACTGCCGTGTTCGACACGCTCGACGCTGGCCGTGATCAGGCCCTTGATCTGTTTGGCGGCGTCGGCCGAGCGCTGGGCCAGGCTGCGCACCTCGCTGGCCACCACGGCGAAGCCACGGCCCTGTTCACCGGCCCGCGCCGCCTCGACGGCCGCGTTCAGCGCCAGGATGTTGGTCTGGAAGGCAATGCCGTCGATGGTGCCGATGATGTCGGCGATCTTGCGGCTGCTCTCGTTGATGCCCTTCATGGTCTGCACGACCTCGCCAACGACCGTGCCGCCCTGAACGGCCACCGACGACGCGCTCTGTGCGAGTTGGCTCGCCTCGCGGGCGTTGTCGGCGTTGCTGCGCACGGTCGAACCGAGTTGCTCCATCGTCGCTGCGGTCTGCTGCAGGGCGCTGGCCTGCTGCTCGGTGCGGCTGGACAGGTCCTGGTTGCCCTGGGCGATCTGTGCGCTGGCCGTGGCCACCTGGTCCGAGCCCTCACGTACCTGGCTCACGGCCCGGCTCAGGCTGTGCTGCATGGTCTGCAGCCAGGCCATGAGGCTGTCGTGGTCGCCGGGTTTGACGGCGATGGGTGTCGTCAGATCGCCCTCGGCCACGGCCTTGGCGACGGCCAATGCGGCGCGCGGGTCGCCGCCCAGCTGACGCAACAGGGTGTGCGTGATGCCCCAGGCCAGACCCAGGCCGAACAACACCCCCAGGCCCATCAGCACGGCCGTGACGGCACGCGAGCGCGCATAGACCGTGGACGCCAGTTCCGCGGCCGCCTGCCCGCCCGCCTGGTTGAAGGCCAGCAGCGCATTCAGGCTGCCCATCGTTTCGTCGAAGGCCATGGCGGATGCGCCATCGGCAATGTCGGCTGCGTCCTGCTGCTGCTTGCCGCGCCCCAGCTTCACCACCTGGGTCTGGAACTTGATGTAGTCCGCCCATGCCTTGTCGTACTGCGTCACCAGGGCAGCTTCCTCGTCGCCTGCGACCATGGCCTTGTAGGCCGACATGCGGACGTCCAGGCCTTTCACGGTCTCGGTGAACTTGGCTTCGTACTCGGCGTGGTAGCTGGCATCGTCCGTGCGGCTGTGCTTGAGCTCGAAGTCGCGAGCGTTGATCACCGCGGTGCGGGCTTCGGCGAGCTGCACGACGCCGGCAAGCCACTTGCGGGCGAGGGTGCCGGCTTCGGCGTTGACGCTGTACAAGCTGAACAGCGCCACACCGCCCACCAGGGCGGTGATGACGAGCAGGGCGCCGAATGCGCCGAGCAGCTTCGTCTGCACGCCGACCTGTTCGAGGGCGGTGCGCAAAGGGGTGAACACCTTCATGGCGGTGGTCCTTTGAAGTCAGTGAGTCCGGGGACGGGCCCCGGCGTGGCGCGCCGCGCCTACTTCTTGTGGCCGATGTAGCTCACGCCGATGATCTTGCCGCCGGCATCCTTGATGGGGTTGTAGCAAGCGTCGAAGGCGGTGCCAAGCACGTCGATCGGGCCGCAGTACTGCTTGCCCTGGCTGACCGCCGCGTAGGCGGCATTGCGTGCCAGCTGCGTGCCGACGCCGCGCTTGCCTTCGGGCGTGAGCACGTTGGTGCTGACGCGAACGAACTCTTCGCCATCCTTGACGAACACGGTGGCGGTGGCCTTGTGGTCCTTGCGGATGGCGTCGACGACGTCGTAGTTGTTGTTGATCTTGCGTTCACCGAAGTAGATCGTCGGCACGGCCTTGCCGGCCACGTCGCTGGTGCCGTCGATCTTGGCGACGCCGATCTTGGCCAGGCGCGCGTCGAGGTCGGCGATGGTGGCCTTGGGGTCATTGGCGTGGGCGGCGACGCTGGCGAACAGGGCCGCGGCGACGGTGAGGCGGATGATGGACATGGCAGTCGGGCTCCAGAGGGTTGATACGAACAGCCACCGACCGCTGCCGGCCCGATGACACGTCCTGGAGTCATCGGCAGCCGGGCAGTGCGACTTGAGCCCGGCGTTCAGCCTTTGTCCACGCCATCGCCACGGACAGCACTGGCGCTCGTTCGGTGCCGGGTTGCGCGTCAGCCGGCCGCGCCCGCGCCGCGCTGGCGCCAGACGATCAGCAGCACAAAGCAGCCCGCCGCAAAGAGCAGCCCTCCTGCGAGCAGCGGCGAAGGCAGCTCGCGCAGCGCCAGGCCGAAGTCGTGCAGCGCCCATCCCGGCAGCTGGCGCAGGCCTTCGCTGCCCTGGTTCGGACCCATCTGGAAACCCTCTCCGGCACTCACCAACGCCTTGCCCGCACCGCGCAACAGGCCGAGCGTGATGTCGGACAGCAGCGGCTGCCCGAAGAGGCGGTCGAGCAGCTGGCCGCCCAGACCCAGGCCAACACCGAGGATGACCCAGGCCCAACGCCTGAACCAGGCCGACAGCAGCACCACCAGCAGGATCAGCGGCGACAGCCACAGCATGGCCAGCGGCAACCCGGCCAGCAGGCGTGCCGCGATGGCGAGGACGGCCGGCAGCAAGTCGCCCCAGGGCAGCGCGATCCACGCTCCGATGCCGACCACCCGTGTCACCAGCACCAACGAGACCAGCAGCCCGCCGGTCAGGCCGACCAGCAGAGCCACCGCCGGCACCAGCAGCAGGTGCACGAGCAGCGGTGCGGCCAGGCTGGCGCTGTGCGTCGTGGGCAGCGAGAGCCAGAACTCGATCGAGCGGTCGCCATGGTCGCGGCGTGCCACCCCGGCCACGATGATCAGCGACGTGACGCCCGCGATCAGGAAGATCACCGCGCCGCTGCCGGCGATCGACGCCATCGCCAGCAACGGCGGCAGGCTGTTGCCGACACGGTCGGCGGTATCGGGGCCGATCGCCAGTTGCCCGAAAGACAGCAGCAGCAGGGCGATGGCGAAGGGCACCACCACCATCAGCATCCAGCCAAAGCGGTGTTGCAGCCATTCACGCTGCATCAGGGGAAGAAGCTTGTTCATCGGTGTCCTCGTCAAGGATCAGAACTGGGTGCGGTCGAGTTCGGGCTTGCGCGTCAGCGCCACGAACAGATCGACCAGGCTGGGGCGCACACGCTGGCCCAGGGCCTGCACGTGGTCTGGCGGCGCGCCATCGAAGATGGCGGCGTTGCCGCTGGTGCCCGGGCCAGTGCGGTAACGCAGCAGTGGGTGGGCGGCGGCAATCTGGTCGGCCACCGCGGCGTCGTGGGTGACGCCGATGAAGCGCCGCTCCATGTCCTCGAGGCTGATGCTGAGCACCAGCTTGCCCTCGTTGAGCATCAGCACGTCGGACAGCAGGCTCTCGATCTCCTCGACCTGGTGCGTGCTGATGAGCACGCTGCGTTCGCCGTCGCACCACTCGTCGATCAGCATCTCGTAGAACGCCTTGCGCGACAGCACGTCCAGGCCCAGCGTCGGCTCGTCCAGGATCATCAGCTTCGCATCGATGGCGGCGATGAGCGCCAGGTGGGCCTGCACGACCATGCCCTTGGACAGCGTCTTGACCTTGTCCGACAGGCCGACACTGGTGCGTCGCAGCAGCGCCCGCGCCCGGTCGGCCGAGAAGCGCGGATGGAGGCCGCTCAACAGCGTGATGAGGTCTTCCACGCGCGCCCAGCGCGGCAGGATGGCCACGTCGGGGATGTAGCAGGCCTGCTCGAGCAAGGGCACCCGCTGCTGGCGCGGGTTCATGCCCAGCACCGTCAGGCTGCCCTCGCTGGTGGCCAGGCCGACCATCGCCTTCATCAGCGTCGTCTTGCCAGCGCCGTTGTGGCCCAGCAGGCCGACGACGCGACCCTTGGGGATGTTGAAGCTGACGTCGTCGACGGCGCGCTTGGCACCGTAGCGCACGCTCAGGCCCTTGGCTTGCACCAGCATCGTGTTGTCTTCGGCGTTCATCAACGCGCCTCCCAGTTGAGTTGTTCGGCGCCGATTCCCAGGCGGCGCAGCCGCTCGCCGCAGGCGCGGCCATTCGGTGTGCAGGAAACGTTCACGCTCTGCGGCGCGCAGGCGCTCGCGGGCGCCGGTCGTCACGTAGAGGCCCATGCCGCGGCGGTTCTCCAGCAGGCCCTCGTCGCCCAGCGCCTGCAGAGCCCGGTTGACGGTGAGCGGGTTGAGAAGGTAGCGCCCGGCCAGCGCGCGCACCGAAGGCATCGCGGCGCCTTCGTTCGGTTCGCCGTCGAGCAGCTGCGCGGCCAGGATGTCGGCCAACTGCTGGTAGATCGGCTGTCTGTCGTCCCAGGTCTGCATGTCGCTGTGCCTGTTGGTGTGTTGGTGATGTAGCACACCATAACAAGCGGCCTGGCGGCCGTCTCGGCCGCTGCGACAGGCTGCAGCGTCGGCCGATCAACTGCCGTGGCAGGAGCGCCCGGCGACGCCGGGCCCTTCAGGGACGGCGCGCGATGAAGTCGATCTCGATGCGCGCCCCGCGCGCCAGCCCGCTGACGCCGATGCAGGTGCGCGCCGGCCGGCGCTCGGGCGCGAAGTAGCTCGCGTAGACCGCATTCATGCGCGTGTAGTCCTCGTCGAAATGGCGCAGGTAGACCCTCGCTTGCACGACGTTGGGCAGGTCCAGCCCCAGGCCCTGCAGCACCCGTCGCAGGTTGGCGAAGACCTGGTGCGTCTGCGCCTCGATGCCTTCGGGGTAGGGCGAGTCGTTGGCCGTGCCGGTGAAGGGCATCTGGCCGGTGAGGAAAACCCAGCCGTCCTGCTCGACGGCGTGGCTGAAGGGGGCGACCGGGTCGGGCGCACCATCCACCATGTGGAAGATCGGGCCGGCGCTCACAGGCTTTCCTCCAGCATGCGGCGGTAGTCGTCGCGCGTGGCAATGCGGGGGTTGGTCTTGTGGCAGTGGTCGGCCATGGCGCCGTCGACGATCTTCTCGAACAGCGCTTCGTCGACGCCCATCGCGCGCAGCCCACTGGGCAGTCCCAGGCGGGCGTTCATCGCGACGATGGCCTCGGCGACCTCGGTGCCGAGCGTATCGCAGCCCGCCAGCCCCATGGCCTGCGCCATGCGCTGCAGCCGGCGTTCGCGCTGGATGCTCTCAGCGCCGGCATTGAAGCGCACCACCGCCGGCAAGAAGACGGCATTCAGCGTGCCGTGGTGCAGCCGCGGATTCGCGCCGCCCAGGCTGTGCGACAGCGAATGCACGCAGCCCAGCCCCTTCTGGAAGGCCATCGCCCCTTGCATGCTCGCACTCATCATGTGCCAGCGCGCCTCGCGGTCCTGGCCGTCGTGCGTGGCGCGTTCGATGTGCGCCCAGCCTCGTACCAGGCCGTCGAGAGCGATGCCGTCGGCCGGCGGGTTGACGGCCGGCGCCATGAAGGTTTCCATGCAGTGCGCGATGGCGTCCATGCCGGTGGCCGCAGTCAGACCCGCCGGCAGGCACAGCGTGAGTTCGGGATCGAGCAGTGCGGCCTTGGGCATCAGGTGCCAGCTGTGGAAACCCAGCTTGCGGCCGTCGTCGACGATGAGGATGGCGCCGCGTGCCACCTCGCTGCCGGTGCCGGCGGTCGTGGGCACGGCGATCAGCGGCGGCACCCGCTCGGTGATCTTCGGGCTGCCGCCTTCGATGGTGGCGTAGGTGGAAAGCGGTCCCTCGTGCGTGGCAGCGATGGCCAGGCCCTTGGCCAGGTCGATGGCGCTGCCGCCACCCACCGCCACCAGGCCGTCGCAGCGTTCGGCTCGGTAGACCTGAACAGCGGTGCGGATGGCGGCCTCGGTCGGGTTGCTGGGCGTGCCGTCGAAAACAGCATGAGGCAGCGCACCCAAGGCGACCAGCACCTGCTGCAGCACGCCGGCCGCGCGCACACCAGCGTCCGTGACGATCAGCGGGCGCTTCATGCCGGTGCGCTCGCACTCGGCAGACAGCAGGCGCACGACGCCGGGGTCGATGTCGATCTGGGTCAGGTACTGGATGCGGGACATTCAGGCCGCCGGGTCCAGCCGCTCGAAGATTTCGACGTGACGCGTCAGGCCAGCGAAGGCCACCAGCGCGTTGGCCGCAGCGGCCTCGACGGCCATCTGCAGTTCAGGGGTCACGCCGGCAGGCAGCGCGCTGTAGGTTTCCATGTAGGTAATTTTGTCGCCGCTTTCCTCTGCACGGCGCAGAAGGCACGACCGCAGCGCGGGCTGGGTGAACCTCAGCGTTTGCAGCATGCGGGTAGCCGCTGTCTGCGCCTCGGCGCCGCGGGCGCGCTCGACCTTCCAGTAGACGAAAAGCTCGAGCGGCATTTCAGGTCGATTCCAGCGGAATGGCGTAGGGCAGGGCGACCGGCGTCAACACGGGGCCGTCAGCTGCGCCGGCGTGCAGGCTGCCCCCTTCCAGCGCCGTGAGTTTCAGTTCGACCAGCGCGGCGTGACGACCACCCCACTGGCCCGCCAGCACCACCATGCCGGCGGGCTGGCCAGGGTCGGCGCTGTGGAAGACCTCATGCCCCGGCTGCAAAGGCACCGTGGCCTCCACGATGTGGCCGCGCCGCTTCAGCGTGCCGCGGTATTGGCTGCGCGCCACCACCTCCTGGCCGGGATAGCAGCCCTTCTGGAAATTGACGCCACCCACCAGTTCCAGGTTGACCATCTGCGGCACGAACTGCTCGGACGTGGCAGCAGTGATGCGCGCCACGCCGCTGTGCACTTCCAACCAGCGCCAGGCGTCGGCATCGACCGGCGCGCCGACGGGGGCTTCACCACCGGCCCATAGCGCTCGCGGCACGGCGCGACCGTCCACCAGGGCGTCGGGCAATCGCACCACGTCGACGGCGCCCACGCTGGCACGCGCCCATGGGCCGGCAGGGGCAGCAGTCGCTGCGGCGCCGGTCAGTCCCCACAAGGGCCATTCGGCACTGGCGTCGGCGAGCTTGCACTTGGCACGCAGCACGAACATCGACAGCCGCTTCATCACGGCGGGCAACAGGTCGGCACTGCAGGCCAGCAGGATCTCCTCGGGCCCACGCCGCCACATCACGAAACTGGCCAGCAACCGGCCCTTGGCCGAGCAGTAGCCGGCCAAGCGGGCGTGGGACTCGTCCAGGTGCTGCACATCCTGCGTCAGCTGGCCGTGCAGGAAACCGGGAGCGTCGGCGCCGCTGGCGCGGATGACGCCCCAGTCTTCCAGACGCGTGGTGCCTTGCGGAAGCGCGGGGAGAGGGGTCGCATCGACCATGTTGGAAGGCAATAGAGCGTTCATCGCCTCATTATCATCAGCCGTCATGTCATCTCGCTCGCGGGGCCTAGGTCTGTGGTTGCCCCTCCTGGGGTTGCCCGTAGCGCTGGCGCTCGTGTTCGCGGCAGCGGTCCATTGGTGGCTGGACCGGCCGCTGCCGCTGGCGGGCGGCGCGGTCGAGCTATCGATCGAGGTCGGCGCCACGCCGCGCGACATCGCGCAGGCGTGGGTCGACGCCGGCGTGCAGACCTCACCCAGGCTGCTCTACGAATGGTTCCGCTGGTCGGGGCAGGCCAGGCGCATCCGCGCGGGCAGCTACGAGATCGACGCGGGCACGTCGCCGCGCCAATTGCTCGACAAGATGGTGCAGGGCCTCGAGACACTCGAGCAGGTGCGCTTCATCGAGGGCTGGACGCTGCGCCAGCTGCGCGCTGCGCTGGCGCGTGCGCCGCACCTCAAGCCCGTTACGGCCGACTGGACCGAGGCGCAGCTGATGGCCGCCCTTGGCGTACCCGGTCAGCCCGGGGAAGGGCGCTTCTTTCCCGACACCTACGTCTACAGCCGCAAGGTCAGCGACCTCACCGTGCTCAAGCGGGCCCACCGCGCGATGCAGCAGCGGCTCGACACCGCCTGGGCCGAACGTGCCGCCGACACGCCGCTGAGGAGTGCCGACGAGGCGCTGATCCTGGCCTCGATCGTCGAGAAGGAAACCGGGCTGGAAGCCGACCGCGGCAAGGTGGCCTCGGTCTTCGTCAACCGGCTGCGCATCGGCATGCCGCTGCAGACCGACCCCACCGTCATCTACGGCCTCGGCGAGGCCTTCGATGGCAACCTGCGCAGGCGCGACCTGCAGACCGACACGCCCTACAACACCTACACCCGCGGTGGCCTGCCGCCGACGCCCATCGCGCTGCCCGGACTGGCGTCCCTGCGCGCCGCAGTTCGGCCCGAAGCCGGCAGGGCGCTGTACTTCGTCGCCCGCGGCGATGGCAGCAGCGTCTTCAGCAACAACTTGGCCGACCATAATCGGGCTGTGAACCAGTACCAGCGCGGCCGATGACGGCCCCACCAGCCAGCGGCCGCTTCATCACGCTCGAAGGCATCGACGGCGCGGGCAAGAGCTCGCATATCGAACTCCTGGCCGCTTGGTTGCGCACGCGTGGACAGGAGGTGGTGGTGACACGCGAACCTGGCGGCACCGAGCTGGCCGAACGCCTGCGTGACTTGGTACTGCACACGCCGATGGATGCACTGACCGAGGCGCTGCTGGTGTTTGCGGCGCGCCGTGACCACCTCCTGCACCTGATCGAACCCGCATTGGCGCGCGGCGCCACCGTGCTGTGCGACCGCTTCACCGACGCCACCTTTGCCTACCAGGGCGGCGGACGCGGATTCGACCTCGATGTGCTGCGTGACCTGGAGGACTGGGTGCAGCGCGGTCGCCAGCCCGATCTGACGCTGTGGTTCCGCATCGCGCCGGCCTCCGCCGCGGCCCGGCGTGCCGCTGCGCGTGCGCCCGACCGCTTCGAGTCGCAGGACGAAGCGTTTTTTGCACGGGTCGACGCAGGCTATGCCACGCGCTGCGCTGCGGCGCCAGGACGCTTTGTGCCGGTGGACGCCAGCGCCGAGCGGGCGGCCGTATGGGCGCAGATCGAGGCCGTGCTGACGCAGCGCGGGCTGGGTTGAGCGGCGGCATGCTCGTCGACGACACCGGCGCGCTGCCACTGCCCTGGTTGGCCGAGCCGCTGGCGAGGGCGTTGGCCACGCACCGCGGCCATGCACTGTTGGTGCATGGCACGCCCGGCGTGGGTGCGATGGCCTTCGCCCTCACGCTGGCCCAGGCATGGCTCTGTGAAGGCCTGACGGGCGCGCCGCGCCCCTGTGGCCACTGCGGCAGTTGCCGGTTGGTACAAGGTCGCGTGCACCCTGACCTGACGGTTCTGCTGCCCGAGACGCTGCGCCGCGAGCACGAGTGGCCCTTGCCCGACGACCGCGCCGACAACGACGAGAGCAAGCGCAAGCCGAGCCGCCAGATCCGTATCGACGAGGTGCGGCTGCTCATCGAGCGTCTCACCCGCACCAGCGCGCGAGGCCGCGCCAAGGTGGCGCTGCTGCATCCGGCGGACGCGCTGAACATGCAGTCCGCCAACGCCTTGCTGAAGACGCTGGAAGAACCTGCACCCGGCACGCGGCTGCTGCTGACGACCTCCGACCCGGCGACGTTGTTGCCCACCGTGCGCAGCCGCTGTCAGGTGCTGCGCCTGGCGGAACCCACCGCCGACGTGGCGCTGGCTTGGCTGCAAGCCCGAGGCCTGCCCGATGCAGCCGACGCACGGGTGCTGCTGGCGGCCTGCAGCGGCCGCCCGCTGGACGCGCTGGCGATGCAGATAGGTGGCGTCGATGCCCGTACCTGGGCCGCTCTGCCGGCCGCGATAGCCAGCGGCAACGCCGCGGCGCTGACGGGCTGGCCTGTGCCACGGGCGCTGGACGCGCTGCTGAAGCTCTGCCATGACGCGCTGGCCCGCGCCACTGGCGGCACGTCATGCTATTTCCCGAACGGCAGCGTGCCTGCTGGCGCCGCTCCCGAACGCCTGGCCGCTTGGTCGCGCGAGCTCCAACGCGTGGCCCGACATGCCGAGCACCCCTGGAACGAAGCGCTGCTCGTCGAGGCCCTCGTGCAAGGAGGCAGCGAAGCCCTGGTGCGCCCGGTACCGCGTGGCCACGCGTCTGGCCGGGGCTTGGATACACTCACCCGATGAAAGACCGTGTCGCCACCACCCGCGCCGGCGCCTTGGGCCCGCCGGTGACGCCCGGCGGCGCTGCGGCGCCCAACCGGCCCAGCGTCATCCAGCTCGTCTTCCGCGAGAAGGGCGCGCTTTACGCGGCCTACATCCCAGTGTTCACCGACGGCGGCCTGTTCGTACCCACCACGCGCGACTACAAGCTCGGCGACGACATATACCTCCTTCTGTCGCTGCCTGACGACCCTCAGCGCTTCCCCGTCGCGGGCAAAGTGGCCTGGATCACGCCGCCGAATGCTTCGGGAGGGCGCACCCAGGGTGTCGGCGTGCGTTTCCCGAACGACGAGAAATCGCGCCAGCTAAAGATCAAGATCGAGGAAGTGCTGGGCACCAGTATTTCATCGTCCAAGCCCACGCAGACGCTGTAGCGCGCGTGCCGCGTGCGCCGGGCGCTGCCGCAGTGCCGGCCAGACAGATCGGCCCGATGTTCATCGACTCCCACTGCCACCTGAGCTTCCCCGAGCTTGCCATGCGCCTGGACGAGATCCGGCACGAGATGGCTGCGCTGCAGGTCGACCGCGCGCTTTGCATCTGCACCACCCTCGAGGAGTTTCCGAAGGTGCATGCGCTGGCCACCACCCACGACAATTTCTGGTGCACGGTGGGCGTACACCCCGACAGCGAGGGGGTGCAAGAGCCGACGCTGGACGACCTGCTGCAATGTGCCGCGCTGCCGCGCGTGGTGGCCATAGGCGAAACCGGGCTGGACTACTACCGCCTGAACGGCCGCAGCGTGGACGACATGGCCTGGCAGCGCGAGCGTTTCCGCGTGCACATCCACGCCGCGCAGGCCACCGGGCTGCCGCTGGTCATCCACACCCGTTCGGCCAGCGAGGACACGCTGGCCGTGCTTCGCGAAGAGATGGCCGAGAAAGGGCAGGGCGCCGTGCGCGGCGTCTTCCACTGTTTCACCGAGACAATGGATGTGGCGATGGCGGCCCTGGAGATGGGCTTCCACATTTCCTTTTCCGGCATCCTGACCTTCCGCAATGCCGACGCGCTGCGCGAGGTGGCCCGCGCCGTGCCGCTGGAGCGCTGCCTCATCGAGACCGACAGCCCCTACCTGGCCCCGGCTCCGCACCGTGGCAAGACCAACCAACCCGCCTGGGTCGTGCACGTGGCAGCGCAACTGGCGGCACTGAAGGGTCTGCCCCTGGAAACCATTGCACGTGCCACATCGGCCAATGCCGAGGCACTGTTCGGCCTGCCGAGCCTTTCGAAGGACACCGTCACATGCTCATAAAGCACTTTAAATATGTTGCCTATGCCATTTTCTTGACTGCATTTTCTGTGGCAGGTGCGGAGACCTCCGTAGACTTCTTCCGTGCCATCAACGTGGACGACGCCGGCACGGTGAGGCGCTTGCTGGAGCGCGGCTTCGATCCCAACACCATCAGTGAGAAAGGCCAGGTCGGGCTCTATCTGGCCTTCCGAGACGAATCACCCAAGGCCGCGGCGGCGCTGCTGGCGCATCCGCAGACGCGTATCGACGCGATCAACAAGGCCGACGAGACGCCGTTGATGATGGCAGCGCTGCGCGGTCAGCTCGACGGCGTGAGACAACTGCTGGACCGCGGCGCAGCAGTGAACCGGCCGGGCTGGACGCCTTTGCACTACGCGGCCTCAGGCCCCGAGCCCCGTGTGGTGGGCCTGCTCCTGGATCGAGGTGCCCAGCTCGAAGCGCTGTCGCCCAATCGAACCACCCCGTTGATGATGGCCGCGCGCTACGGCCCTGAAGACGCAGTGGACCTGCTGCTGGCTCGCGGCGCCAGCCTGAGCGCGCGCAACGACGCTGGCCTCGGGCCTGTGGACTTCGCCGTGCTGGCGGGGCGCGAGTCGCTGGCTGCACGGCTGAAGGCAACTTCCCGATGAGGCCCGCCATGTCTGGTGACCGTGTCAGAAGTCATCTGACATGGGCTTTGGTGTTCTGCTGACTCTGCAATCGCTGAAGTGCGTCCTAAAGTTACCGAAGTTGCATCCATTGCGGCAGCAGGAGTCGGTTATGGCACATCCAGTTTCGGAACGAAACCCTTTCATGTTGATGATCAACCCTGAGGTCGTGTTGGCAGCCATGGCAAAGTCAGAGCGCCTGGAACAGCTCAACCGCCATCTGTGCCGACCGCTTGACCGGCCGGTCAACCCGGGCGGCGACGCGAGCGCCGCCGAGTCGGACGATCTTCGCGACACCTTGCGCCCCAGCGATCCGCTCTGAAGGCGCGAGCGGTCTGCGAGCCTGGCACCCGGCCCGCATTCGGGGCGGCACGCGCGGACAGTTCCGCGCACGCCAAGCCGAGGATCGTCGAATGCGTTCGTGAGCCCCGCTGGTTGGTTCTGAGCAGCGTGGCAAGCGGTCTGCTGCTGATCTGGGCCCTCCTGGCAAGATGATCAAGTGGATACGATGTATATTATGTCTACTACACGGAACCTAACGGGACCGAATCCGGCCATCGCCTAACGGGCTGCGTTCTCGGCAATTCCCTGCGCAAAGCGAGTGAGGAGTTGCGTAGGCAGATCGTGCCCCATGCCGGGCACGATGTCCGACACGGCACCTCGAATGCGCTGCGCAAGATCGTGGCCGGCGGCTACGCGCACCAGTGGATCTGCCTCGCCGTGGATGATGCAAGTGGGCGCGGTGATCAGCGGAAGCAGAGGCGAACGATCGCCGTCGGCCACCACCGCCACGATCTGCCGCGCTGTGCCGTCAGGCCGCCACGCGCGCCGCACCGTCGCCTCCAGGCGAAGACGCTGGCGTTCACGGTCGGGAGGATAGCCCGGGCTACCGATCACTCTCATGACGCGTACCAGGTGGGCCACGACATCGTCCACCGCCCCGCTGGCCGGCCTTGAAACCAGCGCATGACGAACTCGCAGCCCCGGCTGCGGCAGCTTACGGGACCCGGTGGTAGTCATCATCAGCGTCAGGCTCTTTACCCGCCGCGGGTGTTTGGCCGCCAGGTGCTGCGCGACCATGCCGCCCATGGACGCACCGCAGACGTGCGCGCGCTGCAAGCCCAGCGCGTCGAGCACGCCCAAGGCGTCCTGCGCCATGTCGGCGATGCCATAGGGCGCGGCCACCGGCAGCCGGAAGCTGTAACGCACGGCCTGCAGCGGCACGTTGGGCACGCCCAGGTGGTCGAAACCCTGGCTCAGCCCAGCGTCGCGGTTGTCCATGCGGACGACCCGAAAACCCCGGCTGACCAGCAACTGCACCAATTCCTCGGGCCAGCCGGTCAGCTGCATGCCCAGACCCATGATCAGCAGCAGCGGCTCGCCGCCGGGAAGGCCCTGGTCGTCGACCTCGATACCGATGCCGTTGGCGACGATCTGCATCGCGCTTAGAGCCCCGCCATCGCCTGCAGCGGCGAATGGTGCGTGAGCTTGTAGAACCAGCGCCGCGCGCCCTTCACGTCGAAGGGCTTCCACGCTTGCGGGTCCTGCGCCAGACGGTCGGCGATGGCGTAGAGCGCCAAGGGGTTCATGCCCATGCCGATGTGGCTGGCGTGCACCTCGATGTTCTCGGCGTGCGGCGCGGCCGGGTTCAGGCTGCATTGCCAGGCCACGACGCCATCGGTTTTGCTGTAGATCGAGGTCGTCGGGCATGGGGGCGTGCCACGGATCTGCTCGATCAATTGGGCGTCATGCGTGCTCTGGCCGCTGACCAGTTCGTAAAAGCGCCAGGCATTGGTGGCCCGCGGATGTGCGTTGAAGGGCGTGCCCAGGGTAATGACGCAACGCGCGTGCTCGGGTTGCTCCTTGGCCAGCTCACGCGCGTAGATGCCGCCGAGGCTCCAGCCAATGAGACTCACGCGTTCGCCGTGGCGCACAGCCACCTGGCGCAGCTGCTCGCGGCAGGCTTCCAGCACGCCCTGGCGGGGGCCGAAGTTGAAGCCCTGCTTCCATGGATAAGGGGTGTAGCCGCGCTCGCGCAGGAAGTTGCGCAGCGGCAATGTCGTCAGGTCGGATGCACCCAGGCCGGGGAAGACCAGCACCGGATGGCCATCGCCGACGGGCAGGCGGTTGAGCCAGGGGCGCGCGGCCAGCATGGCCGCGTATTCCCAAGGAGCGCGCGCTTCCAGCATCAGTTGCCACGGCCCGGGTGCGTTGACCAGTTCACGCGCATCGAAGGGCGCGAAGGGTTCGGGGGCGGGACGGTGGCGTTGCGGCGGAACGGTGACATCGGCTGCCGCGCCCTGGACCGTTTCGTGGGCCGGCCTGCGCCGGCGCTTCGGAAGACTCATGCCGTGATGTTAGTCAGCGCGGCGCTTGCGCGATGGGGCGGCTTCCCGAGGTCGCCGTGCCGCCTGCGAGACAGCCGCTTCCATTGCGCTGCCCATCACCGACTTCGCGGCCTTGCCGAACGCGCCGCTTGCGCCACTCATCGCCCCCGTCACGGCACCGGCCATCGCATCGGTCAGACCGCCGGCCAGGCGCTTCGTGGCCTTTGTCGTCAGGCTGACCAGGCCGTTTTCGGTCTCGCCTTCGTCCACCTCGCCCGGGCGCGGCAGAGCGCGCAGATCGTCGAAGGCGATGCGGATGGCATCGGCCAGCTCTGCCACGTCGGGCATGGCCGCGGCGTCGGCCATGAGGCCGAAGTCCAGGCTCTGGTCATAACTTTGCACCGTGATATTGAGCGCCATGCCGTGCACGACGATGGACGTGGGGTAGTTGGTCAGCATGCGTGCGCCGGCCATGTAGAGCGGCACCGTGGGCCCCGGCACGTTGCTGATGACGAGGTTGGCCACCTGCGGGATGCGGTCGGCCACGCGCGCCTTGCCGTAAAGGGCGGTGGCCGCCTCGATCAGCCAGGGCACGCCCAGCGAGGGGTAGTCGGTGGGCAGAATGCCTTTCAGCCGGCCCATCGTCGACTTCATCGCGCCCGACGCAGCCTTGATGTGCTCGAGCCGCTTCTTCGCATCAGCGATATGCGTGCCCAGGCTGATGAAGCTCATCGACGCCTGGTTGTCGGCCGACGTGTCGCCCTTCTCGCGCAGCGTGATGGGCACCGCCGCCACCAGACTCTTGCGTGGCAGCTTCCGCTGCTTGCCGTAGTGGCGACGCAACGCCGTGCTGCAGACCATCAGCACCATGTCGTTGACGGTAGCGTCGAACGCACGGCCCAACGCCTTCAGCTCGGGCAGCGGCAGCGTGACGGTGGCAAAGGCCCTGCCCTCCGTCACCGACACATTCAGTGGCGTTCGTGGCGCCAACGTCAGGTTACCGCTGCCCTTCTTGCCGGTCAGCAGTTCCGAGGCCGATACAGCTGCCGTGGCCGCCTTCTTCAGCGTGCCCATGGTGGCCGGCAGGTTGCGCACGATGGCCGCCACCTTCTGCGCCTGGCTGCCCAGCACGCCACGCAGCATCTCGGTCATTTCCAGCCTGAAGACGCGCGTTCGCCTGGACGACCGCACCTCGATCGCGCGCGGCTCGGGCGTCACGTCGAGCAGCGCGTTGGCGAGTGCCACCGCGGCCTGGCCGTCCACCGCGGCGTGGTGCAGCTGGGTGTAGAGCGCAACGCGACGGCGGCCGTTGGCGCCGGGGGCCAGCCCCTCGAAGACATGCATCTTCCACAGTGGCTTCTGGCGGTCGAGCAGCACCGTGTGCAGCTGCGAAACCGCGGCTTCCAGTTCGGGCATACCTGCGCCGCCCGTGCCCCCGGGGCCGGTCACCGCGAGCTTGATCTCGACGATGTGCGCCCGCAGATCAGGCTCCGCGTCGACCCAAGCTGGGTTGGCCAGGTTCAGTGGCATCCACCAAAGACGTCGGCGCAGCACGCCGGCCACAGGCAGGCGACTGTGCACGTGCTTGCGCAGCGCCGTCACGAACCGGCCCTTGGTGCCAGCAGGCAACTCGAACACGTGCAGTGCACCCACGTGCATGGGCATCTCAGCCGTTTCGAGGTAGAGAAAGGTGGCATCCAGGCCGGAAAGTTGTTGCATGCGGGGCCTTCTAGCCGACGTGCTGCGGCAGCGCGATGCTAGGCGCCTGCGCTCACACGGGCCTTGAGGAATGTCCCGGATGGCGCCGGCACACCATGGCGTCCGCTGTCAGGCGCTGATCCAGGTCAATGCCGACCGTTGCGCGCAGTGAAGTGTGCGGCCAGCCCGCCGTTGGTCAGAAGCTTATGAGGTGGCAGGCCGCTGGCGCTGTCGCAGGCCCAGCCACTCATTGACTACCAGCGCCGCCAGCACCAGCGCGCCGCCGCCCAGAACGGCCGCCGACGGGGTCTCACCCGCACCCAACCAGGCCCACAAAACGCCGAACACCACTTCGAGCAGGCCCAGCAGCGAGATTTCCGGCCCCGAGAGCACACGCGCGGCAGCGACGGCCATCAGGCAGGGAATCGCCAACTGCACCACACCCAGCAGCGCCAGCAGCGACAGGTCGTGCGCCGACGCAGCCAGCGGCCATGCCAGGGGCAGTGTCACCGCGGCCGAGAGCAGCGCACCGATGAGCACGGCGCTCAGCATGTCGGGAGGGGTGTCGTGGCCCTTCAGGTGCTGCAGCAGCGTCCAGTTGACGGCCGCCGCCATCGGCACGGCAAGCGCCACCAATGTGCCCAGCAGCGCCTTCGGGTCGTTGCCCACCACCTCGTGGCCATACATCCAGGCGATGCCCGCGCCGGCCAGTGCGATGGCGCCCCAGGTGCGAGGCGCCAGCCGGTGGCCGAGCGCTGCGCGCGCCAGCAGCGCAGTGAGCAGCGGGCCGATGGCCATCGTCACCAGCACGTTGGCCACGCTGGTGAGCGTCAAGGCCATCATGAAGGCGGTGTACATCACCGCCCAGCAGACACCGCTGAGCCACATCGCGCGGCCGCCACCGCGCAGTGCGGCCCACAGTGGGCCGGGGCCCTTCAGCCAGGACAGCAGCACGACGAGCGCCAGCGCGTTGAAACCGCTGCGCCAGAAGGTGACTTCGAAGCCTCGCGCAGCCTCGAGGTGGCGAGAGACGACTCCGGCGATGCTCCACAGCAAAGCCGCGCCCACCATCACCCACACCGCCTTGCGGTGCGTCATCGGCATGCCGGGCCTGCGCTCAGGTCGTGGCCGGGCGGCCCGCTCGCTTGCGCTCGTGCTCCGTCAGGAACCGCTTGCGCACACGAATGCTCTTGGGCGTGATCTCCACGAGTTCGTCGTCGGCGATGAACTCCACCGCGTACTCCAGCGTCAGGTCGATGGGCGGCGTGATCTTGATCGCGTCTTCCTTGCCGCTGACGCGGAAGTTGGTCAGCTGCTTCTGGCGCGTGGCGTTGACCACGAGGTCGTTGTCGCGGCTGTGGATGCCGACGATCAGGCCTTCGTAGACCGGGTCGTTGGGCTTCACGAACATGCGTCCCCGGTCGTCGAGCTTGCCCAGCGCGTAGGTGAAGATCTCGCCGGCGTCCATGCTGATCAGCACACCGTTCTTGCGGCCGGCGATCTCACCCTTGTAGGGCTCGTAGCCGTCGAAGATGTTGCTGATGAGGCCGGTGCCGCGCGTCAGGTTCATGAACTCGTTGGAAAAACCGATCAGGCCGCGCGCCGGGATGCGGTACTCCAGCCGCACGCGGCCGCGGCCGTCGGTTTCCATGTTGACCAGTTCGGCCTTGCGCTCGCCCAGGGCCTGCATCACGCCACCCTGGTGCTGGTCCTCGATGTCCACCGTCACCAGTTCGATCGGCTCGTGGCGCTCGCCGTTGACCTCGTGGAACACGACGCGCGGCTTGCCCACCGCGAGTTCGTAGCCCTCGCGGCGCATGTTCTCCAGCAGGATGGTCAGGTGCAGTTCACCGCGGCCGCTGACCTCGAAGATGCCGTCCTCGGCCGATTCCTTGACGCGCAGCGCGACGTTGCTCTGCAGTTCCTTCTGCAACCGGTCCCAGAGCTGGCGGCCGGTGACGTACTTGCCTTCACGACCCGCCAGCGGGCTGTTGTTGACGCAGAAGTTCATCGTCAGCGTCGGCTCGTCGACGTGAAGCATCGGCAGTGGCTTGGGGTTCAGCGGGTCGGTGAGGGTGACGCCGATGCCGATGTCCTCGATGCCGTTGATGAGCACGATGTCGCCCGGGCCGGCCATGTCGGCCTGCACGCGCTCCAGGCCTTCGAAGGTCAGCACCTGGTTGACGCGGCCCTTGAAGCTCTTGCCGCCCTCTTCCGGCGTGCCTTCGCACACCAGCACGTCCATCATCGGCTTCAGCGTGCCCTGCGTGATGCGGCCCACGCCGATGCGGCCGACGAAGGTGGAATAGTCCAGCGACGAAATCTGCAGCTGCAGCGGCGCGTCCGGGTCACCCTGGTGCTCCGGCACGTGGGTCAGCACGGTGTCGAAGAGCGAGCTCAGGTCGCTGCCCCAGGCCTCGCCGGCCGGGCCTTCCGTCAGCGACGACCAGCCGTTCAGGCCCGAGGCGTAGACGACCGGGAAGTCGAGTTGCTCTTCAGTCGCACCCAGCTTGTCGAACAGTTCGAAGGCGGCGTTGATGACGTAGTCGGGGCGCGCGCCGGGCTTGTCGACCTTGTTGACGACGACGATGGGCTTGAGACCCAGCGCCAGCGCCTTCTTGGTGACGAAGCGGGTCTGTGGCATCGGACCTTCCTGGGCGTCGATGAGCAGCACCACGCCGTCGACCATGCTCAACGCACGCTCGACTTCACCACCGAAGTCGGCGTGTCCAGGCGTGTCGACGATGTTGATGTGCGTGCCCTTCCACTCCACGGCGCAGTTCTTCGCCAGGATGGTGATGCCGCGTTCACGTTCGATGTCGTTGCTGTCCATCACGCGCTCGGCGACCTTCTCGTTCTCGCGGAAGGTGCCGCTCTGGCGCAGCAGCTGGTCGACCAGCGTGGTCTTGCCGTGGTCGACGTGGGCGATGATGGCGATGTTGCGGATGGCTTTGTAGCTCATGGGGCGTCCTGGACTTCGATGGGGCTCAGCAGGCGATCAGCGATCAGTTCGCCTGAGGTGATATGGGCGGTTCCGAGAAAGGCCACCGGTGCGTCGGGGTTCCGGCGGGCGCCGGTAGACACGCACGGCGGGCGCGTCGGACAGCGCCACGCGCCGGCGCAGACCGTTCAGGAAACGCCCGGCCTCGTCGTCGGCCAGGTGCACGGCTGGCCAGCCTGCCACCAGGGCGTCGGGGCGCAGCAGCAGCGCCTCGCGCCCCGCGACATCCAGCGCCTGCAATTGCTCCAGCGTCACCGCCTGCGCCACGTCCAGCGTGCCGCTGGCGGTGCGGCGCAGCGCGCTGAGGTGGGCACCGCAACCGAGCGCGGCGCCGATGTCTTCGGCCAGCGTGCGGATGTAGGTGCCCTTGCTGCAGGCCACGTCGATCACCAGTTCGGCATCGTGCCAGGACACGATGTCGATACGGTGAATCGTCACGGCCCTTGTCGGGCGCTCGACCTCGACCCCGGCACGCGCGTAGTCGTAGAGCGCCCGGCCCTGATGCTTCAGCGCAGAGTGCATCGGTGGCGTCTGGTCGATGGCGCCGGTGTAACGCCGGCAGGCGGCCTCGATGGCGGCGCGGTCGACGGCGACGGCTCGCTCTTCGATGATTTCGCCCTCGCGATCGCCGGTGCTCGTGCGCTGGCCCAGGCGCAGCGTTGCGGTGTAGCGCTTGTCGGCGTCGAGGCTGGCTTGGCTGAACTTGGTGGCGCTGCCGAAACACAGCGGCAGCAGCCCGGTGGCCAGCGGGTCCAGCGTGCCGGTGTGGCCGCCCTTCTCCGCGCGCAGGATGCCCTTGGCCTTCTGCAGCGCGTCGTTGCTCGTCCAGCCCAGGGGCTTGTCGAGCAGCAGCACGCCGTTCAGCGGCTTGCGGGGCAGGCGCGGCACGCGGGCATCCATCAATCTTCCTTGGCCCTGGTCGCGTTGGCGCGTGCGATCAGGGCCGTGAGGTCCAGCGCGCGCTCGGTGGTCTTGTCGAAGTGGAAGTGCAAGGTCGGCACGGTGTGGATCGACAGGCGCTTGAAGAGGCCGTTGCGGATGAAACCCGCGGCCTCGTTCAGCGCCGCGGCGCTGTCCTCGGGCGTGCCGACGAGCACCGAGAAGAAGATCTGCGCATGGGCGTAGTCGGGCGAGACCTCGACGCTGTTGATCGTGACCATGCCCAGCCGCGGATCCTTCAGATCACGGATGAGCTCGGCCACGTCGCGCTGGATCTGGTCGGCGACGCGGTAGCTGCGGTTGGGGACGGCTTTCTTGTGTCGCATGTCAATGCCGCCCGGCCGCCCGAAGGCATTGAAGCGCCCCTTGGGGGCAGCGAACGGAGTGAGCTTGGAGTCGATGAACCGGCTTTAAGCCAGCCCGCCTTCTTTTCAGCAGGCGGGGTTTGCAGGTGAGGGCAAATCCGCCTTAAAGCGTTCGCGCGACTTCCTTGACTTCGAAGAACTCGAGCTGATCGCCTTCCTTGATGTCGTTGTAGTTCTTCAGCTTGATGCCGCACTCGAAGCCTTCCTTGACTTCGCGCACGTCGTCCTTCAACCGCTTCACCGACTCGACTTCGCCGGTGTAGATCACCGTGTGGTCGCGCAGCAGGCGGAACTTGGCGTTGCGGATGACCTGGCCGGCGGTGATCATGCAACCCGCCACCGTGCCGATCTTGCTGGCCACGAACACGGTGCGGATCTCGGCCGTGCCGATGACTTCCTCGCGCTGCTCCGGGGCCAGCATGCCGCCCATGGCCGCCTTGATCTCGTCGACCGCGTCGTAAATGATGTTGTAGTACTTGAGGTCGACGCCATTGCCTTCGGCCAGCTTGCGCGCGCCGGCATCGGCGCGCACGTTGAAGCCGATGACGACGGCCTTGCTGGCGATGGCCAGGTTGATGTCGCTCTCGCTGATGCCACCCACCGCGGCATGCACGATCTGCACCTTGACTTCGGGTGTCGACAGCTTGACCAGGCTCTGCGCCAGCGCTTCCTGCGAACCCTGCACGTCGGCCTTGACGATCAGGCTCAGCGTCTGCGCCGCGCCTTCGCCCATGTTCTCGAACATGCCTTCCAGCTTCGCGGCCTGGCGCTTGTTCAGCGTCACTTCGCGGTACTTGCCCTGGCGGAAGGTGGCGATCTCGCGAGCACGCCGCTCATCGCCCAGCACCATGAACTCGTCGCCTGCTTGCGGCACTTCGGTCAAGCCCTGGATCTCGACCGGCAGCGAAGGCCCGGCGGATTCGATGGACTTGCCGTCCTCGTCGAGCATCGCGCGCACGCGGCCGTAGCTGCTGCCCGCCAGCACGACGTCGCCCTTCTTCAGCGTGCCACTCTGCACCAGGATCGTGGCCACCGGGCCGCGGCCCTTGTCGAGCTTGGCTTCGATGACCAGGCCCTTGGCGGCGGCATCGGTCGGTGCCGTGAGCTCCAGCACCTCGGCCTGCAGCAATACCTGCTCCAGCAGCGTGTCGACGCCCGTGCCCATCTTCGCAGACACGCCGACGAACGGTGACTCGCCACCGAAGTCTTCCGGGATCACGCCTTCGGCCACCAGTTCGCTCTTCACGCGCTCGAGGTTGGCGTCGGGCTTGTCGATCTTGTTCATGGCCACGACGATGGGCACGCCCGCCGCCTTGGCGTGCGCGATGGCTTCCTTGGTCTGCGGCATCACGCCGTCGTCGGCCGCCACCACCAGGATGACGATGTCGGTGGCCTTGGCGCCGCGGGCACGCATCGCGGTGAACGCGGCGTGGCCCGGGGTGTCGAGGAAGGTGATCATGCCGCGCGGCGTTTCCACGTGGTAGGCGCCGATGTGCTGCGTGATGCCGCCGGCTTCGCCTGCGGCGACGCGGGCACGGCGGATGTAGTCCAGCAGGCTGGTCTTGCCGTGGTCGACGTGACCCATGACGGTGACCACCGGCGCACGCGGCAGCTGCTCGGCCGCGTCGTGCAGCGCGGTTTCCTCTTCGGTGAAGGCTTCCGGGTCGTCCAGCTTGGCGGCCAGCGCCTTGTGGCCCATTTCCTCGACGACGATCATCGCCGTCTCCTGGTCGAGCTGCTGGTTGATGGTGACCATCTGGCCCAGCTTCATCAGCTGCTTGATGACCTCGGACGCCTTCACGCTCATCTTGTGCGCCAGGTCGGCCACGCTGATGGTCTCGGGCACGTGCACCTCCTGCACCACGGCTTCGGGCTGCGCGGTGTAGCTCTGGCCGTTGCCGGCCTCGCCACGACGCGCTCCGCCACGCGGGGCACGCCAGCCGGCACGGCCACCTCCGCTGTCGCCACGGGTCTTCAGCGCAGCGCGCTTCTTCGCCGCGTCGTCGGCCCAGCTGCTGCTGAGCTTCTCGCTCTTGACCTGCTTCTTGTCGCCCGGCTTGGCGGCCGTGGTGGCGGCACCCGGCGCGCCGGGTTTGGCGGTCGGCTTGTGGATGGTGCCCTTGATGGCTTCCTTCGCCGCCTCGGCCTTGGCCGGCTCCTCGGGCTTCTTGGCGACCAGCACCTTCTTCGTGCCAGACATCATCGCGCGGATGGCGGCAGCCTCGGCCTCGGCGGCTTTGCGGCGGCGCGCCAGGTCGTCGGCCTTGGCGCTGTCTTCGGCGGCCTTGTCGGCGGCCTTGACCACTCGCAGCACGGGCTTGGGCGGCTCCACCGGCTTGGCGGCTTCGGCAGCGGCCGCTTCGGCGGCAGCCTTCGTTTCGGCGACGGCCTTGGCTTCGGCGGCCTTTGCGGCCTCTGCAGCCTGCGCCTTGGTCAGCTTGGGACCGGCGGCCTTGGCCAGCGCAGCGGCGGCTTCGGCTTCGGCGGCAGCCTGCCGCGCGGCCGCTTCGGCCACGGCGCGCGCGGCAGCGGCTTCCGCCGCCGCCGCATCGGCGGCTTCGCGGGCGGCACGCTCGTTTTCCTCTCGCGCTCGCCGCACTTCGGCCAGTTCCTCCTCCTGCTTGCGGAAGGCCTCGGCCTGGGCGCGCGCCTCTTCCTCGCGCCGCTGCAGGTCGAGTTCGTCGGCGCTCGGGCCGGTGGGCACTTCTATGGCTGGCGATGCGTCGTCGCGTTTGACGAAGGTGCGCTTCTTGCGAACTTCCACCTGGATGGTGCGAGCGCGCCCGCTGGCGTCGGCCTGCTTGATCTCGGTCGACGTCTTCTTCGTGATCGTGATCTTCTTGCGCTCGGCACCCGCCGCGGTGCCGTGCGAGGTGCGCAGGAAATCGAGCAACCGCTCCTTGTCGGACTCGGTCAGCGCGTCGTCCGGCGACTGCTTGGTGACGCCGGCCGATTGAAGCTGCTCGATGAGGGCCGTGGTGGGGCGGCCTAGCTGGGCAGCAAACTGGGCGACGGTGATCACGGCCATAAGTACGATTTCCTAAGGTATGCGGTGCGGGCAGGCAAGCGGTTCGTCAGCGCCTTCAGGCAGTGAACCAGTGCTCGCGGGCCTTCATGATCAGACTCTTGGCGGCCTCGTCTTCGATGCCGGTCAGCTCGGTCAGCTCGTCGACAGCGAGGTCGGCCAGGTCGTCGCGGGTGTGGATGCCGCCCACTGCCAGCTTGGCGATCAATTCGGGGTTCAGGCCTTCCAGGTCGCGCAGGTCCTGCGAGACTTCCTCGACCTGTTCTTCCTTCTCGATCTCCATCGTCAGCAACGCGTCCTTGGCACGGGTGCGCAGTTCGTGCACCGTGTCTTCGTCGAAGCTCTCGATCTCGAGCATTTCCTGCAGTGGCACATAGGCCACCTCTTCCAGGCTGCTGAAGCCTTCCGCGATCAGGATGTCGGCCACCTCGGCGTCGACGTCGAGCTTGTCTACGAAGAGCTGGCGCACCGATTCGCTTTCGCCGGCCTGCTTTGCCTGCGACTCCTCGGCGGTCATGATGTTGATGCGCCACCCGGTCAGCTCGGACGCCAGGCGCACGTTCTGGCCGCCGCGGCCAATGGCAATGGCGAGGTTCTCCTCGTCGACCACCACGTCCATCGCATGGCGCTCCTCGTCGACAACGATGCTCACGACGTTGGCCGGTGCCAGCGCGCCGATGACGAACTGCGCTGGGTCGTCCGACCACAGCACGATATCGACACGTTCACCCGCGATCTCGTTGGTGACGGCGTTGACGCGCGAGCCGCGCACGCCGACGCAGGTGCCGATGGGGTCGACGCGGCGGTCGTGGCTGACCACGGCGATCTTGGCGCGGCTGCCCGGGTCGCGGGCACAGCTCTTGATCTCGAGCAGGCCCTGTTCGATCTCGGGCACTTCCTGCGCAAAGAGCTCGATCATGAAACCCGGCGCGCTGCGGCTGAGCATGATCTGCGGGCCGCGCTGAGTGGCGTCGATGCCCATCAGGTAGGCCCGCACGCGGTCGCCGCTGCGCAGGTTTTCCTTCGGGATCATCTCGCTGCGCTTCAGGCGTCCTTCGACACGGCCGCTCTCGACGATGATGTCGCCCTTGTCCAGCCGCTTGACGGTGCCGACGAAGATCTTCTCGCCGCGGGCCAGGAAGTCGTTCAGCAGTTGCTCACGCTCGGCATCGCGGATCTTCTGCAGGATCACCTGCTTGGCCGCCTGCGCGCCAATGCGACCGATGGTCAGCGACTCGATGGCTTCTTCGATGTAATCGCCTTCCTCGATATCGGGAATGCGTTCCAACGCCTCGGAAAGCAGTTCCTCGGAATCGGGGTTCTGCAATCCGGCGCTGTCGGGCACCACCAGCCAGCGGCGGAAGGTCTCGTACTCGCCGGTGTCCCGGTCGACGGCAACGCGGATGTCGACCTCGCCGCCGTTGAGCTTCTTGGTGGCCGAAGCAAGCGCCGCTTCCACCGCGCCAAAGACGACGTCACGATCGACGGTCTTCTCGCGAGAGATCGCATCCACCAGCATCAACATTTCGCGGTTCATCTTCCCTTAGCCTCCATCGGTGCCTGGCGCGCCCTCTTCGGGCGCCGCCTCGGCTGAGCCTGCGTCACCGGAATCGTTCCGGAGCTTGCGGCCCTTGAAATCAACCACGGGCACGAGACGGGCCTCGCGCACCTCTTCGAGCTTGAAACCGAGCACCTGCTCGGCCTTGCCATCCTTGAACACCAGGCTCCAGGCGCCCGCAGGCGGGTCGACGCCATCGGCCGCGGGCTCGCGTTCGGCAGGGGTCAACACCCCCTGCCAGCTCTTGCGGCCCTGGAAAGGCACCTTCAGCGTGATCTGCACGGCCTGCCCGGCAAACCGCTGGAAATCGGCGTCGGTCCGCAGCGGCCGGTCCAGCCCCGGCGAGGACACCTCGAGCCGGCTGTACTCCAGGCCTTCCACTTCCAGCGCGTACTGCAACTGGCGCGTGACCTGCTCGCAATCGTCGACGGTAATGAATTCGCCCGGCACGCTGTACTCGCGGCCGGGAATGCGGTCGATGAAGATGCGCAACAGGCCGCGCTGCGCGCGCTCGATGTCCACCAGTTCGAAACCCAGCCCGCCGACGGTGGCTGCGATGGCCTCGCGCCAACCCACGCGCACGCCCACCGGTGTCGGACGCGGCTCAGCCACGCGGCGCGCCGCCGTGACGTTGCCGCCTGGCGTGCCGGCACGGGGTGCCCTGCTCGGGGTTCTTGGGGTGCGTGGGCCTGAGACCTTGCCGCCCGCCCTGACGTGATTGCTGTTCAAACTTCGCGTGTCCGATATGCCTGCCGTCGCCCTTGCCACCGGGCGAGCCGCCAAGACCGGACCTGCCTACCCGCTGACGAGCAGCGCGCTTTCAGAAAGTCGATCAAGCAAAAAAAATGGGCAGGAAAATTCCGCCCACGCAGCACCACCCGGAAAACGCGGATTATAGACAGCCAGATCGGCACGCTGCAAGACCGATGTTGCAGTGCAACCCAAGCGGGCTGCCGGCGGGCGCGCCGAGACGCCCCCACCGTTCGTCCTACGGCCGCGTGACAGAATCCCGCCCTTCCGAAACGGGCATAGGCACGGAGATATTCATGGGTTTTCTCGCCGGCAAGCGCTTCCTCATCACCGGGGTGCTGTCCAACCGTTCCATCGCCTATGGCATTGCCCGCGCCTGTCACGCCCAGGGGGCCGAACTGGCCTTCAGCTACGTGGGCGAGCGCTTCAAGGAGCGCATCACCGACTTCGCCAAGGAATTCGGCTCAGAACTGATCTTCGACTGCGATGTCGGTGACGACGCGCAGATTGCCGCCACCTTCGAAGGCCTGGGCGCCGCGTGGGGACAATTCGACGGCTTCGTGCACAGCATCGGCTTCGCGCCGCGCGAGGCCATCGCCGGCGACTTTCTCGACGGCCTGACGCGCGAGAACTTCCGCATCGCGCACGACATCTCGGCCTACAGCTTCCCGGCCATGGCCAAGGCCGCCCTGCCCTACCTGAAGCCACAAAGCGCGCTGCTGACGCTGAGCTATCTGGGCTCGATGCGCGCGGTGCCCAACTACAACACCATGGGCCTGGCCAAGGCCAGCCTGGAAGCCAGCGTGCGCTACCTGGCGGCCAACCTGGGCCGCAGGGGCATCCGCGTCAACGGCATCTCGGCCGGCCCGATCAGGACGCTGGCGGCCAGTGGCATCAAGGACTTCGGCAAGCTGCTGGGCATGGTGGCCGCCGGTTCGCCGCTGGGGCGCAACGTCACCATCGACGACGTCGGCAATGTCGCGGCCTTCCTGCTGTCCGACCTGGCCGGCGGCGTCACGGCCGAGATCACCTTCGTCGACGGTGGCTTCAGCCACGCAATGGTGGCTCCGCCCGAGGACTGAGCAAGGACGTGCGACGCCGGAAGGCGCCGCTCGCCATGCGAAGGCCCGAGGGCGATTTCACGCCCGAGGGCTGACCCCCGCCCGCGCGCAGCTTCAGTCGCGCACGCAGTCGACGTAGTAACGGCGCCCGGCGCCTTCCTCGTCGACTTCCACCAGACCATGCACGTCGGTGTCGAAGCCCGGGAAGGCGGCGTTGAATTCGCGCGTGAAGCGCAGGTAGTCGCAGATCTTCTTGTTGAAGCGCTCGCCCGGTATCAACAGCGGGATCCCTGGTGGGTAAGGTGTCAGCAGGCTGGTGGTGATGCGGCCTTCCAGGGCGTCGATGGGCACACGTTCGGTCTTGCGGTGCGCGATGCAGGCAAAGGCGTCGCTAGGCTTCATCGCAGGCTGGATGTCCGACAGGTACATCTCCGTCGTCAGCCGAGCAATGTCGCCCTTCGCATAAATCTGGTGGATCTGCTGGCACAGGTCCTTCAGGCCAAGGCGCTCGTACTTGGGGTGCGCGGCGCAGAACTCGGGCAGGATGCGCCACAGCGGCGCGTTGCGATCGTAGTCGTCCTTGAACTGCTGCAACGCAGTCAGAAGCGTGTTCCAGCGGCCCTTGGTGATGCCGATGGTGAACATGATGAAGAACGAGTACAGGCCCGTCTTCTCGACCACCACGCCATGCTCGGCCAGGAACTTCGTGACGATGGAGGCCGGGATGCCGGTCTCGGCGAACTGCCCCGACATGTCCAGGCCCGGGGTGATCAGCGTGCACTTGATGGGATCGAGCAGGTTGAAGCCGTCGGCCAGGTCGCCAAAGCCGTGCCAGGTCTCGCCGGCCTTCAGCACCCATTCGTGGCTGTGCCCTATACCCTCGGCCGCCAGCACGTCGGGGCCCCAGACGGTGAACCACCAGTCCGTCTCGCCGAACTCCTGGTCGACCTTGCGCATCGCGCGGCGGAAGTCGAGCGACTCGAGGATGCTCTCTTCCACCAATGCCGGCCCGCCGGGCGCTTCCATCATCGCCGCGGCCACGTCGCAGCTGGCGATGATGGCGTACTGCGGGCTGGTGCTGGTGTGCATCAGGTAGGCCTCGTTGAAGAGGTGGCGGTCGAGCTTGCGCTCCTGCGCGTCCTGCACCAGCACTTGTGACGCCTGGCTGATGCCGGCCAGCAGCTTGTGCGTGCTCTGCGTGGCGAACACCAGTTGGTCCTTCGGACGCTGGCGCTTCTTGCCCATCGCGTGGTACGGGCCGTAGAAGGTGTGGAAGGCCGCGTGCGGCAACCAGGCCTCGTCGAAGTGCAGCGTGTCGATGTAGCCGTCGAGCGCGTGCTTGATGGTCTCGGTGTTGTAGAGCACGCCGTCGTAGGTGCTCTGCGTCAGCGTCAGGATGCGCGGCTTGACGGCGGCCGGGTCGACCCCAGCCAGCAGCGGGTTGGCAGCGATCTTGGCGCGGATGGCCTCGGGCGAAAACTCCGCCTGCGGGATGGGCCCGATGATGCCGTAGTGGTTGCGCGTGGGCGGCAGGAAGACAGGCACCGCGCCGGTCATGATGATGCTGTGCAGGATGCTCTTGTGGCAGTTGCGGTCGACGACCACCACGTCGCCCGGCGCCACCGCGTGGTGCCACACCATCTTGTTCGACGTGCTCGTGCCGTTGGTGACGAAGAAGCAGTGGTCGGCGTTGAAGATGCGCGCGGCGTTGCGTTCGCTCTGCAGCACCGGGCCTGTGTGGTCGAGCAGTTGGCCGAGTTCCTCGACACTGTTGCAGACGTCGGCGCGCAGCATGTTTTCGCCGAAGAACTGGTGGAACATCTGGCCCACCGGGCTCTTCAGGAAGGCCACGCCGCCGCTGTGGCCCGGGCAGTGCCAGGAGTAGCTGCCATCCTGCGCGTAGTCCATCAGCGCCTTGAAGAAGGGCGGCGCCAAGCCGTCGAGGTAGCTCTTGGCCTCGCGGATGATGTGGCGCGCCACGAACTCGGGCGTGTCCTCGAACATGTGGATGAAGCCGTGCAGCTCGCGCAGCACGTCGTTCGGGATGTGCTGGCTGGTGCGCGTTTCGCCGTAGATGTAGATAGGGATGTCCGCGTTCTTGAAGCGGATCTCCTCGATGAACTTGCGCAGGCTCAGCACCGCGGGGTCGAGTTCGGGGCCGGGAGTGAACTCGTTGTCGTCGATAGAAAGAATGAACGCACTCGCGCGGCTTTGCTGCTGCGCGAACTGGCTCAGGTCGCCGTAGCTGGTGGCGCCCAGGATCTCGAAGCCTTCCTTCTCGATGGCCTGGGCCAGCGCGCGGATACCGAAGCCCGACGTGTTCTCGGAACGGAAGTCTTCGTCGATGATGACGATGGGGAAGCGGAAGCGAAGCATCGGCGCGGCCTTCTGTTGAACGGGCGGGGCGTGAAAAGGGCAAAGTGTAGGCGTGCGCGGTGACGGCCTGGCAGGTGGCTACACTGCCCGTTGGATACCGGCATACGTGTGCCGCGGGAGTTGAGCGCTTGGACCTGGATGCACCTTCGCTGTGGTGGTTGGCCGTCGGTGCCCTGGTGGCGGCCGAACTGGCCACCGGCACCTTCTACCTGCTGATGCTGGCGCTGGGTGCGGCCGCCGGCGCGATGGCAGCCTACGCCGGTGTCGACAGCCAATCGCAGATCACTGCGGCTTCGGTCGTCGGTGGCGGCGCCGTCGTGGTCTGGCACTTCGTGCGCAGGTTGCGGCCGAAGGCCGCACCGGCCGAGCGCAACCGCGACGTCAATATCGATATCGGCCAGCGCCTGCACGTGGCCGCCTGGGATGCCGAGGGCACCGCGCGAGTGTCCTACCGCGGCGCCCAGTGGGCCGTGCGTTTCGCCGGCGAAGGCGCGCCAGCGCCCGGTGAATACGTGATCGTCGCACTGGACGGCAATGAACTCCGCGTGGCGCCGGCCGGCTCGCATTGAACGAATCCCGAGAAAGCCCCCCATGGAAATCGCCGTCATCCTCGCTGTCATCGCCATCATCTTCATTGCCCGGTCGCTGAAGATCGTTCCCCAGCAGAACGCCTGGGTCGTCGAACGCCTGGGCAAGTTCGACCGCACGCTGACCCCCGGCCTGAGCCTGCTGGTGCCCTTCGTCGACCGCGTCGCCTACAAGCATTCACTGAAGGAAGTGCCGCTGGACGTGCCCAGCCAAGTCTGCATCACCAAGGACAACACGCAGCTCCAGGTGGACGGCATCCTGTACTTCCAGGTCACCGACCCGATGCGTGCCAGCTACGGCAGCAGCGACTACATCATCGCCATCACGCAGCTGGCGCAGACCACGCTGCGCAGCGTGATCGGCAAGATGGAACTGGACAAGACGTTCGAGGAGCGTGACCTCATCAACGGCGCCGTGGTGAACGCGCTGGACGAGGCCGCGCTGACCTGGGGCGTGAAGGTGCTGCGGTACGAGATCAAGGACCTGACGCCCCCGGCGGCCATCCTGCACGCGATGCAGGCGCAGATCACCGCCGAACGCGAGAAGCGCGCGCTGATTGCGGCGTCCGAGGGCCGGCGCCAGGAGCAGATCAACATCGCCACCGGCGAGCGCGAGGCCTTCATCGCGCGCAGCGAGGGCGAGAAGCAGGCCGAGATCAACAAGGCCGCCGGCGAGGCCGCCGCCATCATCGCGGTGGCCGACGCCACGGCCGACGCCATCCGCAAGATCGCCGCGGCCATCCAGCAGCCGGGTGGCGAACAAGCCGTGCAACTGAAGGTGGCCGAAAAGGCGGTGGACGCCTACGCCCACCTGGCCAAGGCCAACAACACGATGATCGTGCCGGGCAACATGAGCGAGGTGTCGGCGCTGATCGGCACGGCGATGACGCTGATGAACAAGGGCGCCAAGCCAGCGTGAGCAACGGGACGATGAGCCGCCAGAACGCCCTGAACGTGCTCGGCACCGCGCTGGTGCCCTGCAGCTACGACCCGTTGACGGGTTGGTACCGCGACGGCTGCTGCCACACCGACGCCCAGGACGCCGGCAGCCACGTCATCTGCGCCAAGGTGACGGTGGAGTTCCTGAACTTCCAGATGGAGCGCGGCAACGACCTCATCACGCCGCGGCCAGAGATGCGCTTCAAGGGCCTGAAGCCCGGCGACCGCTGGTGCGTCTGCGCGTTGCGTTGGCGCGAGGCCTACGAACACGGCTGCGCGCCGCCGGTGGTGCTGGAGTGCACGCACGCAAAGGCGCTGGAATACGTGCTGATGGAGTGGCTGCGCCGGCACGCCGTGAGCCCGGCGCCCCAGGGCTAGAATCTGCCCGGTTCCCTAGGGTTGCGACAGCAGGCCGAACGGGCACCGGAAGGGTGGATGAGCGGTTTAAGTCGCATGCCTGGAAAGCATGTGAGGGTTAACAGCCCTCCGCGGGTTCGAATCCCGCCCCTTCCGCCAGGCATCCAGCAAACACGGGCCCTCGGGCCCGTGCTCGTTTCCAGAGCAACATCCCGACGCCGCTGTCAGTTCGGGTCGAGTGCCAAACCCTCGTAGAGCGCCAGATAGTCGCGCGCCGGCCCGCGCCAGGACAGGTCTTGCGCCATCGCGGTGGCCTGCATGCCGCGCCAGGCCGCGGCGTCTTCGCGCAGCGCGATCGCGCGGCGCACGCAGGCGGCCAGCGCCGCGGGCGCGGCGGCGTCGAAAGTGAAGCCCGTGGCGCGCCCCTGAGCCAGCGCGTCGGGCGTGGCGTCGGTGACGGTATCGGCCAGGCCGCCAACACGCCGCACCAGCGGCAGCGTGCCGTAGCGCAGGCCGTAGAGCTGGGTCAGTCCGCAGGGCTCGAAGCGCGAGGGCACGGCGATGAGGTCGGCGCCGGCGACGAGCCGATGCGCACGCGCCTCGTCGTAGCCGATGTGCACGTGCACACGCCCCGGATGCGCCTGCTGCGCCATGCGGAACGCGGCTTCCAGGGCCGGCTCGCCGGTGCCCTGCACGACGAACTGCACGCCGGCCTGCACCAGTTCCTGCAGCGCGGCCAGGATGAGGTCCAGGCCCTTCTGCGATGTCAGCCGGCTGACCACTGTCAGCACCAGGGCCTGCTCGTCGACGTCCAGGCCCAGTTCGGCCTGCAGCGCGCGCCGGCAGGCCAGCTTGCCCTGCAGGCGCTCGGCGTCGTAGCGGCTGGCGATGGCGGGGTCGGTGGCGGGGTTCCAGAGTTCGGGGTCGATGCCGTTGAGGATGCCGGTGACGTCGGTGCCGCGTCCGCGGATGACACCGTCCAGGCCGCAGCCGAACTCGTGCGTGGCGATCTCGCGTGCGTAAGTGGGGCTGACGGTGGTGATGCGGTCGGCGAACTTCAGCCCGGCCTTCATGAAACTGAGCTGGCCGTGGAATTCGAGACCGGTGGGTGCCATCAGGTGCGAGCCCAGCCCCAGCATCGGCCAGTCATGCATGGGGAAGAGGCCCTGGAAGGCCAGGTTGTGCACCGTGAGCACCGATGCCGCCGGCGTGGCCGTGTGCTCGGCAATGTAGGCGCAGGCCATTGCGGCATGCCAGTCGTGCGCGTGGACGATGTCGGGCGCCCATTGCGGGTCGGCGTCCTGGCCCGCCAGGTGTGCCGCCACCCAGCCCAACAACGCGAAGCGCTGCAGGTTGTCGGACCATTCCTCGCCCTTGCTGTCCTGGTAGGGGCTGCCGCCGCGGCGGTAGAGGTAGGGCGCCTCGACCACGTAGACGGGCAGCTTGCTGCCGGGCATGCGCGCCAGCAGCAGCCGCACGCGCAGCGCGCCGAAGCAGGTGCCGATATCGATCACGGTGCGCGCGCCGTGCACTGCCTCAAGTACCGCCGGGAAGCCGGGCAGCAGCAGCCGCACGTCGGCGCCCTGCACCGCCTGCGCCACGGGCAGCGCCGCCACCACGTCGGCGAGGCCACCGGTCTTCACCAGCGGGAAGACCTCGGCGGCCACATGCAGCACCTTCATCGGAAGGCTCCGGTCAGGCCAGCTTGCGCAGCATGTCGCGCGTGACGAGCGTGATGCCCGATTCGGTGCGGAAGAAGCGCACGGCATCCGCCGCCGCGTCTTCGCCGATGACCATGCCGTCGGGGATCTCGCAGTCGCGGTCGATGACCACCCGCGTCAGGCGCGCGCCGCGGCCCACCTGCACGCCCGGCAGCAGCACGCTCCAGTTCACCGAGGCGTGCGAATGAACGCGCACCTGCGAGAACAGCACCGAGCGGAACACCGCACCGCTGACGATGCAGCCGCCGGAGACCAGCGACTCGATGGCCATGCCGCGGCGGTCTTCCTGGTTGTGCACGAACTTGGCCGGCGGCAACTGCGGCTGGTAGGTCCAGATCGGCCAGTTCGTGTCGTACAGGTTCAGTTGCGGGTCGGTCGCGGTGAGGTCGATGTTGGCGTCCCAGTAGGCGTCGATCGTGCCGACGTCGCGCCAGTACGGCGGCAGGCCGGGCTTGCCACCGACGCAGCTGAACTCGAACGGGTGGGCCACCGCCACGCCCGCTTTCACCATCTTGGGGATGATGTCCTTGCCGAAGTCGTGGCTCGAGTTCGGGTCGAACATGTCCTTCTCGAGTTCGCGGTACAGATAGCGCGCGTTGAAGATGTAGATGCCCATGCTGGCCAGCACGCGGCCGGGCTTGCCCGGCATTTCGGGCGGTACCGGCGGCTTCTCGACCCAGTCGACGATGCGGCGGTCGGCATCGATGGCCATCACGCCGAAGGCCTTCGCTTCCTCGACGTCGACCTCGATGCAGCCCACCGTCACCTCCTTGCCCATGGCCACGTGGTCGGCCAGCATCAGCGCGTAGTTCTGCTTGTAGACGTGGTCGCCGGCCAGCACCACCACGTAGTCGGCACGGTAGGCGGCCAGGATGTCCTGGTTCTGGTAGACCGCGTCGGCGGTGCCGCGATACCAGCTCTCTTCGTCGACACGCTGCTGCGCCGGCAGCAGGTCGACGAACTCGTTCATCTCGCTCTTCAGGAAGGCCCAGCCACGCTGCAGGTGGCGCAGCAGGCTGTGGCTCTTGTACTGCGTGATGACGCCGATGCGGCGGATGCCGCTGTTCATGCAGTTGCTGAGCGCGAAGTCGACGATGCGGAACTTGCCGCCGAAGTACACCGCCGGCTTGGCGCGCGTGTCGGTCAGGTTCTTCAGTCGGCTGCCGCGGCCGCCGGCCAGCACCAGGGCGACTGCACGGCGCGGGAGGTCGAGGCCCTGGGCCACGTCGATAGGCTTCATGTCGGTCCTTGTCGAGTCGAAAGCAACAAAATTACAGAAGAGCGAAGGCGCCAGGATGGCTGTTGCCAGGCGACATCACGGCCACTGATCGAGAATCACCTTTAAGGAACCAGTTCAAGACATTGATATTCAATACTTCGCATGGAAATTGCGAGCAGGATGGTGACCTTCGAGTTGGATGCAGGAACCTTGGTGTGTAGTGAAACTACAGTCGACGTAGACGTGTGATCGTTGACGCCGGGCCTGCGCTTCAGGGACACTCGATGGCATCCCTGCCCGCATCTCTCGCCGTGTATCGGCCCCGCCGGAGACCCCATCCATGTCCAACCCCACCACGCAAGCTCCCGTCCTGGCCGCGGCGCCCAACGCACCGACGGCAGCCGCGGTCGAGCGACATCTGCTCACCACCGTGGCGGCCGACCCTGCCGGGGCCAGCCAGACCGAGATCATGCACGCGGTAGCCCAGGTGGCGCGAGAGCAGTTGTCCCAACGGTGGGTTGCATGCGACACCGCCGACCGCACGGCGAAGGCGCGCCGGGTCTACTACCTGTCGATGGAATTCCTGATCGGCCGCACGCTGTCCAACGCGCTGGCCGCGCTGGACCTGAAGGGCGAGATGGGCAACGCCGCGCGCGCCCACGCGAGCACGCTGGAAGACCTGGCCGCCACCGAACCCGACGCGGCCCTCGGCAACGGCGGCCTCGGTCGCCTGGCCGCGTGTTTCCTCGACAGCATGGCCACGCTGGAGCTGCCGTCCTTCGGCTACGGCATCCGCTACGAGTTCGGCATGTTCAAGCAGGGCATCGTCGACGGCCGCCAGGTCGAGGCACCCGACCCCTGGGTCGAGGACGGCACGCCCTGGGAATTCCCGCGCTTCGGCGTGCACTACCCGGTGCGCTTCGGCGGCTGGGTGGAGCCCGCGGCCGACCCCGCGAAAGTGCCGACCTGGCGCCACGCCGGCGAGGTCAACGCCAAGGCCTACGACATGGTGATCCCCGGCCACGGCACGCCACGCGTGAGCACGCTGCGGCTGTGGAAGGCCGTGGCGCCGGCGCAGATCGACCTGCACGCCTTCAACACCGGTGACTACGCCCGTGCCGCCGAGTTCAAGAACCAGTACGAGAACATCAGCTGGGTGCTCTACCCCAACGACAGCACACCCGCCGGCCGCGAGCTGCGCCTGCGCCAGGAGTACTTCTTCACCAGCGCCAGCATCCAGGACATCCTGGCCCGCCACCTGGCCGAACACGGCCGGCTGACGAACCTGGCCGACAAGGTGGCCATCCACCTCAACGACACCCACCCGGCCATCGGCGTGGCCGAACTGATGCGCCTGCTGGTCGACGAACACGGCTTCGGCTGGGTGATGGCGTGGTCGATGACGAAGAAGGTCTTCAGCTACACCAACCACACGCTGATGCCCGAGGCGCTGGAAACCTGGCCGGTGGCGCTGATGCAGCACGTGCTGCCGCGCCACATGGAGATCATCTTCCGCATCAACGCCGAGTTCCTGGCCGACGCCGCGGCGCACCGCCCGGGCGATCACGACTTCCTGCGCCGGCTGTCGCTGGTCGACGAAAGCGGCGAGCGGCGCGTGCGCATGGCGCACCTGTCCATCGTCGGAAGCCACAAGATCAACGGCGTTTCGGCACTGCACTCCGAGTTGCTGACGCAGACGATCTTTGCCGACTTCGCCAGCCTGTGGCCCGAACGCTTCACCAACATGACCAACGGCGTGACCCCGCGCCGCTGGCTGGCGCAGGCCAACGCCAGTCTGAGTTCGCTGATCGACAGCACGATCGGCAGCGGCTGGCGGCTCGACCTCGACCAACTCAAGCGCCTGGCGCCGCACGCCGAACGCGAGGACTTCCGCAACGCCTTCCTGGCCGTCAAGCAGGGCAACAAGGCGCGGCTGGCAACCACCATCGCGGCCACCACCGGCGTCACCGTCGACCCGACCAGCCTCTTCGACGTCCAGGTCAAGCGCATCCACGAGTACAAGCGCCAGTTGCTGAATGTGCTGCAGGTGGTCGCGCGTTACCAGGCGATGCTCGCCGACCCGAACGCCGAATGGGTTCCGCGCACGGTGATCTTCGCCGGCAAGGCCGCGTCGAGCTACGTGGCGGCGAAGAACATCATCCGGCTGATCCATGACGTGGGCAGCGTGATCAACCACGATGAACGGCTGAAGGGCCGGCTCAAGCTGGTGTTTGTGCCGAACTACGGCGTCTCGGTCGCCGAACTCATCATGCCGGCGGCCGACCTGTCGGAGCAGATCAGCACCGCCGGCACCGAAGCCAGCGGCACCGGCAACATGAAGCTGGCGTTGAACGGTGCGCTGACCATCGGCACCGACGACGGCGCCAACATCGAGATCCGCCAGCAGGTGGGCGACGACAACATCTTCATCTTCGGCCTGTCGACAGCCGAGGTGCAGGCCGCCAGGCAACAGGGCTACCAACCGCTGCGCTTCTACGACAGCCGCCCGCGCATCAAGGCGGTGCTCGACGCCGTCGCCAGCGGCCAGTTCAGCCCCGACGAGCCCGGACGCTACCGTGCACTGGTGGATTCGCTGCTCTGGGGCGGCGACCACTACATGCTGCTGGCCGACTTCGACAGCTACGTCGACGCGCAGGCCCGCGTCGACGCGCTCTACCGCGACCGCGCGGCGTGGGCGAAGAAGGCGATCGCGAACGTCGCCGGCATGGGCTTCTTCTCGTCCGACCGCACAATCGGGGAGTACGCCCGCGAGGTCTGGGGGATCCAGGCCAAGGGCTGACCCCCCAGCATGCTGACACCCGAACAGACCCAAGCCCTGATCCAGGGCCGCCACGGCGACCCCTTCGCCGTCCTCGGCCCCCACGCCGGCCCCGACGGCAGTCCCTGGGTCACCGCCTGGTTGCCTGGCGCCGTGGCGGTGGTGGTGGTGGCCGGCCCCCATGCCTGGCCGCTGCCCTGCGTGGCCGAGGAAGGCGTGTTCTCCGGGCCGACGCAGATCCTGGGCCATTACCAGTTGCGCGTGCGCTGGCCCGGTGGCCACGAAACGCTGCAGGAAGACCCCTACCGGTTCGGCACCGTGCTGGGCGAGATGGACGTCTGGCTGCTGGGCGAAGGCTCGCACCTGCGGCCCTACGAGATCCTGGGCGCCACGCCGCGGCAGATGGACGGCGTCGACGGCACGGCCTTTGCCGTCTGGGCGCCCAATGCCAGCCGCGTCAGCCTGGTCGGCGACTTCAACTTCTGGGATGGCCGCTGCCACCCCATGCGCCTGCGCCGCGAGTGCGGCGTGTGGGAGCTCTTCCTGCCCGGCGTCGGCCTGGGCGCACGCTACAAGTTCGAGCTGCTCTCACGCGACGGCCACCTGCTGCCGCAGAAGGCCGACCCCTACGCCCGCCAGGCCGAACTGCGCCCGGCCACTGCCAGCGTCGTGGCGCACATGCCGGCGTTCGCGCCGCCTTCGCCCGAGCGCCAGGCCGCCAACGCGCTGGACGCGCCGATGAGCATCTACGAGGTGCACTTGGGCTCGTGGCGACGCCGCCCCGAGGAAGGCGACCGCTGGCTGAACTGGGACGAGCTGGCGGCCGAACTGGTGCCCTACGCGAAAGACATGGGCTTCACGCACCTGGAGCTGATGCCCGTCAGCGAGCACCCCTTCGACGGTTCCTGGGGCTACCAGACGCTGGGCCTGTTCGCGCCCACGGCACGCTTCGCGACACCCGAAGACATCGCGCAGGGCGGTGGCGCCGACGGCTTGCGCCGCTTTATCGACAAGGCGCACGCGGCCGGGCTGGGCGTGCTGCTGGATTGGGTGCCGGCGCACTTCCCCACCGACGCCTACGGCCTGGCCGAGTTCGACGGCACGCACCTCTACGAGTACGCCGACCGGCGCGAGGGCTTCCACACCGACTGGAACACCCTCATCTACAACTTCGGCCGCACCGAGGTGCGCAACTTCCTCGTCGGCAACGCGCTGTACTGGCTGGAGCGCTACGACATCGACGGCCTGCGTGTCGACGCCGTGGCGTCGATGCTGTACCGCGACTACAGCCGCAAAGCCGGCGAATGGCTCCCGAACGTGCACGGCGGGCGCGAGAACCTGGAAGCCATCTCGCTGCTCAAGCGCACGAACGAAGTGGTCGGCGTCGAGCGGCCTCAGGCCATCACGCTGGCCGAAGAAAGCACGGCCTTCCCCGCCGTCAGCCGCCCCACCTATGTCGGCGGCCTGGGCTTCCACTACAAGTGGAACATGGGCTGGATGCACGACACGCTCCAGTACATGGCGCGCGACCCCATCCACCGCCGCCACCACCATGGCGAGCTGAGCTTCGGCCTCGTGTACGCCTTCAACGAGAACTTCGTGCTGCCGCTCTCGCACGACGAGGTGGTGCACGGCAAGGGCAGCCTGCTGGCCAAGATGCCGGGCGACGCGTGGCAGCAGTTCGCCAACCTGCGCGCCTACTACGGCTTCATGTGGGGCCACCCGGGCAAGAAGCTGCTCTTCATGGGCTGCGAGTTTGCCCAGGGCCGCGAGTGGAATCACGAACAGAGCCTGGACTGGCACCAGCTCGACGACCCGCGCCACGCCGGCGTGCAGCAGCTGGTGCGCGACCTGAACGGGCTCTACCGCAGCAGCCCGGCGCTGTACCAGCTGGACTTCAGCGGCGAAGGTTTCGAGTGGATAGACCACGACGACGCGCAGCGCAGCGTGCTGAGCTTCGTGCGCAAGGGCCGCGGCGGCGAGCTGATGCTCGTCGTGAGCAACTTTGCGCCGGTGGTGCACCACCACTTCCGCCTGGGCGTGCCGCGACCCGGCCGCTGGCTCGAACGGCTGAACACCGATTCGGCCTACTATGGCGGCAGCAATGTCGGCACGCCGCTGGGCGCGGCCAACGCCGTGGCCGTGGGCAGCCATGGGCGCAGCCACTCGGTGCTGCTGACCCTGCCCCCGTTGGCGACGGTGTTTCTGGAATGGACCGCCTGACCCGCGACGTGACCGCTCCTGCGTTGGCACGGGCGCCACTGACAGCCGGCCGGTCCTGGCCGATGGGGGCGTCTGCGCAAGCCGGCGGCGTCAACTTCGCGGTGTTCTCCGAGCATGCGCTGCAGGTCGACCTGTGCCTGTTCGATGCCGAGGGCGGATTCGAACTCTCGCGGACCCCGCTGCCGGGCCGCACCGGCGATGTCTGGCACGGCTTCCTGCCCGGAGTCGGGCCCGGTCTCGTCTACGGCCTGCGCGCGCACGGCCCCTGGCGCCCCGACCGTGGCCACCGCTTCAACCCGCACAAGCTGCTGTTCGACCCCTGGGCGCGCGAGATCGTGGCGCCGATCGGCGGCTTCGACCCGCGCGGCCCGCACTGCGGCGCCGACCGCCAGCATCCGCAGCACATGGACACGCGCGACAACGCCGCCGGCGCCTTCAAGGCGCGCATCGTGCTCGACCACTTCGACTGGCAGGGCGACCACCCGCCGGCGACACCGCTGGTCGACACCGTGCTCTACGAAGCGCACGTGCGCGGCTGCACGAAGCTGATGCCCGGCGTCCGCCGGCGGCGCGGGGCACCTACGCCGGCCTGGCCAGCGACGCCGCGCTGGCGCATTTCGGGCGCCTGGGCATCACCGCGGTGAGCCTGCTGCCGGTGCAGCAGATCCTGGATGAACCGCGCCTGGTCGAAATGGGCCTGGTCAACTACTGGGGCTACAACACGCTGGGTTACTTCTGCCCCGAGCCGCGCTACGCCGCGACGGCGTCGCCGCGCAACGAGTTCCGCGAGATGGTGCGCAGGCTGCATGCCGCGGGGCTGGAGGTCATCCTCGACGTCGTCTTCAACCACACGCCCGAAGGCGACGAACGTGGTGCCACGCTGTGCTGGCGCGGCCTGGACAACGTCAGCTGGTACCGGCTGCCCGAGGACCATCGCGCACACTACGAGAACTGGAGCGGCTGCGGCAACACCGTCGACATCCGCCACCCGCGGGTGCTGCAGATGGTGATGGACAGCCTGCGCCACTGGGTGCAGGACTTCCACGTCGACGGCTTCCGCTTCGATCTTGCGCCCGTGCTCGGTCGCGGCAGCCCGGGCTTCGAGCGCGACGGCCCCTTCTTCAAGGCCGTGGCGCAAGACCCGGTGCTTCAACGCGTGAAGCTCATCGCCGAACCGTGGGATCTGGGCCCAGGCGGTTATCAGGTCGGCGGCTTCCCGAGCGGCTGGCTCGAATGGAACGACCGCTTCCGCGACACCGCACGCGCCTTCTGGCTGGGGGGTGACTGCACGCGCGGCGAGCTGGCCTTGCGCCTGGCGGGCTCGTCCGACCTTTTCCAGGCACGCCGCCGCTCGCCGCTGGAGAGCGTGAACTACATCGTCAGCCACGACGGCTTCACGCTGCACGACCTCGTCAGCTACGACCTGCGCCACAACGAGGCCAACGGCGAGAACAACCGCGACGGTCACGGCCACAACCTGAGCTGGAACTGTGGCTTCGAGGGCCCGACCTCCGACCCCACTGTGCTGCAACGGCGTGGGCACCTGAAGCGAGCGCTGCTGGCCACCTTGCTGCTGGCCCAGGGCACGCCCATGCTGGCCGCCGGCGACGAAATGGGTCACACGCAGGGCGGCAACAACAACCCCTACTGCCAGGACAACGCCACCACCTGGATAGCCTGGGCGCGGGCCGACGAAGCGCTGATCGACTTCACCGCCTACCTGCTGACGCTACGCCGGCGTTTGCGGCCGCTGGACAGCCGCTGGTACACCGGCCTGCCCGACGCCCGCGGCCGCCACGACCTGGCCTGGCTGCGCCGCACCGGCGAGCCGCTGACCGCCGAGCACTGGGACAACCGCATGTCGCGCGTCCTGGGCGCATGGATAGGGGTGCCCAGTCACGGTGGTGCGCCGCTGCTGTTGATCGTCAACGGCCGCGACAAGCCCGCCGCGTTCCTGTTGCCGGCAGGCGACTGGGTGGCCGAGCTCGATACCACGGCGGTCGACGGCCGCAGCCGCTGGCGCCGCGGAAAGGCGGCCACCTTCGAGATCGCCGCGCGCTGCGTCGTGCTGCTGCGTGATGCCAGCGGCGAAGACAACGGGGCGGCCGCCAGGCCCGCCGCTACCTGACCGAACCGACGCCCAAGGAAGAGCCCAACATGCGTTTCCCACGTGCCAGCGGCGTGCTGCTGCACCCCACCTCGCTGCCCGGCCCGCACGGCTCGGGCGACTTCGGCCCCGATGCCTACCACTTCGTCGACTGGCTGGTGGCTGGCGGCCAGAAGCTGTGGCAGATCTTGCCGCTGACGGGCATCGGCCCCGGCAATTCGCCCTACATGAGTAACTCGGCCTTCGCGGGCAACGTGCTTCTTGTCGACCTGGCCGACCTGCACGCACAGGGCTGGCTCGACGCCGAGGGCCTGGTACCGGTGGATGGCCTGAGCGCCGAGGCAGTTGACTTCGCAGTGATGTACCCCTACCGCATGGAACGCCTGGCCCATGCCGCGAAGCACTTCCGCCGCCACGGCACTGCCGCGCAGCAAGACGACTTCCAGCGCTTCCTGGCAGACCACTGGTCGTGGCTCGACGACTACGCGCTCTTCATGTCGCTGTGCGAACACCTGGCCTGGCGCGACTGGTGCGAATGGCCGCCGGCGCTGGCCAAGCGCGACCCGGCGGCGCTGACCGACGCGCGCGCCCAGCATGCCGAACGCATCCACTTCTGGCAGTTCTGCCAGTGGCGCTTCTACCGCCAGTGGGCCCAGCTCAAAGCCTACGCCAACGGCAGGGGCGTGGAGATCATCGGTGACACACCGATCTTCATCGGCTACCTCAGTGCCGAGGTCTGGGCCAACCAACACCTGTTCGAACTGGACGAAAGGGGACGACCGCGCGTGGTGGCCGGCGTGCCGCCCGACTTCTTCAGCGCCACCGGCCAGCGCTGGGGCAACCCGCTGTACAAGTGGAGCGCACACAAGAAGGACGGCTACGCGTGGTGGGTGGAGCGCATCCGCCGCACCTTCGAGCTGGTGGACATCGTGCGCATCGACCACTTCCGCGGTTTTGCCGGCTACTGGGAGATCCCGTCCAGCGAACCCACCGCCGTGAAGGGCCAGTGGGTGCCCGGGCCTGGCGAGCCCCTGTTCAAGGCCATCGCCAAGGCGCTGGGGCCGCTGCCCATCATTGCCGAAGACCTGGGTGTGATCACCCCCGACGTGGACGCCTTGCGAAAGAAGTTCGGTTTCCCCGGCATGCGCATCCTGCAGTTTGCGTTTGCCGGTGATGCGTCCGACCGCTTCCTGCCGCACAACCACGAGCACGACACCGTGGTCTACCCCGGCACCCACGACAACGACACCGTCGCCGGGTGGTGGGCCACAGCCACCGATCACGAACGCCACTTCGCACGCGGCTACCTGGCCACCGATGGGCACGACATGCCCTGGACGCTGATCCGCACCGCCATGGCCAGCGTGGCCGACACGGCCGTGCACCCGATGCAGGACGTGCTGGCCCTGCCCACCGACAGCCGCATGAACTACCCCGGCCAGGAAAGCGGCTGGTGGCGCTGGCGCTTCCAGTGGAACCAGGTGCACCCCTGGCACGCCGGACGACTGGTGGAACTGGCGCGGTTCTACGGACGCACCTGACACCGTACGCGGCGGCGGGATGCTGCGCTGCACTGCGGTGCGGCTCGGCGCATACTGAGACTCGTTGGGAGTGCTGCATTCAACGCTGCGGGAGAGTGCATGGTTTCGATGGAGGGTGTTCCCTCGTCGCTGATTCTCAGAAACGAGTCCTGGGTGCGCCAGCACGCCAATTCCTTGGCGCGTCGGCTGCCTTCCAATGTGGAGCGCGCCGACCTCATCCAGGTGGGGTTGATTGCGGTGGCACAGGCCGCGCTCGGCTTCCATTGGGAAGGGGACCGTGAAAGCACCGAGGCGCGGGAGGCCTTCGTGCGCTATGCACGCCAGCGCGTCCACGGCGCGATGCTCGACGAGTTGCGCCAGATGGACCAACTCAGCCGCGAGCGCCGGCGCCAAGTGAAGCTGGTGCAGGTAGCCCGGGAGCGCTGGCGCAGCCAGCAGGGCAGCGAGCCCAGCGCCAGCGATCTGGCGCCGCTCTGCGGCATGAGCGTCGACGAGATCTTCGAAGTCGAGCATGCGGCGCAGCAAGCGCAGGCGGCCAACGGCACCGGCACCTGCGACGATGAAGACGCGCTGAACTCACGCGAGCCGGCCACGCCGCAGGACGAGGTCGAGGCCCGCGTCGACACCGGCATGCTGATGCGCCGGCTGGAGACATTCTTCGCCACCCTGCCCCCGCGCGACCGCCAGGTCATCGACGCCTACCTGGGCGTCGGGCTGTCGCCGTCGCAGCTCGCCGAGCAACTGCAGGTCAGCCCGTCCCGCGTGTCGCAGATGTTCAAGTCGGTCTGCAACCGCATCGGAGAACATCTCGGGCAGGCAGGACAGCGCTCGACCGACCGCGCCGAGATCGTCGACCCGGCGCACTTCGACGAGCTCATCACTGCCCGCGAAAGCGAACTGGCGCGCCGCGGCGCCGCGGGTGCCTGGGGCTCGCGCTTGGCGGACGTGCTTGGCGCGCCGCGGGACCTGTCCAAGCGCTACCCCGAAGGCGAGCCCATCGTCGTCGACGCGAACACACGTTGGGGCTGAATCACTTGCGCATCGGCGGCAGGTCGGTGCAACTGCCGTGCGCCACCTCGGCGGCCATGCCTATGCTCTCGCCCAGCGTCGGATGCGGGTGGATGGTCTTGCCGATGTCCACCGCGTCGGCGCCCATCTCGATGGCCAGCGCCACCTCGCCGATCATGTCGCCGGCATGCGTGCCGACGATGCCGCCGCCCAGGATCCTGCCGTGGCCATGGGCCTCGGGGCTGTCGTCGAAGAGCAGCTTGGTGAAGCCTTCGTCGCGACCGTTCGCGATGGCGCGGCCGCTGGCCGTCCACGGGAACAGGCCCTTCTTGACCGCGATGCCCTTGGCCTTGGCCTCGTCCTCGGTCAGGCCGACCCAGGCCACCTCGGGGTCGGTGTAGGCCACGCTGGGGATCACGCGGGCGTCGAACCGGGCCTTGTCGTCGCCGGCCGCCACTTCGGCGGCCACGTGCGCCTCGTGCACCGCCTTGTGGGCCAGCATGGGCTGGCCGACGATGTCGCCGATGGCGTGGATGTGCGGCACGTTGGTGCGCATCTGCACGTCGACCGGGATGAAGCCGCGCTCGCCAACGACGACGCCCGCCTTCTCGGCGCCGATCTTCTTGCCGTTGGGCGTACGGCCGACCGCCTGCAGCACGAGGTCGTAGACACCTTCGCTCTTGGCGCCATCCAGGCCTTCGAACATCACGCGGATGCCGTCCTTCGTGGCCTCTGCGCCGGTGGTCTTGGTCTTCAGCATCAGCTTGTCGAAGCGGTGGGCGTTCATCTTCTGCCACACCTTGACCAGGTCGCGGTCGGCGCCCTGCATCAGGCCATCCAGCATTTCCACGACGTCCAGCCGCGCGCCCAGCGTGCTGTAGACGGTGCCCATCTCCAGGCCGATGATGCCGCCGCCGATGACCAGCATGCGCTCGGGCTTCTGGCGCAGTTCCAGCGCGCCGGTGCTGGTGACGATGCGGGGGTCGTCCTTCGGGAGGAAGGGCAGCTTCACCGCTTCCGAACCGGCGGCGATGATGGCCTTCTTGAACCGAACAGTCTGCGCCTTGCCGTCGTCGCCGGTGACCGTCAGGTGATGCGGGTCGGCAAACGCGCCGACGCCATTCACCACCGTCACTTTGCGCATCTTGGCCATCGCGGCCAGGCCGCCGGTGAGCTTGCCCACCACCTTGTTCTTGTGCGCCAGCAGCTTGGAGAGGTCGATCTGCGGCTTGCCGAAGCTCACGCCCAGGTCGGCGAAGTGGTTTACCTCGTCCATCACCGCGGCCACGTGCAGCAGCGCCTTGCTCGGGATGCAGCCCACGTTCAGGCAGACGCCACCCAGCACAGGGAAACGCTCGACGAGCACCGTCTTCATGCCGAGGTCGGCGGCACGGAAGGCGGCGGAGTAGCCGCCCGGGCCGGCGCCCAGCACGAGCATGTCGCATTCGAGGTCGGCGCCGCCGGCGTAGCTGGCCGCCTGCGGGGCAGGCGCAGCCGGTGAGGCCACAGGCGCGGCGGCGGCCACTGCGGGCGAAGGTGGCGCAGGTGCCGCAGCCGCCGGTGCTGCAGCCGCGCCGCTCGCGGCCTCGAGCAGCACCACCACCGTGCCCTCGTTCACCACGTCGCCCACCTTGAGCTTGAGCTCCTTGACGATGCCGGCGGCCGAAGACGGGATCTCCATCGACGCCTTGTCGCTCTCGACGGTGATCAGGCTCTGTTCGGCCTTGACGCTGTCGCCGGGCTTCACCAGCACCTCGATGACGGCAACGTCCTTGAAGTCGCCGATGTCGGGAACCTTGATCTCGATGAGGGCCATGGTCGTCAGTCCTTGTGGGGTGTCGTCTTCAGCCGGAAGGTGTGCACGCGCACCGGGCCGGCAGAACTGGTGTCGAATTCGCAGCCGGCCAGCACGCCAGCCTCGGCAACCTCGCGCGCCGTTTTCGCTTTCGGGTAGACGGCGTGCATGGCCCCGAGCGCAAAGCGCCGGCCCGAGCCGATGGCCCAGAAGCGCTGGAACTCGAAGACCTCGCGGTAGCTCTCCACGCCAAAGATGCCGTGGGCGCTGGCGATGAGGATGGAGAACTGGCTGCTCTCGTAGGGGTCGCTGTCGTGCTCCTTCGTGTTCAGGAAGAAGCGGTCCTTCAGCTTGAGGTGCAGGCGCAGGAAGGTGTCGAAGAGGCCGTCGCGCGTCTGCAGCTGGCGCTCTTCGGGCGGCAGCGCCGCCAGTGCCTGGCGCAGCACGGGCAGGTGCGCCACGCTGCCCACCGCGCCGATCAGGCTGCCGTCCATCGCAAACATCTTGTCGTTGGCTTCGTAACCCACCGGCAACCGGGTCTCGCCGAAGGTCACCAGCGAGTCCGACGCGATGGCCAGCGTGCCGCCCACGCGGGCGACGACGACTGTGCTCATTTACAGCAGCACCCGGCGGAAGTCGCCCAGGATCTGGCCCAGGTAGGCGTTGAAACGCGCCGCCGACGCGCCGTCGATGACACGGTGGTCCCAGCTCAGGCTCAGCGGCAGGATCAGGCGCGGCTGAAAAGCCTTGCCGTCCCAGCGCGGCTCGGTGCTGCTCTTGCACACGCCCAGGATGCTGACCTCGGGAGCATTGATGATGGGCGTGAAATAGCGCCCACCGATGCCGCCCAGGCTGCTGATGCTGAAGCAGCCGCCGCTCATCTCGGCGGGGCTCAACTTGCCGTCGCGGGCCTTCTTGGCCAGCTCGCCCATTTCGGTGCTGATCTGGAAGATGCCCTTCTTGTCGGCATCCTTGATCACTGGAACCATCAGGCCGTTGGGCGTGTCGGCCGCGAAGCCGATGTGGAAGTAGTTCTTCAGCACGAGCTGGTCGCCGTCGAGCGACGAGTTGAACTCAGGGAACTTCTTCAGCGCGGCGACGCTGGCCTTGATCAGGAAGGCCAGCATCGTGACCTTGATGCCGCTCTTCTCGTTTTCCTTGTTCAGTTCCACGCGGAAGGCTTCGAGCTCGGTGATGTCGGCATCGTCGTGGTTGGTGACGTGCGGGATCACCACCCAGTTGCGGTGCAGGTTGGCGCCGCTGATCTTCTTGATGCGGCTCAGGTCCTTGCGCTCGATGGGGCCGAACTTGGCGAAGTCGACCTGCGGCCAGGCCAGCAGGCCAGGGAAGGCGCCGCCCGCTACGGCCGGTGCTGCTGCCGGGGCCTTGGCCTTCTGCGCTGCCGTCAGGGTGTCACCGGCCATCACGCCCTTGACGAAGGACTGCACGTCGTCCTGCGTGATTCGGCCCTTGGGCCCGGTGCCTTTCACCTCGGTCAGAGGCACGCCGAGGTCGCGAGCCAGACGCCGGATGGTCGGCGAAGCATGCGGTAACGCGGCCAGGCCCGTGGAGACCGGCTGGTGAGCGGGCAGCGCACTCGCCGATGACGCTGCGCCCGCAGCAGGGGCGCCAGTAGGTGCGGCTGCCTGTGCCGCAGCAGGCATCGCAGCGGGTGCGGCCACGGGGACGGCCGCCGACCCTGTCACACCCTGCAGCCGCGCGATCGCGCTGCCCTTCTTCACCTTGTCGCCCACCCTGACGAGCATCTCACCGACCACACCAGCATGCGACGACGGAATCTCCATCGACGCCTTGTCGCTTTCCACCGTGATCAGGCTCTGCTCGACCTTGATGCTGTCACCGGGCTTGACGAAGACCTCGATCACGGCCACCTCGTCGAAGTCGCCTATGTCAGGCACCAGCACCTCGACAGCGCCGCTGGCTGCCGGCGCGGCAGGCGCTGCGGGCGCAGCCACCGATGCGGCCACTGCTGCAGGCACAGCGGCAGGCGCCGTTGTGGCCGCACCGGCTGCTTCCAGCACCAGCACCGATGTCCCTTCGCTGATCTTGTCACCCAGCTTGACCTTGATTTCCTTGACGACGCCGGCATGCGTCGACGGGATCTCCATCGACGCCTTGTCGCTTTCCACCGTCAGCAGGCTCTGGTCGACGACGACGCTGTCGCCTGGCTTGACCATGAGCTCGATGATTTCAACGTCCTTGAAATCGCCGATGTCCGGCACTTTCACTTCGACCAAGGCCATGACCTGTCTCCTGCAGTCTTGTCGTTATGCGTACAGCGGGTTGACACAGTCCGCGTCGATGCCGTACTTCTTGATGGCCTCGGCCACCTTGGCCGCGGGCACCGTGCCCTCTTCGGCCAGCGCCTTCAGCGAAGCCACCACGATGTAGTGGCGGTTGATCTCGAAGTGCTCGCGCAGCTTGCTGCGGAAGTCGCTGCGGCCGAAACCGTCAGTGCCCAGCACCTTGAAGGCGCGGCCCTTGGGGATGAAGGCGCGGATCTGGTCGGCATAGTTCTTCATGTAGTCGGTCGATGCCACCACCGGCCCGGCGTGCGCGGCCAGCTGCTGCGCCACATAGGACACCCGCGGCTCGGCCGTGGGGTGCAGCAGATTCCAGCGTTCGCAGTCCTGGCCGTCGCGCGCCAGTTCGTTGAAGCTCGGGCAGCTCCACACGTTCGCAGCCACGCCCCACTCCGCCTCGAGAAGCTTCTTCGCTTCCATGCTTTCGCGCAGGATGGTGCCGCTGCCCAGCAGGTTCACGCGCGGTGTCTTCTTGGCGCCCTCTTCCAGCAGGTACATGCCCTTGATGATCTGGTCCTCGGTGCCGGCCTTCAGGCCCGGCATCGGGTAGTTCTCGTTGAGCAGCGTGAGGTAGAAGTAGACGTTGTCCTGCTTCTCGACCATGCGCTTCAGGCCGTGGTGGATGATGACGGCGACCTCGTGCGCGAAGGTCGGGTCGTACGAGATGCAATTCGGGATCGTGCCGGCGAGGACGTGGCTGTGGCCGTCTTCGTGCTGCAGGCCTTCGCCATTCAGCGTCGTGCGGCCGCTGGTGCCGCCGAGCAGGAATCCGCGCGCCTGCATGTCGCCCGCCGCCCAGGCCAGGTCGCCGATGCGCTGGAAGCCGAACATCGAGTAGTAGATGTAGAACGGCACCATGATGCGGTTGTTCGTCGAGTACGACGTCGCCGCGGCGATCCAGCTGCTCATGCCGCCGGCCTCGTTGATGCCTTCCTGCAGGATCTGGCCGTTGACCGTTTCCTTGTAGTACATCACCTGGTCCTTGTCGACCGGCGTGTACTTCTGGCCCTCGGGGTTGTAGATGCCGATCTGGCGGAACAGGCCCTCCATGCCGAAGGTGCGCGCTTCGTCCACCAGGATGGGCACGACTCGCGGGCCCAGCGCCTGGTCGCGCAACAGCTGGGTCAGGAAGCGCACGTAGGCCTGCGTGGTGCTGATCTCGCGGCCCTCGGCGGTGGGGTCGAGCACGGCCTTGAAGGTCTCCAGCGCCGGCACCGTGAAGCTCTCGTCGGCCTTCACGCGGCGCTTGGGCAGGTAGCCACCCAGAGCCTTGCGGCGCTCGTGCAGGTAGCGCATTTCCGGCGTGTCGTCGGCCGGCTTGTAGAACGGGATCTTGGGCAGGTCGGCGTCGCTGATGGGGATGTTGAAGCGGTCGCGGAAGAAGCGCACGTCCTCGTCGGTCAGCTTCTTGGCCTGGTGGGCGGTGTTCTTGCCTTCGCCGGCACTGCCCATGCCCCAGCCCTTGACCGTCTTCACCAGCAGCACCGTCGGGTGGCCCTTGGCGCTGTTGGCGCGGTGGAAGGCGGCGTAGACCTTCTGCGCGTCGTGGCCACCGCGGCGCAGGTGCCAGATGTCCTTGTCGCTCATCTTGGCGACGAGTTCCAGCGTGCGCGGGTCGCGGCCGAAGAAGTTCTTGCGCACGAAGGCGCCGTCGTTGGCCTTGAAGGCCTGGTAGTCGCCGTCCAGCGTGTCGAGCATGATCTTGCGCAGCGCGCCGTCCTTGTCGCGCGCCAGCAGCGGGTCCCAGTTGCTGCCCCAGATCAGCTTGATGGCGTTCCAGCCCGCACCGCGGAACACGCCTTCCAGTTCCTGGATGATCTTGCCGTTGCCGCGCACCGGGCCGTCCAGGCGCTGCAGGTTGCAGTTGACGACGAAGATCAGGTTGTCGAGCTTCTCGCGCGCCGCCAGGCCGATGGCGCCCAGGCTCTCGGGTTCGTCCATCTCGCCATCGCCGCAGAACACCCAGACCTTGCGATTGGCCGTGTCGGCGATGCCGCGGGCGTGCAGGTACTTCAGGAAGCGCGCCTGGTAGATGGCCATGTGCGGCCCCAGCCCCATGCTGACGGTGGGGAACTGCCAGAACTCGGGCATGAGCTTGGGGTGCGGGTAGCTGCTCAGGCCCTTGCCGCCGACTTCCTGGCGGAAGTGCAGCATCTGCTCTTCGCTCAGCCGGCCTTCCATGAAGGCGCGCGCGTATATGCCGGGGCTGCAATGGCCCTGCATGTAGAGCAGGTCGCCGCCGTGGCCTTCGCTCTCGGCGTGCCAGAAATGGTTGAAGCCGGCCGCCAGCATGTGCGCCAGACTGGCGAAGCTGCTGATGTGACCGCCGAGGTCGCCGCCGTCGGCCGGGTGCAGGCGGTTGGCCTTGACCACCAGCGCCATCGCGTTCCAGCGCATGTAGGCGCGCAGCCGGCCTTCGATGTCGAGGTTGCCTGGGCTGCGCTCTTCCTCGTCGGGGTCGATCGTGTTCGTGTAGCTCGTGTTGGCGGAAAACGGCATGTCCATGCCGGACTGGCGCGCGTGCTCGAGCAGTTGCTCCAGGAGGTAATGGGCCCGGCCGGCGCCTTCGCTGCCGATGACGGCAGACAGGGCGTCGAGCCATTCGCGAGTTTCCTGGGGGTCGGCATCGGTGGCATCGACGCCACGGAAGGAGTCGGGCAGTGCGGACATGGCTGTCTCCTGTAGACGGTGTTTTTTCGAGCGGCGCGAGTGTCGCACAAACCCAAAATATTTCAAATAGTGCCTCTACTTTTCATTATGCGAAATTCTTACCCGCCTGGCAGGCCCTCGCATAATGCCGCGATGACGCTTCCTTCGGCGCCCTCCCCCCCGCCCAATCCCTCGCTCGCAGCGCCGCTGCCGGCAGCAAAACGGCTGTTCGGCCGCTGGTGGCGCCGCCAATCACCTGCGCGCCAAGACCGCTTCGCAACGCTGGGCCCGTTGCTGTCGGTACTGCTCTTCCTGGCAGCCATCATTTCCGCGTTCTGGTACCTGCGCAACGAGGAAATCGAGCGCGAGACAGCCTCGGTGAAACGTGATACGGAACTCACTCAGCAGCAGATCGGGCTGCGTCTGATCCAGAACCAGGAGACGCTGATCCGCATGGCGCGCGACCTGGTCGTACGCGATACCAGCGCCGACGAGTTCATCGAGCAGGCCGCCGCCTTTGCCCGCGAGCGGCCCGAGGTCACCCACCTGAGCCTACTGGACGCCCGCCGCAAACTGCGCGCCACCTACGGGGCGCTGCTCTACAACTTCAACGCCGCCGGCGCCACGCCCGAGCCGGCACTGCCTGTCGAAGGCCAGCCGAGCGAGCCCGAAACCACCTACCGGGCTGCACGCGAAACCCGTTCGCCGGCCTATTCGCGCGGCTTCACCGACAACACCGGCGCCGCCGCCTTCCAACTGCACCTGCCGCTGGTCGATCGAAACAGCTTCACCGGCGTGCTTGTCGTCGAGTACTCGGTGGATTCGCTGGTGCGGCACTTCGTGCCTGCCGACGTGGCGCAGCGCCACATGATCTCGATCGTCGACGAGAACCAGAAGCTGCTCGCCGCCACCGTGACACCGATGCCCGGTGAGGCCAGCCGGCGCGCGGCCATCGTCAGCGACGCCCCGCTGACCCCTGCGCTCAACGGCCTGCTGCTGCGTGGCCAGGGCTGGCGAACCAGCATCGGCCTGGTCAACAACACCCTGTTCTGGATGGTGGTGGCGCTGTCCGTGCTGACGGTGTGGATGCTGCTAGGCACCTGGCGCCACATGAGGCGGCGCAGCCAGATCCAGGGTGCGCTGGTGCAGGAAACCAACTTCCGCCGCGCGATGGAGAACAGCATGCCCACCGGCATGCGCGCCATGGACCTCGAAGGTCGCGTCACCTACGTCAACGCCGCCTTCTGCCAGATGACGGGCTTCGGCCAGGCCGAACTCGTCGGCCGCCTGCCGCCCTACCCCTACTGGCCACCCGACCGCCTGGAGGAAAACGCGCGCCTGCTGCAGCAGGAACTGCAGGGCCGCAGCCCGGCCGGCGGCATCGAGGTGAAGGTGATGCGCAAGGACGGCGTCGTCTTCGACGCCCGCATGTACATCAGCCCGCTGATCGACCCGAAGGGCCAGCAGACGGGCTGGATGACGAGCATCACCAACATCACCGAGGCCAAGCGCATCCGCGACCAGCTCTCGGCTTCGCACGAACGCTTCACCACCGTGCTCGAGGCGCTGGACGCCTCGGTGTCGGTGCTGTCGGTGCAGCAGGGCGAGTTGCTGTTCGCCAACCGCAGCTACCGGCTGTGGTTCGGAAATGAACCTGCAGGCCACCAGCAGATGGCGGGCGGCGCAGGCGGCGTCGAAGCCTTCGGCGGCGACGGACACGACGAGGTCGACGGCCTGTCGGGCCTGCCGACCGAGCAACTCACCGAAACCGGCGTCAACCCGAGCGAGGTCTTTGTCGAGTCGCTGCAGAAGTGGTTCGACGTGCGCGCGCGCTACCTGCAGTGGACCGACGGCCGCCTGGCACAGATGCTCATCGCCACCGACATCACCGCGCGGCTGCGCGCCGAAGAGCAGAGTGCCGCGCAGGCCGAGAAAGCGCAGGTGACGAGCCGGCTGGTGACGATGGGCGAGATGGCGTCGTCGGTGGCGCACGAACTCAACCAGCCGTTGACGGCCATCACCAACTACTGCAACGGCATGGTCTCGCGCGTGAAGGCCGGATCGATCAAGCCCGAAGACCTGATCGCGGCGCTGCAGAAGACCTCGCGCCAGGCCGAGCGTGCCGGGCAGATCATCCACCGCATCCGCGCCTTCGTCAAACGCAGCGAGCCGCAGCGCCAGCCCACCGAAGCGCGCGAGATCGTCGAAGACGCGGTGGAACTGGCCGGCATCGAACTGCGCCGGCGCAACGTCGCCATCCACACCTACGTGGCGCAACGCCTGCCCACCATCATGGCCGACCCCATCCTCGTCGAGCAGGTGCTGATGAACCTGCTGAAGAACGCCGCCGAGGCCATCGACGGCGCGCAACTGCCGCCGCAGCGACGCCACATCGAGCTGCGCGTGGTGCCGCGCTACACGCCCGAGGAAGGCGGCGTGATCGAGTTCAGCGTCACCGACATGGGCCCGGGCATCAAGGACGAGGTCATCGGGCGGCTCTACGAAGCCTTCTTCTCGACCAAGGCCGAAGGCCTGGGCATCGGCCTGAGCCTGTGCCGCTCGATCATCGAGTCGCACCGGGGCCGGATGCGGGCGCAGAACCTCTACAATGGTCCACAGGCCGTCGGCTGCCGGTTTTCGTTCACCCTGCCGGTGGATACCACGCTGCGCGCCGACGCTGCAGCCGCCCATGCCGAGGGCGAGGCGTCGACCAACCCCTGACCACTGCCGCGCGTTCACACGCCGCCCCCGCCCATGAGCCTGATTCCCAAGAAGGGCACCGTCTACGTCGTCGACGACGACGAGGCGGTGCGTGATTCGCTGCAATGGCTGCTCGAGGGCAAGGACTACCGCGTCAAGTGCTTCGACTCGTCGGAGTCCTTCCTGTCGCGCTTCGACCCGCGTGAAGTGGCCTGCCTGATCGCCGACATCCGCATGGACGGCATGAGCGGCCTGGAACTGCAGGACCGCCTGCTCGAACGCAACAGCCCGCTGCCGGTGGTCTTCATCACCGGCCACGGCGACGTGCCGATGGCCGTGACGACGATGAAGAAGGGCGCGATGGACTTCATCGAGAAGCCCTTCAAGGAAGAAGAACTGCTGGGCCTGGTGGAGCGCATGCTCGACCAGGCGCGCAGTGCCTTCAGCCAGCACCAGGAACAGGCCAGCCGCGACGCTTTGCTGTCGCGCCTGACGACGCGCGAAGCGCAGGTGCTCGAGCGCATCGTCGCCGGTCGCCTGAACAAGCAGATCGCCGACGACCTGGGCATCAGCATCAAGACGGTGGAGGCGCACCGCGCCAACATCATGGAAAAGCTCAACGCGAACACGGTGGCTGACTTGCTCAAGATCGCTCTTGGCGCTCAACGCGCCTAGAGCGATCTTTCGCCGCGTCCGCCACCGCGTTCGCGCGAGCGCCGAACATTCGGCTCCCCCGAGCCCCCTCCGAGAGGGGGCTCCAGTCAGATGGACGAGGCAGGACGCGACATGACCGCGCAACTGATCGATGGCGTTGCGCTGTCGAAGACCATTCGAACCCAGGTCGCCGCGCGTGCGGCGGCGCTGACTGCCGCCGGCCGCCGGCCCGGGCTGGCGGTGATCCTCGTTGGCGACGACCCTGCCAGCGCGGTCTACGTGCGCAACAAGGTCAGGGCCTGCGAGGAGTGCGGCTTCCATTCCGTGCTCGAGGGCTACGAGGCCACGCTGGACGAGGCCACGCTGCTGGCGCGCATCGCGGCCTTGAATGCCGACCCAGAAGTCCACGGCATCCTGGTGCAGATGCCGGTGCCCAAGCACATCGACCCGCACAAGGTCATCGAGGCCATCGCCACGGCCAAGGACGTCGACGGCTTCTCGGTGCACAGCGCGGGGGCGCTGATGACGGGCCTGCCCGGCCTGCGTCCGGCCACGCCCTACGGCTGCATGAAGCTGATCGAAAGCACCGGCGTCAAGCTGAAGGGCAAGCACGCGGTGGTCATCGGCCGCAGCAACACCGTCGGCAAGCCGATGGCGCTGCTGCTGCTGCAGGCGCACGCCACCGTCACGGTCTGCCACAGCGGGACACCCGACCTCGGGGCGCACACACGCTTGGCCGACGTGGTGGTGGTGGCCGTGGGTCGACGCAACACGCTGACCGCCGACATGGTCAAGCCCGGTGCGGTCATCATCGACGTCGGGATGAACCGAAACGACGAAGGCAAGCTCTGCGGCGACGTCGATTTCGCGGCGGTACGCACCGCACTCGGGCCGTCCGGGTTCATCACCCCCGTGCCAGGCGGGGTCGGCCCGATGACCATCACGATGCTGCTCGTCAACACCCTTCAGGCTGCGGAGGCCCAGGCATGACCCTCACCGACAACCCGCTGCTGCAGGGCAGCGAGATGCCCGACTTCACGGCCATCCGCCCGGAGCACGTCAAGCCGGCCATCGATGCGCTGCTGGCCGAGGCCGAAGCGGCGCTGGAACGCGCCGTCGGCCCCGACGTGCCTGCCGACCACGACACGCTGACGCTGGTGCTCGACGTGCCCGTGGAGCGGCTGCGCCGCACCTGGTCGCACGTCAACCACCTGCAGGCCGTGGCCGACACACCCGCGCTGCGCGCCGCGCACGCCGAGGCGCTGCCGCGCTTCACCGACTTCACCACGCGGCTGGGCGCCGATGCTCGGCTCTACGCCAAGTACAAGGCCGTGGCCGCCAGCCCGGCTGCTGCGGAGATGAAGCCTGCACAGAGGAAGGCGCTGTCCGACACGCTGCGCGACTTCGTGCTCGGCGGAGCGGATCTTCAGGGAGCACAGCGCGCGCGCTACGCAGCCATCCAGGAGCGCTGCAGCGCGCTGTCCAAGGCCTTTGGCGACCATGTGCTCGACGCCACCGATGCCTTCAAGCTGGATGTCGACGAGGCCCTGCTCGAAGGCGTTCCCGACGATGTGCGCCAAGCCGCGCGGGACGCGGCCGCGACCGCCGGCGTGCCTGGCTGCCGGCTGACGTTGCAGGCGCCCTGCTACATCCCGCTGATGCAGTACGCCGGCAATCGCATCCTGCGCGAGCAGCTCTACCGCGCCTACAGCACCCGTGCCAGCGACATCGGCCCTGCCGAGCTCGACAACACCGAACTGATGCGCGAACTGCTGGAACTGCGTGCCGAGGAAGCCGCGCTGCTGGGACACCCCAGCTTCGCCCATCTGGCGCTGGTGCCCAAGATGGCTGGCACGCCCGACGAGGTGCTGGCCTTCGTGCGCGACCTCGCACGGCGCGCCCGCCCCGCCGCCGAGCGCGAACTGGCCGAACTGCGCGAGTACGCGTCGAGCGAACTCGGCCTGCCAGACATGCAGGCCTGGGACCGCCATTTCGTCGCCGAGAAGCTGAAACAGGCGCGCTACGACTTCAGCAGCCAGGAGGTGAAACGGTACTTCACGGAGCCCGCGGTGCTTCAGGGCCTGTTCGGGCTGGTCGAGACACTGTTCGAAGTGGCCATCCGCCCCGAGGCGGCGCCGGTCTGGCACGAGAGCGTGCGCTTCTTCCGCGTCTGGCGAGGCAGCACCCCGGTGGCGGCTTTCTATCTCGATCCCTACGCCCGCGCCGGCAAGCAGTCGGGCGCCTGGATGGACGACAGCCGTGCACGTTGGCGCCGCCCAGAGGGCCATCTGCAGCTGCCGGTGGCACACCTCATCTGCAACTACGCGCCGCCTGTCGGAGGTCAGCCGGCGCTGCTGACGCACGACGACGTCATCACGCTCTTCCACGAGTTCGGCCACGGCCTGCACCACATGCTCACGCAGGTGGACGAACTGGGCGTGTCGGGCATCTCGGGCGTCGAGTGGGATGCCGTGGAACTGCCCAGCCAGTTCATGGAGAACTTCTGCTGGGAATGGGAGGTGCTGCAAGACCTGACGCGCCACGTAGAGACCGGCCAGGCGCTGCCGCGTGAGCTTTTCGAACGCATGGTCGCAGCGCGCCACTTCGGCACCGGGCTGCACCTGCTGCGCCAATGCGAGTTTTCGCTTTTCGACATGCGGCTGCACAGCGAGGCCGCCGCGGCTGGCCGCCTGCGTCTGGTCTGCGATGAGGTCAACGCGGAGCTGCAACCGATGCGCGCCCCCGACTTCCTGCGCTACCCACACAGCTTCGGCCACCTCTTCGACGGGGGCTACGCTGCCGGGTACTACGGTTACGCCTGGGCCGAGGTGCTGTCGGCAGACGCCTACAGCGCCTTCGAGGAAGCCGGCATCTTCGACGCCGCAACCGGTCGACGTTTCAGGGAACACGTGCTCGAGGTCGGCGGAAGCCGACCGGCCATCGAGAGCTTCCGCGCCTTCCGCGGCCGCGAGCCGGAGCTCGAGGCTCTGCTGCGCCACCAAGGTCTCACTTGAGATCGGCCCGCGGGTCGGCTAGATTCGAGGCTTGTTCTGGCGCCTTGCCCACCCCATGAAGCCGACGACCTTGCGCCCGCTCCTCCGGCTTGCCGCCCTGGCGTGGCTGACCCTTGCCAGCCTGTCGGCATGGTCCCAGTACAAAGTGGTGGCGCCCGACGGCAGCGTGACCTACACCGACCGGCCACCCTTCGAGGGCAGCATGCGCATCACGCCGATCGGGCGCAACGCGCCCGCCGCGGCCGTTGCCGAGGTCGGTTTGCCGATCGAACTGCGCCAGGCCGCGGCGCGCTACCCGGTCATGCTCTACACCTCGGCCGAATGCGCGCCCTGTGACGACGGCCGCAAGCTGCTGCAGAAGCGCGGCGTGCCCTACGCCGAGCGCACCGTCGCTACCGAAGACGACGTGCAGGCGCTGGAGCGCCTGATCGGCGGGCGCACCGTACCGGCGCTGACTATCGGCGCGCAGCCGCTGCGCGGCTTCTCGGAAGCCGACTGGGCCAGCTACCTCGACGCTGCCGGCTACCCCAAGGAATCGAAACTCCCGCGAACCTGGCCGGCAGCGGTGCCCTCACCCCTGGTGCAGCGCGCCGTCGTTGCCAGCCCCGCGGCACGCCCGGCGCCCACACCGGCTCCGCCGCCCCCGGTACCCGAGGCGCCCCAGCCGGGCACGATCAGGTTCTGACGCTCCACCCTGGCGCTCAGCCGGCCGCCGGCAATCGCCGCGCCACCCACGCGCCGGCGGCTACGGCGCCACCCACCACCCAGAACAGCACGCCCGCGCCGACCAAAGCGCCGATGGCGCCGAACAGCAGCGGCATCACCGTGCTCGACCCGTTAATGGCCATCGAGCGCAACGCCAGCGCCTCGCCGTGACGGTTGTCGGGCGTCAGGTGGTGCAGCATCGACATCACCATCGGCTGCACACTGCCCAGCGTAATGCCGAGAAGCACCGCCAGCGCGCCCATCACCAGCGGGCTCGGTGCAAACGGGTAGAGCGCAAACACGACACCCGTGCCCAGCATCGCACTGCGCAGAACGGTGTGCTCGTCCAGCCGGTCGGCCAGCAGCGGGATCAGCATGCGCACGCCGGTGACGGCGAGCGTGAAGGTGCCCAGGATGAGGCCGATGGTGCTGGCCGAGAAGCCGCGCTCGTGGCCCAGAACCGGCACGGCAAAGGTGTGCACGTCCCAGCAGGTCGAAAGCAGCCAGTTCACGACCAGCAGGCGCCGCAGGCCGGGCAACTTCAGCAGGTCCCAGGCGCGGCGGCCGGCGACGGCGTCGGCCTCGCCGGCCGGCGCCTGCCGTGGCACCCAGCGCGCGGCCAGCAGGCTGGCCACGGGCATCAGCAGCAGCAGACCGTAGGCGGCGCGGAAGCCGTAGGCGTCGATCATGAAGCCCGTGGCCACCGGGCCGATGACGTTCGAGAACGATGGCGCCACACCCAGCCAGCTGAAGACTCGCACGCGTTCGGCACTGTCCCGCGCAGCCACGCCGGCGGTGCGCTGGATGGTCAGCATGCCGACGTTGCTGCCAGCGCCGGCGGCCAAGGCCGCGGCGCACAACAGCGCGAAGTGCCAGGTGCCGCCGACGAAGGTGGACAGCAGCGCCAGCCCACAGCCCAGCACGCTGATGGCGACGGCCAGCCGCACCGGCTGGTGGTACCCCAGCCGGTCGGCCAGGCGGCCGGCATACAAGGCGGTGAACACCGGCGCGGCGGCAAACAGCGCCAGCAGCAGGCCCACCGACCAGGCGCTGTAGCCCTCGCCCAGCGTTTGCAGCGGCGCGGCCAGGCGCAGGCCGGCCATCGCGGAATGCATGCCCAGCTGGCCCGCGATCAGCGCCGCAAGCACGGGCGCCGAACCCGCGGAACGCGGCGGCGGTCCAGGGGGTTTGGCCGGCATGTTCGAGGTTGGCGGCAGCGTCTCAGCCTTCCAGTTCGTCGTCGCGCTGCGCGCTAGCGTCCAATGCCAGGCCGGGCAGCAACTCGGCGCTGCGCGCTTCGGGCAGGGCCTCGACGGTGCGCAGTTCGCGCGTCATCACGCGGGTGCGGCGTTCGGCCAGCTCGATGCTGTTGCTGGCTTCGTCGAGCTTTTTCTTCGTCTTGGCCAGGATGTCGCCGAACTTGGTGAACTCGGTCTTCACCGCGCCCAGCACCTCCCAGACCTCGGACGAGCGCTTCTCCAGCGCCAGCGTGCGGAAACCCATCTGCAGGCTGTTCAGCAGCGCCAGCAGCGTGGTCGGGCCGGCCAGCATCACCTTGTGTTCACGCTGCAGCGCCTCGGCCAGGCCGGGGCGACGGAGCGCCTCGGCATAGAGGCCCTCGGTGGGCAGGAAGAGGATGCCGAAGTCGGTGGTGTGCGGCGGCGCCACGTACTTGTCACGGATGCTCCGGGCTTCAAGCCGCAGCCGCACCTCGATGGCTTTGGCCGCGGCCTCCATCGCCGCCACGTCGGCGCGTTCGCTGGCGTCGATCAGCCGCTCGTAGTCCTCACGCGGGAACTTGGCGTCGATCGGCAGCCACAGCGGCGGGGCATCGCCCGCGCGGCCGGTGCCTCCGCCCTGCCCCGGCAGCCGGATCGCGAATTCCACGCGTTCGCTGCTGCCCGGCACCGTGGCCACGTTGGTGGCGTACTGCTCGGGCGTGAACACCTGCTCCAGCAGCCCGGCCAGCTGAACTTCGCCGAAGACGCCGCGCGTCTTCACGTTGGTCAGCACACGGTTCAGCGCACCCACGTCGCGCGCCAGGCCCTGCATCTCGCCCAGGCCCTTGTGCACCTGCTCCAGGCGGTCGGCCACCTGCTTGAAGCTCTCGCCCAGGCGCTGCTCCAGCGTGGCGTGCAGCTTCTCGTCGACGGTGGCACGCATCTGGTCGAGCTTCGTCTCGTTGCCCTCCTGCAGCGCGCTCAGGCGCTGCTCGACGGTGGCGCGCACCTCGGCCAGGCGGCGGTCGTTGGCCTCGGAAAGACTGCGCAGCTGCTCGGCCAGCGTCTCGCCGAAGCGGCGCAGCGCCACGTCCTGCGCCTCGCGCGCGCCGGTGGACTGCTGCGCCAGCGCCTGCGTCGCCTGCGCCAGCGCGGCGGCGACGCTTTGCTGCACGGTGGCCAGCTGGGTGCGGAAGCTGTCGATCTGCTCGTTCTGCGTGCGTGCCACGTCGCCGCTCTGCGCCAGCAACATCTGCTGGAAGGTGGCGAGGTCGCCTCGCGTTGTCTGGCCCTGTCGGCCGAGTTCGTCGCGCAGCTCGCGCTCCAAACGCTGCAGCCCTTCGGCGTCGGCGGCGCGGGTATCTTCTCCCCGGCGCAGCGCCAGGTAGAGCAGGAGCAACAGGTTCAGCGCCAGCAGGGCCAGCGCGGCGGTCATCGTCCAGTCGGGCATAAGCCCGCGATTGTCGCCGCAGCAGGCAGCCTGTGTAGGACGCCGCCCTGCGCTTCAGCCGCGCCGCTGCAGCTGTCCGGCGTTGATCGGCGTCAGTGCGGTGCCGCCCGTGAGCACGGCGATGAGGTTGTCGGCCGCCAGGTTGGCCATCGCCAGCCGCGTGGCCACGCTGGAACTGGCGATGTGCGGCGTGAGCACGACGTTGGGCACGTCCAGCAGGCCGGGGTGCACGGCAGGCTCGCCTTCGAACACGTCCAGGCCCGCCGCCGCGATTCGCCGCTCGCGCAGCGCCACGGCCAGCGCCGCGTCGTCGACGATGCCGCCGCGCGCGATATTGGTCAGCGTGGCGGTGGGCTTCATCAGCGCGAGTTCGGGCGCGGCGATGCAGTGGTGGTTCTCCGGCGAGTAGGGCAACACCAGCACCAGGTGGTCGGCCTCCTTCAGCAGCGTGGCCTTGTCCACCCAGCGGGCGTTCACCGCGGCCTCGCTGGCCTCGGGAAGGCGGCTGCGGTTGTGGTAGATCACCTTCATGCCGAAGCCCAGGGCGCCGCGCCGCGCGATGCCCTGCCCGATGCGCCCCATGCCCAGGATGCCCAGCGTGCTTCCGTGCACGTCGCTGCCGGCGAACATGTCGTAGGCCCAGCGGTCCCAGCGGCCGGCGCGCAGGAAACGTTCGCTCTCGGCCATGCGGCGTGCCGCGGCCATCATCAGCGCGAAGCCGAAGTCGGCGGTGGTCTCGGTCAGCACGTCGGGCGTGTTGGTGGCCAGCACGCCGGCGGCATTGAAAGCCGGGATGTCGAAGTTGTTGTAGCCCACCGCCATGTTGGCGACGATGCGCAGCTGCGGGTTGGCCGCCAGCACCTCGGCGTCGACGCGGTCGCTGCCGGTGGTGAAGGCGCCGGCCTTGCCCTGCAGCCGGCGCGTCAGCTCTGCCTTGCCGTGGATGATGTCCTCGGGGTTGTCCTCGACGTCGAAGTGCTGGCGCAGCCGCGCGACGACTTCGGGGAAGACGGCGCGGGCCACCAGCACGGCGGGGCGGTTCGGGGGGGTGCTCATCGGCTTGTCCTTCTCATTCCAGAATTCATTCGAGGAAGCGCGTGAAACCGGCCACCGGCTCGCGCTCGGTGACGAGCGAGTTCTCCACCGCCTCGGGGTCGGCATGGCCCAGCGACATGCCGCAGACCACCATCTGGTCGTCACGCAGGCCCAGGTGCCGTTCGATGATGCGGTGGAATTGCGTGAAGGCCGCCTGCGGGCAGGTGTCCAGCCCGCGCGCGCGCGCCGCCACCATCAGGTTCTGCAGGAACATGCCGTAGTCCAGCCAGCTGCCCTGGCGCATGACGCGGTCGATGGTGAAGATCAGTCCGACCGGTGCGCCGAAGAAGGCGTAGTTGCGCCCGTGCTGGGCGTGCATGCGCGCCTTGTCGGCCTTGCCTATGCCCAGCAGCGTGTACAGGTCCCAGCCCACCTTGCGGCGCCGATCGATGTAGGGGCTGCGCCATTCGGTGGGGTAGTAGGCATATTCCTCGTTGTAGGTGGCGCGGCTGGCGGGGTCGTCGTGGGCGGCCAGGATGTCCTTCGACAGCGCGTGCAGCGCATCACCGGTGAGCACGTGCACCTGCCACGGCTGGGTGTTGGTGCCCGAGGGCGCGCGCGCGGCTACGGTGAGCATGTGCTCGATCACCTCGCGCGGTACTGGCGTGGGCAGGAAGGCGCGGATCGAGCGTCGCGAAGTGATGGCCACATCCACCGCCGCGGTACTGGCCGGCGTGATCTCGGGGTTGATGACGACGTGGGCCGCCGGGTGCGTGTCGTGGGGGATCGTCATGCGGGTTCCTGGGGGTTCACAAGAAGGGGCGCGAGCGCGGCGCGTAGGGGGTCGGGCACGGGTACCGGGCGGCGCGTGGCGCGGTCGACGTAGACATGCACGAAGCGCCCTACGGCCGCGGCCAGCGGCGCGTCGTCGGCGAAGAGGCCGAGCTCGTAGGTGACGCTGGAGCGCCCGAGCCGAGCCACGCGCAAGCCGGCGTGCACCGTCTGAGGGAAGGCGAGGCTCTCGAAGTAGTGGCACTGCGTCTGTACCACCAGGCCGATGACTTCCCCAGCGTGAATGTCCAGCGCGCCGGCCTCGATGAGGTAGCGGTTCACCGCGGTGTCGAAGTAGCTGTAGTGCACGACGTTGTTGACGTGGCCGTAGACGTCGTTGTCCATCCAGCGCGTGGTGATGGCCTGGAAATGCGGGAAACTCTCTCGGGGCAGCGGGTGCTGGCGGTCGCTCATGCCGCCGATTCTTCCACTGCAGGATGCCGCGCCTGCCTGGGCCATGTCCGCCAAGCCGCCAGCGCCTCCTGCAAGGTACGCCGCTGCACGTCCACGGTAGTGTGGATGTCGCGCCCGTAACCGCCGGCCATCGACAGCGCCACCGGAATGCCGCGCTCGCGCAGCGCTGCCAGCACCTGCCGGTCGCGTTCGGCCAGGCCGGCGGCGGTGAGCTTCAGGCGGCCCAGGCGGTCGTGCTCGTGCGGGTCGGCGCCGGCCAGGTAGAAGGCCAGCCCGGGCAGCGCATCTCCGTGGCTGGCCCAGGCCTGGGCCAGCGCGGCGTCCAACGCGGCCAGATAGTCAACGTCACCGCAGCCGTCGGGCAGGTCGACGTCGAGGTCGCTGGCTTCCTTGCGGAAGGGGAAGTTGCGTGCGCCGTGCAGGCTGAGCGTGAACACAGTGGGGTCGTCGCGGAAGATGGCTGCCGTGCCGTTGCCCTGGTGCACGTCCAGGTCGATGACGATCACGCGCAGCAGCCGTTGGCCATCGGCCCGGCCTTGGCGGCGACGGTGCCACTCCGCCTGCATCAGTCGCGCGGCGACGGCGACGTCGTTGAAGACACAGTATCCCGAACCCTTGTGCGCGTAGGCATGGTGCGTGCCGCCGGCCAGATTGGCGGCCACGCCTTCAGCGTCGAAGAGCGCCGTACGTGCCGCGGCGACAGTGGCGCCCACCGAGCGGCGCGACCGCTCGACCATCCGCTCGCTCCAGGGAAATCCGATTTCGCGCTGCTGCGCCTCGCTCAGCGTACCCTCGGCCACGGCGTTGATCCACGCCGGCTCGTGCGCCAGCGCCAGTTCGCCGTCGCTGGCCGGTGGTGCCTCGGTCACACGCACGCCGGGCAACGTGGCCTCGACGGCCTCGCGCAGCAGCCGGTACTTGGACATGGGGAAACTGTGACCGGCAGGAAGCGGCAACACGAACTGGTCGGAGTGGAAGGCGCGCACGGCGGATTCTAGGAAGGCACCCCTACTTTGTTGCAGCGCAGCAAAAAGAGCTTGCATTGGCTGCTGCGCCTCCTATACTTCCGATCATGTTGCAGCGCAGCAAATTTGCTTGAACACGGCGCGGCACGGTTTTCCTGACCTCACCCTCAACGGAGCTACACCATGATCACGAATTTCACCCCCGAGCAATTCGCTGCCGCCCAGAAGGCCAACATCGAAACCCTGTTCGGCCTGACCGCGAAAGCCTTCGAAGGCGTCGAGAAGCTGGTCGAGCTGAACATGCAGGTCGCCAAGACGACTTTGGCCGAAGTGGCCGAGTCGACCCAGGCTGCCCTGTCGGTCAAGGACGCGCAGGAACTGCTGAACCTGCAGGCCAGCCTGCTGCAGCCCAGCGCCGAGAAGGCCGCCGCCTACAGCCGTCACGTCTACGAAATCCTGGCCGGCACCAATGCCGAAGTGACCAAGGCGGCCGAAGCCACCATGGCCGACAGCCAGAAGAAGGTGCTGGCCCTGGTCGACACCGCCGTCAAGAATGCGCCCGCCGGCTCGGAAAGCGCTGTGGCGATGATGAAGTCGGCCGTGGCCGCCGCCAACAATGCCTTCGAAAGCGTGCAGAAGGCTGCCAAGCAAGCCACTGAAGTGGCCGAAGCCAACTTCACGACCCTGACGAACCAGGCCGTCAAGGCCAGCCAGACCGCCACGAAGTCGAAGAAGGTGGCCTGATCACGCGGCGCGGCCAGCCCGCGCCAGCGAGTTGAATGGCAGGCGCGGAACTTTCCGCGCCTCCGGTTGCTCTACCCAGAGCCTGGGGGACTTCAACCCCAGGTCTCTCGTGTGGAAGGTTGTTTTGGGCCCGGTTGCAAAGCCGGGCCCTTTCTTTTGGGGGCGCGGGTTATGAATCCCGGCGGCCCGCCCTGTCCACCCCGGGTCAATGCGGATGCCGGTGGTGGATGTCCGGGTAATGCGGGTGCTTGTGCATCAGTTCCTCATGGCGATGAGGGTGCGAGTGCGCGCCGTCCCCGCTGAACGCAACATCGTGCCCGTGCTGGTGGTGAGCGTCGTGGCGGTGGCGGTGTGCATGTTCCAGCGGCAAATGCGTGTGCACGTGCAGATGCCGCTCAAGCAAGTGCAACGCCACACCAAGCGACATGAGTGCCGCCGCCATCCAGAACAGCGGCCCCGGCATCTCGGGCCACAGCGCCAGCGACACCAGCACGCCGAAGATCGGCGCCACCGAGAAATATGCGCCAGTGCGCGCCGTGCCCAGCCCGCGTAGCGCCACGACGAAGAGGCTGAGACTGAGCCCGTAGCCCAGGAAGCCGACGATCAGGCTGGCGACGACCGTCGGCAGCGCCGGCCACGGCGCCCCGCTGGCCATCGCCAGGGCCGTGTTGCAGCCGCCCGCGACCAGGCCCTTGACGCCGGCGATGAACATCGCGTCGTGCGCCGACACGCGGCGCGTCAGGTTGTTGTCGATGGCCCAGCACAGGCAGGCGCCCAGGATGAACAGCGCGCCGGCCGAAAGTCGGGCGCCGCCGGGCTCCCAAGACAGCAGCACACCGCCGGCCACGATGGCCACCATGCCCAGCACGATACGTCGGTCGGCGTTTTCCCTGAACCCGACCCAGGCGATCACGGCCGTGAACACTCCCTCGACGTTCAGCAGCAGCGATGCCGCGGCAGCGCCGGTCTTCGCCAGGCCGTGCATCAGCAACGCCGGGCCGAGCATGCCACCGAAGGCGATCGCTCCCAACAGCCAGGGGAGTTCGCTGCGCGGCACACCCAGTGGCGCTGCAGCAGGCACCGACCCGCGCCAAGGTGCCCGCCGCAGCGCCCACCACGAGCCCAGCCCCAGGCCGCTGCCGAGATAGAGCAGCCCTGCCAGCAGCAGCGGCGACACGTCGCCGACGAGCAGCTTGGCCAGCGGCGTGCTGGCGCCAAACAGCAGCGCAGCAGCCAGGGCAGGCAACGCGACGTGCAAGGCCATAGGTCGGACCATGGGCGAGCAACGCGGCGACGGTCAGTCAGGCCGCAGCTGGCGCGCCATGAAGGCCGCGATGCGCGCCTTCAGTTCGGGCAGAGCACGCAGCGCCGCCTCACGCCCGGCCTGCACGGCCTTGGCCCGGGCCGAGAAGTCGGCGCTGGTCACCCCCGCCAGCAGCGGGCGCAGCACCACGTCGGCATCGCGCAGCTCGAACTGGTTGATGCTGCGGCCCATGATGGCGAAGGTCTGCAGCAGCATCTTCATCACGTCACCGGTGGCATTGCCGTCGGGCGGCGAGGAGATATCCACCGCGATCACCAGTTCGGCGCCCATCTGTCGCGCAAAACGCACGGGCACAGGGGACACCAGCCCGCCGTCGACGTATTCGCGGCTGCCGATGCGCACCGGCTGGAACACCGCCGGCACAGCGCTGCTGGCGCGCACGGCCGCACCGGTGTCGCCTCGCTGGAAGAGAATGGCCTCGCCGCTGTCCAGATCGGTGGCTACGATGCCCAGTGGCAGCTTCATCTGCTCGATGGTGCGCCCGCTGGTCTGCTCCCGCACGTAACGCGCCAGCGCCTCGCCGCGGATCAGCCCGCGTGTGGGGAAGGACCAGTCGGTGATGGCGCCTTCGTCCATGGTCAGTGCCAACTGGCCCATCTCGGGCCCGGACTTGCCGGAGGCGTACATCGCGGCCACCAGGCTGCCGGCCGAGGTGCCGGCCACCAACGCGGGCCGGATGCCGGCCTCTTCCAGCACCTGGATGACGCCAATGTGGGCAAAACCCCGCGCGGCCCCGCCGCCCAGTGCGAGGCCGATGCGTGGCGGCTTGGGCTGAGGTGGTGGTGGCGCTGGCAGCGGGGGTGGCGCGGGGGTTGCCGCCGGCGGCAGCAACACCGGTGCGGTATGGCAGCCCGCCAGCAGGGTAGCCAGGCCCATCCCCGCCAGCAGGCGCCGTCGCTGGTGGAACAACGGATTGGGCATCTTCGGCATTCTAGAAAGTCGGCCGGCCCTCGTCTTCAGTCACGGGTGCGCGCGCTCTTCCGCGGCCATCTGCCTGTCCTGGGCTTGAGGCCGCGCAACGCAGGCAAGTCACCAGCACGCCCTAAGATATGGGCTTGGTGCGGGCCGCGGCATGCCCCCGCGGCCCCGTTACATCCCACCGAGCCCGTAAATGACCCACGTTGTCCTCGAATCGTGCATCCGCTGCAAGTACACCGACTGCGTTGACGTCTGCCCCGTCGACTGCTTCCGCGAGGGCCCGAACATGCTCGTCATCGACCCCGACGAGTGCATCGACTGCGCGGTGTGCATCCCCGAGTGCCCGGTGAACGCCATCCTGCCCGAGGAAGACGTGCCGACCGACCAGCTGGCCTTCATCAAGCTCAACGCCGAGCTGTCGCGCAAGTGGCCCAGCATCACCAAGCGCAAGGCGCCTCCGGCCGACGCCGACGAGTGGAAAGACCGCAAGGACAAGCTCGACCAGCTGGCCCGCTGAAGCGTGCGGCCATGGACCAGCGCGCCCGCCGGGTTGCCGATGCGGCGAACGAAGCCCCGCCCGCATTGCACGGCGCAACGGTAGAGACCGACGCCGTCATCGTCGGTGCCGGACCCGTCGGGCTCTTCCAGGTCTTCGAACTGGGGCTGCTCGAGATCAGGTGCCACGTCATCGACTCGCTGGCCTGCCCCGGCGGCCAATGTGTCGAGCTCTATCCCGACAAGCCCATCTACGACATCCCGGCCGTGCCCGTGTGCACCGGCCAGGAACTCACGAACCAGCTGCTGCGGCAGATCGAGCCCTTCGGCGCCAGCTTCCACCTGGGCGAAGAAGTCACGGTGGTGCGCAAGCTGCCCGACGGGCGCTTCTTCGTCGAAACGAACAAGGGCACGCGCCTGCTCAGCAAGACAGTGTTCATCGCCGGCGGCGTGGGTTCCTTCCAGCCCCGCACGCTGAAGGTCGAGGGGCTGGAGCGCTACAACGACACGCAGGTCTTCTACCGCGTGCGCGAGCCGGCCAAGTTCGCCGGCAAGAACCTCGTCATCGTCGGCGGTGGCGATTCGGCGCTGGACTGGGCGCTGAACTTCGCGCAGCCAGGCCCGCACCGGGCCGAAAGCGTGACCCTGATGCACCGGCGCGACGGTTTCCGCGCCGCGCCCGCCAACGAGGGCAAGATGCGCGCGATGTGCGAGGCCCATGAGATGCAGTTCGTGGTCGGCCAGGTCACCGGCTTCGAGGAGTCCGAGGGCCGGTTGCAGCGGCTGAAGTTCACCGGCGGCGACGGCGTGACGCGTGTGCTGCTGCTGGACATGCTGCTGGTCTTCTTCGGCCTGAGTCCCAAGCTCGGGCCCATCGCCGACTGGGGCCTGGGCATAGACAGCAAGCAGCTGATGGTCGACACCGAGAAGTTCGAGACCAACGTCCCAGGCATATTCGCCGTGGGCGACATCAACATCTACCCCGGCAAGAAGAAGCTCATCCTCTCGGGCTTTCACGAAGCCGCGCTGGCGGCCTTCGGGGCGGCGGCCTACGTCTTCCCCGAGAAGCCCGTCCTGCTGCAGTACACCACCACCAGCCCCAAGCTGCACAAGGTGCTGGGCGTGGATTCGCCGACCTTCGATTGAAGCGCCGCACGTGAAGGACGACAGCCCGCCGCGTGCGGGCTGTCTTGTTTCCGGGGTCGCCAGCGCGGTTTCGTTCCGCGACCATAATGCACGCCGTTGTCGGCCCGAATCCGGGCCGGCAGCACTTCGCTAGGGGTGTTGGCACCGTACACGCGGCGCCGACTGAGAAAGTCCCTTTGAACCTGACTGAGGTAATCCTCGCGCAGGGAAGCAGCCTGAATCGGCGCACGTGTTCTTCGTGCGCGGCCTCCAGCGTTTGCCCACCTGCCATCGACAAGGCACACGATGGCATTCCGTTCCGTTTCCCCTCATCACGTCTATCGGCCACCCTGCTGGCGCATGCTGCTGGCGCAAGCCACACTGGCGGTGACGGCCGGCCCAGCGCTGGCGCAGACCCCACCGGCACAGGTGATCACCGTCACCGGCAAGAGCGCCGGCAACAGCGCCAGCGTGGCCGGCTTCGGCGACCTGCCGTTGTCGCGTACGCCGCTTTCGGCCAGCGTCATCAGCACCACGCAGTTGCAGGACGCCGGCATCGGCAGCCTGGCCGACATCACGCGCCTGGACGCCGGCATCACCGACGCCTACAACCCGCCCGGTTACTGGAGCCAGTTGGCCGTGCGCGGCTACACGCTCGACAACCGCTTCAACTACCGCCGTGACGGCCTGCCCATCAACGCCGAGACCGTCATCGCCCAAGCGAACAAGCAAGCGCTGGAAGTCATCAAGGGCACCAGTGGCCTGCAGGCCGGCACCAGCGCCCCTGGCGGGCTGGTGAACCTGGTGGTGAAGCGGCCGACGCGCGACGTGCGCAGCCTGTACTTGGGTTGGAAGGCCGACGGCAGCGTGGCTGCCGAGCTGGATATCGGGAACCGCGGCGACAGCGGTCTGCGAAGCGGGTGGCGCATCAACGCCAGCGCCGAGCGCCTGGACCCGCCGATGCGCAATGCGCGCGGCAGCCGGCACCTGCTGGCGGGTGCTTTCGAACTGCAGCCGGCGGCTGGCAGCCTGCTCGAAGCCGAGTTCGAAGTCAGCCGCCAGAGCCAGCCCAGCACGCCTGGGTTCAGCTTGCTGGGGAACCGTCTGCCCGAGGCCAGCGACATCGACCCGCGCACCAACCTCAATAACCAGGCCTGGAGCCTGCCGGTGGTGATGGCGGGCAACACCGCATCGCTGCGCTACACGCACGCGCTGGGCGCCAGCATCGACTTCGTCGCCCACGCCATGCTGCAGCGTCTGCGCACCGACGACCGCATCGCCTTCCCCTACGGCTGCAGCAACGAAGACAGCTACGACCGCTACTGCAGTGATGGCAGCTTCGACTTGTACGACTTCCGCAGTGAAGACGAACGCCGCCACAGCCGTGCGCTGGACGTGTCGCTGCAGGGCCAGGCCACGCTGGCCGGATTGACACATCGCTTCAACATCGGCGTGCTGGGCACGCGATACACGGCACGCTACCAGCGCCAAGCCTACAACTACGTCGGCAGCGGCAGCATCGACGGCCTGGGCGTGGTGCCCGCCGACCCCACGCTGACCGACGAGAACACGAACCGCGACGAGCGCAGCACCGAGTTGCATCTGCAGGACATGGTGGGCTTCGGTAACGGACTTCGGGCGTGGGCTGGCCTGCGACACACGCGGATGCAGCGCGAGAGCGTGCGCACCGACGGCTCACGGGCCACGGCCTACACGCAGCGCTTCATCTCGCCATGGCTTGCTTTCAGCCAAGCCGTGGGCGACACCGGCACGGCCTACGCCAGTTGGGGCCGCGGCGTGGAGAGTGACGTCATACCGAACCGCGCGCGTTACGTCGATGCCGGGCAAGCGCTGCCTGCGTTGAAGAGCCGGCAGCTTGAACTGGGCTACAAGCATGCCGGCCGCAGCCTGGACTGGCGCGTCGCCGCGTTCGACATCGAGCGCCCCGAATGGCGCGACATCGGAAGCTGCGATACCGACGCTAGCTGTGTGCGCCGCGCAGACGGCTCGGCGCGCCATCGCGGCCTGGAGGTCGAAGTCGAGTGGCGCGGCACTGCGATCAGCCTGCGCGGCAGCGTGCTGGCACTGAAGGCTCGGCGCGAAGGCTCGACGGACGCCAGCCTGAACGATAAGCGCCCCACCAACGTGCCCGACACCAGCATCAAGTTGCAGAGTGCCTACAACATGCCCGGCATTCCGGGACTTGCCCTTCTGGTCTTCCTCACACACGAGAGCGAACGCATGGTGCTGCCCGACAACGCGTTGGCCACGCCGGGCTGGACACGCCTGGATCTGGCTGTTCGCTACTCCCAGCGCCTGGGCGGGCAACGCCAAGCGGTCTGGCGTGCTGGGGTCGACAACATGGCGGACAAACGCGCCTGGAAGGAGGCCCCACTCCAGTACGGCCACGCCTACCTCTATCCGCTGGCCCCACGCTCGCTGCACGCGTCGGTGGGGCTGGACTTCTGATGCGTGACGCGCGGAGAGACGGGGTCGAGGGCAAGCGGTTTCCGGCTATACTTTTAGGCTGTATTCCCCGATAGCTCAGTCGGTAGAGCGCCGGACTGTTAATCCGTAGGTCCCTGGTTCGAGCCCAGGTCGGGGAGCCATAAAAATCAAGGGGTTACGTGCGAACGTAACCCCTTTTTCTTTGGCGCGAGACCGAAATATCAGACAGTTGTCTGATATCTGTGCTCGGCGGCAGCGCGCTCACGTGCACCGACGCATGGATCCGATCGCGTCGCCAACGTCAACCCGCAAACCGGTTTACCCCTTGGCAGCGTGCCTGAGCCACAGCGCAATTGGGACGTGAACCGAAGTTATCGCGCAACACCGGGCAACCAAGGGACGCACCTGCCTGCGACGATCGATGCTCACAGTCAGGTCGAGGGACGCAAAGAGCCCTGGGGGCGCTCGCGATACTGGTCGGTCATGCCGTCGCCACGTGCAACGCGCTTCAGCTCGAAGTGGCGGTCGAACTTGCTGATGACTTGGCCGAGAGAGCGGCAGCCGAAGACCTTCGGCGAGAAGTCGGGTCGTTGTCGCTTGATGGTGTTGCCTGCATGCGACGTCAGCGTCCAGCCTTCGCCTTCGGCAAACTCCGATGCTGCCGCCTTGAGCAGGGCGATGATGTCGCGCTCTTCGGGCGACTCGCCTCCCGGGTCAGCAGCAGGTGTCGTGCTCGCAACCGGAACGGCGCCGAGGTACTCGGTCAGGATGAAATCGTCGCAGGCGTTGCGGAACGAAACCGGTGTCTTCTCTTCGCCGAACCCGAACACGTACTTGCCTCCGCGCCTAAGGCGAGATGCGAGGCCGGTGAAGTCGCTGTCACTGCTGACGATCGCGAAGGCATCGAAATCTTCGCTGTGGAACATGTCCATCGCGTCGATAACCATCGCGATGTCCGTGGCGTTCTTGCCCGAGGTCCGAGCGAACTGATGGTGAGGCCGAATCGCCAACCGATCGAGCACATCCGGCCAGTTCTTCAAGCGCTCAGAAGTCCAGTCGCCATATGCGTTCTTGGCAATCACGTGACCGTGCTTGAGCAGTTCGTCGAGGATGGCCCCGAGCTTCGAGTGCTGAGCGTTCTCGGCATCGACCAGAACCGCGATGGTCTTCAGGCTCTCAATGTCCTTCATGTGATTCCGTCTATCTGTCAGTGCTCAATTCAGGGTTGGCACTACTGTATGTGCCGACAACCCAAGGCCAGACACACCAAGCGAGACCTCCCTAAAAAATTCGCCCGCGCGGGATCACGGCCAGAAGGTAGTGGCTTTTGCTGACAGCGCCGAAAGCATCCGTGATCGTCACGCCGGACTGGTACGTCGTCGATCGCCTCTCTATTCAGTGTCTGCATAGATATTCAGCAGTTCCCAGCAGCAAGCCCGCGACGAACTCCAACGCGCTATTGAGCCGTGATTGAGGGCGCCGTCGTAGCTGCGCTTGGCACCGCTGTCGGTGTCCCAGACTTCCGCTTCTTGCCCGTCTCCACACTGCGCTTCTCGATCTGCGTGCGCCATTTTTCAAGTGCCGCAATGTCGGTCAAAAGTTCCTCTGGATCAGGCACGGCCACACCACCCATGAGCGCCTTGTCATGCGCAAAGTTCGAGCATCTCGTCATTCCAGCATCTACCTGGGCATAGTCGCTGTCATCGACGACAACCTCGGCCAGGCGCTGAGTTTCAATGCCCTTGCGGAAGCGAAGTACGACCCTGCGGAGCAGCACTTCTTCGACGGCACGCTCCCATGCCATTCGCAGATGGAAGTAGGCGTCGACGGTCAGCTTCCGGCACTCCTTCTCTTCGCCATCCTTGTGAAGCTTGGCGATGATTTGCTGCTGAGCCTTCAGCGCTCCGATCCGCTTGCTTGCGTTCTTGCCCTCGAAGGGTAGGTCCGGGTCCGCAATGCCAAATCCTTCGGCGCGACGGGTCAAGCTCTGGGTAGCAATCGGCACTCCAGCCGCCTCCGCTTCCTCCGCGAGGATGCAGAGAAAATAGATGTCATGAGTGAAGACGATGACTTGACGCTGAGCGGCCTCCACCGCCATCCGCCGAGCCACTCGCTCTCGTCGGCGATGGTCCAACGAGGACACTGGATCGTCAAACACGACGCCGCCCCTTACCGCCACTGAGGCCGATTTCCGCGAGGAATGCCCCAATAGCGATGGCGCGCTGTTCTCCCTCGCTCAGGATGTCAGCTGGACTGCGACTCTGCGGCAACTCCAGTTTGAGCTTGTGCAAGGCCTTGCCCTTATCCGAGCGACTCTGCAACGAAACACTGAGGGGCGCCAACGCCCAACGCCTTGAACTCGCGGTTCAGAGCTGCGGCCAGCTCCTTTGAGACCACCTTTTCGGCCAGCTCTGATGCTTTCAAGGAGATGGCGTTGGTCTTTACGGCATTGAGGCAACGCGTGAGTTTGGCCTGGTGACTGAGACGGCCCACCGCAGTGATGACCGCATCTTTGACCTGACTCAGCCTCACCCGGGCGTCAAGTTCATTGAACTGCTTTTGCAGCACGGCTCGGGCCTTCTCGTCTGATGCCTTCTCCAGGGTTTCGGCCTCGGCGTTCAGCTTGTCGGCAAGCGTCTGAAGCCGCCGCAGGGCTCGTCAACGCCTGATCGGTGCCGTCCCACTGGTGGGAGACAACGGCTGACTTGATGGCTTCCTGGCGATCCGTAAGCGTCTTCTCGAAGGCACGAGTGTCGATGGCGAGCTGCGCGTCAATCGCCTCGATTTCACCGTAGGTCACGTCATCCAGATTCAGCGCCAAGACGAGCGCCGCGAACGGCTTGTATTCGTTGCGCAGCGCGGCACGCCGAGCCTGAGATGTTTCTCTGCTTCCTGCTGGATGAACTCCTCAAAGCGCAGCAGGCGTGCAGCCCCGCTCCCAAAGGCTGCTGGCAAAGAGGGCAGGCCGCATCCGAGCCGAGCTCGGGGAATGCCTTTCCGGGTGGGATTCAAGCGCGAACTTATGAGCCGAATCGAACAGCTCGCGCCACACCTCGCCGCCGGTCCCGGGTAGCAAGTTTTCGCCTTCTTTGAACTGCTTGGCAGCCAGCGCGGATGCGGCTTGCGCGGCGCGATAGCTGTCCGCCAGAGTGCGCAGCCTGGCGACTACTGCTTGATCTACGAGCGCAGCTTGGTTGGTCGCGTTGACCGCAATGGTTGCGAAGCGACGTGCGCGTAGCCGCAGTTGGCTAGCCTTCTCCTTTGGATTGTTTTCCTTCAGGCTCTTGTCGAGGCCGGCGTGCTGGTCCAGCTCCTGCGGTGTCAGCGTAGCCAAGCCTTGAACCTGGCTCGTCGTCGTCTTGGCGGACAGGGCTGTGATCAGCTTTCCAACCGCGGTGTCGCCTTGCAGCGGCGTGAACGCGGTGAGATCGGCTGCTGACTGAACATGCTCGGTCTCAATCATGGTCTTCAACTGCCGACAGACTTTCGCCAACCCCTCAAAGACGTCCAACCCATACGGGACATATGAGAAGTCGTCTTCGCCGTCGGAAGGTACGCACGGGCGCAACGTGAATCGAAGATGGCGATCGACGACAGCTCCGGCGGAGCTGCTGCGCCGTTCACCCAGTGCACGTCTTGCGTTTCGCCGTTGACGGCAATCTCGAACACCGCTTCGGCGGCGGCAACCTTTCCGCCGGGCAGATTGGCGTTCGGATAGATCGCTTCGAACTGGTCTCGCGCACGACACGCACGCTTGAGCACGCGTGAATAGCCAGACTTGCCCGAGCCGTTGTCACCATAGATGACGGTCAGTCCGGACTCAGCGAATGGCAGGTGCTGGTTCTCGGCGATTGCGTTCACCTGCCGCAAATTTTTCATTGCACGCAGATGGACGTGCGTGGAGGCCTTGCTGGCGCAGGTATCTGATCGGCAGAAAGAGGCTTTGCCTTCCGACCTTTCGGATCCGGAATCGAGTGATCCGCCTTGAGCAGTGCAAACAGGTCGCCAATGTCGTCGGTCGTCAGCGTCGGCTTGGCCAGCAAGCGAGCGACGGCATCGCTCTGCCAGCCCGGCAAGCCTTGCGTCCAAACAAGTATCTCCTGCAGGATCGACATGTGCTTTTCTCCAACCCAATGGTGGATTGCGTGCTCGATCAACAGGCGGCCGTCCGGTCGTGCGAGTGCTCTGCCCGCAAAATCCGCTTCGCCACAGCTTGACACGGCACCGCTGGACGCGACAGATGGTCAATGTCGAGTACGGCAGGCGACCAATACGACGTCAGACCCTAGTTTGAGATCCACCAGTTGCTCCCCAGGCCCCTGGTACCGGAAGTTCCAGACAGGCGCCCGAGCAACAAGTCAGCCACCGGCCGGTCCAGCTCAAACGGGTAGAGCACGGTCATCGAGGCCCACTGACGCAACTCCCACCCCGCCCAGCGAATCGCAGCGCGGCTTTCGATGAGCCAAGCCCGCCAGGGCGTCATCCGCCAACTTGATGACATGCTTGCGAACGAGGCGCGGGCAGGTCTGTGCGCTCAATGGCACCCTGAGTCCGACTGCGTCTGGAGACCGCATGTTTGTCATGCGCAGCGTGCCTTCCACGCTCGCCGTGATCTCGCTCATGCGCCGGTGCACCTCCGAGTGCTGCGCAGTCTCCCTCCAGCGAGGAGTCAAGCGCCGACTCAGCTCGGCCACCTTGGCGAAAAAGGGTACGACGCGATCGAC
>JADIZZ010000013.1 GCA_016704535.1 Betaproteobacteria bacterium | reverse complement strand
CTGATGCTGGTGCGCAAGCTCTCATGCCGTCGAGTACCAGCGACTGGATAGCCGCAACCGGCCTCACCATCTCCGTGGCGCGGGGCCGAACAGGCGAACATACTGAAACCTGAGCCAGGTCAAGACTGCAGACCAACGGCGGGCATGAGTGTCACGCGAACGTCTTGCGACATCACCAGACTGGCCCGCGGGAGTGGCTCGCCACGACACCGAAGACCACCTCCCCGCCGCCGCCAGACGCCTGGGACGCAAGCACCTGCGATTCGCTCCGGGCGGAGCTGTATCGCTGGCGCGAGGCGCTCGTGGCGATGGAACACCGGCTGCCCGCTCGGCTGCGCTGAGCCGGCCCGGCCCAGGGGGCCAGCGCCGTGAACCTGACGCACTTCCTGGCGCTGCGCCAATCGACCTGCGGCGGCTGCAGGAACGGCTGGCCTGCGGGTGTCTCGTCGCTGGGACGCGCCGGAGTCGCACGTGATGGCCAACCTCGACAAGGTGCTGGGCATCCTGCACCGAAAGCTGGTCGGGCGGCTCCTGGGCCGCGCTGTCGCAGAGCGAACTCCGGCATCCACGGCCGCGGCGCGCTGCTGGAACTGCACCGAGGCGCTTCTTCGGCGCCACGCCCGAGGGACGCACGGCATGCATCATGGTCACCCTGCCCAGCGAGGCGGCGCAATGACGAGGCGCGCTGGTCGAAGGCCTGGTTTGGCGCTGGCATGGACATCGCTCCGCGTCAACTGCGCGCATGACGGGCCGGCCGAATGGCTGGCCATGGTGCAGCGTGTTGGATCAGGCCCAGCGTGCCGGCGCCGGCACGCGCGTGCTGATGGACCTGGGCGGTCCCAAGTTGCGCACCGGGCCGCCGCCTGACGGCCGGCGGTGGTCAAGGTGCGGCCGGTTCGCGATGTCTACCGGGCGCGTCACCGCCGGTTCCTGCGGCCTGCGCCCTGCGGGTTTTCGGCGCTGTCGGCGTGGCACGACGTCGACTCCGACCCTGACGCGCCGATGCGGCCTTCCTGACAGGGCTGGAAGCCGGCGCCACCGTCGAAAACCTCACCGACACGCGCTCGGCGCGCCGCCTACTGCGGGTCGTCCGAGCGCCAAGGTGAGCGTGCACCTGTCCTGCGACCGCACCGTCTATCTGGGCACCGAGACGCATCTGCGGCTGCGCCGGGCCGGCAAGGCAGCGCACGACAAGGGCGACAACAGCGTCGACGACAAGACCCACGCTCCCCGCCACGAGACCCCGCTGGCCGGGCTGCTGCCCCGCGCGGCCAGTTGCTGCTGCAGCGCGGCGACCATCGCCCGCCCTGTGCCCGAGGGTCCGGACACGCGGCCATGCCGGCTACCAAGAGCAGTCCAACGCCCCGCACGCATCGCCGACGCTGCCGCAGGCACTGGCCAGCGTGCGCAAGGGTGAACGCATCTGGTTCGATGACGGGCGCATCGGCGGCAAGGAGCGACGGCAGGGGCAAGCACGTGGAGGTCGAGATCACGCAGGCCCGCGACGGCGGTGAGCGGCTGGCCGCCGACAAGGGCATCAACCTGCCCGACACGCGCCTGGACCGCCAGCAGCTCACCGACAAGGACCTCGGTAATATGGAGATCGTCGTCCCGTCACGCCGACCTCGTGGGCCTGTCCTTCGCGCAGTCGGCGGCCGACGTGCGCATGCTGCACGCCAAAGCTGGTGGCACTGGGCGCGCCGCAGGTGGGCGTGGTGCTGAAGATCGAGACCCCAGCGCGGCTTCGAGCACCTGCCCGAGATGCTGCTGGCCCGCGATGGCGTGCCCGGCCGCCGGCGTGATGATCGCGCGCGGCGATCTAGCCGTGGAATGCGGCTACGAACGCATGGCCGAGGTGCAGGACCAGATCCTCTGGGCCTGCGAGGCCGCGCACATGCCGGTGGTGTGGGCCACGCAGGTGCCGGGAAAACACTGGCCAAGACCGGCCTGCCTTCGCGCGCCGAGATCACCGACGCTGCGATGGGCGAGCGCGCCGAATGCGTGATGCTGAACAAGGGCCCGCACATCCTGGACGCGATGCGCATGCTGGACGACATCCTGCGCCGCATGCAGGCCCATCAGTCGAAGAAGCGCCCGCTGCTGCGCGCTGAAGGCCTGACGGCCTCGCTGGAGGCGGCCGAGAAGTCGGCAGCCAGGACGACAGCAGCGGCGCCCAAGAAGGCCGCAGCGGCGCCTGCAGCCACCGCGCCGACAGGCGTGCGCACGAACCCGCTGAACGCCGGGCCGTCCGGCTCTCGCCAGGGTTTAGCCTCGGGGTCCGGCCTGGCACGGCGCATGCAAGCCGGCAGCCACCGCCCCGCCGCGGGGCACGACAGGAAGGACCCCCGATGAGTTCGATGTTCCATTGGCGCGAAGTGCAGCTGACCCCAGGCGCCGTCGTCGCCCCCGACGAACGCCTGCCCTGGCCGCAGACCGCCGCGATGGGTGCGCAGCACGTCATCGCGATGTTCGGCGCCACCGTGCTGGCGCCCATCCTGATGGGCTTCGACCCCAACGTCGCCATCCTGATGAGCGGCGTGGGCACGCTGATCTTCTTCCTGCTCGTGGGCGGGCGTGTGCCCAGCTACCTGGGGTCGAGCTTCGCCTTCATCGGCGTCGTCATCGCCGCCACGGGTTACGCCGGGCCGGGGCCGAACGCCAACCTGGGTGTCGCCCTGGGTGGCATCGTGGCCTGCGGCGCGCTCTACACCTTGATCGGCTTCTGGTGATGGCCACCGGCACGGGCTGGATCGAACGCCTGATGCCGCCCGTGGTGACGGGGGCGGTGGTCGCCGTCATCGGCCTGAACCTGGCCGGCATCCCGATCAAGAACATGGCGCCCACGCCCTTCGACGCCTGGATGCAGGGCGTGACCTTCGTCTGCGTCGCTGGCGTGGCGGTGTTCACGCGCGGCATGACGCAACGGCTGCTGATCCTCGTCGGCCTCATCGTAGCCGGTCTTGGTCTACGCGCTGCTGACCAACGGCCTCGGGCTGGGCAAGCCGATCGACGTCTCGGGCATCGCCAACGCCGCCTGGATCGGCGCGCCGGGTTTTGCCGCGCCGGTGTTCAGCGGCAACGCGATGCTGCTCATCGCGCCGGTGGCCATCATCCTGGTGGCCGAGAACCTGGGCCACATCAAGGCCGTAAGCGCGATGACCGGCCGCAACCTCGACCCGCTGATCGGCCGCGCCTTCGTCGGCGACGGCGTGGCGACGATGGTCTCGGGCGCCAGCGGCGGCACCGGCGTGACGACCTACGCCGAGAACATCGGCGTCATGGCGGCGACGAAGATCTACTCCACCGCCACCTTCGTCGTCGCGGCGGGCATCGCCATCGGGCTCGGCTTCAGCCCCAAGTTCGGCGCGCTGATCCAGGCCATTCCGCTGGCGGTGATGGGTGGCGTGTCGATCGTCGTGTTCGGCCTCATCGCGGTGGCCGGCGCGAAGATCTGGGTCGACAACAAAGTCGACTTCTCCGACAACCGCAACCTGGTGGTGGCCGCCATCACGCTGGTGCTGGGCACGGGCGACTACACGCTGAAGTTCGGCGCCTTCACCTTGGGCGGCATCGGCACCGCCACCTTCGGCGCCATCCTGCTGTGGGCGCTGCTGGGGCGCGGCGGCAAGCAGGTCTGATGACGGCGGCAGCCGCGGGCGGCTATGCTTAGCGGATGAGCCAAGCCGCCGACCTCATCCACGCCACCCCCGACCCCGACGCCGCCACGCGTGTGGCCGAGTTGATGACCGACCTGGTCGAACACGAGGGCGAGGCCACGCTCTTCACCTTCGACGACGACTCGGTGCTCGTGGTCGAAGGTCCGCAGCTCGCGGCCTTCGACGACATCAACCGCGCGCGCGGCTCTCTCGGCGCCTGAAGCGAGCGGCGCCGGTGGCCGGGGGCCGCGGCCTGCCGGGCAAGACCTTCCCGCGGCAACGCCATCGGCCAGAGGCGTAGGCTGAGCTCCTTCGAATCCGACCGGACCACCATGCGCCGCCGCCTCTTCCTGCTTGCCTTCGCCACCCTGCCCACCTTGTCCCACGCCATCGAAGAACCCGATCACGAGTTGCTGCGCAGCATCGATGGTGTCGAGTTGCGGCAGTACGCGCCCTACGTGGTGGCCGAGGTGGTGCTGGCTACCACCGCGGGCGACGCCGGCAGCCAGGCCTTCCCCATCCTGGCCGGCTACATCTTCGGCAAGAACAAGGGGGAGAAGAAGTTCGCGATGACCGCGCCCGTCACCCAGGCCGCGGCTGGCCCGCCGGTGAAGCTGGAGATGACGGCGCCAGTGACACAAGCCAGCACCGCCGGCGGGCAGCGTGTGCAGTTCGTGCTGCCCAAGGGCGTGACGCTGGCCACGGCGCCCGAGCCGCTGGACCCGCGCGTGCAGCTGCGCGAAGTGCCGGCGGAACGGCGCGCCGTGATCCGCTACTCGGGCACCTGGTCGCAGGCCAACTACGACGAGCACCTAGCCCGGCTGCAGGCCACACTGGCCAACGCCAATCTGGCGACCCAGGGCGAGCCCGGTGCTGGCCCGCTACAACGGCCCATGGACACCTTGGTTCATGCGCCGCAACGAGATCTGGCTGGCGCTGCGCTGAGTTCAGCGCAGCGCAGAGGCGGCGCGCAGCGGCGCCACCAGGCGACGTTCGAAGTCGGCTGGCGCGGCGTACTGCAGGACATCGCGTCCCTGCGCATCCAGCACCACCGCCAGGCCGCTCTGCGGATAGAGCCAGTGCTCCAGCCGCTCACCCCGGCGATGCGCTCGGACGGCTCGCCGAAGCGGGCGGTCAGCACGGCGGCGTCGAGTTGCGCCGCCGGGATGAAACTCAGGCCGACGAGCCGCACGTCCGCCAGTTCTGCCAGCGCCGCTGCGGTCAGCGCGTGTCGCCGGGTGCCCGACGCCGTCGGCACGCCAGGCAGCGCGGCCTGCCAGCGCGCCAGCGTGGCGGTGGTCGTTTCGGCGTCGAAGGCCAGCAGCAGCCGGCCACTCACACCGCCGGCCTCGAACTTCTCGAGATAGCCTTCCAGCGCCAGCGGGCCACCACCACCGGCGATCAACGCCAGCGCCAGCTCGTCACCCCAGCGCTGCCGGACCTGCCCCAGCGTGCTGCCGGGCAGGTTGAGGCCGAACACCCGCGACTGACCCGGCGCAGGCAGGTCCACCTGCCAGGGCGCTCCGTGCGCCGCAGCGGGCGTGGCCACGGGGGGCGGGCCCAGCATTCGCCACACCGCGGGCGCGAAAGCGACCAGCAGACTGAGCAGGCCCGCGGCGACGGCGATGACGAAAGGCCCCTTCATCACTCCGACCGTCTGACGGAACAACGCCTCGACTCTTTCAGACGCCATCGGCCGAGTTCACGGATCTGCATCGTCTGGTTTCTTTCGAAGAGCATGGCTGCCGTGTGAAGTCTAGAGGCGCCCGGGAAAACACTTGGGTCGATGCTCGATGTCGGCCGCGCAGCGCCCGCAAACCCGTGGGTCGGGGCGACGACGGTACCGCGCTGAGGTAAGCGCCGAATGAAGACTTGCGACCGGCGGCTCTTCAGATCGAGCGCGAGTCCATCGCCGCCGACGCGCTCGAAGCGCATCAACGTGCGCGTATCGTCTCCGGTCAATGACGACGAAGTTGAGTATCACCTGGTTGATGTGCGCGAGCTCATCGTGGCGACGCTACGCGCACGTAGCCACTGAATCATTGCAGGGGCAGCAGGCCGGCTCGACACTTTCAGCGGGTACGAAATGGCTGCGCCACAAAGGCCAACGGCCTAGACATTGCTGTCTAAGCCGTTGATTTGTCTGGTGGGCCGCGACAGATTCGAACTGTCGAACAACGGATTAGGAGAGGGCGACCGGGCCTCGTTTGATGATGACCATCGGGCGCACGCTTAGGTAAATCGGGAGCCACTCGCCATCCGGAGTTGTCAAGCGACATCAGGAACTGACCCCCTGGCGACATCCAGAAGTGACCCCCGGTTGCTGATCAATCGGTTTGAGTTGCGGTGTTCGCGCTGGCCTGGTTAACCAGGCCAGCGCGGCGCTTCGTTCGCAGCCGGTAGCTGTCGCCGCGGATCGTGATGACGTGGCTGTGGTGGAGCAGCCGGTCCAGGATGGCGGTGGCCACCACAGCATCGCCGAACACGCCGCCCCACTCGGCTACCGAGCGGTTGCTCGTCACGAGCATCGAGCCGCGCTCATAGCGCCGGCTCACGAGCTGGAAGAACAGGTGCGCGGCGTTCGCCTCGAACGGCAGGTAGCCCAGCTCATCCACCACCAGCAGCTTCGGCTTGGTGAAGTGGATCAGCTTCTCCTCCAGGCGCCCCTCGGCATGTGCTCGTGCGAGCTGCGTCACCAGGCTGGTCGCCGGCACGAACAACGTGCTGTAGCCCCGAACTATGGCCTCGCGACCGAGCGCCACCGCCAGATGCGTCTTGCCCACGCCGGGCGGTCCGAGCAACAACACGCTGTCGCCGTTGGCCACCCAGCGCGATGTCGCCAGTTCGCGGATCTGCTTGGGGTCCACCGACGGCTGCGCGTCGTACTCGAAGCCCTCCAGCGTGCGCACGCACGGGAACTTGGCGATCGACATCCCCATCTGGATGCGCCGCTCGTCCTTGCGTGCCACTTCGGCGGTGCACAGCATCGTCAGCGCCTCGCGTAGGTTGAGCTCCGCCCGCCCAGCCTGGTCCAGCAGCGTGTCGAGCTGGTCGCGGATGGCGGTGAGCTTCAAGCGCGTGAGCATCGGCTCGAGGTCGTTGAGCAACTCGACCGGTTGGTTCTTCTTGGCCGCTGCCATCACCAGCTCCCGCCCAGCGCCGTCTCGTACTCGGCCAGCGGTCGAAGCAGTTCGGCCGGCGCGGCTGGCGGTGGCGCCGTGGCAGCGCTCGGGCGTGCCAGCCAGCTCACCCCGACCAGATGCGCGCCGACGATGCCCACGAGGTGGCTGCGTTCGATGATGCTGATGCGCCGGCCGGCGTTCTGCGCGTGGCAAGCCACCTCCTGGCCTGCGTACAGCACTCGCACCTGCCGCTCGGCCACGACAACGGTGACGGCTTCGCCGATGAGCTTCCACGGCACGCTGTAGCGGTTGGTGTCGAGCTCGATGCAGGCATCGGTGTGGACCCGGCGGCTGAGTTCGCGCACCTGCAAGAACGGCGCCTTGGCGGCCAACGGGCTGAGCGCGCCGCGCTCATCGCGTTCGAAGCGGTCGATGGGCGGCTCGGCGGTGGTGCCGTGCACTCGCACGTCGGCCACCTCACGCATCCAGCGCACGAGGTGCGCTTGCAGTTCCTCCAGGGATGCGAAGCGATGGCCGGCGATGGCGTTGCGCTTGACGTAGCCCACGCCACGCTCGTCCTTGCCCTTGGTGCGGGCGCGGTACGGGGCGCAGGCCCGAGGCATCACGCTCCAGTAGCGGCAGAAGGCGTGGAAGCGGTCGTTGAAGGCGACTTCGCGGGTCTGGGCGTCGTGCTCGTTGACGAGCGCGCGGGCGTTGTCGACCAGTACCTCCCGGGGCGTGCCGCCGAAGTGGCGGAACGCGCCTTCCAGGCCCTGCAGCCAGGCGGACTGTCGCTCGTGCAGGAACAGCGCCACGTAGGTCCGGCGCGAGTAGCCCAGGGTGGCCACGAACAGGTGAACCTTGACCAACTCGTCGCCCACCGGCACGCGCACCGTGCCGAAGTCGATCTGCAGTTGGTGGCCCGGCGGCGTCTCGAAGCGAACGGTGGCCGCCGTCTGGGCGAGCACTTCGCGGCGCAGGTGAGCCACGGCACGCTCGACGGTGCGTAAGCTCACCGCAATGCCGTGTTCCCGCTGCAACTCCTGGCGCACGACATCGCAGTTGCCGCGGTGCTGGCGGAACCGCTCGGCCAGCCACTCGCTGTGGGGCGTCAGCCGGCCGAGGCGCTGCGGTGACTGGTACGGCTGCCAGCCTCCTTGGCGCAGGTAGCTGCGCACCGTGTTGCGGCTACACCCCAACTCGCGGCTGATGCGCTTGGCGCCCCAGCCCAGCGACGCCAGCTTGAGCATCGCCTGCACATCCTCAGGCGTTTGCATCGCCTGCCTCCCCTCGATCCACTCGGACCGGGGAGCTTGCTCGACCACTTCTTGCACTTCGACCTCCTTCCACGAAGGGGGTCAATTCCTCGTGTCGTCAGGGGGTCAGTTTGTCGTGTCGCCTGACAGGAGTAGCTTTCAGGACTCTGCCTCAGCTACGTTCTGGTTACGCTGTGACGGCTGGCGCTGATGGGCGGCAGCTCGCACCCTCGGCAAGACGTAGCCGCCGCGGCCCGCGACCAGCCGCTTCGCACCGCAGCTGACGCTCGTTCCGGATCGGTGATCAGACGCCCAAGCGCTGCATCATGCCCACCGCCACGGAGAACATCAGGGTTCGCTTGGCCTGGCGTCAGCGTTGAGTGAGAGTGCGATGGGTCAGCCACAAAACGCGGCAAAACGTCGCACCTTGGTCGCCATTGGCACCACATATGAGGGGGGGTACGCAGTGTTCGCGATCGCTATCATCGACGAAGCAATTGCCAATTCGGCGTGGAACCCCCTTGAGTAAGAATGTCTACGAAATACTCGGCGTCTCAGCAGCCGCCTCCAATGAACTGATCGACCATGCATATCGTGTGGGTGTCGAGCGCCTAGAACCCTTGGCTGACACCGGCGACGAGGACGCCAAGGCCAAACTAATTGTTCTGAGGGAGGCCTATCGAGCAATCAACTCACCAGCGAGACGTGCTCGGTACGATTCCGCGCTGCAAGCTCGCGATGCACAACCAGTGCAGGTCGCAGACGCTGACGTTGTTTTCATGCGGTGGTGGGAGGGCCGGAAGACATCTTGGCTGATAGCTGCAACATTTCTTCTCTTGGCCGGCTGGATTGGACAGTCGTACTTTGAGATGAAGAAAAGGGAAGAGATTCGCCGGGCAGAGTTGGCCCAGCAGTCTGAGGGAGAGCGACTGAAAATCGAGGTCGCCAAGGCAAGAGCTGCGGGAGCAGCGGAAGCAGAGGCAGCACGAGCGCGCAACCAGGCAGCCGCCATCGACAACAGCTACAAGATTCAAGGACGCCAAGTTGACATCCTCGACTCCGCGGAAGCACGGCGCTCACGCGAGCTTGAATACCGGGCAAACTTTGGTTCTGCACAAGTCGAAATGCAGCAAAGAGAGCAAGCAGCGAGGCTCCAACTGCAACGCGCCACGGAACAGGAGCGGCGCGATCGCGAAGAGCAGGCGCGGATCGAACGAGAGAAGCGGTACTACACCTGTCTTAACAGCGCCATCGCTTTGTATGGGGTAGACCGGGCACAGCTCTATTGCAGCCGATAGGCGGCTTTTATCGTTGACCCAAGCGCTCATCACCAACTGACCGAGCAGGGGGCGGGGAGCAGCAGCCCCCCACGAAAGCAGGCCGAAGGCCGTGGAAGCAGGGGCCGGGGTACCCGGCCGGGCAACCCTCAAGCTAGCCATCGGCAGCGCTGCTCGCGAGCCACAGTGCGTCTCGCGGGCCGCACTGGTGACGAATGACCTGCGGTGCCTGCGCGCCGTGCTGGCCGGCTTTGCACGCCACAGCTGCTGCGGTGCCGTGCGAACACCGACCTACGAGCTCCAACGGCTCGGGGGCTGGAAGACCGGGGCGATGGTCGAACGCTACGCGCACGTAGCCCCTGAGGCCTGCAGGGGGCAGCAGGCCGGCTCGACACCTTCAGCGGGTACGAAATGGCTGTGCCACAAAGGCCAACGGCCTAGACATCGCTGTCTAAGCCGTTGATTTGTCTGGTGGGCCCCGACAGATTCGAACTGTCGACCAACGGATTAAGAGTCCGCTGCTCTACCAACTGAGCTAGGAGCCCCGAAACTGCTGCGCGCTGACCGTCGCCGGTCGCGTGGTGGGTCGTGCGTGACTCGAACACGCGACCAACGGATTAAAAGTCCGCTGCTCTACCGACTGAGCTAACGACCCGTCCGCAGAGCCTTGCATTATAGGCAGAACTCGCAGCGAGACTAGCCAGGCCTGCCGATCAGTTGTGCCAGCGCCTCGGCCGCGGCCACCATGCCGAATGTCGCCGTCACCGTGACGCTGGAACCGTAGCCGTGGCAGTTCAATGTGCCGTCGCTGTCGCAGCTGCCCTGCGGCGCGGCCACGCTCTCGCGCGAGAACACGCAGCGCACGCCGATGCGGCCCGCGCGCGCCGCAACGGCGTCCTTGCGCAGTCGCTGGCGCAGGCTGGCCAGCAGCGGGTCGTGCGTGGTGTCGGCCAGGTCTTCCACTTCCACGCGCTGCGGCGCACGCTTGCCGCCAGCCGCACCCACGCACACCAGAGGTACGCCACCGGCCATTCCCCAGGCGGCCAGCGCGGCCTTGGCGCGCACCTGGTCGCAGGCGTCGACCAGCGCATCGACCGGCTGCGGCAGCAGCGCCGGCCAGTTGCCGGGTTCGACGAAGGCGTCGACGACCGTGACCTCGCAGGCCGGGTGGATGCCGGAGATGCGCTCTCGAAGCGCCAGCCCCTTGTGCTGACCCAACGTGCCGGTACTGGCCTGCACCTGGCGATTGATGTTGGACTCGGCGACGTGGTCCAGGTCGAACAGCACCAGCCCTGCCACGCCGCTGCGCGCCAGCGCCTCGGCCACCCAGGAGCCGACGCCACCCAGGCCGACCACGGCCACGCGCGCACTGCGGACGCGCCGGTAGGCCACATCGCCGTACAGGCGACGCAGGCCGCCGAAGCGGCGTTCGAGGTCGGCCTCGTCAATCACGTGCGGGTGTTCATGGGCAGCGCGCAGGCCGCCGCGCCTAGCGGATGGACGCCAGCCGTTCCTTGCCGGCTTGCGCCGCCTCGGACTTCGGGTAGGTCTTCATCAGCTCCTCGATGGTCTTGCGCGCGCCGCGCGCGTCCTTCATCTCGGCCTGGCTGTTGGCCAGTGCCAGCATCGCCTCGGGCGCACGCGGGTGGTTGCCGGCGCCAGCAATGAAACTGCGGAAGGCGGCGATGGCCTCCTTGTAGTCCCGCTTGCCATAGAACGCGTTGCCCAGCCAGAAGCGCACCGAATCGTTGTAAGCACTGTCGGCATGCTTGCGCTGGAAGCTGGTCAGCAGCGACACCGACCTGTCGAAATCGCCGCCGCGGATGGCCGCGATGGCTTCGTCGTAAGCGCGCTTCTGGTCCGGTGGCACGGTGGCCTCGCGGCCGTCGATGACTACCTTTGGCTGGCTCCAGCGCTCGCAGACGGTCGTCGAAGGCCTGGCTCACGTCCTTCTGCCTCTTCTGCACCTCGGCCAAGTCGCGCAGCATCTGCTCGTTGTTGCCACGGAGCGTGGCGAGTTCGCTGCGCAGGGTCTCGAGCTGGTTGTTCAGCTCCACCAGGCTGCGACGAGTGGCCGCCAGTTGTTCCAGCAATTGGGCGTTGGCGGTGCTCAGCTCGGTGATGCGGGTCTTGCTCGCGTCCTCGACCGCGGTCAGGCGGCCACGCAGGTCGACGATGGCCTTGCGCGCCTCTTCGTCGTCGAAGAGGCCCGCGTGGGCCGGCACCAGCATGCCGCCAAGCAGCAGCAGGGCAGTAGCGGGGCGGACGCACGCTGGCAGGCGCATCTCAACGGTCCTTCAGCTCGGCGCGCCGGTTCTTGGCCCAGGCTTCCTCGCCGCTGCCAGTGACCGCCGGACGCTCTTCGCCGAAGCTCACGGCTTCCATCTGTCCTTCACTCGCGCCCAACAACTTCAACGAATTCAGCACGGCGCCGGCACGCTTCTGCCCCAGCGCCAGGTTGTATTCGCGGCCCCCGCGCTCGTCGGCGTGGCCCTCGATGATGGTGCGCTTGGCGCGGTTGGCGGTCAGCGCTTGAGCATGCGCATCGAGCATGGCCTTGTAGTCGCTCTTGATGACGAAGCTGTCGAAGTCGAAGTAAACGATGCGTTGGCTGCTGGCGGCCGCCGCAGCCGCGGCCCTGGCCGCCGCAGCGCGTTCCAGATCGACGCTGGCCACCTGCGACTGTGGCGTGCCGGTCGACGTGGCCGGGGCCCCCGCCACGTTTGGCGTGGTGGCCACAGGGTTGCGGCTCTCCACCGGCGTGGCTGCCTCATCGGGCAGCTTGGTCGTGCCACAGCCCGCCAACAGCGCCAGCGCAGCGGTGAGTGCGGCCCAGACAGGCAGGCGGTGGTGGGTCGTCGTCATCAGGTTCTCCTTGCAGTAACAAATGGGGACCCCAACCAGGGCCTTTGCGCGGATCCGGCTCTGCCGGTCCGCTGCGCGAGCCCCCCGGGAGCTAGCGGAACGCAGTGAGTTGAAGGGCTTCATCTCATCGGCCGTACGGACCCCATGCGGGCTCGCGCATGTCGGCGCCGCGGCGGATGCTCAGCAGACGCGTCTTGATCTTGCCGTCCAGCGTGGTGGTCATCAGCACGTCGGTACCCTGGATGCGGGTGGCGTAGACCAGCAGGCGACCGTTGGGTGCAAAGCTCGGGCTTTCATCATCCTGAGTGTCGGTGACTGGCCGAACAGTTCCGTCGTCCAGGTCCTGCAGCATCAGGCGGAAGCCGCCGGCGCTGCGTGTGATGTAAGCCAGGTGGCGGCCGTCGGGGCAGACGGCCGGGCTGATGTTGTAGTCGCCCTGGAAGGTCACGCGCTCCGCGTTGCCACCGGCAGCCGGCACGCGGTAGACCTGGGGCCGCCACCGCGGTCACTGACGAAGAAGACGCTCCTGCCGTCGGGCGCGAAGGCGGCTTCGGTGTCGATGCCGCTGCTGCGTGTCAGCCGTGTCGGCGTGCCGCCGGTGGCGGGCAGCGTGTAGAGCTGCGCCAGGCCGTCCTGCGACAGCGTCACGGCCAGCCGCTGGCCGTCGGGCGACCACCCCGGCGCGCTGTTGCTGCCGCGGAAGTTGGCCACCAGCCGGCGCGCGCCGGTGGTGATGTCCTGCACCCAGACTACGGCCTTCTGCGTCTCGAACGAAACATAGGCCAGCTGCCTGCCGTCAGGGCTCCAGGCCGGCGAGATGATCGACTCAGGGGCTGGCCAGCGCCACCGCGCCGCCCTCGCCGTCGGCATCGGTGACGTGCAGCGCGTAGGCGTCGGCCGTCGCGCACCACGTAGGCGATGCGCGTGGCATTGACGCCGCGCTCGCCGGTGAGCTTGAGCTGCACCTCGTCGGCCACGCGATGGGCTGCCAGGCGCAGGTCGGCTTCCAGCACCACCTTGCTCTGGCCCAGCACCTCTTGACCGCGCACCGCGTCCCAGAGCTTGTAGCGCACGTCGTAGCGGCCGTCGGCCAGCCGCGTGACGGACCCGGCCAGCAGCGCGTCGATGCCGCGCGCGCAGCGGTGGCAGGTCGACCATGCTGCGCTCGTCGAGCGAGGCATCGCCATCGACGGTACGGATGAGGCCGCTGCGCTCCAGATCGGCGCGCACCACCTTCGACACCGCGACGCTGGCCGCCGCTTCGCTGCGAAAGGGCGCCACCGCCACCGGCACCTGCGTCGCGCCAACGCCCGAGATCTCGAGCCGGAACTGCGCCAGCACGGGCCCCGCAGCGGTCAGCGCACCGGCGGCGATGAATGCGCGCCGGGCGCGGCGGTTCAGGGTTTCCAAGGTGGGCGGGGACGGGCTCGGTGCATGACCGGCATTGTAGGCAGCGCAGCCAGGCCCCCGGAGCGGCCCCGGCCGCCGTGATAATCCAGCGCCGTCGCGCCTCGTCGCAACCCCAGCGCCTACCCGCGCCTACCCGCGCGACCCCTCACCGCCCCATGCCCACCTCCTGCAGCGCCTGAGCGGCTCTGGCCCTACATCCGCACGAGCCGCGCCGGGCTGGTGGCGGCGGTGGCCGGCTCGGTGGTCACGGCCATCACCGAGCCGATGATCCCGGCGCTGATGAACCGCCTGCTCGACGAGGGGCTTCACCAAGGGCACGCTGGCGCTGTGGATGGTGCCGGCGGCCATCATCGGGGCTGTTCGCGCTGCGCAGCTTGTCGGGCTTCGTCGCGCAGTACGGCCTGGCGTGGACGGCCAACCGCGCCGTGCTGTCGCTGCGCCAGAAGATGTTCGCGCGGCTGCTGGCCGCCCACCCGACGCTGTTTCGAACAACACCGCCAGCGGCATGACCAACACCATGGTCTACGAGGCGCAGGGTGGCGTGCAGCAGCTGGTGAACTCGCTGCTGACGCTGGTGCGCGACTCGCTCACGCTGGTGGCACTGCTGGTCTATTTGCTGACGCTGAACTGGCAGCTCACGCTGCTGGTGGCACTGCTCTTCCCGGCGGTGGGGCTGGTGATGCGGGTGATCGGCCGCCGCCTGCGCCGGCTGACGGTGGAAGGCCAGGCGGCCGTCGACGAGCTGGCCTACGTGGTCGAGGAGAAAACATGCTGGCCTGGCGCCTGGTGCGCCTGCACGGCGCCGAGGCGCAGCAGAACGAACGTTTTCTTCGCGCGCGCCGACCGCGTGCGGCGGCTGATGATGAAGGCGCTGAGAATCCGGCGCCAGCATGACGCCCGTTACGCAGATGCTGGCATCGATCGCGCTGTCGGTGGTCATCATGCTGGCGCTGTGGCAAAAGCAGCAGCGGCGGCGCCTCGGTGGGCGGCTTCGTGGCTTTCGTGATGGCCATGCTGCAGCTGGTCGCACCGGTGAAGCACCCGTCCGACGTGATGGCGCCGCTGACCCGAGGCCTGGCGGCGGTGGAGCGCGGCCTGGACCTCATCGAGCTGAGCCCGGTGGAACAGGGCGGCACGCACGACGGCAGCCGCGGGCGCGGCGACATCCACCTGAGAACGTGAGCCTGCGTTGCCGCGAGTGACACCGCGCCCGCCGTCGATGCATTGAACCCGCAGGTGCGCGCCGGCGAGACAGTGGCACTGGTCGGCCTCTCGGGCGCCGGCAAGACGACGCTGGTGAACCTGCTGCCGCGTTTCATCGAACCGACCGCGGGCCGCATCACGCTGGACGGCGTGCCACTGGCCGACTGGGATGGGAAGACGCTGCGGCGGCAGTTTGCGCTGGTCAGCCAGGACGTGGTGCTCTTCAACGACACCGTGGCCGTCAATGTCACGCTGGGCGCCCTGATGTCGACCGAGCAGGTACGCGACGACGCTGCGCGGCGCCAACCTGCTGGACTTCGTCGACGGCCTGCCGCAGGGCCTGGCGACGCCCATCGGACACAACGGCAGCCAGCTCGGCGGCCCAGCGTCAGCGCCTGGCGATCGCGCGTGCCATTGCGGCAAGGACGCGCCGGTGCTGATCCTCGACGAGGCCACCTCGGCGCTGGACAGCGAAAGCGAACGGGCGGAGGGACGCGCTGGAGCGCCTGATGGTGGGCCGCACCACGCTCGTCATCGCGCACCGGCTGAGCACCAACGAACACGCCGACCGCGTGCTGGCGCTGGATGGCGGCCGGCTGTCGAGCAGGGCACGCACGCCGAGCTGCTGGCGGCCGACGGCTTCTAGGCGCGCGGCTGCACGCGATGCAGTTCCGCGGTTCATGATGGTGAACCGGCCGGCGTGTACCGCGCCGGCACTGCCGAAGGAGAAAACGCGATGACGACGATCTCTCGCTACCCCCGTGCCCGAGCTGATGGACCTGCCTGAGGACATGCGCGTCGCATCCTCGAAGTGCAGGCCAAGGCCGGCTTCAGCCCAACGTCTTCCTGGCGCTGGCGCACCGCCTGGCCGGGGGGCGCCTTCATCGCTTACCACGATGCACTGCTGCTCTAGCACACGGGCACGCTCACCAAAGGTGATCGCGAGATGATCATCGTGGCCACCTCGGCAGCCAAACTAGTGCTTCTACTGCGTGGTG
>JADIZZ010000012.1 GCA_016704535.1 Betaproteobacteria bacterium | reverse complement strand
TGATGGACAACGGCAACGTCTTCGCCGTTCTGATGGACGCGGTGCGCTGCTGCAGCCTGGGGCAGATCACGAACGCGTTGTTCGAGGTGGGCGGGCAGTACCGGCGCAGCATGTAGCCTCGCCGGCTGCGCCTTACCATCGGCGCCATGAACCCCGCCCCGGCGCCGCGCCGCCGCATCCGCGAACTGCCCGACGAACTGGTGAGCCAGATCGCCGCCGGCGAGGTCGTCGAGCGGCCGGCCTCGGTGGTGCGCGAACTCGTCGACAACGCGCTCGACGCCGGCGCCACGCAGGTCACGGTGCGATTGCTGGCCGGGGGTGTGCGCAGCATCGTCGTCGAGGACGACGGCGCCGGCATCGAACGTGCCGACCTGCCGCTGGCGCTGAAGCGGCACGCCACCAGCAAGATCGGCTCGCTGGCCGAGCTGGAATCGGTGGCCACGATGGGCTTTCGCGGCGAGGCGCTGGCGGCCATCGCGTCGGTCTCCGAGATGGCCGTCACCACACGCACGGCCGACGCCGAACACGCGTGGCGCCTGCACGCGCGCAGCGGCGAACTGGCGCCTGCGGCGCGCGGCTCGGGCACCACGGTGGAGGTGCAGGAACTCTTCTTCAGTACACCGGCGCGGCGCAAGTTCCTGAAGACCGACGCCACCGAGTTCGCGCATGCGCTGGAAGCGGTGCGCCGCCATGCGCTGGCACGGCCCGACGTGGGCTTTGCCGTCTGGCACGAGGGCCGGCTGGCCGCGCAGTGGCGTGCCGCCGCGCCAGCGCAGCGCTGGGCCGACGTGCTGGGCGCCGACTTCGAGGCCGCCAGCCGCACGCTGCAGGCGCAGCGCGGCCCGCTGCAGCTGCTGGGGCGGGTCGGCCAGCCCGAGGCCGCGCGGGCGCGCGCCGACCTGCAGTACCTCTTCGTCAACGGCCGCCACGTGCGCGACCGCCTCATCGCCCACGCCGTGCGTTCGGCCTACGAAGACCAGCTGCACGGCAGCCGCCAACCGGCCTACCTGCTGTTCATCACCATCGCGCCCGAGCTGGTGGACGTCAACGTGCACCCGACCAAGGTCGAAGTGCGCTTCCGCGACGGGCGCGCGCTGCATTCGGCGGTGCGCGGCGCGGTGGAGGACGCGCTGGCGCCGACACGTGCGGCGGCCGTGGCCGACACGGACGCGGTGCCGCTGCCGGCAATCGATGGCCTCGCGCCGCGGGTCGCGCCCGCGTTCGCGCCGGCCTGGCAGCCCTCGCTGGCGCTGGCCGAACCCCTGCCGACGGCGCAGGAAGCCGCGCCGGCGTGGCGCGACGCCGGCGCCTGGCGCACCCCGCAAGGCAGCGGCGGCCTGTCGACCTGGGCCGGCCTGCGCGCCGCCCCGGCGGAACCGGCGGCGGCCGCAGCCCAGGACGAAGCGCCGGCCTGGCCGCTGGGCCGCGCGTTGGCGCAGGTCGCCGGCACCTACGTGCTGGCCGAGAACGCGCAGGGCCTGGTCGTCGTCGACATGCACGCCGCGCACGAGCGCATCGTCTACGAACGGCTCAAGCGCGCCGCGCAGGCCGGCGACACGCTGCCCGCGCAGCCGCTGCTCATCCCGCAGGCGCTGTCGGCCACGCCGGCCGAGATCGCCACCGTCGAAGCGGAAGGCCCTGCGCTGCACGCGCTGGGGCTGGACGTCGGCGTGCTCTCGGCCACCACACTGGTGGTGCGCAGCCGCCCGGCGGCCCTGCCCGACGCCGACCTGGCCGAACTCACGCGTTCGGTGCTGGCCGAACTGCAGGACGCCGGCGCCAGCCGCGTCGTGCAGCGGGCGCGCGACGACATCCTGGCGACGATGGCCTGCCACGGCGCCGTGCGCGCCAACCGCCGTCTGACGCTGGAAGAGATGAACGCGCTGCTGCGCGAGATGGAAGCCACCGAGCGCGCCGACACCTGCAACCACGGCCGCCCCACCTGGCGCCAGGTGACGCTGAAGGAACTCGACGCACTCTTCCTGCGCGGCCGCTGAACCCTGGCGGCATGACGCCGCCGCCGAAGGAGCCTGCACCATGCTTCGACGCCACCTGCCTGCGGCTTGTGCCGCGCTCGCCGCCCTGGCCGGCTGCGCCACGCCACCGCCTGCGGTGCCGCGCGACTGGTTCATCTTCCTGGAGACCGGTCGCAAGACGCCCGACGACCGCGCCGCGGTGGCGGCGATGCAGCGCGGCCACATCGACAACTTCAAGCGCCTGTTCGCCGAAGGCCGGCTCTTCGCGGCCGGGCCGATGCGCGACCCGGCGGGCAGGAAGCGCGGCATCGTCACCGTGCGCGCCGCGTCGCTGGCCGAACTGCAGGGCTACTTCCAGCCCGACGAGTACGTGCGCGAGGGCTACATGACGCTCAACGCCGTGCCGGCCACGGCGCAAAAGGCGCTGAACACCGAAGGCATCGACGCGTCGCGCGTCGAAGAGGTGCGCATCGTGCAGGTGCTGCGCCCGGCGGGCGATGGCGCCGCGGCGGCGCGGCAGGCCTTCCTGCGGGGCCTGGTCGGGCGCGGCGTCGTCGGCGCCTGGTACACGCTGCACGAAGGCCCGGTGGCCGAGGTGCTGTTTGCGCGCAGCACCGACACGGCCGCGCTGCAGGCGGCCTTCACCGGCCTACCGGGCGGCGGCGAGGTGCAGGTGTGGGGCCAGTGGCTGAGCCCGGGCGTGGTGCGCTGACACCGGCCCGGGAACGCGGCTGAACGGCCGCCGGCCGCGCGCTCTGCGACACTGCGCGCCCATGCGCCTGCCCGATCTGCTTGCCACCCGCCGCGGCCGCCTGGCCGCCTTCTTCTGCCTCTACATCACCGAAGGCATACCGCTGGGCTTCGCGGCCACCGCGGTGGCCACGCAGTTGCGACGCGCCGACGTGGGGCCGGCCGAGATCGGTGCCTTCGTAGCGTCCTTCTACCTGCCCTGGGCCTTCAAGTGGGCCTTCGGGCCCTTCATCGACGTCTTCACCAGCGCCCGCCTGGGCAAGCGCCGCGGCTGGATCCTGGGCACGCAGATCATGCTGGTGCTGACGCTGCTGGCCTGCACCTTCCTCGACCTGCCGGCGCAGCTGGGCCTGCTGACCGGCGTGCTGCTCGTCCACAACAGCTTCGGCGCGATGCAGGACGTGGCCATCGACGCGCTGGCCGTGAGCACGTTGCGCGAGGACGAGCGCGGCGTGGCCAATGGTTTCATGTTCGCCGGGGCGTCCATCGGCATGGCCCTGGGCGGCAGCGGCGTGCTCTTCATGATGTCGTGGCTGGGGCTGAAGGGCGGCTTCGTCTTCGTCGCCGCGTGCATCGCGCTGGTCACGGTGCTCATCGTGCTGCCGCTGCGCGAGCCGGCCGCACCGGCCGACGAGGTGCAGCGCGACGCCGGTCTGGCCAGCGCGGGGCGCGAGATGCGGCGCTTCGCCGTCGAGGCCTTCCGCAGCTTCCTCGGTACGCGCGGCGCCTGGGCCGGGCTGTGGTTCTCGCTGCTGCCGGCCGGCGCCATGAGCCTGGGGCTGGCGCTGCAGTCCAACCTGGCCGTCGAGGTGGGCATGAACGACGACAGCGTGGCCTGGCTGAGCCTGTGGTCGTCGGTGATCAGCGCGGCCTGCATGGTCTTCGGCGGCTGGCTGTCCGACCGCTGGGGCCGCCGCCGCATGCTGGGGCTGTACCTGGCGCTGATGAGCCTGCCCGTGCTCTACCTGATGAGCGCGCTGCTCGAACACCAGTGGATCATGCCGGTGGCCGCCGAGGCGCGCCGCGCGGCGCCGGCGGCGCTGGTCACCGCGGTGTGGGTGGCCACGCTGCTCTACGCGGTGGCGCAGGGGCTGATGTACGGCACGCGCTCGGCCATCATGATGGACGTCACCAACCCCGCGGTGGCGGCGACGCAGTTCACCGCCTACATGGCGATGATGAACCTGGCCATCGCCTACAGCGCCACCTGGCAGGGCATCGCCATCGAGGCCCTGGGCTACCCGAAGACGCTGCTCATCGACGCCGTCATCGGCCTCATCTGCCTGGCCGTGCTGCCCTTCATCAAGCCCAGCGCGACCCCGGCGGGCGACGGCGGCGGGGCGGTGCGTGCACGCCGGCTGGCGCTGTTGCTGGCCGCGGGCTGCGTGGCCTGGCTGCCCTACCGCGCGGGCGTGTTCGACACCGGGTCTGCCGCGCCCATCTTCGAAACCCTGTTCACGCTGGTCTTCGTCGCCTCGGCGGTGTTCCTGGCCGCCGGTGCCGCGACGCTGGGCAGCACGGCACGGCTTGCCGCCCGGCTCGGCCTGGTGCTGGCGCCGCTGCTGCTGGCCATGTACGCCCGCCGCTGGTGGCCGCAGCTGGACCTGCTGTACTACGCCGTGCCCGCAGCCGCGGCGGCCGTGCTGCTGGCGCTGGCACGCGAGCCTTGGCAGGTGCTGCGCGTCGAACCGCCGGCCGCTGCCTCAGCCTGAGACCCGGTTGCGCCCGGCGTGCTTGGCCGCGTAGAGCCGCGCGTCGGCTTGGGCCAGCAGCTCGCGGACACCGCTCGTCTCCGGCGTCAGCGTGGCCACGCCTATTGAAGCCGTCTGCTGGTGCGGCAGCTCGTCGCCGTCGGGTCCGCGCAGCGTCAGCGTGTGACGGGCCAGTGCCGCGCGCAGGCGTTCGGCCAGCATCAGTGCCTCCGACAGCGGCGTGTCGGGCAGCACGACCAGGAACTCCTCGCCTCCGGTGCGGCCCAGGATGTCGCTGCCGCGCAGGGCAGCGCGCAGCGTGCTCGCGGACTGGCGGAGCACCTGGTCGCCGGCGTCGTGGCCCCAGCGGTCGTTGACGACCTTGAAGTGGTCCAGGTCCACGCAGGCCACGGCCAGCGGGCTGCCGCTGCGCTGTGCGCGGCGAACTTCGCGCGCCAGCGCGTCCAGCACGTACCGTCGCGTGTAGACCTCGGTCAGGGCGTCCACGGTGGCCATGCGGTAGAAGTGGTCGTGCAGAAGCGCGTCCAGGCTGTGTCGCGGGTAGAACTTCAGCAGCACGTCACCCAGGCGCACCAGATCGCCGTCATGCAGCAGCACCTGCTCCTGCACGCGCCTTTCGTTGACATGCGTGCCGTTGACCGAGCCCAGATCGCGCAGGTGCACGGTGTCGCCCGCCACCAGCAGCTCGGCGTGACGACGGCTGATGCCGGGGCTGTCCAACAGCAGCTCGCAGTCGGGCGCACGGCCCAGGCGCAGCCGGCCATCGCGCAGCAGGTGGCGCTGGCCGGGTTCGGCGCCGCTGTAGAGCACCAGGCAGGCCAGGCGCGCGGCCGGCTCACCCAGCGACTGCACCAGCGCCACATGGCCCGGGCCCAGGCGCAAGGTGGTCAGCTCCCAGGCGATCGAGGCGGGCTCGGCGCCCAGCGGCGTGGCGCCGGTGTCCTCTTCCTGTGTGCCCACGGTCGGCGACTGGGGCATACGAGCAGGTGTGTCGGGTCTGTCCACAGGCTTTCAGGCCGCAGCGCGCAGCGCCGCGCCGGCGCGCAGGCGGCCGACCTCGATGCCGTTCCAGTTGACGATGGGCGCGTCGCTGAAGCCGCGCATGAAACGCACCTCGTCGTCGGCCAGCGGCAAGAGGCGCTCGACCACCGCGGCCATCACCACCTCGCAGGCGCGCGCGGTGTTGCCGTCATCCATCTTCACCGCCACGCCCAGGCCCAGTGTGGGCAGCGCGGCGCAATACACGCCCTCGGCGCCGACCTTGCAGAAGACGCGTTCGCCCAGGCGCTCCATCACGCGGCTGTCGAAGCGGCCCGTGCCCGCCACCATGTAGGGTGCCTGGGCCACGGCCCGCCGCAGGCGCGCCGCGGCGGCAGCGTGGCCGGGGCTCAGGCCGACGCCGGTGGCCACGCGCGCGAAGCCCAGCGCCAGCTGGCGCAGCGGGATGGCGTAGGCAGGGATGCTGCAGCCGTCGGTGCCGACAGCGGCCTTGGCCAGGTCGCAGCCGGTGCTGGCCTGCAGCGCGGCGGTGATCTCGCGCATCACGGGATGGTCCGGTTCCACGTAGCCGCGCAGGAAGGCGCGGCGGTCCTGGTCGCCGGCCATCAGGCAACCCAGGCAGACGAAACCCGCATGTTTGCCCGAGCAGTTGTTGTTCAGCGCGCTGGGCTGCCGGCCGGCGGCGGCCAGGGCCTTGATGGCGGCGTCGTTGTAGGGCCAGTGCGTGCCGCACTCCAGCGCGTCGACATCGACGCCTGCCTTGGCCAGCATGGACGCGGCGGTGGCGGCGTGACGCGGCTCGCCGCCGTGGCTGGCGCAGGCCAGCGCCAGTTCCTCGTCGGTCAGCTCGAAGCGTTCGGCTGCGCCGCTTTCCACCAGCGGCAGCGCCTGCAGCACCTTGACGGCGCTGCGCGGGAAGACGGGCCGGTCGATCTCGCCGATGGCTGTGTGCACGGCGCCGTCGGCGTCGACCACAGCCACCGCGCCGCGGTGAAAGGACTCGACGATGCCGCCGCGCAGGGCTTCGACAAGCAGGGGATGGGCTGTCATGGCGGTGACTGTAGCGTGCGTTCCGCGGTGCCCGCGACGCGCCATGCCGCTGAACGCCCTGCCGCCGGCAGCGTCGGGCGCGCCCCGACACAATGCGCGCATGCTGCTGGGCGTCGACTTCACCTGCGCGCCGTCACGGCGCAAACCCATCACCGTGGCGAAGGGCCGTCTGGCCGGCGGCGTGCTGCGGCTGGACCGGCTGGACGCGCTGTCGACGCTGGCCGACTTCGAAGCCCTGCTGGTCGAACCCGGTCCCTGGTTCGGCGCCTTCGACTTCCCCTTCGGCCTGCCGCGCGAGTTTGTCCAGGCGCAGCAGCTCGGCGAAAGCACGGCCACCGTGATCGCCGAACTGCAGCGCCGCTGCCCGACGCGCATGGACTTCCGCGCCCTGGTCGACGGCTGGGGCAATGCACGCCCGTCTGGCCAGCGCCTGATTCACCGCGCCACCGACGGCGCCACGCCCGGCATCAGCAGCACCAGCCCGCTGCAGACACGCTACGTGCCCGTGGGTTTCATGTACTACGAAGGCCTGTCGCGGCTGGTCGCCGCCGGGGTGAGCCTGCCGCGCCTGCACGAAGGCGACCCGGAGCGCGTGGCGGTGGAAGCCTACCCCGGCCTGCTGGCCTTCGAACTGGTGGGGCGACGGTCCTACAAGAACAGCGACGAGCCCGACCGCCTGATCGCACGCAAGGACATCGTCGAGACGCTGGAGCAGGGCCGCACGCGCCTGGGCCTGCGGCTGAAGCTCACGCACGCGCAGCGCGAGGCCCTGGTCGACGACGTGTCGGGCGATCGCCTCGACGCTGCGCTGTGCCTGGTGCAGGCAGCCTGGGCTTCGGCGCGGCCAGGCCACGGCATGCCGGCCGAGGTCGACCCCGTCGAGGGCTGGATTGCCACGGCCTGAGGCGGGCCGGCCGCCTGCCGGTGCAGCCACGGCCTTCGGCGCGGCCGCGGCCTGGTTCACATCGCGGGGCTGGCAGCCCTTTCCCTTCCAGCGGGAGGTCTGGGCGGCGATGGCCGCCGGCGAAAGCGGCCTGCTGCACGCCACCACCGGCAGCGGCAAGACCTACGCAGTGTGGATGGGCGCGCTGCAGCGCGCCACCGCCGCGCCCGGTCTGCAGGTGCTCTGGCTGACGCCCATGCGCGCGCTGGCCGCCGACACCACAGCCGCCTTGCAGGCGCCGCTGCCCGAGCTGGCCCCGCAGTGGACGGTGGGCGCGCGCACCGGCGACACGCCCAGCGCCGAACGGGCGCGCCAGGACCGGCGGCTGCCGCCCGCGCTCGTCACCACGCCCGAATCGCTGAGCCTGATGCTGACGCGCGAGAACGCTCGCAGCGAGCTCGGCGGCGTGCACACCGTGGTCGTAGACGAATGGCACGAGCTCATTGGCAACAAGCGCGGCGTACAGGTGCAATTGGCGCTGGCGCGGCTGAAACGCTGGAACCCGAAGCTCGTGGTTTGGGGCCTGTCGGCGACGCTGGGCAACGTCGACGAGGCCATGGTCACGCTCTGCGGCGCCGGTGCACGGCGAGTGCAGGGCCGTGTCGACAAGACCTTGCTCATCGACACCCTGCTGCCTGCCGAGCCCGGGCGCTTCAGCTGGGGCGGCCACCTCGGCGCGCAGATGCTGCAGCCGGTCGTCGACGCGATCGAGCGCAGCGGCACGGCGCTGGTCTTCACCAACACCCGCAGCCAGGCCGAGCTCTGGTACCAGCTGTTACTGGAGGCGCGGCCCGACTGGGCCGGCATCGTGGCGCTGCACCATGGCAGCCTGGACAAGCACGTGCGCGCCTGGGTTGAAGCCGGGCTGAAGGAAGGGCGGCTGAAGGCCGTCGTCGCCACCTCCAGCCTCGACCTCGGCGTCGACTTCCTGCCGGTGGAGCGTGTCCTGCAGATCGGCAGCGCCAAAGGCGTGGCCCGGCTGCTGCAGCGCGCTGGCCGCAGCGGCCACGCACCCGGCCGGCCCAGCCGCGTGACGCTGGTGCCGACGAACACGCTGGAGCTGGTGGAGGCCGCAGCGGCGCGCCGTGCGGCGCTGGCCGGGCGCGTCGAGTCGCGCCACAGCCCAAGCAAGCCGCTGGACGTGCTGGTACAGCATCTGGTGACGGTGGCTCTGGGCGGGGGCTTCGTCGCGGAAGACCTCTTCGACGAGGTGAAGACGACACGCGCCTACGGCGACCTGGAGCGCGCCGAGTTCGACTGGGCGCTGGCCTTCGTCGAGCGCGGTGGGGACAGCCTGACGGCCTATCCCGAGTACCACCGCGTGGCGCGGGTCGACGGCGTATGGCGTGTGCCCGACCGCGGTATCGCGCGCCGCCACCGCCTGCAGGTGGGCACCATCGTCAGCGACGCCGCGATGGTGGTGAAGTGGCTCGGCGGCGGCACGATAGGCACGATCGAAGAGGGCTTCATCGCGCGCCTGAACAAGGGCGACCATTTCGTCTTCGCCGGCCGGGTGCTCGAGTACGTCCGCACGCAGGACATGACGGTCTATGTGCGGGTCGGCAGCAAGAAGAAGGGCGTCGTGCCGGCCTGGGCCGGGGGCAAGATGCCGCTGTCCAGCGAACTGGCCGACGCCGTGCAGACGCTGCTGAACGGGGCCGCGCTGGTGCTGGGTGGGCCGCAGGCGCAGCAGCCCTTCTCCGACATCGAGATGCAGGCTGCGCGCCCGATGCTGCAGGCCCAGGCCCGCCTGTCGCAGTTGCCGCAGCGCGACCGCCTGCTCGTGGAGCGCTACACCTCGCGCGAAGGCCACCACCTGTTCCTGTATCCCTTCGCCGGGCGCAACGTGCACATCGGCCTGGCCCAGCTGCTGGCATGGCGGCTGGCGCGGCGGCAGCCCAACACCTTCTCGCTGAGCGTCAACGACTATGGCCTGGAGATCCTGGCGGCCAAGCCCGTGGTGCTGGACGAATCGCTGCAGGCCACGCTCTTCGGCAGTCAAGGCCTGCTGGCCGACGTGCTGGCCAGCTTGAACTCAGGTGCACTGGCGCAGCGGCGCTTCCGCGAGATCGCGCGCGTGGCCGGCCTGGTGTTCAGCGGCTACCCGGGCGCGCCGAAGAGCATGCGCCAGCTGCAGGCCAGCAGCAGCCTCTTCTTCGAGGTCTTCCGCAAGTACGACGTCGGCAACCGGCTGCTGGGCCAGGCCGAACGCGAGGTGCTGGCGCAGGAGCTCGAGGTCGACCGGCTGGGTGACACGCTGCGTCACCTGGCCTCGCTGCCCTGGAGCTTCGTCGAACTGGCCGCGCCCAGCCCGTTTGCACTGCCGCTGCTTGTGGAACGGCTGCGCGAACAGCTCAGCACCGAGAAGCTCAAGGACCGGCTCGAACGCCTGCTGGCCTAGGCCGAAGCGGCTCTGGCCGCGCCGCCGTCATCGCCGCGGCGGCGGCGTGCCAAGCTGCCGGGTTAACCCGTTACGGGCCGCCTACACTGGTGTCCAGCCGCCCGCAGACGATCCGTCTGCCCCATGCCGGAGACCCCATGCCCACTGCCAGCTGCCCACCCTCGTTCCCTCTGAGCCGCTCGGCTGCACCCGCCCTTGTACTGTGCGTCGCGCTGCTGGCCGGCTGCGGCGCCGAAGTCGCCGGCACCGCGGCCACCGTCGGCAAGCTGCAGGCCGAACAGGCCAGCCAGGCCCGCGCGCAGCAGCAGCAGATCGTAGAGGGCATGAAGCAGGCCCAGGACGCCGGCCTGAAACGTGCGGCCGACGCGGCCAGTGCCGGTCAGTAGATCCGAACGGTCCGCGCCGATGCGATTTCCTCTCGCACTTGCCACCGCCTTGCTGGTGCTTGGCTTCACCGCGCCAGCCACGGCAGCGCCACGTGCCCAGCAGCCCGCGCCGCTGCAGGGCGTGGTGACCCATGTCAGCGACGGCGACACCGTGCGCTTCACGCCCGCCGGCCAGGTTGCCATCGTCGTGCGCCTGGCCAACATCGACGCCCCCGAGATCTGCCAGGCCTGGGGCCCCGAGGCGCGGCGTGCACTCACCGACCTGGCGCTCAACAAGCCCGCCACGCTGCGCTCCACGGGCCGCGACAGCTACGGCCGCACGGTCGGCATGCTGGTGGTCGGCGATGTCGATGTCGCCCAGAACCTGGTCGAAGGTGGCCATGCCTGGAGCCTGCGCGGGCGCAACGACACGGGGCCGCTGGTCAAGCAGGAACGCATGGCCAAGGCCCTGAACCGCGGGCTGCATGAGGGGGGCGCGGCGGTGAAGCCGGCGGACTTCCGGCGCACCAACGGGCCTTGCCCCGGCAACGGTGCGCCGAGCAGCACGGCGCCGGCAACCGCGTCGGTCGCGGCAATGGCTGCCGTGCCGATCCTGCCCGCGCGCAACGCCGCCACCCCCGTGATCGCGGCCTACCGCTGCGATGGCCGCACCCACTGTTCGCAGATGCGGTCCTGCGATGAGGCGAAGTTCTTCCTCGCACATTGCCCCGGCGTGAAGATGGACGGTGACCGCGACGGCATCCCCTGCGAGGAACAGTGGTGCCACTGAGCTGGCACACGCCAGGCTGAAGCCCTGCTCCGCAGCCTCAGCGCTGCACCTGCCGCGCCGCGGCCAGGAAGTCCTGCAGGATGGCGCGATCGTCCAGCGTGTACGGGTGGTCGGGCTCGTGGAACTCGGGGTGCCATTGCACACCGGCCACGAAGCTGGCGCCACGCCAGCGCACGGCTTCGATCAGGCCGTCGTCGGGGCAGCGCGCCTCCACCGCGAACCCGGGCGCGAGTTCCTTGATGCCCTGGTGGTGGATGCTGTTGGTGGTGGCGCGCTCGACGCCGGGGAAGAGTTCGGCCAGGCGTGTGCCGGGCACGAACTCCACCGTGTGGTGGTGGTGCTCGTAGCGGCCCAGCACGCGGTGCGTCAGCGCCTGCGGCTGCTGCGTCTCGATGTCCTGCAGCAGCGTGCCGCCGAAGGCCACGTTCAGCAATTGCAGGCCGCGGCAGATGCCGAACACCGGCTTGCCGGCGGCGACGAAGGCCCGGATGAGGTCGATCTCGTAGCGGTCGCGCACGCGGTCGCCATGCCAGTCGGTGTGCAGCGGTGCTTCGCCGTAGGTCTCGGGCGCAACGTCGTTGCCACCCTGCAGCACCAGGCCGTCGAGCGCGGCGGCGTAGTCGTGCAGGTCGAGGTCGCTGCGCTGCACGATGCTCTCGGCGTCCACTGCCGGCACCATCACGGCCACGGCGCCGCCGGCCAGCAGCCAGTGCGCCACGCTCTGTTCGAGGTAGTGCACGGTCTTGCTCCACACGCCGGTGGCCGGCATGCCGGCACTGCCGGGGTAGTGGATGCGTGCCGAGACGCCGATCAGCAGGGGCTTGTGCATCGTCAACCGATCGAGGGCTGCCACAGCGTGAGACGGGTCATTCGTTGCCTTCGCCTTCGTACTCGTCTTCGGCCCTGGCCTGGCGCACCCGTGCGGCCAGTTCGTCGGCCAGCGGCGCCATGTCCTGCACCAGCGCCGCACTGGGCGCGGTGCCGGCCAGGCGCAAGGCCGGCGGCGGCAGCGTGCTCATGTAGGGCGTGGCCACCAGGCTGTCGGTGTTGCGCCAGGTCAGCGCGGCCGACAGCGCCAGCCCCGCCACGGCCAGCGTGGCCACGCTGGCCGCCACTGCGCGGCCGTGCAGCGGCAGCAGGTGGCGCAGGTGGGCGTGCACCATCAGCGCCAGAAGCACGCCTTCCAGCGTGTTGCCCATCATCCACAACTTCGGCGCGGCCAGTGCCGCGGTGAGCAGCGGCCAGATCGCATCGGTGACGGTCAGCGCCAGAAGCCAGGGCAGCGCGATGCACAGGTGGCCTCCGAAGTCGAAGCGGTGCTGGAAGAGCTTGGACATCAACGCCCACAGGCCGCACCAGGCCGCCAGCAGCGCCGGCAGGCCGACCAGTGCCGGCAGCCAGGCCGAAACGTCGGCACCGGGGTCTAGCGTGAGCCCGTGGGCCAAGAGCAGCATCGCGAACACCGCCGCGCCCATCAGCATGGTTTGCGGCGCGCCGCGCAGATGGCGCGGCACCGGTACCTCGGGCGCCAGCGTCTCGCCGTGCAGGCGCAGGCGCAGCTTCGTCGTGCCCAGTTGCAGCAGGCCGCCGCAGGCAGGCAGCGGCGTCGGCCCGGCCACCGCGCGGCCCGCGAGCTGCACGCCGTTTCGCGAGGGCAGTGCGTGCAGCCGCAGCGAGCCGTCTTCAGCCGGGGCGATGCGCAGGTGATGCGGGGCGAGGTGGGGGTCGTCTACAACGATGTCGTTGTCGAGGGCGCGGCCCAGCGTCAGCGGCCAGCGCCACACGTCCACCGTACGCGCGACCTGGCCGTCGCGGCCCAGCAGTTCGATCAGCGCGGCGCGTCGTTCGTCGTGTTCCATGCAAAGCCGTCGAGGTAATGCTGGGCCAGGCGCTGTGCACTGGCCGCGCTGATGCCGAAGGCGTCGAGCCGGCCCTGCACGCCGCTTTGCGTGCCGTCCAGCGTGGCCACCAGGACCGACAGGTCGTGCAGGCCTTCGAGCTTCTTGTAGCCGCGCAGGCAGACCACGCCCTTCAGCGGCAGCGGCCCGCTGTCGTCGGCGCGTGGCGGGCCGCTGGTGATCTGGCGTTCGACGCAGCGCGGCGCGGTGCGGTGGCGGTCGTTGCGGCCCATGAATTCGTTGCGGAAGCTGGCCGAGTAGCGCTCGGCAAAGCGCAGCGCGCCGATCTTGCTGCCGTCGTAGGCCTCGTGGCGCACCGTGAGGTAGCCGGTGAGAAGGCCACCGCCCACGAAGATGCGGCTGTCCATCTCGCAGTCGGAGCGCTCGAACTGCAGCCCGCGCGTGGCTTGCGGCGAGCCGCGTCCCCAGCAGCGCAGGAAGGTCTCCTGCGGCACCGGGATCGCGTAGCGCGGGTGGCCGGCCTGGCGCCAGGGCTGGGTGGTGAAGCGTGCGGTGAGCGTGGCCTCGTGCGCCAGCAGCTGGCGCGCGATCTCGGCCCAGGCCGGCGTGGTGATGGGGGTGGCGCCGCGGCCGCGCTCGATGAGCGTGCGCACCGGCGCCGCTGGCACCAGGAAGCTGACTTGTTCGCCATCGCGCCGCGCGGCGACGTTCACGCCCACCAGCCGGCCTTGTTCGTCGAGCGCCGGTCCACCGCTCATGCCGGGGCTGAGCGAGCCTCCAAAGAACAGCGTTTCCAGGAAGCTGCGTTCGACCGGGCCGTTGTAACTGCCTTCGGCCACCGCGAAGCCAACGTCGAGCGGATTGCCCAGCGAGAAGATGCGTGCGCCGCGGGCCAGCGGCTGCTCGGCCGGCCGCAGCACGACGTGGCCTCGGCCGGACAGTGGCGCGGCGTCCACCGGCCGCAGCAGCGCCAGGTCGTGCACGACGTCGAAAGCCAGCAACTGCAGGGCGCCCTGGCGGCCGTCCACCGTGGCGTAGACCAGCCGGTGGCGCGCGGGCTGCAGCGCAAACTGGCTGATCACGTGGTAATTCGTGACCAGGTGCCCTGCGTCGTCGACGAGGAAACCCGAGCCCACCGACGACTGGCTGTCCTGCGTCTTCAGCAGCGTGCGCACCTGCAGCAGCTGGGGCCGGGTGCGTTCGTAGAGGCGCTGACCAGTACCGGTGGGCGACGTATCCACGGTGGGTGCGGGCGCGCTGGCGGCGGTGGAAGAGGGCCCGGGCGTCGATGCCGGCGGCGTGGCCGACAGGGCAGGCACGCCAGCCGCGGTGCACGCCAGAAGCCCACAACGCAGTGCCCTGAAGAAGGCCCGCGGGCCGGTGTGCTGCATTGGCGTCATCTTAGCTGCCGCCCCCGAATGGCGCTGACGGCGCTGGACCGCCGGTGGTGAGGGCAGACTCAGCGGCTTGAGCGCAGGTGGTCTTCGAGCCCCATGCGCACCGCGCGGGCCAGACGAGCGCGGAATTGCGGGTCGAGCAGCCGCGCCTCGTCGGCGGGGTGGCTGACGAAGGCCTGTTCCACCAGCACCGCCGGCATCCAGGTCGTCAGGCGCAGTGGCGTGTAGTTGAAGTTGCCGACGACGCCGAAGTCATCCAGTCCGGTCTGTTCCAGCACGCGCCGCTGCACGGCGGCGGCCAGTTCGCGGTGCGGCGCGTGTTTGTAGAAGGTGGACGCGCCGGCCACGCGCAGGAAGCCGCCGGTGGTGTCGCTGGCGTTGGCGTGGATGCTCACGAACAGTTCCGCACCCGAGGTGTCGACACGGCGTGCACGCTCGCGCAGGTCGGGGTTGTCGTCGCCTTCGCGCACCATCACCACCTGCGCGCCCGCGGCTTCGAGTTCGGCTTTTAGCGCGTCGGCGGTCCAGCGGTTGATGTCCTTTTCGGGCACGCCGGTGGCGCCCACCGCACCGAGGTTGTCGAGGCCGCCGTGGCCAGCTTCCAGTGCCACGCGAAGGCCGTCCAGCGGCGAAGGCGCGGTGGGGTCGAGCAAGGGCGCCGGGCGCAGCAGCACACGCAGAACGCCGGCCGTGCGTTCGACGCGCCAGCCCCACAGCCGCGGCGCCAAGGGCGTGATGCGCACGCGCACGCGGCCGGGGCCGGCCTGCTCGACGTGCAACTCGCGCACCAGCTTCGCGCCGGCGCGCTGGCTGACCCAGGTGGCGGCGTGGTGGGCGCCGTAGAGATCGACCTCGAGATATTGCCGGCCTTCCGGCGTGGTCAGTGCGTTCACCGCATAGGGCACGCGCGCGGCGAGCGGCATGCTGACCACGTCGCCCTCGGCGTTGCCGATGGCAGAGACCGTGGTGAACGCGGCGTGGGGCGGCCGTGTGTCCGGGGCAGCGGCAAGCAGCGACGCTTCGGCGACCCAGGCGCTGGTGTCGGGCGACAGCTGTACGCGCAGGTGACCACCGCGCCGGCCGGTGGCGTGCAGCAGCGTGCCGGGTGGCAGCTCGGCCAGGAAGGGCCCGCCCAGCCGCACCTCGTGAAGGCCGTGCAGCAGCGCCGCGCCATCGGGCCCCGCGACGTACAGGCGTTCGGGGTTGCGGCGCCACTGGCCGGCGGCGCCCGGCGTCTGGGTCAGGATCTGCCGCGGCCCTGCGCCGCGCGGCAGGGCCTGCGCGACGAGGCGCAACTGCACCGGCGCAGGCTCGACATCGTCGGTACCTTCGAAGTGCAGCAGCGCGCGGTAGCGGCCCGAGGACCCGCTGGCCGCGCCCTGTTCGGGCACGGGTTGCCAGCGCTGGCCGGGCAGGCGCGCCTCGACATGCTGGCCGGGTGTGGCGCGCACGGCCACTTCGATGGCCTCGCCCGGCGCCACGGTCACGGCCTCGGCCGGGCGCAGGCTGGCGCCGTCGAGCGCCAGGCGGTCGACGGGCCAGACCACCGGTGCAGGCGGCATGATGCGTTCTATGTCCAGTTGTTGGGTCAGCGTGTGCCCGCTGGCCGAAGTGGCCTCGACGACGATGCGGTTCAGGCCCTGCACCAGCGGGATGCGGTCTCGCGCGAACACGCCCGTTGCATACACCGGCACCGGCTCGCCGGCCACGCGCACGCCGGCGCCTGGCAGGGTGCGGCCCAGCACGTTGACGAAGTCGCGCGTGGTGGTGGGCTGGTCCTTGGGCGAGAGCAGGTCCAGCGTGAACGTGGTGGCCGCGGCCGTCTGCGCGGCCGCCGCGGCCGCCGCGGCCGGCAACAGCGCCAGCAGTGCGGAGAGGACGGGCGCCGCCAGCCGTGCGGGCTGCCATGTGAGAGGGACAGTGCAGGTCATGGTGGGTGCTGTTCCAGCAGGCGGCCAGGGGCCATGGCGGCGGGGTCCACGCCTTCGTGTCGTAACGCCGTGGGCAACGCGTTGCCGCAGAGCAAGGCCTGCGCCAGCAGCGCGGCGCCGGCGGCGCTCTGGATGCCGTAACCGCCCTGGCCGGCGAGCCAGAAGAAGGCGGGTTGGCGTGGGTCGGCACCGATCACGAGTTCGCCGTCGGGCGCGAAGGTGCGCAGGCCGGCCCAGGTGCGGCGCGGCCGGCGAATCGTCAGTGTGGTGTGGGCCTCGATACGGTGAATGGCCGTGGCAATGTCGAGCTCCTCGGCCTGTACGTCGTGCGGCGGCACGGGGTCGGCGTTGGCCGGCGAGCCCAGCAGCTGGCCGGCATCGGGTTTGAAGTACCAGCCTTCACCGATGTCGGCCACCAACGGCCACGCACGGTGGTCGTGGTCCGGTGCATCGAAGGTGAAGGCGCTGCGCCGGCAGGGCTGCAGGCCCAGCGGCGGCAGGCCGGCGCGTTGCGCCACGGTGTCGGCCCAGGCGCCGGCGGCGTTGACGAGCACCGCGGCACGAGCGCTGCGGCCGTCGTCGAGCTGCAGCGTCCAGGCACCCGCGAGCTGCTGCGCCGCCGCCAGTGCCGCGTTGTTCCACAGCTGCGCACCGGCGCGGCGTGCCTGGCGCAGGGCCTGCTGGTGCAGGACATGCACGTCGATGTCGGTCGCCTCGGGCTCGGCAATGGCGCCCAGCAGGCCCTCGGTGCGCAGCACCGGCACCAGCCCCAGCGCGGTGGCGGCGTCGATGCGCTGCACCGCGCTGCCACCGTCCTGCAGCGAGGCGAACTGCGCGTCCAGCAGCGCCTGCTGGTCGACCCAGCCGACGTAGAGCACGCCGCGCGGCGTGAGCACGTCGCCGGCCGCCAGGTAGGCGGCGCGGCTGGCACGCGTGAGCGCACGCGCCTGTGGCGGGCCGTAGCTGGCCATGAACATCGCCGCACTGCGGCCGGTGCTGTGCAAGCCGGGCAGGGCCTCGGCTTCGAGCAGCAACACGTGGCCGTGTGGCGCCAGTTGCGCCGCGAGCGTCGCGCCGGCGATGCCGGCGCCGACGATGGCGAAGTCGAACACGTTCACTGCGCGACCCTTCGCGCTGCGCGCTCCGGGATGAGCGCTTGGGAGCGGCCCGGCGCGCTCATGCCCGTGCCGGCCTGCGCATCAACGGTTTGCACGCATCAGCGTGCTCTTCCCGAACAGGCTCTCGATGAGGTCCACGGCCAGCTCGGCCGTCTTGTTGCGGATGTCGAGCGCGGGGTTCAGCTCCATCACGTCCAAGCTGGCCAGGCGGCCGGTGTCGGCGATCATCTCCATGCACAGCTGGGCTTCGCGGTAGGTCGGGCCGCCGGGCACGGTGGTGCCGACACCCGGCGCGATCTCGGGGTCGAGGAAGTCGACGTCGAAGCTGACGTGCAGGTGGGTGTTGGTATCCAGCGTGGCGAGCGCAAGTTCCATCGTGTGGCGCATGCCCATCTCGTCGATGTAGCGCATGTCGAAGACCTCGAGCCCGGTTTCGTGGACCAGGCGCTTCTCGCCGGGGTCGACGCTGCGGATGCCGATCTGCCGCACCCACCGCGGGTTGATTGCCGGCACAGTGCCGCCGATCTCGATCAGTTCCTTCGGCCCCTGCCCGCACAGGCAGGCCACCGGCATGCCGTGCAGGTTGCCGCTGGGCGTGAGTACGCTGGTGTTGAAGTCGGCGTGCGCATCCAGCCACAGCACGCGCAGCTTCTTGCCGCTTTCGCGGCAATGGCGCGCCACGGCACTGATGCTGCCTATGCCCAGGCAGTGGTCGCCGCCCAGCAGGATGGGCAGGCGGCCCAGCGCCAGTTCGGCGTGCATCGCGTCGTGCACGGCGCGGTTCCAGGCCACCACCTCGTGCAGATGGCGGTAGCCGTCCACGGGCGGCAGCCAGGGGTTGGCAGGGCCGGCGAGGTTGCCGAGGTCATTCACTTCCAGGCCATGCGCTTCCAGCGTGGCCTGGAGGCCGGCCACGCGCAGCGCTTCGGGCCCCATGCTGGCGCCGCGCGCGCCGGCGCCGATGTCGGTGGGGGCGCCGATGAGGCTGATCTGCATGTTGTTCATGGCGCCTTCAGATGTCGTCTGCAAATTCGCCGGTCTGCGTTTCGGGAAGGTCGAAGCCGTAGTAGGTGGACAGCGCTTCCCAGGCCTCCTCGGCGGTCTCGACGAAGCGGAAGAGGTCCAGGTCGGCGGCGCCGATCATGCCGGTCTCGACGAGGTAGGGGAAGTCGATCAGCCGCTGCCAGAAGCTGCGGCCGAAGAGCAGGATGGGGAGGCGGCGGCTCTTGCCCGTCTGCACCAGCGTGATGGTCTCGAAGAGTTCGTCCAGCGTGCCGAAGCCGCCCGGGAAGCACACCAACGCGATGCTGCGCATCAGGAAGTGCATCTTGCGCAGCGCGAAGTAGTGGAACTGGAAACACAGCTCGGGCGTGATGTAGTCGTTGGGCGCCTGTTCGTGCGGCAGCACGATGTTCAGCCCGATGCTCTTGCCGCCGACGTCGTGCGCGCCGCGGTTGCCGGCTTCCATGATGCCGGGGCCGCCGCCGGTGACGACGTAGACGGGCGTGTCGAGATCGGTCGAGCGCTCGGTGACCAGGGCGGCGAAGCGCCGTGCCTCGTCGTAGTAGCGGCTCATCGCGACGTGGTTCTCGGCGCGCCGGATGGCGGTCTCGTCATCGGTGGCCCGTGCGTCCTCCAACCACTGCAGCGCCCGTTCGGACGGCACCACGCGCGCGCTGCCGAAGATCACGATGGTCGACTCGATGCCCAGTTCCCGCTGCACCATTTCGGGCTTGAGCAGCTCGAGTTGCATGCGCACCGGACGCAGTTCCTCGCGCAGCAGGAAGTCGGTGTCGGTGAAGGCCAGGCGGTAGGCGCTTTCAGGCCCGGCGTAGAGCGAGGTGCGGGCGAGGGCCTTGGCTTCTTCTTCGGCGGTGGGGAAGTTGCGGGCGGCCAGGGGCGGGTGCTTGTCGGTCATGCGTGCAGCTTACTTCGGTCGCGGGGGGTGCCCGCCGCACACCGCGCAGGCCGGCTGTCGTTGCAGCGAGATGCTGTCCCAGGCCATGTGGCGTGCGTCCAGCATCAGCAGCCGGCCGGCCAGCGACTGGCCGGCGCCGGCCAGCAGTTTCAATGCCTCGGCGGCCTGCACGCTGCCGACGATGCCTACCAGCGGCGCGAACACGCCCATCGTCGCGCAGGCCACGTCCTCGTGCGCGGCCTCGGGAGGGAAGATGCAGGCGTAGCAGGGCGCATTCGGCTGGCGGCTGTCGTAGACGCTGATTTGCGCGTCCCAGCCGATGGCGGCGCCCGAGACCAGCGGCTTGCCGTGCCTGACGCAGGCAGCGTTGACCGCGTGGCGGGTGTGGAAGTTGTCGCTGCAATCCAGCACCACTTCGGCCTGCGGTACGAGTTCGTCGAGCAGCGCCGCATCCGCACGACGCACCAGCGCGCGGAACTGCACGTCGGGGTTCAACGCCGCCACCGTGGCGCGCACCGACTCGGCCTTGGGCAGGCCCACGCGCGACAGGTTGTGCGCGATCTGGCGCTGCAGGTTGGTGAGGTCCACCGTGTCGTGGTCGACCACCGTCAATCGTCCGACCCCGGCCGTGGCCAGGTACAGCGCCGCCGGCGAGCCCAACCCGCCGGCGCCGATGACCAGCGCGTGCGAGTCCAGCAGGCGGCGCTGGCCTTCGATGCCGAGGTCGTCAAGCATCAGGTGGCGGGCGTAGCGCAGCAGTTGCTCGTCGTTCATGGCAGCCGGTTCAAAGGGGGACAGGGCGGACGGTGGGGGCCAGAAGTGCAAAACCCGCCATGTGGCGGGCTTCGCGAGGCGGTGCGCCAGGCCTACTTCTTCGTCGCGGCGGGGGCTTCGGCACGCTGCTCGCTGGGCGCGGTCTTGCTGGCCAGCACCGGCAGGCCACGCAACTGGTTCAGCGCCTGCTGCAAAGGGAAATCTTCCGCCGTGCCGAACTCAGGCAGTGGCTTGGCCGGTTCTCTGGTCTTGGCCAACTGATCTTCGAGCTTCTTGCGCGCTTCCTCGCGCGCCTTCTCGCGTTCGACGTCCTTCTTCTCGTCGGCGCCGCCCAGGTGGCGCTCCAGATCGGCCTCGCGCATGCGCAACGCGGCGTAAACGTTACCTTCGGCCGTCTCGTCGAGCCAGACGTCCGGCACGATGCCCTTGGCCTGGATGCTGCGGCCGCTGGGCGTGTAGTAGCGCGCCGTGGTGATCTTCAGCGCGGTGTCGGAAGGCAGCGGACGGATGGTCTGCACCGACCCCTTGCCGAAGGTCTGCGCGCCCATGACGGTGGCGCGCTTGTGGTCCTGCAGCGCGCCGGCGACGATTTCGCTGGCAGAGGCAGAACCTTCGTTCACCAGCACCACCAGCGGCACCTTCTTCATCGCCGCGGGCAGCTTCTTCAGCGGGTCGGCACCGCCGCGGCGGGCGTAGAACTCGGGGTTGGCTCGGAAGGTGGCGCGGCTTTCGGGCAGCTGGCCATTGGTGGTGACGACCACCACGTCGGCAGGCAGGAAAGCAGCCGACAGCGCCACGGCCCCGTCGAGCAGGCCGCCGGGGTCGTTGCGCAGGTCGAGCACCAGGCCCTTCATGTTGGGGTCTTGCTTGTAGAGCTCGTCCATCTTGCGCACGAAGTCATCGACCGTGCGCTCCTGGAATTGGCTGACGCGGATCCAGCCGTAACCGGGCTCGACCATCTTCGCGCGCACGCTCTGCATGCGGATCTCTTCGCGGACGATGGTCACCGGGAAGGTGCGGCTTTCGGTCTTGCGGAAGACGGTGAGCACGACCTTGGTGTTGGGTTCGCCGCGCATCTTCTTGACGGCCTGGTCGACCGTGAGCCCCTTGACCGGGCTGTCGTCGATGCGCGTGATGAGGTCACCGGGCTTGAGGCCGACGCGGAAGGCGGGGCTGCCCTCGATGGGCGAAACGACCTTGACCAGGCCTTCTTCCATCGCCATCTCGATGCCGATGCCGACGAACCGGCCGCCCGTGCTTTCGCGGAATTCGCGGAAGCTCTTCTTGTCGAAATACTGGCTGTGCGGGTCCAGACCGGCCACCATGCCGGCGATGGCGTCGGAGATGAGCTTCTTCTCGTCCACCGGCTCGACGTACTCGGCCTTGACACGGTCGAAGACGGCGGCAAGCTGCTGCACCTCTTCCAGCGGCAGCGGCGCCAGCGCGTTTCGGGCCACGGCCTGCAGCTGCATGGTCGTCAGCGCGCCGGCCACCATGCCGACGGCCAGGATGCCTGCAAACTTGATCTTCGAACCCATGTTCACCGCGCCTTTCGCAGAAGTGCGAACAAATGCCATCCCAGTATAGAACCGGGCACTCTCTCTGAGCCGACACCGGGGAGAAAGTTGCACAGAACAGGGTGCGGCAAAGCGTGTGCCTTTGCGCAGGCCGCGCACGCTCCGGTGTTGGCGGGAAGGACGCGGCGGCGGCTCAACCTGCGGCGGCCGCGCGCGGGAAGGTCACGACATGGTCGACCTCGGCCCGTATGCCCACCCATTCACCGACCTGGTGGTCGTGGTGCGACGGTACGTGCGCCAGCACCTGCTCGCCGCTGGCCAGTCTCAGCGTGTAAAGAAACTCGGAACCGCGGAAGGCCTTTCGTTCGATCATCGCGCGCACTGGCGAGTGGTCGTCGTGCACGATGTCGTCGGCGCGCAGCAGCACCTCGCACTCGCCCTGAGGAAAGGCCTCGGGCAGCGGGCAGCCGGCCATGTCGTGCAACTCGCCCAGCGGCGTGTGCACGCAGGGGCCGGTGGCGCAGGCCACGATCTGCGCCGGCGCGAAGACGCCGTGGCCGATGAAACCGGCGACGAAGCGACTGAGCGGGCGGTGGTAGAGCGTGTAGGCGTCGTCCCACTGCTCCAGCCGGCCCTGGTTCATGACGCCGATGACGTCGCCCACGGCAAAGGCCTCGAGCTGGTCGTGCGTGACCAGCAGCGCGGTGGTGCCGCTGTCCTTGAGGATGCTGCGTACCTCTTGCGCCAGGCGCTCACGCAGGTCGATGTCCAGGCTGCTGAACGGTTCGTCCAGCAGCAACAGGCGCGGCTTGGGCGCCAGCGCGCGGGCCAGCGCCACGCGCTGCTGCTGGCCGCCCGACAGTTCGTGAGGGGCGCGCTTCGCGGCGTGGCCCAGGCCGACCAGGTCCAGCATCTGCTGCACCCGCTGCGCGCGTTCGTTGCGCGGCAGTGTCTGGATGCCGAAGGCGATGTTGTCCGCCACGCTCAGGTGCGGAAACAGCGCGTAGTCCTGGAAGACCATGCCGATGCGGCGCAGCTCGGGCGCCAGATGCACGCCAGCGGCCGCGTCGGACAACGTGTCGCCCGCGATCACCACACGCCCTGCAGTGCAGCGTTCCAGCCCGGCCACGGCGCGCAACAGCGAGGTCTTGCCGCAGCCCGACGGGCCGATCAGCACGCCCACCTGGCCGGCCCTCAGGCCCAGCGAGACGCCGTCCACCGCGGCCCGGCTACCGCCGGCGCGTGTGTAGCGCACCTCCACCGACTCCAGGCTCAGGAACATGCCCCGATCATAATCGCCCATCCTGAATGAGCATTGTTCGCATTTCAGGTTTCCGATGCGTGGTGTGCTGAGTTTCTTGCTGACCCCCTTGTGCCTGCTGCTGGCGCTGCCGGTGCTGGGTGTGCTGGCGGCTTGGTTCACGCTCGACGCCGCGGCCTTGGCGGTATTGCGCCACCAGCTCGACACCGTGCTGCCCGAATACGCGCTGCAGTCGGCTGCGCTGGCGTTTCTCGTCGGCCTGGGCGTGATGGTGCTGGGCTCGGCCACTGCGGCGCTGGTGACGTTGTACGACTTTCGCGGCCGCCGCAGCTTCGAGTGGGCGCTGTTGCTGCCATTGGCCATGCCGGCCTACGTGCTGGCCTACGCCTGGACCGATGCGCTGCAGTTCAGCGGCCCGCTCCAGAGCGGCCTGCGCGAGGCGTTGGGGCAGAGCGGCGCGAGAACCCCGCTTTGGCCCGACGTGCGCAGCTTCGGCGGCGCGGTGGTCCTCTTCGTATTGTGCCTTTACCCCTATGTCTATCTGCTCGTACGCGCGGCCTTGGGCGAGCGTGCGGTGCGGCTGATGGAGGCGGCGCGGCTGCTGGGCGCGCCGATGCGCCGCCGTGTGCTGAAGGTGGCGCTGCCGATGGCGCGGCCGGCGATTGCCGCCGGTACCGCGCTGGCGCTGATGGAGACGCTGGCCGACTACGGCGTGGGCGCCTATTTCGGCCTGTCCACCTTCAGCACCGGCATCTACAAGGCCTGGCTGGTGATGAACGACCGCACGGCCGCCGCGCAACTTGCGGCGGTGCTGCTCCTGGTGGTGGCGGCGTTGCTGCTGGCCGAGCGCACGGCCCAGCGCAAGCTGCGTTTCGCTGGCAGCCGCGCCGGCGCCACCAGCGCTGAGGCACGCCCGCTGGTGCTGCGCGGCGGCGCTGCCGTGGCGGCGTGGGCCGTGTGCGGGATGCCGGTGCTGCTGGGCTTCGTGCTGCCGGTGCTGTGGCTGGCGCGCATGCTCTGGCAGGAGGCGCAGTTCAGCGAGTTCGGCCTGCCCTGGGCGCGCTTTGCCGAATGGGCGGCGGCCAGCTTCCGGCTCGCCGGCACGGCCGCGCTGGCGGCCACGGCGCTGGCGCTGGCGCTGGGTTTTGCGCTGCGCCAGAAGGGCGCGCCCGGCGGCGCCGTGCTGAGACCGGCGGCGCGCGTGCTGTCTTTGGGCTACGCAGTGCCCGGCGCCGTCATCGCGGTGGGCATCCTGTTGCCGGCAGGCTGGCTGCAGGCGCAGTTCCCGCAGGCGGGAGTGGCAGGGCTCGTCACCGGCACGGCCTTCGGCCTGCTCTACGCCTACCTCGTGCGCTTTTCGGCCGTGGCGCTGCAGACCGTGGAGGCGGGTTACGCCCGCGTGCCACCGGCCGTCGATGAAACCGCGCGCATGCTGGGCAGCGGCCCCTGGCGGCTGTTCGCGCAACTGCACCTGCCGCTGCTGAAACGTTCGGCGCTGGCGGCGGCGCTGCTGGTCTTCGTCGACGCGATGAAGGAACTGCCTGCCACGCTGGTGCTGCGCCCTTTCGGCAGCGACACGCTGGCGGTGGTGGCCTACAACTTCGCACGCGACGAGCGTCTGGCCGAGGCCGCACTGCCTTCGCTGGCCATCGTGGCCGTGGGTCTGATCCCGGTGGTGATGCTGAGCCGTGCGCTGCGCGCGCCGGCTGCCGCTTGACCCACGCCGACGATGGCAAGCAGGCTGGTGCGGCTGGCAGGAATCGAACCTGCGACCCTCTCCTTAGGAGGGAGATGCTCTATCCACTGAGCTACAGCCGCGCCGGACATGCGCCGCTTGGGCGCTGCCGCAGACTCATCGCGGTACCACGGTTGATTTTCTCATGCCCGCGTCGGCCGGCGTTTCTTGGGTGCGCCAGGTCCAGATGACGTCGATGGCACTGTCTTCGCCGCTTTGCGCGCGGAGCGTGAAGCGCTGGGCGATGCGGTAGATGAGCTGCCAGGAACCCGTTGTGGCGTTGACGCCTCGCTCGTAGCCCACGTACCACCGCCTGCTGAGCTGCTTGCCTACGGTGATGATGGTCTCACGCACGTCGCCTTCGCCCTGCCGCAGCGAGATCTCGTCGATGCCCAGGTTCTTCAGCAGCGCATCGGTGGGCGCTTCCCCCTCGCCCGCAAGCAATCCTACGGCGGCGCGCTGCAGCAGCGCGGTGTCGTTGCGGCCCAGGCCCTCGGGCGCCCGGCCCAGCACCAGCCACGAGAGCTTTTCCGAGTCGCCCATCTCAGGTTCGCTGAAGAGGCGCACACGGGGTGTGAGCAGGTTGCCGGTGATGGCCACGCCCACACGCTGATCGATCTTTGGCCGCAGCGCCAGCACGTCCAGCCGCGGGTTGTCGGCCGCACCGCTGAAGGCGACGATGCCGCGTTCGATCTCCAGCGCCTGGCCGTAGGCGGCGTAGGTGCCGCCGTCGGTGCGGATGGTGCCCGTGACGGCCAGCCGTCCGCCTGGCGCGCTCAGGCGCACCTGGCCGCGCAGACCGGTATCCAGGCCACGGCCGCGGATGTGCACCTTCTGGCCCAGGTCGACGTCCACTGCCATCACGAAGCTGCGCTTGGGCGTCGTCTCGCCAGTGTCGGTGCGCGCGCTGAAATCCTCGTCGCCGCGGCGCAGCGTCACGTCGTCGTCCAGCGAAGGCGCGTCGGCACGGCTGGCGTCGTAGAAGGCCTCGTCGATGACGAACTTGCCGTCGAGCTGCGTGCGCTCGGCGCTCAGCTGCAGCTCGGCGTTGCCGCTTGCCGTCACCATGCGGTCGACGCGGCCCAGCACTCGAAGCCGGTCGGCCTTCAGCTGCAGCTTGGCCGAAGGCTTGCCGACCAGCTGCGCACTGCCGGTGATGCTTGCGCTGCCTTCGCCGCCGCGCAGCGTGAAGCGCTCGATGCGTGCGGTGTCGCCCTCCAGCTTCACCAGCACCTCGCCGTCGCGCACGTTCACGCCCTGCAGCAGATTGCGCGCGCCCAGGCCGCTGCCGCCGAGTTCACCGTCGATGTTCGGGCTGCGAAACGAGCCCGACAGCACGGCGGTGGTGTTCAGCGTGCCGACAAGTCGCCAACCCGGAGGCACCCAGGCGCTCCAGATGCCGATGTCGGCCACGCGCGCCTGAAGGCGGCCCGAGACCACGTCCTCGGGCTGCGGCCAGCGGCGCTCTGGCGTGCTCCGCACCTGCACTTCGCCCTCCAGTTCGCCCAGGCTGCGTCCGCGAAAGGCAGGTGTGAAGCGCCAGACCCCGTCGCGGGCTGATATGGCCAGGCGTGCCTCGCTCAAGCCCAGCAGCTGCGTGCTGTCGGCACCGACCACGTGGAGGTCGCCGTCGACCCGCTCGAAGACCACGTCGGCGTCCATCTTCTCGGCGGCGCGGATGTCGACGCGCGCGGCCAGGCGCAAGTCGCCCTGCCAGCCCATCTCGGGCTGCAGGCGCGCCAGCAGCGGTGCCAGCGCGAAGGACTCGATGTCGGCACGCAGGCGCACCAGGGGCTGCGTGCCCCGCATGTCGACATTCACCTCTTCCCAACGCAGCGCCACGGTGTTCGCCAGTTGCACGCGGCCGGGTGCGGCCTGCAGCGCGACGAGCTTCATGCCCGCATCGAACTCGAACTCGGCACGCAGGTCGCGCGCCTCGATCCAGCCCGAGGCCGGTGGCGCCGTGTCGCCGCTGCCGTCCCATGAGCCGACTATCAGGCGCTGGATCTGCGCCTTCCAGCGGCCGCCGCCGGCGCTGCCCGCCGGGTTCGGTATCCACTGACCCTGCGCCTGCATCTGGGCCCGCGTGCCCGACTGAACCTGCACACCGAGCAGGCGCTCGACCGCCATTGGCGGCACGACGGGCATGGCGCCGGAGATGTCGATCTCGTGCTCGGCCAGCGTGCCACGCAACTCGGCGCGCAGGTTGTCGGCGCGCTGCCCCGCGTAGTTCAGGTCGGCCAGGTCGAGTTTCAACGCCAGCGGCTGGGCGCCGCCGGTTTCCAGGCCCCAGGCCGCCGTGCCACGCGCCAGGCGCAGCGGCCCCAGCTGCAGCTGCGCCACCTCGGCGCTGCCCTCGGTGCGCATCGCGGGCCAGCGGCCGTCGGCGGACAGCGTGGCAACGACGCTGCCGCCGCGCGGCGTCCAGCCGGCCAGCGCCGGGTGCAGCTGCGCCAGCGGCGCCAGCTCAGCGAGTGCATCGGCCCCCAGCTTGATCCGCCAGCGGTCGGTGCCGCCGCTTCCGGCGGGGTCGCCGCGACCGTCCACGCGCAGGTGGTTGCGACCCAGTTGCACTTCGGCCACCAGTGTGGCCGGCATCGGCGCGGCTGAAGGCATGTAGCCCAGCGTCAGATCGGCCGTCAGCGGCACGCCCGCCAGCATCGAGCGCTGCACCCGCAGCCGGCCGTTGCCGGCCACACGCTGCGCCAGTTCCAGCAGCGGTAGGCGGTCGGCGTTGCCGGGCACGCGCAGGTCGAACTTCCACTCACCGGAAAGGCGGTGCGGGCCCTTGCGCCAGGCGCCGCCAGCCTCGCCGGGCCACCAGGGCAGGGGGTCGAAGTCGGTCACCGTGCCCGCGGTGGTGATGCCCCATTCGCCGCGGCTTGCGCGGGTGACGCTGGCGCTGAGCTCGGCGCTGGCGCCGCCGGACTTCGCGCTGGCCCGCGTGAGCTCGAGCCGGTTGTCGTCCGCTCTGCCGTCCAGCTGCAGCTGCACCGCCTGCGTCGTGCCGTCGAGCTTGCCCTGCAGGTCGACCTTCCAGAGCAGCTCGGGTGGTAGTGGTGCGGGGGGGGCGGCGGTGAAGTCGGGCGAGCGCAGTCCGCGCAGCGTCAGCGCCACGGGACCGGTCAGCGTCATGGCCGCGGCGCGGCCGTCCAGGCGCTGCGGCGTGAGGCTCTCGACGCGGGTGTCCAGTGTCAGCGTATGGCCCTGCCAGATGCCGGTGCCGCTGACCCGGCCGGCGCTGCCGTTGGCGTCGGCCAGCGCCGCTTCGAAGCGTGTCAGGTCGACGTGGTCGGGTTGCGCCAGCCGGCCGCCCAGATCGAGCAGCAACTGCCGCACCGGCAGCCGGCCTTCGTCCCAGCGCCCGGGCTGCGCGTTGTCCAGACGCACCTGCACCACCAGCGGGCTGCCTTTGTCGCCGCCCTTCAACGTGGCCTGGCCGGTCAGTCGCGTCGATGGTGCGCGCGGCGACAGCGCGGCAAGGTCGAGCGCTTCGGTCTGCAACTGCAGGCTGGACAGCATCCAGGCCTGCAACGGGCGCAGGCCGGCGTGCAGGTCGAGCTTGGGCGCGGCGAGCTTGCCTTGCGGCCTGCCGCGCAGCGTCGCTTCGATGTCGAGTTCAGCCGCCGTGCCCTTGACGCCCACCACGGCGGCCCAGGCCGGCGTGTCGCCTTCCAGCGCCGGGCGCAGCGTGGCCTGCGCAGTGACGGCGTAGGGCTGGGCGTTGGCGAGCTTGAGGTCGCCGGCAATCAGCAAACTCTGCACTTGCAGCTCGAACTTGTCGATGTGGTGCGAGGCTCCGGGACGCGGGTCGAGTTCGAGCCCGGCCACACGCAGCGTGCGCAGCGGTGCCATCTCGTCGACCACCAGCTCGTCGACCTGCAGCGCGTCCAGCGCCAAGTGCAGTGGTGGTTTCAGTGCTGCCGGCAGCGCCAGCGGGCGCGGCACCGGCGGACCCGGCGGGCCCGTGTGCACGGTGATCCGGCGTGCCGACACTGCGGTGGCGCGCAGCCCCAGCCAGGCGTGTCCGTGCGGCCGCCATTGCCACTGCACGCCCTCGGCCTGCAGGCCCTCGACCAGCAGCCACTGCGTGCCGCCGGCCCAAGGCAGGCGCAGGCTCTCGGCGCGCCAGCTCGGACCCACCAGCGCGCCCGTGAAGCCACGCATCTCCAGGGCTGGCAGTTGCCGCAGCAGCCAGGCGGTGCCGGCATCGGTCACCAGCAACCAACGCATGCCGCCAGCAGTGCCCAACACGATCAGCAAGATCAGCGAGACGACGCTCAGCAACGGCACCAGTAGCGACAACCCGGTGCGCACAGGAGTTGCCGGCGCAAGTAGTGGCGCCGGCGGCGGTGCGGGCGGGGTGGAGGCGACGTCAGCCATGGTGCCTCAGAACGCGATGCCGATGCTGAAGTGCAGCCGGCCCTTGCCGGTTTCGCGAGCCCAGGCCCAGTCGACGCGCAAGGGTCCCACCGGACTGCGCCAGCGCACGCCCAGGCCGTAGCCGACGGCGGGCCTCAGCTCCTGGAAGCTGTCGGCGGCATTGCCGGCGTCGACGAAGACCGCGCCCCACAGCGAGGGCATGGCGGCGCTGATCGGTCGCGCCAGCTCGACGCTGGCGGTGTAGAGCGCGTTGCCACCGCCTACAGCGCCGTCCACCAGCGGGCCCAGGCTGCGGTAAGCGTAGCCGCGCACCGAGTCGTCGCCGCCGGCGCGGAACTTCTGAGAATCGGGCGCCACCATGTCCGAGCCGAGGAAGACCTGCCCGACCTCCAGCCGCGCCTGGCCGTACCAGACGCGGCCCAGCGGCAGGTAGCCGGTCAGCCGCGCATAGGCACGGCTGAAGGTGCCTCTGCGCGCGTCGGTGCCGCTCGATTGCCCGACACCCCCCTGGCCGGCAAAGGTGAAGCCCTCGGTCGGCAGCACCACGCTGTCGAGCTCGCGCCAGACGCCGTGGTAGTTGACCGACAGCGCGAGGGCGTTGCTGCGCTCGCCGGCCACCGTGGTGCGGCGCGATCGCTCGGCTTCCAGGAAGTACAGGCGCTCGATGCGCGTGCCGTCCTGCGTGCGGCCCAGGCGCAGACGCTGCGACAGCACGGTGTCGGAGTCGGACTCGAGGTTCTCGACCGTGCCGCCGAGCAGGTTGCGGTACAGGCCCTCGCCCGGGTGGGTGCTGATCTCGCCTTCCCAGAACTGGCGCTTCTGGCCCCATTCGATCTTGTTGCGCGAGGCCGCGGCATAGCCGAAGACACGTCGGTAGGTGTGTTCGACCGAGGCCCGAGGCCCGGTGTTGGCGCTGATACCGACGCCGACCGTGTAGACCTGCAGCGGCGCCTCGCGCAGCCGCACCAGCACACGTGACCGTTCGGCGCGGGTGGCGTCGGTGTCGAGCGTGACGCTGACGTTCTCGAACAGGCCCGACTTCTGCAGCCGGTCCTGGAAGTCGAGCAGCAGGGTCTCGGTGACCGGTGCCCCGCGCGGTGCGCCGGCCAGGTGCATCACGGTATCGGTGTCGTGCACCACCAGGCCCTCGATCTCGAGTTCCCCGTAGCGGAACAGCGGGCCGCTGTCGGCCACCAGGAAGAGCCGCACCGCGCCGGCCTGCGTGTCGACCTGGGCACCCGTGCCCACCCAGGTGGCGTTGGCGTAGCCTGCGGCACGCAGCCGTGCCAGCGCCGAGGCCTTGGCCGCACTCCAGGCCGGGTTGCGGAAGCCACTGCCCGCGGTGAGCGGCCACTCGGCGCGCCAGCCGTCGAGCACGCTCTTCGCGTAGGGATCGTTGGCGTTGGCGGCGCGTTCGAGCGCGCCTTCGGCTTCCAGCGTCACGCGGGTGATGCGGACGCGCTCGCCAGGCACTACCTGCACGTGGACGACGTCGCGCTGGCCGGGCTCGCCCCGCGACTCGCGTTCCAGCACTATCCGGGGCGTGAAGTAGCCCTCCGTCTGCAGCAGTTCGCGCACCTGTGCCGGGGTGGCGTCGATCAGGCGCGACCATTCGCTGTCGTCGACCTCGTCTCGCGCCAGGCGGCCGAGGCGAACGATGTCGAGGTGGCGTTCGAGCAGCAAGCGCAAGTCGTCGGGCGCCTCGATGCGCACGTCCACGCCAGCCGCCCCGGCCGGCGCGCTGGCTGCGGCGGCGGGCGCTGCCGCCGTGGTGATGCCGCCCAGCGCCTCGGCGACGGCCGCCCCCACGGGCGCGTTGGCTGCCGCGGCCGCAGGCGCCCCTGCCGGCGCGGGCGCTGTCGCCGGCAGGGGAGTCGCGACGGGTGCGGGTGTGTCGCCCAGGCTGGCACAACCGGTCGTCCACGCCAAGGGCAGCGCCAGCAGCAGCGCGACTGCCGAGCGCAGGTCTTTCATTTGCTGAGCAAGCGCATCGCGCCTTCCAGCCCAGCCAGCGAAAGCGGAAACATGCGCTGGTTCACCAGCTGCTGCACGATGGAGATGCTCTGGCGGTATTGCCACACGCCTGGCGGCTCGGGGTTGATCCACGCAAACTTCGGGAAAGCATTCGTCAGCCGCTGCAGCCAAACGGCACCCGCCTCTTCGTTGTTGTATTCGACGCTGCCGCCGGGCTGAAGGATTTCGTAGGGGCTCATCGTCGCGTCGCCCACGAAGACGAGTTTGTAGTCCTTGTTGTACTTGCGGATCACGTCCCAGGTGGCGTGCTTCTCGCTGTAGCGGCGCTGGTTGTTCTTCCACATGAAGTCGTAGACGCAGTTGTGGAAGTAATAGAACTCGAGGTGCTTGAATTCGGTCTTCGTCGCGGAAAAGAGTTCCTCGACGCGGTGGATGTGTTCGTCCATCGTGCCGCCCACGTCCATCAGCAGCAGCACCTTCACCTTGTTGTGCCGCTCGGGGACCATCTTGATGTCCAGCATGCCGGCGTTGGCGGCCGTGCTGTGGATGGTGTCGTCGAGGTCGAGTTCGTCGGCCGCGCCCTCGCGCGCGAAGCGGCGCAGCCGGCGCAGCGCCACCTTGATGTTGCGCGTGCCGAGCTCCTTTGGTGTCGTCGTAGTCCTTGTAGGCGCGCTGGTCCCAGACCTTCACCGCGCTCTTGTTGCGGCCCTTGTCCTGCCCGATGCGGATGCCCTGCGGGTTGACGCCATAGGCGCCGAAGGGGCTGGTGCCGGCGGTGCCGATCATCTTGCTGCCGCCCTGGTGGCGTTCCTTCTGCTCCTCGAATCTCTTCTTGAGCGTCTGCATCAGCTCGTCCCAGCCCATCTTCTCGATGGCCGCCTTCTGCTCGGGGCTGAGCTCGAGTTCCAGCGTCTTGCGCAGCCAGTCCAGCGGCACTTCCCGGGTGAAGTCGGTGAGCAGTTCCACGCCCTTGAAGTAGGCGGCGAAGGCGCGGTCGAACTTGTCGAACTGCGCCTCGTCCTTCACCAGCGAGGTGCGCGCCAGGTAGTAGAACTTGTCGACCGTGGGCCCGCCGTCGTCGTCGATCACGCCGGCCTTCAGCGCTTCCAGCAGCGTCAGGTACTCCTTGACCGAGACCTTCAGCTTGGCAGCGCGCAGCGTGTAGAAGAAGTCGATGAGCATGAGGTGCCTGGCAGGGGCGGCAGCGGGCGGCGGGCGGCGGGATATTGTCGTGCCCGCGCAAGTGGCGCTGCTCAGGCGCCGCGCCGCGGCTTGGCAGCCGGATCGTGGCGCCTGAGCCAGCCGAAGAACTCTTCGAACCACATGCGGCTGTTGCGCGGCTTCAGGATCCAGTGGTTCTCGTCGGGGAACCAAAGCAGCCGCGCAACGATGCCGAGTGCCTTGAGCGTGTTGTAGTAGGCCAGGCCCTGGGCATCGGGCACCCGGTAGTCCAGTGCGCCGTGGACGACGAGCGTGGGCGTTCTCATCGTCGCGGCATAGGCGTGCGGGCTTTGCGAATGCACGCGGGCCATGTCGTCCCAGTACCAGTCGCCCATCTCCTTGGCGTGCCAGCTCCAGGCATCGTCGGCGAACATGCCTACCCAGTCAAAGCAGCCGGCGTGGCAGACGTAGGCCTGGTAGCGACCTTCGGCCACATGCGCGTTCATCCACGCCACCATGTAGCCGCCATAACTGCCGCCGGTCGCGAAGACACGTTTCGGGTCGGCCCAGCGGTGCTGCAGCAGCCAGTCGGTGCCGGCCTCCACGTCCTGCAGTTCCAGTTCGCCCCAGCGGTGGGTGATGCTGTCCAGGAAGGCGTAGCCGAACCCGCTGCTGCCGTGGTAATTCACGCTGGCCACCACGTAGCCTTGCGCCGCGAAGACCTGCAGGTTCCAGCGGTAATGCCAGTTGTCGCCAGGACCAGTGTGCGGGCCGCCGTGGATGCTGTGCATCACCGGGTACTTCTTCTTTGGGTCGAAGCCGGGTGGGTAGACGACCCACATCTGTACGTCGTCGCCCTCGGTGGATTTCGGGTCGGCCGAAGTCTTGGATGACGCGCCCTTGATCCAGACCTCCTCGACACGGCCGAAGTCCATCGCGGCCAGCAGCGTATCGTTGAAGTGCTCCATGCGGCGCGGTGCCTTGCCCGGCAGGTGCGCGAACAGCCGGCCCGGGTGCAGCGAACTGTCGGCCAGCGTCACCAGCGTGCCGGCGGCCTTGTCGAAGCCGCCCACCCAGCCGCCGTGCACCACCACTTCGGCGCGGCGGTCGGGCAGGTCGAAGCGCCACAGGTGGGTGCGGCCCTTCTGCTCGGCCGGGAAGAGCACGGCCTGGCCGTCGGCCTCCCACAGCAGCGGGGCGTGCACGGCGTGGTCCCACTCGTGGCTGACGAGGTCCCAGCTGTTCTCGTCGCGGTCCCACACCGCCAGCTGGTGCGGCATGGTGTGCTTGACGGCTTGGTGGCTGGCGGTGAAGGCGATGCGGTCACCGTCAGGGCTGTAGCGCGGCGAGCCGAGGTCGAACTCGGGGTCCTGCACCAGCACTTGCACCTTGCCGGTCTTCAGGTCCATCTCGGCCAGCGCAAAGCGGCCGTCGATGCGCTTCACCGGCGCGGGGTCGAAGACGAAGGCCAGGCGCCGGCCATCGGGCGAGATGTCGAAGTGTTCGGCTGAAGGGTCGGCGCGGCCGAGTTCGTAGCCCGTGCCCTCGAAGAGGTCGAGTACCTTGCCCGGCGCGCCATCGCGACCCAATTCCAGCAGGTGCAGGTGCGGCACGCGGCCCATCGGCAGGTTCTGGTCCCAGTGGCGGTATTGCGACTCGCTGGTGACGTAACCCGTCTCCTTGCGTTCCTTGAATTCCTTCATCTTCTTCGTCTGCGCCTTCGTGCCCTTCAGCTCGGGCCAGACCCAGCTGATGAAGACCAGCCGCTTGCCGTCGGGGCACCAGCGGAAGCCTCCGATGCCGGTGGCCATCTCGGCGGCGCGGTAGGCCTCGCCGCCGTCGGGCGCGATGACATAGAGCTGGGTCTCTGCGTCCTTCACGCCCTGCTGTTCGCGCTTGGCGGTGAAGGCGATGAGGTCGCCGCGAGGGCTCCAGCGCGGCTGGCCGTCCTTGTCGCCACAACTGGTCAAGCGGCGCGGTGCTCCGCCCAGGGTCGACATCAGCCACAGTGACGAGTGCGAGCTGTTGTCTTCCATCGAGAAGCGAGTCAGTGCGGCCACGGCCTGCGCGCCGTCGGGTGCCAGGCTGGGCGAGCCCAGGCGCTCGATGCGCCAAAGGTCTTCGACGGTGATGTTCTTCTTCTTGGGCATGGAGGTCTTTCGTGGGTGCCGTGTTCAGCGCGGCTTATTGAGTTGCCAGTCGAGATGGGAACGCACCGCCGGCCACTCGGCGGCGGTGATGCTGTAGACCGCGGTGTCGCGCAGGCTGCCGTCGCTTGCTCGCTGGTGCGCGCGCAGGATGCCGTCGAGCTGTGCGCCCAGCCGTTCGATGGCTCGACGGCTCTGCGTGTTCAGCCGGTGGGTGCGGAACTCGACCGCGATGCACTCGAGCTGTTCGAACGCATGCGCCAGCAGCAGACGCTTGGCCGCCGTGTTCAGCGGCGTCCGGTGGGCCGAGCTCGCAGTCCAGGTGCTGCCGATCTCGACGCGGTGGTGCTTCGCGTCGATGTGCATGTAGGTCGTCATGCCGACGACACGATCACTGGCGTCGAACACCGTGAAGGGCAGCATCGATCCGGCGGCCTGCAGCGCGAGACGGCGCTCGATCTCCGCGGCCATGCCCTCTGGCGAGGGCACGGCTGTGTACCAGAGCCTCCAGAGCTCACCGTCCCGCGCGGCCTCGCACAGGGCGTCGTGGTGGCCTGGCGCCAGCGGCTCCAGCCGCACGTACGGGTTGGTGAGCGTGACCGGTGCGAGCCAGGGCATGCGGCTGCTCAGCGGTTGTGACGCTGCATGAACACCAGCTTCTCGAACAGCGTCACGTCCTGCTCGTTCTTCAGCAGTGCGCCAACCAGCGGCGGTATCGCCACCTTGTCGTCGGGGCTGTGCAGCGCTTCGAGCGGAATGTCCTCGGCCACCAGCAGCTTCAGCCAGTCGAGCAGTTCCGAAGTGCTCGGCTTCTTCTTCAGCCCGGGCAGGTTGCGGATGTCGTAGAAGGTCTTCAGCGCTTGGCCCAGCAATTCCCTCTTCAGGTCGGGGAAGTGCACGTCGACGATGGCCCGCATGGTGTCGGCGTCGGGGAACTTGATGTAGTGGAAGAAGCAGCGGCGCAGGAAGGCATCCGGCAATTCCTTCTCGTTGTTGCTGGTGATGAAGACGACGGGGCGGTGCCGAGCCTTCACGAGTTCCCGCGTCTCGTAAACGTAGAACTCCATGCGGTCGATCTCGCGCAGCAGGTCGTTCGGGAACTCGATGTCGGCCTTGTCGATTTCGTCGATCAGCAGCGCCACCGGCTGCTCGGCCGTGAAGGCCTGCCACAGCACGCCCTTGACGATGTAGTTGGCGATGTCCTTGACCTTGGCCGAGCTCTCGGCGGTCGCGATCTGGCTGTCGCGCAGCCGACTCACTGCGTCGTATTCGTACAGGCCCTGCTGCGCCTTGGTGGTGCTCTTGATGTGCCACTGCATCAGCGGCATGCCCAGCGCATTGGCCACTTCCTCGGCCAGCATGGTCTTGCCCGTGCCCGGTTCACCCTTCACCAGCAGCGGGCGTTTGAGCGTCACGGCCGCGTTCACGGCGAGCATCAGGTCGGGGGTGGCGACGTACTGGTCTGAGCCTTGGAACTTCATCGTCGGGGGATCGCCATGGCGCGCTGGAAAGGGCCTGGAGGAGTATACGGTCCGCCCTATAATCGCCGCCGCTGCGCAGCTCGCCCCGAGCCGCCTGCCGTCCCCCGACGGGCCCCTTACCGCCGACTCCAACCCACCGATGATGAGCAAAGCCTATCCCCTGCTGCTGGCGCTGGCCGCTGCCGTGTTCACTGCACCCGCCGCCCTCGCCCAGGACGTCGCAGCCGGTGCGAAGAAGGCCGCGATGTGCATCGGCTGCCACGGCATTCCGGGTTACCAGTCGAGCTTCCCCGAGATCGCCAAGGTGCCGATGATCTCGGGCCAGGGCGCCAAGTACATCGCCTCGTCGCTGGCGGCCTACAAGAAGGGAGAGCGCCGGCACCCGACGATGCGCGCCATCGCCACCTCGCTCTCCGACGCCGACATGGCCGACCTGGCGGCCTACTACCAGCAGCATGGCGCGTCACTCATCAAGCCGGTGGCCGACACACCCGCCGCGCAGCCTTCGGCCGAAGTGGCGGCGCTGCTGGCCAAGGGCGCCTGCGCCTCGTGCCACGGTGCCAACTACAGCAAGCCCATCGACCCGGGCTACCCCAAGCTGGCCGGCCAGCACGCCGACTACCTCGCCAGTGCGCTGCGCGCCTACGCCACCACTGGCAACCCGAATATCGGCCGCGGCAACGCCATCATGGCCGCGCAGGTCAAGCCCTTCAAGCCGGCCGAGCTGAAGGCCATGGCCGCCTACCTGGGCTCGCTGCCCGGCGAACTGCGTACCGTACCTCAGCCGAAGTTCAAGTAAGCGCGCTTTCCAGGCGCAGCAGCGCCTGCTTGCGGTGCAGCCCGCCGGCGTAGCCCGTGAGCGCGCCGCCGACGCCCACCACGCGGTGGCAGGGCACGACGATCCCCAGCGGGTTGCGCCCAATGGCCGCGCCCACGGCCCGTGCCGCGGCCGGCCGCCCGACGGCGCGTGCCACCTCGCCATAAGTGCTGAACCGGCCCGGCGCGATGCCTCGCAGCACCTGCCACACCGCCTGCTGGAAGGGCGTGCCCTGCGGGTCCAGCGCCACGGTGAAGCGTTGTTGTGGCGCCTGCCAGTAGGCGGCCAGTTCACGCGCTGCCAGCGCCAGGTGCGGGTGGGTTTCATCGACTGGGGCGCCCACCGCGGCGCTACGGTGGGCCTGGTCATCGAACCACACCAATGCCAGGCCGCGCGCTGTGGCGGCAAGCGTCAGCGGGCCTAGCGGGCTGGGCATGCGCATCTGCGCTTCGAAGCGGGGGTCCTTCATTCCGAGGTCTCCACGAAGTGCCACAGCCGCATCACGGCATAGGCGCGCCAGGGTCGCCAGGGCTCGGCCAGCGCGGTGATGTGCCGGGCGTCGCGCGCCAGAAGGCGAGCCTGGCCTGGCTTGCTGGAGCCCAGTGCGTTCATGAGGCCGATGTCGGTGGCCGGCCAGGCATCGGGCCAGGCCAGCGCTCGCATCGCGATGACCTGCGCCGTCCACTCGCCGATGCCCGGCAGCGCGCGCAGCGCGTCCAGCGTGGCCGGCAGGGGCGCGCCGCGGTGCAGTGGGATGTCGCCCTGCGCCACGGCCGCAGCCAGCGCCTGCAACGCCTTCACGCGCTGGCGAACGATGCCCAGCTTGCCGATGATTTCAGGGTCGGTGGTGGCCAATCTCTCGGCGTCGGGGAAGACATGCGTGAGCGCAGCGAAGGGGGTGTCGACAGGCGTGCCGAGACGGTCTACCAGCCGCTTCACCAGCGTGCGCGCGGCCTTGACCGTGACCTGCTGGCCCAGCACCACGCGCACCGCGGTTTCGAAGCCGTCCCATGCGCCTGGCAGGCGCGCGCCGGGGCGTGGAGGAAGCGGCAGCCGCGCCATCACTGGGTCGACGAGCGCGGGGTCGGCGTCGAGGTCCAGCGCCAGGCGCACCCGCTGCAGCACCGCGCCCAGCACCGGCGCCAGGCTGTCCGAGGTGATGACATGCACTTCGTGGCGCGCAGGTTCGAAGCGCACCTCCAGCCAGCCGTGCACGACATCACCGTTCTGCCGCCAGCCCAGCGTGCGCCGCAGCCGCAGGCCGTCGACCTGTTCCACGCCCTGCACCTGCCGGCGGGCGAAGAAGCCGAGCACAGCGTCCAGGTCGTAGGGCGGGCGGTAGGCCAGGCGCAGAGCGTGTTCTGCGCCCCGCCCGGCAGCGCGGCCTGCCCCGCCTGCGCCGCGCAACTGGGTTGGGTTCAAGCGGTAACGCTGGACGAACGCGGCGTTGAAGCGGCGCAGGCTGTCGAAGCCGCTGGCCATCGCCACCTGCGTCACCGGCAGCGGCGTGTCGGTCAGCAGCTGCTTGGCCAGCAGCAGGCGCTGCGTGGCGAGGTAGCCGTGCGGCGATACGCCATGCGTGGCCTGGAAGATGCGGCGGAGATGGCGGTCGGTAACGCCCAGGCGCGCGGCCAGCGCCGGCAAGGCTAGGTCCTCGCCGCCGTGCACGGCGTGTTCCATGAGTCGTGCGGCGCTGTGTGCCAGCGAGCGCGACGAGTCGGTGTGCGACAGGCCCGGCGCAATCTCGGGCCGACACTTCATGCAAGGCCGGAAGGCCGCCGCCTCGGCTTGCGCGCGCGTGTCGAAGAAGCGGCAGTTCTCACGCCGCGGCGTGCGCACGCGACACACCGGGCGGCAATAGATGCCGGTGGAGGTGACGCCGACGAAGAGCCGCCCGTCGAAGCGGGCATCACGCGCCTTCAGCGCGAGGTAGGCAGCATCGGGGTCGAGGTCCATGCGGCCGATGATAGGCAGCTGCGCACGCAGGACTCGCCGTTTTCGGACCTGTCCTTCGCGGCGCAACCCCATACCGCAACGGGCCTTGCCTTCAAGGCACGGTCAACGAGCGCGCTGCGCCTGACGGATGGCCGCCGTGGCCGCCAGCTCGGCGTTCAGCGCCGCTTCCAGCGGGCTGCGGCACAGGCCGGCGATGTCGTAACGCAGGTTCTCGTACAACTCGGCCGAGTGCGGTGCGGCATTCAGCAGGCGTTGCAGGTGTTCGTCGGGTTCGGCCTCGGCCAGCAGCACCTGAACCTGACGCGCCACGCCGCGGTACTGCTCGGCGCTGGCCGAACTCGGCGCTGCCTCCAGGCGTTCCAGCAGGCCAGCCAGCGCGGCCAGCGTGTGCAAACGGGCCGGCAGGGGATGACGGGTTTCGATACTCATACCCGACAAGTCGGGACGTGCGGCGCCTTTTCAAGAGTGCCGTTTCAAGGGCGGCGGGCCCGCTATGCTGGGCCGCATGTCAGAGATCCCCCTTCCTGCCGATCCGTCCGGTGTGCGCGCGGCCCCCGCCTCCTTTGCCGAACTCGGCCTGCAGCCGGCCCTGGCGCGTGCTGCGGGGGCGGCCGGCTGGGCCGTGCCCAGTGCCATCCAGGCGCTGACGCTGCCCGCCATCCTGCAGGGCCGCGACGTGCTCGCACAGGCGCCCACTGGCGCCGGCAAGACGGCGGCCTTCTTGCTGCCGCTGCTGCAGCGCCTGCTGTCCGCGCAGGGCGTGCTGGACGAGCAGCCGCGCCGGCTGCGGGCGCTGGTGCTGGTGCCCACGCGTGAACTCACTGCGCAGACCGCCGCCGCCGCACATGCGCTGGCGCCGCAGCTCAAGACCGTGGTCGCGGTGGGTGGTTTGTCGATCAACCCGCAGATGATGGCGCTGCGCGGCGGCGCCCATCTCGTCATCGCCACGCCGGGCCGCCTGCTCGACCTGACGCGCCAGAACGCCGTGCGGCTGGCCGACCTGGAACTGCTGGTGCTCGACGAGGCCGACCGCCTGCTCGACGCCGGCTTTGCCGAAGAGACCCGGCGGGTACTCGCGCTGCTGCCGCGCCAGCGCCAGACGCTGTTGTTCAGCGCCACGCTCGGCGACGACGTGCGGGCACTCGCGCAGCGCGTGCAGCGCAACGCGCTGCTGCTGCAGGTCGACGCGGCCATCGCGCCGGCGCAGCCGTCGGCGCCAGCAGCTCCCGCGGTCGAGGCCGCTGCGCCGAACATCACGCAGCGGGCCATCGTCGTCGACACGGCGAAACGCACCCTCCTGCTACGCCACCTGCTGAAGACCGAGGCCTGGCCGCGTGCGCTGGTCTTCGTGGCCACGCAATACGCTGCCGAGCACGTGGCCGACAAGCTGCGCCGCGCAGGCGTAGCCGCCGCCGCGCTGCACGGCCAGCAAAGCAGCGGTCGGCGCAGTGGCGCGCTGGCTGACCTGCTGGCGGGGCGCGTGCACGTGCTGGTGGCCACCGACCTGGCCGCGCGCGGTCTCGACCTGCCCGAACTGCCCGTGGTGGTGAACCACGAGCTGCCGCGTTCGGCGGTGGACTACACGCACCGTATCGGTCGCACCGGCCGAGCCGGTGCTGCGGGACTGGCCGTGAGCTTCGTCTGCGCCGACGCGCCCGGCAGCGAGGCCCACTTCCGCCTCATCGAAAAACGCCAGCAACAGCGCGTGCCGCGGGAACAGGTGGTCGGTTTCGAGCCGGCGTCCGTGCTGCCGCCGGTGTCGGCCGACCCCCACGGTGGCGTGAAGGGCCGGCGCAAGAGCAAGAAGGACAGGCTGCGCGAGGCCGCGGCACTCGCGGCCGTCCAGCCCTGAGCCGCGGCGGCGCTGCGGCGCTTGCGCGCCCGCGGCCTACTCGACCTTGCCGATGCGACGGACCGCTTCGGTCATGACGGCTGCGTCGGCATCCCAGTAGGCCTGGAACTCGGGCGCGTCGAGGTACTCGATCGGGCTGCCGGCCTTGTTGATGATGGCCACCACCTGCGGGTCCTGCGCGGCGGTGCGCGCGGCGACGCGCAGTTTCTGCACGATGTCGTCCGACACGCCGGCCGGCACGAACAACGCCGACCACTGCGCAAAGGCCACCGGGTAGCCGGCTTGCTTCAGGCTCGGCACCTCGGGCAGGGCCTGAAGCGGCTTTTCGCCCCAGTGCGCCAGCGCGCGCATCTTGCCGGCGCGGATGTGCGTGGCCACCGTACTGGGGCCGCTGGCAATGGCGTCCACCTGCCCGCCCAGCAGTGCCAGCACGGCGGGGCCGGCACCGGTGTAGGGGATGTGGGTCATGAAGACGCCGGCACGCGCCTTGAGCATCTCCACCGGCACGTGCATGGTGCCGTAGTTGCCCGAGCTGCCGAAGTTCAACTTGCCCGGGTTGGCCTTGGCGTAGGCGATGAACTCGGGCAGCGTCTTCCAGGGCGAATCGGCACGCACCACCAGCACCGTGGGGTCGGCGGTGAAGCGCGCGATGGGCTTGAAGTCCTTCAGCGTGAACACCGGCTTGCGGTTCAGGATCTTGTCGGCCTCGGGCAGGATGGAAATGCTCGAGAGACTCAGCAGCACGGTATAGCCGTCGGCCGGCGCACGCGCCGCGGCGCCGATGCCGGCGGCACCACCCGCGCCGGCGCGGTTTTCCACCACCACGGTCTGGCCCAGCGCCTTGCTCAGCGCCTCGGCCACTGGTCGGGCGACGGTGTCGGCGACGCCGCCGGGAGGGAAGGGCACGATCATCGTGATCGGCTTGGCCGGCCAGGCCTGGGCCATCGCTGCGCCGGCGCCGAGCGCCAGCAGCAGGCTGGCGAGCAGTTTCTTCATCATGGTCAGTCTCCCTTTACGAAGCGGTTTTCCAGTATGCCGATGCCGTCGATCTCGATGCGCACCACGTCGCCGTGCTGCAGCCAGCGCGGCGGGCTCATGCCCATGCCCACGCCGGCGGGGGTGCCAGTGGCGATGATGTCGCCGGGCAGCAGCGTGATGCCGCGCGAGCAGGTCTCGATCAGTGTGGGGATGTCGAAGATCAGGTCGGTGGTGCGCGCGTCCTGGCGCTTCTCGCCGTTGATCCAGCATTGCACACGCGTGTCGGTGCCGTCCATTTCGTCGGCGGTGACGATCCACGGTCCCATCGGGCAGAAGGTGTCGAAGCTCTTGCCCAAGTCCCATTGCGAATGGCGCATCTGCACGTCACGCGCAGTGACGTCGTTGACGATGGTGTAGCCCCAGATGTGACCCATCGCGTCGGCCTTGCTGATGTTCTTGCCGCCCTTGCCGATGATGATCGTCAGCTCCGCCTCGTAGTCGATCTGCGACGACACCGTTGTGCCCGGCAACTGCACATCGGCACCGGGCCCGACGACGGTTTCGGGCGCCTTGGTGAAGACGATGGGCCAGGCGTCGACGGCCTTGGCGTTGTCCTTGAACACCGTGTCACGCAGTTCCTTGGCGTGGGCGTGGTAGTTGCGGCCCACGCACCACAGGTTGCGCCGCGGCGCGGGCAGCGGCGCGATGAGTTGCACGTCGGCCAGCGGCACGCTGCCGCTGACCGCGGGCATCGCGGCACCGGCGGCGAAGGCCTCGGCCAGTGGCAGGGCGCCGCGTGTCCCGTCGATGTCGAAGAGTTCAAGCTGCATCCCGTCGGCGCTCAGACGTCCGACGCGACGCTTGCCTTGGTGAACGATGGTGGCAATGCGCAAATCCGTCTCCTCAGAGGTTGAAGGTGCGGGCTCTTGGAGCAGCCCAAGTCACGGCCAAATGCTACCATTCCGGCCCACTTAGGATCTGCGCGGCGCGTCCGCGAGCATGCCCATGGACGCTGCCGCCCACCTGCGCGACACCATCTTCGAGAAGCTGCACTCGCGCGCATGGCGGGCCGGCCACCGCATTCCCACCGAGCGCGCGCTGAGCGAGGAATTCGGCCTCAGCCGCAGCACCGTGCGCCGCGTTTTGCTCGACTTCAAGCGCAAGCGCCTGATCACCCAGACGGTGGGCAGTGGCACCTACGTGGCAGAGCAGGTGCAGCAGGTGCTGACCGAGCTCGCGCCGCCGGTGGCCGTCACCGCAGTGAGCCCGGCCGAGCTGATGAGCGCCCGTCTGGTGCTGGAGCCTGCGCTCATCGAGATGGTCATCGGCAACGCTACGCCGGCCGACTTCGCGCGCATGGACGATTGCAACGCCCGCGCCGAGTCGGCCACCACGCTGGAAGACTTCGAGAAGTGGGACGCCGCGCTGCATGAGGCAATCGCGGAGGCGACGCACAACGGCTTCATCACCGGCGTCTTCCGGCTCATGAACGAGGTGCGCTCGCACAGCGAGTGGGGCGTGATGAAACGGCGCAGCGCTACGCCCGAACGGCGTGCTCTGTACCAGCAGGAGCACCGAGCGCTGGTGGCCGCGCTGAAGGACCGCGATGCGGAGCGCGCGCACGCTCTGTGTGTGGCGCACCTGGTGCAGGTGCGCACCAATATGCTGGGTTACTGAGAGCGGTTTTCCAGAGAGTGTTCCCTGCGTTCGTCCACCGTGGTATCCACATTGACCAGCCGAAGAGCCGCCGATAGAGTGATCGGTTATCGACCCAAAATCAACCAATCAAAACCAATCATGGAGATGACGATGCGCGAGAACTTGTCCGGTCGCGGCTGGCTGCTGACGGCCAACCTGGCGATCGCTGGCCTGGCCTGTGCGTTTACGCCGGCGTTGGCGCAGGACTATCCGACGCGTCCGGTGAAGCTCGTGGTGCCATTTGCGCCCGGCGGCTCAGCCGACGTCTTCGGTCGATTCATCGCGCAGCGGCTGGGCGAGGCCATGGGCCAGAGCTTCATCGTCGAGAACAAGCCGGGCGGCGGGTCGGTCATCGGCACCGACGGCGTGGCCAAGGCGCCTGCCGACGGCTACACCCTGCTGGTGATGAGCAACACCCACACCGTCAACGAGTCACTGATTCCGAACAAGCCCTTCGTGCTGATGCGCGACTTCGTGCCCGTGGCGCCCATCAACTACAGCGACCTGGTCCTGGTGGGCAAGGCCGGCCTGCCGGCCAGCAACGTCAAGGAACTGATCGCTGCAGCCAAGGCCAAGCCTGGTGGCATGTCCTACGCGTCGTCGGGCCCGGGCACGCCGTACCACATGGCCGGCGAACTGTTCAAGGCCATGGCCGGTGTGAGCATCGTGCATATCCCCTACCGCGGCAGCGCGGGTGCCCGCACCGACGTGCTGGGCGGGCAACTCGAGATGATGTTCGACGCCATCCCGACCATGGCCGAGCAGATCAAGGCTGGCAAGGTGAAGGCCATCGCCACAACGGGCAAGCAGCGATCGCCAGTACTGCCCAACGTGCCGACGGTGCATGAGTCCGGCGTGCCGGGCTACGAGGCCACGATCTGGCTGGGCGTGATGGCGCCCAAGGGCACGCCCAAGCCCATCGTCGACAAGCTCAACGCCGAGATTGCCAAGATCACCGGCAACGCCGAGGTGCGCAAGGCCTGGACGGCCCAGGGTACGACGGCCATGACCATGGGCGTCGACGAGTTCACCCGCTACATGGCCGAGGACATCACGAAGTGGGAGCGCATCGTAAAGATTTCGGGCGCCAAGGTCGACTGACCGCCCGCTGCAGCGCCAGCCCGCGAACCCCTCCGCGATGACCACTCTCCACCTTCTGTGCGCCGGAGCTGCGCAGGGTCTCGTCAAGGCCCTGCAAGAGCGCTTCCAGGCCGAGACGGGCGCACGACTTCAGGCCCGTTTCGGCGCCGTCGGCGCGATGAAGGACGCCTTGCTGGCCGGCGAGCCCTGCGATGTGATGGTCGTCACGGCGGCCATGGTCGACAGCCTGTGTGCCGAAGGCCGCCTGCGTGCCGAAACGCGCGCCGCGCTTGGGCAAGTGTTCACGGGCGTGGCGGTGCGGGCTGGCACGCCGCATCCCGACGTCGCCACGCCGGCAGGGCTGAAGGCTGCGCTGCTGGCTTGTAGCGACGTCTACTTTCCGGATGCCGTGCGCTCCACGGCGGGCATCCACTTCGCGAAGGTGATGGCGGAAATGGGCATCCTCGAAGCGCTGGAGCCGCGTTTCCGCACCTACCCGGCCGGCGCCATCGCGATGCGCGAACTGGCCGACGCGAAGGGGCTTGCGCCCATCGGTTGCACACAGGTGACCGAGATCAAGTACACCCCTGGGGTGGAGCTCGTGGGCTTGCTGCCGACACAGTTTGCGCTGTCCACCACCTACACCGCGGCTGTCGCTGCACAGGCCGCCGAACCTGCGCTGGCGGCGGCATTCATCGCGCTGCTTGTCGGCGAAGATACCCGCATGCTGCGCGCCGATGGCGGCTTCGACTTCTAGACAGACATTGAAGGACATCACCATGCAAAGACGCCAATTCATCGTCGCCACGCCCGCGGCGCTGGCCCTGCTGGGCACCGGCGCGGCGCGCGCGCAGGCCTTCCCTGCCAAGAACATCCGCTACATCGTGCCGGTGTCGGCCGGTGGCGGCAGCGACCTCGTCGGCCGCACCGTCACCGAACGCTGGGGCAAGGCGCTGGGGCAGAACTTCATCGTCGAGAACATCGGCGGCGGCGGCGGCGTCATCGCCTGCCAGACCACGGCCAAGGCGCCGGCCGACGGCTACACGCTGTTGCAGGGTTATGTCGCCACGCACGGCACCAGCCCGGCCACGCGCAGCAAGCTGCCCTACGACGCCATCAAGGACTTCACGCCGGTGGGCATGATCGGCAGCACGCCCAACGTGCTGGTGGTGAATGCCGCGCTGCCGGTGAAGAACCTGAAGGAGTTCGTCGCCTACCTGAAAGCGAACCCTGCCAAGGTGAGCTACGGCTCGGCCGGGCAGGGCTCGCTGACCCACCTGTCGATGGAGATCTTCAAGCAGGCCGCGGGCAGCTTCATGGTGCACCTGCCCTACCGCGGCATCGCGCCAGCCTTCACCGACCTGCTGGGCGGGCAGACGCAGGCCATGTTCCCGGGGCTGGCCGCCGGCCTGCCGCACATCCGTTCGGGCCGCGTGCGCGCCCTGGGTGTCACCGGCGCGAAGCGCCACCCGCTGCTGCCCGATGTGCCGACCATGATCGAAGCCGGCTTCAAGGGTTTCGACGCCGTGCAGTGGTACGGCGTGGTGGGTCCGGCCGGCATGTCAGCGTCGGTGGTCAAGACGCTGAACGACACGCTGAACGGTGTGCTCGCGGCACCGGACATGCGCGACAAGCTTGCCGCCGAGGCGCTGGACCCGCAGCCCATGTCACCCGACGCCTTCGGCAAGTTCATCGCCGCCGACATCGCGCGCTGGACCGCCATCGCCCGCGAACGCAAGATCGACCTCGACGCCTGAAAGGCACCTTAACCATGAAGAAGCTTTTCACCTTTCTGGCCACGGCACTCATCGCCACCGGCGCCCTGGCCCAGGACTACCCGAACCGGCCCATCAAGGTGGTGGTGCCTTTCTCCCCCGGCGGCGCCGTCGACGGGCCCATGCGCGCGATTGCCGAACAGCTGGGCAAGCGGCTCAAGCAGCAGGTCATCATCGAGAACAAACCCGGCGCGGGTGCGACCATCGGCGCCGAGATGGTGGCCAAGGCGCCGGCCGACGGCTACACGTTGCTGCTGGCCTCGCAGACGGTCACCATCAGCGCGTCGCTCTATCCCAAGCTGAGCTTCAACCCGATCGACGACTTCGTCGGCATCAGCCTGCTCGGACGTGAGCCGGGCGTGCTGGTCGTGCACCCCTCCGTGCCGGTGAAGAACGTGGCCGAACTGGTAGCGCACGTGAAGGCGCGTCCGGGTGACGTGAACTACTCGTCGTCGGGCAACGGCAGCGGCCAGCACCTCTTCATGGCGATGTTCACGTCCATGGCCGGCATCCAGCCCGTGCACGTGCCGTACAAGGGCAGCGGCCAGGCGACGACCGACTTGCTCGCCGGCACGGTGCAGATGTCGATCCCGGGCACGCAGGCCATGCTCAAGCACATCAGCGCCGGCAAGCTCAGGCCGCTGGCCACCACGGGCGTGGCCCGATCGCCCCTGCTGCCTGACGTGCCCACGCTCGCCGAGTCGGGCTACAAGGACTACTCGGCCTACGTCTGGATGGGCCTGCTGGCCCCCAAGGGCACGCCGCCGGCCATCGTCGCGCAGCTGCAGCGCGAGCTGAAGGCGACCCTGGCCACCCCCGAGGTCACCAACTTCATGAACGACGCCGGCATCGAGATCGTGGGTTCGACGCCTGCACAAATGGACGCCTACTTCCGCGAAGAGCGCGACCGTTGGGCGCGCATCGTCAAGCAAACCGGCGCAAAGATTGATTAGCCCCCGACCTCACTTCGTTCGGTACCCCCCGAGGGGGCCGTCCGCCAGCGGCCCGGCGAAGCCGGTTCCGCGGCGGGAAGCTTGATCGCATCACTTCTGCACATCGAGAAACTCCCATGACCCAAGTCACCGGCCAGGAACACTGGACCACCAAGAAGACTGCCGACGGCGACGTCAAGCTTTTCCTCTGGGAGAAGTACGTCGGCAGCTCTGAAGGCAAGCCCGCCGTGCTGTGGGTGCACGGCAGTTCGATGGCCAGCCAGCCGACCTTCGACCTCACCGTGCCGGGCCGCCCCGACAGCAGCGTGATGGACTGGTTCGCCGAGCGCGGCTTCGTCTGCTGGTGTGTCGACATGGAAGGCTACGGCCGCAGCGCCAAGCACCGCGACATCTATTGCGACATCGCCAACGGCGCGGCCGACCTGGCCGCGGCCACCGACTACATCAAGGCCACGCGCGGCATCCAGAGCTTCCTGACCTACGGCATCAGCAGTGGCGCGCTGCGTGCCGCGCTGTTCGCGCAGAACCACCCGGAACGTGTCAAGCGCCTGGGTCTCGACGCCTTCGTGTGGACGGGCGAGGGCGCGCCCACGCTCGAGCAGCGACGCAAGAAGCTGCCCGAGTTCACCGCCCACAAGCGCCGGCCCATAGACCGCGCCTTCGTGCGCAGCATCTTCTCTCGCGACCACCCCGACTGCGCCGACGCGGCCACCGTGGAAGCCTTCGCCGACGCCATCCTGGCCCTCGACGACTCGATGCCCAACGGCACCTACATCGACATGTGCAGCAGGCTGCCGGTGGTCGACCCGCTGAAGATCACCGTGCCCACCGTGGTGCTGCGCGGCCAGTTCGACGGCATCGCCGCCTTCGACGACCTGCTGCAGTTCTTCAAGTTGCTGCCGCACCCGGACAAGCAGTTCACGGTGCTGAATGGCATCTCGCATGCCAGCTTCCAGCAGAAGAACTACAGGATGGTCTACCAGATCCTGCACGCGTACTTCACGCAGCCGGAACCGGTCTACACCGACTACTCGTCCCACTGATAGCTTCGCAAGAACGAGGCCCGCTCGGTGAGCGGGCCTCGTCGTTTGCGGCACGTCTATGGGTGCCGGCGGCGCCAGACTCAGACTATCTTCACCGACAGGTTGGGCAGGCCGTCGATGTGGCACTCGATGACGTCGCCGCGCACCACCGGGCCCACGTTCTCGGGCGTGCCCGAGTAGATGATGTCGCCGGGGAAGAGCTCGTTGGCCTGCGACAGCTTGCTGATCTGCTCGGCCACGTTCCAGATCATCTTGTTCAGGTCGCTGTTCTGCTTGATGGCGCCGTTGACCTTGAGCCAGATGCCGCCTTTGGTGAAGTGGCCGATGGCGCTGGCCAGGTGGAAGGGCCCGATGGGCGCGCTGCGGTCGAAGCTCTTGCCGATCTCCCAGGGCTTCTTCTCGTCGCCCATCGCGCGCTGCAGGTCGCGGCGCGTCATGTCCAGGCCCAGGGCGTAGGCGTAGACATGCTCCAGCGCCTTCTCGACCGGGATGTCGCGCCCGCCCTTGTTCAGCGCCGCCACCAGTTCCACCTCGTAGTGGTAGTTCTTGGTCAGGCTCGGGTAGGGGTGGTCCACCACGCTGCCGGGCGCGCAGTTCTGGATCGCGTCGGTAGGCTTCTGGAAGAAGAACGGCGGCTCGCGGTCGGGGTTGGACCCCATCTCGATGGCGTGCGCGCGGTAGTTGCGCCCGATGCAGTAGATGCGCCGCACCGGAAACATCATGTCGCTGCCGACGATGGGCACGAAGGTGTCGGGCACGGTGAAGGGTGTCTTCGGCGTGCCACCGGCCGTGCCGGTGCTGGCGCAGCCGCTGGTCACCGTGCCGATGGCGGCGCCGACCGTCATCAAGGCGGCGGATTGCAGGGCCGTGCGGCGGTTCGTGGGTTTGATTTCGGGCATGTCGTCTCCGTTGAAGTGTTCACGGCCTACGGAATCTAGGGCCATACCGCGGCCCCCCGCCACGGTGACAACCAGTGGCCGTGCCGTGCACGCTACATCGCCTTGAACAGGTGCACGTAGGCGCGGCTTACGGGCAATTCCTGCGCATGGCCGCGCAAGCGCAGGAAGAGCCGGCTGGCCTCGTCGCGCCGCGTGCCGGTCAGGAAGGCCAGGTTGACGATCGTGCTGCGGTGCACCTGCACGAAGCGCTCCGGGTCGAGCGAGGCCGCCAGTTCGGCGATGGGCGTGCGGATGAGGTGCTCGGCGCCGGCCGTGTGCACGCAGGTGTACTTGTCGTCGGCGCGGAAGAAGAGCACGTCGTCCACCGCCACCTGGTGCGTGAGTTCGCCCGCGCTGGCGCGCACCCAGCGCAAGCGCGCAGGCGCCGTGGCGCCGCCCGGCGCGCCGGGCAGCAGGCGCTGCAACGTGGCCAGCAAGCGGCGCTCTTCGTCGTCCGGTTCGGGCGTGGCCTGCGACAGCGCGCGCTTCACACGTTCGATGGTGCGCTGCAACCGGGCGCCGCTGATGGGTTTGAGCACGTAATCCAGCGCCTCGTCCTCGAAGGCCTGTACGGCGTACTCGTCGTAGGCGGTGACAAAGACCACGCGTGTGCGGCCCTCGATACCCTGCGCCACCTCCAGCCCCGTCAGGCCCGGCATCTGGATGTCGAGGAAGGCCAGGTCGGGCTGCAACGCGGCGATGCGCTCGGCCGCCTCGACGCCGTTGCGGGCGACGTGCAGCACCTGCAACTCTGGCCACAGGCGGGCGAGCTCGGCGTCCAGCGCGCGCGCCAGGTGGGGTTCGTCATCGGCGATCAGGGCCGAAATCGGGCGGGGCTGGAGATTCATCGCAGGGCGCCGTTCAGGGGGTGGGCAGGGGCAGGGTGATGCGGGCGAGCGTGCCGGGGTGGGTGGCGCTCACTTCCAGCGACGCGGCGCTACCGTAGCGCGTCATCAGCCGTTCACGGATGTTGGCCAGCGCCATGCCGGTGCCGGGCAGGCCGCGCCGGCGCGAAGGTGTGGCCGGGCCGGCGCCGTCGTCGCGCACTTCCAGCACCAGCCGATCCCCGTCGAGGTGCGCACTGACGCGCACCGTGCCGCCCTCGATGCTGGGTTCCAGGCCGTGGACCACCGCGTTCTCGACCAGCGGCTGCAGCAGCAGCGGCGGCAGCGGCACGGCACGGGCCTCGGCGTCGGCGCTGATCTCGAAGTGCAACCGGTCCTCCATGCGCGCCTGCAGCAGTTGCAGGTAGTTGCGCGCGAGTTCCAGTTCGCTGTCCAGCGGGCTGCTCTCGTTGCGCAGCGAGCCCAGCGACGCCCGCAGGTAGTCGGTGAAGCTTTCCAGCATGCGCTTGGCCTTGGGCAGGTCGTGGTCCATCAGGCTCTGCACGTTGGCCAGCGTATTGAACAGGAAGTGCGGTTCGATCTGCGCCTGCAGCAGGCGCAACTGCGCTTCGGTGGCGCGGCGCTCGGCGTCGATCTGGCGCGCCTTGCTGGCGAAGAAGTGGTGGAAGAGCAGCGTCATCAGCCCGCCCACCAGCAATGTGCCGACGATGATGTTGCTGCCTTCGGGGCGCCGCATCCAGACCGTGATGTCGGCACCCGCCAGCCAGATGCCGATCGGCCAGCCCACGGCCACGCCCAGCAGCGGCACGCCGGTGGAGTAGGCCGAACGCTGCCAGGGCCGCCAGCGGCGCAGGCGCGTGGGGTTGGCGACGAACTTGCGCCCGAGGTCGAACAGCACGTGGATGAGCGCTCCGATGGTCAGGCAGACGACCAGGTTCCTGCCGTACCACTCCACCCAGCCGGCCAGGTTGCGCCAAGCGCCGCGCCCGCTGCCGAAGGCCAGGAAACCCAGCATCGTGAAGCCCACCGCCAGCACCAGGCTGAACAGCAGCGTCCACAGCCACTGCATCCAGTAGGGGCCGGCGCGCGGACGGTCGTCGTTGCTGACCCAGGACTGCCATGAGGCCAGGAGCAGTTTGCGGTCGATAGGCATGGGGCGCAGTGTAGGAAGCCGTGCCTGCCGCGTGTGGGGCCGGGGCGACGAATGGCAAGCCCGGCGGCGCGGGTGGCAAGGCGGCGCGCTGGACGATGGCGCTGCGGGCGGCGGCAGGGCGATCCCTACAATCGTCGCATCGCATCCCACCTCGCACATTCATGCAGATCGATCCCACCATCTTCAAGGCCTACGACATCCGCGGTGTCGTGGGCAGGAACGTCGACGAAACCTTCGCCGAGCACCTCGGCCGCGCCTTCGGCAGCGAGGCGCTGGCCGCCGGCGAAAAGGCCGTGGCCGTGGGCCGCGACGGACGTGTCTCGGGCCCCGGCCTGGCGGCGGCGCTGATCCGCGGCCTGAAGAGCACGGGTCTCGACGTCGTCGACATCGGCATGTGCACCACGCCCATGCTTTACTACGTGGCGGCCACGCGCGCCAGGTATGGCTGCACCAGCGGCATCATGGTCACGGGCAGCCACAACCCGAAGGACTACAACGGCTTCAAGATGGTGATGGCCGGCCGCGCGATCTACGGCGACGACATCCAGAAGCTGAAGGCACGCATCGAGACCGAGACCTACACCGCCAAGCGCGGCCGTAGCGCCAAGCTCGACATCCTGGCCGAGTACACCGCGCGCATCGTCGGCGACTGCAAGCTGGCGCGGCCGATGAAGATCGTCGTCGACAGCGGCAACGGCATCCCGGGCGCCAGCGCACCGGCCATCCTGCGCGCCCTGGGCTGCGAGGTCATCGACCTGTACAGCAAGGTCGACGGCGACTTCCCCAACCACCACCCCGACCCGAGCAAGCCCGAGAACCTGGCCGACCTCATCAAGGTGGTGAACGCCACCGACGCCGAACTCGGCCTGGCCTTCGACGGCGACGGCGACCGCCTGGGCGTGGTCACCAAGGGCGGCAACATCATCTACCCCGACCGCCAGGTGATGTTCTTCGCGCGCGACATCCTGAAGCGCAACAAGGGCGCGACCATCATCTTCGACGTGAAGTGTTCGCAGCGCCTGCCCGTGGCCATCCGCAAGGCCGGCGGCAAGCCGCTGATGTGGAAGACGGGCCACTCGCTGATCAAGGCCAAGCTGAAGGAGACCGGCGCGCCGTTTGCCGGCGAGATGAGCGGCCACCTCTTCTTCGGTGAGCGCTGGTACGGTTTCGACGACGCGATGTACACCGCGGCGCGGCTGCTCGAGATCCTGTCGCGCAGCAAGAACCCCAGCGCAGAGCTCGACGCGCTGCCCACCAGCTTCAGCACGCCCGAACTGAACGTGCCCTGCGCCGAAGGTGAACACCACGCGGTGGTGGCCGAGCTGCTGGCGCGCGCCGCTGATGGCCGGCTGACCTTCGAAGGTGGCGAGATCGGCACCATCGACGGCCTGCGCGTCGACTTCGCCGACGGCTTCGGCCTCATCCGCGGCAGCAACACCACACCGGTGCTGGTGCTGCGCTTCGAGGGCCACACGCAAGAGGCGCTGCATCGCATCGAGGCCCAGTTCATGGACGTGCTGCGCAGCGTCAAGCCCGACGCGAAGGTGACGGCATCGGCGCACTGAGCGCGCGTCTCCGGTGAAGGAAACGCTCGCGCGCGGCGCCTACGCGCTGCTGCTGCGCGCGGCCCTGCCGATCTACTTCGCCCGGCTGTGGTGGCGCGGCCGGCGGGAGTCGGCCTACCGGCAGTTCTGGGGCGAGCGGCTGGGCGCCCCCGCCGGCCCGGTGGCGCCAGGACGGCTGTGGCTGCATGCCGTGTCGCTGGGCGAAACACACGCCGCCGCGCCGCTGATCGCCGCGCTGCGCGCGCAACGCCCGGGCCTGCGCCTGCTGCTCACGCACGGCACGGCCACCGGGCGCGAAGCCGGCGCCAAGCTGCTGCAAGAGGGCGATGCGCAGGCCTGGCTGCCCTACGACACGCCCGGCGCCGTGCGCCGCTTCCTGCGCGCCCACCGGCCCTGCGCGGGTGTGCTGATGGAGACCGAGGTCTGGCCCGTGCTGCTGGCCGAAGCCGAAGCGGCCGCCGTGCCGCTGGTGCTGGCCAATGCACGCCTTTCGGCACGCAGCGCGGCCAAGGGGCTGCGGCTGCGTGCGCTGCTGCACCCGGCGCTGGCGCGCTTCACACGCGTGCTGGCGCAGACCGAGGCCGACGCGCTGCGCCTGCGCGAAGCCGGCGCGCGCAGCGTGGCGGTGATGGGCAACCTGAAGTTCGATCTCGCACCCGACGAGCAGTTGCTGGCGCGCGGCCGACAGTGGCGCCGTGAGCTGGATCGACCGGTGGTGCTGGCCGCCAGCACGCGTGAAGGCGAGGAAACACCGCTTCTGCAAGCCTGGGCCCGGCTTCCGGCGCCACGCCCGCTGTTGCTGCTGGTGCCGCGCCACCCGCAGCGTTTCGACGAGATCGCTACGCTGGTGACGGCAGCCGGCTTCAGCCTGCAGCGCCGCAGCACGTGGGACGAACAGCCGCCTGACGACGCCGCCATCGCGGATGTCTGGCTCGGCGACAGTCTGGGCGAGATGTCGCTCTACTACGCCACCGCCGACGTGGCGCTGCTGGGCGGCAGCTTCGCGCCGCTGGGGGGCCAGAACCTGATCGAGGCCGCAGCTTGCGGCTGCCCGCTGCTGATGGGGCCGCACACTTTCAACTTCGCGCAGGCGGCCGAGCTGTCGCTGGCCGCCGGTGCCGCCGAGCGCCTGGCCGACATCGACGCCGCCGTGCAGCGCGCCGCCGTGCTGGCTCACGATGCGGCGACCAAGGCGATGATGGCCGCCGCGGCGCGCGATTTCGCCGCCCAGCATAGCGGCGCGGCCCAACGCATGGCGCAGGCCGTGCTGGCCTTGATGCCGGGCTTGCCATCGTCCCTGCCCGACGGGCGCTGACGCGGGCGGTGGGCCGTTCAGCCGCGCAGCAGGTCCAGCCGCGACAGGCCGGCGCTGCCGGGCAGCACCGTGGTGTCGAGCGCCGCGCGCGGCACCTGCAGGTGATCGTGCAGCAGCGTGCGCATCGCGGCCCGCAGGTCGGTGGTGATGCGCAGGTCGCGGCCCTCGAAGCGGTCCTTCTTCGCCAGCCCTGGCCAGTCGACCAGCACGCGGCCGCCACGCACCGCCCCGCCCAGCACGAAGGAGGCGCCGCCGCTGCCGTGGTCGGTGCCCTGGGTGCCGTTGACGGCCACCTCGCGCCCGAACTCGGTCGCTACCAGCACGGCCGTGCGCTGCCAGGCGTCGCCTGGCAGCAGGCCCTCACGCAGCGCGGCCAGCGCGGCGTCCAGCGTGCGCAGGTTGTTCGACGTGGCGCCCTGCGGCAGGGCCTGGTTGGCGTGCGAGTCCCAGCCGCCGAGTTCCAGCACCGCCACCTGCGCGCCGTGCTGCAGGAACTCGGCCGCCTTGCGCGCCAGCGTCACGGCCAGGCTGCGGCCGGGGTTGGCACCGGCCGATGTAGCGCCCGGATTCATCGGGTTGGCCGCCATGCCGGGTGTCGTGTCCATCTCGGCGCGCAGCCCTCGAGCACGGGCCAGGGCCTGCGCCAGCGCGGGGTCGGCGCGGTACATCAGCTCCAGCCGCGCCACGAGGTCGGCACCGGGCTCGGGCAGCCGGCTCGGGGCCCAGGTGTCGACCTCGGCCGGCCCGCGAAGTACCAGCGGCACGGCGGTCTCCAGCGCCACGGCGCGCAACGCCGTGCCGGGCAGCGCGCGGCCCAGCCAGCCGGTGGTGAATTCGTAGGGCCGCGAGCCGCCGCTTTCCAGCACCTGCTGGGCGTCGAAGTGGCTGCGTTCGCGGTAGGGCAGGCCGGTGGCGTGCAGCACCGCCAGTTCGCCGCGGCCGTACATGCCGTGCAGTTGCGGCAGCAGCGGGTTCAGCGCGAACGTGGCGTCCAGCGGCAACGCGTCGCCCGCGAAGCTCGCCAGCGGCCCTCGGGCGTCGGCGAAGGCCGGGTCACCAACGGCCGGTACGGCGGTGAGCCCGTCCAGACCACCACGCAGGATGACGAAGACGAAGCGACGGCTGCCGGCGCCGGCCGGCGTGGCGGCGATGCTGAGTTGCGCCCAGGGCGCAATCGCGCCGGCCAAGGCGGCGCGCAGCAGGTGGCGACGGGTGCTCATCGGGGTGTCACTCGAAGTGGCTTCATCGTCGTTGGAACTCGGGCGCCAGCAGCAGCAATGCCAGCGCCTGCGGCCCGTCGGCGGCGCGGTCGATCTGCCGCGCCGTGTCCTCGTGCAGCAACGGGCCCAGGCTGGCCTTGGCCAGCGTGCGGGCGTCGACCTGGCGACCCAAACGGTCGGCCACGCGCGTGGCCCATTCGACACGCTTCCACACCGCGTCGGGACCCAGCCATTCTTCGGCGCGGTCGGGCCAGCCGGCGGGTGAGGGCGCGGCCTGCACACGCTGGCCCATGCCGCCGATGCCGCCGTCGGGCACACGCGTGAAGGCGGTCTCGCCCAGGCCGAGCAGGCGCACGCTGCTGAGCACGAATTCCTCGGGTGTCTTCAACTTGGTCGGCTCTGCGGCCCAGGCTTCGGGTGCCTGCACCAGTGTGCGGACCACCGCGCCCAACTCGCCATCGCTGTCGCGCCAGGCGGCTTCCAGCCGCGCCACGAGTGCCGGCGGCGGCGTGTCGGCGACGAAGTGGCGCGCCAGCTTCGTGCAGACGAAACGCGCGGTGGATGGGTGGCGCGCCAGGTCCTGCAGCACCATGGCCAGGGCTTCGGGGCCTTCGGGGTAGGTCTTGCCGAGCACGGTCTTGCGGCCGGGCTGGTGCCAGGCGGGCTCGAATCGGCTGGCCGGCACGTCCGCACCCTGAACCAGTTCGCGCAGCGGTATGCGCCAGCCGGTGAGTACGGCCGCAAAGGCGGTGACGTCGGCCTGCGTGTAGCCGCCCCAACCGCCATACGCGCCGCCGCCGCCGGCCACGCCGAGCGTGTGCAATTCCAGCACCTCACGCGCCAGGTTCTCGTTCAGCCCGGTGATGCGCGGCCCGGGCTGGCCGGGCGCGCGGGGCCTGGCGGCCTGGCGGCGCACCAGCGGCGAGTCGGCACCGGCGCTGAGGTCGTTGTCCAGGTAACGCAGCATGCCTGCGTGCGTGACGGCGGCGTGCAGCAGCGTCTCGAAGCGGCCGGTGATGTGCGGGCGTATGGCCTCGCGCTCGAAGGCACCGACGACGCCCCGCGCACCGTTCTTGGCCAGCGAGACGGTGAAGTGGTTGGCCCAGAAGAGCGCCAGCCGCTCGGCGAAGGGCCGCGACGTGGTGGCGGCGGTGACGAGCCGTGCGCGCACGTCGGCCTGCACTACCGCGCGCAGCGGCGCGCGCGGCAGCGGCCTCGAGGGTGGCGCCCGGCGCCGTGCTCGTGAGGCCGGCCATGCCGGGTGGCGTCGCCATGCCGCCTTCGATGGCGGCGGCTGCCGCAGCGGCCCGCTCGGGTTGGCGCAGGCGGGCCAGGAACTGGGCGTACTGCCGCAGGCCCTGCGCGCCGCTGACGAGCCCGTCGCCGCGCTGCACATCGGCTGGGCCCAGTTGTGCCAGCAACCAGCCGCCAGGGTCGGCGCCGGCCCGGGCGAGATCGGGCTCGCCAAGGCCGAAGCGGTGCACCGCGAGGGCTGCTGCGCTGAGGTTCATGACCGGGCGTCCATGGCCCGCAGTGTCGTGCAAGCCTGCCGCGCCAGGTGCGGCAGGCAGGTGAAGAAAGGAAAAGCGAAGACCTGCGGCCGGACGCCTACTTTGCCAGCAGGCGGTTCACGGCGTCGATGTCGGCCGGGCTCAACTGGCCCGCAGCCTGGCGCAGCCGCAGGCTGCCCACGAGCACGTCGTAACGCGCCTTGGCCAGGTCGCGCCGCGTCTGGAAGAGCTGCAGCTGCGCGTTCAGCACGTCCAGGTTGACGCGCACGCCGACCTTGTAGCCCAGTTGCGTGGCCTCCAGCGCCAGCGCCGACGACGATTCGGCGGCTTCCAGCGCCTTCACCTGCGACAGCCCCGACTGCACGCCGAAATAGGTCGAGCGCGTGCCCTGCACGACGCTGCGGCGCGCGGCCTCGAGATCATTGCGCGACTTCTCTTCCAGCGCCAGGGTTTCCTTGATGCGCGCCTGCGTCGCGCCGCCGGTGTACAGCGGCCAGTTCAGTTGCACGCCCAGGCTGGCCACCGCGGTGGTGCCGGTGCTGCGGTTCAACTCGGGCAGGCTGCCGCGATTGTTGCTGGCCGACAGCGAGCCCACGGCGTCGACGGTGGGGCTATCGCCGGCACGCGCCTTGATGGTTTCCAGCTGCGCCACCTCCAGACCGATGCGTGCGCGTCGCACCGCGGGGTGGCCCTGGTCGGCCAGCGTCACCCACTCCTCGGGGTTGGCGGGTACCGGGGCCGGCAGCAGTACCGGCACCAGGAGCGGTCTGGGCTCGACGGCGCTGCGGCCCACCAGCGTGTCCAGCGCCAGGCGCTTGGTGCGCAGGTCGTTTTCGGCGAACAGCTCCTGGAACGTGCCGAGGTCGAAGCGCGCTTGCGCTTCGCGCGTGTCGGTGATGGTGGCGGTGCCGACCTCGAAGTTGCGCTTGGCCGAGGCCAGCTGTTCGGAGGTGGCGGCCTTGTTGGCGCGGGTGGTGGCCAGCGTGTCCTGCGCGGCGAGCACGTCGAAGTAGGCCTGCGCCACGCGCACGATGAGGTCCTGTTCCGCCGTCTCCAGGTCGGCCTGGGCCGTGATCAGCGACTTGCGCGCCTGCTCGATGGTGGCGCCGCTGGCGCGGTTGAACAGCGGGACGCGACCGTTGAGTCCCCCCTGCACCGTGTTCGTGCCCTTGGTGCCGATGTTGGGCGGGTCGGTCTGCGACGTGCTGGCCCCGGCCGTGGCGGCCAGCGACGGGCGCATCAGGGCCTCGCTCTGCGCGGCGCGGTACTCCACCGATGCGGCGTTGGCCTTGGCCGCCAGGTAGGTGGCGTCGTAGGCGCGCGCGGCGTCGTAGAGCTCCTGCAGGCTTTGCGCCCAGGTGCAGGCCGGCAGGGCCAGCAGCAGCGCGGCGGCCAGGGCCAGGGGCCGGGGGGTAGGGGGCAGACGCATGCGGGTTCCTTCAGGGAAGTTCACGGTTCGCGGTCGGTGGCGCGGTGCGCCGGTCCGACGGCTGATGGGCCGGCGAGGTTATAGCGGGGCCGGTGCGCCGGCTGCCGCGTCCATGCGACGACCTGCAGCCGGCAGGCGCCAGGCGCCTGTCGAGCGGCGACGAACGGCATGCCAAGTGGGCGAAGGTCGGTCACGGGACGGGTGAAGGCAGGGCCGGGCAGGGGCGTCAGAAGTGGAACCGAGTGGGTTCGGCAAAACCTTCGAGGCGCGGCGCCACGGTGTCGAAGAGGTCGGTCTCCGACCATGCCGCCTCGCCGACGCGGGTGTACAGCCTAGCGCGCATCACTGGCTCGTCGCCAACCACCGTGGCCAGGCGGCCGCCCACCTTCAGCTGCTGCAAAAGCGCACGCGGCACCTCTGGAACCGAACCCGAGAGCAGGATGACGTCGAAGGGCGCCTCGCCGGGCAGGCCGCGCGCACCGTCGGCCGCGGTGACATCGATGACCTTGACATTGGCGATGCCACTGGCCCGCAGGTGCTCACGTGCGGCCTGGGCCAGGGCGGGCCGGCATTCCAGCGTCAGCACACGCATGGCGCGGTGGGCCAGCAGCGCGGCCATGAATCCGCTGCCGGTGCCGATCTCCAGCACCTGCTCGTGACGCTGCACCTGCAGTTCCTGCAGCAACCGCGCCTCGACCTTGGGTTCCAGCATGGCCTGCCCGTCGCCCAGGGGCACCTGGGTGTCGACGAAGGCCAGCGCGCGCAGCGCGGGCGGCACGAAGTCCTCGCGCCGCACGGTGGCCAGCAGCGACAGCACGTTCTGGTCGAGCACCTCCCAGGGGCGGATCTGCTGCTCGATCATGTTGAAGCGGGCGAGTTCGGTGTTCATCGGCGGTGAATTCAAGGTCGGAAATCCAGCCCGGAGTTTAGGCCGCCACTCTTGCAGCGGCTTGCGGCGGGCGCACCTCCAGGCCACGCAGCACGAGGTCGAGATGGGTTTCGAGCACCAAGGCGGGGTCGATCTCGACACGCCCTTCGATCGTGCAACTGCCGAAGGAGTGCCGGCACAACACCATGAAGAGCAATGGCGCCATCAGCGTGTGTGCGGCTTCGTGCAGCGGCAAGGGGCGGAATTCACCGCGGGTGATGCCGCGCTGGATGCAGCCGGTGAACAGCCGGTCGGCCGGCACCATCACCTCGTCGCTGTAGAACTGCGCCAGCTCGGGGAAGTTGCGCACCTCGGCGATCACCACCTTGTGGATGCCGGCGGCCGGGGTGTTGCCGAAGCGGTTCCACCAGGTGTGCATCAGCTCGCGCATCAGCTCGGACGTGCTGCCCTCGTACTGCTCGACGAGTTCGATGCCCTCGGTGATCAGCGCGCCCAGGTTGGATCGCACGACGGCCTTGAACAGCTCTTCCTTGCTCGGGTAGTAGAGGTAGAGCGTGCCCTTGGACACGCCGGCACGCTGCGCCACCTCTTCGGCGCGCGTGGCGGCGAAACCCTTGTCGACGAAGAGTGCCAGCGCCGCATCCAGCAGTTCCTGCGGACGCGCTTCCTTGCGCCTCTGGCGGGGGGCCGGGAGTTGGCGCGGATCGACCTGGGTTTCGATGTTCACATTAATGACTGACTGGTCAGTAATGTAGCCCTGCGAGGTCGGGCGGGTCAAGCCGCTGCCGTGAGGGGCGCGCTCCTAGAATCGTTCATGCCGCGCCGTCGCCATCTGCTCGTGAGCCTGTCCAGCCTGGCTGCGCTGGGGCTGGGCGGCTGCGCCGGCCTGGCGGGGCCGCCCACGGTGACGCTGAGCGAAGCCGACATCGCACGCCTGATGGAGCGCCACTTCCCGCTCGATCGCTCGCTGCTCGACATCTTCGACGTCACGGTGAACGCGCCGCGCGTCCGGCTGCTTCCCGAGCGCAACCGCCTGGCCGCCGTGGTCGACGTGCGCGCGCGGAACCGGCTGCTGGGGCTGGGCTGGCAGGGCCAGCTCGACTTCGACGCCGCGCTGCGCTGGGACCCCAGCGACCAGACGGTGCGCCTGGCGCAGGTGCGTGTGCAGGACCTGGCCTTCGTCGAGCCGGGGGCCTTCAACCGGAACACGGTCGAGCGCCTGGGTGCCGCGCTGGCCGAACGCGTGCTGGAAGGCAGTGCCATCTACCGCCTGCCGGCCGACCGGGCCGCCCAGTTGCGCGCCAGGGGCTACGTGCCTGGCAGCGTGCACGTCACTCCGCGCGGGCTGGAGATCGGTTTCGTGCCGCTGCCCGTGACCCCGGCGCCTCAGCGCTGAAGGCATCGAGGTGCATCGCGGCCATGACGACCGGCCGCCCCGGGGCCGCAGCCGGCGCTGGCTATCATCCGCCGCCGCCTGCGCGTCGCCCACCGCAGCGGCCGCACCTCACCGTCCCCCGCTGGAGCCCGCACCCCCTTGGACCCGATACTGCTGATCAAGGCCGCCCTGATGGGCGTGGTGGAAGGGCTCACCGAGTTCCTGCCCATCTCGTCCACCGGCCACCTCATCCTGGCGGGTTCGCTGCTCGGCTTCACCGGCGAGACGGCCAAGGTCTTCGACGTAGCGATCCAGACCGGCGCCATGTTCGCCGTCATCTGGCAGTACCGCGTGCGGTTGCTGGCCACCGTACGCGGCATCCGCGTCGACCCGGTGGCGCAGCGCTTCGCTACCAACGTGCTCGTGGCCTTCCTGCCGGCAGCGTTTTTCGGGCTGCTGTTCGGCGGTCTGGTGAAGCAGCACCTCTTCAAGCCCGTGCCGGTGGCGCTGGCCTTCATCGTCGGCGGCATCCTGATCCTGATCGTCGAGCGCTGGCATCACCGCAAGTACGGTGAGCGCGACCTCGAAGGCGCACGCCGCGCGCGCGTCGAGACGGTCGACGACATGGGCACGCTGGACGCGCTGAAGGTGGGCTTCCTGCAGTGCCTTGCGTTGATCCCGGGCACCAGCCGCTCGGGCGCCACGATCATCGGCGCGATGACGCTGGGCTTCTCGCGCAAGTGCGCCACCGAGTTCAGCTTCTACCTCGGCATCCCCACGCTGATGGCCGCCGGCGCCTACTCGGTGTGGAAGGAGCGCGCCGCGCTGCACCTGCACGACGCGCCGATGTTCGCGGTGGGCCTGGTGGTGTCCTTCTTCAGCGCGCTGCTGTGCATACGCTGGCTCATCCGCTACATCTCCACCCACGACTTCACGTGGTTCGCCTGGTACCGCATCGTCTTCGGCTGCATCGTGCTGGCCACGGCCTACACCGGGCTGGTGGACTGGTCGGCCTGAAAACCGAAAGCCCGGGGAAAGTCCCCGGGCCCATGCTCCCACTCAGGCCACCTTCACCTCGATGCGTCGCGGCTGCGCGTGCTCGGCCTTCGGTATGCGCACGCGCAGCACGCCCTGGGCGAGTTCGGCGCCGATCTTGGTTGCGTCGAGCTCCCTGCTCAGCGTGAACAGTCGGCGGTAGCGCGACTGCTGCACCTCGGCGTGGCTGGCCTGCATGTCCTGCGGCACGGGCAGCCTCACCTCGCCTTCGATGGCCAGCGTGTCGCCTTCGACGCGCAGCTGCAGGAGCTCGCGCGAGACGCCGGGCAGATCGGCGTAGAGGGTGATGCCGGTGGCGTCCTCGATCACGTCCACGGGCGGCAGCAGGGCACGCTCGTCTCGTGCCGGCGGGGTGCTATTGGCGGTCGCGGTGTTCGCGGCGGTGTCAGGGGTCTTAACGACGGTGTTGTTCATGGGGTCACTCCTGTGTCATTGCACGCGGGCGCGGCGCCGCGCCTCACTGGATCTCGATGCGACGCGGCAGGGCCGCCTCGCGGCGCTTGACGCTGATGTGCAGCACACCGTCGCGGCAGTCGGCGCTGACGGCGTTGGGGTCGCTGTCGTCGGGCAGGCTGACCACGCGGCGGAAGCGGCCGTCGAAGCGCTCGTTGCTGTGCAGCGTGAGCTTGGCGTCGCTGGCTGCCACGGCGGCGGCGCGTTCACCGGTGATCGAGAGCACGCCGCGGTCGAGCGTGACGTCGATCTTGGCCGGGTCGATGCCGGGTACGAAGGCGTAGATCTCGGTCGAGCCCGGCGTCTGGCCGACGTTCACGGCGGGGAAGCCGCCGGCGTGGCCGCGGATGCTGGGCGAGGGCGTGTCGAAGGCCTGCTGCAACTGGCGCTGCAGGCGGTCCACTTCGGCGAACAGGTCGCCGGAAAACAGGCTGCGGTACATGGTGTTGAACTCCTTCGGTTGGGAGGGCCACCCACTGGACGGCGGGTGGTCCCCGGGCAAGGAGGATGATGGGGCTGCGCCTTGCGGTTTCAAGACCTACTTGATTCCCGCCGGCGCACACCCACATGCCCAGCTGGAGGCAAGCTACCGTGCAGTTCAAGGACTACTACGCCGTGCTCGGCGTCGCGCGCGAGGCCACCGCTGACGACATCAAGAAGGCTTTCCGCAAGCTCGCGCGCAAGTACCACCCCGACGTCAGCAAGGAAGCCGACGCCGCTGCGCGCATGAGCGAGATCAACGAGGCCAACACCGTGCTCTCGGACCCCGAGCGCCGCGCCGCCTACGACGCCATCGGCCAGGGCCACCAGGCCGGCGAACGCTTCACGCCGCCGCCCGACTGGGACGCGGGTTTCGAGTTCCGCGGCGGCCGGCCCGAGGGCATGGACGCGGGCGAGTACAGCGACTTCTTCGCCGAGCTGTTCGGCCGCATGGGCCAGGGCGCGCGGCGCCAGGCCCGCGGCGCAGCACCGCGCGGCGACGGCGGGGCGAGCTTCAGGGCGGCTGGCGAAGACCACCACGCCAAGATCCTGCTCGACATCGAGGACGCCTGGCGCGGTGCCCAGCGCCGCATCACGCTGAAGGTGCCGCAGGTCGACGCGCAGGGCCGTGTGCACCTGGTCGAGCGCACGCTCGAGGTCAACATCCCGGCCGGCGTGAAGGCCGGCCAGCTCATCCGCCTGGCCGGGCAGGGCGGCCCGGGCATGGGCGGTGCGCCGGCCGGCGACCTGCTGCTGGAAGTGCACTTCAAGCCGCACCCGCGCTTCCGCGTCGACGGTGCCGACCTCGTCACCGAACTCGCGGTGGCGCCCTGGGAAGCCGCGCTCGGCGCCGTGGTGCCGGTGACGCTGCCCGATGGCAGCACGCTGAAGGTGCGTGTGCCCGCTGGCGCCCAGGGCGGCCAGAGTGTGACCGTGCGCGGCCGCGGCCTGCCGGCACGTACGCCCGGCGACCTGGAGCTGCAGTTGCGCGTGGTGCTGCCCAGCGCCTTCGATCCGCGCGCGAAGAAGCTCTACGAACAGATGGCCAGCGAACTCGCCGAGTTCGATGCGCGCAAGGTTGCGGCGGCGGAAGCCGAGCGCGATGGCCGCGAGGAGACACGATGAACCTGCCCCCGCAAGCGGTCGAGGCCCTGCTCGACGATCTCTGGCTCGATCTCGACGCGATGTGCCGTCTGGCCGGTGTCTCCGAGCCCTGGCTGCGCGAACGTCTGGACGAGGGTCTGCTGCTGGCGCGACATCCGGCGCCGCGTGACCGGCCGCGTGAAGCGCTGCGCTTCGGCGCCGCCGACCTGCGCCGCGCCCAGCGTCTGGCGTGCCTGGAACGCGATTTCGACGCCGTGCCCGAACTGGCCGCGCTGGTGGTCGACCTCGAGGACGAACTCGGCGCGCTGCGCGCGCGGCTGCGGCGACTGGGCCTGGCCTAGCGGGACCAGATCTGCCACAGGCCGAAGACGACGTGGCCCCAGACCAGCAGGTTGAAGCCCGCCAGCGCAAACACGCGCGACACGTTCCACAACGTGCGCGCGCGGCGCTCGCAGGCCGGCTCGCCGGTGGTGGCGAAGAGCAGGAAATAGAACACCGAGGGCAGCAGCGTGCCGACGATGAGCACGCCCATCACCCAGTAGAAGACTGTCATCCTGTGATTATCGCGGGCGCCGCAGCGACGCGCCTGAAAACCAGGTCCCACACGCCGTGGCCGAGCTGCAGGCCGCGCTGTTCGAACTTCGTCAGCGGCCGCCAATCGGGCCGCGGCGAGCAGCCGCCCGGGTCGGTGCTGGTGTTGGCCAGTTGCGGTTCGGCGCTCAGCACCTCGAGCATCTGCTCGGCGTAGGGCTGCCAGTCGGTGGCGCAGTGCAGGTAGCCGCCAGGCGCCAGCCGCGTGACGAGGCGCGAGACGAAGGTCGCTTGTACCAGGCGCCGCTTGTTGTGGCGCTTCTTGTGCCAGGGGTCGGGGAACCAGAGGTGCACGCCGGCCAGGATGTCGGGCGCCAGCATGTGGTCCAGCACCTCCACGGCGTCGTGCTGGACCAGGCGCAGGTTGGTAAGCTGCCGCTCGCCGATGCGTTTGAGCATCGCGCCCACGCCGGGCGTGTGCACCTCGACGCCGATGAAGTCGGTGCCGGGCAAGGCCGCAGCCACCTGCGCGGTGGCGTCGCCCATGCCGAAGCCGATTTCCAGCACGCGCGGCGCGTGGCGGCCGAACACGGCGTCCAGGTCCAGCGGGTGTGCCGTGTAGGGCAGGAGGTAGCGGGGCCCCAGTTGCTCCAGAGCCCGCTGCTGGCCGGTGCCCAGGCGGCCGGCGCGCAACACGAAGCTGCGCAGCGGGCGATCGCGTGGCGCTGGCGGCATGACAGCAGTGATCTCGGGCTCATTCATGGGGGTACGACTGCCGTAGCGGCAGCGCCGGTTCAGGCCGCTTCATGAAGGCCGCGGAAGAGACCTGCGTCGGCTTCTGCGCGCAAGCACGGGCTCCCGTCGCGTCAATCGGCGTAGGTGCTCGTCGGCACGCAGCTGCAGAACAGGTTGCGGTCGCCGTAGACGTTGTCGACGCGGCCCACCGGCGACCAGTACTTCTGCCGGCGCAGGCTGGCCAGCGGGTAGGCCGCGTCTTCGCGCGTGTAGGCATGCGGCCAGTCGGCGACGAGCAGCGCCGCCGCGGTGTGGGGGGCGTTCTTCAGCGGGTTGTCGTCCTGCTGCCATTCACCGCGTTCGACGCGTGCGATCTCGCCGCGGATGGCGATCATCGCGTCGACGAAGCGGTCCAGCTCGGCCAGCGGCTCGCTCTCGGTGGGCTCGATCATCAGTGTGCCGGCCACCGGGAAGCTGAGCGTCGGCGCATGGAAGCCGTAGTCGATGAGGCGCTTGGCCACGTCCTCGGCGCCCACGCCGCTGGTCTTGGCCAGGCCTCGGATGTCGATGATGCATTCGTGCGCCACGCCACCGCCCTTGAGCGTCGTGTCGCCGCCCGAGTACAGCACCGGGTAGTGCTCGACCAGCCGCGCGGCAATGTAGTTGGCGGACAGGATGGCCACCTCGGTAGCGTCACGCAGCCCGTCGGCGCCCATCATGCGGCAGTACATCCAGCTGATCGGCAGCACAGAGGCATTACCCAGCGGCGCGGCGCTCACCGCGCCCACGCTGAGCTCGCCGCCCAGCCCCGCCGTGCGGTGCGCCGGCAGGAAGGGCACCAGATCGGCCACCACTGCCACCGGCCCTACGCCCGGCCCGCCGCCGCCGTGCGGGATGCAGAAGGTCTTGTGCAGGTTGAGGTGGCTCACGTCGCCGCCGAATTCGCCCGGGGCGGCCACGCCCACCAGCGCGTTCATGTTCGCGCCATCCACGTACACGCGCCCGCCGTGCTGGTGCACCAGCACGCAGAGCTCCTTCACGCGCACCTCGAACACGCCGTGCGTGCTGGGGTAGGTGATCATCACCGCGGCCAGGTTGGCGCTGTGCCTTTCGCATTTGGCCCGCAGGTCGTCCATGTCGACATTGCCCATCGCATCGCACTTCGTCACCACCACCGTCAGGCCCGCCATCTGCGCGCTGGCCGGGTTGGTGCCGTGCGCACTTTCCGGGATCAGGCAGATGTTGCGGTGGCCCTCGCCGCGGCTTTCGTGGAAGGCCTTGATGACCAGCAGGCCGGCGTATTCGCCCTGCGAACCGGCGTTGGGCTGCAGGCTCACGCCGGCGTAACCCGTGGCCTGGCTGAGCCAGGCGCAGAGCTGGTCGTTCATCGCCCAGTAGCCGGCCAGCTGGTCGCGCGGCGCAAACGGGTGCACGTTCGCGAACTCGGGCCAGGTGATGGGGATCATCTCGCTGGTGGCGTTCAGCTTCATCGTGCAGCTGCCCAGCGGGATCATGCTGCGGTCGAGCGCCAGGTCCTTGTCGCTCAGACTGCGGATGTAGCGCAGCATCTGCGTCTCGCTGTGGTGGCTGTTGAACACCGGGTGCGTGAGGTAGGGGCTGGTGCGGCGCATGGTCGGCGGGATCATGGGCTCGATGCCCTTCTCGAAAGCCTCGAACTCGGGCAAGGCCTGGCCCGGCGCGGCGAACAGCGCCCACAGCGCGCGGATGTCGTCACGCGTGGTGGTCTCGTCCAGCGAGATGCCGAGCATGGTGTCGCCCCACTCGCGGTAGCGGCGCAGGTTCATGCCCTGCGCCACGGCGCGCGCGGCGATCTCGGCGGTGGCCGCGCCGGTGTCGAGGGTCAGCGTGTCGAAGGCACAGGCATTCACCGGCTTGATGCCCAGCGCGCGCAGACCCTGCGCCAGCACAGCGGTATAGCTGGCCACACGCTGCGCGATGCGCTTCAGGCCCGCCGGGCCGTGGTAGACGGCGTACATGCTGGCGATGACGGCCAGCAGCACCTGCGCCGTGCAGATGTTGCTGGTGGCCTTCTCGCGGCGGATGTGCTGCTCACGCGTCTGCAGCGCCAGCCGGTAGGCGGGCTGGCCGTGGCTGTCGACGCTCACGCCCACCAGCCGGCCCGGCAGGCTGCGCTTGAACTCGTCGCGGCAGGCCAGGTAGGCGGCGTGCGGGCCGCCGCCGCCCATCGGCACGCCGAAGCGCTGCGTGGTGCCCAGCGCGATGTCGGCGCCGAGTTCGCCCGGGGGCGTGACCAGCGTCAGCGCCAGCAGGTCGGCCGCGACGATGAAGGCGGCCTGGTGGGCGTGGATGCGCACGGCTTCCTGGCGCAGGTCGTGCACGCTGCCGTCGGTGGTGGGCAACTGGATGAGCGCGGCGAAGTAGTCGCCGCCCGCGATCAGCGTGTCCCACTCGGCTTCGGAGTTGGCCAGCGCTACGGTCAGGCCCAGTGGCGCGGCGCGCGTCTGGATGACTTCGATCGTCTGCGGGTGGCAGTCACCGGCAACGACGAAGGTATTGCTCTTGTTCTTCACGCTGCGCTTGGCCAGCGTCATGGCCTCGGCAGCGGCCGTGGCTTCGTCGAGCATGCTGGCGTTGGCCATGGCCATGCCGGTGAGCTCGCAGACCATGGTCTGGAAGTTCACCAGCGCTTCCATGCGGCCCTGCGAAATCTCGGCCTGGTAGGGCGTGTAGGCCGTGTACCAGGCCGGGTTCTCGAGGATGTTGCGCAGGATGACGCCCGGCGTGTGCGTGCCGTGGTAGCCCTGGCCGATGAAGCTCTTCAGCACCTGGTTCTGCGCCGCCACCGCCTTCAGCTCGGCCAGCGCCTGCGCTTCGGTCAGCGGTGCCGGCAGGTCCATCGGCTGGCTGCGTGCGATGGCGCGCGGCACGATGGCCTCGATGAGCGCCCGGCGCGTGAAGTTGGGGACACCGGCGCCGATGACGCCGAGCATCAGCGCTTCGTCCTCGGCAGAAGGGCCGATGTGGCGGGCGGCGAACTCGGTGACGTTCTCGAGTTCACCGAGAGGCTTCAGGGCAGACATCAGCATGGCGGGGTTCCAGGCAGGGCGGGGCGGGCGGGTGGTGGGTTCAGAGCCCCTCGCGCTTGTATCGCGCTCGGGCGCCCTGAGGCGTTCGGGTCCTTCCGGACCCTCTCGTCCTCACAGCGTCTTGAGCAGCGCGTCGTAGCCCGGCGGATCCATCAACTGCTCGAATTCGGCCATGTCGGTGACGTGTACCTTGAAGAACCAGCCGTTGCCCAGCGGGTCGGTGTTGGCCAGTGAAGGGTCGTCCTTCAGCGCCGTGTTCACTTCCACGACTTCGCCGCTGACCGGCATGTAAAGGTCGGCCGCAGCCTTCACGCTTTCGACGACGCCCGCGACCTCGCCCTTCTTGTAGCTGCGGCCGACCTCGGGCAGGTCGACGAAGACCACGTCGCCCAAAGCGTCCTGCGCATGGTGGGTGATGCCGACGACGGCGGCTTCGTGGTCCTCGATATTGATCCACTCGTGGTCGGGGGTGAACATGGTCGTCATGGGCGTGCTCCTGTGGGGGGTTGGTGTGGAGGTTAGGTTCAGCGCTTGTAGTGGTGCGGGGCAAAGGGCATGGGCGTGACGCGCATCGGAAGGCGTTTGCCGCGTACCTCGGCGTAGACCTCGTGCTGCGGCAGCGCGTGGTCGACGGGCAGGTAGGCCATCGCGATAGGCTGGTTGACGGTGGGCGCCAGCGTGCCGCTGGTCACCACGCCCAGCTTGCGGCCGTGAGCATCGAAGAGCGCCGTGCCTTCGCGCACTGGCACGCGTTCCAGGCCGACGAGGCCGACGCGCTTGCTCGGCGCACCACCGCCCAGATGGCCTTCGATGGCGGCGGCGCCCGGGTAGCCGCCGGCGCGCGCACCACCGGGGCGGCGCACCTTCTGGATGGCCCAGGTCAGGCCGGCTTCCACCGGGCTCGTGGTCTCGTCGATATCGTGGCCGTAGAGGCACAGGCCGGCTTCCAGCCGCAGCGTGTCGCGTGCGCCCAGGCCGGCGGGCTTCACTTCGGGCTGCGCCAAAAGCGCCTCGGCCAGCGTGACGGCATGTTCGGCGGGCACGCTGATCTCGAAGCCGTCTTCGCCGGTGTAGCCCGATCGCGTGACGAAGCACGTGATGCCGGCCAGGTCGAACACGCCGCCGCTCATGAAGACCATCGCGGCCACGGCCGGGTTCAGCCGTGCCAGCGCATCGACCGCCTGCGGACCCTGCAGCGCCAGCAGCGCACGCTCGGGCATGGGCACCACGGCGCAGCGGTGGCCGATGTTCGTCTGCAGGTGCCTGAGGTCGGCGTCCTTGCAGCCGGCGTTGACGACGAGGAAGAGGTCGCCGAAGGCCGCGCGCGCCGCCGCGTCGGGCCGCACGATCATCAGGTCGTCGAGCAGGCCGCCGCTGGCGTTGGTGAAGAAGGCGTAGCGCTGGCGGCCGATGCCCAGGTCGACGACGTCCACCGGCACCAGGGTCTCGAGCGCGGCGGCGGCGTCGGCGCCGACCAGGCGCAGCTGGCCCATGTGCGAGACGTCGAACAGCGCCGCGGCCTCGCGGCACTGCTTGTGCTCGGCGATCACTCCGGCCGGGTATTGCACCGGCATCGCATAGCCCGCGAAGGGCACCAGACGCGCGCCCAGGCGCAGGTGCAACGCGTGCAGCGGGGTGTGGTGCAGCGGGGTATCGGAAACGGAGGACATGGCGCAGACCTTTCGAGGGCGTCGATGCAATCACCGCTTGTGGCGGTGTGCCGGGCCCTCGCTGTCCGCTTTACCTGAGAGATTCAGCGCTGCCCCGTCGTGTGCCCATGCACAGCGATCGGCAGGCCTTGCCCCTTCGGTGGGCCGCCTGCAAAACCCGGCGGCCTCTCTCCAGTGAGGTGAGAAAGTCAGTCCTTTTGCCTGAGCGTTCGAGGTGGCGTCCTGCCCGGCCTCTGCGCCTTCGGCGGCCTCTCTTCGAGGCTCTCTCCTGACGGCCGGCAGTGTATCAGCGGGCGTCTGCGACACCCCGTCAGAACAGCCTGCCGACGTTGAGCAGCGTCAGGACCCCGAGCGCCGCGAAGATGGCCGCGGCGATGCCGTGCACGAGCTTCATGGACACCTTCTTCGCAATGGCCTCGCCCAGGTAGACCGCCGGGACGTTGCTGATCATCATGCCCAGCGTGGTGCCGGCCACCACGGCCACCAGTTCGGGGTAGCGCGCGGCCAGCGCCACGGTGGCGATCTGCGTCTTGTCGCCCATTTCGGCCAGGAAGAACGCGACCACCGTGGTGCCGAAGACACCGAAGCGGCTGTGGCCGTGCGAGGCGTCGTCGTCGATCTCGTCGGGCACCATCATCCACGCCGCCATGGCCAGGAAGGACAGGCCGATGACCCAGCGCATCACATCCGGGCCCAGGGCCGTGGCCACCCAGCCGCCCAGGGCGCCGGCGGCGGCATGGTTGGCCAGCGTGGCCACCAGGATGCCGGCGACGATGGGCAGCGGCCGGCGGAAACGTGCGGCCAGCAGCATGGCCAGCAGCTGGGTCTTGTCGCCCATTTCGCCGAGGGCGACGACACCGGTCGAGACGAGGAAGGCTTCCATGAACCTGGGGGCCAAGCGGGTTGACGCGAGCCTCTGCGGGTTCAGGGCTGCCATGCCCTCGATTTCGGGAGCGCGACGAATTCTAGGGGCCGCCCACAATCCGGCATCGCTGCAACCCCGGGAGATCCCACGTGAAGGCCTACGACATCGAAGTGCAGCGTCTGAAGTCGATGAAGCACGACAAGGGCCTGATCGAGGTCGACATCGACGCACTGGTGATGACCCGCTCGGTGCGCGATGACGCGTCCGGCGTCACCTGCCTGCGTTTGCCCGTGGAACACGCCCGCACGCTGCTGATCCTGCTGAAGCAGCAGTTTGCCGAACTCGACAAGCTGCAGCCGCGCAGCCGGCGATCGGGGCGGTGCTGAGACGGCAGGTCATCACAGCGCAGCGCCCGGCCCCGGGCTCACACCATGCTGGCCAGCGGCAGGTTCAGCAGCAGGTTCTGCGGCTTGCAACGCAGCACCTGCTCGGCGGTGCTCATCAGCCCCAGGTAGACGGGCTTGCCCGCGACATCGGCGCGCATGTCGCGCGCGTCGGCGAAGTCCAGGCGGAACAGGCTGATCAGCCGAGCCAGACGTTCGTCGTCCACCGGGCGATCTTCGTAGAGGTCGTCGAGCAGCTTGCTGGCCTCGGCGTCCAGGCCCAGGTGCCAGCGCCACTGCGGGTCGTCGATCTTGGGCTGCGGCGTGATGCGCACCTCCACGCCCAGCAGGTGCTGCACCCAGCGTTCGAGCACACGTGACAGCGCCTTCAGCCCCGAGTTCGCATGCGTGAGGTGGAAGGCCAGGCCGTGGCCGAGCTCCTGCTTGATCTCGTGCGTGAGGTCGAGCAGAAAGCCGTGGCGGCCGCCTGGCCTGGCAGCTTCAGCCCAGTAGTCCGCGGCATTGTGTGTCTGCAGCACTTGCATCTGCACCGCCTTCAAAGGCTGCGCGGCCTGCGCCAGCAGGCGGCCCAGGTCGCCGAAGCCGTGGGTTTCGCGCTGCAGGTCCAGCGTCTCCTTGTCGCCGGCGAGCAGCCGGCCTTCGTGTGTGCTCAGCCGCTGGGTGCGGAACAGCATCTCGGCCGCGCGGGCCTCGAAGGCGCTGGCTTCCCGGGTGCCGCCATCGTCGAGCAGCCCGCGCAGCACGGCCTGCACGACGAGGTCGATGAACAGCGGCGGCACGCGGATGTGCCCGCCGCGCCACAGCGCCAGCAGCCAGCCTTCCAGCGTGCCGGCCTGCAGCAGCGCGTCGCGAAGGTTCAGGAAGTGGGCGTAGTTCTCGCGCGCATCCGCATCCTTCAGCGCCGCCAGTTCGGCCGGCGGCACCGGGCGCAGCGGGTCGCGCTGCAGCTCGCGGTGCAGGCGCGTCTCGGCGCGGCAAGACTCGGGCACCAGCGCCAGTTCGGGTCGCGCCAGCCAGGCGGCCAGATAGGCGGGCGTGGGCACGCACCAGCCTTGTGGATTGCGTTCGAGCAGGGTGTAGCCGCAGGCGGGCCAGAAGTCTTGGGTCACGCGGTGTCCGGTGTCGCAGTCAGGGCGGGCCGGTCAACGGCGCCGCGGGTCGACAGCGATTCTGGCGGACGAACGGTGGCCGTCGAGTCCAGCCGGGCCGCGAGGTCCGCGGCGGGCATCGGACGGCCCAGCAGATAGCCCTGGGCTTCATCGCAGCCGAGCTTGCGCAGCAGGGCGAGCTGCGCCGCCGTCTCCACGCCCTCGGCCACGACCTTCAGACCCAGGCTGTGCGCCATCGCGATCACCGCCTGCGTGATGGCGGTGTCGTCGCCGTCGGATGGCAGCCCGCTGATGAACGAGCGGTCGATCTTGACTGTCTGTGCCGGAAAGCGCTTCAGGTAGGACAGCGACGAGTAGCCGGTGCCGAAGTCGTCGATCGAGATGCCGATGCCCATCGTGTGCAGCTGCTGCAGCACCTGGTTCGCGCGTTCCGGGTCTGCCATCAGCACGCTCTCGGTGAGTTCGACCTCCAGCTCCGACGGCGCCACACCGTACAGGGCGAGCGAATCGATCAGATCATCGACCAAGGTGTCGCTGACGAACTGCCGCGCCGACAGGTTCACGGCCACCCGCGGCGCTGCGAACCCCGCGCCGCGCCAGTCGCGGATCTGCCGGCACGCGGCCTGCATCACCCATCGGCCGATGGCCACGATCAGCCCGCGCTCTTCGGCCAGCGGGATGAAGTCGCCCGGCGGCACCAGCCCGCGGGTCGGGTGAGCCCAGCGCACGAGCGCTTCGACGCCGAGCATGCGGCCGCTGGCGATGTGGATCTTGGGCTGGAAGTGCAGCAGCAGCTCGCCGCGCGTCAGCGCAAAACGCAAGGCCGACTCGAGCTCGAACTGCCGCGCCGCCAGCTCGGCAAGGTCTGCGGTGTAGAACTGCACGTTGTTCTTGCCCTTGTCCTTGGCCAGGTACATCGCGGCATCGGCGTGCTTGAGCAGCGTGGCGGCGTCTTCGCCATCGACCGGGTACAGGCCGATGCCGATGCTGCCGGTGACGAGGAAGCTGCAACCCTGCAGCGTCGTCGGCTCGCCGATGGCGACCAGCAGCTTCTGCGCGATGGTGTCCAGGTCGGCGGCGCAGGCCTCACCCTCGAGCAACACGACGAACTCGTCGCCGCCCAGGCGCGCAACGAGGTCGCTTTCGCGCACGGCGCCGCGCAGGCGATCGGCCATCGTTTGCAGCAATTGGTCGCCGGCATCGTGGCCGAGCGTGTCGTTGATGGTCTTGAAGCGGTCGAGGTCGATGAAGAAGACAGCGAAAGCCGTGCCCTGGCGGCGTGCGCGGGCGATCGTGCGGTCGAGCTCGCCGAGGAACATGTTGCGGTTGGGCAGGCCGGTCAGGCTGTCGAAGCGGGCCAGCTCGTGCACCTTCTGTTCCGCCACCATGGCCTGCGTGACGTCGCGGCCGACACCGCGGTAGCCCTCGAAGCTGCCGCCGTCGTTGAACACCGGCTCACCGCTGATGCGGATGAAACGCCGCACGCCGTCGGGGCGCGTGAAGCCGTAGGTGAAGTCGCGGAAGGCCTGGCGTCCGTCGATGCAGGCCTCGTAGGCGGCAATCGCCTCGGCCGGGGCATCGAACGCGGCGTTGGACATGCGCTGCCTGCCGATCAGCGATGCCGCCACGATGCCGGTCGCCGCCTCGATGCCGTCGGAAAAGTAGGTGAAGCGCAGGTCGGCGTCCTGCTCCCAGATCCAGTCGGCCGACAGCGACAGCAGGCTCGACAGGCGGCCTTCGCTCAGGTGCAGCGCCTCGGTGCGCTCGCGCACGCGGCTGTCGAGCAGGTCGCGGTCGGCGCGCACGGTGGCGTAAAGCGCCGCCATTTCCTTGGAAGCCAGGTCCTGCGAGCGTTCGAGCAGGTAGCGCTCCTGGTCGTGCTCCTCGTAGGCGCGGCTCACGTGCTGCACCAGCTGGCGCCAGCGTTCAGCGTCGGGCGGCCCTGCCTCGACCTCGAGTCCGAGCCGCTTCAGCTGGCGCTTCAGCAGGGAATGCAACGGCATGCGTTCAGTCTTCGCTGTACACCGTGACGGTCATCGTCTGGTTGTGCAGCTCGCTGGCGCCTCCGGCCACGGCCGGTGAGATTTCGCCGTACGAGTAGAAGCCCACGTGGCCGGCGCGCTGGGGCGCGCTGTCGAGCACGGTCTCGACTTCCTCGTCGGTGCGCTCACCCAGCACCAGGCGGCGCCCGACGCAGCTGACCGAGATGAGCAGGGCGTCGTCGACCTCGCTGGCACCGACGGTGGCCTGGCGCGCCGCCTGCCCGGCACTGCCGATCAGCTTGTCGGTGTTGGCACGCATCAGGCGTGCGATGCCGCCCTGGGGCATGTCGCCAGCAAAGGTCAGCGACTGTTGCGCCTCGTCGATGCCGAGGATCGTGCGCACCAGCGTGTCCTGGCCGTCGCCTTCGCGCCGGACGGACAGCGGAAACAGAAGGGCCGTGCCCGGCAGCCCGGCGGCGCGCTCGCCGAGGTAGCTCTTGTACAGGTCGAGCGCCGGCTTGCCGTCGAGTTCGAACAGCACGTTGCCTTCGGAGCGCGTGATGCGTCGCTCGGGGCCGAAGTCCGACCAGCCGCCGTCGCAGCCGTGGCCGATGCGCAGGCGCTCGCCGTACAAGCCGACAGCGCAAATGCAGTTCGCGGCCGGGCGGGCGCCGTCGAGCACCCAGGTGTGGCCAAAGCGGCTGCCGTCGCCGGCCAGGCCGCCCGTGATGGACACGCCCGAAGGCAGGTGGCGCGTGAGCCCGTCGACGAGCGGCGTGCCATTGACGCAGAGTCCGTCGGACAACAGGAAGACCGCTCGCAGGCCGGGACCGGCGAGTTGCTCCGCGAGACGGGTCCCGGCGTCGAAGGAGTCGTCGGCCCCCGCCACGGGGGTGAGGGCGCGCCGCAGCCGCGTGTGCCCGAAGCGTGCCACCGCGACGCTGAGGCTGGCGTCGTGGACCTGCGTGCCGGCGATCTCACCCGAGGTGGAACAGCCGACCAGCACCGAGCGGGGGAATGCCTCGGCGAGTGCCTGGAGAGGGGCCGGATCGCTGCCGAACTCGGGCGCCCCAAACACCAGCACCAGGGTCTGCTCGCTGTCCATGGCGGTCGGCAAGGGTGTGTTCCATCCGTCGGCGGTTCGGAAGGTCAGGGTTTGGAGATTCATCGCGCTCGCACTCCCGCTCTGGCCGCAGCATCGCGGCCTTCGCTTCGTTTTCGGCTGCGCCCCGCCGGTCTTGAGCGACCTTCACGATCCGGGCCGGTCTGCGGGGCTCCGGCCCGCTGCAGCGTTCAGCCTGCGAAGAGCCGCACCTGCGAGGCTTCCAGCCCCAGCCGCACCGCGCTGCCCACGGCAAAGGCCGCGCCGCCGGCCTGGTGCGGGTGGTCGACGTGCAGGGCGTGACTGCCCACGCGCACGCTGTAGCGGGTGAACTCGCCCAGGAATTCACTGGCCTCGACGGTGCCGGGCAACGCGATGCCTTGCAATGGGGCCGACGTGTTGGCCGCCTCGATCTGCAGCGCGTGAGGGCGGAAGCCCATCGTCAGCGTGTCGCTGGCAGGTGCCTGCACGCCCGCGGGCAGTTGCACGTCGCCGAAACCGGCGACATCGAGTGTCAGTGCGCCGCCCTGGCGTGCCCGCACCCGCGCCGGCAGCAGGTTGGTCGTGCCGACGAAACCGGCCACGAAGATGTTCGCGGGCTCGTCGTACAGCGTCACAGGCGCCCCCACCTGCTGCACCACGCCTTTGTCGAGCACGGCCATGCGGTCGGCGGTGGTCATGGCTTCTTCCTGGTCGTGGGTGACGAAGATGGTCGTCAGCCCCAGCCGGCGCTGCATGGCCAGCAGTTCCTGGCGCATCTGCACGCGCAGCGTCTTGTCGAGGTTGCTCAAGGGTTCGTCGAGCAGCAGCACCTGCGGCTCGATGACGATGGTGCGCGCCAGCGCCACGCGCTGCTGCTGGCCGCCGCTGAGTTGATTCGGCCGCCGCTGGCCGTAGCTCGACAGGCCCACGAGTTCCAGCGCCGCGCCGACCTTGGCCTTGAGGGTCGCCTTGTCGACCTTACGCTCGACCAGCCCGAAGGCCACGTTGTCCCACACCGTCATGTGCGGCCACAGCGCGTAGTTCTGGAACACCATGCCGACGTTGCGTTGCCAGGGCGGCAGCGGGCTCACGTCCTGGCCGTCGATGAGGACCTCGCCGTGCTGGTGACGGTTGAAGCCGGCGATCAGCCGGAGCAGCGTGCTCTTGCCCGAACCCGAGGGGCCCAGCAACGCGAAGAACTCGCCGGGCTGGATGTCGAGGCTGACGTCCTTCAGCACCTCGGTCTTGCCGTAGGCCAGCCGCACGTGGCGGCACTGCACGCTGACTTTTTTCATCGTGGTTCTCCGGGGGCGGGCGTGGCCAGGGCCAGCGGCGGCAGCTTCTCGTCGACCGGGCGCGGCGTCAGCCGGCTGCCGGTGCGTTCGACCACCACGTGCGATATCCAGGTGCCGATGGCCACGACGATGATGGCCAGCACCCCCAGCGCCGCGCCAGGCCCGCGGCCCGCCACGCTCTGCATGTAGAGGTAGATGCCGTAGCTCATCGGCGCCTGCGAATCGGCCGAGACGAGCAGGATGGTGGCCGACAGTTCCACCGCCGCGGTGATGAAGCTGGTGACGAAGCCGGCCAGGATGCCACCCACCATCAACGGCACCATCACGCGCTGGATGGTGCGCAGCTTGGTGGCGCCCAGGCTCTCTGCCGCTTCCTCCAGGCTCACGTGCACCTGCTGCAGCGCCGCCACGCAACTGCGCAGCGCATAGGGCAGGCGGCGCACGGCGTACGCCAGCATGATCATCACCCAGGTGCTGGTGAGCAGGATCTCCGTGCCGGGCAGCGTCATGCCCTTGAAGAGCCGCAGGTAGCCGATGGCCAGCACGATGCCGGGCACGGCCAGCGAGGCGGTGGCGATCCAGTCCAGCCACTGCCGCGCCGGCAGCCTGGTGCGCAGGATCAGGTAGGCGATGGTCACGCCCAGCAGCACGTCTAGCCCGGCGGCCAGGCCGCAGTAGAGCAGGGTGTTCCTGATCATGCCGCTGCTGTCCTGGAACACGGTGGCGTAGTGCGCCAGCGTGTAGGCATCGGGCAGTGGCGAGTAGCTCCACACGCTGGCGAAGCTGAGCAGCAGCACGCCGATGTGCGGTGACAGCGTGAGCAGCAGGATGAACCCTATCCACGCGTAGGCGGCCACCGACCCCAGCGGCGACAGGCTGCGGCGCTGGAGGCTGCCGCCGCCCTTCTGCAGCGTGCTGTAGTCGCGGCCCTTGAGCATCTGCGCCGACAGTGCCATGGCCGCGATGCTGAACACGATCATCAGCACGCTGATGACGTAACCCAGCGGGTCTTCCAGCCCCACCTGCGTGATGCGCAGGTAGGCCTGCGGCGCCAGCAGGTTGGTCTGGCCCATCACCAGCGGCGTGCCCAGGTCGTCGAAGACCTTCACGAACACCAGCGAGGCGCCGGCCACGAAGCCCGGCGCGGCCAGCGGGAAGATCACGCGGCGGAACAGCCGCCAGCCGGTGCAGCCCAGGTTCAGCGCCGCTTCTTCCATGGCGCCGTCGATGCTGCGCAGCGCCACCGTCAGGTTCATCAGGATGAACGGGAAGTAGTGGATGGCCTCGACGAAGATGACGCCGTTCAGGCCGTCCATGATCGGCAGCGTGAAGCCCAGGTGTTCCTGGAGCAACAGGTTGATGCTGCCGCTGCGGCCGAAGATGAGCTGGAGTGCTACTGCGCCGACGAAGGGCGGCATGATCAGCGGCAGCACGCCCAGCGTCTGGATGAGCAGCGCGCCGCGGAACTCGAAGCGCACCGTGAAGTAGGCCAGCGGCACGGCGATGAGTGCCGCAAACACCGCTGACATCACCGCCACGTAGAGGCTGTTGAAGAAGGCCTCTCGCATCAGGCTCTGGCCGAAGAAGGCGCTGAAGTGGCCGAAGGTCAGGCTGCCGTCGCCGTCCAGGAACGCGGTGATGAACACGCGCATCACCGGCAGCACGAAGAACAGCAGCAGGAAGGCCAGCACCAGCGCGCCGGCCAGCCACACGCCGGCGCCGTGGCGTGCGGCGGCCACGGCCGGGCCGCGCGGTTCAGGCACCGCGGCGCTCGTGCTGCTCACGGGGCCGGGTCAGCGTGCTTGCGCGAGCGCCTGTTGCGCCAGCGTGCGGGCGCGTTCGTAGTTGTCCTTGGCGTGGCGGCTCCAGGTGTCCTCCAGGCCGGTGATCTGCTTGTTGACCGCGGCGTCCTTCTTGTTCTTGGTGAACAGGTCCAGGAAGTCCTTGTTGCCGGCCATGCCCTGGCCCACCGCGGGCGAGAAGGCCAGTTCACGCGCCTGCTTCACCATCGCCTGCGCGGCGGCATTGGGTTTCTTCGCCAGAGCCGCTTCGGCCTCGTGGATGGCTTTGGTGGCGGCTTGCAGTTCCTTGATGCGGAAGGTGATGGTCTGGTCGAACATCGCCGAGACCACGTTGTACCGGCTCTCCGACAGGTCGGCGTTGAAGGCCACCTTGGCGCGCTTGGCGATCTCGAAGGCGTCGGGGTAGCCGGCCGGGGCCTGCAACTGCTTCAGCGGCAGGATGGGCAGGCGCGAGATCTTGGGGTCGAACAGCAACTGCTGGCCTTCGGTGGACACGGTGTAGCGGATGAACTGCCTGGCCTCGTCCGGGTTCTTGCTGCCGGACACCAGCGCGATGTTGGCCGGCACTACGGCGGTGACGTCGGGGTAGACGAAGTCGACCGGGAAGCCGCTGTACTTGCCCGCCAGGCCGAAGAAGTCGATCACCAGGCCGATGCCGAACTGGCCGTTGTTCACGCCGTCGGGCACGCCGAAGCTGCGCTCGGTGATGGCGGCGCAGTTGCCGGCGATCTGCAGCAGCTGGTTCCAGCCCTTCTCCCAACCTTCACCCTGCAGCATGGTCTCGACCGTGAGGTGGGTGGTGCCCGAACGCGAGGGCGAGCTCATCGCGACATGGCCGAAGTAGACGGGCTTGACGAGATCGGCCCATTGCCTGGGCGCCTGCAGCTTGTTGGCTGCCATGTAGCGCGTGTTCCACATCAGCCCGTAGCCGGCCAGCGCCTGACCCAGGTAGCGGCCCTTGGGGTCGTTGATGGGGTAGGCGCCCACCTTGGCCGGCGCGGCCTTGTTCGCCAGGTCGGCGGCCGGGGCCAGCAGGTCCTGGCCCGCCAGCACCTCGAAGGCGTCGGGCGCGCTGGCCCAGAAGATGTCGGGCCGCTGGCCCACCGGCAGTTCACGCACGTAGGCGATCCCTTGCACGGTGTTCTTGTTCAGGATCTCGATCTTGATCGACGGATTGGCCTTCTCGAAGGCCGCCTTGTAGGCCTGCGTCAGCTCTTTCGGGAACGAGGTGACGACCGTCACGGTGCCGGCGTGGGCCAGACCGGCCAGTAGCAGGCCGGTGGACAGGGCGGACAAGCGGGCTAGGGTGGGGCGCATCTATCTATCTCCTGGTCTTGGTGAGGTTCACTTGGCACGATAACCCTGCGCGCGGGCTCGGGGAATCGGGGAAGCTGCGGTGGCGAAATGGGTTGGGGCGGGCGGCCCGCCGCGGCTACGATGCCAGCATGGCCGACGACATCGCGACCCTGCGCCGCATCCTCAAGACCTGCCGCACCATCGCCGTGGTGGGACTGTCGGCCGAATGGCACCGGCCCAGCTACTTCGCGGCGAAGTACATGCAGTCTCACGGCTTCCGTATCGTGCCGGTGAACCCGCGGTATGCCGAGATCCTGGGTGAACGCTGCTACGCCAGGCTCGAAGACATTCCCTTCGCCGTCGACATGGTCGACGTCTTCCGCAAGCCTGCCGACGTGCTGCCCATCGCGCGCAGCGCCGTGGCCATCGGCGCGAAGTGCCTGTGGCAGCAACTGGGCGTGCAGAATCTCGAGGCCGATGCGCTGGCGCGTGCCGCAGGGCTGGACAGCGTGATGGACCGCTGTGTGAAGATCGAATACGCGCGGCTGTTCGGCGGGCTCAACTGGGTAGGCGTGGACACCCGCGTCATCAGCGCGCGGCGACCGGTGTGAGCACGAGATGAGCGACCACGTCTTCAAGCCCGAGACACTGGCCATCCACGCCGGGCAGATCCCCGACGCAGCCACCGGCGCACGCGCGCTGCCGATCTACCAGACGACGAGCTTCGTCTTCGACAGCGCCGAGCACGCCGCCAGCCTGTTCAACCTGCAGACCTTCGGCAATGTCTATTCGCGTCTGAGCAACCCCACGGTGGCCGCGTTGGAAGAGCGCATCGCCGCGCTGGAACAGGGCCGCGCCGCGGTGGCCAGCGCCAGCGGCATGGCGGCCGAGACCATGGTGCTGACGACGCTGTTGCAGGCCGGCGACCATGTGGTGGCCGCCGGCGCCCTGTATGGCGGCAGCGTGACGATGTTGGCGGTGAATCTGAGGAAGTTCGGCATCGAGACCACGTTCGTCGACGCCACGCGGCCCGAGGCCTTCGCCGCCGCGATGCGCCCGAACACCCGCGCCGTCTATGCCGAGAGCCTGGGCAACCCCAGCCTGGTGGTGCTGGACATCGCGGCCATCGCCGACGTGGCGCACGCGCACGATGTGCCGCTGATCGTCGACAACACCGTGCCCAGCCCCGTCCTGTGCAACCCGCTCGCGCTGGGCGCCGACATCGTGGTGCACAGCGCCACCAAGTACCTGGCCGGCCACGGCACCACCCTGGGGGGCGTCGTCATCGAGAGCGGCCGCTTCCCGTGGGACAACGGCAAGTTTCCTGGCATGACCGAGCCCTCTCCCGGCTACCACGGCGTGAAGTTCTTCGAGACCTTCGGCGACTTCGGCTTCACGATGCGCTGCCGCATGGAGAGCCTGCGCGTCTTCGGGGCCGCGCTGTCGCCGATGAGCGCCTGGCAGATCCTGCAAGGCGTCGAGACGCTGCCGCTGCGCATGGAACGCCACTGCAGCAACGCGCTGGCGGTGGCCCGTCACCTGGTGGCGCACCCCGCCGTGGACTGGGTCAACTACCCCGGCCTGCCCGGGCATCCGCAGCATGCGCTGATGAAGAGCCAGATGCGAGGTGCGTCGGGCCTGCTGGCCTTCGGCGTGAAGGGCGGCGTCGCGGCGGGCGTGAAGTTCATCGAGGGGGCGCAGTTCATGAGCCACCTCGTCAACATTGGCGACACGCGCACGCTCATCAGCCACCCGGCCAGCACCACGCACCGCCAGCTCGACGAAGCGCAGCAGCTCGCTGCCGGCGTGCCGCCGGACATGGTGCGCATCTCGGTGGGGTTGGAGCACATCGACGACATCCTCTGGGACGTGGACCAGGCATTGGCTGCGGCGGGGGCATAGGGGTCGGTCCATCACTGTGACCCCCTGCGATGGCGCGGGGTCAGGTGGATGACAGGCGGCCTGCGCTCGGTCACAGTCCGCGCCGTGGCGCACTTTCCGTGCATGCCGTCGACGTCGAAGGATCTTGCGACATGACCACCGAAGCCCTCGAGACCGATTACCTCGTCGTCGGCGCCGGCGCCACTGCGATGGCCTTCGTCGACACGCTGCTCAGCGAGCAGGCGAGGTGCGTTCGCTCACCAGCGGCCAGTTGCAGACCGTCGACGTAAGGCGCAAGGTGGTGGATGCGACGCAGGCGCGCACGGAGGTCCCCTCTACCCACCCGCCGAAGTACACGGTGGCGCCGGGCGTACGCTGCGTGCCGCTGAACCAGTTGCCAGCGCTGACGCACCCGCATGCCGTCTACACCGTGGTGGGCTCGGGCAAGACCGGCATCGACGCCTGCCTGTGGCTGCTGGAACACGGCGTGCCGCCGGCACGCATCCGTTGGGTGATGCCGCGCGACGCCTGGTGGATGGACCGCGCGAACTTCCAGCCCGGGCTGGAGAATTTCGAGCACAACATGGCCTACGCCATCGGCCAGTTCGAGGCCATGGCCGAGGCCACCTCGGTGCCCGATCTCTTCGCGCGGCTGGAAGCGCGCGGCGCGCTCATGCGCATCGACCCGAAAGTCGAGCCCACCACCTACCGCTGCGCGGTGGTGTCGCAGGGCGAGCTGGCGCAGCTGCGCCGCATCGAAGACATCGTGCGTCTGGGCCATGTGCGTGCGGTGGAGCCGACGCAGCTGGTGCTCGGCCAGGGCACGCTGCCGGCCGATGCCGACACGCTCTATGTCGACTGCAGCGCCTGCGCCATCCAGCCACTGTCGGGGCTGCCGGTGTTCGACGGCGACACCATCCACCTCTTCATGGTGCGCTGGTGCCAGCCCACCCTCAGCGCCGCGCTCACCGCCTATGTGGAATGCCACTACTCCGACGCCACCGAGATGAACGCGCTGTGCGCCGTGGTGCCCAGCCCCGAGCGGCCGCTGGACTGGCTGCGCATGTGGTCGGCCACGCTCACCAACATGGCGCGCTGGCGCCAGCAGCCGGCGCTGCAGGCCTGGCTCATGCAGTGCCGACTGAACAGTGCCGCGGTGATGTTGCGCGGTGTGGCACCGGACGACGAAGCCCGGATGGCGCTGGTCAAGGCCAGCGGCGCCAAGTCGGGCGCCGCGGCGGCGCGACTGCAGGCCTTGTTGGCGGAAGCAGGCTGAAGCGAGGCACGCGATGGACAGTCCCCAGCTCGAGACCCTGCAGGTCAATGGCATCCGCATGCAAGTGGCCACGCAGGGCCGCGGCCCGCTGGTGCTGCTGTGCCACGGCTTCCCCGAGCTCTGGTGTTCCTGGCGTGCGCAGATGGCTGCGCTGGCGGCGGCTGGCTTTCGCGCCGCCGCGCCCGACATGCGCGGCTACGGCGGCACCGACGCCCCTGCCGACCCGGCGCAATACACGATGCTGCACCACGTCGGCGACCTGGTGGGTCTGGTCAGTGCCCTGGGCGAGACGCAGGCCGTCGTGGTGGGTCATGACTGGGGCGCACCCGCGGCCTGGCACGCGGCGCTGCTGCGGCCGGACCTGTTCCGTGCCGTGGCCGGCCTGAGCGTGCCGTACTCACCGCCCGCGCCGGTGGACCTGCTGAGCGCGCTGGCTCAGCAGGGCGTCAGCCACTTCTACATGCAGTACTTCCAGGCCTCGGGTGTGGCCGAGGCCGAATTGGAAGCCGATGTCGCGGCCACGCTGCGCCGCACCACCTACAGCCTGTCGGGCGACGGCGCCGGCGGTGTGGCGGGGATGCTCGAACCCGGCAAGGGCTTCCTCCACGACACCGAAGACCCGGCGGCGATGCCGGCCTGGGTGAACGCCACCGACCTGGCCTACGCCACGGCCGAGTTCCAGCGGACGGGCTTCCGCGGTGGCCTGAACTGGTACCGCGCGATCCGGCCATCGTGGGAACTGCTGGCACCCTGGCGCGGCCTGCCCATCCGCCAGCCGTCGTTGTTCATCGGCGGAGAACGCGACGACGTGCTGAAGTTCCCCGCCTCGCGCGCGGCCATCGCCCGCTTCGACCGCACCTTGCCCGGCTTGCGCGGCTGCCACTTGCTGACGGGTGCGGGGCATTGGGTGCAGCGGGAGCGCGCCGCCGAAGTCAACGCGCTGTTGCTGGGCTTTCTGCGCGGGCTTTGAGCGCGTTGGCCGGGTCGGCCAGCAGCGCGCGCACGGCGGCCGTGCTGCGCAGGTGCAGCACGCGGGTATGGGCCAGCGCCGGCTCGTACGGCAGCGTGGCATAGCGCGCGTGCCGCTTGCGCCAGGTGCGCGTGAGGTATCGCAGCACGCCGTCGCGGTGAAAGAGGCGCCAGATCGATTCGACGTTGCCGTTGCAGCAGGGTTGACCACTCAAGCCGCGGTGCAGCGTGCGGCGCAGGGTGCGCCACAGCATCAGTGGGTAGGGTAGGTCCAGCACCACCAGATGGGTGGCGCGCGGCCAGACCCGGGGCTCGGTGGTGGCGAAGTAGTTGCCGGCGACCACCCAGCCGGGCGGGTCCAGCTGCGGCGCCAGCCGGCGCGCCAACTCGGCGTGGCCCACCTCGCGCCAGCCGGGGTCCCCAGAAAAGGTCGTCAAGCTCGATCAGCGGCACGCCCAGACGCGCCGCCAGCGCAGCCCCGAGCACCGACTTGCCCGCACCGCTGCCGCCAATGATGTGAACGCGATGCATGGCCGCAGTGATACCACGGCGCAGGCGGGCCGCAACCCTGCCGGGCCTGACGTGCTGCAATCGACGCCCACCATCGGGCCGTGGGCCCGTGCCCCAGGAGATGCGATGTTGAACGACGCTGCCGAAACCGGCCGAATGCAGGCGCTGCTCTCGCAGATCGGCGCCGGGCTGGACGAGTTCCTGAAGTTCGAGCATCCCGATGCGCTGCAGCCGGGCAGGTCCTGGCGCGAACACCTGGACATCGCCTTGCCCGCCGAAGGCGTCGGCATCGACGGGGTCGCCGACGAACTGCTGCGGCATGTCATTCCCAACGGCTCGTCGGTGCCGCGGCCGGGTTTCAGCTCCTTCATCACCACCGGCGGCACCACCGCGGCCACGCTGGCGGCCACCGCGGCCGGCGTCGCCGCGCCCCAGCGTTACGGCCTCATGGCCTTCAATTTCCTTGAGGCGCTGTCGCTGCAATGGCTGGCCGACCTCTTTTGCCTGAAGTCGATGCAAGGCGTCTACAGCAGCGGCGGCTCGGTGGCCAACCTGCTGGCGCTGGGGGCGGCGCGCCAGCACGCCTTCGAGCATGTCGGCCGCGACCCGGCGGCCGCGGGCGTGGACCGGCGTGTCGCCGTGTACGCCAGCAGCGAGACCCATCACACCATCCAGCGCTCAGCGGGCGTGCTGGGGATTGGTCGCCACGCCGTGCGGCCGATCGCGTGCGACGACCGCGGGCGCATGCGCGTGGACGAACTGCGCCGGGCCATCGCCGATGACCAGCGCGCTGGCACTCTGCCCATGGCCATCGTGGCCAACGCCGGCACCACCAACACCGGCGCCATCGACCTCCTGCTGGCCATCGGCGAGATCGCCCGCGACCACGGCATCTGGTTCCACGTCGACGGCGCCTACGGGCTGCCGGGCATCCTGGACGAGCGCGTGGCCCCGCTGTACCGGGGGCTGGAACTGGCCGATTCCGTCATCGTAGACCCGCACAAGTGGCTGGGTGCTTCGGTGGGCGTGGCGGCTACCTTCGTGCGCGACCGCGAACTGCTGCGCCGGGCCTTCACCCAGGAGCCAGCGCACTACCTCGAAGGTGCCGTGGCGCAGGCGGGCGAGGCTGCACCCCGCGTCGAACACTCGATGGACGACTTCGGCGTGCCCTACTACGACTACGGCGTCGAACTCAGCGCGCCCAGCCGCGGCGTGGTGGTCTGGGCTCTCATCCGCGAGATCGGCCGGGCGGGCATGGTGCAGCGCATGCGGCGGCACAACGACATGGCCGCCTACATCGCGCAGGTGGCGCGCGAGCATCCGAACCTGGAACTGCTGCAGGAGCCCACGCTATCGATCTGCTGCTTTCGGTATGTCAGCCCGGCGGTGGCCGACCTTGACGTGCTCAACCAGCGACTGCACCGGCGCCTGACACGCGAGAACCAGAACATGCCCAGCACCACGCAGGTGAACGGCCGGCTGGCGCTACGGCCTTGCTTTGTCGGGGCCCGCAGCACGATGGCGCAGGCCCAGGCCCTGGTGGCCGACGTGCTGCGCATAGGTGCCGAACTGGCCCGGGACGCCGCGCCGGGCCGCTGACCGCCAGGGCCCGGGGCAGCGCAGACGCGACGCGAGCGAACGCCACTGCAGGTGCCGACCTGAGGCCCGCACGCCCACACGCCCGCACGGCCTAAGATGCCCGCCATGAGCATCTACGACCAGCACCTCGGCCGCAACGCGGCCAACTGCACGGCGTTGTCGCCTGTGAGCTTCGTCGAGCGCAGCGCGGAGGTCTTCGCCGACCTGCCGGCCGTGGTGCACGGCACAAGGCGCTATACCTGGGCGCAGACCCGCGATCGCTCGGCGCGCCTGGCCGCCGCGCTGGGGGCCCTGAGCGTGGCGCGCGGCAGCACGGTGAGCGTGATGCTGCCCAACACGCCCGAGATGGTGGAGGTGCACTACGCCGTGCCGGCGCTGAACGCCGTGCTCAATACGCTGAACACACGGCTCGATGCCCCGCTGCTGGCTTGGCAGATGAACCACTGCGAGGCCGTCGTCGTCATCACCGACCGCGAGTTTTCGCCGGTGATAGGCCCGGCGCTCCGCATCCTGCGCGACGAGTTCGGCCGCACGCCGGTGGTCATCGACGTGGCCGACAGCGTATACGTCGGCCCCGGCGACCTGCTGGGCACGCATGAGTACGAAGCGTTGCTGGCCGCGCACGCGCCGCTGCCGCGCCTGGAGGGTCCGGCCGACGAGTGGGACGCGATCGCCGTGAGCTACACCAGCGGCACCACCGGCGACCCCAAGGGCGTCGTGACCCACCACCGCGGCGCCTACCTCAACGCGGTGTGCAACGCGACCACCTGGACGATGCCGCACTTCCCGAAGTACCTGTGGACGCTGCCGATGTTCCACTGCAACGGCTGGTGCTTCCCGTGGACGGTGGCCATGCTCGGCGGCACGCACGTCTGCCTGCGCAGGGTGGACGCCCAGGCCATCTTGCAGGCCATGCGCGAACACGGCGTTGACCACTACTGCGCCGCGCCCATCGTGCACAACCTGCTCATCAACGCGCCGGCCGAATGGCGCGCCGGCATCACTCAGCAGGTGCGCGGCATGGTCGCTGGCGCGGCGCCGCCGGCGGCCATGATCGAGGGCATGGCGAAGATCGGCTTCGACATCACCCATGTCTATGGGCTGACCGAGGTCTACGGCCCGGCCAGCGTGGCCGTGAAGCGCGACGCCTGGGCCGGCGAGAGCCTGTCGGAACAGACCCGTCTGAATGGCCGCCAAGGCGTGCGCTACATGCTGCAGGAAGGCATGACGGTACTCGACCCCGAGACGATGGCCCACACGCCCGCCGACGGCCAGACGATGGGCGAGATCATGTTCCGCGGCAATATCGTGATGAAGGGCTATCTGAAGAACCCGGTGGCGACCGAGAGGGCCTTCGAAGGCGGCTGGTTCCACACCGGCGACTTGGCAGTGATGGAGCCCGACCGCTACGTCAAGATCAAGGACCGCAGCAAGGACATCATCATCAGCGGCGGCGAGAACATCAGCAGCCTGGAGGTCGAAGATGCCCTCTACCGCCACCCCGCCGTGCTGGCCTGCGCCGTGGTGGCGCGGCCCGACGCGAAGTGGGGCGAGACGCCGGTGGCCTATGTCGAGACGAAGGCAGGCAGCACGGTGACGGCGGCCGAACTGGTGGCCCACTGCAAGGGCCTGCTGGCCGGCTACAAGGTGCCGCGAGAGATCCGCTTCGAGCCGATACCCAAGACCAGCACCGGCAAGATCCAGAAGTTCCAGCTGCGCGAACGCGCAAAGAGCCAAGACGCCATCGACTAGGAGCCCACCATGTCCACCGAACCCCTGGTCCTGCAAACCCAGGACGCGCGCGGCGTGATCACGCTGACGCTGAACCGCCCGCAGGCCTTCAACTCGCTGAGCGAAGCGATGATCGAGGCGCTGCAGACCGCGTTGCATCGCGTGGCCGACGATCCAGCCGCACGCGTGGTGGTCATCGCGGCCGCGGGCAAGGCCTTCTGCGCCGGCCACGACCTGAAGGAGATGCGCGCCGAGCCTTCGATGGGCTACTACGAGCGCCTGTTCACGCAGTGCGGCCGCATGATGATGAGCATTCAGAAGTTGCCGGTGCCGGTGATCGCACGGGTGCACGGCATCGCCACCGCGGCGGGCTGTCAGCTGGTGGCGATGTGCGACCTGGCGGTGGCTGCGCGCGAAGCGAAGTTCGCCGTCAGCGGCGTTAACCTGGGCCTGTTCTGCAGTACGCCGGGCGTGGCGCTCAGCCGCAACCTGCACCGCAAGGCGGCCTTCGAGATGCTGGTGACAGGTGGCTTCATCAGTGCCGAGGAGGCGTGCGAGAAGGGGCTGGTCAACCGCGTGGTCGATGCCACCGAACTCGACGCCGAGGTCGAGAAGCTCGTGGCCGTCATAGCCGCCAAGCCGCACGTGGCGCTGGCGTTGGGCAAGGCGCTGTTCTACCGCCAACTCGAAGGCGGCATCGAGGCCGCCTACGCCGACGCCGCACGCACCATGGCCTGCAACATGATGGACGGTGCGGCGCTGGAGGGCGTGCAGGCCTTCATCGAGAAGCGGCCGCCGGACTGGAAGACCTGAGGACCGGCGCGCGCGCCTCAGTCGGCCTCATTGGGTGCAGGTGCCGGTGGCGGGATCTTCCGCCCGCGCCTGGCCAGCGCCTCGCGCAGCAGGAACTCGACCTGCGCGTTGACGCTGCGCAGGTCCTGCGCAGCGAGCCGCTCGATCTCGGCCCAGACGACCGGGTCGATGCGCAGCGGGAAGTGCTTCTTGCCGGGGCTGGCCATGGGGCGTATCGGCCGCGTTCAGCGCAGCAGGCTTCGGTCCTGTGGCAGCAAGGTCAGCCGAGTCGCGATGAAGCCTGCCAGCCGCTCGGGTTCGTCGCTGCCCAGCCGCAGCGTGCGGCCCTCGCGCAACCGCAGGCGGACGGCCTGCTGGCCATGCGCGTTGTAGAGCATGCCGGTCTTGGTGCGCCGTATGCCCCAGCCTTCGAGCGCGGTGCTGGTCGTAACCTCCACGCCGGTGATCTCGTCCAGCTTGGCGTCCCAGCGTGGCCTGCCCAGCACGCCGTAGCGCCACTCGACGCGGCCTTCGCCCACTTCGATCGTGAAGTGCCCCAGCACCAGCAGCAGGCCGACGTTGACCACCAGCAGCAAGGCCACCCCCGGCCACGCTGCGATCCCCTTCTGCGCCAGCAGCGAGACACCCACGCCCACCGTCACCGGCAGCAGGATGGCCCACAGCAGCTTGACGGCCTGCGTGTGGGAGTAGACGGCATGCCGCATCGTCGCTGCCTCTCAGGCGGTCAGGTGTAGAGCGTGCCGGTGTTGACCACCGGTTGCGTCTCGCGGTCGCTGCACAGCACCACGAGCAGATTGCTCACCATGCTGGCCTTGCGCTCGTCGTCCAGATGGACCACGTTGCGCTCGCTCAGGCCCTGCAGCGCGGCTTCGACCATGCCCACCGCGCCCTGCACGATCTTGTGGCGTGCGCTGACGATGGCCTCGGCCTGCTGGCGGCGCAGCATCACCTGCGCGATCTCGGGTGCGTAGGCCAGGTGGCTGAGCTTGGCGTCCTGCACCTCCACGCCGGCGGCGTCGAATCGCGCCTGCAGCTCCTCGCGCAGCGCTGCCGAGACGGCCTCCATGCCGCCGCGCAGCGTGTGCGAACCGGCGGGCAGGTCTTCGCCGTCGTCGTAGGCGTAACTCGACGCCAGGTGGCGGATGGCGGCCTCGGCCTGCACCTTGACGTAGTTCTCGAAGTCGTCGACGTCGTAGGCGGCCTGCGCCGTGTCGCGCACGCGCCAGACGACCACGGCGCCGATCTCCACCGGGTTGCCGCGCAGGTCGTTGACCTTCAGCGGCGCCACGTTCAGGTTGCGCGAACGCAGCGACAGCCGCCGCTTGCGCACCAGCGGGTTGGCCCAGCGCAGACCGTCGCTGCGGTCGGTGCCGCGGTAGGCGCCGAAGAGCGTGAGGTTGGCGGCCTCGTTGGGCTGCAGCATGTACAGGCCGACCAGCAGCAGGATGCCCGCAGCGGCCACGAAGGGGACGGCGATCAGCAGGGGCATCGCACCGCGCGCCGCCGTGATGGCCACCACCGGCACCATCAGCACCAGCGCGATGCCCAGCGCGGCCATGGGGTAGCCGCTGCGCGAGGAGGCCGCACGCTCGTGGCTGCGGATGGAGGTGTCGGCCATGGTGTGGCTCCGAAAGTGAAATGAAAGTGATATCACTTTAGGGGCCGCGACCCGTCCTGTCAAGCGCGCTCGGCGCGGTGCAGGCCGCCGGCTCAGAACACGGCGTGGTCGCCGCGCTCGTCTGCCGCGGCGCCGCTGAGCAGGGCCGCGTAGTGGTCGAAGAGCGTCTGGCTGCCTGTGGACGGCGTGGCGTCGGCGTCGTAGCGGCCGGTGACCGGGTCCAGCACCAGCATCGACTCGGTGGCGTAGTAGCGCCCGATGCGGGCCAGTTCGGCCTTCTGCGCCAGCGACGGCAGCACGCGCCCGGCGGTGCCCAGCGCGCCGATGATCACGTCGAGCAGCGCCACCGGCACTTGCCTGAAGCGCGGCGGGCGCCCGAGCAGCGCGAACAACTGCTCGCCCTGCTGTCGCGGCGTGATCGCCGCACCGGGCCCGCCTATGGGCAGCACGCGGTCGTGGCGGCCGGGATCGTCCAGGCAGCCGGCCAGGTAGTCGCCCAGGTCGTCGTCGCTGATCGGCTTGCAGGCCGTCAGGGTGCCGTCGCCGAACACCAGGAAGGGCTGGCCGCGCCTGACGCGTTCAACCTGCCCCGACAGCGACTTGAAGAAGGCCGTGGGCCGCACGATCGAGTAGCGCAGGCCCGAGGCGATCAGCGCCGCCTCGAAAGCCAGCTTGGCCTGCTGGAAGGCGAGCAGCGGCTTCTGCACGCAGAGGGCCGACAGCAGCACCATCTGCGTCACGCCCGCGCGCTGCGCCGCGGCCAGCGCGTGCAGGTGGGCCTGGTGGTCGATAGCCCAGGCGTCGCGCGGCGCGCCGGTGCGCGAGGCCAGGCAGGACAGCAGCACGTCGAAGTGCTCGCCGCGCAGCCCGTCGCGGGCCAGCGACCCCGGGTCGCAGACGTCGCCATGCCGCACCGTGGCGCCGGCCAGCAGGCGTGCGCTGTCGTCGGGCCCCAGCCGGCCGCCGACGCCGGCCCGCGGGCGCACGAGGCACACCACCTCATGCCCGCGCTGCACGAGCGCACGCACCGTGGCGCGGCCGATGGTGCCCGTGGCGCCGATGACGAAGACGCGTTTCACGGGGCGCACGGGGCAATGCGGTGTTTGGGGTGACGGTGGCGCATGGTTGCGGGTGCCAGGCGGTGGGCCATATGTGGGGTGGCGGCCGCGCTGCGGCTTTACGGCCACTGTAGCGTCAGCCATGCGTGGCGCGCCTTAGCATCGCCCGATGAGCCCGCACCCCCGCATTCCCGGCCGCCGCTTCCTGCACTCGCCCGGCCCCACGCCGCTGCCCGACGCCGTGCTGCACGCGATGAGCCGCCAGCCCATGGACCTGGGCGACCCGCGCGTCGACGCCAACATCGCCACGGTCGAAGTCGGCCTGAAGCGCCTGCTGCAGACCACGGTGGCCGAGGTCTACCTCTACGCTGCGAACGGCCACGGCGCCTGGGAGGCGGTGGTCGAGAACGTGGCCGACATCGGCCAGACCGTGCTCGTGGCCGGCACCGGTCACTTCAGTGAGAGCTGGGCGGTGCAGACCGAGGCGCTGGGGCGCCAAGTGGTGCGCACGCCGTGGCGCGAGGGCTGGCCTATCGACTCTGCAGCCATCGAGCAGGCGCTGCGCGATGACACCGGGCACACCATCCGCGCCGTGTTCGCGGTGCACACCGACACCGCCAGCGGCGTGACGAGCGACCTGGACGCGATGCGCCGCGCCATCGACGCTGCGCGTCACCCGGCGCTGCTGGTGGCCGACGTCGTGGCTTCGCTGGGTGCCGCGCCTTTCGATATGGACGCGCTGGGCATCGACGTGGCGCTGGGCGCCTCGCAGAAGGGCCTGATGTGCCCGCCGGGCGTGGGCTTCGTGGCCGCCAACCCCCGTGCCTTTGCCCAGGCCGAGGCGAACCAGGCGCCGCGTTTCTACTGGAACTGGGTGCTTCGCAAGAGTGAGCTCAGCTACCGCAAGTATTGCGGTACGCCGCCGCAGAACCTGCTCTTCGGCATGGAGGCGGCGCTGGAGCTGATCTTCGACGAGGGCATGCCGGCGGTGTTCGCGCGCCACGCGCTGCTGGCGCGTGCCGTGCACGCGGCGGTCGAAGGGTGGGCCGAGGCTGGCGCGCTGGGTTTCTTCGCGCAGGACGCGGCTGCGCGGTCGGTCAGCGTCACCACCATCACCGTGCCGCCGGGCACCGATGTCGATGCGCTGCGCTCCGTGGCGCGCGAGCGTTACCAAGTCGCGATGGCCGGCGGCCTGGGCCCGCTGGCCGGCCGTGCCTTCCGCATCGGCCACCTGGGCGACTGCAACCCGGCGATGATCCTCGGCGCGCTGGGCGGCGTGGAAGCCGCGTTGCGCGTGCAGGGCATCCCGGTGGGCGACGGCGTGGGTCGCGCAGTGCGGCTGCTGGCCGCAGGCTGATCACCGCAGGGCGCCAGAGCGTTCGGGTTCAGCGTTCGTGACTGAGGAAGCGCTGGCGCATGCGGCGGGCGTCACTCCCGCGGCGCCACAGTCGCATGAGGAACCGTGCAGCACGCGCCAGCGCGTTGTCCAGCGCCGTGCGCCAGTCGCTGGCCACGGAGGCGACGACCACAGACCCTGCGCCATCGGTCCGTAGCTCCACCTGGCAGCGCTTGTCGATGCCGCCGCGGGGGCCATTCACGTCGGACATCTGCACCTCGGCGCGTGGCACCAGCCAGCCCAGGCGTCGCAGCACGAAGCGCACGCGGCGCTCGGTCAGGTCGCGCAAGTCAGTGGCTTGCGGATGGCGGGACTTGAAGAGCACTTGCATCACGGATCTCCAGCGGTTGAGGGACAGACGGAATGTGGGGTGCCTGGCAGTTCTGGAAAAGCAGTCTTTCAGGAACGAGAACATCGGATAAACCTGAACAAAGGACGGAGCTTCGGCCGCAGACTTCGGGGTTTGGCGGCTCCGGCCGGCACGCGTTGCAGCACGCGAGCCTTCTGGCACGTCACCCTTTGGAGAAGCACCCGATGCCCAACGCTCGAACCGCCAATGCCGTCCGTCTGGAGTTCGCTCCTGACTCCCTGGTCCAATCCAACCTGTCCGGCGCGGCCTTCACCGGCGACTGGCTCTGGGTGGCGGGCGACGAAGCCTGCGGCCTGGACCGCCTGCGCCGGCTCGACCCCGTGGGGCGCGAGGCCTTGCGCTTCGGCGAGGTGCGCGACTTCCCGCTGGCCGATCTTCTGGACCTGCCCGGCCTGGCCGGGGAAGAGGCCGACCTGGAAGGCATGGCCGTGGCCGACGGCTTCCTCTGGGTGGTGGGCTCGCATGGCCTGAAGCGCAAGAACGCCAAATCGGACCGCGGCCACGCCGACAACGCCAAGCGGCTGGCAAAGGTGGCGCTCGACGGCAACCGGCGCCTGCTGGCCTGCCTGCCCATCGAGCCCGACGCCCAGGGCGAGCCCTGCCTGGTGCGGCAGGCCAAGGACGGCCGTCGGGCGCTGCGCCTGAAGGGTGATGCCCAAACGAACCTGCTCACCCGTGCACTGGCCGACGACCCCCACTTCGGGCCCTACATGGCGATCCCGGGCAAGGACAACGGCTTCGACATCGAAGGCCTGGCCGTGGACGGCCGCCGGCTGCTGCTCGGCCTGCGCGGCCCGGTGCTGCGCGGCTGGTCGGCGCTGCTCGAGATCGCGGTCGAGACCCGCGGCGACCAGCTGCGCCTGGCGCCGCTGGACGACAGCGGCACGCTGATCCGCAAGCACTTCCTGCAACTCGACGGCCTGGGCGTGCGCGATCTGCACTTCACCGGCGATGACCTTTACATCCTGGCCGGCCCGACGATGGTGCTGAACGGCGACATCCGCGTCTTCAAGTGGCCTGCCGCCCGGCCCTTGCTGGCGGCCAACCGCGAGCCGGTGCGCTTCGAGTCGGCGTTGACCGAGTCGGTGCCACTGCCGCATGGCCGCGGCACCAACCGCGCCGAGGCGATCTGCGACCTGCCGCCGGCGCTGTCGGGCGGCAAGGCGCGCTGGCTCGTGCTGTACGACGCGCCCGGTGCTGATCGCAAAGAGGGCGAGCACACCGTCTTCGGTGACCTGCTGCGCCACGATTGAGACCGTTCACCGCAATCTGACTCGACGCCCATGGTTGTCTGCCCCGAGCACGACCCCGCAGGACCGCTCCAGTTCGTCATCAATGCGGCTGCTGGCAGCAGCGACGCCGACACCAAGCGCGAAGTCATCGAGTCGGTGCTGCATGCTGAGGGACGGCGCGGTGAATTGCACTTCTGCCGCCCCGCCGATCTGGCCCGCATGGCGCGTGAGTCGGCCGTGCGGGCCGTGTCAGTCCGCACGGCCGTCGTCGCCGTCGGCGGCGACGGCACGCTAAACACGGTAGCGCAGGCCGCGCACGCTGTGGGCTGCGCCATGGGGGTGGTACCGCAGGGCACGTTCAACTACTTCGCGCGTACCCATGGGATTCCCGCCGACCCTACCGAGGCGGTCCGCCTGCTGCTGCGTTCAGCGCCGGCGCCGGTGCAGGTGGCCGGCATCAACGACCGCGTGTTCCTGGTCAACGCCAGCCTCGGGCTCTATCCCGACCTGCTGGAAGACCGCGAAGCCTACAAGGCCCGCTTCGGCCGCAGCCGCTGGGTGGCGTTCGTGGCGGCCTGTGCGACGCTGCTGCGCGCACAGCGCCGGCTGCGACTGCACATCGAGATGGGTGGCACGGTTCGCGACGTGCAGACCTTGACGCTCTTCGTGGGCAACAACCGGCTGCAGCTGCAGCAGTTCGGTGCGGAACCAGAAGACACCCTGGCCGGCACGCCCGGCAACGGCAGCATGGCCGCGCTGATGCTGCGGCCCATCGGAACGCTGTCGATGATCGGACTCATGCTGCATGGCGCGATGGGCAGGCTGGGTGAAGCCGCCGGCGTGGAGGGCTTCGAGTTCCAGCACATGGTGGTGAAGCCCACGCTGGCCCCCGGCCGGAAGGAGGTCGTGGTGGCTTTCGACGGCGAGGTGGCGCGCATGCGCTCGCCCATCGACATTCGGGTGCTGGACAAGCCCTTGTACCTGCTCCAAGCCGCAGACGCAGCGGATGCGCCGGAAGCCGCGGCATGAGCCTGCTGCTGCAGATCTCCGACACCCACTTCGGCACCGAGCAGCCGCATGTGGTCGAGGCCTTGGTCACCCTGGCAGCCCAGCAGCGGCCGGATGTGGTGGTGCTGTCGGGCGACATCACGCAGCGTGCGCGCCCGGTCCAGTTTCGTGCGGCACGGGCCTTCGTCGACCGCTTGGGTGCGCCGGTCCTGGCCATCCCCGGCAACCACGACATTGCGTTGTTCGACCTGTGGGCCCGCCTGACCTGCCCCTACGCGCGCTACGCCGCGGCATTCGGGGCCGAGCTCGAGCCCGTGCACGCGTCGCAGGATCTTCTGATCGTCGGTGTCAACACGACACGCGCGTGGCGTCACAAGAACGGTGAGGTGTCCGCATCGCAGATCGATCGTGTGGCGAAGCTGCTGACCGCAGCCAGCCCACGGCAGTTGCGCGTGGTGGTGGTGCACCAGCCGGCGGCGGTGCCCCGGGCGAAGGACCGGCCCAATCTGCTGCGCGGCCACGTTCTCGCCCAGCGGGTCTGGTCCGCCGCCGGGGCCGACTTGGTGATGGGCGGGCACATTCATCTGCCCTACACGCTGGCGCTGCACGGATTGGCGCGGCGCATGTGGGTGGTTCAGGCCGGCACTGCCGTCTCGTCGCGCACCCGCCCGGAGGCGCCCAACTCGGTGAACCTGGTGCGATGGGTCGGGGCCTCCGGCGGGGGTGAGGCCCAGGCGCAGAACGGGCCTGACACCGGGCACTGCTGGCTCATCGAGCGGTGGGACTTTGCGCCTAACGGTCGAGGCTTCGTCCGCGCGGCGGTCACACCCGTGCAGCCAGAGCGCGTCTGATCACACGGCAGTGCCAGCTAAAGAACGGTGTCGTCACTCGACTGCCTGCGCCGCACGGTGAGCCACGTGCACTTCCCGTTCGTGACTTCGTAGTTTCCGAACTCAGACTCCTGAAGAGTCTGCTTTTTTCGATTCTGCAAAGCCGACAAAGTCCATCTCCTGCAACTTCTCAAGGGGCTGACCCGAGAGGCGGCGATTCGGCCACCTTGGCTCTTCATCACAACCTCAGCACCGAAAGCACTTCTCCATGCGCAGCTACCCCCGCAACAGCCCAGAAGCCGCCGCGCGCATCGTCGCGTTGGTGCTCATCTCTGACGGTCATGTGTGCAGCTCCGAGTTCGACATCCTCAAGCAGCTGGGCGCCGAGCGCGAACTCGGTCTGGAGCCCCAGCTGCTACCGCACATCGTTCACACGCTGTGCGAAGAACTGCTGGCTGGCGGGTACGAGACCGGTTCGATGATGGGCAACGTCGATGACAGCGCCTTGGCGTCGTTGATGGCCGAGATCTCGGATCCGGTGCTGCAGAGGACGGTCCTGCGTCTGTCCTTGGCCGCAGCGCGGGCCGATGGCCACCTCGCCGACGGCGAAGCTCTGGTCGTGGAGGCTGCGCGGCACCATTGGAAGCTCTTCGATGGAGAGGAGTCGACCGCCACGACAACGGCGCGCCGCCACGCTGCCTGATCGGCGTCGATCAAGACGCGCTCATGCCCTTGCCGCAGCCACCACCTGCGTCACCAAGGGGTGGTGCTGGCCGCGGCGCGAGCGGATGGCGTGGATCTCTTCCCGCACGCCATCGCTGCTGCCGAGCAAACGAAGTCCCCGCATCAAACCGACGTCGTCCGCGCCGAGCCGGCTGACCGGGAACACGCCCAAGCCGCGGGCAGCGAAGACGGCCAGCAGCGCGCTGTCCTCGAACTCGCCGACGATGCGGGGCCGCAGGCCCTGCGTCTCGAACCAGTGGTCCAGCGTCGGGCGAAGCGCTGAGTGCCCCGTGGGCAGCAGCACTGGCAGGTCGTTCAGGCAATTCGGGAAGCGATCGCGCTCGCCCTTGCCGACCAGCCGGGCGGGTCCGTACCACTCGACCGGCGCATCGACGAGCCTCTCGCTGGTGAGGCGCAGGTTCGGGTTGCGCGGTGCCGCCTGGCCGGCCAGCACCAGGTCCAGGTGATGCAGCGCCAGTTCGCTGAGCAGTTGTTCGAACTCGCCCTCGTGGCAGACGAGCCGAAGGTTGGGGGTGGCCAACACGGGCTCCAGCAGCGCATGGGCGGCCAGTTTGGAGATGCCATCAGAGAGCCCGACTGCCAGGCGCGCCACCTTGCCGCTGGCCGCCTCGCGCACCTCGTCGGGGATGCCCTGGCCCAGCTGGAAGATCTCCTCGGCGCGCGCGAAGGCGGCCTGGCCCGCCTCGGTGAGGGCCACACCGCGGCCCGACGGCTTGAGCAACTGATGCCCCAGCGATTTCTCCAGCTCGCGCACCTGCGCGCTGATGGTCTGCACTGCCATGTCCAACCGCTCGGCGGCGCGGGCGAATCCGCCTTCCTTGGTCACGACCCAGAAGTAGTGGAGATGGCGGTAGTTCAGCATGCGTTCTCCGGTGCGGAAAAACCGAATCCTAAGTGCGAAAGACTATGGTTCATTCGAAGCGTCTTTATCCCCACACTCTCTGACATTCCATTGCCAACGAAGACTCCATCATGTTCTATGCCCTCAGCTGGTTTGTCGTCGTCGCGCTTCTGGCTCTCTGGTCCCTGGCCGCCTGGGCGCTGAATGCCGTTGCGGTCTGGACCGTCTCGAATGCCGGATCGCTCTCCGGTGCTGCATCCGGCGCCGGCACCATTGCCATGCCGGGTTGGTTGGCGCCCTGGGTGCCGCCGGAGATCGCGCAATCTGTGACTCAGCTGCTGGCGGGCTTGAGGCCCTTCGTGGATGGCCTGTTGCAGGCCGCACCCGCGCTGGCCGGTGGCCTGACGGTGGCCACTTGGGTGGTCTGGGGCATCGGCAGCGTGCTGCTCGTGCTGCTGGGTGCCGGGTTGCATCTGCTCATCGCGCTGTGGCGCCGCCGCGGCGACGGTTCCGGGCCCGATGCCGGCCGCCCACTTGCAGCCGGATGAGCGCACCGCCTCGATCGCCATCCTCACCGCAACCCTTGCCGGCGTGGAAGACGCGCGGGCAGCCCGCTGTCGATGAGCCCATATGACGCCGCCCATCGTGCAGCGGCTGCGCGACGCAGCCAAGACCTTGCCTGACGAGCGCGTGCCGATGCACGCCCTGGCGCAAGCCCACGGGCCCGAGGCACACGGCACCTTGCTGCTGCTGATGGCCGCGCCGTGCCTGCTGCCCGTGCCGGGCGTAGGAACGGTGCTCGGGCTCGGTATGGCCGCGCTGGCGGTGGCCATGTGGCGGGGCCACTCAGCGACATGCCTACCCCGGCGGGTGGCCGAGCTCGAACTGTCGCTACAGTGGGCACAGCGGGTGCTGGGATTGCTGGCCTCGGCCTACGCCATGGCCGGACGCCATGCCAGGGCCCGATGGAGCCATCTCGCCTCCGCGGGCAGGCGGTCATGGACCGCCGCCGCGGTGTTGCTGATGGCCGTGATCGTCGTGCTGCCCATTCCTTTCGGCAACGTGCTGCCGGCGCTGGCGCTGATGCTCATCGGGCTGGGGCTGGTGTTTCGCGATGGCGTCGCCGTCGTCCTGGGCCTGGTGTTTGCGGGCCTGGCGCTGTTCGTCACGGCGGGCCTGATGCTGATGGCGTGGGTCTGGGGCAGCGAGTGGATCAAGCTCTGGTTTTCAATGTAAAAGGACCTGTTCGATGATCTACGCGACCCTCAAGACCCTGCATGTGCTGTCCATCATCGTGTGGATCGGTGGCATGGTGTTCGCCCACTTCTTCCTGCGCCCGGCCGTCGCCCAGCTCGAACCGCCGGTGCGGCTGCGCCTGATGCACGATGTGCTCGGCCGCTTCTTCCAAGCCGTGCTGGTGGCCGCGTTGCTGACATTGGCCAGCGGCGTGTGGATGCTCGGCCGCGTGGCCAAGCAGGTGGTGCAGTCGGGTGGCAGTTTCGAGATGCCGCTGACGTGGACCATCATGGCGGTGCTGGGTGTGGCGATGGTGGCGATCTTCATGCACATCCGCTTCGCGCTCTACAAGCGGCTCGGCCGCGCCGTGGCAGCGTCCGAATGGTCCGCCGGTGGTGCGGCCCTGGCACAGATTCGCACGTGGGTCTCGATCAACCTCGGCCTGGGGGTGCTCGTGCTGCTCGTGACGCTGATGCGTTGGACGGCCTGAGTCGGACCCCGCAAAGGCTGCAGCCCGTAAACGCCCGCAAGCGCAAGGATTACACGGCGCCGGGGCTGCTCTCTGCGCTCACATCCCCGCGTAGTTCGGCCCGCCGCCGCCTTCGGGCGTGACCCAGACGATGTTCTGCGTCGGGTCCTTGATGTCGCAGGTCTTGCAGTGCACGCAGTTCTGCGCGTTGATCTGCAGCGCATCGGCACCGTCGGCCGTCGTCACGTACTCGTAGACGCCGGCCGGGCAGTAGCGGCCTTCGGGGCCGGCGTAACGTTCCAGGTTGACGGATACCGGCACCGCGGCGTTCTTCAGCGTCAGGTGCGCGGGCTGGTTCTCTTCGTGGTTGGTGCTGCTGAGGAAGACCGAGCTCAGGCGGTCGAAGGTGAGCACGTTGTCGGGCCTGGGGTAGGCGATGCGCTCCACCTGGCCGGCGGCGTGCAGGCTTTCGTGGTCGGCGCGTGTGCGGTGGATCGTCCAGGGCGGGCTCTTGACGCCCAGCTTGGGCAGCAGCCACTGTTCGACGCCCGTCATCAGCGCGCCCACGGTGTTGCCCTGCTTGAACCACTGCTTGAAGTTGCGCGCCTGGTTCAGCTCGGCGTAGAGCCAGCTGCCCTCGAAGGCCGCGGGGTAGGCCTCAAGCTCGTCGGCGCTGCGGCCCGCGGCCAGCGCCGGCACCAGGGCCTCGGCGGCCAGCATGCCGGTCTTCAGCGCCGCGTGGCTGCCCTTGATGCGCGCCGCGTTCAGCGTGCCGGCCTCGCAGCCCACCAGCATGCCGCCAGGGAAGACCAACTTCGGGATGCTCAGCAGCCCGCCGGCGACGATGGCGCGTGCGCCGTAGCCGATGCGCTTGCCGCCTTCCAGGTGCTTGCTTATGGCCGGGTGCGTCTTCCAGCGCTGCATTTCCTCGAAGGGGCTGATCCAGGGGTTCTGGTAGTCCAGCCCGGTGACGAAGCCCACCGTGGCCAGGTTGCCTTCCAGGTGGTAGAGAAAGCCGCCGCCGTAGGTGTGTTCGTCCATCGGCCAGCCGGCGGTGTGGACGACGTGGCCGGGCATGGCTCTGGCCGGGTCGATCTCCCACAGTTCCTTCACGCCCAGGCCGTAGCTCTGCGGGTCCTTGCCCTTGTCTAGCTGGAACTTCGCGATCAGCTGCCTGCCCAGGTGGCCGCGCGCACCCTCGGCGAACACGGTGTACTTCGCGACGAGCTCCATGCCGAGCTGAAAGCCGCCGTGCGGCTGGCCGTCCTTGCCGATGCCCAGGTTGCCGGTAGCCACACCCCTCACGAAAGCGTCCCCCGCGTCGGTTTCGCCGTACAGCACCTCGGCGGCGGTGAAGCCGGGGAAGATCTCCACGCCCAGCGCCTCGGCCTGCTCGCCCAGCCACTTCGTCACCGCGCCCAGGCGCACGACGTAGTTGCCGGTGTTGTGGAAGCAGCCTGGCAGCAGCCAGTCGGGCATGGCGTGCGCGCCCTTGGCGTTCAGGAAAAGTACCTCATCGCCCGTGACCGGCTGGTTCAGCGGCGCGCCGCGTTCCTTCCAGTCGGGGAAGAGTTCGTTCATTGCGTGCGGGTCCATCACCGCGCCGCTCAGCGTGTGGGCGCCGGGCTCGCTGCCCTTCTCCAGCACCACCACCGAAATCTCGGCATTCAACTGTTTCAGGCGGATGGCGGTGGCCAGGCCTGCAGGGCCCGCGCCTACGACGACGACGTCGTATTCCATCGTTTCACGGGGGCCGTACTGGGCCAGGATCTCGACAGGGGTCATCTCAAGGGGCTCCGCGTCCTGGGGACGGGTGATCAGGGCAAAGATTGCCAGCTGATTCTAGGTGTCGCCCCTAGAGCGACTAGCCTAGGATGAGCCGTCGCCACGAGCGATATTCAGGCCCTCAGCAGCGTCGGCGTGGCCATGCCGGCCAGTGTCAGCAGCAGCGAGCCCAGCACGTGCGTGACCACGGTGGCCACGGCCCAGCCGGTGCGGCCGGATTGCAGCGCGTGTACCACCTCGGCCGAGAAGGTGGAGAAGGTCGTCAGCCCGCCCAGGAAGCCGGTGATGACGAAGAGCCGCCACTCGGGAGGCAGCTCAGGCAGCTGCGAGAACAGCGCCAGCGCCAAGCCGACGAGATAGCCACCCGTCAGGTTGGCCACCAGCGTGCCCATCGGCAGGGCCGGGAACAGGTGGTTGAGCCCGACGCCGAGACCCCAGCGCAGCAGCGCGCCGAGTGCGGCGCCGAGGCTGATGGCGAGGATGGCGGTGGGCATGGGATCAGAAGTCGCTGGGGGCCGTGATGCGTTCGGATTATCCGCAGCGGCCGCGCAGCCGCTGGTGCTCGCCCGACCCCAAGGCCAGGGGGCGGCCGCCGACACTGGCCTTCGGTACCATCCCGAGTCGACTTGAAGTGTATGGAGGTGTTGGCATGGGTATGGACGTGGTGGACTACGAGATCAAGGGCTCGGAGATGCAGTTCGTCGAGGTCGAACTCGACCCCGGCGAGGCCGCCGTCGGCGAGGCCGGCAGCATGTTCTTCATGGACACCGGCATCACGATGGACACCGTCTTCGGCGACGGCAGCGCTCAGCAGGGTGGCCTCTTCGGCAAACTGCTGGGCGCCGGCAAGCGGCTGGTGACGGGCGAATCGCTCTTCACCACCGTCTACACCAACGCTTCGTCGAGCAAGCAGCGCGTGGCCTTCGGCGCGCCCTACCCGGGCAAGATCCTGCCGATGGACCTGCGCCAGCTCGGCGGCATGCTGATCTGCCAGAAGGACGCCTTCCTGTGCGCCGCGCGCGGCGTCTCGCTGGGCATCGCGCTGCAGAGGAAGCTGGGCGCCGGCTTCTTCGGCGGCGAAGGTTTCATCATGCAGAAGCTGGAAGGCGACGGCTTGGCCTTCGTGCACGCCGGCGGCACCGTGGTGCGGCGCGAGCTGCACGCCGGGCAATCGCTGCTGGTCGATACCGGTTGCGTCGTGGCCTATACGCCCAGCGTCGATTTCGAGATCCAGTACGTCGGCAAGATCAAGACTGCGCTGTTCGGTGGCGAAGGTCTGTTCTTCGCCAAGCTCACCGGCCCGGGCACGATCTGGCTGCAAAGCCTGCCGTTCTCGCGCCTGGCCTCGCGCGTTTTCGCTGCGGCACCGCAGCAGGGCGGGCGAAGGGAGGAAAGCACGCTGGGCGGGCTGGCCGTGGGGGGCGGACTGCTTGGAGGGCTGCTGGGCGGCGACGACGAGTGACGAACAACAGGTTCGCCGCGCGCCGTTCCATGGCGGCACTCACCCGTCGATGCCGGGCCACCGCGCGGCGCTTGCTGTCCTGCGCCGCGCTGCTGGGCACCGCGGTGGTCGCACAGGCCGCGCCCCCGATCTTCGTGCTGAACTCGCAGGACGCCGACATCAGCATCATCGACCCCGCCACCTTCACCGTGCTGCGGCGCGTGCCCACCGGCAAGGAGCCGCACCACCTCTACCTGGCCCCCGACGAGAAGACGCTGATCGTGGCCAGCGCCACTGGCAACACGCTGACCTTCATCGACCCCGCCGACGGTCGCGTGATGCGGACCGTGCGCGACATCGACGACCCCTACCACCTGCGGTTTTCGCCCGACATGAAATGGTTCGTGACGGCGGCCAACCGGTTGAACCACGTCGACCTCTACCGTTGGCAGGGTGCCAGCGCCGAGCAGCCATTCAAGCTGGTCAAGCGCATCGAGGCGCCCAAGACTCCCAGCCATCTCAACATCGACAGCAAGAGTTCGGTGGTCTACGCCTCGCTGCAGGACAGCGACGAGCTGATGGCCATCGACCTGGCGACGCAGACGCCGCGCTGGAAGGTCAAGGTCGGGAAGATGCCGGCCGACCTCTACCTGACCGCTGACGACCGCACCTTGCTCGTGGGATTGACCGGCGACCGCTTCGTCGAGGCCTGGGACGTCAGCGGCGCGCAGCCCAAATTCATCAAGCGCATTCCCACCGGTGAAGGCGCGCACGCCTTCCGCGCCCGCGGTGATCGTCGTCATGTCTTCGTCAGCAACCGCGTGGCCAACACCATCAGCCTCATCGACACGCAGACGCTGGCCGTGGTGGCCGAGTACCCGGCGCCCGGTGGCCCCGACTGCATGGAAATGATGCGCGACAACCGCACGCTGATGGTCAGCTCGCGCTGGGCCCGCAAGCTCAGCTTCATCGACATCGAGGAGAAGAAGGTGGTGCGGCAGATCATGGTCGGCCGATCGCCGCACGGGGTGTGGACGTTGGACCATGCGCCCAGGCAGTAGCGTGGCGCGACGGGCGCTGGTAGGCGCGCTCAGCGTCGCGGTCACTCTCGCCCTGGCGGCTGGCGTGGCTCGAGCCGCCGAGGCAGCTTGCGAGCGCCCCGTCTATCTCAGCTTCGACACCGGGCACATGGGCGTGGCGCCGCTGGTGGCCGAAGTGCTGCAGCGCCATGGGGTAAAGGCCACCTTCTTCTTGGCCAACGAACGCACGCTGACCGGGGGCAGCAGTCTCGACGACACCTGGGCCCATTGGTGGCGCGCGCGTGCTGCCGAGGGCCACGCCTTCGGCTCGCACACCTGGGACCACGACAGCTGGCTCGCCGACGTGCCCGATGGCCTGCGCGTGAAGCCGTCGCAAGGGCCGCAGGCGGGTCGCGTGCGAACGTTGACGTCGGCGCAGTACTGCGTCGAGCTCGATAAGCCCGCCCTGCGCCTGCAAGCAATGACCGGGCAGCGCATGGCCTCGATCTTCCGCGCCCCGGGGGGCAAGACCTCGCCGGCGTTGTTGAAGGCCGCGGCGGCCTGTGGCTGGACGCACGTCGGCTGGGCACCCGCCGGTTTCCTGGGCGACGAGCTGCCCAGCGACAAGTTTCCCAACGCGCAGCTGTTGCAGCGGGCGCTGCGCGACGTCCGTGCGGGCGACGTGCTGCTCGCGCATCTGGGCATCTGGTCGCGTCAGGACGCCTGGGCGCCGGCGGTGCTCGAACCCTTGATCACTGGCCTGCGGGCCAAGGGCCTGTGCTTCGCGACGCTGCGTGACCACCCTCGGTACCGCACTGCAGCGAACACACTGCGATGAACACCCTGACCGACCTCTTCGGCCAGGTGCAGCAGGCGCTGTTCGAGACCGTGATGCAGCCGATGCTCTTCGGCATGGGCATGGGTAACCTGCTGGAAGACGGTTTCGTCGCTACGGGCTGGCTGCTGGTCGGCCTGCTGCAGATCGCCGTCATGCTGACCCTGTTTCGCGCGCTCGAGCGTTGGCGCCCGGTGGAGCCGCTGACCGACCGCGCCGCGGTGCGCGTCGACGTGATCTACACGCTGATCCACCGCCTGGGCCTGTTCCGCGTGGCGCTGTTCTTCACGGTCGAACCGCTGTGGACTGGCCTCGTCGGCCAGTTGCGCGTGGCCGGCTTGCCGAGCTTCGCGCTCGACGACCTGTGGCCCGGCGTCACCGACATCGCCTGGGTGAGCTTCGTGCTCTACCTCGTGCTCTTCGATGCCGTGCACTACGGCCTGCACCGCGCCCAGCACCGCTTTGGCTGGTGGTGGCAGTTGCACGCGCTGCACCACAGCCAACGCCAGATGACGCTGTGGTCCGACAACCGCAACCACCTGCTCGACGATTTGCTCGTCGACAGTGCGGTGGTCATCGTCGCTTTGGGTGTGGGCATCGCGCCGGCACAGTTCGTCGGCGTGGTGGCGGTGACGCAGCTGCTGGAAAGCCTGTCGCACGCCAATGTGCGCATGCACTTCGGACGTTTCTTCGGCCGCGTCCTCGTCAGTCCGCGATTCCATCGCGAGCACCACGCCATCGCCGAATGGCAGGGCACGGGCACACCCGGTGGGCACAACTTCTCGGTGCTGTTTCCGGTGTGGGACCTGCTCTTCGGCACGGCGCGTTTCGACCGCGGCTATGGCCCCACCGGCGTGCCCGACCAGCTGCAGGGCCGTGACTACGGGCGTGGCTTCTGGGCGCAACAGTGGCTGGGCCTGACCCGGCTGGTGGGCCGATGAACGACCTTTTCGACGCGTTCTGGCGCGCCGCCGCCTATTGCCTGCACCCGCGCGTCATCCTGTGGTCGCTGCTGCCGCTGGTGGTCGGTGGCGGCGCTGTAGCGCTGCTGGGCTGGACTTACTGGGAAAGCACCGTGGCCATGGTGCGCGGCGCGCTCGAGGACTGGGAGCTGGTCGCAGCCATGCTGCAATGGCTGGAATCCATAGGAGCGAACCAGTTGCGCACGCTGATGGCGCCGATGATCGTCGTCGCGTTGTCGGTGCCGGTGGTGGTGGTGGCCACGCTGCTGCTGGTGGCGCTGCTGGTGACGCCGGTGGTGGTGCGCATGGTCGTTGCACGGCGCTTCCCGACACTGGAGCGCCGCCATGGCGCGGGGTGGTGGCAGGGCGTGCTGTGGGCGCTGACTTGCACGGCAGCGGCGCTGGCGGCGCTGGTGCTGAGCATTCCGCTTTGGTTCATTCCGCCGCTGGTGCTGGTCTTGCCGCCGCTGATCTGGGGCTGGCTGACTTGTCGCGTCTTCGCTTTCGACGTGCTTGCCGCCCATGCCACGGCGCCCGAGCGGCGTTTCGTGCTGCGTAGCCGCCGCTGGTCGCTGCTCGCCATCGGCGTGGTTTGCGGCTACCTCGGTGCGCTGCCTTCGCTGCTGTGGGCGGCCAGCGCTGCGGCGCTGATCTTCGCGCCGCTGTTGGTGGTGGTGTCGGTCTGGTTGTACACCTTGGTCTTCGCCTTCGCCGCCTGCTGGTTCGCTCATTTCACGCTGGCCGAACTGCAGCGGCTGCGTGACGCGCAGACGCCCGTGCTGTCCGCCCTGCCTTCCGGCTTTGCCACCGACCTTCGCACATGAACGCCACCCAGAACATCGGCCTCGTCATCGTCGGCGACGAGATCCTCTCCGGCAAGCGCCAGGACAAGCACCTGGCCAAGGTCATCGAGCTGCTCACCGCGCGCGGCCTGGCCTTGTCGTGGGCGCGTTACGTCGGCGACGACCGCCCGCGCATCACCGCCGCGCTGAGCGAAGCCTTTGCCAGCGGCGACCTCGTCTTCAGCTGCGGCGGCATCGGCGCCACGCCCGACGACCACACGCGCCAGTGCGCCGCCGCGGCGCTGGGTGTCGAACTCGAACTGCACCCGCAGGCGCGTCAGTTCATTCTCGAACGCATGCGCGATGTCGCCGTCGAGCAGGGCCTGCCTTTCGAGCCCGAGCGCGCCGACAATCTGCACCGCCTGAACATGGGCGTGTTCCCGGTCGGCGCGCAGATCATCCCCAACCCCTACAACAAGATCGCGGGTTTCAGCGTCGGCGACGTGCACTTCGTGCCCGGCTTCCCGGTGATGGCCTGGCCGATGATCGAGTGGGTGCTGGACCAGCGCTATGCCCACCTGCACGGCGGCGCGCGCACCGTGGAACGTTCGGTCATCGTCTTCGGCGCCATGGAAGCCAGCCTGACCCCGCTGATGGAGGACATCGAGGCCCGCTATCCGGGCTGCAAGGTGTTCAGCCTGCCCAGCGTCGATCACCCGACTTACGGCCGTCATATCGAGCTGGGCGTGAAGGGCCGCGGTGACCCGCTCGAAGCGTATGCCGCGCTGCGCGCCGGGCTGGAAGCACGCGGGTCGCAGCTGGGCCCCGAATTGGTGCGGTGATATCTCTGCTCATACCAATTTGGTGCGTTGTTGAGCCGGCGCAATCGTCGTCCGCACAGCCTGCACGGGGCCGTGCACCGTCAGCGGCCGCAGGCATGCTTTCTGCTAAATTCCCCTGCGCTTTGTTGGGGCCCAGCCCCGCACCGCCCGCACCCCGCCCAAATACCCATCCCCGAGCCCCTGTAGGAGAGATCTGAATGGCCAAGACCGTTGCCGACGTGATGAAGATGGTGAAGGAGAACGAAGTCAAGTTCGTCGACTTCCGCTTCACCGACACCCGCGGCAAGGAACAGCATGTGTCCGTGCCTGTGTCCGCTTTCGACGAAGACAAGTTCATCTCCGGCCACGCCTTTGACGGCAGCTCCATCGCCGGCTGGAAGGGCATCGAAGCCTCGGACATGCTGCTGATGCCCGACCCGAACACGGCCAACATGGACCCGTTCTTCGAAGAGCCGACGATCCTGCTCAGCTGCGACGTGCTCGACCCCACCGACGGCAAGCCCTACGAGCGCGACCCGCGTTCGCTGGCCAAGCGTGCCGAGGCCTACCTGAAGAGCAGCGGCCTGGGTGACGCCGCCTACTTCGGCCCCGAGCCCGAGTTCTTCATCTTCGACCAGGTCCAGTGGACGAACGACATGTCCGGCTGCTCGTTCAAGATCGGCTCCGAAGAAGCGCCGTGGAGCACCGGCAGCAGCTTCGAAGGCGGCAACATGGGCCACCGCCCGGCCGTCAAGGGCGGATACTTCCCGGTGCCGCCGGTCGACAGCTTCCAGGACATGCGCAGCGAGATGTGCCTGATCCTCGAAAGCCTGGGCATCCCGGTCGAAGTGCACCACCACGAAGTGGCGGGCCCGGGCCAGAACGAGCTGGGCACCAAGTTCAGCACGCTGGTGCAACGCGCCGACTGGTCGCAGCTGCAGAAGTACGTCATCCACAACGTGGCTCACGCCTACGGCAAGACGGCGACCTTCATGCCCAAGCCCGTCGTCGGCGACAACGGCAGCGGCATGCACGTGCACCAGAGCGTGTGGAAGGACGGCAAGAACCTGTTCGCCGGTGACGGCTACGCGGGCCTGTCGGAGTTCGCGCTGTACTACATCGGCGGCATCATCAAGCACGCCCGTGCGCTGAACGCCATCACCAACCCGGGCACCAACAGCTACAAGCGCCTGGTGCCGGGCTTCGAGGCGCCGGTGAAGCTGGCCTACTCGGCGAAGAACCGCTCGGCGTCGATCCGCATCCCCTATGTCGCCAGCCCCAAGGGCCGTCGCGTCGAGGCGCGTTTCCCCGATCCCTTGATGAACCCCTACCTGGGCTTCAGCGCGTTGCTGATGGCGGGCCTGGACGGCGTGGAAAACAAGATCCACCCCGGCGACCCCGCCACCAAGGACCTCTATCACCTGCCGCCGGAAGAGAACGCGGCCATCCCGACCGTCTGCCACAGCCTCGACCAGGCGCTGGACTACCTGGACAAGGAGCGCGGCTTCCTGACCAAGGGCGGTGTCTTCACCGACTCGTACATCGACGCCTACATCGAACTGAAGATGCAGGAAGTGACCCGCTTCCGCATGGCCACGCACCCCTGCGAGTTCGACATGTACTACTCGCTGTAAGCGGGCTGGTGCACTTGCAGGTTACGGCGGGCCTTCGGGCCCGCCTTTCATTGCCGGGCCGTGGCCGTCGTGGGCGGCCTTTGCGCTGGTCCACAATGCGAGCATGACCCTGCTCAACAAGCCTCTCGCCCGCGGTTGCGTGCTGGCCCTGGTGCTGTCGTCGGCCGGCGCCGCCATCGCCCAGGACAAGACGGTCTACCGTTGCCCCGGACCGCCCGTGCTCTACACCGATTCGATGTCGCCGCAGGAAGCCAAGGACAAGGGCTGCCGCGCCGTCGAAGGCGTGCCCGTGACCGTGGTGCCCGCACCGCCACGCCCGCGTGCTGCCGCTCCGGGCACGGGCGCGTCAGCCCGCCCCGGCGAAGGCCGTGTCGATCCGGCGGAACAGCGTGCACGCGACAGCGATGCCAAGCGCATCCTCTCCGACGAATTGAGGCGCGAGGAAGACCGCCTGTCCGATATGAAGCGCGAGTTCAACAACGGCGAGCCCGAGCGCCGGGGCGACGAACGCAACTTCGCCAAGTACCAGGACCGCGTTGCCGAGATGCGCGCGGCGATTCAGCGCAAGGAAGCCGACGTCGCCGCGCTGAAGCGCGAACTGGCCAAACTGCCCTCGTGAGCGACGGCCAGGGCGCGGTGAAAGACGCAGGCGGCCTCGCCGGCTTCGAGGCCTTCGACCTGCTGGCCTCGATGGTGGTGCTGGTGGGCGCCGACGGTCATTGCCTTCAGGCCAATTCGGCGCTCGAAAACACGATGGGCGTGTCGCGTCGGGCGCTGCGTCGCGGCAACGTCATCGATTGGCTGGCCGAGCCCCAGCAACTGCGCGAGACACTCGACCTGGTGGCGCGCAACCAGGTGGCCACCAGCCGCTTCGACGCCCAACTCAAGCGTCAGCCTGCGGGCAGCGCCGACCTGCCGGTGCACGTCATCGTCAACCAGACCGAGTGGCCCGATCGCGTGCTGGTGGAACTGATCGAGATCGAACAGCAGACCCGCCTGGACCGCGAGGAACGCACACTGGGCCTGGCGCAGGCCAACAAGGAACTGGTGCGCAACCTGGCACACGAAATCAAGAACCCGCTAGGCGGCATCCGTGGCGCGGCGCAGTTGCTGGCGATGGAGGTCGGCCGTCCGCTGGGCCGCCCCGAGGACGCCAGCTCCCCGCGGGGGTCGGACACCGAAGGCGGCTCAGGGGCCCTCAGTGCCAGGGAGCTCACCGAGTACACGCAGGTCATCATTCACGAGGCCGACCGCCTGCAGGTGCTGGTCGACCGTCTGCTGGCGCCGCACCGCCGGCCGCACGTGGTGGCCGACGTCAATATCCACGAGGTGTGCGAACGCGTGCGCGCGCTGATCCTGGCCGAGTTCCCGCGCGGGCTGGAGGTATTGCGCGACTACGATACCTCGCTGCCCGAGTTTCGTGGCGACCGCGAGCAGCTTATCCAGGCGGTGCTGAACATCGCGCACAACGCCACCCAGGCGCTGGCGGCCCGCCCGGTCGACGGCGACTCACCCTACACGGGCCGCATCGCCCGCGGCGACGCCAAGCTGGCGCTGCGCACCCGCGTCGCGCGCCAGGCGACCTTCGGCCGTCAGCGGTTCCGCTTGGCACTGGAATTGCATATCGAGGACAACGGGCCCGGTGTGCCCGAGGACATCCGTGAACGCATCTTCCAGCCCCTGGTCTCGGGGCGCGAAGGCGGCTCGGGCCTCGGGCTCACGCTGGCGCAGACTTTCGTGCAGCAGCATCAGGGCACGATCGAATGCGAGAGCGTGCCGGGGCATACGGTTTTCAAGATCCTGATTCCCTTGCCTTGAAGGGCGCCTTGCGGCGCAGTCCATCCGCATGAAACCCATCTGGGTCGTCGACGACGACCACTCCATCCGCTTCGTGCTCGAGAAGGCCCTGCAACGCGAACAGTTTGCGGTGCGCACCTTCAGCAATCCGCGCGACGTGGTCAAGGCGCTGGACGACGATGCACCGCAGGTGCTGGTGAGCGACATCCGGATGCCCGGCGGCAGCGGCATCGACCTGCTGACCACGGTGAAGGCGCGCCACCCCGGGCTGCCCGTCATCATCATGACGGCCTTCAGCGATCTGGAGAGCGCCGTCAGCGCCTTCCAGGGCGGCGCCTTCGAGTACCTGCCCAAGCCTTTCGACGTGATGGCCGCGGTGGACCTGATCCGCCGCGCCGTCGAGGAAAGCCTGCGCGAGGAAGTGGCCGAAGCGACGCCCGTGCAGGCGCCCGAGATGCTGGGCCAGGCGCCGGCGATGCAGGACGTGTTCCGCGCTATCGGCCGCCTGAGTCAGAGCCAGGTGACTGTGATGATCACCGGCGAGAGCGGCACGGGGAAGGAACTGGTGGCACGCGCGCTGCACAAGCACAGCCCGCGCGGGCAGGGGCCCTTCATCGCCATCAACACCGCGGCGATACCGAAGGACCTGCTGGAAAGCGAACTCTTCGGCCACGAGCGCGGCGCCTTCACCGGCGCGCAGACCACCCGCCGTGGCCGCTTCGAACAGGCCGACGGCGGTACGCTCTTTCTGGACGAGATCGGCGACATGCCCTTCGACCTGCAGACGCGCTTGCTGCGGGTGCTTTCCGACGGGCAGTTCTACCGCGTCGGCGGCCACCAGCCGCTGAAGAGCAACGTACGCGTCATCGCCGCCACGCACCAGAACCTGGAAGAGCGTGTGCGCCAGGGCGCATTCCGGGAAGACCTGTTCCACCGCCTCAATGTCATCCGGCTGCGCCTGCCGGCGCTGCGAGAGAGGCGAGAGGACATCCCGATGTTGACGCGCTTCTTTCTCGGCAAGAGCGCGCGTGAACTGGGCGTCGAGGCCAAGCGCATCACCGATGCCGCGCTCGAGCGCCTGGCTGCATTCGATTTCCCTGGCAACGTGCGCCAGCTCGAGAACCTGTGCCACTGGCTCACGGTGATGGCGCCGGCACAGGTCGTCGAAGCCAAGGACCTCCCGCCAGAACTGATGGGCACGATGCCGGCGCAGGGTGCCGCCCAGGGGGCGGTGGCGATGCCGGACATGGCGGGCGCAGCGCCCGCAGCTGCCGCCCTGCCAGCCGAGGCCGCACTGCTGCCCGGACCGTCTTGGCTGACCGACCTGGAGCGCGAGGCGCGCCGACGTCTGGACGCCGGCGACGCCGCCGTCTGGGACGCGCTGACCAAGCAGTTCGAGGGCCGGCTCATCCACACCGCGCTCGAAGTCACGCGCGGCCGCCGCATCGAGGCTGCGCAGCGCCTGGGCATCGGGCGCAACACGATCACCCGGAAGATCCAGGAGCTCGGGCTGGAGGATTGAGTAACCGTCTTTCGAGTCAAGCGGCGTGAAGCCCCCCAGCTCAACTCAGCGTGACGATCACCGGCGCGTGGTCGCTGGGGCGCTCGTTCTTGCGCACGGGCTTGTCGATCATGCAGGCCTGCACGCTTGGTTTCAGCGCCTCGCTGACCAGGATGTGGTCGATGCGCAGGCCCTGGTTCTTGCGGAATGCGAGGTTGCGGTAGTCCCACCAGCTCCAGCTCTTCGGCGGCTGCTCGAACAGCCGGAACGCGTCGACCAGACCCAGTGCCAGCAGGCGCTGGAATTGCGCGCGCTCTTCAGGCGTGCAATGGATCTGGCCCGCCCACGCCACCGGGTCATAGACATCGCGGTCTTCGGGGGCCACGTTGAAGTCGCCCATCAGCACCAGCTGCGGGTGGAGCGAGAGTTCGTCCCGCACCCAGTCGTGCAGGGCGTCCTGCCAGCGCATCTTGTAGACGAACTTCTCGCTGTCGGGGGCCTGGCCGTTGGGAAAGTACGCGCCGATCACGCGCACGGGCCCGAGCGGGCCGTCGACGGTGCCGGCGATGACCCGCGCCTGCCCGTCGTCGAAGCCGGGGATGTTCTTCACCGAGTCGGCGACGTCGCCGCGACAGAGAAGGGCCACGCCGTTGTACGTCTTCTGGCCGTGGAAGACGACGCGGTAGCCGGCAGCCTCTATCTCGGCGCGCGGGAACTTGTCGTCGGTGAGCTTGGTTTCCTGCAGCACGATGGCGTCGACCGGATGGGCCGACAGCCAGTCCAGCAGTTGAGGCAGGCGCACGGCCAGGGAGTTGACGTTCCAGGTGGCGAATCGCATGCGCCGACGATAGCGCCGACGGTGGCAGGCGTCGCAGGCGTCCCCGCGTGATTATGATTTTGCGGTGCACCATGCGCGCGCAGGCTCTCCTGTGCCGAAAGGGGTGCGCGCCGCCGCTCGGAGCCGACGATGACCGACCCCGCATCCCCCGCTGCCAATCAGCCGCCGCTGTCCGGCGCCATCGTCGTTCTCAACGCCGGCTCGTCGAGCCTGAAGTTCTCGCTCTTCGTCCAGCGCGACGGTGAACTCGAAGTCGACCTGCATGGCCAGGCCGAGGGCCTGTTCACGCACCCGCGCCTGGTGGCACGGGCGGCCGACGGCACGGTGCTTGCCGAGCAGGACTGGGGCGAGGGCGTGCCGCTGGGCCATGAAGGCGCGCTGGCGCAGCTTTTCGAACTGCTTCGCACGCGCCCGGCCAGCCGCAAGGTGGTCGGCGTCGGCCACCGTGTCGTGCACGGTGGCGCCGCATTCGACCGGCCGCTGAAGGTGGACGCCGAAGTTCTGGCCGCGCTGCGCCGCTTCGAGCCGCTGGCGCCTCTGCACCAGCCGTACAACCTGGCGCCGATCGCCGCCTTGCTGGCGCAGGCCCCGCAGTTGCCGCAGGTGGCGTGCTTCGACACGTCGTTTCACTGCGGCAGCACCCCGCTCTCGCAAATGTTCGGCCTGCCCTACGAGATGTACGGGCAGGGCGTGCGGCGCTACGGCTTCCACGGCCTGTCCTACGAGTACATCGCCTCGGTACTGCCCGCGGTGGACGTGGTGGCGGCGGCGGGACGGACCGTCGTGCTGCACCTGGGCAACGGGGCCAGCATGTGCGCGCTGCAGGCCAGTCGCAGTGTGGCCAGTACCATGGGCTTCACCACGGTGGACGGTCTGATGATGGGCACGCGCTGCGGCAACCTCGACCCCGGCGTGGTGCTGTACCTGATGAAGGCGTGCGGACTCGATGCCGCTGCCGTCGAGCAGCTGCTGTACAGCCGCTCGGGCCTGCTGGGCATCTCCGGCATATCCAGCGACATGCGTACGCTCCTGGCCAGCAGTGAGCCACGGGCGCGGCTGGCCATCGAGCTGTACGTCTACCGCATCCGGCGTGAGCTGGGTTCACTGGCAGCCGCGCTCGGCGGGCTGGACACTCTCGTCTTCACCGGCGGCATCGGCGAGAACGCGGCCGCCATCCGCGCCGCGGTGTGCGAGGGTGCGCGCTGGCTGGGCGTCGAGCTGGACGAGGTGGCCAACGCCGCGGCGCGCGGTCCCCAGCCTTCGCGCATCAACACGCCCGGCAGCCGCGTCGGCGTGTGGCGTATCGCCACCGATGAAGAGCGAATGATCGCGCAGCACACGTGGCGCATCGTCGCCGGTTGAACAAAGGAAAGGCACGTCCGCACGTCGACCTTGCCGCGTTGTAGCAGTCATCCGAGAGCTGAACGCGGGAAGCGGTCTTCAGAAACTCGTCTTGGTCTTGACCAGGAACTGCACCTTCTTGACGTCCGCCGGCGCATCGAGCGGGAAGGCGAGATCGACGTGCAGCACGTTGCTGAAGGCCGCGCGCGCGCTGACGAAGCGCAGGCCGACGCCGGCGTTGCGCAGCCAGCCCGGGTCCTGCGGATTGGCGGTGGCGCCGCCCCAGGCGCGGCCGACGTCGAAGAAGCCGGCGCCACCGATGCGGAACAACTGCCACAGGTAGATGTCGGTGTAGAAGCGCTCTTCCACCGTGAACAAGGCGCGGCGCGTGCCGCTCTGGTAGCGCAGCGGGTAGCCGCGCAGCCCGTTGTCGCCACCGAGCTGCAGCGCATCGGCCGGGTCGGGGTTCTTCAGCAGGTCCAAAGCGCCCGAGGCGTAGAAGAGCCAGCGCGGGCTCTGCGGCAGGTAGTACTGCGCCTGGAGGTTGCCGCCTTGCCTTTGCGGCTGGCCGTCACTGTGGCGACCGGACATCGAAGCTGCCGCGATCAGCCGGTGTCCGTTGACGGGTTCGAAGCCGCGACTCAGCGATGCGGCATAGAGCCAGGCGTTGCGCGTCGACCCCAGCGCGGTGGCGGCGCGACCCAGCTGCATCGAAGCCGCCATGCCGAGCGCAAAGAACTCGGGCCGGCCGACCAGGTTGCGGTTCTGTTCCTTCTCGTAGCGGTCTTCGATCAGGTCGATGCGCACGAAGGGCGCCACGCGCTTTTCGTCGGCGGGCAGGGGTGTCGGCGCCACGAGCCCGGGCTCGGGCGCGTAACCGTCGTCGTCGACACGCAGCCCCCCCGAATAGCGTTGCACCCAACCGTCCTGCAGGCCCGCCGACCAGCCGCCGAAGATCTCGCGCTGGTTCTGGCGTCGCCGGTACTGGCTGACGACGTTGCCCGCGCTGTAGACGGCGTCGATGCGGTCGTCGTTCGAGACCCGAAGCCCCGCAGCCCGGCGTGAGTCCAGCGAGCGGAAGGGCAGCTGCGCGCTGATTGCGTCGCGCCGGCCGTCGCTGTTCGACGCGTGCTGGTAGCTCAGCGCCGCCGCGGTGCCGAAGGCGCGGTCGTTGAAGAACTCGAACTCGTTGCCCGAGCGGTCGACGCCGTTCGAGCGGCCCACGCTCAGCGTGGTGCCGGTGCCCAGCAGGTTGTACTCGCGCAGGTGGACGCCGCTGGTGTTGGCGCCGCCCGTGCGACCTGCGCTGGCGCCCAGGTCCAGCGTCCAGGTGTCGCGTGTCATGACTTCGATGTCGACCACGCCGTCGTGCCAGGCCAGTGCCCGGAAGCGCACGTCGTAGAGGTAGCGGTTGTTGCGCAGCAGGCGTTCGGTCTCCTCAAGTACGCGCACGGAGAGTCTGTCGCCGGACTTGAACAGCAGCTGGCGTTCGATGACGCCGGGCCGCGTCTGGATGTGCAGCCGGTTCGCGCCGCGGAACAGCCACTTGTCCTCCCGGGGGTCGGCGGTGTCGAAGATGTCGTCGCTGACGACGCGGATCTCGCCGATGCGCGCGCCGGCCGCCTCGAGCTCAGCCCAGCCGGGGGCCGGCCCGGGCGGTGGCACAGCCTCCTGCGCCCCGGCTGCGGCTGGCGCCGCAAGGCACAGCACCAGCGCTGCCGCGCTCAGGCACCTTCTCAATGGCAAGGTCATGGGGCAAGGAACATCGAGCCCAGCATAGGCGTCGGCCCTGAAGCTGCGCTGAAGTGTTCGGACGACCTCCGCGCCCGAGTTCCCCTCGAGAAGGTCATTGGGCAATCCGACCCTGTGCAGCCCTGTTGCGGTGCCAAACGCCTTCAGTGCGGTGCGGCCCAACCGATAAGGAACCATGCTCCTGCGTGCTGCCACACCCGCCGCCCTGCTGGCCCGGCTCCGCCGTGGTCTGCCCTTCGGCCGCCTGTTGGCGCGATTGAGCGTCAGCCGCAAGCTGATGCTGATCTACCTGCTCGACCTCTCGGCGGTGATCTACGTCAGCGGCATCCTCATCAACGAAAAGTTCATCGCCATCGACTTCGCGCGCAAGGAGGTGCAGGGCAACGCCTATGTCGAAGGGGTTCGCGAGACCCTCACCGACGCTGCCCGCGCCGGCATGGGGCAGCCCGCCCCGCGCGCCGCGTTGGCGGTGCGCGCCGACAGCGTGGCGCAGGCCGAACACGCCCACGGCGCAGGCCTGGATAGCGCCGCGCCGGCGCTGTTGCTGGTGCAGGCCTTGCGCGACGCCGCGGCCGCGCCGGTGGCCGACGCGCAGACGGTCGACCGCGCGCTGGCCCAGGGCCGCGAATTGCTCACGCGCGTGGCCAACCAGTCCAACCTGATCCTCGACCCCGACCTCGACAGCTACTACACGATGTCGCTGCTGGCCCTGCGCTACCCCGAACTGCTGGAACAGGTGCAGGGCCTGGGACGGCTGCTGCAGGGCGGCGCGGTGGCGCAGGCCTCGGCGGAGCAGCGCACGCAGTTCCTCATCTTCGAAGGGCGTCTGGACGCCACGGCGCAGGGCATCACCAGCGACCACGCCGAGGCCTACGCCGCCGGTGGCGCCACGCTGCGCACGGCGCTGCAGCCCGCGCAGCGTGAATTGGCCGAGGCGCTGGACGGCTTTCGCCGCGCCGCGCGCCAGCTTGCCGACGAGGGCGCCACCGGACACGCGCTGGCGCAGGCGCATGCGGCGCAGGGCGCATTGATCGACGCGTTGCAGCGCAGCTGGCAGGCCAGCTGCACGGCGATGGACGGGCTGCTGCGCGCGCGCATCGACGGCCTGTACGCCCGCATGTGGCTGCACCTGGGGACGGCCCTGGCACTGCTGATGGCCATCCTGGCTATCGTGACGATGGTCGCGCGTTCGATCTCCAAGCCGCTGCACCACCTCTCGGGCGTGGCCGACACCGTCCGCCGCACCGGTGATCACACGCTGCGCGCGCAATGGAACAGCAGCGACGAGATCGGGCGCCTCGTGGCGGCGTTCAACGAGATGCTGCAGCAGCTGGACCGGGAGCGCGAGACACAGAAGGAACTGGCCGCCAGCGCGCGCGCTGCCGAGGCGCAGCGTTCGCTGGTGGAGAGCACGCCGATCGCGCTGGTGGTCACTTCGATCCCCGGCCACGACGTGCTGCACGCCAACCCGCCGGCCGACGCCTGGCTGGCCGGACGCCGGCTCGACCCGTGGAAGGTGGGGCTGGAACCCTCGGTGCGCACGCGCTTCTTCCAGCAGCTGTCCGACCGCGGCGAGGTCAACGAGTTCGAGGTGCGCTGGCTGGCCGGCACCGAGCCGGCCTGGGCAGTGCTCTCCGCGCGCCGGCTGAGCTACCAGGGCCAGGACGCCCTGCTCACGGCCTTCGCGCCCATCAACCACCTGAAGCTGATGGAGCGGCGGCTGGAGCTGTGGGCCAAGGTCTTCGAGGCGTCCAGCGAGGGCATCCTCATCATCGACGCGCAACACCGCATCCTGAGCGCCAATCAGGCCTTCACGCGCCATTCGGGCTACGAACTGCAGGATGTCGTCGGCGAGAAGCCGGCTTTGCTGCTGGGCGGCGACGAAGGCGCCGCGCTACCCGACGCCTTGTGGCACACCGTGGCGCTGCGCGGCACATGGCAGGGCGAGCTGACGCTGCGCCGCCGCAACGGCACCGAGTACCCGGCGTGGGTGATGGTCAACACCGTGCGCCAGGGCGGCGGCTGGATGCACGCCCCGCGCGCCGGCGCCGGCGAGGTCTCACACTACATCTTCACCAGCATCGACATCAGCGACCGCAAGCGCAGCGAGCAGCGCATTCGCTTCCTGGCCGAGCACGACGTGCTCACCGAGCTGCCCAACCGCAGCCTGTGCACCGAACGGCTGCGCCTGGCGGTGCAGCAAGCGCAGCGCAGCGGGCAGAAGGTGGCCGTGCTGTTCATCGACCTCGATCGCTTCAAGGACATCAACGACAGCCTGGGCCACCACATCGGCGATGGGCTGCTGCGCTCCGTGGCGGCGCGCCTGCTCGACGCCGTCCGTGCCGGCGATACCGTCAGCCGCCTGGGCGGCGACGAGTTCGTGGTGGTGCTCAACGGGCTGGACAGCGTGGACGAGGCCGCGCACATCGTGCACGAGCGGCTGATCCCGCGCGTGCGCCAGCCGCACCCGGTGGAAGGCGCGGAACTGCATGTCTCTTGCAGCGTCGGCATCGCGATCTACCCCGACGACGCCACCGACATCGACGTGCTGATGCGACACGCCGACACCGCGATGTACCAGGCCAAGGCCAGCGGCAAGGACACCGCGCAGTTCTTTGCCGCCGAGATGACCGAGCGCGCCGAGAGGCGCCTGCAGCTCGAAGGCCACCTGCGTCGCGCGGTGGAGCTGGGCCAGCTGCAGCTGCACTGGCAGCCTCGAATCGACGCGGCTACCGGCGCCATGGCCGGCGTGGAAGGTCTGCTGCGTTGGCACCATCCCGAACTGGGCACCGTGTCGCCAGTGCAGTTCATCCCGCTGGCCGAGGAAACCGGGCTCATCGTGACCATCGGGGCCTGGGTGGTGGAGGCCGCTTGCGCGCAGATCGCGTCCTGGCGCGACGCCGGGCTACCGCCCTTCTTCGTCAGCATCAACCTGTCGGCGCGGCAACTGCGTGACGAGGGTCTGATCGACATCGTGCGCATGCAGCTGCAGCGCCATCAAGTGCCGCGCGGCCAACTGGAGCTGGAGCTCACCGAGTCGATGGTGATGGACAACGCCGAAGGCAACCTGCGCCAGCTGCACGCCTTGCGAGCACTGGGCGTGGGCCTGGCGATCGACGACTTCGGCACGGGCTACTCCAGCCTGGCCTACCTGAACCGATTCCCCATCACCAAGCTGAAGATCGACCGCAGCTTCGTGCACGACATGCTGGGCGACCCGACCGACCGCGCCATCACGATGGCCATCATCGGCCTGGGCCACACGCTGGGGCTGCGGGTGGTGGCCGAAGGCGTGGAGCTGCAGGGCGAAGCCGCGCTGCTGCGCGAAGCCGGTTGCGACGAACTGCAGGGCTACCTGTTCGGCCGGCCGATGTGCGCCGACGACCTGGGCCTTTGGCTGGCCGAGCGGCCGGGAGCGCTCGTGCCGGCCTGATGCAGGGGGCGGTGTTCGTCCGAATTGCTCCTGCTGGCCGGAATGGACGTCATCGTCGCGTCGCCCCGGCGCCGGCCGCTCTCATTGTTCGTGGGCGAGTTCCCAGCGTTCGGGCGAGCGCCACAGCCGCAGGCGCAGCAGTTCGCGTTCGAAGATGAACTCCTTCGGCAACCGGTCCAGGAAGCGGTCGAACAACTCGCCGTGCGCGTTGGCTTCGGCGGTACCGGCGTCGCGGCCGACGACCATCAGTTCGTGAAAGGTGTCGGCGAGGAAGTCCAGGCCGGTCCACTCCAGGTCGTCGTGGCGCGGCATCCAGCCAACCGGGCTCTCGACCGCGAAACCGCGGCCGTGCACGCGGTCGACCACCCACTTCAGCACGCGCAGGTTGTCTCCGAAGCCCGGCCACAGGAACTTGCCGTCGGCGCCTTTGCGGAACCAGTTGACGCGGAAGATGCGCGGCGGGTTGGGCACGCGGCGGCCGATGTTGAGCCAGTGGCCGAAGTAGTCGGCCATGTTGTAGCCGCAGAATGGCAGCATCGCCATCGGATCGCGCCGTGTCGCGGTCACGCCGATGGCCGCGGCGGTGGCCTCCGAACCCATGGTCGCGGCCAGGTAGACGCCGTGCGCCCAGTTGAAGGCCTGGAACACCAGCGGCATGTCCTTGGTCACGCGGCCGCCGAAGATGAAGGCGCTGATCGGCACGCCTGCGGGGTTTTCCCACTCGGGGTCGATCGACGGGCACTGGCTGGCCGGCGCGGTGAAACGCGAGTTCGGGTGCGCGGCCACGCGGCCGCAGCCGGGCGTCCAGTCCTGGCCCTGCCAGTCGATCGCATGCGCCGGCGGCGCGCCGTCCATGCCTTCCCACCAGACGTCGCCGTCGTCGGTCAGCGCCACGTTGGTGAAGATCGAGTTCCGCGTCATCGTCGCCATCGCGTTGGCGTTGGACGAGTGGTTGGTGCCCGGCGCCACGCCGAAGAAGCCGGCCTCCGGGTTGATGGCGCGCAGCAGGCCATCGGGCGCCGGCTTGATCCAGGCGATGTCGTCGCCCACGGTGGTGACCTTCCAGCCCTCCAGGCCCGCCGGCGGCGTCAGCATCGCCAGGTTGGTCTTGCCGCAGGCGCTGGGGAAGGCCGCGGCGACGTAGGTCTTCTCGCCGTCGGGCGCCTGCAGCCCGGCGATCAGCATGTGCTCGGCCAGCCAGCCCTCGTTGCGGCCCATCACGGAGGCGATGCGCAGCGCCAGGCACTTCTTGCCGAGCAGCGCGTTGCCGCCGTAGCCCGAGCCGTAAGACCAGATCTCGGTGGTGTCGGGAAAGTGGGCGATGTATTTCTTGCCGATGTCACCTTCGCAGGGCCACGCCACGTCGGCCTGCCCCGGCGACAGCGGTGCGCCGACCGAGTGCATGCACGGAATGAAGGCACCATCGCCCAGCACGTCGAGCACGCGCGCACCCATGCGGGTCATGATGCGCATGTTGACCACGACATAGGGGCTGTCGCTGATCTGCACGCCGATCTTTGCGATGGGTGAGCCCAGCGGCCCCATGCTGAAGGGGATGACGTAGAGCGTGCGGCCGCGCATGCAGCCGTCGAAAGCCCCGCGCAGCGTGGCGCGCATCTCGTCGGGCGCGGCCCAGTTGTTGGTGGGGCCCACGTCGTCCTTGCTGGCGGCGCAGATGAAGGTGCGCTCCTCCACGCGAGCAACGTCCGACGGATGCGAACGCGCCAGGAAGCAGTTGGGCCGCTTGTCCGGGTTCAGCCGGATCAGCGTGCCGCTTTGCACCATCTGGTCGCACAGCGCATCGTATTCGGGCTGCGAGCCGTCACACCACACCACCCGGTCGGGTTGGCACAGCGCGGCCATTTCGGCCACCCAGGCGCGCAGTCTGGTCGGGGCGTTGGGCGGGGCGGAGTCGTTGGCGATCGAAGGCATGGGCGGTGTCCTATGGTCTGGTGGGTCCGGCGTCGTCGGAGCACGCCTGTTGCGGCCCGAGGCCCCGGCGACCGGCACTCCACACCATACGGACAGCAGGTTTCGTGCCGCCGGCCAGCGGAACCGGCACCGCCTTGACCCTCTGCGCCGCCGGCAGCGCCTCAGCCGCTTCGGCGGTAGGTCACGAAGGCAAAGTCGAAGTCGTTGGGCGCGGCGGCGCGGAACTGCTCGCGCCCCGTCTTGGCGAAGTCGCAGACCGAGAAGTCGGGAAAGCGTGCGTCGCCTGCGAAGTCGGCGTCGATCTCGGTGAGCAGCAGCGTGTCGGCGTGGGGCAGGGCGGCGGCGTAGAGCTCGGCCCCACCGATCACGAACACCCTGTCGGCGCCTGCCGTGGCGGCCATCGCGTCATCGAACGACGGCATCGCTTCGGCACCCGCCGCCTGCCACGCCGCGTTGCGCGTGACGACGAGGTTGCGCCGACCGGGCAGCGGGCGGAAACGCGCGGGCAGCGAGTCCCAGGTCTTGCGGCCCATGATCACCGGATGGCCGCGAGTAACGGCGCGGAAGTGCGCCATGTCTTCGGGCAGATGCCAGGGCAGGGCATTGCCGCGGCCGATGACGCGGCCGCGTGCCATCGCGGCGATCAGCACCAGCTCGCTCACTGGACTACCTTTCGGCTGTTCAAGGACGTTGGCATGGCACAGCGCAGGGTTGTCCACGGCGGCGGGCGGTCGGCGCTTGCGACGAACCGACCGAACGCCGCGGTGGGCAACCCGTGTTCAGCGCACAGGTGCTGGCCTGTCAGGTTCTTGACTCGACGCACGCGTTGCGCCGATGTTTCGTTCCGACTTCCGTGCCCCCGGGGTGACTGCCCGCTGCGCTGGCCGCTCGACGGCCCGCATGAGACCCGCAGCCCTCGGGGTGCCGGAAGACCCAGACGGGCTACAGGGTGTAGCGCCAAGGTGAGCAGCCAGGAGCGCCGATCAGTGAGCGACCCGCCGGGCCTTCCGACACGGCAAGTCATACCGCAACTTGCAGGAGTCTGTCCATGAGCAATCGCTTTGCCGGGCTGGACTGGGCCAGCCGAACCCACGCTGCTTGCGTCATCGACGAGCACGGCAGCGTGCATTTGCAGTTCGAGATCAATCACGATGCCGCCGGCCTGGCCGAGCTGTGCCGTCGCCTGCGCGGCGCAGGCGTCACTGCTGTGGCCATCGAGCGTCCCTCGGGTCTGATCGTCGATGCGCTGCTGGAGGCCGGCTTCTCGGTCGTGCCGATCCACCCCAACGTCGTCAAGGCCACCCGCCCGCGCTACCGCAGCCACGGCGGCAAGAGCGACGCCAGTGACGCCTACTTGCTGGCCGACTTGCTGCGCACCGACGGCCACCGCTTCAAGCCGCTGGCCCCGCAGAGCGACGACATCCGGGCGCTGCGCGCCCTGGTGCGCGGACGTGACGACCTCGTGGCCACCCGCGTGCAACTGGCCAACCAGCTGCGCAGCCTGCTGCAGTCCTTCTGGCCCGGTGCTGCTGAGGTCTTCGCTGACGTGGACTCGCCCATCGGGCTGGCCTTCATCCTGCGCTACCCCACGCCGGAGTCCGCGGCCCGCCTGGGGCCCAAGCGCATGGCCGCGTTCTGCGCCCAGCACGCCTACAGCGGCCGGCGCAGCGCGCAAGAACTGCTGGATCGGCTGCACCAGGCACCGGCCGTCGCTGTGGGCGAACTGGAGATGGAGGCCAAGGGCGAGTTGGCGCTCAGTCTGGCACGCACCCTTGATCGTCTTGTCGATCAAATCCGGCTGCTCACCAGCCGGATCGAGCACCACGTCAGCTCCATCGACGATGGCCGCATCCTGATGAGCTTCCCGCGCGCTGGGCGCATCTGCGCCGCGCAGATCCTGGCCGAGTTGGGCAGCGTGCGCGAGCGCTTCGACAGTGACGAACACCTGGCCGCAGAGGCCGGCGTCGCGCCGGTCACCTACGCCTCGGGCAAGTCCAAGGCCGTCACGTTCCGCTGGGCCTGCAACCACCGATTGCGCGCCGCGCTGACCTGCATGGCCGACAACTCGCGCCACGCCAACGCCTGGGCAGCAAGCGTCTACGCCAAGGCCCGGGCACGCGGCTGCGATCACCCCCATGCCGTACGCGTCCTCTCGCGAGCCTGGCTGCGCGTCATCTGGCGCGCCTGGACCGACCGCAAGCCCTACGACCCGGCCCTCCACAGCGGCGCGCAACTCGTGCTCAAAGCGGCGAGGGGTTGACACAGGGTGTCTCATGTCTGCGGACGGCCTGTCACACCGCCACCGGCGCCTTGATGGCGGGGTGCGGGTCGTAGCTTTCCACTGCGAAGTCCTCGTAGGCGTAGTCGAAGATCGATGCCGGACGGCGCTGGATCACCAGCGTCGGGTAAGGGCGCGGCTCGCGCGACAGCTGCAATGCCACCTGCTCGGCGTGGTTGCTGTACAGGTGGCAGTCGCCGCCCGTCCAGATGAAGTCGCCCACGTCCAGGTCGCACTGCTGGGCCAGCATGTGCGTCAGCAGCGCGTAGCTGGCGATGTTGAAGGGCACGCCCAGGAAGATGTCGGCGCTGCGCTGGTAGAGCTGGCAGCTGAGCTTGCCCTTGCCGCCCGGCTTGGTGGCGGGCGCGACGTAGAACTGGAAGAAGGCGTGGCAGGGCAGCAGCGCCATCTTCGGCAGCTCGGCCACGTTCCAGGCGCTGACGATGATGCGGCGGCTGTCGGGGTTGGTCTTGAGCTGCTCCACCACCTGCGCGATCTGGTCGATGTGGCCGCCTTCGGGTGTGGGCCAGCTGCGCCACTGCACGCCGTAGACCGGGCCCAGGTCGCCGTCGGGTTTCGCCCACTCGTTCCAGATCGTCACGCCGCGTTCCTGCAGCCACTTCGCGTTGCCGTCACCGCGCAGGAACCACAGCAGTTCCAGGATGATGCTCTTCAGGTGCACCTTCTTCGTGGTGACCAGCGGAAAGCCTTCGGCCAGGTCGAAGCGCATCTGGTGGCCGAACACGCTCGTCGTGCCGGTGCCGGTGCGGTCGGCCTTGGCCACGCCGTACGTGGCAACAAGACGCATGAAGTCTTCATACTGCGATCGGATAGGGCGTGTTTGCATGGCGGATGATTATCCCGGCGCAGTGCTCAGGCCGCCGCCGGCTGCATCTCGAACTGCATCGCCGCCAGCCGCGCATACAGCCCGCCACGCAAGACCAGCTCGTCGTGCGTGCCGATGTCGACGATGCGCCCTTCGTCCAGCACGACGATGCGGTCGGCGCGCAGCACGGTGGCCAGGCGGTGGGCGATGACGATGGTGGTGCGGTCCTTCATTGCCGCCTCCAGCGCCTGCTGCACGACACGCTCGCTTTCGGCGTCGAGTGCGCTCGTGGCCTCGTCCAGCAGCAGCAGCGGCGGGTTCTTCAGCATGGCGCGGGCGATGCTGATGCGCTGGCGCTGGCCGCCCGACAGCCGCACGCCGCGTTCGCCCAGGTAAGTGTCGTAGCCCTCGGGCAGGGCGATGATGAAGTCGTGGGCGTAGGCGGCCTTGGCCGCGGCCTTCACCTCGTCGTCGCTGGCCTCGGGCCGGCCGTAGCGGATGTTCTCCAACGCGCTGGTCGAGAATACCGTGCTGTCCTGCGGCACGATGCCGATGCGCTGGCGCAGATCGGCCAGGCGCAAGGCGGTCAGCGGCACGCCGTCGAGCAACACCGCGCCGCTCTTCACGTCGTAGAAGCGCAGCAGCAGTTGCAGCACCGTGCTCTTGCCGGCGCCGCTGGGGCCCACCAGCGCCACCGTCTCGCCGGGACGAATGGCCAGCGTGAAGCCATGCAGCGCGGCCTGCTTCGGCCGCGACGGGTAGTGGAACTCGACCTGCTCGAAGGCCACCGCCGAGCCGCCGTGCACCGGCGGCAGCGCCCGTGGCACGGCGGGGTCGCCCACCGGAGACTGCGCGGCCAGCAGCTCCATCAGCCGCTCGGTGGCGCCGGCGGCCCGCAGCAGGTCGCCGTAGATTTCCGACAGCACCGCCACGGCGCCGACGAAGATGATCACGAAGACAACGGTTTGGCCCAGGTGCCCGGCGCTGATGCTGCCCGCCAGCACCGCCTGCGTGCCTTGGTAGAGGCCCCAGAGCAGCGCGCCGAAGGTGGCGGTGATCATGAAGGCCACCAGCACGGCGCGCACGCGGGTGCGCTTGATGGCGGTGTCGAAGGCGTCCTCGGTGCTGCGGTCGAAACGCACCGCCTCGCGGCCTTCCTGGACGTAGCTCTGCACCACGGGGATCTCGCTCAGCACCTCGGCGGCGATGGCACTGCTGTCGGCCACGCGGTCCTGGCTGGCGCGACTGAGCTTGCGCACGCGGCGGCCGAAGTAGAGGCTCGGCAGCACCACCAGCACCAGGATGCCCAACACCTGCGTCATCACCCACGGGTTGGTGACGATCAGCGCAATCAGCGCGCCGCTGCCCATCACGACGTTGCGCAGGCCCATGCTCAGGCTGCTGCCCACCACGGTCTGCACGAGGGTGGTGTCGGTGGTCAGGCGGCTCAGCACTTCGCCGGTCTTCGTGCTTTCGAAGAATTCGGGGCTCTGGCGCAGCACGTGGGCGTAGACGGCGTTGCGCAGGTCGGCGGTGATGCGCTCGCCCAGCCAGCTGACGACGTAGAACCGCGCCGCCGAGAACACGCCTAGAGCGGCGGCCACCGCAAAGAGCGCCAGGAAGTGCTCACGCAGCTGCATCACCCGTGCCCCGGGGTCGGCGGCGACCAGGCCCTGATCGATCAGCACTTTCAGGGCCACCGGAAAGGCCAGCGTGCTGGCGGCGGCCAGCACCAGGAAGACGATCGCCAGCCCCACCTGCACGCGGTAGGGGCGGATGAAGGGCAGCAGGCCGGACAGCGAGCGTGGCGTGGCTGCGGCGGGGCGCTGGGGCGTAGACGAAGGGCCGGTGGACATGCGGTCGAGTCTATGCGGGGGGAAGCCCGCTCTTCAGTTGTTCGCGCTTGTGGTCGAATACGCATATTGAGTCCGCTGCGATGACATCCGTCCCCCCGTTTCCTCCTGAACGGCCGGCGCTTTCGAGCGCGCCGGCATTGCTGCCGGCCGCTGAGGCCCGTGCCACCGCCATTTCGACGGCGGCTCCATGGGCCCGCCCGGCCGGCGTCGGTCTGCTGCTCGGCTCACTTGCGGTCGGGCTGGCCGCGACCTTGGCCTATGCCATGGCGACCTGGCTCGATGCGGCAGGCAGCAACTGGGTCGCGGCCGTGGCTGCCGCTTCGGGGGTGGCGGCGGTGGCGCTGCCTTTGGGCTGGCTGTTGCGCAAGCGGCTGACCGAGATGGCGCCTGGGGCCTGGCGCGCAGACGCCGCGCAAGCGCCGCGGGCGGGCATGACGCAGGCACTGTTCATGACGCTGGCCGAGCGCGAATTCGCCCGCGCACGCCGCTATGGCACCGGGGCGGCACTTGTTCTGGTGGACATCGACCGCTACATGCGCCTGTGCCAGGCCCGCGGCGCGGCCGCTGGCGACGCCGTGCTGGCGGAGATGCTTCGCCGCACCGCACCCACGCTGCGCACGGCCGACGTGCTGACGCATCTGGGCACTTCACAAATGGCGGTCTTCCTGGTGCACGCCGACGCCACCGGCGCGCTGGACGTTGCCGAGCGCATCCGCGAACGCACCGAACAGATGGAAGTGTTGTTCCCCGAGACGGAGCAGGGTTTGAGGCTGCGCGTCACTGTCAGTGTCGGTGTGGCCCACCTGCGGCCGGCCCACCTCAGCCTGCAGGCCATGATCGATGACGCGCTGGATGCCGTCGCCGCCGCGCGTGCCGCCGGCGGCAACTGCGTGCGCGCTGCGCCGGTCGACCCGGCCGTACCGGGCGCGCCCGGCGTCTGGCGCGACCGCCGCGCTGCCAAGACGCGGCCGCAACCGCCGCGGCCCGGCGGCGGTTGACGTACTGCTCTGCAGCGTAGGCTGAGGGCTCGGCGCCGTTCGCCCTTCAAGTTGGGGCGCTACAGCTTCAGCGCCGCGGCGTAGCCCGTCATTTCGAGGTAGCCCAGACCGACGCGCCGGCCTTGCACGTCGAGCAGTTCACTCAGACCTTCCCAGTAGACGGTGCCAGTGCTGGCGCGGCTGTCGAGTTCCTGTGCATCGGTCAGTGCGCGCACGGTGTGGCGGCCGCCGGGGCTGTCGACCTGCCATTCCACCGGATAGCTGGCGGCGGTGGCCGGGCTGCGCCAGCGCCTCCCTGCCGTGAAGCGCACTTCTTCGGCGGCGAACACACGTGGCGCGGCGCCCCGGGCGCGGAAGCTGCCGCCTGCCCACAGCGTGCTGCCGTCGGCGCGGCGCAGCACGAAGGCGGTGAGCGCGCTGCCGTCGAAGAAGTTGATGCCGATCCAGTCCCAGCCCACGGCAACGCCTGCCAGGATCTCATCGCTCCACTCGTGGTCCATCCACGCGCGGCCATTGCCTTGCGCTTCCTGCCCCGCCAGCACCAGGCGGCCGCTGGCGGCAAGGTGTGGCTCGCTGTAGTAATGGCTGGCCTGGCGCAGATCGGGCCCCTTGCGCGAGAAGCCGGCCTGGCCCTGCAGCAGCAGCGGCTGCGTGCGGGTCAGCGTCAGGTCCAGGCCCAGTTCACGTCCGGGCACGCGGGTGCGCCAGGCGGGGCCTTCATCGAGCAGCGACCAGCCCGCCAGATGCACTGCGCCGCGGCCGACAGCAGCATGGCCTGTGGCCACGTCGGGCGCGCCGTTCCAGCGCACGATCCGCTGGTCGTGGCCGTGTGTGCTCGGTCCTGCGGTAGGCGACAGCGCGGTGACGGCCGCGTGCGCAAACAGCAGTTGCTTGGCCGCGAAGCGGCTGGTGTTGCCGGCGCCCAGCCCGGTGCGACTGCGGAAGAAGGTGATCTGGAAACCGTGCGTGGGCGCAGCCTCGCTGCCCAGCCATCCGGTGGCGTACCACCACTCCGTGCGCGCGGCGAGGTGGGCGCCATGGTCCTGAGGGAAGACCAGCATACGACCGGGGCGCACGGGGTCGGCGGGCGGCTCGGCAGTCGCGTTGCCCGGCGCCGATGCATGCTGGGCGCGCGCCGGCAGCCGCGCGCCCAGCGGTGCCAGCACAGCGATCTGCAGCAGCCAGCGGCGGCGTTGCGGGCTCATCTACCAGTCCTCCTTCACCGACAAGACGGCGGCGCGTCCCGCAGCACGGCGTGCGCTGAATGCGGCGGTGGCGGTGCCGGCCACCAGCACGGCGGCGGCAAGCAGCGCCAGGCGGCCCCAGGGCAGCACGAGGTCCATCGTCCAATGAAAGCTCTGCGGGTTGACGACGAACACCAGCACCATGCTCACCGCCAGGCCCAGCACCAAGCCGACGAGCGTGCCGGCGGCCACCCAGGCGCCGCTCTCGCCGGCCACCACGCCCACGACCTGCCGGCGCGTCAGGCCCAGGTGGGCGAGCAGCCCAAATTCCTTGCGTCGCGCCAGCACCTGCGCGGACAGGCTGGCCGCGATACCCACGAGCCCGATCGCGATGGCCACCGCCTGCAGGTAGTAGGTGACGGCGAAGCTGCGATCGAAGATGCGCAGCGAGAGCTTGCGCAACTCGGCGCTGGACGCGAAGTCGAGCATCGCTGGATCGGGCAGCAGCGCGCGCAGCGCGTCCTGCACCTTGGCGGCGCTGGCGTCGGGCTGCAGCCACAGCGCCAGGTCGTTCAGGCGCTCGTCGCCGGTGAGGCGCCGGTAGTCGGCGTCGTCCATCGCCACGGCACCGAACTGCCGTGCGTAGTCGCGCCAGACGCCGCGCACACGCACGGCCACGCGTTGGTCGGCCAAGGGCAGCTCGAAGCGCGTACCCAGCGCGGCACCGTAGAGCGAGACCATGGCCTCGCTGACGAACACGCCCACCTCGCCGGCCAGCACCACGCTGGCAGGCAGCGGTGCCTGCAGCATCGGCAGCGCTGCTTGCGGGTCGGGCAGGGGGCGGGCGATCAGGGTCACCGCCGGGCGGTCTTCGGCCAGTTGCAGGCTGCGGGTGCGCGAAGCCATCACGCTGTCGACACCCGGCACCGCGGCAGCGCGGGTGGCGAAGTCGGGGGGCAGCCACGCCTGCTCGGCGGTGCTGCCGGTGGCGGCGCTGCGGCCGTAGAGATCGGCCGGCAGCACCGTGGCCAGCCACGCGCTGACGCCTTCTCGGAAGCTGGCCACCATCACCGTCAGCGCCACGCTCAGCGCGAGGCTGGCCACCACGCCGGCCACCGCAGCGGTAGCGGTGCGGCGCTGGAAGCGTGCACGCTGCAGCGCCAGCAGGGGCAACGCGCCCAGGCGCAGCGTGCGCGATGCCGGCACCGTCGACAGCAGCGCATGCACGACGGCCGGCACCAGCGCCACGCCGCCCAGCAGCAGCGCCGCCACGCCGATGTAGGCGGCCAGCGGCAGCCCGAAGAGCGGCGGTGCGAAAGCCGCGGCGGTGCCCAGCGCCAGCAGCGCCATCCCCGGCCATGCCGGTGGCGCGCTGCCGCCGGGTGTGCCCAGGCCCTTCAGTGCTTGCGCCGGCGAGATCTGCTCGGCCTGCCGCGCCGGCCACCAGCCGCCGACGACTGCCGAAGCGGTACCCAGCAGCCCGAAGGCCAGCGTGCCCGGCACGCCCACCTGCAGCGGCGGCACGATGCCGGGAAAATAGCCGCCGCCCAGGTCACCGGCCAGGAAACGAAGCGCCGCGGCGGCCATGGCGGCGCCCATCAGCAGCCCCAGCACGCTGCCCACGGCGCCCAGCAGCGCGCATTCGGTCAGCACCCAGGTGCGCCGTTGGCGCGCGGTGAGGCCCAGCACGCCCAGCAGCGCGAACGTGGGCGTGCGCTGCGCGACGCTGAGCGAGACGACCGAGAAGACGAGGAAGGCGCCGACGAACAGAGCCACCAGCGCCAGCACAGTCAAGTTCACGCGGTAGGCGCGCGACAGGTTGCTGACCCGCTGCTCGGCGTCGTCGGCCGCGGTGGCGCTGACGCTCGCCGGCAAGGCCAGCCGCGCCAGCAGCGTGGCACGTTCAGTACCGGGCTCCAGCCGCAGGTCGATGCGCGACAGCCGGCCCAGCTGCGCGAAGTGCGACTGCGCGCCGGCCAGGTCCATCACCACCAGCGGTGTGCCGCCCGCGGCATTGCTGCCGGCGACGCGCAGCGGCTGCCAGCCCGGCCCGGACTGCAGGCGCAGCATGCTGCCGTCCGCCACGCCCAGCAGCGTACGCGCCGCCGGGTTGGGGAAGGCGGCGTCGGGGTCGAGGAATACGAGGCGGTCTTCGTCGTCGGCCGGACGCGGCACCAGAGCGGGTGCCAGCGGCCCGGCGCGCAGCAGGTCGAGGCCCAGCACGCGCAAGGCGATGCGGCGGCCGTCGGCAGTCTGCGCGTAGGTGTCGACTTCGAGCACCGGGCTGGCCAGCGCCACGCCGGGGTCGGTGGCCACCCGGTCGAAGAGCGCATCGTCGAAACCTTCGCGCGGGCCTCGCAACGTGAGGTCGGGCTCGCCGTTGGCGGTACGCACGGCCTGCGAGAACTCGGCCAGCGCCGAGTTGTTGATGAGGTGCACCGAGAACGCCAGCGCCACGCCCAGCGCCACGGCCAGCAAGGCCACGGCGTGGCGCCAGGGGTGGTGGCGCCATTCGCGCGCCACCAGCATCGGCAGCAAGGCCGTGCTCACGGGACGGCGGGGGCGATGCCTGAGGGCGTCAAACGCAGTACCCGGTCGGCACGGGCCGCGGCGGCGACCGAGTGTGTGACCAACAGGCACGCGGCGCCGGTCTCGCGTACCTCGGCGCGCAGCACGTCGAGAACCAGTTCGGCAGTATCTGGGTCTAGGTTGCCGGTGGGTTCATCGGCCAGGATCAGTCCTGGCGCGTGCACCACCGCGCGGGCGATGGCCACGCGCTGCAACTGCCCGCCCGAAAGCTGCGCCGGCATGCGCGCACTCAGTTCGCGCAGGCCGACGGCATTCAGCACCGCGAGAACACGCGTCTCGTCGTGCCGGCCGAGCAAGCGCAACGGCAGGCTGACGTTCTCGGCCACCGTCAGGTGTGGCAGCACGTGGAAGGCCTGGAAGACGAAGCCGAGTTGTGCGCGGCGCAGGCGCGCGCAGCCGTCGTCGTCCAGGGTGCCGAGTTCGGTGCCGGCGATTTCCACACGGCCGGTGTCGGCGCGGTCCAGGCCCGCAATGCAGTTCAGCAGCGTGCTCTTGCCGACACCCGATTCGCCCAGCAGGGCCACGAACTCACCGCGTTTCAGGTGCAGGCTGACGTCGTGAAAAACCGGCGTCTCGCCGAAGCGTTTGCCCAGGGATTTGAGGTACAGCATGGAAGCGCTTGATGATGCCCGACAACGTGAAACCGGGTCGGGGCTGCGTGCTATCGTGAACCGGGCCTTGCAAGGAGGGGCCGCTCATCATGGCTTATCAAATCGATCTGGCGGGCCGCGTGGCCTTCGTTACCGGGGCGTCCAGCGGGCTGGGCGCACAGTTCGCCAAGACCCTGGCCGCCGCGGGCGCCGGGGTGGTCCTCGCCGCGCGCCGTATCGAACGGCTGAAGTCGCTGCGCGCCGAGATCGAGGCCGAAGGTGGCGACGCGCACGTCGTGGGGCTGGACGTCACCGACCCGGTGAGCATCCGTGCCGCCGTGGCGCATGCCGAGACCGAGATGGGCGCCATCGACATCCTGGTCAACAACTCGGGTGTGGGCACGACGCAGAAGCTGACCGAGGTCACGCCCGCCGACTACGACCACATGATGGGCGTGAACACGCGAGGCGCCTTCTTCATGGCGCAGGAAGTCGCCAAGCGCATGATCGCGCGCAGCAAGGGCGAGGCGCCGGGCACTTTCACCGGCGGGCGCATCGTCAACGTGGCGTCGATGGCCGGGCTGCGTGTCTATCCGCAGATCGGTGTCTACTGCATGAGCAAAGCTGCCGTGGTGCACATGACCCGCGCGATGGCGCTGGAGTGGGGTCACTACGGCATCAACGTCAATGCGCTGTGCCCGGGTTACATCGACACCGAAATCAACCACCATGTCTGGCAGACCGAGGCCGGCAAGAAGATGATCCAGGCCATGCCGCGCAAGCGCATCGGCCAGCCTGCCGACCTGGACGCTGTGCTGATGCTGTTGTGCGCCAACCAGAGCCATTTCGTCAACGGTGCCGTGATCAGCGCCGACGACGGCCAGGCGCTGTAGGGCGGGTTCCGACCTTGCGACACCTGACCCCGCTGGAAGCGCGCGTGCTGGGCGTGCTGGTCGAGAAGCAGTCCACCGTCCCCGACACCTACCCGCTGAGCCTGAACGCGCTGCTGGCCGGCTGCAACCAGAAGACGGCGCGCCACCCCGTCATCGAGGCCACCGAGGCCGAGGTGCTGACCGCCATCGACGGCCTGAAGGGCCTGAGCCTGGTGTTCGAGGGCAGCAGCAGCCGCGTCGTCAAGTTCGAGCACAACACCGCCCGCGTGCTGCACGTGCCTTCGCAGGCCGTGGCGCTGCTGGCGGTGCTGATGTTGCGCGGCCCGCAGACGGCGGCCGAGTTGCGGCTGAACTGCGAGCGGCTGCACCGCTTTGCCGACATCTCGTCGGTGGAGGGATTCCTCGACGAGTTGGCGGCCAAGGCCGAGCCGATGGTGGTGAAACTCAACCGCGCGCCGGGTGAACGCGAGGCGCGCTGGGCGCAGCTGCTGTGCGGTGAGGTGACGCAGCCCGCGGTGCGCGCCGGTGGCCTCGACGAAGGCGGCAGCGTGACCGCCGGCGAACTGAGCGCGCTGCGCAACGAGCAGACTCGCCTGTCCACCGAGGTGGCCGAGCTGAAGGCGCTGGTGCAGCGTCTGGCGCGCGAGCTTGGCGTCGAGTAGGCCGAGGCCATGCGTTTCGAGCTGCCGGCCGAGAAGAAGCTCGTGCACGAGATGGTGGTGCCGCTGCGCTGGGGCGAGATGGACTCGCTGGGCCACGTCAACAACACGGTCTACTTCCGCTACATGGAAATCGTGCGGCTGGACTGGATCTTCAAGATCGGTGGCCGCACCGACCCGACGGGGCAGGGCCTGCTCATCGTCAACGCGTTCTGCAACTTCCTGCGCCAGCTCGACTTCCCCGGCAATGTGCGCGTGACGATGTTCGTGGCCAAGCCCGGGCGCAGCAGCTTCGAGAGCTACCACACACTGGAACGGACCGACGAGCCCGGCGTGATCTGCGCCGAAGGCGGCGCGCGCATCGTGTGGGCCGACTACCCTGCGAAGAAGTCGGTGCCGCTGCCCGATTGGTTGCGCGCCCAGCTCGCCTGAAGCCCTGCCGGTGTCAGGGCACCGGACTGTACGATCCGCCCTTCTTGAGCGCCCGCTGGTAGGCGGGTCGTGCGTGGATGCGCGCCAGCCAGTCGGCCAGCTTTGGATGGGCCGCAGCAAGATCCATCGTCTCGGCCAGCGCTTCGACCGGGTAGCTCATCTGCACGTCGGCCGCGCTGAACTCGGTGCCGGCGAACCAGGGCTGTTCGGCCAGCTCGCCTTCCATGAAGATCAACTGCTTCGTGATGTTGGGCGCGATGAAACTCTTCGTCACCTTGTCTGCCACGCCCTTGACGACGGGCTTGATGAAAAACGGCACCGGCGCGCTGCGCACCTTGTCGAAGACCAGCTTCATCACGAGGTAAGGCATGGCGCTGCCCTCTGCGAAGTGCAGCCAGTAGGTGAACTGGCGCCGTTCGGGGGTGCCCACGGCGGGACGCAGACGGCCCTGGCCGTAGGTGTCCAGCAGGTACTCGATGATCGCGCCCGACTCGGCCACGGTGATGTCGCCATCGGTCATGACCGGGCTCTTGCCCAAGGCGTGCACCTTCGCCAGCTCGGGCGGCGCCAGCATCGTCTTCGGGTCGCGCGCATAGCGCTTCACCTTGTAGGGCAGGCCCAGCTCTTCCAGCAGCCAGAGCAGGCGCTGCGAACGGGAGTTCTCAAGGTGGTGGACGGTAATCATGACGTCGATGATGCCGCAGCGGCGGCATCGCGGGGCCGGCCCCACTGGCCACCGTAGTACCCTCACGGGTTTCGACAGCCACGAGGAAAGAGTCCGCGCATGAACAAGATCTACCCCAGCGCCGCCGCGGCCCTGGAAGGCATCGCCCACGACGGCATGCTCATCGCCGTGGGCGGCTTCGGCCTGTGCGGCATCCCCGAGACGCTGACCGATGCGCTGTGCGCCACCGGCGTCAAGGGCATCACCGCCATCAGCAACAACGCCGGCACCGACGGCCATGGCCTTGGCAAACTGCTGACGACACGGCAGATCAAGAAAATGATCAGCAGCTACGTCGGCGAGAACAAGGAGTTCGAGCGCCAGTACCTGGCCGGCGAACTCGAACTCGAATTCACGCCCCAGGGCACGCTGGCCGAGAAGCTGCGCGCCGGCGGCGCCGGCATCCCGGCCTTCTACACGCGCACTGGCGTCGGCACGCTGGTGGCCCAAGGCAAGGAGACGCGCGAGTTCGACGGCCACACCTACATCATGGAACGCTCGCTGGTGCCCGACGTGAGCTTCGTGAAGGCATGGAAAGCCGACCACTCGGGCAACCTGGTGTTCCGCCTGACGGCGCGCAACTTCAACCCGGCTGCGGCGATGGCCGGCAAGATCACGGTGGTCGAGGTGGAGCATCTCGTGCCCACCGGCAGCATCGCGCCCGACGACGTGCACCTGCCCGGCATCTACGTGCACCGCATCGTGCATGTGCCTGACGGTGCGAAGTACATCGAGAAGCGCACGATCACGGAAAAGAAGGGAGCCTGAGATGGCCTGGACACACGACCAGATGGCCGCGCGCGCGGCGCAGGAACTGCAGGACGGCTTCTACGTCAACCTCGGCATCGGCCTGCCCACGCTGGTGGCCAACTTCGTCAGCCCCGAGATCGAGGTCTGGCTGCAGAGCGAGAACGGCATGCTCGGCATCGGCCCCTTCCCGACCGAAGACCAGGTCGATGCCGACCTCATCAACGCCGGCAAGCAGACCGTCACCACGCTGCCCGGCAGCAGCATCTTCGGCAGCCATGACAGCTTCGCGATGATCCGTGGTGGCAAGATCAACCTCAGCATCCTGGGCGCGATGCAGGTCAGCGAGCGGGGCGACCTGGCGAACTGGATGATCCCCGGCAAGATGGTCAAGGGCATGGGTGGCGCGATGGACCTGGTGGCCGGCGTGAAGAGCGTCGTCGTGCTGATGGAGCACGTGGCGCGGCGCAAGGACGGCGGCTTCGATCTCAAGATCCTGCCCGCCTGCACGTTGCCGCTGACGGGCGTGGGCGTGGTCGACCGCATCATCACCGACCTGGCCGTGCTGGACATCACCCCGCACGGCCTGAAGCTGGTGGAACTGGCGCCGGGCGTGACGATGGACGAACTGCGGAGCAAGACCGGGGTGCCGCTGCACTGAGACTGCGCCTTCAAGCCTGGAAGGGCTTGCACGGCCGTCGAAGGCCCGAACGCGATCTCACGCGTGAGGGCTGATCCTGCTCTGGCTGGTGTGGCCTCAGCGTTGCAGCGCCCGCGCCGCCGCGTTCACCAGCGTCGGGCCCTGGTAGACGAGCCCGGTGTAGATCTGCACCAGGTCGGCGCCGGCCGCGTGCTTGGCGCGGGCATCGGCCGCGCTCATCACGCCGCCGACACCGATGATCGGGTAGGCCGGCCCCAGCGCCGCGCGCAGTGCGCGGACAACGCTGGTGCTGGCCTCGAACAGCGGCGCGCCGCTCAGTCCACCGGCCTCGTCGGCATGGCGCTGGCCTTGAACGGCATCACGGGCGATGGTGGTGTTGGTGGCGATGACGCCGTCGATGCCGTTCTTGCGCAGCGTCGCGGCAATGACACCCACCTGCACCTCGTCCAGGTCGGGCGCGATCTTCACGAACATCGGCACCGTCTTGCCGTGCCGCTTCGTCAGCTGTTGCCGCCGCGCCTGCAATGCCGAAAGCAGCGCGTCCAGCGCTTCGTCGCTCTGCAGCGCCCGCAGGTTCTTCGTGTTCGGGCTGCTGATGTTCACCGCCACGTAGTCGGCGTGCGGGTAGACGCCGTCGAGACAGATCAGGTAGTCGTCCACCGCACGCTCGATAGGAGTGATGGCGTTCTTCCCGATGTTCAGCCCCAGGATGCCACCAGCCTTGCGAAAGCTCTTCGCGCGCTGCACATTGGCCAGAAAGGCCTGCAAGCCCTGGTTGTTGAAGCCCATGCGGTTGATCAGCGCCTGCTTCGGCGGGATGCGGAACATGCGCGGTTTGGGGTTGCCGGGCTGTGCCAGTGGCGTGACCGTACCCACTTCGATGTGGCCGAAGCCCATCGCGCCCAGGCCATCGATGCACTCGCCGTTCTTGTCCAGCCCGGCGGCCAGGCCGATGCGGTTGGGAAAGTTCAGGCCGGCCACCGTCACCGGGTCGGCCACGCGGGGCACCTGCCACAGGCACATCGCGGGCGTGTTCTGCAGCCTCGCCAAGCTGTGCATCGTGAGTTCGTGGGCCCGCTCGGGGTCGAGGCCGAAGAGAAAGGGGCGGGCGAGGGCATAGGGGGCGAGCGGCATGGCGCGAATTGTCTCAGCAGCCATTCGATAATCACCGCCTATGACCCAAGACGAACTCAAGGCCCTGGTGGGGCAGGCGGCGCTGGCCTACGTGGTGCCCGGTGAACTGGTGGGCGTGGGCACCGGCAGCACGGTGAACCACTTCATCGACGCACTGGCGACGATGACGCCCCGCGTGGCCGGTGCGGTGTCCAGCAGCCACGCCAGCACGGCGCGACTGCATGCGCACGGCATCCGCGTGCTGGAAGCCACCGAGGTGCAGCGACTTCCGGTCTACGTCGACGGCGCCGACGAGATCGACGGTCACGGGTTCATGATCAAGGGCGGCGGCGCGGCGCTGACGCGCGAGAAGATCGTCGCCGACCTCGCCGATCGCTTCGTCTGCATCGCCGACGCCAGCAAGCGGGTCGAGGTGCTGGGCCAGTTTCCGCTGCCGGTGGAGGTGATCGCGATGGCCGCGCACCAGCTCGAACGGCGCTTCGCCGCGCTGGGCGCCACCGCCACGCTGCGCCGGCGCGCCGACGGTGCCGTGCAGCTCACCGACAACGGCCACCCGCTGCTCGACGTGCAGGGCTTGCGCATCACCGACCCGCTGGCGATGGAGACCGAGATCAACCAGTGGCCCGGCGTCGTCACCGTGGGCCTGTTTGCACGCCACCGGGCCAGCCTGTGCCTGCTGGGCACGCCCGAAGGTGTGCAGACGCTGGTGTTCTAATCGGGGTCGCTTTCCTACCCTCATCCCAAGGACCCGCTTTGGCCAAACCCAACTATTCGTTCGAGAAACGCCAGCGTGAGCTGGCCAAGAAAAAGAAGAAGGAAGAGAAGGAAAAGGAAAAGGCCGCGCGCAAGGCTGCCGGCCTGCCGCCGCTGGCTGACGAGCCCGAAGAAGCCGAAGCGCCGGCCGAGCCGGGTCAACCGGCAGGCTGAAGGCTGCAGGGCTGTGTGCGGCGCCCGGACGGCGCAGCGCGTGCGGCCCGAACGAGCCACCGCGCGGGGTCGACGGCGTCGGCCAGGTCCTGTTCCAGCGGCCACGGCGTGCCGCTGGCCTGTGCGGCCACCAGGCGCGCCAGCAGCGGCGCCAGCGTCAGGCCCCGGGCGCCCAGCGCCGTCAAAACGAAAAGGCCGTTTTCACGTGGCAGCAGGCGGGCCTGGTCCAGACGCTGGCCTGCGGGCATGCGCGCGCAGGGCAGGGCGCCGGCGATCGGCAAGCGGTCGTCGCTGTGCAGCCGCCAGCCGGCGCGGCCCCGCCACAGTGCGGCGTCGGCGGGTGGCTGCAGGCCGGTCAGGCGCTGCAGCCGCCGCAGGTTGTGGACGTGGTCTTCGTCGCGCAGGGCGGGTGCGTCGCCCGTGGTCGCGGGCTCAACGGCCTCGCGCGTGGCGCCGCAGAGCAGGCCCTCGGTTGTGGCCGGCCCCCGCATGGGGATCGCGTAACCGTCGCCCGCCACCGGCAGTTGCAGCGCCGTCGCGCCCGCCCAATGCGTGACCTGGCCGCGGCTGTGCCGCAGCGGCCAGGGTGCGTGGCCCAGCGGTGCCAAAAGCTGCGCCGCGGTGGCTGCGTTGGCCAACACCAGCGTCGGTGCCTGGGCCAGCACTCGGCCCGCGGTGTCGTGCAGCTGCCAGGCGTCGCCCGGCCGGGTGAGCGAACCCACCTCGGCCCCACCGACGAACCGCACGCCTGGCTCGTTCAGTGCGTGCTGCGCCCAGGCCGACGGGGCGACCCAGCCGCCACCGGGGTAGTGCCAGGCCGGATGGGCCAGCGGCACGCCGGCCCGCGCAGCGGCGGCGTCGGCCGGCAGCGCATCGACATAGTCCCGCGGCAGCCTCAGGCGCTGCAGCAACGCCTGCATGGCCGCCAACCCGCCCTCGTCCTGCACCAGGCGCAGTAGCCCGTCGGTTCGGCCCGGCACACGACCGGTGGCGATGGCCGCCGCGTACTCGGCACGCGCCAACAGCGCTGCGCTGCGGAAGAGGCGCGCATAGGGGCCGTCGTCGGCGTTCACGGTGCCGTGGAAGAGGCCGGCCGGGTTGCCCGAGGTCTCGGCGGCGGGCGCGGCGTGGCGGTCGAACACCGTCACCCGCCAGCCCAGCCGCGCCAGCGCCTGCGCGGCGGCGGCACCGGCCAGTCCGGCGCCGACCACCAGCGCTTCGCGGCCCGCCACCGCGGCGGACGGCGGACGGCGCGGCGTGAAACGGGGCGCCCAGTCGGCCAGTGTGATCTCGCGCTTGCCGCCCGTGCCCGGCGCCAGACGCGGCACGAAGCCTGCGGTCGCGAGGTCGGCGCGCAGCGCGCTGGCGGCGCTCCAGGTGGCCAGCGTGGCGCCGGGCGCGGCCAGTGCGGCCAGCGCCTTCATCACCCGCGGCTGCCACATCGCCGGGTTGCGTGCCGGCGCGAAGCCGTCGAGGAAGAAGGCGTCGGCCCGCAGCCGCAGCGCCGGCAGCAGCGCGGCGATGTCGCCCAAAGCGAGCAGCAACTGCACGCGGCCGCCTTCGAAGGGCAGCAGGTGCAAGTTGGGGGTCAGCGGTGGCCAGGCTTGCTGCAGCGTCTGGGCCAGCTCGGGCAGGGGAAACGCCGCGTGGGCGCGCTGCAGGTCGGCGGCTGTCGGCGGGTGGCGGTCTATCGAGACGAAGAACAGCCGCTCGCAGCGCGCCGGGTCGCGCCGCCAGGCGTCCCAGGTGGCGAGAAAGTTGTGGCCGAGCCCGAAACCGGTCTCGAGCACGGTGAAGGCCGCGCGTCCGGCCCACCGCTGGGGCAGTCCGTTGCCCTGCAGGAAGACGTGACGCGCCTGCGTCAGCGCACCGGCCTGCGGGTGGTAGACATCGTCGTAGAGCGGCGAGCGCGGCACGGCGTCGGGGCCCGTGCCCCAGTCTATGTGCGCCGGCGCTATCGGCTGCGTCTTCACGCGGCAGCCGTGTGCTGCGCGGCGCGCTGCGCCAGCCAGGCCAGCAGCGGTTCACGCACGCCCGCCAGGTTGCGGTAGGCCAGCACCGCCGGGCTCATGCTGGCGATGGCGTCGTGCAGCGCCGCGGCGCGCTGCGGCGTGTGCAGCGCGGCGGCCAACGGCTGCACCTCGACATGGATGGTGAACACGGCCTGCGCCTGGGCCGGTAGCGGGATGAAGGTCTGGCGTTCGGTGCGCCACCAGGCCAACGCGGGCGACGTGTGCTGCCAGCGCTGCGGGTCGACCCGCGCTGGGTGGGCGTGCAGGCGCGGGTGGTCGCTGACGTTCCAGACGAAACGCTCCCAGCGATCGGCGCCGGTGGCCAGGCGCAGCAGCCCGGCGGTGGCTTTCAGCAGCAGCGTGTTGTCGGCCACCGGGCCGTGCACTTCGCTGAAGTGGCGGCCGAGCTTCTCTTCCGGTGCCCAGTGGCTGGGCAGGGCCACGGCCAGCCAGGGGATGGTGCCCGTGTGGCCGTCGACGATCGCGAAGTCCTCGGCGAAGGCCAGGCTCGCCAGGCCCGGCTGGCGCCACTCGGGCGGCAGGGCGAGCAGGCAGCGCGCGACCTCGTCGCCCAGGCCGAAGTGGCCAGCCTGCAACTGCAGCACTTCACCGTCGTCGCCCACCGCCGTGCCCAACCGCCGTGCCACGGCCAGCCGGCCGTCGCAGGCCCAGGCCTCGGGATGTTCCAGTGCGGCATGTGCGTACAGCGCGGCCAGCGCCGGTGCGGCGTCGAAGCCGGGCACGGTGCACAGCGCCTGCGGCCAGAAGGCCGACAGCACGGCCAGCTTCTCGCGTTGGTGGCGCGAACCCGGCGCCAGCGGTGTGAGCTGCCGTGCGCCAGCAGCCAGCCGGCGCAGGCCCGGCTGCATGCGGAAAGGCGCGGTGACGGCGGCGTCGAAGTCGAAGGCCATGGCGTGATGATGGCGGATGCCGCGCGGGCATGAAAAAGGCACCCCGGAGGGTGCCCGTTCGGTAGCGCGCAAAGGGCGCTCGCTGAGCGCCGCGATCAGACGCGCTTCTTGTACTCGTGCGTGCGTGTGTCGATCTCGATCTTGTCGCCGTTCTCGACGAAGATCGGCACGCTGATGACGAAGCCCGTGCCCACCAGCTTGGCCGGCTTGAGCACCTTGCCCGAGGTGTCGCCCTTGACGGCGGGGTCGGTCTCGATCTCGCGCACCACGGTGGTGGGCAGTTCGACGGAAATCGCCTTGCCGTCGTAGAACACCACTTCGACGGCCATGTTGTCCTGCAGGTAGTTGATGGCGTCGCCCATGTTCTCGGCCTCGACCTCGAACTGGTTGTACTCGGCGTCCATGAACACGTACATCGGGTCGGCGAAGTAGGTGTAGGTGCACTCCTTCTTGTCCAGCACAATCTGGTCCATCTTGTCGTCGGCCTTGAACACGACTTCGGCGCCAGAACCGTTGAGCAGGTTCTTCATCTTCATGCGCACGGTGGCAGCGTTGCGGCCCCCGCGGCTGTATTCGGTGCGCAGCACGACCATCGGGTCCTTGCCCTGCATGATGACGTTGCCGGCCCGGATTTCTTGAGCAATCTTCATAGCGGTTTCCGTGGTTTGGGGGCCGACTGCATCCCGGCATTCGACGTTGATGCGGGTATGGCTGCGTGGGCCTGCTTGCTTGACGCAAAGCCCGCGATTCTAGCAGGCGTCAGGGTTTGCCATGATGGGCTGCCACGAAGGCGAGCAACTGTGTGACCAGATCGGGCTGGGCCAGCAGCGACTGTCGCCACGCCAGCGTTTCACCCGCCCAGGGCGGCGGCACGCCGGGCCAGTTCGGGCGCAGGCCGTTCCAGGCCTGCCACAGCGCTGCCACCGCGGGCGGTGCCTGCCAAGCCTGCAGCAGCGCGTCGAGCTTGGCCGCGTGCGCGCCGTCGTGCTGCGGGTAGGCCTGCCAGACGAAGGGCACGCCGGCCCAGATTGCCCGCAACAGCGAGTCCTCGCCGCGCACGAAGTTCAGGTCGGCCGACCACAGCAGGCGGTCGAAGTCGTTCTGGCTAAGCCAGGGCAGGCGGTGCAGGCGCACGCCGGGGGGGGCATCGGCCACCTGCTGTTGCGCCGGCCCCGGGGTCAGGAGCAGCAGCGTGGGCCGGCGCGCCAGGTCCTGCAGCAGTGCGGGCAGGGCTGCGTTGTCGTAGCAAAAGAGCGTGACGACGCGTTCGTTCGGTCCCACCCCGATGCCATGCGCCTGCCACCAGGCTTGGCGGTCGAAGGCGGCGCGCCCGGCCATCAGGCCCGGCTCGCGCAGCAGACCACCGGTGCGCGGCGTGAAGCCGGGGTAATAGAACCACTTCGTCAGGCCGCGCCCAAGCCCCTGCAACTGCGGCGAGGGCAGGCCGTGCGAGCGTTCGACATACGCCTCGGCGCTGAGGTATTCGAGGTTGATCCAGACCGGCGGCTGCGCGCGTCGCGCCATCGCCTCGACCACGGCCGCTGGCGGATCGCAGCCGAAGGCTTCGATCACCACGTCGCCGGCCACCGTCGGGCCGGGCCAGGGCAGCACCTCGACACCGGCCGCGCCACCGGGCGCCATGAAAGCCAGCGGCGCCGCGTCGTCGATGACCAGCCGCACGCGCTGCCCGCGAGCCGCCAGCCCGGCCGCCAGGCGCCAGCAGACACCGGCGTCGCCGAGGTTGTCGACGACACGGCAGTACACATCCCACAACAAGGCCGGCATCGCGTGATTATCGAAGCGGAGAGAATCGCGGCCGATGAATGCACCCGCCGACCGCCCGACCGCCATCGCCGGCACGCCCGCGCGCGAACGGCTGCTGGCCGAGGTCGCCGCGCTACCGGCGCTGCCGGGGGTCTACCGCTGGTTCGACGCGCAGGGTGGTCTGCTTTACGTCGGCAAGGCGCGCAACCTGAAGAAGCGCGTCAGCAGCTACCTGCAGAAGGACCACGACGGCACGCGCATCGGCCACATGGTGACCCGCATCGCACGGCTGGAAACCACCGTCGTGCGCAGCGAGGCCGAGGCGCTGCTGCTCGAGAACAACCTCATCAAGACGTTGGACCCGAAGTTCAACATCCTCTTCCGCGACGACAAGAGCTACCCCTACCTGAAGATCACGGGCACACGCGCCGCCGACGGGGCAGGGGCCCTGTCGGCTTCACATTGCGCGCGCATGGCCTACTTCCGCGGTGCGGTCGACAAGAAGCACCGCTACTTCGGCCCCTACCCCAATGCCTGGGCCGTGAAGCAGACGATCCAGCTGATGCAGAAGGTGTTCCGCCTGCGCACCTGCGAGGACACTGTCTACAACCACCGCTCCCGGCCCTGCCTGCTTTACCAGATCCAGCGCTGCTCGGGGCCCTGCGTGGGGCTGATCTCGGCCGAAGACTATGCGCGCGACGTGCGTGACGCCGAACGCTTCCTGCTCGGCGACACGCAGGAAGTCATCGACGACCTGCAGTCCAAGATGATGGTCTACGCCGAGGCGCTCGAATTCGAGCAGGCCGCGGCGCTGCGCGACCGCATCGGCTCGCTGTCGAAGGTGCTGCACCAGCAGAGCATGGACGCCAGCAGCCTGTCGGCGTCGGACAAGGACGTCGACATCCTGGCCGTCAAGGTGGCCGGTGGCCGCGCGTGCGTCAACCTGGCGATGGTTCGCGGCAGCCGGCATCTGGGCGACCGCGCCTACTTCCCGCAGCATGTCGACGACGGCGCCGCGCTCAGCGCGGACGATGCCGATGCGCGTTTCGAGGAAGACCTGGCCGGCCCCGAGAACGCGCGTGCGATGTACAACTCGCCCGAGGCCGCGGTACTGGAAGCTTTCATCGCGCAGCACTACATCGGCCAACCGGTGCCGCCGCAGCTCGTCACCAGCCACCCGGTGGACAGCGCGCTGCTCGACGCGCTGAGTCAGACCAGTGGCGTGCGCGTGCGCGCCCAGCACCAGCCGCGTGAGCAGCGCCGCATCTGGCTTGAGATGGCGGCCAAGGGCGCCGAGCTGTCGTTGGCGCGGCTGCTCGCCGAAGAGGGCTCGGCGCAGCAGCGTACGCGCGCGCTCGTCGAGGCGCTGGACCTCGACGTCGCCGACCCGGCCGCGCTGCGCATCGAGTGTTTCGACATCAGCCATACGGCGGGTGAAGCGACGCAGGCGTCGTGCGTCGTTTACGAGAGCCACGCCATGCAGAGCGCGCAGTACCGGCGCTTCAACATCGAAGGCGTGACCGGCGGCGACGACTACGCCGCGATGCGCCAGGTGCTGACGCGGCGCTACGCCCGGCTGGCCGAGGCCGTGGCGGCCGGCAGGGCCGACACCCACATGGGGACGGCCGGCAGGGCCACTTTGGAAGTGGATGCGGTGGACATCGTGCCGGCCGAAGTCGAGACCGACGTGGTGGCTGCCGAGACTCCGCCGACCCCGTTGACAGCGAAGGCTCGCCGTCCGGCCGCGCGCCTGCCCGACCTCGTGCTGGTGGATGGTGGCCGCGGCCAGGTCTCGATGGCGCGCGAAGTGTTCCAGGAACTGGGCCTGGACATCGGCCTCATCGTCGGCGTCGAGAAGGGCGAGGGCCGCAAGGTGGGCCTGGAGGAACTGGTGTTCGCCGACGGCCGCGAGAAGGTCTACCTCGGCCACGATTCAGCGGCGCTGATGCTGGTGGCGCAGATTCGCGACGAAGCGCACCGCTTCGCCATCACCGGCATGCGCGCCCGCCGCGCCAGCGTGCGCACCGGCGGCAGCAAACTCGAGGACATCGCCGGTGTCGGGCCGCGCAAGCGCGCCCGGTTGCTGCAGCGCTTTGGCGGCCTGCGCGGCGTGGCCAGCGCCGGCGTCGACGACCTGGCCAGCGTCGAAGGCATCTCGAAGGAACTTGCGGAGGAAATCTACCGTGCGCTTCACTGATACCCGCCCTGGGCGTGTCTGGCACGCCACGGCACGTCCACTGGGTCTGACGGGCTTGCTGGCTGCCCTGGCCATTCTCGCCGGCTGCGCACAGCGCCCGGCACCCACGCCGGCACCTCCGGTGCCACCGCCCGCGGCTGCCGCCGCGTCAGCACCCCCTGCCGTTGCACCACCGTCGTGGCCGTCGGCCCCACCGCCCGCCGCTGCCCCCACGCGCGCGGCGGAAGTGCCGTCGGGCCCCATTCCGCGCAACCCGCGCTACGTGACGCTGCCACCGCCGCCCGCGCCGCGCAGCGAAGCCGAGCTGCGCGCGCAGCTCGCACTGCGCCTGGTGGCCGCACACCCCGACAGCAGCTACACGGCGCGGCCACCCCAGCGACTGCTGGCCATCCCGGTGCTGGAGGTGGAACTCAACGCCGACGGCAGCGTGCGCGACATCAAGGTGCTGCGCAAGCCCAGCACCGGCAACGAGGCGACGGCACTGGCCGTCGCAGCGGTGCGCCGCGCCGCGCCCTACGGCAACCTCTCGAATCTGCCGCGGCCGTGGAAGGTGGTCGAGACCTTTCTCTTCGACGACCACCTTCGTTTCAAGCCGCGCACGCTGGACGTCGATTGACCCGGACGCGGCGGCGTTATGCAACCGCCGCGGCTTGGGCACAATCGACCGATGTTCCTGACCATCCCCACGCTGCTGACCTGGGCGCGTATCGCGTCCATTCCGCTGATCATCGGCGTGTACTACCTCGGCTGGGACATGGCCACCAAGAACCTGGTCGCCACCACCCTGTTCGTGTTGTTCTCGGTGACCGACTGGCTCGACGGCTGGCTGGCGCGCCGCCTCCACCAGACCTCGGCCTTCGGCGCTTTCCTCGACCCCGTGGCCGACAAGCTGCTGATCTGCGCCAGCCTGCTGGTACTGCTGGGGCAGGGCCGTGTTGACCCGCTCATCGCGCTCATCATCATCGGGCGCGAGATCGCAATCTCTGCGCTGCGTGAATGGATGGCCCACATCGGGGCGTCGCGCAGCGTGGCGGTTCACATGCTGGGCAAGTTGAAGACGGTGGCACAGATGGTTGCCATTCCCTTCCTGCTCTACGACGGGCGACTGCTCGGTTTCATCGACACGCGGCTGTGGGGCACCTGGCTGCTGGTCGTGGCGGCCGTGCTGACCGTCTGGTCGATGGTCTACTACCTGCGCAAGGCGATACCGGAAATCAGGGCCAAGGCCCGATGACCTCGGCGCTGCCCGCGCCGGCCGCGTTGCAGCGTGGCGTGCCGCTGCTGTTCGTGCTGATCTGGAGCACCGGCTTCGTCGTGGCGCGCTATGGCATGCCGCATGCGGGGCCGATGGCTTTCCTGGCCCTGCGCTATTTGCTGTCGGTGCTGGCCTTCGCTCTGTGGATCGCGTGGGCGGGTGCGGCCTGGCCGCGCGGGCGTGCGCAGTGGGGGCACCTGGCGGTGACGGGCTTGCTGATGCACGGTGGCTACCTCGGGGGCGTGTGGGTGGCCGTCAAGGGTGGGCTGGGCGCTGGCATGGCAGCACTCATCGTCGGCCTGCAGCCGGTGCTGACGGCGATGTGGCTGAGCGTCATGGTCGGCGGCGCGCAGCGCGTGCGGCCGCTGCAGTGGTCTGGGTTGGCGCTGGGCCTCGCTGGCCTCTTGCTCGTGGTCGGCCACAAGCTGAACCTGGGCCAAGCTGCGCCGGCCAACATCGCACCGGCGGTTCTGGCGCTGGCCAGCATCACCATCGGCACGCTGTACCAGAAGCGTTGGGTAGCGCCGTGCGACGTGCGTACCGCCAACACCGTGCAGTTGGGCGCCGCGCTGCTGGCCACCGCGCCCTTGGCGCTGCTGGAGCCTTACACGATCACCTGGCACCCGGAGATGCTGGGCGCACTGGCGTGGTCGGTGCTGGTGCTCACGCTCGGGGGCAGCTCCTTGCTCTACATGCTCATACAGCGCGGCGCCGCCACGGCCGTCACCAGCTTGATGTACCTGGTGCCACCTTGCACCGCGGTGCTGGCCTGGTGGCTGTTCGGCGAGACGCTGACGCCGCTGGGTCTTGTCGGCCTGGCCTGCACGGTGGTGGGCGTGGCGCTGGTGGTGCGCGACGTGCCCCCTGCTCCGCGTGGCCCACTGGCCTGAGGCATGGGCGACCAGCGGTCTTGCATGGTGCTTTGGTCTGCGTCAATTTCACGCGCTTCAGCTCCTGCGCACACCCCCGAGCGCGGGGGGAGTTGGGCCTAGAATCCCGCCTCTGCTTGACACTGTCGGATCGAGCGGGATGTAATGCACCGGCACCCCTCGCACGCTGCATGCGAGGTACCGCAGGGTGGCATAGACGGATCTACGGCACCAGATTCCAAAGACACCATTTGAGGGGACCCGCGACGTGAACAAGAGTGAACTGATCGAGCACATCGCCAAGCAAGCTGACATCTCCAAGGCGGCTGCATCCCGGTCGCTCGAGGCGCTCATCGGCGCCGTCAAGACCACCTTGAAGAAGGGTGGCAGTGTCACGGTCACGGGTTTCGGCACCTTCACCGCGCCCAAGCGCGCCGCGCGCATGGGCCGCAACCCGCGCACCGGCGCAGCCATCAAGATCAAGGCCGCCAAGGTGCCGAAGTTCCGTCCCGGCAAGGGTCTGCGGGACGCCCTCTGAGGCGGCAGCCACCGGGTGCTTAGCTCAGCCGGTAGAGCGGCGCCCTTACAAGGCGTAGGTCGGCGGTTCGAACCCGTCAGCACCCACCACCTCGGCTAGAATTTGCCGTCAAGCCGGCGGTTGTCGGCGTTAGGCTTTGGCTTGCACGTGCCCTGCTGGCCGTGATCGCAATGCGCCTGCGGCGTGGTCCGGCAGGCCGCTTCGGGCCTGCCGCGATGGCTGATCTGCCCGATGCTCTGCCAGCCCCCCAATGCAGCAGCGCTGCGTGTAGCTCCCGAGGTTCCATTCGATGTTCGAGTTCATCCGCACCCACACCCGGCTGGCGCTGGGTTTCATGCTCCTGCTGATCATCCCGTCCTTCGTCTTTTTCGGCGTGCAGGGCTACTCGCAGTTCAACGACGCCAGCAACGACACGGTGGCCAAGGTCGATGGTCAAGCCATCAGCCGCGCCGAGTGGGACAGCAGCCATCAGCGTTACCTGGAACAGCTGCGTCGCCAGGCGCCCGATCTGCAGAGCGTGCCACCCGACACGCCCGAGCTGCGTCGAGCCACTCTGGATGCGCTGGTGCGCGAACGTGTGCTGATGGCCGCAGCGAACAAGATGCACCTGTTCCCTACCAACGAGCGCATGGCGCGGCTCTTCGACAGCGACCCGCAGTACGCCGGCCTGCGTGGCCCCGACGGCCGCATCAGCCGTGAACTGCTGGTGGCGCAGGGTCTGACGCCCGCACTCTTCGATCAGCGCCTGCGCCAGGAACTCGGCCTGAAGCAGGTGCTCGCCGGCATCCTGCAGACGGCGCCGGCCTCGGCCACCCCGGCCACCGCGGCGCTGGATGCGTTCCTCGAACGCCGTGCCGTACAGCTGCAGCGGTTCGACCCGGCGGCGTATCGCGAACGCATCAAACCCACCGACGCCGAGATCGAGGCCTACTACAAGGCCAACGAGGCACAGTTCAGTGCCCCCGAACAGGCTGGCATCGAGTACGTGATGCTTGACCTCGCGGCGATAGGCAAGGGCATCACGTTGAGCGAAGAGGAATTGCGCAAGGCCTACACCGACGGTATTGCCCGCTATTCGGTGCCGGAAGAGCGGCGTGCCAGCCACATCCTGGTGAAGGCCGAGGCGGATGCGTCCGCGGCCGAACGTTCCAAGGCCCGAGCCAAGGCCGAGGCGCTGCTGGCCGAGGTGCGCAAGACACCGGCGGCCTTCGCGGATCTGGCACGCAAGAACTCCGACGACAGCGGCTCGGCGGCGCAAGGCGGCGACCTCGACTTCTTCGGCCGCGGGCAGATGGTCAAGCCCTTCGAGGACAGTGCCTTCGCGCTCAAGCCCGGCGAAATCAGCAACATCGTCGAGAGCGACTTCGGCTTCCACATCATCACGCTGACCGCCGTGCGAGGTGGCCAGACGCGCCCTTTCGAGGCGGTGCGCGCTGAAGTCGAGGCCGAGGCGCGCAAGGCCGCGGCGCAAAGGCGCTGGGCCGAGGCTGCCGAGACCTTCACCAACACCGTCTACGAGCAGAGCGACAGCCTGCAACCGGTGATCGACAAGCTCAAGCTCGCGAAGCTGACCGCCACCGTGCAGCGCACCGCGGCGCCTGGGGCAACCGGCCCGCTGGCATCGGCCAAGCTGTTGGCGGCGGTCTTCGCCGGCGACGCCGTCAAGGACAAGCGCAACACCGACGCTGTCGAGGTCGGCCCCAACCAGTTGGCTGCGGCGCGTGTGCTGCAGCACACGGCGGCGCGCAGCCTGCCGTTGGCCGAGGTGCAGGACAAGGTGCGTGCACGTCTCGTCGACGTGCAGGCTGCAGCGCTTGCCCGCACCGAGGGCCAGGCGCGAGTCACTGCGCTGCAGGCCGGCGGCGGCACCGAAGCGTTGCCCTTGGTGATCACGGTGTCGCGCTCGCAGGCTCAAGGGATGCCGCGTCCGCTGCTGGACGCGGCCCTGCGCGCCGATGCCGGCAAGCTGCCCATGGTGACGGGTGTCGACTTGGGCGCCGACGGCTTTTTCGTGATGCGCGTGATGCAGGTGCTGCCGCGTGAACAGCCGCCAGGCGGCGAGATGCCGATGCGCGAGCAGTACGCGCAAGCCTGGGCCAGCGCCGAGGCCGACGCCTACGTCGCCGCTCTGAAGAAGCGATACAAGGCGAACGTCATGGCCGCAGCCGCAGAGGTCCGCAGCCCGGCCACCACGGCAGAGCGATAGGGTTGGGCGGCTATACTCTTTCGCCTCTACGGTGGCTGTAGCTCAGTTGGTAGAGTCCCAGATTGTGATTCTGGTCGTCGTGGGTTCGAGTCCCATCAGCCACCCCAAGTAGCACCGGGCAATGCCCCTCAAGCGGCCCCTCGTCGCAAGGTGAGGGGCCTTTGTCATTGGGGCTCGATGCGGAGCGAATGTTCTGGCTTGTCGTTGTTGTCGGCGAGTCGAAACGACGCCATCCTGGTGGGGTTTTCGCCGTCAGCCAGAGATCGCAAGGAGGATCGGCCGTTGACCTCGCCGACCTGGGCACCCTCATTCGCGAGCGGCGCGAGGCACTGGGGTTGTCGCAGTCCCGACTCGCGCGCTTCAGCGGTCTTTCGCGGCGGATGCTGGCCAGCCTGGAGGCTGGCGAGCCGAGCTACGTGGGCGTCAGCCGGGTGCCCCACCTCCTGTCGGTGCTGGGTCTGGACCTCGACCTCGACCCGCCCAGCCAGGCGGCGCGGTCCCGGAAGCGGGGCTTGTGGATGGCGGCGAAGAATGCCAGCGTGAGCTATGTCCAAGAGGTGCCGCCTGACACGCTTGGCCACGCGCTGATCAGCGGCAGCGTGCCGACGGCCTACGCGGCCCACCTGACCCACCTGCTCGACGAGGCGCCGGTGCCACTGGTGGTGATGGCCGTGGAGGAGGCCGCCGCGAACGAGGGTGTTGCGCCCAAGGCCGTGTGGCGCAACGTCGCGAAGCTCGGCAGGTCACTGGCAGTGCGCCGGCAAGGCCTGTGGGCGTCGTGAAACGGCTGCCGGCTGCCTTCGTGCGCATCGGCAAGGACGTGGAGAGTGTCGTGTTGGCTCGTGCAGTGCGCTGGCACGCCGAGCGACGCGTGCTGTTGAACGGACACCGCACCGTCGTGTTTCATCAGGGTGCGTGAAGCGGCAAGGCACTGTGCTGGGCGCTGGTGGGGCATGGAAGAAGAATGGCGCTCCGTGGCTTTGTATGCTATTGTCATACGCTTCTTGGGAGAGTCCTCATGCCAACCGCTTCCGCAGCCGTTCTGAGTGTTCGAGTCAGTGCCAGCGAACGTGCCTTGCTGGAGGCCGCGGCCGAGCAGGCCAGCACCAACCTCAGCGACTTCGTGAGGCGGCGCGCGCTCGAAGCCGCCGAGACCGATCTGCTCGATCGCCGCATCGTGACGATTCCGGTGAAGGACTGGGCCAGGTTCGAGGCATGGGCCAGTGCGCCGGCGAGGGAAGTCCCGGCGCTTCGAAAACTGTCCAAGACTCGCCCCGTCTGGCAGAAGTGACCTCAGGCGCAACGGCCGCCTTCACATCGCCGCGACCCCTGGCGGCCGATGACGACACGGCGGCGTTCGATTGCGGGCGCGACGCGTTGAACCACTGGTTCCGACGCCACGCCTGGCGCAACCACGAACTGGGGGCCTCGCGGACAACCGTGATCTGCGATGCGAAAGCTGGCAGCGTCGTCGGCTACGTGAGCCTGTCGACGGCGCAGATCGAGCGAGCTTGGTTGCCCAAGGCGCAGCAACGCAATCGGCCCGACCCGTTGCCCGCCATCCTGCTGGGCCAGTTGGCGGTCGACCTGCGGTGGCAGGGACAGGGCATTGCGCGATCGCTGATGTTCTATGCGCTCACAACGGCGGTGCGTCTGTCTGACCAAGTCGGCTGCTTCTGCGTGCTGACGCATCCGCTGGATGACGATGTGCGGGCGCTCTACGCGGCCTTCGGATTCGAGGACCTTCCGTTCGATCCCGCGCGCAGCATGGCGGTTCGGATCGCGGACCTGGTTCGCAGCGGCTTTGGGACAGCTGACTGAGCTTGCATCTCCCGTCTCACTGGCTTCAATGCGGCGTGACGAGCCATTGTGATGGCGAGCGGATCGCACCAGAATGGTCGCTGTTGGTGGTCTCATGAAGTCCCGCGCGGACTGGGGGAACAGACAGGGGAACAGCGCGAGATACTTCCTGCATTTTTTCAATGAGATCAACAGCTTAGGTCGCCGTTTCGTATCCCATCAGCCACCCTATCCGCTCGCTTCATGCGGTCTCATACCGGACCGAACTTCCTGCAAAGTCAGCGACTTAGCTGGTCGATTGCGTCATGAAGGTTCCTGCCGTCTCACGGCAGCCGAGCGAAAGCGGGGGAACATCTGGGGAAGAAGTGGCACTCCTGAAACCATCTGGAGTTTTGATCCCACATACTCACCGACGGTTCCAGCCAGCAGGTGCGGCAGCGCGCTCCTCGCGCGCCAGCCGCCGCTGCAGAACAATCGAGTACAGCGCCGGGATGACCACCAGGGTCAGAACCGTCGAACTGACCATGCCGCCGACCATCGGTGCGGCAATCCGGCGCATGATCTCGCTGCCCGTGCCGGTGGCCCACATCACGGGGGCCAGGGCGGCGATGGTCGTGACTACGGTCATGATCTTCGGCCGCACGCGCTCGACCGCGCCATAGACCACGGCCTCGTGCAGCTCGGCGCGTGTCGGCAGCCGGCTGGCGAGCTTGCACTGTGCCTGCACGTCCTTCCAGGCGTTGTCGATGTAGACCAGCATCACCACACCGGTCTCGGCCGCGACGCCGGCCAGCGCGATGAAGCCTACCGCGACGGCCACGCTCAGGTTGTAGTCGAGTGCCCACAGGTACCACACGCCCCCGACCAGCGAGAACGGCACCGCCAGCATCACCAGCATGGCCTCGGTCACGCGTGAGAGGCTCAGGTACAGCAGCACGAAGATGATCACCAGCGTCAGCGGCACGACCAGCTTCAGCTTGTCCACGGCACGTTCCAGGTACTCGAACTGCCCGCTCCAGGTCACGTACATGCCCTGCGGAAACGCGACCTTGTCGCGCACCACGCGCTGGGCCTCCTTGACGAAGCCACCGATGTCGCGCTCGCGGATGTCGACGTAGATGTAGGCCGACAGCAGGCTGTTCTCGGTGCGGATCACAGGCGCGCCCTGCACGACCCTCGCCTTGGCCACCTGCCCGAGCGGGATGGTGGCCGCGGGCTGGCCCATCTCGGCGGGCAGCGTCAACAGCACTTGGCGCTCGATCGCCTCAGGTGTCGAGCGCGCATCGCGCGGGTAGCGCACGCTCACGCCGAAGCGCGCGCGGCCTTCGACGGTGGTGGTGACGATCTCGCCCCCCAGTGCGCTGGCGACCACGTCCATCAGGTCACCCACCGCCAGGCCGTAGCGCGCGAGCTGCGCGCGGTCGGGTTCGATGTCGAGATAGAAGCCGCCGGTGATGCGTTCGGCATAGACGCTGGAGGCGCCGGGCACGTCGCGCACCACGGTTTCGATCTCGCGTGCGACCTTCTCCATCTCCACCAGGTCCGAGCCGAAGACCTTGATGCCCACCGGCGTGCGGATGCCGGTGGACAGCATGTCGATGCGCGCGCGGATCGGCATCGTCCAGCTGTTGGCCACACCGGGGAACTGCAGCGCCTTGTCCATCTCGGCGATCAGCTTGTCGATGTCCAGGCCAGGCCGCCACTCTGACTCGGGCTTGAGATTGATGACGGTCTCGAACATCTCCAGCGGCGCTGGGTCGGTGGCGCTGGTGGCCCGGCCGGCCTTGCCGATCACCGACGCCACCTCGGGGAAGCTCTTGATGATCTTGTTCTGCACCTGCACCAGCTCGGCGGCCTTGGTCACCGACATGCCGGGCAGCGAAGTCGGCATGTAGAAGAGGGCCCCCTCGTTGAGGGTTGGCATGAACTCGGTGCCGAGCCGGGTCGCCGGCCAGATCGACGCCACGCAGGCCACCACGGCCAGCGCTATCGTCACCCAGCGCCAGCGCAGCACCCAGTCGATCACCGGTCGGTACGCGGCCACCAGCACGCGCGAAATCGGGTTCCTGCTTTCGGGCAGGATGCGGCCACGGATCAGCCACACCATCAGCATCGGCAGCAAGGTGACCGAGAGCAACGCGCCACCCAGCATGGCGAAGGTCTTGGTGTAGGCCAGCGGCGCGAACAGGCGCCCCTCCTGCGCCTGCAGCGTGAACACCGGCAGGAAGCTGACCGCGATGATCAGCAGCGAGAAGAACAGGGCCGGCCCGACCTCCCTGCACCCCGCGACGATGGCTTCGATGCGTGCGGCGTCGCTCGTCTTGTCTTCGCGCCGCTCGAGCTTCTTGTGCGCGTTCTCGACCATCACCACCGCGGCGTCGATCAGTTCGCCGATGGCAATGGCGATGCCGCCCAGGCTCATGATGTTCGCGTTGATGCCGAGCCAGCGCATGCAGACGAAGGAGAACAGCACCGACAGCGGCAGCACGACGATCACCACCAGCGCGCTCCTGACGTGCAGCAGGAAGAGCATGCACACCAGCGCCACGATGATCGACTCCTGCACCAGCGTATCGGTCAGCGTGGCGATCGCCGCATGGATCAGCTGCGAGCGGTCGTACACCGGCACGATCTCCACCCCCTGCGGCAGCCCGGGCTTGATCTCCTCGATGCGCTGCTTGACGTTGTCGATCACTTGCAGCGCGTTCTCTCCGAAGCGCGCCACCGCGATGCCGCTGACGACCTCGCCTTCGCCGTTGAGTTCGGCCACGCCACGCCGCTCGTCCGGCCCGAGCTCCACGCGGGCGACGTCGCGCACGCGCACCGGCGTGCCCGCTGCCGCCATCAGCACCAGGTCCTCGATGTCGGCCTTGCCGCGCAGGTAGCCGCGGCCGCGCACCATGTACTCGGTTTCGGCCATTTCGATCGTGCGGCCGCCGACGTCGCGGTTGCTGGCGCGGATCACCTCGGCCACGCGCATCAGCGGCAGGCCGTAGGCGCGCAGCCGCGCCGGGTCGACGATGACCTGGTACTGCTGCACGAAGCCGCCTACCGACGCCACCTCGCTGACCCCTTGTGCCTTGGTCAGCTGGAAGCGCACGAACCAGTCCTGCAGCGTGCGCAGTTCGCCCAGCGTCATGCTCTTGGCCTGCAGCACGTACTGGTAGACCCAGCCGACCCCGGTCGCGTCGGGCCCGAGCGTGGGCGTGACGTTCGGCGGCAGGCGGCCGCTGGCGGCGCTGAGGTACTCCAGCACGCGCGAGCGCGCCCAGTAGATGTCGGTGCCGTCGTCGAAGATCACGTAGACGAAGGACACGCCGAAGAACGAGAAGCCGCGCACCACCTTGCTGTGCGGCACGCTGAGCATGGCGGTCGTGAGCGGGTAGGTGACCTGGTCCTCGACCACCTGCGGCGCCTGGCCCGGCACCTCGGTGTAGACGATGACCTGCACGTCCGAGAGGTCGGGCAGCGCGTCGAGCGGCGTGCGCAGCACCGCGAGCGTGCCGCCGGCAAGCAGCGCCAGCGTCATCAGGCCGATCAGGAACGGGTTGCGCGCCGACCACGCGATCAGACGCTCAACCATGGCGCACCTGCCTGTGGGCACAGGGTGGGGTTGCCGCGAGGGTACGCGTCACTTCTTCGCTCCCCGCTTCTCGATCTTCGTCACCACCCACTCGCCCGGCTTGCGCTCGACGAACTCGAAGTCGATCGCATCGCCCGGCCGCGCCGCTTTCGCGATGGCCCCGTTGGAGGGCATGAACTCCATCGTCATCTGCGGCCAGTTGAGTGACTTCACCGGTTCGTGGGTGATCGTCAGCATGCCGGTCTTGGCGTCGACCTCATCGAGCGTGCCGACCGCGGTGTGGCTTACCGGCAGCTTGTCTGGGTTGGCGTTGCTGCCACCCTTCAGCCCGGCCAGCGCCGCGCGCAGGTTGCTCTCGGCGTCGAGCAGGAAGTTGGCGGCGATCACCACGCTCTCGCCCTCCTTCAGGCCGTCGATGACGACGGTGAATTCGTCGCCGCGGCTGCCGGTCTTGATCTCGCGCGGCTCGAAGCGCCCGGCGCCGAGATCGACGATCACCACGCGCCGGGTACCGCTGTCGATCACCGCCGAGTTCGGCACCACGATCTGAGGCGCACCCGTGGCGGCCGCCGTCAGTTCGACCTGCGCGAACATCGCCGGCTTCATTCGGCCGTCGCGGTTGGGCAACTCGATGCGGACCTGTGCACTGCGCGTCTCGGCGCGCATCGTCGGGTAGATGAAGGTCACGCGGCCGTCGAACACCTGGTCGGGGTAGGCCTCCAGACGCACCCGCGCAGGCGTGCCGATCTTCAGGCGGCCCAGGTCCTGTTCGGCGACGTCGGCGATCAGCCACACGCTGGACAGGTCCGCGATCTGGAAAAGCACCTCGCCCGGCATGAAGCGCATGCCCTGCACCGCCTTGCGCTCGAGCACGACGCCGCCGGCGGGTGCGCGGAACGTCAGCGTGCGGCGCGCCTGCCCGCTGGCGGCCAGGCGTGCGACGTCCTCGTCGCTCACGTCCCAGAGGCGCAGCCGCGCCAGCGCCGCGTCCGCCAGCCGCCGCATGCCGGCCCGCGCCTGTTCGTCGGCGTCCTTCAGTTGCACCAGGCCCTGCGCGGCCACGGCGTATTCGCGCTGCGCGGCGAGCAGTTCGGGGCTGTAGGCGTCGAACAGCGGCTCGCCCCGGCTTACACCCTGGCCGGTGGCATTGATGTACAGCTTCTCGATGTAGCCCTCGAACTTCGCCGTGACCGTGGCCAGGCGCCGTTCGTCGACCTCGACGCGGCCGCTGGCGCGCACCACCGCGTCCACGGCGCGGCGCTCGACCTTGGCCACGCGCACGCCGAGCTTCTGCACGCGCTCGGTGGAGATCTTCAGTCCGGCGCCCGCGTCGTCCTCGCCCTCGTAGACCGGGATGTAGTCCATCCCCATCGAGTCCTTCTTCGGCGTGGGGGACGTGTCGGGCAGCCCCATCGGGTTGCGGTAGTACAGGAGCTTCTTGCCGCCTTGATTTGCCGGCGCCGCGCCGGCGTCCGCAGATGCAGGTGGCGGCGGATGAATGCCCCTTTGCGTTCCGAGCCAGTAGCCGGCACCCGCTGCCACCGCGGCAAACGCCAAGAAGGCCAGCACGGCCAGGAGAGTCGTCCCGCGATCCTGCGTCCTCATAGGTCTTCTCCCAGCAGGCGTTCGATCTCCGCCAGCCTCGTGCGCGCGTCGGCGTGTGTCCTGATCAGGTTCAGTTGCGCCTTGCGCACCTGGCCCTGGGCTTCGAGCACGGTGGCGAAGTCCACCTTCCCGTTTTCGTAGCCGGCGAGCGCGGCCTGCAGGCTGAGTTCCGATTGCGGCAGCAGGCTGGTGCGCGTCAACGACTCCACCTGCCGCGCGGCCTCCAGCCCCGCGAGCAGCTCGCCCAGCTGTGCCAGCAACTCGTTGGCGTTGGCTTCCCGGCGTGCCTGCGCCGCACTGACCATCGCCAAGGCTTCACGCTCGTCGGCACGGCGGCTGTCCTGCTGCAGCGGGATGTTGATCTCGAACATCAGCTCCCATTCACTGACGCGCTTGCGCGTCTGGACCGGCGCGATACCGACGGTGAACTCCGGGTAGCGGTTGGCCCAGACCGCGTCCTTGCCCCGCTCGGCCGCCCGCACGCGCGCGACGTCGGCCGCGAGCTGCGGGCTGCGCTCCAGCACGCGCTGGCGCAGTGCGGCGGCATCGATCGACGCCAGCACCGGCAGCGAGCTGGCGGCGGTCGGCTCGGCCAGCGGCGCATCGGCGGGCCGAGCGACGAGGCCGTTGATCCGCGCTCGCGTGGCGCCGGCCTCGGCCTCCAGCAGCGCGATTTCGGTGGCGATCGCCGTGCGCTCTACCTGCGCGCGGATCACGTCCTGCTGCGCGGCCTGCCCACTGGAGTAGCGTGCCTGGGCGACCGACTCCAGCCGGTTGGCCAGTGCCAGCAGCGCCCGCGTCTGGGCCAGCGTGCCATGCACCTGCTGCCAGCGCGCGTGGGCGGTCTTGATGCGCATCGCCACGTCGTTCCAGGTGGACCGGACGCGCAGCGCAGCCTCGTCGGCGCCGGCCTGTGCGGCATCGCGTCGGGCCTCGCGCCGACCCCAGGACGGGAACGTCTGCCGCAACTGGTATCGCGTGCTTCCGACACGGGCCGGCAGCAGGTTGAGGCTGCCGCCCGTCATCTCGTTCGTGACATCGCGCAGCTCGGTCTGGAACATCGGGTCGGGCAGTGCACCGGCCGGGCCGACGCGCTGCGCGGCGGCATCGGCCTCGAACTGCATCGCGCGCAACTCGGGGTGACGGTCGCGGGCCAGCACGAGCAGGCTCTCCACCGTTGCGCCCGGCGGCGCAGCACCGTCGCTGGCATGCGACGGCAGGCAGATCAGCAGCGCCAGCGCGCACCCGGCGCAAATGGTGTGGGCGTCGACCAGGCGGGCGGGCAGCGCACTGCGCCGCGGAGGATCGTTCGAGGGCATGGCGTCTATCCTGAAACCGGCGCATGGGCCGGAAAGCAAACGGCAACACGGACGACAGGCGGCGCCGCACAGGCGGCTGCCGCGGTCCGCGGCCTAGCTCAGGAAAACACCGTACAGGATGGACAGAGGTGGCGCGGTGGCGTCGGCGCCGGCCGGCGCCTGCTCCCAATGCACGAGCACCGGTGCATCTGCGACCAGCGTGCGAATCACGGCTGGCGGTGCCATGGCCGCTTCGGCAACGGTGAGTACCCCGCCGGCCGCGCCGCTCTCGTCCGCACAGTGCTTCATGCAGATCGCCGAGCTGTCGGCGGGAGCCTCAGCGGTGACAGATTCGGCACCGTGGCAATCGTGTCCCGACACGGCCCGTGCCCCTGCATCGATCTCTGCTTCGACCTGCACCTGGGCCTGCACGTTGCCCGCCCGGGTGATTGCCGCGCAGGCATGAGCGGCCAGCGCCCACTGCGAGATGAGCAGGCAGCACAAAGTCCAAAGGACAACGTGGAAGCGGCGGCGAGAGCGGGCAATCATGGCGTCAGCGGTCACCGAGTCATCGACAGGCTTTGACCGACGGGCAGACTGTAGCCGATGCACCGCCCGGTCGCGAGGTGGCAGGCGGAATCGGATCAGTTCAGCAACTGCGCGGCCGGCGTGTAGGCCAGCCCCTGCTGCAGGGCCACCGGTTCGCAGGTGACTTTGCCCAACGCCACGTTCAGCCCGGCAAGCAGGTGTGGGTCGTCGCGCAGCGCGGCGCGCCAGCCTTTGTCGGCCAGTGCCAGCGCGTGACCAAGTGTGGCGTTGCCCAGGGCGAAGGTGGAGGTGCGCGCCACTGCGCCGGGCATGTTGGCCACGCAGTAATGCACCACGCTGTCGACGACGTAGGTGGGTTCAGCATGCGTGGTGGCATGCGAGGTCTCGAAGCAGCCGCCCTGGTCGATGGCCACGTCGACCACCACGGCGCCGCGTTTCATGCGGCCCACCATCTCGCGGGTCACCAGCTTGGGCGCCGACGCGCCGGGAATGAGCACGCCACCGATGACCAGGTCGGCAGCCAGCACCGCCGCCTCCACGGCCTTGGCGGTTGAGAACAGCGTCGTGATGCGGTTACCGAAGACGAGGTCGAGCTGGCGCAGGCGGTCGACGTTACGGTCGATGACGGTGACGCGCGCGCCCAGGCCGACGGCCATCTGCAGCGCATTGGTGCCGACGACGCCGGCGCCCAGGATGGCTACCTGCGCCGGCGCCACGCCCGGCACGCCGCCCAGCAGGATGCCCATGCCGCCGTGGCTCTTCTCCAGGTGTGCGGCGCCGGCCTGCACGGCCATGCGACCGGCCACTTCGCTCATCGGTGCCAGCAGTGGTAGCCCGCCGGCAGGGCCGGTAACGGTTTCGTAGGCCACGCAGACGGCGCCGCTGGCGATCAGCCCGGCGGTCTGCTCCGGGTCGGGCGCCAGGTGCAGGTAGGTGTAGAGCAACTGGCCCTCGCGCAGCATCGCGATCTCCTGCGGCTGCGGCTCCTTCACCTTGACGATCATCTCGCCGCGGGCCCAGGCCTCGGTGGCGTCGGCGGCCAGGCGGGCACCGGCGGCCAGGTACTGCGCGTCGTCCAACCCGATGGCTACACCCGCGCCGGCCTGCACCCAGACCTCGTGGCCGTGCGCCACCAGCTCGTGCACCGCTGCGGGCGTGAGCCCGACGCGGTACTCGTGGTTCTTGATTTCCTGGGGGACGGCGATACGCATGGGGGGAGCCTCGAATGGGATCGCCCGGATTCTCCTGAGGGTCACCCGGGCAGGGCATGAGCCAGGTCAGCAAATACACATCCCGCTTACTCCGGCTCGGGTTCACGGAACCGCTGCGGGCGTCACCGGGCGGCCCCTTCGGTCATTAGTGAGCGCCGCCAAGCGGAAAGACGTTTACATCCATATACTAGGGTAAACCCTGACCAATGATCTCGGCGAGTCCATCCCTTTCGTTCGACCCTGCACCATGTTCACTTTCTACTACCTCTCTCAGTCCTTTCTCGACCTGTTCCGGCCGCAGCGCGACCGTGACGAGTGTTACCTTGCCCAGGCCAGCGACCTCTGCGACCTCGAGCGCCGCATCCGCGCCGTCGACGACCGCGGCCGCGACCCGGCCTCGGGCATCACGTTCGGGCTCTACGCTCGCTGAAGGAAGCCACCATGCACCTCGCACTTTCACTGCCCAGACACGACAGCTGGCCCTGGGCCGGCGCTCACGCCGCGCCGCAGACGCTGTGCGAGGCCGTGCCGGGCCTTCAGCTCGTCAACGAATCGCTGCACCTGCCCTTCGACGTGATGCGTTCCCAGCACGCCCAGGCGGTGCACGCCGGGCTGCTGGCGAACTCGATGCTCGCCTCGCGCGACTTCGAGCGCGCCGTCGACGCGCTCGAGCACATCACGCTGGGGCCTTTCGCGCGCCACGTCTGAGCGGCGCGGGGCGGCAGGTTCAGGCCGTCACCAGGCCGGGCACCGGCGGCAGGCCCATCGCGCGGGCCAGGCGGGCCCGGCGCAGCGGCGGCAGCTCGGCCATCAGCAGTTCCAGCACGCCACCGAAGGCTGCGGGCGGCATGCCCTCGCGCGCACCGGCGGCCAGGGTCGCCAGTTCCACGTCGTCCAGGCCGCGCGCCATCCAGCGCGCGTAGTAGGCGCTCTTCTCGGGGCTGAAGGTGGCGAGCAGCCGCTGTTCGATGGCCTCGATCTCGGCGTCGCTGAAGTGTTGCCAGAAGGTGTGCGTCAGGCGCGTTTCCTCGTCGGCCATGTGTTCCAGGTTCTCGCCGATGAAGCGCGTCAGCGCCAGGTAGAGCGCGTAGGCCTCGCCGCGTACCGCGGTGCCGCCCGCGGCCACGCGACCCAGCTGCGTGCGCAGCGCACCGATGCTCAGTTCGTGGCCCTGGTGGTCGTCGTCGAAGGCCAGCACGGCACGCGGCGCGCGTTCACGCAATGCGGCGTGGAAAAACGTGTTCTCGTGCCCGAGATGCTCGCTGCAGACCTCGAGCAGTTCGTCGACGGCGGCCACCAGCGCGGCGCGGGCGGTGGCGTCGGCGGCGTCCAGCGTGGCCGCCTGCTGCAGCGTGCGGAACATCAGCATGCGCAGCGCCTTGTGGATGAAGCGGTAGGGCTGCAGGCGGCCGGCGTGGCACACGGCGGTGGTGGTCTCGTAGAGGGTTGGGGTCTCGGTCATCAGCATGGTCGGCTCCTTGGCGGGTGGGTGTGTGGACGCCATTTTTCGAGGCGCTGCCCGCTGCGCCCAGACCGCTAAAAGGACCGTGACCAAAAAGAGGGGGTGCCTACCGAGCGCTCAGGCCCAGGGGCGCAGTTCCTCCGGGTGCTGGCGCAGGTAGTGCAGCAGGTGGCGGCGCTTCTCGGGGCCGCGTGTGCCCGGGGCCGCATCGGCATCGGCGGCGGCCGCGCCGGTGAAGACCTCGGGCAGCCGGTCGGCCGCCCGTTCGCAGACCGAGCGCCACAGCTTCTTCAGCGTGTGGCCGCTGATGCCGATCTCGTCGGCGATCTCGTCGTCGGTGAGCTCGGTCACCGCCAGGCGCAGCGCGCGCCGTTCGGCACCGCTGAAGCCCAGCACCGGCGGCACGAAGTGGAAGACATCGCGCACCGGCTGGCCGGGAAAGATGCGCGCCGCCTCGTCGCGGCTCAGGCCGAAGAGGTCGGGCTGGCCCGGGCCGCGCGCGGTGCGGCGGCGGAAGCCCATGCCCTGCAGGTAGTCGCCGCCCTCGGCCAGCGCTTCCTGCCACACGTCGCGCAGCTGCAGCCCGCCGTGCGCCTGGCGGAAGAGCTGCATGGCCACCAGCATCACCTGCTGCACCTCGTGGCGGCTGGGGTCGATGGCGCGCTGCGCGTAGTGCAGCACCAGCATGCCCACCTGGCCTGCGGCGTTGGCGCGGCCCAGGGCACGGTCGTCCAGCGGCGCGGTGCGGCCGTCGATGAAGTCGCGGTACCAGCACGCGCCGGCGTGAGGCGGTGGCGACGCGCGCAGGCGCGCCTGCCAGGCGGTGTCCAGTGCCACCGTCATGCCCAGGCCCACCAGGCGTTGGCCGGGGGGCAGCGAGAGGTCTTCGATGACCTCGGCGCTGAAGCCGGGCTGGCCCAGCAGACGAGTCCAAAGCACCGGCAGCGCGGCACGCACGTCGCCGTCCAGCGCCAGCCAGGCGGGCAGCAGCGTCTGCGCCTCGGCCAGGTCGGCGTGGCGCAGCGCACGGCCGCGTACGGGGCGACCGGGGCCTTGCGGCCGCTGCAGCAGGTCGATGGTGGGCAGGGGGAGGTCGATGGTCAGCATGGGCTTGCCTCGCTGGTGTCGGGGCCGGCAGCGCCGGTGGCCGCGCCCGCCGGGGTGGCCGCGGGCAGCGTCGAGGACGGCGATGCTGATGCCGCGACGCCGGCGTTGCATGCGTGGTGCGACGAAACGGCGGATTGGCTTGACGAGCCGGCGCCGAGGGCGAAGCAGGCTGGCCGCCGAAGCCGCCTTGCGGTCTTCACGTGGCTGCCCGGCAGCTTCGGGCGGCTTCGTTCAGCATCGGGGCTTCTTCCCTGACCTGGAGCCCCTTGCGCATGCACATCCTGCTCACCGGCGCCACCGGCCTCATCGGCCGCGAGATCGGCAAGGCCCTGGCGGCGCGCGGCGACACGCTGGTCTGCCTGGTGCGCGACACGGCATCAGCGCGGCGCCGGCTGCCGTTTCCGGCCACCTGCCACGCCTGGGACCACGCCCGCGAGGTGCCCGCCGCTGCGTTGCAGGGTGTGGACGCCGTGGTCCACCTGGCCGGCGAGCCCGTGGCCGACACGCGCTGGAGCGCGCGCAAGAAGGCGCTGATCCGCGACACGCGGGTGCTCGGCACGCGGCGGCTGGTGCGGGCGGTGCTGGCCCATGGCGGCGCCGTGCAGACCTTCGTGCACGGGTCGGCCAGCGGTTTCCACGGCGACCGAGGCGACGAACTGCTCGACGCGCGCAGCGCACCGGGCTCGGGCTATCTGACCGACGTCGTGCGCGCCTGGGAAGCCGAGTTGCGGCCGCTGGCCGAAGCGCGGCCCGACCTGCGCCTGCCGGTCGTGCGCACGGGCGTGGTGCTGGCGCGCGACGGCGGTGCGCTGGCAGAGATGCTGCCGCTGTTCCGCCTGTCGGCGGCAGGCCGGCTGGGCGACGGTGCGCAATGGCTGCCATGGATCCACCTCGATGACATCGCGCGCCTCTTCCTGCACGCACTGGACCGGGCCGGGTCGGGCATGCTCGAAGGCGTGGCGCCGCAGCCGGCGACGAACCGCCAGTTCACCTCCGCGCTGTGCGGCGCCCTGGGTGTGCGCGAGAACCTGCCGGTGCCGCGCGCCGCGCTGCACACGCTGTATGGCGAGCGCGCCGCCGTCGTGCTGGCCAGCACGCGGCTGCTGCCGACGGCCACGCAGGCGTCGGGCTTCGTGTTCGATTTCGAGACCGTCGAGCATGCGCTGGACGACCTGCTGACGCCGCTGCGCGACGGCGTGCACCAGCGGGTGTGGGAACAGTGGATGCCGCACGCGGCCGAGGTCGTCTGGCCCTTCTTCGGCGACGCGCGCAACCTGGAAGCCATCACGCCGCCCTTCCTGGGCTTCGAGGTATTGCGGCAGTCGACGCCCGAGATCGGCGCCGGCACGCTGATCGACTACCGACTGAAACTCAACGGCGTGCCGCTGCGCTGGCAGACCCGCATCGAGACCTGGGAGCCGTCGCGCCGCTTCGTCGACCTGCAGGCACGCGGGCCCTATGCGCTGTGGCACCACACGCACGATTTCCTGCCGCTGGCCGGCGGCACGCTGATGCGCGACACCGTGCGCTACAAGCTGCCTGCGGGCTGGCTGGGGCAGCTGGCCGGCGGCTCGAAGGTGACGGCCGATGTCGAGCGCATCTTCGAGTACCGCGCGCGCAAGGTCGACGAGCGCTTCGGCACCTGAAGTGGAGCCCCAAGCTCACTCCGTTCGCTACCCCCCGAGGGGGCTCTTGCTGCGGCCCGGCGAAGCCGGATCCGCGCAAGGCCTTGCTTGGCCGGTCTCAGTTCTTGACCACCACGCCGTCGCGCAGCGCCAGCACGCCGGCGTCGGCGAGTTCCTTCACCACCGCCTCGGCATAGGCCTGCAGCGTGCCTTCGGGTCGGCCGATGCGTTCCCAGATCAGCGGGTAGAGGCTGACCCCGCCGAACCACTGCAGAAGCGCCGGCAGCGTCTGCTGCTGCTCTTCCATCATGTGGTAAGCCACCAGCGCCTTGACGGCATAACGGGCATGGCGCACGGGGTCGGCGCGAAAGGCGGCCAGGCGCTGCCGGGCCTGCTTCAGCGCGCCGGGGATGTCGACGAAGGGTGCACCGTGGCCAGGGATCGCCCAGCGTGCATCTAGCGATTCGATGAGGTCCAGCGCCTGCGCCACCTCGTCGAAGGCCCCCTCGCCTTCGAGCTCGGGAAAGACGACGCCGAAGCCGCGTTCCCACAGCGCGTCGGCAGTGATGACGACGCCGTGCTCGGCATTGAACAAAACCAACGAGTGCGGGTCGTGCCCCGGTGCGGCCAGTGCCTGCCATTCGTGGCGGCCGACGCGCAACACGTCGCCTGGGTGCAGCGCGGCGTCGGCGGTGAAACGTTCGCAGCGCTGGCCCGTAGGCTCGTAGCTTAGAGCCACGGCGTCCCAGGCCTGCACCGAGGCCCACTGTCCGGGCGGGATGGTCAGCGTGCAGCCGAAGGCGCGCTGCAGCGTCGCGTTGCCGCCGCAGTGGTCGGAGTGCAGATGCGTGTTGACGATGCCGGCGAGCGTCTCGCCATGCAGCGCGCGCCGCACCAGCGCCACCGTCTGTTCGGCGTGTAGCACGTGGCCGGCATCCACCAATACGGCACCGGCGCCTTCGCCGTGCAGCAGCACGTTGTTCGAAGACAGCCAGCCACGCTGGAAGACGTCGATGCCGGGCAGGGTGGGCAAGGGCATGTTGCGGGCTGGACGATTGGCGTGGCAGTCCGCGCATTCTGAGGGGCAGGAGCCGCTTGCGGCTCGCGACCCGCAAGCTGCCAGCGCGCGTGCCTGGCCTGACAGGATGGATGCTCGTGGTTCTCCATCATCCTCAGAGGCGGCGTGCCACCGAGTGACCCATCAGAAGAAGCCCGCAAGAACGGCATCACCGCCGTGCTGGGTGAAGGCGGGAGACAATCCGGTTTCCGTGCCCCCACAGCCCTCAACGGTCATGACCCCCGACGCCCCCTTGTGCTCGCCCGGCCAGCCCTGCGAGGACGAGTGCGGCGCCGAACTCGCCCGCGTCGAGGTGCTGCCCTGAACAAGGCCTTCGTGAAGGAAGCCGAGGGTCTTGACGAGGACGACGAGACCCCGGGGCTGCCGCCGCTGCCGGCCGGTACGCGCAACTACCTCACGCCCCAGGGGTACCTCCGCCTGCGCGAGGAGTTGATGACGCTGCTGGACGTCGAGCGTCCGAAGATCGTCGAGGTCGTCTCGTGGGCGGCGAAGAACGGCGACCGCAGCGAAAACGGCGACTACCTCTACGGCAAGAAGCGCCTGCGCGAGATCGACCGCCGCATCCGCTTCCTGACCAAGCGGCTGGACATCGCCGAGGTGGCAGACCCTTCGGCGCACCACGGGCGGACCCAAGTCTTCTTCGGCGCGACTGTCACCTACGCCACCGCATCCGGGGACGAACGCACGGTGACCATCAAAGGCATCGACGAGGCCGACAGCCTGCAGGGCGAGGTGAGCTGGATATCGCCTATCGCGCGGGCGCTGCTGAAGTCGCGTGAAGGCGACGAGGTGTCTCTGGTGACGCCAGGCGGTGTCGAGAAGATCGAGGTCGTGGCCGTCAGCTATCCCGAGCCCGAGCCAGGGCGCTGACGCCGGTCAGCTGATCCTGCTGCGCGAGACGCGCAAGACGACGGGAGAGCGCCGCAACGTACGCAGCACGTCGGCCAGGTGCACGCGGTCGCGTACGCTGATCAGCAGGCGCAACTCGGTGCTCTCTTCGGCGGCCTCGGCGTCCATGTCCAGGTGCGTGATGTCGGCCTCGGCGCTGCTGACGGCCAGAGCCACCTGCGCCAGCACGCCCATGCCGTTCTTCACCAGCACGTGGATGTGGGTCTCGAAGGTGCGTGTCAGCTGCTCGGCCCAGTCGACGCGCATCCAGCGTTCGCTGTCGCGCTCGAAGAGCCGCTTGCCGGTGGGGCAGTCGGCGGTGTGCACCAGCAGGCCTTCGCCGCGGCCCAGGTAGCCGACGATCTGGTCGCCCGGGATGGGCCTGCAGCAGCTGGCGAACTGGATCGATGCGCCCTCGCCGCCGTCCACCAGCACCTCGCCCTGCGTGGGTGTGCTGTCGTCCTGGCCGTAGCGGCCCAGCGTCAGCGTCACAGCATCGGGCCTGATGCCCTTTTCCAGCATCATCTGCGCCAGCCGCTTGGCCACGATGGTGGCGATCTTGCGACCCTGGCCGAGGTCGATCAGCAGTTCGCCCCGGTTGCGGTTGCCGCTCCAGCGCGTGAGCTGCTGCCACAGCGCGGCTGCGGTGGTGTCGGTGGGGTCGGCCGAGGGCGGCTGCAGCCCTTCTGCACGCAGCGACTGTGCCAGCAGCTTCTCGCCCAGGGCGCGTGACTCCTCGCTTTCCATGTTCTTCAGGTGGTGCCTGATCTTGCTGCGCGCGCGACCCGTGCGCACCATGCTCAGCCAGGCGGGGTTGGGGCGCGCGCCGGGCGCGGTGATGATCTCGACCACGTCGCCGCTCTTCAGTTCGGTGCGCAGCGCCACCGGCTCACCGTTGACCTTGGCCGCCACCGTGTGCTGGCCGACGTCGCTGTGGATGGCGTAGGCGAAGTCCACCGGCGTGGCTCCGCGCGGCAGCGCCAGGATCTTGCTGCGCGGCGTAAAGACGTAGACCGCGTCGGGGTGCAGGTCGATCTTCACGTGCTCCAGGAACTCGGCTGCGTCGCGCGTCTCGTTCTGGATGTCGAGCAGGCTCTGCAGCCACATCGACGACAGCCGCTGCGCGTCGACCGCCGCTCCCTTCTTGTCGCTGGTCTTGTAGATCCAGTGCGCGGCGATGCCCTTCTCGGCCACCGCATGCATGGCCTCGGTGCGCACCTGGAACTCCACCGCCGTGCCCAGCGGGCTGACCAGCGTGGTGTGCAGGCTCTGGTAGCCGTTGGCCTTGGGGATGGCGATGTAGTCCTTGAAGCGCCCCGGCACCGGCTTGTAGAGCTGGTGCAGCACGCCCAAGGCGATGTAGCAGTCGGTGAGCGTGGGCACGACGATGCGGAAGCCGAAGATGTCGCTGACCTGCGCGAAGCCCGCGTGCTTCTCGCGCATCTTCTGGTAGATGGACGAGATCGTTTTCTCACGCCCGCTCACCTGCACCTTGATCTTCTGTTGGCCGAAGGCGCGTTGCACCTCCTGCTGCACACGTTCGACGATGTCGCGGCGGTGGCCGCGCGCACGCTGCACGGCCTTGGACAGCGCGGCGTAGCGCCACGGGTTCAACAGCTCGAAGCAAAGTTCCTGCAGTTCGCGGTAGGTCTGGTTCAAGCCCAGTCGGTGCGCGATGGGGGCGTAGATGTCCAGCGTCTCGCGCGCGATGCGGCGCCGTTTGTCGGCCACCATCGCCTGCATCGTGCGCATGTTGTGCAGGCGATCGGCCAGTTTGATGAGGATCACGCGCACGTCGCGCGCCATCGCCAGCAGCATCTTGCGGAAGCTCTCGGCCTGGCTTTCCTCGCGCGTGGTGAAAGACAGCTTGTCGAGCTTGGTCAGGCCGTCGACCAGGTCGGCCGTGGGCGCGCCGAACTTCTCGATCAGCTCGGTCTTTGTGATGCCCTGGTCCTCGATGGTGTCGTGCATCAGCGCGGCCATGATGGCCTGCGCGTCGAGCTTCCAGTCGGCGCAGAGGCCGGCCACTGCGATGGGGTGGGTGATGTAGGGTTGGCCGCTGGCGCGGTACTGGCCCAGGTGCGCGGCATCGGCGAACTTGTAGGCCTCGCGCACCATCTTCACGTCGGCCTTCGACAGGTAGGCCAGCTTGTCGAGCAGCGCCGCGAAGGACGACACCTCGCTGCTGGGCGCCGGCTGTGCCTGGACCAGTGGCGCGCGCTGCAGCCCGTGCAGGGCTGCAGGCAGAAGTTCGGCGGCCAGGGAGCGCAGGCTCATAGTGCGAATTTAGCGCGGAAGTGGTGCCCCCGAGCTGGCTGTCGCTCCACGCAAGGCCGGAGCCCTTGCTTGCTTGGCCGTCCAAGTCCGCGCAGGCGGACTTGGAGCCGCGGCCTGCGCCCCCCCGGGGGGGCCGTCCGCCAGCGGCCCGGCAGAGCCGGTTCCGCGGCGGGAAGCTTGGTCAAGAAAAGCACGTCGTGCGCAAAAAGAACGGGCGCGCTGCATCGCTGCGGCGCGCCCGTGCAAGAAGAAGAATTCAGTGCGCGGTCAGACCGGCACCTTGCGCAGCATCTCGATGCCCACTTCGCCGGCGGCGATCTCGCGCAGCGCGGTCACGCCGGGCTTGTTCTTGGTCTCGATCTTGGGCGCATGGCCCTGGCTCAGCATGCGCGCCCGGTAGGTGGCGGCCAGCACGAGCTGGAACCGGTTCGGGATCTTGACGAGGCAGTCTTCGACGGTGATGCGGGCCATGGGTGCCTTCGGTGAAACGGGGTGGAGGGTGATGGTGCTCAGACCAGACCCAGCGCAGCGAACACCTGTGAACGGTTCCGTTGCTGCGCGGCGTACTTGAGGCGCTGGGAGTGAACGACCGTCTTCAGGTCGAAAAGCGCCGTTTCGAACAAGCTGTTGATGATAACAAAGTCGAAGTGCCGGGCTTGCGCCACCTCGTGGCGGCCGTTGGCCAGGCGCCGCGCAATGACGTCCGGCGGGTCTTCGCCGCGGCGGTTGAGGCGCTGCGCGAGCTCGTCCCAGCTCGGTGGCAGGATGAAGATGAGCACCGCGTGCGGGAAGAGCTGCTTGATCTGCAGCGCGCCCTGCCAGTCGATCTCCAGCACCACGTCGTCGCCGTGCTGCAGCCGGGCCTCGATAGCCTTGCGACTGGTGCCGTAGCAGTTGCCGTGCACCTCGGCGTGTTCGAAGAACTCGCCGCGCTCGACCATGGCACGGAAGGCGGCTTCGTCGATGAAGTGGTATTCGCGGCCGTCCACCTCCTGCCCGCGTGGCTTGCGCGTGGTGTGGCTGACCGAGACGGCCAGACGCGAGTCGAGCTCTAGCAGCGCCTTGACGAGGCTGGACTTGCCGGTGCCGCTGGGCGCCGCCACGCAGAAGAGGTTGCCGGGGGTTTCCATCGGTGGATTTTCCACCACCCGGCAGGTGACCGCCTCACTTGATGTTCTGCACCTGAACTTCGAGTGCGAAGCCAAGTGCTTGTCGTGTCTTCGAATCTCGTTTGCCACGCCCGGAAGACCCCACAACGAACCCCCACATGTCGAGCATGCCCGCCCCTCGTGATCAGTTCAGAATTTCCCCTGCTGGCCCGCCTTGGATGACTGGTTTACGGCGGCCAACTTGAAGAATCAATTCTGCGTCGGGGATGTGTGCTGGCGCTCCTACCGCAAAAGTGCGACGAAGCTGCGCTTCAACGCATGGCGTAGATCGATAGACCGCTCATCGTCAGCATCGCCACGGCCCGCCCGTTGGGCGCCGTCACGAGCTGCAGGACCGGCTCATCGGCTTGAAACGTCGAGACGATCGCCTTCGTTTCGAGATCCACAACGCGCACCTGTTGCCAGTTCTGCGAAGGCAGCAGCAGCAGTCGGCCCATCAGGGCCGTGACGTCCAGATCGCGGGCACCGAGGCGGTGATTGGTGAGGCCGGACGCGACGGGCTCGGCGGTCAGGCCGGCGCCGGTGGCGCGGTAGCGGTGCAGCACCCCGCCGATGTGCGGCGTGTGGACGGCCCACAGTTCGGCACCGCGCGGCTCGACGCTTGCGGGCGAGAGCCAGCGGTTGCGCGTGCCGATGTAGGGGCCTGCGGCGGCGATCTCCAGCGCCGAGCCTGCGTGCAGCGAGGCCGCGATGACTGCCAGTTGGGCGCCCGAGGGCCCTGAACGCACCGTGACCAGGCCCTGGCGCCCATCAGGCAAACGCCAGGGCCGCAGATGCCGATCTTCGAGAACCTCGGGTTCGTCCAGGCGCAGCGTGCGCAACGGCTGAAGGCTGTGCCTGTCGAGCCACAGCACCCGCGTGGCTTCGACGTCGTCCCCGAGCACGGCATGCGGATAGCGGTTCCGGTCGGGTCCGGCGAGCACTGCCACATGACCGCCATCATCGCGGCCGTCGAGGTCGGCGACGACCGGTACCGCGTCCGGAAGTACGGCATCGGTGCTCTGCGCCACGACCTGCCATCGATTCCGGGCGTCGGGTTCGAACCGTGCGAGCCGCGTCAGTCCTTCCTGTTCGATGAGACCGATGACGGCCAGGGGCAGTACGCACAACCCACCGTGTGGGGCGAGCCGCGCGCTCGAGCGCTCCGCACCCGCAGATGCCGCCGCGTCGCTGCGCACCCATAAGTGCCCGTCGATACTGCGACCGGCAATGCGCCCATGGCGAGCGTTCAGTGCGCCTTCGGCCGCCAAGCCCTCGCCCAACAGGCGTGTACTCCCGTCTTCGAGGACCTGCCACAGCCGGCCGCTGTGGTCGCGTGCCAGCCAACCGTCGCCACCCGCCGCATCGATGCGCGCGACATCGCGAATCTGCACAGACTTCAGGCCGCCCGACGGGGTGCTGGCGGTTGCCTTGCCCAGGCCCATGGTGACCAGCGCTGCCGATATTCGGGTCAGCATCCTGCGTCGCGTCGAAACTTGTTGGTCCCGATTCGTATCGGCCATGGTCACCAGCGCAACACCTTGCGGCCCAGCAGCGCACCAACGGCGCCAGTCAGGGCGATGCCCAGCGTGTACCAGACCGCCACGAAGGCGGCGGACGCTTCGGGACAGGCCAGCGAATACCCGAAGGCACCGACCGAGCCGGCCATCAGGCCGGCCGCAAAGCCCGCGGCACGGGGCCGCGTCGGCGCCAGCCCGCGCACTGCCCAGAGCGACGCGGCCAGGGCCGGCAGCGACAAGGCCAGCACGTTCCAGGGACAGCTGAGCCATGAATGGCCCAGCAGTGCCTCAAGGCGGGCACCCGCCGGTGCGGCGAAGAAAGAGATCCCGCCGACCGCCAACATTACCGTGACCACGGCCATAGCCGCGAGTCGCGGTGTCGCGACAGCGGCTGCCGGACGCGATTGGCGCGCCGTCAACCAGCCTGCAGTCAGAGCCAGGGCGCCAGCGTAGGCCATCTTTATCCAGGGCGTGCCTGTGGCAAACATGCCGAACGGAATAGCGCCGAACACGGCGATCGCAGCCCCCGCGCTCAACAGCATCCCGGCGATGGCGGCCGGCGACAGGCGCCGTGCCGCCAGCCCGCGCGGGGCCGGGCCTGCGTTGCGGGCCAGCATGCCGATCAGCGTGTCGGTCTTCATCTCCGCTTACTGTGAATGGCCAGGTTCATGTGTCAGCTTTCCTGCCGCACCATAGCGGCCAGACGCTTGAGGCCGCGGTGCACCTGCACCTTGATGGCCGATTCAGAGGCGCCAGTCCGCGCGGCCGCCTCGGAAACAGACAGCCCCTCGATCTTGGTCAGCACGATGGCTTGCCTCTGCGCCTGTGGCAGTTCCTGCAGCAGGAGTTCCAGGTCGCGCCGTGCACCGCCGTCGTCGGGTTCCGCCGCCAGCAATTGCTCGTCGACATCGTCGATGGTGTCGTGCAGATGGTCGCGGCGCCCTCGCCGGCGCCACAGATCGACCAGCTTGTGCCGGGCAATGGCCACGGCCCAGGCGCTGACGGGCAGTGCCGGGTCGTAGGTGCCACGTTGCAGATGCAAGGCCAACAGCGTCTCCTGAACCAAGTCTTCCACCTCGTCCGGCAAGCCGGACAGGCGGCGCTTCAAGTACCCGCGCAGGCGCGTGGCGAGCAAGCTCAGGGCTTGCCGGTAGGCCACGTCATCGCCCGACTGCGCACGTAACCACAACGGCTTGAGGGCAGACTCGAAGTCGCCGGGTTGGGCGTCAACAGGCATTTCGTGGCTCGGGGTCCTTCGGTTACATCGGCCCGCTGCCAAGTTTCCGGGCCATCGGAGTGGATGGATGACTTGGCGATGGCTCGGCGGAGACCGGCGATGCCGTGGCTGCGAGATTCTGCCGCCTGTGTTGCCGCGCCCGGGCCACACCGGACGTGCGGGCCCTATGCGGTGGTCTCCAAGGGCTGAAGTGCCGGTGCCGGGCTGCGTTCGGCCAACCAGGCCAGTGCGGCATCGGGGGGCATGGGGCGCGCGACCAGCCAACCCTGGGCGAGATCACAGCCGGCATTCGTCAGTTCGGTCCATTCCTCGACGCGCTCGATGCCCTCGGCCGTGACCTGCAGGCCCAGGCCGTGCCCCAGCTGCACGATGCTGCGCAACAACGCCACACGCGCTGCCGATGCGTCGACATGGTCGACGAAACTGCGGTCAACCTTGAGCTCCGACACCGGCAGGCGCTGCAGGTAGGCCAGAGAAGAGTAGCCGGTGCCGAAGTCGTCGATCGACCAGCGCACCCCCGCTGCGCGCAGCGCATGCATGACCGGCAGGGCACGTTCGGCATCGTCCATCAGCCGGCCCTCCGTGATCTCCAGGATCAGGCGGTCCAGGGGCGCACCCGCCGCCTGGGCCTGCTCGCACAGCCATGACGAAAAGTCCTCGTCCAGCAGGTCGGCGGTGCTGACGTTGACCGACAGCTGCAAGCCCTGCGCCTGCACTGCGGGCTGGCCCAGGAAGCGCAGCGCCTGCTTCAGCATGCAGCGGGTGATCACGCCCACCATGCCGGCAGCCTCGGCGAAGGGCACGAATTCGGCGGGCGACACCATGCCCCACTCGGCATGGCGCCAGCGCACCAGGGCTTCGAAGCCATGGCAATGCGTTGGCGTCTTGCCGGCGAGCGCCACCTTGGGCTGCAGCCACATCTGCAGCCCTCCGCTGGCGGCGGCTTGTCTCAGGCTGCCCAGCAGTACCAGTTGACGCCGCCGCTGCTGCGGGTCGCTGCGCGCGAACCGCCGCACGTCGGTGCGCAGCCGCTTGGCGTCGGCCAGGGCTTCTTCGGCTTCGCGCAGGGTGCGCCCGTGGTCGATGCCACCGTCAAGACCGGGCGCAGCGCGCGACCAGCCGCAGTGAAATTGCGCGTCGATGTGCACGCCAGCGCAGGCCACGGGCGCCGACAGTGCAGCCAGTACGGCCAGCCGCACGCGCTCGACTTCGGCCTCGGCCGCCTGCGGCTCGGGGTGCCACACCACCGAGAACGTGCCCGCGCCCAGGTGCGCGACATGCCAGCCCTTGACGGATGCCAGGTTGTGCAGACTGTGCCCGAGAGTGTGCAGCAAGGCGTCGCCGGCAGCAGGCCCGAGCACGTCGTTCACGGCAGCGAGCCGGGCGACGTCGAACAACAGCGCCGTGTCGGGCTCGGCCCGTGGTGCCGCTGCGTGCTCATGGGCTGCCTCCTGCATCTCGCGCAGCAAGCCGGCGCGGTTGGGCAGGCCGGTGATGGGGTCCGAGAACGCGATGGCTTCGATGTGCGCATTGCGCTGTGCCAGCGCTTCGGCCATGGCGTCCAGTGCGACGCCCACACGTTCGACCTCTCGCGGGCCAAGCTTCGCGGCAAAGCCCACGCGGGCCTGCAGCTCACCGCCGGCCAGCCGCTTGGCTGTCTCGGCCAGCCGCGCCATGGGTTGAGCCACGCCACGGCCGATGCGCCAAGCCAGCACGGCGGCGGCAACCAACGAAAGCAGGCTGATCACGATCAACTGGGCCTCGGCATCATTCACCCGATCCGCTGCGCGGCCCTGCCAGGCGCCAACGGAACGCTGCTGGGTCTGCGCCAGCTGCCGGGCCAGGTTCATCAGACGGTCGAGCGCGGGTTGGCCGTCGGCAGCGAAAAGCTCGGCGGCCTTTGCGGGTTCGCCGGACTCGATCCACAAACCCACCTCGGCAAAGACTTCGCGGTAGCGGTGCCGCGATGCATCGAGCTCACGGACCAGTACCAGGGACTCGGGCTCGGTGACACGCTGCGTCAGTTCCGCCGTCAGCCGGTCCATGGCGGCTGATTCGGCGTCCAGCGCCGGGTAGATGGCTTCGCGCTGTACGCGCGGCGCCGTCAGCAGCCGTGCCATCGCCGCACCGTGGCCCTGAGCGTGCGTGGCCAGTTCCTGCAGCGCCAGCATGCGGGGCCACTCTTCGCTGGCTACGCGGCCGGCAGCTTTCTGCACGGCGTGCAAGTGCCAGGCCGACAGGGCCACCACCAGCAGCATCAGGCCCAGAAGGGCAGCGAAGCCAGCCGCAAGTTGCGTCGACAGGGCAGCGGATCCTGATCGGCGCTTGGCCGGGTCGGGGTCGGGGATCGATGGGGGCGGGTCAACGGGCACATCGTCAGCATCGGCTGAAAGGTCGCCAGCTTGAGCGCCTTAGCGCATGGCCGGCGCGCCGCGAAGCATCGCCAGCAGGTGGTCGACCGAGATGACCCCCGGCCCGCGCACCATCAGCCACAGCAGCACGGCGGCCCAGACGCCGTGGGTCGGGTAGGCCGAGGGGTAGACCATGAACTGGATGACGGCCGTCATCACCAGCAGACCCAGGGCGGCGAAACGGGTGCCCAGCCCCAGCAGCAAGAGCAGGGGCAGCGCATGCTCGCCGACCGTCGCCAGGATGGCGCCGAGTTCGGGTGACAGCAGCGGCAGCTGATATTCATCGCGGAACAGTTCCACGGCCGAAGACGACAGCTGGGGAACGCCGAGTTCGAAGCTGCCTGCCACGATGTCGACCGCCAAGCCCTCGATCTTCGTCTGGCCGGATTTCCAGAATACCGCTGCCACCGAGAAGCGCCCCAGCAGCGCAATGGCGGACTCGGGCACCTTGGCCATCAGGCCGTGGGCAGTGAGGACCATCCGTTCGATGATCGAGGTCGCTGGGGCGTGCACGCTGCCAGCCTGGCGCGAAAGGGTGCCGGGGGTCATGCAAGAGTCTCCTGGGGCGGAATCGGCGATCCCTGAGGGCTGTTCGGGGCGTTGATCGCATTGCTGGTCAAGTCGGCCACCAGTCCGTGCCGCAACAGCACCGACAGCAGACGTACCAGGTCGGCGTGCGGGTGCAAGGTCTGCGCTGCGCCCAGTGGCGCGCCGCTGGCCAGTGCCGCAGCAAGCGCCGCATCGGCGGCGTGCAACTCGAGCACCAGCGCGTCGTCGTCAGCCCGGAACACCAGCGCCGATTCGCCAGCGTCCAGGTGCAGGTGACCGAGTTGCTCGTCCCGCGCAGCGTCGTCCTGCTGATGTGCGCGCCACAGCGACACGACCGGATGCGGCGATTGCACGACCGCCACGGAAGGATGCAGCGTCAGCACCGAGACCGCAAGCCGTTCGGGCGCCTGCAGCGCGGCCAGAAGCTCGTGCCGGTCGATAGCGTTTGCGTCGGCGGCGTGGAAGGCGCACAGGCGTGCCCATTCCAGCCGTGCCAGGCCCGACAGATACGGCAGGTCGATGGCGGGCTCGAAGCTGGCCACCCAGTCGGGGAAACCATCGCCATAGCGGTGCATCAAGGGCGATGCGGGTGGATGGTCGGCCACGAACAACCGAGCCATGGCGCCGAAGAAGTCCTCGCCCACCAGTTGGCAAACCACCGGAAAGGTGTCGGCCAGCACCGCCACGAGCGAATGCACGACGTTGTTGCGGTAGACCGCGAAGCGCACGCCGGGGTCGGACCCGTTCCAGGCGCACAACCCGGCCGGCACGGGCTGGGTCGGGTCGAGCAGCGCGCGCGCAAATGCTTGCTGTGGGGGTGATGCGGGGTACATGGGTTCGGGCCGGGTGCTCAGGCCATGCTCAGGTTTTCGAGCGCGAAGCGCTGGATGTCGAGCGCGAAGCGCGCTTCGGCTTCCAGCACCGCCAGCGCGGGCACGTGGTTGTCGCGTTCGATAAGCGTGGGCACGGGGCCGAGCCGGGCGATGGTGCGTTCGTACAGCGCCCACACGGCGGCATCGACGGCGGCCCCGTGGTGGTCGATCAACAGCGGCTCGCCGGCGGCATCCAGGTCTTCGGCAAAGCCCGCGAGGTGGATCTCCGCCACCGCATCTGCGGGCAAGGTCTCGATCAGGGCCCAGGGGTCCCGCCCCTGGTTCACGCCGCTGACATAAGCGTTGTTGACGTCCAGCAGCAAACCGCAACCGGTGCGCCGCACCACTTCACACATAAAATCGGGCTCGTCCATGGTCGAACCCGCGAAGCTGAGGTAGGTGCTGGGGTTTTCCAGCAACAGGGTGCGACGCAGCTGCTGCTGAACCTGGTCGATGTGGTTGCACACACGGTTCAGCGTGACGCGGTCGTAAGGCAGTGGCAGCAGGTCGTTGAAGCAATGCCCGCCGTGGCTGGACCACGCCAGGTGTTCGCTGAACCAGCGCGGTTCGAAGCGCTTCAGCAGCCACTCGAGCCGATGAAGATGGTCCTTGTCCAGCGGGGCCTCACCGCCAATCGACAGGCCGACGCCATGAATCGACAGCGGCCACTGCGCGCGCACCCTTTCCAGGTGGCGCAGCAGCGGGCCGCCGTCGACCATGTAGTTTTCGGCATGCACTTCCACAAAGCCCGCGCCGCCCAGGAACGCCGCCGGGCCGCCCGCCAGCAGCGCGGGCACGTGGCCTGTCTTGAGGCCCAGGCCTGCAAGGCAGGACGGTGTGCGTGCTTCAGGCATGTCCGCGGTCGGCGCTGCTGTCGGGGGTGCGGCGGCGGGCCGATCAGGCCTGCTTTTCCTTGAATTGCTTCAATTGCCCCTGGCCTGTCGAAGAGGTCTTGCTCTCGGTCTTTTCGCAGGTTCCCTTGGCAACCAGCTTCCAGGCATTGCCCTGGTAGTCCCGGGTGCTGGTGCCCGCGCAGGTGGTGCCGGGGCCGGCAGCGCAGTCGTTCTTGCCTTTGAGCGACACGCCGAAGCACTTCTCCTTGTCGGCGGGCTGGGCGTAGGCGGGGGCCTGGGCCAGTGCGAGTGCGGTGCCGAAGGCGACGGCCAGGGCGGCGGCCTGGGACGAGGTGGGTTTGGAAAGGGACAAGGGCAACTCCTAGAGGGATGTGGACGGAAGTTCCGGGCGACGAACCAGTGGCCCGGGCGGCTGTCGCGGCACCGTGCAGAACACTTGTGCAAGGCGCGACACCCGCTCAGTCGTCCGAACGGCCTTCCGGGTTACGCGGAAGTATTTAGGGTTTATACGAATGCCCGGCCCAGACCGCTGCAAAGCTTGCGTTGGTTTTGCACCAGCCGGCAAACGCCGGGCATCTTTCTTCACCCGACGAAACGCCTGCCCTGAGCTGCCCGCCGCTTCCAGCGTTCTCGACTTCTGCTTCTGCGGCAATGCGACAGCCCCTTCAGCGCACGAGCAGCACGCGTACCTCCGCCACCGGGTTGCGCCAGTCCCTGCCGATCGACTTGAAGTCGCCTGCGCCGTGCATGCCCCGATGCACGTGGACGAAGCCCTCGCCGCCGCCCACGCGGCCGCCGCCGCCCGAGCCGCCGCACTCGGCGAAGTAGGGCCCGGGGATCGAGCTGCACAGCTCGTCGTTGACCTCGCTCCCCGCGTCGTATGCGACCGCGGTGTATGTCTGCGCCGGCCAACCCGGGTAGGGAAGTTGCACGGCGTTCAGGGCAACGAAGGCGTCGTTGGTCGGGATCAGCATCGCTGCCAGGCTGAGCCGGTCCCGCCAGGGGTTGCCCTGGATCCGAAAAGTGACCGACTTGCCGGGGTCGAGCAGGCCATCGCCCGCAGCAGTGGCACTCACGAGCGGGCTGCCGTCCAGCACCGCACGCAGAGGCGCGACGTTGCCGTCTTCGGCCAGCGTGGCGAGCTGCGGCAAGGCCGGCTTGCCCAGGGTGAAGATCGTGATGGCCGGCCGGTGCGTCGCCAGCAGCAGCGGGGTGAAGCGCTGGTTGTAGGTGATGTTGGTGATGGTGATCTCGTAGGTCCAGCGCCCTTCGTTGGCCTGTGCGCCGAACGTGGTGGCCATGAGGCCGGCCAGCAGCAGCCGGCGGGTCAGCGATTTCGGGGAAGTGGTCATGCGATGCTCCTTCGTGGGTGCCTTCTGGCGGGCCTCCAGTGAAGCAGCGACGCGCGCCCGATGCTTCACGAAATGCTCACCGATCGGTGGAGCCTTGATCACCGCCCGTCTTCCGCCTCAGGCTGCCTGCGACAGGCTGAACTCGAACCGCGTGCCACGGGCCGGATCGCTGTCCACACGCACCGGGCTGTCGTGCAGGTCGAGGATGCGCTTGACGATCGCCAACCCCAGCCCGGCGCTCGCCCCGTGGCCGGGCGACGCGGGCGTATCGTCGGCGCGCCAGTAGCGCTCGAAGATGTGCGGCAGGTGCTCGCGAGCGATGCCGCTGCCGGTGTCGATCACCGCCACGCGCAATGCCCCCGGCCCATCGCGCTCGACCGCCAGCGTCACGGCGCCGCCGCGCGGCGTGTGGGTGAGCGCGTTGTCCACCAGGTTCTGCAGCACACGCTCGATCAGGCTGATGTCGGCGCGCACGCTGGCGTGCAGTTCGGTGCTCGCCGCCAGCGACAGGCTGACACCGCGATCGCGCGCCGCGAGCTGCCCGTCCTGCACCACGTCCTGCAGCAGCTCGCCGAGCCGGAAGGGTTCCAGGCGTGGCGCTACGCCCCCGGCGTCGAGCTTGGAGAGCTCGAACAGGTCAGCGATGCGCCTGTGCAGGCGCCGCAGGTGGCGCAGCGCAGTCTCGAGATGCTGGCGCCGTGCTGCAGCGTCGAGCCGTTCGCCGGCCAGCAGCAGCGTCTCGACATAGCCCTGCACGTTGGCCAGCGGCGTGTGCAGGTCGTGCGAGATGTTGCTGACCAGCTCGCGGCGCATCCGGTCGTTGTCCTGCAGTTGGCGAAGCTGCTGCGCGATGCGCTGCTGCATCGCGCGTGTCGCCTCGCGCAGCGCGCCGACTTCGTCGCCAGGCGTCTCGCCCGCGCCTGCATCGGCCGGAGCATGGGCGTAGAAGGCGCGCACCTCGTCGGTGAGACGGCGCAGAGGCCGCGTCAACGTGCGCATCACGAGCACCAGCAGCAGCGAAGCCCCCGCGGTGACGGCCAGCGCTGCCAGCAGCAGCTGGCGCCAAGCGCTGGATTGCGCCACCGCCGCGGCCACCGCCTGCTGCGTCTGCCCCAGCAGCACGACGTACAGGTAGCCGCTCATGCGCCCGTCGTAGGACAGGCCTTCCACCGAGACCACGTTGCGCGCCCCCGGGCGCCGGGGATCGTCACCGAGAAGCGGCAGCGGCGGTGGCACCTGCGCGCGCCCGGCCAGCGGGCGCACCACCGACAAGTCGACCCGCTCGGCCAGCGGCCCTGGCGTGTCGAGCGCATGGCCGATCACGCGGCCGTCGGGGTCGAGCAGGTAGACCTCGAGCGCCGGATTCAGCGCCATCGCGTGCATCGCCAGGTCGGCGAGCAGCGCACGGTCCGGCTGCCCGTCGGAACCGATCAACGGCCGCGGCTGCTGCGCGGCGATCGTCGCCGCCAGGCCGAGCTGAAGCCGCTGGGTCGCTTCGAGCGCCTCGAATGCCGCTTGCCGGCGTGACGCGGCAAGCAGCGCCACCGCGAGCAAGGCCAGTACCAGCAGCGCCGCGGCGGTGAGGCGCACGTGCAGCCGGCGGTGCCAGGCGATGCCCGTGTTCACGACGCCTCGGCAACCTCGAAGCGGTATCCGACGCCCCAGACGGTGTGGATGAATCGCGACTCGCTGCGATCGTCACCCAGCTTGGCGCGCAGGCGGTTGATGTGGCTGTTCACCGTGTGGTCGTAGCCGTCGTGGCCATAGCCCCAGACCTGCTCGAGCAGTTCGGCGCGGGTGAACGCGCGCCCCGGGTGGCCCATGAAGTGCCAGAGCAGGTCGAACTCGCGCGGCGTTAACACCAGCTCCTGGGTACCGAGCCATGCACGACGCCGGACTCGGTCGATGCTCAACTCGGCGCTGGCCAGCCGCGATGGTGCATCGGCGGGTGCTGCCGACAGCGCGGCCCGGCGCAGCAGCGCACGCACGCGTGCCTTCAGTTCGAGCACCGAGAACGGCTTGGTCACGTAGTCGTCGGCGCCGAGTTCCAGGCCGAGCACGCGGTCCAGTTCGGCAGCACGTGCGGTCAGCATCAGCACGGGCACGCGGCGACCGTGCGAGCGGAGCTCGCGGCATATGTCCAAACCCGACAGACCCGGCAGGCGCAGATCGAGCACGATGGCGTCAAAGGGCCCGCCCAGGGCCGCAGCCAGGCCCGATGGTCCGTCCGGGGCCACGTCGACGTGGGCCGGCAGTTCGCTCAGGTGCAAGCGCAGCAGGGCGGCGATGTCGTACTCGTCCTCGATGACCAGCAGGTGGGGCGGGGACGTCGGCATGAGCCGCATCCTGCCGCCGGGCGGGTCGGAAGTCCTCACCAATTCCTCACGGCATCGGTGCAACGACTCGGGGGCCGGAATTTCAGAGGCATTGCGTCTCCCATCAGGGACCGTGAGGACGCCGGCCTCATCCAGCCGCAAGCGGCTCGACGGGCCTCGCCCGCTCGACATCACGCGCCTGCCACGCCGCCGGGCTGCTGCCCAGGCGCTGCGCGAAGATGCGGCCGAGCGCACTGGCGTTGGCGTAGCCGACATCGATGGCCACCTGCTTGACCGGCAACCCGCGGCGCAACAGCGTGCGCGCAAGCCCCAAGCGCCACGCGGTGAGATATTCGCCGGGCGGTACGCCGACACAGCGCGAGAAGTGCGCGGCGAACCGTGCGCGAGACATGCCGGCAACGGCTGCCATCGACGCCAGCGTCCAGGCTCGCTCTGGTTCGGTATGCAGCGCGACAAGCGCCCTGTGAAGCCGCGGGTCGGCCAGGCCCGCCATCAGCCCGCCATCGACCAGGCGCTGTTCGATGGCGTAACGCATTACCTGGATCAACAGCACTTCGGTGAGGCGGTTGACCACTGCGTCGTGGCCGCAGCGCCGGCGGAAGGCCTCGGCGAAAAGCAGCTGCTGGGTGAGTTCCAGGCCGGGCAGGTGCGACAAGGGCACCACGAGGCTGGCCGGCAAGGCGCGCAGCAGGGGATTCTCGTCGCCGATACCGAAGTCCACCGACGCGCACACGAGTTCGGCGCCTGCTGCGCCGCGGGCTTCGAGCCGATGCGCCTGTGGCCGGGGAAAGAAGAGCACGCTGGGTTCGTCGAGGACCGTCTGATGGCCCTGCTCAACGATCACGCCCAGCGAGCCGTGCCTGAGCAGATGCAGGTGGCCGGCCCCATGCTTGCCGTCGATGTCCGTCACGCCGTACAACGGGCCACCGTGGAACACGCGAGCATGGAGCTCGAAGCGCTGCAGGAGAGCGGACAGACGGTCGACCATGAGACGAAGCGTATATCAATCGAGACGTTTAAGGTCCACAGGTCTCGTCGGAAGCCATAGACTGCTATGCATCGACAAGGAGTCCGCGATGCTGATGCCCCGCCAACCCGTACCGCTGTTGAAAGTACCAACGCTGGCCCATGGCGACTTCGACCTCGCTGCGGATGCTGCGCCGAACTTCACCATGGTGGTGTTCTACCGCGGGCTGCATTGCCCGATCTGTTTGAAGTACCTGCTCGAACTCGGGCGGCTGCAACCCGAGTTCGACAAGCGCGGCGTCAAGGTCATTGCGGTGTCCAGCGACGCGCGCGAACGGGCGCAGGCGATGGCCGACAAGCTGGGCGCGCCGGGTCTGCGCGTGGGCTACGACCTGGGCCTCGGCAAGGCGCGCGAGTGGGGCCTGTACATCAGCACCTCGCGCGGCAAGACCTCTATCGGCATCGAGGAGCCGGCGCTGTTCGCCGAGCCAGGGCTGTTCATCGTGCAGCCGGACGGCGCCCTTTACTACGGCGCGGTGCAGACGATGCCGTTCGCCCGGCCACACTTCGACGAACTGCTGGCGGCGCTCGACTTCGCGCTCGAGAAGAACTACCCGGCGCGTGGCGAGTACGCCGGTGTGGTGTAGCCCGCACACGCTCATCCGTTCGTGCCTGCGATGAAGAAGGCGCTCTTCCTCGTGACCTCGCACGCCGTGGTGGCGATGCTGGGGTTCGCAGGCGGCATCTACGCGTTGCCCATCCTGATTGCACCACTCGCACCGAGCGCAGCCGAGGTGGGTGAGGTCGCAACGAAGGCTGCGTTCAGCGGCCAGTTCCGGCGCGACCTGACCGACAGCGATGCACTGCACTGGGGCGAGGGCACGGTGTCCGTCAGCGCAGACGCGGTGGCGCTGATGGGCCGCATTTCGCCGGGGCCTGACTTCAAGCTCTACCTCGCGCCGGAGTTCTTGCAGACCGAGGTCGACTTCCAGCGCTTGAAATCGAAGATGCTGCGCGTGGGCGACGTCAAGACCTTCGACAACTTCCTCGTGCCGATGCCGTCCGGCGTCGACCCGGCGGCCTACAACACCGTCATCGTGTGGTGCGAGTCGTTCAGCCAGTTCATCACGGCAGCAAGGTACCGCTGAGGTGCTACGGGCGGTGTAAACGACGGTGCTGTCGCTGTCACTGACGTTCTCTTCTGCGGGAGCGAAGGTCAAGTCTTGAAGTAGACCGGTCGCTCGCTGAGAGAGCTGCCACGGGCTCGTTTGGGTCGAACTGCGACCTTGACCGTCGCCTTCATGGCGCGTGACCTCGGCGGCTGAGCGCGAACGTCAGCTTCGGCTTCGGCCGACCTCACCGTGCCGGCCATTTGCGGGTGTTCGGAAGCGGCCGCTTCGGGGTCAGCTGATTCGAGGGGCGTGCGGTAAATCCGTGAACGTCTTGCCGACGGAGCACTGTCCGAACTGCGGCGGGGAGCTGAAGGTCATTGCGGCCATCCTGGAACAGCCGGTCATCGAGACGATCCTCACGCATCTGGGATTGCAGGCGCGAGCACCGCCTCATGCGCCGGCCCGTGGCCAGGCGCTGCAGGCGGCCCGATGCCGCCCAACCGTGACCGTTCAGGCGACCCGGCGACCAGGGCCGCTGGAGTCCGGTGGGTCCGAGGGTTTGCGGGACCGATGCATGCGGCTGAGCATCTAGGGGCCACCGGTAAGCGATGTCGCTACGGCGCCCAAAGCCAGGTCGAGGTGAACACCAAGTGTTTTCGGCTTGAGCCTCGCCTAGAGTCCAGGGCTTACACACTCCAAGAAGGCCCCACGCCATGACGCCCAAGCTCAGCTCCAGCGGACTGTCGCGCGCCGTACCCATGCTCGCAGCCCTGCTGCTCGCAGCTTGCGCGACGACGGCATCGCCTCCAAACGCAACGGCAAATGCACCTACGCCCGCATCAGCCAGCGTGTCCAAGGCGGCCCCCGCTCCGGCAGCGGCTCCTGCGCCTGCCCCAGTGGCCACCACGCCTTCACGCCCCGCCGACGAGGCCTTGCGCGCCCGCGTGCAGGCCGAGTTGCCAGCCTACCTGGAGACGCTGAAGACCCTGGTCGGCATGGAGTCGGGCAGCCGTGACCTCGAAGGCCTGGCCAAGCTGACCGACCATGTGACGGCCCGTCTGCGCAGCGCGGGCATGCAGGTGCAAGTGAAGCCGACCCGGGCTCCTGACTTCCACCCGCAACTCAAGGGCGCGCCGCTGGGGCCTATGGTCTACGCCACGCGCAGCGGCAGCGGCAGCAAGAAGGTCTTGCTCATTGCCCACATGGACACCGTCTACGCCAAGGGCATGATCGCCAAGCAGCCTTTCCGCATCGATGGCGACCGCGCCTACGGCCTGGGCATTGCCGACGACAAGCAGGGCGTAGCCTTGATCTTGCACGTGGTGGACTTGCTGGCACGCACCGGTTTTGCCGGTTACGCGGAACTGGGCGTGCTTATCAACGGCGACGAAGAGATCGGTTCACCGGGGTCGGGCGCTTTCCTCACCCAGTTGGGCAGCGAGTACGACGCGGTGCTCTCGTTCGAGGGCGGCGGCCCTGCTGCCACGCCCGGCGGCGACATGGTGCGGCTGGCGACGAGCAGCATTGCCATCGTCGAGATGAAGGTCACCGGCAAGGCCAGCCACGCCGGGTCTTCGCCTCATCTGGGGCGCAATGCGCTGTACGAACTGGCACATCAGATGCTGAAGAGCCGCCAGTTCGGCGACCCGGACAAGGGCTTGCAGATCAATTGGACGGTGGCCAACGCGGGCGCATCGCGCAACGTGATTCCGGCCGAGGCCACGGCCATTGCCGACGTGCGCTCGCTGACCAACCAGGACCTGGACTTGATGGAAGCGGCATTGAAGAAGTCCATCGAAGAAAAACTCATCCCCGACACCAAGATCGAGCTTAGTTTCTACCGCAGCCGCCCGGCCTTTGTCTCCAATGCGGCGTCGAGGGCATTGGCCCAGCACGCGGTGATGGTGGCGGGCGAGGTCAAGCTGCCGCTGAGCATTCGCGACCGTGCCACGGGCGGCGGTACCGACGCGGCTTTCGCCGGCCTGCGCCCCAAGGGCGGTGTGCTCGAGAGCTTTGGCCTGCGTGGCGCCGGTGCGCATTCCAACGACGACGAGTACGTGCTCGTGTCCAACGTCGTGCCGCGTTTGTACCTGGCCACGCGCATGGTGATGGACGTGGGCCGCGGCGAAGTGAAGTGGTGAGGCCTGCGCGGGCTTGAGAGAGCCCCCAGGCCAACGACCTGCGTCGTCAGCGGCGCTCGCAGGCTCGTGGGATCACGACCGACCGCGCAGACATATTTAGCGCGGGGTTGTCGTCGCGCCGTTGTACAAGCTGCGTACTGCCTTGGTCTCGACGGCGATACGACGAGCGAAGTCCTGTCGCGACATGTCGGCCGGCAGGTTGCCGACGGCCAGCAGGCGCTGCCTGAACTCGGCATCCCTGAGCACGGCAGCGATCTGGCTGTGCCAGTGCTCCAGGCGTTCGGTGCCCCACCTGGCCGATGCAAAGACGCCGAACAAGGACGCCAGGTTGGCCGAGGGAAAGCCCAGTTCGGCCAGCGTAGGCACCTCGGGCAACACGGCCAGGCGCTGCGGCGCCCCGACGGCCAGCGCGCGCAGGCGCCCCTCGCGAACATAGGCCAGCTGCCGCGCAGCGACGTTGGTCGACAGCAGCTCGAACTGACCCGCCAGCGCGTCGTTGATCTGCTGCCCTCCACCCGCGTAGGGCACGTGGGTGATGTCGACACCCGCCGTCGCCCGAACCTGTTCGAGCACCAACGAGCCGGTGGTACCGTGACCCGAACTTGCCCAGCGCAGCGCGCCGGGCTTCAGGCGCGCGATGGCGATCACGTCGGCCAGGCCTGCAACCTGGAGCGCCGGCGTGGCCACCACCAGCACGGGCGTTTGCATGATGGCTGCCACGGGCGCGATGTCGCGCTCGGGGTCGAAGCGAAGGGGGCCGGCCTGCGGCAACTGCAGCAGTGGCGTGATGGCCGAGAAGCAGAGCTCTGCATCTTCGGCGCGGGCGCGCGACAAGGCCTCCATGGCCACCGCGCCGCCGGCGCCGGGCTTGTGATCGACGATCACGCGCAGGCCCATCCGGGCTTCGAGCCGCCGCGCCAGTTCGCGCGCCGTGTCGTCGCTGGTCCCGCCAGGCGGGTAGGCCACGGTCAGGCGCAGGCTTCGCCCGCTCGTCGCGGGCAACTTTGCGAGTGCACCGCCGGCGCAGAGACCCAGCAGGCCGGCAAGCACCTGCCGGCGATGCCCGTGCGCCAGGACGGGCCTCAAGCGCTCGGTCCGGCGGCAGCGCCGCGGTCAGCCCATGCCCCGTCGCGCGCGATGCGCCGCGCCAAGTCGAGCAGGATGCCCGTGACGGCGTCGAGGTCGTCTTTGCGGTAGGCCAGCGTGATGGGCGCCTGCAGGCCGGTGTCAGGGGGCAGGGGGCGGTAAGTCACGGAATGAGCATGTACGCCCTGCATCGACGCTGGCACCACCGAGATGCCCTCGCCAGCAGCCACCAGGTTGATGTTCGTCATCATGCGGTCGACCTCGGCCTGCACCTTGAAGCTCACGCCATGACGTTCCAGCAGATTCAGCATGTTGGCGTAGATGCCGGGTGCGCCCGGGCGCCGTACCAGGATCAGGCTTTGCCCTTGCAAGGCCTCCCAGGGCACGGTGTCCTGCGGCCCGTAGGCCCCCGCCAGCGGGTGGCCTATCGGCAGCGCTAGTACGACGGGTTCTTGCAGCAGGGTGTCGAACCTGAGGCCTTCCGGCCGTGCCACCGGCACGCGTAGGAAGGCACAGTGGAGCGCCCCACTTTCGAGCGCCTCGATGAGTTCGGCCGCGTTGTTCTCGGAAATGCGCAGGGCGATGTCCGGGTACTCGTGGCGGCAGGCGCGCAGCACGCGCGGCGTGAAGGCATGGGCGGCCGCCGAACTGGTGAAACCGACCGACAGCACGCCGAGCAGCCCACGGCCCACGCGCGCCATGCGTTCTTCCAGCGCCGCGACACTACCCAGGATGCGCTGCGCATCGCCCAGCATCATCGTGCCCGCCGCCGTCAGCCGTACGCCCTTGGGGTGGCGCACGAACAGCGTCACACCCAGGTGCTTCTCCAGTGCACGGATCTGCTGGCTCAGCGGCGGTTGCTGCATGCCCAGCCGTTCGGCGGCGCGGGTGATGTGCCCTGTCTCGGCGATGGCGGTGAAGTAGCGCAGCTGCCGCAGGTCCATATCAGGAAAGTATGGCGTTGACGTGTTTCAGATATTTGCAATGGGCGCTCGGGGCCGCTACCTTAGCGCACCTGCAGATGCACATGACCGCGGGCGCATGTCAGGCCCGGCCCGAGTTCGCCCGCGCCATCCGGCTCGGTGATCCAGCGAAGCAGCCAACTCCAAAAATGAGACAGAGACGCAAACCATGAAGAAGCAAAACTCCCTCCTCGGCGCCGTGGTCCTCGCTGCTTGTGCCAGTGCAGCCTCGGCGCAGTCGCAGGTCACGCTGTTCGGCATCGTCGACGTGGCCGCCACCAACATCAAGAACGGCTCCGCGGGGTCGCTGAAGAGTCTGAGCAGCGGCCAGGCGAGCACCAGCCGGCTGGGATTCCGCGGCGTGGAGGATCTGGGCGGTGGCTTGAAGGCCGGCTTCTGGCTCGAAGGCCAGCTCGACATGGACGACGGTGGCAGCAGCTTCAACTTCCAGCGCCGTTCCACGGTCAGCCTGACGGGCTCCTTGGGCGAACTGCGCATCGGCCGCGACCAGGTTCCCAGCTACCTGAACTGGGGCAACTACGACCTGTGGGCCTACGTGGGCGTGGCCACCACGGCCAACCTGCGCGGCAGCTTCCTCAGCCTGGGTGGCGCGAGTACCGGCGTGCGTGCCAGCAACACCATCGGCTACTGGACGCCAGTGGTCGGTGGCTACTCCGGCCACTTCATGGTGGCCGCGGGTGAAGGCGGCATTGGCAACAAGTACGCTGGTGCCCGCGTGGGCTATGAGAGCAAGACGCTCGAGGTCTCGGGCGCCGTCAGCAAGACCTACAAGACCGGCGCCATGCTTGACGAGCTGACGACCCAAAGCATCGGGGCTTCGTATGACTTCGGGCCGGTGTATGTCGTCGCCGCCTACGAGAAGGCCGAGTATTCGACGCTCGACCGTGAACTGGTGACCATCGGCGTCAGGGTCCCGGTGGGGCAGGGCCGCATCAAGGCGCAGTACGCAAAGTCATCGGGCACCGGCCCCACTGCCCGGCCAAAGCAGTACGACGCCACGCTGATCGGCGTCGGCTACGACTACCGGCTGTCCCGGCGCACCAGCCTCTACGTCAACTACGGCAGGATCGACAACGACGGCACGACCGTCACCGGTGGAACCTTCACGACGACCGGCAACGGGCCTTCGGGCATCCGCCGTGGTGAAACCTCCAGCGGCTACCAGTTCGGCGTTCGCCACAGCTTCTGACAGGCCCGTCCGTCCTCTACCCGACCTGAGCCCGAACATGAAGCGTCTCCGTGCAAGCCTGGCCCCGATCGGTGCCTCTGTCCTGTTTCTTGCGGGCTGCGCCAGCCCGCCGGCCGCGCCACCCGAGGCCCCGCCGCAAGCCCAGGCCTGTCCGGCGGGCGTGCCCGAAGGCGCGCGCTGCCTGCGCGGCCAGGACTCGGCCTCGTCGCATTACCTGATCGTCATGCCCGCGCAGTGGAGCGGCGTGCTGGTCGTGCACGCGCACGGCGGGCCCACGCTGGGGCCCCCGAGCCCCAAGCGCAATGACGAGGACATCAAGCGTTGGGCGATCACCGTGCGCGAAGGGCATGCCTGGGCCGGGTCGGTGTTCCGTCAGGGCGGCTTTGCGGTCACCACCGCGGCCGAGGACACCGAACGCGTGCGCCGCATCTTCGTCGACCACGTGGCCAAGCCGCGGCGCACGCTGCTGCACGGCCAGTCGTGGGGTGGCATGGTGGCCGCGCGCGCAGCCGAGATGTTTCCCACGTCCTGGGAAGGCATCCTGCTGACCAGCGCCGTGGTGGCCGGCCCGGCAACGTATGACTTCCGTGTCGATCTGCGCGCCAAGTACCAGTACCTGTGCAACAACCACCCGCTGCCCGACGAGCCGGCCTACCCGCTGCCCATCGGTCTGCCGGCCGACAGCAAGCTGACCAACGCCGACGTGCGCAAGCGCGTGGACGAGTGCCTGGGCACGGACAAACCGGCGGCGCAGCGCACGCCCGAGCAGGCGGCCAAGCTCAAGTCCATCGCCACGGTGCTGAAGATCCCCGAGAGCTCGGTCCCCGGCCACATCAACTACGCGACCTTCACCTTCCGCGACATCACGGCCAAGAACGGCGGTGTGAGCCCCTTCGGCAACTACGGCGTGCGCTACGTGGGCTCTGCCGACGATGCCGCATTGAACGCAGGCATCCCGCGATTCAAGGCCGACCCGGCTGCCGTGGCGCGCTTTGCCGCCGACACCGACCACCGGGGTCGCTTCGCAGTGCCCGTGCTCACCGCGCACGGCATAGGCGACGCGACGGTGTTCGTGGAGGGTAGTGACACGCTGCGCCAGCGCATGGCGGTTGCTGGCAACGGCGATCGCCTGGTGCAGACCTTTGTCGACTCCAGCGAGCACAGCTACTGGGGCGACGCCTACTACCCGCCGCTTTTCGAGGCACTCCTGAACTGGGTGGACAAGGGCCAGAAGCCCACGCCGTCGGGCATTGCCGAGCGCTGTCGGCAACTGCGCTCAGCGCAGCCCGCCGACTGCCGCTTCCTACCTGACTACGTGGTCAAGCCGCTGGCATCGAGAGTTCCGCAGCGATGAACTACAAATCGTATGCTTGACCGGGTATCTGGTTCGCAGCAAATGTGTCCGTCGGTCGGAGCTGAGGCAGCTTCCGCCCGCACCTGTGCGACGCTGCGCTGCGCGCGAAGACCGCGGACTTTTCAGGTTCAAGCGTACCGCTCACCGCATGCTGGTAGCCGCTGTCGTCGAAGAGGCACGAAAGGGCAGCTGTCTCGATGGAAGCCGGTCGAGACCTTGGGACTCCGCCATGGTTGCGCCGTTGAACGCGAGTTTAGAGCGACCGCTTCCAGGCGGCGAGTTCGATGCAGCGAGTGTCTCTGTTGGGTCGGTTCCTGCCCCTCAGGTGTGCCGCCGGGGCGCCCTGGAGCCGTCACTCGCGAATTGGCGGCGGCTGGACCGACGCATTCGGGAGCAGGGTCGCGGCGACACCGCGTGCGAGGGGCTGCAGCGCGAATTCAGTGTCACGCGCTTGGTCAGGCCAGGTCAGAGCACCTTGACTCGTGGCAGCTTGCGCATGCCTCGATCAAAGGTCGCGGTGAATTCGCAACCCTGCCGAGCGTGCTTGGCGACGACCAAGCAGTCGGCGAATCCGCAGGAGCCTTCTTCGAAGAGGCCCAGCGCCGCGGCGACGGCTTCGCGATCTTCGAAGGCGAACGCGGTCTCCTCCAACAGGCTTCGCACGGCGATTGACTGGGCGTCCTTGTCCTGGTCGAAGGCCGACTTCAGGGTCCAGACGGCTTCCGCCAAGACGACATCCGTCACCAGCAACGAACAGGGCATGCCGCCATGCGCTGCCAACAGCGCGTCGATGCGCCCGTTCTGCGCCGGGTCATCGTTGAGCCACAGGCGCAGCAGGATGTTGGTGTCGATGCCAATCATCGGCCAGCGGACTTGCGGCCCGCGTGGCTGGGTGCGTGCTTGTCGCGCAGGTGCTTCGACACGGCCTCATCCATTTGCTCGACGGTCAACGGCGTCGCGTGCGGGGACTTGAGCAACCCCCGGATGCGCCGAGCGTCGGGCTGGACTTGCCGAGCGGTGATCGTGTTGTCGGCCTGGATCTGGAAGTCGAGGATCGCTCCAGCATCCAGGTTCAGACGGTCGCGAATCTCCTTGGGCAGGGTGAGTTGTCCCTTGCTGGTCAGTGTGGCGAACATGATTGCGTCCCTTGCGGATGGAAAGCTTCCTTACATTCTATCCAGGTAAGGAGCTGCGCGCGACCCTTGATCAACGAGAGCGCGAAGGCTGCGTGGTGCAGTGGGACGGCACGAGACGCCACGGGACTACTCCAAATTTTGCACCTGCTCGCGCATCTGCTCGATCGCGACTTTCATCTCGACCGAGACCGTGGTCAATTCCAGCGCCGCGCTCTTGCTGCCCAGCGTATTGGCCTCGCGCTGCAACTCCTGGATCAGGAACTCCAGCCGCTTGCCCAGTTCGCCGCCGGCCTTCAGCAGGCGTTCTATCTCTTCGAGGTGCGAACCCAGCCGGCCCAGTTCCTCGGCCACGTCGATGCGGATGGCGTAGGACGCGGCCTCGGACATCGCCCTTTCGTGCAGAGACTGCGCCGGTACGGTGGCGCCAGCCTGTACAGTGGCCACGGCCTCGTTCCAGCGTTCCAGGAAGCGCGCCTGCTGGCGCTGTACCACCTGCGGCACCAGCGGTGCGGCCTGGTTGGCCAGCTCCCGCAGGCGGGCCACGCGTTCCAGCAGGATGGCGGCCAGCCGTGCGCCTTCACGGGCGCGCGCCTCGCGCAGGCCCTCGACACAGCGCCGGGCGGCTTCCAGCGCCGGCTCGTCGAGCTTGCCTACCGCGCTGCCGCCCTTGCACCAGTGCAGCACCTCGTTGACCGACAGCGCACGCGCCTCGGGCAACCAGCCCTGCACCGTCGCTTGCTGGTAGCTCAGGCGGTTCAGCAGGTCGCTGGTAGGTGCGGGCAGGGCGACGTCGGCCTCGCGGCTGGTGGTCACGCGCAATTCGATCTTGCCGCGGCGGCAGTTGGCCGTCAGCAACTCGCGCAGCGCCGGATCCAGGCCGCGCAGCTCGTCTGGCAGACGCAGCGTCAGATCCAGGAAACGTCCATTCACTGAACGCGCTTCCACCGTCACCGACGCGGCGGTTTCACTGGCTTCAGAGGCCGCGTTCGCGTAACCCGTCATGCTATAAACAGCCACTGTTTCCGCCTCTAGAGTAACCCGCGATTATGTCCAAGCCCAAACCAGCGCCGTTGCCTTCGGGCACCGTGGTGGGCGGATACTCGATCGTCAAGAAGCTGGCCGCCGGCGGTTTCGGCGTGGTCTATCTCGCCGAAGGCGAGAAGCAGCAGCTCGTCGCCATCAAGGAATACCTGCCGGCATCGCTGGCCGAACGCTCGCCCGGCGAACTGACGCCCCGCGTCAAGCCCGACAAGCAGCCGCTCTACCGCCTGGGGTTGAAGAGCTTCTTCGAAGAAGGTCGTTCACTGGCACAGATCAGCCACCCCAGCGTGGTGAGCGTGCTGAACTTCTTCCGCGAGAACGAGACCGTCTACATGGTGATGAACTACCTGCAGGGCGACACCCTGCAGGACTTCATCGTCACCGCGCGCGACCTCAAGCGTGACAAGGTGTTTCGCGAGTCCACCATCCGCAGCCTGTTCGACGAGATCCTGCGCGGCTTGCGCATCGTGCACCAGCACAAGATGCTGCACCTGGACATCAAGCCGGCCAACATCTTCGTCACCAACGACAACAAGGCCGTGATGCTCGACTTCGGCGCCGCGCGCGAGGTGCTGAGCAAGGAAGGCAACTTCATCCGCCCGATGTACACCCCGGGCTTCGCCGCGCCCGAGATGTACCGCCGCGATGGCACGCTCGGCCCCTGGACCGACATCTATGCCATTGGGGCCTGCATCTACGCCTGCATGCAGGGCTACCCGCCCAACGACGCGCCGCAGCGTATCGAGAAGGATCGCCTGGCACTGAGCCTGAGCCGGTTGCGCAACATCTATTCCGACAACCTGATCGAGGTGACGGAGTGGTGCATGAGCCTCGACCCGCTGAGTCGTCCGCAGAGCGTGTTCGCGCTGCAGAAGGAGCTGGCGCGCGAGACCGAACGTCGGTACACCAAGCTCAGCTTTGGCGAGCGGCTCAAGCTGCAGATCGAAACGATCAAGACAGGCCAGAAGGCCTGACGCGGGATGCAATTCAGCGTCTACCAGGTCAGCCGCAAGGGCGGCCGCGAGAAAAACGAAGACCGCATGGGCTATTGCTACACGCGGGACGCTGGCCTCTTCGCGCTGGCCGATGGCATGGGCGGCCACCCCGAAGGCGAAGTGGCTTCGCAGCTGGCACTGCAGACCTTGTCGGCGATGTTCCAGCAGCAGGCCAAGCCGCGCCTGGCCGACCCCGTGCGCTTCCTGCAGGAAGCCATCATTGCCGGCCATCACCAACTGCTGCGCTACGCCACGGAGCGGGCGCTGCTCGACACCCCGCGCACCACCGTCGTGGCCTGCCTGATCCAGGGCAACGCCGCCTACTGGGCGCATTGCGGTGATTCGCGGCTGTACCTTGTGCGTGGCCAGAAGCTGGTGGCGCGTACGCGCGACCATTCCTATTCCGAGCTGCAAGAGACGCTGTCGCAGGTGGTCCCGATGCGCGACCGCGTCAACCGCAACGTGCTCTTCACGTGCCTGGGCAGCCCGGGCAAGCCGGTGATCGACACTGCCGGCCCCTTGCTCGTCCACCCGGGCGACCGCGTGATGCTGTGTTCCGACGGTCTGTGGGGCGCGCTGCCCGACAACGTCATCACCGAGATTCTGGCCAGGCGCAATGTTGCCGAAGCGGTTCCTGAACTGGCCGAGCGTGCACTGCGCGAGACCGGCGAAAAGAGCGATAACGTCACCGTCCTGGCCGTCGAGTGGGAGTCGGCCGAGGACATCGACAGCAAGAGTGCCATCTCCACGCTGTCGCTGGGTGACGAGGTGTTTGCGTCCACCATCCAGGCCAGCCTGGGCGCCGACGCCAACGCCGATGACCTGGACGAAGCCGAGATCGAGCGCAGCATCCGCGAGATCAACGAAGCGATCCAGCGCAGTTCCGCCAAGCGCCGATAACAGGCCACCCCCGAAGCGCCTTTGGCGCTCCCCCTCACGGGGGCGCCCCCGGCGGCCCGGCAAGGCCGGTTCCGCGGCGGCCGCTTGAGACGTCGCCCTTCCCGCGACCCACACCAGAGAGAGAACCCCATGAGTTTCGAACGATCTTCCGGCCGCATGGCCGACGCGCTGCGCCCCGTCACCCTGGAGCGCGGCTACACGCGGCACGCCGAAGGCTCGGTGCTCGTGAGCTTCGGCGACACCAAGGTCCTCTGTACCGCGTCGGTCGAAGAGAAGGTGCCGCCTTTCAAGCGCGGCAGCGGGCAGGGCTGGCTGACGGCCGAGTACGGCATGCTGCCGCGCGCCACGCACACGCGCAGCGACCGCGAGGCCGCCAAGGGCAAGCAGAGCGGGCGCACGCAGGAGATCCAGCGCCTGATCGGCCGCAGCCTGCGCAGCGTGTTCGACTTGAATGCGCTGGGTGAACGCACCATCAGCCTGGACTGCGACGTGCTGCAGGCCGACGGCGGCACGCGCACCGCAGCCATTACCGGTGCCTTCGTCGCCGCGCACGACGCCGTCACGCTGCTGATGGCGCAGGGCAAGCTGCAGGCCAGCCCCATCCGCGACTTCGTCGCTGCGGTGTCGGTGGGCGTCGTGCAGGGCGTGCCGATGCTCGACCTGGAGTACACGGAAGACTCGGCCTGCGACACCGACATGAACGTGGTGATGACCGGCAGCGGCGGCTTCGTCGAGGTGCAGGGCACGGCCGAGGGCGCGCCCTTCTCGCGCGCCGAGATGGACGCGCTGCTGGCGCTGGCCGACAAGGGCATCCGCGAACTCAACGCACTGCAGCGGCAGGCACTCGGGAGCACCTGATGCCCGGACTGCGCATGGTGTTGGCATCGAACAACGCCAAGAAGCTGAGCGAGCTGCAGGCGCTGCTGGGCGGCCTGCCGCTGCATCTGGTGACACAGGGCAGCCTGGGCATTGCCGAAGCCGACGAGCCGCACGACACGTTCATCGAGAACGCCTTGGCCAAGGCGCGTCACGCGGCGGCCGCCACCGGCGGCGCGGCCATCGCCGACGACTCGGGGCTGTGCGTCGATGCGCTGGGCAGTGCACCGGGCGTGATCTCCGCGCACTACGCCGGGGAGCTGCCTGCCACTGGCGACCGCGAGGCGCGGCGCCGCGTGCAGGACGCCGCCAACAACGCCAAGCTGCTCGACGCGTTGCGCGACACCACCGACCGCCGCGCGCACTTCATCTGCACACTCGTCGCCGTGCGCCACGCGCTGGACCCGCAGCCACTGGTGGCGGTGGGGCGTTGGCCGGGCGAGATCCTCGCAGCGCCGCGCGGCGCCTCGGGGTTCGGCTACGACCCGCTGATGTTCATCCCCGAACTGGGACGCAGCGTGGCCGAGCTGGATACCGACACGAAGAACGCGCACAGTCACCGCGCGCGGGCCACGGCGCAGATGCGCGCGCTGCTTCAGGACGTATGGCGCCTGTGATCCCGATCGTCGGAGCCGCCGCCGATGCGGCGAGCCCGCCTTCGGTGCAGCACTACCTGCGTCCTGGCACGCTGCAGCTGGCCGCGCTGCCGCCCCTGTCGCTCTACGTGCACGTCCCCTGGTGCCTGAAGAAGTGCCCCTACTGTGATTTCAACTCGCATGAAGCGCGTGGCGAGGCTCCCGAGCAGCGCTACATCGAAGCCCTGCTCGCCGACCTGGAAGGCGCGCTGCCGCTGGTGTGGGGTCGGCGTGTGCACAGCGTCTTCATAGGGGGTGGCACGCCCAGCCTGTTCGCGCCCGAGTCCATCGACCGCCTGATCGGCGGCATTCGTGCCCGGCTGCCGCTGGAGCCCGGCGTCGAGATCACGATGGAGGCCAATCCCGGCACCTTCGAGCGTGAACGCTTCAAGGCCTTCCGCGGGGCGGGCGTGACACGGCTGTCCATTGGCGTGCAGAGCTTTGACGACGCCATGCTCGCGCGCATCGGCCGTGTGCACGACGCCGCGCAGGCACGTGCCGCCGTGGCCGAAGCGAGCGAGGCCTTCGACACGTTCAACGTCGACCTCATGTACGCGTTGCCCGGGCAGACGGCCGAGCACCTGTCGCGCGAACTGGACAACGCGCTGGCCTTTGTGCCGCCGCACCTGAGCATCTACCACCTGACGGTGGAGCCGAACACGGTGTTCGCGCTGCGGCCGCCCGTGCTGCCCGACGACGATGCCGCCAGCGAGATGCTAGACCTGATCACCGAGCGCACCGCCGCGGCCGGCCTGCAGCGCTACGAAGTCAGCGCCTTCGCGCGGCCCGGTCACCGATGTGCGCACAACCTGAACTACTGGGAATTCGGCGACTATCTCGGCATCGGCGCCGGCGCCCATGGCAAGCTGAGCTTCCCCCACCGCGTACTGCGTCAGGTGCGCTGGCGCGAGCCGGCCGCCTACATGCAGCATGCGTTGGCCGGCAACGCGGTGAGCAACGCGCACGAGGTGAAGCGGCGCGACCTGCCTTTCGAGTTCATGCTCAATGCACTGCGGCTGCGCGAAGGTTTCACGCTGGCCCGATTCGGTGAACGCACGGGGCTGCCACTGTCTGCCGTGGAAGGCCCACTGGCGCAAGCGCAGCAGCACGGCTTGCTGGAGCACGACGTCACCACCGACACCGTACGTCCGACAGTGCGGGGTTTCGACTTCCTGTCGGACCTGCAGGCGCTCTTCCTGCCGCCCGGCGAGACCTGAGTCTCGCCGCGTCCGCCACTGCTGCGCAGTCGATCAGACGCGCGAGGTCACGGCCCCGGCGTGCGTGCGCAGCCACTCGACCAGCCGCGGCGCGATCTTCCCCAGCGGCAGCGTTTCGTGAGTGGCGTCGTGGGCGATGGCCTCGCGCGGCATGCCGAAGACGACGCAGCTCTGTTCGTCCTGCGCGATGTTGTAGCTGCCGGCTTCGCGCATCGTGCGCATCGCCCGGGCGCCGTCGGCGCCCATGCCGGTGAGCATCACGCCCAGGGCGTTGCGGCCGACCACGCGCGCGGCGCTGTCGAACAGCACCTCCACGCTGGGCTTGTGTCGGTTGACGGGTTCGCCGTCCAGCACGCGCGCGATGTAGTTGGCCCCCGAGCGCTCCACCGACAGGTGCAGCCCGCCGGGTGCGATGTAGGCGTGGCCGGGCAGCACGCGTTCGCCGTCGATGGCCTCGCCCACGCGGATGCGGCACAGGCCGTCCAGACGTGCCGCGTAGCTCTTCGTGAAGCCCGGCGGCATGTGCTGCGTGATCATCACCGCCGGGCTGTCGGCGGGCAGGTTGACGAGCAGTTCGCGCGTGGCCTCGGTGCCGCCAGTGCTGGCGCCGATGAAGATGACTTTCTCGGTCGATAGCCGCCCCAGCGAGGCCATCGTCACCGGCGTGGCAGGCGCCGCGCCGGACGAGGCCACTGAATGCGTGCCTGCGAGTCGGTGCACCCGTGCACGAGAGGCTATGCGTATCTTGTCGGTGATGTCCTGGCCCAGCTGGCGCAGCCCGTCCGCCACGCCGATCTTGGGCTTGCTGACGAAGTCCACCGCGCCCAGCTCCAGCGCCTTGAGCGTGACGTCGTTGCCGCGTTCGGTCAACGTGCTGACCATCACCACGGGCATCGGCCGCAGCCGCATCAGCCGCGACAGGAAGTCGATGCCGTCCATGCGCGGCATCTCCACGTCCAGCGTGATGACGTCGGGGTTCAGGTTGCGGATCATCTCGCGCGCCACGAGCGGGTCGGCGGCAGCGCCTACACAGCACATGTCGGGCTGACGGTCGATGATCTCCGCCAGCAGGCCCCGCACGAGCGCCGAGTCGTCGACGACGACCACACGTATCTTGTTGATGTTCATGCCCTGATGCTCCACGGCGGCATTGTGTGCGGCACTGCGCAGGTCAGAAGAGGTCGACGCTGCCGCCGCTGCCTGCGGAAGGTGCGGCGCGCGTGGCTGCGGCGCGTTCCTGCGCCGCCAAGGCCTCGGTGTTTGTCGAGGCCAGGCGTTTGACCATCGCCTTGCCGCTGGCCGGCAGGAAGCAGACCTTGCGCGGGTAGATGTCCAGCACGTCCTTGCTGACCACGGTGATGCGCTCGGTGCGCAGGTAGTCCAGCACGAAGGCGGTGTTGCGCTCGCCGACGTTGATCGTGTTCATGCCGCTGATCACGGCACCGCCGCCGAAGATCTTGGCCTCCATCGTCGATCGCGTGGCGCCACGCTTGACCATTTCGCCGATCAGCAGGTCCATCGCATAACTGCCGTAGCGACCGCTGTCGCCTTCCTTGCCGCTGCCGTCGGGCAGCAGGAAGTGGTTCATGCCGCCGACGCGCTTGTCGCGGTCCCACAGGCAGGCGGCGATGCACGAGCCCAGCGTGGTCATCACCAGCAGGTCCTCGTCGGCGACGAAGAACTCGCCCGGCAGCACCTTTACCGCGTCGTTCTTGAAGTGGGCATCGAAGAAGAAGAACGAGGCCTCGCCGGCCTTGCGCGGCTGCGCCTTCAGCCGGTCCAGCCGGCTAGGCGGTGCAGGGCGAGCGGCCACGGCAGGTGCCGAGGCGGCGTAGGAAACGGGGGCCATTGAAGGCTTATCGGCGGCGGCGCCGTCTGGCTTGAGCGCAGGCGGCAGACCAGGCTGTCGACCCCAAGCTTCCCGCCACGGAACCGGCTTTGCCGGGCCGTTGGCGGACGGCCCCCCTGGGGGGTAGCGAGCGATCGCGAGCTTGGGGGCTCACCTACACCCGTTCGTAGATCGTCTTGCCGCGCAGGCGGAAGAGATCGCGAGACTCAGTGAAGTTCTCGGAGTGACCAACGTACAGCAGGCCGCCCGATTTCATCGCGGCGTGAATACGTTCCAGCACCTTGCGTTGCGTCGGGCTGTCGAAATAGATCATCACGTTTCGGCAGAACACCAGGTCGAAAGGCTCGCCCAGCGTCGCCCAATGGGTGCTCATCAGGTTGAAGACGCGGAACTCGATCAGCCGCGCCAGTTCGGGCTTGACGCGGATCTGCCCGGCATTGGCGCCGGTGCCGCGCAGGAAGTGGCGCTTCATGCGCTCGGGGCTCAGCCCACGGGCCTCTGCGGCGTAGACGCCGCGCTGCGCGGTGGCCAGTACCTTGGTGTCGATGTCGCTGCACACCAGCTTCACTTGCGCCGAGACACCCAGCGTCTCGACAACGGTCATCGCCAGCGAGTAAGGCTCCTCCCCGGTGGACGCCGCGTTGCACCACAGCCGGATGGGCCGCGCCGCGCGCGCACGCAGGTCTTCCACCAACGCGTGGAAGTGGTGTTCCTCGCGGAAGAAGTTCGTCAGGTTCGTGGTCAGGCAGTTGACGAACTCCTGCCACTCGGCCTCGGCTTCGGCGCCGGTGGCACGTTCCAGCCACTGCAGGTAGTCGGCGAAGGAGGCGAAACGTGTTTCGCGAAGTCGTCGCGACAGCCGGCTGTAGACCATGGCCTGCTTGCCGGCGTGCAGACTGATGCCCGCGCGCTGGTAGATGAGCAGCTGCACGCGGGCGAAGTCGGCCGGCGTGAGCGTGAACTCTGCCTCGGCGGTGGCAAAGGCCGGGGGCGTGAGGGCGATGCTCATGGCGGGGTGTCGGTGATCGAGATGTGTGCCGGGCTGCGTCTTGGTGGCGTGGGGGCCCACCGCCGGCCCAGGTGGCCAGCGCCAGAGTTTCGCGGTGCCGGGTGACGCCCATGCCCGGAGATACCGCCCTGCGCGGCCCCTTTTCCGGCCCCTGGCAGCAAGGGACGCACTGCTAGACTCGCCGAACCTCGTGGCTCGCGCCCCGGAATCCACTGCGACCTTGGACCCCTCCAATCCCCCGCCCGCGTCGGGCCCGGCCGCGGCGCCTGCCGAGCCAGCTGCGCCTTCTCTGCAGGTGGAGCGGGCGCTGCAACTGCTTGGCCATTCCGGACTGCCCATTCCGCCCGGCGACGCCGGGAGCCCGGCCTGGCTGCAGGCGGTCATCGACGCGCTGGTCGACCTTTCCAGCCGCGACGCGCTGACCGGTCTGGCCAACCGCCGCGCCTTCGACTTGGCGCTCAGCCGCGAAATCGACCGTGTAGCGCGCAGCGGCGAGCCGGCGCTGCTGCTGACGCTGGACATCGACCACTTCAAGCGCGTCAACGACAACTGGGGCCACCCCGCCGGCGACCAGGTGCTGCGTGCGGTGGCCGGCGCGCTGGTCGACAGCGTGCGGCCGATGGACCTGGTGGCTCGCGTCGGCGGCGAGGAATTCGCGATCATCCTGCCCAACTGCGCCAGCGCCTTCGGCGAGACGGTGGCCGAGCGCGTGCGCCGGCGTGTCGAGCGCATGCCGGTGCCGGTGGCGCCGGGGCAGGAGATCACCTGTACCGTCAGCATCGGCGGCGCCTTCGCGCCGCAGTGGGTGCGCTCCACCGCCGCGCTGTGGGTGGAAAGGGCCGACCAGCAGCTCTACCGGGCCAAGGCCGACGGCCGCAACCTCGTGCGGCTGGAGCCCACGGCGGTGTCGATCGTGAGCAATGAAGAGCGTCGCCTGCTCTTCGAGACGTCTCAGTTCCAGGATCACGAATGACGATTACCGCCATCACCAGCGGCAAGGGCGGCGTGGGCAAGACCTTCGTCTCGGCCAACGTCGCGGCCGCACTCGCCCGCGCCGGGCAAAACGTGCTGGTGCTCGATGCCGATCTCGGCCTGGCCAATCTCGACGTGATGCTGAACCTCTACCCGAAGATCACGCTGCATGACGTGTTCACCGGCAAGCACACGCTCGATGAGGCCATCGTGCCGGTGACGACCGGCTTCTCGGTGCTGCTGGCGGGCTCGGGCATGGTCGAGTACTCGCGCATGACGCCCGAGCTCCGCGAACAGCTCCAGCGGGTCGTCGTCGAGGTTGAACCGCGCTTCGACCACGTTCTGCTCGACACCGGCGCGGGCATCTCCGACGTCGTGCTCTACACCGTCTCGCTGGCCCGCGACGTGCTGGTGGTCGTGACGCCCGAGCCGACATCGCTCACCGACGCCTACGCCACCATCAAGGTGCTGGCGCAGGCGGGTCGGCGGCGCTTCAGTCTCGTCGTCAACCAGACGCGCCAGACAGGCGAGGGCCGCGCCGTGCGTCAGCAGTTGCAGCAGGTCGTCGACCGGTATGTCACCCCGGGGTTGGACGGCCCGGTGCGGCTGGACCTGCTGGGCGAAGTGCCGTTGGATCCCGCGGTCCGTGAATCGGTGCAGCGTCGGCAGTTGCTGACGGAACTGATGCCCGGCGCACCGGCGGCGTTGGGCGTGAGCGCGGTGGCGGCGCGCATGTTGCCGGCCTGAGCGGGCACAGGCGCAGATGGAAACTCCCGAAGCCGCGGGGCTTGCCGCCACGCCTTTCGAACGGCTGGGCGGAGAGCCCGGCGTGCGGGCACTGGTCGACCGCTTCTATGACCTGATGGACCTGGAGCCGCATTACGCCGGCCTGCGCGCGCTGCACCCGACCGACCTGTCCGGCAGCCGCGACAAGCTGCACTGGTTCCTGTGCGGCTGGCTGGGTGGCCCCGATCTCTACATCGAACGCTTTGGCCACCCGCGGCTGCGCGCCCGTCACATGCCCTACCGCATCGGCATCGCCGAACGGGACCAGTGGATGGCCTGCATGATCCAGGCCTTGCACGAAAACGAGGTCGACGAGAGCCTGGCGCAACGTCTGGCCGACGCCTTCTTCGGCACCGCGGATTGGATGCGCAACCGCTGACCCGCTCAGCCCAGAAGCACGATCAACGCCCCGGCACCGCCTTGTGGTCCGCTGGCCTGGGCGAAGGCAATGACATCGGCGCATTGCGCCAGCCACCGCTGCGCCTTGCCCTTCAGCACCGGCTGGCGCCCCGGCGATCCGTGGCCTTTGCCGTGCACCACCCGCAGGCAGCGGTGGCCGCGCATCGCAGCGTTGCGCACGAAGGCGGCCAGCTGGTCGCGGGCTTCTTCGCGGCGCAGGCCATGCAGGTCGAGTTCGGCCTGGATGGCCCAGTGCCCGCGCCGCAGCCGCGTCACCACTTCGGGACCGACACGCGCGCGTCGGAAGCTCAAGCCGTCGTCGGTCCACAGCAGCGTCTCGATGTCGATCTCGTCGGACCACGCCTCACGCAGCGCGGCCTGTTCGTCCAGCAGGCGCTGGCGTGGCGCGGGTTCGGGCAGCGGCAGGCTGCGGGCCGCGCGGCCATCGGGCGGCAGTGGTGTGACGGGGCCCACGGCGTCGGCGAACTGGCGACGCTGGCGCTCGGCCGCGGCCTGCTCGGCACGCTCCCGCGCCGCACGCTCGGCAGCTTCGTGCTCACGGTGCTTCATCGTCTCGCGCAGGTGGGCCAGCTCGCCCAGCGAACGCAGGCGCGCGGGCCGCAGCCTTTCGGGTGGCGGCGTCACAGCAGCCCCCGTTCAGCCATCGACACCACGTGGCCCTGGCCGACGACGAGATGGTCGAGCACCCGCACGTCCACCAGCTGCAGCGCGCTGCGCAGCGTCTGCGTCAGGTACTCGTCGGCGCGAGACGGTTCCGCCACCCCCGAAGGGTGGTTGTGCGCCAGCACCACGGCGCCGGCGTTCAGCGCCAGTGCGCGCTTGACGACCTCGCGCGGGTAGACGCTGGTCTGCGTCAGCGTGCCCCGGAACATCTCTTCCAGCCGCAGCAGGCGGTGCTGGGCGTCGAGGAAGAGAACCGCGAAAATCTCGTGCGGCTGGCCGCCCAGTTGCAGGCCCAGGTAGTCCTTCACACGCTGCGGGCTGTCGAAGACGGGCGCGGCCTGCATCTGCTGGGCCAGCGCGCGGCGTGCCATCTCCATCACCGCCAGCAGCTCGGCGCGTTTGGCCGGGCCCAGGCCCTTGAGGCCATGCAAGCCGGCGGGCGCCAGGTTCAGCAGCCCGGCCCAGCCGCGGCAGTGCGCCAGCACGTCGTCGGCCAGCGCCACCACGCCGCGGCCCTTGTAGCCTGTGCGCAGCAGCAGCGCCAGCAGTTCGGCGTCGGCCAGCGCGGCGGCACCGCGGGCCAGCAGCTTCTCGCGTGGACGCTGGTCGGCGGGCAGGTCTTTCATGGGCTCCTCTTAGAATGAGGGTCAGTCTATGCGAGTGTTTCTCTCGCGCCTTTCACCCCCTTGCATGCCCCCAAAAGGTCCGCCCGCGTGAACCTCGTCCAGCCCGGTTCCTTCCTCACCTTGCACTACCGCCTGTCGGGCGCCGACGGCGCCGACGTGGTCAACACCTTCGCCGACAAGCCGGCAACGCTGTCGCTGGGCACGGGCCAGCTGGCGCCGGCCATCGAGCAACGGCTGGTGGGCATGGCCGAAGGCGCGCAGACGAGTTTCGAGCTGCCTGCCGGCGCTGCCTTCGGCGACCGCAACCCGCATATGCTGCAGCGCGTGAAGCTGACGATGCTGCACGAACTGGGTGACCCGGATGCGGAATACGCCATCGGCGACGTGGTGCAGTTCCCCACGCCCGACGGGCAGGGCAGCTACGCGGGGGTCGTCCGCGAGGTCGGCAGCGACTGGCTGCTTTTCGATTTCAACCATCCGCTGGCCGGCCAGCCCGTCCGTTTCGAAGTCAAGTTGCTGGGGGTGCTGTGAACACCGGACTCGAGGGTGAAGTGCTGCTGGCCGAACCGCGCGGCTTCTGCGCCGGCGTCGACCGCGCCATCGAGATCGTCGAGCGCGCGCTGCGCAAGTTCGGCGCGCCCATCTACGTGCGCCACGAGATCGTGCACAACACCTACGTCGTGAATGACTTGAAGGCGAAAGGCGCCATCTTCATCGAAGACCTGGCCGACGTGCCGCCCGGTGCCACGCTGGTGTTCAGCGCCCACGGCGTGAGCAAGGCCGTGCGCGTGGAAGCGGCGCAGCGCGGCTTCCAGGTTTTCGACGCCACCTGCCCGCTGGTGACGAAGGTGCACGTGGAAGTGGCCAAGCTGGCCAAGGAAGGCTACGAGTTCATCATGATCGGCCACAAGGGGCACCCCGAGGTCGAGGGCACGATGGGGCAGCTGAGCGATGGCATCTACCTCGTCGAGGACGTGGCCGACGTCGCCGGCGTGCAGCCGCGCGGCGACAAGCTGGCGGTGGTGACGCAGACCACGCTGAGCGTGGACGACGCCGCCGGCATCCTGGCCGAGGTCAAGCTGCGCTTCCCTCACGTGCGCGAACCGAAGAAGCAGGACATTTGCTACGCGACGCAGAACCGACAGGATGCGGTGAAGGTGATGGCGCCGCAGGTCGACGTCGTCATCGTCGTCGGCAGCCCCACCAGCAGCAACAGCAACCGCCTGCGTGAACTGGCCGAGCGCCTGGGCACCGAGGCGCACATGGTCGAAGGCGCGCAAGACCTGCAGTCGGCCTGGTTCGTGGGCCGCCAGCGCGTGGGCCTGACGGCCGGCGCCTCGGCCCCCGACGTGCTGGTGCAGGCCGTGATCGACCGCCTGCGCGAGTACGGCGCCGTCACCATACGCAAGATGGATGGCGTGGTGGAAGACGTGCACTTCCCACTGCCGCGCGGCCTGGGCAACCGCGGCATGAGCGAGGTCGCCGGTTCACGATCGTGACGCTGCCGCGCTGCGTGAATTCCACGATGGTGCCTGATGCAGGCGCCGTTCGTTTGTGAGAAGCTGAATCCGAAGGAGCCCCCATGCTCGACCCCAACCTGCTGCGCCGCGACCTTGAAGGCGTGGTCACACAGCTGCAGCGCCGCAAGGACCCGCAGCCCTTCCTCGACGTGGCGCGCTACAGCGCGCTGGAAGCCGAACGCAAGGCCATCCAGACCGAGACCGAGCAGCTGCAGGCGCGCCGCAACGCCGCCAGCAAGCAGATCGGCCAGATGAAAGGCAAGGGCGAGGACACCAGTGCGCTGATGGCCGAAGTGAACGGCATCGCCGACCGCCAGAAGGCTGGCACCGAGCGCCTGGAAGCCGTGCAGGCCGAGTTGCAGGGCATGCTGATGAGCCTGCCCAACCTGCCGCAGGCCGGCGTGCCGGCCGGTGCCGACGAGCGTGGCAACGCCGAGTGGCGCCGCTGGGGCACACCGTTGCCGATGGATTTCACGCCCCGCGACCACGTCGACATCGGCGCCGCGCTGGGCATGGACTTCGAGACTGGCGCGCTGCTGTCCGGCGCGCGCTTCACCTTCCTGCGCGGGCCTGCGGCGCGTCTGCACCGGGCGCTGGCGCAGTTCATGCTGGACACGCAGACCCTGGAGCACGGCTACACCGAGTGCTACACACCCTACATCGTCAACCGCGAGGTGCTGGAAGGCACGGGGCAGCTGCCCAAGTTCAAGGAAGACATGTTCTGGGTGACGCGTGGCGGCGACGAGGCGCAGCCCGAGCAATACCTCATCAGCACCAGCGAGATCAGCCTGACCAACAGCGTGCGCGAACGCATCCTCGACGCCGCTCAGCTGCCCATCAGGCTGACCGCGCACAGCCCCTGCTTCCGCAGCGAAGCCGGCAGTGCCGGGCGCGACACGCGCGGCATGATCCGCCAGCACCAGTTCGACAAGGTCGAGATGGTGCAGATCACGCGCCCCGAGGACAGCGACGCCGCGCTCGAGCAGATGGTGGGCCACGCCGAGGCCATCCTGCAGAAGCTGGAACTGCCCTACCGCGTGGTGCTGCTGTGCACCGGCGACATGGGTTTCGGTGCTGCGCGCACCTACGACCTGGAGGTGTGGCTGCCGGCGCAGGACACCTACCGCGAGATCAGCAGTTGCAGCAACTGCGAGGCCTTCCAGGCGCGGCGCATGCAGACGCGTTACCGCACGGCGCAAGGCAAGACCGAGTTCGTGCACACGCTCAACGGCAGCGGTCTGGCCGTCGGCCGCGCGCTGGTGGCGGTGCTGGAGAACCACCAGCAGGCCGATGGCTCGGTGCGCGTGCCGACGGCCTTGCGTCCCTACCTCGGTGGGCTGGAAGTCCTGCGCGCTTGATCCGCTAGAATTTGCGGCTTCGCTTGAGGCGAAGACCACCTTCGGAGAGATGGCAGAGTGGTCGAATGCACCGGATTCGAAATCCGGCGTACAGGTCTTCCTGTACCGAGGGTTCGAATCCCTCTCTCTCCGCCAGGCACCAAGCAAACACGGGCCATTTGGGCCCGTCTTTGTTTCTGACCCATCAATCGACCCATCGAACGTAGAACAGCACCTTGTTGCCCTGGGTCAGTAGGTGCTCATCCCCTGCTGCCAGCATCGCCGGCATGCCCACCGGCTTACTGCCAGCCGATCACGCAGGACCGGCCCCTGCTGGCATCTGCCCGCACTTCCAGGCACTTGTCTGGGGCCAGCCTTGGCCCTTCCTTCCCTGCCTCACCCCCCGAGGTACGGCGCGTACTCCAAACCCTGCTGCGCCAGCCCAATCAGGTTGATGTTGGTCACATTGAGGTCGATGTCCGCCGCCATGACGCCCAGGCCCGCCACCGTGTAGGCGCGGCTGTCCAGCAGGCCGACAAAGTGCGTGCGATCCGCATCACCGGGCGGAACACCGACCACATTCGCATACAAGAGATCTACGACTGCCGGATGACTCGCACCAATGCCCAGTCGTGCATCGATGGCCAACTGCATCAGGCTCTCGTACGCCATGCCCCCGTCGATGTAGTACAGACCGATGCCGGCATACACCTCGTTGGCGACCTCGTCTCGACCGAACACCGCACCCAGGACCTTGGCCACGGTGCCGGCGTTGCCATCCAGGTCCAGCGCCAGCGCGCTGTCCGCGAACTGAAGGCGCTCGACATTGACCAGCGTATCCGCGCCGTCGAGGTCTGAAGTCACCGAGAACCCGGTCGCCGTCGCGGCCACGGCCGCGCTGGCGCGCACGGCGCCGTAGACCGCCAGGTCGATGCCCAGGCCGCCGTCCAGGCCATCGTTGCCGGCCCCGCCCTGCAGCCAGTTGCCGGCCGCGTTGCCGATCAGGACGTCGTTGCCACCGCCGCCGATGGCATTCTCGATCAGCACTGTGTCGTAGATGTACACCGTCAGCGGGTCGGTCAGATCGGGGCGAGGGTCAGCCAGGCTGAGGTCCGGGTTGCGGTTGGAGAAGGTCAGCGGCACGCCGACGCTGCTCCAGGTGCCCGGGACCAGACTGATGCCCGCATCGGCCGAGCCGTCGACGACGATCGTGTCGTTGCCGCCACCGTCCCAGATGGTCTCGTTGTAGCGCACCGTGGAAACGAAGGTGTAGACCGTGTTACCGGCGTTGTGCGCCAGGTTCGGGCCATAGAGGTACTGGATGGCGTCGATGTCCACCTTCATCGGCGTCGTCGGCGCGAAAATCGGCCTGCAACGACGATCCCTGGCCGGGGATGTCGTTGTAGGCCATCACCATGTTCTGCGTCGAGTACTCGGTGAGCGTGTCGTCGCCCGTCTTGGGCAGCACGGCGGGCGTGGACGGCCAACCCGGTGTGCCGTCCATGCCGGTGTCGTGTGGGTGCTTGAGGCCGATGGCATGCCCGACCTCGTGCAGCAGGGTGAGGAAATTCTGCGTGCCGGGGGCCCAGCCCTCCGGAAACAGGAAGGCCCCTGTTCATCCAGGTGTCGCCGGCGCCGGCGAAGTCCTGCGGAAATGCCGACACCGCGTAGGTCGTTCCCCCCAGCCCGCCCGTATACCCGAAGCGCAGCACGCCTGCATCGACGGTTGTGGCCGCGACCTCAACGAGCTGCAGGTTGGCCACCGCGGCCCAGGAAGCGAGCACCTGGCGCGCGGCCGCCTGTTCGGCAGCGCCAAACGCCACGAAACCCTGCAGATAGGCAGCGTAGCCCCCTGGGTCTGCTCCGCCGGGTTGTAGTTCCCGACGACTACCGTCACGCTTGTCGAACTTGTCGACCGCGTCCGGGAACGAGAAGGTGACGGTGGCGCCGGTGCCGGCCCCTACCGTGCCCCACTTCGAGCCGACGATGAGGGCGTCGGTGACGGGATGCCCGGTGGGCCGCACCAAAGCGGTCATGTCGCCCGTGTAGGTGGGCAGGGACGTGGCCATCGAGGATTCTCCAGACAGACTAGGTGGGGTCGGGATGGGTCCCCTGTGCCGACGCGCGCGGATTACATGACATCGCGCTCAACTTGTCGAGGCCATTCTGCGGGTCGACTCGATCCACCCTTTGCCGACGACGCGCTGGCGGCGCCGGCATGGCTGTGACGCACGCCATCGCAGGGCAAATGCGACGTGCAGCCTGACCTGAGGGTGTGGCTCTCAGCGCGTGATTTCTCTGCTCATCCATGTCCTGGATGTCCCGGATTTCCTGCCAACTCAACGCCGGCGCCGTACGACCAGGACTTGCAGGACATTCAGGACTTGCAGTCAGCACTTCTTGCCGCCGGGCGAGGGTCGAGGGGGAGCCGGCGATGTCTTGTTGGCCGTCAACTGTGCAGCGTGCGCGGCTGCTCGCGGTCCGGCGGCGACCTGTCGCTCCCGGCCATGCACTGTCGTCTCGTCAAAGTGCTCGAACGGCAGTTCAAGACTGTCTGCAGCCGTTCGGACTGGGCCGCTGAATGCCGGCGGCGGCCCATAGCTGTCGGCCAGACGTCACCGGACCGAGCGGCTGGTCCAGACTGAAACTTGACGCTGGCAGATCGTCGTGCCGTTGGCCGCCGTCGCGCCACGGGGTCCTGAGCTTGAGCTCCAAGTGCACGATGGGGTTGCATCGCATCGGGGCGTTTTCTGCGCTGATCCACGCGCTCAGCGTCATTGTCGATCGCTTGCGTGATGCGTCGGACGCGCGGGTGGGATAACGTCGCAGCGTGAACACGCCCAGCTGGATGCCTCTGGTGCAGGACCTCGAGCAGGCCCTGGCCCTGCGAGACCGCGATGCCGCCAACCGGGCCGTTGTGAGCCTGCTGGACGCGAACGCGCCCATCGGACCCCAATGGAAGGCCATCTCCGAACTGATGCGGGTCAGCGGTGAGCTGACGCTGGCCCTGCGCGCCATGGACGCCTTCGTGGCCGCCGCCGCAGATTCGCCGCAGGCACGGTATTCAAAGGCGGTGCTGTTGACGCAGTGCGGCCGCATGCGAGACCCCCACGACTGCGTGCTTCGCTTGCCGCCTGACGTGCCCGATCGAGCGGGCCGTGCGTATGTACTGGGCAACACCGCAATGACCATGGGCCGGGCGGAAGAGGCTAGGGCGTTTCTGGAAGAGTCGCTGAAGCATCGGCCCGGTTGGGGCCCGGCATGGCTGACCATGGCGACGGCGGTCAACCTGGCCAAGGACCCGTTGGGCGAGCGGCTTCTGGCAGACGGAGCCGCCGCAGCGAACCAGGGTCCGGGCGACCGGGCGCGCTACTTCTATGCGGTGGGCAAGCTCCATGCGGACCGTGCCGAGCACGACCGCGCCTTCACGGCCTTTGCCCAGGGCGCTCGATTGCTGCGCAGCGAGACCCCCTACAGCAGGGTCGGCAACGAGTCCCACGCGCGTCAGGCCATGAGCGGGTTCGACGAAGGTGTGATCGAGTCGCTCAATGCCCGCAAGGCCCGCGAGACCGGGCGCCCCATCTTCGTCACGGGGCTCCCCCGATCAGGCACGACGCTCGTCGAGCACATCCTGGCCAGCCACAGCGCGGTCAGCGACGGGGCCGAAGTCAACCTCATGCAGCATCTGGCCGTCAGGGCAGGCGGCGTCTCCGGCGAGGCGCTGCAAGCCTTCGTGGCCCAGGGCGGCACGCCGGACGATCTGGCCCGGCTGTACCTGCATCTGCTGGCCGAACGGTTCGGGCCCGAAGGGCGCATCGTCGACAAGAGCATCGACATGAGCCGCTTCCTGGGCCTGATCGCCAGCGCCCTGCCTGACGCGCCGTTGATCTGGATGCGGCGCGCCCCGCTCGACTGTGCATGGTCATGTTTCCGCACCTTCTTCATCCATGGCGTCGGCTGGAGCTACGACCTGGGCGACATTGCTGCTCATTTCAGACTGGAGGACATGCTGGTGTCCTTCTGGCAGCAGCGCTTGGGTGAACGACTGCTGGTCGTGCCTTACCCCAGCCTTGTCGATGATCCGCAGACCTGGACCCGGCGCATCCTCGTGCACTGCGGCCTGCAGGAGGAGTCTGCAGTGCACCGCCCGCACGACACGCAGCGGGTCGTGATGACGGCCAGTGCCATGCAGGTCAGGCAGCCCATCTACCGCGCCGGTTTGAAGGTGGCTGCACCGTACCGGCCACGTCTGCAGCCGTTTGTCGACGCCTACCACGGGACCAGCGTCGCCTCGAATGGATCCCCCTGAGGGCTGGGTAACTACCAGGGTCGACGTCCCCCGAGGTGCGGGGGCGTCGAGGGCCGTCGAGAGCGCTGTTGCTGGTAGGATATTTTCACTGTTAACTCGAAAGTGATTTTGATGGCTTCCAAATTCATGCGGACGGCTCTGGCCACGGCAGCTGCGCTGGCAGCAGCCGGTTCACGGCTGCCACGGTCAACCTGATCGACGTCGGCGGCGTCACGGGTTCGCAAGCTGAAGGGTTTTCAGCTCGCCGCGAAGTACTGGGGCAGCATGTTCACGAACAACGCGACGATCAACCTGGAGGTGGAGTTTGCGGCGCTGCCCCCGAATGTCATCGGCTCGACCGGCAGCACGCGCGTTGACCTGACCGTTGCCAGCTGGAAAAGCGCCGTCAACGCGACCAAGAGCACTTCGGCCATCGACCAGAACATCGTTCTTCCCCCGCTCACCACCGGCGGCATCAGCGGCCTGACGGTCGGTGTGAATGCCGCCGGCGATAACGACACCTCGGTGACGGCCGTGCTGAACGGGACGCAGACCTCGTCTCGCGTGCTGTATCAGAACACGTCGTTGATCAAGGCGCTGGGGTTTGCCGCCCCCACGATCGACGGCAGCATGACGTTCAGCAACACCTTCGCCTTCGACTTCGACGCCCGCGACGGCATCACCGCCGGCACGTTCGACTTCCTGGGCGTGGCGATCCACGAAATGGGCCATGCCCTGGGTTTCGTGTCGGGTGTCGACCTTCTCGACATTTTTAGCTACCCCAACGGCCTCTTCCGTGGAGGTCTGGGCTATGACCTGAACAACACGTCCGTCTTCAGCGCACTGGACATGTTCCGCTACAGCCAACCGGGCCAGCTTGACATGCGCACCGGCGGTTCGCCCTACTTCTCCATCGACGGTGGCCAAACTGCGCTGATGGGTGGCCGTTTCTCAACTGGCCGCTATAACGGCGACGGCAATCAAGCGTCGCACTGGAAGGAAGAGCCGTCCTGCGGCGTGGGCTACGGCATCATGGACCCGACCTTCTGCTTCGGGCAGATGGGCTTCGTGAGCGGGCTGGACCTGGCGGCCTACGACGCCATGGGCTGGAATCTCAGCGTGGATGCGATGACCTACGCCGGCGAGTCTTCGGCGGACATCGCTCGCCGCCTGCCGGAGCCGTCGTCCTTTGCGCTGGCGATCGGTGCCTTGGGCTTGATGGGTGTCAGCCTTCGCAAGAAGAAGGCCTGATGGCCTGCGCCGGGTGACTCCGGCAATCCGAAGATGAGCAGGGCCTTGCGACGCAAGTCGCAAGGCGTCGTATCGCGGGCCCAGATACGAACCGCTCAGCCGGGCTCTATTCGCGATACGGGGTTGGGCGCGATTGCCGCCCCGCACGGTTTACCGAGTTCGCCAGCTGCCGGTGGCTTGCCGCTTGACCTGTGGGGCTAGCCCGCACCGGCCGCTGGGGCGGTTGCGCCGGGCAGGTCGAGCTGCCGTCAGGCCACCACCACCCGATCACGCCCTGCTTCCTTGGCCCGGTACAACGCGGCATCCGCCGTGGCCATCAGGCGGGCCGCATCGTCGCCCGGCATCCAGGCCGCGACGCCGGCCGACACGGTGATGCGCGCGATGACTTCCCTGCGTGCCCCGCTCTTTGATCTTCATCGTGCTCCACCATACTGCGTGCGGCCTGGGCCATCTGCTGCGCCCTGCGCGGCAGTGGTCGAGCGCATCAGCACGGCGAATTCCTCGCCGCCAATGCGCTTGGCAAACACATCGGCCCGCGTGCCACGTGGCACAGCACCTGGCCGATGGACTCGATGACCGCGTCGCCGATCGGATGGCCGTGGGTGTCGTTGACCCGCTTGAAGTGGTCGATGTCGAGGATCGTCAGGCAGTGGGTCAGTCCCACGGGCGCCCGCTGGGTCAGCACCTCGTTCATGGCCTGGTCGAATCCCCGCCGGTTGAGCAACTTACCAGCGGGGTCGGTGCAGGCCTCGATGCGCGCGGCGCTCCAGCGCGTCGCGCAGCCGGTCGATCTCGCGTTCGCTGCGGGTTGCCGTGTCCTGCAACGCCGCCACCACGGTCTGCACGTGTGGGCGGTGCCCCGGCGACTTCGCTCAGGCGCGGTGCCAGCGTCGCGGTGTCGGGGCTCTGCCCGTTGCTCTCCAGGGCGCGCGTCAGACCGGCGAGCTGGCTGCCGTAGGCCTGCGCACTGGCGCCCGTGCTGGCCACGCTGGCCGCGACCGTGCGCATGAGGCGCTGGAAGTCTTCCTGGGCCGCCAGCACGGCGACATCGTCAGCACTCCCGACGCAGGCGGTACAACTCCTCGATCGCCGTTGAGCTCAGCCGTGGCGTGGCATCCCGGGCAGCCTTCAGCGCCTGCTCAGCGTCGGGTTGACGCCGGCCAGATGCCCGTAGAAGACGGCAAAGGTGAGTGGGTTGAAGGGGCGTCGTGTAGGCTCATCTCGGCGCGATGACAAGCTTTAGCAGGAGGACGCTCTCCTCGCGGCTCCGCAAAAGTGCATAGTTCGGGGTCATGGGGTCAGGCTTAGCGCGGCGGCGGTAACGGAGGTGTTTCTACCGGGGTCAGCGTGCGGCGGGCCAACCCGCCTGGCGGCAAGGGGCACGACACGCGCCGTGGAGGTAGTCGGGCGGGTCCGACCAGGTCGCCAGTGAGAGGACGCAGCTGCGCCAGCGGCATCGGCCAGGCCACCAGGTAGCCCTGGATCGCGTCGCACCCGGCCTCGCGCAGCACCTCGAGCTGGGCACTGTCCTCCACGCCTTCGGCGATGGTCTCCATGCCCAGCGTGCGGGCCATCTCGACGATGGTGCGCACCAGCGCGCGGGCATCGTCGCGCGCCATCATCTCGAGCACGAAGGCGCGGTCGATCTTCAACAGGTCGAAGGGGAAGCGCAGCAGGTAGGCCAGCGACGAGAACCCGTGCCGAAGTCGTCCAGCGCGATCTGCACGCCCAGTTCGCGCAGGCCGTGCAGGTTGGCCAGGCCACCGGCACCGCCTCCATGAAGAGCGACTCGGTGATCTCGACCTTCAGGCGTTGCAGCGGCAGGCCCGAGCGCGCCAAAGCCAGGGGACCACCGCGCCGACGAAGTCGCCTCGCAGCAGCTGCACCGGTGACGCGTTGACCGAGACCGCCACGGTGGCCGGCAGCCGCACGGCGCTGGAGCAGGCCTGCTCGAGCACCCAGGTGCCGATCGCGGCGATCTGGCCCGTCTCCTCGGCGACCGCGATGAATTCGGCCGGCGATACCGCACCCAGCGTCGGGTGCTGCCAGCGCAGGAGCACCTCGGCGCCGACGGCGCTGCCCGCTGCCGATGTGGACCTGCAGCTTGCCAGGCCAGCGCGAGTTCACCGCGCGGCCAGGGCGCCCCGCAGCTCCCGCCCGATGAGCACACGGCGTCGGCGGCGGTCGCCCAGGCGTGGCGAGAAGAACGCATAGCGGCCGCGGCCGGCCTCCTGGCGGCGTACGCGCCAGGTCTGCAGTGGCCAGCAGTTCATCCAGGTCGCCCGTGGCCCGGCGCGACCGCCACGCCCACACTGACGCCGAGAGGCACGGTCTGGCCAGCCACCTCCAAGGGCTGCCCAGGGCCGTACCAGCCGCCGGGCGAGGGCTTGTGCCTGGGCATCATCGAGCGCCGCGTCGATGACGAGTGCGAACTCGTCGCCGCCCAGGCGCGCGGCTGCCAGGTTCGGGCGCAGGCAAGCCTGCAGGCGTCGTGCCACCTCGACCAGCACCGCATCGCCGACCGCGTGTCCCAGGGTGTCGTTGATCGACTTGAAATGGTCCACGTCCAGGCAGATCAGCGCAACGTGCCGCCCGGAGTCGCCCGGGGCCGGTGTGACCAACGCCGCCTCCTCCGTGCGTTGACGCAGCCGCAGGCGGTTGGCCGGGCCGGTCAGCGAGTCGGAATGGCGCCAGGGCTTCCAGCCGTTCGCTGCGGCCTGGCGTGCGGGCGGGCGACGTCGTCGATGACCCCGCGCCAGCCGCGCATCTGCCCGGG
>JADIZZ010000011.1 GCA_016704535.1 Betaproteobacteria bacterium | reverse complement strand
CCGCCCGGCCGTACCGGCCTGCACATCGAGGGCCGGCTCAACGGCCGCGTGGATGCCGCCACCACCTCGGACATGGTGTGTTCGGCGTGGCCCGCACCATCGCGCTGCTGAGCGAGGCGATGACGCCTCCGAGACCGGCGATGGTGGAGCGGCACACCGGCTGGCGTGGGCTACGCGCGCACGCCGCGGTGGATGCAAGGCCGGCGACACGATCGAGATCCAGATCGAAGGCGTGGGGCTGCTTCAAAGCAATCCGGGTGACGGCATGAGCGACATCCGCCTGGACAACATCACGGCGGCCGCGGTCGCCAGCTTCGACGGTGTGCCCGACGCCCGCCGCCGCGAACTGCTGCAGCAGCTGGTGCAGCACCTGCACGCTCTACGCCAAGGCCACGCGCCTGACGCATGACTGATGGCGCGCTGCGCGCTCGCCTTCCTGCACCGTGCAGGCGACATCAGCAGCGCCAACCGCAGCGAATTCAGCCTGCTGTCCGACGTGCTGGGCCCCTGAGCAGTCTGGTCGACCCGCTGGCCAGCACACCGGGCGCCACGCCAGGCAGCGTGCTCGAGGGCCCTTCCACACCGTGGGCTCGCCAGTGGTGCGACAACCCCGCCGACCTGACGCGCGACAACCCCGGCGAGGTGGTGCTGCTGCGCGGCCGAGTGCTCGGGTCACAGGGCCAGCCGCTGCCCGAAGCCTCGCTCGACTTCTGGCAGAACGCCGCCAACGGCCTGTACTGGCAGATGGACAGCAGCCAGCCGCAGGACAACCTGCGTTGCCAGCTGAAGGTGGACGCCGCCGGTCGCTTCGCCGTCCGCACCATCAAGCCGCAGCCCTACCAGATCCCGACCGACGGCCCGGCGTGGCGACGTCGTCGCCCCGGCCGGGCGCAGCGCCTGGCGGCCGGCGCATCACCACCTCATCGTTCAGGCGCCGGCCCACCGCACGCTGGTGACCGAGCTCTTCGACGCCGCCGACCTACCCGGCCAGCGATGCCGTCTTCGGCGTGCGGGCGGCGCTGGTGCGGCGCTACGAGACCACTCCCGACGCCGACGTGCCGGTGATGGACATCGACATCGTGCTGGCCGCGGCCTGACGTGCCGGCTTCAAGGCGCGTGCCCTGCTCGCGCGCCTGCGAAGCCACGCTGGCCGAGGTGCGTGTAGTGCTCGCCCAGCAGCCGCGCATGCGTCGTCGGCACGGCCTCCAGCGCGGCGGTGAAGATCGCCACGTGCTCGGCGTGTTCGTTGCGTGAACTGAAACTGCGGTTGGCCGCCAGCTGACGGAAGCGGTAGGCCTCGTCGGCCAGCGTGTCGCAGAAGGCGCGCAGCCAGCGCGACGGGCAGCGCGCCAGCAGGCCGCGGTGGAATTCGCGGTGCAGCGCCTCCCAGGCCGGGTTGGGCACGTAGTGGTCGGCCGACAGCGAACGTGGCGTGCGCGACAGCCGGTGCACCAGCAGCACCAGCGCGTCTTCCCAGGCAGCGTCGCGCTCCTCGATGGACTCGCGCAGCGCCAGCCCTTCGAGCTGCACGCGGTTGCGCGTGAGCGTCGGCAGTTCGTCCCACTTCAGCGGCGCGACGTTGAAGCCTCGCTGCTCGGAGCGTTCCACCAGGCCCTCGGCCGAGAGCCGGCTCAGTGCCTCGCGCAGCGGGCGGCGCTCACGCCGTAGCGTGTGCACATGGCTCCTCGACGCGCAGCTTGCTGCCGGGTTCCGGCATACCGTGCGTGATGTCGGCGCGCAGGCGCTCGTACACCGCGCCGGCGCGGGTGACGGGCTGGCTGTCGGGGCTCGTCGCTGAGGGCGTGTTTGCGGGCCATGGCGGGCGGCACGGGGGCCGTGCGCTGGGGATAATCGATAAAGCCGAGTTTAGGGCTGTCCTGCGCCGTGGGATACTGACCGGCCCACCGCCTGAGGGAGCCCGCCGTGATCCTGAACTCGCCGACATCCGCATCCACCCCGGCCAGAACGCCGCCTTCGAAGAAGCCATCGCGCGGGGCATCGCCACCGTGATCAACCGCGCCCAAGGCTTCGGGGGCGCCAAGGTCAACCGCGGCGTCGAAAGCCCCGAGCGCTACATCCTGCAGGTCTTTCTGGGACACGCTGGAAGACCACACTGTCGCCTTCCCGCGGCGGCCCGCGTTTCCCGAGTGGCGCGCCATCGTCGGCCCCTACTTCGCCGCGCCGCCGGTGGTGGAACACTTCGAGCTGGTGACGAAATCGTGACCCGCGCCGTCGCGCTGCTGCAGGCCGCCGTCGAACACTTCGACAGCGGCGCCTTCGGCGCGACCTGGCGCGGCGCGTGGCCATCCGCACCGAGAGCCAGGACCCGGACCTCGGCCCAGCACTGCAGACCTACCTTGAAGGCGAGATGGCGCCCACGCTGGCCGCTTTGGGCTTCATTTGCAGCCTGCATGCCAACCCCGACGGCCGCCACGGCCCACTGATGATCGCGAAGCGCCACGAAGGCGATCACCTGCCCACGGTGCTGATCTATGGCCACGGCGACGTCATCCGCGGCCAGGATGCGAGCTGGACGCGAGGCCACGGCCCGTGGACGCTGGCGCAGGACGGTGAACGTCTCTACGGCCGCGGCACGGCCGACAACAAGGGGCAGCACAGCATCAACATCGCGGCACTGGCGCAGGTGCTGAAGGCGCGCGGCAACCTGGGCTTCAACGTCAAGTGGCTCGTCGAGACCGGTGAAGAGACCGGCTCACCCGGTCTGGCCGACTTCTGCACCGCGCAACGCGAAGCACTGTCCGCCAATGTGCTGATTGCCAGCGACGGCCCGCGCCTGCGCCGCGACCGGCCCACGGTCTTCCTGGGCTCACGCGGTGTCGCCAACTTCGAGCTCACGCTGAAGTTGCGCGAAGCGCGCACCACAGCGGCAACTGGGTGGCCTTCTGAAGAACCCGGGCACGGTGCTGGCGAATGCCATCGCTTGCCTGGTTGACGGCCGCGGCGTCATCCGCGTGCCGGCGCTGCGCCCGCCGCCCATCCCCGCCAACGTGCGCGCGGCGCTGGCCAGCCTGCAGTTCGGCGGCGACCCCGGCGACCCGGAGGTCGATATCGACTGGGGCGAACCCGGCCTGAGCCCCGCCGAACGCGTGATCGCCTGGAATACGCTGGAAGTGCTGGCGATGGCCACCGGCAACCCCGCCTTCCCGGTCAACGCGATTCCGGCCAGCGCGAAAGCGACGATGCACATGCGCTTCGTCGTCGGCACCGACGTGTCGACACTGCGCGAGGCCGTGCAGACGCGCCTGGCCGCACACGGCTACGGCGACATCGAGGTCAGCGCGCCCACGGTGATGGCTGCCACGCGCCTGGACCCCGACAACGCCTGGGTGCGTTTTGCGCTGGCGTCGATCGAGAAGAGCACCGGCAAGGCGCCGGCGCTGCTGCCCAACCTGGGCGGCAGCCTGCCCAACGACGTCTTCGCCGACATCCTGGGCCTGCCCACGGTGTGGGTGCCGCACAGCTACCGGGCTAAGCCTGCAGCCAGCACGCGCCCGACGAGCACCTGCTTGTGCCCGTGGTGCGCGAGGCGCTGGCGATGATGACGGGCCTGTTCTGGGACCTGGGCGAGCAGGCCGCCACGCTGCCGCGGCGTGCCGCCTGAGGCTTCGACACCACCATGCTGCGCACGCCTGCAGGACCTTTTCGACACCCTGCTCGCGCCGCCGGTCGCGGGGAACTCCGGCGCCGGCAGCAGCGCCGAACACCGCCTGCACCTGGCCACCGCGGTGCTGCTGGTGGAAGTGATGCGCGCCGACACCGAATGCAGCGACGCCGAGCGCCAGGCCGTGCTGGACGTGTTGCGGCAGCGCTTTGAGCTTGCCGACGACGAGGTGGCGCGGCTGCTCGAACTGGCGGAGCACAGCGCCCGGCACGCCACCGACTTCCACGCCTTCACCAGCGCGCTGAACGACCGGCTCGACCACGCGCAGAAGGTGCAGGTGGTGGAAGCGATGTGGGCCGTGGCCTACGCCGACGGCCAGCTCAGCGCGCACGAGAACCACGTGCTGTGGCGCATCGCCGACCTGCTGCACCTGCCGCACGGCGCCTACATCCACGCCAAGCTGCGCGCCAAGGCCGCAGCGGGCCAATGAAAACGGCCCCTGCGGCGTGAACCGCAGGGGCCTCGAACCGACCGGGCAGGGCCCGGTCAGGCCGCGATCACTTGGTCGGCGCAGCGGCCGGTGCAACGCTGTCGGTCTTCGCAGCCTTGGCGGCCTTGGTGTGCTTGACCGTCTTCACTTGCTTCGTCGCCTTGGCGGGCTTCTCGGCCTTCACTGCGGTGTCGGCCTTGGTGAGGGCCGGCGTCTGCGCTGCCGGGGCTGCGGTGACGGCTGCGGCGACAGGCGCCTTGGCAGCCGCCGGCGCGGCGGCGGCAGCCGGCACCTGGGCGAAGCTGAACATCGAAGCGGTGCCGAGCAGGGTGGCGGCGATGAGGGTCTTGGTCGAGGTCATGATGTGTCCTGTGGAGAGAACAACCCGTGGATGCCCCGGGTCTGTTGAGGCGGTCCGCTTTGCGTCGGACTTGCTGATCACAACGGGCCCCGGGTCCTTTGCGACGACGCCGCGCCGCGGGGCTTAAGCCCGGCCTAAGACACGTTTCCATACAGTCTCCGCCAGGGTTCGCGTGCGCGCGCACCCCAACAACCCGGGAAGCACGATGCGCCTGCTGCTGGTCGAGGACGACACGATGATCGGCGAGGCCGTGCTCGACCTGCTGCGCGACGAGCACTACGCCGTGGACTGGGTGCGCGACGGCGAGATGGCCGCGACGGCGCTGCTGGCCCAGCACTACGACCTGGTGCTGCTCGACCTGGGCCTGCCGCGGCGCGACGGCCTGGCCGTGCTGGCCGAACTGCGCGAACGCGGTGACCGCACGCCGGTGCTCATCGCCACAGCGCGCGACGCCGTGGCGCAGCGCATCGCCGGCCTGGACGCCGGCGCCGACGATTACATCGTCAAGCCCTACGCCCTCGACGAACTGCTGGCGCGCATCCGCGCGCTGCTGCGCCGCGCCGCCGGGCGCGCCGAACCCGTCTACACGCATGGCGGCGTGGCCATCCACCCGGCCACGAGCGAGGTCACGGTGGACGGCGCACCGGTGGTGCTGACGGCGCGCGAATGGGCGGTGCTGGAACCGCTGATCGCCCGCCCCGGCGTGCTGCTGTCGCGCGCGCAGCTCGAGGAGAAGCTCTACAGCTGGAAGGACGACATCAGCAGCAACGCCGTCGAGGTCTATGTCTATGGCCTGCGCCGCAAGCTCGGCTCGGCGCTGATCCAGAACGTGCGCGGCGTCGGCTACATGGTGCCCAAGTCTTGAGCCCCGCCGCATGATGCTCCAGCCGCATTCGCTGCGCACCCGGCTGCTCGTCTACCTGGGCGTGGCCATCGCGCTGGTGGCCGCGGTGCAGGCGGCGGTGGCCTACCGCACCGCGCTGGCCGAGGCCGACGCGGTGTTCGATTACCACATGCAACAGACGGCGCTGTCGCTGCGCGGCGGCCTGCCCTTCGAACACGGCGCCGACGAACCCGAGCACGACGAGGAGAACTTCGACTTCGTCGTGCAGATCTGGTCGGCCGACGGCCAGCAGATCTACCGCTCGGCGCGCCGCGCCGAGCTGCCCGAGCGCGCCGTACTCGGCTACTCCACCGTGCAGGCACGCGGCAGCACCTACCGCGTGTTCTCGCTGCAGACGCCGCGCCAGGTGATCCAGGTGGCGCAGGACATGGCCGTACGGCGCCACATGGCGCGCACGCTGGCGCTGCGCACCGTCGCCCCGATGGCCTGGCTGGTGCCGCTGCTGCTCGCGGCGGCCTGGTGGGTGGTGGGCAGCACGCTGGCTCCGCTGCAGCGCTTGCGCGGGCAGCTGGCGCAGCGCCGCGCCGATGACCTGGCACCCCTGGCCGACGAGCGTCCGCTGCCCGACGAGATCCGCCCGCTGGTGCATGAACTGAATGGGCTCTTCGGTCGCCTGCAGCAGGCCTTCGGCGCGCAGAAGCGCTTCGTCGCCGACGCCGCACACGAACTGCGCTCGCCGCTGGCGGCGCTGAAGCTGCAGGTGCAGGGCCTGGCGCGCGCAGCCGACGACGACGCGCGCCAGCGGGCCGTGCTGCGCCTGGACGCGGGCATCGAACGCGCGACACACCTCGTTGACCAGTTGCTGCTGCTGGCGCGCCAGCAGGACGGCGCCGGCCCCGCGCTCGGGCCCCTGGCGCCGATGGCCGTGCTGCGCCTGGCCCTGGCCGACGTGGCGGCCGCGGCGCAGCAGCGCGGCATCGACCTCGGCCTGGTGCCGGCGGACGCCGCCGCGGGCGAGGCCGCCACAGGCACCGCGGTCGCCGGCGACGCCGAGGCGCTGCGTGTGCTGCTGCGCAACCTGCTCGACAACGCCGTGAAGTACACGCCCGCCGGCGGCCGTGTCGACGTCGGGCTGCAGCGCGAAGGCGACACGCTGTGCCTGCACGTCGAGGACAGCGGCCCCGGCATCGCCGAGGCCGAGCGCGCGCGCGTCTTCGACCGCTTCTACCGCGTGCCCGGCGCAGCGGCGGCAGGCAACGGGCTCGGGCTGGCCATCGTCAAGGCCATCGCCGACGCGCATGGCGCCACGCTGGCGCTCGGCCGCAGTGCGCGCCTGGGCGGCCTGCGCGTCGAGTTGCGCCTGCCGGCCCTGCCGGCTTAAGACCGGCCTAAGACCCACGGCGCACAGTGCTGCCGTGGCCGCAGCACGCGGCGAAGGAAACCCGATGGACACACCCCTGCACACCCCGCCGACCGGCAGCCGCTTGTGGGTGCTGAGCCTGGTGGCCGCCGGCCTCGTAGGCGGCGCCGGTGCCAGCGTGTTCAACGGACTGGCCGGCACGCAGGCCCGCGCAGGCACGACCCCGGGCGCACCGACCGTCACCGCGGCCGCAGCGGCCACGGCGTTGGCGACGCCAGCCGCGGCATCACCCGCCCTGTCGCTGCCCGACCTGTCCCAGATCGTCGAGCGTCACGGCGCGTCGGTGGTGCACATCAGCGTCAGCGGCCTGGCGCGCACGGCCGACGGCGAGGACGGCGCCGGCGACGGCGCCGCGCGGCCCATGCTGGCCGTGCGTGGCCAGGGCTCGGGCTTCATCGTGTCCGCGGACGGCCTGATCCTCACCAACGCCCACGTCGTGCGCGGCGCCAAGGAAGTCAACGTCAAGCTCGCCGACCGGCGCGCGGTTCCAGGCGCGTGTGCTCGGCAGCGACCGCCAGACCGACGTGGCGGTGCTGAAGATCGAGGCCAGCGGCCTGCCCACGGTGCCGCTGGGCACCCCGAAGCAGCTGCGTGTCGGCGAGTGGGTGCTGGCCATCGGCTCGCCCTTCGGCTTCGAGAACAGCGTCACCGCGGGTGTCGTCAGTGCCAAGGGCCGCTCGCTGCCCGACGACAGCGCCGTGCCCTTCATCCAGACCGACGCCGCCGTCAATCCCGGCAACTCCGGCGGCCCGCTGTTCAATGCGCGCGGCGAGGTGGTGGGCATGAACAGTCAGATCTTCAGCCGCACCGGCGGCCTACGAGGGGCTGTCCTTCGCGATCCCGATCGACGTCGCGGTGCGCGTGAAGGACCAGATCGTCGCCACCGGCCACGCCACCCACGCCCGGCTCGGCGTGGTGGTGCAGGAGGTGAACCAGGCGCTGGCCGATTCCTTCGGCCTCGACCGGCCCGAAGGCGCGCTGGTAGCCGGCGTCGAACCCGGCGGCCCGGCCGAGCGTGCCGGGCTGAAGCCCGGCGACGTGGTGCGCAAGCTCGACGGCCAGGCCATCGTCGCCTCGGGCGACCTGCCGGCGCTGCTGGCGCAGTCCAGCCCGGGCACGAAGGTGAAGATGGAGGTCTGGCGGCAGGGGCAGCGCCAGGAGCTGACGGCGCAGCTTGGCGACCGGCAGGCGCAAGAGGCGGCGGCTGTCGCCGACGCCCGCGGCCAGCGCCCCACCGAGGGCCGGCTGGGCCTGGCCTTGCGGCCGCTGCAGGCACAGGAACGCAAGGTCGCGGGTGCAGACAGCGGCTTGATGGTCGAGCAGAGCGGCGGGGCGGCGGCGCGGGCGGGCGTGCAGCCGGGCGACCTGCTGCTGGCGATCAACGGCACGCCGGTGGCGAGTGTCGAGCAGGCGCGCACCCTGGTCGCCCGCGCCGGCAAGTCGGTGGCGCTGCTGCTGCAGCGCGCCGGCGAGCGCATCTTCGTGCCGGTGCGCATCGGCTGACGCCGCTCGGGTGCGGGCCCTGGACTTCGGCGCGCAGCCGCGCGGCCACCGATGATCACCGCCGTCTTCGCCTGCGTGGCGCTGGTGGTGCTGACGACGCTGCTGCACTACGAGGCGCTGCGGCTGATCAGCGCCGCGCTGCCGCGGCTGCGCGTGGCGACGCGGGCGCGGCTGGTCGCCGTCATCCTGGGCACTTTCGCGGCGCACGCGCTCGAGATCGTGCTCTACGCCGCGGCGATCTACGCGCTGGTGCACGGCTTGGCCGTCGGCGCACTCGGCGCGGCCGGCGGCCCGAGCTGGGCCACCGCGCTGTACTTCTCGGCCGAGACCTACACCTCGCTGGGCTACGGTGACGTGGTGCCCCATGGCGCGCTGCGCGCACTGGCCGGCGTGGAGGCGCTGAACGGCCTGTTGCTGATCGGCTGGACGGCGTCGTACACCTACGTCGCGATGCAGCACTTCTGGGGCGACGGCGCCGACGTGCAGGGCAGCGACACTCCAAGCTGATGTGGCACGAACTGTTTCAGACGCATGGGTACTGGGCGCTGGCGCTGGGCTGCCTGCTCGAGGGCGAGACCGTGCTGCTGCTTGCCGGCTTCGCGGCGCACCGCGGCTGGCTGGACCCGCTGGCCGTGTTCGGTATCGCTGCGGTGGCGGGCTTTGCCGGCGACCAGCTCGCGTTCTGGCTCGGTCGCCGCCACGGCGATGCAGTGCTGCGCCGCTGGCCGGCCCTCGGCGGCCAGCGCGCAAGGCTCGAACGCGGCCTGCAACGCTGGCCGGCGGCGATGGTCATCGGCGTGCGTTTCGCCTACGGCCTGCGGGTTGCAGGGCCACTGCTCATCGGCAGCTCGGGCCTGCCGGCGTGGCGCTTTGCCCTGCTGAACGCGCTGGGCGCGATGCTGTGGGCGGGGCTGGTACGGGCCTTTCCCGTGGCGCAAGGCCGTGCGCAGGCACGCCCCTTGCGGCCCCGGTCAGCCCTTGTAGGGCGTGCCGTAGAACTCGTGCACGCCACGGGCCCAGGTCTTGTCCGACATCGAAGGCCAGCGGTCACGGTCGAAGCCGGGCGCGTCCTTCAGCACGGCCTTTGGGCACGTTCAGCGTGAAGCGCTTGTTCACGGTGTCCAGCGCCATCGCGGCCCAAGGCACGGCGAACAGCTTGTCGCCCATGCCGAACAGTCCGCCGAACGACAGCACCGCGTAGGCGACCTTGCCCGAGGCCATGTCGAGCATGAATTCCTTGATGTCGCCGAGGTCCTCGCCGTCCTTGTTGTAGACGTCGTTGCCCAGCAGCGTGTTGGCACCCATCAGTTCCGGCCCGGGGCCCGAACCGTCGGTGCTGGCGTACATGCCGAAGTTGTCGCGTGCGATGTAGTTGGTGGTCATGGTGTGTCCTTGGTTTGAGGAGTGAGGGGCGTCGCTGCCGTGCCCGTCGGCATTCGCAGGCCTGCTTAGCGCAGGCCGAGGAAGCTGAGGAGGAACAGGACGATGACGACGGCGCCAACCAGCCAGACGATGCGGCTCATGGAAATCTCCCTATCCCGCGCTGACGCGCGGCGTCGAAGTGTGGGCGCTGCTGAACGTGCCTTGCCCATTGCGCTCACTCTAGGCGCGCGAGCACGGCGCATCCGTGCGCTGCCGTACATTGCCGAACCGCATCCGCCGCAACCTGTGTTCGCTTTCGAACCGACATTGCGCCGGGCACACGGCACACTGCATGCCGACTGGGCCGTCGCGCATGGCAAGACGCTGGCGCACCGCCCGGAACGGAGGTTCCTCATGCGCAAGTCCATACTCGTCCTGCCCCTCGCCGCGCTGCTGCTCAGCGCTTGCGTGGTGTCACCCGACGGTCGCGGCCCCGGTGTGGGCGTGTCTGTCGGCATTGCCGTCCCGGCCCTGCCGCTGATCGTCGAACTGGGCAGCGACGGCTACTACGTGCACGGCGGCTGCACCTATTTCTACGACAACAACCGCTGGCGCTATGCCGAGTCGCGGTCCGGGCCCTGGATGGACCTGCCGCGCAGCCACTACCCGCGCGAGACCCGGTACCGGGAACGGGACCGTTCGGACCGCCGCGACGGAGACCGGGGCCGCGGCCCATACCGCGGCTACTGAAAGCGGGTGGCGGCCGGCGGGGCACGCCGAACCCGCCGGCGTACGCGTCAGCGCAGGTCGGCCGAGTTCCAGTTGCCTTGCCAGGCGCCGGCGGTCTGTAGCAACCGCGCACGCGTGAAGGACGTGCGGTCTGCCGTCTTCTCGGTCTTGTAGCGGTCGATTTGGGTGCGGTGCGTACCGGAACGGTAGGCCGCGTCCATCATCGTCACGTCGTCCTTCCACACCGAAAAGGTCATGCCGTCGGTGCCCAATGGCGCGAAGTTGAACACGCCGCGTGCCAGGTTGCCCGGCAGGGTGGCGTACCACGAGCGCACCCGCTCGACGTTGGCCACGAAGTCGATGCGCCTGGGCATATCGGCCTGGAGTTGCTCGGGCGGCAGCGCGTCGTAGCCGGCGGTCGTGAGCGCCACGATGAGCCCACCCGGGTCGTCTGCCGAAGGCCAGCCGGGGGCCGTCCTCGTCCTGGCCGAACCAGTTGACCTCACCGCGGTGCGCGATCGGTTGCAGCAAGGCGTGCCAGGACTGCAGCGCATCGGCCATGAAGCCCAGGTGCGCGGCCGGCGCGTCGATCACGGCCTGCGCCTCGGCCCGGTCGGTGTAGAGCGCCACACCCCCCCAGACATCGCCGACGCGGGTGCGCAGTCCGTTGCTGCCCAGCGCGCTATCGGGGCCGAAGCGCCACAGCGCCGCCCCGGCCGGGCCATCGAAACGCGCGGCCTCGGCGGCCAGCGGCGTGGCGAACTGCGCGATGTGGAAGGTCACCCACGGGCAAGACAGTGCAGCCAATCCGTTCTCCCCCAAGCCATGCTGAACGGATGTTAGCGGCCGCCAGCCGCGCGTGGCCGCGAATTTCAGGCCGGCAGGTGCAGCGTCACCGTGGTGCCCCGGCCCGCCGTGCTGCTCACCGCCACGTGGCCGCGGTGCAATTCGACGATTCGCTTGACGATTGCCAGGCCCAGGCCCTTGCCTTCCTCGTTGGTGGCGGGCGCGACGCACGCGCGCCTGGTAGAGGCGGTCGAAGAGGTGCGGCAGGTCGGCGGCCGCGAGATGCCCGCACCGGTGGTCGGCCACGGCCACGCGCACGCGGCCCGGCTCGTGCGCCGCCGTCACGCTGATGGTGCCGCCGGCCGGTGTGCTTCAGCGCGTTGTCCAGCAGATTGGCCAGCGCACTCGAAGAGTTCGACGTCGACCTCGGCCGCCAGCGGCTCTCCGCCTTCGGGCCGGAAGTCCAGCGCCACGCCTTGCTGCGCGGCACGCTCGGCAAAGCGCAGCGTGATGTCGTCCAGCACCTCGGTCAGGTCCAGGCGCATCGGCTTGAGGCGGAACTCGGGCCCGTCCAGCAGCGCCGGGTCGCCCAGCGGGCGCACCGTGCGGGCGGCGTTGCGTGTTGCGCAGCGCCACTCACGAGGCGGCGGTCTTCGGCACGTGCCGGTTCGCCCTGCCAACGGGTTTCCAGCGTCTCCAGGCAGGCACGGTGGCGGGGTGAGCGGCTGCGCGGGGTCGCGATGTAAAGCGCGAACACTTTCGCGCCGGAAGCGGTCGAGCCGGCTCCAGCTTCGTCCCACTGCAGGCGCAGCCGCGAAAGCAGCGCATGGAAGCCGCCGCGCAGGCGCCCGAACTCGTCGGGCGTGCCCGCGGCCGGCGGCGCGGCCACGCCGGCCGTCATGCTGAAGCCTTCGCGCGCGGCCATCGCCACCTCGTCGCTCAGCACAGCGCAGCGGGCGCGTGACGGTGACGATGATCCAGGCGGCCAGCGCCGTCGACCACGTGGATTCGGCCAGCACCGAGGCCAGCGCCGGTGTGGCCAGGTTGCCCAGCAGCAGCCGCATCGCGGCGCCGGCGGCCCCGGCTTGCGGCACGCCGGTGGATAGAGGTAGCCGTCGGCCTCGCCGGAAGGGCGGATCAGCGTAGCGCGCCGCAGCACGCGCAGCCACCACGGCGTTGGCGTCCATGTATTCGGGGTCGTCGTCTATCGCACGTAGGCCGCGCTGCGGTCGGCCCTGCCCTGCAGCGGGCTGCGTCCAGTCGCGACTGGCGGCAGCGCGCCACCTTGTAGCCGCCGCGTAGCCGTAGCGGCCGGTGCTGGCCAGCACGGTGCCATCGGTGGTCAGCAGGTGCAGAGAGCTGGGAGTTCTGTCTGAACAGCAACAGGCTGCGCAGGAAGGCACCGAAGGCCCCGGGTCGGCACGCTGCTGTTCCAGCAGGTCGGGGTGCCGCGCTACGACGCGGCCCAGGAAGGGGTGTCGCCGCGCTGCCAGGTGCCTTCGTGGTCGAAACGCTGGTTAGCCAGTGCCACGGCCACGATGACACCCACCGCGGTGGCCAAGCCGGTGAGGAAGACGGTCAGCGCGAGGCGGAAGCGGATTACGGTCGCGTTAGCGGCGGCAGTACGGACGCTGAGACGCTACGTGCGGCCCTTTGCGGTGTTGGGTGCGTGTCTGCTTTGTGCGCTGGACAAGACGGCCGAGTCGCGGCAGGCGGCAGCCCGACGGCGTCGCCGCCGGGCAACGCCTGCCTGCCCGCTTCACGGAGGAGGTGCACGCCGCGCCCTGCCTGACAGCCCTTTGCTGCCACCGCCGCACTCAACGCGCGACAGCAGACGCTCAACGTCAGTACTCGGGCCGCAAGCAGCACTCCAACTTCATCGCGGCGCGTCGCGCATCTTGTAGCCCGCCCCCGCACCGTGAGGATGAAGCGCGGCTGCATCGGGTCCTGTTCCAGCTTCGCGTAGGCGGTTGATGTGCGGGGTGACGGTGTGGGCCTGTAGCTCATGCGAATAGCCCCACACCGCGTCCAGCAGCCGGGCGCGCGAGAAGACCTGCCCGTGGCTGGCGAAGCGCAGCAGCAAGAAATCGAACTCCAGCGCCGTGAACTCCAGAGTCTGCCCGCCACGCGAGCCTCGCGCCGACCGGGCTCGATCTCGAGCTCGCCATTGCGCAGCAGGCCTGCGGCGCGCCCGGCAGCTCGCGCGGCGCGCAACAGTCTGGCGCGGCGCAGCAGCGCCTTCACGCGCGCCAGCAGTTCGGGCATCTAGGAGAAGGGCTTGGTCAGGCAGTCGTCGGCGCCGAGCCGCCCAGGCCGAGCACACGGTCGAGTTCAGTGCTCGCCCGAGTGAGTGATCAGGATGGGCGTGGCGCGGCCGCGTGCGCGCAGCGCCTTGACCACCTCCAGCCTGTCCAGCCGGGGCAAATCGCGAGATCGAGTACCAGCAGGTCGCTGGCGCGTTCGAGCGGGCTGTCCAGCGCGGCCTGGCCGTCAGCCACGGCCAGCACGCCAAAGCCGGCCTGCTGCAGGTT
>JADIZZ010000010.1 GCA_016704535.1 Betaproteobacteria bacterium | reverse complement strand
AGTCGAACTGGACCTGGGACGAGGTGGCAGGCCAGTATTTCTGGCATCGCTTCTTCAGCCACCAGCCCGACCTGAACTTCGACAACCCGGCTGTGCTCGAAGCCGTGCTGGGCACCATGGCTTTCTGGCTGGAAATGGGCGTGGACGGCTTTCGCCTCGACGCCATTCCCTACCTGATCGAACGCGACGGCACCAGCAACGAGAACCTGCGCGAGACGCACGAGGTCGTCAAGGCCATCCGTCGACGTGTAGAAGAGCGGTACCCGGGCCGCCTGCTGCTGGCCGAGGCCAACATGTGGCCCGAGGACGTTCGAGAATACTTCGGCGACGGCGACGAGTGCCAGATGGCCTACCACTTCCCGCTGATGCCACGCATGTACATGGCCATCGCGCTGGAAGACCGCCACCCGGTGGTGGAGATCCTGGCGCAGACGCCCGACATCCCGGCCAACTGCCAGTGGGCCATCTTCCTGCGCAACCACGACGAGTTGACGCTGGAGATGGTGACGAGCAAGGAGCGCGACTACATGTACAGCATGTACGCGTCGGACGCCCGTGCCCGCATCAACCTGGGCATCCGCCGCCGCCTGGCACCTCTGCTGGAAAACGACCAGGAACGCATCCGCCTGATGAACAGCCTGCTGCTGTCGATGCCGGGCACGCCGGTGCTGTATTACGGCGACGAGATCGGCATGGGCGACAACATCTTCCTGGGTGACCGCGACGGCGTGCGCACGCCCATGCAATGGACGAGCGACCGCAACGGCGGCTTCAGCCGTGCCGACCCGCAGAGCCTGTACCTGCCGCCGATCCAGGATCCGGTCTACGGCTTCGAGGCCGTCAACGTCGAGGCGCAATCTCGCGAGACCTCGTCGCTGTTGTCGTGGACACGCCGCATGCTGGCGGTCCGCGCCGGCAGCCATGCCTTCGGCCGCGGCCGCTTCACCATGCTGCACCCCGGCAACCGCAAGGTGCTGGCCTACGTGCGCGAACATGATGGCGAGGCCATTCTTTGCGTGGCCAACGTCAGCCGAGTGGCGCAGCCGGTGGAACTGGAACTGGGTGCATGGAAGGGCCGCGTGCCGGTGGAGATGCTGGGTCGCAACAGTTTCCCGCCCGTCGGTGAGCTGCCGTACATGCTGACGCTGCCGGCCTACGGTTTCTTCTGGTTCCGCCTGTCCGCCGAAGCCACGCCCCCGCGTTGGCACACCGAGCGTCTGCCGGTGGAAGACCTGGCCGTGTTGGTGCTGTTCGACGGCTGGAACAGCTTCTTCCGCAACCGCGTGGTGCCGTGGCGCATCGCGCTGGCCGAAAAGACACGAGCGCAACTGGAGCGCGAGTTGCTGCCGGGCTTCCTGCGGCGCCAGCGCTGGTATGCGACGAAGGCCGAGACGCCGAGCAGCGTGAAGCTGGCCGAACATGCGGTGCTCTCTTCACAGGACCAGGAGTGGCTGCTGGCCCTGGCCGATGTGCAGGGGACGGCCGGCCATGTCCGCTACTTCCTGCCCCTGGCCGTCGCTTTCGACGACGACGACGAAGAACGCACCCGCACGCTGGCACCGGTGGCCCTGAGCAAGGTACGCCAGCAGGCCAAGATGGGCTTGCTGGCCGACGCGATGGCCGACGAGCCCTTCTGTCGCGCGCTGGTGCAGGCCATCGTGAGCCAACGGGTCGTCAAGGGCGAGAACTGCAGCGTGCATTTCGTCCCCGGTGCGTCGTGTGCCCAGTTGGTGGGCGACGCGCTGCAGCGCCCGGCGCCCCTGCACCGACTGGCCTTGAGCAGCCACTCGGCCAGCTTGATGGGCGAGCGGCTGTTCCTGAAGGCCTACAGACGCCTGCAGCCCGGCCCCTGCCCGGAGCTGGAAATGGGCCGGCACCTGACCGACGTGGTGGGCTACGCCAACAGCGTCGCGGTGGCCGGCAGCGTCGAGTTTCATGCGGGGGACGGCAAGGTGTGGACCCTGGCGTTGCTGCAGGCCCAGGTCGTTCATCAGGGCGACGCGCGGGCTTACACGGTCGACCTTCTGACCCGCCAGCTCGAAGCGCCTGGCGTTGCGCTGGCCGAACCGAAGACTGTGGCGCCGCCCATCGAACGCTTCCAGTTGCTGGCGCAGCGGGTGGCCGAACTGCATCTTGCGCTGGCCCGTCGCACCGGCGACCCGGCCTTCGATCCGGAACCCGTGCAGACGGCCGACCTGAAGAGATGGGCGCAGACGGTGCGCCAGGACTGCAGCGAGACGCTGGCGTTGCTGGACGCACGCCGTGGCGCGTGGTCCCCCCTTCTGGCCGGCCTTGCGCTTCAAGTGGCGCAGAAGAAGAACCTGTTGCTGACCCGCATCGATGCGGTGGCGAACGCGACGCCCGACGGCCTGAAGACTCGACTGCATGGCGACCTGCACCTGGGGCAGGTGCTGGCCTGCCGCGACGACTTCTTCTTCATCGACTTCGAAGGCGAGCCCGAGCGCAGCTTCGAGGAGCGGCGCGCCAAGCACAGCGCACTGCGCGACGTCGCGGGCCTGCTGCACTCCCTCGGCCGGGCGCGTGACGAAGCGGTGCGTCGCGCCGCGCAGGGGACCGGTGAGCTCGAGCGCCCGGCGCAGGCGGCGCGCCACTGGGAGAGGCAGGTGCGCACGGCTTTCACGGCGGCCTACTTCGAATCGACGGAAGCCGGGGGCCTGCACACAGGCGCCGCCGCGTTGGCGTTGGCGCAGCAGCTGCTGCAGTTGTTCGAACTGGAAGCGGTACTGCGGCAATTGCGCAGAGACATCAGCATCACATCCGACCACGACCACGACCACGACCATGACCACGACGCCATGCTGCTGGCAGCGATCGCCGCGCTGGCCGCCATGGGTGATTGAGGCCACTGCACCGCCTGAACCGCGGCGCGAAAAGGGGACACGACATGCAGAACATCGACGTCATGCTCGAACCACTGCGCGCGCTGTTGCAGCAGGTGGGAGCCTTCATGCCGCGGCTGCTGATGGCGGCTGCACTGCTGCTCGGCGGCTGGCTGCTGGCCAAAGCCTTTCGCTTCAGCGTCGTGAAGGCGCTGCGTGCGTTGAACTTCCACGTCCTCACCGAACGCGCGGGCATCGACGGCTTCCTGCAGCAAGGCGGCACCGAGAAGGACACCACCGAGATCTTCGGCTGGATCGCCTACACGCTGGTCATCCTGGCGTCCTTGCTCATCGCCTTCAACAGCCTGGGGCTGACGCAGGTGACCGACCTGCTGGGCCGGGTGCTGCTGTTCGTGCCGCGCCTGCTGGTGGCGCTGCTGGTGCTGGTCTTCGGCAGCTACTTCGCCCGCTTTGCCAGGCAGGCGGTGCAGAACTATTGCCGCGGCGCCAACATCAGCGATGCCGAAGTGCTCGGCCACCTGATGCAGTACGGCGTGATGGCCTTCGTGGTGCTGCTGGCGGTAGACCACCTGGACATCGGCGGTGGGCTCATCCAGCAGACCTTCCTGATTCTGCTGGGCGGGGTCGTCGTGGCGCTGGCGCTGGCCTTCGGCATCGGCGGGCGCGACCGCGCGGCGGCGCTGATCGAACGCTGGTTCCCGCGTGACCGCGGCGATCCACCGCCCTGAGCCCGGCTGTGATTCCAGTTCCAGTGCAGGCAGCAGAACGCAGCCGAGCCTGTGTGGCTCATCTCGCAGGCTCGGCGCTTGCCAGCGGTTCTGCTTCAACCGATGAACGGGGCTCCCGTGCTTGAAAGACGTTGGTGGCAGTCGGCGGTTTTCTACCAAATCTACCCGCGCAGCTTCGCCGACGGCAACGGCGATGGCATCGGCGACATCCCCGGCATCACGTCGAAACTGGACTACCTGCGTGAACTGGGCGTCGGCGCGGTCTGGCTGTCGCCCCACTACCCCTCGCCCTTCGTCGACTGCGGTTACGACATCACCGACTTTCGCGGCGTCGCGACCGAATACGGAACACTCGACGACTTCCACCACCTTCTGCACGAGGCGCATGCGCGCGGTATCAAGGTGGTGCTGGATCTTGTGCTGAACCACTCGTCGGACCAGCACCCGTGGTTCACCGAATCACGCGCCAGCCGCGCCAACGCCAAGCGCGACTGGTACATCTGGCGCGATGGCCGCGAAGGCGGCCCGCCGAACAACTGGGTTTCGGTCTTCGGCGGCCCGGCCTGGACGCTGGACCCGGCCACCGGCCAGCACTACTACCACGCGTTCCTGAAGCAGCAGCCCGACCTGAACTGGCGCAACCCCGCGCTGAAGCACGCGATGCTGCAGATGGTGCGTTTCTGGCTGGACTTGGGCGTTGACGGATTTCGGCTCGACGCCGTCGGCACGGTGTTCGAGAACCCCGAATGGCCTGACCACCGGGCCGCGCTAACGTCCGAGCAGCAGCTCAATCCGCTGCTGCTGCCGCAGCCGCAGTGGCTGGAATTGATGCAGCATCAACTGCGCCAGCCCGAAGTGCACGCGCTGATGCAGGAGCTTCGCGAGCTTATCGAAGGGTACCCCGGCGAGCGCGTGCTGCTGGGCGAAGACGACGACGTCTCATTCCACGGCGATGGCGGTGACGAGTTGCATCTCGTCTTCAACTTCCCGCTGGTGCGCACCGAGCGGCTGACGCCGGCGCACATCCGCGCCAACCAAGCCGAGCGGCTGGCCGCGCTCGGCAGCAACTGGCCCTGCAACACTTTGGGCAGTCACGACAGCCGGCGGCTGTGGTCGTGCTACGGCGATGGCCTGCACGACGCTGCACTGGCGCGCCTGCATCTGGCGCTGCTGGCCACGCTGCGTGGCACGCCGGTGCTCTACAACGGCGAGGAGATCGGCATGACCGATCTCGTGCTCGAGGATCTGGCGCAAGTCCGCGATACCGCGGCCATTGCGCGCTACGGGTTGCTGAGGGCGCACCGGCGTCTGTCGCACGGCGAGGCGCTGGCCTCGGTGATCGCCACCACACGCGACCGCAGCCGCAACCCGGTGCAATGGAAGAACGCGCCGCACGGCGGCTTCTGTCCACCGGATGTCGCGCCCTGGCTGCCAGTGAACGCCGACCATGCGCGCGGCGTCAACGTCGAAGACCAGGACCGTGACCCCGGTTCGCTGCTGAACTTCTACCGCCGCGTGCTGGCGCTGCGCCGTGCCACCCCGGCCCTGCTGGCCGGCGACTACCGTGCGCTGGACGAAGCCAACGACGACGTGCTGAGCTTCCTGCGCCTCGATGTGGCGAGCGGGCAGACATGCCTGGTGGCGCTGAACTTCTCGGCAAGTGCGCGCAGCTTCGACGCGAGCGTGTACGGCTGCGTCGGGCGAGTGCTGCTGTCAACGGGGTCCGGGCGGGCGACCAATCTGTCGTCTGGCTCTATCGCGCTGGAAGCGCACGAGGTGCTGATCGCCGAGTTCAGCTGATCCCGACTGGCGTGCGGGGCGGGTATTCCGCGGCGTCATCAGAAGCCCAGGGATTGACCATCGCGGTACGCGTCGGCGGCTGCGGTGCAGCCCGCCGGCACGTCGTGGATCCGCTGCGCCGAACATAGAAGCGTCGAGCGCTTGTGGTGTAACAGGTCTGGAGTTGCCCGGATCCAGCGCATTACCCGCGACGCCTTTCTGCTGGGCAAGCCCTCAACGTCAGTGACCGCCTGAGGTCGGCACCCTTGTTCCAACGCTGGGCACAGCATCGCCCTTTCCGCCAAGACCGTCCAGTCTTCCCGTCTTGACAGCGGCTGGGCGCTCACCCTTCGACTGCCTGGGCGCGGGCCCGACCGACAGCTTTGCGGCAACGAGATCAAGTCAGCGGATGTCTTCTCTGGGTCGGTGCACCCCGTCACGACGGGCTGCTTCAGGGCGCCCCACTTCCTTGGGCTGGTCTGCGGCGGTGACTTCGGCATGGCGTCGGTCTTATCCCGACCCTCAGGAGACATACGCGGCGTTCAACTCGTCGCCCCGAAGCGGTCGGTCGCATATGCACCGCACACTGAGCGAGGGCATCAAGGATCACACGGCAGCGCCAGATGCGCGCTGTCAGTGTGCTCGATTCGCGTCGGCACTCGAAACGAACTCGTTGAGCCTGCTCAAGCATCGGCGCGTGCGCGCGCGTCAACATCAATCGCCATGACCGACCGCAAAGAGCACCGGCCTAATCGAATAAGCGCGCATTTCGGTGCTGTGCTAGTTGCCGCAGCCGTTGCACCGCTGATCGTGGCGTGCGCGGTCGAGATCCAGAACACCCAACCGGCGCGGGAACTGGCCGAAGCCTCTCGGCCAGCGGGTTCAGTGTATCTGGGCTGGCGTGTGTACCAGGATCGGTGCGCCCGCTGCCATGGCGGCGATGCCACTGGGGCTGCCGCTCCGGACTTGTTGCCACGCTTGCGCACGATGGGCCCGCAGCGCTTCGTCGACACCGTGCTGCGCCGTTACGATTGGGACCTGCCGCCAGGCCAAGCCGGGACCGAGGCGCGTGGAGCGCTGATCGAGTCGATCCTGCAACGCCGCGCCGGTGCACTGGCGATGCCGGCCTGGCAGGGCGAGCCTCGGGTGAGCGCGCATATCGCCGACCTTTACGCCTACTTGTCGGCCCGGGCCGAGGGCATCCAGGCAGCGGGAAAGCCGGCGCCCTGAAAACACACACCGCCCAGGTAACCAAGATCCGGCTGTCCCCTCCCTTGGCCGGCAGACTTCGTGGTGGCCCTTCCTTTTCTGTGCCACAAGCATAGCCTTGCGTTTGCGCGCAGGCAGTTGGCGGCTGGTCGAATGTCTCTTCTCCCAGGGGCCGAGTTGGCGCTGCCGACCCTTCGGCGACACTCGCTCCCCTGAATTGGTCGCCTTGAAGCAGTCGCACGCGCGGGCGTCTCACCCATGCGCCAGCAAGGTCGACTCCTGCATGAACTCCAGCGGCGACATCACCAGATGCGTGGTCCCGTCGCGCCAGGCGGTCTTCAGCTTGAGCACCACCTGCCCGGCAGCGTTGGCCCGCACGCGCTCGTTGGCCAGTGCCGGGCGGGTGATGCAGCGGCACAACTGCTCCAGCGCCTGCCGGTCGTCGGCGCTGCTTCGCACGGCGGCGTGCAGGCTGAACCCGTCGATGTCGGCGCAAAGCGTCTGCTTGAGGTCTTTCTCCCGGGGCATGGCGCCTTGCACCGTCAGCACCTTCTGACCGGCGCGTGGGGCAATGCGAACCTGGACCCGGCCTCCCTGCCGGCACATCAGGCGCTTGCGGAGCACCTGATACACGCTTAGCGGCGCGAGGGCTCAGGGCTGAGGTGGCTGGAACCCCGGCATGCCGGCATGCCATAAGAAGAACGCCCAGCGGTCGGCCGTGCGCTGCTGAGCCTGGATGCGCGTCGAGCCCACGCCGTGGCCGGCGTCGTACTCGAGCCTCATCAGCACCGGCTTGGTCTCGGGCCGGGCCGCGGCAAAGCGCGTACCTGCCTTGGTGGACATCCACACGTCCACGCGGGTGTCATTGACGCCGTGCTCGAACATCAGGGCCGGGTAGGCCGCACCCGGTTTGATGTGCTCGTAGGTGCTGTTGTTGCGCAGCGCGTGAAACTCCTCCGCGATCTTCACGGTGCCGTACTCGGGGATGTTGCCGGCGCCGTTGGCGCGCGTTTCGCTGCGGATCTGATCCAGGTTGCCCACGCCGATGACGGCCGAGGCGAACAGATCCGGCCGCTCGGTCACCACGCGGCCGACGAAGATGCCGCCGGCACTGCCGCCGTACACCGACAGCCGCGAGCCCGAGGTGTAGCCGTTGGCGATCAGCCATTCTGCGGTGGCGATGCCGTCGCGCCAGGTGTTGAACTTGGTCGTCTTGTGCCCCGCCTTGTGCCACTCGTCGCCGAGCATGCCGCCGCCGCGCGCATGGCAGTACACGAGCACCCCACCCTTCTCGAGCCAGGCCAGTGCGCGCACGCTCAGCGCCGGCTCCTCCACGATGCCGTAGGCGGCATAACCGTAGAGCAGCGCCGGGTTCTTGCCGTCGAGCTTGATGTCGCTGCGCGAAATGATCGAGACCGGCACCTCCACACCATCGTGGCTGCGCACCTTGACCTCGCGCGCCATCACGCCCGGCAGCGTGTCGAACTTGCCTGCGGGGGCCAGTTCCAGCACGCGCGGCTCGGCATCGCGGGCACCGAGGAAGTAGTAGCGCCCGGCACGGGTCCAGCCCGACAGTTGCAGCACCGCGCCAGGGATGTCGGCGTCCACGTCCGCCAGGGCCACGTTGCCCTCGAAAGGCAACTTGATGGCCTGCGGCCCAGTCCCCGCGGCGGCGTCATGCGCCAGCCGGAACAGCTTCTTGGCAGCGCCGTCGCGGCGGGTGAAGTACAGCCCTTCCGGCGCAGCCGCGATGGCCGTGATGACCTCCGCGCCAGCAGGCACCAACTCCTCGGCTTTCGAGAAGTCGGCCTGCGGCAGCGCCAGGCGCAGGATCTTGTAGCGCGGCGCATCCTTGGCCGAGCGCACATAGGCCCAGCCTTTGTGGGCCGTGACGTGGCTCACCTGGGCTGACTGGTCGAACACCTTGCGCCATACTGGCTTGCCGGCCAGCAGCGCAGCCTTGTCGCTGACGTACAGCGAACGGTAGCGGCTGACCCCGTGGTCCACGATGGCCAAGGCCAGCGGTTGGTCGCTCAGCACCGATACACCAGCTCCATCGGAGCGCGCCAGCTTCAGCTCGGGGTGAACCGTGGGTCCGAACACCGCCACGTCTGTGGATGGGTCGTCCAGCCGGCGCAGGTAGACGGTGTTGTCAAGGAAGCGCTCGGCGCGCGGGCGCTTCTCCCAGTCCGCCGCCAGGCGCGAGTAGAAGAAGCCCTTGCCGTCGTCCAGCCAGTTGGCGCCGCCGCCGCGGATGCGGTCAATGGGCGGCATCACCTCCTTGCCGGTTTCGGTATCGATGAGATGCAGCGTGCCGATCTCGGCACCGCCGGCCGAGACGCTGTAGGCCACCCGGCGGCCGTCGCGGCTGTTGGAATGAGCACCGATGGCGTGCGGCTTGCCGGTGGCCTTGGCCAGCACTTCCGGATCGACCAGCACCTTTTCCGCGCCGTCAAAGCCGCGGCGCATGTAGAGCTTGAACTGGTTGTCGCTGGCCAGCCGCTTCTCGTAGAAGAGGTTGCCCTGGCGGTCGCGGTTCACGTCGGCGACGACGGCCGGCACCTCGGCGTCGAGTTCCTGGATGCGCTCGAGCAGCCGGGCTCGCCCGGGAATCCTGCCCAACACCTTTTCGGCGGCGCTGGCCTGCGCCTTCATGTAGGCCTGAACACCGGCGTCCGCCAGGTTCTCCAGGCAACGGTAGGGGTCTTCGACCTTCAATCCCCAGTAGGTGTCCACCGCCGGGCAGGCAGGATGGGGGGCGGGCATTTCCACTCCGGCCACGGTGGCGGCCAGCGCGGGAAAGCTCATCGCGGCCAACGCCGCCGCGGCCACGATCGGCAACTTCATCGGACCTCCTGGTTGACGGGTGCTGCGGCCACATTCCCGGGCAGCAGGTTTGCTGCCACGCGCAGCAGTAGCGCATCTTCGCCGAAAGCCGCGGACAGCATCGCGCCGATCGGCAGCCCCGCGCTGGACAGCCCCGCCGGCAAGGCTATCGACGGTGCTCCCGTCGCATTGGCCAGCGGCGCAAATGGGCTGTAGCGCCACAGGCCTTCGGGCCCGAGGGGGTAGCGCAGAAAGTCGGGCTGGTTCATCGCCCAGCAACCCAGCGGCGCGGGCGGTTCGGCCAGCGTGGGCGTCGGCAGCAGGTCGAAGCGCTGATGCCACTGCGCCATCTGAGGATACCCACCTGTGTGTCACCCCGTTCGGGTGATCGGCTTGCGATCGCGTTTGGATACCAGGAAGATGCAATGTAGGACTACCCGATCGGCACCCGTTGAACTGGAACGGGATCTCCAAACTTCTGCTGCAAAGGAGAACGGAAATGACGACGACCCAGACAGTCCTGCAAGGCGAGGATACGGCGACCCAGAGCGCGCTGCGGCCTGAGCGCTGATGCCAAGGTGCATTCCTGTTACGAGGCCGGCCGCGACGGCTGGTGGCTGCACCGGTGGCTGGTCGAGCAAGGCATCGACAACATCGTGGTCGACTCCGCGAGCATCGAGGTGAACCGGCGCGCCAGGCGGGCCAAGACGGACTGGCTCGATGGCGACAAGTTGCTGACGATGCTGCTGCGCCACCGCGCAGGGGAGCGCGTCTGGTCGGTACTGCACGAGCCGACGCCCGAGGACGAAGACGCGCGCCGCACGCACCGCGAGTTGGCCAGGTTGATGCACGAGCGCACCGCACACACCAACCGCATCGGTTCGCTCCTGGTGCTGCACAACCTGCGCCCACACATCGTCATCGGCGGGCGCGACTGGACTGGTTGGTGGGAAGCCCATGGCACGCAGGTGCCCCCGGAGCTGCACGCCGAGCTCGAGCGCGAGAGCGCACGGTTGGCGCTGGTCAAGCAGCAGATCAAGGAGTTGGAAGGCGCGCGGCGCCAGGCGTTGGAGGACGGCAAGCAGCCGCTGGTGGCGCAGCTGGCCAAGTTGCGCGCGATCGAGCCCAAGGGTGCCTGGGTGCTGGTCAAGGAACTGTTCGGCTGGCGGCGCTTCAGCAACCGGCGCGAGTTGGCCGGCTGCCTGGGGCTGGCGCCCACGCCGTATGACAGCGGCGGCAGCCAGGTCGAGCAAGGCATCAGCAAGGCTGGCAACAAACGAGCGCGGGCTTTGCTGGTCGAGCTTGCGTGGGGTTGGCTGCGATTGCAGCCCGACAGCGAGCTGACCCAGTGGTTCAACCGGCGCTTCGCGGCAGGTGGCAAGCGCATGCGCCGCGTGGGCATCGTGGCCCTGGCGCGGCGCCTGGCCATCGCGCTGTGGCGATATCTGCAGACCGGCGAGATCCCGGCCGGCGCTACGCTCAAGCCAGTCGCCGTCTGATGCAGACCGGACTCGAACCGAAGCAGGGTTTGGCCTGAAAACGCATCATCATGATCAAAGGTCGACGCGCCCGCAACGGCTGCGGGTCCCAACTCGGGGACCGTTACTCAAAGATGGGGCGCGTCGGTAATTGGGGTTTGCCAGCGCACTTTGCGCGCATGCTGCATCGGGTGCCGGGTGACATTACCCTGCACGGATAGAAGTTCGTCCGAGCACTGGCTCGAACGCTCGTCACGCCCCGACCTCGGATCAGGACGCATCGGCCACGCCTTCGTGCGGGTCCATGAACTGCCACCCATCAATGTCGAAACCAAAAACGACTTGACAAACGAGTCCTCATAGAAGCAGCCGTTCAACCCGAGGGGCCAACGCTTCAGGGTGCTGGTCTTCGTCTGCTACAAGTTGGCGTTGGGCGATGCGTCCTCGCGTCTGTGTATGAGCGCGAATACCTTCTCCGCCAACGCGGGTGTCACCTGGGTACTGTGCACTTCGGCAGCGTGTCCCGCTGCCTGCTTCAGCACATCTTCCTTCGTCGCGCCGCGCACCACACCAGGGCAGTCGAAGCCTACATCCTTGCATCGCAGTTCGTACATCGGCGTCTCCTTCAACAAGCCGACCGACGCGCCGGTCGAACCGAAGGGGTTCGACATCCGTCGTGGTCGTTGTTCGAAGTGAAACACCAAGCCGTCACGAGCCCGTCACGGGTGGGAGGTCAGGCCAGTGTGATCTCCACCGGCGCGGCACGCGACAGCGTTGTGTACACCGGGCAACGCGTCTTGAAGGCCCGCAGCAGCAGCTCGCGCTGCGTGGCGTCGGCGCCATCCAGGGTGAGCCTGAGCCTGAAAGCCTGGAAACGTGGGTCGACGGCTTCGCCGCAGACGCCGCGCGGATCGAAGTCGCCGGCGGCGGTCACGCTCACTGCCGTGAGCGCAATGCCCATTTCCCGTGCCGCGCACTCGCAGACGAAGATCGCACAGCCCGCCAGCGCGCCAAGCAGCATTTCGACCGGGTTGGGCGCCTCGTTCGGACCGCCCAGCGTGGGCGGCGAATCGGTGACGACATGCTGCCCGCGAATGGCGAGCAGCGCGCGGCCTGATTCATTCGACAGTCGGCAGCTCGCCGACGCGGTTGCTAGGGTGGCGGACATCGTCGTGTTCCTCGCTGATTGAAATCGTTGCATGATCATGCGCAGCACAGCATATCGGTCCTCCGTCACGAAAGAGTCACCACGCCCGCCCTCATGAGCCCGTTGACCCTGCGCCTGTTCGGCCCCGGCGTGCTGACCGCCGATGGCGCGGTCGTGCGTACGCATTCGGCCCGGACGCTGGCACTGCTGTCCTACCTGGTTCTCGAGCCAGACCGGCCGCATTCGCGTACGCGGCTGGCTGAACTGCTGTGGGAAGGCGTGCCGGAGGCATCGAGCCGGCAAAGTCTGCGCCAGGCGCTGTATTCACTGCGCACGCTGGGCGGTGGCCAACTGCGCAGTTGTTTGCATATCGATTCCGAATGGGTGCAGTTCCACTGCCATGCGACGGTCGACATCGATGTCACGCGCTTCATTGCCGCCGTGCGCAGCACCGATGAAAGGGTGTGGCGAGAGGCGACGGCGCTGTACAAGGCGCCGCTCCTGGAAGGCCGTCACCTGGAAGCCTGTCCGGACTACGAGGCGTGGCTGTCCGCGGCGCGCGAACGGCTGCATGCGCTGGCGATGCACAACCTGGGCCGCCTGGTGGTCGGCTGCATCGCCCGGGCCGAGTGGGAGGCGTCGAGCGGATTCGCCGAAACCATGTGCGAACTCGACCCGATGAGCGAGGCCGCGTCGCAGTACCGGCTGAGGATCTACGCAGCGACAAACCAGCCGCAGGCGGCCGATGCCGAGTGGTCGCGACTGTGCAGCCTGTTGAGGCAGCAGTTCGGCATCGGGCCCTCCAGAGAGACCGCGGAGCTGTATCGCGCACTGAGTCGACGCGGCGATGGGCCCCGGATGCCGGAAACCGCGATGCCTGCGGGGGACGCCGGCCACAGGCCTGACGCGCCGGTGCCCGTGGCGTCGGGCGATATCGAGTCCATCGTGCGTGCCGGCCAGGCGGCGGAGCGCGTGCATGCGTTCAGCCAGGCCGCGGACCTGTACGACCGGGCGCTCAAGCTGATGCAGCAGTTCGCGCCTGTGCTGCAGGAGCGCCTCGCCGACGTGCTTCTGCTGCACGAGGCGGTGCTCGAACGGCTGGGTCGTCGCGCCGACCAGGAACAGGTCATTGCCGAGGCGCTCTCGGTCGCCGAGACGCTGGGCGACGCGGCGCGCGTCGCGACGGTGCTTCTGCGTCGTGCCGGTGCCTACGCCTATCTGGGCCGTCACGCCGAAGCGTGCCGTGCCGCGGAGCGGGCGCTGCAGATCTATCGTGACCTGGGCGACCTCCCGGGCGAGGCTGAAGCGCTGCGCGACCTCGGGTTCGTCCACTGGCACGCGGAAGACCATGGCGCCGCATTGCAGCACGCCCGCGAGGCGGTGGCTTTGCACCGGCAGATGGGTGACCTAGCCGGCGAGGCCACGTCGTTGCACAACCTGGCCGAGATTCACCGCGACCTGGGCAGTCCCCTGCAGGCGGTGCAATGGTTCGAGCAGGCGTTGCGGCTGCATTGGGCGGCGCACAACCCGGCCGGCGAGATCCTCAGCCTGTTCGGCTGGGCCCATGCCTTGCGCCAGAGCGGCGACCTTCGCGGATCGACAGAGAAGTACGAAGCCTCCTTGAAGCTCAGCGAGCGCAATGGCGAGCGCGTCATGCACTCGCGTGCATTGCACGCGCTGGCCATGCAGCATGTCGCACAGGGCGCGCTGGACGCAGCCCTCGCCCACATGCGCCGGGCGATCGAGGTCGACCGCGCGATCGGCTATGCCCACGCGCTGGGGCACGACCTGGTCGAACTGTCCTACATCCATGCGCTTCGAGGCGAGATCGCTCAGGCCCGCGTGGCACTGCAGGAGGCGCTGGTGTGGTTCGGCTTCACGGAGGACACCGAGGCATTGGCCTCGACCCGCACAAGGCTCGTCGAGCTCGAAGCGAACGGCAGCACGCCGCCCGTGCAGACTGCGTTGCGGCGCGGGGTCAAGAGCCACCTGCCGCTCAGCGAAGGCAAGGTCTACTGCAAGTTCGAGTCGCCTGCCGGACGCCAAGTGCCAGGCTGATTCACCGCTACCTATGTCACCTCCGCAATCCGTGTGGCACAAGAGCTGACGGTCACGAACGGCTCCACTGGCCGGGTCGCGAAGTAGCGACGTCCAAGCTCGTCGCCGAAAAGCTGTCCCTCATCGGCAGGCCGGGCCAGGAATTTCGAGCGCATCGGCTAGGACCGCTTGTGGCCGGGACGGGCCAAAGCGGAGTCCAAGTGGGCCGCCGTAAACCAGTCATCCAAGGCGGGCCAGCAGGGGAAATCCTGAGCGGATCACCAGGGGCCGGTTTTGGCAGGCAGCGTGAGTACCACCGGTGGCTCAGCGGACATTGCGCCGCGCCGATAGATTCGCAGACTTCCAGCGGTGCGCCGCTACCGTCGATCACGCGCCTGGCCACGTCCACCTTCACGAGGTTCTCCGCCGTGACCTCGGCGAACCGCAGGCCGAGCCGGTTGAGGAGGTGGTGGCCCGGCTCGCCGGTAACCGACGCCGAGATGTGCGTCCACAGCGTGTCGTTCCATCCGCGCCGCATGGCCAGCCGGTAGGCGGCCGCGAGGCCGCGGCGGATCGCGGACTCCGATTCGGGGCGCACGGCCCGGACCGTCAGCCCTTGCGCGCCTGCGCTGCGGCCAGCGCCTTCGCCGGGTGGATGAGGATGCGGCGCCCGTCCGCCGTCTTCTCGGCCGTCTGCTGGAGGATCGCGATCAGCTCGACCGGGGTGAGCTTCGGGTTCAAGGCCAGCATCTTCGCGGCGAGGTTCGTCACCTGGGGCGAGGACATCGACGTGCCCGAGAGCGCGACGCGGTCCCCGCCCGGCAGGTAGCTCTCCACCTGGTAGCCGTTGGCGTGCAGCTTCACCGTCGGCCCGTAGCTCGTGAAGGGCGCCTCGTCGCCGGCCTTGTCCACGGCGCCCACCGTGACCAGGTTCGGCAGCGCGATGTCGGCCGGAATGGCCTCGGCGAAGGTCGAGTCCTGGTTCGCGTTGCCGGCGGAGGTGACGAAGAGGATCTCCGGCGCGCTCGCGAAGGCATCGACGAGCGCCTTCTTTCCCATGTCGAAGTACTCGCGGGCGAGCGCCTTGCGCTCGTCGGCCGTCTTGCCGATGTTGCACAGCTCGAGGGCGCTTTCGAAGCCCTTCGCGGTCCCGCCCCAGCTCATGTTCACGACGCGGATGCCGTTCTTCCTGAGGAATTCGACGTAGGCCTTCGAGTTGCGGTTCTCCTTCTCGACGAGTTCCCGGCTCGGGCAGGGGTCCGGCAGGAGCGTGTGCTGGAACTCGATGCGAAGGTTCGCCAAGCGCGCGTAGGGGTTGCCCTCCATGGCGATGCCGGCCACGTGCGTGCCGTGCGAGTAGGTACCCGCGAGGCCCAGTTCTTCGATGACGCTCCGGTACTCCTCGCGCTTCAACTGCGACAGGAGCGCCTTGACCTCGCTCGCCTCCTTGCTGTCGATGTTGGACTGCAGGTTCGACAGGCCCTTGGTGCGCGATTTCATCGCGGGGATCCGCGCGCGCAGGTCGGCGGTGATCGCGATGAGCTCGGTCGTGGCGGGATTCGCGTACTTGTCGAACGCGATGAAGGCCGGCTTGCCGGCCGCGTCGAGCACGAGGCGGTCCTTGAAGAGCGAGGAGTCCACGCCGCTGTCCCAGATGGCGATCTTCACCGGCGCGTAGTCGCGGCCCTTGGGCAGAACGACGTCACGGGCCGCCCAGATGTCGGGCTTCTCGACCTGGTTGGCGGCGAGGTAGGTCGTGTAGGTCCGGGTGAGTGTTTGCTTGAGCGGCAGCCGCGTGACGAGCGCGTAGCGGGCGCCGACGATCCCCGGGGCCAGATCGGAGCTCAGGACCCCGCCGGCCTTGTCGACAACGGGCTGCAGGCGGTCGCGGACGTTGCCCAGGATGAGCGACTCGCCGATGATCTCGGCGGAGGACTTGGCGCCCTTGATGTCGTTCTGGACCACGCTGAAAGGCATCTTCGCCAGTTCGGACGAGACGATGCGCTCGACTTCCTCGCGATAGGCCTCCGAGGCGATGCTGCCCGTCTTCGCCTGCGCCGCCACCATCGCTTGGAGCAGCATCCCGGAGAGGAGCTTGTCCGCGGGCTTCTCCTCGAGCGCGCGAATGTCGGTGGCGCGCTTCGCCGCCTCGGCGTAGCGGCCCTCGAGGAAGTCGATCTGCACGAGCATGCCCATCAGCCCGCGCTGCGCGGCCTTGTCGGCGATCTCGTAACCGTCGAGCACGGACTGGTTGTCGCGGCGCACCTCGGCGGCGAACTTGCGGAACGCGGCCTCGCTCCGCACGAGGTCCTCGAGCTTGCCTTCGACCTTGTACATGAAGCGCGGCATGTCGGCCGCCTTCTCGATGCGCTTCTTGCCCTGCGCGAGCGCGGAGGTGGCGACGGCCGCCGCAAGGAGGATGAATGCAAGTCGCTTCATCATGGGTGATGCTCTTTTCTGCTTGGCTTGACCGGGATTCCCGGAGGATAAGCCGTTCAAACGCACTTCTCCGTGGCGCTGGTGCCGCGATGGGGTGGCCATGGCCATCGGTCGAGGCCATAGCAGGGTCTTTGTGGTTGATGGCGTCCGGCCGAGTGAAGCTGACCCGGACTCAGGGTGCAGGCCAGCGGCACGAGTTTCTGGAAGATCTCGGCGGTGACCAGCGCGTCGCCCAGCGCTGTGTGGCGGCCAATGACGGTGACGTCGAAACGTTCGGCGATGGCCTCCAGCCTGTGTGATTCCTGGTTCGGATGCACCACGGCCGAGAGCAGCAGCGTGTCGAGCACCGGCTGATCGAACTTCACGCCCGTGCTCGCTGCCGCCCACCATACGGATGGCGCCGATCTGGATGACGCATCGACATCACGCGTGCGCTGGACACCGGCCTGCAATGCCGGCCCTGGGCGCAGACGCTGCGCGACACCGCCGCCTGGGCCGCCGCCGCCACGCCGCCGGCGCCATTCATCGCTGCACTGGGCGCCTCGTCGGTGCCAGCCTGCGCTTCGTCGCAAGGGCGTGGCGACATGCGGCCATGGTGCCTAGAGTTCGCTCCATCGCATCACCGAACCGCCACCGAAGGAGCCCCAGATGAACACCCTGACCCGCCGCGAAGTCGCCCACCGCATCACCTCACTCAGCCTGTCAGCCGTGCTGACACTGAGCATCCTGGGCAGCATCAATCTGCTCGCCGTCGAGCCCACGCCCGACAGTCTGCTGGCCCACCGCAGCGCCCCCGTCGCGGTGGCCACGGCACCCGCCTCGGCCAGCCCGCGCAGCTGACACCCCGGCGGTGGCCGGTGCGCAGAGAGCCCCGCGATGCGGGGCTCCTTTCATTGGGCGACTCCTTTGACGGACATGCGTGCGCCGCATCAAGTCCGCCGCCGCTGCGGCGGCACACAATGCACTGGAGTCCTCAGCCCAGTCCGCTCGCCGCCATGCCCCACTCCACCGCCCTGCCCGCCGCGCTGCGCGGCCACCGCGTCTTCGGCCGCCTGCCCGAGACGGTGCGCATCACGCTGGCCGGCCAGTTCAAGCGCCAGGTGTTCAACGCCGGTGCCGTGGTGGGCGCCGGCCCGGCGCTGCTGGACCGGCTTGGCTGGGTGCTCAGCGGCCATCTGGCGCTGCGCACCGGCGCCGACACCGCGCCCGCAGTGGTGTTGGGCGCGGGTGATCTCTTCGGCGCCGGCGCCGGCCCCTTCGACCAGGCCAGTGACTGGCAGGCACTGGCCGAAGGCCGCCTCGAAGTGGCTTTCCTGCCCGCGGCCGAGGTTGCGCGGCTTTGCGCCGAACACTTGGCGATGTCGCTCTTTCTCGCGGCGCCGGCCGCCGACACTGCGCCGCCGCCCCCCGGCGGCGACCAGCACCTGGGCCTGATGACGACCCCGGTGCGCCAGTTGCTCAAGCGCACGCCTGTGACGCTGCCGCCCAGCGCCACCGTGCTGCAGACGGCACAGACCATGCGCGACCAGCGGGTGTCGTCGGTGCTGCTGATCGAGCAGGATCTGCTCTTCGGCCTCGTCACCGACCGCGACCTGCGCAACCGCGCGCTTGCCGCCGGCCTCGACCCGCAGGCGGCGGTGCACGAGATTGCCACCGTGGCGCCCCTGACCATCGACATCAACAAGCCGGCCTTCGAGGCGCTACTGCTGATGGCGCGCCACAACATCCACCACATACCGGTGCTCGACGGCCAGCGCGTGGCCGGCATGCTCACCGCCACCGACGTGACCGAGCAGCACAGCACCTCCGCCGTCTACCTGGCCGGCGAGATCCACAAGCAAGGCACCGTCGAAGGCCTGGTGGCCGCCGCCGCGCGCGTGAAGCAACTGCAGCGCAACCTGGCCGCCGCCGACGCCAGCGCCTACAGCAGCGGCCACATCATCACCGCCATTGCCGACGCCATCACGGCGCGGCTGCTGCTGCTGGCCGAGGTGAAGCTGGGCCCGCCGCCGGTGGACTACGCCTGGGTGGCCGCCGGTTCGCAGGCGCGCCAGGAGCAAACGGCCAAGAGCGACCAGGACAACTGCCTCGTGCTCGATGACCGCTACGACGAAGCCGCACACGGCGCCTACTTCGAGGCGCTGGCCGGTTTCGTCAACGACGGACTGGACGCCTGCGGATATGTCTACTGCCCCGGCGAGATGATGGCGCGCACGGCCGAATGGCGGCAGCCGGTGCGGCGCTGGACCGAGTACTTCCGCAAGTGGACGCAGCAGCCCGAGCCCAAGGCACTGATGCTGACCTGCGTCTTCTTCGACCTGCGTGTCGTCTACGGCAAGGAGGCGCTGCTCGAGGGCTTGCGCCGCGAGGTGCTGGCCGAGACACGCGACAACCGCATCTTCCTGGCCTACATGGCGGGCAACGCGCTCATGCACCGGCCGGCGCTGTCGATGTTCGGCGGCTTGGCCACGGTGCGCCACGGTGCGCTGCGCGACACCGTCGACCTCAAACACAGCGGCATCGTGCCCATCGTCGACCTGGCGCGTGTCTACGCACTGGCTGGAGGCCACGACGCCGTGAATACGCACGACCGCCTGCTGGTGGCCGCGCAGGGCAAGGAGATCAGCGAACAGAGCGCGCGCGACCTGCGCGACGCACTCGAGTTCATGGCCGTGCTGCGCATCCGCCACCAGGCCGCGCAGATGGCGCGCGGCGTGGCGCCAGACAACTTCCTCTCACTGGCCGAGGTGAGCAACTTCGAACGCAGCCAGCTCAAGCACGCCTTCGGCGTGGTGCAGACGTTGCAGAGCGTGCTGGCACAGCGCTACCGCTGAGCGGGGGCTGACGGGCGGGAGCGTTGGCGGACCGAAAACCGAAGCCTGCCACGGGGCCCCTCAATACTTCAGCCGCGCGTAATACGTCTTCTGCGCCGCCGCACGCGCCTCGCCCAGCGTGTGGATGCCCAACTCGGCCAGCAGCGGCACCAGCTTCTGGAACACTTCGGCAGTGACCAGCGCATCGCCCAAAGCGGTGTGGCGGCCGATGACGGTGACGTCGAAACGTTCGGCGATGGCCTCGAGCCGGTGCGAATCCTGGTTCGGGTGCACCACCGCCGAGAGCAGCAGCGTGTCGAGCACCGGTTGCTCGAACTTCACGCCCGTGCTGGCTTCCTTCAGCTGCAGGAAACGCATGTCGAAGGCCGCGTTGTGGGCCACCAGCACGGTGTCGTGGGCATAGGCGTGGAAGGCTGGCAACACCTTGGCGATGGTGGGTTTGCCGGCCACCATGTCGGGCGTGATGCCGTGGATGGGGATGGTGACGGCGGGGATGTCGCGTCGCGGGTCCACCAGCTGGTCGAAGCTCTCGCCCTTGCGCAGCTTGCCGCCCACCAGACGCGTGGCACCGATCTGGATGATCTCGTCGCCACCAGCTGGGTCCAGGCCCGTGGTCTCGGTGTCGAAGATGGTGTAGGACAGATCGACCAGCCGGCTGTCGTCCAGCGCATGGCTGCTCTGGGCACCGGCAAAGAGGTCGAAATCGTAGAACTCTGGGCGGCTTTCGGCGGTCTCCATGGGTTCGGCGGCCGCACTGGGGGCCAGAGGCAGCAGGAAGCGGAAGAAGGCCTGGTGGCGCACGCGGTCGCGTTCGAACCAGAACTCGCCACCATGGCGCTGCACCACGTCGCGCACCGTCAGCAGCGTGGATTCCTGGCCGGTGGAGATGGCGTCCATCTCCCAGCCCATCACGGTCTCGGTGCTCATGGCCTGGCCGCCCCACACCAGGTCGAGCCGCGCGCGCTGTTCGTCGGCCGCACTCAAGCGCAGCTGCAGCGACTTCACCGCGTATTCGTCCTGCAGCCGCACCGCCAGGTAGGCCAGCGCCTGCAGCAGCGAGAAGCTGTCGAGCTTGAGCCACAGCGCGCTGTCGACCTCGCTGGCGCTGCAGCGTGCGCTGCCCTGGGCCTGGATGCGCAGCAGCGCGGCCTGCACGAAGTCGGCGCCCAGCATTTCTTCCAACGGCCAGCGCGTGGCCAGGCCCTGCGCGCTCTGCGCTGCCAGGTCGTTGATGCGGCGGCTCATGGCCTGCGTCTCGTCGCGCACCACGCCCAGGAAACGTTCGCGCATCGCCGGTTCGAGGCCTTCGTCGTCGAGCATTTCCACCGCCGCCTGCAGGTTGGCCAGCGAGGCGCGGCTTTGTTCGGTCAGGCCGTGCAGGCCGCGCTCGCGCGCCGACTCCTGTTCGTATTCGCGCGTGATGTTGTCCAGCATCAGCACGAAGCCGGTGAGGGGCGGCGCCTCGGCGCTGGCGGTGCTGCCGCCTTCGGCACCTGCGGCCGGCGGCTCGGCCACGCCGCGCACTGCCGTCATCATCGCGCGCAGCAGCTGGCCGCTGCGCGTGGTGGTGACGAACTGCGCCGTGGGGTGGGCCGCGCCACGCGCCAGGCGCTGCTGCACGCTGTCGAGGGCGTGCGCCACCAGTTTGCGGTCGAAGACGTTGTAGATGCTGCGGCCCAGGCCGATGAGTTCGGCGCCGCCGGCCAGCGTCGGCGCGTCGGACAGCGCGCGGAACTGCACCCGCGCGCGGTTGTTGTAGAGCAGCACGCGGCCGTCGAGGTTGCACACCACCACGCTCTGCGTCAGCTCGCTCATCAGCGCGGCCAGGCGGTTGCGCTCCTGCGCGATGCCGCGGCTGGCCTGCGCCACCTCGGTGGCGATGTCGCGCCTGAGCTTGTCTCGCTGGCCGACCAGGTCGTTGATGGTGCCGGCCAGCGCGCGCACCGAGCCGGCCCCGCCGGGCACGGCCAGCTGGCGCTGCACGTCCGAAGTCAACAGCACCTGGGCCTGTTCGCGCAGTTGCGCGGTGGCCAGCACCCAGCGCCGGAGCAGGGGCTGCGCCACCGCACCGGCGAACACCAGCAGCACGACGACGGCCAGCATGACCTGGGCGCCGCGGCCGTCCAGCAGCACCAGCGCAGTGCTGCGCTCGGCTTCGCTCCAGCCCGACCACACCAGGGCCGTGGCCGCACCCAGGAACACCGACAGCAACACGAGCGCGCCAGCCACGGCCACGGCCGAAGCCAGCTGCAGTTGACGCGCCGGGGTCACGGCGCGGCGCCCTCGGCAGCAGCCGGGCCCGCGCTGCGCGGCACGGCCAGCATCTCGCGCACCTTGACCACCAGTTCCTTGGTCGAGAAAGGCTTGGTCATGTAGGCGTCTGCGCCCACGCCCATCCCCTTGGCGATGTCGGTGTCGCGGCCCTTGGCGGTGAGCATCAGCACCAGCGTGTCCTTCAGTGCCTCGTCGGCGCGCAGCGCCTGGCAGACCTCGAAGCCGTTCTTGTTCGGCATCATCACGTCCAGCAGCACGAGGTGCGGGTGCACGCGCTGCATCAGGTCCAGTGCCTCCTGGCCGTCGCGCGCCACGTGCACCTCGTAGCCCTCGCGCTTCATCAGGTATTCCAGCGAGATGAGGATGTTGGGCTCGTCGTCGGCGATGAGGATGCGCTCGGGAATGCACTCGGTCATGTCTTGTCTCCTGCGTTGGCCGTTGGTGCACCCGGGGGTGCCGGCTCTGGGGGGCTAGGCCAAGGTAACGTGAACGCAAAACACGCGCCTTGACCGGTATCAGGCCGCAGCTCCATGCGGCCACCGAAATGTTCGACGATCTGGCGGCTGATCGGCAGCCCCAGGCCCGTGCCCTGCGGCCGTTGGCTGGCCTGCCCGCCCTGGCGAAACTTCTCGAAGATCAACGCACGCTGGGCCGCCGGCACGCCGGGGCCGTTGTCCTGCACCTCGACGGTGACGCCGGCGGCGTCGCAGCGCAGCCGCACGCCGATGCGCCCGCCCGCACGCGGCACGAACTTGCCGGCGTTGGACAGCAGGTTCAGCACCACCTGCGTCAGCCGGTCGGGGTCGGCACGCAGCAGCGGCACGTGGTCGGGCAGATCGAGCACCAGCTCGGCACCGCGCTCGCGCAGCACCTCCTGCACCGTCTGCGCAGCCTGGCGGATCAGCGCGGCCATGTCGACATCGGTGTTGTGCCACTCGGCATGGCCCGACTCGATCTTCGCCATGTCGAGCACCTGGTTGACGAGCCGGCTCAGGCGTTCGGTCTCGGCCACGATGATGGCCAGGAACTGCTGGCGCTGCGGCGTGGGCATCTGCTCGTCGTCGACCATCAGCTCGGCCAGCGCCCGGATGCTGGTCAGCGGCGTGCGCAGCTCGTGCGTGACGCTGCTCATGAAGTCGTCCTTCAGCCGGTCCAGCCCTTCCAGGCGCTCGTTGGCAGCGCGCAGCTCGGCGGTGGCCTTCTCCAGGGCCTTCGAATAGGCGCGCAGCTGCGAGGCCTCGTCCAGGATGCGCAGCACGTCGTCCAGGCCCAGCGCCTCTTCCCGCACCACCGAGGCCACCATCACGCGCGCCGAGGCGCTGCCGATGGCGCCGGCCAGCTGCGTCTCGACGAACTGCACCAGCTGCGCGTCGGGCGCAATGTCTTCCACGCGCGCCGCGCCGCGTTCGGCGGCATAACGCTCGAACAGGCGGGTCGCGCGCTCGGCGCCCAGGAAGCGGCGGGCCAACGCCAGCAGGTCGGCCACTTCGGCACTGCCGCGCCAGAACACCGGTCGCGCCTGCGACGTGCGGTCGAAGACGTCCACGAACAGCAGCGCCTGGCTGGCTTCCTGCGCCGACGGCGTGCGCGCCAGCGAGACACCCACGTAGAGACCCACGTTGACGAGCAGGCTCCAGAACATCGAGTGCGTCAGGTTGTCCAGGCCGGTCAGGCCCAGCAGGTGCTCGGGTCGCAGCAGCGCCAGGCCCCACGGCCCCTGGGCGACGAAGTCCGTCACCCACCAGCCGCTCTTGGCGATGGACGGCAGCATCAGCGTGTAGGCCCACAGCGCGAAGCCGCCCAGCAGCCCGGCCAGCGCGCCTTCGCGCGTGCCACCCTTCCAGTACATGCCCCCCAGCAGCGCCGGCGCGAATTGCGCCACGGCGGCAAAGCTGATGAGACCGATGCTGACCAGCGCATAGGCCTCGCCCGCGAGGTGGAAGTAGAGGTAGCCCAACAGCAGCACGCCGACGATGGCCGCGCGGCGTATGCCCAGCAGCAGCCCGGTGAGGTCACCCCGCTGGGCGAAGCGCCGCAGGCGCAGCAGCAGCGGCATCACGAGGTCGTTGCAGACCATCGTCGACACCGCGATGGCCTCGACGATGACCATGCCCGTGGCTGCCGACAGCCCGCCGACGAACACGGCCAGCGCCAGCATGTCCTGCCCGGCGGCCAGCGGCAGGCTGAGCACGAAGGTGTCGGCGTTGACCGTACCGCGGCCGAAGTAGAGCAGCCCGCCCAGGGCGATGGGCAGCACGAAGACGTTGATGGCCAGCAGGTAGGCCGGGAAGACCCAGGCCGCGCGCTTCAGGTGCCGCTCGTCGACGTTCTCGACCACCATCACCTGGAACTGCCGCGGCAGGAAGATGACGGACAGCATGCTCAGCACCGTGAGTGCAAACCACTGTTCGTATTCGAAGGGCCGGCCGGGCGCCGACAAGGCCAGCAGCGCCTTCAGTTCGGGCACCGCCATCGCCCGCGCGAAGATGTCCGCGGGCCCGCCGAACAGGCCCCAGGTGACGAACACGCCCACGGCCAGGAAGGCCAGCAGCTTGACCATCGATTCGAAGGCGATGGCCGCCACCATGCCTTCGTGGCGCTCGGTGCCGTCGAGGTGGCGCGTGCCGAAGACCATCGTGAAGCCGGCCAGCGCCAGCGCCATGTAGAAGGTGCCGTCGCGCCACCAGTCGGCGCGCGCCTGCGGCGTGCCGAGCTCGGTGGTCAGCACCGCGTAGCCGCTGGCGATGGCCTTCAGCTGCAGCGCGATGTAGGGCACGATGCCGACCACGGTGATCAGGGTCACCAACCCGGCCAGCAGCGGGCTCTTGCCGTAGCGGCTGGCCACGAAATCGGCGATGGACGTGATGCGGTAGGTGCGCGAGATGCGGATCATCTTGCGCAGCACCGACCAGGCCAGCACCATGGCCAGCATCGGCCCCAGGTAGATGGGCAGGAACCAGATGCCACCCGAAGCCGCGCGGCCGACGCTGCCGAAATAGGTCCAGGCCGTGCAATACACGGCCATGCTCAGCGCATAGACCCAGGCGTTGCCGATGACCGAACGGCCCGCGGCCGCGCGCCCGTCGGCCCACCAGGCCACCACGAACAGCAGCGACAGGTAGGCGAACGAGGCGCCGAGGACGAGCGACGGCGTGAGCATGGTTGTGCGGTCTGCGCAGGACGGCGCTGCGTCAGTCTTGCGCGCGTTCCATCAACCAGGCGAGTGCCGCGATGAGCAGCGCCCAGACGATGAACAGCGCCAGCGGGAAGAGCGGCAGGCCGAGCACCGTGGCATCACGGTCCCACAGCGCCAGCAGCGGAAAGTTGAACAGCAGCAGCCCCAGCACGAACAGCCCGGTCAGGCGTTGCTGGAGCAGGCCGCTGCGCATGGCTCAGACCTTGGACTTCTTGGCCGCGAAGTTGTGTGCGTGCCGGCTGAGCGCAAAGGTCAGCATGAACTTGCTCCAGATCGTGGTGCCGGCGATGGCCGTCCAGTTCTCGTAGGCGATGCCGGTGAAGAGCACGGCGAAGATGACGTAGATCGCCACCACGCCGGCCAGGCCGTTGATGACCATTTCATAGGGCGCCCACTTCTCGACCTGCGGCGGGGGGTCGCCGTGCTTGAGCGCCACTTCGGTGAAGTCGCGCTTCACGCCGATGCGCCAGGCCCGACGCAGCCAGAAGAAGGCCATCGGGAACAAGGCCAGGAAAAGGATCCAGGTGATGGCGACACTGACGTCGAAGGTCATGCGTGGCTCCGGCTCGGCAACAGACTGCTCAGGAAAAAGGGCCCCGCCAGCTTGGCCGGCGGGGCCCTCGATTCTGGGCCCCGCGCCTTGCGGCCGGGCCCGCTTCGGCGCCAGTTGGCGCCGTGGTTTACCTCAATGCGCGCCGTCCACCGTCTTGGAACCGCGCGGGATGCGCACGGCCTCGACCATCGCCTGGATGTGCGCCGGCGGCTCCTTGGTGACCTTGTCCACCAGGAAGGCGACGATGAAGTTCACCAGCGCGCCCACCGCACCGAAGGCTTCAGGCGTGATGCCGAAGAAGCTGTTGGCGCCACCGATCATGGGCAGGAAGTCGGTGCCCTTGATGAAGAAGATGCCCTTGTGCGCGAACACGTAGAACAGCGTCACGGCCAGGCCCGCCAGCATGCCGGCCATGGCGCCTTCCTTGTTCATCTTCTTGCTGAAGATGCCCATCATGATGGCCGGGAACAGCGAGGAAGCGGCAATGCCGAAGGCCAGGGCCACGGTACCGGCCGCGAACCCCGGGGGGTTCAGGCCCAGCCAGCCCGAGATGACGATGGCCACGGCCATCGAGATCTTGCCGGCCAGCAGTTCACCCTTCTCGCTGATGCCTGGGTTGAAGATGCCCTTGATCAGGTCGTGCGAGACGGCTGCCGAAATGGCCATCAGCAGGCCCGCCGCGGTGGACAGCGCCGCCGCCAGACCCCCCGCCGCTACCAGCGCGATCACCCAGTTGGGCAGCAGCGCGATCTCGGGGTTGGCCAGCACGATGATGTCCGCGTTGACGGACAGCTCGTTGCCCTTCCAGCCTGCCGCGTCGGCCTTGGCCTTGAACTCGGGGCTCTTGGAGGCGTCGTTGTAGTACTGGATGCGGCCGTCGCCGTTCTTGTCCTCGAACTTCAGCAGGCCGGTCTTCTCCCAGCGCTTCATCCAGTCGGGACGCTCATCGAACTTGATGGCCGATTCCTTGCCGTAGACGTCGGCATTGCCCATCACCACGCCGGGCGTGACGGTGCGGATGAGGTTGGTCTTGGCCATCGCGGCCACGGCAGGCGCCGTGGTGTACAGAATGGCGATGAAGACCAGCGCCCAGCCGGCGGAGCTGCGTGCGTCCTTGACCGTGGGCACGGTGAAGAATCGCATGATGACGTGGGGCAGACCGGCGGTGCCGATCATCAGCGACAGCGTGTACACGAACATGTTCAGCGTGCTGCCGGCCGTGGTCGTCGTGTACTTGCCGAAGCCCAGGTCGGTGACGACCATGTCCAGCTTGGCCAGCAGCGACACGTCCTGGCCGACCAGGCTCGAGCCCAGGCCCAGTTGCGGGATCGGGTTGCCGGTGAGCTGCAGCGAGATGAAAATGGCCGGGATGGTGTAGGCCAGGATCAGCACGATGTACTGCGCCACCTGCGTGTAGGTGATGCCCTTCATGCCGCCGAACACGGCGTACAGGAACACGATGCCCATGCCGACGTAGATGCCGACGTCGCTGCTCACGCCCAGGAAGCGCGAGAAGGCCACGCCCACACCCGTCATCTGGCCGATGATGTAGGTGATCGATGCGGTCAGCAGGCAGATCACGGCCACCGCCGACGCGCTCTTGGAGTAGAAGCGGTCGCCGATGAACTGCGGCACGGTGAACTTGCCGAACTTGCGCAGGTACGGCGCCAGGAGCATGGCCAGCAGCACGTAGCCGCCGGTCCAGCCCATCAGGAACAGGCCGCCGCCGTAGCCCATGTTGCTGATCAGGCCGGCCATCGAGATGAACGACGCGGCGCTCATCCAGTCGGCCGCGGTGGCCATGCCGTTCATCACCGGGTGCACGCTGCCGCCGGCGGCGTAGAACTCGCTGGTCGAGCCGGCACGCGCCCAAATGGCGATGCCGATGTAGAGCGCGAAGCTCAGACCGACAACGATATAGATGGTGGTTTGAAGTTCCATGGTCGCCTCAGTCCTCGTGCACGTCGAACTGACGGTCGATGTCGCCCATCTTCTTCGCGTAATAGAAGATCAGCACGATGAAGATGTACATCGAGCCCTGGTGAGCGAACCAGAACCCGAGCGGGTAGCCACCGAGGTGGATGTTGTTGAGCAGCGGGGCCAACAGGATGCCGGCGCCGAACGAGACCACGAACCAGACGATCAATATCTTGGTCAGCAGGCCCAGCGTGGCTTTCCAGTAGCCGTGGGAATCGTGTTGCATGGGGCTTTGTCTCCTCGCGGATGAAGGGGCGAAAAACGCTTCGTGGCGTGAGGGGATTCACGCTTGGGGCGGACTATCAGGCCCGGCTCTGACCGTGATCTGACAACTCGCCAACACCCGCTGACTCGGGACTGAACGGGCGCTTACGGCCTAGTAAGTAACCCGCGCATTCGATCCCGCGATGTGAGATCAGCCGGGCGACGCGGGTAAATCCCGAGATGCGCCACTGGCTCTTGCGTCGCGGCGCTTCAGCGGCGAACGACGCCGGGCCGCGCAGCGGCGACATCCTGCCAGCCCGGCCCCTGGAACCAGGGGCCGCCGGCCAGCGCGTCGCGCAGCATGGGCAGGCCGTCCAGGCCCCAGAACAGGCGGCCGTCGCACTCGACCGTCGGCACGCCGAAGAGGCCGGCCGCTGCGGCCGCCTCGGTGGCCTGCCGCAGCGCGGCCTTCACCTCGGCGCTGTTCGGTTCGCGCTGCGGCGCAAGCTCGGACGTCAGCGCGGCCAAACGCGCGGGATCGACGGCATCGGCGCCCCCCACCCAGGCGTGGCGGAAGATAGCCTCGACCACACGCCGATTCGGCCCGCAAGCGAGTGCCAGGCGCAGCAAAGGCAACGGGTTGAAGGGGTGAACGGACGGGGTGTCCAGCGGCGTGCCCTGCTGCTCAGCCAGCCAATGCACATGGCGGAAGGTCCACTGTCGCTTGGGCTCGATCTCGGCCGGGCCCTTGTTGCCCCAATGCTGCAGCAGACCGGCCAGCAGCACGGGCCGGTACTCGACGCTCACGCTCAGGCCTTCCAGCACCTGCGGCAGACGCTCGAAGGCCAGCCAGGCGTAGGGCGAGATGAAGTCGAAGTGGAAGACGAGGTGTTTCACGCGGCGGCCCTGCCCGGCCTCACGGCGCCGCAGCGGACGCCGCGGCGGGCAGCGGCCCGCGGCCCTGTTGCAACCACAGCACCCGGCGCTGCGCCAATGCCTCCCACACGGCCCGCTTGTCCGCTTCGGCCAGGCGCGACCACAGCGCAATCTCGTCCAGCGTGCGCAGGCAGCCCGCACACCATCCGGTGGCCTCGTCCATACGGCAAACGTTGATGCAGGGCGATGGCAGCGGCGCGGTCATGATGCCTTCACCACGTCGGCCACCGGCGCACCGGTCAGGCGCAGCAGTTCGTCGGGCGAGGCGCAGAAGACGCCGTTCGGGTGGCCGGCGGCGGCCCAGATCTCGGCGAAGCGGAAAAGCTCGCGGTCGAGCAACGTCAGCACCGGCTCGGCATGCGCCAGCGGTGCCACGCCGCCGATGGAAAAGCCGGTGCGCGCCTTGACGAAATCCGCGTCGGCACGGCCCAGCGGGCCGGTGTGGGCGGCGACACGCTTCTCGTCGACGCGGCGGTCGCCCGAGGTGACGACCAGCACCGCGGCATCGTCGCTCTTGCGGCGAAAGATCACGCTCTTGGCGATCTGGCCCAGGCTCACGCCCAGCGCGTCGGCGGCCTCCTGCGAAGTGCGCGCAGAAACGTCCAGCCAGCGCGGCGCATGCGCGTGGCCACGGTCGGCAAGCGCGCGGGTCACGCGCTGGAAACCTTCGGGGCGATCGGCCGCGGCCGTGTCGGGGCGGGTGCTCATGCCATGGATCCTTCAGGCCGCGCTCAACGCCAGGCCGCGCTTCGCGAGCAGCGCCCGCGCCGCGCGCGACACTGGGGGCCGGCCAAGAACGCCGCTGATGAAAGCGCCTGCGTCGACCAGGGCGTCGAGGTCCAGGCCGGTTTCTATGCCCATGCCATGCAGCATGAAGACCACGTCCTCGGTGGCAACGTTGCCGGTGGCACCCTTGGCATAGGGGCAACCGCCCAGGCCGGCGATGCTGGTGTCGAAGACCTGCACACCCAGTTGCAGGCAGGCATGGATGTTGGCCAGCGCCTGTCCGTAGGTGTCGTGGAAGTGCCCGCTCACCTCGCTGAGCGAATAGTGTTTCAGCGCGCGCTCGAGCGCCGCCTGCGCGCGGCGCGGGGTGCCGACACCGATGGTGTCGGCGATGCCGCAGTGGTCGACGCCGATGGCCTTCATCAGCCGCACCACGCGCTCCACCGCATCTGGCGTGACCTCGCCCTGGTACGGGCAGCCCAGGGCGCACGACACGGCACCGCGCACCTTCAACCCGGCCGCATGTGCAGCGGCCACCACCGGCCGAAAGCGCTCGATGCTCTCTTCGATGCCGCAGTTGATGTTCTTCCGGCTGAAAGCCTCGCTGGCGGCGCCGAACACCACGATCTCGTGCGGGTGCGTAGGCAGCGCGGCTGCCAGTCCCTGCATGTTGGGCGTGAGCACCGAATAGCGCACACCCGGCTGGCGGCGGATGCCGGCCATCACTTCGGCGTTGTCGGCCATCTGCGGCACCCACTTCGGGCTGACGAAGCTGGTGACCTCGATCTCGCAGCAGCCCGCGGCCTGCAGCCGGTGCACCAGTTCGACCTTGTGCGCGGCCACCACCGGCTGGGCCTCGTTCTGCAGGCCGTCGCGCGGCCCAACCTCGACCAGAGTGACTTTATTCGGGATCATGATGTTCGTGCTGCCGTTTTCCGGCGTATCAGCCTACACGGCCACAGTCCAAGGCATGAGCAAGCTCAACTCCGACACCTGCAGCAGCCTTCCTGGGGATGGCCGCTCGCCGCCTGGCGCGCGCCTTCAGGCCTTCACCAGACGCAGCAACTCGCCGCCCTCTACGACCTGATCGCCCGCCGCGTAGAGCAGCTCTTCCACGACACCGTCGTGTGGTGCATTGATAGTGTGCTCCATCTTCATGGCCTCCATCACGGCAAGCGCCTGGCCACGCTGTACGCGGTCGCCCACCCGGGCAAGGAAGCCGACCACCTTGCCCGGCATGGGTGCCGTCAGCCGACCTTCGGCAGCGGCCGCACCGGCATGGCGAAGCGGGTCGTGGTCGGACAGCAGCGCGCTGCCCGTGGCGGTGAACACCGCATAGGCCTCGCCGTGGGCGTGGACTGTGGCGGTCAGCCGCGCCTCGCCCAGCTGCAGTTCGTGGCGGGACTCGCCCAGGGCGCGCGTCGCGAAAGGCCAGTGCTGGCCACCGATGCCGATGCGCATGCTGCCGTCGTGCCGGCGTTCCAGGCGCAGCAGCAGGGGCTGGCCCTGGTGTTCCAGGTGCAGCAGGCGCGCCGCGCCGCCGTGCAGGCGCCAGCCGTCGCGGCGCGACCAGGGGTCGGCGTCTTCCAGCGCAGCTTCCATGGCCAGTACGTGCGCCGCCACCGCGCCGGCGGCCACCTCGGGCGGTAGCGGTGCGGCCTCGAACAGCGCCGCGTGTTCACGTTGGATGAGCGCGGTATCGAGGTCGGCGGTGGCAAAGGCGTGGCTGGTGACGACGCGGCGCAGGAAGGCGACGTTGGTCGCGAGACCCAGGATGTGCGTGGCCTGCAGCGCCGCGTCCAGCCGTGCCAGCGCCTGTTCGCGCGTTTCGCCCCAGACGATGAGCTTGGCGATCATCGAGTCGTAGTGCGGGCTGATGGCGTCGCCTTCACGCACGCCGCTGTCGACGCGCGCCAGTGTCTCGCTGCGCGTGAAGGCCACGTGCTCTGGCCAGCGCGCGACGTGCAGCGTGCCGGTGGCGGGCAGGAAGTCGGCGCCGGGGTTCTCGGCGCAGATGCGCGCCTCGATGGCGTGGCCGCGCAGCGTCACCTGGTCCTGCGTCAGCGGCAGCGGCTCGCCGCTGGCCACTCGCAACTGCCATTCCACGAGATCCAGGCCGGTGACGGCCTCGGTCACCGGGTGCTCGACCTGCAGTCGTGTATTCATCTCCATGAAGTAGGCGCGGATGTCGCCGTCGTCCAGTTCCTCGGCGACGAACTCCACCGTGCCGGCGCCCACGTAACCGACGGCCTTCGCGGCGGCCACCGCGGCGGCGCCCATCTCGGCGCGGCGCGCGGCGCTCAGCCCCGGCGCCGGACTTTCTTCCAGCACCTTCTGGTGGCGGCGCTGCACCGAACAGTCACGCTCGCCGAGGTAGATGACGTGGCCGTAGCTGTCGCCGAAGACCTGGATCTCGATGTGCCGCGGCCGCGTGACGTAACGCTCGACCAGCACGTGGGCGTTGCCGAAGCTGGCCTGCGCCTCGCGCTGGCAGCTGGCCAGTGCCGCCTCGAAGTCCTCGGCGCGGTCGACGCGCCGCATGCCCTTGCCACCACCGCCGGCGCTGGCCTTGATCAGCACCGGATAGCCGATCTTCGAAGCCTGCGCGGCCAGGAAGGCCGGCGTGTTGTCGCCACCGTGGTAGCCGGGCACCAGCGGCACGCCGGCCTTTTCCATCAGCGCCTTGGCCGCACTCTTGCTGCCCATGGCGGCAATCGCGCTGGCCGGGGGACCGATGAAGACCAGGCCGGCATCGGCGCAGGCTCGTGCGAAGGCCTCGTTCTCGCTCAGGAAGCCGTAACCCGGGTGGATGGCCTGCGCGCCGGTGGCCCGGGCGGCGTCGATGATGCGCTGCCATTGCAGGTAGCTCTCGCGCGGCGCGTTGCCGCCGACGTGCACGGCCTCGTCGCAGGCGCGCACGTGGCGCGCGTCGGCGTCGGCATCGCTATAGACGGCCACGGTGCGCACGCCCAGTCGCCGTGCCGTCGCGGCCACGCGGCAGGCAATCTCACCGCGGTTGGCAATCAGGATCTTCTTAAACATGTCGGGCTCCCGCGGTGAGATCGCCTGCGCACGCTTCGCGTGCCATGCGTTTTGGCTTCGCCGCAGCGGCTGCGCCGCTGACACCGCGGTTGGCAATCAGGATCTTCTTGAACATGGCTCTGCCTCTGTCAGGCCGGGGCCTGCGGCGTGGGAGAGAAGCGCCGCACCAGGCTGCGCAGGAACTTGAACAGCACGACGATCAGCACCACGGCCAGCACGATGGCCAGCGCCAGCACCGGGAAGAACCACAGCGGGTGTTCCCAGGCCAGCCACAGCAGCGCCGGCACGGCCGCATCTCCCAGCAAGGACAAGCCGATGTTCGAGAAGGGTTCGGGGCTGGTGTTGACCGCGGCACGCGTGGTGGCCTTGGCCGCGTGCGCGGTGGCCGCCAGCGTGCCGCCGGCCAGCGCGGCGACGATGGCCCAGGCGCTGCCCCACTCCGGCCCCAGGCCGCCGAACACGCCCGCGGCCAGCGCGGCCCCGGCGGGAATGCGGATCAGCGTGTGCACGGCGTCCCACAGCGTGTCCAGGCCCGGCACCTTGTCGGCGACGAACTCCACCAGCACCATCAGCGCGCTGGCGCCCAGCACCAACGGGTGCTGCAGCAGCTTCAGTCCTTCGGGCAGTGGCACCCAGCCGAGATAACCGATGGCGCCGGTGATGAAGACCACGGCGTACAGCCGCAGGCCGCTGGCCCAACCCAGGGCTGCGGCCAGCGCGACGAGATGCGTGAGATCGAGGCCTTCGGATGTCATGCCTTGCGCCATGCCGGTTCACGCTTGCCCAGGAAGGCCTGCACCCCTTCACGACCTTCTTCGCTGGCGCGGATGTCGGCGATGCGGAGCGCGGTCTCGTCGCGCAGCGCGGCGTCGACGGGGCGGCCAGCCACGTCGTGCACCAGTCGCTTGCAGGCGCGCACGGCGGCCGGGCCGTTGGCCACGAGCATGTCGACGATCTCGGCCACTTTGGTGGTCAGCCCGGCCACGACGCCGTCGTTGAAGGCGATGCGCACCTCGGGGCGGTTGAGCCAGACCTCGGCGACGTGCGGCGAGGGGCGGCGGATGTTCAACGTGGTGGTCATGGCGTTCAGTGCCTCCAGCCGCGCAGGCCGCGCTGCTCTTCGAAGGCCTGGAAATCGCGGTCGCGGTGCAGCAGCCGGTAGTCGCGTTCGATGCAGAAGGTGGCCACCAGCACGTCGATGCCGCTGCGCACAGTGATGCCCACCTTGCGCAGGTCGCGGTAGTGCTGCGCGGCCCGCAGACACAGCGCCACGCTGGACACTGCTTCGACGTCCAGCGACATCATCAGCAACCGCGCTTGGCGCAGGTCGCGTTCGCCACGAAAGCCGCGCAGCACCTCGAACAGCACCAGGTCGGGCACCACGATGCGCGTGACGCCCTCTTGCAGCAGGCGGCGCAAGGTGTCACGCGCCGGGTTGGCCTGGGCGTTGAAGTAGTCGATCCAGACACCGGAGTCAGCGACGACCACGCGCGGCTCCCTTCTTCACGGCCCTGAAGACCGGCGCCGCAGGCTCGCTGGCGTGCGCTGCTGTCGGGGGCACATCGGCGGCGGGCTGTGTCCAGTCGACGGACTCGTCGCCTTCCCACTTCAGCTTGCCTTCCCACTTGAGGATCTCGCGGTAGGCGGCCTGGCGCGCGAGCAGCTTCAGCCCCGCTTCGACGGCGTCCTTTTTCGTTTTGTACGGGCCGGCCTGCATGGCCTGGTCCATGAGCTCGTCGTCGATGTCGATGTTGGTGCGCATGATGTGTACGTTGTGTTGACTTGACACACATCGTACATTACATGCGGAAAACACCAAAACGCGGGCTTTCCGGGATCGGCGCGTTCAGGCTCGCGCTCAGGCCCAGCGCCAGCACGCGCCGCGTGTCGGCGGGGTCGATGACGCCGTCGTCCCACAGCCGCGCGCTGCTGTAGTACGGGTGCGCCTGGTGCGCGAACTGGTCGAGGATGGGCTGCTTGAAGGCGGCTTCGTCCTCGGCGCTCCACTGCCCGCCCTTGGCTTCGATGCCGTCGCGCCGCACGGTGGCCAGCACGCCGGCGGCCTGCTCGCCGCCCATCACGCCGATGCGCGCGTTCGGCCACATCCACAGGAAGCGCGGCGAATAGGCACGGCCGCACATGCCGTAGTTGCCGGCGCCGAAGCTGCCGCCGATGATCACCGTGAACTTCGGCACCGTGGCCGTGGCCACCGCGGTGACGAGCTTGGCACCGTGCTTGGCAATGCCCTCGGCCTCGACCTTCTGGCCGACCATGAAGCCGGTGATGTTCTGCAGGAAGACGAGCGGAATGCGGCGCTGGCAGCACAGCTCGATGAAGTGCGCGCCCTTCTGCGCGCTTTCGCCGAAGAGGATGCCGTTGTTGGCGACGATGCCCACCGGCAGGCCCTCGATGTGCGCAAAGCCCGTGACCAGCGTGGCGCCATAGCGCGCCTTGAACTCGTCGAACTCGCTGCCGTCGACGATGCGCGCGATGACCTCGCGCACGTCGTAGGGCTTGCGGCTCGTGAACCCGGTTTCGTCGCTGGGCAGCACACCGTGCAGTTCACTCGGGTCGAACCGTGGCGCACGCGGCGGCTGCGTCAGCAACTGCTGCGGCTTGCGCCAGTTCAGGTTCGCGATGCTGGCGCGGGCAATGGCCAGCGCGTGCATGTCGTTTTCGGCCAGGTGATCGGCCACACCGGACAGGCGCGTATGCACGTCGCCGCCACCCAGGTCTTCGGCGCTCACCACTTCGCCGGTGGCGGCCTTCACCAGCGGCGGGCCGCCGAGGAAGATGGTGCCCTGGTTCTTCACGATGATGGCTTCGTCGCTCATCGCCGGCACGTAGGCGCCGCCCGCGGTGCAACTGCCCATCACCACCGCCAGCTGCGGGATGCCCAGCGCCGACATCTGCGCCTGGTTGTAGAAGATGCGGCCGAAGTGGTCGCGGTCGGGGAAGACCTCGTCCTGGTTCGGCAGGTTGGCGCCGCCGCTGTCGACGAGATAGATGCAGGGCAGGCGGTTCTGCTGCGCGATCTCCTGCGCACGCAGATGCTTCTTCACCGTCAGCGGGTAGTAGGTGCCGCCCTTGACGGTGGCGTCGTTGCAGACGATGAGGCATTCGACGCCGCTGACGCGCCCGATGCCGGCGATCATGCCCGCGCCCGGCGCGGCGTTGTCGTACAGGTCCAGCGCCGCCAGCGGCGCGATCTCGAGGAAGGGCGTGTCGGGGTCGAGCAGCATCTCGACGCGGTCGCGCGGCAGCAGCTTGCCGCGCGCGGTGTGCCGGGCGCGTGCCGTCTCGCCGCCGCCCTGCGCGATCTGCGCCAGCTTCGTGTTCAGATCGTCGACCAGCAGCGCCATCAGCGCCGCGCTGGCCCTGAAGGCCTCGGCGCGCGGGTTCAGCTGGGAGTTGAGGACGGGCATCGGGTCTCCTGCTCGGGCCAAGCCGCCATGCGCCAGACCGGCGGCCGTACAGCTACTTGACGTTTACGTAAACGTTAACCAATTCTAGGGGCACGCCTCGCGCGCAAGTTCCTAGAACGGCCCGCTGGCCAGCCAACGCTCGATCTGCGGCTTGCGGTCGTTGCCCCAGAAGGGCTCGCCGTCGACGATGAACCAGGGCGCGCCGAAGATGCCGGCGGCGATGGCCTCGTCGTTGGCGTGTTTCAGGCGCGCCTTCCACACGGGGTTGCTCCAGACGCCTTCGGCCTCGTCGGCGTCCAGCCCCTGTTCGGTGGCCAGCGCCTTCAGCGCCGCCGCGTCCTGCAGTTGCACGCCGCGCGTGAACACCGCGCGCAGGCCGGCACGCGCCCAGGCTGCGGCCGCGACCTCGCCCTGCGTGTCGGCCAGCCACCAGAACACGCGCGCGGCGTTGTGCGTGGGAATGGGGAAGACCGGCGGCAGCGCGTAGGGCAGGCCCTCGAAACGCGCTGAACGCTCGAAGTCGCGCAGCGAGTACTCGCGCTTCATCGGATACGCCACCGGCGACTTCAACTCGGCCACCTGGAAGGTGGCGCCCAGCAGGATGGCGCGGCGCCGCACCGTGCGGCCGTGGCGCGCGGCCACGGCGTCGATCCACTCGTTGGCGATGTAGCTGTAGGGCGACGAGAAGTCGAAGAAGAAGTCGATGGGGGCGTTCATGCCCGCACCCTATCCCTTCGACCGTGAAACGTCCATGCGGGGCTGCCGCAGGGGTGGCCGGCCGGGTGCGCCCGCCGGCATCACGAGGAAAGACACAGCGGCGGCCTGGTGCAAGGCCCGAGCCGCGCATCGCCCGAGCCGGGCCGGCTACGATGGCCGCATGACGCTGCTGAACCTGCTGCTCGCCCTGGCGGCCACCGCGCTGGCGCTGGCGCTGCGCCCCTGGCGCGCCGTCACCCAGCTGCCCTGGCCCGCGCTGCTTCTGTGGGCCACGCTGCCGCTGCTGTGGAGCGTCGACCGCCTGTCGGCGATGCCCGTGATGCAGCCGCTGGCCGGCAGCTGCCTGTTGCTGATGATGCTGGGCTGGCCGCTGGCGGTGCTGATGCTGCTGCCGGTGGTCGGGCTGATGTCGGTGATGACCGACCTCGGCGCGGCCGACCTGCTGCAGCGCCTGGTCTGGCTGGGCGTCGTGCCGATCACGCTGGCTATGGGCATCGGCGCGGCGGTGCGGCGCTGGCTGCCGCACCACCTCTTCGTCTACATCCTCGGGCGCGGGTTTTTTGCCACCGGCCTGGCGCTCGGCGTGGCCGGGGCGATCTCGGTGGCGTTGAACGGCGTGCCCTACGGCCTGAACGCCGACGACGTGATGCTCGCGCGGATGCTGGCCGCTTCGGGCGACGCCTTCATCACCGGCATGTTCGTGGCCATCTTCGTGGCCTTCCGGCCGCAATGGCTGGCCACCTACGCCGACCGTATCTACCTGAAGTAAGCCCCCAAGCTCACTGCGTTCGCTACCGCCCGAGGGGGTTCATGCAGCGGACCGGCGGAGCCGGATCCGCGCATGGCCTTGGTCAACATGCGATACACGTCGCGAGCGCGGCGCCGGCAATGGGGTGCGGCCCATCACTTTCTCCAGAAGGCCGGCGTGAACAGCACCAGCACGCTCAGCATTTCCAGCCGGCCCAGCAGCATCGCGATGCTGCAGACCCAGGTCTGGAAGTCCGTCAGGCCCTGGTAGTTGCCGGAGGGCCCCACCTGGCCCAGCCCGGGGCCGGTGTTGTTGATCGTGGCGATGGTGGCCGTAGCGGCGGTCACGAGGTCCAGGCCCGAAAGCAGCAGCAGCATGCACACCACCGTCATCACCAAGCCGTAGATCAGCATGAAGGCCAGCACCGACTGCATCACCTGCGGTGGCACCACGGCGCCGCCGAAGGTCACCGGCACCACGGCCCGCGGATGCACGATGCGCGTGAGCTCGCGCAGGGCCTGCTTCTGCAGCAGCAGCGAACGCACGAGCTTGATGCCGCCGCCGGTGCTGCCCGCACAGGTGGCGAAGCTGCAGAGGAAGAGCATGAAGACCGGCGCGAACATCGGCCACTGGGCGTAGTCGACCGTCGCATAGCCGGTGGTCGTGGCGATGGAGACGACGCTGAAGGCGGCGTGTCGCAGCGATTCCCCGAAACTCGGGTAGACCCCCTTGATCGTCAGGAAGACCGCTACCAGCAGCACCGACCCCAGCATGAGCGCTGCGAAATAGCGCGCCTCGACATCGCGCAGCAACACGCCGAACGAGCGCTTCTTCCAGACCAGGAAGTAGAGCGCGAAGTTCACGCCGGCCAGCAGCATGAAGAACACCGCCACGGCTTCGATCAGGGGCGAGTTGAAAGCTCCGAAGCTGGCGTCATAGGCCGCGAAACCGCCCAAACCCATCGTGCTGCACATGTGCATGAAGGCATCGGGCCAGCTCATGCCAGCCCAGCGGTAGGCCAGCATGCAAGCGGTGGCGATGGCGAAGTAGACCACCCACAGTCCGCGTGCCGTCTCGGCGATGCGCGGCGTGAGCTTCTGGTCCTTCATCGGGCCGGCCGTCTCGCTCTTCATCAGCTGCGCCGCACCCACGCCCAGCAGCGGCAGGATGGCTACCATGAGCACGATGATGCCCATGCCCCCGATCAGCACCATGAAGCAGCGCCAGACATTGACCGACAGCGGCAGGTTGTCCAGCCCGGTGAGCACCGTCGCGCCCGTCGTCGTCAGGCCGCTCATGCCCTCGAAGTAAGCATCGGTGAAGCTCAGTTCGGGCAGTGCCAGCATCAGCGGCAGCGCGCCGAAGGCCGGCAGCATGAGCCAGGTCAGCGTGACGAGGAGGAAGCCGTCGCGCGGTTGCAGCTCACGCCGGAAGCGGCGCATCGCCACGCTCATCACCACACCCGCGCCGAGCGTGATGGCCATGGCGACGATGAAGGGCTGCTCGGCGCGGTCGTGGTCGAACAGCGCGAAGGCCAGCGGCACGCCCATCAGCAGTCCGAACAGGAACACCACGCGCCCGATGAGCGCGACAACGGCAAGCAGGCCCATCAGAACATGAAGGTCGCGCTGACCTGGAAGAGCTTCTCCACGTCACGCACCATGCGCTTGCGCGGCACGAAGATGATGACGTGGTCGTTGGGCTGCACCACGGTGTCGTGGTGGGCGATGATGACCTCGGGTCGCGCGTCGGCGCCGGCCTCGGTGCCGTCGCTGCGGTGCAGGCCGCGCACGATGGCGCCGACCTGCGCGCCCTTGGGCAGGCCCACTTCCTCGATGCGGCGGCCGGCCATGCGGCAGGTCTTGGCGTCGCCGCGCACGATGCCCTCCAGCGCCTCGGCCGCGCCGCGGCGCAGGCTGTGCACGGCCTCGACGTCGCCGCGCCGCACGAAGGCCAGCAGCTCGCCGATGACGGTGTGGCTGGGCGAGATGGCAATGTCGATGGTCGTGCCCTGCACCAGGTCGGCGTAGGCGCGGCGGTTGATGATGGCCAGCACCCGCTTGGCGCCCAGGCGCTTGGCCAGCAGGCAGGACATGATGTTGTCCTCGTCGTCGCTGGTCAGCGCCAGGAAGAGGTCCATCTGGTCGACGTTCTCGTCGGTGAGCAGATCCTCGTCGGTGGAATCGCCCTGCAGCACCAGCACCCCGGAGGGCAGCTCGTTGGCCAGGTACTCGCAACGGGCGCGCAGCGGCTCGATGATCTTGACCTGGTAGTCGGCATGAACCTCGCGCGCAAGACGCAGCCCCACCTTGCCGCCTCCGGCCACCATCAGGCGCTTCACCGGCTGGTCGCGCGTATGCAGAGCGCCCAGCACGGTGCGAATGTGCTCGGTGGCGGCGAGCACGAAGACCTCGTCGCCAGGCTCGATGGCGGTTTGGCCGTCGAGTTGCGCCAACACGGTGTCCTGGCGGTAGATGGCCACGATGCGCATCTCGATGTCGGGCACCAGCGCGGGTATCTCCGCCAGGCTGTGTCGCACCAGCGGCCCACCGGCCACCGCGCGCACCGCGATCAGGCTCACCAGGCCCTGCGCAAACTCCAGCACCTGCAGCGCTTCGGGGTATTCGATGAGCTTGCGGATGTAGGCGGTGACACTCTGCTCGGGGCAGATCACCTTGTCGACGCCAAAGCCGTCCTTGCCCAGCAGCGGGCTGCCGTCCTGGAATTCGGGACTGCGCACGCGTGCAATCGTGGTCTGCACGTTGAACTGGTCCTTGGCCACCTTGCAGGCCACCAGGTTCGTCTCGTCCTGCGGCGCGCATGAGATCAGCATGTCGGTGTCGTCGACACCGGCCTCGCGCAGCACGCTGGGCTGGATGCCGTTGCCGACGACGCCGCGCAGGTCCAACCGGTCCTGAAGGTCCCGCAGACGCGCCGGGTCGGTGTCGATGACGGTGATGTCGTTCTTCTCCGAGACCAGACTCTCGGCTACGCTCTCACCGACGCGGCCGGCGCCGAGGATCAGGATCTTCATAAGCTCAGAGTCTAGGGCCGCCGATGGCCTGAACCAGCGCCTGCGCCAGCGGCTGGCGCAGGGCCGCTGCGAGCGGCTCGGCTTCACCGGCGTTGGCGAAGCGCTTCGAACGCGTGCGCCACAGCGTGGCCAGCGTGCCCTGCTGCGCGGCGAGCGCGGGCAGCAGCCGTTCGCGCGCGACCTCGGGCGCCAGGCCGTAGGCCAGCACGACGTAACGCGCCAGCAGACCGGCGGTCACCGGCGCCAGCACTTCCTCGTCCCAGGTGACGAAATTGCGGTCGGTCCCACGCACCACGTTCAGCCCGCGTGCCGCGCCAGCTGCCCCAAGGGCGCCGACGAGCGCGCCGACAACGGCGCCAGTGCCCATCGTCAGGCCGCCGCTCAGCACGTCGGCCTTCAACCCAGTGAGTGCGCCGCCCAGCAGCCCGGCCACCAGCGCCGATCGACCTTCGTCGACACGCTTGCGCAGCGCCGCCGCGGGCACGGCAGACGCGTCCAGCTGCGAAGGCGCAGGGTGCTGCGCAGCCGCCGGCAGGCCAAACAGCGCGGCCAGGCGCGCGCCATGCTCTGCCAGTTCGGCTTCCAGCGCCCTGCCCAGCTCATGGCGCGCCGCCTCGGCTTCGGCGCGGCCGCTGGCCAGGCGCCCGACATCCGCCACGGCCTCGCGCGCGCAAGCTATGCGGGCCAGCGTGTCGGCCAGCTCGGCCACGCCCGCGTCCAGACGCTCGCGCTGGCGCGCCGTCCACGCGGCCGTCAGGCGCGTCATGCGCGGGTCGTCGTCCAGCGCCAGCGCCAACGCGTGCAGCAGGCGGCCCTCGGCAAGCCAGCCGTCGTCGCGCGCGTGCAGGGGCAGCGCGGGCGGCTCGGCCGATGGGCCATCCACCAGGGCCACCACGGGCCGGCCCAGCGCGGCCAGCCACTCTGGGCGCGGCGCACCAGGCGAGCTGACGAGCAGCACCGCGGCCACCTGTTCGCGCAACCGCGGCAGGACGTCGTCGGCCGGGCGCCCCCACAGCGCAGCCCACCAGCCGCGCGGTGCCGCAGCCTGCACCGCGACTTCGGCCAGTCCAGGCGGCACGGGTCGCAACTGCAATTCGTCGCCCTCGTCGCTGCGCAGCAGGGTCAGCGGCTGCTCGAGGGCGCCCACCGGCGTGCCCAGCAGCGTCAGGTCCGACCGATCGGCCATCCACAGCAGCGGCAGCACCCGCGGCAGACCGGGCCGCATCAGCGGGTGCAGGGCCTCGAAGTACGGAGTGTCCAGCGGCAGCGGAAAACAGCGCGCCTGGCGCGTGGCTTGCCAGGCAGCCCGCAGCACAAGCAGGCTGCGAGGCAGCAGCACGAAGATCACCAGCGTGGCGGCGTAAAGATGGATCCACGGCGCGGCGCTCGCCACCGCGTCACCGCCGGGGCCGACCCGCAACGGTGCCACGTCGGGCAGTGCAATTCCCGTGGCCCAGCGCGCCGGCGCCAGCAGCCACTGCAGGGCCCGTTGCACGCCCTGCGCGTCGAGGAAGGTGCTTTGCCAGCCGGCGCGATAGTCCAGTACCAGCCCGCGCACGTAGAGCCCGGCCACCAGGCCCAGCGCCAGCGCAGCCGCGCCGGCGTGCAGCACCAGCGCCGCGCGCGCAGCATGCAGCGGCCCGGCGTGGTGCGCCCACAGCGCGGCCGGGCCATCGTCACGGCCCAGTCCCCAGCGCGCCAAGGCGTCGCGCAGTCCCAACCGGGGCAGCGGCAGCAGCAGCCCGGCATAGACGACGACGTTCCAGGCCACCACCGCCCACACCGCGGGCGCCAGCAGGTTCACCCGCTGCGGCGGGCCCAGCTGGTCAGCGGCCAGGCCAGCCAGCCCACCGAGCAACAGCGCCAGGCCCACCCAGCCCGGGTGCCAGCCACGGCGAGAAACCCAATGCCGACCGGCGGCATCGCGCGGCAGCAGGCGTGTCATCGCGGCCGCGGCGCGCGCGACGACGAAGGCCTCAGGCCGGGCATCGTCGCCCACGGCGGCCACCGCCTCACGCGTGGCCCAGCGGCCGTCCTCGGCCGCCCACAGCGCCGAGGGCGCATCCGCTTCGCGCGACTGCAGCAGCAGCACCTGGCGGGCTTGGTCCTCAGTCATCGGGCGCAATGTAGCTCCGGTCGCGACGACGCCAGGCCAGTGGCTGCCCGAATCACGCGGCGTCCGGCGCACCGGCTACGCCAGCGCCCGACCGATGAGGATCTTCTGAACCTCGGACGTGCCCTCGTAGATCTGGCACACACGCACGTCACGGTAGATGCGCTCGACGGGGAAGTCGCTGACGTAGCCGTAGCCGCCGAAGACCTGGATGGCGCCGCTGCATACACGTTCGGCCATTTCACTGGCAAACAGCTTGGCCATCGCGGCTTCCTTCAGGCACGGCCGGCCAGCGTCCTTCAGCGCCGCGGCGTGCCAGATCATCTGCCGCGCGACCTCGATCTGCGTGGCCATGTCGGCCAGCTTGAACTGCACCGCCTGGTGCTTGAAGATGGGCTGGCCGAAGCTCGTGCGGTCCTTGCTGTAGGCCAGCGCCGCCTCGAAGGCCGCACGCGCCATGCCCACAGCCTGGCTGGCGATGCCGATGCGGCCGCCTTCCAGGCCCGACAGGGCAATCTTCAGCCCCATGCCCTCGTCGCCCAGCAGATTGGCAGCCGGCACGCGGCAGCTCTCGAAGGTGATCTGCGCCGTGTCGCTGGCGTGCTGGCCCAGCTTGTCCTCGATTCGCGCCACCGTGTAGCCGGGTGTCTTCGTCGGGACGAGGAAGGCGCTGATGCCCTTCTTGCCGGCGGCCTTGTCCGTCACCGCCATCACGATGGCCAAGTCGCCATTCTTGCCGCTGGTGATGAACTGCTTGACACCGTTGATGACGTAGTCGTCACCGTCCCGCACCGCGGTGGTCTTCAGCCCGCCGGCCTCGCTGCCTACGTGGGGCTCGGTCAGACAGAAAGCGCCCAGCATGTCGCCGCGCGCCAGCGGCTTGAGGAAACGTTCCTTCTGGTCGGCGTTGCCATACGCCATCAATATGGAACACACCGGGCAGTTGTTGACGCTGACCACGGTGCTGGTGGCGCCGTCGCCGGCAGCGATCTCCTCCAGGATGACGGCCAGCGCCAGGTAGTCGAGCCCGGCGCCGTCCCACTCGGGCGGCACGGCCACGCCGTAGCAACCTAATGCGGCCAGGCCCTTCAGCGCCTCGGCGGGAAAGCGGTGCGACTTGTCCCACGCCGCGGCAAACGGCGCCACTTCGGCCTGCACGTAGCTGCGCACGGCGTCCTGCACGGCAAGGTGGTCTTCGGGCAGCAGCATGGCTTGGGGTCTTTCGGGAAAGGTGCGGGGCCGGGGCCTGCGTCTACCAGGGCAGCGGCGTGCCGTCGTGGTTCAGGAAGGCTCCGTGCTGTTCGGGCGTCAGGCCGGCCAACGTGCGGCGCATGTCGGCCACGCTGCGGGCGGGCTCCAGGTCGGCGTTGCTGCCGCCCATGTCGGTGCGCACCCAGCCCGGGTGGAGCGCCACGCAGAGGCCGCTGCCGGGTTGCTGCGCCAAGGCGAGCGCGGTGTCGGTGAGCAGCGAGTTCAGCGCCGCCTTCGACGCTCGGTAGAGCCAGCCCGCGTTCGTGCTGCGCCCGGCCATCGAGCCCATCTGCGACGACAACACGGCGAGGCGCGCGCCGGGCGCCAGCACGGTCATCAGTTGCGGCAGCACCCGCATCGGGCCGAGCACGTTGGTGTGCATCACGTGGTCGAAAACGGCTTCGGTCGGCGTTTCCAGACCCTGCGTGCGCGGGCCGTAGACGCCGGCATTGACGATGGCTACGTCGTAGGTCTGCCCGACGATCTGTCCCGACAGGCCGGCGGCGCTGGCGGCGTCAGCGACGTCGAGCCGCAGTGCAGTGGCGCCTAGCGCCCGCAGGCGCACCAGACCGGCTTCGCTGCGCGCGGTGGCCGTCACGACCGCGCCCTCGGCACGGTACTGCGCCACGAATTCAAGACCGAGTCCACGTGAGGCGCCTATCACCAGGACGTTCATCACACTGTTCATCGCTCGATTGTGCGGGTGCAGCCGCGGGCGCGCTCAGCCGGCCAGTGGCCGCTCGCGCAAGAGGCGCAGCGCCAGGCCGATGAAGAGCAGGCCACCCGCGGCGCCCAGCACGCGGCGCACCACCGAGTGCGCCTGGAGGCGCTGAAGTCGCGCGGCCAGCACCACCAGCGCCAGCAGGAAGAGCGTGCCCTGCGCCACGAACCACGCCCCCAGCAGCAGAAAGGAGAGCGTCTTGGCAGGCGAATCGGCGGGCACGAACTGCGGCAGGAAGGCCAGGAAGAACAGCGCCACCTTCGGGTTCAGCACGTTGGTCAGCAGCCCGGTGCGGAAGTCGACCCAGCGGTTGCGCTCCATCAGACCCTTCGGCGCGGCGGCTGGCGCATCGCCGGGCCGCAGCGCCTGGCGCAGGAGGCCTGAACCCAGCCACGCCAGGTAGGCCGCGCCCGCCCATTGCAACAATACGAAGGCGTGCGGATACACGGCCAGCAGCGCCGCCAGCCCGAAGGCCGCCGCCAGCGCATGCACCACGCAGCCGGCGCTGATACCCAGCGCGGCCGCCACGCCGGCGCGCGCACCGCCGGTCAGCGTGCGGCTGACCGTGAGCAGGAAGTCCACGCCTGGCGTCGCGTTGAGCACGAACACCGCGATGGCGAACATCACCGCCTCGGCAGGGCCGGGCAGCAAGCCCGGGCCGGCCATCAGCACATGTCCACGGCCAGCGCTCGACGGCTTGGGTCGAGCTTCACAGGAGCTCGACGGCCAGCGCTCGACGTCGTGGGGTCGAGCTTCACAGAAGCTCGACGGCCAGCGCCGTCGCTTCACCGCCGCCGATGCACAACGAGGCCACGCCACGCTTCAGCCCACGCCGGCGCATCGCACCCAGCAGCGTGACGACGATGCGCGCACCGGAAGCGCCGATGGGGTGGCCTAGCGCACAGGCGCCGCCGTGCACGTTGACGATCTCGTGCGGCAGCTGGAAGTCGGCCATCGCGGCCATGGTCACGGCGGCGAAGGCCTCGTTGACTTCCCAGAGGTTGACGCTCTTGGCATCCCAGCCGGCCTTCTTCAGCGCCTTGGCGATGGCGCCGGCGGGCGCGGTGGCAAACCATTCCGGGGCCTGTGCGTGCAAGGCGTGGCTGACGATGCGTGCCAGCGGCTTGACGCCCATCTGGACGGCCGTGCTCTCGCGCATCAGCACCAATGCCGCGGCGCCGTCGCTGATGCTGCTGGCATTCGCGGCCGTGATCGTGCCGTCCCTCTTGAACGCCGGCTTCAGGCCCGCCACCTTGTCGAGCTTGGCCTTGAAGGGCTGCTCGTCGTGCTTGATCACGGTATCGCCGCCGCGGCCGGCAAGCAGCACCGGAGCGATTTCCCAGTCGAAGCTGCCGTCCTCGTTCGCCGCCTTGGCGCGCGTGGTGCTGGCAATCGCATACGCATCCTGTGCCTCGCGCGTGAAGCCGTACTTCGCCACGCACTGTTCGGCAAAAACACCCATCGCCTTGCCACGCTCGTAAGCGTCTTCCAGGCCGTCCATGGCCATGTGGTCGAAGAGCTGCGCGGCGCCGTACTTCACGCCCTTACGGGCGAACATCAGGTGCGGCGCGTTGGTCATGCTCTCCATGCCACCGGCCACCACCACCTGTGCGCTGCCGGCCAGCAGCATGTCGTGGCCGAACATCATCGCGCGCATGCCGCTGCCGCACATCTTGGACAGCGTCACCGCGCCCGCGCTCTGCGGCAGGCCGGCCTTCAGCGTGGCCTGGCGCGCCGGCGCCTGGCCCTGGCCGGCCATCAGGCAGTTGCCCAGCAGCACTTCGTCGACCGCGTCGCCGGGCACCCCGGCGCGTTCCACCGCGGCCTTCACGGCCACGGCGCCCAGCTCCCAGGCGGCCAGCGACGAGAAGTCGCCGAGCAGCCCGCCGATGGGCGTGCGCGCGGCGGAAACGATGACGATGGCCTCAGACATGGCGGGCTCCTTGCAGTGCGAGGGGAGGGTCGAAAAAGCGGCCTGCGGTGAAGCGCTTCGCGGGCTCGTAGGGGAAGACATCGTGCACGTGACCGGCCTTGATGCGCTCCTTGTGGCCCTGCCAGAAGGCGGCGTCCAGCAGGTCGGCGTGGTGGGCCATGAAGACCTCGCGCACGGCATCGTTGCCCAGCAGGAAGGGCGCGAAGGTCTCGGGGAAGACGTCCTTCGGACCCACCGTGTACCAGACCTCGCCGCTCATCTCTTCCTCTTCGTTGCGCGGCTGCGGCACGCGACGGAAATTGCAGTCGGTGAGGTACTCGATCTCGTCGTAGTCGTAGAACACCACCTTCCCGTGGCGCGTGACGCCGAAGTTCTTCCACAGCATGTCGCCGGGGAAGATGTTCGCGGCCACCAGGTCCTTGATCGCATTGCCGTATTCCAGCACCGCGTGCGCCATCTGCTCGGGCGTGGCTTCCTGCAGGTAGATGTTCAGAGGAATCATCCGACGCTCGATGTAGACGTGCTTGATGACGATGACGTCGCCATTGCGCGGGTCTTCCTCGATCAGGCTGGGGCAGAAGTGCTTCAGCTCGGCGATGAGTTCTTCCTCGAAGCGGTGGCGCGGGAAGGCCACGTTGCTGTACTCCAGCGTATCGGCCATGCGACCGACGCGGTCGTGCTGCTTGACCAGAAGGTACTTGCTCTTGATCTGCTCGCGCGTGGTGTCCTTCTGCGGCGGGTAGAAGTCCTTGATGACCTTGAACACATAGGGGAAGGACGGCAGGTCGAACACCAGCATCACCATGCCCTTGATGCCGGGCGCGATGCGGAACTTGTCGCTGCTGTGCCGCTGGTGCGCGAGCAGGTCGCGGTAGAAGAGGTTCTTGCCGTGCTTCTGCAGGCCGATGGCGCTGTAGATCTCGGCGCGCGGCTTGCGCGGCATCAGGCCGCGCAGGAAGTGCACGAAGGCCGAAGGGATCTCCATGTCGACCATGAAATAGGCACGCGCATAGCTGAAGATCATCAGCAGGTCGTCCTCGCCGAAGAGCGCGGCGTCGATGACTAGCTTGCCCTGGCTGCCGTGCAGGATGGGCAGCGCCACCGGCGTCTCGGTATAGCCGTTGATGATCTTGCCGACCAGGTAGGCGCCCTTGTTGCGGTAGAACAGGCTGGACAGCACCTGGATCTGGAAGTTGGCGCGCGGGCGGAAGCCGCCCAGCTCGGCCGTCATGGCCTGCACCACGTGCTCGACGTCGCGGTCGAGGTCCTCGAAGTCGCGCGCGAGCTGGAAGTTGTCGACGATGCGCCGCCAGGTGGCGTGCAGCTTGTCCTTGGTGGGGTAGTAGGCGCGGTAGGTGGGCAGCGCGCCGGGCGCGTCGTCCTCGATGTACTCGGTGCTGACGGCCGGGCGCACGAAGATGAAGTCGTTCCGGAAGTAGCTGCGGTGCAGCAGCTTGGCGGTCACCGAGTTGAAGAAGGTCTCGGCGAGTTCGGGCTGGTGGTGGTCGGTGAGCAGGCCGATGTAGTGCAGCTTGGCCTGCTGCCAGGTGTCCATCGAAAGCGCGTCGATGTCGTAGGTGCTGCGCAGCCGGTCCACGGCCTCGTTCACGCGCTGGTCATAGAACTCGATGCGCAGCGCCTGCGCGCTCTGCTGGCCTGCCCAGTCGGCGCGTTCGAAGCGCTGCTTGGCCTGCGCGGTGGTCTCGCGGAAGAGGCGGTAGTGGCGGTTGAAGCCGTCGACCAGCGCCTGCGCGATGTCGAAGGCGCTCTTGTCGGTGAGGCGGTGCGGGAACATGTCGGTCAGCTGTGTAGCGTGCCGCCACCGACGACGGTGTCGGCTTCGTGATAGGCGTCGCCTTCGGCCTCGCTGCCCGCCGCGGCATGGCGCGGGTAGCGCTTGAGCGCGGCACTGAAGACACCGACCACACTTTCGGGGCGGTCCATCGTCACCTCCAGGTTCTTCAGCAGGCCGTCCTTCAGACCGTAGACCCAGCCGTGCACGCACAGCGGCTGGCCGCGCGCCCAGGCGTCCTGCACGATGGTGGACAGCGCCACGTTGCCGACCTGCTCGATGACGTTCATCTCGCACAGGATGTCTTCCTGCTGCGCTGGCGGCAGGTGGTCGAGCCGGCGCCGGTGGCGCAGGCGCACGTCGTGCACGTGCCTCAGCCAGTTGTCCGCCAGGCCGACGCGGATGCCGCGCATCGCCGCGCGAACGCCGGCGCATCCGTAATGCCCCACCACCATGATGTGCTCGACCTTCAGATGCTCCACCGCGAACTGGATCGTCGACAGCGCGTTCAGGTCGCTGTGCACCACCACGTTGGCGACGTTGCGGTGCACGAAGACCTCGCCCGGGTCGAGGCCGGTGATCTCGTTGGCCGGCACGCGGCTGTCGGCACAGCCTATCCACATGTAGCGCGGGCTCTGCTGCTGCGCCAGGCGCGTGAAGAAACCGGGCTCGCGCGCCTCGGTGGCGGCCGCCCAGCGGCGGTTGTTGTCGAAAAGGTCGCGCAGCTGATTGCTCATGTTGGCGGCCAGTTTACGGGGCCAGCGGGTCGTCCCGCAGCGGCAGGCCGGGCCGGTGCGCCCCTCCGGATGCCGGGCAGCTCCGACGCCCACCCGCCCCCCCCGACCCGCGCCGACGGCATGCACAGCCGCATGACCAGCGGCAGCGCCGTCCAGGCCCAGGCGGTGACGAGGCCCAGCGCCTCCGAGACGATGCCGCGACGCCAGTGCGCCTGGCCCACCCAGTAGCCAATCTCGGCGCTGCACGCCCAGATGCCGCCTGGGCGCCCGCTGATGCAGCCGCCACCCGCGCCCGCGCGACCTCGATGCCCCAGACATGGCCGAAGCGCGGCTCGCGGTGTTCGGTACTGCACCAACGCTCGGCTGCGGCCAGCGTGTAGGGTTGGGGAAAGCCGTCGAAGAGGTCGTAGGCCACCGCCGGATCATCGGCATGGCGCTGCAGCGCCGCCGCGTCACCCGGCTGCAGCGCACGCAAGGTGCATCGCCGGCCGGCCAGCGTCGGCGCCGGCGGCGTGTTCACATCGTCTCCGCGAACAGCTCCCTGCCGATCAGCATGCGGCGGATCTCGCTGGTGCCAGCGCCGATCTCGTAGAGCTTGGCGTCGCGCCACAGCCGGCCCAGCGGGTAGTCGTTGATGTAGCCGTTGCCGCCGAAGATCTGGATGCCTTCGCCGGCCATCCAGGTGGCCTTCTCGGCGCACCACAGGATGACGCTGGCGCAGTCTTTCCGCACCTGGCGCACGTGTTCGGCGCCCAGTTGGTCGAGGTTCTTGCCCACCGTGTAACAGAACGCCCGAGCCGCCTGCAGCACGGTGTACATGTCGGCCACCTTGCCCTGGATGAGCTGGAACTCGCCGATGCTCTGGCCGAACTGCTTGCGGTCGTGGATGTAGGGCACCACGTTGTCCATCACCGCCTGCATCAGGCCGATGGGGCCGGCGGCGAGCACGGCACGTTCGTAGTCCAGCCCGCTCATCAGCACGCGCGCGCCGCCGTTGACGGCACCCAGGACGTTCTCGGCCGGCACCTCGACGTCTTGGAACACCATCTCGCCGGTGTGGCTGCCGCGCATGCCCAGCTTGTCCAGCTTCTGCGCGGTGCTGAAGCCCTTCATGCCCTTCTCGACGATGAAGGCGGTGACGCCGCGCGCACCGAGCTCGGGTTCGGTCTTGGCATAGACGACCATGGTGTCGGCGTCGGGACCGTTGGTGATCCACATCTTGGTGCCGTTGAGCACGTAGTGGCCGCCGGTCTCCACGGCCTTCAGCTTCATGCCGATGACGTCGCTGCCGGCGCCGGCCTCGCTCATGGCCAGCGCGCCGACGTGTTCGCCGCTGATCAGCCTGGGCAGGTATTTGCGGCGCTGGGCCTCGGTGCCGTTGCGCTTGATCTGGTTCACGCACAGGTTGCTGTGCGCGCCATAGCTCAGTCCGATGCTGGCGCTGGCGCGGCTGATCTCCTCCATCGCGATCATGTGCGCCAGGTAGCCCATGCCGGCACCGCCGTACTGCTCGGGTACGGTGATACCCAGCACGCCGAGGTCACCCATCTTGCGCCACAGGTGCATCGGGAACTGGTCGCTGCGGTCGGCCTCGGCGGCCAGCGGCGCGATCTCGGCCTGTGCGAAGTCACGCACCGCGTCGCGCAGCGCGTCGACGTCTTCACCAAGCTGGAAGTTCAGGCCGGGCAGGTTCATCGCGGTGTCTCCTTGCGGACGCTTGACGCGCGGTTGACGTTTACGTAAACGTCAATCATAACGAGCCGTCGCCGGCGATCAGGCAACGACCTTTCGGCTCGATCGGCCGGTGCCCGCCTTGGACGCGGGACCAGCCAGCAGGCTGCGGCAGCGCGCCTCGTGCTGGGTGATCTCGGCCAGAGTGATCTCGATGTCCTCGCGCTGCTGCTCCAGCAGCTTGCGGTGTTCCTCGAGCACGGCCATGAAGGCGGCGAGCTGCTGCGCGGTGTCGGAGGGCGAGTCGTACATCGTCACCAGCTGCTTGATTTCCTGCAGACTCAGGCCCAGGCGCTTGCCGCGCAGCGTCAGCTTCAGCCGCGTGCGGTCGCGCTGCGTGTAGACGCGGTTGCGGCCAGCACGCTGCGGCGTGAGAAGGCCCACGTCCTCGTAGAAGCGGATGGCGCGCGCCGTGATGTCGAACTCGGCGGCCAGTTCGGTGATGGTGTAGGTGCGGGCCGGCATGGATAGACTGACGTTGACGTAAACGTAAACCGAAACGCGAATATACGAAACCATGGCCAACGCACAGGAAGCAGCGCTGCACTATCCGCTGGCCGACGAGCTGCCCGCACCCGGCAAGACGCTGGAGGTGGCGCCGGGCGTGCGCTGGCTGCGCATGCCGCTGCCGTTTGCGCTCGACCACATCAATCTGTGGCTGCTGCGCGACGAGATCGACGGCGTGGCGGGCTGGACCGTCGTCGACTGCGGCGTGGCCACCGACACCACGAGGGCACTGTGGGACCAAATCTTCGCGGATGAACTGCAGGGCCTGCCGATGCTGCGCGTGATCGTCACGCACATGCATCCCGACCACCTCGGGCTGGCGCACTGGCTTTGCGAACGCTGGTCCACCCCCGAACGCGAATGCCGCTTGTGGATCAGCGCGACGGACTGGAACGCCGGCCGCTTGGGCAGCCGGCGCGGCGGCTTCGATGGCGACGGCGCGGCGCGCTTCTATGCCTTGCACGGCCTCGTCGACACGGCAGCGCTGGCCCAGGTGCGGGCGCGCAGCGACTACTACCCGAGCCTGGTGCCGCAGGTGCCGGCACGCTTCAGGCGGTTGATGGACGGCATGATGCTGCGCATCGGTGGCCGCAGCTGGCAATGCATCGCAGGCTACGGGCACGCGCCCGAGCACATCGCGCTGCACTGCCAGGAGCTGCACACGCTGATCTCGGGCGACATGGTGCTGCCCCGCATCTCCACCAACGTCAGCGTCTTCTACCTCGAACCCGAGGGCGACCCACTGCCGCTGTACCTACGCTCGATCGCGGCGCTGCGTGCGCTGCCGGCGGGCACGCTGGTGCTGCCTTCGCACGGCAAGCCCTTCACCGGCCTGCACACGCGCATCGCCCAGCTGCAAGCGCACCACGAGGAACGCCTGGCCGAGGTGATGGCGGCCTGCAGCGAAGCGCCGCAGAGCGCCGCAGAGCTGCTGCCGGTGATGTTCAGGCGCAAGCTCGACCTGCACCAGACCACCTTCGCCATGGGCGAGGCCATCGCCCACCTGCACGCGCTGGCCGATGACGGCCAGCTGGTAGGCGTCACCGGCACCGACGGCGTGCGGCGCTTCCACGCGCCGGGCTGAGGGCCCACAAAGCACAGCGGCAGGCGGGTGTGACCCCGACTGCTCAGTCGAAGACCGGCAGCACCTCGTGGCGCAGCGAGCCGCGCGCGGTCTCGAAGTCGGGCACGGCCGAGCGCACCACGTCCCAGAAGGCCGGGCTGTGGTTCATCTCGCGCAGGTGTGCCAGTTCGTGGGCCACCACGTAGTCGATGACTGGCAGCGCAAAGTGCACGAGGCGCCAGTTCAGGCGGATCGAGCCGTCGGCGCTGGCACTGCCCCAGCGTGTCGAAGCCGAGCTCAGCGACATGCGCTTCATGCGCACGCCCAGACTCTGGCTCAACTGCGCGCAGCGCTCCTCGAACAGGTGCCGCGCTTGGCGCTGCAGCCAAGCCTGCACCGTATCGCGGATCTGCGCTGGCTCGGCCGTGTGCGGCAGGCCCAGGTGCAGTGTGAGCCGCGGCACGCCGGGCAGGGTCTCGATGGCCTCGTGCAGCTTGGCGCCGGTGATGCGGCCGTCCAGCACCAGGATCACGGTCTCGCCAAGGAAGGGCAGCGCCGTGCCGTCGCGCCAGTCGACACGCGCGGCGTCGAGGCGGCGGCCGCGTTCACGCTGCTCGTGCAGCTTGCGCAGGATCCAGGTCGACTTCTCGTGCAGCGCCGACTCGATCTCTCCGACGCCCACCCAGCGCGGAGCGCTGACGGCCAGGCCCTCGGCGCCGACGACGAAGCCGATGCTGCGCCGGCGCGAGCGGCGCAGTTCGTAGGCCACGCGGTGGCTGCCGAGCACGATCTCGCGCTGCGAGCGAGGGTGACGAAACTCGCCAGGCGGTACGGGCTGTGCGGAGGCTACGGACGGCTGCGCAGCAGCCCATTGCGGCGCGACCTGCGGCGCTGGCAGCGCAGCGCCTTGCGGCACCGCGTCGTCGAACAGCGTCAACTGCTGCGGCGGCGAAGGGGCGGGTCTGGCTGGCATGGCGCCGAATTCTAGGGGCGGCTGTTCGGGGATGTGTTGGGCACGGCCAGCCGCGCGGCTCAGCGACCACCCATCGACTCGGCCGCGTAGGCCTCGGGGTCGAGCCGGCGCATCTCGGTCTCGATCCAGAGCTCGACCTCACGCATCAATTCATCGGGCGCGCGGCCCGCGCTGGAGATGGGCGGGCCGATGGACACGTCGATGACGCCCGGCCGCAGCAGGAAGCTCTTGCGGGGCCAGCATTTCGCACTGCTGGCGGCAATGGGCACGATGGGCAGCCCGCACTCGATGGCCAGCCGCGCCGCACCGCTCTTGTAGACACCCTGGCTGCCACGCGGCGTGCGCGTGCCTTCGGGGAACATGATGACCCAGATGCCTTCGGCGGCCAACGTCTTGCCCTGCGCCGCCACCTTGGCCCACGCCTGGTTGCGCTTGCTGCGGTCGATGTGGATCATGTCCAGACGCCCCATCGCCCAGCCGAAAAAGGGAATCAGCAGCAGTTCGCGCTTAAAGACATAGGCCAGCGGGTGCGGCATGAGGGTCGGGAAGGCGAAGGTCTCCCAGGTGCTCTGGTGCTTGGCCGCCAGCACCACGGCGCCTTGCGCGTCGGCGGCCGTGGGCAGGTGGGCCATGCCATGCACGCGGTGCCGCACGCCGCAGATCACGCGCGCTCCCCAGATCGCCATGCGCAGCCACCGCATCGTTGGCCAGTACAGCGTGGTGCCTCGCACGAAGATCGACAGCCCCAACATCAGGATGCCCCAGGGCACCACGGTGATGGTCATCCACAGCACGAACAGCGCCGAGCGCAGCGCCCACAGCAAGCGCATCAGGCCAGGTTCCCGGCGGCGCTGTCTTCGCTGTGGTCGCGCGTGAGCAGGAAGTCTGCGAAGGCGCCCAGGCTGCCGTGCACCCGCGCCTCGGGCACGTGCGCGAGGATCTCTTCGAGCCGCTCGCCCTGCAAGCTGCTGGCGCGACCACTCAGCACCAGGTGCGGCTCGCAGCCGGCAGCGCGCGCAGCCTGCAGGTCGCGCAGCGTGTCGCCGACCATGGGCACCCCGACCAGCGGCGTACCGTAACGGCGGCCGATGTCGAGCAGAAGGCCAGGCTTGGGCTTGCGACAGTCGCAGGCGTCCTCGGGCGTGTGGGGGCAGAAGAAGACGGCGTCGATGCGTCCGCCGTGCGACTGCAGCAATTGGTGCATGCGCGCGTGCACGGCGTTGACGGCCGACATGTCGATCATGCCGCGGCCGATGCCCGACTGGTTGGTGGCCACCACGACGTGCCAGCCGGCGTGGTTGATGCGCGCCACGGCATCCATCGCACCTTCGATCGGATGCCACTCCTCGGGCGCGGTGACATGGCCCTCGCGGAACTCGTTGAGGATGCCGTCGCGGCCGAGAATGACGAGTTTGGGACCGTGGGCGGAAGGCATGGTCTGGGCTCTCTTGGGCTTCAGGCCGCCAGGCGGGACAAGTCGGCGACGCGGTTCATCGCGCGGTGCAGTGCGGCCAGCAGCGCCAGGCGGTTGTTGCGCAACGCGGGCTCGTCGGCGTTGACCATCACCGTGTCGAAGAAGGCGTCCACGGGCGCCTTCAGCACCGCCAGGGCCTGCAGCGAAGCGGTGTAGTCGCCGCGCTCGAAGGCCGCGTCGGCCAGCCGCGCCGCGGCGCCCAACGCGGCGTGCAGCGCACGCTCGGCGGGCTCGACGAGGTGCGCCGTGTCGACGTCCGCGGCCGGCGCGGCGTCGCTCTTCTTCAGGATGTTGCCCACGCGTTTGTTGGCCGCGGCCAGCGCCGGGGCCTCAGGCAGCGCGGCGAATGCGCGCACCGCCGCCAGCCGGCGCGGGATCTCGCCCCAGCGCGGCGGGCGCAGCGCGACGACGGCATCTACCTCCTGGGCGCTGTAGCCCTGCTCGCGCAGCGCGCCGACGAGCCGGTCGAACAGGAAGTGCTGCACCTCGGCCTGCGCCTGGCCGTGCGTCTCGGGAAAGGCGCGGAAGGCCATCGCCACCAGGTGCGGCACGGCCAGCGGCAAGTCGCGTTCGATCAGCATGCGGATCACGCCCAGAGCGTGGCGGCGCAGCGCAAACGGGTCCTTGTCGCCGGTGGGCAACTGGCCGATGCCGAAGAGGCCGGCCAGCGTCTCGAGCTTGTCGGCCAGCGCGACGACCACGCCGACCTCGCCACGCGGCAGCGCGTCGCCGGCAAAACGCGGCTTGTAGTGGTCTTCGACCGCAAAGGCCACGGCCTCGGTCTCGCCGTCGTGGCGCGCGTAGTAGCCGCCCATGATGCCCTGCAGTTCCGGGAACTCGCCCACCATGTCGGTCAGCAGGTCGGCCTTGGCCAGCAACGCGGCGCGGTCGGCCTGCGACGCCAGGCTGGCGCCGCCCAACTGGTCGCCGATGGCGCGCGCCAGCGTGCGCACACGCTCGACACGTTCACCCTGGCTGCCCAGCTTTCCGTGGTAGACCACGCGGGCCAGTTGCGGCACGCGGCTTTCCAGCGTGCGCTTGCGGTCCTGGTCGAAGAAGAATTTGGCGTCGGCCAGGCGCGGGCGCACGACACGCTCGTTGCCCTCGATCACGCGCGACGGGTCGGCCGGGCGGATGTTGCTGACGATGAGGAAGCGGCTCGTCAGCCTTCCCGCGGCATCGAGCAGCGGGAAGTACTTCTGGTTGGCCTTCATCGTCAGGATCAGGCATTCCTGCGGCACGGCGAGAAATTCGTCCTCGAAGCGGCAGGTCAACACGTTCGGGCGCTCGACCAGGCCCGTCACTTCGTCGAGCAGCGCGTCGTCGTCGATGGGCATCAGGCCCTCGCGGCCAGCGGCCTCGGAGAGCTGGCGCACGATCTCGGCGCGGCGCAGCTCGAAGCTGGGGATCACCGAGCCTTCGTCCTGCAACTGCGTGGCATAGCTGTCGGCGTCGCGCAGCGTCACCTTTGGGGTGCTCGACTCGAAACGGTGGCCACGCGTCGTGCGGCCCGACACCAGGCCCAGGGCCCGCACCGGCACCACGTCGTCACCGTGCAGGGCCACCAGGCCGTGCGCGGGACGCACGAAGTTCACGCTGGTCCAGCCGGGCTGGAAGTCGGCGCCTTCGCCGCTTCCTTCAGTGGTATGCAGCTGGTACTGCATGACCTTGGGAATGGGCAGCTTCGTGATGGCCTCGGCCAGCGCCTTCTGCAGGCCTTCGGCCAACGTCGCGCCGGGCACGACGCTGTCGAGGAACAGTGCCTCGGCCTTGCCGTCGGGTTGGCGCCGCAGCTGCGACACCACGCTGGGGTCGGCGCCGACATCTACGCCCAACGCAGCCAGCTTCTTCAGCAGCGCCGGCGTGGGTGCACCGCTGGCATCCAGCGCCACCGCCACCGGCATCAGCTTGGTCTGCCGGGACTGGTCGGCGGCCTGCGCGGCCACCTGCCCGACATGCACCGCAAGCCGTCGCGGCGACGCAAACGAGGCCACCAGCGCCTGCGCGCCGGCCAGGCCCTGCGCCTTGAGGCTTTCGGCCAGCACATTGGCGAAGGCCTCGCCCAGCTTCTTCAGCGCCTTGGGCGGAAGTTCCTCGACGAAAAGTTCGACGAGCAGGTTTCGGGTATCGGACATGCTCAGGCCACCTTCTTCGCCAACTGCGCGATCACTTCGTCGGCCCAGGCCTTCGGTGCCATCGGGAAGCCCAGCCGCGCGCGGCTGTCGAGGTAGCTCTGCGCCACGCTGCGCGCCAGGTTGCGGATGCGGCCGATGTAGGCGGCGCGCTCGGTGACGCTGATGGCGCCACGCGCGTCGAGCAGGTTGAAGTTGTGCGCGGCCTTCAGCACCTGCTCGTAGGCCGGCAACGCCAGTTGCTGTCCCATCAGGTACTTCGCCTGCTTTTCGTGCGCACCGAAGGCCAGCAGCAGGAAGTCGACGTCGCTGTGCTCGAAGTTGTAGGTGCTCTGCTCCACCTCGTTCTGGTGGTAGACATCGCGGTAGTGCAGCTTGCCTCCAGGCCCGTCGGTCCACACCAGGTCGTAGACGTTCTCCACGCCCTGCAGGTACATCGCCAGCCGCTCCAGGCCGTAAGTGATCTCGCCAGTGATGGGCTTGCAGTCGATGCCGCCCACCTGCTGGAAGTAGGTGAACTGCGTCACTTCCATGCCGTTGAGCCAGACCTCCCAGCCCAGCCCCCAGGCCCCCAGCGTCGGGTTCTCCCAGTCGTCCTCGACGAAGCGCACGTCGTTGCTCTTGAGATCGAAGCCCAAGGCTTCGAGCGACCCGAGGTAGAGCTCCAGGATGTCGGCCGGCGCCGGCTTGAGCACCACCTGGTACTGGTAGTAGTGCTGCAGGCGGTTCGGGTTGTTGCCGTAGCGGCCGTCCTTGGGGCGGCGGCTGGGCTGCACGTAGGCCGCCTTCCAGGGCTCGGGGCCCAGCGCGCGCAGGAAGGTGGCGGTGTGGCTGGTGCCGGCGCCCACTTCCATGTCGTAGGGCTGCAGCAGGGCGCAGCCCTGGGCGTCCCAGTAACTCTGCAGTTTCAGGATGATCTGCTGGAAGGTGAGCATGCGGGCGCGCGACGGGCTAGAGGGCAAAGGCGCGAGTTTACGGGCCGCGTCGGCCAGGGCCGTTGTGCTTGCCGGCCCCAGCGGCCGCGCTCAGGCCCATTTCCATGACACACATCAATTGCGAACAATTCGCATTGCGAATAGAGTGCGTTCGTCAGCCCACGATGTCGCGCCCGGTTCATTCACCTTCCCCCTGCCCCATGCCCAGCCTGAACGACCTGCCGGCCGGCGGCCGCGCCACCGTGACGGCGGTGCACGCCGCGGTGCCCGAGGCCGACGCCGCGCTGCTTCGCCGGCTGGTGGAGATCGGCTTTCTGGCCGGCGAGCCGGTACGCCTGTTGCGACGCGGCCCGGGCGGGCGCGAGCCGCTGGCGGTGCAGGTGGGCGACACGATGTTTGCGCTGCGTGCACTGGAAGCACGCTGCGTGGAAGTCGAGTTGTCGGCCGGGGCCGACCATGGCTGAGACCACCCTGCCGCCGCTGACCGTCGCGCTCGTCGGCAACCCCAACTGCGGCAAGACGGCGCTCTTCAACCGCCTCACCGGCGCGCGCCAGAAGGTGGCCAATTACGCCGGCGTCACCGTCGAGCGCAAGACCGGCACGGCACGGCTGGATCACCACCGCGCCGTGACCGTGATCGACCTGCCTGGCACCTACAGCCTGGCCCCGGCCACACCCGACGAGCAGGTGACGCTGGACGTGCTGCGCGGCCAGCGCGACGGTGAGGGCCACCCCGACCTGCTGGTGGCCGTGCTCGACGCCACCAACCTGCGCATGGGCCTGCGCCTGGCGCTGGAACTGCGCGCCGAATTGCAGGCCTCGGGTCGCCCGATGCTGGTGGCGCTGAACATGGCCGACGCCGCGCGCCGCCAGGGCCTGCAGATCGACACCCCGCGCCTGGCCGCGGAACTGGGCTGCCCGGTGGTGGAAACCGTGGCCGTGCGCGGAGACGGCGACGCACCGCTGCGGCTGGCGCTGCAGGGCCATCTGGGGCAACCCCTGGCCGCGCCCGTGGCCGGCGCTGGCCTCGATACCAAAGACCCCAGCGCGCTGCAGCGCGAGGTGCGCCGGCTGCTGCAGGCGGTGGTCACCCAACCGCCGCGCAACGGCAGCCGCTTCCAGCACCGCATCGACGCCGTCGTGATGCATCCGGTCTGGGGTCTGGTGCTGCTGGCGGCACTGCTCTTCCTGATGTTCCAGGCGGTGTTTGCCTGGGCCGCGCCGCCGATGGACGCGGTGCGTGCGGCCATCGACGCCCTCGCAGGCTTCATCAACAGCCGCATGGCCGACGGCCCGCTGCGCAGCTTGCTGGTGGACGGCATGCTCGCCGGCGCCGGCGGCGTGCTCGTCTTCCTGCCGCAAATCCTGATCCTGTTCGCCTTCATCCTGGTGCTGGAAGACAGCGGCTACCTGCCGCGCGCGGCCTTCCTGCTGGACACGCTGATGGGCAAGGTCGGGCTGTCGGGCCGCGCCTTCATCCCGCTGCTGAGCAGCTTTGCCTGCGCCGTGCCGGGCATCATGGCCACGCGCACCATCGCCCATCCGCGCGACCGCCTGGCCACTATCATGCTGGCACCGCTGATGACGTGTTCGGCGCGGTTGCCGGTCTACGCGCTGCTCATCGGCGCCTTCGTGCCGAACCGCGCGGTGGGACCCTTCAACCTGCGCGGGCTGACGCTGTTCGGCCTCTACGTCGCCGGCGTGGTGTCGGCGATGGCCGTGGGCTGGCTCATCAAGCGCGTGTGGCTGAGGAGCCGCTACCAGCCGCTGATGCTGGAACTGCCGCCCTACCGCCTGCCCAGCCTGGAGAGCCTGGCCCTGGGCCTGCTGGAACGCGCGCGGGTCTTCCTGCGCCGCGTCGGCACGCTCATCTTCGCGTTGATGGTGGTGCTGTGGTTCCTGTCGAGCTGGCCCGGGCCGCCCGAGGGGGCCACCGGCCCGGCGATCCAGTACAGCCTGGCCGGCCAGCTCGGACACGCGCTGCAGCATGTGCTGTCGCCGCTGGGTTTCAACTGGCAGATCTCGCTGGCGCTGGTGCCGGGGCTGGCTGCGCGCGAAGTGGCCGTGGGCGCCCTGGGCACGGTTTACGCGCTGTCGGCCACGGGCGACGCGGTGGCCGATTCGCTGGCACCGGTCATCGCGCAGGGCTGGTCGCTGGCCACGGCCTACGCACTGCTGGCCTGGTACGTGTTTGCGCCGCAATGCCTGGCCACGCTGGCCGTGGTGCGGCGCGAGACGAACTCGTGGCGCTACCCGCTGCTGATGACGGTCTACCTCTTTGCGCTGGCGTACGTGGCCGCTTTCGTGACCTACCGCATCACGCTGTGGCTGGCCACCTGAAGCATGGACGCACAGACCTTGATCGCAGGCGTGCTGGTGGCGGCCTGCTCGGCATGGGCGGTCTGGATGCTCCTGCCCGCCAGGCCACGCGCTTGGTGCCAAGCACGCCTGGGGCTCCGGCCACCGACGTCCACGTCCGGGGGCTGCACGGGCTGCAGCGGCTGCGGCGCCACCACAGCCGCGCCTGGGAGAACCCAGGTGGTGAAGGTCGTCAGACCGCCGCGCGCCTGAGCCAGGCGGCGGCGCCGACCACGCCCAGCGCGGCCAGCCACAAGGGCCACAGCCCGAAGCGCCCGGCCCACCACGCGAAGGGCGTGCTGCCTTCACGGCCCTCCACCTGCGCCTTCAGCACGCCCACCGTGTAGGGCGGCAGCTGCGCCAGCACCACGCCGCGGTGGTCGATGGCCGCGGTGGCGCCGGTGTTGGTGGCGCGCAGCATCGGGCGCTGGAACTCCAGCGTGCGCAGGCGCGAGATGTTCAGGTGCTGCGGCAGCGCCACCGTGTCGCCGAACCAGCCCAGGTTGCTGACGTTGGCGAACACCGTGGGCGTCAGGGCCGGGTCGACGAAGCGCCGCGCCAGCTCCTCGCCGAAGAGGTCTTCGTAGCAGATGTTCGGCGCCACGCGCTGCACACCCACAGCAAACGACGGGGGGTTGGCCACGCCCCGCGCGAAGTCCCCGAGCGGGATGTTCATCAAACGCGTGAACCAGCGGAAACCCGTGGGGATGAACTCGCCGAAGGGCACGAGGTGCGTCTTGTCGTAGCGGTAGAGCGGCGCGGCGCTGAAGCCGACCACCGAGTTGGTGTAGCCGCGTTCGTAGTCGCCCAGCGGCACGCCCACCAGCGCGGCACGGCCCGGCGCCGCGAAGTGCGACTGCAGCGCGGCCCAATATCCCGGCACCAGGTCTTCCAGCTGCTCGGGCAGCAGTGGCACGGCGGTCTCTGGCGCCACCACCAGACCGGCCTGCGCAGCCATCAGCTCGCGTGCCACCCAGGCCAGCGTCTGCGGCATGCGCTCGGCGGCGAACTTCTCGTCCTGGGCCACGTTGGTCTGCAGCAGCGCCACGCTCAGGCTGCCCGCCCCGCGCGTGAAGTCGCGCGGCCCCACGGTGGCCAGCACGATCAGCGCCAGCACTGCGGCCGGCGGCAACCAAGGCGCACGTGCCCGCAGCTGGCCGGTCGGCGCCGGTCGCAGCTGCACCAACACCGCAGGCAGGGCCGCGGCCAGCGCGGCCAGCACCGCGCCCATGCCGTAGACACCCAGCCAGGGCGCCAACACGGCCGCCGGCGAGTCGATCAGTGCGTAGCCCGAAGCCACCCAGGGGAAGCCCGTGAACAGCACACCACGCGCCAGTTCGGCCAACAACCACAGCGCGGCAAAGAGCAGCGCGTCCAGACCCGTACCGCGCCGCCAGCGTGCATAGGCCGCACAGGCCGCCGCAAGGTAAAGCGACAGCGCCGCCGACAGCGCAAACACCGCCGCCACCGCCAGCGGCGCCGGCAAGCCGCCATAGGTGTGCATGCTGATGAACAGCCACCAGGTGCCGGCGCACAGCCAGGCCGTGCCGTAGGCCCAGCCCAGCAGTGCAGCGCGGCGCGGGCTGGCGGCGTCCAGACGCCACACCAGCAGCCCCATGCCCGCCAGGCACAGCGGCCACAGGGCCGCATGCACGAAGGCCAAGGTCTGCAGCGCGCCCAGCGCCGCCATCGCAGCCGCTTCGGCCGGCGCCGCGAGGCGGGCAGGCGTGCGCTGCCCGCCGCTCAATCGACGTCGCCGCCTTCCGACGCGCCCTCGGGCTGCGGCGCGCGTGCGACGCGAAACCAGCGCACCGCGCCGCCGCGCGTCAGCATCACGGTGAAGCGCAGACCGCCCACGTCGACCGCTTCGGCACGGCGCGGCACGCGGCCCAGCTCGTGGGCGACGAGCCCGCCGATGGTGTCGAAGTCTTCTTCGGGCAGGCGGGTGCCGAAGGCCTCGTTGACGGCCCCGATGGCCACGTCGCCGGCCACGCGGTGCGTGCCGTCGGCCAACGTGTAGATGCCGTTCTCCTGTTCCTGCTCGTCGAACTCGTCCTCGATCTCGCCGACGATCTCTTCCAGCACGTCCTCGATCGTGATCAAGCCTGCGGTGTTGCCGAACTCGTCGATGACGATGGCCAGGTGGTTGCGGTTGCTGCGGAAGTCGCGCAGCAGCTCGTTCAGGCGCTTGCTCTCGGGCACGAACACCGCCGGCCGCAGCAGCGTGCGCAGGTTCAGTTCGGGCGCGCGCTGCAGCTTCAGCAGGTCCTTGGCCATCAGGATGCCGATGATGTTGTCGCGCGAGTCCTCGTAGACCGGGAAGCGTGAATGCCCGGTGTCGATGACGGCGTGCAGCAGCTCGTCGTAGTCGGCGTCGATGTCGAGCAGGTCCATGCGCGGCGGCGGCACCATCACGTCGCCGGCGGTCATGTCGGCCATGCGCAGCACGCCCTCGAGCATCAGGCGCGACTCGGGCTCGATGAGCTCGCGCTCTTCGGCGTCAGCCAGGGTCTGGATGAGTTCGGCCTTGCTGTCGGGACCAGGCGAGATGAACTCGATCAGGCGTTCGAAGAAGGAACGCTTGTCCGCACGCGCGGCGTAGGGTGCGCGGGCGGACCGTTGAGATGCAGGGTCGGACACTGGTACGGTGCCGGCAGTGGGTGGGCGTCAAGAATAACCGAGGCGCCCCGCGCGCCCCCGTCTGCGGCGACAATGCCGGCCCTTCCGCGTGGGCCCGCAGCCCCAGTCCCAGATCATGAACCCGACCTCGCCCCTTCCGCTCAAGACCCTGCTCTGGCCCGTGGCCGCGATGGCCGCTGTCATCGTGCTGTCGAACGTGCTGGTCCAGCACCCCATCAACGACTGGCTGACCTGGGGCGCGTTCAGCTACCCGCTGGTCTTCCTGGTCTGCGACCTGACCAATCGCGCCTTGGGCCCGGTGGCCGCGCGGCGCGTGGCCTGGATCGGCTTTGCCGTCGCGGTGGGCGTGTCGCTCGGGCTGGCCCCCTGGCGCATCGCGCTGGCCTCGGGTGCGGCCTTCATCTTCTCGCAAATCATGGACATCCTGGTCTTCAACCGCTGGCGCCAAGCCAGTTGGTGGAAGGCGCCGCTGCTGGGCTCGCTGGTGGCCAGCGTGGTCGACACGGCAGTGTTCTTCTTCCTGGCCTTCGCGGGGTCGGAAATGGACTGGCTGATGCTGGCCAGCGGCGACCTGGCCGTGAAGGCCGCGATGGCCGCCTTGCTGCTGGCGCCCTACCGCGCACTCCTGCCGCGCCTGGGCACCTGGGCCGCGCCGCCCGAGCCCGTTCGCCCCTGAGCCTTGCCCTGGGCTTGCAAGGCGCCGCGCCGCCCCCATATCCAGTGACCTTCGCGAAAACCCGAGCTGCCATGTCGAACACCCCCACCTCGCCGCAGGGCCTGATCCCCGCCACCATCCTCACCGGCTTCCTGGGCTCGGGCAAGACCACGCTGCTCAAGCGCGTGCTGTCGGAGGCCCACGGCCAGAAGATCGCCGTCATCGAAAACGAGTTCGGCGAGGAGAACATCGACAACGACATCCTGGTGGCCGACACCGGCGAGCAGATCATCCAGATGAACAACGGCTGCGTCTGCTGCACGATCCGCGAGGACCTGCGCTCGACGCTGGCCGACCTGGCCGAGAAGCGCCGCAAGGGTGAACTCGACTTCGAGCGCGTGGTCATCGAGACCACCGGCCTGGCCGACCCCGGCCCGGTGGCACAGACCTTCTTCATGGACGACGAGATCGCCGAGAGCTACCTGCTCGACAGCGTGCTGACGCTGGTCGACGCCAAGCACGGCGAGCAGCAGCTCGACGCGCGCCAGGAAGCCCGCCGCCAGATCGGCTTTGCCGACCAGATCTTCATCAGCAAGAGCGACCTGTGCGGCGAGGCAGAAACGGCCGCGCTGATCCACCGCATCAAGCACATGAACCCGCGCGCGCCGCAGCGCAAGGTGCACTTCGGCGAGGTGCCGATCAGCGAGGTCTTCGACCTCAAGGGTTTCAACCTCAACGCCAAGCTCGAGATCGACCCCGAGTTCCTGAGCGAGGCCGATGCCCACGGCCATCACGATCACGACCACGAACACGGCGAGCACTGCGACCACCCGCACCACCACGCCCACGACGACGACGTGAAGAGCTTCGTCTTCCGCAGCGCCAAGGCCTTCAGCCCGGCCAAGCTGGAGGACTTCCTCGGCGCCATCGTGCAGGTCTACGGCCCCAAGATGCTGCGCTACAAGGGCGTGCTCTACATGAAGGGCAGCGAACGCAAGGTGATCTTCCAGGGCGTGCACCAGCTGATGGGCAGCGACCTGGGCCCGAAGTGGGCGCCTGGCGAGGCCAAGGGCAGCAAGATGGTCTTCATCGGTATCGACCTGCCCAGGGAAGTGCTGCTGCAAGGGCTGGAACAGTGCCTCGTCTAACGCCCGCTGCCCCGCCGGCCGCGCCATCGTGGCGGGGTCTTGGGGCGTGGCTACAATCCGCGCGCCTTGAGGGCCCCCCGGGGCTTTGCAGGCCCCTCGCCGCCGGCGGGGATACATGACACCGAAGCCCGACCAGGCGATACCGACAGGCGAGGAGGTTCCCGTGACCAAGCCCCAGGCCAAGACAGCGGCCGCCAGCAAGGCGAAGGCCGTGCCCGCGAACCCTGCACCGGCCAAGACCGTGGCGAAGACCGTGGCGAAGACCGCGGCCAAGCCCGCGGCCAAGCCCGCGGCCAAGCCCGCGGCGAAGGCCGCGGCGAAGGCCGCCCCCAAGCCCGCACCGGCGCCCGTGGCGCCGCCGGCACCCGTGCCAGCGCCGGCCCCTTCGCCAGTGATCAAGGCCGCATCGCCGAAGACAGCCAGCCAGAAGTCCGCCGCGCGCCTGGCACCGCAGAACCAGTTGCCCACGCTGACACCGGCGCAGTCGTCCAATCGTTTCACCGACCGTTTCGCGCCCGCCGCGCCTAGCGCCCGCATGCTGAACGAAGCCGCGGACCAGTCCAAGAGTGCGCGCAAGCACGACCCCAAGCTGGTCAACGCCTGGAAGACCAAGGCCGGTCGGAACCTCACCATCGACGAGCTGCTGGCCATGCCCGACAGCGAGTACATGAACGAGAAGCAGCTCGACTTCTTCCGCGCCCAGCTGCAGAAGCAGAAGGACGACCTGCTGAGCAATGCCGGCGAGACGACCGAGCACCTGCGTGAGGACACGACCATCGTGCCCGACCCAGCAGACCGTGCCACTATCGAAGAAGAGCATGCGCTGGAATTGCGTACGCGCGACCGCGAACGCAAGCTGCTGAAGAAGATCGCGCAGTCGCTGGCGCGCCTTGACAGCGGTGAATACGGTTTTTGCGACGAGACTGGCGAGCCCATTGGCCTGCAGCGCCTGCTGGCCCGCCCGACCGCCACGCTTTCGCTCGAGGCGCAGCAACGTCGCGAGCTCAAGCAAAAGATGTTCGGGGACTAGAAATGGAGCCCCCAGGCTCACTGTGTTCGCCACCCCCCAGGAGGGGGCCTTGGCGAGCGGGCTGGCGTGAACTCGTCGGCAACGCCTGCGCCCCGGCCTGAAGGCGGGCTGGCGTACTATCTGCCGACATGGCCGAGAACGAGAGTTTCTTCCGCAAGGTGGTGAGGTTCGTCGCGAACCCCGGCACCGATTGGACAGAGCTCAACACCCGCCTCGAAGATACGCACGAGCTCGAGCTGGAGAAATCCGAGCTCAAGGCGATGATCGAGCGCAAGCGGCGCAACGACTTCGTGCGCAAGCGTGAATTCGACATGTTGCGCCGTGTGCGCCGCGAAGGGCTGTCACCCGAACAGCTGGCTTCGCTGGGGACCTCATCGCGGCTCGATGACTCGGAGGCTCGCCTGCCCGAAAGCAGTGCAAACCGACCCGATGGCGTGAAGGCCAAGATCGACGAAATCGAACAGCAGATGGTCGGCGACGCAGGTTTCGGCAACACACACAACAAGGCGGTGCACAGCGCGGCTGCGCCTCTGCCGCGAGACACGGCCATCGAGGGCCGCAACGTCGGCACGCCAGAGTACCGGCCGCCCGCACCGAAACCGATAGCCGACCTGCCGCCAACCTCCGCGCCGGCGCCATTGCAGATGGGTCGCGGCCTGCCGCCGCTGACGCCGATGGCCGACACCCCATTCAACCTGCCCGAGCACCGGACCAACCAGCCTGCGGCGCCGCTGCCGGACTCGCCGCAGCCGTCGGAACCTGCCAGCAGCGGGTTCGGTGACTTCGGCGCCCCGTTCGCCGTGGAAGTCAGCGAGGTGCAGCACGACCCGGAACTGGACGAGGCCGTGATCTCGTTTGCCAACGCCGACTTCACGCAGTGCGAAGACGCGCTGCAGCGCATCACCGGCCCCGGCGGCACGCGCGGCCAACATGCCGAGACCTGGCTCGTACTGTTCGACCTTTACCGCGCCACCGGCCAGCAGCAGCGTTTCGAAAGCCTGGCGGTGGATTACGCGCAGCAGTTTGGTTGGAGCGCGCCGCAGTGGTACTCGCTTCCCAAGCTTGTGGCCGACGCCCAGGCCGAAGAGCCCGACATCAGCAAAGGGGCGCCCACCAGCAGCCCGGGCGATGTCGGCTGGCTGGCACCCGAACAGCTCGACATCGAGGCTGTCGCCAGGTTGCGGTCGCAAACCCTGCAGATGCCATTGCCCTGGGTCTTCGACTGGCATCAGCTGCAGCGCATCGACGCCGAGGCGGCGATGCAACTCTCCGCGCTTTTCCGACTGTGGAGCGGGCAGGCCATCGAGTTGCGGTGGCTGGCCGGTGAACGTCTTTTCCAGGTCCTCTCGGAAGCCGCTCCCACTGGCGTGCGTGACGCCGACCCCGTCTACTGGCTGACGCGCCTGGACGCGCTGCGTCTGGCCAACAGGCCAGACCAATTCGACGAGGCTGCGATCGACTATTGCATCACCTACGAGGTCAGCCCGCCGAGCTGGGAGCCCACGCGCTGCAAGGTGCGCATCAGCGGCAGCAGCCTGTCGACGCGGCAACCCGACATGTCACTGATCAGCGAGCACTCCACCAGCTTCATGGAGTCGGGGCTGAGCTACGACGGCGGCGCTGGCGGCCCGAGCGTCGAGATCGCCAACGTCGAACTTTCGGGCCAGCTTATCGGCGACATCAGCGCCACGCTGACCAAGTTGCAGAGCGAATCGAACATGGCACCGGTGATCAATGTCAGCTGCGCGCGCTTGATCCGCGTCGACTTCATTGCCGCAGGCGACCTGCTGAACTGGGTGCTGTCCAAGCGCAACGAGGGTCGCGCGGTGCAGTTCGTCGACACGCACCGCCTGGTCGCACTGTTCTTCGGCGCCATGGGCATCAACGAGCACGCCAAGGTGCAGGTCAAGAAGGTTTGAAGCGACCCCCAGGCTTGTCGCTTCGCGTCTTCGCCACCCCCCAAGGGGCTCGCGCAGCGTCCCGGCAGAGCCGGTTCCGCGCACGCCCTTGACTTGAATGCCCGCGGTCCGGCCGCAATTGAAGCTGCTCATGGAAAACTACCACGGCACCACTATCGTCAGCGCGCGCCGCGGCGCGCTCGTCGCGCTTGGCGGTGATGGACAGGTCACCCTTGGCAGCATCGTCGTCAAGAGCAGCGCGCGCAAGGTCCGCAAACTGCACCGCGATCAGGTGCTGGCCGGCTTCGCAGGCGCCACGGCCGATGCATTCACGCTGTTCGAGCGTTTCGAGGCCAAGCTGGAAAAGCACCAAGGCCACCTGCAACGTGCCGCCATAGAGCTGACCAAGGACTGGCGCACCGACCGCGTGTTGCGTCGGCTGGAAGCCATGCTCGCGGTAGCCGACGCCACCTGTTCCCTGATCATCACCGGCAACGGCGACGTGCTCGAACCCGAGTACGGCATCGTCGCCATCGGTTCGGGCGGCGCCTACGCGCAGGCCGCGGCACGCGCGCTGCTGGCGCACACCGATCTGTCGCCGACCGACATCGTCAAGCGCTCGCTCGAGATCGCAGGCGACATCTGCATCTACACCAACCAGAGCCATACCGTCGAGACACTGTGAGCCCCCAAGCTCGCTACCTCTGGCCACCCCCAGGAATCCCGTCCGGGGCCTCTTCGTGACCCTGGGGCCGTCCGCATGCGGCCCGGCAGAGCCGGTTCCGTTGCGGGGAGCTTGATCGAGATGGGGCACCGCACCAGGACCACTGATATGAACATGACCCCGCAGGAGATTGTCTCCGAGCTCGACCGCCACATCGTCGGTCAGAACGCGGCCAAGCGCGCAGTGGCCATCGCGCTGCGCAACCGCTGGCGACGCCAGCAGGTGCAGGGCGCGATGAAGACAGAGATCACGCCCAAGAACATCCTGATGATCGGCCCCACCGGCGTGGGCAAGACCGAGATCGCGCGCCGGCTGGCACGGCTGGCCGACGCGCCCTTCATCAAGGTCGAGGCGACGAAGTTCACCGAGGTGGGCTATGTCGGCAAGGACGTCGACACCATCGTGCGCGACCTGATGGACGTGGCCGTGAAGCAGGAACGCGAGCGCCAGATGCGCGCCAAGCGTGCCGCCGCCGAAGATGCCGCCGAAGACCGCATTCTCGACGTGCTGGTGCCCTTGCCGCGAGATGCTCGCGACACGCGGGACGAACGTTCGCGCGCCATCGGCTTTGCCGCCGAAGCCTCGCCAGCTGACAACACCGCGCGCCAGATCATGCGCAAACGGCTGCGTGAGGGCGCGCTCGACGACAAGGAGATCGAACTCGACGTGGCCGAGGCGAAGCCGACGCTCGAGATCCTGGGCGCCCAGGGCATGCCCGGCATGGAGGAGATGGCCGAACAGCTCAAGGGCCTGTTCTCGCAGGCCGGTGCGGGCAAGCGCAAGACGCGCAAGATGAAGATCGCCGAGGCACGCCAGCTGCTCGTCGACGAGGAAGCGGGCAAGCTGGTCAACGAGGACGAGATCCGCGCCGCCGCGCTGGCCAACGCCGAGGGCAACGGCATCGTCTTCATCGACGAAATCGACAAGGTGGCCTCGCGCCAGGAAACGCAGGGCGCCGAAGTCAGCCGCCAGGGCGTGCAGCGCGACCTGCTGCCGCTGGTGGAAGGCACCACCGTCAGCACCAAGTACGGGCCGGTGAAGACCGACCACATGCTCTTCATCGCCAGCGGCGCCTTCCACCTCGCCAAGCCCAGCGACCTTATCCCCGAGCTGCAGGGGCGCTTCCCGATCCGCGTCGAACTCGGCTCGCTCAGCGTCGACGACTTCGAGGCCATCCTCACCAGCACGCACGCCAGCCTGGTGAAGCAATACCAGGCGCTGCTCGCCACCGAGGGCGTGAGGCTCGAGATCCAGCCCGAAGGCGTGCGCCGGCTGGCGCAGATCGCCTTCGAAGTGAACGAGCGCACGGAGAACATCGGCGCGCGCCGCCTGGCCACGGTCATGGAGCGGCTGCTCGACGAGATCAGCTTTGACGCGCCCAACCGCAGCGGGCAGACGGTAAGCATCGACGCTGCCGCGGTCGACGTGCGGCTGGCCGACCTGGCGCATAACGAAGATCTTTCCCGGTACATCCTGTAGCCCGCCCTGTCGGTACGGTTGCCATGGGCGCACGTCGATAATCACATGTCCATAACAAGAACAGCAACCGACATGACCTCGCTACCTCTGTTCATCGCCCCGGCAAAGTTCGACGACGCCGAGGCCGCGCTGGCCCAGGTGCAAGCCATCTACCGCAGCAGCATCGAACACCTGCGCGACAGCCTGCGCCGCTTCGTCGCCGGCGAGGTAGCAGGCCCGCACGTGCGCGCCTGCTACCCCTTCGTGCGGGTGCGCACCAGCACCGTGGCGCGCGCTGACTCGCGCCTGAGCTACGGCTTCGTCGCCGGCCCCGGCAGCTTCGAGACCACGATCACGCGGCCTGACCTCTTCGCCAACTACTACCTGGAGCAGTTCCGTCTGCTACTGAAGAACCACGGCGTGGCCATCGAGGTGGGGACCAGCACGCAGCCCATCCCCGTGCACTTTTCGCTGGCCGAGCACGACCACCTCGAAGGCAGCATGAGCCCCGAGCGGCGGCTGTTGATGCGCGACCTGTTCGATCTGCCGGATCTTGCCGCGATGGACGACGGCATTGCCAACGGCACGCACCAGCCGGCCCCGGGCGAAGCGCAGCCGCTGTCGTTGTTCACCGCGCCGCGTGTCGACTATTCGCTGCACCGCCTGCGCCACTACACAGGCACCGCGCCCGAGCACTTCCAGAACTTCGTGCTCTTCACGAACTACCAGTTCTACATCGACGAATTCATCAAGCTCGGTCACGCGCTGATGGCCGACCCGGCCTGCGAGTACGAAGCCTTCGTCGAGCCCGGCAACGTCATCACGCGACGCGCCGGCACCGTTGCGCGTCCTGGCGACGACCTCGGCCTGGCGCCGCCGCGGCTGCCGCAGATGCCGGCCTACCACCTGCGCCGGCCCGACAACAGCGGCATCACCATGGTCAACATCGGCGTCGGCCCGGCCAACGCCAAGACCATCACCGACCACGTGGCCGTGCTGCGCCCGCACGCCTGGCTGATGCTGGGCCACTGCGCCGGCCTGCGCAACACGCAACAGCTGGGCGACTACGTGCTGGCGCACGCCTACATGCGCGAGGACCACGTGCTCGACGAAGAGCTGCCGCTGTGGGTGCCGATCCCGGCGCTGGCCGAAGTGCAGGTGGCGCTCGAGCAGGCGGTGGCCGAGATCACGAAGCTCGAAGGCTACGAGCTCAAGCGCATCCTGCGCACGGGCACCGTCGCCAGCACCGACAACCGCAACTGGGAGCTGCTGCCCAACGCCGGCCCCGAGCGCCGCTTCAGCCAGAGCCGCGCCGTGGCGCTGGACATGGAAAGCGCCACCATCGCGGCCAACGGCTTCCGCTTCCGCGTGCCCTACGGCACGCTGTTGTGCGTGAGCGACAAGCCGCTGCACGGCGAGATCAAGCTGCCCGGCATGGCCAACACCTTCTACCGCGAGCGTGTCGACCAGCACCTGCGCATCGGCATGCGCGCGGTGGAACTGCTGCGCCAGGAACGCCCGGGCGCGCTGCACAGCCGCAAGCTGCGCAGCTTCGCCGAGGTGGCCTTCCAGTAGCCCGTCGGCGGCCTGCGCGTCAGGCCCGTGACGCGGCGGGATTTACGCAGCTTCATGCGGCAGCGCACAAAGCAGCAACGGCACTGCGCGCATCATGCACACATGCGCTGCATGCCATCGAGACCGGCCGTCTTCGCCATTGCCCTGGCCGTGCTGGGGCTGTCTGGCTGCGCCTCGCTGCAGCAGCCCGCTGCGCCGGCGCCACCCGTGGCGCTGCCGACCGGGTGGAGCACCGCGGCGTCGGCCTCGGGCGAGGTCGCGACGCTCGCGCAGTGGTGGCGCCGCTTCGACGACCCGGTGCTGCCGACCCTGGTCGAGCAGGCCTTGGCCGGCAGCACCGACATCGCCGCGGCGCAGGCGCGCCTGCGCCAGGCGCGCGCGCAACGTGATCTCACCGCTGCTGGCCGCACGCTGTCGGTGAGCGGCGGCGGCTCTGCGCAGGCCAGCCGCAGCGAAGGGACTGTCACCGCCCAGCGTTACGCCGCCAGCATCGACGCCCGCTGGGACGCCGACCTCTGGGGCGGCAGCGCCGCCGGCCTGCGTGCCGCCGACGCCTCGGCCGAGGCCAGCGCCGTCACGCTGGCGGGCACCCGCGTCGCCGTGGCCGCCGAGGTGGCGCTGAACCTGCTGCAGCTTCGCGGCACGCAGGCGCGGCTGGCCAACGCGCAGGAAAATCTCGCCAGCCAGCAGCAGACGCTGCAGATCGTGCAGTGGCGTGCCGACGCGGGCCTCGTGACGCAACTCGACGTCGAGCAGGCGAAGACCGCCGTCGAACAGACGCGCGCGCAGATCCCCGCGCTGGAATCCAGCGCCAGCCAGGCCATGAACGCGCTGGCCGTGCTCACCGGGCGTGCCCCCGGCACGCTGGCCGACACGCTGCAGGCACGCACGCCGGCCCGCGCGCCGACCACGCCACCGGATCTGGCGCTGGCCCTGCCCGCCGAGGTGCTGCGCCAGCGCCCCGACATGCGCGTGGCCGAACTGCAGCTGCAGGCTGCAGCCGCGCGGGTCGACCAGGCCGACGCCGAACGCCTGCCCAGCCTGTCGCTCGGCGGCTCCATCGGCCTGAACGCGCTCAGCCTCACGGGCCTGGGCAGCGCGCCCGCCGCCGCATCGCTGCTGGCCAGCATCAGCGTGCCGCTGTTCGACGGCGGCCGCATCCGCGCCCAGGTGCGCCAGCAAGAGGCCGCGCGCGACGAGGCCGAGATCCACTACCGCGCCACGCTGCTGGCCGCGCTGCAGGAGGTGGAAGACACCCTGGTGGCGCTGCGCAGCACGCGCGAACAGCTGGCCGCGCAGCAGGCCGCCGCCACGTCGGCGCTGAAAGCGGCGCAGATCGCCGAGCAGCGTTACCGCAGCGGCCTGGTCGACTTCCAGAACGTGCTGCAGACCCAACGCACGCTGCTCTCGGCCCAGGACAGCGTGGCCGCCACCGCCACCACGGTGGCCACCCAGCATGTGCGCCTGTACAAGGCCCTGGGCGGCGGCTGGACCCCCGACACCGCAACGATCGCCTCCCCATGACCCCTGCACAGACACCACCCGTCGCCGTCCCCGGCGCAGACCCCGACGCTGCGCTCGAGGCCCTGCTCGGGCCGACGGCCGCGCCGCGCGCCTGGTGGCGCCGCCCATCGCTGTGGATCGGCCTGACCGTGCTGGCAGTCGCCGGCGCTGGCGCTTGGTACTGGCTGGCCCAGCGCCAGGCCCATGCCGCGCCGCAATACCAGACGCAGCTCGTCGCCCGCGGCGCACTCACCGTCACCGTCACCGCCAATGGCACGCTGCAGCCGACGACTCAGGTGGCCATCGGCAGCGAACTGTCGGGCACCGTGGCCCAGGTGTCGGTGGACGTGAACGACCGCGTGAAGAAGGGCCAGGTGCTGGTGGCGCTGGACGACACGCGGCTGCGCGATCAGGTCAACGGCTCGCGTGCTGCGCTGGCTGCCGCCGAGGGCGCACGCGCCCAGGCGCGCGCCACCGCCACCGAGGCACGCGACAACCTGGCACGGCTGCGCGACGTCTACCAGCGCAGCGGCGGCCAGGTGCCATCGGCATCCGAGATGGCGGCCGCCGAAGCCGCGGCCGCGCGCGGCGAGGCCAACGTGGCCAGTGCCACGGCTAACGTGGCGCAGGCCCAGGCCACGCTCAGCAGCAACGTGACCAACCTGGGCAAGGCCACCATACGCTCGCCCATCGACGGCGTGGTGCTGTCGCGTGCGGTCGAGCCGGGCAATGCGGTGGCGGCTTCGCTGCAGGCGGTGACGCTGTTCACGCTGGCCGAAGACCTGACGAAGATGAAGCTGCAGGTCTACGTCGACGAGGCCGACGTCGGCCAGGTGCGCGCCGGCCAGGCCGCCACCTTCACCGTCAGCGCCTACCCCACGCGGCGCTACCCGGCGACCATCGTGCGCGTGGGCTACGGCTCGACGACCAAGGACAACGTCGTCACCTACCTGGCCGAACTCAGCGTCAACAACGACGACCTGACGCTGCGCCCGGGCATGACGGCCACCGCCACCATCACCACCGTGGAGCGCAGCGACGCGCTGCTGGTGCCCAACGCGGCGCTGCGTTACTCGCCGGCGACGGCGGCTGCGGCCGCGGCGGCCTCGGCGCCCAGCACCGGCATCGTCTCCAGCATCATGCCCCGCATGCCACGGGGTACCGGCGGTGGCGGCCGCCGCGGCGGCGGCACCGACACCGCGCAGGTGCGGCAGGTGTGGGTGCTCGAAGGCGGCCAGCCGCAGGCCGTCCCGGTGAAGCCGGGCGTCAGCGACGGCCGCAACACCGAGGTGACGAGCGAGAAGCTGCAGCCGGGCATGGCGGTCATCGTCGGCCAGACCACGGGCGGCGCGAAGTGAACGGGCCCGCCGCCCCGCCGTTGATCCGCCTGCGCGGCGTGACGCGCGTCTACGGCACGGGCTCGGCCGAGGTGCAGGCGCTGCGCGGCATCGATCTCGACATCGCCGAAGGCGAGTTCGTCGCCATCATGGGCCCCAGCGGTTCGGGCAAGAGCACGGCGATGAACATCCTGGGCTGCCTGGACACGCCCAGCGCCGGTGCCTACCTGTTCCGCGGCGTGCCCGTGCACCAACTCGACCGCGACCAGCGCGCGCTGCTGCGCCGCGCCCACCTGGGTTTCGTGTTCCAGGGCTTCAACCTGCTGCCCCGCACCACGGCGCAGGAAAACGTCGAGCTGCCGCTGCTCTACCGCGGCGAGCCCGCCGCCAGCCGCCACCGCGCCGCGCGGGAGGCGCTGGACGCCGTCGGCCTGGCCGGGCGTGAAGGGCACACGCCGGCCGAACTGTCGGGCGGCCAGCAGCAGCGTGTGGCCATCGCCCGCGCGCTGGTCACCCGGCCCACCGTTCTGCTGGCCGACGAGCCCACCGGCAACCTCGACACCCAGCGCGGGCGCGAGATCATGGAGCTGCTGGCGGCGCTGAACCGCGACCGCGGCATCACCGTGCTGATGGTCACCCACGAACCCGACATGGCCGCCTACGCGCGGCGCGTGGTGCACTTCGTCGACGGGCTCATCGACAGCGACCACTTGCAGGCCGCCGTCGCCGCGCCCGCCGTGCCGGAGCCCGCCTGATGTGGCTGAACACGCTCGGCCTGGCGTTGCGCGAGATCCGGCGCAACCTGCTGCGCTCCTTCCTCACCATCCTGGGCATCGTCATCGGCGTCGCCGCAGTGATCACGATGGTCACCATAGGCCGTGGCGCGACGCAGGCGGTGTCGGACCAGATCACCAGCCTGGGCACCAACCTGCTGATGGTGCGGCCGGGCCAGCGCATGGGGCCGGGACGCGACGCCGCCGGCTCGCCACCCTTCCGCCAGGCCGACGGCGACGCCATCGCGGTGCAGGTGCCAGGCGTGCGAGCGGTGGCGCCGCAGGCCAACACCGGCGCGGTGGTGGTCTATGGCGCACGCAACTGGTCGAGCGTGGTCTATGGCACCACCAACGCCTACTTCGAGACCAACAACTGGACGCTGGCGCAGGGACGCGTGTTCGAGGACGCCGAGCAGCGCGCCGGCAGTGCCGTCTGCGTCATCGGCGCCACGGTGCGCCGCGAGCTCTTCGGCACCGAAGAGCCGGTGGGTGCACGGCTGCGGGTGCGCAACCTCAGCTGCGAGGTCATCGGCCTGCTGCAGAGCAAGGGTCAGGCCGCGATGGGCAACGACCAGGACGACCTGGTGGTGATGCCCATCGCCGCGGTGCAGCGCCGGCTCACCGGCAACCTGAACGTCGGCACGCTGCTGGTCTCGATGGACGACGGCGTCGACGCCGAAGCCGTGAAGGCCGGCATGACGCAACTGCTGCGCGAACGCCGCAAGCTGGCCGAGAGCGACGAGAACAACTTCAACGTGCTCGACACCAAGCAGCTGGCCGAGACGCTGTCGAGCACGACGCAGGTGATGACGATGCTGCTCGGCGCGGTGGCCGCAGTGAGCCTGCTGGTGGGCGGCATCGGCATCATGAACATCATGCTGGTCAGCGTCACCGAGCGCACACGCGAGATCGGCATCCGGCTGGCCATCGGCGCGCTGGGGCATGAGGTGCTGCTGCAGTTCCTGATCGAGGCCGTGGTGCTGGCGGCCCTGGGCGGGCTGATCGGCATCGTCTTCGCCACCGCGGCGTCGATCGGCCTCACCGCGGTGATGGGCGTGCCCTATGTCTTCGACCCCGGCATCAACCTGCTGTCCTTCGGTTTCGCGGCGCTGATCGGCATCGTCTTCGGCTACTTCCCGGCGCGCCGCGCGGCGCGACTCGACCCGATCGAGGCGCTGAGGCACGAGTAGCGCGCGGCGGTTGCCGGCTCAGGGGCGGTGACCCAGGAGCGGCCGCAACGCCAGCAGGCCGAGCAGCGGCCCCAGCGCCAGCCAGGGCAGCACGGCCGGCAGCGGGTGGGCGGCAGCGGCGCGCACGAAGATCTCGATCGACACCACGCTGAGGGCAAAACCGAGGCTGTTGGTGAGCGTGAGCACACTGCCCACGGCCTCGCGCGGCGCGTTGGCCGCGGTCAGCGCGCTGAACTGGGGCGAGTCGCCTGCCACCGTCACGCCCCAGACCAGCATCCAGGCCAGGAACAGTGGCAGCGGCGCGGCCAGCATCACCGGTGCGGCCAGGCAACACAGCCCGCTCACTGCGAGCTGCGCACCGGCGACACGCGCGCTGCCTTGGCGCCGTGCCAGCAGGCCGCCGGCCACGCAGCCGACCGCGCCGGCACCGACGACGGCAAAGGCCCAGCCCGACACTGCCACCGTGCCGTGCAGCCGCGTGGCCAGCACCAGCGGCACCAGCACCCACACCGTGTAGAGCTCGACCATGTGGCCGAAGTAGCCGAAGACCGAGGCCCGCACGCGCGCGTCGCGCCACAAGCTGGCCAGCGCCGACAGGCGCAGCGGCACCAGGCCTGCCGGGTGCGGTGGCTCGGGCACGCGCCAGATCACCAGCACACCGGCGAGTGCCGCCGCGGAAGCGACGGCGACGAACACGCTCTGCCAGGGCAGATCGGCGCCTAGGGCGCGCAGCGCGTGTGGGCTGGCGCTGCCCAACACCAACGCACCCACCAGCCAACCCAGCGCGGCACCCAACCCGCGCGGGAACCACAGTGCGGCCAGCTTCATGCCTACCGGGTAGATGCCGGCCAGGCAGAAGCCGGTCAGCGCCCGCCAGAACAGCAGCATCGTGAATGAACCCGCCATCGCCGCGGCAGCCAGTGTGCACGCCGCTGCGGCCAGCGCGCAGGCCAGGAAGAGCCGCCGCGCCGGGAAGCGGTCGGCCAGCGCCAGCAGGGCAAACAGCAGCGTTCCGGCGATGAAACCCAGCTGCAGCGCCGAAGTGAGCGTGCCCACCGCGGCGTCGCTGTAGCCGTAATGGCGTTGCAGGTCGGGCATCACCGCGTTGACAGCGAACCAGGGCGAGGTGCCAGCCAGCTGGGCCAGCACCAGGGTGGGCAACACCCGGCGAGGCGGGATCGGAGGGGCAGCAGTCACGGCAGCAGTCGAGGGCGGCGCACGGTAGCACGCAGCCCGCGCAGCCGAGCCGGGCGAAGCGTGCTCGCGCCGGCGCGCAAGGCCTCGCGTTTCTTTGATCTGGATTGACCTCCAGCGGTTGTGGCCCCCGGCGCCTTGATCTACGCTGGCCCTCACGTCGCCGCCGTCTGGCGCCACCACACAAGGAGAACCCTCATGCCCACCCCCACCACCGCAGGCAGCCCTTCGGGGCCCGCCGCCATCCGTACGCTGGCCCTCGTGGGCGCGTCGGCGGCGGGCAAGACCTGCCTGGCCGAAGCGCTGCTCGCGCGCACCGGCGCCATCGCCACGCCCGGCAGCATCGAGCGCGGCAGCACCGTGAGCGACTACGACGTGCTCGAGCGCCGCATGCAGCATTCGCTGAACACCTCGGTGATGCACCTCACCCACGCCGGCACGCGCATCCACCTGCTCGACACCCCGGGCGGCCCCGACTTCCTGGGCCACAGCCTGCCGGCGCTGGAGGCGGTGGAAACCGTCGCGGTGGTGGTCAATGCCGCCGTCGGCGTGGAACCCATGTCGCGGCGCATGATGGATTACGCCGCCGCGCGCCGCCTCGACCGCCTGGTCATCGTCAACCGGATCGACACCCCGGGCGTCGACCTGGCTGTCGTGCTGGCCGACATCCAGGCCGACTTCGGCAAGGAATGCCTGCCGCTGAATCTGCCGGCCGACGGCGCCACGCGTGTCGTCGACTGCTTCTTCAACCGCGAAGGCCAGGGCGACTTCGGCAGCGTCGACGCGGCGCACCGTGCGCTGGTCGAGCAGGTCGTGGAAGTGGACGGCGACTTCGTCGACCGCTACCTCAACGACGGCGACATCGATGCCGGTGAACTGCACGCGCCACTGGAACAAGCGCTGCGCGAAGGCCACCTGATCCCGGTGGTGTTCGTCTCGGCCAAGAGTGGCGCCGGCGTGGCCGAGCTGCTCGACGTCATCGTCAAGCTGCTGCCCAACCCGACCGAGGCCAATGCGCCCGACTTCCTGCGTGGCGAGGGCACCGACGCCACACCCATGCACGCCACGCCGGACCCGGTGCTGCACGTACTGGCACATGTGTTCAAGGTGACGGTCGACCCCTTCGTCGGCCGCCTGGGCATCTTCCGCGTGCACCAGGGCACCGTCACGCGCGACATGCCGCTGTACGTCGGCGACAGCCGCAAGCCCTTCAAGGCCAGCCACATCTACCTGCTGCAGGGCAAGCAGACGGTCGAAGTGCCGTTTGCCGTGCCGGGCGACATCGTCGCCGTGGCCAAGGTCGACGCGCTGCACTACGACGCCGTGCTGCACGACGCGCCGGAAGACGACCACATCCACATGCTGCCGCTGGACCTGCCCAAGCCCGTGCACGGCCTGGCCATCCAGCCGCAGCGCCATGGCGACGAGCAGCGACTGTGGGAGATCCTGGCCAAACTGGTCGACGAGGACCCCTGCCTGAAGGTGGAACACATCGCCACCAGCAACGAAACCGTGGTCTACGGCCTGGGTGAGCTGCACCTGCGCGTGCTGCTCGAACGCATGCGCGAGATCTACAAGTTCGAGGTCAAGACGCAGCCACCGCGCATCGCCTACCGCGAGACCATCACCGGCAAGGCCGAGGGCCACCATCGCCACAAGAAGCAGACCGGCGGTGCCGGGCAGTTCGGCGAGGTTTTCCTGCGCGTCGAACCGATGGCCGCGGGCGCGGGCTACGAGTTCGTCGATGCGGTCAAGGGCGGCACCATCCCCTACAACTTCATGCCGGCGGTGGAAAAGGGCGTGCGCGAGGCGCTGGCCCTGGGCGCCGTCAGCGGCTACCCGGTGGTGGACGTGCGCGTCACCGTCTACGACGGCAAGAGCCACAGCGTGGACAGCAAGGAGATCGCCTTCGTCACCGCGGCGCGCAAGGCCACGCTGGCGGCGCTGCGCGAGGCGCGGCCGGTGGTGCAGGAACCCATCGTGCACATCGAGATCACCGCGCCCGACACCACCGTGGGCGACATCACCGGCGACCTGTCGTCCAAGCGGGGTGTCGTCACCGGCACCGCCAATGGCGTGGCCGGCACGATGATCGTGCGCGGCCAGGTGCCACTGGCCGAGGTGACGGGCTACCAGCCGCGGCTGAACGCGCTGACCGGCGGCCAGGGCCGATACAGCGTGATGCTGGCGCACTACGATGCCGTGCCACCTTCGGTGCAGACGGCCTTGGTCGCGGCCTACAAGGTGCAGGACGAGGAGTGAACGGCGGGCCGGTGGCCGGCCCGCTTCCCAGACGAAGGGCCCGCGCGGGCCCTTCGCTCGATTTGGGCCTGCTGTTCATGAGGTTGTTGCCGCCTGCATAGCATCCGCACTGTCGAAAGGGGAGTAGCACGCAGCGCCAGCTGCCGCGTCATCCCGTCAATACGGCCGCCGGCGCCCTGCCTGCGGCCCGGGACCGCAGGGGCTCTCCCCGCAAGACCTTTCGGCGCGAACCCCCCTCAACTCTTCGGGAGTGTCCATGGACACCATCGCGCCGCTCTGGCTGTGGATCTTTTTCGTGTGCGCGGTTCTCGCCGCGCTCGTCGTCGACTTCGTCGTGCTGAACAAGCAGGGCGCGCACAGCGTCACCATCAAGGAGGCGATCAACTGGTCGATCGTCTGGGTGGTGCTCAGCTTCGCCTTCAACGGGCTGTTCTGGTTTGCGGTCTACCAGGACCACGGCGCAGAACTCGCCAACACCAAGAGCATGGAGTTCCTCACCGGCTATCTCATCGAGAAGAGCCTGGCGGTGGACAACATCTTCGTGTTCCTGATGATCTTCACCTACTTCGCGGTGCCGCCGCAGTTCCAGAAGCGGGTGCTGATGATCGGCATCATCGGCGCCATCGTGCTGCGCACGGTGATGATCCTGCTGGGTGCCTGGCTGATCTCGCAGTTCCACTGGGTGCTGTACCTCTTCGGCGCCTTCCTCGTGCTCACCGGCGTCAAGATGTGGTGGGCCGCGGACAAGGAGCCCGACCTCGAAAGCAACCCCGCGCTGAAACTGCTGCGCAAGATCATGCCCGTGGGCAAGAACTTCGACGGCGAGAAGTTCTTCACCGTCGAGAACGGCAAGAAGATCGCCACGCCGCTGTTCCTGGTGATCTGCCTGGTGGGCCTGACCGACGTGATCTTCGCGGTGGACAGCATCCCGGCGATCTTCGCCATCACGATGGACCCGTTCATCGTGCTGACGAGCAACATCTTCGCCATCCTGGGCCTGCGCGCCATGTACTTCCTGCTGGCGGCGGTGGCGGCCAAGTTCCACCTGCTGAGCTACGGGCTGGCTGTCGTGCTGGTGTTCATCGGCACGAAGATGCTGCTCATCGACGTGGTCAAGATTCCGGTGCTGCTGTCGCTGGGCGTGGTGGTGGCCATCCTGGCCGTGACCATGGTGTGGAGCGTGCGCACTGCGCCGCGCATCGGGAAGGCCGCCGATCAGGCGTGATAGTAGAAGGCGTAGCCGACGAGGATGGCGCCCACCAGGCCCACCACGTCGGCGAACAGCCCGCAGGCCAGGGCGTAGCGTGTCTTGCGGATGTTGACGCTGCCGAAGTACACGGCCAGCACGTAAAAGGTGGTCTCGGTCGAACCCTGGATGATGGCTGCCAGACGACCCTGGAAGCTCTCCACGCCGTAGGTCTTCATGACGTCGATCATCAGGCCGCGCGCGCCGCTGCCTGACAGCGTCTTCATCAGCCCCACCGGCAGCGCCGGCACGAAGTCGGTGTTCAGGCCGAACGCGCCCACCACAGCGGCGATGCCGGCAATCACGAAATCCATGCAGCCGGTGCTGCGGAAGACCGAGATCGCGGCCAGGATGGCGATGAGGTAGGGGATGATGGTCACGGCGACCTGGAAACCCTCCTTGGCGCCTTCGACGAAGGTCTCGTAGACGTTGATGCGCCGCCAGGCGCCCGCGGCGACGAAGAGCACGATGACACCGAAGATCACCAGGCTGCCGATGAGGCCGATGACCTCGGCCATCTGCTTGGCCGGCAGGCCCGACAGCGCCAGGTAAAGGCCGGCCATCAGCGCCGCGAAGCCACCGAAGAAGACCAGGATCGGCGCCTGCCACAGCCGGATGCGCTGCACCCAGGCCACGGCCACCAGGCCGGCCACGAAGCTGATGAAGGTACCGATCAGCGTGGGCAGGAAGATGTCGGCGGCGTTGAAACCGACGAGGCCCTGCTCGATGGCGATCGTCTGGCGCATCGCGATCACCGACGTGGGAATCAGCGTGATGCCCGCGGTGTTGAGCACCAGAAACATGATCATCGGGTCGCTGGCGACGTCCTTGTCCGGGTTGATCTCCTGCAGTTCGCGCATCGCCTTCAGGCCCAGCGGCGTGGCTGCGTTGTCCAGGCCCAGCATGTTGGCGCTGGCATTCATGACGATGCTGCCGCCGGCCGCGTGGCCGGGCGGGATGGCCGGGAACAGGCGCTGGAACAACGGCCGCACGCCGCGCGCGAAGAGCTGGATCATGCCGGCGCTTTCGCCCACCTTCATGATGCCCAGCCACAGGCTCATGATGCCCACCAGCCCCAGGCTGATGTCGAAGCCCGTCTTGGCGGTGTCGAACAGCGCCGTGACGACCTTGGTGAAGATGGCCACGTCGCCCTGCGCCAGCCGCACCAGGGCGACGACGAAGCCGACGAGGATGAACCCTATCCAGACGAGGTTGAGGACCATCGGCGGAGGATAAGCGTAGGCATGCCCTTCACCGGCTGGGTCGGCCGTTCACCGCGCTGTACCCGCTGGGCTGCCGGGCGCCGCCGCTGGTGGTCGAGGTCTCACCCGTGACCTCGACCGCGCCACGCCGCGGTGGGCGCCGTCTGGCGGACGCCAGACTACGTCGGTGCTGGCACTCGCGGTGTCAGCGAACGGCCAGCGGCTGCCGCCCGCGCGGCGGCGCGAAGTGGCGGTCCAGTTCGACCAGGTCTTCGGCCGTCAGCTTCAACCGTTGCGCCGCCCAGTTGTGGCGCAGGTGCAGTGCATTGCCGGCCTTCGGAATGGCCATCACGCCCGGCTGGCGCAGCAGCCAGGCCAGGGCCACCTGCGCCGGTGTGGCCCTGTGGCGCTCGGCCACGGGCCGCAGCCGCGGGTGATCGACGAGTTCGCCCTGGTCGAAGGGGCTGTAGGCCATCAGCGGCATCTGCTGCACCCGCTGCCAGGGCAGCAGATCGTGCTCGACGCCGCGCTGGCTGAGCGAGTAGTAGACCTGGTTCGTCGCGCAAGCCCTGCCGCCAGGCACGGCACTGAGCTCCCGCATGTCATCGAGATCGAAGTTGCTCACGCCCCACAGGCGGATGAGGCCACGCCGCTGCAACTGCTCGAAGCCGCGCACGGTCTCGCCAACCGGCACGTCCCCACGCCAGTGCAGCAGGTAGAGGTCGAGCTGGTCGAGTTGCAGCCGGCGAAGGCTGGCTTCGCAAGCGGCCTGCAGCGCTCGCGCGCCTGCGTGCTGGGGCAGCGCCTTGCTCACGACGAAGAGCTCGCCTCGCGGCACACCGGCACGCTGCGCCGCGGCCAGCGCCTCGCCGGTGAGCGACTCGGCGCCGCCGTCGCCGTACATCTCGGCCGTATCGATGACGCGCCAGCCCATCTCGAGCGCCTGCCGCAGCGAGTCCAGTTCGGCGGCGCGCCGGTCGGCGGCTTCACCGAAGCGCCAGGTGCCCAGGCCCAGCGCCGGGCGCGGCTCGCCGTTGGGGAAGCTCACTTCGGGAACGGTCAGCGCCACAGCGTCCATGCCGCCATCCTAAGCGGCGGCCCTGTGCCGTCACGTGCAGGTCAACGGAGATTTATCATCGAAGGCCATGCAAGCCAGTCCCCCAGACCTCGCCCAGGTGCGCCTGGACAACGCGCTGGCCCTCTTCGAAGAATTCGTGCGCGCCACCGCACGTCACGCCGACGCGGCCACGCTGCGCGGGTTGGAGCGGCGGTTTGCCGAACGCGTACAGATCCAGCCCAGCTACTGGAGCCAGATCAAGGGCCGCAGCCGGCAGATCGGCGAGCGCCTGGCGCGCCAGTTCGAGCACCTGTGCCACAAACCTGCGGGCTGGATGGACGTGCCGCACGGGCCAGGCGCCGCGGCAGGCAATGCTCCGCCGCCGGCCGCACACGGCCTGCCTGTCGCGGACGAATCGGCGCCACGCGACGACGATGAGCGTTTCATCGTGGGCCTGGTGCTCACCTACTACCGTCGCCATCCGCAGCGGGCGCGCACCCGCCTGCTCGACCTGCTTGGCGAGGTGCTGACCCCGGCACCCGCCCCGGGAAGCACCCCCGCGCCAGAGCTGCAACGAGAGGCCGGCCGCAGCGCCGCACCGCGCCCGCTGGCGCCCGCCGCCGAAGACGCCCACGCACTGTGGCTGCGCACCCAAAGTGGTGTGGCGCCGCTGAAGCGCAAGACGTAGCGGCCGGCGTACGGCCTGCCTGCCGTGCGTGAGTGGGTCTGCTCGTCCCGCTGCCTTGTCGCACACACCCCACGTTTGAAGGATGCCACTGGTGAAAATCACTTGCGCATTGATAACTGTATATTTATCATTTGCGCAAGCCTGTGCAATCGCACCCCGGTCGGGATGCCGTCACAGCCGATCAACCTCAACCTGAACACCATGCGCCATCTGCTGCCCTTCGCCGCCCTGCCGCCGCGCCGTACCCCTTCGGCGTGCCAGGGTGTCCGGGCTACTGCGGCAAGCGGTGTTCGTCTCGATGGCGCTTCCCCCGGGGCGCCGGTGTGCAGAAGAGGCCACGCCTAGGCGCGGCACCGTCCGCCCACCACGGCCCGGGTTGCTCCAGCACCCGGGCCGTTTGCTTTTCTGGCCCGCCGCTTTCCGATCCCAACGTCCCGCCGCGCCTGCCACCCCAAGGAGAACCCCGATGAAACTGAGCCTCAAGACCCTCAAGCCGCGCAACCCCTTCGTGGTCGCCAGCCTGCGACGCGGCGCTGGCGCACACCGGCCAGGCGCCGGTTCGCGACGCCAGCAGGCCGAGCGCGCCGTGCGCCAGGAAGTGAGCCGTCTGGAAGGGCGACACCGTCGCCCCACACCCTGAAACCCAAGAGGGAGCCACCCGCCCGCACCGGGCCTGCGCTTCCGACGGAGATCCCTCATGTTGATGCAAGAACTGCCTTACGACGCGGCCCGGCCCGGCGCACGCCGCGCCCGTGAGCTGCTGGCCCTGGCCTTGCTGATGGCCAGCCGCGCCCTCGGACTGCTGGCGGAACGCGTGGCGATGCGCCACCATGATGCCGCCGCGAAAGAGCCCGTCATCGAGTTCCACGCCGACGCCGGCGCACCCGAAGGGGCGCTGTACGTCGACGGCAAGCTCGTCGGGCACGTGCTGGGCGTGAACCGGCTGTGATGCCGGCGCAGGCCCGGGCGGCGTGGCCGCGCTTAAGCGCGCCCTCACGCCGCCGATACCCTTGAGGCGGCGGTTCGTCATTTCCACGGGCCGCCGCCCGCCATGCCGCCAGAGACCCCCTTCATCACCCACGCACCCCGCGGCCTGGCCGCATGGACGGCGCTGTTCGAGCATGTCGAACTGCCGGTACTGGCCACCACGGCCGAGGCGATCGAGGAACTGGCGGCCAACGAAGACGCGGTGGACGCCCACATGCTGGCCGACGCCATCGTCGACGATCCGCTGATGACCATCAAGGTGCTGGCCCACGTGGCGCAACTGCGCCGCGGCCGCGAAGGCAGCGATACCGAGACGGTGACCGAGGCGTTGGTGATGCTGGGCATTCCGCCTTTCTTCCGGGCCTTCGCCGCGCAACCGGTCGTCGAGGACCTGCTTGCCGAACAGCCCGCAGCACGGGCCGGCTTCCGGCGCGTGCTGCGCCGGGCCCGCCGCGCGGCGCGCTTCGCGATGGGTTTTGCGGTACATCGCATGGACCACGACGCCGGCGTGCTGCACGAGGCCGCGCTACTGCACGACTTCGCCGAGCTGCTGCTCTGGCTGCGTGCACCTGCGCTGGCGCTGGCGATCGAGGAACGCCAGCGTGGCGACCCCACGCTGCGCAGCGCCGCGGTGCAGCGTGAGGTGCTGCACATCGAACTCGAGGAACTCGAGCACGCGTTGATGACGAAGTGGCGGCTGCCGGCGCTGCTGGTGCAGATCAGCGACGGCCACGCCCGCCACGCGACGGCGCAGATGCGCAACGTGCAGCTGGCGCTGCGTGTGGCCCGTCACAGCGCGCTGGACTGGAACAACGCCGCGCTGCCGGACGACCTGCGCGACATCGCCGAGCTGCTGAACGTCGCGCCCGACACAGCCGATCGGCTGTTGCGCGACATCGACGCCGAGAACGACTGACGACGCAGGGGCATCGCCCAGCGTCTTGCGCTCAGCTGCACTCTGGATGCCGTGGGCGTGCGATAGTTCGCGCCGCCCTTGCGGGCAGCACCTCCTATCCACCACACCTCGAGCAAAGAAGGCCGGCCCATCATGGACATGAGCGCCCTGCAGAACTTCCTGAGCACCACCATCGCTGACTTGGGTGTCAAGATCCTGGCGGCCATCGCCTTCTGGATCGTCGGCCGCTGGTTGATCGGCAAGGTCATCGGCCTGATGCAGGCGGCGATGAACCGGAACAACGTCGACCCGACGTTGACCAAGTACCTGGGCTCGATCGTCGCCATCGCGCTGAACATCACGCTGGTGCTGGGCATCCTGGGCTATTTCGGCATCCAGACCACCAGCTTCGCGGCCATGCTGGCCGGTGCCGGTGTCGCCATCGGCGCAGCCTGGAGCGGCATGCTCGGCAACTTCGCGGCCGGCGCCTTCATGCTGGTGCTGCGGCCCTTCAAGGTGGGCGATTTCGTGCAGATCGGCGGCCTGGTGGGCACCATCCACGAACTGGGCCTTTTCGGCACCACCATCGTCACGCCCGACAACGTGCACACGCTGGTGGGCAACAGCAGGGTCTTCGGCGAGACCATCCTGAACTACTCGGCGCGGCCGGCGCGACGCGTCGAGCGCACGGCGCAACTGGCCGGCAGCGTCGACCCGTTGGACGCCATCGCGCGCTTCAAGGAAGGGCTGGCCAAGATCCCGAACGTGCTGCAGAGCCCGGCGCCCGAAGTCAACTTGCTCGACATCAACCTCGTCGGCACCGTCATCGCCGTGCGGCCCTACTGCCACAACGACCACTACTGGCAAGTCTACTTCGACACCAACGAGATGATGGTGCGGGTGGGCAAAGAGGCCGGCTGGGCTGCACCGACGCCGACGCAGATCATGCGCACGGCGCCGCTCTAGGCGAACTGACGCCCAATCTCCGGCCCCGACCTCATCGCGACGGCTATCGGGTCTCGTTAACTAGCTCGCAGCCAGCGCTGCAGTTCGGCCCAGGGCGCCGGATGGTCGGCCATGTGCACGTGCGCCACGCCCGGAAGATGTCGGTTGTCGGCCCCCGCCAGCGTGGCGGTGTCCGGCGGGAACACGATGTTGTCGCAGTGGCTGTAGAAGCAGGTGAAGCGCTGCCAGCGGCCCGGCGGTTCGCGCGCAGCCAGCGCGGCCAGCCATGCCGAGCCCTGCTGCATCTGACGCCCGTTGCTCGACCATGCGAAACGCGCCAGCCAGGTGCCCCGGTGCGGTGTTCCGATGGTGATGGTGTGGTGTACCCGCGTGTCGCCGCCCCATTCCGCCCACCAACACCGAAAGGCCAGGCCACCCATGCTGTGGCAGACGACGACTGGCGCCAGGCCGGTGCAGGCTTCCAGCCGGCGCATGCCATCCTCTACGACGGATCTGAGTTCGTCGAGGCCACCGAACACCGGCTCGAGATTCACGGCGACGACGGGCACGCCCGAGGACTTGAGTCGCTCCAGCCACGGGTTCCACAGCCCGCGATTGCAGACGAATCCGTGAACGAGCAGCACCCCACGCTGACCTCGGGCGATGGGCGGCAGATAGTCGGGCCAACGCCCGCTGCGGAAGGGCTGGCGCCAGCAGAAAACGGTGGGCGCAGCCAGCACCTCGCCCCACCAGGCACGCAGCAGTTGCCCGACGCTGGGCCGCGGTGTGGGGTCGTCGCCATGAACCAGGCGCAGCAGCGCGAACTCCAGCGCCAACACCAACGCATGTCCGCCGACGATGCAGATCGCTCCGGCGACAGCCCATCCCGGGTGGCCGGCACGCATCCAGAGCAGGAGCCAGAGCGTCGCGGCCAGCACCGCGCCAAGCGTCAGCGCTTGTTGCAGTCGGGCCAGCACGGCGGCGCAGCGGATCGGTGTTTCGGGCGCATGGGGCGCAGTGTTGCATCATTGCGGCCCGCCCCTTAGGGACGTCTGACTATCCGCGGGTGCAAGGGCCTGCCAAGATCGGCGCATGCCGCGAAAGCCCACTCTGACCATGTCCTCATGAACCCGGCCGGCCAACAGATCCTGGCCAGTCTTCAGGGCCGTCTCGGCCCAACGTGCACTGCGCAAGCAGGATGCGGAGTTGGGCCGCTGCGTGCAGGCGATCAAGGCCTACCAGCATGCGCGCTTCATGCAGACTTATGCCGACCTGCTGGCCCATCCACGCTACGGCGGTGCGGCGCTATTCTTCCTCGAGGATCTCTACGGACCTGGCGACTTCACCTCGCGCGACGACCAGTTCGCACGCATCGTCCCCGGCTTGGTGCGCATGTTCCCACGCGACATCATCGGTACCGTGCAATCCCTGGGACAGTTGCACGCGCTGTCCGAAGAACTGGACACTGCGATGGCGGCAGCCTGGCGCCGCATGCTGCTCGCCGAAGGATCGACCCTCGGTAACGCCCTCGTTGTCGACGGCCCAAGCTACGCGCGATGCTGGCGCAGCGTGGCCGGACCCGCAGATCGCGAACGGCAGATCGCCCTGATGCTCTCGGTCGGCGAGGCGCTGGAGGGCTACACCCGCAACCCCTTGCTCCGCACCAGCCTGCGCCTGATGCGCGGTCCCGCCCACGCCGCCGGGCTGGGCGCGCTGCAGGGCTTCTTGGAGCGCGGCTTCGACACCTTCCGCGAGATGGGGGGCGCACGCGAGTTCCTGGCCGTGATTGCCAACCGAGAACGCGCGCTCGCCGCAGCGCTGTTCGGCGGCGCGGACGCACCGGCAGTGGCCGCCTGACTTGGGACGGGCGAAACCAAGGCCCAGGGGAGGCACAGAGCGCGGTTCAGCCCGAGGCCGTTCACCATGCGTACCGGCGCAGGTCGACGTGAACGCGTACGGCAGCGTGGCCTAACTCCAGCATTCCTGACAAGAAATCTGCACCGGACCAAACCGGGGCTTAGGCGGCAAGAATACTATGCCGATAAATAAGCCAACACCACTGGCCCAAGAAACGCACCTGCGGCCACCACAAAAGCAAAAAGGGCCCAGTCGATTGACTGAGCCCTTTCGCTTCAAAAATAGCCTGACAATGTCCTACTTTCACACGGGAACCCGCACTATCATCGGCGCAAAGGCGTTTCACTGTCCTGTTCGGGATGGGAAGGAGTGGGACCACCTTGCTATGGTCATCAGGCTTGACTGGTATCCATGCTGTCCATCGGGCAACACAGAAAATTCATAGAGTCTTATCAGTATGACTGCGTACCTTGGCATAACGCCTTAACTCGAACCATTCGCCCTTCGGCGATCATCAAAGTTATAGGGTCAAGCCTCACGAGCAATTAGTACCGGTCAGCTTAACTGATTACTCAGCTTCCACACCCGGCCTATCAACGTCCTGGTCTCGAACGACTCTTCAGGGGGCTCAAGGCCCCGGCAAGACTCATCTTGAGACGAGTTTCCCGCTTAGATGCTTTCAGCGGTTATCTCTTCCGCACTTAGCTACTCGGCTATGCCACTGGCGTGACAACCGATGCACCAGAGGTGCGTCCACTCCGGTCCTCTCGTACTAGGAGCAGGCTCTCTCAATCTTGCAGCGCCCACGGAAGATAGGGACCAAACTGTCTCACGACGTTTTAAACCCAGCTCACGTACCTCTTTAAATGGCGAACAGCCATACCCTTGGGACCGGCTACAGCCCCAGGATGAGATGAGCCGACATCGAGGTGCCAAACACCGCCGTCGATATGAACTCTTGGGCGGTATCAGCCTGTTATCCCCAGAGTACCTTTTATCCGTTGAGCGATGGCCCTTCCATACAGAACCACCGGATCACTTAGTCCTACTTTCGTACCTGCTCGACATGTCCGTCTCGCAGTCAAGCACGCTTATGCCTATGCACTATCAGCACGATTTCCGACCGTGCCTAGCGTACCTTCGAACTCCTCCGTTACACTTTGGGAGGAGACCGCCCCAGTCAAACTGCCCACCATACACTGTCCCCAACCCGGATAACGGGCCAAGGTTAGAACCTCAAACACACCAGGGTGGTATTTCAACGTTGGCTCCACGACACCTAGCGGCACCGCTTCAAAGCCTCCCACCTATCCTACACAGATCTGTTCAAAGTCCAATGTAAAGCTACAGTAAAGGTTCATGGGGTCTTTCCGTCTTTCCGCGGGGAGATTGCATCATCACAAACATTTCAACTTCGCTGAGTCTCTGGAGGAGACAGTGTGGCCATCATTACGCCATTCGTGCAGGTCGGAACTTACCCGACAAGGAATTTCGCTACCTTAGGACCGTTATAGTTACGGCCGCCGTTTACTGGGACTTCAATCAAGAGCTTGCACCCCATCATTTAATCTTCCAGCACCGGGCAGGCGTCACACCCTATACGTCGACTTTCGTCTTTGCAGAGTGCTGTGTTTTTAGTAAACAGTTGCAGCCACCGATTCTCTGCGGCCTCATTGGGCTCACCAAGTAAATGGATCACCTACTAAAGGCACACCTTCTTCCGAAGTTACGGTGTCAATTTGCCGAGTTCCTTCTCCAGAGTTCTCTCAAGCGCCTTAGAATACTCATCTCGCGCACCAGTGTCGGTTTGCGGTACGGTCGTGTGTAGCTGAAGCTTAGTGGCTTTTCTTGGAAGCAGGGTATCACTCACTTCGGCAGCAAGCTGCCTCGTTATCACTCCTCATCTAAGGCCCCCGGATTTGCCTAAGGGCCACGACTACAAGCTTGAACCAGGATATCCAACACCTGGCTGAGTTAACCTTCTCCGTCCCCACATCGCACTACACATCGGTACAGGAATATTGACCTGTTTCCCATCAGCTACGCATCTCTGCCTCGCCTTAGGGGCCGACTCACCCTACGCCGATGAACGTTGCGTAGGAAACCTTGCGCTTTCGGCGAGGGGGCTTTTCACCCCCTTTAACGCTACTCATGTCAGCATTCGCACTTCTGATACCTCCAGCAGCCTTCACAAGCCACCTTCACAGGCTTACAGAACGCTCTCCTACCACTTGCACTTGCGTGCAAATCCGCAGCTTCGGTAACTGGCTTAGCCCCGTTACATCTTCCGCGCAGGACGACTCGATCAGTGAGCTATTACGCTTTCTTTAAATGATGGCTGCTTCTAAGCCAACATCCTGACTGTTTTAGCCTTCCCACTTCGTTTCCCACTTAGCCAATTTTGGGGACCTTAGCTGGCGGTCTGGGTTGTTTCCCCTTTTGTGTCCGGACGTTAGCACCCGGTGCACTGTCTCCCAAGCTGTACTCATCGGTATTCGGAGTTTGCAATGGTTTGGTAAGTCGCCATGACCCCCTAGCCATAACAGTGCTCTACCCCCGATGGTAATACTTGAGGCGCTACCTAAATAGCTTTCGGAGAGAACCAGCTATCTCCAAGTTTGTTTAGCCTTTCACCCCTATCCACAGCTCATCCGCTAGTTTTGCAACACTAGTCGGTTCGGACCTCCAGTACCTGTTACGGCACCTTCATCCTGGCCATGGATAGATCACTTGGTTTCGGGTCTACACCCAGCGACTGAACGCCCTATTCGGACTCGGTTTCCCTGCGCCTTCCCTATTCGGTTAAGCTTGCCACTGAATGTAAGTCGCTGACCCATTATACAAAAGGTACGCCGTCACCCGTTTCCAGGCTCCGACTTTTTGTATGCATGCGGTTTCAGGATCTATTTCACTCCCCTCCCGGGGTTCTTTTCGCCTTTCCCTCACGGTACTAGTTCACTATCGGTCGATTACGAGTATTTAGCCTTGGAGGATGGTCCCCCCATATTCAGACAGGATTACACGTGTCCCGCCCTACTTGTCGCACGCCTAGTTCCACAATCGGCTTTTTTCATACGGGGCTATCACCCGCTATGGCCGGCCTTTCCAGACCATTCTGATAAACCAACTGCTAAAACGTGCAGGCTTCTCCGATTTCGCTCGCCACTACTTTCGGAATCTCGGTTGATGTCTTTTCCTCGAGCTACTGAGATGTTTCAGTTCACTCGGTTCGCCTCGCATACCTATGTATTCAGTATGCGATACCCTTGCGGGTGGGTTTCCCCATTCGGAAATCTTCGGATCAAAGCTTATTTGCCAGCTCCCCGAAGCTTATCGCAGGCTACCACGTCCTTCATCGCCTGTAATCGCCAAGGCATCCACCACATGCACTTAGTCACTTGACCCTATAACTTTGACGCCGGCTGACGGCCGGGTCGGTCAATGACTGGTTTGAGTATTTCGCGTTATGCCGTCTTCAATCTCTGAAATTGAAGTTGTTTTGACGCAATCATTAAGTTGCTGGCGGCACGGTGTGCCATGAAGCACTTTCCGCCAACAACACTGATTTGACTCTATGAATTTTTAAAGAACGACAGCCGATCTAACGATCGAACTGGCCAGCACGCATGACGCGCTGGCCGCTTAGATCTATCAGTTATGGTGGAGGTGAACGGGATCGAACCGATGACCCCCTGCTTGCAAAGCAGGTGCTCTCCCAGCTGAGCTACACCCCCATGTCTGGATGGTGGGTCTGGTTGGATTCGAACCAACGACCCCCGCCTTATCAAGACGGTGCTCTAACCGACTGAGCTACAGACCCGAAACCCGGGTAGTCTGTCGTCAACAACAGCCGATAAGTGTGAGCGCTTGAATTGAGTGCTTATTTCCAGAAAGGAGGTGATCCAGCCGCACCTTCCGATACGGCTACCTTGTTACGACTTCACCCCAGTCACGAACCCTGCCGTGGTAATCGCCCTCCTTGCGGTTAGGCTAACTACTTCTGGCAGAACCCGCTCCCATGGTGTGACGGGCGGTGTGTACAAGACCCGGGAACGTATTCACCGCGGCAAGCTGATCCGCGATTACTAGCGATTCCGACTTCACGCAGTCGAGTTGCAGACTGCGATCCGGACTACGACCGGTTTTCTGGGATTAGCTCCCCCTCGCGGGTTGGCAGCCCTCTGTACCGGCCATTGTATGACGTGTGTAGCCCTACCCATAAGGGCCATGATGACCTGACGTCATCCCCACCTTCCTCCGGTTTGTCACCGGCAGTCTCATTAGAGTGCCCTTACGTAGCAACTAATGACAAGGGTTGCGCTCGTTGCGGGACTTAACCCAACATCTCACGACACGAGCTGACGACGGCCATGCAGCACCTGTGTTCTGGCTCTCTTTCGAGCACTCCCAAATCTCTTCAGGATTCCAGACATGTCAAGGGTAGGTAAGGTTTTTCGCGTTGCGTCGAATTAAACCACATCATCCACCGCTTGTGCGGGTCCCCGTCAATTCCTTTGAGTTTCAACCTTGCGGCCGTACTCCCCAGGCGGTCAACTTCACGCGTTAGCTACGTTACTGAGAAGGAACCTTCCCAACAACCAGTTGACATCGTTTAGGGCGTGGACTACCAGGGTATCTAATCCTGTTTGCTCCCCACGCTTTCGTGCATGAGCGTCAGTACAGGTCCAGGGGATTGCCTTCGCCATCGGTGTTCCTCCGCATATCTACGCATTTCACTGCTACACGCGGAATTCCATCCCCCTCTACCGTACTCTAGCCTTGCAGTCACAAATGCAGTTCCCAGGTTGAGCCCGGGGATTTCACATCTGTCTTGCAAAGCCGCCTGCGCACGCTTTACGCCCAGTAATTCCGATTAACGCTTGCACCCTACGTATTACCGCGGCTGCTGGCACGTAGTTAGCCGGTGCTTATTCTTCAGGTACCGTCATTACCCCGGGGTATTAGCCCAGAGCGTTTCTTCCCTGACAAAAGCGGTTTACAACCCGAAGGCCTTCTTCCCGCACGCGGCATGGCTGGATCAGGCTTGCGCCCATTGTCCAAAATTCCCCACTGCTGCCTCCCGTAGGAGTCTGGGCCGTGTCTCAGTCCCAGTGTGGCTGGTCGTCCTCTCAGACCAGCTACAGATCGTTGGCTTGGTAGGCTTTTACCCCACCAACTACCTAATCTGATATCGGCCGCTCCAATAGCGCGAGGTCTTGCGATCCCCCGCTTTCACCCGTAGGTCGTATGCGGTATTAATCCGGCTTTCGCCGGGCTATCCCCCACTACTGGGCACGTTCCGATATATTACTCACCCGTTCGCCACTCGTCGCCAGGTTGCCCCGCGTTACCGTTCGACTTGCATGTGTAAGGCATGCCGCCAGCGTTCAATCTGAGCCAGGATCAAACTCTTCAGTTCGATCTTGATTTTTACTCATAGGAATCGAAGTGAACTTCACTTCAATTTTCCATGAGCGTTTAAGGTCGTTTAGACCTGGTTCAGTGTCGCCACCGAACCTGGCACTCGCCTCAAACGCCCACGCTTATCGGCTGTATGTTGTTAAAGAACTTTACGTCTGCTTTGCAGCATTCGCATGCTGATCGTTGATCAGCGAAGACCGCGATTCTGACATGTTTTTAAAACCACTGTCAAGCATTCGGGCTTTCTGTCTTCTTCGCTGGGACCGCCCCGGACTGTTGTGCCCGTTGCTGTGTCAGTGAAAAGCGCAGCCTGCGACTGTAGCACAGGTTTTTGCGCCGACGCAAGCGCCCCTTGAATCTTCCCTCAGCTCCTTCCGGTGCGGGCAATTCAGTGCGTCCAGCGCTCACTGGCGAGGTTGCGCAGCGTCGACTCGGGATCATCACTCTCCAGCACCGCGGCGAGCCGCGCCTTCAGTGGCCGCGTGTCGGCGCGCAGTACGCGCTGCTTTATCGACGCGATGCGAGCCGGATGCATCGAAAAGCTGCGTAGGCCCATCGCCAGCAAAAGCTCCGTGAAGGCGGGGTCGCCCGCCATTTCGCCGCATACGCTGACATCGCGCCCCATCTCGCTCGCAGCCCTGATGGTCTGGTGAATCAGGCTCAGGACCGCCGGGTGCCAGGGGTCGTAGAGGTGCGCGACGGATTCGTCGGCGCGGTCTACCGCCAGCGTGTACTGAATGAGGTCGTTGGTGCCTACCGAGACAAAGTCAAAGTCCCGGAGGAATCGATGAATCAACAGCGCGGCAGCGGGCACTTCGACCATCGCACCGACCTCGACGTGGCCGTAGGCCCGCCCGGCATCATCCAGTTGCTGGCGCGCCCGCGCCAGGGCCTCGAAGATCAGCCTGACCTCAGACAGTTGCGCCACCATGGGCACGAGGATGCGCACCTTGCCGAAGGCGCTGGCGCGGAGTATGGCGCGCAACTGTTGACGAAACATCCCGGGCTCGGACAGGCTCCAGCGTATCGCCCGCAACCCGAGTGCGGGATTGAGTCCGTGTTCGTGGCGCAGCTCCTGCTGTGTCATCCGTTCCAGTGGCTTGTCGGCACCCACATCGACCGTGCGGATCGTGACAGGCAAGCCGCCCAAGGCCAGCACGGCGTCTCGGTAGACCTCGAACTGCTCGTCCTCGTCCGGCAACGCGCCACCTCGGTTCATGAACAGGAACTCGCTACGGAACAGGCCCACGCCAACGGCCCCCGCGTCGAGGGCGACCGCAGCGTCTGCCGGCAGCTCGATATTGGCTAGCAGCTCGACGACTTCCCCGTCCAGCGTCACCGCAGGCGTGTAGCGCAAGCGGTCCAAGCGCGCGCGTTCGAGCTCGCTCTGGCGCTGGCGAAAACGGTACTCCTCGAGCACGATGGGCGAGGGGTTCACGATGACCACGCCAACGTCGCCGTCAATGACGAGCCAATCATCCTGGCGGATCAGCCGGCTGGCCTCGCGCGCGCCCACCACAGCCGGGATGTCCATGCTGCGCGCAACGATCGCCGTGTGCGAAGTGCGGCCGCCCACGTCCGTGACGAAACCCGTGAAGATGCTGCGCTTGAATTGCATCATGTCGGCCGGCGCGACGTCGTTGGCCACAAGCACCAGCGGGTCCTCGCCGGCAAAATCGCGCATCGCCTTGGCCGCTGCGGGCGAGGCCGGCGATGCGCCGTCTGCGCTGCCAACCAATTCACGCAGCAGGCGTTCCACCACCTGCTCGATGTCGGCCTTGCGTTCGCGCAGATAGGGGTCGTCCATCTCGTCGAACTGGCGCGCCAGCACTTCCAGCTGCGCCGACAGCGCCCACTCCGCGTTGTAGTGGCGGTCGCTGATCCAGGCCTTCGTGGCACCCGTCAGCGACTCGTCATGCAGCAGCATCAGGTGTACGTCCAGCAGTGCGGCCAGTTCGGTGGGCGCCTCGGCCGGCAGTTCAGTCTTCAGGGCCTGCAACTCGCGGGCAACACTGTCACGTGCGTCGCGCAACCGAAGGATTTCGTGCTCGACCCGGTCGGGGGTGACGAAGTAGTGCTCGACGTCGACGCGGCTGGACGCCACGAGCACCGCGCGACCGATCGCCACACCACGAGAGACCGGCAAGCCGAAGACCTGGATAGTCATGCCGCCAATGTAGCCCACCCCCACGATGGCGGCATGACCGTTCGCACCAGCGCCGTGTTGCCCGGCCCTACTCGCCTTCGCCGAACTTGTCCTGGATGAGGGTGCGCAAGGCGTCCATGGCCCCCTGTTCCTCAGGACCGTCGGTCTCGATCATGACCTCGGTGCCCAAGCCGGCCGCCAGCATCATCACGCCCATGATGCTTTTGGCGTTGACACGGCGGCCATTGCGGCTGAGGTGGATGTCGCACTTGAACCCTCCCGCCAGCTTGGTGAGCTTGGCCGAGGCGCGGGCATGCAGACCCAGCTTGTTACTGATCTGAATGCTGCTCTGGATCATCGGAGACGGGGCGGTTGGGCTGGTTCTGGCGGCGCGGGCTCGCAACCTGCATGATGCCTTGCCGGCCCCCGTCGACGGCACGCGTAACGAGTTCCCCCAGCGGCAGATGGCCGTAGCACAGGGCGCGCCAGACCATGGGTACGTTGATGCCGGTCACCACGCGGGCGTGGATGCCGTCCACCGCAGCCAGCGCAGCATTGCTGGGCGTCGCACCGAAGGCATCGACCAGCACCAGCACATCGGGCCCGGGCAACCGCTGCAGTGCCGCCTGCACCAGGGCAGTGGCCTCGTCGATACCGGCCGTAGCCGGTATGTCAGCTGCAGCCACATCGCGGCTGCAGTCGGCATAAGCATGCCTGGCCACGGCAAGCAGGGCCGTGGCGAGCGGGGCATGGGCTACGAGCAAGATGGAGGGCATATCAGACCGTCAGGGCTCATTATCGACAGCTGGCGGCCGATGCCGCAGAAACCAACCGTAGGCCAACAGCGCGCACAGGCCGAACGCGGCAAAGGCGCAACGGAAGGCCGCATCATCCGACCAACCCACGGCGCGCAACAGGTCAATCAGCAGACCCAGACCCCACTGGATGCAGAAGACGCCAGCGAAGATCACCAGGTTGAAGGCGGAAAGCGCACGCCCGGCCTGCGCGGCCGGAAAGGCCGCACCGACCGCAGGCTGGCTGGTCGACACGAAGGTGCAGGCCACGCACCAGACGGCCCAGTGCGCCGCCCCGGCACCGCTGCCCAGCATCACGATCAGCCCCAGCATCAGCAGCGGCAGCGGCAGGCCCCAAGCGATCAGCCGCATCGCGGTCACGCCGCGACGCACCAGCCGTGGCATCACCAGGCCCCAGGCACCGAAGGCCAGCAGCATCGCGAGGTTGATACCGAAGAGCCCTTGCGCCGCCTCCGAGGCACTCCAGCCGCTCACGCGCGTGAGCCACGGCCCGGCCCACAGCGACTGCACCGCGATCATGCCGCCGTACACGAAGAACGCCAGCGGCGCCGTGCGCATGAACATCGGGTGGCGAGCGATATCGAGGTAGCCTATCGCGGCCCCTTCCGCAGCTGGCCCGCCGGGTGCGTCTCGCGGCACGAGAACGGCAACCAGCCCTGCAGCCAGCGCGAGCAGCAGCGCCAGCGCCCAGAACAGGCCACGCCAGCCCAGCGCCGGCAGCAACATCTGCACGGGCAGCGTCGACGCCACCATGCCCAGCGAACCCGTCATCAGCATCCATGAGTTCGCCCGCAGCTGGGCAGCCGGCGAGAGATGATGGCGGTAGGCTGTCAGCGGCGCCATCAGGCTGGCCGCCATGCCAGCGCCGACAAGCACCCGCGCCGCCACCAGCGCGGCGAAGCTGTCCGCTGACGCGAAGGCCACGCAACCCACAACAGCCACGGCCATCAGCGCCAGCAGCGTGCGACGCGGCCCGAAGCGGTCGAGCGCCTTGCCCAGCGGCAACTGCAGCACTGCGAAGCCGAAGAAGTAGGCGCCGGCCAGCAGACCCAGGTCGCCAGCACGCAGGCCGAGCTCGCTGCTGAACACTGGCGCGAGCGTCGCCGTTACGGCGCGTAGCAGCGCCGAAAGGAAGTAGCCGAAGGCGAAGACCCCGAACAGGGTCACCACCGACAGCGTGCGTGGGTGCCCGGTGCTCACCGAGCAGCGCCTCTTCGTACCGAACGCACTTTTAGCAGATGGCCCTCCGCGCTACGCGCGCCGGGTCAGGCGCCTGCGATCGACAGCGCGCGCTCACGACGGCAGTCGCAGTGAGGCAAAGAAGGTCTCTGCCGCCTCGTCGGGCACGGCATCGCCGAGCACCGTGGCCTGGAACACCTGCGTGCCGCGTGCAAACACGGCCAGCTGCATCTGCACCGCTCGCCCGTCGGGCAAGCGGCCTTGCAGGCGCAGGCGGCGGCTGGTGTCGTTCGGTGTCGCGCCCGGCACCTTCAGCGCCAGTGGCTGACCCGCTGCCGCCCCGAGATTACTGCCGGCCACAGCGGCAAGCTCGGCCAACGCCGGGCCGACACGCGCCGGCTCACCGACGTCGGCCACCGCCAAGCCCCAGGTCTGGCCGCCTGCGGCGCAGGCGTGCAAGGCCAGGTTCACGCGCACGCCGGCCAGCGGCACATCGCGCCGCTGCGTCGCGGGGCGACAGGGAAACTGCAGCTGCAGCGCGCTGCCCTCGGGCCGGGTATCGCGCCAATCCAGCACCGGCGCGCAGCCCAGCAGCCCTGCGCAGACGGCCAGCCCAGCCGCGGGTGTACGGAGTCGAAATGGCGAAGTCATTGGAAAGGATTATCCCGGGGGCGGTGCCGGACAATCCCGCGCATGAACACGGCAACCCCTCCCCTGCCTCCGTGCGCGCTCGCCGGCGTGCGTGTGCTCGACCTGTCTCGCGTGCTCGCAGGCCCCTGGTGCACGCAGACGCTGGCCGACCTGGGCGCCGAAGTCATCAAGATCGAACGCCCGCCCACCGAAGACCACCCCGGGGGCGACGACACCCGCGGTTGGGGCCCGCCCTTCCTGAAGAACCGTGACGGCCACGATACCGCTGAGGCCGCTTACTTCCTGGGCACCAACCGGAACAAGCGCTCAGTGACGGTGGACATCGCCCATCCCGCCGGTCAGGCTCTGATTCACCACCTGGCCGCCACCTGCGACGTGATGGTCGAGAACTTCAAGGTCGGGGACATGGCGCGCTACGGCCTCGGCTGCGAAAACATGCGACAGAGGTGCCCCCGGCTGATCTACTGCTCCATCACGGGCTATGGCCAAACCGGCCCCTACCGCGACCGCGCCGGCTATGACTACGCCATCCAGGGCCTGGGCGGCCTGATGAGCGTGACCGGCGAACGCGACGATCTGCCCGGTGGCGGCCCACAGAAGGTCGGCGTGGCGGTGGCTGACCTGTTCACAGGCATGTACGCCACGGTGGCCATCCTGGCCGCGCTGCGGCACCGCGACGCAACAGGCGAGGGCCAGGCCATCGACATGGCCCTGCTGGACACGCAGGTGGCCATGCTGGCCAATCTGGGCGCCAACTACCTGGTGACGAAACAGGCGCCCAAGCGCGCCGGCAACGCCCACCAGAACATCGTGCCCTACCAGGTGTTCGAGGTCGCCGACGGTCACCTCATTCTGGCGGTGGGCAACGACGGCCAGTTCGAGCGCTTCTGCACGGTCGCCGACTGCCCCGAGCTGGCCCGCGACGACCGGTTCAGCCGAAACGCCAGCCGCGTGCGCCACCGCGACGAGCTCGTGCCGCTTCTGGCTGCGACGATGCGCACACGCCAGCGCGCCGACTGGCTGGCGGCGCTGGACGCCGCCAAGGTACCCTGCGGCCCGATCAACGACCTGGCCGAGGTCTTCGCCGACCCGCAAGTCCTGCACCGGGGCATGCGCACGACGCTGCCTCACCCTCATCAGGACACGATGGAACTCGTGTCCAGCCCGATGAAGCTGTCAGCCACCCCGGTGCAGGTACGCCGCGCGCCACCATTGCTGGGCCAGCACACCGACGAAGTGTTGGCAGAGCTGGGCCTGAGCCCCGACGAAACGGCGGCCCTGCGCGCGCAGGGCGTCCTGGGCCCGCAGCCGCCAGCGCGGGCTTGAATTCGTCCACGCCGTCTCAAAGCGCCCTGGCCGACGGGGAGCCGGGGATCGCCCGCAGGTGACATTTGCACGCCAACGACGCTGACGGTTCACTGCCCGGTACTCGCCTCGGCAGGCCGGACAGGCTACCCTTGCAAAGGCCACCGCGTCACGCGTTCGAGCATCGCCTCACTGAAAGCACACCATGGACTCGTCGGGCAGAGGCCGACTTCCCATTCGTTCCGGCCGCTACGACGTCGAGCCGCTGGACCCCCAGGCACTGATCGCGCAACTGGGCAGCGAGGTTGCGACCACGCTGTCTGCAGCGCTCAACCGGGTGACGGCGCTGGAAACATCGGGCCAAATCGACGGCGAGACGCTGCGCCTGCTGCGCGAGGAAATCGACCTCGCGCGCCGCGCCGGCATCATGGGTCAGCAGGTTGTGCGCCTGAGCAGCGGGCGAGTGCAGCTTGCCAGCGAGCGCGTGGACCTCACCGGGCTGCTGCGCGAAGTGCTGCGCCAGCGTGGCCGCGAGATCGAGCAGCGCGGCATCGAGGTGCGTCAGCTCCTGGCGCCGGCACTCGTGAAGAGTGACTCCACGCTGCTGTTCTCGCTGCTACAGACAGCGCTCGACTGGGCGTTCGAGCACACGTTCTCACGCATCGACCTGGCGCTCGACGTGAAGAACTGGCCTGCACACGCACGGCTGTCCGTGGCATTTGCGCATCGGCCGGCCGATGAAATCGATACTGCTTCCGGCTCGATCATGCTCGAGGAAGACCCGGACCTGAACACGATGTCGTGGCGGCTGCTTCAGCAGACCGCGGCCGTACTTGCCGTGCGCCTGCACCGCACCGACCCGCCGGGCCGTACGGTGCTCGAATTCGAGTTCCCCGATACGCTCACGCCGCATGTAGAACCCGTCGCCACCACGGATTTCGAGGAACCGCTTGCGCCGGCGCTGGCACCGCAGCCCTTGTCCGGGCGTCACGTGCTCGTGCTGGCCGGGCGCCGCGAAGTGCGAAACGTCGTGCGCGAAGCGCTGCGGCCGATGGACCTGGTGGTCGACTTCGTCAGCTCCGTCGAGGAAGTGCAGCAGCAGTGCGCCGAGGCCGTACCGCACGTCGTCGTCTATGAGGCCTCACTGGGCGGACAGCGTTTCGACCGCCTGCGCGAAGAACTGCTGGCGCAAGCGCCGCACCTGGCCTTCATCCAGATCGCCGAGCAGGGCAAGGCGATGCAGGTGATGAACGTCGGCGGCCACCAGCTCACCAGCGTCGGCCGCGACGCCATCATCGAATCGCTGCCCGAGGCGATGGCTTTCGAGCTGACGCGCACCCAGGGCTGATTCAACGACCGAAGACCTTCTGAAGGATGGCGCTGCCGGTATTCAACGGGTCGGCGCGAATCTTCTTCTCTTCCTCGCCGATCATGAGGTACAGCCCGTCGAGCGCCCGCGAAGTGACGTGCTGCTGTACGCTGACTTCGTCGCCCTTGAGCAGGCCCATGCCGGCGCCCTTCGAGGCCAGCTGGTTGTAGCGTTGGGCCAGCTTCAACTTCTCGGTGGCGCGGGTGACGATGGGCAGGAACTTCTCGCCCAGCGGGGCGCGTGTCTTGCCGGCGAAGTAGTCGGTGACCGACGTCGGCCCGCCGCGCACGATGCCTAGAGCGTCCTCGACGCTCATGGCCTTTACCGTGCCGACGAAAAGCGTGCGCGCCTCGGGCACCGCGGCTTCTGCGGCGCGGTTCATCGCCGTCACCAGCTCATCGACACGCTTGCCCTGACCGGTAGCCTTCATCAACCTGGCGGCCTTCTCCAGGTGGCCCGGCAGCGGTATGCGCACCTTTGGGTTGCCCAGGAAACCGTCGGTGCGACCCAGCAGCGACACCGCCGCCAGCGCGCCCCGTTCCAGCGCCACACGCACGCCGACGGCGGCGTCGCTCTCGTTGACCGCGGCGCGCAGCCAGCCCGGCCAGGCGGCCGCCAACAACGCTGCCGTAAGATGCCTGCGATACATGGTTGCCCTTTCGATGCCACTGCAAGAACCCGATGTTGCGCGCCGCGCCGCATCGATGGCAATGGTGTCGTGCCCACGCCGCGCGGCGCGGGCGCCTTGCCGGGACGAGGCCAAATGATCGGCCGTGTCAGCGGCCTGCTGGCCGAAAAGTCGCCGCCCATGGTGCTGCTGGACGTGCACGGCGTCGGCTACGAGCTCGACGTGCCGATGAGCACCTTCTACAACCTGCCCGCCCTGGGCGAGCCGGTGACGCTGCTGACCCACTTCGTGGTGCGCGAGGACGCGCAGGTGCTGTTCGGCTTTCTCACCGCGCCCGAGCGCGCCACCTTCCGCGAACTGGTGAAGATCAGCGGCGTAGGTCCGCGCACGGCGCTGTCCATCCTCTCCGGCCTGAGCGTCGGTGAACTCGCGCAGGCCGTGACGCGCCAGGACGGCGCGCGGCTCGTCAAAGTGCCCGGCATCGGCAAGAAGACGGCCGAGCGCCTGCTGCTCGAACTGAAGGGAAAGCTCGGCGCAGACCTCTCGCTGCCCAGCACCGCCGCACTCGGCGACGCGCAAGGCGACATCGTGCAGGCGCTGCAGGCGCTGGGCTATAGCGACCGCGAAGCCCAGGCGGCGCTGAAGGCGCTACCGGCGGATGTCGGCGTGAGCGACGGCATCAAGATGGCGCTGAAGGCGTTGAACCGCTGACGGTCGGCCCTTCGGCCGCTTCGACAGCCTGGACCCCACCGCAGGCGGCGACACGCAGCGCACCAGCCTGACCGCGGAATGGCATGGCGAGGATGCGCGTGGCCGCATCCGACTGGCTGGCTACGCAATGCACTACCGGCTCGACCTCAACTCGAACTTCACCTACGGGTTGTACAACCCGGTGGAGGGCGACCAGTTCAAGCAACGCGATGATCGAGAGGTCTTCTGCCTGGGCGCCGGCCGCACGCTCAGCCACACGCTGGCGGGGCTGGCAGGGGCAGCAGGCGCCATGGCGTCGAGTTCAACACCCGCCGCGTGCGCTGCACGTGACACTGCGCTCAAGCCTCTGAGGCTCAGCCCGCCGGCGTGACATCGCCGGCAGGCCAGCACGAGGCGTGGCAGTCCTTCCGGACCTCCGCGTTCTCGCTCAGGGCTTGTGCCCGCCGTGGCCCATGGGCGTGGCCGGCGCGCCGGCTTGCGTCATCACCTTCATCTCGACCTTCACCTCACCGGCCTTCTCGAAGCGAAGCGTAAGCGGAAAGCTGTCGCCGTTCTTCAGCGGCTTGTCGATGCCGATGAACATCACGTGCAGACCGCCGGGCTTGAGTTCGACCGTCTTGCCGGCGGGCACGTCGATGGCCCCGATTTCGCGCATGCGCATCACTTCGCCTTCCATCACCATCGTGTGCAGCTCGACGGTCTTGGAGACCGTGGCGCTGGCCGAGACCAGCTTGTCGGCGGCGGCCCCGCCGGTGATCTTCAGGAAGCCGCCACCGGCGGCCTGGCCCTGCACCGTAGGCCGGGCCCAGGCGCCTTCGACCTTCACGTTGGTCTGGGCATGCAGCGCCGCAGTGGCAGCCAGTGCGGCGAAGAAGGCGGTGGCGAGGAGGGTACGTCGAATGACTTGCATGGAAGGTCCTTGAATCGAATGCGGGTAGGGGTGCGTCGACGCCGGCGCGGATGAGCGCGACGTCGCCGTTGAAGCGGGGGTGGCCGGGCTAAGAGCGCCGCCGGCAGCTCATGCGCTGGTGGGCGGGCCCCGCGGTCGCGCGCTACGCCATGGCGCCAGCATCCGGGGCAGATGCGGGGCGGCAGGGACGTCTGCCTCGCCGTACGACAGCGGCAAGCCGGCTTGTGCCGCCACGGGCGGCAAGCCGGGATGGTCGACGGCCGGCCGGCACAGCGGGCAGTGGTCCAGGTCGCTCGCAGGCTGCATCGGCGCAGTTTCCGCGTCCGCCTTGGCCGCTGTGGCCGCCACCCTGCGCAGGCCCTGCGGCGTGCAGACTTCGGCCCCGGCCGCACTGCCGCCCAACGCGAAGGCCAGGGCGTGCGACACCGTCGGCAGCATAGCCATGGCCAGCATCGCCGCCAGGGCGAACCAGATCAGCGAGTGGCGTCGAGGGTGCGTCATTGCAGGCGCTGCAGTCTAGCCGCTGGTCATAATCACTGTATGGCCATCCAGACCGACGACTTCGCTGCCGCCCCTCTACCGCCTTCGTCGCGTGTCGTCAGCGCCGCCCCTGCATCGCCGAACGAAGAGGCCATCGAGCGCGCGCTGCGCCCCAAGGGCCTGGCGGAATACGTCGGCCAGGCCAAGGCGCGTGAACAGCTGGAAATCTTCATCGGTGCCGCAAGGCAGCGCGCCGAGGCGCTGGATCACGTGCTGCTCTTCGGCCCGCCAGGGCTGGGCAAGACGACGCTGGCGCATATCGTCGCTTACGAGCTGGGAGTGAACCTGCGCCAGACCAGCGGCCCGGTGCTGGAAAAGCCCAAGGACCTGGCGGCCATCCTGACGAATCTCGAGCGCAACGACGTGCTCTTCATCGACGAGATCCACCGCCTGTCGCCAGTGGTCGAGGAGATTCTCTACCCGGCGCTGGAGGACTACCAGATCGACATCATGATCGGCGAAGGCCCGGCAGCGCGCAGCATCAAGCTCGACCTGCAGCCCTTCACGCTGGTGGGCGCCACCACGCGCGCAGGCATGCTGACCAATCCGCTGCGCGACCGTTTCGGCATCGTGGCGCGGCTGGAGTTCTACAACGCGGAAGAGCTCACGCGCATCATCACGCGCTCGGCCGGCCTGCTGAAGGTGCCTACCGACGCCGCCGGCGCGCTGGAGATCGCGCGCCGCAGCCGCGGCACGCCGCGCATCGCCAACCGGCTGCTGCGCCGCGTGCGCGACTACGCCCAGGTCAAGGGCGACGGCAGCATCGACGCCGGCCAGGCCGACCGCGCGTTGAAGATGCTGGACGTCGACCCGCTGGGCCTGGACGTGATGGACCGCAAGCTGCTGGAAGCCGTGATCCACCGCTTCGACGGCGGCCCGGTGGGCCTGGACAACGTGGCCGCGGCCATCGGCGAGGAGAGCGGCACGATCGAGGACGTGATCGAGCCCTACCTCATCCAGCAGGGCTACCTGCAGCGCACGCCGCGCGGGCGCATCGCGACCGCGGCAGCGTTTCGCCACCTGGGACTGGCGCCGCCGCCGCGCACGGCCGACGACCTGTTCGATGCCTGAAGGCGCGGGCGCGGCGACGCTGGCTCAGGCCAGCAGGTCGTCTTCGAGATGGCCGGTGTCGTTCCAGCCCACGAGCTGCAGCCGCTCGCCGTTGAAGAGCAGGCGATTGATGGTCGCGTTGCCGATCTTCCAGCTGCGCGGTGCCGACAGATCCACCCCCACCGCGGCGCGGTACAGGCAGTCGAGCACGCCGCCGTGCGCGACGATGGCGATGGCCTGCCCGGGGTGTGCCGCGGCCAGCTCCAGCACGGTGTCGACGCAGCGGGCGTAGAAAGGCTCCAGCGCCTCGCCGCCGCCAGGACCGAAACCCGCCTCGCGGCGCCGCCAGCGTTCGGCCTCATCGGGCCATAGCCGCTCGATCTCGGCATAGGTCTGGCCTTCGAAACGACCGAACCCGCGTTCGCGCAGGCGCGGGTCGGTCACCAGCGGCGCGCCCGTGGCCGCTGCCAGCGGCTGCGCCGTGGCCCGCGCCCGCTGCAGGTCGCTGCTGTAGACGAAGGTCAGGTCTTCGCCCGCCAGCGCCTTCGCCAACCGGTCGGCCTGCCAGCGGCCGGTGTCGTCGAGCGGCTCGTCGACATGCCCTTGAATGCGCATCTCGGCATTCCATGCCGTCTGGCCGTGCCGCAGCACGAAGAGCCGGGTGGGCTCACGCATCAGACCGCCCGAACCGCCCGCCGCGCGGGCGACACGCCGGGTCTCACTCGGCGAGCAGCCGCTGGTTGAGCGTGTAGGTGCCCGAGAAGGTTGCCTCGGCAAGCACGCGCCCGGCCAGCACCTCGCGCACCTGCTGGCCCGTGAACACGCCCTCCAGCTGCAGCCGCGGCAAGGCCACGGCGTAGAGCGTGAAGACGTAGTGGTGTACCAGCGTGTCGTTCCACGGCGGGAAGGGACCGTCGTAGCCGAAGTAGTTGCCGGCCATTTCAGGGTTTCCAGCGAACCACCCGGTGTAGTCGTTGATGCCTTGGCGCGCGCCGTGCAGCGCCGCCGGCCCGGGTTTGCCGCGCGGCGTGAAGCCGCGGCTGAACTCGCCCTCGGCAATCACCGTGGGCACCGGCGGCAAATCGATCAGCACCCAATGGAAGAAGTCGACCCGCGGCAGGTCGGCCGGGATCTCGCGGCGCGGCTGGTTGACGTCATCGCCGCGGCTGGGCACGTCGAAGTCATGGCAGATCAGCACCATCGACTGCGTGCCCTCCGGCACGTCGCTCCATGCCAGGTGCGGGTTCAGGTTGTCGCTGAAGGTGGCGCCGCCAGCGCCGTCGGGCTTGCCTGCGGCGTAGCGGGCGGGAATGCGGTCGCCGTTGGTCCAGCTATAGCTCCAGAGCCTCATCTTGCGTGTTCCTCTCAGGCGGTTCGTGGCAGCGCGCGCGGCGGCTTCAGACGCCCCACACCACCGCCGCGTCAGCGTCGTGTGCACGCCTCAGCATCTCGATCATGGGCCACAGCCGCTGGCGCAGCCCCACCGGCGGCAGGGGCGCGTCCTCGTCTTCCGGCGGCGTCTCTTCACTGGCGATGGCGGCCAGCAATGCAGCGATGGCCCCAGGCATCGCTACCACTTCGATGATGCCCTGCGGCGCCGGCTCGCGGCCGATCAGGCGCAGCATCTGATCGCCGTTCGGCGCCAGCATGATGAGGTCGCCGGTGGCCGCGCTCTTGAACTTGTAGATCATTTCTTGGGGTACTCGCTTCGCAGGACTCAGCTGCGATTGTGCAGCCCCGGCGGGGCCCTGCCCCAAGCGCAGGCTCAGCGCACGAGACGCATGCGAGGCGCGACCACCGGCGGCGGCAGTGCGGCCTGCGCCTGTACCAGGCGCTGCTCGAAGCTGAGCGGGTCCAGCGCCGGTGCGTAGAGCCAGCCCTGGAATTCGTCGCAGCCCTCGGCCTGCAGGAACTGGCGTTGCAACTCGGTCTCGACGCCCTCGCCGATGACCTTCATGCCCAGGGCGCGGGCCATCTGCAGGATGGCGCGCACGATGCCGACGTCGCTTTCGTCGCCGGGCAGGCCGCTGACGAAGCTGCGGTCGATCTTCAGCTTGCCGATGGGGAAGCGCTTCAGGTAGGCCAGGCTCGAATAGCCCGTGCCGAAGTCGTCGATCGACATGCGCACACCCAGGCGCTTCAGAGCATGCAGCCGGTGCAAGGCCTCGTCGGCGTTGTGCACCAGGATGCTCTCGGTCAGCTCCAGCTCCAGCAATTCCGCCGGCACGCCGCTCACCGCAAGCACGCTGGCCACGCGGTCGACGAACTGCGGCTGCTTGAACTGAAGCGCCGAGACGTTGATGGCAATCGGCACCGCGTGGCCGCGTTGTTGCCACAGTGCGGCCTGTCGGACGGCCTGGCTCAGCACCCAGTCGCCGATGGCGACGATGAAGCCGCTGTCTTCTGCCACCGGAATGAAGCGCGCGGGCGAGATGTCGCCCATCTCGGGGTCGCGCCAGCGAAGCAGTGCCTCGGCGCCGACGACGCGGCCATCGCGCAAATCCACCTGCGGCTGGTATTGCAGCCGGAATCGGCCGCTGACCAGCGCCTGGCGCATCGCGTGGTCGAGCTGCATGTTCAGGCGCCGGTCGCCCTCGGCGCGCGCCTGATGCAGGCCGAAGTGGGCGCGGCCGGCCGCCTTCACCGTGCGCAGCGCCGCTTCGGCATTGCGCACCAGCTCGTCGATGCGCGTGCCCTGTGAAGGCGCCAGCGAAATGCCGATGCTGCAGGTCAGCGTGAAGGAGGCGCCGTCGACGCTGCAGGGCTGCGCCACGACGTTCAGGATCCGCCGCGCCGCGGCTTCGGCGGCGGCGGCGTCGGCGGGCCTGACGAGCACGACGAACTGGTCGCCGCCCAGGCGGGACAGCTGGTCGCCACCGCGAAGACAGCCTTGCAGCCGCTGCGTCAAGGTGCGCAGCACGGTGTCGCCGACGTCGTGTCCCAGGCTCTCGTTGATCTGCCCGAAACGGTCTATGTCGACCAGCACGAAGGCGTACGTGCTGCCGTCGCGGCGCGCCGCGGCGGAGGCCTCGGCCACGCTGTCGGCAAGCGCCGCGCGGTTCGGCAACTCGGTCAGCGTGTCCTGGCGCACCAGTGCCTCGATGCGCGCCTCCACCGCGATGCGCTCGGTGAGATCGCGGAAGGACCACACCCGGCCCTGCGAGCGCCCGCGTCGCATCAGTGGACGTGTCACGCGCTCGATGATCCGGCCGCTGTGCAGCGTCAACTGGTCGGTGGCCACCGCCAGCGGCGTCTCGCGCAGCGCTTGAAGCCGGGTGGTGTAGGTGCTGTAGTCGGTGACGCTGCGCAGCAGCCAGGCATGCACGCCGACGTCGTCGTCACGCTGCAGCAGCTCGGGGGGCAGGCCCCAGATCTCGGCGAATTGGCGGTTGCAGGCGGTCATGCGGCCCGCAGCGTCGGTGACGAGGATGCCATCGGCCGTGGCCTCCAGCGTTGCCTGCAATTCGGCCAACAGCGCTTCGCGCTGGTTTTCGGCGCGGTGCTCGGCGCTGCGGTCGCATATCACCACCAGGGCGTATGCAGGCGCGTCGCCAACGCCGGGCAGCAGTCCGATGCTGCGGCTGACGTGCAGCACCTGCCCGCCGGCGGTGGCCACCACTGTGTCGGAAAGCAGCGACCCCAACGTACCGTCAGCGCCCCACCACGCCTGGTCCTCGGGCGAGGACACCAGTGACTCGGCCTGCTGGCCAGCCAGGGCCTCGGCAGCGCAGCCGAACAGTGCGCCGGCAGCGGCGTTGGCGGCCACCACGCGTCGGCCTTCGACGGCTACCACCCAGGCTGGGTGCGGCATGCCGCACAGCAATGCGGCCCAGGACGCCGCTGACGTCACGCGGCCAGCTCCATCGGCCGGGAGGACGGTTCCAGGGGCTCGAAATAGTAGGCTACGCGCGGGCGCGGATCCAGCGCCGAAAGCACCGCGGGCGGCAGCTTGGCCGCAGCCAGGCTGCGGCGGATGCCGAGGTCGGGCTGCGTCTCCAGGTCGAGCAAGTGCGTCGTGTTGCTGCCGGTGGCACGCAGCACCGTGCGCCCCGAAGGCTGCCCGTGCACCAGCACCCGCGGTTTCAGGGGTCGGCTGGAATTGACGCCCACCACCATGGCGAAGCGGTCGTCGGTCAGCTGCACCAGCGAGCCCGCGGGGTAGACGCCCATCATGCGGATGAAGACATTCAGCACCGACGGGTCGAAGCGTGAGCGGCCTTGGGCAAAGAGCGTGGCCACGGCCTCGTGCGGGGTCAGCGCGATGGCACGCGTGGCTGGATTGCACAGGTTGTCGTAGCGGTTGACGATGGCCACGATGCGAGCGCCCAGGCTCAGGCGATCGGTCGGCAGGCGCAGCGGGAAGCCGCCGCCGTCGGCGTTTTCGTGGTGCTGCGCGATGACGGCCAGCGCACCGGGGCTCAGCGCCATGCGCTGGGCTTGTTGCACCCCCTTGGTGACGTGGTCGCGGTAACCGTTCAACTCGGCGGCGGTAAAGCCGTCCTCGGCGTGGCGCAACCGCGTCGGCAAGTCGAGCTTGCCGACGTCGTGCAGCAACGCGCCGACGCCGACGTCGAGCATCTCTTCGGGGTTCAGGCCCAGCGTGCGGGCGATCAGCAGCGCGATCACCGCCACGTTCAACCCATGTGCGGTGCTGCGGTCGGGGCCACCGCCGGTAACGAGCCGGATGCCCACCTCGTCGGCCGCGAGCATCTTGTCCAGCATGGCCTGCGTCAACGCCGCAGCGGTGCGGCCAGCGTCCATCGGCCGCGCGTGCAGCGTCTCGCCCACCGCGCGCAGCACCTTGGAAACCTCGGCGTACTGCTGTTCGCAGCACTGCGCCGCGCTGCGCTGGGCGGCCAGCCACTCGCGCTGCCGGGCCGCCGCCTGTTCCCCGGCGCTGGCGGCCGCACCACCTGCCGAGCTGCCCTCTTCGGCCGCAGGCAGCGGGGCCGGCTCGGCTTCTGGGAGTTCACTCTTCTGCGGCTCCCAGCGCACCCGCTCGAGCCCCAGGCCGCGGATGGTGGAGATCTCTTGGGCCGACGTGATACGGAAGCTCGAAAGCGGAAAGGGATGCGACAACCACCCGCCTTCGAGGCAGATGTACATGCCTACGCGCAGATCTCCGACAGCTATGGTGCTCGTCATGCGGCTTCCCTGAACAAACGCTGCACGAGCCGCATGCGCAGCTCGCCGATGACGTTTGCTTTCGGGCGCAAGCAAGCAGAACTTGAGGCGGCGCGCCACTGCGCACCGCCTGCGGGGGCGTCAAAGCGGGGTCGACACCCCCGAAAGGCCGCAGAGCGTGATGCATGTCACGGTCGGGCGGCCGCGAGCGCTCAGGAGTGCGCCCACCCTTTGGGAGCTCAAATCACTTCGCAGATCTCGTCGAAGTCGAAGCGCGGCGGACGCGGCCGCAGTTGCGTCGCGTCGCCATAGCCCAGGTTGCACAGCAGGTTGGTGCGCACGGCTGTGCCGGCCCAGAAAGCCCGGTCGACCGCTGCCGCATCGAAGCCCGACATCGGCCCAGCAGGCGTTCTCTCGCCGCAGGCGTGACGACGAACTTCAAGCGCATCGGCTGCGTGTTCATCGAGGTCGGCCCACAGCGCACCAGCGCATAGAGTTCGCGCAGCAGCGCCGGGTCGACCGCGCGCGGCAGCCAGTGGCCGTGGGTGCGTGCGTCGGTGAACAGCCGACGCGCCATTTCCGCAGGCGTGCAGGGCGATTCGGGCAGCGCAGGGGCCGCTTCATCCGTGTTCACTAGGGAAACTCCGGTGCTAACGTTTATCGATATTAATACTCATACACGCTTTTGTCGATTATTCTGCGCCCCCTCGATGATTGACAGAAGCGTGCCATGAAGCCTTTGCTGCCTCTCTTGCGATCCTTCAAGACGCTGTTCGCTGCGGCAGCCCTGGCGGGCAGCTTCTCCAGCCAGGCCGCTTATCCGGACAAGCCAGTGAAGCTGGTCGTCGCCTTCGCGCCCGGCAGTTCCACCGACATCGTCGCGCGGCTGCTCGCCGACCAGTTGACGGTGGCACTCGGCCAGACCGTGGTGGTCGAGAACAAGCCCGGCGCTGGCGGCAACATCGCCACGCAGATGGTGATGGGCTCACCGGCCGACGGCCATACCCTGCTCATCCATAGCGTGGCGGTGGCGGTGAACCCCTCGCTCTTCGCCAACGCCGGCTACGACACGCTGCGCGATCTGGCCCCGGTGGCCATGGCGGCCGTCACGCCCAACCTGCTCTACGTCCACCCGTCGGTAAAGGCCAATAACCTGGCCGAAGTGCTGGCGCTGGCGAAGACCGACAAGTTGTCGTACGCATCGTCGGGCAACGGCACCACCACGCACCTGGGCGCAGAGTGGCTGTTCCGCTCGCTCGCCAAGGTCGACATCACCCACGTGCCTTTCCAGCCGGCAGCCGCCACGAATGCCGTGGTCAGCGGGCAGGTGCCCATCGCCAGCACCTCGATGCCCCCGGCGGTGCCGTTTGCCAAGAGCGGCAAGGTGCGGCCCATCGCGGTGATGTCGGTCAAGCGCAGCCCGGCCCTGCCCGACGTGCCCACCGTGGCCGAACTGGGCTACCCCGGCTTCGAGGCCAACACCTGGTTCGCCATCTTCGCGCCGGCCAAGGTGCCGGTGGAGGTGCTGGACCGGCTGAACGCCGAGATCAACAAGGCGCTGACCGCCAAGCCCGTGACCGAGCGCTTCGAGAGCCTGTCGCTGGAAGCCCAGCGCCTGGACCGCCCCGCGATGCGCCGTTACGTCGAAGGCGAAGTGGCGAAGTGGGGCAAGCTGGTCAAGGACATCGGCGTCAAGGTCGAGTGAAGTCAGCCCCTGCCCGCCCGCGCCACACCAGGAACGCCCCATGAAGTTCGTCAGCTACAGCGCCCCAGGCGGCCCAGGTTGGGGTCTGCTCACCAGCCGCGGCGTGGTGCCTTCGGCGCAACTTGGCGCGGCCGCGCCCGCCACGCTGCAAGGCGCCATCGAAGCGCTCGTCCAGGCCCCCACCCTGGCGCACGCCTTTGCCGAGCGCGCCGTCGGCCAGCCTGCCCTGCCGCTGGCCGGCCTGAAGCTGCTGCCCGTGCTGCCGCGGCCGGGCAAGATCGTCTGCCTGGGCGTGAACTACCACGACCACGCCAAGGAGGGCGGCAATGCCGTCGCCGACTACCCTGCCCTCTTCCTGCGCTGCGCCACGTCGCTGCTGGCCCACGGCGCACCGCTGCGCGTGCCCGCGACCTCGGGCAAGCTCGACTTCGAGGCCGAGCTCGCGCTCGTCATCGGCGCGCCCGCGCGCCACGTCGCCGAGGCCGACGCGCTGCGCCATGTCTTTGGCTATGCATGCTTCAACGACGCCACGCTGCGCGACTACCAGCGCAAGACCACGCAGTGGACGATCGGCAAGAACTTCGACTCCACCGGCGGCTTCGGGCCTTGCCTGGTGACCGCCGATGAACTGCCGCCCGGCTGCACCGGCCTGCACATCGAGAGCCGGCTCAACGGCCGCGTGATGCAAAGCGCCACCACCTCGGACATGGTGTTCGGCGTGGCCCGCACCATCGCGCTGCTGAGCGAGGCGATGACGCTCGAGACCGGCGATGTGGTGGTGATGGGCACACCGGCTGGCGTGGGCTACGCGCGCACGCCGCCGGTGTGGATGCAGGCCGGCGACACGATCGAGATCCAGATCGAATGCGTGGGCCTGCTCAGCAATCCGGTGACGGCATGAGCGACATCCGCTTGGACAACATCACGGCGGCCGCGGTCGCCAGCTTCGACGGTGTGCCCGACGCCCGCCGCCGTGAACTGCTGCAGCAGCTGGTGCAGCACCTGCACGCCTACGCCAAGGCCACGCGCCTGACGCATGACGAATGGCGCGCTGCGCTCGCCTTCCTGCACCGTGCAGGCGACATCAGCAGCGCCAACCGCAGCGAATTCAGCCTGCTGTCCGACGTGCTGGGCCTGAGCAGTCTGGTCGACTTGCTGGCCAGCACACCGGGCGCCACGCCGGGCAGCGTGCTCGGCCCCTTCCACACCGTGGGCTCGCCCTGGTGCGAGAACCCCGCCGACCTGACGCGCGACAACCCCGGCGAGGTGGTGTTGCTGCGCGGCCGCGTGCACGGGCCGCAAGGCCAGCCGCTGTCCGATGCCACGCTCGACTTCTGGCAGAACGCCGCCAACGGCCTGTACTGGCAGATGGACGACAGCCAGCCGCCCGACAACCTGCGCTGCCAGTTGAAGGTGGACGCCGCGGGGCGTTTCGCGATCCGCACCATACGGCCGCAGCCCTACCAGATCCCGACCGACGGCCCGGCGTGGCACGACGTCGTCCCCTCGGCCGGGCGCAGCGCCTGGCGGCCGGCGCACTACCACCTCATCGTTCAGGCGCCGGCCCACCGCACGCTGGTGACCGAGCTCTTCGACGCCGCCGACCCCTACCTGGCCAGCGATGCCGTCTTCGGCGTGCGGGCGGCGCTGGTGCGGCGCTACGAGACCACTCCCGACGCCGACGTGCCGGTGATGGACATCGACATCGTGCTGGCCGCGGCCTGACGTGCCGGCTTCAAGGCGCGTGCCCCTGCTCGCGCGCCTGCGAAGCCACGCTGGCCGAGGTGCGCGTGTAGTGCTCGCCCAGCAGCCGCACCGCGTCGTCGGCACGGCCCTCCAGCGCGGCGGTGAAGATCGCCACGTGCTCGGCGTGTTCGTTGCGTGAACTGAAACTGCGGTTGGCCGCCAGCTGACGGAAGCGGTAGGCCTCGTCGGCCAGCGTGTCGCAGAAGGCGCGCAGCCAGCGCGACGGGCAGCGCGCCAGCAGGCCGCGGTGGAATTCGCGGTGCAGCGCCTCCCAGGCCGGGTTGGGCACGTAGTGGTCGGCCGACAGCGAACGTGGCGTGCGCGACAGCCGGTGCACCAGCAGCACCAGCGCGTCTTCCCAGGCGGCGTCGCGCGCCTCGATGGACTCGCGCAGTGCCAGACTCTCGAGCTGCACGCGGTTGCGCGTGAGCGTGGGCAGTTCGTCCCACTTGAGCGGCGCGACGTTGAAGCCGCGCTGCTCGGAGCGTTCCACCAGGCCCTCGGCCGAGAGCCGGCTCAGTGCCTCGCGCAGCGGGCTGGCGCCCACGCCGTAGCGTGTGCACATGGCCTCGACGCGCAGCTTGCTGCCGGGTTCCAGCACGCCGTGCGTGATGTCGGCGCGCAGGCGCTCGTACACCGCGCCGGCGCGGGTGGTGACGGGTTGGCCGTCGGGGCTCTCGTCGCTGAGGGCGTGTTTGCGGGCCATGGCGGGCGGCACGGGGCCGTGCGCTTGGGATAATCGATAAAGCCGAGTTTAGGGCTGTCCTGCGCCGTGGGACACTGACCGGCCCACCGCCTGAAGGAGCCCCGCCGTGATCCTGGAACTCGCCGACATCCGCATCCACCCCGGCCAGAACGCCGCCTTCGAAGAAGCCATCGCGCGCGGCATCGCCACCGTGATCAACCGCGCCCAGGGCTTCAAGGGCGCCAAGGTCAACCGCGGCATCGAAAGCCCCGAGCGCTACATCCTGCAGGTCTTCTGGGACACGCTGGAAGACCACACTGTCGCCTTCCGCGGCGGCCCGCTGTTTCCCGAGTGGCGCGCCATCGTCGGCCCCTACTTCGCCGCGCCGCCGGTGGTGGAACACTTCGAGCTGGTGACGAAATCGTGACCCGCGCCGCCGCGCTGCAGGCCGCCGTCGAACACTTCGACAGCGGCGCCTTCGGGCGCGACCTGGCGCGGCGCGTGGCCATCCGCACCGAGAGCCAGGACCCGACCTCGGGCCCAGCACTGCAGACCTACCTTGAAGGCGAGATGGCGCCCACGCTGGCCGCTTTGGGCTTCATTTGCAGCCTGCATGCCAACCCCGACGGCCGCCACGGCCCACTGATGATCGCAACGCGCCACGAAGGCGATCACCTGCCCACGGTGCTGATCTATGGCCACGGCGACGTCATCCGCGGCCAGGATGCGAGCTGGACACGAGGCCAGGGCCCGTGGACGCTGACGCAGGACGGTGAACGTCTCTACGGCCGCGGCACGGCCGACAACAAGGGGCAGCACAGCATCAACATCGCGGCACTGGCGCAGGTGCTGAAGGCGCGCGGCAACCTGGGCTTCAACGTCAAGTGGCTCGTCGAGACCGGTGAAGAGACCGGCTCACCCGGTCTGGCCGACTTCTGCACCACGCAGCGCGAAGCACTGTCCGCCGATGTGCTGATTGCCAGCGACGGCCCGCGCCTGCGCCGCGACCGGCCCACGGTCTTCCTGGGCTCACGCGGTGTCGCCAACTTCGAGCTCACGCTGAAGTTGCGCGAAGGCGCGCACCACAGCGGCAACTGGGGTGGCCTTCTGAAGAACCCGGGCACGGTGCTGGCGAATGCCATCGCTTGCCTGGTCGACGGACGCGGCGTTATCCGCGTGCCGGCGCTGCGCCCGCCGCCCATCCCCGCCAACGTGCGCGCGGCGCTGGCCAGCCTGCAGTTCGGCGGCGACCCCGGCGACCCGGAGGTCGACGCCGAATGGGGCGAGCCCGGGCTGAGCCCGGCCGAACGCGTGATCGCCTGGAACACGCTGGAGGTGCTGGCGATGATCACCGGCAACCCGGCCTTCCCGGTCAACGCGATACCGGCCAGCGCCAGGGCCACGATGCACATGCGCTTCGTCGTCGGCACCGACGTCTCGCGGCTGCGCGAGGCGGTGCTGGCGCACCTGGCCGCGCACGGCTACGACGATATCGAGGTGAGCGAGCCCACGGTGATGGCCGCCACGCGGCTGGACCCCGACAGCGCCTGGGTGCGTTTTGCGCTGGCGTCGATCGAGAAGAGCACCGGCAAGGCACCGGCGCTGCTGCCCAACCTGGGCGGCAGCCTGCCCAACGACGTCTTCGCCGAAATCCTGGGCCTGCCCACGGTGTGGGTGCCGCACAGCTACCCGGCCTGCAGCCAGCACGCGCCCGACGAGCACCTGCTTGTGCCCGTGGTGCGCGAGGCGCTGGCGATGATGACGGGCCTGTTCTGGGACCTGGGCGAGCAGGCCGCCACGCTGCCGCGGCGTGCCGCCTGAGGCTTCGACACCACCATGCTGCGCACGCTCAAGGACCTTTTCGACACCCTGCTCGCGCCGCCGGTCGCGGGGAACTCCGGCGCCGGCAGCAGCGCCGAACACCGCCTGCACCTGGCCACCGCGGTGCTGCTGGTGGAAGTGATGCGCGCCGACACCGAATGCAGCGACGCCGAGCGCCAGGCCGTGCTGGACGTGTTGCGGCAGCGCTTTGAGCTTGCCGACGACGAGGTGGCGCGGCTGCTCGAACTGGCGGAGCACAGCGCCCGGCACGCCACCGACTTCCACGCCTTCACCAGCGCGCTGAACGACCGGCTCGACCACGCGCAGAAGGTGCAGGTGGTGGAGGCGATGTGGGCCGTGGCCTACGTCGACGGCCATCTCACCGCGCACGAGAACCACGTGCTGTGGCGCGTGGCCGACCTGCTGCACCTGCCGCACGGCGCCTACATCCACGCCAAGCTGCGCGCCAAGGCGGCGGCTGGCCACTGACGTGTTGCGGGCCGTGCGCCGCAGAGGCTCAATCAGCCCTTGTAGGGCGTGCCGTAGAACTCGTGCACGCCACGGGCCCAGGTCTTGTCCGACATCGAAGGCCAGCGGTCACGGTCGAAGCCGGGCGCGTCCTTCAGCACGGCCTTGGGCACGTTCAGCGTGAAGCGCTTGTTCTCGGTGTCCAGCGCAAGCGCGGCCCAAGGCACGGCGAACAGCTTGTCGCCCATGCCGAACAGTCCGCCGAACGACAGCACCGCGTAGGCGACCTTGCCCGAGGCCATGTCGAGCATGAATTCCTTGATGTCGCCGAGGGCCTCGCCGTCCTTGTTGTGACGTCGTTGCCCAGCAGCGTGTTGGCACCCATCAGTTCCGGCCCGGGGCCCGAACCGTCGGTGCTGGCGTACATGCCGAAGTTGTCGCGTGCGATGTGGTTTGGTGGTCATGGTGTGTCCTTGGTTTGAGGAGTGAGGGGCGTCGCTGCCGTGCCCGTCGGCATTCGCAGGCCTGCTTAGCGCAGGCCGAGGAAGCTGAGGAGGAACAGGACGATGACGACGGCGCCAACCAGCCAGACGATGCGGCTCATGGAAATCTCCCTATCCCGCGCTGACGCGCGGCGTCGAAGTGTGGGCGCTGCTGAACGTGCCTTGCCCATTGCGCTCACTCTAGGCGCGCGAGCACGGCGCATCCGTGCGCTGCCGTACATTGCCGAACCGCATCCGCCGCAACCTGTGTTCGCTTTCGAACCGACATTGCGCCGGGCACACGGCACACTGCATGCCGACTGGGCCGTCGCGCATGGCAAGACGCTGGCGCACCGCCCGGAACGGAGGTTCCTCATGCGCAAGTCCATACTCGTCCTGCCCCTCGCCGCGCTGCTGCTCAGCGCTTGCGTGGTGTCACCCGACGGTCGCGGCCCCGGTGTGGGCGTGTCTGTCGGCATTGCCGTCCCGGCCCTGCCGCTGATCGTCGAACTGGGCAGCGACGGCTACTACGTGCACGGCGGCTACACCTATTTCTACGACAACAACCGCTGGCGCTATGCCGAGTCGCGGTCCGGGCCCTGGATGGACCTGCCGCGCAGCCACTACCCGCGCGAGACCCGGTACCGGGAACGGGACCGTTCGGACCGCCGCGACGGAGACCGGGGCCGCGGCCCATACCGCGGCTACTGAAAGCGGGTGGCGGCCGGCGGGGCACGCCGAACCCGCCGGCGTACGCGTCAGCGCAGGTCGGCCGAGTTCCAGTTGCCTTGCCAGGCGCCGGCGGTCTGTAGCAACCGCGCACGCGTGAAGGACGTGCGGTCTGCCGTCTTCTCGGTCTTGTAGCGGTCGATTTGGGTGCGGTGCGTACCGGAACGGTAGGCCGCGTCCATCATCGTCACGTCGTCCTTCCACACCGAAAAGGTCATGCCGTCGGTGCCCAATGGCGCGAAGTTGAACACGCCGCGTGCCAGGGTGCCCGGCAGGGTGGTGTACCACGAGCGCACCCGCTCGACGTTGGCCACGAAGTCGATGCGCCTGGGCATATCGGCCTGGAGTTGCTCGGGCGGCAGCGCGTCGTAGCCGGCGGTCGTGAGCACCACGATGAGCCCGCCCGGATCGTCTGCCGAAGGGGCCAGCCGGGGGCCGTCCTCGTCCTGGCCGAACCAGTTGACCTCACCGCGGTGCGCGATCGGTTGCAGCAGGGCGTGCCAGGACTGCAGCGCATCGGCCATGAAACCCAGGTGCGCGGCCGGCGCGTCGATCACGGCCTGCGCCTCGGCCCGGTCGGTGAAGAGCGCCACACCCCCCCAGACATCGCCGACGCGGGTGCGCAGTCCGTTGCTGCCCAGCGCGCTATCGGGGCCGAAGCGCCACAGCGCCGCCCCGGCCGAATCCGTTCTCCCCCAAGCCATGCTGAACGGATGTTAGCGGCCGCCAGCCGCGCGTGGCCGCGAATTTCAGGCCGGCAGGTGCAGCGTCACCGTGGTGCCCCGGCCCGCCGTGCTGCTCACCGCCACGTGGCCGCGGTGCAATTCGACGATTCGCTTGACGATTGCCAGGCCCAGGCCCTTGCCTTCCTCGCTGGTGGCGGGCGCGACGCACGCGCGCGCCTGGTAGAGGCGGTCGAAGAGGTGCGGCAGGTCGGCGGCCGCGATGCCCGCACCGGTGTCGGCCACGGCCACGCGCACGCGGCCCGGCTCGTGCGCCGCCGTCACGCTGATGGTGCCGCCGGCCGGTGTGTGCTTCAGCGCGTTGTCCAGCAGATTGGCCAGCGCACGCTCGAAAAGTTCGACGTCGACCTCGGCCGCCAGCGGCTCTCCGCCTTCGGGCCGGAAGTCCAGCGCCACGCCTTGCTGCGCGGCACGCTCGGCAAAGCGCAGCGTGATGTCGTCCAGCACCTCGGTCAGGTCCAGGCGCATCGGCTTGAGGCGGAACTCGGGCTCGTCCAGCAGCGCCAGGTCGCCCAGCGAACGCACCATGCCGGCGGCGTTGCGTGTGTTGCGCAGCGCCACTTCCACGAGGCGGCGGTCTTCGTCACGTGCCGGATCGCCCTGCCAACGGGTTTCCAGCGTCTCCAGGCAGGCCACGGTGGCGGTGAGCGGGCTGCGCAGGTCGTGCGACAGGTTGCTGACACTTTCGCGCCGGAAGCGGTCGAGCCGGCTCAGCTCGTCCCACTGCAGGCGCAGCCGCGTCAGCAGCGCATGAAAGCCACCGCGCAGACGGCCGAACTCGTCGGGCGTGCCCGCGGCCGGCCGCGGCGCGGACACGCCGCCGGTCATGCTGAAGCCTTCGCGCGCAGCCATCGCCACTTCGTCGCTCAGCACGCGCAGCGGGCGCGTGACGGTGACGATGATCCAGGCGGCCAGCGCCGTCATGAACACGATGACGGCCAGCACCGAGGCCAGCGCCGGTGTGGCCAGGCTGCCCAGCAGCAGCGCCGCACGCGGCGCCGGCAGCCCCGCCTTGCGGCACACCAGATAGAGGTAGCCGTCGGCCTCGCCGGAAGGGCGGATCAGCGCGCGCTGCAGCACGCGTGCAGCCACCACGGCGTCGGCGTCCATGTATTCGGGGTCGTCGCCCATCACGTAGGCCGCGCTGCGGTCGGCCCCGCCCGCAGCGGCTGCGGCCAGTCGCACCGGCGGCAGCGCCACCTTGTAGCCGGGCGCCAGTTGCATGCGGCCGGTGCTGGCCAGCACGGTGCCATCGGTGGCCAGCAGGTAGAGCTGGGAGTTCGGCTCGAACAGCAACAGGCTGCGCAGGAAGGCACCGAAGGCCTCGGGGTCGGCACGCTGCTGTTCCAGCAGGTCGGGGTGCTGCGCGACGACGCGGCCCAGGAAGGTGTCGCCGCGCTGCCAGGTGCCTTCGTGGTCGAAACGCTGGAAAGCCAGTGCCACGGCCACGATGACACCCACCGCGGTGGCCAAGCCGGTGAGGAAGACGGTCAGCGCGAGGCGGAAGCGGACGGTCATGTCAGCGGCGGCAGTACGGACGCTGAGACGCTGCCTGCGGCCCTTTGCGGGTGTTGGTGTGTGTCTGCTTTGTGCGCTGGACAAGACGGGCCGGTCGCGGCAGGCGGTGCCCGACGACGTCGCCGCCGGGCACCGCCTGCCGCTCAAGCAACCGAGGGGGCGCCCCCCCCCCCCCCCCCCCCCCCCGGGGGGGCGCCCCCCCCCCCGCCCCGGCCCCCCCCCCCCCCCCCCCCCCCCCCCCCCCCCCCCCCCCCCCCCCCCCCCCCCCCCCCAACCCCCCCCCCCCCCCCCCCGGGCAGCCCCACCGGGGGGGGGGGGGGCACCCCCCCCCGGCCCCCCCCCCCCGCCCCCCCCGGCCCCCCCCCCCCCCCCCCCCCCCCCCCCCAGGGGCGGGGGGGCCCCCGCCCCCCCCCCGCCCCCGGGGGGCACGCCGCGCCCCGCCCGGACAGCCCTTTGCTGCCACCGCACTCAACGCGCGACAGCAGACGCTCAACGTCAGCACTGGGCCGCAAGCAGCACTCCAACTCATCGCGGCGCGTCGCGCATCTTGTAGCCCGCTCCCCGCACCGTGAGGATGAAGCGCGGCTGCATCGGGTCCTGCTCCAGCTTCGCGCGCAGGCGGTTGATGTGCGTGGTGACGGTGTGTTCGTAGCCTTCGTGCGAATAGCCCCACACCGCGTCCAGCAGCCGGGCGCGCGAGAAGACCTGCCCGGGGTGGCTGGCGAAGTGCAGCAGCAAATCGAACTCCAGCGCCGTGAACTCCAGAGTCTGCCCGGCCACGCGAGCCTCGCGCCGACCGGGCTCGATCTCGAGCTCGCCATTGCGCAGCAGGGCCTGCGGCGCGCCCGGCGCCTGCGCGGCGCGCAACAGTTCGGCGCGGCGCAGCAGCGCCTTCACGCGCGCCAGCAGTTCGGGCATCGAGAAGGGCTTGGTCAGGTAGTCGTCGGCGCCGAGCTCCAGGCCGAGCACACGGTCGAGTTCGGTGCTCTTCGCGGTGAGCATCAGGATGGGCGTGGCGCGGCCGCGTGCGCGCAGCGCCTTGACCACCTCCAGCCCGTCCAGCCGGGGCATCATGAGATCGAGTACCAGCAGGTCGCTGGCGCGTTCGAGCTGGCTGTCCAGCGCGGCCTGGCCGTCAGCCACGGCCAGCACGCCATAGCCGGCCTGCTGCAGGTTCAGCACGATCAGGTCGCGGATGTCGGCCTGGTCTTCGGCGACGAGGATGTTGGGCATGGGAACTCGGGGTCGCCCGACGGTGCGGCTTCTTACAGCGCGGTGCAGCGCGACTTGACGCCGATGTGAGCAGGCTGTGATCTTCGGTGAGGCCGGCGCGAGGCGCGGTTTGCACAGTGTAGTCACCGCTTGCAGACCGGAAACACCTCATTCACATGACGCCCGCCACCCGCCCCCTGCCCTTCACTGCCAACGTGCCGGCCTGCGCCGCGCCCATGGCCGTCGGATGGGCCGAGCTGTCACCGCACCGCGCCTACCTGGTGAGCTACGCCCGCCGCCGCCTGCTCGACCCGGCGCTGGCCGAAGACCTGGTGCACGACGTCTTCGAGGCCGTGGTCACCGGGCGCGCCAGTTTCGAGGGGCGCTCGGCGCTGCGCAGCTGGCTGGTGGCCATCCTCAAGCACAAGATCGTCGACCTGATCCGCCAGCGCTCGGGCCACGACAGCCTGGACACACACGGCGACGACGACGACGGCAATGGCAATGGCCCCGCCGACACCCTGGCCTGCCCGCGGCCGCGCCCCGACGAGGTGGCCGAACAGCGCCAGCGCCTGGCGCAGACGATGGCCCGCATCCACGCCCTGCCCGAGACACTGCGCCGCGCGGTCGAGCTGCGCCTGCTGCGCGACGAAAGCACCGAGGACGTCTGCCGCACGCTCGCCATCAGCGAGCAGAACCTCTTCGTGCGGCTGCACCGCGCACGGCGCGCGCTGGCCAACTGACGGCCCTCAGGCCACGCGCGCGTTGCCGCGGTCCAGCCGCTGGTGGTGCGCCTGCGTGGCGCCGAAGCCGGCTTCCAGTGCGGCCAGCAACTCGGCGGCGCGCACGCGGTTGTCGCCATGCAGGTTGCAAACGTAGACGTCCAGCGTCACGCCGCCGATCTCGGGCCAAGTGTGCACGGCCAGGTGCGACTCGGCCAGCAGCACCACGCCGGTGATGCCGCCGGGCGTCGGGAAGGGATGGAAGACCTCGCCCACGGCAGTCAGCCCGGCCCGCTGCACCGCCGCCAGGCAATGCCGGCGCAGCGCTTCGGGGTCGGTCATCAGCGGCGCGGCCGCAGGACAGCCGCGCAGGTCGGCGGTGAGGTGCAGCCCGTGCATCGGCGCGATGATACGAAGCATGACGTCGGCGCTTCGCCGCCCGACCGATGGGGACTTGCGCCGACGCAACTTCATGCGCCATGAAGCGGAGGCAGCCGGGTTGCCGCTTCTAGAATGAAACACGGCCTGCAAAGGCGCTCGGTCCAGCATTTTTGGGCAGGCGTCGCTCTTTGACGCCGCCAAGCTGCCCCGCGTACGCCCCACCATCGATCCGCCCCTGCCATGCCTGACTTCACCCAAGACACCTCCTTGATGGCCAACGCCATCCGCGCCCTGTCCATGGACGCCGTGCAGCAGGCCAACTCAGGCCACCCGGGTGCGCCCATGGGCATGGCCGAGGTGGCCGTGGCGCTGTGGGGCGGCGCGCTGAAGCACAACCCGGCCGACCCGCACTGGGCCGACCGCGACCGCTTCGTGCTGAGCAACGGCCACGGCAGCATGCTGATCTACGCGCTGCTGCACCTGACGGGCTACGACCTGCCGATGAGCGAGCTGCGCAGCTTCCGTCAACTGCACAGCAAGACCCCGGGCCACCCCGAAGTGGGTGTGACGCCGGGCGTCGAAACCACCACCGGCCCGCTGGGCCAAGGCCTGGCCAACGCCGTGGGCATGGCGCTGGCCGAGAAGCTGCTGGCCGCCGAGTTCAATCGCCCGGGCCACACCGTGGTCGACCACCACACCTGGGTCTTCATGGGCGACGGCTGCCTGATGGAGGGCATCAGCCACGAGGCCTGCGCGCTGGCCGGCGCCTGGAAACTGAACAAGCTCGTCGCGCTTTACGACGACAACGGCATCAGCATCGACGGCCAGGTGACGCCCTGGTACGTCGACGACGTGACGAAGCGATTTGCCGGCTATGGCTGGCACGTCATCGGCCCGATCGACGGCCACGACGTGACGGCCGTGCGCGCGGCGATCGTTGCCGCCAAGGCCAGCGCCACCGCGCCGACGCTCATCGTCTGCAAGACCACCATCGGCAAGGGCAGCCCCAACCGCGCCGGCACGGCCAAGGCGCATGGCGAGGCGCTGGGCACGGCCGAGATCGCGCTCACACGCGCAGCGCTGGGCTGGCCACACGAGCCCTTCGTGATCCCCGAGGCCGCCTACAGCGCCTGGGACGCCCGCGCAGCCGGCGCCACGGCGCAGACACGCTGGTCCGAAGGCTTCGCGGCCTACCGCGCCGCCTTCCCTGCAGAGGCCGCCGAGTTCGAGCGCCGCATGCTCGGTCACCTGCCCGCCAACTTCGCGCAGACCGCGGTCGACACCGTCATCGCCGCGCACACGAAGGCCGAGACGGTGGCCAGCCGCAAGGCCGGACAGATCGCGCTGGAGGCCTTCACGAAGGCGCTGCCCGAGATGCTGGGCGGCAGCGCCGACCTGACGGGCAGCAACCTCACGAACACGTCGTCCACCGCAGCGCTGCGCTTCGGCGCCAACGGCGCACCCCAGCTCGGCGACGACGGCAAGCCTGGCCGCCACATCAACTACGGTGTGCGCGAGTTCGGCATGGCCGCGGTGATGAACGGCATCGCGCTGCACGGCGGCTACATCCCCTACGGCGGCACTTTCCTGACCTTCAGCGACTACAGCCGCAACGCCATCCGCATGGCCGCGCTGATGAAGAAGCGCGTCGTCCACGTCTTCACGCACGACAGCATCGGCCTGGGCGAAGACGGCCCCACGCACCAGAGCGTGGAACACGCAGCCAGCCTGCGGCTGATCCCGAACCTGGACGTCTGGCGCCCGGCCGATACGGCCGAGACGGTCGTCGCCTGGACGCTGGCGCTGGGCAACCCCACGCGCCCTAGCGCCTTGCTGCTCAGCCGCCAGAACCTGCCCTACCTGCCGAAGGCGGCACTCGACGACATCGGCAAGGGCGCCTACGTGCTGGCCGAGCCTTCCGAGGTGGGGCTCAAGCGCAAGGCGCAGGCCGTGCTCATCGCCACCGGCAGCGAGGTCAGCCTGGCGCTGCACGCGCAGGCCGAATTGGCGAAATTCAAGATCGCCGTGCGCGTGGTCAGCATGCCCAGCACCAGCGTCTTCGACCGGCAGAGCGTCAAGTACAAGAGCCAGGTACTGCCGGCCGGCGTGCCACGCATCGCCGTCGAGGCCGGCGTCACCGAAGGCTGGTGGAAGTACGGCTGCGCCGCCGTCGTGGGCATCGACACCTACGGCGAAAGCGCCCCGGCGCCGGCGCTCTTCAAGCACTTCCACCTGACGGCGCAGAACCTGGCCGACACGGTGCGCAAGGTGCTCAAGGGCTGAGGCCACTGCCCATTTCCACACCAAAATCGACCTCAACCCAAAGGAGAGAACCTCATGACCATCAAGATCGGCATCAACGGCTTCGGCCGCATCGGACGCATGGTGTTCCGCGCTGCGGTGCAGAACTTCCCCGAGATCGAAATCGTCGGCATCAACGACCTGCTCGAGCCCGACTACCTGGCCTACATGCTGAAGTACGACAGCGTGCACGGCCGCTTCAAGGGTGGCGAGATCGCGGTGGACGGCCACACGCTCATCGTCGGCGGCAAACGCATCCGCCTGACGGCCCACAAGGACCCGGCGCTGCTGGCCTGGGGCGACATCGGCGCCGACATCGTCGTCGAAGCCACCGGCCTGTTTCTCACCAAGGAAACCTGCCAGAAGCACATCGACGCCGGTGCGAAGAAGGTCATCCAGAGCGCGCCCAGCAAGGACGACACGCCGATGTTCGTCTACGGCGTCAACGACAAGACCTACACCGGCCAGACCATCATCAGCAACGCGTCCTGCACGACGAACTGCCTGGCGCCCGTAGCCAAGGTGCTGCACGACAGCTTCGGCATCAAGCGCGGCCTGATGACCACCGTGCACGCCGCCACCGCGACGCAGAAGACTGTCGACGGCCCGAGCAACAAGGACTGGCGCGGTGGCCGCGGCATCCTGGAGAACATCATCCCCAGCAGCACGGGTGCGGCCAAGGCCGTGGGCGTGGTGATCCCCGAGTTGAACAAGAAGCTCACCGGCATGGCTTTCCGCGTGCCCACCAGCGACGTGTCGGTCGTCGACCTGACCGCAGAGCTGGTCAAGGAAGCCAGCTTCGAGGACATCTGCGCTGCGATGAAGGCCGCCGCCAACGGCCCGATGAAGGGCGTGCTGGCCTACACCGACGAGAAGGTGGTGGCCACCGACTTCCGCGGCGAGCCCTGCACCAGCGTCTTCGACGCCGACGCCTCGATCGCGCTGGACAAGACCTTCGTCAAGATCGTCGCCTGGTACGACAACGAGTGGGGCTACTCGAACAAGGTGCTCGAGATGGTGCAGGTGATGGCGCGCTGAAGCCGCGGGCCAGGGGCGGCGAGGCCGGCAAAGCCCCGCAGCGGGCTTTGCCGGCGCGGCCCACCTACACTGACCTGATGCTCTGCAGATCCGCTGCCACGCTGTTGTCTTGTCTCCTTGTGGCGCTTCCGTCAGGCGCCGCGGCCCAGGCCGCGCGCGCGCCATTGTCCCCGGTGGCGGGCGAGGTCATCGTGCAGTTCAAGCCGGGTGCCTCGGTGACGCGCCAGGTGGCGCTGTCGGCCCGCGCCTCGGCCAGCCAGGCGCGCAGCGTGATGGCAGAACGCGCGGCGGTGATGAGCGCGCGCCTGGGCAGCAGCCTGCAGGCCGGCAGCGCGGTAGGTGAACGCACGCAGGTACTGCGTGCCAGCAACATGAGCGCCGCAGAACTCGCTGCCAGGCTGGCTGCCGACCCCGACGTCGAGTTCGCCGTGCCCAACGGCCGCGCGCGGCGCCTGACAGCGCCCAACGATCCTCTGTATCCGCCTTCGGCGGCCGAGCAGCGCACTAACGGCCTATTTCTGCAGGACGGCCCGGCCAGCGGCCAGTGGTATCTGCGCGCGCCGGCGGCCACGCTGGCCGAAGGGCCGGTATCGACAATCGACATCGAACGCGCCTGGGCACGCAGCCGCGGCAGCGCGTCCGTCGTGGTGGCGGTGCTCGACACTGGCGTGCGGCCCGAACACCCCGACCTGCGTGGTCGCCTGCTGCCGGGTTACGACTTCGTCAGCGACGCCACGGTGGCCAACGACCGCGACGGGCGCGACGCCGACCCCAGCGACCCCGGCGACTGGGTCACCAGCGCCGAGGCCGGCAGCAGCACCTTCAGCGGCTGCTCCCCAGAGAACAGCAGCTGGCACGGCACCAAGACGGCTGCGCTGGTGGGCGCCTCGGCCGACGACGGCATCGGCATGGCGGGCGCCGCGCCGGGCGTGGGCTTGCTGCCATTGCGCGTGCTGGGCAAGTGCTACGGCAGCGAATCCGACATCCAGGCCGCGATGCGCTGGGCGGTGGGGCTGGCGGTGCCGGGTGTGCCGCCGAACCCGAACCCGGCCAAGGTGCTGAACCTCAGCCTGGGCGGCGGTAGCAGTTGCAGCGCGGCCTACCAGACCGCGGTGAACGAGGTGCTGGCGACGGGCGCGGTGATCGTCGCCGCCGCCGGCAACAGCGCCGGCGGGCCGGTGGGCGCGCCGGCCAACTGCGCCGGCGTCATTGGCGTGCTGGCGCTGCGCCACGCCGGGCTGAAGGTCGGCTTTTCCGACCTGGGCTCGCAGATCGCCATCGCGGCGCCGGGAGGCAACTGCATCAACATCGGGTTCGGAGAACCTTGCCTCTACCCGCTGCTGACGGCCACCGACAGCGGCGCTCAGGCTCCCCTCGGTTCACGCTGGACCGACAGCTACGACGCCAGCGTGGGCACCAGCTTCGCGTCGCCACTGGTCGCCGCCACAGCCGGACTGATGTTCTCGGTGCGACCGGGGCTCACGCCGGCCCTGCTGCTGGCGCGGATGCAGGCCACAGCGCGCCCCTTCCCGACCACCGGCGGCGACAACGGCGACGGCAGCGTGGTGCGGGTGTGCACGACCCCCACCAACGGTATCCAGCAGCTGCAGTGCTACTGCACCACCGCGCTGTGCGGCGCCGGCATCCTGGACGCCGGCGCGGCCGTCGACGCCGTCTCGGGACCGGTGGCGCGCATCACGGTAACGACGGCCAACCCCACGGCGGGCAGCGCGGTCAGCCTGTCGGCCGCCGGCAGCCTGGCGGCCATCGGGGCCACGGTCACCGGCTACCAGTGGACCCTGATTCCGGGCAGCGGCACCGTTGCGGGCTTCGACAGCGCCAGCAACGCCAGCACCGCCACGTTGACACCCAGCGCCGCGGGCAGCTTCACGGTGACACTGGCGGTATCCGACGACCAGGGCAACACCGGGGTGGCGACCCAGACCGTCACGGTGGCTGAAGCGCCCGTCGTTTCACCCGTCACGCCTCCGGCGACGGGTGGCGGTGGAGGTGGTGGCACCACCTCTGCACCCTGGCTGGCGCTGCTGGCACTGGCCGCGGCAGCGCTGTTCAGGGACGCGAGGCGCCAGCACAGGGTTTGAAGCCGCCGGCAAAGGCCTCGGCCGGCATCGCCTGCAGCCGCGCCTGCTGATCGGCCGTCGCACGCGGCACGCGCAACCAGGCCTGTAGCGGCGGCGCCGGCAAACTGACCACGCGCGCGCCCTTCAGCGGCGCGCTGGCCCCGGCCAGCACCGCCAGCGCGGCTTCGGCCTCGGCGCGTGTGCCGTGGCGGCCCAGCACGAGTCCCGGCGCGAGTTCGGCCGGCGCCTGCAGCAACTCGAACTCCAGGCCCAGCCTGCGCAGCTCGGCCTCGCGCGTGCGGCGCGCGGCGGCGTCAGGCACACGCCCGGCGTAGACCAGCCACAGCGGCGGCGGCGGTGCCGCTTCACGCAACCAGCTGCCTGCCGGCCAGGTCGCCGGGGTCAGCGCGGTGGCCAGCAGCGCCTCGGCGGCCACGATATCGTTTTCGCCCAGAGGCCCCGCCTCCATGCAGCGCGCGGCTGCGGTGCGAGAGGCCACCACCGCGGCGCTGGCCGCCCCAGGCGGCATCACCACCACCGCCTCCGGATGGAGTTGCGCGGTGAACCGTTCGGGTTCGTGCTGACCGTGGCGCGGGGGAGGGAAGCCCGGCGCCAAGCCGCCGCGTGTCCAGGCGAAGAAGGCGAGGTTGGCCAGCAGCAGCAGCGCGACGACAGCGCGAAGCATCATTCGGCTGTGGCCGTATCCAGCCGCACGCTGACCTCGCCACTGACGACCAGGTGCACACCGCCGGCCAGCACACGCAGCGCGCCGCGCTCGTCGACACCGTCGGCCACGCCCGAGGGCACGTCGGCCATCGTGGTGGTCACGGCCTGGCCGCGCAGCAGGTCGCGCCGCGCGTAGGCCGCCACCAGCGGGGAGAAACCGTGCGCCTGGAAGTCCAGCAGCGCGCGCACCAGCGGCTCGGCCACACACGCCAGCACGGCCGGCGCGCCGATGCCGGGTTGCAGTTCCTGCAGACTGGCGTAGCCGTGGGGGAAGTCAGGCACCGGCTGCGGCAGCACGTTCAGGCCCACGCCCACCACACACATGCGGCGGTGGCCGACGCTGACGGTCTCGATGAGGATGCCGCCCAGCTTGCGGCCTCGCCCCGCGGCGGCCGGGTCATCGACCAGCCAGAGATCGTTCGGCCACTTCAGCTGCAGCCGCGGGGCAGGTGCAGCAGCAGCGCCATCGGACAACGGCGGCAGCGGCTCCAGCGCCTCGGCCAGGGCCAGACCCACGGCCAGCGACAGCCCCGACCAGTCTGCCGGCGCCAGCGGCAGCGCCAGCGAGAAGGTCAGCGACGCGCCCACGCTCGACACCCAGTCGCGCCCCTGGCGGCCACGGCCACGCGTTTGCTGCTCGGCCACCAGAAGGCAAGGCTGAACGTCGGCATCACGGCGGCCCAGCGGCGTGGGGTCGCCGGCACTGCCGTTGTCCAGCTCACCGGGGCGGGTGATGGGCGCATCGCGCGCGCCACCCCCTATGCGCGCCCGGTCCAGGAGCACGGTATTCGTGGACTCGGCACGCGCCAGCACCTCCACGCTCAGCCCCGGCAACAGCAGCTGCAGTTGCCGCCACAGCGCTTCGGCACCCCACTGCGGATGAACGTTGCCGGTCATGGCATCAACGCTTCGGGGCCAGCATCGTACCGCGGCACAGTGGGCTGCCGCAACGGCAGGCGTATTCCCTCTTCAGCTTCGGCGTGTAGCGCTCGTCGATGACGAGGCCGTAGTCGTAGAAGAGCTCCTCGCCGGGTTTCAGCCGGCGCAGCGCCTTGATGAAGACGCGGCCTTCACTCTCTTCGGCCTGGCAGTTGGGGTCGCAGGCATGGTTGATCCAGCGCGCTGCGTTGCCGCCCACCTTCGCGTCGATGACGTGCGTGCCGTCGTCGAGGCTGAAGTAGAAGGTGTGGTTGGGGTCGGCCGGGTCGTGCGGGTGGCGGCGCAGCGCCTCGGGCCAGGCTATGACCTCACCCCTGTATTCGATGATCCGCTCACCCTTGGCGATGGCCTTCAGCGCGAACACACCCTTGCCATGCACGCCACTCTTGCGAACCTGGATGCGGCGGGTGTCTTTCGTGACGGCTTGCGGGGTCTTGCGCATTGGGTACATTGAAATCGTACGAGCGCGCGCATGTGCACATGCGGGTGCGCGCGAGAACGCTGGCATTGTAGGCAAGGCCGCCCACATGCCCGCCGCCGGTTAGATTCCCAGGGAACCATGAGCAAAACCATCATCATTGCCGAGAAGCCCAGCGTGGCGCAGGACATCGTGCGCGCACTCACCCCCGTGGCAGGCAAGTTCGAAAAACTCGCTGATCACTTCGAGAACGATCGCTACGTCGTCACCTCTGCAGTGGGGCACCTGGTAGAGATCAAGGCCCCTGAGGAATACGACGTCAAGCGCGGCAAGTGGAGCTTCGCCAACCTGCCCGTGGTGCCGCCGCACTTCGACCTGGCACCCATCGACAAGGCCAAGTCACGGCTGAACGCCGTCGTCAAGCTGGTCAAGCGCAAGGACGTGACGGCCATCGTCAACGCCTGCGACGCAGGGCGCGAGGGTGAGCTGATCTTCCGGCTCATCGTGCAGTACGCGGCCGACAGCGAAAAGAAGCCGACCACCGCGGCGAAGCCGATCCAGCGCCTGTGGCTGCAGAGCATGACGCCGCAGGCCATACGCGACGGCTTCGCACAGCTGCGCAGCGACGCGCAGATGCAGGGCCTGGCCGACGCCGCGCGCAGCCGCAGCGAGGCCGACTGGCTGGTGGGCATCAACGGCACGCGCGCGATGACGGCCTTCAACAGCCGCGACGGCGGGTTCTTCCTCACCACCGTGGGCCGCGTGCAGACGCCCACGCTATCCATCGTCGTGGAACGCGAAGAAAAGATCCGCAAGCATGTCTCGCGAGCCTACTGGGAAGTGAAGGCCACCTTCGACGCCGTGGCCGGTCAGTACGAGGGCAAGTGGTTCGACCCCAAGTACAAGAAGAATGCCGACGACGCCGAAGCGCGCGCCGACCGCCTGTGGAACGCCGCCGACGCCGAAGCCATCGCCGCTGCGGTGCGCGGCCTGCCGGCGCTCGTCACCGACGAGGCCAAGCCCAGCACGCAGGCGTCACCCCTGCTCTACGACCTGACGACCCTGCAGCGCGAGGCCAACTCGCGCTTCGGCTTCAGCGCCAAGACCACGCTGAGCCTGGCGCAGGCGCTGTACGAAAAGCACAAGGTGCTGACCTATCCACGCACGGACTCGCGCGCCCTGCCCGAGGACTACCTGGCCACGGTGAAGGACACCTTCACGATGCTGGCCAAGGAAGACCTGCCGGGCCCGCTGCGCGAGTTGAGCACGCATGCGAAGAAGGGCCTGAAAGAAGGCTACGTGAAGCCCACCAAGCGTGTGTTCGACAACACCAAAGTGTCGGACCACTTCGCCATCATCCCCACGCTGCAGGCACCAAAGAGCCTGACCGACATCGAGCTCAAGCTCTACGACCTGGTGGTCAAGCGTTTCCTGGCGGTGTTCTACCCGTCGGCCGAGTTCATGGTCACCACGCGCCACAGCAAGGTGCAGCACGCGGGCCAGGAATACATCTTCCAGACCAACGGCAAGGTGCTGGTGAACGCCGGCTGGCTGGCCGTCTACGGCAAGGAGGCGCAGGACGACGATGCCAACCTCGTGGCCGTGGCCCCTGGCGAGCAGGTGCGCGTCGAGCACGTCGACGTCAACGCGCTGAAGACCAAGCCGCCCGCGCGCTACACCGAAGCCACGCTGCTGAGCGCGATGGAAGGTGCAGGCAAGCTCATCGAGGACGAGGAGCTGCGCGACGCGATGAAGGAAAAGGGCCTGGGCACGCCAGCCACGCGCGCGCAGACCATCGAGGGCCTGATCGCCGAGAAGTACATGCTGCGCGACGGCCGCGAACTGGTGCCCACGGCCAAGGCCTTCCAGCTGATGACGCTGCTGCGCGGCCTGGCGATCGAAGACCTGACGCGCCCCGACCTCACCGGCAACTGGGAGTACCAGCTGGCCGAGATGGAACACGGCCGACTTTCGCGCGACGCCTTCATGGCCGAGATCGCAAAGATGGCCGAGCGCATCGTCAGGAAGGCCAAGGAGTACGACCGCGACACCATTCCGGGCGACTACGCCACGCTCGCGGTGCCCTGTCCCAACTGCGGCGGTGTGGTGAAGGAGAACTACCGCCGCTTCGCCTGCGCGGGCCAGACCGGAGACGAGGAAGGCTGCGGCTTTTCCATCACCAAGATCCCGGCCGGCCGCGCCTTCGAGACGGCCGAGGCCGAAGGCCTGATCCGCGACAAGCAGATCGGACCTCTGGAAGGCTTCCGCAGCAAGGCGGGCTGGCCCTTCACGGCCGAGATCAAGCTGGCCTACGACGAGGAGATCACCAACTGGAAGCTGGAGTTCGACTTCGGCGACGACGCCAAGAACGCCGAAGGCGACGGCGAGCCGGTCGACTTCTCGGCCCAGGCCAGCCTGGGCCACTGCCCCAAGTGCAAGGGCAAGGTCTTCGAGCACGGCAGCAACTACGTCTGCGAACACGCGGTGGGCGCCCACGTCACCTGCGACTTCAAGACCGGCAAGATCATCCTGCAGCAGCCCGTGCCGCACGAAGAGGTGACCAAGCTGCTGGCCACCGGCAAGACCAGCCTGCTGGAGAACTTCGTCAGCAACAAGACGCGGCGCAAGTTCAAGGCCTTCCTGGCCTGGGACCCGAAGGAAGGCAAGGTGAGCTTCGAGTTCGAGCCGCGTGCGTCGAAGTTCCCCCCCAAGCCGGGAGCGAAGACCGCTGGGGCAGCGGCCAAGAAGGCGGCCGCCAAGAAGGCCTCGGCCTGAGGCCAGGCGCGGAGCCCACCCTGGACGACGCTTCCTGGCCTTGCTTGAACAGCCACGGCAGCGGCAGCTTGCTGCGCGTGGCCGTGACGCCGAACGCCCCGCGCACCCAGGCCGACGGCCTGCACGACGGTTGCCTGCGTGTGCGCCTGCATGCGCCGCCGGTGGACGGCAAGGCCAACGACGCGCTGGTGGCCTGGCTGGCAGTCGAGCTGGGCCTGCCCCGGCGTGGCGTGCAGCTGCTGCGCGGCGATACGGCGCGGCGCAAGCAGCTGGCCATAGCCGCCGCACCAGACACGGTGGCGCGCTGGCTGGCCACGGTGCTGGCAGCGCAGTGACACACGCAGCGCGCGCCGCCGGCCCCAGGCCCCGCTCCGGAAGCCCGACATCATGACCGCTGCCGTGCTGGCCAAGCTGCTGGCCATGTTCTTTACCGTCGCCTTGGGCTGGTTGGCCGGGCGACAGGGCTGGCTGGGCCGGCTGCACACGCGCCCCGCCGACCTGGAGCCACCGCAGCCCGATCCGGCCCTGCCGGCCGCGCTCGACGCCGACCCGGCGCGTGTACTCGGCAACCTGGCCTTCTTCATCTTCGTGCCAGCCCTGCTCTTCCGCACCACGGCGCGGCTGGACCTGGCGCACATGCCCTGGCGCACGCTCTTTGGCTTCTTCGTGCCGGTCGTCGTGGTGCTGCTGGCGGTCTACCTTTGGCAACGTCGTCGTGCGGTGCGGGACGGCACGGCCGCACCCGCGGTGCGCGCCATCACCGCCAGCTTCGGCAACTCGGTGCAAGTGGGCATCCCTTTCGCAGCGGCGCTGTTCGGCGAAGAAGGCCTGGCCATCCACATCGCGCTCGTCAGCCTGCACGCGCTGGTGCTGCTGACGGTGCTGACGGTGCTGGTCGAACTGGATCTGGCGCGTGACCCCACGCGCCATGCCCAGGCGCCCGCGCTCTGGCGCACGCTGGGGCTGACCGCGCGCAACACGCTGGTGCACCCTGTCGTGCTGCCGGTGCTGGCTGGGCTGGCCTGGAACCTCACCGGCCTGAGACTGCACCCGGTGGTCGACGAGAGCCTGGCCACGCTGGCCACCGCCGTGGTGCCGGTGTGCCTGGTGCTGATTGGTGTCACGCTGGCCGCTTACGGCGTGCGCGGGCAAGTGAGGGGCGCGCTGGGCTCGATCGTGGTGAAACTGCTGCTGCTGCCCGCCGTGGTGCTGGCCGTTGCCCACATCGGCTTCGGCCTGGCAGGGCTGCCGCTAGCCGTGGTGGTCATGATGGCCGCGCTGCCCGCGGGCAGCAACGCGCTGATCTTCGCGCAGCGCTACGCGTCACTGCAGGCAGAGACCACTGCGGCCATCGTGCTGTCGACGGTGGCGTTTGCCTTCACGGCCTCCTTCTGGATCGCGGTGCTGCGCGTGGTGGCGCCCTAGTCTGGCGCCGATTGGCGACAATCGAGCGGACATGGACACCACCGCCGCCCCCACCGCTGCAGCCACCGACATCCCCGCGTTGATGGCCCTCATGGGTGAAGCTGCGCGTGCCGCAGCCACCGTGATGGCGGCCGCGCCCACCGCCACCAAGAACGCCGCCTTGCTGGCGCTGGCACGTCGGCTGCGTGAAGCCGGCGTCGCGCTGCAGCAGGCCAACGCGCAAGACTTGCAGGCTGCCCGCGCCGCCGGCCTGGCCGAGCCGATGGTCGACCGCCTGAAACTCACCCCCGGGGTCATCGCGACCGTGGCCGAGGGCTGCGAACAGCTCGCCGCGATGCCCGATCCCGTCGGCGAGATCATCGGCGTGAAACGTCGCCCCAGCGGCATCAGCGTGGGCCAGATGCGCGTGCCGCTGGGTGTCTTCGGCATGGTCTACGAGAGCCGACCCAACGTCACCATCGAAGCTGCGTCGCTGGCCATCAAGAGCGGCAACGCGGCCATCCTGCGCGGCGGCAGCGAGGCGTTGCACTCGAACCTGGCGCTGGCCCACCTGGTGAAACAGGCGCTGGCCGAGGCCGGCCTGCCGCCCACCGCGGTGCAGCTGGTGCCCACGACCGACCGCGCCGCGGTGGGCCGGCTGATCGCCATGCCCGAGTACGTCGACGTGATCATCCCGCGCGGCGGCAAAGGGCTGATCGAGCGCATCAGCGCCGAGGCGAGGGTGCCCGTCATCAAGCACCTGGACGGCAACTGCCACGTCGTCGTCGACGCCGAGGTCGATCTCGATCTCGCGGTGAAGGTCACCGACAACGCCAAGACGCAGAAGTACAGCCCCTGCAACGCCGCCGAGAGCCTGCTCGTGCACGCCGCGCAGGCCCCCGCGTTCCTGCCGCGCATCGGCGACGTCTTCGTCGCCAAGGGCGTGGAGATGCGCTGCTGCGCGCGTGCCGCGGCGCTGCTGGGGCCGCGCACCAAGGTGCTGCGCGCCACCGAAGAAGATTGGTCCACCGAGTACCTGGCGCCCATCATCAGCATCAAGGTGGTGGACAGCCTGGACGAGGCCATCGCGCACGTCAACCGCTACGGTTCGCATCACACCGACGCCATCCTCACGACGAACCACCCCAACGCGATGCGCTTCCTGCGCGAGGTCGACTCCGCCAGCGTGATGGTCAATGCCAGCACGCGTTTCGCCGACGGCTTCGAGTACGGCCTGGGCGCGGAAATCGGCATCAGCACCGACAAGTTCCACGCCCGCGGTCCGGTGGGGCTGGAAGGGCTGACCTCGCTGAAGTGGCTGGTGCTGGGTCAGGGCGAAGTGCGCGGATGAGCGTTCGAGCCGTGAGCGGGGTCGACCGATGAGCGCAGAGCAGATCGGCCTGCTGGCGCTTGCCGCAGTGCTGATGTTCTGGGCGGTGGGCGCCTACAACCGGCTGGTGCAACTGCGCAGCGCCATCGCCGGCGCGTGGGCCAAGGTCGACGACGCCTTGCGCCAGCGCAGCGCCGCCGCCGACGCACTGCAGGCGGCACTGCGTGAACCGCTGGCCGCGGAGCAGGGTGCGCTGGACGCCTGGCAGGCCGCGCTGGCCGAGGCGGCGCGCGCGGCCAGTGCGCTGGGTGCCAAGCCCGTGGTGGCGGCGCACGCCGTGGCGTGGGTGGCGGCCGAGGCCGCCTTGTCGGCAGCCGCCAGCCGCGTGTTTGCTCTGCTCGAGCAGCAGATCGAACTGCGCCAGCCAGGCGCGGTGGCCAGCCAGGTGCAGGTGTGGAACGAAGCCAGCCAGCGCCTGCGCTTCGCGCGCCAGCTCTTCAACGAGGTTGCCGCGCCCTACGACGACGCCATTGCCACCTTTCCGACCCGCCTGCTGGTACGCGCGTTCCGCTTCAAGGCCGCAGGGCGGCTGTAGGAGCGTGGCTGGCCGCACCCCACATCAGCGGGCCGCTGCCTCCGCGGTGCCCTGGGGCTCAGAAACGCATCTGCAGCGTCACCCGCACGCTGCGTGGTTCGGCCGGGTGCACATGCCGGTCGTCCACGGCCACGGCTTCACCGGGCAATTGCGACGCGTAGAAATACTGGATGTCGTCGACCTGCCGGTCTAGCAGGTTGAAGACATCGAGCGTCGCCTCCAGGCGCGGGTGCGGGCGCCAGCCCAGGCGCAGGTTGGTCGTCAGCGAGGCCCGCGAACGCACGCTGTTGTCCTCCACCAGCGCCCCCGGGCCGAGGTAGCGCCACTGCAGGCTGGCCGACCAGCCGTTCAGGTCGCGCACGGTGGCGGCAACGCTGGCCACGCGGTCGATGGCATTGGGGATGCGGTCGCCGTTGGCAAAACGCGCGTGGGTCCAGGCAAGGTCGGCATCGAACAGCAGCCAGGGCAGCGGCACATAGCGGTTGTTGAACTCGACACCGTGGCGCTTCGAGGCCCCGCTGGCCTCGGTGGCGCCGGCGTCGCCGACGTAGACGAGTTCGGAGTCGAAATTCAAGGTCCACAGCGCCAGCGAGCTCTGCAGGCCCGGCAGCGCCTCGGTACGCGCGCCGAACTCGAAACCGCGCGAGGCCACCAGCGGCGGCACGCGATCGACCGGGTCGCCGCTGCGCGGGTCGGTGCGGGCCGTGGTGCCGCGCGCGTCGTTGCTGTGCATGCCGCGGCCGGCGTTGAAGAAGAACTCGGTCTTCGCCCACGGGCCGGCCACCAGGCTCAGCTTGGGCGAAGCCTGGCTGGCGCTGGCGCGGCCGCCGTTGTCGGCACCGTCCAGCGGCCACACCTGGTGGCGCACGTGGTCCACGCGCAGGCCCAGCACCGCACGCAGCCGCGGCGCCAGTTGCAGCGCGCTCTGGCCGTAGACACCCAGCATCGTCGTGCGGGCGCGATCGTCGCGCACGGTGGTCGTGACCTGGCGCGCCACGGTGTCGAAGAGCCCGACCTGCAGGCGGTCCTGGCGCAGCGAGACACCCAGCTCGCTGCGTGCATCCAGCGTGGCCAACGTGTGGCTGAAGCTGCGGCTGGCATCGGCACCCCAGACGGTGCGGCGGTCGTCCTGCTTGAACTGGTCACCGTCGGTCGGGCGTTCCAGCGCATAGGTGAAGTTCGAGTTCAGGTCCAGCCGGTAGCGGATGAGGTAGGCGCTGGCCTTGGTGCGGCCGTGCTCGCCGTCGTCGTGCCACTCGCCCGACAGGCTGCTGCGGGCGGTGGTGCCGCCGGCGCTCGGGTCCAGGCTGTCGAAGCGGTCGAAGGGCGTGCCGTCGGCGCGGTCGGCATCGATCAGGCGCTGCGGCACCTGGTCGGTGGCCGTCCAGCGGGCGTGGTAATCGGCCAGGCTGAGGCTGAAGCCGCGCTCGCGCGTGCCGCCGCTCAGGCTGAGCACGGCGTTGCGCTTGTGCAGGCCCTCGGGCACCGTCCAGGGGCCATCGTTGCGCTGCAGTTCCAGTGCGCCCAGCAGCGTCATCCCGCCGCCGATGGCCGCCGAGCCCGCCGCCACCCCGCGGCGGAAGCCGTTGCCGCCCAGAGTCAGCTGGGCCAGCGGAGCATCCAGCGCCTTGAGGTAGACGACGTCGGCCGAACCGGCCGAAGCGAAGTCGCCGTTGCCGGCGAAGTAGGGGCCTTTGCGGTAGTCGATGCGCTGCACGAGTTCGGGCAACAGGAAGTTGAGGTCGGTGTAACCCTGGCCATGGCCGTGCGTTGGCATGTTCACCGGCAGGCCGTCCACCCGGGTGGCGAAGTCGGTGCCGTGGTCGAGGTTGAAGCCACGCAGGAAGTACTGGTTGGCCTTGCCGTCGCCCGAGTGCTGGGTGACGATAAGGCCGGGCACGAACTCCAGCACCTCGCCCGGACGCAGGGCGGGCCGGCTCTTCAGCAGTTCGCCTTCGATGACGCCCTGCGAGGCGGCGTCGGAACTGCCGACGCGGTTGTCGTAATGGCCGCGCACGGTGATCGTGGTCGTGGCGGAGCTGGCGTCCTGCGCAAGGGCTGGGGGCAAGAGCGCGGCGCAGGCGAGCGCCAACGCCGTGGGTCGGAAACGGGTAGACATGGAAGGAAACTCCTGAAATGGATGCGCGGGCCCACGGGCCCGACGTTGCAGACGCTCATCCCGACCAGCCCGGGGCCCGGGCCGGCCGTTTCAGGCCCTTCGGGGTGGCCGCCGCTGCGGCAGTGTCAGCACCGGGCACCAGGCCCAGGCGCGCGCAGCACGCCAGACATGCCGGCGGCTGTCGGCCAGGACATGCGTGCACGTGGCGGCCGCCAGCGCCAGCGCCGCGGCGAGCGCGAAGGCCGCGGCATCGAAGAGGGGTTCAGCCAGTTCGGCCGGCAACACCGTGGCATCGTCGACCGCATGGACATGGCGTTCGGCGTGGTCGTGTGCGTGATCGCGGTGATGCCGGCCGGTTGAAGTCGCGCCATGCTTCAGCACAGCCTTCGGCCACACGGCCTCGGCAGCCACGACGGTGCGGTGCCGGTGCAGCGGGCCGAGGCCTCGCGCCTGTGCGGCCAGCAGGCCCTGCAGCAGCAGCGCCACCGCCAGCAGCAGCGCAACCAGGCGCAGCAGGTCCGCGCCGGTGAGGGTGCGTGGACGCAGGACAGCGATCACGCCCGGTGAGTGTTCAGGACTGGCCGACGATGGAGGCCGTGGCCATCAGTTCCTCGAACAGCGCCAGCGAGACGCGGCCCGACACCGTGAAGGGGTCGAGCATGGGCCGCTCGGAATACTTCAGCAACAGCGCCGGGTTCAGCCGCGACATGTTCACTTGGCCCATGCTCCAGCCAGCGAAGCGGCGCTCGCCGATTTCCTCGTAGCACAACAGCGTCACGTCGGTGTGGCGGCTGTCGGTGGCGATGCGGTTGTAGAGCGTGTTGACGGCGTCGCGCCCGCCTTCCAGCACCTGCAGGAAGATGCCTTCGCTGAAACAGAGCACACCGGTCACGCCGATGTCGGGGTTGTTGGCCTTGCTCTTGCGCAGGATGGCGACCAGTTCTTCCTGATCGATGGCCGGCACGGCGCGGCTGGCGTAGAGAAGTCTGACGAGCATGGAAAAGCCCTCGGGAATCGTGTTCAGTTCTGCTGCTTGCGCGGCAGGAGCGAGAGGAACTCGCGGCGCAGGTTGGCGTCCTTCAGGAAGGCGCCCCGCATCACGCTGTTGACCATCGCGCTGTCGGTGTCCTTCACGCCGCGCCAGTGCATGCAGAAGTGGTCGGCCTCCATCACGATGGCCAGGCCGTCGGGGCGGACGCGCTCTTGAAGCTCGTTCGCCAGCATCGTCACGGCCTCTTCCTGGATCTGCGGCCGGCTCATGATCCAGTCGGCGATGCGCGCGTACTTGGACAGGCCGATGAGGTTGCTGTGCTCGTTGGGCAGGATGCCTATCCACACCTTGCCGAAGATCGGGCACATGTGATGGCTGCAGGCGCTGCGCACGGTGATGGGGCCGACGATCATCAGCTCGTTCAAGCGCTCGACGTTCGGGAACTCGGTGACGCTGGGCATTGGCACGTAACGGCCGCGGAACACCTCTTCCAGGTACATCTTGGCCACGCGCTGCGCGGTCTCGTTCGTGTTGTGGTCGCTGTCGGTGTCGATCACCAGCGCCTGCAGCACGTCCTGCAGCTTGGCCGCCACCTCGGCCTTCAGTTCGGCGAGCTCACCTTCGCGGATGAAGGCGGCGATGTTGTCGTTGGCGTGATGGCGCCGGTGGGCCTGCACCAGGCGGTAGCGAATGCGCTGGCTGGCGGGCAGTGCGGCCAACTCTTCCTCGGTACGGAAGATGGGCGCGGCGGCGTCGGCGGGTTGGGCAGGGATGCGGGCCATGCGTCCAGTGAGGCGGGGAAGAAGAGGCGCATTGTGCGCCGGCAAGCCTGGCCGTGTGGCCACCAGGGCATGCGCCAGAGCCAGCACCGGAGCGGGCGCGGCTAGACTGCCCTGGATGAGCCCGTCACCTCTGCCGACCTCCGGCCACGGCGCGCCGCCACTGGCGCGCCTGCTCGAGCACACCGCCGACGCGGTGCAGGCCGTGCGTGGCGGCAAGTCACTCACCGACGTGTTGTCGCGCTGCCCTGCCGAACTGCGCCCCGGCGTGCAGTCGCTCAGCTTCCACACGCTGCGCTGGCTGGGCAGCGCGACCGAGGTGCGCGCGATGCTGGCGCCCAAGACCCCGCCACCGGCGGTTGACGCGCTGCTCGTCACCGCGCTGGCACTGCTGTGGCCGGTGGAAGGCGAGGGCCCGCCGCCTTATGCCGAGCACACACTTGTGGATCAGGCCGTTGGTGCTGCGCGTGTGCGCACACCGGCGGCGGCGAATTTCATCAACGCCGTGCTGCGGCGCTTCCTGCGTGAACGCGACGCCTTGGTGACCGCCGCGCGCCACAGCGCTTTGGGCGCCTACAACCACCCGCTGTGGTGGGTGGAACGCGTGAAGCACGACTGGCCCCAGCACTGGCAGGCCCTGCTGGCCAGCGCCAACCAGCGCCCGCCCATGACGCTGCGCGTGAACGCCCGCCGCGGCACCGGTGCAAACTACGTTGGTGGACTGGCTTCGCTGGGCCGCGCCGCCACGCTGCTGGACGATCCCGCACTGGGCGGCCAGGCCGTGGTGTTGGCCCAGCCCTGCGCCGTCAACCAGTTGCCGGGCTTTGCCGAAGGCGAGGTCAGCGTGCAGGACGCCGCCGCGCAGCGCGCCGCACGCCTGCTTGTCGACGGCGCGAACCTCAAGCCCCAGGCCCGCGTGCTCGACGCCTGCGCCGCCCCCGGTGGCAAGACCGCGCACCTGCTGGAGCTGGCCGAACTCGACCTGCTGGCGCTGGACAGCGACCCCGTGCGCCTGGCGCGCGTGCAGGACAACCTGAACCGCCTGCAGCTGAAGGCCGAGCTTAAGGCCGGCGACGGCCGCCTGCCGCAAACCTGGTGGGACGGCAGGCTTTTCGACGCCATCCTTCTCGACGCGCCCTGCACGGCCAGCGGCATCGTGCGCCGCCACCCCGACGTGCGCTGGCTGCGCCGGCCCGACGACATCCAGGCGCTGTCGCGCATCCAGTCCGAACTGCTGGACGCGCTGTGGCCGCTGCTGGCGCCGGGCGGGCGGCTGCTGTACGCCACGTGTTCGATCTTTCCGGCCGAAGGTCGCCAGCAGATCGACGCGTTTTTGCAACGGCAGCCCCCTGGCTCGGCACTGCTGCAACCCCAGTCGCCGGGGCATCTGCTGCCGCTGCCCGACAATGCCGCCTTGGGAGCCCTGGGCCGCGGCGTCGCGCTGCAGGACGGCTTTTTCTACGCGCTGATCCAGAAGGCTCGCAGCCCTTAGAGCACCACCCGCCACCTCGCCCCATGCCCCTGCCGTCGGTCCGCCGCTTCACCATGCAGGGCCTGCTGCAGGGGTGGTTGCGGCTTGCGCTGGGTGCTTCGCTGCTGGCGCTGACCCTGGCCACGGCCACGGCGGCCCGCGCGCAGGGCGTCGAGCTGGCCACGCTGCAGGTACAACGCTTCGAAGGTGCACTGACACTCGATTTCACGGCCCGCGTCAGCCTGCCACGCACGGTGGAAGAGGCCCTGCAGCGCGGCGTGCCGATCTACTTCGTGGCCGAGGCACGCCTGCTGCGCGACCGCTGGTATTGGCGCGACGAGCGCGTGGCGCGTGTGTCGCGCTCCTGGCGCGTGGCCTACCAGCCGCTGACGGGCTCGTGGCGCGTCGGCCTGGGCGGACTGAACCAGACCTTTCCGTCGCTCAGCGAGGCGCTGGCCATCGCCTCACGCAGCGCCGGCTGGAAGCTGGCCGACCTGTCGCAGCTGGACGTCGACAAGAGCTACTACGTCGAATTCAGCTACCGGCTGGACACTACGCAACTGCCTGGACCCATGCAGTTCGGCCTGGGCGGCCAGGGCGAATGGGCGGTGGGTGCGTCGCGTGTGCTGAAGGTCGAACTCGGCACACCATGATGCAGACCGCACCAGGATGAACACCTCGGCCCGCTGGGCCTGGATCGTCGCCATCGTCGCCGCCACCGGTTCTGCGCTGGTGCTGGCCTTCGTCGTCTCCTTCAGCGCGCAAGGTGGCGGTTTCTACGAACGTCACTTCGTCTGGCTGTTCTGGGTCAACGTGGCGGTGGCCGTGCTGCTGACGCTGGTCATCGCCATCGTCGCGCTGCGACTGGCCGTGCGTGTGCAACGCGGCAAGTTCGGCAGCCGGCTGCTCATCAAGCTGGCCGGCATCTTCGCGCTGGTGGGGCTGCTGCCCGGGCTGGTGATCTACACCGTGAGCTACCAGTTCGCCAGCCGCAGCATCGCGGCCTGGTTCGACGTCAAGGTGGCCGGCGCGCTGGACGCCGGCCTGGCCCTGGGCCGCGGCACGCTGGACACGCTGACTACCGACCTCGTTGGCAAGGCGCGCGTGGGGGCCGAACGCCTGGCCGACGCCGGCACTGCAGTGGCGCCACTGGCGCTGGAGCGGCTGCGCGAGCAGCTGGGCGCCAGCGAAGCCTCTCTGGTCAGCGGCAACGGGCAGGTGTTGTTCGCCGCCGGCGGCAGCGCCGACGCCGGCCCACCTGAACGCCCCAGCGCCCACCTGCTGCGCCAGGCGCGTGCCGAAGGCGCGGCCAGCGTCGTGGAAGGGCTGGACGAGGAGACGCTGGCCCCGGGCAGCGCCGGCCCGCGTGTGCGCGCGCTGGCGCGGGTGCCCCGCACATCGATCTCGCTGGCCGGCAGCGCTGAGCGCTACCTGATGATCGTGCAGCCCATGCCGCGGGCGCTGGCCACCAACGCGCTGGCGGTGCAGGCCGCGTACAGCGAATACCAGCAGCGTTTCCTTGCCCGCGACAGCCTGCGTCGCATGTACGTGGGCACGCTGACGCTGGCGCTGATCCTGGCCGTCTTCGCGTCCGTGCTGCTGGCCATCGTGCTGGGCAACCAGCTCGCCAAGCCGCTGCTGCTGCTGGCCGACGGCGTGCGCCAGGTGGCGGCCGGCGACCTGACTGCCAAGCCCGTGTTCACCAGCGGCGACGAGCTCGGCGGCCTGACGCGCAGCTTCGCAGCGATGACGGCCCAGGTGGCCGACGCGCGCACCCAGGTGCAGCGCGGCATGCATCAGCTGGAGGGCGCGCGAACGCGACTGCAGACCATCCTGGACACACTGACCGCCGGCGTCATCGTCTTCGACCGCGAAGGCCGCATCGACACCGTCAACCCGGGCGCCACGCGCATCCTGCAGCGCCCGCTGGCCGGCTGGCGTGGCAAGCGGCTGTCGGAACTGCCCGATCTGCAGGACTTCGCGCACGGCGTCGAGCAGCGTTTCGAACTGCTTGCCACCAGCCCCGAGGCCGGCGAGCGCGACCAGTGGCAGGAGAGCTTCGACCTCAAGCGCGCCGACGGCAGCACGCTGACGCTGCTGGTCCGCGGCGCGACCCTTCCGGACACGGGCCCCCAGGCCGTTGCTGCGCAGCAGCGGCCGGGAGCGCACCTGATGGTGTTCGACGACATCAGCGAAGTCGTCTCGGCCCAGCGCAGCGCCGCCTGGGCAGAGGTGGCGCGGCGGCTGGCTCACGAGATCAAGAACCCGCTCACGCCTATCCAGCTTTCGGCCGAGCGGCTGCAGCACCGCCTGGGCCACAAGCTCGAAGGCGCCGACCAGGCGCTGCTGGCGCGCAGCGTGGCCACCATCGTCAACCAGGTGCAGGCGATGCAGACCCTGGTCAACGAGTTTCGCGACTACGCGCGCCTGCCCGCTGGGCAGATGAAGCCGCTGGACCTGGGCGAACTGGCCTCAGAAGTGCTGGCGCTGTACGGGCAGGCACTGGACAATGGGCTGCTCGTGGCCCGGCTCGAACCCGAGCTGCCACACATTCTGGGCGACGCCACGCAGCTGCGCCAGGTCATCCACAACCTGGTGCAGAACGGCCTGGACGCGGTGGCCGACCGGCCCGACGGGCAGGTGGAGTTGATCACCAGCGCTGCGCGCGGCGAGCACAGCGAATTGCGTGCGGTGCGGCTGACGGTGATCGACAATGGGCCAGGCTTTGCCGACAAGGTGCTCAAGCGCGCGTTCGAGCCTTACGTCACCACCAAGGCCAAGGGCACGGGCCTGGGGCTGGCGGTGGTGAAGAAGATTGCCGACGAACACGGCGCCCGATTGCGCGCGGCCAACCTGCACGAGGGCGATGAGCCCGACGGCCCGGTCACCGGGGCCCGCGTTTCGCTATCATTTTCCAACTTCGCCGCAACGCCGGCCGGCCTGCGAGAGGGGCCGGCCGAAGCCGGTACCTCCAAACCCCTGGCAGCGTGACGCACTAGAACGTATGGCAACTATCCTGGTAGTCGACGACGAGTTGGGGATCCGCGCCCTGCTCTCGGAGATATTGACCGACGAGGGTCACACGGTCGAACTGGCCGAAGACGCCGCACAGGCGCGCACCGTGCGCGAGATGCTGCGGCCCGACCTCGTGCTGCTGGACATCTGGATGCCCGACGTCGACGGCGTGACGCTGCTGAAGGAGTGGAGCGCGAGCGGTCAGCTGAGCATGCCGGTCATCATGATGAGCGGCCACGGCACCATCGACACCGCAGTGGAAGCCACGAAATACGGTGCCAGCGCCTTCCTGGAAAAGCCCATCACGCTGCAGAAGCTGCTGCGCGCAGTGGAGCAGGCGCTGGTGAAGCCCGCGCAGCGCCTGGCCGCCGCAATGCGCGGCGACACCCCGGTGCCCGGCGACGGTGCCGTGCTACCGCACCACGGCGGCCCGCTGCCGCCGCCAGTGGCCGAAGGCCCGCGTGCCGAACAGAGCTTCGACCTCGACCGCCCGTTGCGCGAGGCGCGCGATGCCTTCGAGAAGAGCTACTTCGAGTTCCACCTTGCACAGGAAGGCGGCAGCATGACGCGCGTGGCCGAGAAGACCGGGCTGGAGCGCACGCACCTCTACCGCAAGCTCAAGCAGCTGGGCGTGGACCTGTCGCGCAACAGGCGCGGCATGGTCTGAAGGGCACCGCGGCCTGGCAGTGAGGGGGTACCGCGCTGCTATACTTTCGGGCTCGACTGGCCTGGTAGCTCAGTTGGTAGAGCAGCGGATTGAAAATCCGCGTGTCGGTGGTTCGATTCCGCCCCAGGCCACCATAAGAATCAAGCACTTAGCCCGGCCCACAAGGTCGGGCTTTGTTGTTTCTGGGCTCCATGTAGGGGCTGTGTAGGGGCGACGCAGGGTTTCGGCCCTAGAAACGACGAACCCGGCACGCAGCCTCGCTCTCGGTGCCCAGCCAGACTCGCCAGCGAATCGCCCCGAAGCGTGGCCCATACGGGTTACCTCCCTCTGGTGCCGCCGATCAGGTGCCGTCTTTAGGGTGCCCGCTGTCTGGTGCCGGCTGCTGATGCGCTCCGAACCCACCCCCTGAATCGGGTGCGACGGCGCGCGCGCTTATTGCGCTAGCACAAGGTGGCGGGGTCTACTGCGGGCAATCTCGGCATCTGGCGGGGCGACCCTGTGCGGCTGGCCCGGAACGTGGGAACTGGGACATGAAGAAGCTACTCAAGGCGCTGGCGGCGTTCTCTGTTGTCCTGACGATGGGCGCGGCGCAGGGGGCACTGATCGATCGCGGCGGCGGCTTGATCTACGACGACATTCTGAAGGTTACGTGGCTGAGCAATGCCAACCTCGGCGCGGGATCGAGCTTTGATGACGGAGTCAGTAGCGTTGATGGCCTCATGTCTTGGCAGAACGCCATGAATTGGGCATTCAGTCTCAGCTTCTACGACAGTGTGCGGGGCGTCTACTACAACGACTGGCGCTTGCCGCATGCGCTGCCAGCCAACGGCGTGAGCTATGCATACACCATCGCCTATGACGGCAGTACCGATCAAGGGTGGAACATAACAGGTACACAGGCCGAACTGAGTCACATGTTCTACGTGGGCCTTGGGAATATCGGGACTCGTGATACCGCGGGGAATTACCCAAGTGGAGCGGGACTGGTGGACGACCCGGCTAATCCCAATGACGAGAGCCTATTTGTGAACATAGGGTCCGCGTATTGGACGGCCACGACGTATAACGGCCCGGACGTTTCAACAGTCCCACATGCATGGGACTTTGCCATGGCAGGGGGCGCACAGGTCCGGGGCTTTAAGTTGGGCGCCGACCACTACGCATGGGCCGTGCGCGACGGCGACGTTGCCACTATCCCAGAACCCGCCACCCTTGCACTCGTCGGCGCTGCCCTGCTAGGCGCGGTGGCCACGCGCGGGCGCAAGTCAGTGTCGCCTACTGCCTGACCCGCTCCATAAGTGTTGAATGCCCAGGTCGAAGCTCCGGGGCGTCTGCTGTCGGGCGGCAAGTCGATGGTCTCTTCCCGACCCAGAGCCGAAATTCGCGGCAGTGAATTCGTCGCCTCGAAGCGGTCGGTCAGATCCGAACCGCGGCCCCCGGAGGCCCCCGGAGGAGGTCCCTCGGCAGCGGGTACACACAGATAGGCGGCACGCTGAGCGGTTGAGGCGCAGCGCGTGACTTGAGACCGTGCGGGCTCACCCCCTCCGGGAGTCCATCGTCCAAGTCGTCGAACGACAGCCCCAACGTACGCCGACAACACCTTGGGTATGAACCCGCGGGCGCAGGGCGTTGCTGCGGCCGACGCGCAAACTTCAAGGCCCTTCTTGGCGTTCAGGGCCGGGCGGCCACCGTTTCGCGGCAAGATCAGGACGGCCAAACATGCTGTGCATCCGCGGGCGCGCTGATCCAGGACTTGCCGGACCGGGAGGTGACCAGCACGCGCGGCGCGTTTTCGGCCAGCACGCAGAGCGCGCTAATGCGACAAAGCGCAGCGGTGGTGCCGGCATGAAAGACCCCGCCGAAGCGGCGGTTGTGTAGGGGTGAGTGTGGCTGTCAGCCCTTGCTGCGCCTGCTCCACCCCAACCCGGCTAGTGCGATGCCGAGCAGGGCGATCGAAGCGGGTTCCGACACAGCGTTGATGTCAGCCGGCACGATATTGGCGGCAGCGAATCCGTTTTCCCCCCAAACAAATCTCGTAATGTCGCCGTCGATATTGACGAAGTTGAAGGCACCAGACGAGGCGTTTATGAACAACTGCGCGGCCGTGGAATACGAATAATCAACTAGTTCCCACGCATAGAACCTACCCGTGGTAACCAAACCATCTACCACGGTAAATGAATTTTCAGATTGCACATCCCACAGAGTGGCGTCGATCGGCCCTGAACCGAATATGCTATCGAGCCCGGAGGGAAAGGTATCAATAGTGACGCTTGTTGCTGCGCCGGTGCTATTGTCGGTCAGGCCGTAGATCGTTCCGGTCACTGTACCCGACACGGAGCCGAACGCATTAGTGATCGAGAAGTTGAAGACCAGCGCAGCTTGGGCCGAGAAGGACGCCGCCAGCAAGACAACGGATGCCAACGTGAACCTAAGCAGAGAACGCACGAAACCCATAGAGATACCTTTGTGGGTGGAAGACTCATCGAGAACGATGAAGCATGAATTGTGCCATGCATAAAAACTGATTTGGTTCAAATCACTTGCGTTCTAAACTCAAGACCGCAGGGGCCATTGATGTAAAGCGTCCCGACACCGGCCGAGGTACAGGATGGGGTGCGACTCATGGAAGTTCCTGAGCGACGGAAGCGGAGTCACGTCACGGGTGCGACGGAATGCGTCGCCCCCACGGCCACTCAGGAGCAAATCTGCCGCGACCTGGTAGTTCCTTGCCGGCTCTAGGGGCCATGTCTGCAGATTCGACGTAGACGACCCGATTGGGCCGCCCCACAGCCGCCGTTCAGAGGTGCCGGCTTATGGCCGTCCAGAGCCTGTCGTCGGACTGTTGTGGCTGACTGCTGAACGACGAACACCAGTCGTTCGGCCTCCAAGTTCCGGTATGCGCAGCACAGCAGCCCTTCGATTGCCGACCGCGAGCACCGGCACACGACCCCGAGGCGACATAGGCTGCCCCGAACTCGTAGCCCCGAAGCGGCCGGTCACACATGTACCGACGCCACCGAAGGAGTCGCCGCAGCGGTAGGCACAAAGGTGGGCGGCACTCTCCACGATTGAAGCGCAGCAAGCGGCTTGGGGACGTCCGAGGTCCCCACCTCGGGAACCCATCGTACAACCATCGGCCGGCAGCACCCGCGGGCACTGAGTGGCGCCTCGGGCCATTTCGAACGTCACCGCACCGAACAGACCACACTGTCGGCCCTTTTTACACTTGCCCGTTTGGCCGCGCACAGATGTCGCCACCGGCGCGATCGACCTCGTTCAAGTGACTGAATGCAAACAGCATTTTCTCGAAAGCAATCTGTGGCCCAAATATTGCTAACGTGACTTTAGCGCCATCCTAGCCGGGCATCTCGTCCGGTCTGCTCATCACCCGCGAGGAACGTCATGACGCCTTCCCAACTGTTCGCAAAGTGCCTGTTCGCCACAGCCTTGCCATTCACGGCATTAGCGACTGCCCACGCCGCCGCCTACACTTTCAACGTCAACTACTTCGGCGGTGACGTTGTCACTCTGGCCGCTGGCAGCGACGACCCCACGTCGGTCACCCTTCAGGCTGGCGACACGTTCGCCTACCGCCTGATCGCGGCAGGAACCGGCGAATGGACGAGCGTGGGCGGTTCGATCTTCCCAGCGTTCTCGCTCTATGGGAATTTCGGGACTGGTATCTCGGACTTCACATTCAACCTGCTCCAGAACGGTTCCACGGTATTCAGCTATTTTGAGGCGAATGCCAACACCTGCTGCGCGCACCTGGGCACCAACACGGTTGCCCTGCCGGCGGCAGTGTTCGATGAGTTCGAGTTGCTGGTGTCGATCACCTCTACCGGAGCGGCAGGGCCAGCGTTTTCGCTGCTGCCCTATCCGGGCCGGGGGCCCGAGAACTACAGTCCCACAATCCTCGCTTTCAACCCGAGCGCAAGCGTGCCCGAGCCGGCGTCGTGGGCCCTGGCGATTGCGGCGCTGGGCCTGGCTGGTGCGACCAGGCGCCGCAAATAGCCCGTCGCTGCCTGAACGCTGAACAGACGCAGCTGCGAGGCGCAAGAACTTGTGCGACCAGGGCTGATACACCTCTTCAGCGAGGCGCAGCAAGGAGAATTTCGGGCCTGACATTGACGAGACGGGAAGCCAGGAACCTGCCTGTCGCCACTGTCCGCTGATGGCCGGCTGCGTACATTCGACACCGAGCAAAGCTGACCTCGCCGTGCGTCGATGGATGCAAGAACTTGGAGCGCACCACACTAGCCGATCAGTTCTCGCAGCATCTGCAGCAGCCTACGGATTTCGCGGTTCTGCGCCAGAGCGGCCTGCGTGTAGCGCCCATGCGTCGGCTTGCGCCCCGCCTTGCCGCCGTGCATCCGGCACCTGCCGTTCTTCATCGCTGGTGAGCGGCACGGCTGACCCGTCGTGCGCGCATGTGCTCCGCATCTCGGTGCAAGTTGCATGGCATTACCCGACTTTTCCATTCCGCCCCCCGCGCTTGCGCCCCCCGGTCGCCATGCCGATCACTGCCTGAGCACCAGACTGCACGTTGACGTGCTGTACGGTCACGGTCTGGCTTCCGCCGGTGCGCAGCCGCTGCAGGGTCAATAGCCCATCCTGAAAGACACCCATCAGCCGCGCCGCCGTATTTGCAAGCCTGCACGACTCCACGGCGTCTTGACTCGACTCGAAGCTCAGCGCCCGATCCATCAGCCGCATCGTTCCCTCGTGTGCGACGGCCATCTGGTGCGCGAGCATCTTCTCCAGGCTGTTGCTCGCGCCGATGGCTTCCGCCGCGTCGATCCCCATCGCCACGACGTTGAAGGACGGTTGCATGAGCAAGTCCGTCCTGCGCAGCGAGGCATCCTCGGCGATTCGATCAGCGCCTTCTCTCAGGGTCTCGCGGATGTTCCACCGCTTTTGCCCGAGGCCCGCCACCTGCTCGTTGACCACCTCGCCACCGGGGCCGACATCCGGTGGCGTCTCCAGCTTGAGCAGTTCTGCTGCTTGCCGCTCGAACATTGGGGCAAGGGGTGCGCCGGTCTTGAAGTCGCGTTCGTACCGTGCTTCGCGGCGCTTGCGCATCGCCGCCTCGGTCAGTGACTTGTGATTCGCCATCAGTTCACCTCGGAGAAGCCTGGGCAGTGCTGAAACATCGTTGCGAGGCCGCGCCCCACGTCGGTGGTGTGCAGGCCAGCAGCCTTGTGGTTGCCGCACCTGCCGCGGTAGTGCTTGCACTCCAGGCACAGGTGCCGATAGTCGGCGCGTACGTCACGCAGGTGCATCTGCTCGGCTAGATCGTCGGCGTCTTGCTCGGTGAACCCGTGTCGGCGGATATGCCCCGTGCGGGCCTGGAAACGGGCGATGGCGGCGTCATCCCAGGCGTCGGCATGCGCTGCATTGCCTTGGGCTGGCGAGGGCCTGTAGGGCCGCTCCTGGGCCAGTCTGTGCGCATTGCCGCCGGCCAGCAGCTCCAGCAGTTCCGGCTTGCAGGCGCGCAGTGCCTCCCGCATGTCGTCGGTGAGGTTTGAGGCCGGTGTCACCAACAGCTTCTCGCCAGCCACTTCGAGCGTGAACCCAGCGGCCAGCATGTCGTGCAACAGGTCGCGGGCACCCATCAGAACACCTCCTCGTCGGCCATAGGTTCGCCTCCCATGGCATCCGAAACATCCGAAACATCGGAAACCGGCGCGGCGGGCGTTTCGGTCGTTTCGCTTGTTTCGCTTGTTTCGCTTCCATGGTGGGAGGGTCCTAGATACCGCTCCCAGGCGTCGTGAAGGTCGGCGCGGGCGTACCCCTTGAGCGTGGTCTCCGCGCTGATGCGCACCTGCTTTGACGCCACGCCGTAGGGACGCAGCCGCTGCGCCAGGCCGCGGGCGTCGATGGCCTTCCCGCGGATGTCACCCCACGGCGCCTCATCGATCTGGCACAAGCCCTTGAGGATGTCGTCGGTCGCCATGTGCTCGCGGTCGCCGAAGACGTGACGCAGGTCTTCCAGCAGCCGCACGCCGAGGCTGGGTGTGCTCCCCTTGGATTCCGCTACAAGGGAAACAGCCGCTACACGGCCACGCGCGGGCCAGGCGCCGCCAGCAGCGTCGGCCACGGCCAACAACGCTTCCCAGACGTCGGCGCTGCGGTCAACGATGCCGGCGGGCATCTCGGGCCATGGGTCGCCGATCTCGGGTTGCACCTTGATTGCCCAGGCTTCCAGCCGATGCCGGATGGCATCGCCCGCACCTTCATGCACGCGGCGGCGGAAGGGCTCGACCTGCTCGTTGGGCGCGCGGCGGCGCATCCGCACGATCACGCTACGAGACAAGATGGTGTCGGGCAATCCACCCAGGCCAGCCAGGGCGACAGCGCAGTAGGCTGGGATTTCCTCGGTGAAGACCTGCTTACCGCGCACGACGCAACGGCCTGCAACACCGCTGCGGCGGTGGCCGGCGTTGAGCAGCCCGCGGATCTCCTCGTTGTCCTTCGCCTTCGGGCCGAAGACGGTATCGATCTCGTCGTACAGCACGGTCGGCCTGCCATTCTCTGAGCCCACCTTGCGGAACAGGTAGGCCGGCGTGACGTTGACGGCCTGCACCGGCAGCGGCACCAGCAGCTCGGATGCCTCCAGTGCACGAGACTTGCCGCTGCCCGGTTCGGGCGACAGGAACGCGATGCGGGGCGTTGATTCCCAGCAGTCCATCAAGTGGGCGTGGCCGATCCACAGGACATGTGCCACACGAGCGGCCTCGCTCGGGTAGGCCACGAAGCGAGCCAGGAAGGCTTCCACTTCGTCGAGCGGGTTGTCGACCTCGACTGTCGGATCGATGCCAGCCTCGACAACCATCTGATCTATGCCGGCGACGATCTTGGAGTAATGGTCGGGCTTCATCGCTTCGCTTCCTGCGCGATGAACTGCACGCGTGACACCGCTTGAATCAGCCGGCGGTGGTCGATTTCGTTGATGACCTTCTTGCGCACCATGTCGCCGCCGATCACGGCGACAACCATGGTTTCGCTTTCGAGGATCTCGATGGCTTGGCTGGCCGGCAGACGTTGCAGCGGCTGCGGCTTGGCGCCAGCGCCTGGAGTAGATGGCCTCTCAGGGAACAACGCCGTCATGTCCACGCCGACGGCGCCAATCACTTCTTCGACGGCGCAACCGCCGAAGCAGTGCAGCAGCAGGCGCCCGTCGTCCATCTCGCGAATGCTGAGTGACGGGCTCTTGTCTTCGTGAGCAGGACAGCAGGCAATCCATTTGCCCGGTGCGGTGCGCTTAACGCGCGTCAGGTGCGGCAGCACCTTTTCGATAGGGGTGGTCATGTGGACCTCCGCGCAGCGCGTTCGTTGCTGGCGCCTGCGATACGGTCGATTTCCTCGCGCGTTCGGGCTCGCGTCAGCAGCGCGGCCAGGATTCGCAGATAGCGCGGATTGTCGGTGCCACAAAATGTGGCAGCGGGTTTAGACTTGCCGGGCTTGCTCTTGCGTTTCTCGGGGCCCTCATCCGCTGCAACGGTTGAGGGTCTTTCACTTGGTGGCTTCATCACTTGCCGCCTCAGAACGGGATGTCGTCCGAATCGCCCGACACCAGGCGCGAGGCGGCCTCGCGCTCTGCGGCTTCGCGCACCAGCACCGCCTCGGCCCGCGCGATGATTTCCAGCTGCTGCTCACGCGGCCAGGCGAGCACCTCGTTGGTCGGCACCTCGAAGTCGGTCGTGTGATAGAGCACCTGCACCGCATCGGCCACGCGGTCGGCGTACTGCCACTCGGCATAGGTCGGCACCTGCAAGCGGCTCGCGGTGTCGCGCAGGTACTTGGCGCGCTGCTCCAGTTCGTCCGCGTGGTCGAGCATTTGCTGCTGCACGTCGCCGGCTTTGAGGCACTTTTCGCACACGCGGAACCCGGCGTGCGTCGGGTGCGACTTGGGCACTTCGCACAGCACACCGACCTTCTCGGTGGTGCCCCCGCAGCAGTGGCAGTGCCACCGGGTGTAGAAGTTGGTCGGCACCAGTTCGGCGTGGATGGTGAAGGCGGTCATTTGCCCACCCCCAGCACGCGGCGCAGCTCGGACACAGGCCAGGCCAGGCGGCCATTGATGCGCAGCGGGCGCAGCGGGCCATCTTCGTTGCAGGCCCAGCAGCGCAAGGTTTGCGGCTGGCGGTTCAGGTGGTAGGCGGCCGTCGCTGTGTCAACGGCGGCGCGAGTTTCACGGGCGAGGCTTACGAAGGCCGGGCCAGCAATTGCGCCCTCCCTCGTTTCCGCGCTGTGATGCGTTGCGGTGTTCATGCTTGGGTTTCCTTTGCCGTTGCGGCACGTTGAAAACCCAATGGGAAATTCCGGGTACGGCACCCCGTCAAACGGGGTAGGGCTACCCGGTCACTTCTTCATAGTGGATGCTGGCAGCTAACGGGGTAAGTCTCGGGTAGCTCTAGCATTACCTGCCAAGCGGTCCTAGCAGGGCTCCCGCGCGTCGCTCTTGGGCGCGCTCGGCACGTGCCTTCCGAATGTCGGTGCCGATGTTGGACCGGTCGGCAGTGGGTCGGCGCAGCGTCTCACGTGCAACCACACGGGCCAGCGCGCCACGCTTGCCTCTCGCGTGTTCCTCCTCCTCATGCCACTCCAGCAGGCGAGCGCGCCTATCCTTCGCCGTCTCCGCCGACTGCCTTGCGGTCGGCACCGGCTCTGCGGCTGGCGCCGTTCCTTTGGCACCAGGGAACAGCTCAGGCATCGGCCATCCAAGCCCTTCGGCCCACGCTCGAAACTCCGGCAGGCTCACTTCCACGTCGCCCCGCGCGCCCAATAGTTGATTGACTCGCACGGCGCGCAGCGGCCCATATCCGCCAACGTGCGCACAACCCAGCGTCAGACGGCGGTGGAATTCCGGCCCCGGGTCGGACAGCAGGGGACGGGTGCGCCCCGCCTTTTCGGTGAAGTTGGGGCGCGGGTCTAGGTTCATGCTCAGCAGCACCGCTTCGCGCAGTGTCGCCCTCGGCATGTCCGCCCACAGGCCCCAATCGGCAGCGGGCCACGGCAGCGCCGCCGGCTCCATTCGCCTCGCGTTGCCTGCCCTGAACCCAGCCCCGGCAAAGCCAGTCGGCTTCGGTGTATCGCTCATGCACACCCCTCGCGGTGCCCTCCAAAGGGTGCCCCCGGCAGCGGGTGAAGGTTTCTCGCTTGTCAGCCGGCCAGCCTAGCCGAGGGCGATGCGAAGTCTAGGCGGCAGCCACCACGCGCAGGCCAGCGGGCGCGACCTGCGCTGGGTCAAAGTCAATGCCGGCTTCTTTCAGAATCCACGCCTCAATCTTTTCGTGGTGCACGCGCAGCAGGTCAAGCGGGCGCCGGATGTAGTTTTGCTCTCGCACACCCTGGGGCGCGTGGCCTTGAATCTGTGCGCTGATTCCGCCGGGAATGTCGAGCCATTCGCACAGGCTGGCGAACGAACGGCGCAGCCCGTGCAGCGTCAAGCCTTCCAGCCCGGCAGCAGCACAGGCGCGGCGGTGCGCAATGCTGGGGTCCACAAGACGCCCGGATGCGCTGCCGATGCTCACGTCACCCTCGGGGGCCTTGGTGCCCTTTCTAGCGTGATAGCGGGCTCTGCGCGCGGCGTTCTTGGCATCGCCAGCCAGGGCCTGCGCACTTGAGAAAACCCAGCCATTGCGGCGCGGCAGGCCGTCCAGCAAGTGCGCAACGTAGGGCGTGAGCGGCACGGCGCGGCGGTCTTCTATCTTGTCCTTCAGGTCAAGCCCGCGCCATTGCGTGTTGACTTCCTCCCAGCGCAGCGCCGCCAGTTCTTCGCGGCGGGCGCCGGTCAGCAGCAGGCATTGCAGGTAGGCGCTGATGACAGGGTTTTGAATCCTTCGCACGGAATCGAACCACGGACCCAGTTGCTCGCGTTGCAGGTAGTCATTCCGCACCTTCGCCTTGCCTGCGGCCTCGCGAGTCTTCTTTGCGCTGGCGGCGGTCGGGTCGGCGCGCCCCTTCAGGTCAGGCTCCGCAGCGGCCCAGCGAAGAAACGCCTTCAGCAGCCGCAGCGCCAGCCTCACGCGAGCCGGGCGGGTGGGCGCCTCGCGCTTTGTCCAGGCTTCCACGGCGGCAGCGTCGAGGTCAACTAGACGCAGCGCCATCAAGGGTGCCAGCGGGCCGGGCTTCGTCTTCACGCCGGGCCTGCGCTGGCGGTCCTTCCCGCCTTCCTGCGCGCTCTTCAGGTGGTCGGCATAGGTGCGCTCGCCCCACTGCGGCCTGCGCTCTGCTGTGTAGCGGTCCCAGGCTTCCCGCACGGTCAGGGCATCGGCGGCATCTTGGGCGGCGGCGGCGGCGGCCTGCGCAGTTTTCTCAGCGGCGGCGGCGGCCTTCGCCTCGGCCTGCTCGCGCTCAAGCTCGCGCGGGTCGGTGCCAGCGTCCAGCAGGACGGCCAGCTTCACCGCCTCGGTCCTGGCCTTTTCAATCGTCCAAGTCTCCACACTGCCGATGGTGCGGCGGATGGTCTTGTTCTTCAGGCTCTGCTCGAAGACGAAAGCCTTCGCCCCATTCGGGGTCACGCGAACCCGTAGCCCGTTGCCGGCGGCGTCGCGCAGGAAAGCCTGCGTCTTACCGGGCGGGCAGGTCAGCCGCTCAATGGCACCAGCCGTCAAGTCGCAGGGCTTGGTGAGGTCGGGTACGTCGGTCTTGCGGGGCCTAGCCATCGGGTGCCGTCCGTTCCATGTAGGGGCTATGTAGGGGCACAGCACCCGTTTAGACGAATTCAGACCGACACAGAAGCTGGCTATGTATCCAGCACTAGACAGCTAACGTGTTGATTTGCATAGAGTGTACCGCTACAAATCGACGCAGGCGAACACTTTTGCACGGGAATTGAAAATCCGCGTGTCGGTGGTTCGATTCCGCCCCAGGCCACCAGTCATCCCCGCTGAAGCCCGTCCATCGTGATGGGCTTCGTCGTATTCGGGGGGTGTCCATAAAGGCTCCGCAAGGCCTCGCCGGTGACGGTTGGGGTTCGCAGGAGTCGGCCAAAGTTCGGTGACGAACCCACCCGTGGCGCAGTAGCGACCCCCCTGATCAACACCGCCGGCATCGCCATCCCCGGGTCAAAGTTCAATCGGCAGGTGGGTAAATATTCAATCGGCGCCGACCGGCTGGCGCTGAACCAGCGCCCGGCGGCAGCCGCGGCGCACTGACTCTCGCACCAAAACCCGCACCGCCATTCCCCACCGCTGCCCGCCCGCGAGAGACCCGGGGTTGCAGCAAGGCCGCGCGGCCGCGATCAGCGCTCGCCGCCGATGTGCATCTGATAGAGCGCCCCGTTGGAGAACGTGCAACTTCCCGCGCCCTGGTAGGGCGTGTTCATCTGGTACTCGCAAGACATGAACATGCCCTTCGGGCTGAAGGCGCTGGCCACGCCGCGGCGCTCCTCGTTGGAGACGCGGGTGGCTTCGCCCGACAGCACCTCGCCCATGTAGGAGACGTTGAAGAGGCCCTTGCCAGTCATCATGTTCGTCACGCTGCCGGTGATGACGCCAGTCTGCGTGGCGATGTCGTTGTGCGGATACAGGCGCACCGGCAGCGTGGCCGGCGAGGCCGAGCCCGCTGCACCGGGCGGCGGCATCACGACCGCGGGCGGCGGCGGCAGCGGATAGTGTTGATAGATCACGCGGCCGTCCGGTGCACGTTCCGGAACGACGTAACAACCGGCCAGAGCGGCGCCACCCAGCACGGCGGCGGCAATTGGGCTGATCCGCAACATGGTCATCTCCTCGATCTTTGCGGGGCTTCCAACTCTCATGAAGGAGCGCTGCACCACCGCGGAGTTTTTTCATCCCCATTGAGGGCGGCGGCATCGCCACCGCCTGGGGACTGTTTCAGATTACGCCTCGGCCCGGTACGCGGATTGCGTGGACTCAACTGGACGCCACGCACTGCCAGCGGCGGACGTGACGCGCGGCGGCTGAAGCCTCGCGGCCGCGGGTCGATCGCCACTTTCGGGGCTTGCGCAATGCCACTATTTCGATAATCATCGAAACATGGAAGAACAGACCGCCGTCACCGCCCTAGCCGCCCTGGCGCAAGGCATGCGCCTGCGCATCTTCCGCACGCTGGTGGGCGTCGGCCCACAGGGCATGACGCCCGGCGCGCTGTCGGCGGCGCTCCGCGTGCCGTCGTCGACGCTGTCCTTCCACCTCAAGGAACTCACCTGGGCCGGGCTGGTGACGCAGGAGCGCGATGGGCGCAACCTCATCTACCGGCCCGCCATCGCGCAGATGAACGCGCTGCTGGACTACCTCACCGCCCACTGCTGCGAAGGCGCGGCCTGCGCCGTACCGGGCCCCGCCACCTGTACCACCTGCTGAACTCGAAAGGACCCGCGATGAAGCGCTTCCACGTCCACCTGCATGTCGACAACCTCGGCCAGAGCATCGGCTTCTACTCCAAGTTGTTTGCCGCCGAGCCCGCGCGCATCGAAGGCGACTACGCGAAGTGGATGCTGCAGGACCCGCCGGTGAATTTCGCCATCTCCACGCGCGGCAGCCAGCCGGGCATCGACCACCTGGGCATACAGACCGACGACCCGGCCGAACTGGCCGAGATGAAGGCCCACGCCGAAGCCGCCGACCTGGCGCTGCTGGACGAAGGGCAGACCACCTGCTGCTACGCGCGCAGCGAAAAGCACTGGGTGACCGACCCGCAAGGCATCGCCTGGGAACACTTCCACACGCTGGCCGACATTCCGGTATTCAACGAAGCCACGCCGGCGGCCGGCGCCGCGGCGGCCTGCTGCGCGCCTGCAAAGCCCGCGGTGGGCGCGCAGCCCGGCGGGCGGCCCGTGGGCATCGCGGTGAAGCCTGCGTCGTCCTGCTGCTGAGGCGAACGGCCAGCCCATGCGCATCCACGTCCTCATCCTCTGCACCCACAACTCGGCGCGCAGCGTGCTGGCCGAAGGCATGCTCAACCACTGGGCGAAGAAGCTCGGCTGCGACGTGCAGGCGCACAGCGCCGGCAGCGCGCCCAGCGGCCGCATCAACCCGTTTGCGCTGGAAGCGCTGCGCAATGCCGGCATCGCCACGGAAGGTACGCGCAGCAAGAGCTGGGACGAGTTCAGCGCTGCCGGCGCGCCGCCGCTGGCCATCGTCATCACCGTCTGCGACAGCGCCGCGGCCGAGGCCTGCCCGGTGTTCTTCGGCGGCGCGGGCGGTGAACCGGTGAAGGTGCACTGGGGCTACCCCGACCCGTCGAACGCCGATGGCGGCGTCGAGGACAAACGCCGCGCGTTCGAACTCACGCGACAGGCCATCGGCTACCGCATGCTGCAGTTGCTGGCACTGCCGCTCGAGACGATGGACCGTACCGCCCTGCGCGCCGCGCTGGACGACATCGCACGCAGCTGAACCCCGCACCGAAGCCTCCACATGAATACCGGCACCCTGCCCGCCCCCGCCGCACCGGCGCCGCTGAACGTCTTCGAGCGCTACCTCACGCTGTGGGTCTTCCTGTGCATCGTCGCCGGCATCGTGCTCGGTCAACTGCTGCCCGGGCCGGTGCAGGCCATCGGCCGCATGGAGTTCGCGCAGGTCAACCTGCCGGTGGGTGTGCTGATCTGGGTGATGATCATCCCGATGCTGCTGAAGGTGGACTTCGGCGCCCTGGGCCAGGTGAAGCAGCACTGGCGCGGCATCGGCGTCACGCTCTTCATCAACTGGGCGGTGAAACCCTTCTCGATGGCGCTGCTGGGCTGGCTCTTCATCCGCCACGTCTTCGCGCCTTACCTGCCCGCAGACCAGCTGGACAGCTATGTCGCCGGCCTCATCCTGCTGGCCGCGGCGCCCTGCACGGCGATGGTCTTCGTGTGGAGCCGGCTGACGAACGGCGACCCGGTGTTCACGCTGTCGCAGGTGGCGCTGAACGACAGCATCATGGTCTTCGCGTTCGCCCCCATCGTCGCGCTGCTGCTGGGGCTGTCCGCCATCACCGTGCCGTGGGACACGCTGCTCACCTCGGTGGGCCTGTACATCGTCATCCCGGTGATCCTGGCGCAGCTGTGGCGGCGTGCGCTGCTGCAGCGCGGCCAGGCGGCCTTCGAGCGCACGCTGGCGGCCATCGGCCCGTGGTCGATCGCGGCGCTGCTGGCCACGCTGGTGCTGCTGTTCGGCTTCCAGGGCCAGGCCATCCTGCAGCAGCCGCTGGTCATCGCGATGCTGGCGGTGCCCATCCTGATCCAGGTCTTCTTCAACTCGGGCCTGGCCTACTGGCTGAACCGCCGCGCCGGCGAGGCGCACAACGTGGCCTGCCCGTCGGCGCTCATCGGCGCCAGCAACTTCTTCGAACTGGCCGTGGCCGCGGCCATCAGCCTGTTCGGCTTCCAGTCGGGCGCCGCGCTGGCCACCGTGGTGGGCGTGCTGATCGAGGTGCCGGTGATGCTGCTGGTGGTGCGCTGGGTCAACGCCAGCAAGCCCTGGTACGAAAGCGGCGCGGCGGTGCGGGCACGAGCAGGGCGCTGAGCGCAGCGCCGGCGCCCCGCGCGCCGCGACGTATGCTGTGGGGGGAGACCCCCCGATGCAAAGACGCCACCTTCTGCACACCCTCGGCACCGCCCCGCTGCTGCTGGCCACCGTGGCCCGAGCCCAGGGGCCGGTTGCTGCGCCGCCCCCCGTCGGCGACAAGGGCGGCCCGCCACCGGCACCGGGCACGGCCTTGCCGCTGCCCGACATCACGCTGCTCGACGGCCGCACCGCCACCCAGGCCCACTTCGACGGCCAGGTGCTGGTGCTGTACTGGTGGGCCAGCTGGTGCCCCTTCTGCGCCGTGCAGAGCCCGCTGATGGAAGCGCTCTGGCGCCAGCAACAGGGCCGCGGCCTGCGTTTCCTGGGGCTGTCCATCGACCGCAAGCCCGAGGACGCCCGCGCCTACCCTGGCCAAGCGCAACTACAGCTTTCCTTCGGCCTGGGTCACACCGACCATCGCCCAAGCCTTGCCCAAGCCGAAAGGCCTGCCCATCACCGTGGTGCGCGGTCGCGACGGCCGCGTGCTGATGGGCGAAGCCGGCCAGCTCTTCCCGGAAGACATCGATCAGATCGCCCGCTTCCTGTAGCCACGGCGCGCCGGGTCTCGTGTCCAGTGCCGCGCCATGAAAAGCCTGCCCCTACCCATGCTCACGAGGACCTTGCTTGCCGCGCTCCTGTCCGTCGCCTGCAGCGGCGCGCTGGCGCTGGACGTGCGCTTCCCAGCGCGTGGCCGATGGCGTCTGGGCCTTCGTCGGCGACAAGGGCGCACGCACGGCCGAGAACGAGGGTCTGAACGCCAACATCGGCCTGGTGGTGACGCCCGCGGGCGCGGTGCTCATCGACAGCGGCGCCACCTGGCAGAGCGCGCAGAAGCTCCAGGCCGCCGTCAGGGCGGTGACGCCGCAGCCCGTCAAGTGGGTCTTCAACACCGGCGGGCAGGACCACCGCTGGCTGGGCAACGGCTGGTTCGCGGCGCAGGGTGCCGAACTCATCGGCCACGCGGCGGGCCGGGCCGACATGAACAACCGCGGCAACGACCACCTTCTGGCGCTGAAGGCCACGCTGGGCGCCAAGGCCGACGGCACGGTGCCCACACTGCCCACACGCTGGCTCAGCGGCAACGACGAGACGCTGGAACTCGGCGGCGTGGTCTTCGAGTTCAGGCACCGCGGTGGCGCACACACGCCGGGCGACACGATGGTCTGGCTGCCGCAGAAGAACGTGCTCTTCACCGGTGACGTGGTCTACACCGACCGCCTGCTGGGTGTGCTGCCCGTCAGCCACACCAAGCGCTGGCTCGACACCTTCGCCGTCGCCGAACAGTTGAACCCCCAGGTGCTGGTGCCCGGCCACGGTGCCGTCACCACCCTGGCCACCGCCCGGGCCGACACCCAGGCCTACCTGGTGGCGCTGCGCGCGCACATGAAGAAGGCCGTGGACGACGGCACCGATGTCGGCGTTGCGGCGAAGGGCTTCGACGGTGCGCCCTTCATGCGGCTGCTGAACGCCGCCGAGCTGATGCCCGGCAACGCCAGCCGCACCTACCTCGAACTCGAGCGCGAGTGAGCGCCGGCGCCGACGCCGACGCCGACGCCCAGGCATACCCCGGACCCATGAGTGACGCCCACGACCACCACGCCCCCGCGAACTTCAATGCGGCCTTCGGCATCGGCATCGCGCTGAACATCGCCTTCGTGGCGGTGGAGGCCTACTACGGCTGGAAGGTGAACTCGTTGGCGCTGCTGGCCGACGCCGGCCACAACCTCAGCGACGTCATCGGCCTGGTGCTGGCCTGGGGCGGCGCGCTGGCCGGCCGGCTGCGGCCTGATGCACGGCACACCTACGGCTGGAAGCGCGCCAGCATCCTGGCCGCCTTCGTCAACGCGCTGCTGCTGCTGGTGGCGATGGGTTCGCTGGCCTGGGAAGCGCTGCACCGGCTGCAGTCGCCGCAACCGATCGAGGGGGTGACCATCATGGTCGTGGCCGGGATCGGCATCGCCGTCAACACCGCTACCGCGCTGCTCTTCATGCGCGGCAGCAAGACCGACCTGAACCTCCGCGGCGCATTCCTGCACATGGCCGCCGACGCGCTGGTCTCGGCCGGCGTGGTCGTCGCCGGCGGCCTGGCGCTGGTCTTCGGGTGGAGCTGGCTCGACCCGGTGGTCAGCCTGCTCATCGCTGCGGTCATCGTCTGGGGCACGTGGAACCTGTTTCGCCAGTCGCTGCACCTGCTGTTCGATGGCGTGCCCGAGCATGTGGACCTGCATGCCGTGCAGGCGCTGCTGGCCGGACTGCCAGGCGTGGCGCAGGTGAGCGACCTGCACGTCTGGGCAATGGGCACCAGCGAGACGGCGCTCACCGCGCACCTGGTGATGCCCGACGGCGGCGGCGACGATGCCTTCCTGCGCCAGGCCACCGCGGCGCTGCACGCGCAGTTCGACATCCACCACGTGACGCTGCAAGTCACGCGCGAGCCGCTGGGCAACGGCTGCACGCCGCCGCAGCGCGGCCCAGCCGGTGGAATCCACGCGCACGGTGTCGACCCTGTGCACGGGCACGGCCACACGCACTGACGCGTGACGGCCGCGCGCAAAGGCCTCATAGTGGACGGCTCTCAACATCCGGCCCGCACCATGCCCCGCAGCCACAAGGAAGCCCACCGCACCGACAGCATCGGCTGGCTGCGCGCCGCCGTGCTGGGCGCCAACGACGGCATCGTCTCCACCGCCAGCCTGATCATCGGCGTGGCCGCCGCCGACGCTGCGCAGAGCGCCGTGCTGGTGGCCGGGGTGGCAGGGCTGGTGGCCGGCGCGATGTCGATGGCCGCGGGCGAGTACGTCTCGGTCAGCTCGCAGGCCGACACCGAGCAGGCCGACCTGGCCCGCGAACGCCTGGAACTGGCCACCGACGGCCCGCGTGAGACCGCCGAGCTGGCAGGCATCTACGTGCAGCGCGGGCTGGACGCCGCACTGGCGCAGCAGGTGGCCGTGCAGCTGATGGCCAAGGACGCGCTGGGCGCGCACGCGCGCGACGAGCTCGGCATCTCTGAGACCGTCAGCGCGCGGCCGCTGCAGGCCGCCCTGGCCTCGGCCGCAGCCTTCACCGTGGGCGCTGCGGCACCGTTGGCCACGGCCTGGCTGGCCCCGGCTGCCTCGGTCGCCTGGGTGGTGGGTGCCGCGTCGTTGGTCTTCCTGGTGGTGCTGGGCGCGCTGTCGGCCCGGACCGGCGGCGCCAGCATCACCCGCGGCATCGTGCGTGTCACCTTCTGGGGCGCGCTGGCGATGGCACTGACCGCCGGCGTCGGGCGCGTGTTCGGCGTTGCGGCCTGAACCCTGCGCTGCCGGCACTCCCGCCCGCACCGATGTCCGAGTTCTTCAAGACCTCCACCACCTGGGTCGTCGACTTCCGGTACGACGGTCACCCGCGGCGCTGGTTCAGGCTACTGCCGACAGGGAAGGACGCGCATGCGCTGATGAGCGAACAACTGCGTACGCTCTACGGCGAGCGGGCGGCGCTGGTAGACGTGCGCCGGGCAACTACCAACGAAGAAGACACCTGGCTGCGTGGCGAGTCGCAGGGCAACGCCTGTTGCCCCACGGGCAAGCCGCGCCGGGACGAAGCCGGCAGTTGAAGCCCGCAGCGGTGCCGCGGCCCGAACAGCACGCACGAGGTTCGATGGAACAATGTGCCCGATGAGAGTCTTCGGCATCGCCGGCCACTCCGGCATGGGCAAGACCACGCTGCTCGAGCGCCTGGTGCCTGAACTCACCCGGCGCGGGCTGATCGTGTCGCTCATCAAGCACAGCCACAAGGCCATCGAGATCGACCGGCCGGGCAAGGATTCCTACCGCCTGCGCGAGGCCGGCTGCAGCGAGGTGCTGCTGCTGGGCAACGACCGCTGGGCGTTGATGCACGAACTGCGCGGCGCACACGAACCACCGCTGGCCTACCTGCTGTCGCGCCTGCAGCACTGCGACCTGGTGCTGGTAGAAGGCTTCAAGGGCGGCGAATTCCCCAAGCTGGAAGTCTGGCGCGCCGAGGTCGGCAAGCCCACGCTGTGGCCGGCATGGCCCGGCATCGTGGCCGTCGCCAGCGATACGGCCTTGCCGTCGGGCGACGTGACCCGCCTGGACCTCTCGGACGTGGCCGCCGTCGCTGACTTCGTGATGTCGAACGCCGCCCCGACACGGAGTCAGGCCGACGCGAGCGTGTAACCGCCGCCCCGCCCCGCCAGGTCGCATGCAAAGCGCAGGTCGGCCGGGTAGCAGGCGTGGATGCGGTAGAGCACCTGCCCCGCCGCCACCACGGCGCCCACCTTGCACAGCAGGTCGACGCCCGCGCCCTCGACCTGCGGTGCCCCGGCCAGGCGGGCGATGCGCGCCAGGCGCAGGTTGTCGATGGCCGTCACGGCGCCAGCCTGCGTGGCCATCACCTCGTGCGTCAGGGTGCCGAGCGCGGGCGCCTGGCTGCGACGCCCCTGGGCGTCGATGATCGCCTCCATCTGCACCAGCGCACGGCCGGATTCCAGGATGTCGCGCGCGATGCGCCAGCCGTCGCCGCCGCGCACGTCGGGGTCGAACTCGATCACGCGGCCGGCCAGGCGCAGCGCCTTGTCGCGCAGGTCGCCCGGCGCGTCGGGATCGTTGCGCAGCACGGCCATCACGTCGCGCGCTTCCAGCACCGGGCCGATGCCGCGGCCGACGGGCTGGCTGCCGTCGGTGATCATCACGTCCAGGTGCAGGTTCAGGCTGCCGGCGACGAACTCGAAGAGCTTGCGCAGACGCTGCGCCGCGGGCATCGAACGCACCTTCGCGCTGGGGCCCACCGGGATGTCCAGCACCAGGTGCGTGGACCCGGCGGCGATCTTCTTGCTGAGAATGCTGGCCACCATCTGCCCGGGTGAGTCGATGCCCAGCGGCCGCTCGACCGAGATCAGGATGTCGTCGGCCGGGCTCAGCCCCGCGCTGCCACCCCAGGCCAGGCAGCCGTTGGTGTCGCGCACGATCTGCTGCAGCCGTTCGAAGGGCAGCTCGACCTCGGCCAGCACGGCCATGGTGTCGGCTGTGCCGGCTGGCGAGGTTATGGCGCGCGACGAGGTCTTGGGGCAAAGCATGCCGTGCGCGGTGACGATGGGCACCAGCAGCATGGACGTGCGGTTGCCCGGGATGCCGCCGATGCAGTGTTTGTCAACCACCGGGCCGCCGCGCACCGCGTGCTGCCAGTCGAGCCGGCGGCCGGCGCCGATCATGGCCTCGGTCAGGTAGAGCACTTCGTCGCGTTCCAGGTCCTGCCCGTTGGTGGCGACGACGAAGGCCGCGAGCTCGATTTTCGAGTAGCGCGCCTGCGCCACGTCGTCGATGATGGCGTGCAGGTCTCCGCGCGAAAGGCGCTCGCCGGCAATCTTGCGGTGCAGTGCCGGCAACGAAGCCGGCGGCTCGGCCGGCAGCACCTGCGCGGCGTGCCCCACGGCGATGCCCAGGCGCTCAAACGCGTCTTCCGACAGGCCCAGTTCCCCCGGGGGCACGATGGTCGCGTCGTCGACGACGTTGAGCACCGCGTTGATGGCCATGCCGTTGGCACGCACCGTTACCTTGGCCAGCGCCTGGAAGCCGGTAGCGCGCACCACGGCGCAGTCGCGGTGCAGGTAGACCACGTTTTCGCGCCACGTATCGATGGCCACGCGGCGGATGCGCAGTTCGTCCAGAGGCATGGCTTCACTCTACGCCGCGCACAAGGCCGCCATCCGGCCGCGCCGCCTGCGATTGACCCGGCTCAACACGTCGCGGCGCCGTTGGTCGATGCTGAGAGTGTGGGCGCCGGTAGGGGCGTCATTCCTGGAAAGTGGCCATGAACGAGATCAAGACGCTGTTGTGGCACCTGGACAACCCAGCGGCCGAAGGGCGGCGATTGCCGCTGGTGCGCGACCTGGCCCGCAGGCTGGATGCGAAACTCGAGGTCGTCTATGCGGTGACACCGCTGACCATGCAGTTTCCGTTCGCCATGTCGGCCGAAAGCAGTGCCGCTGGCCAGCTCGCCGCCTGCGAGGCCGAGCAGCGCAAGATCGCCCGGGCCGGCTTCGAGCGCGCTTGTCAGGCCGCGGGCTGCACCGATCTGCCTTGGCAGGAGACCCAGGACGAGCCAGTGCGCGCCTTCAGCCAGAACGCCTGGGCCGCCGACCTGCTGGTGCTGGGCCAGCACGACCCCAAGGCCGAGGGCGCGTCTGGCGTGCCCGCCGATTTCGTGGCCTCGGTGCTGCTGGCCACCGGCAAGCCCGCCCTGGTGCTGCCCTACATCGAGATTGCAGAGGCGCCGGGGCAGAGCGTGCTGGTGGCCTGGAAGGCCACGCGCGAATCGGCGCGGGCACTGGCCGGGGCGCTGCCGGTGCTGCAGCGCGCGCGCCAGGTCCGCGTGTTGAGCTGGGACGAGGCCGAGGCCCCGGGCACTGATGCCACCGCGCCCGCTTTGCGCTACCTGCAGCGCCACGGCGTTGCTGCGCAGGCCCACGTGGAGCGCGGCCGCGCGCCACGCGAGCTGGGCGATGCCCTGCTTTCGCGGGCCGCCGACCTGCGAGCCGACCTGCTGGTGATGGGCTGCTACGGACACGGTCGCGCACGCGAATGGGCACTGGGCGGCGTCACGCGCACGGTGCTGCAGTCGATGACGCTACCGGTGCTGATGGCGCACTGAACGAGCAGCTCGCGCCGGCACGATCGAAACACAAATTGAGCACCATCAAGCCGCGCACGGCCGCAGCGGGTAACTTGGACGCTGCCCCCTTCGCCGCGGCGTGCGAACATTCTTCAGTCGTCAGGAAGCACCATGAGCCACCCCCTCACCCGAGCCCAGCGCGAGATGCTGGCCCAAGTGCTGCGTGAACGTGAACAGGTGGTGCGGGCGCAGCTGCAGGGCCACCAGCAGGGCCGTTCGCAGGCCGAGAAGGCACTGGCCGCACGCGAGCAGGATGGCGACGACGCCAAGCAGCTGGCCAGCGACCAGGAGATCGGCGTGGCGCTGACCAACCGCGAACGCCAGGAACTCGCGGCGCTGGCTGCCGCGATGCAGCGCCTGAACGAGGCCGATTACGGCTTGTGCGTGGACTGCGGCAAACGCATTCCCTTCGAGCGGCTGATCATCGAGCCGCAGGCCTTGCGTTGCGTGGCCTGCGAATCGAAGCGCGAGACGCGCAAGACCGGCTGACTTCCCGATTCACCGCGGCCCCGGCGCCAGTGGTGCTCAGGCTGCCAGCGGTGCACTGATGGCGTCGATGCGTCTCATCACTTCGGGCGTGAGCTTGTCCAGCAGGTTCAGCGCGCCAAGGTTGGCCTGCAACTGCGCCAGCTTGGACGCGCCCGTGATCACGGTGCTGACATGCGGGTTCTTCGCCACCCAGGCGATGGCCAGTTGCGCCAGCGTGCCTCCCAGTGCGGCGGCGATGGGTTCCAGCTGCGCCAGGGCGGCGTTTTTTGCCGGGTCGACGAGTTCGTCGCGCAGGAAAGCCATGTTCTCCAGCGCACCGCGGCTGCCGTCGGGTATGCCGTCGCGGTACTTGCCGGTGAGCAGGCCGCTGGCCAACGGGCTCCAGGTCGTCAGGCCCAGCCCGATGTCGTCGTAGAGGTTGGCGTATTCCTGCTCCACGCGACTGCGGTGGAAGAGGTGGTACTGCGGCTGCTCCATCGCCGGCTTGTGCCAGCCGTGTCGGTCGGCCACCTCCCAGGCGGCGTGGATGTCGGCAGCACTCCACTCGCTGGTGCCCCAGTAAAGCGCCTTGCCCTGGTTGATGATGTCGTTCATCGCGCGCGCCGTTTCCTCGATGGGCGTGTGCGGGTCGGGGCGGTGGCAGTAGATCAGGTCGATGAAGTCCAGACCCATGCGCTGCAGGCTACCGTCGATCGCCTGCAGCAAGTACTTGCGGTTCAACGTGTCCTTGCGGTTGACGGCGTCGCCGTGGCGGTCCAGGCCCCAGAAGAACTTGGTGCTGACGACGTAGTTCAGGCGCGGCCAGGCCAGCTCCTTCAGCGCCTGGCCCATGATGGTCTCGCTGCGGCCGGTGGCATAGACCTCGGCGTTGTCGAAGAAGTTCACGCCGGCGTCGAAGGCGGCGGCCATCATCTCGCGCGCCTGGCCGGTATCGACCTGGTTGTGGTACGTGACCCAGGAGCCCAGGGACAGGGTGCTGACGCGCAGGCCGCTGCGGCCGAGACGGCGGTATTGCATGGTGGGCGGAACTTCGGAGTGAGGGAAGTGGCTAGGGTAGCGCAGCCTCGCAACCGGCGATGAAGGCCTCTTCGAACAGCGAGCAGCCGGCCAGGTCGGCATGCGCGTAGCGCACTCGGCCGCGCGCGCCGCGCAAGGCCTGCAGCGAAGGGTGGCGCTGTACGCCAGGCGCCGGGATGGCCATCGCATGGCCCCAGCGCATGAGCGCGATACGCTGCACGCGGCGGTCGATATCGGGATGGGCACCACGCAGCTCGGCCAACACACGCTCGGCCCAAGGGCGCGGGTCGTCGGCCAGCAGCACGGCGCGCTCGCTGCGCGGCAGCGCATGGTAGACCGTCAGCACCGTGGCGCCGGGTACCGGACGCAGGCCCTGGTGCATGGCGTCGACATAACCCAGGCCGCGGCTGCCGTAGACCACGTTGTCCCACGAGGGCGGCGCGCCGACGCGATCGAGCAGGGGCGCGTCGAGCTGCAGGTTGGCCACCAGCCAGGGCGCGTAGGCCAGCCCCTTGGCGGCCTCGCGCAAGGCTGACGGCGGGCTTTCGAGCACGCGCGCGGCGATGAAGAGCGGCAGCGCCAGCACGACCTGCGGCGCCGTCCAGGCTTCGAGCTGCTGACGCGATTCGTCCCAAGCCAGCACTTGGACGTCGTGCCGGCCCTCAGTGACACGCAGTACGGTGCGGCCCGTGTGCAGGCGGTCGGCGAAGGGCGCGGCCAAGCGCTGCACCATCCAGGCGTTGCCTTCGGGCCAGGTGAAGACGGCTTCGCGGTCGTCGGCATCACTGCCGTCGCCCCCCGGCGCGTGAAAGCCGTGGCGGCTGGCGAAGTAGTGCACGCCGGCCCAGGCCGACACCGTCTCGGTGCCCGCGCCATAGTCGTCGCGACAGCAGTAGTCGAGGTACCAGCGCAGGCGCTCGTCGGTCAGGCCTTGCGCGGCCAGCCACTGCGCAAATGTGGTCCGCTCCAGTTCGGCCTGCGCCGGGCCCCAGGCGCTGCGGTGCGCGGGCAGCGCAAAGGCCGGTTCGCCGCGTGCGCCGCGGCCACCGCGCTGCAGTTCGACCACCGCCTGCGCAAAACGCTGCAGCTGTGCGGCCGCGGGTGACCCCGGGTCGACCGGCGGCAGCAGGCCTTCGACCCAGGCACCGTCGATGAACAGGCGTTCCTGCGGGCTGTGGCAGAGGTGGCGTTCGTCGGCCACGGTGCGGCCGTGTTCCCGCTTCAACAGGCCGATCTGATGCAGCCAGGCCGCGACCTCGCGTGCCGGGCCGTCGTCGGCGGGCACGGGCAGGTAGTGCGCGCCCAGCGGGCAGGCCATGCCGCCGAGCTGGTGGCCGCGGCTGTTGCCGCCGGCGGCGTCTTCCAGTTCCAGCAAGTGCAGGTCCTGTACGCCCCGTTGCAGGTAGCCGCGCGCCGCGGCCAGCCCGGCGATGCCTGCGCCCACCACCAGCACGGCCGCACGCCGTTGCACCGCGGCCGTCGGCAGCGTGGCTGCGCTGCGCAAGCGGTGGCCACGCTCGTGGCGCGCGCCCACCCACACGGCCGGCGGCAGGGGCGCGGCCGCCGGCGGGCTGCAAGCCGCCACGGCCGCCGCCGCGCCACCGGCGGCCAGCAGCGTGCGCCGCCGCAGCCCGGCGCTCATTGGCGCACGCGGCCCCACTCGGCCTCGAAGGTGTGCACCAGCACCTGGTTGCTCAGGCGGTTGGGTTCGGCGTCGACACGCGCCATGTCGGGCGGGAACTGCAGCAGCGCCGGCAGGCCTTCGAGCGTGAGGAAGCGCAGGCCCTCCGGCAGCGTGGTCGGCGCCCGCCAGGGCCGGTGACCGGCGATGACGAAGCCCCATTCGCCAAAGCTGGGCACGTGCACGTGCATGGGCGTGGTGCGCAGACCGGCGGCTTCCAGCGTGGCCACGACCGTCCAGAAGCTCTTGCGCGCGATCAGCGGCGAGGTCGTCTGCACCACCATCCAGCCGCCGGCGGCCAAGGCCTGGTCGGCGCGCTGGTAGAAGCTGGTGGTGTAGAGCTTGCCGAGTGCGAAGTTGGTGGGGTCGGGGAAGTCGACGACGATGAGATCGAAGGTCTCGCCGTCCTTCCCCGCGTGGGCTTCGAGCCACGTGTAGGCGTCGGTGTTGATCACACGCAGCTTGGGGCTGGCCAGCGCGTCGCCGTTCAGCCGGCGCAGCACGGGGTTCTGCGCGAACAGGCGCGTCATGTGCGGGTCCAGTTCCACCAGCGTGACGTGTTCGACGCCGGGGTACTTCAGCACCTCGCGCACGGCCATGCCGTCGCCGCCGCCCAGCACCAGCACGCGCTTCGGCGCGCCGTGCGCGGCCAGCGCGGGGTGCACCAGCACCTCGTGGTAGCGGTACTCGTCGCGGCTGTGGAACTGCAGGTTGCCATTGAGGAAGAGCCGCACGCCCGCGCTGCCGGCGGTGACCACCACACGCTGGTAGTCGCTGCTCTCGCGCACGACGATGTCTTCGCCGTAGAAGCCGTCTTCGGCCCAGGTGGTCAGGCGGTCGGCGCCGGCCATGCCGGCCAGCAGCACGGCAATCACCGCCGCGGCCGCGGCCGCGTGTGCGCCCCAGCGCCGCAGCTCGGCGCGGAAGATGAACAGCGCCCACACCGCCACCGCGGCGTTCAGCAGCCCGAAGAACAGGCCCGTGCGCACCAGCCCCAGGTGCGGCACGAAGAGCAGCGGAAAGGCCAGCGCCACGGCCAGCGCGCCGAGGTAGTCGAAGGTCAGTACGTCCGACACCAGCTCCGACAGCGCCCAGCGCGGCGCGAAGTGGCGCTTGAGGATGCGCATGACGAGCGGGATCTCCAGCCCCACCAGCACGCCGATCACGCCCACCAGCCCGTAGAGCATCGCGCGGAAGGCGGTGGTGGCGTCGGCCGGCAGCGTGCTGTGCGCCACGAAGAGGAAGGCCGGCATCAGCCCGCCGATCAGCCCCACCAGCAGCTCGATGCGCAGGAACTGCGCCACCAGCTGGCGCTGCAGGTGGCGGCTGGCCCACGAACCCAGGCCCATCGCGAACAGATAGGTGCCGATGACGGTGCTGAACTGCAGCACCGAGTCGCCCAGCAGGTAGCTGGCCAGCGCCCCGGCGGCCAATTCGTAGACCAGCCCGCAGGCCGCGACGACGAAGACCGAGACCAACAGCGCCAATTCGGCCGGGCTGACGCGCGCCTTGTCGTCGCTCGACGCGCCCAAGGCAGCCGGCTCGACGGGGGGCTGGGGCGGAGCGGTGCTGGACACGCGTGGAGCCTAACGCAGCACTGCCATGCCGACCCGGCAGCCGGTCCCCGGCGCGACACGCGGCGCCCCTGCGCGCTGGCCACAATGCGCGCCATGGGAACGCTCTACCTCGTGCGCCATGGCCAGGCCAGCTTCGGCGCAGCCGACTACGACCAGCTGAGTGCGCTGGGCACGCGCCAGTGCCAGGCACTGGGGCAGTGGCTCGCAGGCCGCGGCATCGTCTTCGACGCCGTGCTGCGCGGCACGCTGCGGCGGCACGTGCAGTCGCTGGCGGGCATCGCGGAAGGCTACGGCGCGGCGGCCTTGCCGGCAGCGCTGGAGTGGCCAGGCCTGAACGAATACGACAGCGAGGCCCTCATCCGCAGCGTGCATGCCGGGCCGCTGGCCCGTCCCGACGACCCCGAGGCCTACCGCGCTCACTTCCGCCTGCTGCGTCAGGGCCTGATGCGCTGGATGGCGGGCGAAGCCACGCCCGAGGGCATGCCGAGCTGGGCCCACTTCGCCGAAGGCGTGGCCGCCGCGCTGGACCACGTGCGTCGCAGCCACGACGGCGCCGTGCTGCTGGTGAGCAGCGGCGGGCCCATCGCCACGGCTGTGCACCAGGTGCTGGGCGCACCAGCGGAAACGATGGTCGAGCTGAACATGCGCATCCGCAACAGCGCGCTGACCGAGTTTGCTTTCTCGCCCAGGCGCCACGTGCTGCTGAGCTTCAATCACCTGCCGCACCTGGACCATCCCGAAAGGCGCGACTGGGAAAGCTACGCCTGAGCAGGGCCGGCCGCCGGCGAAGGGGCGAGCGCCTGCAAGCGCGAGCGCGGCTGCAAGCCTGAGCGTCAACCCACCGCCGCCGCCACGATCATCCCGATGGCGATGCACATCGCGCCCACCACGATGGCCAGCGCCATGTTCTTCTTCTCGATGATCTCGCCCCACAGGTCGTAAGGCGTGAGCTTGTCGACGATCACGAAGCACAGCCAGAACACGGCCACGCCGACCAGCGCGTAGAGCACCGAGCCGAAGAAGACGGCCGGCTTGAGCCATTCGATACCCATCATGTCAGTGCTCCTTGAAGGTTATCTCTACTTGTGTCCACCACCGCCGCTGGACCAGCCGCCGTAGCTGCCACCACCGGTGCGCGTGCCGCTGCCGCTGGCGCGGTTGCGCTGGCACTGCTGAAACTCGGCACTCGCGGCGCCGAAGGTGTTCTTGATTTCGGCGCACTCGTCGTCGCCGCATTGCGAGAACAGGACGACGGCGAACATGACGACGAGGAAGATGATCAGCGCCCTGGGCACTCCGCTGGCCTTGAAGGCCGTGGGCACCACATCGGTAGGCAGCGCGCTGCGCGCCAGGCCGAAGGCGTCGGCCACGGTGGCGGCGGGCAGGGTCTCGCCGGCCGACCAGGTGACCTCGGCCGCGGTCTGCTCGCGCGACAGGCGCTTCGTGGCCGCGCTGCCACTGCCTTCGTAGTCGGTGACGTGAGCGCGTTCGTCGCGCTGCACCCGCCAGTAGAACTCGCCCTGCACCCAGGTCACCTTGGCGGCGTAGGCCCAGCGCTGGCGGTAGTCCACGCCGTCCCAGCGCGCGGTTTCGCCGCGCACCGCGGGCGCGCCCGTGATCGGCCGCACCCAGCTCCAGCCGTCTTCGGTGTCGACGATGAAGGCGAAGCCGGCGGTGGTGTTGTAGAGCAGGTATTCGCGCCAGAAACTCGTTTCGTCGTCGCCGGGCCCGGGGATGTCGCAGCGCTCCAGGTAGCCCACCACCTGCCAGGGCAGCAACGGGCCGCCCAGCGCCAGCGGGCCGCTGCTGCCCAGCGGGATGCGTGGCTCGGCGCCGGCCACGCCGGCGTTGTTCTGCTGGTAGAAAACCAGGTCGGCACCGACGCCATGGCTGATGTCGACCACGGCAGCGCAGTTCGTGCACACCAGGCTCTGTGTGGTGGCCAGCTTCACTTCCAGCGCCGTGCCGCAGTTGGGGCACTCGACGCCGCGCGCGCCCAGCGTCTTCTCGCTCGTTTCCTTCAGGCCCTGCAGCGCCAGTTCGGCCAGCAGGACGCTGCGGCCCACCGACCAGCCCGGGCGCTGCGGGTCGACGTCGTCGAGCGTGGCTACCTCGCCGGCGCTGTTGCGCAGGTCGACGACGGTGAATTCGCCTTCCAGCCGCGGCGGCGTGGGCAGTTCGCCCTGCGCGGCGATGAGCTTGGCGCGCACCATCGAGGCCACGTCCCAGGCACGGCCGTCGGCCAGCACACGCTGGCCGGCGCGCAGGCCGTCGAGCGCCGGTGCGTCGGCAGGACGCGGTGCGTCGAAGGCGATGACGTAGGCGCCGTTGTCTTCGCTCAGCCAGGCCGACCGGCCGTTGTCGAAGAGCGCATGCCACTCGTTCCAGGTGCCGCCTTCGTAGCCATACTGCAGGCGGCCGACCAGGGTGAAGGCCACGCCTTGGCGTGTGCCGCGCACACCCAGCTGTAGCGGGCTGTGGTCGTCGAAGAGCTCGGCGCTGACGCCGATGCGGCGCAGCGCGTCGCCGTCGCGCACCAGCGTGCTGCGGCAGAAGCTGCAGACGGCGCTGCTCGACGCGGCCGAGGCAAACTCGACCGGCGCGCCGCAGTTGGGGCACGCGGCGCGGTACGCCCGCTGGGGTGAGGTCGCCATGGCGGCGACTCAGCGGAAAGCGGTCACACCAGCTTCTTCAGCAGCTCGGCCTTCTTCGACGCGAACTCTTCTTCGGTCAGGATACCCTTGGCCTTCAGGTCGGCCAGCTTCTCCAGCGTGGCCATCACCTCGTCGGGCTTGATGCCCAACGGCGCCGCCGCGGCAGCCCCTGCGGCCTGCGCCGCAGCCGCACCCCCGCCCTGCAGGCCCTGGCTGAGCTGCTGCGCCATCACCTGGCCTAAAGCGACGCCGGCACCCAGGCCCATCGCGTCACCCACCACGCTGCCGCCACCGCCACCCGCACCGGCCGCGCCTTCGGCGAACTTCGGTATCGCCTGCGCCGTCTGGTACTGCATGAACTTGCCCATGTCGCCGCCGACCATGCCCATGCCGATCTTCTGGTCGAGGATCTTCTGCAGCTCCTCGGGCAGGCTGACGTTCTGCACCGTCACGCTCGCCAGCACGAGACCGAGCTTGATGAACTCGGGCGCGGTGGCTTCCTGCAGCTGCCTGGCGAACTCGATCTGGTTGGCCGCCAGGTCGAGGAAGGGCACGCCGCTCTGCGCCACGGCGTCGCTGATGTGCTGCAGCATCAGCCCGCGCAGCTGGCCGTCGAGGTCTTCGATGGTGTAGCGCGCCGTGGTGCCGCTGACCGTGGTGTGAAAGAGCTTGGGGTCGGCGATCGCGTAGGCGTAGTTGCCGAAGGCGCGCAGCCGCACGGCGCCGAAGTCCTTGTCGCGGATGGTGACGGGCTGCGTCGTGCCCCAGCGGCGGTCGAGCTGCTGGCGCGTGCTGAAGAAGTAGACGTCGCTCTTGAACGGGCTCTGGAAGAGCTTGTCCCAGTTCTTCAGGTAGGTCAGCACCGGCAGCGTCTGCGTCGTCAGCTTGTACATGCCGGGGCCGAAGACATCGGCCACCTTGCCTTCGTTGACGAAGACGGCCATCTGGCTTTCGCGCACGGTGAGCGAACCACCGTACTGGATCTCGTTGCCCGCCATCGGGTAGCGGAAGGCCAGCGTGCCGTCGCCGGTCTCCGTCCACTCCAGGATGTCGATGAACTGTTTCTTGATGAAATCCATCAGTGCCATGGCGAACCTCCCGGGGAACGTGGTGCGGCGAATAATAAGCGTGAGCCCCGGCTTCCGAACGGGCGACAGGACGAACGGCCAATGACGACGACGGGTTGCCAGATCGCGGTGGTGGGTGCTGGCCCGGTAGGGCTGGCGCTGGGCCTGCACGCGGCGCAGAGGCTGCCGAACGCGCAGATCACGCTCTTCGACGCGCGGCCCGTCGATCGCGACGTGGCCGCCGACCCGCGCACGCTGGCGCTCAGCCTGGGCAGCGTGCAGATGCTGCAGCGCCTGGGCGCCTGGCCCGCCGACGCGGCGCAGCCCATCACCGAAGTGCACGTCTCGCAGCAGCCGCCGAGCTGGGGCGAGGCCGAGGTGCGCCTGCGCGCCGACGAACTGGGCGTGCCGCAGCTGGGCGCCGTGCTGAGCTACGGCGCGCTGGTGGCGCCGCTGCAGGCCGCCTGGCTGGCGCGCGCGGCGCAGCAACCCGAACGGCTGCACACGCGCTTCGGCACGCCGGTGGCGGCGCTGAAGGCCGAAGGCGACGGCGTGGAAGTCGACGCGGGCATCGCCGAACGTTTCGACCTGGTGGTGGTGGCCGAAGGCGGTGTGTTCGCGGACCAGACGCGGAAGGCGCTCACCGGCGACTACGGCCAGACGGCCTGGGTCGGCACGGCCACGCTGGAAGGGGCCACGCCCGGCACCGCCTTCGAGCGTTTCACGCGCCACGGCCCCGCGGCGCTGCTGCCGCTGCCGCCGCACGCCGACGGCCGCGCACGCGCCGCGCTGGTGTGGTGCGTACCGACAGCCGCCGACCCGGTGCGCGAGCTGACCGCCGCGCAACGGCTGGCGGTGCTGAACACCATCTTCCCCGCCGCCGCGGGCCGGGTCGTCGAGCTGTCACCGCTGAAGGACTTCACGCTGGGCCTGAACGCCGAACGCACGTTGGTCAGCGGCAGAACCGTGCGCATCGGCAACGCCGCGCAGACCCTGCACCCGGTGGCCGGCCAGGGCCTGAACCTGGGCCTGCGCGACGCGCACGAACTGGTCTCGGCGCTGCGCTGGACGCCGGACATCCGCCTCGCGCTGCAGCGCGTTGAATGGACGCGGGCCCCCGACCGCTGGAGCACCATCGCCACCACCGACTTCCTGGCCCGCAGCTTCACCTGGAAGCTGCCCGGCGCCGCCACCGCGCGCGGGCTGGGACTGGCGGCGCTGCAGGCGCTGCCGCCGGTGAAGGGCTGGCTGGCGCGAAGGATGATGTTCGGGGGGCGTTGAGTCCACTGGCCGCGCCCTGCCGGCCACCGCACCCCATCGCCGGGCGGCCAGGGCCGGATGCGAAGCTGATGCAGGTCAACGCCGGGCGTGCGGCGCCGCGCCTAAATGAGCCGTTGACGTCTCGTCATCGCCTCAAACGGGGGTCGCCATGAGCAGTGGCAGGAAGACAGGCTGGCGCGTCGCGTCGCGCTGGATGGGCAGGTTCACGGCGATAGTCCTGGCGGTGGTACCCGCCCTGGGGCTGTGCGCAGACATCTCGTGGAAGTCCACCACCGATTCCGGCACCATGGCCAGTGGAAAGTTCACTCGCCTCGGCGCAGCGGCATTTAGCACTGGCGAGAAGGCCGAACTCAAGTTGGTGGGCAGCGAGGGCGCGGTCGACGAGAAAGGGCGCGCCACAGTTGCCGTCGAGTCGGTGATGCGATTCAAGGACGGCTCGTCGATCACGACGCGCCATGCCGGCTACCGTGACCCCAAGACGCTGGAGACAGCCGGAAAGGGCCAGTTCGTGAGCGGCACGGGCAGGTACCAGGGCATCACCGGCCAGTTCTCGTACACGGGGCATCTCGGCAGCACCGAATCCGTCGGCACCTACACGCTGACCAAGTAGAGGCCGCACGCGGCTGGCCTTGCACGCGCCGCAAGGGCTGGCTGGCGCGAAGAGTGGTGTTTTGGGCGCGGTGGGGAAGGGCTGGACTCGGCCCTTTGCGGCTGTTGGTCGCTGTCCGCTTTCCGCGTTCGACGACACGGGCGGGTCGCGTCAGGCGGTGCCCGGCGGCGTCGCCGACTGTGGCGGTCGGTGCTGCGCACCGACTCCCCTGCGCTGCTCGCCTTGAGGGCGTGCCGCATAACTCGCTTCGTTCGCTTCGCTCACTGCGCTCAGACAGGATGCGGCAAGTCAGTTCACGAAGCGCGCTGCGCGCGCCGCCCTCAAGACTGCGCTGCTCGGCGCCACACACGGCGACGCCGCCGGGCACCGCCTGCCGCTCAAGCACCGAAGGAGGCGCTCGCCGAGTGCCCGCTTTGGTTCCTGCAAAGGGCTGTCCGGGCGGGGCGCGGCGTGCGTGTGAAGCGCTGAGGAGCGCAGGGTTCATGGCCCGCGCGCGCAGCGCGCCTCGTGGACACTTCTGGCGCATCCTGTCTGAGCGTAGCGAACGAAGTGAGCGCAGCGAGTTATGCGCCGGGCCATGGACCCGAGCACCGCAGGGTAGTCGGCGCGCAGCGCCGACCGCTTCAGTCGCACGCCGCGCCCCGCCCGGACAGCCCTTTGCCGCCACCACACGCAACGCGCGAAAACGGACGCTGAACGTCGGCATAGGGCCGCAAGCAGACTCCCGCCGATGTCAAGCCCACCTACAACCGCCGATGCGCCAGCGCCGGCAACTGCAGACGCACCTGCGCGATGTGGGCCGGGTCCAACTCGGCCATCACCACACCCTCGCCCTCGGGCAACACCTGCAGCACCTCGCCCCAGGGCCCGACGACCATGCTGTGGCCCCAGGTGCTGCGGCCGTTTTCGTGCAGGCCGCCCTGCGCCGGCGCCAGCACGTAGCACTGGTTTTCGACCGCGCGGGCGCGCAGCAGCAGTTCCCAGTGCGCCTGGCCTGTGGTGTACGTGAAGGCCGAGGGCACCACCAGCAGGTCGCAGGGCGGGGTCATCAGCGCGCGGTAGAGCTCGGGGAAGCGCAGGTCATAGCAGACGCTCAAGCCGACGCGCAAGGCGCGCCCGCCGGGCAGCGGGCCAGTGTCGTCGGCCAGCTCCAGCGCCACTGGCGTGCCGCCGGCGCACAGTGTGCGGCCCTCGTCGTAGCTCTCGCGCCCGTTGTCGAAGGCGAAGAGGTGGATCTTGTCGTAGTGCCCGGCCTCTCGGCCGTCGGGGCCGTAGACGGCGCAGCGGTTCAGCACGTGGTCGCCACTGTCGGTCCGGCCCGCCTTCACGGGCAGCGTGCCGCCCACCAGCCACAGCGCGTGCTCGCGCGCCAAGTCCGCCAGGAACTCCTGGATGGTGCCGCTGCCCGGGTCTTCGGCCAGCGCCAGCTTGTCGCTGTCGCGCCGGCCCAGCAGGCAAAAGTACTCAGGCAGCGCCACCAGCCTCGCCCCGGCGGCCGCGGCCTTCCCGACCAGGCGCGCGGCGGCGTCTCGGTTGTGAGGCCAGTCGGGAGTACTGACCATCTGAACGGCGGCTATCTTCATGCGCCTATTTTGCGACTGAACGGTCACCATGCCCCCCCGGGCCAGTAGGCCTTGACGAAGCGATGACACTCCGCCGCCGGCAGCCACCCCGTACAGAGAGTGGCGCCGCGAGAGGACGCTTCCGGAGGGACCCGATGCACACTGTCATTGCGGACGCAGCGCACAGCCGCTTCGTGCAGCGCATCCGCCGCCGTCACGCCGCCGAACTGGCGCTGCTGCCCCCCGGCGCGCCGGACAGTGCAGCCATCACCGCGCTGGTGTTGCAGCTGCAAGCCGCCGGGCGCGACCTGGCTGGCGCGATGCGCGTGGCGCGCAACTTGGTGCTCGAACGCCTGGCCGTGCTGGACGTGGAAGAGCGCGCGCCGCTGGACGTCGTCACCGGCACGATGACGGCGCTGGCCGAGGCCACGCTGGAGCTGGCGCTGGCGCAGGCCCAGGCCGAGGCCGACGAACGCCACGGCCCGCCGCTGGGTGCCGCCGGCCGGCGCCATGAGATGTGGATCGTCGGCATGGGCAAGCTCGGCGCGCGCGAGCTCAACGTCTCGTCCGACATCGACCTCATCTACGTCTACGAAGAAGGCGATGACGGCGACGGGCACACCGCCGGGCCGCGGCCCACCAGCTTCCAGGAGTACTTCACTTTCGTCGCCAAGCGCCTGTATGCGCTGATCGGCGAGACCACCGACGACGGCTTCGTGTTCCGTGTCGACCTGATGCTGCGCCCCAACGGCAGCTCGGGCCCTCCGGTGGTCAGCCTGGGCATGCTCGAGGACTACCTGCAGGTGCAGGGCCGCGAGTGGGAACGCTTCGCCTGGCTGAAGAGCCGCGTCGTGGCGCCGCGCGCAGGGGTGACGAGCGGCCGCGCACTGGCACTGCGTTCGCTGGTCACGCCCTTCGTCTACCGGCGTTACCTCGATTACGCCGTGTTCGAGGGCCTTCGCCAGCTGCACCGCAAGATCCGCGACGAAGCGCAGCGTCGCGCCGCCGGCCGCCCCGAACGCGCCAACGACGTGAAGCTGTCGCGTGGCGGCATCCGCGAGATCGAATTCACCGTGCAGCTGATGCAGGTAGTGCGCGGCGGCAACTTTCCCGAGATCCGTACGCGAAGCACGCTCAGCGCGCTGAAGAAGCTGGCTGCGCGCGGCCTGATGAAGCCCGAGACGGCCGAGAAGTTGGGCGAAGCTTATGTCTTTCTGCGCCAGGTGGAGCACCGCATCCAGTACCTGGACGACCAGCAGACCCACCTGCTGCCCACCGACGATGCCGACCTGGGCTGGATCGCGCGCAGCCTGGGCCTGAGCTGCCGCGGGCCCGAGAGCTGCGCGCTGCTCGACCGCCTGCTGGAGGTGCGTGAACTCGTGGCCGCGGAATTCGACGCGCTGCTGCGCGAAGGCCAGGGCAGCGCGCCGGAAGGCCCACCGGGCAGCTGCAAACGCTGCGGCCCGCAGCCCGTGGCCATCGACAGCGAAGAGCTGCTCGAACGCCTGCCGCCCGAACTGGCCGAACGTGTGCGCCCCTGGGCACAGCAGCCGCGTGTGCAGGCGCTGCGCGACGAGAACCGGCTGCGCCTGGGCCGCCTGATGCAGAAGACCGGCCAGGCGCTGCGCGACGGCCACTGTTCCACCGCCGCCGCACTGCGTTTCGTCGACTGGGTCGAGCCGCTGCTGCGTCGCGAAAGCTACCTGGCGCTGCTGGCCGAACGCGCCGAGGTGCACAAGCGCCTGCTGCGCCTGCTGGGCCTGGCTCGCTGGCCGATGCAGTACCTGATGCGCCACCCGGGCGTCGTCGACGAACTGGCCGACGAACGCCTGCTGCACCTGCGCTTCGACCGCGCCGCCTTCACCGCCGAACTGGAGGACCGCCTGGCCGCCTGGCAACGCGCCGGCGAGGACGACGAGGAGCAGCTGCTCGACACGCTGCGCCACGCCCACCACGCCGAGGTCTTCCGCACGCTGGTGCGCGATGTGGGCGGCGAACTGACGGTCGAGCAGGTGGCCGACGACCTCTCGGCACTGGCCGACACCGTGCTCGACGTGACCGTGCGCTGGGCTTGGGCTGGCTGCAAGCAACGCCACCGCGCTGTGCCAGCGCTGGCCGTCATCGCCTACGGAAAGTTGGGCGGGCTGGAACTGGGCTACGGCGGCGACCTCGACGTCGTCTTCGTCTACGACGACAGCGACGAAGACCGACAAGGGCCGCGCGCAGGAGATCTACGCCGCCTTCGTGCGCCGGCTCATCACCTGGCTGACGCTGCGCACCTCGGCCGGCGAGCTGTTCGACATCGACACCGCGCTGCGGCCCAACGGCAATTCGGGGCTGCTCGTCACCTCCATCAGCGGCTACGAGAACTACCAGGCCGGCCGCGGCAGCAACACGGCCTGGACCTGGGAACACCAGGCGCTGACACGCGCGCGCTGGTGCGCCGGCGCGCACAGCGTGGCGGCGCGTTTCGAGGCCACGCGTCGCGCCGTGCTCACCGCACCGCGCGACGCCGCCGCGCTGCGCGAGGAGGTGCGGGCCATGCGCGAGAAGCTGCGCGCAGCGCGCCCGGTGCCGGCAGGCCGCTTCGACGTCAAGCACAGCCCGGGCGGCATGATGGACGTTGAGTTCGCCGTGCAGTACCTGGTGCTGGCGCACAGCGGCAGCCACCCGCCGCTGCAGGACAACAAGGGCAACATCGCGCTGCTACAGCGCGCCGAAGACGCCGGCCTGCTGCCCGCAGGTGTGGGCGGCGCCGCTGCCGACGCCTACCGCGAACTGCGCCGCGCCCAGCACCGCGCGCGACTGGACGAACAGCCCACGCAATTCGACCCCGAGACCCTGGCCGCGCCGCGCGACGCCGTGTTGGCGCTGTGGCGCGCCGTGTTCGGTTGAAGACCCCCGGCCACGCCTGGGTGGGCCTGGTGGCGGCTTTCGGCATTGCCGCGCTGCTGGGCTGGTGGTTGCCGGCGCCGCTGCTCGACTGGCAGCCCGCGCTGGCGCTGCACGAACCCTGGCGCGCTTTCAGCGCTGCCTTCGTGCACTGGAGCGAATGGCATCTGGCCGCCAACCTGGCAGGTTGCGCCGTACTGGCGGCGTTGGGCCTGGGCGGGCAACTGCCGCGGGGCGCCGCGCTGGCCTGGCTGCTGGCCTGGCCGCTGACCCACGTCGGTCTGGCGCTGCAGCCAGCGCTGGCGCATTACGGTGGGCTGTCCGGCGTGCTGCATGCCGGCGTGGCAGTGGCCGCCCTGTGGCTGCTGGCGACGACCCACGGCACGCGCCGGCGCATTGGCGCCGCCGTAGGCACGGGCCTGCTGACCAAGGTACTGATCGAAGAGCCTTGGGGTCCCCCGCTGCGGCTCGACGGCGGCTGGGACATCGCCACCGCGCCGCTGGCCCACGCCACCGGCGCACTGGCCGGGGTACTGTGCGCTGGTGTGATGCTGGCGCTGCTGCGGAGCGACGCGCCGATGTCGTCAGGCTCGCAGGCCGGCCCCGAACAATCGGGCAGATGAGCGAAGGCAGACGCCCCCATCTCGACACTCGCGCCGTACTGCTGCTGGTGACTTGCAGCGCGCTGTGGGGCCTGGGCCAGGTGGCGGCGAAGGTGGGACTCACCGACATTCCGCCGCTGCTGCAGGGTGGCCTGCGCTCGCTGGGTGCGGCGGTGCTGCTGCTGACCTGGGCGCGTGCCCGTGGCCTGCCCGTGCTGCACGCCGACGGCACCGGCCGCGCCGGGCTGCTGGCAGGCGGGCTGTTCGCTGCCGAGTTCGCATGCATCTTCGTTGGTCTGCAGTACACCAGCGCGTCGCGCATGACGGTGTTCATCTACCTCGCGCCCTTCGTCGTGGCGCTGGGCATGCCTTTCATTTCGCACAGCGAGCGGCTGCACGCGCCGCAGTGGGCTGGGCTGGCGCTGGCCTTTGCCGGCGTGCTGTGGGCCTACGCCGAGGGCTTCGTGCGGCCCGCCGCGGGCCCGCAGCAGTGGCTGGGCGACGCTTTGGGCATCGCCGCGGCGCTGCTTTGGGGCCTGACGACGCTGACGCTGCGCGCCAGCCGGCTGGCCACCGCCACCCCCGAGAAGACGCTGCTCTACCAGCTGGCAGTTTCGGGCGCTGCCCTGCTGGCAGCATCGCTGTGGCAGGGCGAACCCTGGCCCGCCCGCTGGGGCGGCCCGGCGCTGGCGGCGCTGGCCTTCCAGACCGTGATCATCAGCTTCGCCAGCTACCTCGTGTGGTTCTGGCTGGTGCGCCACTACCCGGCCACGCGCATCTCGGTCTTCGTGCTGCTGACGCCAGTGTTCGGGCTGGTGGCCGGCGTGCTGCTGCTCGGCGAACCGCTGGGCGCCCGCCTGGTGGTGGCGTTGGCTGCCGTGTGCGGAGGCATCGCACTCGTGAACCGCCGGGCCGCCGAAGAGCCCTGAATCGGCCCGGGCAGGCACAGGCCGCCCGTACCGTGGCCAAACCAGAGGCCGGCCCTGAGGGCTGGTGCGTCAGGCGGGGTGCGCCTGAGCCGCGACGCTGGCCGCGACTTCCTTACGGTAGCGGTTGAGCTCCTGCACGCTGGCGAAGCTGCGCTCCAGCAGCAGGCTCATGTTGTGAAGGATGCGCTCGACGACTTTGCCTTCCCATACGGCGTCGAACTGGATCTGCTTGTCCAGCCATTGATGCAGCCAGTCGGGGTCGGGCATGCGGCTCTGGATGGTGTCGCGCGGAAAGAGCTGCATGTTGACGTGCAGGTTGGTCGGGTGCAGCGCCTGCGCAGTACGCCGCGCGCTGGCCATCAGCACCCCGATCTTTGCGAAGGCAGCACGCGCCTCGTCGCCGAACTTGGCCAGCGCGCGCTTCATGTAGCGCAGGTAAGCACCGCCATGACGTGCTTCGTCTCGTGCCAGCGTCTCGTAGATGGCGCGGATGACGGGCTCCGTGTGCCACTCGGCGGCGCGCCGGTACCAGTGGTTGAGGCGGATCTCGCCACAGAAATGAAGCATCAGCGTTTCCAACGCCGGAGCGGGGTCGAACTCGAAGCGTATGGCGTGCAACTCGTCCTCGGTGGGCACGAGGTCGGGGCGAAAGCGGCGCAGATACTCCATCAGAACCAGGCTGTGCTTCTGTTCCTCGAAGAACCAGACGCTCATGAAGGCGCTGAAGTCACTGTCGTCGCGGTTGTCGCGCAGAAACATCTCCGTGGCCGGCAACGCCGCCCACTCGGTGATCGCGTTCATCTTGACCGTCTGCGCCTGCTCCTCCGTGAGCAGGCTGGCGTCGAAGCTGTCCCACGGAATGTCGTTCTCCATGTTCCAGCGCACGGCTTCGAGCTGGCGAAAGAGCTCCGGGTACAACATGGCTTTGGCGGGCTGCATGCAGGGCATTTTAGGGAGGGCCCCCCTGCCTGTCACCTCAGGGTCATCACGGCGACACGCTGCCTGCAGCGTCCTGGCGCCAGCGCCTCAGTTCGCCCGCCAGCGCATCAAAGCCAGCCAGTGCGCGCACACGCGGCACGGTACGCCGGTGCAGCACAGGAGCGCTGCCGCCAGCCCACACCTGTACCGTGGCCGGCAGCTTGGCGGCAAGTTCGGCCAAGCCGTCGACGATCTGGTTCGGACCCATGCAGCCGGTGAAGCTCAAACCCACGATATCGGTACGGTAGGCGCGCGCGGCGAGCACGGTGTCCCATACCGGCGTCTGCAGGCCCAGCGAGATGCAATGGCAGCCTTCGAGTGCGAACATCGCCTGTGCCATGAGCAGGCCCAGGCCGTGCGGCTCACCGGGGAAGGTGGTGAGCAGCACTCGCGGCCGCGCGCCTTCTTCCGCCGCCGGAATGCCGGCAATGGCTTGCCGCAGCACCGTCTGCACGACTTCGGTGTGAGCGTGCTCCTCGAAGACCTCCATCTGACCGCGGACCCAGGCGTCGCCCACCGCGGCACTCAGAGGCGCCACCCCCTCGAGCACGAACCGCGCGACGCCGACACGCGCCAGCAGGTGCGTCAGCGCGCTGCGCAGGCCCGTCACGTCGTGGCTGCGGATGAGCGCCAGGTGCTCGCGCAGGTCTGACGCGCCGAGAAGGGCCTCGGCGCTGCGTTGGGGCTGGTCGACGGTCTCGTTGGCCAGTCGCTGCAGGGCGTCCAGCGGCAGCGGCACGACGCGGCCCGGCCGGTGGCCGGCGTCGAGCAGGCGCTTGACGATGCGCAGCTTCTCCACCTGCACCAGCGAATAGGCGCGCTCGCCGAAGCTGTCGCGGTCCGGCGTCGGAAAGCCATAGCGGCGCTCCCAGACACGCAGGGTGTCCTTGCTCAGCCCGGTGTCGCGCTCGACAGCGGCGATCGACAGGGAGATGGCGGCGTCACGTGCTGCGTCGTTCATGGTGTCTCGGGTTCTTCGGTGGGCAGCAGGTTGCGGGCTTTCACGTCCTGGACAGAATAGCGGCCTGCTCAGGGATATCGAGCGACAGGCCCACGACTGGGAAGACCTGATCAGGACAAGCTGGCGCAGCTCGGCGGGCCTCCGAGCGTACCGCTGACTTCTTCCATTTACCCCACTCCCCCGATCTATAGATTACCATCCGGTCAAAACGCGACTAAGTAGTTTCCAATGGGTCCCCTCAAAGGGTCGGGAAAAGCGCCGTCGCCAACAGAGGCAGCAGGAAAGGCAGCGATGGGCAGGACGACAAAGGGCGGATGGCGCGGCGCCGCGTCCGCGGCCAGGCGCGGCGCGCATCTTTACCGAAGCCCGCGCTGGGGAACGGAACTTTTGCGCCGGCGCGCCTTCTCATGCGGCAAGTCAGCGCTGCATCCGGTGCTGAACGACATGACGGTTTCTCTGCTGTGCGGACGTTTGGGTTCCCTGACGACAACCCCGAAGCGTCTCTCCTCCTCCCTCCTCCCCCCCTCGTTCGTTTCGGGGCGCCGCACAGCAGGCTTTACATCCGGGGACACCGCGCACTGCGGTGTCCCCGATGCGTGGTTCGGGGGTGCAGCTTGAAACGCGTGGCGGTGGTGGGCTCGGGCATCACGGGTCTGGCGGCTGCCTACCGTCTGGCGCGCGATGCGCGCGTGACGCTGTTCGAGGCCGGCAACTGGTTCGGCGGCCACACGCATACCGTGGACGTCACTCTCGATGGCCATACCCACGGCGTCGACACCGGCTTTCTCGTCTTCAACCACCGCACCTACCCGAACCTGGTGCGGCTGTTCGACGAACTCAGGGTGGACACTTGCGCGTCGGACATGTCCTTTTCGGTGCAGGTGCACGAAGCCGGCCTGGAGTGGAGCGGCAACAACCTCAACACCGTGTTCGCGCAGCGACGTAACCTGCTGCGCCCGCGTTTCCTGCGCATGCTGGCCGACATCGGCCGCTTCAATGAACTGACCACGGCTATCGCCGAGCGCGGCGCCGAAAGCGACCTCGCGCAACCGATCGGCGACTTCCTCGGCCAGCACCGCTTCGACACCGCCTTCCGCGAGTGGTACTTTCTGCCGATGATCGGCTGCATCTGGAGCTGCCCGACCGACCAGATGCTCCGATTTCCCATCTCCACGATGATCCGCTTCTGCCACAACCACGGCCTCATCCAGGTGACGAACCGGCCGCAGTGGTACACGGTGACGGGAGGCGCAAAGCACTACGTCGCCAAGCTGCTGAAGGGCATCGCCGACGCGCGGCTGAATACGCCGGTGCGCAGCGTGCGTCGCGGCCCCGGGGGTGTGACGGTGGGCACCGACGCGGGCAACGAACGCTTCGACGACGTGGTGCTGGCCTGCCACAGCGACCAGAGCCTCACGCTGCTGGCCGATGCCAGCGACGCCGAACGTGCCATGCTGGGTGCCGTCCGCTACCACCCCAACCGGGCCGTGCTGCATACAGATGCCGCCGTGCTGCCCCGACGCAAGCTGGCATGGGCAGCCTGGAACTACGCGCGCGCCGCGGATACCGGCCGCGAGCAGGCGGCCGTCTGCCTGCACTACCTCATCAACCGTTTGCAGCCCCTACCCTGGCAGCAGCCGGTGGTGGTGTCCTTGAACCCCGACCCAGCGCACCCACCGGCGCCGCAGAAGGTGCTGCAGAGCTTCGAGTACAGCCACCCCGTGTTCGACGGCGCGGCCATCGCCGCGCAGCAGCAGCTTCCGGCGTTGCAGGGCCGCGGCGGCGTGTGGTTCGGCGGCGCCTGGACACGCTACGGCTTCCACGAAGATGGGCTGATGTCAGCGCTGGACATCGTCGAGCGTGTCCGCCACTCGTGGCAGGCCACCCCGGAGGCGATCGCAGCATGACGACCCCCGTCGCCCAGCACGTTCCAGTGATCGGCGCAACCGCCGCTGTGCCGGCGCGGGCACTGCTGGGCCGGGGCGTGGTGCGCCACCGCCGCCTGCGGCCGGCCGCCAACGCCTTCGCCTACCCCACCTACTTCGTGCTGTTGCCGATGCGCAGCCTGCGCGCGCAGCCCTGTGCCGGCCTGCCGCGCAACCGCCGTGGCCTGCTGAGCTTCCACGACCGCGACCATGGCGACGGGCGCGAAGACGCGCTGGCCTGGCTGGAAGAACTGCTGGCGGCCGAAGGCGTGAACGACGCCCATGGCGAGGTCTGGTTGCACACCTACCCACGGGTGCTGGGCTTCGTCTTCCAGCCGGTGAGTTTCTGGTACTGCCACCGCGCCGACGGCCGGCTTACGGCCATCGTCGCCGAGGTCAACAACACTTTCGGCGAGCGTCACTGCTACCTGCTGGCCGGCACCGGGCTGGGCTATGGCCGCGAGCTGACGGCGCGCAAGGTCTTCCACGTCTCGCCCTTCTGCGAGGTGCAGGGCCAGTACCGCTTCCGCTTCATGCGCACGGCCGAACGCACGGTGGCTCGCATCGACCACGACGATGAAGGCGGCGCGCTGCTGCAGACCAGCGTTTCGGGCCAGCTACAGCCGCTGACGCCGCAGAGCGCACGCGCCGCCTTCTTCGGCATGCCGCTGATGACGCTGGGCGTGATCGCGCGCATCCACTGGCAGGCGCTGCGGCTGTGGCTGAAGCGGGTGCCCTTCCACGGCAAGCCGGCACCACCGCGGGCCTTCGTCTCGCGATGAACATGAGGCCCCCAAGCTCGCTGGCGCTCCACGCAACGCCAGCGTTTCATCTTTCCTCCAGCCTTCCGAGTTGTCGGCCATGAGCACCTCCAACGTTTCCACCGCGTCTTCCCTCGCCGTGCTGCCGCCCACCGCCCCTGCGGCGGCGCGCGCCGTGTTCCGCCTGCTGAAGAGCCTGCGCGTGGGCACGCTGGACGTGCAGCTGCCCGACGGCTCGCAGGCCCACTTCGGCAAAGCCGGTGAACACGGTGAGCCGCGCGCCGCGCTTCGCCTGCACGATTGGAGCGTCTGCGCCGCGGCGCTGAAGAGCGGTGACATCGGCTTTGCCGAGAGCTACATCGCCGGCAGCTGGACCACGCCCGACCTGGCCGCGCTGCTCAAGCTCTTCATCGCCAACCGCGACGCGGTGGACGCCGTCGTCTACGGCACCTGGTGGGGCCGCCTGGCCTACCGCGTCAAGCACCTGCTGAACCGCAACTCGCGCCGCGGCTCGGCCAAGAACATCCACGCCCACTACGACATCGGCAACCCGTTCTACCGCCTGTGGCTGGACGAGACGATGAACTACAGCAGCGCGCTGTTCGAAGGCAACTACGACCAGCCCATGCACGAGGCGCAGCACGCCAAGGTGCGTCGTGCGCTGCGTGAATGCGCCCTGCAGCCGGGCCAGCGGCTGCTGGAGATCGGCTGCGGCTGGGGCGCGCTGGCCGAGTGCGCGGCGGGCGAGTTCGGCGCCCGCGTCACCGGGGTCACGCTGTCGACCGAGCAGCTGGCCTTCGCGCGTGAACGCATGCAGCGTCACGGCGTGGCCGAACGTGTCGACCTGCGCCTGCAGGACTACCGCGACATCGACGACGAGCCCTTCGACGCCATCGCCAGCATCGAGATGTTCGAGGCCGTCGGCCGCGAGTACTGGGACAGCTTCTTCCAGACGCTGCGCCAGCGCCTGAAGCCCGGCGGCCGCGCCTGCATCCAGACCATCACGATCCGCGACGACCTCTTCGATCGCTACCTGCGCGGCACCGACTTCATCCAGCAGTACATCTTCCCTGGTGGCCTGCTGCCCAGTCCGCAGGCCTTCCGCGCCGAGGCCGCCAAGGCCGGGCTGGAGGTAGTGAACGAATGCGCCTTCGGCCCCGACTACGCCGAGACGCTGCGCCGCTGGCGCGCCGCCTTCCTGCACCAGGATCCGCAGGTGCGCCAGCTGGGCTTCGACCAGCGTTTCATGCACATCTGGGAGTTCTATCTGGCGTACTGCGAAGCCGCCTTCGACACCGGCAACACCAACGTCATGCAGTTCACGCTGCGCCGCGCACCGTGAACGCGCCCTCGCGCCGCCGCCTGTTGCTGGCCGTCACGCTTCTGGCGACCACGGGCGTGCGCGCGCAGTCGCCCGCGCCCACCGGTCTGCCGCCCGAACTGAGCGGTGAACTGCCCGGCGCACGGCCTCTGGGCTCGGCCACGCTGCGCTTCTTCGGCCTGCGCGTCTACGACGCCCGGCTGTGGGTCGGCGGGCAGCCCCCGGGCGCCGACTGGGTGGCCTCGCCCTTCGCGCTGGAGCTGCTGTACGCGCGCAGCCTGAAGGGCGAACAGATCGCCGAACGTTCGCTGGTGGAAATGCGCCGTCAGGGCGAGATCGCCGAGCCCGTGGCCGAACGCTGGTTGGGGAACATGAAGCAGCTCTTCCCCGACGTCGACGCCGGCGACCGCATCACCGGGGTGAACCTGCCCGGCACCGGCGCGCGTTTCTACGTCAACGGCCGCCTGCGCGGCGAGCCGCGCGAGGCCGACTTCGCACGCATGTTCTTCGGCATCTGGCTCTCGCCGCGCACCTCGGAGCCGGCGATGCGCGAACAGCTGCTCGGGCTGCGCCCTTCGTGACGCCGGTGCCCGTGGCCCCAGTGGCCGCCACCGCGCCCCCTGCGCCTGCCACAACGGCCTGGCGCGGTGGCTGGCTGCAGGGCCTGAACTACGGCGGCCTGGGCCTGCCGCTGGCCTTCGTGGCGCTGCCGCTGTACGTGGTGCTTCCCAACCACTACGCCGCAGAGTTCGGCATCCCGCTGGCGACATTGGGCGCGCTGCTGCTGGGCGCGCGGCTGCTCGACGCCATGGCCGACCCGTGGATCGGGCGCCTGGTCGACGGCTGGTTCACGGTGTCGGCGGCGCGCGTGCTGATGGCCGCGGTAATCGCCGCGGTCGTGCTCGCGCTGGGCTTCCGCGGCCTCTTCTTCCCCGCCGTGCAGGGCACCGAGGCGCTGCTGTGGTGGTGCGGCGCGCTGCTGGCCGTCACCTACCTGAGCTACAGCGTGCTGAGCGTGCTGCACCAGGCGTGGGGCGCGCGCCTGGGCGGTGACGAAGGGCAACGTGCGCGCATCGTTTCCTGGCGCGAGGGCCTGGCGCTGCTGGGCGTGCTGGTGGCCAGCGTGCTGCCTTCGGTGGCCGGCTTGTCGGTGACCGGCATTGTCTTCACGCTGTTGCTGGCCACCGGCGTGGCGCTGCTGGCGCGCGCGCCCCGGCCGCGCATCGAGGCCGCTCCGGCCACGCTGCCCAGCCTGGCCTTGCCGCTGCGCGTGCCGGCCTTCCGCCGCCTGCTGGCGGTCTACCTGCTCAACGGCGTGGCCAGCGCGGTACCGGCGACGCTGGTGCTGTTCTTCATCCGCGACCGCCTGCAGGCGCCCGACTTCGAGCCGCTGTTCCTGGCCAGCTACTTCGCCGCCGGCGCCTTGAGCATGCCGCTTTGGGTGCGCCTGGTGGCGCGCCTGGGTCTGGCCTGGGCCTGGGCCGTCGGCATGGTGGTGGCCATCGTCACCTTCGCCTGGGCGGCCCTGCTGGGCGCCGGTGACGTGGCTGCCTTCACGGCCGTCTGCGTGGCCAGCGGCTTCGCGCTGGGCGCCGACCTCACGCTGCCCGGCGCGCTGCTCACCGGCGTGATCCAGCGCGCGGGCCACGCCCAGAAGCTGGAGGGGGCCTACTTCGGTTGGTGGAACTTCGCCACCAAGCTCAACCTGGCGCTGGCCGCAGGCATCGCGCTGCCGCTGCTGGGCGTTTTCGGCTACAGCCCCGGCGGCCAGGACGAAGGCGCGCTGCGTGCGCTGACGCTGGCCTACTGCATCCTGCCCTGCGCGCTGAAGCTCGGCGCCGCGGGGCTGCTCTGGACACTCTGGTTACGCAAGGAAACCCGGCCATGAATTCCCTCTGGAAACGCCTGACGCTGCTCGTCGGCATCTTCGCCCTGGGCGCTGCCGTGCTCGCCGGCTGCGCCTCGGCACCGACGCCGGCCGACTACGCCGCCGAGAAACCGGTGCTCGACCTCAAGACCTACTTCAACGGCCCCCTGGTCGCACACGGCATCTTCACTGACCGAGCGGGCAAGGTGGCCCGCCGCTTCACGGTGCAGATGACGGGCAGCTGGAACGGCAAGGAGGGCACGCTGGACGAACGATTCACCTACAGCGACGGCAAGACCGAACGCCGTGTCTGGCGCCTCACCGACGAAGGCAATGGCCGCTGGACCGGCCGCGCCGACGACGTGGTCGGCGTTGCCGAGGGCCAGGCCTCCGGCAACGCGCTGAACTGGCGCTACACGCTCAGCCTGCCGGTGGACGGCAAGGTCTACGAGGTGCAGTTCGACGACTGGATGTACCTGATGGACGACAAGGTGATGCTGAACAAGGCGGTCATGAGCAAGTTCGGCTTCCGCCTGGGCGAGGTCACGCTGTCCTTCTACAAGCCGTGACGACATGCCACTGAACCCGCGCATCCCGAACTGGGCCGGCAAGACGGCCTGGCTGGTGGGCGCATCCACCGGCATCGGCCGCGCCACCGCGCATGCGCTGCACGCCGTCGGCGCACGCGTGGTCGTCTCGGCGCGCGGCCGCGACGCGCTCGACGCCTTCGTCGCCGAACACGGCCGCAGCGAAGCCATCGCGCTCGACGCCACCGACCGCGCCGCGATGCGCGACGCCGCCGCACGCATCGTCACCGCACACGGCGGCATCGACCTGGCGATCTACTGCGCCGGCACCTACACCCCGATGCGCGCCACGGCCTTCGACCTGGACCTCGCGCTGAAGCACGTGGAGGTGAACTACGTCGGCGCGCTGCACATGCTGGACGCCGTGTTGCCGCAACTGCAGGCGCAAGCCCAGGCGGGCCGCGGCGGCCACGTCAGCCTGGTGTCCAGCGTGGCCGGCTTCCGCGGCCTGCCGCAAAGCCTGGCCTACGGGCCGACCAAGGCCGCGCTCATCAACCTGGCCGAGACGCTCTACCTCGACCTGCAGCCACTGGGCCTGGGGGTGTCGATCATCAACCCGGGTTTCGTCGAGACCCCGTTGACGGCACAGAACAGCTTCCGCATGCCGGCGCTCATCACGCCCGAGCAGGCGGCGGCGGAGATCCTGCGCGGCTGGCGGCGCGGCGACTTCGAGATCCACTTCCCCAAGCGCTTCACCTTCTGGATGCAGGCGCTGCGCCACCTGGGCTACGTCAGCTACTTCGCGGCCGTGCGCCGCTCTACCGGACTCTGAATTGGCACGCCACGCCGACCCGCGCATCGCGCGCATCATCGAACTCTTCGAGCAGCTCTCGCCCGCAGGGTTGTCGCGGCTGGCCGAGATCTACACCGACGACGCGCGCTTCAAGGACCCGTTCAACGAGGTGCAGGGTGTGCCGGCCATCCGCCGCATCTTCGAGCACATGTTCCGCACGCTGGAGGCACCCCGCTTCGTGATCCACGACGCCGTCGTGCAGGGCGGGCAGTGTTTCCTGACCTGGGACTTCGTCTTCCGCCTGAAGCGCGCCGGCAGTGACGAACTGGTGGTGCGCGGCGGCTCGCACCTGAAGCTGGCCGAGGACGGCCGCATCAGCCTGCACCGCGACTACTGGGACGTGGCGGAGGAGCTTTACGAGAAGCTGCCCGTGCTGGGCACCCTGATGCGCTGGCTGAAGCGCCGCGTCAACAGCTGAGCATGGTTACACACACCAAGCTTCCCGCCACGGAACCGGCTTTGCCGGGCCGTAGGCGGACGGCCCCCCTGGGGGGTAGCGAGCGCCAGCGAGCTTGGGGGCCCCAGTTCAGCGCTGGCCTTCGGTCAGCGTGTCGAGCTGGAACAGGCCTGACTTGTCGACCAGCCAGATCTCGAAGTAGCGCACGGTAGCCGCCCCGGCGGCGGCAGGTGCCGGAAACGGGCCGGCGCGCTTGATCATCGCGACGACCCACGGCGCCACTTCGTCGGCCGCCGGCTTGCGCACGACGCTGACGTTGACGACCTGCCCCGTGGCGTCGATCTCGGTCTCCACCGCCATCACCGAATAGAGCATCGGCGGCATCTTGCCGCGCATGATGCGCATCGGAAAAGCGGCGTAGAGGTGGCGCGCGGCGTCGGTGCGGTACTCCTTGTCGCCGGTGGCCGTCGAGGACTTGGCGATGCCACCGGTCATCGGCGCCGGCACCATGCTGAACTGGGCCAGCGCCGGCATGGCGGCCGCCAGCAGCGCTGCCAGAGCTGCGCGGCACCTCCAGACGTGGGGCTTGCGGTGGTTTGGGCTTTGCATGCTCGCTGCGGCGCCGAACGGCGCCACAGGATCCTCGGAAGACGACAAGATGAGATTACACGATGGTGGTCGCCCGGCCCGTCCGGGGGCCTGCGAAGTAGTGTGCATCACACACCCAGGCGCGGGCAGGCACGCCGGCGCGCTCAGCGCAGCCAACCTTTGCGGCGGAAGTAGACGATGGGCACCGCCACCGAGATTGCCATCAGCCCCAGCGCAAACGGGTAACCGGCCTGCCAGTCGAGTTCGGGCATGAACCTGAAGTTCATGCCGTAGACACTGGCGATCAGCGTCGGCGGCAGCAGCGCCACGCTGGCCACCGAGAAGATCTTGATGATCTTGTTCTGGTTGATGTTGATGAAACCCACCGTGGCGTCCATCAGGAAGTTGATCTTGTCGAAGAGAAAGGCGGTGTGGCTGTCCAGGCTGTCGATGTCGCGCAGGATCTGCCGCGCTTCCTCGAACTGCTCGGCGTTGAGCATGCGGCTGCGCATCATGAAACTGAGGGCGCGGCGCGTGTCCATCACGTTTCGGCGGATGCGGCCGTTCAGGTCTTCCTCGCGGGCGATGGCCGTCAGTGCGGCACCGGCGGTGCGGTCGTCGACCTCCTGCGTCAGCACGCGTGCGCTGACCTTCTCCAGGCTGTCGTAGATGCCTTCCAGGCGATCGGCCGAGTACTCCGCGTCGGCGTCGTAGAGCTTGAGCAGCACGTCCTTGGCGTCCTCGATCAGCGCCGGAATGCGCCGCGCACGCAGGCGCAGCAGGCGGAACACCGGCAGATCTTCGTCGTGGATCGAGAACAACACGTTCCTGGCCAGGATGAAGGCCACGCGCACGTTGCGCGCGGGTTCGGCCTGGGCTTCCTCGGTGCTGTCGCCTGGGTCGATGAGGAAGTCGGAGCGGATGTGCAGCTCGCCGTTGTCTTCCTCGTAGAAGCGGGCCGACTCCTCGAGGTCGTCGTCGACGGCGTCACTCGGGATGCTGAGGCCGAAGTGCTGCTGCACCCAGCCCTTTTCCTCATCGTTCGGGCTTTCGAGGTCGACCCAGACCGGCTGCAGCTGCGCCAGCATGTCGACGCGTTCGATCTCGGCCTGGACCAGCCTGCCGTGGGCCAGCGTGAAGACGTTGAGCATGGCGGTTCTTCCGGGAGCGACGGCCCGCGCGTGGCGGCGGGGCAATGTGGGCTTTCAGGGCGGTGGCGTCCGTCGCGAGCCGGCACCGAAGGCCCGGAACGAACGGTCACCGCAGGAGTGCGGGGTCCAAGGCGTCTCTCCACAGGAACGACGCGGAATTATGCCCCTGCGGCTCGGTGCGGCCGGCGGCCGTGGCGCCCCGATGGCAGACTCGGTGCATGAGGAAACTGCTGCTCGCGGGCGCTTTCGTCCTGCTGGTGGCCACGACAGCGGCGCTGGTGGCGCTGACCGCCGCCCTTCAAGGCACGCCGACAGTGACCCTGAACCAGCCGCCGGCGGTCGCCGACGTGGCGCGGGCGCTGTCGTTGCTCCGCACCCACGACCCGCGGCGCGCGCGCCCCGGTGCCGTGCGCGCAGTGCAGGTGAGCGAGCGCGACCTGGAGGTGCTGTTCAACCACGCCACCTTGCGCCGCCTGGACGCCTACACCGCCGTCAGCCTGGAACGCGGCGCGGCCGTGGTGCGCAGCAGCCTGCCGGTGCCTCAAAACCCCTTCGGCCGCTGGCTCAACGTCGAGCTGCGAATGCTGGAAACCGGCGGCCTGCCGGTGATCGACACGCTGCGCGTCGGCCGCCTGCGACTGCCCGCGGCGATGGCCGAGCGCGCCTTGCCCTGGCTGGCGCGGCGCGCTGGCGTGCATGCCGAGCTCGACCTGGCCGCCGAGGTCGTTCGGCGCCTGCAGTTCATGCCGCAACGTCTGACCGTGGTCTACGCCTGGCGCGACGACAGCGCCGAACGCATGCTGGGAACGCTGGTGCCGGCGGGGGACCAGGTGCGTTTGCGCGCCTACAACGATCATCTCGCGCTGTGGGTGGCACGCCAGGGCCCGGGCTGGGAGGTCTCGCTGGCGCCGCTGCTGGGGCCGATGTTCGATCTGGCGCGTCAGCGCAGCGCCGTCGCGGGCGCGGACGCCGCGGCCGAGAACCGCGCCGCGCTGGTGGTACTGACACTCTTCGTGAACGGCCGTGGTGCCGGCGCGTTGCTTCCTGCGGCGCGCGCCTGGCCGAGAGCCCGGCCACTGCGCGTGACGCTGGCCGGGCGCGACGACTTCCCGCGCCACCTGCTGATCTCGGCGGCACTGGCGGCGGAGGGCACGGGGCCGCTGTCTCGTGCCATCGGCGTCTACAAGGAAGTGGCCGACTCGCAGGGCGGAAGCGGCTTCAGCTTCAACGACATGGCTGCCAACCGCGCCGGCACGCGCCTGGGCGAGTGGGCCGTGACGCAGCCGCAGCGCCTGCAGGCGGCGCTGGCACGCGGCGTGAAAGAGTCCGACCTGATGCCGCCTTGGAACGACCTGCCCGAGTTCCTGCCCGAGGCTGAGTTTCGCCAGCGCTACGGCGGCGTCGGCGCGCCGCCGTACGAGTCGATGCTGGCCGAGATCGACCGCCGCGTCGAGGCGCTGCCCGTCTTCCACTGAGGCCGGAGGCCTCAGTCGGCCGGTGTCGGCTCTGCGCGCTTGTTCGACCCGGCCACGAGGTCGAAGCGGAACAGCCTGCACTCGATGGCGCCGTTCCACATCGGCACGCGACGGCTTTCCTTCAGGCGCATCAGGCCGGGCAGCTTCATATCGGGGCTGAGCAGCCAGGCCGTCCAGCCCGCGTACTGGCGCTTCCAGTGAGAGGCCAGGCTGCCGAAGAACTCGGCCGAGCTGCCACCACCTTCGAAGGCTTCGCGCGCCCCGGCGGCGCGCAGCGCCGCCGTTGGCTGCCCCCCCGTACCTTGGCCCTTGGGGGCGATGCGCTCGCCGTACGGTGGATTCATCAGGATTGTGCCCGCTGCCGCGGGCGGCGGGCGCTGCAATGCGTCGGCGGTCTTGAACTCGATGGCGTGGCTCACGCCGGCGCGCTCGGCATTGCGGGTGGCGAAGTCGGTCATGCGGAAGCTCACGTCGCCAGCGAAGATGGACACCGCCGGCGCGTGCACCCGGGCCTTCGCGGCCTGCTGCAGTTCGCGCCAGGCGGCGAGGTGATCGCGGAAGGGCAGCAGGCGCTCGAACGCAAAGCGTCGCTGGCCGCCAGGCGCGATGCCGCAGGCGATCTGCGCCGCTTCGATGGCAAGGGTGCCGGCGCCGCAGCAGGGGTCGAAAAGCGGGCCAGCCTCGGCGCGCCCGGCCCAGCCGATGGCGGCCAGCATCGCGGCGGCCAGCGTCTCCTTCAGCGGAGCCTCGCCGGTGTCTTCGCGCCAGCCGCGCTTGAAGAGCGCCTCGCCCGACGTGTCGACATAAAGCGTCGCGTGCTCGGGCCCGACGAAAAGCGCGATGGGCAGGTCGGGCCGGCGCGTGTCGACGCTGGGGCGCTCGCCGGTGGCGTCGCGCAGCGTGTCGCACACGGCGTCCTTGATGCGCAGCGCGGCGAAGTTCAGGCTCTGCAGCGGCGAACGCATGGCCGTGACGTCGACGCGAAGCGTCTGTGCAGGCGAGATCCAGTGCAGCCAGTCGACGCGCCGCGCCAGGTCGTAGAGATCGTGTTCGTCGCGGTAAATGCCGTCGGCCAGCGGCCAGAGCACGCGCGTGGCCAGTCGACTTTCCAGGTTCAGCTGCATGGCGGTGCGTTGATCGCCTTCGACCCACACGCCGCCGCGCGTCGTCTCGGCGCTGATGCCGGTGATGCGCAGCACCTCGTCGGCCAGCAGCGCCTCGACACCCCCAGCGCAGGGCAGGAACAACGAGGCCATCAGATCGCCTTGCGCAGGCTGGCCGGTGCGATCTTCAGCGCCTCGCGGTACTTCGCCACCGTGCGCCGCGCCACCTGGATGCCCTGCTCTTCGAGCATGTCGCTGAGCTGGCTGTCGGACAGCGGTTTCTTCGTGTCTTCGGCGCTCACGAACTGCTGGATCAGCGCGCGCACCGCGGTGCTGCTGGCATTGCCGCCGGCGTCGGTGTTCAGGCTGCTGCCGAAGAAGTACTTCAGCTCGAAGGTGCCCTGCGGCGTGGCCATGTACTTGGCGGTCGTCACGCGCGAGATCGTGCTCTCGTGCAGGCCCAGTTCGTCGGCGATCTCGCGCAGAACCAGTGGCTTCATCGCGATGGCGCCGTGCGTGAAGAAGGCCTTCTGGCGCTCGACGATGGCCTTGCTGACGCGCAGGATGGTGTCGAAGCGCTGCTGGATGTTCTTCACGAACCAGCGCGCTTCCTGAAGGCGCGAACTCAAGCCCGGGTTGGCCGACGCCCCACGCTGGCCGCGCGCGGCGTGGGCGTAAAGGTCGTTGATTCGGAGCTTGGGCATGACGTCGGGGTTCAGCGTCACGCTCAGGCCGCGGCCCGTCTTTCGCACGACGACGTCGGGCACGACGACGGTGGCCTCGTCGGCGGCGAAGGGCCGGCCGGGCTTGGGTTCGCAGGCGATGATGAGCAGTTGGGCATCGCGCACCAGCGCTTCGTCGGTGCCGGTGAGCGCGGTCAGGCGCTTGACGTCGCGGCGCGCCAGCAGCTCCAGGTACTGGTCGCAGATGCGCAGCGCGAGCTGGCGTGCCGGCGTCTTCGGGAGCTGCTTGAGCTGCAAGCTCAGGCATTCACCCAGGTTGCGTGCGCCCACACCCGTGGGTTCCAGGCTCTGCAGCCAGCGCAGCGCACAACGCAGGCGGTCGTCGATGTCGGCGCGGCCCTCGGCGTTGTCCACACCCAGCATCTCGGCCAGGCGTTCGGCGATCTCGTCCAACGGGTCGGCGAGGTAACCGTCCGCGTCCAGGCTCTCGATCAGCACCAGCAGCGCTGCGTGGTCGGCCTCCGACAGGCGCATGCCCGTCACCTGAAGACGCAGGTGGTCCTCGAGCGACCCGCTGCTGGAGCGCCGTTCCTGCGGCTCGAAGTCGTCGCCCTCGCCAGTGGCGGCCGACGACGAAGGCGATGACGGCGTCTCGCGGATGCCGTCGAAGTCGTCGGCCTCGGTACCGTTCTCCCAGTCGTCGCGCGCGGTGGTGCCGAACTCCTCGCCGCGGATCTCGCTGACCGCCTCGCCGGCGTCGGGCGATTCGTTGGCGGCCTCGCCGTCTCCGACACGGTCGGTCACGCGGTCGACGGCCTGGCGCTCGGGCGGCACCTCGAAGGGGTTCGCCAGCGTCTCGTCCTCGGCTTCGAGGAAGGGGTTCTGCTCCAGCATCTGGCCCACTTCCTGGTGCAGCTCCAGCGTGCTGAGCTGCAACAGGCGGATGGACTGCTGCAACTGGGGCGTCAGCGCCAGGTGCTGCGAGAGGCGGACCTGCAGTGAAGGCTTCATGTGCTTCTTCTGCCCGCCCTACATCCTGAAGTTTTCGCCGAGGTAGACCTTGCGTACCTCGGCGTTGGCCACGATGTCGTGCGGCGTGCCTTCGGCCAGCACGCTGCCCTCGCTGATGATGTAGGCGCGGTCGCAGATGCCCAGGGTCTCGCGCACGTTGTGGTCGGTGATGAGCACGCCGATGCCGCGCGAGCGCAGAAAGCGGATGATCTTCTGGATCTCGATCACCGCGATGGGATCGACGCCGGCAAAGGGTTCGTCGAGCAGGATGAAACGCGGCTGCGTTGCCAGCGCGCGTGCGATCTCCACCCGCCGGCGCTCGCCACCCGAAAGCGCCGGCGCCGGTGAATCGCGCAGCTTTTCGATGGACAGGTCGTGCAGCAACTTGTTCAGCAGCTCATCGATCACGGCCGTCTTCAGCGGTCGGCCATCGGCGCCAAGCTGCAGTTCGAGCACGGCGCGGATGTTCTCTTCCACGCTCAGCTTGCGGAAGATCGACGCCTCCTGCGGCAGGTAGCTCAGCCCCAGGCGCGAACGGTGGTGGATGGGCAGGCCCTGGATGGGTCGGCCGTCGATGAGGATCTCGCCCTGGTCGGCCCGCACCAGGCCCACCACCATGTAGAAAGTGGTGGTCTTGCCGGCACCGTTGGGGCCGAGCAGGCCGACCACCTCGCCGGCGTTCACGGCCAGATGCACGTCCTTGACGACCGTGCGTGCGCCGAAACGCTTTTGCAGGTGGGTGGCTTCCAGCCGGCTGCTGGTCTTCAGCAAGGCCGGCGGAATGGTGGCCATTGCCGACGCGATGGGGGCATGCATCAGCGCGGCGTTTCCAGGGCCCGGCTCGGCGTCAACGGAGCCGCCCGGGGCGCCGAGGCGCTGGCAGCTTCGGTGCGCGGCGTCAGCGTGAGCCGCACGCGGCCTGTCGGGTTGACGGCGGTGCTGGCGCCGCCTTCCACCTTGAAGACCTCGGCGATGTTGTCCCAGACGATGGATGCCCCGGTGATCTCGTCGGCCACCACGCCGCGACGCAGTCGCCGCACGGCGCTGTTGCCCACCAATCGCAGGGTGTCGGCGCGACCATCGAATTCGATTCGGTCGGCGCTGCCTTCCACCACCTCGTCGTCGCCGCCGTCGCGGCGCTGGCGCCACGTGGCGGGCTTGCCCGGCAGCCCGACGGCACTGGCGGCGCGGTAGCCGTCGGGCGTCTCGCGCAGCTCGATGCGCTCGGCTCGCAGCACCATCGTGCCCTGGCTGATGACGGCGTTGCCGTTGAGCACCGTGACCTGACGCTGCAGGTCGAAGGTCGAGCCCCGCTCGGCCTCGACGACGATGGGCTTGCTGCGATCGGCCTTCTCGGCCCACGCCCCGCCGGTCGCACCGAGGCAGGCCAAAGCGCAGACGAGAGGAAACGATGAGAGCGGCGGCATGAATTTCGGCACGGAACTTGCATACCATTCTAGCCGCGGGATTCGCCGCCGCCGGGCACTGTCACCGTGAAATGACACCGGGGCATGGCCCCCGGTGCCGGCCCAGGGAGACTCAGGTCTTCCGCGCGCGGTCGATCAGGAAGTTGGCCACAGCCAGCGCTCGTTCGTGGCTGCCGGCCAGTGTTGCCGAGGTGTAGTAGCGGCCCTGGATGCCGAGGGCAGGCACGCCGTCGATCTTGTAGGCGTTCGAGAGCTGCTTGCCGCGGTTGATCTTCGTGTTGACGCCGAAGGACTTCCAGGCGTCGGTGAACTTTGCGCGGTCGACGCCATTGGCGGCGACGAAGGTGGTGATCTCTGCCTCGGTGTTGATACGCTGCCGATCGACGTGGATGGCGTTGAAGATGCGCCGCTGCAGGGCCTCGCGCTGACCCAGTTCCTCCAGGGCGTAGAACAGCTTCTGGTGCTCCACGGGCCCGATGAAGGCAAAGGGCAGCTGGCGGAAGGTGACGTCGGGCGCCAGGCGCTTGGTCCAGGCCTCGATCAGTGGCTCGAAGGTGAAGCAGTGCGGACAGCCGTACCAGAAGAACTCGACCACCTCGATCTTCTTGTCGGGCGTGGGCAGTGTCACCGGGGCAGCGGTCTGCAGCCGGACGTAGTGCTTGCCTTCCTCGGGTGCACCTTGCGCGTGGGCCTGGCCGGCCAGGGCAAAGCCCAGGCCTGCGCCGGCCAGACGGGTGGAAAACTCGCGCCGCTTCATGGCTGTCCTCTCGTAATGAATGCCGTAACGGGGTTGCCGACGCGCGGGGTTGGGCCGGTACCCGAGGTTCAGGGGCGCTCGACGCGCACGATCTGCGACTCGACGCCCTGGGACTGGAGTTTGCCCTGTAGCACGTCGGCCTCTTCGCGGCTGGGGAAAGGACCCAGCCGCACGCGGTAAACCGTGCGGCCGGCCTGCGCCCGTTCGGTGATCTTCGCCTGCTGGCCCAACATGGCGAGTTGTGCGCGCTGGCCCTCGGCGTCCTCGGTGCGGGTGTATGCGCCGGCCTGCACGTAAAAGTCGAAGGCCGCAGGCACCGCGGCCGACGCGGCGGGCACACCGGGCATCGGCGCGCCCGACAGTATGGCCCCCGGGTCGCGTGGCGCCGGCCGGGCTGCCGCCGACGCCGCGACAGCCGCGGGCGGCGCCACGACCGCCGGCGCCAGGACTGTGGCTGCCGATGCCCCGGGCTCGCCCGCCGAGGCCGCCGTCCGTGCTGGCTTGCCGCCCAACAAGGCGTTCGGGTCCCAGCTGCGGTTGCGCTCGGCCTCGGCACTGTCCTGCTCGGCGGTGCGCTGTGGCACCTTGTCGATGAAAGGCATGGGCGCCTTGGTGATATACAGCGCCACGCCCAGCGCCAACGCCAGGCCGATGAGCAGCCCGGCCACCAGCCCCATGACGAAGCCGCCGCGCTGCTGCTGGCGCCGTACCGACACCCTGGCGTCACCGCCCTTGCCCGAGGCCACCCCGCTCACTGCGCCGCCTCCGCCACGACGGCAACGGCCTCGCGCGCCATCGCCTCGGGCGCCGAGACACCCAGCACGCCAAGCGCGTTCTTCAGCACCTGCGCCGTCGCCGCCAGCAAAGCCATGCGGGCGCGCGCCAATGCAGGGTCTCCGACGAGGAAGCGTTCGGCGGCGTAGTAGCTGTGGAAGGTGGCGGCCAGCTCACGCAGGTAGAAAGCGACGTCGTGCGGCGCCAGTTCGGCTGCGGCGCGGGTCAGCATGCCGGGGTAGTTCGCCAGCTTGAGCATCAGCGCGGCCTCGGTGGGTGCGGTCAGCAGCGAGAGTTCGGCCGCGTGGAAGTCGCGTACGCCCTGGTAGGCCGCCAGCACCGAGCAGATGCGCGCGTGCGCGTACTGCACGTAGAACACCGGGTTCTCGTCGCTGGCCTTCAGCGCCAGGTCGATGTCGAACACGAACTCGGCGTCGGACTTGCGACTGACCAGGAAGAAGCGTACGGCATCGCGGCTGGTCCATTCGATGAGGTCGCGCAGCGTGACGTAGCTGCCGGCGCGCTTGGACAGTTTGACCTCCTGGCCGTCCTTCATCACCAGGATCATCTTGTAAAGCGCGTAGTCGGGGTAACCCGCCGGGATGCCCAGGTTGAATGTCTCGGAAAGGGCCTGCAGGCCGGCGCGCACCCGCGCCATGGTGCCGTGGTGGTCGGTGCCTTGAACGTTGATGACCTGGGTGAAGCCGCGCTCCCACTTCGCGAGGTGGTAGGCCACGTCGGGCACGAAGTAGGTGTAGACGCTGCCGTCCAGACCCGTCGAGTCTGCGCCGACCGGCGTCGACTTGCGCATGACGCGGTCCTTGTCGTCGGCGTAGTCGGTGGTGCGCAGCCACAACGCGCCGTCTTTCTCGTAGGTCTTGCCGGACGCCACCATGCGCCGCACCGTGTCTTCGACGCGGCCGCTGGTGTAGAGGCTGCTCTCGAGGAAGTAATGGTCGAACTTGACGCCGAAGGCACGCAGGTCCAGGTCCTGCTCGCGGCGCAGGTAGGCCACTGCGAACTGGCGCATGCCGTCGAGATCTTCGGGGTCGCCGCTGGCGGTGAAGCCGCGGTCGTCGGCGTGCACCGTTTTCTTCGCGGCGAAATCGGCGGCGATATCGGCGATGTATTCGCCGTTGTAGGCCGAAGCGGGCCAACCGTCGTCGCCGGGCTTCAGCCCCTTCAGCCGGCACTGCGTGGACAGGGCCAGGTTGTTGATCTGCACGCCGGCGTCGTTGTAATAGAACTCGCGCTGCACGTGGTCGCCCTGGGTCTCGAGCAGCCGGCTGATGCTGTCGCCCAAGGCCGCGTTTCGACCGTGGCCCACGTGCAGCGGGCCGGTGGGGTTGGCCGAGACGAACTCGACCATCACGCGGCGCCCGCTGCCGGGCTGGCAGCCATACGCGGCGCCAGCGGCCAGCACCTCGGCCACCACGGCCTGCTTGGCGGCGGGTGACAGGCGCAGATTGACGAAGCCGGGGCCGGCGATTTCAAGCGCTTGCACCCAGCGCTGGAAGGCCGGCGTGGCCTGCAGCGCGCGCACGAGGCCTTCGGCGATCTCGCGCGGGCTTCTTTTCAGCGCGCGGGCGAGCGGCATGGCCGCGGTGATGGCCAGGTCGCCGTGTTCGGCCTGCTTGGGGGACTCGAAGGCCGCCGCCGGTGCAGGCACGCCTGCGGCGCCGGCCAGCTCGGCCAGGGCGCCCTGCAGGGCCTGCTGCAACTCGTGCTTCGCTTGGATCATTTGCACGATTCTACTTTTCACCCCCGCTCGACCGGGCCGTCATCGAAGCGCCAAGTGGTGGCTTCGGTCCACAATCCACTCGCGCTTGCCACAACGAGGCTGCCAAGGCCATGCCCCTGTCGAACCTGATCAACGCGGACCCCGAGCTGCCCAACGCGGGCGCGCCCAGTCACATCGGCAAGTACACGGTGAAGGGCAAGATCGGCGAAGGCGCGACCAGCGAGGTCTTCCTCGGACACGACCCCTTCGCCAACCGCGACGTGGCCATCAAGCGCGTGCGCTTCGGGGAGATGCCGAATTCACGCGAATCGCACTACCAGCGGCGCTTCTTCGCCGCCGAGGCCGCGCTCGTCGGGCGTCTGCACCACCCGAACGTGGTGCAGATCCTCGATGCCGTGGCTGACGTCGACGAGCCCTACCTGGTGATGGAATACGTCAGCGGCGGCACGCTGCGCCGCTACTGCCGTGCCGACAGCCTGCTGCCGCTGACGCAGGTCGTCGAGATCGGTTTCAAGTGCGCGATGGCGCTGGGCTACTGCTACCGGCAGGGGCTCATACACCGCGACGTGAAGCCAGCGAACCTGCTTGTCGAGGTGGATGGCGACCAGGTGACACAGGTCAAGGTGACCGACTTCGGTAGCGTCTTCAACCAGGGCGCTGACCACACACAGATCTACCGCGTGGGCAGCCTGGCCTACATGTCGCCCGAGCAGCTCGACGGCGACGTGCTCGACGCGCGGGCTGACATGTACTCGCTGGCCGCCGTGCTCTACCACCTGATCGCCGGCCGCCCGCCATTCGACGCCCAGCAGCAGCCGGCGATCATGCACCAGATCTACAACGCGACGGCGCCCTCGCTGGCACTGTTGCGCGAGGGCGTGCCCAAGGAGTTGCAGTCGTTGATCGAGCGTGGCCTTGCGAAGGACCGCGACCTGCGCCCGGCCGACTGGAACGAGTTCGCGCAGGTGCTGTCGCAACTGGGCGCCAGCGCGACGCTGTCGCGCGGCTCGGTGCAGGAGGTGCTCGACTCCGAGCGCTTCACGCTCTTGCGCTCACTTGAATTTTTCGCCGGCTTCGGCGACGTCGAGCTGTGGGAAGTGGTGCACCGCGCGAAGTGGCAACGCCACGGCTATGGTGCGGCCTTGTTCCGCAAGGGCGAGGAAGGCAACACCTTTCACATCGTCACGCAAGGCCAGGTGGAGATCTACCGTGACGGCAAGTCGGTGGCCAAGCTGGGCGCCGGCAACTCGGTGGGCGAGATGGCCTACCTGGCGCCCAACCCCGAGCTGCGTGTGCACACGGTGGACATCCTGGTGGCCCAGCCGGCCACCACCGTGGCCTTCACGCCCGAATCGATTGAACAGCTGTCGCTGCCCACACGCCACCTCTTCGACAAGGCCTTCATCGGCGTGCTGGTGCGGCGCCTGCACGCCGCGCACGAAGCGCTGGCGCACCCGCGGCGCGTGATGTGAGGCGGCTGACGCCAGCGGCGGCGTCATCGCAAACCCGATGTCGCGCGTTCAGGGCTGGCCGGGCGTCGAAGGCTCTGGTGCAATCGACAGCGGCAACCGCCACCCCACCACACGAAAGAGGAGCCCGACATGAAGAAGACCCTGCTCACCGCCCTGGTCACCGCCTGCGCCCTGTTCGCTGGCAATGCCTTCGCCGCCAACGCAGCCTGCGAGGCCAAGGCCGTCGACAAGAACGGCAAGGCGCTGGCCGGCGCTGCCAAGACCAGCTTCATGAAGAAGTGCGAGAGCGAAGCCGGCGGCAGCGCCTGCGAGACCAAGGCGGTCGACAAGAACGGCAAAGCCCTGGCAGGGGCCGCGAAGAACAGCTTCATGAAGAAGTGCGAGGCCGACATGGCCGCCGCGGCGAAGAAGTAGGCACGCCGCCGGCACGAAGGACCGCAGGGGCGCTGAAAGGCGCCCCTCGTCGTTCAGTCTAGCGGCGTGAAATCGCCGCTCGCCCTTCGGCTGGCGTGCAAGCCCTTCCGGGCTCGCACGGCCCGCCTCAGTCGCCCGCGTTGCGTGCCCGCGCGCTGGCGGCGCTCCAATAGGCGGCCTCGCCGTAACTGTGCTTGATGAAGTCGATCCACAGGCGCACGCGCAGCGGCAGGTGCTTGCGCTGCGGGAACACGGCGTAGATGCCGTTGGGCGGCGCCGCGTAACGCTCCAGCACCACCTGCAGCCGCCCGGCTGCAAGGTCACCCTCCACTTCCCAGGTGCTGCGCCAGGCGATGCCCAGGCCCTGCACGCACCAGTCGTGCAGCACCTGGCCGTCGCTGCAGTCCAGCGGGCCGCTGGGGCGCAGGTGCGTCACCTCGCCGTCGACCTGGAAGGCCCAGCCGCGCGTCTGGCTGGCGTCGCTGGACAGCGTCAGGCAGGCGTGTTTCATCAGGTCGGCCGGGGTCTCGGGCACGCCGGCACGCTGCAGGTAGGCCGGCGTGGCCACGCAAAGGCGGCGGTTGTCGGCCAGGCGCACGCTGACGAGGCTGGAGTCGGGCAGGTCGCCGACGCGGATGGCGCAGTCGAAACCTTCGTTGACGATGTCGACCACGCGGTCGCTGAGGTTCAGGCTGATGCTGACGTCGGGGTGCGCGGCGACGAAGCCCGGCACCAACGGCGCCACGTGACGACGGCCGAAGCCCGCCGGCGCCGTGATACGCAGGTGGCCGCTGGCCTTCACGCCACCGGCGCTGACGCTGGCCTCGGCGCTGGCCAGGTCGGTCAGGATGCGCTGGCAGTCCTCCAGGAAGGCGCTGCCCTCGTGCGTGAGCGTGATACGGCGCGTGGTGCGCACCAGCAGCTTCACGCCCAGGCGCTCTTCCAGCGCGTCGATACGGCGGCCGATGACCGCCGGCGCCACGCCTTCGGCCAGCGCCACCGCCGTCAGGCTGCCCTTGAGCGACACCGCGACGAAGGACTCCAACTGCTTGAGATGGCTCATATTGGCGGATTATGCCCATCCAACACACAAATCCATGACTTCTCGTGCGCTTAATGCCGGTCAGCGCATCGAATACATTGGCTTCATGAAAGTCCGAGCTGTCGTCTTCGATGCCTACGGCACGCTGTTCGACGTGCACAGCGTGGCGCTGCTGGCCGAGCAGTTGTTCCCCGGCCAGGGTGACCGTTTGAGCCTGCTGTGGCGCGACAAGCAGATCGAATACACGCGCCTGGTGACGATGAGCGGCGAGCCCGACGCGCACTACCGGCCGTTCTGGGAATTGACGCGCGCCGCACTGCAGTTCAGCGCCGAACGGTTGGGGCTGGTGCTGAACGCGACCGCAGAAGACCGGCTGATGAACGAGTACCGCCACCTCAGCGCCTTCCCCGAGAACCGTGACGTGCTGGCCGAACTGAAGCGCCGCGGCGTGCCCACGGGCATCCTGAGCAACGGCAACCCCGAAATGCTGGACGTGGCCGTGAAGAGCGCCGGTTTTGCCGACTTCCTGACCCACGTGCTCAGCGTGCACCCCACGCGCCGCTTCAAGACCGACCCTGCCGCCTACGCGCTGGGGCCGGCCGCCTTTGGCCTGCCGGCGCGCGAGATCCTCTTCGTCAGCAGCAACTGCTGGGACGCTATCGGCGCCACCTGGTTCGGCTACAGCACGCTGTGGGTAAACCGCAGCGGCGCGCCGCTGGACCGCCTGGACACCCCGCCCACCCGCACCGGTCGCAGCTTGCGCGACGTGCTGGACTGCCTGCCCACCAAGCCAGCCGCGCGCCCCGCCGCGGCCCCTTCTTCATCCTGAACCGGGAGAGTCCCCATGCGCACCCCCATCCACAGCCTGCAGGTTGCCGACGTCCTCGTTCGTTTCATCGAGGACGAGGTGCTGCCCGGCACCGGCATCGCGCCGGCGCCTTTCTGGGCCGGCTTCGACGCCATCGTGCGCGACCTGGCACCAAAGAACGCCACCCTGCTGGCCGAGCGCGATCGGCTGCAAACCGAATTGGACACCTGGCACGAGGCCAATCCGGGGCCGATCGGCGACATGCCGGCCTACCGGGCCTTCCTGCGGCGCATCGGCTACCTCGCCGAGGTCAAGGGTCCGGTGCAGTGCACCACCATCAATGTCGACGACGAACTCGCCAAGCTGGCCGGGCCGCAACTGGTGGTGCCTATCCTCAACGCGCGTTATGCGCTGAACGCCGCGAACGCGCGCTGGGGCTCGCTGTACGACGCCCTCTACGGCACCGACGTGATCCCCGAGTCCGGCGGGGCCGAGAAGGGCGCCGGCTACAACCCGGTGCGCGGCCAGAAGGTGATCGACTACGCGCGCAACGTGCTCGACCAGGCGGCCCCGCTGGCCGCGGGCTCGCACCGCGACGCCACCGCATACCGGGTCGAAGGCGGCAAGCTGGTCATATCCCTGAAGGACGGCACCGTCACCGGCCTGGCCGATCCGGCCGGTTTCATCGGCCACCAGGGCGACGCCGCGAGGCCGTCGTCGGTGCTGCTGCGCCACCACGGCCTGCACCTGGACATCCGCATCGATCGCAGCCACCCCATCGGCAAGACCGACCCCGCCGGCGTCGCCGACGTGGTGGTCGAGGCCGCCTTGTCGACCATTCTCGACCTCGAGGACTCGGTGGCCGTGGTCGACGCCGAAGACAAGGTGCTCGCCTACCGCAACTGGCTGGGCATCCTGCGCGGCACGCTGACGGAGGGAGTCGAGAAGGGCGGCCGCAAGTTCACGCGCCATCTGGAGCCCGACCGCAGCTACACGGGCGCCGACGGCCGGCCCGTCACGCTGCACGGCCGCTCGCTGCTCTTCGTGCGCAACGTCGGCCACCTGATGACGAACCCGGCCATCCTGTGGGCCGAGGGCAGCGACACCCCGCGCGAGATCCCGGAAGGCATCCTGGACGCCGTCGTGACGAGCACGATCGCCCTGCACGACATCAAGCGCCTGGGTACGCCCGGCCTGCACAACTCGCGCACCGGCAGCGTCTACGTCGTCAAGCCGAAGATGCACGGCCCGGCCGAGGTGGCCTTTGCCTGCGAGCTGTTCAGCCGCGTCGAGCAGCTGCTCGGCCTGCCGCAGAACACCGTCAAGCTCGGCATCATGGACGAGGAGCGGCGTACCAGCGTCAACCTGAAGGCCTGCATCGCCGAGGCAGCGGCCCGCGTGGCCTTCATCAACACGGGTTTCCTGGACCGCACCGGCGACGAGATCCACACCGCCATGCGGGCCGGGCCGATGGTGCGCAAGCCGCGCATGAAGATGGCGAACTGGCTGCGCGCCTACGAGTTCAACAACGTGCAGGTCGGCCTGGCCTGCGGGCTGCGCGGCAAGGCGCAGATCGGCAAGGGCATGTGGGCCATGCCCGACCTGATGGGCGACATGATGAAAGAAAAGGTTGCGCATCCGCAGGCCGGCGCCAATACCGCCTGGGTGCCCAGCCCCACCGCGGCCACGCTGCACGCGCTGCACTACCACCAGGTCGACGTCGCCGCGCTGCAGGAAAGCATGGACCGCTTCTCGCATGGCAGCAATGCACCGATGCTGGAAGAAAGGCTGCTGGACGCGATCCTGCAGGTCCCAGTGGCGCTGGTGCCGTTCTGGACGCCGCCCGAAGTGCAGCAGGAGCTGGACAACAACGTGCAGGGCATCCTGGGCTACGTGGTGCGCTGGGTCGACCAGGGCGTGGGCTGCAGCAAGGTGCCCGACATCCACAACGTCGGCCTGATGGAAGACCGTGCGACGCTGCGCATCAGCAGCCAGCACATCGCCAACTGGCTGCTGCATGGCGTCGTCAGCGCCGAGCAGGTGCACGCCACGTTCCGCCGCATGGCCGCGGTGGTCGACCAGCAGAATGCCGGCGACCCGGCCTACCAGCCGATGGCCGGGCACTGGGAGACGAGCCTCGCCTACCGTGCCGCACTGGACTTGGTATTCAAGGGCGAGGAGCAGCCCAGCGGCTACACCGAACCGCTGCTGCACGCGGCGCGGCTGGCGGTGAAGCAGGCACAGGCCCTGCCGGTGGCGACGGCGTCCTGAGCCGGGCCCGGCTGTGGGCCCGCGCTGGAGCCCCAGCACCACGGTGGCCGCCGTCATCGCCGACGGCGGCCAGCCCGTGCGCTACCTGCTCGTCGAGGAGCACACACCCGAAGGCCTGAAGCTGAACAACCCGGCGGGGCATCTCGACCCCGGTGAATCGCCCCAGCAAGGGGTCGTGCGCGAGGCACTCGAGGAAACGGCGCGCGAATTCACGCCCAGCGCCCTGGTCGGCGTCTACCTGTCGCGTTTCCAGCGGCCGGCCACGGGCGAGGACGTGACCTACCTGCGCTTTGCCTACTGCGGAAGCGTGGGCGAAGAATTGCCTGGCCGCACGCTGGACGAAGGCATCGTGCGCACGCTGTGGCTCACGGTCGACGAGTTGCGCGAAAGCCGCGCCCGCCACCGCAGCGCGCTGGTGCTGCAATGCATCGAAGACCACCTCGCGGGGCGGCGCTACCCGCTGGACCTGATCAACACCGACAGCAGCGTGCTGACGCCCGAAATCAAAGGCTGATCTCGGCCAGCCAGTGCTGGCCACGCCGACAGCCGACAATCGCGTCCTGTCTTTGCCCGCAGGCCACACGATGAGCACCATCGCCCCCTTCCACCTCGCCTTCCCCGTCGCCGACCTGGCGCGCGCGCGTGACTTCTACGGCCGCGTGCTGGGCTGCCCCGAAGGCCGCAGCAGCGACGAGTGGATCGACTTCGACCTCTTCGGCCACCAGATCGTCGCGCACCTGGCACCGGCGAAGGCCGACGGCCCGCACCACAACGAGGTCGACGGCCACGATGTCCCCGTGCCGCACTTCGGCGTCGTGCTCGACTGGGACCACTTCCAGGTCTTTGCCGAACGTCTGCGCGGCCAGGGCGTGAAGTTCATCATCGAACCCTACATCCGCTTCGCCGGCCAGGTGGGCGAGCAGGCGACGATGTTCTTCAAGGATCCGTCTGGCAACGCGCTCGAGTTCAAGGCCTTCAAGGACCGCGGCCAGCTGTTCGCGAAGTGAGTCTGCGCAGCGACGGCGGCGCCATGACCGAACTGCTCTTCATCCGCCACGGCGAGACCGACTGGAACCGCCTGCAGCGTTTCCAGGGTCATGTCGACATCCCGCTGAACGACAACGGTCGCGCCCAGGCCGAACGCCTGGCGGCGCGGCTGGCCGCCGAGCGCCACGACGCGCTGTTCAGCAGTGACCTGCAACGTGCGCGCCAGACGGCCGCGCCGCTGGCCATGGCCTGGGGTCGCGATGACGGCGTGCTGCCGGGATTCCGCGAGCAGAACTTCGGCCTGCTGGAAGGGCTGGACGCGCCGACGATCCAGACGCGGCATCCCGCGCTCTGGCAAGGCTGGCTTCAGCAGGATGCCGACTTTGCCGCGCCCGGCGGCGAGAGCCAGCGCCAGTTCCACGCCCGCGTGATGAACACGCTGCGCGAGTTGGTGACCGCGCGCACCGGGCAGCGGGTGGTGGTGGTGACGCACGGCGGCGTACTCGACATGCTGTGGCGCAGTGCGCACGGCCTGCCGCTGGCGGGGCTGCGGCAATGCCACATCCCGAACACCGGCATCAACCGTCTGCGCTGGGCCGATGGCGCGCTGCAAGTAGAGGTCTGGGGCGACGACGCGCACCTCGGGGCCGGCTGAAGCCCGGCGAGAGGGCCCCAGGCGCGGCATCAGCCGATCTCGAGCGCCTCGCCTTCGACGAGCACCTGCCGAAGTTGCAGCGTGCCCGCGTCCATCACCACCACGTCGGCCCAGGCGCCCACGGCGAGCACGCCGCGGTCGTCCAGGCCCAGGTAGTGCGCGGCGTGGCCGCTGCAGCGCGTGGCGGCCTCGGCCAGCGACAGGCCGATGGCCACCAGGTTGCGCAACGCCTGGTCCATGGTCAGGGTGCTGCCGGCCAGGGTGCCATCGGCCAGGCGCACGCCGCCCAGGCACTTGGTGACCGTCTGGCGGCCCAGGCGATAGTCGCCGTCGGGCATGCCGGCGGCGGCGGTGGCGTCGGTGACGCAGAACAGGCCCGGTATCGCGCGCAGTGCAGCGCGAATGGCGCCCGGGTGCACGTGCAGCAAGTCGGGAATGACCTCGGCGTACCGGCCGTGCGCCAGCGCCGCGCCCGCCACGCCCGGGGCGCGATGGTGCAGCGCGCTCATGGCATTGAACAGGTGCGTGAAGCCACTGGCACCCTGTTCGATGGCTTCCAGTGCCTGTTCGTAGCTGGCCGCCGTGTGGCCGATCTGCACACGCATGCCGGCACCCACCAGCGCCGGGATGAGCGCGAGGTTGCCCGCCACTTCGGGCGCCATCGTCACCAGCCGGATGGGCGCGATGGCGTGCAGCGCCAGGATCTCGGCCAGCGACGGCGGCCGTGCAAACGCCGGCTGCGCACCGAGCTTGTCGGGGCTGATGTAGGGGCCCTCGAGGTGCACGCCCAGCACGCGGGCCGTGCCGCGCGCGCGTTCGGACAGCAGCGGCGCGATGGCACGCAGCGCGGCCTCGATCTCGGCCAGCGGCGCCGTCATCGTGGTCGCCAACAGCGCCGTCGTGCCATGGCGCAGGTGCTGGCGCGCCAGCGTGGCCACGGCGGCGCCGCCGTCCATGGTGTCGGCGCCGCCGCCGCCGTGCACGTGCAGGTCGACGAAACCCGGCAGCAGCACGGGGGTGCGCACGTCGGCGCGCACGGTAGTCTCGTCGACCGGATGGCCGTCGATGCGCACGATGCGGCCCCGCGCGTGCTCGAGCGTGCCGCGCACGAAGCCGCCGGGGCAGAGGATGTGGCCGGCGAGGGCGGTGGTCTTCATGGCATCACGGCAATCCCTCTCAGCCAACCGTCGGCGTGGCCGCGGCCAGCGCCTCACGCGCCAGCCGCAGGGCACCGTCGGCGCTGTCGCCTTCGGGCGGCACCACACGCTCTCGCAGCGCGGGCGGCCACAACGCGGCGAGTCGCACGCCCACACTGCCGCTGGCCACCACCGGCAGTGGCGGCTCGTCCTGCTGCAGCGCGTCGACCAGACGCCGGAGTTCGTCGGCGGCGGCCTGCAGCAGCGCCTGCGCGGTGGTGTCGCCGCGTTCGGCTTCGGCAAAGACCAGTGGCGCCAGGTGCCCATACTGCGGCGCACCGGCCTGCGCGCACCAGGCCAGCAGTGCCGACGCCGTGCTGCCGACCTGATCGAAGACTGTCTGCGACAGCAGCGTCGGCGCATCGCGGCCGTCGAGCACGGCGTGGGCGTGCTGCATGGCACGCAGCCCCAGCCAGGCGCCGCTACCTTCGTCACCCACCGGGAAACCCCAGCCACCGGCCTGCGCCGTGCGGCCGTCGGCGTAACGGGCCGCGGCCACGCTGCCGGTGCCCGCGGCCACCACCACGCCAGGGCCGCCGCCGTGCGCGCCCAGCAGCTGCGTCACGCCGTCGTTCTCAAGCAAGCAAAGCGCATAGCCGGGGTCGGCACGCAGGAACGCTTCGTGTTGTGCCGCAACACCCGCACCGGCCAGTCCGAGGCCCAGCACGGTGTGCGCCGGTGGTGCTGGCGGCAGGCCGGCAGCGGCGAAGGCGGCGTGCAGCGCCTGCGTCACATGGCGCCAGGCCTGTGCCACACCCTGGCCCAGGCCCGAGGGCCCGGCATCGCCCTGACCCAGCAGCGTGCCGGCGCGGTCTTGCAGGCGGGCACGGGTACCGGTGCCGCCGCCGTCGACACCGGCCACGTAACGAACGGCGTATGGCGCGACTCTCAAGGCAGACGCGGTGGGCGCGGAAACGACGGTCAAAACGGGATGTCGTCGTCCATGTCGTCGAAGCCGGTGCTCGACTTCGAAGGCGCAGGCCTGGCCGCCGGGTTGCTGCGGGCCGGCTGCGCGCCGCGGGGCGCCGCTGCCGCTCGCGGCTCGCCCATCTCGTCACCACCGCCGGCGCCACCGCCGGCGCCACCGCCGTCACGGCCGCCCAGCATGGTCATCTCGTTGGCGACGATCTCGGTGCTGTAGCGCTCCACGCCTTCCTTGTCGGTCCACTTGCGGGTTTGCAGCCGGCCTTCGATGTACACCGACTTGCCCTTCTTCAGGTACTCGCCAGCGATTTCGGCCAGGCGGTCGAACATCACCACGCGGTGCCACTCGGTCTGTTCCTGGCGTTCGCCGCTGCTCTTGTCCTTCGTGACGCGGCTGGTGGCGATGGTGACGTTGCAGATCGCCGAGCCGCTGGGGGCGTAGCGGATCTCGGGGTCCTTGCCGAGGTTGCCGATGAGGATGACTTTGTTGACTGAGGCCATGGTCTGCTCCGGCTGTTGCGGGTGGTGTGTGGGGTGGATTCATTATCGCGCTGCGATCCGCAGCGGCCATCCCGCGGGCGGGGTCACGCCAACGGGTGCCCCCGGCCGCGGGACGGGCACGCCAGGCCCCTGGCTTACGATCGATGCCACCATGTCTGCCGTGTTGTCCGCCCTTGCCACCACACCTGCCACCACGCCGCAGGGCGTGCTGCACGAGGTCTTCGGCTACCCCCAGTTCCGTGGCGCACAGCAGGAGATCGTCGACCACGTGGTGGCTGGCGGCGACGCCCTGGTGCTGATGCCCACCGGCGGCGGCAAGAGCCTGTGTTACCAGGTGCCGGCCATCGTGCGCCACCGCGCGGGGCAGGGCGTGACCGTCGTCGTGAGCCCGCTGATCGCGCTGATGCACGACCAGGTCGGCGCGCTGGATGAGTTGGGCGTGCCCGCGGCCTTCCTGAACTCGTCGCTCGACGGCGACGAGGCGCGGCGCGTCGAGCGCGAGCTGCTGGGTGGCCGGCTGGTGCTGCTCTACGCCGCTCCCGAGCGCATCCTGACGCCGCGTTTCATGGCCATGATGCAGAGCCTGCACGAGCGTGGGCTGCTGAGCCTGTTCGCCATCGACGAGGCGCACTGCGTGAGCCAGTGGGGCCACGACTTCCGCGAGGAGTACCTTGGTCTTTCCGCGCTGCACGAGACCTTCCCCGGCGTGCCGCGCCTGGCGCTCACCGCCACCGCCGACGACCACACGCGCGCGGACATCATCCAGCGCCTGCAGTTGGAAGAAGCGCGGCTCTTCGTCGCCAGCTTCGACCGCCCGAACATCCGTTACACCATCGTCGAGAAGGACGACCCGCGCAAGCAGCTGCTGCGTTTCATCCGCGACGAGCACGAAGGCGAGGCCGGCATCGTCTACTGCCAGAGCCGCAAGCGCGTCGAAGAAACCGCCACCTGGCTGGCCGCCGAAGGCCTGAACGCGCTGCCCTACCACGCCGGCCTCGATGGCGACGTGCGCCGCCACCACCAGGACCGCTTCCTGCGCGAAGACGCCGTGGTGATGGTGGCCACCATCGCCTTCGGCATGGGCATCGACAAGCCCGACGTGCGTTTCGTCGCCCACCTCGACCTGCCCAAGAACATCGAGAGCTATTACCAGGAGACCGGCCGCGCGGGGCGCGACGGCCTGCCCGCCGACGCCTGGATGACCTACGGCCTGGCGGACGTCGTCAACCAGCGTCGCATGATCGACGACAGCGACGCAGAGGACGACTTCAAGCGCCTGCAGCGCGGCAAGCTCGACGCCCTGCTGGCACTGAGCGAGGCGCACGACTGCCGGCGTGTGCGGCTGCTGGGCTACTTCGGGCAGGACAGCGAGCCCTGCGGGAATTGCGACAACTGCCTGCACGCGCCCGCCACCTGGGACGCGACAGAGGCCGCGCGCAAGGCGCTCAGCGGCATCTACCGCTTCCGCCAGGCAGGCGGCCAGCGTTACGGTGCGGGCCACCTGATCGACGTGCTGCGCGGCAAGGTGACGGACAAGGTGACCGAGCGTGGCCACGAGCGACTGTCCACCTTCGGCATCGGCGCCGACGTCAGTGAACAGCAGTGGCGCCTGGTACTGCGCCAGCTCATCGCGCTGGGCCACGTGCATGCCGAAGGCGAGTTCAACACGCTGGGCTTGAGCGACAGCGCACGCGAGGTGCTGCGCGGCGAAGTGCCGGTGCGCCTGCGTGTGCCGGCCGACGTGAAGCCGCGTGGCAAGGTCGGCCGTGAACGCAGCCCGCGGGGTACCGGCGGCAAGCCCCCCCCGATGCCGCTGAACGCCGCCGCAACCGAGCGCTTCGCGGCGCTGAAGGCCTGGCGCGCCGAGGTGGCGAAGGAACACAACCTGCCCGCCTACATCGTCTTCCATGACGCCACGCTGGCCGAGATGGCGCGCGCGCAGCCCGCCACGCTGGACGCGCTGGGCGGCATCACCGGCGTCGGCGCGAAGAAGCTCGAGGCCTACGGCGGGCAGATCCTGCGCGTGCTGGCCGGCTGAGAAGCCCGAGACTCTGGCAGCCCCTGCGCCCGCAGGGTGCCGTCGTTATGATGGCCGGTTGCCCTGCGCCCCCACCATGCCCCCATCGAACGACGATCACCGCGCGCCCCGCGCCGCCTTCCAGGAGGCCCGGACCCTGCGCGTGCCGTATCAGGAGGCCCGGACCCTGCGGGTCCGGGGGGCGCGAACGCACAACCTGAAGAACATCGACCTCGACATCCCCAAGCACGCGCTGGTGGTAATCACGGGCCTGAGCGGCAGCGGCAAGAGCAGCCTGGCTTTCGACACGCTGTACGCCGAGGGCCAGCGGCGCTACGTGGAAAGCCTGAGCGCCTACGCACGGCAGTTCCTGCAGTTGATGGACAAGCCCGACGTCGACGTCATCGAGGGCCTGAGCCCGGCGATTTCCATCGAGCAGAAGGCGACCTCGCACAACCCGCGGTCCACCGTGGGCACCATCACCGAGATCCACGACTACCTGCGCCTGCTCTACGCCCGTGCCGGCACGCCCTACTGTCCCGACCACGGCCTGCCTCTGCAGGCGCAGAGTGTGAGCCAGATGGTCGACGCCGTGCTGGCGCTGCCCGAAGAGACGAAGTTGATGATCCTGGCGCCCGTGGTGCGCGACCGCAAGGGCGAGTTCGAGGACCTTTTTGCCGACATGCAGGCGCGCGGCTACGTGCGCTTCCGCGTCGGCAGCGACGGCCGGCCCGGCGCGGTGGTCGAGGCCGAGGCCCTGCCGGCGCTGAAGAAGAACGAGAAGCACGACATCGACGTCGTCATCGACCGCCTGAAGACGAAACCAGCATCGAGCCCCCAAGACGCTGCGCGTCGGCCCCCCGAGGGGGCGCTACCCGGCCTTGGGAGCGGCCCGGCGGCCGGGTTCAAGCAACGCCTGGCCGAGAGCTTCGAGGCCAGCCTGCGCATCGCCGATGGCCGCGCCATCGCGCTGGAAATGGACACCGGGCGTGAGCACCTGTTCAGCAGCAAGTTCGGCTGCCCGGTGTGCAGCTACTCGCTCAGCGAACTCGAGCCGCGCCTCTTCAGCTTCAACAGCCCGGTGGGCGCCTGCCCGGCCTGCGACGGCCTCGGTCAGGTGACGGCAATGGACCCCGAACGTGTCGTCGCCTTCCCCAGCCTGAGCCTGGCTGCCGGGGCCGTGAAGGGCTGGGACCGGCGCAACAGCTACACCCACACGCTGCTCGAAAGCGTCGCCAGGCACTACGGCTTCGACATCGAGACCGCCTTCGAGGACCTGCCCGACAGCGCGCGCCAGGTGCTGCTCTTCGGCAGCGGCACCGACGACATCGAGTTCACCTACGAGGCCGAAGGCGTGGGCAAGGGCGGACGCGGCAAGGCGCGTGCGGTGAAGCGCAGCCACCCCTTCGAAGGCATCATCCCCAACTTCGAGCGCCGCTTCCGCGAGACCGACTCGGTGGCCGTGCGCGAGGAGTTGGCGCGCTACCAGGCCGCGAAGGCCTGCCCGCAGTGCGAGGGTTCACGCCTGCGCCGCGAGGCGCGCCACGTCTTCCTGCAGCATGCCGACGGCCCGGGCTCAAGCACAAAGGGCCCGCCGATCTACGAAATCGAGCACGCCACGCTGGCCGCCGCGCTGGCCACCTTCGAGACCCTGAAATTGCCCGGCGCAAAAGGCGAAATCGCCGAGAAGATCGTGCGCGAGATCCGCAGCCGCTTGCGCTTCCTGAACGACGTCGGCCTGAGCTACCTCAGCCTGGACCGCGGCGCCGACACGCTCTCCGGCGGCGAGTCGCAGCGCATCCGGCTGGCCAGCCAGATCGGCAGCGGCCTGTCCGGCGTGATGTACGTGCTGGACGAACCCAGCATCGGTCTGCACCAGCGCGACAACGAACGCCTCATCGGCACGCTGATGCACCTGCGCGACCTCGGCAACAGCGTGCTGGTCGTGGAGCACGACGAGGACATGATCTGGGCCGCCGACCACGTGGTCGACATGGGCCCCGGCGCCGGCGTGCACGGCGGTCGCGTGATGGCCCAGGGCACGCCGCAGGACGTGGCGGCCAACCCCGACTCGCTCACCGGCCAGTACCTGGCGCGCACGCTCCGCATCGAGGTGCCGAAGAAGCGCCGCCCGGCGCGCGGCTTCGGCGCCGCGCCGTTTTCGCTGAGCATTGTCGGCGCGCGCGGCAACAACCTGAGCGGGCCCGACGGCGAGGGTGTCAGCGTCGACATCCCGGTGGGGCTGCTGACCTGCGTCACCGGCGTCAGTGGCAGCGGCAAGAGCACGCTGATCAACGACACGCTCTACACCGCGGTAGCGAGGAAGCTGTACCAGGCGCACGCCGAACCGGCACCGCACGACCGCATCGAGGGCCTGGACCATCTCGACAAGGTCATCAACGTCGACCAGAGTCCCATCGGCCGCACGCCGCGCAGCAACCCGGCCACCTACACGGGCCTGTTCACGCCCATCCGCGAGCTCTTCGCCGAAGTGCCGGCGGCACGCGAACGCGGTTACGGCGCGGGGCGCTTCAGCTTCAACGTCAGCGCCAGCTCGGGCGGCGGGCGCTGCGAGGCCTGCGAGGGCGACGGCGTCATCAAGGTCGAGATGCACTTCCTGCCCGACATGTACGTGCCCTGTGACGTCTGCCACGGTGCGCGCTACAACCGCGAGACGCTGGAGATCCTCTACAAGGGCCGCAATATCACGCAGGTGCTGGAGCTGACGGTGGAAGACGCGCACGGTTTCTTCAGCGCCGTGCCCAACATCGCGCGCAAGCTGCAGACGCTGCTGGACGTGGGCCTGGGCTACATCCGCCTGGGCCAGGCCGCCACCACCCTGTCCGGCGGCGAGGCGCAGCGCGTCAAGCTGGCGCTGGAGCTGAGCAAGCGCGACACCGGCCGCACGCTCTACATCCTGGACGAACCCACCACCGGCCTGCACTTCCACGACGTGCGGCTGCTGCTGAAGGTGCTGCACCAGCTGCGCGACGCCGGCAACACCATCGTCGTCATCGAGCACAACCTCGACGTCATCAAGACCGCCGACTGGCTGATCGACATGGGCCCCGAAGGCGGCGCCGGCGGCGGGCGCGTGGTGGTGTGCGGCACGCCGGAAGAGGTGGCCGCGCACGAGGGCAGCCACACGGGGCGGTTTCTGAAGGCGATGTTGGCCGCGTGACCGTCGCTATCCCGCAGTGGGTCAGTTGCTCACAGTCGATCAGAACTGGCTCGTGACGCGCAGCGTCACATCGCCCCTGCGCCGGCTTCGAGCAGAGCCACCGCGTGCGGTCAGCAGCCGCTGGTGGCCGGCGTCCGCTGGCATGCATGCGGGCACGATCTGGCGCAGCCTCTGGTGGATGACCTCCTGGCACGGAGTGCGGCGCCCACGTGTGCGACAGCGTTGCGATGCTATGATGTTTTGACGTCATCTTCACAGCCGAGGTCCCATGTCTGCCACCGAAGCCATCCGCTCCACCGTCTACCTGGCACCCGAGCTCCATCAGGCCCTGCGCCTGAAGTCAGCCCAGAGCCGGCGCAGCATGTCCGACATCGTCAATCAGGCGCTGCGTCAGGCGCTGCGTGAAGACGAAGAAGACCTGGCCGCCGTTCGCTCGCGTGCCAAGGAGCGTGCCCTGAGCTACGAGGACTTCCTGACCAAGCTCAAGGCCGATGGCACGCTATGAACTGCGCGTCAGGCCTTCGGTCGCGAAGGACCTGCGCGGCATCCCCAAGGCCGACGTCAAGCGCATCCTGGCGCGCATGGAAGGCCTGTGCAAAGACCCTCGGGCCCTGGGCTGCGAGAAGCTCAGCGGCGCCGAGCTGTACCGGGTGCGCCAGGGCGTGTACCGCATCGTGTATGAGATCCACGACGAATGGGTCGTCGTCGAGGTGATCCGCGTGGGCCATCGGGGCGAGGTCTACCGCCGCGGCTAGACCGCCTTCCTGCACGACATCCTGGACGAACCCACCACCGGCCTGCACTTCCACGACGTGCGGCTGCTGCTGAAGGTGCTGCACCAGCTGCGCGACGCCGGCAACACCATCGTCGTCATCGAGCACAACCTCGACGTCATCAAGACCACCGACTGGCTGATCGACATGGGCCCCGAAGGCGGCGCCGGCGGCGGGCGCGTGGTGGTGTGCGGCACGCCGGAAGAGGTGGCCGCGCACGAGGGCAGCCACACGGGGCGGTTTCTGAAGGCGATGCTTTGACCGGAGCCCGCACTCGACCTATAATTTTTATAGATCATGGCCTCGGTTCACGAGCTGTCACTGCTTCAACTTCAGCGCCTGATCCGACAGCGAAGCGTCGACGCAGGCGTCATCTTTCTCACCACCCACTGCCGGCTGCGCATGCGGCAGCGGCATGTGTCGATGGCCCTGTTGCTGGACGTGCTGAGGAAAGGTCGGCTGCGGCAGCCGGCCGAGCCCGACACGCGACATGGCAGTCTGGTGTGCCGCATGGAGCACTTCGTGGCCGGGCGTGAACTTGCTGCGGCCGTGGCGCTGAGTGATGAAGAGCCAGGCGTCGTGGTCGTGACGATCATCGATCTGGAGGAATGAGCATGCTCAAGTTTGATGATGGCGGCCTGCGCGACGTGTGGCTGGCCAATGGCTACGAGACGCGCAAGACGCCGTACGGCGAGGCCACCGCCATTCATGACCTGGACGGACTCATCCTCTCCATCTGCGGCGCCCTGGTACGCAAGGGCGGGCAGCTGACGGGCGCCGAGTTCCGCTACCTGCGCCAGCACTTGCGCCTCTCGCAGGCTTCGCTGGGCAAGCTGCTTGGCGTGTCGGAGCAGAGTGTCGCTTTGTGGGAAAAGCGCAGCCGCATCCCCGTGCTGGCCGACAAACACCTGCGACTGCTGTGGACCGAGCGCCACGAGGGCAACGAGACCATTGCACGGGTCATGCAGCGCGTGAACGATGTCGAGCGCCTGATCCACCAGCGCCTCGTGATGAAGACCACCCCCCGCAAGGGATGGCAGGCGCAGGCGGAAGCCGCAGAGGCCTGAACCGTCGGGCCGGCGGCTTGCAGTCGCCAGCCCGACGGTCTTCAGCGGGGCCCGGCTCTCAGCGCTTCGACAATGCGCACGGTCTCCACGCTCACGCGCGCCACGCGGGCCAGCAGGTCGATGACGCGTACCTTGTGGTCGGCAAGTCGGTAGGTGTCGAACTGGGCGGCATTGGCCCGGTGCTGCGCGTCGATCATCTCGCGCAGGCCTTTCAGCACCGCCGGCAGGTCGGTCTTGCACTGCTCGACGGCGCGGCGAAAGCCGGCTATCTCGGGGCGCTCGAAGCCGAAGAACAGCTTCAGCAATTTCTCCAGGTGCGCGATGTCGGTCATGTCGCAGCGCAGGACCTCGGCGCCGGCCTGCCACAGCGACGCGGTGGCGTCGTCGGTGAAGACGATGTTGTCGCGCGGGTAACCCTTCTTGAACTTGGCTGCGATCTCCGCGTCGAGGTCGTCGTCCTCGTCCTTGGCTTCCCACCAGCCCAGCGGCGTGCGGATGCTGTGCAACAGCGCGCCGTCGAGGGCAATGTTGGCCTTGGCGGCCGTCTTCAGCGGGTACTCGGCCACGAACACCAGGTCGTGCGCGCGGCCCCAGGCCTTGAGCAGGTCCTTGAAGGCTTCGCGCACGATGGTCTCGCGCGTGCTGCGCCGGCCTGCTTCAGGCGGCTCAGCTCGGCCAGGTATTGATGGATCAGCAGCTGGCTCATGGGTCCTGCCCTGTTCGACGGCAGCTCATCGTAAGGGTTGCCCACCCGGCCCTCTGTCTGCAACCTGCATAGACTTCGGCGCCCGAACCCGCTCGCCGCACACCCCATGAGCCTCACCGTCGACTACTACCTCGCCCCCCAATCGCCCTGGACCTACCTGGGCCACGCGCGCTTCCTGCGCATGGCGGCGGAGGCCGGCGCCCGCGTGAACCTGAAGGTGGTGGACCTGGGCAAGGTCTTCCCGGTCTCGGGCGGCCTGCCGCTGGGCCAGCGTGCGCCGCAGCGCCAGGCCTACCGGCTCGCCGAACTGGCGCGCTGGCGCGACGCGCTGGGCCTGCCTTTGAACCTGCAGCCGAAGTTCTTCCCGGTGCCCGGCGGCGCCGCGGCGCGGCTGATCGTCGGCGTCGACGAGGCCGACGGCACCGACGCCGCGCTGGCACTGGCCGGCCGCGTTCTGGCCGCCGTGTGGGCACAGGAACGCAACATCTCCGACCCCGCCACGCTGGCCGAGCTGCTGGCCGAGAGCGGCCTGCCGACGTCACGTCTGGCCGAGTCCGAGGGCCTGCAGGCCGTTTGCGACGCGCATACCCAAAGCGCCATCGACGCCGGCGTCTTCGGCGCGCCCAGCTACGTCATCGACGGCGAGATCTACTGGGGCCAGGACAGGCTCGACTTCGTGCAGCGCCGGCTGCAGGCCGCACATCGCGCCTGACACGCCGCGGCACAGCAACCGCGCGCGGCGCACGCCAAAAACAACGAGGGCCCCGAAGGGCCCTCGTTCAAGCAGCACCTAAACCGGCTTACTTCAGGTGGCTGCTGACCAGCTTGGTCATCTCGAACATCGAGACCTGCGCCTTGCCCAGCACTTCCTTGAGCTTGGCGTCGGCGTTGATCATCGTGCGCTTGGCCTTGTCCTGCAGACCGTTCTTCTTGATGTACTCCCAGATCTTCTTGGTGACATCGGTACGCGGCAGGGCCTTGTCGCCGATGATGGCCGCCAGCGCCGCGCTGGGGGTCAGCGGCTTCATGAAGGCCGCGCTGGGCGTGCGCTTCTTGGCCGGAGCGGCCTTCTTCGCGGGCGCCGCCTTCTTGGCCGGGGCGGCCTTCTTTGCAGGTGCCGCCTTCTTCGCCGGAGCGGCCTTCTTCGCGGGCGCCGCCTTCTTCGCAGGGGCTGCCTTCTTGGCCGGAGCGGCCTTCTTCGCGGGGGCTTTCGCCGGAGCTTTCTTCGCAGTTGCCATTTGGATGTTCTCCATCAGTGGATGAGGGATGCCGCTTCCCCTGCAGGCCTCGCGAACGATGTTCTGTCGCGGACTCGTCTTTCCTGGGAAACGTGCAGGCGCGATGCTACTGCGTGCAAGGGGCACTGAGAAGGCGTTTTCCTAGGTAAAAGCGGCTTTCGCACCACGGTTTGAGCCACGTTATGCTCTGGCCATGAAGATCATCGTGCGTTGGATGCTGCTGGCGGCGGCCCTGTTGCTGGTGGCCAACCTCTACAGCGGCGTGCATGTGGCCAGCTTCTGGTCGGCCATGGTGGCCGCGCTGGTGCTCGGTCTGTTCAACACGCTGGTGCGTCCGCTGCTGGTGCTGCTGACGCTGCCGGTGACGCTGCTGACACTGGGCCTCTTCCTCTTCGTCATCAACGCGGCGATGTTCTACGCCTCGGCCAGCGTGCTGTCGGGCTTCAACGTCACGGGCTTCGGCGCTGCGCTGGTCGGCTCGCTGCTCTACAGCCTGTGCGGCATGGTGATCGACGTCGCGGTCGAGCGGCTGTTCAACGGCCAGAGCGTGTAGACCGCGCCGCGGGCGCCGGGGCCGCGCGCACCTCGAAGGCCACGCGCACCGCGTCGCCCGCATCGACGCCCTGCCACTGCAGCACGTGCCGCCCCGGGCGAGGCAGCCAGCGCAGACGCGTGCCGTCGCCCAGCAAGCGCCCGTCCAGTGACCAGCGGCCCGGTGCACCTTCGAAGACCAGGCGCTGCGCGGCCATGGGGATATCAGGGTCGAGAACGAAGAGGCTGCCGTCGCGCGGCGAGGTGATGCCAAAGGGCTGCGCAGGCTGCGCGCGAACGGCGGCCTGCGGCGCGGTGCCAGCCAGGAACCACTCGCCACCCTGCGCCAAGAGGCCTGCCGGTGGCACCGGCGCCCGCGAGGGTGTGGCGGCATGCAGGAAGGCGACCACTTCGCGCCACACCGGGGCGGCCCCGCTGACGCCGCTGACGCCATGCATCGGCGCACCACTGGCGTTGCCGACCCACACGCCGACGGTAACGCGGTCGGTGAAACCGATGCACCAGTTGTCGCGCAGGTCCTTGCTGGTGCCTGTCTTCACCGCTGCCCAGCCACGCGTGACCAGCGGACTGTCGAGGCCGAAGGTGGTGGCGCGCGCGGCGGGGTCGGCCAGGATGTCGGCAACGATGTAAGCCACGGCGGGGTCGAAGACCTCGCGTCCCGTTGCGGGTGATGCGACCTTGGCGGGCTTCTCGTCAGACCACCAGCGCACAGGGCCCAGGCGCCCACCGTTGGCCAGCATGCGATAGGCGTTGGTCAGGTCGAGCAGCGTTACGTCGGCACTGCCCAAGGCCAGCGCGTGGCCGTGGAAGCCGGCGCTTTCGCTGGGGCGCAGGCCTGCGCGCACCAGTGTGTCGAACACGGCGTCGGGGCCCAGCAGCGCGCCCAGGCGCACCGCGGGCACGTTCAGGCTGGAAGCCAGGGCCGTGCGCACGCCAACCGCGCCCTTGTAGCCACGGTCGTAGTTCTGCGGCTGGTAAAGCGAGGTGGCGCCACCGCTTCCTTCGCTGCCGAGTTGCAGCGGTGCGTCGTCGAGCACGCTGGCCGCGGTGATGAGCCGCTGCTGCAGCGCCTGCGCGTAGACGAAAGGCTTGAGCGTGCTGCCGGGCTGGCGGCGCGCCAGCACCGCATCCACCGCAGCGGCGGACGACTGCAGCGGGCCGGCGCTGCCGACCCAGGCCAGCACCTCGCCGCTGGCGTTGTCGAGCACGAGCACGGCGCCGTCTTCGACCTCGCGGCCGCGCAGTTCGGACAACTGGCGCCGCAGCGCGGCCAGCGCCACACGCTGCACGCCGGCATCGAGCGTGCTGCGCAGCAGCACGCCCGATGCGGTGCCCTTCGGCCTGGCAGTGGCAATGCGCTGCGCGAGGTGCGGCGCCAAGGCTTCGCCACTGTCGCCACGCAGCGCGCCCGGTCGCCGCGCCAGCGCCTGCGCCCAGGTGATGGCCAGGCCGTCGCACCCGAGCCGCTGCGTCCGCAGCACCTCGCATGCACGGCGTTCGACCACGGCGGGCACGGCGTTCGGCGCGCGGACCAGCGCGGCCAGCAGCGCGGCCTCCAACGCGTCCAGCCCGCTGGCGTGCTTGTCGAAGAGCAGCAGCGACGCCGCCGCCACGCCCACCAGTTCGCCGCGCAGCGGCACGCGGTTGAGGTAGGCCTCCAGGATCTGCGCCTTGCTCCAGCGCGCTTCCAGCTGCTGCGCGCGCCAGGCCTGTGTGAACTTCTGGCCCAGGCTGCGGCCGCCCGCCGGGCGCAGCAGCGTGTCGTCGGCCAGGCCGGCCAGCTGCATCGTCAGCGTGCTGGCGCCGCGCGTGCGGGTGTTCCAGGCGTTGGCCCAGGCGCTGGCCGCCACCGCCTGCCAGTCGACGCCACCGTGCTGCCAGAAACGCTGGTCTTCGCTGTAGACGATGGCCAGCCGCAGCGCCGGCGAGATATCGGCCAGCGCCAGCCAGGGACCGCGGCGCACGGTGGCGTCGGTGCGCACCCATTGCAGCGGCGTGCCGTCGCGCGCCAGCAGTGGCACGTCTGAAGGGGCGTGCGCCGCGCGCACAGCCTCGAAGCTCGGCTGCGCCTGCGCGAGGGCGGGCGATGGCCCCAGTGCCGCCGCGACGAACAGCGCCAGCAGCACCCGGCGCGGGCGCCTCGGCATCACGGCCCAACCTCCAGCGCCGCATTCGGGCTCTCACCGAAACTCTCCGGCGCGTACATCGCTTCCACGCGGGTCGGCGGCAGGCCGAAGCGACCGCTGGCGTTCAGGCGCAAGGTGTACTCGATGACGTGCTTGCCGCGCGGCAGCCATTCGTAATAGGCGCGCCAGGTGTCGAAGCCGCGTTCCTCGTAGGCCGGCAAGGCGCGGCCCTCGCGACGTTCGCCTTGTGTCGCGATGAGCGAATCGCGCCCCAGGCCGCTGCCCAGCAGCGTGGCGCCGGTGGGCACGGGGTCGCTGAAAACGACCCAGGCCATGTCGCCCAGCGCTTCGACGTCCAGCCGCACGCGCAGCACGTCGCCGCGGCTCCAGGCGTCGGGCCGCTTGCGTTCGACGGCCGTGACGCTGCGGCTGACGCGGTAGCCCGCGGCCAACGGCGCCTGCAGCGGCACGGCGGCCAGCGTCTGCAGTGCCAGCCAGGGCCGGCCAGCCCCTTCGTGTCGCGCGGTGAAGGGTGCGGACCCGCTCGGCCAGGGCAGGCTCTGCGTGCCGCCCGTGGGTGCCGCCTGCCAGTCCTGCATGCGTGTCGTTGCGCCCCACTGCAGCGTGCTGCGGCCGGCCACAGGCGTGGCCTCGAACTTCGCGCCAAATCGCTCCAGCGCCAGCACACCCCAGAGGTTGGCCGTGGTCGTCGACCAGGCTCCACGGCGCTGGCGCGCCAGCGTGCCATTCAGGATCTGCGGCAGTTCGGCCTGCCACTCCGCGCTGTCGACGGCGGCCAGCAGCAGCCGCGCGGCGTTGGCGTCGGGGCCGTCCATCAGCCACCACCAGTCGTCGCTCTGCTCGGTGCTGAACTTCAGCGTCGTGCCGCCGGCGATGAGCCGCGAGCGCACGAGCCGCAGCAGCTCGTCGAGCCGCGCCGCGCGATCGGGCAGGGCGTCCGCGCGGCGGTACAGACCCCAGGCGTCGAGCAAGGCGCTCGTTGGCCAGGCCGCGGGTGTCCACGCCACGCTGCCCAGCCAACGCGCCTGCACGCGCCCGTGCCGCGCCAGCGCGTCGAGCGCGGCGAGCTTGCGCACGTCCAGGTCCGCGCGCGGGGCATTGAAGCGGCGTTCGATGCGCCCTTCGACGAAGGCCTGCAGCCCGCCCAGCATCGCGTCGCGCGTGGCCTCGGGCCAGGCCCAGCCGGCTTCATGCGCGGCCGAAAGCAGGTAGGCGGTGAGACGGTCGCTGCCCCGCGGCGGGCTGCCGGGCGTGGGCGGAAAGTAGCCGGCCAGGCCGTCGCTGTCGAGATAGCCCGCGGCTTCGCCCCGCAACGTCGCCCAGGCCGCCGCGTCGCGCAGACCCAAGGCACGCGAGGTCTTCTGTTCCAGGCAGGTGTAGGGGTAGGTCTCGAAGTAGCGGCGCAGCCCCGGCAGTGCACCAGTGAGTTTCGGTTGCAGCGTGGCCTGCACGCCGCCCGCGCCAGGCAGTGCGCCGGCAGGTGGCGCAAGCGCCAGCGTGAAGCTGGCGTCCAGCGGCTGCAGCGAGGCCTGCCACACGCGCACCGGCACCGCGGACGCGATGGCCTGCTTGATCTTCAAGCGGTCGCGCAAGGGCGTGGCGCCACTGGTCTCGGTGGCAGCGGCGTCCCACTCGATATGTGTGGCGCCGTTCGGCACCTGCACCGGCCAGCGCAGTTCCTGCGCGACGCCGGCGGGCAGCGTCACGGTCTGCGGCGGCAGCGTCAAGGCCGGCGTGGCCGCACCCACGGCCTGCCCGGCCAGCGTGGCCTGCACCGTCAGCGCACGCGCCGTGGTGTTGCGCAGCGTGAAGCCGGCGTCGAAACGGTCGCCCTCGCGCGCCAGCGGCGGCAGGCCCGAGAGCATCTGCAGGTCTTGCGTCACGCGCACGCTGGCGCTGCCGGTGCCGAAGCGTTCCACCGCCGTGCCGGCCCCGGCGTCGGCAATCGCGACGAGGCGGAAGCTGGTGAGCGAGTCGTTCAGCGGCACCGCGATGCGCGCCTGACCCTGTGCGTCGAGCTGCACCGTGCCACGCCACAGCAGCAGCGTGTCGAAGAGCTCGCGCGTCGGGTTGCTGCCGCCGCCGCCACCCGGGGGCAGCGCCTTGCGGCCGTAGTGGCGACGGCCGACGATCTCGCCCTGCGCGGTGGACGTTTCCACGCCCCAGGGTCGCGTGTGCAGCAGGCCGGGCAGCAGTTCCCAGGACGTGTTGGTCTGCAGCGCCAGCAGGCCTTCGTCGACGGCGGCGAACGCGATCTCTGCGCCGGCCAGCGGCTTGCCCTGGAAGCTCACTTGCACCGTCGTCATCGCCGTCTCGCGCACCTTGTACTGCGTGCGCTCGGGCGTCACGGTCACGTCCAGCCTGTGCTGGGCGCGGCCGATGTCCAACTGCGCGGCGCCGAACTTGAACGAGGGCTTGGCCAGGTCGACCACCGCCGTCGGCGCACGGTAGTCGCGGCCCTCGTAGCGGAAGGCGCGCCACCACTCGCCGGGTTCACGCCAGCCCCAGGTGAAGAGGCTCCACCAAGGCGCGTCGCGCAACCGGCCGCGCAGCACCAGCACGCCGACCACCACGTTCGGCGCCCACGAGCGGTCGGCAGTGGCTGGTATCGGCAGTTCGATCACCGGTTCACGCCCCGTCAGCTGCACGACGCGCGCGTCGATCAGACCTTCACGCTCCACCGTCACCAGCGCCATGGCCTGGCGGTAGGGCATGCGCACCTGCAGGCGCGCGGTCTGGCCGGGTTCGACCTCTCGGCTCTCGGGCAGCACGTCGATGCGGTCGTCGTTGTCCTGGCTGAACCACCATTCGCCGCGGCCGCTCACCCACACCGAGCTTGCGGCCACGCTCTCGCGGCCGGCGTCGTCGCGGGTGCGGGCGATGAGCTCCACCTCGCCGGCGGCGTCGAGCTTCACATCGCAGCGCAATCGACCCAGCGCATCGGTCTTGCCGCTGCACAGCACGCCCAGTTCACGCACCTCGTGACGGTTGTCGTAGGCGTAGAAGCCGCCGACGATGCGCTTGCGCGCGCTGAAGGTCTGGTGCAGCCGGCCACTCACTTCGACGGCTCTGTCTTTCATCGGCTTGCCGTCGTTCGAGAGCACCACGGCCGTCAGGCCGGCATCGCCGCGCGCGGCCGTCCAGCCCGGCACGCGCAGGCCCACCACCACGGCGGCGGGCCACAGGCGCAGGCGCTGAGCCACCGTCTGCACCTCGCCGTTGAGGTCGTCGAAACGCAGTTCGGCCAGCAGGTCGGCGGGGGCCGTCAGCGGCGGCAGCTTGTCGACCTTCAGTCGCGCGGCACCCTGCGCGTCGGTGGTGGCAGCCAGCTTGTCGGCCACCAGCTTCTGCCGGGTTTCAGGGCCCTCGTCGTCGCCTTCGCTGCGCTGCCGCGGGGCATCGAAGCTGAAGTCGTCGTGGCCCTTGAACTGCACCGCTGCGCCGCGCAGCAGGGCCGACAGCTGCACCGGTCGCCCCGCCAGCGGCCCGCCGGCCATCGCATTGAGCTGCGCCGCGAAGGCCACGTCGCGCGGCGCCACCTGCACACCCGCCGGGCCGCTCAGACGGGCATCGACCAGTGGCACGCGGAAGGCCTCGACACGCAGGCTGCCGCTGGGCAGCACGCGCTCGCCCTGCTGCAGCGCCACGTCGTAGGCACCCAGCGCGGCGTTCTTCGGTATCGCCCACGTGCTTTCGGCGGCGCGTGCGCCGCGCGGCCAGGCCAGCGGCAGACGGGTTTCTGTGCCGCTGCCCTGGTGCGTCAGCACCAGCTGGGTGGGCAGCGCGGCGGCATCGGGTAGCGCAAGGCCACGCTCGGTCTCGACGCGCAGGAAGTGTTTCATCGACACCGTCTCGCCCGCGCGCAGCAACGTGCGGTCGAACACCGTGTGCGCTCGCTGGTCGGGCGTGCCTTCCAGGGACTGCGGCAGATTGAAGCGCCAGGGTTCGATGCCACGCGTCCAGTCGCTGAAGACGAAGGCGAGGTCGTCGCCGTCCTTGCCCTCGACACGCGCGGTGACGAACCAGCCCTCGCGGCTGAGGCATTTCTGGCGCGCGTCCCAGTCGCCGTTGTCGAAGCCCCGATCGATGCGCGCCATACCGGCGGCGTCGGTGCTGCCGTTCCAGGCCGGCTTGCCGTGGCAGTCGTTCACCGCCACGCGGGCGCCGGCCACCGGACGGCCGCGGTCCAGCGTAGTCACCCAGACCAGGCTCGATGACCGCCCGCGCTTGAAGTGCACGGCCAGGTTGGTCACCAGCGCGCCAGTGCGGGCGTACATCGGGCCACGCTCGGCAAGCAGGCGTTGGCCCAGCAGGCGTGATTCGACTTCGATGACGTGGTAGCCGCGTTGCGGCAGCGGGATGCCGATGACTTCGGTGGCGCGCGGCGCCGGGTCCTTCAACTGCGGCAGGTCGGCACGCCGCACGCCGGGCTCGCTGGCCAGCAGCGACTGGCTGCGCGTCTTGAACTGTTCGTCGTGGTCCTTGCGCAGGCGCGCCAGCCAGCGCAGCAGTTCGAGGTCGGGCGTCTCGGCGCCCAGGCGCCTCACGCGCACCTGACCGCCGGTGGCCACCCCCGCGAGGTCGGCCTGGACGTGGCGCAGCGTCAGCGGCATCAGCGCGGGCGCCGCGGGGTCTGGGCTGCTTTCCAGGATGCCGAAGGGCGCACCGGCGAACTTCGCCAGCGGCGGCAGACTGCCGGTGGCCACCACGAGCGGAAAGCTGCCCGCGTTGGCCAGCGCGCGGCCGGCGTCGTCTTGCACGCCGGGTGGCAGCGTGAGGCGGAAGCGGGTGTTCTCGGGCAACGGCGCAGCGAAACGCACGGACTGCAGCGTCTCGCCGCGTTCGTCTTCGCGCAGGCTGGGTGCGATGGCCGCGCCACCGCCATCGGGCACCAACCGTACCGCCAGCGCCTGGGCGCGTGGCACCGGGGCGCTGAAGTTCAGCGTCAGTGGGCGCAGCGGCATGCAAGCGGTCTGCAGCGGCGTGGCGCCGGCCGGTGCGGTTGCCGTGGCGGCGGCCGGCGCCTGGTCACGCGCGCCAACGCCTCGCGGTGGCGCCTGTTCACGCTCACAGCTGAACTCGGCGCTGAAACGCGCCTGCACCTTCCACTCGAAACGCTGCGTGCGGCGCGACACCGGCGCGCCCGCGCCGGGCGCCTTCACACCCGGTCCCCACACCAGGCGCACCCGCGTGTCGGCGGCCAACGGTCGGGTGCAGGCCACCAGCAACGCCGGCCGGTCGTCGGGCCATCGGTTTGCGCGCAGCACGGCCTGGCGCGCGGCGCCGTCCACCACGGTGACGGGCAGGCGGTCGAGCAGACCTTCCATCTCGCACCACACCGCCGTCTGCAGGCTCGCAGGGTCGACGGTGCCGTTCAGGTGCAGCAGGAAGTGCTGGTCTTCGGCAATGCGTGAACCGGGATAGGGCTGCACCGACACCACCACTGGCGCGCCGGTGGTGAAGCGGAATTCGCGCGGCCCTTCCAGCGCGCCGGCCAGCGGCTGGAAGCCGGAGCGCATCGTCAGCGTGCAGGCCTCGCCCGCGGGCAGCGGCTGGGCCAGGTCCAGTGCCCAGTCGCGTTCGTTCAGCCAGCGCGCCTGGCCGGGCGGCGTGCGGCCAGCGCAACTCAGCACGAAGGGCGCCGGCGCACGCGGATCGCCCGCCGGCACCACGGCGGCATCGAAGCGCACCAGCACCTGACGCATCTCGGCCACCTCACCTTGCGGCGACACGCTGGCCACGCGCGCGGCGAGCGCGGAGCCGCCACACGCGGCCAGCGCAAGCGCGATGAGGACAGCGCAGCTGTCGGTGGCAGCTGCAAGCACACGCCGCATGGCCGCGATGAGACTTCCTGTGTGCATACGCCCTCCCGCCCGGCCATTCTGGCCCGCGGGCTGTGCCGTGCCTATCGGGACGACCGCCGCCGTCGGCGGCCCGGGCAGCTCGGGCTAAGGCGGCAGCTCTTCACCCGGCCCCGGGCGCCTGCCTTCGCCGCGCATCTCCAGCACCAGCTGGCGACGCTGCGCGGTGATCTGGCGCAGCCGCGCGTCGATCACCGAGGCCTCGATGAAGTCCTGCGGCCCCGGGCCGCGCGCCAGCGACTGAGCGGCGCGCAGGCGGTCCACCGCGCCGTTCAGGTCGCCCAGCACCACCCGCGCCTCGGCGCCAGCCCGTATCGCACGCAGCTTCAGACCCAACGCGTCACTACAGACCGAGAGCAGTTCCCAAGCGGTTGCGTCTTGCGGCTGCTCGGCCACCCAGGTCTGCAGCGCCTCGGTGGCACGCCGCAGCGGGGTGGCGGCGTCCTCGGGTGCCCGCCGCTGCAGCGCCAGCGCGGCCTGGCCACGCATCAGCAGCGCGGGGCGATCGGCGGGCACCGGCGGCAGTGCGTCCAGCACCTGCAGCGCGCCAGCGGCGTCTTCGGCTGCCAGCAGCACCTGCGCCTGCAGCAGGCGCAGCGCCCGTTCGGCCGCGGGATCGCGCGGCGTGGCACCGGCGGCCAGCTGCAGCGCCAGCGCCACCTGGCGCTCGGCGCGGGCATGGTCGCGGGTCATCGAAGCGGCCATCGCGCCGCCGTAGAGCGCGGCCACGCGGTCGGCCAGCACGGGCGACGAGGTGGCGCCGGAAAGCCGCTGCAACGCCATCACGCTGTCGTCCATCAGCACACGGGCGCGCATCTGCATCAGGCCGTGCAGCAGTGTCGGTTCGCTCGCCCGGTTGTCGCCCAGCAGCGTGCGGCTGCGCGCCTCGCTGATGCGGTCGACCGTCAGCGGGTGCGAACGCAGGTAGGGAAAGCCGCCGCTGTCGTTCAGCCGGTTGGCGATGTCCATCTTGTCGAACATGGCCGACTGCCCGGCCGGTGCGAAACCGGCCACGCCGAGCAGCCCGTAGCCGATGCGGTCGGCCTCGCGTTCCATGTCGCGCGAGAAGTTCAGCTGCGACTGGATGGCCGCGCCCTGCCCGCCCATGATGGCGGCATTGGCCAGGTCGGCGTTGTTGCTGCGGCTGGCCGCGATGATGCCCAGCAGCAGCGTGGCGATGGCGACCATCGAAGCCTGCTGCTGCGGCGCAATGCTGCGAGCGATGTGGCGTTGCGTGACGTGCGAGAGCTCGTGCGCCATCACCGACGCCAGCTGGTCACGCGTGGTGGTGATGGCGATGAGGCCCAGGTGCGCACCGACGAAGCCGCCCGGCAGCGCGAAGGCGTTGACGCTGCGGT
>JADIZZ010000009.1 GCA_016704535.1 Betaproteobacteria bacterium | reverse complement strand
TGCAGGGGGTGCCGCGCCGGGCGTGAGGGTGTCGGCCAGCAGGTGTGAACACAGCAGCGCCGCCGACTGCAGCGCCATGCTCAGGCCCTCGCCCAGCACCGGGTGCGCCTCACCGGCCGCGTTGCCGACGCGGAACAGGCCGTCGGCCGCGCCCACGCGCACACCGGGCACCAGCGGCCCCGCGGCGAGCCAGGGCCCGACACGTGTGGCGTCCTTCAGGGCCTGCCGCGCGCCACCGTTGTCCAGGCGCAGCCAGGCCTCGACGGTGTCGCCGGCGCGCTCGCCGGGGGCAGCGCAGCGCAGCAGGTGCAACCGGTCGCGCCGCACGCAGCAGGCCACCGTGGTGATGCCGCCCTCGGCCACCACCATGCCGCCGTAGCCGCCGTCCAACGCCAACACGTGGATCGTGCCTTCGTCCAGCGCCACGCCGCTGAAGTTCGCCTTGAAGGCGAAGAGAGATCGCTGGCCGCGTGTGCCACGCCGCGTTGGCTGCGTGCCGAGGGCAGGGCTTCCCAGCAACCGTGGGCGTCGATCACGAGCTGGGCACGCAGGCGCAGCGCGGCGGCGCCGTCGACGGCGCGCACCTCGCAGGACCAGGCGCCCGCGGTGCCGCTGATGGCTTGCACGGACCAAGGCTGCAGCACCTCGGCGCCGGCGTCGCGGGCCCGTGCGAGCAGCCGCGTGTCCAGCGTCTCGCGACCCAGCGCGCGGCCCCAGACGTGGCGCGGATGCGCGGCGCCGGGCAGGGCGGCCGTCACGGCGCGCTCGCCGTGAAGCAGGCGCACCCGACGCAGTTCACCGCCGGCGTCGGCGGCAAAGAGGGCGCCCAGGCCCAGTTCCTCCAGCAGCGGCAGGTTGCTCGCGGCGATGCACTCGCCGCACACCTTGCGGCGCGGAAAGGCCTGCTTTTCGACCAGGGCCACCTTCCAGCCGGCGCGCGCCAGCAGCAGTGCGGCCGTCGAGCCCGCCGGCCCGGCACCCATCACCACGGCGTCGTAGCGACGCACGGTGTCGGCACCCCCTGCGCGCGGGCGCTGCGCCGCGCTCACTGTGCCCATGCGTGCGCCTGCGCGCGGCGGGTGCTGAAGCAGTGCCCGAAGAGGCCGGCCGTGTACTCGCGCGACTGCCAGGCCGCCGCCGGCGCCGGCCACAGTGCCGTGAGCTCACGTTGACGGAAACCCGCATGCACGCTGAACACCGCGTCCTCGCGTGTCACGGCGTTGGCGCCGATGGCGCCGATGAGGTGGCTGCCCGTCAGCGCCAGCCAGCCGCGGCGTGGCTCGCAGGCGAAGAAGCGCTGGCTGCGCGCGGCAATCGCCATCAGCAGCGTGTCGAGTTCGGCGCCCTCGAAGTGGTGCAGGAAGAGCGTGGTGACGATCAGGTCCCAAGACGAGGCCGCCGCGCCGGGTGCGGTGTCCGGCGGCCGTGCCGCCCAGTCCAGCACGTCGGCCACGTCCACGGTCACCTGCCAGCCCAGTTCGGCAAAGGCCGCTAGCGTGGCCGGGCTCACGATGCGTTGGCGGTCCAGCAGTGTGAGTTCCACCGCCGGCCAGGCCGGGGCGATCTGCCGCGCCACGGCCAGCAGCAGCGTGCCGTCGCCGGCGCCCAGTTCCAGCACACGCAGCGGCGCCCCGCCGCAAGCTGCGGGGCACAGCGCCTGCCAGGCGCGGGCAACGATGCTGCGCGTGCCCATCACGCGGTGCACACGCACGAGGTCGCGGCGCGAACGCTGCGCGGCCGGGTCGTCGGCGGGCAGGTGGTCCAGCGTCTCGACACTGACCTTGCGGGGGCAGGCTCATGTCAGCTTCCTCTCGAATGTGTGGTCGTTCCCTGCACTCCCAGCAGCGCGCCGTGGCAGCTGAAGCCGGCGCCGAAGGAAGAGAGCCACCACCAGCCCGCGGGTGCCGCGTCGGCCAGCGCGGCCTCGAGCACGAAGTAGACGAAGGCGCTGGACAGGTTGCCGTACTCGCGCAGTACCGCGGCGCTGTGGTCCAGATCGCCGGGGCGCAGTTCCAGCCGCTGCTGCAGCGCCTGCAGCACGTCGCGCCCGCCGGCGTGCATTACCCAGGTGCCGATGTCGCCGGGCTGCAGTCCGGCGCGGCCCAGCACGGTGGCCAGCACACGCTGCGCATGTTCGGCGGCCAGCGCCGGCACGGCGCGCGTCAGCACGTTGCGCAGCAGGCCGCCACGCTGCTGGAACATCAGCGCGTGGCGCTGCGTGGGGTCGGTGAGCGAGGCGCTGTCGGTCCAGCGCACGCGCCGCCGGCCGGCGGCCGGTTCCCGCGACAGCACGGCCGCGCCGGCGCCGTCACCGAAGAGGCAGGCGCTGATCAGCACGCCGGGGTCGTTGTCGAGGTACATCGCCGCGCTGCTGACCTCCACGCACACCGACAGCACGTGCTGCGCCGCGCCGCTGCCCAGCAGCGCCTGCGCGAGCTGCAGGTTGGGCAGCGCCGCGCCGCAGCCCTGGCCGACGAGGTCGTAGGCGCGCACGTCGGCACGCAGTGCAAGCGCCTCGACGACATGGCCCGACAGCCCCGGGCACAGCTGCCCGGTGCAGGTGCTGACCACCACCGCGTCGATGTCGGCCGCCGCGCAGCCGGCGCGCGCCAACGCGGCCGCCGCGGCCTCGGCGGCGAGCACCGGGGCGTGCGTGCGGAAGCGCAGGGCCAGTGTGTCGGGGTCGATGGCGAAGACTTCGTCCAGGCTGTCGACGGCCAGCCGCCGCGCCTCGATGCCGTTGTCGCGCTGCAGCACCGTGCGCGCGACAAAGTGGGCGCGTTCGTCCAGGCGGCCGAACCAGGCCGAGCGCTCGAACGCGGACAGGCACTCGGCCTTGGTGTAGCGCTGTGCGGGTGTGGCGGTGCCGATGCCGGTGAACTGCATCGCTCAGGCCCCGGGGCGAGCGCCGTGCTGGCGGGTCTTCATGGCGCTGGTGTCCTCGGTGGCTGCAGGTTGAAGTGGTACGGCACCACGCGGTTCGAAGCCGGCAGGCTAGTGGCCGGCCTGCAGACCGTCCGTGCGCTTGCGAACACACAGCGCCAGCCGCACCTCCGTTCGGCAGCGAACCGACTTCCGGGCATGGCAAACCGCACCATCCGGGCTGCAGGTCTGCCGCGCGCCGCGCGGCACCCGCAGCGGGCCGGCCGGCCCCTGACCGAAGGTATGCGCCATGAACCTCCCCGCCGCCGCCCTCGCTCGGCCCTGGGCCCCGGACACGCTGCGCGCCGGCCTGCACGCCGTCGCGCAGCCGGTGCCCATCGGGTCGACGGGCACAGTGGCCACGTCCTTCGCAGTCTTCGAGCCCATCGGCTGCGTGATGCTCGGTCTGCCCGACGACGCGCACGCCGACGCTGCGGTGCGGGCCCTGCACCATGCCGGCTGGTCGACGGCCACGCTGCTGCGCTTCCTGTCGCAGGGCAGCGTGCACGAACTCGAGGGCATGGTCGACAGTGCCCGCGGCCACGACACCTTCGGCCACGAGGTCGCGCTGCTGCGCCGCTACCTCGCGCTGTCGCGTCAGGGCTGCCGCTGGTTGCTGGTGAAGGTGGACGGCGTCGAACACGCCGCCACGGCGGCCGAGGTGGCGCGCCGCTGCGGCGCCCTGCTGGCCGTGCACTACCGCATGCTGACCGTCGACGAGTTGCTCTAGCCGACCGGCCCGCACCTTGGCTACCGACGACGACACCGCAGCACGCCCGCGCCAGCCCCTGGGCCACCGCGTGGACCTCGACGCCGACGCCACCGGCGCCGCCGAAGCGGTGGTCGCCGTCTGGCGCGACGCCGAACGGGCGCTGCGTCCGGTCATCGGCGCGCGCGGCGTGGTGGCGCTCTTCAACCGCAGCGTCCACCTTGCCGCCGTGGCGCACCCGTGGCTGGCGCAGGCCGCCCAGAACCCGTCGGTGCCACTCGATCTCGACGCCCTGAGGGCCCTGTTGGCCTCGCAGCGCGCGCACCAGGCCCTGACCGCGGGCAACCACCTGCTCGACCACCTGCACCGCCTGCTCGAGCACCTGATCCGCGACCCTCTCACCGAACGGCTGCTGCGCACCGCCTGGGGGCCACCCGGCAGCACCACCGTGCAACAAGGGGACGCGCCATGAGCGACAACAGGGTGGAGATCGTCCGCCTGGCCACCGGCGTGCCGGGGCTGGACACCGTGCTCGGCGGCGGCCTGCCCGAGCTCTCGTTCAACCTCCTTGCCGGCCCGCCCGGCAGCGGCAAGACGACGCTGGCGCACCAGATCATGTTTGCGCTGGCCACGCCCGAGCGGCCGGCGCTGTACTTCACCGTGATGGGCGAGCCGCCGCTGAAGATGCTGCGCTACCAGCAGCAGTTCAGCTTCTTCGACAGCGCGGCGCTGGGCCAGCGCGTGCACTTCGTCAACCTCTCCGACGACGCCATGCACGGCGACGCCGAGCGCCTGCTGGGCCGCATCGCCGACGAGGTGGCGGCGCACAGCCCGGCGCTGGTCTTCGTCGACTCCTTCCGGTCGGTGGTGCTGGTGCGCGAAGCCGGCGGCGCCGCGCACAACGCGCTGCAGCTCTTCCTGCAGCAGCTGGGCCTGCTGATGACGGCCTGGCAGGCCACCACCTTTCTGATCGGCGAATACGCCGACGACGATGGCGCCAGCCCCGTGTTCACCGTGGCCGACGGTCTGCTGCGCCTGCACCAGAGCGTGCAGCGCAACTCTGCGGTGCGCAAGCTGGAGGTGCGCAAGATGCGCGGCCAGCCCGCGCTGCCGGGCCTGCACACCTTCCGCATCGGCGCAGCGGGCATCGAGGTCTTCGCGCCGGCGCACGTCGCGGCCGCGGTGCCGGCCGCACCGGCGGCGGCCGCCGAGGTGGGCGCGCCCGTGATGCTGCCGCGTGCGCTGATGGGCGTGCGGGGCCTGGACGCGATGCTCGGCGGAGGCCTGCCACGTGGCTACTCGCTGCTCGTGGCCGGCCCCTCGGGTTCGGGCAAGAGCGTGCTGGCCGCGGCCTTCCTGGCCGAAGGCGCCCGCATGGACGAGGCCGGCATCATCGTGGCCTTCGAACAGCGGCCCAACCGGCTGCGCCAGCCCGTGGTGGCCGAACTCGTCGCGCAGGGGCGCGTGGTGCTGCTCGACAGCCCGGCCGCCGATCTCTCGGTCGACGAGATCGTCAGCCTGCTGCTGGCTGAGATCCAGCGCCGCGGCGCCACGCGCGTGGTCATCGATTCGCTCTCGGGTTTCGAGCTGGCGCTGGCACCCACCTTCCGCGACGACTTCCGCGAGTCGCTGCTGCGCCTGGTGACGGCGCTGGCCGGCGCGAACGTCACGGTGCTGATGACCTCGGAACTCGAAGACCGCTACACCGACCTGCGCTTCAGCCCCTATGGCACGGCCTTCCTCACCGACGCCATCATCGTGCAGCGCTACATCGAGCTCGAAAGCCGGCTGCGCCGCGTGATGGCGGTGGTGAAGCTGCGCAACTGCGCGCACGACGACGCGCTGCGCGAGTACCGCATCGACGCCGACGGCATCCACGTCGGTGAGACGCTGCGCGGGCACGCCGGCCTGCTCGGCGGCCGGCCCACGCGCGAGCCCGACAGGCAGGGGCCGCGGTGAGCATGGACGAAGTCGACCCCGTCGACGCGGCCGGCATGGCCGCCGCCAGTGCCGCCGCCGACCTGGCCCGGGTGCAGGCCAAGGTGGCCGCGGCGCGCGCCGTGCTGGCGCAGCTGCTGCAGGAGGTGGTGCGCGCCGAGGGCCGGCTCGACGACGACCGGGCCGCGGAACTGCTGGCCGCCAACGAGCAGCTGGTGCTGTCGGCCTTGCACGACCAGACCATGGCCGCGCAGGCCACGCAGGTGCTGGCCCGCGTGGCGCACGCGGCCGAGCGCGACGCGCTGACCCGGCTGCCCAACCGCGTGCTGCTGATCGACCGCTTCGCGCGCGCGCTCGCTGCGGCGCGCCGCAGCGGCGGCCGCGTGGCGCTGCTCTTCCTGGACCTCGACAACTTCAAGCAGGTCAACGACACCCTGGGGCATGCCGTCGGCGACGGGGTGCTCAAGGACGTGGCGCACCGCCTGGTGACTGCGGTGCGCGAGGCCGACACCGTCAGCCGCCACGGCGGCGACGAATTCCTGGTGCTGCTGACCGACGTCACGCAGCCCGATGACGCCGCCCGCATCGCCGACAAGCTGCTGCGGGCGCTGGCCGACAGCCGTGCCGCCAGCGGCGCAGTGCACCCGCTGCAGGCGAGCATAGGCATCAGCGTCTACCCCGACGACGGCGACGACATCGACCTGCTCATCCACCGCGCCGATCTCGCGATGTACCGCGCCAAGCGCGAAGGCGGCGGTGGCTGGGCCTTCCACCACAACGCGGCACCGCCCGGCTGATGCGCCTGTGGGCGCGCCGCGGGTAACGGCCGCCCGCGGGGCTACGATGGGCCGCCGTTCCGGCAAGCCGCGCAGCGAGAACGCCGATGAGCCTCCAAGAACCTGCCGACGGCGCCGCGGCCGAAGTCGCGCCCGCGGATGCCACCGTGGTCACACCCGACATCGCCTTCGGCCCGGCACTGCGCTGGCTGCTGCTGGCCGTGACGCTGGCGCTGGCCTGGGTGCTTCAGCCCTTTGCCGGCGCCATCCTTTGGGGCGCCATCGTGGCGTTGCTGTTCGCACCCTGGAACCGTTGGCTGCTGCCGCGCGTGGGACGCCGGCGCTCGCTGGCGGCAGGGCTCACGCTGCTGCTGGTGGTGGTCGTCGTCGTGCTGCCGCTGTTGCTGCTGCTGGCCGGGCTGGGCAACGAGGTCGCCACGCTCTACGAACGGGTGCAGAGCAACGAACTCCGGCCGACGCAGTACTTCCGCGAGATCTTCGGCGCGCTGCCGCACTGGGTGCGTGAACTGCTGGACCGCTTCGGCCTCGTCAACTTCACCGCCCTGCAGCGCTGGCTCAACGCGCTGCTGCTCCAAGGCAGCCGCATCCTCGGTTCGCAGGCCTTCGGCATCGGCCAGAACACGCTCGACTTCGTGCTCAGCGTGTGCATCGCGCTCTACCTGGCCTTCTTCCTGATGCGCGACGGCGAGGGCCTGGTGCGCCTGCTGCGGCGGGCCGTGCCGCTGGCGCCGCAGCACACGCGGGAACTGGTGGACAAGTTCAGCACCGTTATCCGCGCCACGGTGCGCAGCTTCGTCGTCGCCGCCATCCAGGGTGCCCTGGGCGGTCTGGCCTTCTGGGTGCTGGACATCGGTGCCGTGCTGCTGTGGACGGCGCTGATGACCTTCCTGTCGCTGCTGCCGGCCGTCGGCGCGGCGCTGGTGTGGGCGCCGGTGGCGATCTACTTACTCGTCACCGGCGCGCTGTGGCAGGGCTGGGCGCTTATCGCCTGGGGCGTGCTCATCATTGGCCTGGCCGACAACGTACTGCGCCCCATGCTGGTGGGCCGCGACACGCGCCTGCCCGACTGGCTGGTGCTGCTCAGCACCCTGGGCGGCATGGCCGTGATGGGCTTCAACGGTTTCGTACTCGGGCCGGTCGTGGCAGCGATGTTCGTTGCGGTGTGGCACATCCATCTGGCGCGCGCCGACCAGCCTTGACCACCGGCCTCGAGGCCGGCGCGGCTTCAGCGCGGCAGCGGGTCCACGGGCACGGGCATCGGCCTCGGTGTCGGCGGTGCGGATGCCGGCGTCGACGGCGAGAGCGGCTGGGTGCCGACGCTGTAGGTCTTCAGCTCGCGCAGCACTGCCGCCGCTCTCCACGCTGCCGCTGACGCTGCCGTGGCCGGCCATGCGGGCCAGGCAGTCGGCCTTGTCGCCGCCGCTTAGCGCGTTGCAGCGCTGGCGTGCATTGGCGGCGTAGTCCGCCGCCCGGCGTTGTCGAGCGCGCCGCGTCGCGCCTGTGCGTAGGACGCGTGGGCTTCGCGCAGGCAGGCACTCATCTCCTGGCCCGTCTGGCCGCTGCGGCAGGCCGCCAGCTCGCGCTGGTAGAGCGCACGCAGTTCGGCCTGCTCGGACTTGCTGGCCGCGGTTGCGGCCAACGGCGCCAGCAGCGCGGCCAGGCCGAGCACGACGGCACAGGTGCCGGCATGCAGGAAGGGGGTGGCTGGGTATCTCATGGGGTGCTCTCCATTCACTCTTCAGGGGTTGGTGGCGACCGCATCGCGCAGCGGGCCGCTGGCCCGTGACCGGCAGTCGCTGCGCTGCGCGCTGCTGGCCATCGTGTTGCAGCGGAAGTTGGCGTCGGCGCGTGCGGCAGTACTGGCGTGGCGGGCTTGCGCCTGCTGCACCGCCTGCTGCACCACCGCCGCCAGCGTCAGCAACAGCGCAACCATCACCAACCCCGCCACCAGCAGCGCGCCACCGCCTGAGCAGGCTGTGCACGCTGCCGGCCAACGCTGTCGGCGCACGCGCCGGCGGGTTCCAATGCAGTAGCACGGGCATGAGCAAACGCGACTGGGGTGTGGTGTGTTGAAGGGTACCGCGCCCGACCGGCAGATCGGGGCGGCGGGCCCGGCGAGCGTGCGGCGCAGTGGCTGCTGCCGCGCGCGCCCGGCCGAGGTTCAATGCTTTTGAACCAGCTGTCGGAGGCCTTCTTCTGCCATGCGGCCACCTGGCTTTCGGCCTCTTCCTTGGCGATGCCGTAGCGTTCCTGGATCTTGCCGGCGAGCTGGTCACGCCGGCCGGCCACGACATCGATGTCGTCGTCGGTCAGCTTGCCCCATTGCTCCTTGGCATGGCCAGTGATCTGCTTCCAGTTCCCTTGGATTTGTTCCCGGTTCATACAGTGCTCCTTGTCGAGTACAGGTTGACCGTCACGCTCACGGGCGAATGGCGATCTCGTTCCTCACGCTCTTCACGCCTTCGACCTTGCGGGTCACGGTTTCGGCGGACGACTTCTCGGCTGCGCTCTTGGCAAAGCCCGACAGCATCCGACACCGTTGAGCGTCTCGACGCTGATGGACGCCGCGTCGACGATCTTGTTGTCGACGAAGCGCGCCTTCACTGCGGTGGTGATGGCGGTGTCGTCGACGTAGGCGCCGACCGATTCCTGCCCGCGCGTGACGGCACAGCCGGTAACGGTGGCCAGGGCGAAAACGGCGGCGGTGATGGCGAGGGTGTGGCGAATGGTCATGGTGTTGCTCCAGTCTGAAAGATGAGTCGAGGGGGTTGTCGCGCAACGCTTGCACCGGGGTACGGTGCTGCGCTGTGGGTTGTCTGCAACCTCCAGAGCCACTGTAGGAACCGATTCGCGCCCCGCCCATCAGTGCACGGCGCAGCGGTTTGTAAGACGGCAACCCTTTGCGTCCGTAGGTGCGATGTCGCACAGACGCCCACGGGCGCGGCGTCCAAGCTTGCTTTTCCGAGACGCTGCCCGACCTGGCTAGACAAGCTGCGCGGTGCAGCGTTTCGTTTTGCACTGCAACGAAAGCACACCATGACCCCACGCCGGCCCACCGCCCCCACCAACATCCTGCATCGCACCCTGGCTTCGGCCGGCCTGCTTGCCGTCGTCACCTTGGGCTTGGGCGCCTGCGCCACGCCGCCACCGCCGCCCAACGAGCAGATGGCCGTCTCGGCCGCAGCCATCCAGAACGCATCTGCCGCCGGCGCCACCGAGTTCGCCCCCGCCGAACTGGCCCTGGCGCGCGACAAGATGGCTCGCGCCACGCGAGGCCGCTGCGGCTGACGAGCCGGTGCGTGCGATGGCCCTGGCCCAGCAGGCCCAGGCCGACGCCAAGCTGGCGCAGGCCAAGGCCGAGTCGGCCTAAGTCGAGGAAGAGGCGGCCGACGCCCTGAACGAAGCGGACCGCGCCTTGCGCGAAGAGATGGCCCGCAAGACCGCCCCCAACACCCCGAGGAATTGAGATGAAGCTGCAACACACCACCACCACCGCCACCGGTTCGCGCACCTTCGGTGCCCTGAGCCTGCTCGCCGCCGCTGCCTTGCTGGCCTTGTCGGCCTGCGGCTCGGCGCCGCGCAACAACGACCAGCTGAACTCGGCGCGCAGCGCCTACAAGCACGCGGCGGCCAACCCGGAAGTGCGTGACGGCGCGCCGGTCGAGCTGAAGGCGGCCGCCGACGCGCTGAACCGCGCCGACCAGGCCCTGGCGCGCGAAGACAACATGGCCACCGTCAACAACCTGGCCTACCTTGCCAGCCAGAGTGTGGCCACGGCGCAGGCTGCGGGCAGCCGCAAGGGCGTCGGAGGCCGCCGTGGCCAAGGCCAACGCCGAGCGCGACCGCATGCGCCTGCAAGCCCGCACCCAGGAAGCCGATGCTGCGACGCGCAGCGCCCAGGCCGCGCAGGTCGATGCCCGCGCCTCGCAGATCCAGGCCCAGTCGGCCGAACGCGACGCGCGTGTCTCGCAGCGTGCGGCCGATGCTTCGCAGCAGCAGGCCGCCGCCTCCCAGCAGGACGCGCAGGCCGCGATGCAGCGCAACCTGATGCTCGAGGAGCAGTTGCGTGACCTGAACGCGAAGAAGACGAATCGCGGCATGGTCATCACCATCGGCGACGTGCTCTTCGACACCGGGCGTGCCGAGCTCAAGTCGGGTGGCATGCGCAACATGGACAAGCTGGTCAGCTTCCTCCAGAACAACCCGAAGCGCCGCGCACAGGTAGAGGGCTTCACCGACAGCGTGGGCGGGGACAGCATGAACCAGGAGCTCTCGGCGCGCCGTGCCGACGCCGTGCGCAGCGCGCTGGTCTCTCGTGGCGTTGCGGGTGACCGCATCGGCACGCAGGGCTATGGAGAGGCCTTCCCGGTGGCAGGCAACGACAGCGCCGGTGGCCGTCAGATGAACCGTCGCGTAGAGATCGTGCTGTCCGACGACGGCGGGGTGGTCGCGCCCCGCTGATCTAAGGGGTGCAGGGCCGCTGCGTCAGTTCGGACCCGACGGCCGTCTCCCCTGCAGCTGCCCCCAGCTGAATGCGGCACCATGAAGCGCCTGTCCCTGACCTGCCTGGCCGCACTGGCACCGCTGCGCTGCCGTCGCGCCGCCCTGAGACTCTGATCCTCCCTGTCTGACCGGGCCCGGCGACGTGTCATGCGCTGTCGGGCCTTTGCCGTCGGCTTCGGCAACGCGATTACCTCCTATTCCGTGGGCACGCATACCATCGTGCACGTTGAACGTGCGTGAAAAGGTTAGGTCAAGTCGCAGTGAAAAACCGGCTGATCGGCAGTATCCGGAAACAGTGGCGCCTCGCTTTGCGCAAGGCGTTCGCGCTGCTCCCGCGCCCGCTGCGGTTTGCCGTCTTCCGCTCCTTCGGGAGTGCGATCCGAAGCCCGACCAGCGCTTGGTTCTGAAGATCGCCGAGACCCGGGACGAGCTGGAGCAGTGCTATTCGCTGCTGCACGACGCCTATGTCGGCGAGGGTTTCATGAAGCCAGCGCCCAGCGGCCTGCGCGCCACCCTGTACCACGCCCTGCCCACGACCACGACGCTGTGCGCCAAGTACGACGGCAAGGTGGTGGGCACGCTGTCGTTGATACGGGAAAGCGTGTTCGGCTTTCCGCTGCAGGCGATCTTCGACCTGACGGAGATCCGCGCGCGGGGCGGCAACCTCGCCGAGGTGTCGGCGCTGGCGGTGCACAAGGACTTCCGCAAGACGGGCGGGGCCATCCTGTTCCCGCTGATGAAGTTCATGTACGAGTACTGCACGACGTATTTCGACACGCGGCATCTGGTGATCGCGGTACACCCGACGCGCATCGAGATGTACGAGTCGCTGCTGTTCTTCGAGCGGCTGACGGAGAACGAGGTCGACAAGTACGACTTTGCCAACGGTGCACCGGCCGTGGGAGCCACCCTGGACTTGCGCCGTGCACCCCGCAAGTACCGCGAGATATACGGCCAGAAAGCCCCCCGAAAGAATCTGTACACGTACTTCGTCAAGGTCAGCCTGCCCAACATCGTGTTGCCAGGGCGCCGATATTTCACGACCAACGACCCGGTGATGACCACGGAGTTGCTGGACTACTTCTTCAACCAGCGTACGCAGGTGTTCCAGAGGCTGGGCATGCGCGAGCGCATCCTGCTGCACTCGATCTACAACCTGCCCGAGCACCAGAAGATGCTGCCGAGCATCGACGACGCCGAAGAAGCTGCCAAGGCCGGAAGTGGCGCCACCCACCTGCGCCAGCACCAGCGCTACTCCCTCAAGTGCCCGGGCAATTTCTCGCTGATATCGCCCGAGGGCAGGGCCACGACGACCAGCCTGCGGGTGGTGGAACTGTCCAGATTCGGCTTCCTGGCGTATGCCAAGGACGACATCCCCACACACATCTGGGGCGAGGTCACCATCCATCTGGGCACCAACGAAGCGTCCATCGTGCGTGCGATGGCCGTGCGCGGCAAGACCAAGGACGGCAAGGGCCTCTACGGCTTCACGCTGGCCGAGCCCGACACCGCCTGGCGCAAGTTCGTCGGGGCATTGACCGCCGGGGTCACGAGCAAGGACCTGGGCAATGCGACGCATTTCATGGCGGATTGAGCCAGCGGGCACGACCCTTGCTGCCTTTGCTCCTCGTCCTGAGGCGCGTCGCCCGCTGGAAGACACCGTCACAGCCGTCACAAGCCCCCCGATGCGCAGGGGGGCGCCCCCCGGGAGCACCAGCGTGGTGTCCAATCACAGTAGCAGTGCAAGCGTCGCTTCCGCGTGCCCAGACGCAGGCGCTGGCAGCGCAGGCGTGACTTCGGACTTTGCCTATAGGCAGCGCTTGGCAGAGAATCCAGCTACTGCGTACTACTGCGAGACGGCCATTGGCAACGGCGCGTCGTGTTCGACAACGAATCGATAGAGGTTTCACCATGAACGAGCAGCCCACGACCCCCTCGGACGACGCGTCTGCTACGCCCGCTCCGCAGCCTTCTGTCAACCGTGGCCGGCGGCGGTTAGGCACGCTTGGCATCAGTGGCACCGCGGTTGCACTGTCTGTGACCAGCCGCTCGGCGGTGGCGGGCTGGGGCACATGCACCGGTTCGGAACTGGCGTCGGGCAACCTGTCGAAAGCCGGTTCGGCAAACCCTTGCGGGTGCAGCCCGGGTTTCTGGTTCAAGAGCCCGGGTGGCATTGAGCTTTGGACCAACTCGCCGACGCTCAACATCAATTACTCGCGCGACTCCTCCTTCAACACAGTGTTTGGCCGGGATTACTTCGGCTCCTGGACAAACGGTTCCTTCGTCGCCAATCCAAATGTGAAGCTGAAGGACGTTGGCAACACCCAAGGCAATGCGGTCGCTATCGCCAACAAGTACAACTGCAACAAGGCGGTCGCGTTTCACGCGGTCGCTGCGTTGCTGAACGCGCAGTACTACGGCGCTCGGTACCCCGTCACCGGTATGCAGACTGCCGCTGGCGTGATCTCGGCATTTCAGACGGACTTTGCTGGCGGCAAGACTGCGTTGCAAGACGGTTTCAAGGCCAAGGTCGACATCTATGCCACCTGGCCCGACCTTTGGTGCAGCGGCAGCCCGGAGAACAACACCTGGTGACTTGAGCGTGAGTCGGCCTTAGGTCGGCATGACCATGCTGCTGAAACTGGCTGACAGGGTTCGTTGGAAGCACTTTCCCGATGGGGTGGTGGTGTACGTCGGCGAGACCTGCGAAACCCATCTGCTGCCGCCATCCTTTGGCGAGTTTCTGGCTCTTTGAGCCCGCGCGATCGGGCCGAGGCAATGCCAGTGAAGGATCTCCCCGCAGCACCCCATGCCGACGGTGGCCCTTGCGTCCTTTCCGGCGACGTGCTGCGAGTTGGCCAGCCTGAAAATTCTCTCGGCCGAGTCTTGAGGGTCGCCGACATCGACCCCCGCTCGCCTGCGCGCGATGCTGGCGGGCTCCGGCCTGCTGGTTCCGTCGGGCACCTTCAGTGTCGCCATCCTGTCGTCGCTTCCGGCGATATCCATCGGCATTGCGCAGCTCTACGCCGACTTCCCGTTGCTCGACCGATCTGCAAAATACGTCGACTTTGAGGTCGAAGTCCGCTCGCCCAAGCTGCTGCGCCGCTGGCTCCGCCCGCAAGCCATCCTGTCTTGCGACGGCCGCATCCCGTTCAAGCCGCTACCGCTGGCGCAGGCCATGCCGATGCTGGAGTGGGGCCTGAACTGGGTGATCTCGTCGCACGCGCACGACTGCCTGGTGCTGCACGCGGCCGTGGTCGAGCGCGATGGCCGTGCGCTGGTGCTGGCTGCCGACCCGGGCTCGGGCAAGAGCACGCTGTGCGCGGCGCTGGTGCACCGCGGCTGGCGGTTGCTGTCGGACGAACTGGCGCTGGTCTGCTGGCCGACGGGCTGATCCAGCCGATCGCGGCCGATCAGCCTGAAGAACGCGTCGATCGACATCGTCCGTGCGCTCAGCCCCGATGTCTTCGTCAGCGAAGCCTGCCACGACACGGCCAAGGGCTCGGTGGCGCACATGCGCCCACCGGCCGCCAGCGTGCAGGCGCTGGACCAGCCGGCCAGCCCGGCGATGCTGGTGTTCCCGAAATTCAGCGCCGGCGCCGCGCTGCACAGCCAGCCCGAAGGCCCGGCCCATGCGCTGCTGGAGCTGACACGTCACGCGTTCAACGCCTCGGTGCTCGCCGGCGAAGGCTTCGACGCGCTATGCCGGTTCATCGATGCGGTGCAGGCACACCGCATCTCTTATTCATCGTTCGACCAGGTGATACCGGAAATCGAGCGCCTGTGGCCGGCGGGGCGCGCATGACACGCACGACCGGCCCGACGCTGCTGACGGACACGCTCTGCCACCCCGAGCGCGTGCGCGCCTTCGACAAGGCCGACTGGGAGCGCCTGGTCTGGCAGAGCCGGGCCGCGGAGCTGATGGCTCAGCTGTACTGCGCGCTCGACAACGCCGGCGTGCTGGCGCTGGTACCCGCCCCGGCGCTGCGCCACCTGCAGATGGCCCATGTCATCGCGCAGCGGCACACCGACGCCGTGCGCAGCGAACTGCACGGGCTGCAGCAGGCGCTGCAGCCGCTTGGCGTGCCGGTGCTGCTGCTGAAGGGCGCGGCCTACACGGCGCTGGGCCATCCGGCCTCGGTCGGCCGGATCTTCAACGACATCGACATCATGGTGCCGAAGGCGGCGCTGCGCGACGTCGAGGAGCGTCTGCACTGGGCCGGCTGGTTTCCGGCCCGGACCACGGCCTACGACGAGCGCTACTAACGCGAGTGGATGCACGAGATCCCGCCGTTGCAGCACAAGAACCGCGGCACGGTGCTCGACGTGCACCACACCATCCTGCCGCCGACCTCGGGCATCCAGCCCGACCCGGCCGGGCTCTTTGCCCGCGGCCGAGGCCCGCTGGCGCCTTGGGCATTCTTCGGCGTGCTCGGGCCGGCAGACCGCGTCATTCACTCGGCCTGCCACCTGTTTTTCGGCGAGTTCCACAAGGGCTTGCGCGACCTGCACGACCTGCACGCGCTGCTGACGCCGATGGCGGCGGATGCAGGCCACTGGCAGGCACTGGTCTCGCGTTCGATCGAGCTGGGGCTGGCGCTGCCGGTGCTGGACGCGCTGGAGCAATGCCAGCGGCTGTACGAGACTGCCGTTCCGCCCTCGGCCGTCGACGCCTTGCGCCGCGCCGCCACGACGCCCTGGCCCAGCCAGCTGCGCGGCTGGCTGTTCGACCACGCCCTGCGGCCGGCGCATGTCTCGGCCTACAGCCGTTCAACCCGGCTTGCGCATTGGCTCACCTTCGTGCGCAGCCACTGGCTGCGCATGCCGCTGCCGCTGTTGGCCTACCATCTTTCGCACAAATTCTTCGTGGACCGCTGAGCGAGCCGGCTCGGGGACAAGAGAGGCGGGAGGGCTGGACGATCGCGGCACCGCAGCGGTGGGTGGCCAAGGACGGCCTGGTGACGGGCTGCGCGACGGCCAGCTAAGCGCCGCACGGAGGCGGCTGCCGCATGTTGGCTGGGCAGGTGCAGGCCTCGTCGTTCTTTTCAGCCTTTCTGCTTGCGCCGGCGTGTGTCGCCGACACCCATCAGGGCGGCTGCCACCAGGGCCAAAGAGCCCGGCTCGGGGACGGTCTGATTCTGGGACGACGTCCTTACGAAGTCGAAGTCGGCCGCTTGCACGGGCGCTGCCGGCGATGGCGTAGATCTTGAAGTCACCGTTGCCTTGGTCCGCGGTGCCGCTGGTCGCAGAAACGTGACTCGAGCTGTAGGGGTTGATCAGCCACCAGCTCGATCCCTTGAACGTGCCGGAGGCCCTGCAACTGCTCGTGAGCACGACGCTACTGCACGCTGCGCGCGCGAGGCTGGAGTCCTGCGAGCCGATGGGCGTGATGGACGATTGGACCCGGCTGTGGACCCCGCAGACGCGGCGCTACCTGCGCGTGCAGGCTCTGCCGTTCAGCGCGGCCGCGGCGGTGGAGCTGGCCCGCCGCATCGCGCGCCGGGGTGGACCGCCTGCGGCGGCTGCGTGGCTGACGCGACCCTGAGCGGGCGGCGCTGGCTCAGCGCGCTGCTGTGGTCTTGGTGGCCGCTGCCGAACCTGGCCGGCCGCGCCTACGTGCCCGGCGCCGGCCTGGACGACGCGCTGCGCATGGCCCGTGCCCACGCCGCCGGTCGGGCCTGCGCTACGAGCTGGCGGCGCTGGAGCCGGTGCTGGCACGATGCGGGCAACGGCAGGTGTGCGCCCACTTCGACTTACACGACATCGGCAATGCCGAGCTGACCCTGGCCTGCGCCGCCTGCAGGCCCCCGGCATCCGCTGCGAGCTGGGACTGCTCAACGGCCTGGCGCAGCGGGCGATGTTGGCGGCAGCGCAGGACCGGGGCGTGCCCGTCCGCGTCTACAACCCCTAGGGCATCGCCTGGCGCCTGCATGCGCTGCGCAAGGCGCTGCCGCAGCCCCGCGTTCTGCTTTGGCTGACGAAGGACCTCATGCTGGGCTTGCGCCAGCGCCGGGCTTGAGCGGCTGGCCCAGACGCGGACGCCCTGGTCGGTCACTGCTGGACGAGCGCGCAATCAAAAAAAAGGGCCCGTCGTTCACGGGCCCTTTCGATGGGAACGGTTTGGGCGTCGGGTCGCGCCGCGTAGCCGGCGTCCTCAGGACCTTGCGGCGGCGCACGGAGAAGACGCCCGCCAGCGCCAAACCGGCCAAGGCCAGCGAGCCCGGCTCGGGAACGCCGTTCTGAGTTTGGGTTTGGCCCGGGCCGCAGGTCTGACCATTGCCGCCCGTGCCGCCGGACAGGGTCTGGTCGCACAAGCCAACGGTGAAGCTGTTGAGCTTGAATGCGTCATTGCCGGCGTTCAGGGTGCTCGTTGCTGCGCCGAAGTACGTGGTGATCAAGAAGTAGCTGGAGAAGAGGGTGTTGCCGCCGACCGCCTTCGGGCTGTAGTCGTTCATGCTCAGGCTGTTCACAAGCGTCCAGCCTTGGAGTGCGGCAGGAGTGTTTCCCGAGGTGGTGGTGCTCCCTGCCGCTGACGCGGCGCCCATGATGGCTGTGGCGGCGTTCGCCACGTTACCGCCGCCCGTGTACGCCCAGACCATCAGGTCAGCATCCAAGTTCTTCCAGCCGATGCCCACGTTCGTGAGGCTGACCTTTGCTGCCGAAGTCGAGGAATAGCGCTTCGATGCTGCCGCCGCAGCCGGAATTGTTTGCGGACAGGGTCACCGAGCCGCCGATGCCGGGGCTGCTGGCGCTTCCGCAACCGGAGCTAACGTTGTCGAAAGCGTGTTGTCCGTCGTAGACGCTGTTGCTGGAAAGCCCATCTGACGATCTTTCCTTGTTGCCGGTGTAAGCGCCGAAGCCGTAAGCGTCGAAGTCAGCCAGCCTGCCTTGCGTGAAACCTGTTTGCGCCGTGGCGTTGAGCGCTGTCGTGCCGTCCGTCTTCTGTTTGGTAAACCCCCACGTCGTCATGCCCACCGACACACTCTCGGTGCCGATCGGGCCGCAGGTGTAACTGTCCCGAATTGCTGCGCCTGCTACGCCGTCGACGACAGCAGTCGGGTTGCAGTTGGCGCTGGTGCCCGTGCCCGGTGTGAACGTGCCCTGGGCGGACGCCGATCCACCGGCCGCGAGGCCGGCGCCTGCGATCAGGGCCATCGCGAAAAGCTGAAGCGAGCTGGATTTCATGGGGATTCGCCTTCGAAAACGCGGCCCGCACAGCATGCAGACCATTTCAGGGTGAAGAATGCAAAGCGCATGCCTAGCGGACAAAGTTCATGAGAATCAAGGTCTTGCAGATTCCGCCGCTCGGCTCGTGTGAGCATGTGTAAACGTCTCCGACGCCCGTTGCTCACAGTCAATTCACCGTCTTGAGCAACGCGCTGGCGTCCTGGGCGTAGACCGTGCCCGCGCCCAGACGAACCGCCGCCTCCAGTTCCTCGCGGGCCTCGCCCTTGCGCCCCTGTTGCGCCAGCACCGACCCGAGGTAGTAGCGGATGCCGGCGTGCGACGGGTCGCGCAGCCGCGCGTCGCGCAGCAGTTGCAGCGCGCGGTCGGCCTTGCCGGCGTGGAAGGCGGCCCAGCCGGTGGTGCCCAGGACGTAGGCGGTGTCGGGCTTCAGCTTCAGCGCCCGATCAGCGACGTCCAGCGCCGAGGGGTCCTTCAGGCCCACCAGCACCACCGCCAGGTTGTTCAGCGTGTCGGCATCGTTGGGGTCTGCCGAGCGGCCCGCTCGTAGGCCGTGCGCGCACCCGCCAGGTTGCCCGCACGTGCCTCGGCATCACCCAGCGCACGCCAGACCCCAGCGTCGTCGGGCTTGCTGCGCAACCAGTCGTTCGCCAGCGACATCGCGGCTGGCCGCTGCACAGACTCGAGTGCCCCGAACAGGCGCACCAGGCTCTGCGTGGACTGCTCGACCGCGTGCGCACGACGGTAGGCCTCGACCGCCGCGGGGAGCTGCTTCCGGTACATCGCGACATCGCCCAGCAGGGCGTGCCCCAGTCCCGACTTGGGGTGGCTGGCAACGACGCCGCGCGCCATCGCCTCGGCCTTCACCGGGTCGCCCTGGAGCAGGTAGACATTGGAGCGGAGCACGCGGGCGCGCAGGTGGTCGGGCTTCTCGGACAGCGCCTTGTCCAGCGCGTGCGCTGCGCCGGTTGGGTTACCGGCCCGCGCCTGAAGGTCGCCAATCTGCGTCAGCGCGGCGGCGTCGTACGATGCGACCGTGGTCGCGCGGGTCAGCACGGTCCTGGCCTCGGCAAACTCCTTGTTCGCCAGCTGCACGCGCGCCGTGGCCAGCAGAACGGCCAGGGCCTCCGGGGCCTTGCCCTGCAGACGGGCCACCGCGGTGCGGGCCAGGTCGGGGCGTCCTCGCGCGAGATGGAAGTCGACCAGTTGCAGGGTTGGCCCCAGGCGCTGCCCGCTGTTGTCGTCGGCGCGCTGCAGCCAGCGCAGCGCCTCCTCGGCATCGCCGCTGGCGCTGGACAGGCGCGCCATCTCGATCGCGAAGTCGGTGTTCTTCTCGTCCTTCGCGAGCAGCGCCGTCAGACGCCGTTGCGCAGGCTCGAACTCCTTGAAGTCGATCTCGATGCGCGCCAGGTTCAGCATCGGCTCGGTGAACGCGGGATCCAGCATCAGCGCCTGCTCGAAGGCTGCCCGCGCGGCGGGCACGTCGCCCTTGGCGGCGCGTGCCGAGCCGACGAGATTGGCCAGCTGTGCGTCGCCGGGCCGACGCTTGAACAGCGCATCGGCGACCTGGACGGCGCGGGTGGCCTGGCCGCTGGCGATGTAGAGGTTGGCGAGCACCGCGCCAGCCTGGATCTGCCCGGGGTCGCGCTTGTACACCGCCTCCAGTTCGGCCACCCCGCTCTGCAGCTTGCCGGCGCTGACCAGGCTGATGCCCGAGCGCGCGCATGGACGTGTCCTCGGACTTCTTTCGCGAAGCGCCCGGCGGACATCAGCGTCGCAGCCTGCAGTGTGCGCGCCTGCACGTCGCCGGGCTGCCGGCTCAGGTAGTTGTCCAGCGTCTCGATCGCCCTGTCGAGGCTCGACTCGCGGAGATAGACGCGGGCGAGCAGCTTGGATACGGGGCTGTCAGGCGACTGACGGACCACGGCTTCGAGGTAGGGCTTGGCCTTCTCGAACTGGTCCAGACCGAAGTGCGACAAGCCGCCCAGCATCAGCAGCTGAGGCCGGAACCGGAGCCTCTCGACGGGAAAACGGTCGATGAGGTTGGTGACTTCGGCCAGCGATTTCCTGGCTTCGGCACGGTCGCCGCGACCTTCGGCGAGCAAGGCGCCGAGGTACGCGGCGCGGGCGTCGGTCGGGCTCAGCCGCCGTGCCGCCTTGACGTCCTGCCCGGCCTGCCCGGCCTGGCCCAGGTCGAGGTGGATGCCGGCGCGTGCGATCAGGGCGTCGACGTGGTCCGCCTTCAGCTGCAGTGTCCGCGTGTACAAGGACAGCGCCTTCTTCAGGTCGCCGCTGACATGCGCAACCGTCGCCTGCTGGTAGGCGGCCCGCGAGGACTGTGGATCCAGCGACACCGCCTTGTCGGCAGCGGTGCGGGCTTCTGTCAGCTGACCCGCCCGGATGCGGATCGGCACCTCGGCCGCCCAGCCGTCCGAGCTGCCGGCGTCGACGGATCGCGCCTCTTCCAGGAACTTCAACGCGTCGCGCGTCTGGCCGGTATCGCTTGCGGCGGCGGCCTTGAGCAGAAGCAGCTTGGACTTCAGGTCGGGCGGCAGCCCGCCATGGCTGAAGCGCGGCTGCGACAACAGCAGGTCGGGGTTGCCCTGCGAGGTGACCGCTTCGGCCAACGGCAGCACCACCTCGATAGGATTGACCCCCAGTTTCAGGGCGTCGCTGAAGGCCACCTCGGCCGCTGCGGCCTCGCCCTGGGCCAGCAAGGCCTTGCCCAGCAGCATGTGCACGGCGAGCTGTTTGTTGTCGATCTTCAGCGAGTTCTTCAGCTGGATGACCGCGCCGGCGTGGTCCTTCTTTTCGAAGCGCATCAATGCATCTTCGTAGAAGCGGGCCGCCTTGGGGTCCGTCGTCGCCAGCGTAGTGGTGCCGCAGATGCACAGGGCGATGGCCAGTAGCAAAGGGCGCCAGCTTGGCCGGGTCACCGAGTTGGCTGGAGCGGAGAGGACATCCATGGTGACAAATCGTAAGCGCCCGGCATCCGTTGTCGGCTCTTCTCCGGGCCCCTCAAATGGGTGTCCCGTGCAATTTTCACCGTGCGCCTTGCACTCGGTTGGGACCCTCTCTTGCCCCGTTCGCCGCCCGCCAGACCCCTATGTGCTACTTCTCGAATGTCATCAAGCCGCTCGGCAGCACCTTCACACGCGCCAGGCACAGGCCCTTGCCTTCGGTGAAGCGGTCGAGCTCGGCCATGTCGCAGCGGTCGCCCCCGTGCACCTGGACGCGCCCGATGTCGTCGCAGACGATGCCGGTGAAGTCGATGGTGCTCACCTGCGAGTCTCCGGGCCGCAAACCCAGGAAAGACGTGCTCATCGTCTGGTACACGACCCCGTCGGGGCGTAGGGCGGAGAAAAACGGCACCAGGTTGTTGATCGGGTACGGGAGCTTGTTTTCCAGCTTCAGCGACAAGCGGCACCCGACGCCACGCACGTCGCGGCGCAGCAAGCTCAATTCCGCCGGCACGGCCGGCACGGCCGGCACGGCGGCGCTGGCGGCGGCATCCG
>JADIZZ010000008.1 GCA_016704535.1 Betaproteobacteria bacterium | reverse complement strand
CATCGAACGCACGGCGAAGTGCCGCTGCGGCACACGCAGGCTGGGGCTGTAGAGGTTGATCTGGCGTGGCATCGGGCCTTGGCTCAGGTGGCGGCCCGCAAGGGCACCGGCAGCGTGCGCAGCAGGCCGCCCAGCAGCGGCAGCAGTGCCTGGCGTTGCGCCGCGTCGGGGCAGGCCTGCACGAAGCCGGGAAAGAGCGCGGCGGCGTCCAGCGCCTCCACGCGCAGGCCCAGGGCGCGACGCAGCAGGGCCACCAGCGCGACCGTCTCTTCGCCGGCCTCGACCCACAGGCCGGCCAGCGGCCGGTCGGGCCAGGAACGTTCCCAGACGTCGAAGGAGCGCTGCAGTTCGATGACGATGCGCGGCGTGTGGCCGTCGTCGGCAGGGCCGGCATCGTCCTCGGCGCCGTAGTCGACGAAGTCGAGTTCCGGCGCGCCGTCGGCAGGGGTGGCAGGCCCTGGCGTCTCGAGGCGCTCGCCGGTGCCTTCCCACTCGAGCCGGCGCGTGTCGAAGAGCTCGCCGTCGGCGCAGAAGGTCAGCAGGCACTGCGTGCCGTGCACCATCAGCGCGGCGCTGGCGCGGGGGCCCAGGCCCGCGGCGGCGACCACGGCGCACTGCAGGTTGCGCTGCACGGTCTCGGCCGCGTCGATGGCGCCCAGTTCCCAGCCCGCGCCACGCGCCAGTTCGGTGGTGTCGCGGATGACGCGGTTCGTGGCGGCCACGACGAAAAGCTGCTTCGTGACGCGCGTGGGCTCCGTGTCGACCTCCATCACGTCCAGCGTCAGCTCGTCGAGCGGGCCCTCGACGTATTCCTTGATGTGCCAGCGCGCCGCAGCGCGCAGTTCCTCGGAGCGCACGGCTGGCGCGTCGATGCGCAACCATTGCGCGGCGGGCAGCGGCAGCACGGCGGTGACCTCGCGCGGTGTCGGCACGGCGTCACGCACGCGTCGCAGGAAGTCGGCCGGGCTGTCGCCGCCGCGCGCCACGAAACCGCACTGCAGCGGCGCGCCGGCACGGTCCACGCGCGTCCAGCCCAGCCCCGTGTCGGTGCTGCTGAAGGCCAGCGTGCCGCTGCCGTTGTCTCGCTGCCAGGGCCACTTCATGGGGTTGTTAGGGTTGACGATCGACGGTTGACGGTTGACGGTTGACGGTGACGGTAGGCGCCCGCTGCAGGCGGACGCACGACCACTCTCATCGTCGATGCTAGGCAGAAGGCGTCCGCCCGATCGGTCGAGGAGCGGGCACGAAAGCGGCCTATTCGGCCCAGCCGCGCGCTATCGGCGCCGCGGCTGCCACACGGCTAGAAGTTCTCGCGCCGGTACAAGGTGCTGCCGCTGGTGCGCTGGCGGCCGAGGGTCGCGCGCGCGGCGGGGTCGTGCACGTAGGCGCTGCTGCACCAGTTGCTGCGCAGCGCTGCCAGGCCCGCGCCGGTGGTGGCCGCCGGGCTGGGTGTCCAGGGGCCGACGCAGGCCGCATCGGTGGCGGTGGTGCCCAGGCTCAGCGCCACGTCCAGCGTGCCGCTGCGCCCGCCGCCGGGCGCCGTGAGCTGCAGCCGACCGGCGCCCGCGGCCAGCGTGACGGGCCCCGCAGGCGTCACGTCGGCTGCGGTCAGGCTGCCGCGGCGGCGGCCGAGGCTCACGGCGCTGGCGGGCACGGTGGTGCAGCTGTCCAGCGTGTTGAGCGCAAAGCCGGTGCCGTTCCAGATTTCGGCCAGCAGCGGCAGCGCCAGTGGACGGTCGGCCGCGCCGATGGTGTTCACCAGCCGCAGGCGGCCGAAGCGCAGCGGCACCGTGGCCACCGTCGCGCGGTCGGTGCCGTTGGCGGGCAGGTCGGTGTCGAGGTCGAAGCTGGCCAGCGCCACGCCGTCGGGGTCAGTCGGCGCGACGCCGAAGACGGCGTCGAAGGGACCGTCCGGCGTGCTGCCGCGCAGCGCCGTGGCGTTCAGCGTGGCGGCCGTGAGCACACCCGCGCTCCAAGTGCCGGCGGCAGTGCCCAGCGAGAGTCGGCCGCTGGTGCCGCTGAACACCGTGCTGCCCACGATGCCGGCCAGCCCCCAGCCGCTGGCGGCCGCGGCGTCGAAACGCGCGAACGCGCCGGTGTAGTTGGTGGTGATGAGCCCGGCGCTGTTCTGCGCCGTCAGCGTCATCGTCAGTCGGAAGTTTTCGTCGAGATAGGTGTAGGCCGAAGCCGGCGTGCAGGCCAACGCGGCCCGGTGGGTCAGTGCGGGCGCCGAGAGTGCAAAACGCGCCGGTACGAAGCGGCCGACGTTGCCGCTGACGGCGCCGACGACGTCGCCGCTGCCCAGGTAGTCGCCGTCGGTCAGCCGGGGCGTGAGCGTGATGATGCCCACCTCGTCCCAGCTGAAGGTGGTGCCGGTGGCCGTGCCGCTGCTGAAGCTGCCGAAGGCCGCCGCGTTGTTCAGTGCCGGTGTCGCGCCGCCGGCGGGCAGCACCAGGCTTGCGGCGAGTCTCACGCCCTCCGGCGCGGTCTCCTGGCCGAAGTTCGGCGTCGCATTGCCCGAGGCGTTCAGCGCGGTCACCGTGGCGCTGAAGCTGCGCCCAGCGGGGATGAACGCGGCACCGGCCGCGGCTGCGGCCCCCGGGTTGTTGCCAGGCGCCGGCAGCCCCGCTGCACACTGGCCCGCGGCGGTGCTGGTGCAACGGATGCCGGACAAGGCGAAATTCGCGGGCTTGGTGACGAGACTCGCGGCGCCCGTCATCACGAGGTTGGCGTCGTTGCCGCTGGTGGGTGCATAACGCGCCGTCAGCGTGGTGCTGCCGACGTCGGCGTACTGCAGCGTCGTGCTGGCCACGCCGCTGGCATCGAAGGCCAGGTTGACGCTGGAACCGATCCCGTCGCAAGTGGCCGCCGCGTTGCCGCTGGCATTCAGCGCCGTGCCGCCCACGCGCGCAGCCAGCGTGCCGCTGGCTGGGTTGACGTAGCTGCAGCGGAAGTTCACCGGTTTCGTGGTGCTGGTGAAGGCGGGCACGCAGGCCAGGCTGTTGTCGGACGTGCGCACCGCGCTCACGCTCACCGCCGGCACGCTGTCGGCGGTGTGGTTCGGCACGGTGACGATGAAGCCGGCCCCTGCCGCCGTCATCGTGCAACTGGGCGACCCGAAGTTGCAGCTGTTGGCGCCGCTGACGGCCGGCGACGTGGCGGCGATGCCCAGCACGCTGCTGCCTGTCGTGGTGATCTGGACCTGCTTGGTCACCGTGCTGCTGCCGCTGGGGATGACGAAGCCGCTGCCCGAGGCGTTGCCTGTGCTGCCGTCCCAGTTGACGCTGGGTGTGCCCGTCGCCGACAGCGTGCCCGATACGCCGCCCGTGAAGAGCGTGGAACAACTGGCGTTGGCACAGGCCCGCAGCGTCAGCGTGGACGGCGTGCAGGTGATGGCCGAGCCGCTGGCGTGCTGGATTTCGATGTGGTCGAAGGCGAAGCCCGTGCAGGCACGCGACGCTGCCGACGCGGTGTTGACCTGGGCCTGCGTCAACACGTAGTTGAAGACCTGCAGTTCGTCGACCAGGCCGCCCGCCGAGTTCAGCGTGCCCTGGGTGTCGGCGATGCCGAGCGCGTTGTCGCCGACGTGCAGCACCCCGGCCTGCGTGGTGACGTTGCCGCTGCTGCTGAAGTTCGAAATGGTCGGCACACCGGCGTTGATGAACACCTGCAGCGCGTCGGCGTTGGCTGCCGCGCTGCCGTTGAAGTTCCAGGCCACGGCGATGTGCACCCAGGTATCTGCAGCGAAGGACTGGGCCGCCGAGCTCACCGAGCGCGTGACGCCGGTGCTGTCCCTGACCACGAAGACCACGGCGCCGGCGCTGGTCTTGCTGACGTAGAACCATTCACCATTCGTGGCGGTGGCGTCGAGGAGTTGCGCCGCGCGTGCGCCGGCGCCGCTCCACGGTGCACTGGACCGGTACCAGAACGCGGCGGTGCCCGTGCCCTGCAGGTTGAGCGCGGCGTTGCCGATGTTCAGGCCGGTCCTGACCGCGTCGATGCTGGCGTCCGTGTTCAGCGGAATGCTGGCGCTGCGACAGACCCTGCCCGTGCTGCTGGTCTGGGCGCCGCCGATGGCCATGCCCGTGCGCGCCGATGCGGGCGTCTCGGCGACCTGTCCGGCCAGGCCGGGCAGCCACGCGCCCTCTTCGAAGGCGTAGGTGGCCACGGGCGCCGGCAGGAAGAACTTGATGGCGCTGAATGGGGGTGGCTCGGCCGCTGCGCCGAAGCTCAGCACCTGGAAATTCGTCGTGGTGAGTTGCCAGCCGATCTGCGCCGTGCCGGTACCGCCGTGGGTGATGTTGCCGTACTGGAAGACGAAGCTGCCGTCCTCGTTGAGCACGATCTGCAGGTCGAACGAGCCGCTGGTGTTGGTTGCCGTCACCCACTCCGGCACGTTCTTCCACGTCACGACGAACTGACGCGCCGGCGCCGTGCCGATGGTGGCCACGCTGACGTAACAGGTGGCGACGTTCAGGCAGGGCGTCTTTCTCGTCGCCGACGGGTAGTTGGGCCGGTCCACGAGATTGGTCGGGTCGAGGTCGACACCGAAGATCTTCATGGTGTTGTTCATCGTCGCGATCGGGTAGCCGAACGGATAGGTCTGGGGCGGCCCCGCGCTGGCCGTGCCGCTGCCGCAGCTCGTGTTGCCGAACTGCAGCCTGCCGTTCGTCATGACGCGGACCATGGTGTGGGCCGTGGTGCCGAAGGTGAAGGTGAAGCCGATCGGGATCGCGTCGCTGAGGGTGTCGTCCAGGATCGGCGGGGCGGTGCCGCAGCTGATGCCCGAGCCGCTGCCGTTGAACCTGTAGGGCGTGGTGTTGAAGCCGATCTTCGTGTGCGTGCTGCTGTCGATCAGGCTGTAGGTGGTGGAGCCGCTGGTGTAGGTCTGCGCCAGCACGGTGCGCGGCGCCAGCACCAGCAGCACGGCCAGCAGCAGCCAGCGCGTCAGGTCGTAGGGGCGGGCTGTCATCGCACCACCGTCCAGCTGAGCTGGCGTTCCACGTAGGTCACTCCGGGTGTGCCCGTGGTGGGGCAGGCGCCGGCTACAGGGGCGTTGCAGGCCGTGGCCACGAGTTCGTAGAAGACCAGTGCCGTGGCGCCGTCGGTCAGCGTGCCGCTGCCGGGGGTGCGGGTGCAGTTGACGGTCACGGTGAAGGGCGCCACGACCATGTTCGTGCTGCCGAAGCAGGCCGGCGCGGCGGCCGGCGGTGCCGGGTTCTGCAGGACTTGCCATGCGGCCCACTCCAGGCCACCGCGGGCGCTCTGCAGCGCCCTTGCGCTGTCGAGTTCGGCCGCCGAGCCGAGCTGCTGGCGCTGCGTTATGCCCACCATCGCGGTGCCCAGTGCGGCCAGCACGACGAGCACGAACACGGCCGAGATCAGCGTGAAGCCGGCGTCGCGGTCGCGTCCCCGGCGCTCGGCGATGCGAGGCACGGGCCAGCGCGGCTCAGGGCTGGTTCTCGACATACAGGGCCTGCTGTAGCGTGGCGCTTTCGTTGCCGCCGGGGGCGGCCGTGCTGGTGAGCGTCAGCGCCAGCGTCACCAGCGCCGAGCGTGCGGCCACCAGGCTGCCGTCGACGCCGAAGCCGCAGGCCGTCACGCCGGTGGCCAACACGGCACTGCTGCCGCCGCTTGGCGGGTTGGGCTGGGTGGCGACAAAGCCGTAGTCGGCGTGGCGCGTGAGCGTGCCGGCGCCGAGGTCGCAGCGGTAGCTGACGGGCGCGCTGACCACCATCACCCGGTAGGGTGGGGCCAGCGCGGTGACGGGCAGCGCGGCCGCCGACACCAGCGTCACGGTGCTGGTGGTGCCGGCGCCGTTGCTGAAGGCGCGTCGGTTCGAGCTGGCCTGTTCGAGTGCCGTGCCGTTGGGCGCATAGGCATCCGAGCCCACGACACCTTCGCCCAGGTTGTAGAAGACGAGCTGCTGGCCCGCGGCCAGCGTCAGCGGCGGGCCGATGACGTCGAAGCCGGTGTCGAGCACGCCGAACTGCAACGCGCCGCTGCCTTCGGTGGCATAACGCGCCGCACCGCTGGTGGGGATGAATTCCAGCGCCAGCCCCGACGCCGTGACGCGCACGCTGTTGGGCAGCGCGCTGCGCAGTTCACGCGCCATGTGGCGCAGCGCGCCGTCGGCCTGTGCACCCAGGGCGCTGCGCGCGGCCGTGCCCAGGTAGGCCTGCACCGGTGCCACGATGAAGCTGCTGACCACGGCGGCCAGCACGCCGGTGATGGCGATGACGAGCACCGTCTCCACCAGCGTGAAGCCGGTCTGGTGAGATTCAGAACGCGGCGTTCGGTGCATGGCGGGTGCGCCAGCCGTCCAGCGTGACGCTGGTGCCGTGGGGGCCGTTGACCGTGACAGTGATGCGCAGTGCGTGGCCGCTGGCGGCAGTCAGGCTGCCCAGGTCGGCGGCGGCCACGCCGACGCTGGCGCTGTAGCCGGCCAGTGCGGCGATGGGTGTGTTGGTCAGGTCGACGATGCTGGCCAGCGTATAGCCGTTGTAGTCGTTGACGTGGTCGAAGGACGGCGGCGCGAAGCGGCCCTCGCCGGCCTCGGGGCCGGCGGCTTCGGCCGCGCCGGCGCAGCCGCTGGCGCTGGTGGCGGTCTCGACGTTGGCGTCGTCGGCGTCGCACCAGCTGAAGGGCATGAGCTGCACTTCCTCGAGCAGCGCCTCGGCGATGGCCAGCGCCTGGCGGCGCAGCAGCGGGTCGGCGCTGGCCTGGCTGCCGGGTTGCAAGGCGGCGAGCACGCCCACCAGCGCGCCGCTGACGACGACGATGAAGATCAGCAGCTCGATCATCGACAGCCCGCGCAGGCTGCGGCGCGCCAGCACGGCGGCGCGGGGGCGGTGATCGGTGCAAGCGGTCGGATGCAGGAAGGGGGTTCGCATGGCGGGCGCACCGCGGCAAAGGCGGTCAGACGCTCGCAGTCATGCTAGGCCGGGCCGCGTGGGCCGATCCGTCAAGGAAACGGGCGAATCAACCCCGTTTCCGTCTCGACGCGCAGCGTGAGCGTGGTGCTGCCGTGGCTCACCGTCACCGGCAGTGCGGCACCGGTGGACGAGATGGCGCGGCCGCTGTGTCCACTGTTGAAGGTGATGCTGCGCGGCCCGGGCTCGGCGATGCAGGGCGTTGCCGCGGCAGGGCAGGGCAGGTTCAGCAGCGTGCCGCCGCTGGCATAGGCGAAGCTGGCGCCGGTGGTGTCGAAGCTGGCCACCACGGGCCGGCGCTGCACGAGTGCCAGGCGCTGCATGGCCTGGGTCTGCGCCTGCAGTTCGTCGCTGTAGGCACGCAGCCGCCACGCGGTGAGGTCCATCATGCGCGGCAGGGCCACCGCGGCCAGCGCACCCACGACGATGAGCACCATCACCAGTTCCACCAGCGTGAAGCCACGTGCTGAAACGGCCAAGCCGCCGCGCAGGGCAGCGGCCCGGCGCAGCGGCGCTTGCCTCATGGGGCGAGCACCCCGGGGGATCAGAGGATGCCGGTGAGGCTGAACGTCGTGGTGGCGCCGCCGGTGGTCTGCGTCAGCGTGCAGGCGACGGTGGCGTCGGCCGCCACGGCGGCGGCGGTGACGGTGTAGCCCGCGGGCAGGCCACCTTGCAGCAGGTTGGTGGCGTCGCTGCAGTTGGCCACGGCCAAGCCCTTGGTCGCGTTGGCCTTGCGCGAGGCGTAGTTGACGGCCGAGGCCGAGGTCAACCCACCGGCCACGCCGCTGAGTGCCGCGGCACGGGCGTCGCTGCCCAGGTCGACGAACTTCGGGATCGCCACGGCGGCCAGGATGCCGATCAGGACGATGACCATCACCAGCTCGATGAGCGTGAAGCCAGATTGTTTGGAAGCCATGGAAGTCTCCGGGGTTGCAGAGTGGAACTCGGTGTGCCGCTGCGCCGGGGGGCTGGCAACAACTGCACTTTGTATCGGTGCGGCGGCACCGGGTCTTGAGGGCCCTTCGGGGCTCGCAGGGTGCGAGGACGTGGATGGATTCACGGTTCGGGGCTCGAGAGGGCTTGCGTTCAGCCGCCCTTTGCGGCTTGGCCCAGGCTCCACAACGGCAGGAAGACGCCCAGCGCCAGGATCAGCACCATCACGCCGATCACGGTCAGCAGCACGGGCTCGATGGCGCTGGACAGGCCCTTGATGGCGTAGTCGGTCTCGCGTTCGTACATCGCGGCCACTTCGCGCATCAGCGTGTCGAGCTCGCCGGTCTCTTCGCCCACGGCGATCATCTGCAGCACCACGGGCGTGAACACGCCGGCGGCGGCGGCGCAGCGCGACAGGCTCTCGCCGCTTTCCACGCCCTGGCGCATCTGCTCGATGCGCTGGCCGATGTAGGCGTTGTCCACCGTCTGCGCCACGACGGACATCGCGCTGCTGATGGGCACCCCGCTGCTCGAGGCCATCGCGAAGCTGCGTGCGAAGCGGCCCAGCGTGGCCTTCAGCACGATGGGCCCGGCGATGGGCAGGCGCAGCTTGAGGCGGTCCCAGGTGTAGCGGCCGTCGGGCGTCGCCAGCCAGGCGCGCCAGCCCCAGACTGCGGCGATGGCCGCGGCCAGCAGCAATGGCCACCAGCGCACGGTGAAGCCCGAGAAGCCGAGCAGGATGCGCGTCATCAGCGGCAGCTCGGCCTTGAAGCCGGCGAAGACGGTGGCAAAGGTCGGGATGACGAAGACGTTGATGATCACCAACGCGATGCCGATGGCGATGAGCACCATCGCCGGGTAGCGCATCGCCTGCTTGACGCGGTTGCGCACGTCGAGCTCGAACTCCAGGTGCTCCGACAGGCGCTGGAAGGCTTCGGTCAGGCGGCCCGTGAGTTCGCCCACGCGCATCATCGCCACGAAGAAGGGGCCGAAGACGGCGGGGTGGCGTGCCATCGCTACGGCCAGTTCACGGCCCTGGTCGAGCTGGGCGCGCAGGTCGGCCAGCAGGTCGACGAGGGCGGTCTTGGGGGTCGATGCCTGCAGACCCGCCAGGGCACGCAGGATGGGAACGCCGGCACGCTGCAGCGTGGCCATCTGGCGTGCGAAGAGCAGCAGGTCGTCGTCGTTCACCGGGCTGGCGCGAAGCGCGGCCCAGGTGCCGCGTCTCACTGCGCCCAGGCTGGTGCTCTGCACGGCGATGTGCAGTGGCGTCACGCCGGCGGCGAGCAGGTGGTCGGCGACGCCATCCTCCTTCTCGGCATCGATGACGCCGTTGACGAGCTCTCCGCGGCTGTTGCGCCCGCGCCAGGCGTAGCTCTGCATGCTCAATCCGCGTCGCCGGACAGGCGCATGGCCTCGGCGACGGACACGCGGCCCTGGCGCACGAGTTCGAAGGCGTGGTGCACCATGGTATGGCCGCGCAGCTTCTCGGCGGCCAGGCGCTTGAAGGCGACGGGGTCGGACTGCGTGGCGGCAGAGGCCATCGCGGCGTCGAGTTCCAGCAGCTCGTAGACACCCAACCGGCCGCTGCAGCCGGTGCCGTTGCAGGTGGAGCAACCGCGGCCGCGCAAGGTGCGTTCACCGGCACTGCCCTCGCCCGCCATCGCTGCCAGCCACGCGCTTTCCTGCGGCGTGGGCGCGTGCGGTTCGGCGCAGTTCTCGCAGTTGCGGCGCAGCAGGCGCTGCGCGATCACGCCCTGCAGCGAACTGGCCACCATGAAGGGCGGCACGCCCATGTCGAGCAGGCGGAAAGGCGCCGACGTGGCGTCGCGCGTATGCAGCGACGACAGCACCATGTGGCCGGTGACGGCCGCGCGCAGGCCGATCTCGGCCGTCTCGGGGTCGCGGATTTCGCCGACGAGGATGACGTCCGGGTCCTGGCGCAGCGTGGCGCGCAGCACGCGCGCGAAGGTGAGTTCGATCTTGTCGTTGACCTGCACCTGCGTCAGGCCGGGCAGGCGGTATTCGATCGGGTCTTCGACGGTGATGACCTTCTGCCGTTCGACGTCGATCTCGGCCAGCGCGGCATAGAGCGTGGTCGTCTTGCCGCTGCCGGTGGGGCCGGTGACGAGCACCATGCCCGAGTGGCGGTTCAGGATCTCGCGCAGCCGCACCAGCATTGCCGGGGGCATGCCGATCTCGTCCAGCCGGCGCATCGCGCCGCCCTGGCCCAAGAGGCGCATGACCACCGATTCGCCGTTGGGCGTGGGCAGCGTCGAAAGGCGCACGTCGATGGTGCGGTCGCGCAGGCGCAGCGTGAAGCGGCCGTCCTGCGGCAGGCGCTTCTCGGAAATGTCCAGTCCGGCCATCAGCTTCAGCCGTTGCGCCAGGGCCGCGGCGATGCGCTTGTCGGCCTGCGTCTGCGTCTGCATCAGGCCGTCGATGCGGCTGCGGATGAGCAGCCCGCTGTCCTGCGGCTCCAGGTGCACGTCTGAAGCGCCGACCTGCATCGCGTCCTCGAACACGCTCTGCAGCAGGCGCACCACGGGCGCACCTTCCTGGCCGACGGCAGTCTGCAGCTCGCCGAAGTCGACCGCGTCGCCGACGTCCTTCTCCAGCGCCTTGGCCAGGCCCTGGATCTCTTCGGTGCGGCGGTAATGGCGGTCCAGCGCCGGCGGCAGCTGGCTTTCGGGCACGACGGCGATGCGCACCGGGCGCTTCAGCAGACGCGTGACTTCGTCATAGGCAAACAGGTCCAGCGGGTCGGCGAAGGCCACCAGCAGGTAGTCGCCCTTGTCTTCCAGCACCAGCGCGCGGTGGCGGCGCGCGGGCGATTCGCCCAGCAGCCGCACCGTCTCACTCTTCAGCGGAAAGCTCTTCAGGTTGACGGCCGGCACGCGCAGCTGGCGCGCCAGCGCGTGCGCCACCTGGTCTTCGGTGACGAGGCCGCCATCGATGAGCACGCGTCCCAGCCGCTTGCCGCTGCCGCGCTGGTGGTCCAGCGCTTCCTGCAACTGTTCGGGCGTCACCAGCGCCTGGCGCAGCAGCACGTCGCCCAGGCGCAGCTTCTCGCGTGCGGGCGCGGCGGCGGCGGCCGGCGGAGCGGCGGGTTCCCTGGGATCGACGAGCATGGCGCGGGCCCGGGCGGGCGGAAGGCGACGGTGCTTCGATGCTAGGAAGCCGGGCCGACCCCGAAGCCCGGAAATGGGCCGGCATGGCCGTCCACTTCAAGCTGCCCGATTCAAGTCGCTCGATTGCGCGCCGTGGCGTCTAACGCTGCATCTGCTGCGGCAACCAGGTAACGATTTGCGGGAAGACGTAGATCAGCCCCACCGCGGCCACCATGAGGAAGAAGAAGGGCAGCGTGACGCGGGCAATCCAGCCGATCTCGCGCTTCGTCATGCCCTGCAGCACGAAAAGGTTGAAGCCCACCGGCGGGGTGATCTGCGCCATCTCGACCACCAGCACGACGAAGATGCCGAACCAAAGGGTGTCGATGCCGGCGGCCTGCACGGTGGGCAGCACCACGCCCATCGTCAGCACCACCATGCTGATGCCATCGAGGAAGCAACCCAGCAGCAGGTAGAAGAGCATCAGCACCGCCAGCAGCTGCCATTGCGACAGGCCCAGCGTGGCAATCCATTCCGCCAGGTGGCGCGGCAGGCCGATGTAGCCCATGCTCAGCGTCAGGAACGCGGCGCCGGCCAGGATCAGGGCGATCATGCAGTACAGGCGCGTGCCGCCCATCAGCGAGCCGGCGAAGGTCTTCCAGGTCAGCGTGCCCTGCGCGGCCGAGATCATCAGCGAGCCCAGCACGCCCAGAGCGGCAGCCTCGGTTGCCGTGGCCACGCCGCTGTAGATGCTGCCCAGCACGGCCGCAATCAGCAGAACGACGGGGATGAGGTGGCGCGATTCACGCAGCTTGGCCGCCAGCGAAAGCACGGGGTCGCGCGGCGGCACCAGCGCCGGGTGGCGCAGCGCCCAGAACACCAGGTAGCCCGAGAACAGCAGCGCCAGCAACAGGCCGGGCAGCACGCCGGCGATGAAGAGCTGGGCGATCGAGACCTCGGCACTGACGCCGTAGACGATCATGATGATCGACGGCGGGATCAACAGCCCCAGCGTGCCGGCGCCGGCCAGGCTGCCGACGCTGATGCCGTCGGGGTAGCCACGCTTCTTCAGTTCGGGCAGGCTCATCTTGCCGATGGTGGCGCAGGTGGCCGCACTGCTGCCCGACACCGCGGCGAAGATGGCACAGCCCACCACGTTGACGTGCAGCAGCCGCCCCGGCAGCGCCTGCATCCACGGCGCCAGGCCGCGGAACATGTCCTGGCTGAGCCGCGTGCGGAACAGGATCTCGCCCATCCACACGAAGAGCGGCAGCGCGGTCAGCGTCCAGCTGCTGGCGCTGCCCCAGATGGTGACGGCCATCGCGTCGCCGGCGGGGCGGCTGGCGAACAGCTGCATCCCGATCCACGCCACGCCCGAGAGCGTGAGACCGATCCACACGCCGCTGCCCAGGATGAGGAAGAGCGTCGTGATGAGCAGCGCGGTGACGGCGAGGTCGCTCATGGGCGCGGCGAGGCCTTCACTCGTTGTGCGCCGCTTCGCCGCTGCCACCCTGCACGCGGTGGCCGCGCAGTTCCAGCCCCAGTTCGTCGAGCAAGGCGATGGCCAGGACGGCTGTGCCCGCAGCCATCGCCAGCTGCGGAATCCACAGCGGCGTGGCGTCGTTGCCGGTGGAGATGTCGTTGAACAGACGCGACTGCCACACGAGGCGGGCGCTGTAGAACGCAAACAGCAGCGCCAGCGCGCTCGCGGCGGCCAGTGCCCAGATCTCGAGCGCCCGCCGCGCCGGGCCGCGCAGCGCGTTCAGCAACAGCGTGACGCGGATGTGTTCGCCGCGCTTGAGCGTATGCGCCAGCGCCAGGAAACCGGCACCGGCCATCAGGTAGCCGGCATAGGCATCGGTGCCCGGCACATGGAAGTTCAGCTGCCTGCTGACGATGGACAGCAGCACCATGCCCAGCAGCCCGACCATGCACAGCGCTGCCAACACGGCTGCGCCGTCGTAGAGGTTGTCGAGCAGGCGGCGCATGTCAGGCGTGCCGGCATCGCCGCGGGCCGACGATGCGCTCTGCCGGGCTCATGACTGCCTTACTTGCGGAAGCCGTCGATCACCGCCTTGCCCTCGGGCCCGGCCTTTTCGACCCACTCCTTGAGCATGGTCTCGCCGATCTTCACCAGGTCGGCCTTCAGGGCCGGCGACGGCGGCAGCACCTGCATGCCGTTGGCCTTCAGCTTCTCGAGCGTTTCGCCATTGACGCGGCGGCTGGCGGCCCAGCCGCGGGTTTCGGCGTCGGCGGCGGCTTTCATCACGGCGTCCTGCGTGGGCTTGTCGAGCGCGGCGAAGGCCGCCTTGTTGACGATGATGGCGTTCTTCGGCAGCCAGGCCTGGGTGTCGTAGTAGAACTTCAGGTGCTCGTAGAGCTTGCTGTCGACGCCCGTGGCGCCGCTGGTCATCGTGCTGTCGACGACGCCGGTGGCCAGCGCCTGCGCAAACTCGGCGGCCTGCACGGTGACGGGCTGGGCGCCCACCAGTTCGGCGATGCGGCTGGTGGCGGGGCTGTAGGCGCGCCACTTCACGCCCTTCAGGTCGGCGGCAGAGGCCAGCGGCTTCTTGGTGTAGATGCCCTGCGGCGGCCAGGCCACGGCGTACAACACCATCATGCCCTGTTCGTCCAGCTTCTTCTGCAGCACCGGCTTCTGCGCCTTCCAGAGCTTGGCAGCCTCGTCGTAGCTGTCGGCCAGGAAAGGCACGCCGTCGGCACCGAAGACCTGCCACTCGTTCTGGTAAGCCGGTAGCAGGATCTCGCCGATCTGGGCCTGCCCGCCTTGCACCGCGCGCTTGATTTCGGGCGCCTTGAACAGCGACGCGTTGGCGTGCACGGTGATCTTCAGCTTGCCACCGCTGGCCTTGTCGACATCGGCGGCGAACTCGGTGAGGTTGATGCTGTGGAAGTTGGTGGCCGGGTAGGCGGCCGGCAGGTCCCACTTGGTCTGGGCCTGGGCGCTGGCGCCGAAGGCGGTGAGGACGACGGCGGCCAGGACCTGGCGGCGGCGCAGGGCGCTGAAAGGGTGCATGGGCTTGACTCCCGAGGATGTTGGTGCGGGCTGCGAGCATAGGGCGTGCCAGCGTCCGGGCAGCCCGGGGCTTCCCCGCAGGTCCAGTGAGCCGCCGCGGGGCGCGGCCCTGCTGTAATCGGGTCCCGGCCCCGCCACCACACCTGGTGACCCGGCGCCTGTCTCCCCCGGAACCCACGAGGACCCCCCAAGATGAGCCGCACCGCACCCCGCTGGCAGTTCTGGATCGACCGCGGCGGCACCTTCACCGACGTCGTGGGCCGCGCGCCCGATGGCCAACTGCACACGCTGAAGCTGCTGAGCGAAAACCCCGAGCAGTACGCCGACGCCGCGGTGGAGGGCATCCGCCGCCTGCTCGGCTTGCCGCCGGGCGCGCCCATCACGCCGGCGCTGGTGGACTGCGTGAAGATGGGCACCACCGTGGCCACCAACGCGCTGCTGGAACGCAAGGGCGACCGCACGCTGCTCGTCACCACGCGCGGCTTTCGCGACGCATTGCGCATCGCCTACCAGGCGAGGCCGCGCCTGTTCGACCGCCACATCGTGCTGCCCGAGCTGCTGTACGAACGCGTGATCGAGGCGCAGGAACGTGTCGGCGCGCAGGGTGAGGTGATGTTGCCGCTGGACGAAGACCATCTGCGCGAACGACTGTGGGCGGCCTTCGACGCCGGCATCCGCGCCGTGGCCATCGTCTTCATGCACGGCTGGCGCTACACCGCGCACGAAGCGGCCGCGGCCTGGCTGGCGCATGAGCTGGGCTTCACGCAGGTGAGCGTGTCGCACGAGGTCAGCCCATTGATGAAGCTGGTGTCGCGCGGCGACACCACGGTGGTCGACGCCTACCTCAGCCCCATCCTGCGGCGTTACGTCGACCAGGTGGCGGCACAGATGCCGGGGGTGCGCCTCTTCTTCATGCAGAGCAGCGGCGGGCTGACCGAGGCGCAGCGTTTCCAGGGCAAGGACGCCATCCTCAGCGGCCCGGCCGGCGGCATCGTCGGCATGGTGCGCACGGCCACCGCGGCGGGGCATCAGAAGGTGATCGGCTTCGACATGGGCGGCACCAGCACCGACGTGAGCCACTACGCGGGCGAGTTCGAGCGCGCCTTCGAGACCCAGGTGGCCGGCGTGCGCATGCGCGCGCCGATGATGAGCATCCACACGGTGGCCGCCGGCGGCGGCAGCATCCTGGGCTTCGACGGCGCGCGGCTGCGCGTGGGCCCGGCCAGCGCCGGCGCCAACCCCGGGCCGGCCAGCTACCGCCGCGGCGGGCCGCTGGCCACGACGGATGCCAACGTGCTGCTGGGCAAGATCCAGCCGGCGCATTTCCCGAAGGTCTTCGGCCCGCAGGCCGACGAGCCGCTGGACCGCGACGGCGTGGCGGCGAAGTTCACCGTGCTGGCCGCCGACGTGCAGCGGGCCACCGGCCGCGCCACCACGCCCGAGGGCCTGGCCGAGGGCTACCTGCAGATCGCCATCCAGAGCATGGCCAATGCCATCAAGCGCATCAGCGTGGCGCGCGGCTACGACGTCACGCAGTACACGCTGCAGTGCTTCGGCGGCGCCGGTGGCCAGCATGCCTGCGGCGTGGCGGATGCTTTAGGCATGGAGCGCGTGTTCGTGCACCCGCTGGCCGGTGTGCTCAGCGCCTACGGCATGGGCCTGGCGGACCAGATCGCGATGCGCGAGGCCTCGGTGGAACGGCCGCTGGACGATGCCGGCCTGGCCGCCGCCGAGGCGCGGCTGGACGAACTGGCCGCCGCGGCCGTGGCCGAGGTGGCCGCCCAGGGCGTGGCTGCCGACGCGATCACGCAACGCCGCCAGGTGCACGTGCGCTACCAGGGCACCGACACGGCGCTGGGGGTGTCGTGCGGCAGCGTCGACGGCATCCGGCAGGCCTTCGAGGCCGCTTACCGCCAGCGTTTTGCCTTCCTGATGGCGGCCCGTGCGCTGGTCATCGAGGCGGTGTCGGTGGAAGCCGTGGGCGCTGGCGAGGCCACCGCCGCAGTGGCCACCGGCGATGAGCCGTCGCCCCATGCGCCAGCGCCCGCTGCGCACGTGCGCATGCACAGCGGCGCCTGGCACGACGCGGGCCTCTTCGTGCGCGAGACACTAGCGCCGGGTGCCACCATCGCCGGCCCGGCGGTGATCGCCGAGCGCAACGCCACCACCGTGGTCGAACCCGGCTGGCAGGCCCGGCTGCGTGCCGGCGGCGCGCTGGAGTTGCAGCGTGTGGTGCCGCGTGCCACGCAGCACGCCATCGGCACCGAGGCCGACCCGGTGATGCTGGAGGTCTTCAACAACCTCTTCATGAACATTGCCGAGCAGATGGGGCTGCGGCTGCAGAACACGGCTTACTCGGTGAACATCAAGGAGCGGCTGGACTTCAGCTGTGCGCTCTTCAGCGCCGCGGGTGAACTCATCGCCAATGCCCCGCACATGCCGGTTCACCTGGGCAGCATGAGCGAAAGCATCAAGACCGTCATCGCGCGCAATCCGGCGATGCGGCCCGGCGACGTCTACGTGCTGAACGATCCGTATCACGGCGGCACGCACCTGCCCGACGTGACCGTGGTCACGCCCGTGTACCTGCACGTGGGCGACGCGGCACCGTCGTTCTACGTGGCCAGCCGCGGCCACCATGCCGACATCGGCGGCATCACGCCAGGCTCGATGCCGCCTTTCAGCACGTCGATCGCCGAAGAAGGCGTGCTCTTCGACAACTTCCTGCTCGTGCGCGACGGGGCGCTGCGTGAAGCCGAACTGCGTGCGCAGCTGGGTTCGGGTGAGTACCCCGCGCGCAACCCCGACCAGACCATCGCCGACCTGCGCGCGCAGATCGCCGCCAATCAGAAGGGCGTGGAGGAACTCGGCGCGATGGTCACTCAGTTCGGGCGCGCCACCGTGGCGGCCTACATGCAGCACGTGCAGGACAACGCGGAGGAGTCGGTGCGGCGGGTCATCACGGCTCTGAAGGATGGCGAGTTCACGCTGCCGCTGGACAACGGCGCGAAGATCACCGTCAAGGTGACGGTCGACAGCGTGGCGCGCGAGGCGATCATCGACTTCACCGGCACCAGCGCCCAGCTGCCCAACAACTTCAACGCCCCCAAGGCGGTGACGATGGCCGCCGTGCTCTACGTCTTCCGCACGCTGGTGGACGACGACATCCCGCTCAACGCCGGCTGCCTGAAGCCGTTGCGCGTCGTCGTGCCCGACGGCTGCATGCTGAACCCGAACCCGCCGGCGGCAGTGGTGGCGGGCAACGTCGAAACCTCGATGTGCGTCACCAACGCGCTCTACGGCGCCCTGGGCGTGATGGCGGCCAGCCAGTGCACGATGAACAACTTCACCTTCGGCAACGCCACGCACCAGTACTACGAGACCATCAGCGGCGGCAGCGGCGCCGGCCTGGTGAAGGACGTCGGCGGCGCAGTGGTGGGTGGCTTTCCCGGCACCAGCGTCGTGCAGACGCACATGACCAATTCGCGCCTCACCGACCCCGAGGTGCTGGAGTTCCGTTTCCCCGTGCACCTGGAAAGTTATGCCATCCGCTCCGGTTCGGGTGGTGCCGGCCGCTGGCGCGGCGGCGACGGCGGCGTGCGCCGCGTGCGCTTCCTCGAACCGATGACGGCCAGCATCCTGAGCAACGGCCGCATCGTGCCGGCCTTCGGCATCGCCGGTGGCGAGCCTGGGGCGCTGGGCATCAACCGTGTCGAGCGCGCCGATGGGCGGGTGGAGGCACTGGGCCATATCGGCAGCGCCGAGATGGCGCCGGGCGACGTGTTCGTGATCGAGACGCCGGGCGGGGGCGGGTGCGGCGAGCATTGAATGTCGCGTCGTCGCACCAGCGGGTGCCCTGCGGGCGCGTCCTGTAAGGTCGCGGATGCCGCCGCGACTGCGCTGGGCGGCGCCTTCGGCCAGGCCGCGCGCCGCCGTCCCATCCCCCCATCCAGGAGTCATCACCCATGAATCAGCGTCACGTCGTCTCGTCCGCCCTCGCATCGGCCCTCGCCCTGGGCCTCGTCGGCAGCGTCAGCGCCCACGCCCAGGACAGCAAGGGCAAGGAACCGTGCTACGGCATCGCCAAGGCCGGCCAGAACGACTGCGCCAACCTGTCGGGCTCGCATGCCTGCGCCGGCATGGCCAAGGTCGACAACGCCCCCGACGAGTGGAAGTACGTGGCCGCTGGCACCTGCAAGCAGATGAAGGGCATGACGGCCGACGAGGCGAAGGCCAAGGCCAAGGCCAAGAAGACCTGAGAACCCCCGCCACCTTCCGCGCCGCGCAGGCCCAGCCCATGACCCCCCGCACCGGTATCGGCCTGCGCCAGCCGCACTACGAAGCCTTGCTGGCGGCGCCGCCGCCGCTGGGCTTCGTGGAAGTGCATTCCGAGAACTTCTTCGGCGCCGGCGGTGCCGCGTTGGGCGTGCTGGATGCGGCGCGCGCGAACTGGCCCGTCAGCCTGCACGGCGTGGGGCTGGCGCTGGGCTCGGCGGCGGGCATCGACGACACGCACCTGCAGGCGTTGGCTGCCTTGGTGCAGCGCATCGAGCCGGTGCGCGTCAGCGACCACGCCGCCTTCGCGCGCGCGCCGCGCCGGCACGGCGGGCCGGTGGTGCACGGCAACGACCTGCTGCCCATCGCCTTCACCGACGCCGCGCTGGCCATCCTGGCCACCAACGTGCAGCGTGTGCAGGACACCCTGCAACGCCCGCTGCTGGTGGAGAACCTCTCGGCCTACCTGCGCTGGGCCGACGACCGCATCGCCGAACCCGAGTTCTTCAACGCGCTGGCGCAGCGCACCGGCTGCGGGCTGCTGCTGGACGTCAACAACCTCGTCGTCAACGCGCTCAACGACGGGCTCGACGAAAACGCCGCCGCGGCCGCCGCATGCCGCTGGGTCGACGCCATCGAAGCCAACGCCGTCGGCGAGATCCACCTCGCCGGCTACACCGACGCCGGCGATATCGTCATCGACGACCACGGCAGCCGTGTGCACGCGCCCGTTTGGCAGGTCTACAGCCATGCGCTGCGGCGCTTCGGCCCGCGCCCCACGCTGGTGGAGTGGGACACCGACCTGCCGCCTCTGGATGTGCTGCTGCAGGAAGCCGCGCTGGCCGACGCGGCTTGCGCCGAGGTGGCCGCCGGATGACGCTCGGCGAGAAGGAGGCGCTGCGCCAGCAGATGCTGCTGCGTGCGCTGCTGGGCGACGCACGACCCGGCGTGGTGGGCGGCTGGTTGCACGCGCCGGCCCGCGGCCCCACTGTGGAACGTGGGCTGGCCGCTTACCGCGCCAACGCCGGTGCGCTGGCCGAACGTGCGCTGGCGGCGGCCTACCCCACGCTGCAGGCGTTGCTGGGCGAGGACAGCTTCGCCCATCTGGCGCGTCACTTCTGGCGCCGGCAGCCGCCGCAGGCCGGCGACATCACGCTCTGGGGCCGTGATCTGGCCGACTTCGTCGCCGACGCCGAGGCGCTGGCCGACGAGCCCTATCTGGCCGACGTGGCGCGGCTGGAATGGGCCGTGCACGTGGCGGCCACGGCCGCCGATGCCGGCCCGCCGCAGGGCTTGCAACTGCTGGGCACGCACGACCCGGCCGAACTCCGGCTGGCGCTTGCGCCGGGCACGGCGCTGGTGGTGTCGCGGCACCCGGTGGCGGCGATCTGGCAGGCGCACCGCGCGCCGTCGCCCGACGCGGGCGGTGACCGTTTTGCCGCCGTGCGCATCGCCTTGGCGGAAGGCGTCGGCGAAACCGCGCTCGTCGCGCGCCGGGGCTGGCAGCCGGTGGTGCGTGCGCTCGATGCGCCCGAGGCCGCCTTCACCGCGGCACTGCTGGCCGGCGCGCCCCTGGCCAGCGCGCTGCAGGACGGTGGCGCCGCTTTCGACTTCCAGGCCTGGTTCGTCGCGTCGCTGCAGCAGGGCTGGCTGGTCGCGGTGAACGCGCTGCCCACGGCCGCGAGGCCGCATGACCTCACGTCCGTCGCCGTCACGGCGCCGGAGCGGATTTGAGTGCCGCCGGGGTCGGGCACGTTTGGCCCGGCGCCGCCTACCGCCCGGTGCTGGCGCTGGCCCTGGCCGCCACTGTCGTGGCCCTGTCTGCGGCGGCGGCCGACGGTGAGCGGCCCGGGCTGCCGCCGCTGGTCAGCGGTGCCTCGCTGGGCGCAGGCTGGCGCATGGCCACACTGCCGGCGCAGCAGGTGGCGGTCACGCGCTTCACGCCCGAACTCGTCGATGGCCGCGCCGCACTGCGCATCGAGGCCGTGGCGTCCTACGGCAACCTGGTGCACGAACCGCCGCCCGGCGCGCTGCCGCGGCGGCTGCAGTGGGCCTGGCGCCTGACGCAGCCCAACCCGGCCACCGACCTGCGCCAGAAGGCCGGCGACGATGTCGCTGCCAAGGTCTGCCTGAGCTTCGATCTGCCGCTGGCGCGCGTGCCCTTGGGCGAACGCGTGCTGCTGCAACTGGCCAGGGCGCGCACCGGCGAGCACCTGCCCGCGGCCACGCTGTGCTGGGTGTGGGGTGGCGCCGAGGCGCCGGGCAGCGTCGTCGACAATGCCTTCTCGCGCCGCGTGCGCTACGTCGTGTTGCGCAACGCGGCCGATGCCGGTGGCAGCTGGCTCGACGAGTCGCGTGACATCGGCGCCGACTTCCTGGGCGCGTTCGGCGACGAGGCCACCACGCCGCCGCCGCTGATCGCCGTGGGGGTGGGCGCCGATGCCGACAACACCGGCGGCCGATCGATCGCGCACCTGGCCGCACTGCGTTTCGCGCCATGAAGCGCGTGCTGCTGTTGGGCGGCGGCCACGCCCATCTGCTGGTCTTGGCCGAACTGGCGCGACAGCGGCTCGCGCGCGCCGAGGTGATGCTGCTCACGCCGCAGCCCGAACTGGTGTACTCGGGCATGGTGCCGGGGCTGGTGGCCGGCCACTACACGGCCGAACAGTGCCGCATCGCGCTGGCGCCGATGGCCGCCGCCGCGGGGGTCAGCCTGCTCGCGGGCACGGCCGTGGGTCTGGACACCGCGTCGCGCAGCCTGCGCCTGGCCGACGGCCGCACGGCCGGGTACGACCTGCTGTCGATCGACACCGGCTCCGAGCAGCGGCGCGACCGCGTGTCCGGCGCCGGCGAACACGCGCTCTTCGTGCGGCCCATCGAGGCCTTCGTGCAGGGGCAGCAGCGCCTGGTGCACGCGGCGGCGCTGTCTGTGCTGGATGTCGTCGTGCTGGGCGGCGGCGCCGCGGGTTTCGAGCTGGCGCTGGCCGTGCAGCACCGGCTGAGCGGCGATGTGCGCCGCGGCAGCGCCGAACGTGCGCGCGTGGCGCTGGTCACCGGCGGGCCCGAGCCGCTGGCCGGTTATCCGGCGGCGGTGATGCGTGACGGCGCGCGGGTGCTGGCGGCGCGGCGCATCACCGTCTTCCGCGAGCCGGCGGTGGCCATCGACGCCCGCGCCGTGCACCTGGCCAGCGGCGCGCGGCTGGCCTGCGACCAGGCCATCGTCGCCACCGGCGCCGAAGCGCCGGCGTGGCTGGCCGGCAGTGGCCTGGCGCTCACCGAGCGCGGCTTCGTGCGCACGCGGCCGACGCTGCAGAGCGTCTCGCACCCCGAGGTCTTCGCTGCCGGCGACGTGGCCACGCGCGACGACGCGCCGCACCCGAAGAGCGGCGTCTACGCCGTGCGCGCCGGGCCGCCGCTGGCGCTGAACCTGCGGCGTGCCGTCGAGGGCCTGCCCCTGCAGCCCTACCGGCCGCAGGCGCGCACGCTGAACCTGCTGTCCTGCGGCGGGCGCCGCGCCATCGCGGTGTGGGGCGGGCTGTCGTTGCCCGAGCACGGCTTCGGCCGCCTGGCGTGGTGGTGGAAGGACCGCATCGACCGCGGCTTCATCGCGCGTTTCGCCGAGCCGGTTGCCGGCAGCGGCGCGTCGCCTTCACTCGCGAGGCCGGAAGGTGATCACCAGCCGTGACGGCACGCGGCCGTCGACGTCGCGCGGCAGCGCCGGCGTGCGGTCGATGGCGCGCAGCACGGCCTCGTCCCAGTCCTTGTGCCCGCTGCTCTTGAGCAGCCGGTGCGAGAGGATGGTGCCGCTGGGCGTGGTGTTGACTTCCACCTCGGCAGCGTTGTTGTCGGGCGTGGTGCCGGTGAAGACCAGGTTGTTGCGGATCAGCGCCACCAGCCGCCCGGCGTAGGCCGCTGAAGGCGCCGCACTCTGCGCCGCCGTGCCGGTGCTGGTGGCCGGGCCGGTGCCGCCCGTCACGCCGCCGGCCTGGCTCATCATGCGGCGCAGGTTTTCCTCGCGCTGCTTTGCCAGGCGTTCTTCCTGGGCCTGGGCTTCGCGCGCAGCTTGCGCGGCCTGTTCGCGTTTCGCCTTCTCGTCTTCGGAGCGCTTCTTGTCGGCGGCCAGGCGCTTGCGCTCCGTTTCGGCCTCGGCTTCGGCCTTCTTGCGATCGGCCTCGTCCTTGCGGCGTTCGGCGCGCTGTGTGGCAATGTCGGGCTCGGCCGGCGGCGGTGCCGCTTTGGGCGGTGCGGGTGCCGGCGTGGGGGCAGGTGCGGCTGCGACAGGCGGCGGCGCCGGTGTGGGCTGGGGCGCTGTCACGGGAGCCGGTGGCGCGGCGGCCTGCGGCACGCTGGCCCAGAGCTCGGCGCTCACCACGTCGGGCGTGCGGGCGCGCCAGTCGACCGACACCGTCAGCGCTGCCAACAGGCCCGCGTGCACCAGCAGCGCCAGCGCGGCACCGGGGCCGTTGCCGCCGGGCGGGCGCGGCAGCAGCGCGTCGTGCGCCATCGGCAGGGCACCGGCCTGCGCCATGGCCGTCAGCTGACGCCCTGTTTCACCGACAGGCCCACACGCTTGACGCCGGCGCGCTGCAGCGTGTCCATCACGCGCACCACGTTTTCATAGCGCACGCTCTTGTCGGCGCTGATGACCACCGGCACGTTGGCGTCGCCGCGCTGCTGTTCACGCACGCGCGCGGCCAGCTGCTGCAGCGCCACGGCCGCCGGTTCCTGCTGGTCGACGCGCAGGCGCAGCTTCTCGTCGGTGCCGACGATGACCTCGATCACGCTGCCCGGCCGCTGCGCGCTCTTGCCCACGGTGGGCAGGTCGACGACGCCGGTGGTGATGAGTGGTGCCGTGACCATGAAGATGATCAACAGCACCAGCATGACGTCGATGAACGGCACCATGTTGATCTCGTTCATCGAGCGGCGGCCGCGGCCGCGGTGGGTGACTTGCGGCATGGTCAGCGCCGCACGGCCGCCCGAAGGCGCTTACGCTCCCCTCGGGGGACGCGAACGAAGTGAGCTAGGGGCCCCATGTCAGCGAGTGCCGGAGCCCATCACCTGCGTCGTCGCGCCGCTGGCGCCCGCGTTGCGCTGCAGGATGTTGCTGAATTCTTCGATGAAGGTTTCCAGCTGGATGGCGATGCGGTCGATGTCGCGCGCGAAGCGGTTGTAGGCCACCACGGCGGGGATGGCGGCGAAGAGGCCGATGGCCGTGGCCACCAGCGCCTCGGCGATGCCCGGGGCCACGGTGGCCAGCGTCACCTGCGTCATGTTCGACAGGCCGACGAAGGCGTGCATGATGCCCCACACGGTGCCGAAGAGGCCCACGTAAGGCGACACCGAGCCCACGCTGGCCAGGAAGCTGAGGTTGCTCTCGATGACGTCCAACTCACGCTGGAAACTCGCGCGCATCGCACGACGTGCGCCGTCGAGTTGTGCACCGGGGTCCAGCCGCTTTTCGCGCAGCTTCAGGAATTCGCGCATGCCGCTGGCGAAGATGCGTTCCATCGGCGCCGTGTGCGCCTTGCCGGCCACCGCGGTGTTCAGCTCGGTGAGGCTGCGGCCAGACCAGAACTCGCGCTCGAACTCGTCGTTGCTGTTGCGCACGCGTTTCAGGCCGAAGACTTTGCCGAAGATCACCGTCCAGCTGGTTAGCGAGGTCAGCACCAGGCCGGCCATCACGAGCTGAACCACCAGGCTGGCCTGCAGGATGAGGGCGGTGATCGACAGGTCTTGGTTCATAGGGTGCGGGTGACTTCGTTCGGAATGCGGCGTGGCCGGAAGGTTCCGTGATCGACGCAGCCGATGCGGATGTCGCCTTCTGCCAGCAGCGTGCTGCCGCGCCAGGCCTGCTGCGCCAGCGTCATCGACGCGGGCCCGAGCTGACGCAATGCCACGGTGATGTCGAGGCTGTCGTCCAGCCGCGCCGGCGCCAGGTAGCGCAGCTGCGTCTCGGTGACGACGAAGATCGCGCCGGTGGCCTCGCGCAGCGCCTGCTGGCCCACGCCAAGGTGGCGCAGCCATTCGGTGCGGGCACGTTCGAAAAACTTCAGGTAGTTGGCGTAGAACACGACGCCGCCGGCATCGGTGTCTTCCCAGTAGACACGCAGCGTATGGCGAAAGGGTGCAGCGTTCGGTGCGGCGGGCGACATCGACGGCGATTATGTCGCCGGGCGTGTGGCGCGCCGCGGAAGGCTCGTGCCCGGGTGTGTCGGGCGGCGGCCGTGTCCGCGCCGGCGCGCGCGGCTAGGGCAGCGCCTTGCGGTACACCGGCCCCCCACAGCGGGTGGCCGGCTTCGGACCGGCTGAGCACGAACGTCGGGTCGGCCGCGCGCGCGGCGCGGAAGGCGGCCTCGCAGTCGGTCGGCCGTTCACTGGTGCAGGTGATGAACGCCAGCAGCTTGTGCGCGCTGGCCTGGTCGCGGCCGCTGCGCAGGCCCGTCTGCAGCGCCTTGCGCAGCGCGGCCTCGGCCTGCGGGTACTGGCCGTCGTCGTAGGCGCGGATGCCTTCGACGAGCAGGCGCTCGGCGGGCCGCTCCATCTGTTCAGCCAGGCCGCTGGCGGGCGCGGGCGGGACCGGCGTCGCGGCACAGCCCACGAGCAGGGCGGCCATCAGCAGGGTAAGCGTGGGTTTCATCGTCTTCACTGCCCGAAGCGGTGGCGCACGACGGCGGGCCGGTCGGCGCTGACCTGCACGGTGACGATGTGCGGCGGGAAGTCGGCGTTGTGCACGGTGATGGTGTGCGAGCCCTCGGTCAGCTGCAGCTGGTTCAGCGGCGGCGTGGTGCCGGCACGCCGGCCGTCGATCTCGACTTCACCCCAGGGGCTGATGGCCAGCCGCAGCACGCCGGTCGCCAGCGGCGCGGCCGCCGCCGTGTTGACGGCGGCTGCCGGGCGTGCCGCGCCGGCACGTGGCCGCAGCGGCGCCGCGGCGGGGCGCGGGGCCGTGGCGGCACGCGTTTCGACGGCGGACGGCGAGGCAGCCGCGTCGGCCTGCGTCGGTGGGGTCGCGCCGGTTTCGCTGGGTGCTGCCTGGGGCTCGGTGGACACGGGTACTCCCGCGGCGGCTGGCGCGGCGCCGGCGGGGCTGGCCGTGCCGACCGGGGGCGACAGTGCCGTGCTGGGCACTGGCGTGGCCGGCGTGCGCGCACGCCAGACCGCCGTCATCCCGGCGCCCGCACCCAGCACCACCAGCAGTGCCACCAGGCCGGCATGCGGCGCGCGGCGGCGCGGCGTGCGCCGGGGCCGGGTGTGGCCGGGGTCGGCCGAGGGTGCCGGCATCGCCGCGGGAGTCGGCGCCTGGTGGCCGCTGTGGCGGTCTATCCAGCGGCGCAGTTCGTGCGCCATCTCTCCGGCGCTCTGGTAGCGCTGTGCCGGGTCGCGCTCCATGGCCTTGGCGGCGATGTTGGACAGCGTGCGCGGCACACCGCTCTTCACCTCGTGTGCCAACGCCGGGTGGTTGGTGAGCACGGCGGTGGTGATCTGCTCGACGCTGTCGCCGCTGAAGGCCTTGCGGAAGGTCAGCAGCTCGTAGAACACCACACCGAGGCCGTGCACGTCGGTGCGGGAGTCCACCGGGCCGCCTTGCAGCTGTTCGGGCGCCAGGTAGTGCGGCGAGCCGGCCACCGCGCCATCCAGCGCCGGCGGCGCCGCGCTGTGGGCGACGCGGGCGATGCCGAAGTCCAGCACCTTGGGCTTGTCGCGTCTGGTCAGGAAGATGTTCGCCGGCTTGATGTCGCAATGCACCACGCCCTGGGCGTGCGCGTAGGCCAGCGCGTCAGCCACGCGCCGTACCAGCAGCGCGGCCTCGCCCGGCGTGGGTTGCCAGCCGCCAGCCATGCGCTGGCGCAGGTCGCAACCGTGCAGGCGCTCCATCGCGATGTAGACACCGCCGGCCGACAGCCCGGCATCGTGGATGGTGACGATGTTCGGATGCGACAGGCCGGCCGCCGCCCGTGCCTCGTTCAGGAAGAGGCCGTCGAGCGAGACCCGTTCGGGCGTGGGCACGTTCAGCTGCAGCGTCTTCACTGCCACCGAGCGCGACAGCAGCGGATCCCAGGCTTCATGCACCTGGCCCAGGCCGCCGTGGCCGAGCAGACCCTTCAGCGCATAGCGGCCGATGTGCGAGGTGGTGGGTTGCTGCTCCAGATCGGCCTCGGGGGCGGGTAGACTGTCGGCGCCGAGGTCGCTGGGCACGTAGGCCGGGGCCAGATCGGGCACCGATGGTGCGAGGTCGGTGTTGGGGCCGCCGTCGGCAGGCGCAAACTGCGCGGCCGTGCCGGCGTCGGCAGGCAAGGACGGCACGGTTGCCGCAAATTCGGACACCGTGCCGTCGCTCCTGGCACGCCGCTGGAAGAGGTTGTAAGCCACAGCAGGTCAGCTTACGCGACGCCCGACCCCGCCAAGCCTCGAAAATGGCCTGCTTTGCCTCGCCTTAACCCGTTGTCACGTGTCTTGCCGTTACCGCAGTACGCGTGCCAGCCTTTCGCAGGCGGTTTCCAGCTGCGCCATCGAGCTGGCGAAGGACAGCCGAACGAAGCGTTCCGCCTGTGCCGGGCCGAAATCGCGGCCCGGGGTCAGCGCGACATGGGCGCGGTCCATCAGGTCGAAGCAGAAGTCCCAACTGCTGGCGCTGAACCGGCTGCAGTCGAACCAGACGTAGAAGGCACCGTCGGGTTCGACGGGCACGGCTAGGCCGAGTTGATTCAGCGCCGGCAAGATGAAGTCGCGCCGGCGGCGGAATTCCGTGCGGCGCTGTTCGTAGGCGTCCAGCGATTCGGGCTCGAAGCAGGCCAGTGCCGCGTGCTGCGCCACGCTGCTGGCACAGATGTAGAGGTTCTGCGCCAGCTTCTCGACGGGCGCCACCAGTTCGGGCGGCAGCACCATCCAGCCCAGGCGCCAGCCGGTCATGCCGAAGTACTTGCTGAAGCTGTTGATGCTGATGACGTCGCCACCGAACCCATCTCCCAGGGCCAGCGCGCTGTGGCCGTAGGCCTCGTCGTAGCTCAGCCCGAGGTAGATCTCGTCGACGATGGTCACGCCGCGGCGCGCGCGCACGGCCTGCACGATGGCGGCCATCTCGTCGGGGGCGATCGAGGTGCCCGTAGGGTTGCTGGGCGACGCCAGCAGCACGCCGCGCGTTGCTGGGCCCCAGGCGGCAGCCACCGATGCGGCGTCGGGCTGGAAACGCGCCGCCGCCGTGGCCGGCATCAGCCGCGGCGTGGCGCCGGCGGCGGTGACGAAATGGCGGTTGCAGGGGTAGCTGGGGTCGGGCATCAGCACCTCGTCACCGGGCTCGAAGAGCGCCAGCGTGACGAGCTGCAGCGCTGCCGAAGCACCGGCCGTGACGACGATGCGCGCCGGATCGACGTCGATGCCGAAGCGTGTGCCGTACCAGCCTGCAATGCGCTCGCGCAGCGCCGGCAGCCCGGTGGCGTGCGTGTACTGCGTGGTGCCGGCAGCGATGGCCGCTTGCGCAGCGCGCTGCACCGCGGGCGCGGCGGTGAAGTCGGGCTCGCCGATGTTCAGGTAGATCATCGGCGTGCCGCCCAGAGCCGGGTCGCAGGCCGGGCTTCGCGCGATGGCGTCGGCTGCCTTGGCGCACTCCATCACGTAGAAGGGCTCGATGCGGTCGAGCCGGCTGGCGGTGCGGATCAAGGCGCGGCCTTCGGTCCCATTCAGCGGCGAACCGGCCGCGCCTCGTTCGGGCGCAGGTCGGTGGCGCACTTGTCGAGCACGCCGTTGACGTACTTGTGGCCGTCGGTACCACCGAAGCTCTTGGCCAGTTCCACCGCCTCGTTGATGGCCACGCGGTAAGGGATCTCGACACAGTGCATCAGCTCGTAGACGCCGATCATCAGCACCGCGTGCTCCACCGGGCTCAGCAGCGAGGTCTTGCGGTCGATGTGGCGCACCAGCACGGCGTCGAGCGCGGCGGCCTGCTCGATGCCGCCACGCAGCAGCGCGTCGAAATGCGCGCGGTCGCACTTGTCGAAGCCGTCGAGTTCACGCACATCGGCTTCGGCCGCCGCGGCGTCGCCGCCGGCGATGAGCCAGCGGTACAGGCCCTGCAGCGCGAATTCGCGCGAGCGCCGGCGCGCCGACTTCGGCGCCGCGCGCTTGGCGGGCGGCTTGGTGGCAGGCTTGCCCTCGGCCTGCGCCTTGGAAGGTGCGTTCGCCGGCGCCGAGGCGCCGGGGCCCTGCGGGTCGCTCATGACAGGTCTTCCAGCAGGTTGGCCATCTCTACCGCCACGCGGGCGGCTTCGCGGCCCTTGTCCTCGGCGCGGGCCCAGGCCTGGGCCTCGTCTTCGACGGTGAGGATGGCGTTGGCGACGGGCACGCCGGTGTCCAGCGACACGCGCGCGACCCCGGCGCCGCTCTCGTTGGCCACCAGCTCGAAGTGGTAGGTCTCGCCGCGGATGATGCAGCCCAGCGCCACCAGCGCGTCGTACTCGCCGCTCTCGGCCATCGCCTTCAGCGCCACTGGAATTTCCAGTGCGCCGGGCACGACGACATGCTTGATGTCGCTGTCCTCGACGTCCAGCCTGTCCAGTTCGGCCAGGCAGGCCTGGGCCAGCTTGTCGGTGAGATCGGCGTTGAAGCGCGCCTGCACGATGCCGATGCGCAGGCCCTCGCCGATCAGTTCACCGGCATCGCCTTGGTCGGCGTCTTTCATGGTGTGTCCTTCCGGCCGCGTGCGGCCTGCGGGGGTTCAGGCCTGGGGGGCGGCGGTGAAGCCCGTGATCTCGAGGCCGTAGCCCGTCATGCTGGGCATGCGGCGCGGGCTGCCCAGCAGCCGCATGCGCGTGACGCCCAGCTGGCGCAGGATCTGCGCGCCCACGCCGTAGGTGCGCAGGTCCATCTGCGCGCGCGGTGCGACGACGGTGCGGCGCTCGGGCAGCAGCTGCGGCATCAGCGCGGCGGTGTCGCCGGTGCAGTTCAGCAGCACGGCCACGCCGCAGGGGCCGGCCCTCAGTGCCTGCAGTGCGGTGGGCAGCGGCCAGGAATGGCCGTTGCCGCGCGCATCGAGCAGGTCGATGGCGGTGAAGGGTTCGTGCACGCGCACCGGCACTTCGTCGGCGGCGGCCCACTGGCCGTGGGTGAGCGCCAGATGCAGGCCGCCGCTCTTGTCGTGGAAGGCGGTGCATTGGAAGTCGCCCTGCGGCGTGTGCAGCGTGCGTGCGCCCAGGCGTTCGATCAGCGTCTCGTTGCGGCTGCGGTAGCCGATGAGGTCGGCGATGGTGCCGATCTTCAGGCCGTGTTCCTGCGCGAAGACCTGCAGGTCGGGCAGGCGCGCCATGGTGCCGTCGTCCTTCATCACCTCGCAGATCACGGCGGCGGGCATCAGCCCTGCCATGCCGGCGAGGTCGCAGCCGGCTTCGGTGTGGCCGGCGCGCATGAGCACGCCACCGTCCTGCGCCTGCAGCGGGAAGACGTGGCCGGGCTGCACGAGATCGGACGCCAGCGTGTCGCGCGCCACGGCCACCTGCACGGTGCGCGCGCGGTCGGCGGCCGAGATGCCGGTGGTGACGCCGGTGGCGGCCTCGATCGACACCGTGAACGCGGTGCCGTGCTTGGTGCCGTTGCGGCTGGCCATGGGGCGCAGCTGCAGGTGTTCGCAGCGCTCGCGCGTCAGCGTCAGGCAGATCAGGCCGCGCGCGTGGCGGGCCATGAAGTTGATGGCCTCGGGCGTGACGTGCTCGGCCGCCAGCACCAGGTCGCCCTCGTTCTCGCGGTCTTCTTCGTCGACCAGGATCACCATGCGGCCCGCGGCCAGCTCGGCGACGAGCTCGGGGATGGGGGAAATCGGCATCGGGGGATTGTAGGTGGCGGGGCGGAATGCAAAAGGCCGGCCCAGGAGGGGCCGGCCTGATGTGCCGGGGAGGGGTTTAAGGCGCTGCCGGATCAGGCGCGGCGCTGGGTCTTGCGGGCCCAGCTGGCGGCGAAAAGGGCCAGGCCGACGAGGGCGAGGGAGCCGGGTTCGGGGGCGGGGTTCGTGCCGCCGCCGTTGCGGAGGTTGCCAACGACGATGTCGTCGAAGCCGAGGAAGTCCACCGATGTGATGCCTGACCCTTGTGTGATGGAGAGTACGGCGCGATTGAACTTGACGTCGGAGGCAAACCCGAAGAAGAGCAGTGACCCGTCCTGGTTTCCCAGAGGCAGCGATCCACCCGAAGCGCTGGTGAAGACGTTCTGCTGCACCAAAGTCACCGTATTGCCGTCCACGTCATACAGCGCAATCGACAGGCTTCCGCTGAAGTCGCCAAAGTCCGTGCCGTAGAAGCCGAGCGCGTCGACCTCCGCAGCCAGATCGATCGTGAAGGCGGAATCCGTCTCAAACCAGCGGCCGGACAATGCGCCGTTCGTGGTGTTGAAACGGCCGAATTGCGTCGTACCCTCTCTGACGCGCCCTCGTAACAGGCCGTCGCCAATAGGTGCTGCCTGACTGAGCGTGTTCCCGGACCCAAACACGGTCATCACGTTTGGCGGGACGTAAGAGGAGCCGGACAGTTGCCCGACAGTCCGCGTCTCGAAGGTCTCGGTCAGCGTGACGGCAACCTGATCATCGAAGAGCCCCCTCGCGTTGACTGGGGCACAGCTCGCGAGGTTGGCGTCCGGGCAACCGGTCGGGAAGTTGCCGGTGGCGGCAGGTGCGCTGCCAAAGAAATACTGGGGTGCCGCGACTGCAGCCCCAGTGGCGAACGCGCCTACTACAACTGACGCCCTGATCAAGTTCCCGAACTTCATGTGAAATCTCCGTAGCCCACGCGCCCCACTTCGGGATCTGCCGTAGACGGCTGCAAGACTGATGCCAACGATGGATTCATGCTATGGATCAAGGACTTAGACGACCACCCCTCACATGCATGTGGGCCTGGGTGTAAAGCGCGCCGACGCCTCTTCAACCGGGGGGTGGAAACCCCAGCGGGTCCGGGTTTCCAGGGGACAGGCGCAGGCGAAGGTCGGGGCCGATCTGGCGCACGTCCAGCAGTTGCAGGCGCAGGCCCTCGTCCACGGTCTGCAGACCCGGCCAGTCGACCCAGCCTCGGCCGCTGCCGAGCAGCAGTGGGGCCACATAGGCCAGCACCTCGTCGATGAGCCCCGCGCGCAGCAGCGCACCGGTCAAGGCCTGGCCGGCTTCGACGTGCAGTTCGTTGATGCCGCGTTCGGCCAGGCGCGTTAGCAGGGCCGCCAGGTCGACCTGGCCGGCCGGCCCGGGCAGGGCCAGCACGTCGGCGCCGCGTGCGCGCAGCGCCGTGGCTTGAGGGGACGTGCTGTCTGCCGTAGCGATCCAGACCATGCCCGGCGCGTCTAGCAACCGCGCCGCCGGTGGCGTGCGCAGCCTGCTGTCGACGACTACGCGCACGGGTTGCAGCACGCTGGGCACCAGCCGCACGTCCAGCCGCGGGTCGTCCGCCAGCACGGTGCCGATGCCCGTGAGCACGACGCCGGCGCGGCGCCGCCAGGCGTGGCCGTCGGCGCGCGCCTCGGGCCCGGTGATCCACTGGCTGTCGCCGTTGGGCAGCGCGGTGCGGCCGTCCAGCGAGCTGGCCACCTTCACCCGCACCCAGGGCAGGCCGCGCTGCACGCGCGAGAAGAAACCGACATTCAGCGCCCAGGCCCGCCCGGCGATGTCGGGCGGCGCGAAGTCGACCGTGAGCCCGGCGGCACGCAAGCGCTTGATGCCTTCGCCGGCGACCTGCGGGAACGGGTCGGCCAGCGCCACCACCACCCGCTTCAAGCCGGCGGCGACGAGCGTGTCGCAGCAGGGTGGTGTGCGGCCATGGTGGGCGCAGGGCTCCAGCGTGACCCAGGCGGTGGCACCCTGAATGGATCGTCCCGCCGCGGCGGCGTCGCGCAGCGCCATGATCTCGGCGTGGGGGCCGCCGGCCTGCTGCGTGTGGCCGCGACCGAAGACGGCACCGGTGTCGTCACCGATCACACAGCCCACGCGCGGGTTGGGGTCGGTCAGGCCGATGGCCTGTTCAGCCAGGGACAGCGCCTCGGTCAGCCGGACATGGTCCAGCGCAGGACTGCTCACCGCGGCGCCCGGGAAGTCGCTTCCGCCATCACGGGTTGTTGTAGGTCGTGGTGCCGTCTTGGTGGATCAGCGTGTTCGAGTTGAACGGGTCGCCGGTGGTCGGCGTCTCGGTCGGGCAGGAGAAGTCCGCACCGATCACCAGGTAGTTCTGGCTCGTCAGGCCTGCGCCAGGCAGGCTTCCCGTCGTCGTGTAGTCCAGCGGATGATCGATGTTGCGCGTTCCGGTGTTGGTCGACAGCGGTGTGTAGCGGCACACCTTGTAGTTGACAGAACCTGAGTCCGCGATGGTCCAGACCGACGACGACAAGAAGGCGCGCGGCCTGATGCGCAGCCGCCCCGCCCAGGTGCGGTCGGTGTTGCTGAAGATCAGGCAGTTGTAGACCACCTCACGCCGTCCTGCGGCGGTGGTCGCGTCGTCGGTCGAGTCGTCGAAGCAACTGGTGGCGGTCGTCGGGTGGCCGCTGCTCGTCAGCGTGAGCACGATGCTGAGATTGAGCGTGCCGCCATTCGGCGATTCGGTTTCCGTCACCGTCGGGTCGCCGGCCGCAAAGCGTATGTAGCCGCTGAGAAGTTGTGCTGTGGCGCTGGTGCAGCCCGACAGGTTGGCGATGAAGGTTGTATCGGCGGCCAGCGAGGCGCTCGTGCTCGAGGTGTCCACTGTGCACAGGCTGGTCACCAGGCCGGTCAGGTTGTTGAAGATCCAGGCCACGTCGCCGGCGGTGCGACGTGGCGGCTTGAAGACGCTCAATTCCGTGCCGGGCAAGGCAAAGGCCGTCGATGGCACGCTGCGGTGGCGCCCCCGCGGCGCGGCAAAGGGGTCACGCGAGGGCGGCAGGGCCAGCGAGCCCGGCAACTCGGGCGGTACGCCGGCAATCAGCGATCGCAGCTCGACGGCCTGGAACTGCCCGCTGCGGTCGGTCCAGTCGACGGTGACGGCCACTGGCTTCATTGCCGCTGTGTTGGTGACGGTCGGCGCGGTGATCGTGGTGTAGAAAGTCGTGTTCAGCCGGCTTTCCAGCGCCGTGCCGGTGGCCACGAAGGCCGTCCGCGCCAGCGTCGTGATTTCGGCAAAGTCCACCTGCCCCGTCGTTCCGGCCAGTGCCGGATAGGCGCGGTAGCTCTCCAGCGTCTCCTGCGCTATGCGCATGGCCTCGGTGCGTTGGCGGGCCAGGTCGCCGCTGCTACGCAGCGTGGCCTGCACGCCCACCAGGGCCAGCATGCCGAAAGCCATCACGCCCAGGGCCACGACGGCCTCGATGAGCGAGACGCCGCGTTGTCGCCCTGCCTGTCGCCGTGTCATGGCGCCCTCCCGCGGAAGTCGTCCCAGCCGCCCGGTGCACGCACGAAGGAGCCGCTGCGCAGCCGCAGTGACTTGAGCACGGCGCTGTTCATCACGACGGTGGCACGGGCCGTGTTGGCCAGGTCACCTTCGATGAAGGCCGCGCCCTGGACCTCAACCGGGTTGGTGCCTTGCCAGTTGCCGCTGCGGCTGTGGACGAAGCCAAAGATGCTGACGCCGGCTATCGTGACATTGACGGGGCGGTCGAAGACGATGACCGCCGGGCCCGCCACGGACGCGCCGGGTGCCGAGCCGACGGCGCCGGCCGACGCCAGGGTGATGGTGCCCGTGGGGTCGGCCGTCGTGGCCCAGATCACGCGGTCGGGGTTCATCGCCACGGCGGTGGCGAGGTTCGGGCGGCAGTCGGCCGTCGGGCAGTCGACGACGACAGCGGCCGGCTGCGTGCGGTAGGTGGCAGGCCACATGCTGAAGACCGAGGCGAATGCGCGGTCGGGTGCGCCGGTGAGTGCATTCAGTGATACCTCGCCCTGTGCCACCGAAGCAGGCCCGGGCGTGCCGGGCACGCTGCGCAATGTCCAAGCGGCGTAGTCGACCGTGCCGCCTGCCTGCACGGTGATGCCGCCGAGATCGGCGTCGGTGTTGTACAGCGCGAGGATCGAGCCCGCAGGCACATCGCGCAGCACGGTCAGCGCCGCCCCGGGCGGTGTGGGCAGTGCGCTGGCGAGTGCAACGATGGCCGCGACGTTGGCCCGGCCCTCGAAGTTCTGCGCCGAGGCCGGGTGGTTCAGGCAGGCGTCGTCGAGCTTGGTGCAGCCATTGGATTCGATGCGGATCAAGCCCGGGCGCGAGAGATCGTTGGCCGTGAAGCGCACGCGGAAGGCCGGGAAGACACCGCTGCCGCTGGGTGCACTGAGGCTGGGTGTGGCATCCGATGGGCAGTTGCAGGCCCATCCGCCGGCGCCATCGGACACGCAACTCGGCCACAAGGGCGTGCCGGATGTCGGCCCGACGCGCGGCGTGACCACGCCCGTGTCGGCGTCGATCGCCAGGTAGCGCTGCCTGAAACTGGTGTTGGCCGTGGTGGCGCCGGTCTCCAGGCAGTCGGCGCCGATGCGGCCGCTGTTGAGCATGGTCAACGCCCACTCCAGGCCCGCCTCGGCGGCCTCATAGGCCTGCGTTGCCCGGTACTGGTTGACCGAGGTGCGCTGCTCGAAGATGAGGTTGCGGCTGGTATAGGCGGCAACCAGCGACATCAGGAAGAACAGCACCATGACGACGATCAGCGAGGCCGCACCGGCCTGCCGCCGCATGGGCGCGGACACACAGGCGGCCATCACCGCGCCGGGCTTGGACGTCACGCGGGGCATATTGGGCTCGTCGAGGTGGGGCCGTTGAACTCGACCAGGTCGTTGCGCACGCGCACGTCATTGCGCAGCGCGCGCTGCACGGCCGGGTCGCTCTTGGCGCGGGCCTGGATGTTGACGATGTAGCTGCGCACGATCAGCTTGGGCCAGCAGCTCTGCGTACCGTCCGCGCAGAGCTTGGGGCACGGCAGCGAAACGCTGCTGACGACGCGAGGTGTGATCGAAAGGGCAGTGACGACGACCGTATTGGGATCGGTCAATTCCTGCCATTGCGGCGACAGACCTATCCGCGGCATCAAAGTCTTGATCGTCCCGCCATCGAGCTTGAAGCCGTACGGGCCCTGCTGATCTTCGTCAAAGTAGAAGCTGAACTGCGTCTCCGAACTTGTCGCGCTCAGGGGTGACATCGAAGTGAACGGAATAATTGCGCCGCCCGCGGCGGGGGACGCAGCTATGCCAGCCTCGACATGCGCCGCCTTCACCGCGCCTGCCCTGCGCATTTGGCGCGTGATGATGTCCATCGTGGCACGCAGGTCCTGTTGGACCTGCGTTTCCAGCAATAGTCTTCGGTTGTCGCTCAATTGGTTCGCAACCAAGGTCGCGGCGGCGGCGACGACGAAGAGACCGACAGTGATGCCGACCATCAATTCGACCAGAGACAGTCCGCGCTGGTCGCGTCGCGAAACCGAGCGTGCAACACAGGTCTTCATGAACATGAGGCCTCCGTCATGTTCGATCCGCTTGGCTTGCAGACCAGCGGTCGTCCTGCCTGGTTCAGCCTCGTTCGGAGCTTGCGTGGCGAATCGATGTAGGTGTCGATCAGAAACGCGTCCAGCGGGAACGGATCCGTATCCGTAGGGTTGGCGTAGAGACCACCTGTCCGCCAATCGAAGGCGAAAGTCGGCTCCCAGCCGAACATCGCAATCGGAACCGGCGCCAAGGTGACTTGCCGGTCTCGCGGGACAAGAACCGTCTTGATCTCGATCATAGGGGCCGTGCAAGCGCTGCCCGGACCAGCCAAGCAGTCGCATCGCGTCGCAGGGTTGGACGATGTGTAGATCGTGTAGCAGGTCGAGCTGGAGTCCGAGGCCGACTGGAAGCGAACCCGCACGAAGTCTCGCCGCGCCACGGCTTCGCCGCGCGCCAATTGCAGGTCGGTGATCAACTCCGACTGAACACCCCGCAACCGCTGCATCAGGATCATGTCCTTGAACGCCGGCGCCGCCAACACAAGGATCGCGCCTATGAGCGCGACCACGACCAACAGTTCGATCAGCGTGACGCCGGCGATGCGCTTCATCATCTTGCCCAGCACTTGCCGGCGTCGGGGTTCGTCGCGGACCAAACGATCGACGATGCGCCAGAACCGTATTTGACGGTGCCGCTGAAGTTGGCGCCCGAAGACAGCTGCACGCCCAGCACCTTACAGTCGCCGTCACTCGCTTGGCTGGTGCCCGAACTGGCGGTGGCCGTGGCGGTGTAGCCGGTGGCGCTCGCGCTGCCTACGTTGACTGTGTAGAACCCCGACGATGTCGTCGAAGTCACACCCAGGCCGTTCGGCGGCGTGCCCGACGTAGCGGTGTTGGCCAGCGTCGTGGTGTAGCTCGCGTTGTTGCTACGCCACCGCTCCTGCGCCTGCTGCAGCGTCGACAGTGCAGTGAACGCTTCTGCACGGCGCCCCTTCCGCACCGAATCCTGGTAGGACGGGTAGGCGATGCTGCCAGCACCGCCACGATGACCACGGCGATCATCAACTCGACGAGCGTGAAGCCCTGCGCCATACGCGGCCCAGCCGAGCGATTCGAGTGTGGAACTTTCACGATCAGATTTTCGCGTGACGTGTTGACAAACGCGCTCACCGCTCGTCGTGTGTCAGCGACCGCTGGTCACGGCAGCCGGCTCTGCGAGTGCCCTCTCAGCACGCCGGATAGCCCGGCGCCGCCGAAGACGGCGAGCACGAACGCACCCGCCCCATGATGTTGGTGACGACGTGCACCGCGCGGCCGCGGCCCGTGATCCTGACGGTGCTGGTCGGTGTCACCGTGCCTCGCACGTGCTCGAAGGCCATCGACGCGGCGTTGCTCGTCAGTGTGATGGGCAGGCTGCTGGGATAGCCCGTGCTGCGCAGCGCCTCGGCACCGGGGCTGCAGGTGGCCGCGCCGCTGGCGTCGCAACTGCAGTCGCCAGGGCCGCCGCTGTGCACGACGTAGCAGCTGCCGGTGCTACCCGTGCGGAAGTCGACACGCACGGTGCGGTTGTGTAGCACCGCCAGGCTGCGTGCCAGTTGAAGGTCGGTTTCCAGCTGCGCCGCGGCGCCGTCCAGGTGGCGGCGTTCACGCGCCTCATGGAACCCCGGTACCGCCGCGCCCAAGGCGATGGCAGTCACCGCCAGAGAGATGAGGGCTTCGACAAGGGTCCATCCGCGTTGCGAGGTCTTCATGGCGGTTCCGTGTGGGCTGGGTGTGTCCACACTTTAGGAACCCCACTTCGCCCGCGCTTCCCCTTCAGGCGTGCCCGGGGCACGGCTCAGAGGTGGGCACCTGGCGGCACCCCCGGAAGGGGGCGCCCCATTCGGCGCCGTCAGATATCCCGAATCAACTGCCTGAACGCGTCCACGTCCTCGAACTCGCGGTACACCGACGCAAAGCGCACGTAGGCCACCTTGTCGATGCGCTTGAGCTCGCGCATCACCAGTTCACCCAGCCGAGTGCTGGGCACTTCGCGCAGGGCGGTGGCCAGCAGCTTGTCCTGGATGCGTTCGAGCGCGGCGTCCACCTGCTCCACGCTCACTGGGCGCTTGCGCAGCGCCAGCATCATGCTGGCGCGGACCTTGGCGGGGTCGAACTCGACGCGGGAACCGTCCTTCTTCACCACCGCGGGCAGCGCGATCTCGCTGCGCTCGTAGGTGGTGAAGCGCTTCTCGCAGTGCAGGCACTTGCGCCGCCGCCGGATGACGTCGCCCTCGTCGGATTCGCGGGTCTCGACGACCTGCGTTTCCTCGTGAGAACAGAAGGGGCAGCGCATCCGGTGTCAGGGTCAGGGCTTCAGCGGTACACGGGAAAGCCGCGCGTCAGCACCGCCACCTTGGCGCGCACGGCTGCCAGGTTGGCTTCGTCGCGCGGCTTGTCCAGCACGTCGGCGATCAGGTGCGCCGTCTGGCGCGCCTCTTCTTCCTTGAAGCCGCGTGTCGTCATCGCAGGCGTGCCCAGGCGGATGCCGCTGGTGACCATGGCCTTCTGCGGGTCGTTCGGGATGCCGTTCTTGTTGCAGGTCATGTGCGCTGCGCCCAGGATGGTCTCGGCTTCCTTGCCCGTCAGGCCCTTGGGGCGCAGGTCGACCAGCATCACGTGGCTTTCGGTGCGGCCGCTGACGATGCGCAGGCCGCGTTCGATCAGCGTCTCGGCCAGCACCCTGGCGTTGGCCACCACCTGGGCCTGGTAGGCCTTGAACTCGGGCGTCAGCGCCTCTTTGAAGGCCACCGCCTTGCCGGCGATGACGTGCATCAGCGGCCCGCCCTGGATGCCGGGGAAGATGGCGCTGTTCATCTTCTTCGCGATGGTTTCGTCGTTGGTCAGGATGATGCCGCCGCGCGGGCCGCGCAGGCTCTTGTGCGTCGTGCTGGTGACGACGTCGGCAAAGGGCAGCGGGTTCGGGTAGACGCCGGCGGCGATGAGCCCCGCGTAGTGCGCCATGTCGACCATGAAGATCGCGCCGATGGCCTTGGCGACCCTGGCGAAGCGCTCGAAGTCGATGCGCAGGCTGTAGGCGCTGGCGCCGGCGATGATGAGCTTGGGCTTGTGCTCGTGGGCCAGGCGCTCCATCGCGTCGTAGTCGATGGCCTCGTTCGCGTCCAGCCCGTAGCTGACGACCTTGAACCACTTGCCGCTCATGTTCAGCGCCATGCCGTGCGTGAGGTGGCCGCCTTCGGCCAGGCTCATGCCCATGATGGTGTCGCCGGGCTGCAGCAGGCCGAAGAACACGGCCTGGTTGGCCTGGCTGCCGCTGTTGGCCTGCACGTTGGCGAATGCGGCGCCGAAGAGCTGCTTGCAGCGTTCGATGGCCAGGTTCTCGGCCACGTCGACGAACTCGCAGCCGCCGTAGTAACGCTTGCCCGGGTAGCCCTCGGCGTACTTGTTGGTCATCTGCGAGCCCTGCGCCTCCATCACGGCGGGCGAGGTGTAGTTCTCGCTGGCGATGAGCTCGATGTGCTCTTCCTGGCGGTGGGCTTCGGCCTCCATCGCGGCCCAGATCTCGGGGTCGACGTTGGCGATGGTGGACGTGGAACGGTCGAACATGGCAGTCCTCTTCAGGGTGAAGGGCCTTCGGAAGCCGCAACGCACTGCCCAGGGACGGGGCGGGAGCGATGCGGTCGAGGGCTGCCCAGGCGAACGGCGGGCACCGCGGCAACGGGGCACGCGGCCTGCGCTTCCCGGTGGTCGTCCACCTCGGGCCCGGCTGAAAAACCGCGGGCCTTATCGCCAGTCGCGCAGGTGCTCAGTGTAGCTTCGGCACGCGAAGGCCGCCTCGAAGGCCGCCTCTGCCTCGGCGTGGCGCCGGGCTCAGCGCAGCAGCGCCACCTGCTCGGTGCTGACCGGCTTGGGCTGCTCGTCGGGCACGGCCGGCGTTTCGGTGTCCCTGGCGATGGCCGGTGCCACCGGCACGTTGCTGACGTTCACTGCCACCTTGCGGCCATCGGCCACGCTGCGCATGTGGCCCTGTTCGGCCAACACGCGGCCCACGTAGCCGCCGTCGGTCTCCATCAGCGCGGCGCCGACGTAGTAGCGCAGCCCTTCCTGCAGGCCGCCGGCACGCTGGATGCATTCCTTCAACACCTGCACGCCCACCCGCAGGTTGGTGATGGGGTCGAAGGCGGCGTGGATGCCGCCAAAGGCCTCGTACTTGTCGTCGTGCACGCGGGTCAGCACCTGCATCAGGCCCTGCGCGCCTACCGGGCTCTGCGCGAAGGGGTTGAAGCTGGATTCGACGGCCATGATGGCCAGGATCAGCGTCGGGTCCAGCCCCGCGCGCTGGCCGATGGCCCAGGCTTCCCGCACCAGCGCACCGATGGGCTCGGGCGCCACCTTGTAGCGGCGAGCGATCCAGGTGGCCAGGTTGGCCTGCGCGTTCGGCAGCGCCTTCAGGTCGGCGGCCGTGGCGCGCGTCACGGCTTCGGGCTCGGCCACGGCCGACAGCAGGTTGCCGGAAGCCTGTTCGCGCACTTCGTGGCGCGTCTGAAGCCACTCCAGGGCCACCACTTCCACCTCGTGGCGCACCTCGGGCCGGCCGAGGCCCAGCACGATCACCGTAATGGCCGCCAAGCCCACCAGGGCCAGCGTGTTGTGACTGATCTCCAGCAGACCGCGGCCGACATCGCCGGCGAAGACGCTGACCGACCGGGCAGTGGCTCGCGGCGCATCGCGCAGCAGGGCAATAGCTCGCATCGTGAATCTCTCCTGACACCTGTAGCGCCTGCCGTACACACTGAACGTGCACGGGGGCCACAGCAATAATCAACCGCAGATCTGGACCGGGGCAGAAAACTCGCCTGAGGTTGCGAGTGCCGCCTGTCCCCTGCCGGGACGGTGTTACCTCGGGATGCTCGGGGGATAAGCTGCCGGCGCCACGGGTATACCCTGAAATTTCAGGTTTCGGCGGATTCTAGGAACGGCCTCATACCCAGTCAAGAATATCAAACGGGTCTCTAATATCGAAATCTATGAAATACCGAGACCTCCGCGACTTCATGGCCCAGCTCGAGAAGCTGGGCGAACTGCGAAAAATTGCCGAACCGGTGTCCCCACGCCTCGAAATGACGGCAATCGGCGACAAGTTGCTGCGCGCCGGCGGCCCGGCAGTGCTCTGCACCCAGCCCACGGGTTACAACTTTCCCTGCCTGATCAATCTCTTCGGCACCCCCAGACGGGTGGCCCTGGGCATGGGCGCTGAGACACTTGCCGACCTTCGCGATGTCGGCCGGCTGCTCGCCGCACTGAAAGAGCCCGAGCCGCCAAAGGGCCTTAAGGACGCCGGCAAGCTGCTGGCGATGGGCAAGGCGCTGTGGGACATGAAGCCTTCGGTGCAGCGCAGCGCCCCCTGCCAGGACGTGGTGATCGAGGGCAGCGACATCGACCTCGGCCTGCTGCCGGTGCAGACCTGCTGGCCCGGCGACGCGGGCCCGCTGATTACCTGGGGCCTGGTCATCACTCGCGGGCCGCAGGGTGTGGCCAACCCGCGCAGCCGTCAGAACCTGGGCATCTACCGCCAGCAGGTGATCGGCAAGCGAGAGGTCATCATGCGCTGGCTGGCCCACCGCGGCGGCGCGCTCGACTTCCGCGAGTTCGCCCGTGCCAACCCCGGCCAGCCCTTCCCGATGGCGGTGGCGCTGGGCGCCGACCCGGCCACCATCCTGGGCGCGGTGACGCCGGTGCCCGACACGCTGAGCGAATACCAGTTCGCGGGCCTGCTGCGCGGCAGCCGCACCGAGCTCGTGGCCACCTCGGTGGGCGAAGGCGCGCTGCGCCTGCAGGTGCCGGCCAGCGCCGAGTTCGTGTTCGAGGGCCACGTCCCGACCGCCGCGCCCGGTTTCGAAGGCTTGTCGGACAAGGGCATCAAGCTCAAGGAGAAGGGCGGCTACCTGCACGCGCTGGAAGGCCCCTTCGGCGACCACACCGGCTACTACAACGAGCAGGACTGGTTCCCCGTCTTCCGCCTCGACCGCCTGACGCATCGCCGCGACCCCGTCTACCACTCCACGTACACCGGCAAGCCGCCCGACGAACCGGCCATCCTGGGTGTGGCGCTGAACGAAGTCTTCGTGCCCATCCTGCAGAAGCAGTTTCCGGAGATCGTCGACTTCTACCTGCCGCCCGAGGGCTGCAGCTACCGCATGGCGATCATCTCGATCAAGAAGGCCTACCCGGGCCACGCCAAGCGCGTGATGTTCGGCCTGTGGAGCTTCCTGCGCCAGTTCATGTACACCAAGTTCATCGTGGTGACCGACGACGACGTCGACATCCGCAACTGGCAGGAAGTGATCTGGGCCATCACCACGCGCATGGACCCGGTGCGCGACACCACGCTGGTGGAACACACACCCATCGACTACCTCGATTTCGCCTCGCCCGTCAGCGGCCTGGGCGGCAAGATGGGGCTGGATGCGACGAACAAGTGGCCGGGCGAAACGACACGGGAGTGGGGGCGCACCATCACGATGGACGCGGCGGTGGAGCAGCGGGTCGAGGCGCTGGTGACCGCTCTGATGCCCAAGCCCTGAGCGGCGTGGGAGGCCCCCGCACAGACCCTGAGATCCCCCTCACGGCAGCATTGCCGGCTTGCGCGCGGCGCGACTGCGGCGTAACCTGAAGCCGCCTGAATGCAGGCAACACCGACGGCGCAATACCAGCGCGTCAGGGGCCCCGGACCGCCTACCTCCGGAGCTCCCTTGGTGGCTTCGGCCACCCGCCCCCCTGGCCCTCACGGAACCAGGGGGTTCGTCTTTCAGGGCGCCGCAAATTGCTGCGCCAGCAGCGCATACGAATGCCGGCGCACCGCCGGGTCGTGGGCCCAGGTGTTGATGACGATCTCGGTGAGCTCCAGTTCGTCGGCCAGACGGCGCAGGCCCTGCGCCACCTGTTCGGCCGTGCCCACCAGCGCACGCCGGCGCAGCGACTCCACGGCCACCAGCTCGTCGGCGCTGAACCCGGTGGCCGCCACCTCGTCCGGTGTCTTCAGCGGCCCCAGCACGCCGCGCTGGCGGTCCAGCCGCCAGCGTTCGCGGCTCAGCGCGTGGTGCCGGGCTTCGGCCTCGGTGTCGGCCGCCAGCGCCCAGACACAGATGGTGGGATGCGGTGTCGGGTGGCGCTCGCTGGGGCGGTATAGCGTGCGGTAGAGGTGCAGCGCCTCTTCGACACCCTGGCCGTCCATGAAGAAGTAGGCGAAGGCGTAGGGCAGGCCGAGGTGGGCCGCGAGCTGCGCGCCGTAGTCGGAGCTGCCCAGGACCCAGATCTCGGGCGGCGTGCCGCCGCTGGCCGGCAGCGGGTGCGCCGTCAGCCCCTGGTGGCGCAGGCCGCGTGTCCAGGCCTGCAGGTCGACCACCTGCTGCGGGAACTGGTCGGCCGCATGTGCCGCGTTCGGGTTCAGCGCCATCGCCGTGCGTTGGTCGCCACCCGGTGCGCGGCCCACGCCGAGGTCGATGCGTCCCGGTGCGAGTGAGTCCAGCACGCGGAACTGCTCGGCCACCTTCAGCGCCGCGTAGTGCGGCAGCATCACGCCCGCGCTGCCGATGCGGATGCGTGTGGTGCGCGCCGCGATGGCGGCCATCAGGATCTCGGGCGCACTGCCCACGATGGTCGGCAGGCCGTGGTGTTCACTGACCCAGAAGCGGGCGTAGCCCAGGGCCTCGCAGTGCACCGCCAGGTCCAGCGTGTCGCGCAGTGCGTGGCCTTCGTCGCGGCCGGCGCAGCTGACCGACTGGTCCAGCACCGAAATCTTCAGGGTCGACGCGGCGCTCACGCGGCAGCCTTGATCAGGTTGGCAGCCTTCTCGCCGATCATGATCGTCGGCGCATTGGTGTTGCCCGAGACGATGCGCGGCATCACCGACGCGTCCACGACGCGCAGCCCCTGCAGGCCGTGCACGCGCAGTTCGTGGTCGACCACGTCCAGCGGCCCCGGGCCCATGCGGCAGCTGCCCACCGGGTGGTATTCGGTGTCGGAGTTGCCGCGGATGTAGCGCTCGATCTGCTCGTCGGTCTGCGCCGCCGCCAGTGCGGGCTGTTCGGTGCCGCCGAAGCGCGCCAGCGCGGGCTGCTGGAGGATGTTCCGCAGCTGCTTGAAGCCGCGGATCATGAGTTCCATGTCGCGCGGGTCGGCGAAGAAGTTGGGATCGATCAGCGGTGCCGCGGTGGGGTCGGCGCTGGCCAGCTTCACGCTGCCGCGGCTGGCCGGGCGAAGCGGGCACAGGTGGCACGTGTAGCCGTGGCCGATGGGCAGGGTGCGGGCGTGGTCGATGAGCTTGGTGATGACGAAGTGCAGTTGCAGGTCGGGCTGGGCTTCGCCCGGGCGGCTCTTGAAGAAGGCGCCGGCCTCGGCGATGGTGCTGGTGAGCACGCCCTGGCGCCGGGTCAGCCAGTCCCAGGCGCCCTTGATCGCCATCGGCGCGCCGCTGGGCGAAACGGTGAAGGTGTCGGTGCGCTGCGGCGCATCGATGACGTGGGTGACGCTGACGTGGTCGTGCAGGTGTTCGCCCACGCCGGGCAGGTCGTGCAGCACCGGAACGCCGCGCTGGCGCAGGTGCTCGCCGGGGCCGATGCCCGACAGCATCAGCAGCTGCGGTGACTTCAGCGCGCCCGCGCTCAGCAGCACCTCGCGCCGCGCCTTCAATTGCTGCAGCGTGCCGTTCACGCGCACCTCGACGCCCGTCGCGCGTCGGCCTTCCAGCACGATGCGCGAGACCGCCGCGCCGGTCAACACCGTCAGGTTGGACCGGCGCAGGTTCGGTGTCAGGTAGGCCTTGGCCGCGCTGCAGCGTTCACCACCCTTCTGCGTCACCTGGTACAGGCCCACGCCTTGTTGCTGTTCACCGTTGAAATCGCGATTCAGCGGCAAGCCGGCCTGCCTTGCGGCCTCGATGAAGAGGGCTGCGGTGCGGCTGGGGCACAGCGGATCCATCACGTTCAGTGGCCCGCCGGTGGCGTGGTAGGCATCGGCGCCACGCTCGTTGTGTTCGGCCTTCAGGAAGAAGGGCAGCACCTCGTTCCAGCCCCAGCCCGGGTTGCCCTCGGCCGCCCAGTGTTCGTAGTCCTCGCGCTGGCCGCGGATATAGAGCATGGCGTTGATCGAGCTCGACCCACCCAACCCGCGCCCGCGGGGCTGATAGCCGACGCGGCCGTCGAGGCCGGCCTGCGGCACGGTGTCGAACGCCCAGTTGTATTTCCACCCTTTCAGCATGCCGCCGGCGATGACCCCCGCGGGGCATTGCACCAGCAGGCTGTCGTCGCGTGGCCCGGCTTCGAGCAGGCAGACCTGCGCGTCGCGGTCTTCGCTGAGCCGTGCGGCCAGGACACAGCCCGCCGAGCCTCCGCCGACGATGATGTAGTCGAACATGTGGGTGTTGCCGTCTCCTGCAAACATCATAGCCAGCGCCCCGGGTCGCCGTTGGTGGGATACCTCTGCGGCGCGCAGCCCACCATAATGCGCCCCCTGCGGCCGATCCGGCCGCGCGTCCGCGGCGGGCCCACCGGCCCCTGCAGGCCCCACTTCAACGCCGCTGCGGCCCCCACGAGGTGCCCCGGCCCGCCCAGGGAGCGACACACCGTGTTCGCAAGATTCGAAAGGTTGGTGCACCCCTACCCGGATGCGCTGCCGCCACCCCCGCCGACGCAGTTCTTCGCCTTCCTGTGGGCGTGTTCACGCGGCGTGCGCCCGTGGCTGTTGCTGGTGACGCTTTTCACCGCCGCCATCGGCGCCTTCGAGGCGCTGCTCTTCAGCATGATGGCCCACGTGGTCGACCTGCTGGCGAAGGTGCAGCCGGCGCAACTGTGGGTGGAGCACGGCCACACGATGAAGCTGCTGGCCGGCGTGCTGGTGGCCAGCGTCGTGTTCGTGGCGCTGCAGGCCCTGTTCAAGTACCAGGGCGTGTTCAGCAACTTCCCGATGCGGCTGCGCTGGACCTTCCACCGCCTGATGCTCGAGCAGAGCATGGGCTTCTACCAGGATGAGTTCGCCGGCCGCATCTCCACCAAGGTGATGCAGACGGCGCTGGCGGTGCGCGACACCTGGCTCATCGTCGCCGACATTGGCGTCTACGTCGTCATCTACTTCGTCACGCTGCTTGCCGTGGTGGGCGCCTTCGACCTCTGGCTGGTGCTGCCCTTCCTGGGCTGGCTGGTGGTGTATGCGCTGACCCTGTGGTACTTCGTGCCCCGGCTGGGCAAGGTGGCCCAACTGCAGGCCGACGCGCGTTCATTGATGACCGGCCGCATCACCGACGCCTACACCAACATCGCCACCGTGAAGCTGTTCTCGCACTCGAACCGCGAGGCGCAGTTCGCGCGTGGCGCGATGCAGGAGTTCATGACCACGGCCTACCGCCAGATGCGCCTGGTGACGGCCTTCGAGACCGTCAACCAGGTGCTGAGCGTGGGCCTCATCGCCGCCACCGCGGGCGTGAGCCTGTCGCTGTGGATGGATTCGGCCATCGGCGTGGGCGCAGTGGCTGCGGCCACGGCGATGGCTTTCCGGCTGAACGGCATCTCGCACTGGGTGATGTGGGAGATGGCCACGCTGTTCGAACATATCGGCACCGTGCAGGACGGCATGGGCACGCTGTCGCGCACCCGCTCCGTCGTCGACAAGCCCGGTGCGCAGAAGCTGACGGTGCGGCGTGGCGAGGTGGTGTTCGAGAACGTGGTCTTCGCCTACGGCGGCAAGAAGCCGGTGGTGGACGGCCTGAACCTGCACATTCGACCCGGCGAGAAGATCGGCCTCGTCGGCCGCTCGGGCGCCGGCAAGAGCACCGTGGTGAACCTGCTGCTGCGCCTGTACGACGTGGAAGGCGGGCGCATCCTCATCGACGGCCAGGACATCGCCGGCGTGACGCAGGAAAGCCTGCGCCGCCATGTCGGCATGGTCACGCAGGACACCTCGCTGCTGCACCGAAGCGTGCGCGACAACATCGTCTACGGCCGGCCCGATGCCACCGAGGCGGAGATGCGCCACGCCGCCGAGCGTGCCGAGGCGGCCGACTTCATTGCCGGCCTGTCCGACGCCAAAGGCCGCAAGGGCTACGACGCGCATGTCGGCGAGCGTGGCGTGAAGCTGTCGGGTGGTCAGCGCCAGCGCATCGCCATCGCGCGCGTGATGCTGAAGGACGCGCCCATCCTGCTGCTCGACGAAGCCACCAGCGCGCTGGACAGCGAGGTCGAGGCCGCCATCCAGCAGAGCCTGTACCGGCTGATGGAGGGCAAGACGGTGGTGGCCATCGCGCACCGGCTGAGCACGATTGCGGCGATGGACCGGCTGGTGGTGATGGACCACGGCCGCATCGTGGAGGTGGGCGACCACGGGTCGCTGTTGGCGGCCGGCGGCATCTACGCCCGCTTGTGGGCGCACCAGAGCGGCGGGTTCCTCGGCGAAGAGGTGGACGAGGACGAGGCGGTTCCGGCGCCCTGAGCTGCTCAGACCCGCGAGGCCGGCGGCGCCGGTGCGTCGACCTCAGGCGCCGGATGAAGCACCATGGGGCTGGTCTCCGTCCAGGCGTCGGGCGAAATGCCGCCCTCGGTGCGTGCCGCGCGACCTACGCGACCCATGCGGTCCATCGCCCCGCCCAGTGCGGCGCGGCGCTCGTCGGTGTCGCTGGCCGGCAGCAGCACCCCGGCGGTGGTGTCCAGCGGCACGTCGACCTTCACCATGCGTGGCGCCACGGGCTCGTGCGGCACTGGTGGCCGCGTGCCGCGCGTCAGGTGCTCCCACCACGCCACCGCCACGGCTATGACGAACAGGGCACCGAACCCGGCGGCGACCCAGCTGAAGAAGGCTTCCATCCTTCCCTTATCGGCGGTGGTCTGGTGGGCTTGAGCCGCCAGGCCGGGCTCTTGCATGTCCCCGTGACGCCACGGTCGGGGCTGCGGCCCGACAATTCATGCTTCGCCGGCGCTGCCGGCTCCGCTGCATCCTACGCGCCCGCCTGCCGTGCCTGTTCTCGCCCCCAACTCCGCTCGCCCCGACGCGCTGTCTGAACCGAAGCCTCAGGCGAAGCCGCTGGCCAGCTACCGCCCGTTCTGGGCCAAGCGTTTCGGCCCCGCGCCCTTCCTGCCGATGAGCCGTGCCGAGATGGAGCGGCTGGGCTGGGACAGCTGCGACATCGTCATCGTCACTGGCGACGCTTACGTCGACCACCCCAGCTTCGGCATGGCGGTCATCGGCCGCGTGCTGGAAGCGCAGGGCTTCCGCGTCGGCATCATCGCCCAGCCCGACTGGCAGAGCGCCGACGCGTTCAAGGCGCTGGGCAAGCCCAACCTGTTCTTCGGCGTGGCCGCGGGGAACATGGATTCGATGATCAACCGTTACACGGCTGACCGAAAGATCCGCAGTGACGACGCGTACACGCCCGGTGGCATGGGCGGCAAGCGTCCCGACCGCGCCACCTTGGTCTACACGCAGCGCTGCAAGGAAGCCTGGAGCGATGTGCCGGTGATCATCGGCGGCATCGAGGCATCGCTGCGCCGCATCGCGCACTACGACTACTGGCAGGACAAGGTGCGGCGCAGCATCCTCGTCGACAGCAAGGCCGACCTGCTGCTCTACGGCAACGCCGAGCGCGCCATCATCGAAGTGGCGCACCGCCTGGCGGCGCGCAAGCCCGTGACGGGCCTGACCGACATCCGCGGCACTGCCTTCATGGTGCGCACGGTGGCCGACGAGGGCGGCGTGCGTTTCGGCAGCGACTGGGCCGAGATCGACAGCACCGAGGTCGACCGCCCCGGCCGCATCGACGAGCACATCAACCCCTACCTGACGACCGAGGAGGCCGCGGCCTCGGTGGGCGAGACCTGCACGAAACAAGAGGGCAGCGGCGGGGTCGCTACGCCTGCTGACGCGGCTTCCCCGGCCTTGCCTGCCGTGGCCACCGTGGCCATGCCCGTCAGCCGCAAGGCCGGCGCCGTGAAGTTGCCGCCACGCGACAAGACCGTGCTGCGCCTGCCCAGCTACGAGCAGGTGAAGAGCGACCCCGTGCTTTACGCCCACGCCAATCGCGTGCTGCACCTGGAAACCAACCCCGGCAACGCGCGCGCTCTGGTGCAGCGCCATGGCGACCGCGACGTCTGGATCAACCCGCCGCCCATTCCGCTGGCCACCGCCGAGATGGACCTGGTGTTCGACCTTCCCTACGCCCGCAGCCCGCACCCGGCCTACGCCGACGAGCAGGGCGGGCACGACGGCGCGACCAAGATCCCGGCCTGGGAAATGATCCGCTTCAGCGTCAACATCATGCGCGGCTGTTTCGGCGGCTGCACCTTCTGCTCGATCACCGAGCACGAGGGCCGCATCATCCAGAGCCGCAGCGAAGACAGCGTGATCCGCGAGATCGAGGAGATCCGCGACAAGGTCAAGGGCTTCACCGGCGTCATCAGCGACCTGGGCGGCCCCACGGCCAACATGTACCGCATCGGCTGCAAGAGCGCGGCCATCGAGGCCGCCTGCCGCAAGCCGAGCTGCGTCTACCCGGGCATCTGCCCGAACCTGAACACCGATCACACGCCGCTGATCCACATGTACCGCCGCGCCCGCGCGCTGCGGGGCATCAAGAAGATCCTCATCGGCTCCGGCCTGCGCTACGACCTGGCGGTGCAGAGCCCCGAGTACGTGAAGGAACTCGTCACGCACCACGTCGGCGGTTATCTCAAGATCGCGCCCGAGCACACGGAAGGCGGGCCGCTGAGCAAGATGATGAAGCCGGGCATCGGCAGCTACGACCGCTTCAAGCAGATGTTCGAGAAGTTCAGCGCCGAGGCGGGCAAGAAGCAATACCTCATCCCCTATTTTATCGCCGCCCACCCGGGCACCAGCGACGAGGACATGATGAACCTGGCCATCTGGCTCAAGCGCAACGGCTTCAAGGCCGACCAGGTGCAGACCTTCTACCCGTCACCGATGGCCACGGCCACCGCGATGTACCACACCGACATGAACCCGCTGAAGGGCATCAGCCGCGACCCGAAGCGCGCCGAGAAGGTGGACACCGTGCGTGGCGAGAAGCGCCGTCGCCTGCACAAGGCCTTCCTGCGCTGGCACGACGCCAACAACTGGCCGCTGCTGCGCGAGGCGCTGAAGAAGATGGGCCGCGCCGACCTCATCGGCAACGGCAAGCACCACCTGATCCCGGCCTTCCAGCCGGCTGGTGATGCGGGCTATGTCAGCGCCCGGCGCAAGAACAGCACGCCTGCTGGGGCCCGCACTTCGGTGGTGACGAAGGGCCGGTTGCTGACGCAGCACACCGGCCTGCCGCCGCGGGAGACCGGCGCGGCGCCTGCGGCCAAGACCCCTGGGCGACGCAAGCCGCGCTGAACCGAAGGCGACAAGGGTGGCGGCGGGGCGGTTCCCGCCGCCGGGCGGCTTACAGCCAGCCCTTGGCTGTCAGCGCGTCGATGACGAGCCTGCCGATCAGCTCGTGACCGTAAGGCGTGGGGTGAACGCTGTCGGCGAAGAGGTACTTGCTGGTGTCGCCGCTGATGAGCGTGGCAGCGCTGCACAGCAGCGACGAGCTGACGACTGCCGCATTGCAGGCCTGCGTGCGCACGTCCGTCAGGCCCAGGGCGCCGGGGTTTGCCGCCCATTGCTGGAAAGCCGTATAGCCGTCGACGTAGAGCACCTCGGCCACGCCTTCCAGCCCGGACTGCAGCTGCGCGTTGAAGGTGAAGGCCATCAACTGCACCAGGTCACGCGACGACTGCGGTTGCGACAGTGCATACGGCGTGAGGCTGACGTCGGGCACGCCCACCACCACGACGCGCTTGGCGCCCTTGGCGACGATCAGGTTCTTGACGTAAGCCGCCAGTTCGCCGCCAGCCTGGCCCATGGCCGCCGTGGCCGCCTGGCCTGCTGCCGTGGCGTTGCCCCCGGCCGCCACCGTGGCCTGCAGTGTGGTCACTTGCATGAAGAGGTCGTTCGCACCGGCCAGCACCGTCACCAGGTCGGTGGCTGCGAAGCTTCCGCCGGAAACTGCCAGATGGGTCTGGATCTGCGTCAGCACCGGCACCGTCAGCTGGCCGAGCGCGCCGCTGGACGAAGCCGGGAAGGTGGCCAGGTTGGCCGGGCCGATCGGGTTCGTCACGCGCGAGCCGCCTTGCGCGTAGCCGTAGCAGCCCGGGCGGTTGACGACAGGGGAAGCGAAGCCGGCCAGCGGCCCGATGCTCCTCAGGCCGTTCTGCGCCGCGCACTTCGCGGGCACCCTGGCGGCCGTGGCCAGGCGGTCGACCCAGAGTTGCGTGCTGGCGCCGTTGATGGTGAAGCGGCCGCCGCCGGTGGCACCCACCAGGCCGGGCGTGGCGTAGGTGCCGACGTCGCTGAGGCTGTCGCCGAAGGACACCAGCTTGCCGTAGGTGATCTTCTCGGCGGCCGGCGGGTCGTCGCCGCCGCCGCAGCCGGCCAGCAGGCCGGCGGTGGCCAATGCAATGGCGCCCAGACGCAATAGCTTCATGGTGTCTCCGTGTCGTTGTTTGCCCCGGGCACCCGCCCGCAGCTCAGCCGGGCAATATACGCGCCCGACCTGTGCTCGGTCGCACCTGACGCCTCCGGGTTAGCCCGTGGCCCGATGCCGTTCTTCACGGCAGGCGGGCCGGACACAAGGCCTGCACCAGCCCGTCGAGATCGGCCTCGGTGTTGTAGGCCTGCACCGATACGCCGAACGAAGGTCTGCCCGGCGTGCTGCGTCACCGGCACCTCGATGCGGTGCTGCTCGAACAGCCGGCGCTGCAGCGCCGCCGGGTCGTCGGTGGCCACGGGGAGGACCACCATCTGCCCGAACGCCTCGTCCGGCGCCGCGGCCGGCAGGCCGTTGTGTTGCGCCACGCGTGCCCGTGTGGCGCAGGCCAGGTCGTGGCAGCGGCGCTGCCAGGCCGGCCAATCGTGCTGCTGCTGGAAGTCGATGGCCGCCGGCACGGCCAGAAAGGCGGCGATGTCGCGCGTGCCCTGCCATTGCAGGCGGCGCGACAGCAGGTTGCGGCCGGTGTAGGCGTCGAAGGCGCCGGTGTCGCGGTGTTCGCCCGCCATGACCTCGGCCAAGTAGCCCCAGCTCACGACAGGTGCGGCGATGCCGGCCTGGCGTTCGGGCCGCACGTGCAGGAAGGCCGCCCCCTTCGGTGCACACATCCACTTGTGGCAGTTGCCGGTGTAGTAATCGGCGCCGACCGCGGCGATGTCCAGCGGCAGCTGGCCGGGTGCATGCGCGCCGTCGATCAGCGTGACGATCCCCCGTTCGCGCGCCGCTGCGCAGAGTGCGGCGACGGGAAGATCAGCGCCGTCGTCGACGTGATGTGGCTGGCAAAGACCAGCTTCGTGCGCGGTGTCACCGCCGCCATCATTCGGTCGACGAAACTGCTGCAGTCGAAGGGCAGGGGGACCTCGACGCGCCGGTAGTGCGCGCCGGCCTTGGCGCAGACGACACGCCAGGTGGCGTCGCAGGCGCCGTATTCGTGGTCGGTGGCCAGCACCTCGTCGCCCGGCTGAAGCGCCAGCGATTGCGCCACGGTGTTGACGCCGGTGGTGGCGTTGGCGACGAAGACGAGGTCGGCTGCGTCGGCGCCCAGGTAGGCGGCGAGGTGCTCGCGCGCGGCGGCCAGCAGCGAGCCTGAACGCCGGCCCAGGAATTCCACCGGGTTGCGTTCCATCTCGAGCTGCCAGCGCTGGAACTCGGCGAACACCGGCTTCGGGCAGGCACCGAAGGAGCCGTGGTTCAGGAAGACGATGTCGGGGTCGAGCAGGAAGTGTTCACGCATGGCGGCCGGCAGTGTCGCACCGCGGCACGCCGCCTACCGCACGGTCGGCCCTGAGGCTTGCATGCAGAATCGCCGCCATGGCCACAGGAAGTCTTCTCGCCCTCCTCGACGACATCGCCAGCGTGCTGGACGACGTCGCCCTGCTCAGCAAGTTGGCCGCGAAGAAGACCGCTGGCGTGCTGGGCGACGACCTGGCGCTGAACGCGCAGCAGGTCGCGGGCGTGAAGGCCGAGCGTGAATTGCCCGTGGTCTGGGCCGTGGCCAAGGGATCCTTCCTCAACAAGGCCATCCTTGTGCCCGCGGCGCTGCTCATCGCGGCTTTCGCGCCCTGGCTGGTGACGCCACTGCTCATGGTGGGCGGCGCCTTCCTGTGTTTCGAGGGCTTCGAGAAGCTGGCCCACCGCTTCCTGCACGAACCCGACGACCTGGCGGCGCGCAAGGCGGCGCTGGCCGCGGCGCTGAAGGACCCGGCGCTGGACCTCGTGGCGCTGGAGCGCGACAAGATCAAGGGCGCGATACGCACCGACTTCATCCTCTCGGGCGAGATCATCGCCATCACGCTGGGCACGGTGGCGGGCCAGCCTTTCACGACGCAGGCGCTGGTGCTGTCGGGCGTGGCCGTGGCGATGACGGCGGGCGTCTACGGGCTGGTGGCCGGCATCGTCAAACTGGACGACCTGGGCCTGTGGCTCAGCCTTCGCGGCAACGCCGCCGCACGGGCGCTGGGCCGCGGCATCGTGGGGGCGGCGCCCTGGCTGATGAAGGCGCTGTCGGTGGCCGGCACGGCGGCGATGTTCCTCGTCGGCGGTGGCATCCTGGTGCACGGCGTGCCGGTGGTGGCGCACGCCATCGAAACCGCCGTGCAGCCTCTGCCGGGCCTGGCCCAGGCGCTGCTGCCCGCGCTGGCGAACGGCCTGCTGGGCGTGGTGGCGGGCGCGCTGGTGCTGGGTGCGGTGATGCTGTTCAAGCGCGCGCGCGCCTGAAGGGCAAGCGTCACTTGCCTTCGATGCCCAGCAGCTCGACCTCGAACTGCAGCGTCGCACCCGGCGGGATGTCGCTACCGGCGCCGCGGTCCCCGTAGGCGATGGCGGCCGGGCAAGTGAGCTTGGCCTTGCCGCCCACCTTGATGCGCTGCACGCCTTCGGTCCAGCACTTGATGACGCGGTTCAGCGGGAAGCTGGTCGGCTTGCCGCGCTTGTAGCTGCTGTCGAACTCGCGCCCGTCGGGGAAGGTGCCCCGGTAGTGCACGCGCACGGTGTCGGTGGCCTGCGGGCTGGGGCCCGTGCCGTCCTTCAGCGAGCGGTAGACCAGCCCGCTGGGCGTGGTGGCAGCGCCGGGTTCCTGGGCGGCCTTGGTCAGGGCGTCCTGGGCGCTGGCTGGCGCGCTGCCCAGGCAGGCGGCCAACAGCAGGGACAGGGGGACGAGACGAACAGTAGTGGGCAGGGTCATGGGGGCCGCAGGGGTAGGTAGGGGTAGGTCGTGGGGACGGCAGAAGTCAGGGCTTGCCGAAGGTCTCGGTGAACCAGGTTCTCAGCATGCGCTTTTCATAGCCGAACTCGGTTTTCAGGTCAGGTGTGCTCCGGCCCGACGTGTAGGCGACGTCGCTGAGCTTGGCGTCGCCCGACTTCAGCACCGCTTCGCCCGCGCGCAGCGTATAGCGAAGCTCGATCTGCGGCCAGTCGGCCCGGCCGCGCGTCACGCGCAGGTCGCCCTTGGGGGTGAAGCGGACCTCGCCGGCCAGGTCGATGTTGGTGATCTCCAGTTCCAGCGTCTGTCCATCGGGCAGGCCCTTGGCGCCCAGCGACTTCAGGAAGTCGCCCAGACCGCGCAGCACACGCTCGCGGTCGACCGAACCCATCCCGATGTCGCTGAACTTCTCCGGCGCAGCAAAGTTGACTTTGACCTCGCCCGCAGCCTGGACCGACGGCGGGGCGACCGCAGCCGCGGTCACGATCAGCAACGACCCGAACGGCTTCAAGTTCATGACAACTCCTCCTGGTGAACGCGAGGTCATCAGAAATTGACGTCAGGCGCCCCAGCCGTCGCGCAGCGTGGTGATGCGATTGAACACCGGTGCGTCCGACCGGTGCTCCACGCGGTCGGCGATGAAGTAGCCGTGGCGCTCGAACTGGAATCGCGCTTCGGCCGGCGTGCCGGCCAGCGAAGGTTCCAGCCAGCCCTGGGCCACCACCAGGCTCTTCGGATTCAGCACCGTGAGGTGGTCACGCCCGCCCGCCTCGGGCTGGGCTTCGGTGTAGAGGCGGTCGTAGAGGTTCAGCGTGACCGGCAGCGCATCGGCCACGCCCACCCAGGTGATGGTGCCCTTGACCTTCACGGCGTCAGCCCCGGGTGTGCCGCTGCGGGTGTCGGGCACTACCCGGGCCAGCACTTTCGTCACGCGTCCGCCGGCGTCCTTCTCGCAGCCGGTGCACTCCACCACCAGGCCGTACTTCAGGCGCACCTTGTTGCCGGGGAAAAGCCGGAAGAAGCCCTTGGCCGGCACCTCGGCGAAGTCGTCGCGCTCGATCCAGACCTCGCGCGCCAGCATGAATTGGCGCTGGCCCAGCTCAGGGTGCTGCGGGTGGGCGGGGGCGGTGCAGGGCTCGAGGTGGGCTTCGGTGCCGTAGGCCTCGACCCAGTTGGTCAGCACCAGCTTCAGCGGGTCGAGCACGGCCATCGCGCGCGGCGCCTGGCCTTCGAGGTCGGCGCGCAGGCAGCCGTCGAGCACACTGTAGTCGAGCCAGATGTTGGTCTTGCTGGCGCCGCTGCCGTCGGCCATCGCGCGGATGCTTTCGGGCGTGTAGCCGCGCCGGCGCATGCCGAAGAGCGTGGGCATGCGCGGGTCGTCCCAGCCGGTGACGTGGCCTTCTTCCACCAGCTGCCGCAGCTTGCGCTTGCTGGTGACGATGTAGCTCAGGTTCAGGCGCCCGAACTCGTGCTGCCGCGGCAGCGGGCGCGCCAGCAGGCCCAGGTCGGCCAGGTGTTCCAGCAGCCAGTCGTAGAAGGGGCGCTGGTCTTCGAACTCCAGCGTGCAGATGCTGTGCGTGATGCACTCCAGCGCGTCCTCGATGGGGTGGGCGTAGGTGTACATCGGGTAGATGCACCACAGGTCGCCGGTGTTTTGGTGCGTGGCGCGCTTGATGCGGTAGAGCGTGGGGTCGCGCAGGTTGATGTTGGGCGACGCGAGGTCGATCTTCGCGCGCAGCACGGCGGCGCCGTCGGCCAGCTTGCCGTCGCGCATCTCGCGCAGGCGCGCCAGGTTCTCTTGCGGCGTGCGGCAGCGGTAGGGGCTGGCGGTGCCGGGGGTGTTGAAGTCGCCGCGCTTGGCGCGCATCTCCTCCGCCGTCTGCTCGTCGACGTAGGCCAGCCCGGCCTGCACCAGCGCCTCGGCGGCGCGGTACATGAAGCCGAAGTAGTCGCTGGCGTAGAAGAGGTGGCTGACCGTGCCGCTGGGGCCGTCCACGTTCCAGTCGAAACCCAGCCAGTGCACGGCCTCGATGATGGCGTCGACGTACTCCTGCTCTTCCTTCTCGGGGTTGGTGTCGTCGAAGCGCAGGTGGCAGATGCCGCCGTAGTCGCGCGCCAGGCCGAAGTTCAGGCAGATGCTCTTGGCGTGGCCCACGTGCAGGTAGCCATTGGGCTCGGGTGGGAAACGGGTGCGGATCTTCGCCGCGTCCAGCGGGCCGGCGGCGTGGTGCGCGGCGTCGCCAGGGCTGCCGCCGAAGTGGCGGCCGGCGTAGGTGCCGGTCTCGAGGTCGCGTTCGACGATGCCGCGCAGGAAGTTGCTCGGCTTGGCGGGCACCGCGGGGCCGGCTTTCGGATCTTTCGGGTCTGTGGCCATGCGCTCGGCGGGTCGACGGATGCCTTTGATTCTATCGGCGGTCCCCGCTATGATGCGCGCCGATATGAAAGCGCTTTCAACGGAACCCCCGCCAGTCGGTGTGTTCGTCGTCGACGCCGGCGAGACCTGGTACCGCATCGACGGCGTCGACCAGTTGCCGCCGTTCTTCATGGTGCTGGCCGGCGACAGCGACCTTTGGGCCTTCGTCTCCAGCGCCGGCTCGCTGGCCGCGGGCCGGCACGACGAGGATGGCGCCTTCCTGCCCTACGAGACGGTGGACAAGATCCACGCGCGCTGGGAACACACGGGGCCGCGCACCTGGATCCTGATCGACGGGCCGGTCGGCCGCGAGCTCTGGGAGCCCTTTGCGCCGCGCCCGGGCGTGGTGGCGCCGCAGCGCTCGGTGTGGAAGAACCTGTCGGGCACGCGCATCCGCTTCCGCGAGGTGCACCCGTCGGGCCGGCTGGCCTTCCAGTACGAGTGGTTCACCGCCGCCGCGCTGGGCCTGGTGCGCAGCGCGCGGCTGGAGCAGGTCGACCCGTCCGCGAGGCCCCGCCCGGTGCGCGTGCTGGACGGCGTGCTGAACCTGCTGCCACCCGGCATCGGCGTGAAGGTCTCGCAGACGATGAGCAGCCTGACCGACGCCTACAAATGGAACGAGGCTGCCGCGGGCGGCCGCCTGGGGTTGTTCACGCTGTACGCGCAGATCTGGGACCGCGCCGAGCCCAAGGAGTGTTTCGAGGCGCTGACGGCCTGGCATGCCGGCGTGCCGCCGGGCGCGCGCACGCTGCTGTCGGCGCAACAGGTGGCGGCCTTCTGCCGCGGCGACGCCGTCGAGGCCGAGACGCTGACCCGTGGCCGGCGTGGCGCCTTCCTCGTCAACTTCGACACCACGCTCGGGCCCGAGGCTTGCGAATGGCACATCGTGATCGATGGCCCGCGCTCGCAGGTGCAGGCCTTCGAATTGGCGCAGCGGCTCGCCGCCGGCGGTGGCACGGTGCCGGAGATCGTCGCCGCGCGCCAGCGCAACGATGCCGGGCTGGACGAACTGCTCTCGCGTGCCGACGGCTTCCAGCAGTCGGCCGACCTCATGGCCGCGGCGCACCACCGCGCCAACGTGCTGTTCAACATCATGCGCGGCGGTGTGTTCGTCGACGGCACACGCTTCGACCGCGACGACCTGCTGGCCTTCGTGCGCCAGCGCCACCACGCGCTGGGCGCGGCGCTGGCTGACACGGCTGCGGGCTGGCCGGCGCAGGTCGAGCGCAGCTTCGCGCTGCAGGCGGCCCGCGACGGCGGCGGCGCGCAGGCCGAGCGCCTGGTGCTGGAATACCTGCCGCTTACCTTCAGCCGCCGCCACGGTGACCCGAGTCGGCCGTGGAACCGTTTCGCCATCCGCGTGCGCGATGCGCAGGGCCGGCGCGTGCTCGACCACCAGGGCAATTGGCGCGACATCTTCCAGAACTGGGAAGCGCTGCTGGCCAGCGTGCCGGCCTACGCCGGCTCGATGATCGCCACCTTCCTGGGTGCGATGTCACCCGACGGCTACAACCCCTACCGCATCGGCCGCAATGGCATCGATTGGGAGGTCATCGAGCACGGCAACCCCTGGAGTCACATCGGCTACTGGGGTGACCACCAGGTGATCTACCTGTTGAAGTTGATGGAGGCCGCGCAGGCGCACGACCCGGCGCTGCTGCCTTCGTTGTGGGACCGAGCGCTGTTCAGCTTCGCCGACATCCCCTACCGCCTGAAGCCGCATGCCGCGCAGGTGGTGGCGCCCAAGCACACGATTCACTTCGACGAGCCGGCGCACCAGCGCGCCACGGCGCGCGCAACGCCTGGGCAGCGACGGGCTGCGCGTCTGCGCCGACGACGGCCTGCCGGTGCTGGCCACGCTGGGCGAGAAGCTGGCGATCATCCTGCTGGCCAAGGCCGGCTCGCTGTTGCCCGGCGGCGGGCTGTGGCTGCACACGCAGCGTCCGGAGTGGAACGACGCCAACAACGCGCTGGTGGGCAACGGGCTGTCGGTCGTCACGCTGGCGCATCTGCGGCGCTTCCTCTGTTTCCTGCTCGCACTGCCCGGGGCCGAGCGCAGCTTCACGCTGACAGCGCCCACGCTGCAGGCCCTGCAGCAGTTCGACGCGCTGGTGCGTGCGACGCCGCTTTCGGCGGTGCACGACGCCACCGCGCGCCGCACCTTTCTCGACGGTGCCGGCGCCATCCTCGACCCCTGGCGCGCAGCCGCCTACACCGGTGCCGCCGGCCGCACGCCGGCGCGCGCGCCTGCCGGTCTGCTGACCGAATTGGCGCGCGACCTGCTGCCGCTGGTCGACGCTACGCTGCACGCCGCGCGCCGCGACGACGGGCTCTTCGACAGCTACAAGCTGGTGCAGTTCACGCCCGGCGGTGCCGAAGTCGGCCGGCTCTATCCGATGCTGGAAGGGCAGGTGGCGCTGCTGTCCTGCGGACTGCTCTCCCTGGCCGATGCGGTGGCGCTGCTGGAGACGCTCTTCGCCAGTGCGCTGTACACGCCCGGGCGCCGTTCCTTCCTGCTCTACCCTGACCGCGCGCTGCCTGGCTTCCTGGAGCGAAACCGGCTCGACGCCGAGGCGCTGGCCTTGCCCATGGTGCAGCGCCTGCTGGCCGCCGGCCGCAGCGACCTGCTGCAGCAGCAGAGCGACGGCACCGTGCGCTTCGCCCCCGCACTGGCCAACCGCGGCGACCTGGAAGCGGCCGCGGCCGACCTGGGGCCTGATGTGCTGCCGCTGGCCGAGGCCTACGAGCGGCTGCTGAAGCACCACGAATTCACCGGCCGCTCGGGCACGATGTTCGGCTACGAGGGCCTGGGCTGCATCTACTGGCACATGGTGGCCAAGCTGTTGCTGGCGGTGCAGGAACGCGTGTTCGAGGCTGCCGACCTGGGCGCACCCGAAGGCCCAGCGCTGCAGCAGTTGTATCGCCGCGTGCGCGACGGCCTGGGTTACCGCAAGAGCGTGGCCGACTACGGCGCCTTCCCCGCCGACCCCTACAGCCACACCCCGGGCGAGGGCGGCGCGCAGCAGCCGGGCATGACGGGGCAGGTGAAGGAAGAGATCCTCACGCGCTGGGGCGAACTGGGCCTGCGCGTGCGCGACGGCCTGGTGCACTTCCAGCCGGTGCTGCTGGACCTGGCCGAGATCCCGCCCGACGGCGCGCTGCGTTTCACCTGGGCGGGCGTGCCCTTCGCCTACCGGCGCGGCCCTGAGACGCGGCTGCGCGTTCAGCGCAGCGGCACCTGGCACGACTGCCCGCAGCACAGCTTTGCGCCGCAGGGCGTGGACGCGGTCGAGGCCGAGGTCGCGCCCTAGCGTCGCGCCGACGCGAACTCAGGGCTTCTTGTCCGGTGCCGGTGGGGGTGCCGCTGCCGTGGTCGCCGGGCTCACCGCCGCCACCTTGGTCGCGCCGTAGCCCAGCTTGGCGACGAAGACTTCACCCTGGCGTGCATAGTCCAGCGCCTCGCCCAGCACCTTGGCCGCCTCCTGCGGCGCGTGGAAGCCCATCGAGTTCTCGGCGGCGATGAAGTCCAGCCGCCATTGCGCCTTGCGCTGCAGTTCCAGCGCCCCGTTCAGCTGTTCGGGGCTGGCGCCTGCGGCCTTCGCTGCCTTGAGGGTGTCGATGAGTGCCACGATGGCCACGCCGCCGCGCTGCAGCAGGTCGAAGTTGCGTTGCTGGATGAGGTCGACGCGCTTCTTGATCTCGTCTTCCGACTGCTTGTGGCAGGTCTGGCAGGCGCGGCTGATGTTGAGCAGCGGGCTGCGTACCCAGTGGTCGGACACCTTGGTGGCGCCGTCACGCTGGTAGGGCATGTGGCAGTCGGCGCACGAGACGCCACTGCGGGCGTGCACACCCTGGCTCCAAAGCTCGAACTCGGGGTGCTGTGCCTTCAGGATGGGTGCGCCGGTCTCCGCGTGTTTGTAGTCGAAGAAGCGCTCGCCGTCGGGGAACTTGGTCTCGTTCCAGTAGGCCTCGGTCTGCTCGACCTTCAGGCCCTTGCCCCACGGGAAGGTGAGCGGCAGCTTCGTCGAGCAGTAGTACTCGACGTGGCACTGCGCGCAGACATAGGAGCGCATCTCGGTGCGCGTGGCGTCGGTGTTGGGGTCGTAGGGCTTGGCCTTGCCGGCGGCGCGCCAGCGCTCGATGGACGGCGCAAAGGGTGTCTCGGCGTCTGAGCTGGCCAGCTTCTGTATGCCCTGGATGAAGCCCGGCCGCGTGACGATGAGCTGCATGGTCTTGGCATCGTGGCAGTCGGCGCAGGTCACCGAGTGGCCGTGGCCCATGTCGTGCAGCTTCTTGTTCAGGTCCTTGTAGCTGAACTTGCCGCTGGCTTCCAGGCCCTTCAAGGCGTCGCCGCCGCCGAGCTCGCGGTACAGCGGCATCACCGCGCCGTGGCAGTGCAGGCAGGACCCCGACTGCGGCTTGGTCAGGCGCGCCGTGTCTTCCTGGTCCTTCAGCATGAAGGCGTGGCCGCGGCGGTCGCGGTAGTCGATGGAGAAGGCGTAGCCCAGGAACATTTTCTTGAGCCAGGGGTCGCGCTCGATCTTCTGGTCGGGCAGGGCCTCGCTGCCGCCATGGCCGCCGAAGCGCGTGCGCGTGGCTTGCGCCGTGAGCAGGTAGCTGTCGTACTGCTTGGGCCAGTTCACGCCCCACTTCGCGGGGTCGGTGGTGTCCTGCGTCACTTCGACGAGGCGCGTGGTCGTGACCTTGGCCTCCTGCTTGCGGTCGAAGATGTTGGTCAGCATCGCGGTGGCGCCGGCCGCGGCGATGGCCACGACGACCAGCAAGCCGACCAGCAAGGGCGTCGACACGCCGCGTTGGGTGTTCTTCATGATGCGCATGGTGGATTTCAAGACAAGCTCCGGATTCAGGAAGAGGGCCCGCCGAGGCCGGCGCGCACGCCATGGCCGACGGTCTGGTGGCAGTGCACGCAGGTGAATTCACCGGGGCGGCCCGTCTCGCCGGCGGCCTCGTGCACCAGGTCGCCGTGGCAGGCCAGGCAGTTGGCCTGCAGGATGCGGCTGTTGGGCGGCTTGATGGCGATGGGTTCGTGGAAGTCCTGCGTGGTGAAGGCCTTCGAGTGGTGCCAGCCGTTGACGGCCTTGGCCGTCCACTTGCCGACGAAGTCGTGCGGCAGATGGCAGTCGACGCAGCCCGCCACCGCGTGGTGGCTGGACTTCTGCCACGAGTCGTACTGCGAATTCATGATGTGGCAGTTGGCGCAGACCTTGGGGTCGGAGCTCATGTACGACAGCCCCTCGGCGTAGACCATCGTGTAGCCGCCGATGCCCGCGGCGATGCCCGCCACCACGGCCAGCAGCACCAGCAGCCAAGTGGGGCCGGCCAGGCCGCGTTGCGTGTTCGCTCGTCTCGTCTTCACAGCCTGCTCCGCACGGTGCCGATGGCCGGCCGCCCCGCGGCTGCCGACATAAGATTCATTTAAGATGCACCTATTGAACCGCCAACCGACGTCGCCGTCACGGCGTTCCGCGCACTTGCTTGATGCAGCGCAAGAATCGCGTCCTTGGGCGACTCATGCTGCGCGGCGGGAGCTTCTTCGATGCAACTGACCAAGTGGACCGACTACAGCCTGCGTGTGCTGATGTACTGCGCCGCGCAGACGGAGCGCGGCACGCCGGTGACGATCACCGAAATCGGGCAGGCGCACGGCATCTCGCGCAGCCACCTCACGAAGGTGGTGATGTCGCTGGCCGCGCTGGGCTACCTGGAGACCACGCGCGGCCGCGGTGGCGGCCTGCGCTTGATGGCACCGGCGAGCGAGATCCGCATCGGCGAGGTGGTCCGACGCACCGAAACCGACTTCACGCTGCTGGAGTGTTTCGACGCGGCGCTGAACACCTGCGGCCTCGCAGGCCGCTGCAGGCTGGAGTCGGTGTTGCACCAGGCCATGGCGCGTTTCCTGGAGGTGCTGGACGGTGTCACGCTGGCCGACCTGATGACGCCGGCCGTGCGGCGCTTTCCGCTGCCCGAGCTGCCGATGGCCCCGCCCCAGCGCAGGCCGCGCGGCGTCGCGCACAAGGTGTGAGTCGCGCCACGCCGCACCATGCGAACGGCCCGCCGAAGCGGGCCGTCCAGGTGGTGCGTGCAGCGCTGCCGCGTCAGGCCGTCACGCCCTTGGCCACGTCCGCATACTCCTCGATCTGGTCGAAGTTCATGTAGCGGTAGATGGCCGGGCCGTCGGCGTTCACGATGCCCATGGCCTGCTGGTACTCGGCCAGCGTCGGCAGCTTGCCCAGCTTGCTGGCGATGGCCGCCAGTTCGGCCGAGGCCAGGAAGACGTTGGTGTTCTTGCCCAGGCGGTTCGGGAAGTTGCGCGTGCTGGTGCTGACCACCGTCGCACCTTCACGCACCTGCGCCTGGTTGCCCATGCACAGGCTGCAGCCCGGCATCTCGGTGCGGGCGCCGGCGGCGCCGAAGTTGGCGTAATGGCCTTCCTTGATGAGCTCGGTCTCGTCCATCTTGGTCGGCGGCGCCACCCACAGCTTGACCGGGATGTCGCGCTGGCCGCCCAGCAGCTTGGCCGCGGCGCGGAAGTGGCCGATGTTGGTCATGCAGCTGCCGATGAAGGCTTCGTCGATCTTGGTGCCCGCGACTTCGCTCAGGAACTTCGCGTCGTCGGGGTCGTTCGGGCAGCAGAGGATGGGCTCCTTGATGGTGTCCATGTCGATCTCGAGCACGTGCGCGTACTCGGCGTCCTTGTCGGCTTCCAGCAGCGCGGGTGAGGCCAGCCACTCTTCCATCTTCGCGATGCGGCGCTCGATGCTGCGCTTGTCGGCGTAGCCCTGGGCGATCATGTTCTTCAGCAGCACGACGTTGCTGTTCAGGTACTCGATCACCGGCGCCTGGTTCAGCTTGATGGTGCAGCCGGCGGCGCTGCGTTCGGCCGAGGCGTCGCTGAGTTCAAAAGCCTGTTCGACCTTCAGGTCGGGCAGGCCCTCGATCTCGAGGATGCGACCGCTGAACTCGTTGACCTTGCCGGCCTTGGCCACCGTCAGCAGGCCCTGCTTGATGGCGAACAGCGGAATCGCGTGCACCAGGTCGCGCAGCGTCACGCCGGGCTGCATCTTGCCCTTGAAGCGCACCAGCACGCTCTCGGGCATGTCCAGCGGCATCACGCCGGTGGCTGCGCCGAAGGCCACCAGGCCCGAACCTGCGGGGAAGCTGATGCCGATGGGGAAGCGCGTGTGGCTGTCGCCGCCGGTGCCCACGGTGTCGGGCAGCAGCATGCGGTTGAGCCAGCTGTGGATGATGCCGTCGCCCGGGCGCAGGGAAATCCCCCCGCGGTTGCTCATGAAGGCCGGCAGGTCGCGGTGCGTCTTCACGTCCACCGGCTTCGGGTAGGCCGCGGTGTGGCAGAAGCTCTGCATCACCAGGTCGGCGCTGAAGCCCAGGCAGGCCAGGTCCTTCAACTCGTCGCGCGTCATCGTGCCGGTGGTGTCCTGGCTGCCGATGCTGGTCATCTTCGGCTCGCAGTAGGTGCCCGGGCGCACGCCCGTGCCTTCGGGCAGGCCGCAGGCGCGGCCGACCATCTTCTGCGCCAGCGTGAAACCGGCCTTCGTGCCCGCGGGAATCTGCGGCAGGCGGAACACGGTGGACGCCGGAAGGCCCAGGAATTCACGCGCCCGCGCCGTCAGGCTGCGGCCGATGATCAGGTTGATGCGGCCGCCCGCGCGCACCTCGTCGAAGATGACCTGGTTGCGCATCTCGAAGCTGGTGACGGGCTGGCCGCCGCGCAGGATCTTGCCCTCGTAGGGCAGGATGTCGATGACGTCGCCCATCTCGAGCTTCGTCACGTCGACTTCGATCGGCAGCGAGCCCGCGTCTTCCTGCGTGTTGAAGTAGATCGGCGCGATCTTGCCGCCCAGCGTGACGCCGCCGAATCGCTTGTTCGGCACGAAGGGGATGTCCTGGCCGGTGGCCCAGACGGCGCTGTTGGTGGCGCTCTTGCGCGAAGAACCGGTGCCGACGACGTCGCCGACGTAGGCCACGAGGTGGCCCTTCTTCTTCAGGTCCTCGATGAACTGCATCGGGCCACGCTTGCCGTCTTCCTCGGGCTTGAAGGCCGCGCCGGCGCGCGTGTTCTTCAGCATCGCCAGGTAGTGCAGCGGGATGTCGGCGCGGCTCCAGGCGTCGGGCGCCGGGCTCAGGTCGTCGGTGTTGGTCTCGCCGGGCACCTTGAAGACGGTGACGGTGATGGTCTTGGGCACTTCCGGCCGCGTCGTGAACCACTCGGCCTCGGCCCAGCTCTTCATCACTTCATTGGCCTTGGCGTTGCCGGCGCGCGCCTTCTCGGCCACGTCGTTGAAGAAGTCGAACATCAGCAGCGTCTTCTTCAGCGCGTTGGCGGCCACGCCCGCCACCTCGGCATCGTCCAGCAGCTCGATCAGCGGGTGCACGTTGTAGCCGCCCACCATGGTGCCCAGCAGCTCGGTGGCCTTGGCCTTGCCGATCAGGCCCACCTTCAACTCGCCATGCGCCACGGCGGCCAGGAAGCTGGCCTTGACCTTGGCCGCGTCGTCCACGCCCGGGGGCACGCGGTGCGTCAGCAGGTCCATCAGGAAGGCGTCTTCACCGGCGGCGTCCTTGGAAGAAGACGCCTTGATGAGTTCGATCAGCGCGGCGACCTGCTTGGCGTCGAGCGGCAGCGGCGGGATGCCGAGCGCGGCGCGTTCGGCGGCATGTTGTCGGTAGGCTTGCAGCATGGGGTGCTCCGTAAGGGACAGGGGATGATGCGGCTTCAAGCGGACATCAGGCTTGCGGCACGATGAGCTTGAGGCCTTTGAAGTAGTCGCGGTAAAAGCCCGCGTCGCGAGTGATGAGTCCGTCGCACTGCATCAGGGCGTGCGCGCCGATCAGGAAATCGGCCACGACGCGTTCGCGCCGGCCGCCGCGGTCGCGGAAGCGGCGCTGCATGTGGCCGGCACGCACCGCCGCCTGCTCGCTGGTGGCGAGGTAGCGCACGCCGAAGGCGGCCAGCGGTTCCATCGCGGTCTCGCGTGTGTCCAGCATGGTCTGCACCTCGGCGATGACGGCGTCGCAGACGACCACGTCGCCCTCGGCCAGTGCCTCGCCGATGGCATTGGCCGAGGCGGCGGCGAAACGGGGGTCGTCGGTGAGCACGTCCAGCAGCACCGAGGAGTCGACGGCGATCAAGATGCCTCGTCCTCCGGGGGCGGGAAGGGGTCGCCGGGCGCGCGGCCGCGCAGCGCGCGCATCGCGTCGTCGGTGCTCTTGAAGCCCTCGGCCAGCTTGTAGCGGCCGCGCAACTGGGCCAGGGCCTCGGACACGTCCTTGCGCAGCACGATGCGCCCGCCCTCGAGTTCGACCTTCAGCTTCGTGCCCTTGGTCAGGCCCAGCGCGTCGCGCACGGCCTTGGGCAGCGTGATCTGTCCGCGCTCGGCAACGGTGGCTTCCATGGCGGCGTCAGTCAAAGTAGGTATGGATGAATCATACATACCTGAAGACGACTGGACAAGCTCAGCCCTTGCTGCAGGCGCGGAAAACGGTAGCGCACCGGAACACGGGTTGCCATCGGCCCGGTTGCCTGCACACTCGCAGACGGCCGCGGCCTTCACCGCGGAGCAGGAGTGAGTTCCATGTCCAAGCCCTGGCTCGCCCAGTATCCGGCCGGTGTACCGGCCGAGATCGACCTGCAAGGCCTCTCGTCGTTGAAGGCCATGCTCGAGTCCTGTTGCGCCCGCTTTGCGGACCGGCCCGCCTACGCGTCGATGGGTGCGGTGATGACTTTTCGCGAACTCGACGAGGCCAGCCGCGCCTTCGGTGCCTGGCTGCAGAAGGGCGCTGGTCTTCAGCGCGGCGAGCGAGTCGCGCTGATGATGCCCAACCTGCTGCAGTTCCCGGTGGCGCTGTTCGGCGCGCTGCGAGCCGGTTTCGTGGTGGTCAACGTCAACCCGATGTACACACCGCGTGAACTGGAACACCAGCTCAAGGACGCCGGTGCCACCGTGGTGGTGGTGCTGGAGAACTTCGCGCACACGCTGCAGAAGGTCATCGCATCGACCGCGGTGCGCAAGGTGGTGACGACGCAGGTCGGCGACCTGCTGTCGCCGCTGCATCGGCTGCTGACCAATGCGGTCGTCAAGCATGTGAAGAAGATGGTGCCGCCGTGGCGGCTGGACGAGGCCATCGCCTTCCGCGATGTGCTGGCCGCCGGCCGCACCCTGACACTCGACGATGTGGCGCTGGCCCACACTGACCTGGCCTTCTTGCAGTACACCGGCGGCACCACCGGCGTGGCCAAGGGGGCCATGCTCAGCCACGGCAACATGGTGGCCAACGTGCTGCAGGTGGCGGCGTGGGTGTCGCCCAACCTGAAGGACGGCGAGGAGACGCTGGTCATCCCGCTGCCGCTGGTGCACGTGTTTGCGCTGACCGGCGCGTTGTCCTTTTTCAGCAAGGGCGCGCTGACGGTGCTGATCGCCAACCCGCGCGACATGCCCGCCTTCCTGAAGGCGCTGAGGCAGCAGCGCTTCACCGCCATCATCGGCGTCAACACGCTGTTCCGCGCGCTGCTCGACGCGCCGGGCTTTGCCGCCGTCGATCTGGGCGCGCTGAAGCTGGCGGTGGCCGGCGGCATGGCCGTGCAGCAGGTGGTAGCGCACCGCTGGCGCGAGCGTGCCGGAGTGCCGCTGGTGGAAGGCTATGGCCTGACCGAGAGCGCGCCGGTGGCGATTGCCAATCCGGTGACGGTGTCCGAGTGGAGTGGCCAGATCGGCGTACCGCTGCCGAGCACGGACGCGGCGCTGCTCGACGAGGCTGGCCTCCCGGTGCGGCAAGGCGAGGTGGGCGAGATCGCGCTGCGTGGGCCGCAGGTGATGGCGGGCTACTGGCAGCGCCAGGCGGACAGCGAGGCCATGTTCACCGCCGATGGCTGGATGCGCACCGGTGACATGGGCGTGATGGATGAACGGGGCGGCTTCCGCCTTACCGACCGCAAGAAGGACATGATCGTGGTCTCGGGCTTCAAGGTCTTCCCCAATGAAATCGAGGACGTGGTCACGCTGCACCCGGGCGTGCTGGAGGCCGGTGCGGTGGGCGTGCCCGACGAGCGCTCGGGCGAGGCTGTCAAGGTGGTCGTCGTGCGTCAGGACCCGGCCTTGAGCGAGGGCGAGCTGATAGCGCACTGCAAGCTGCACCTGACGGGCTACAAGGTGCCGCGCGTGATCGAGTTTCGTGAGGAGCCGCTGCCCAAGACGGCGGTGGGCAAGATCCTGCGGCGCGAACTTCGCGCTGCGCCGGCGGCCTGAGTCGCCGTCGAGACACGGCGTGCGGCCTCAACCCGTCTCGGTGCGCGGCGTGAGCATGCGTTCCAGAAGCGCGTCGAAGCGCGCCAAGTCCAGCGGCTTGGCCAGGTAGCCGTCGAAGCCGGCGGCCAGTACGCGCTTCACGTCTTCGGGCATGGCCTGCGCGGTGACGGCCACCACGGGCAGCGCTCGCGTGGCCTCGTCGGCACGCAGCCGCGCCAGCACCTCGAAGCCGTCGATGTCGGGCAGGTGGATGTCCAGCAGCATCAGGTCGGGTCGGCCGGCGCGCGCCAGGTCCAGGCCCAGACTTCCCGACGGCGCCATCTGCAGTTCCACGCCGGGGTGGCGCTGCACGATCATCTCGACCAGCTTCAGGTTGGCGGGGTTGTCCTCGACATAGAGCACGCGCGCGTTGCGGCCCGGTCTTGGTGGTGATGCCGCTTCGGTGGCGGTGTGGCGCGACGAGGGCGGCTCTGCAAGGTGGTCGCTGGACAAGTCGACCCAGAACTCGCTGCCCACGCCGGGCTGGCTTTCAACGCCGATCTGTCCGCCCATCAGTCCCACCAGTCGCTCGCAAATGCTCAGGCCGATGCCAGTGCCTTCGGTGTGACCGCTGCCGACGCGGCTGAAGGGCTGGAAGAGCAGCGGCAGGTGCTTCGCGGCGATGCCGACGCCGGTGTCGACGACGCTGATGCGCACGGTGAACATGTCGCGAACCTGTGCCCGCACCTGCACGCTGCCGGCGGTGCGGTTGTACTTGACGGCGTTGCTCAGCAGGTTCAGCAGCACCTGCTTCAGGCGCAGGCGGTCGGCCCGCACCACCAGGCCGTGCAAGGGCTCGACCGCCAGCGTGACCCTGCGCTGCAACGCCAGTGGCCGCACCAGCGTCTCGGCCTCGCGCACGACCTCGGCCAGCGGCAGCGGCTCCAGCGACAGACTCATGCGGCCGCTCTCGATACGCGCCAGGTCGAGCACTTCGTTGATGAGGGCCAGCAGGTGGTGTCCGGCGCGCAGGATTTCGTGCACATAGCCGGCGGCACGCGTGTTCAGCCCCTGGTCGAGTTCGAGCAGCTGCGAGAAGCCCAGGATGGCGTTCATCGGCGTGCGCAGCTCGTGGCTCATGCTGGACAGGAATTCACCCTTGGCGCGGTTGGCCTGCTCGGCGGCGTCGCGCGCGGCAATGAGTTCGTGCGTGCGTTCCTCGACCAGCTTCTCGAGTTCATCGCGGTGGCGCGCGAGCTCGGCTTCCGCGGCAACGCGTTCGGTGACATCGAGCAAGGTGCCCACCATCGTCAGGCCATCGCGCTGGCCGTCGCGCACCAACTCGGCACGCGCGTGCACTGTGTGCACTTTGCCTTCCGGTGTGATGGCGCGGTACTCGACGTCGTAGGGCTGAAGGTCGGCCAGCGTGTCCAGGTGCATCTGCATCACGCGGTCCCGGTCGTCGGGGTGCACGAGGGCCATGAAGTCCTCGTCGGCGACGAGACGGTGGGCCGCCCCAATGCCGAACATGCGGCAGGTCTCCTCGGACCACTCGCTCTGCCGCGTCTCGCTATTCCAGCGCCAGCTGCCCAGCTTGGCCAGGCGCTGCGCCTGCACCAGCACCGTCTCGCGTTCACGCTGCAGTTGTTCGGCGGCCTTGCGTTCGGTGACGTCGCTGATCAGGCCGTGCCACTGTGTGCTGCCGTCCGGCAGGCGTTCGGGCATCGAACGGCCGTGCAGCCAGCGCACTTCACTGCCGAAGCGCACGCGGTACTCGCAGTCCCACACGGCCAGCGAAAGTGCCGAAGTTTCGATGGTGGCGGCCACGTGCGGCAGGTCGTCGGGGTGGATGGCGCCGAACACCGGCGTGGCGTCTTCGCGCACTTCTTCGGGCGCCACGCGGTAGATGTCGCGCATGCCTGCGCTGGCGTAGCCGAAGTAGGACGTGCCGTCGGGCCGCAGGCAGTACTGGTACACGACACCCGGCACGTGGGCGGTGACACGCGCCAGGCGCTGCTCGCGCTCGGCCACGGCGTCCTGCAGTTTGCGCAGCGCCTCGATGTCGGCATTGCGCTGGGCCAGCGTTGCAGTGAGCTCGCGTGCCTGGCGCCGCAGCTCCAGCTGAGACATCACCTGGTGCGCCAGCGTCACCAGTGCCCGTTGCTGGGTCGGCGACAGCTCGCGAGGCTGCAGGTCCAGCACCGAAAGGGCGCCGAGCGCGTAACCGTCGGGCGTGACCAGCGGTACACCGGCATAGAAGCGGATATGGGGCGGGCCGGTGACCAGCGGGTTGCGGGCGAAACGCTCGTCGGCGCAGGCGTCAGCCACGAGCATCAGTTCGCCGGGGTTGCGGATGGCGTGGTCGCAGAAGGCCACGGCACGCGGCGTTTCCGACAACGCCAGACCGACCCGCGACTTGAACCACTGGCGTTCACTGTCGATGAGACTTACCATCGCGATGGGTGTGGCGCAGACGGCCGCAGCCAGCGCAGTGAGGTCGTCCAGGTTCGGGTCGTCGGTGGTGTCCAGGACGCCGTAGCGCCGCAGGGTCGCCAAGCGCTCCGCCTCGGCGAGGCTGGTGGGGTCGACGTCGGCGGGGCAGGTCACAAGGTCACTTTACCCGAGCGCTTGGCGCTTGGGCTTCGTACGCCCGGCTCAAGTCACGCGCCGCAAGGCCGAAACCCGAGGGGTGGAACTGATATCTGGAGCGCGCCGCGCGCTGAACATCGATGACGACGCGCTGGCCGCGCATCGCAGTCGCATCCGGCTGAACTTCAGCCGGCTGGGGGCTATCGCCCTCGCGCCCTTCGCCCTGCTGCACCTGTGGGGCGCAAACTGGCCGATGTTCGGCGTCAACGTGGTCCTCGTCAGCCTGATGCTGGCCAACGTATGGGCGCTGAGGCATGACCGGGCGCCGGTGGTGCCCTTCTGGGCCGTGGCCATCATGATGGTGGCGGGCGCCTGTGCGTCCGTATTGGCCCAGGGCCTGAACGGCGTCGTCTGGGCCTACCCCGCACTGTTCATGTTCTTTTTCGTGCTGACGCGCGGTCTGGCGATGGCGCTGGGCCTGGTGCTCCTGGCGTTCATCACGATGGCCAGCGCGGTGTCGCTGGGCTGGCCTCTGGCGGCGCGGGTCTTCATGTCGCTGGGCTTCGTGCTGGTCATGATCAATGTCGTGCTCAATGTCGTCGGCGAACTGCAGCGTGCGCTCGTGGCGCAGGCCATCACCGACCCCCTGACTGGCGCGTATAACCGCCGTTACCTGCAAGAGCACCTCGCGCTTCGCATGGCACCGACCGGCAGGGCTACCAACGGTGACGCGCTGCTGGCCATTGACATCGACCACTTCAAGAGCATCAACGACGAGCATGGCCACGCCGTCGGCGACCAGGTGCTGTGCCGTGTGGTGGCAGCCATCGGCGCACGCAAGCGCGTCGGCGACCTGCTGTTCCGCACCGGCGGCGAGGAATTCGTGCTCCTGCTGCCGCGGACCGGCCTGCAGGCGGCACAGGGTGTGGCCGAGGAGCTGCGCCAGCGGCTGGCGCAGGCGGAACTGGTCCCCGGTCGTGCCGTTACCGTGAGCATCGGGCTCAGTGCGCTGGCGCCGGGCCAGAGTGTCGATGCCTGGCTGCAGATAGCCGACACGGCGCTCTACGACGCCAAGCGGCAGGGACGCAACCGCGTCGTCGTTGCGCAACCGGCCTGAATGCCGCAGCCGCCGCAGCGTCGGCGAAAGGCGTCTTGTCGCGGGGCCCGCGGGGAACAGCGCAGCGCAGAATCGATGCATGACGCGCCTGTTCACCACCTGCCTGCTGGCCCTTCTGACCATGCTGGCACAGGCGGCCGAGCCGTCTGCGGTGATGGTGGGCAGCAAACGCTTCACCGAAAGCTACGTGCTGGGCGAGATCGTGCGCCAGACTCTGCAGCAGGCCGGCGTGGCCGCCGAGCACAAGCCGGGGCTGGGCAACACCGGCATCCTGGAACAGGCGTTGGCCAGCGGCGCAGTGGACGTCTACCCCGAGTACACCGGCACCATCGTTCGTGAACTGCTCAAGCGCAGGGACGCCGGTGAAGGCAACCCGTCGCTCGAGCAGCTCAACACCTGGCTGGCGCCGCGCGGCCTGAAGGCGGTGGTGCCGCTGGGCTTCAACAACACCTATGCGCTGGCGGTGCGCGAGAGCGTAGCCGAGCGGCTGGCGCTGAAGACACTCAGCGACCTGTCGCGGCTGCCGCCCGGCGCGCTGAAGGCCGGCCTGTCGCATGAATTCCAGCAGCGTGCCGACGGCTGGCCGGCACTGCGCAAGGCCTACGGCCTGGCGCTGACACCCGGCGCGGCACTCGACCATGGCCTGGCCTACGCGGCACTGGAGGCCGGGCAGGTCGACCTCATCGATGTCTACAGCACCGATGCGCAGCTTGGCCGCCGTGCCGTGCGCGTGCTGGTGGACGACCGCAGCTTCTTCCCGCGCTACGACGCCGTGCTGCTGATGCGCGCCGCGGTCGACGCCACGCCGCTGCAAGGCCTGGCCGGACGGCTGGACGAGGCGACGATGATCAGGCTGAACGCGCAGGTGGAGATCGACGGGCTGACATTCGCCGAAGTTGCGCGGCGTTTCCTGGCCGCGCCCGCCGGCCCGGCTTCGCTGTCGGCGGCCGCCGCGTCGGCCGGTGCGCCGCCGGTGCCCGACACCGGTCGCACAGGCTTTGCCGCGCGGCTGTTCGCCCCCGACCTGGGCCGCCTGCTGCTGCAGCATCTGGGGCTGGTCTTCGGCTCGGTGGCGCTGGCCGTCGCCGTGGGTGTGCCGCTGGGCGTGTGGGCTTGGCGGCGCCCGCGCTGGGCCGGCGGCCTGCTCGGTGCGGTGGGCGTGCTGCAGACCGTGCCTTCGCTGGCGCTGCTGGCTTTCCTGATCGCCCTGCTGGGCGTCATCGGCTTCGTGCCGGCGCTGCTGGCGCTCTTCGTCTACGCGCTGCTGCCCATCGTGCGCAACACGCATGCCGGACTGGCGGGCGTGCCGGCAGGGCTGTCACTGGCCGGGCTGGCGCTGGGCCTCACGTCGCGCCAGGTGCTGAGCGAAGTGCAGTTGCCGCTGGCCGCGCCCACGCTGCTGGCGGGCGTGAAGACGGCGGCGGTCATCAACGTCGGCACGGCCACGGTGGCGGCCTTTGTCGGCGCCGGCGGGCTGGGCGAACGCATCGTCGCCGGCCTGGCCGTCAACGACCGTGAACTGATGCTGGCCGGCGCTTTACCGGCGGCGCTGCTGGCGGTGGCCGTGCAATGGGCCTTCGACGCCTGGGAACGGCGCTGGTTGCGTCGCGCGGCCGGCTGACGCCTGGGCCGCGCCGTGCGTCAGTGCGCGGGCGGGCGGCCGGCCAGGGCGACTTGTTCGCGCACGAACTCCGGCACCCGCTTCAGGCGCAGGCCAAAGCGCGCTTCGAGCGCTGCGGCACCGTCGAAACCTTCGTCGAAGGCGTCGTCGGGCAGGCTCAGCAGCCGCATCACGCGCGCCATGCCCGGGTGCAACGGTCGCGCCAGCACCGATAGCGCACGCGCCACCGCTGCCGGCATGTGCGAGACGCGGGCTTCGACGCCGGCGGCCTGCGCATACAGGCGTGCGATGTCGAGGCCGCTCAGGTGCTCGTGACCGCCGATGTCCAGCGACGTGAAGGGCAGCGGTTCGTCGAGCAGCGCCCGCACGGCGAAGTGGGCCACGTCGCTGGCGGCGACGAAGTTGCGCCGCTTGGTCCCCGGGCCGATGAGCTGTGCCCGGCCCTTCTCCAGCAGCCCCTTGCCGTTGAAGTTATGTACGTGGTGTTCCATGAAGGCGCTGGGGCGAAGGATGGCAGACGGCATGCCGCTTGCGCGCACCGCGCGCTCGATGGTGGCCTTGGTGCGGAAGAAGTCGACCGGGTGGCCGTCGTGCGCACCCAGCGCCGAGGTGTAGACGAAGCGTTCGACGCCGGCATCGCGCGCCGCGACCAGCAGCGCGCGGTGGCCGGCGTCGTCCACCGCTTCGGAAGTCCAGCGGCCGCGCCCCATCAGCCCGTGCGCGCAGGCCAGCACGCGCGTAGCGCCCTGGCAGGCGCGCTGCAGCGACGCGGGGTCGGTCAGGTCGCCGGGCACCGCCTCGGCGCCCAACGCAGCCAGGTCGGCCGCCTGTGCCGGGTGGCGGCTGAGTGCGCGCACCGCCACGCCACGTTCACGCAGCAGCGACACCGCCGGACGGCCGAGCGCGCCGGTGGCACCGATGACGAGAACCAGCGCGGGTGTCTTCATGGCCCGGCATTCTGGCGACGTCACCGCCCAGCTGGCAAGGCCGCGCACCGCCTGCCGCTCAGGCAACCGAGGAGGTACTCGCCGAGAGCCGCCACCAAACGTTCAGCGGCAAAGCGCACGCTGAAGTTCCGCAACGGGCCGCAAGCCGCTTTTCGCCTCACGTCACGTGACGGCCAGGCGCCGTTTGAACTCGGGACGCTGCCACTCGCCACTGGCCAGCACATCGCGCAGGCTTTCGGCGGCGTCCCAGGCGTCGACGTAACGCAGGTAGAGCGGCGTGAAGCCGAAGCGCAGGATGTCCGGCGCGCGGAAATCGCCGATGACGCCGCGGGCGATCAGCGCCTGCACCACCGGGTAGCCGATCTCGGGGTGGGCAAAACACACCTGGCTGCCGCGCTGTGCATCGTCCACTGGTGACACCAATGTCAGCTGCGGGCAGGTGGCTTGCACGCGTGCGGCGAACAGGTGGGTCAGCGCCAGCGACTTGTCGCGTAACGCGGCCATCGCGCTGCGTCCGCCAGACAGTGGCTCGGCGGCCAGCACGGTGTCGACGCCGCATTCCAGCGCCGCGAGCGACAGCACCGCCGGTGTCCCGCACAAATAGCGCGCGATGCCCGCGGCGGGGCGGTAGCCGGGCGTGAACTCGAATGGCGCGGCGTGGCCGATCCAGCCGGCAAGCGGCTGCCAGAAACGTTCGACATGGCGCGGGTGCACCCAGACGAAAGCCGGTGCGCCAGGCCCGCCGTTGAGGTACTTGTAGCCGCAGCCTACGGCGTAGTCGGCGTTGGCGCCCTTCAGGTCCACCGGCACGGCGCCGGCACTGTGCGCCAGGTCCCACAGTGCCAGCGCGCCGGCGGCGTGCGCAGCGGCGGTGAGTGCCGCCATGTCGTGCATGCGGCCGGTGCGGTAGTTGACGTGGGTGAGCATCAGCACGGCGGTGTGCGCGTTCAGCAGGTCGGGCAGCTCGTCCGCTTCGGCCAGCAGCAGTTCGCATCCGTGCTGATGGGCCAGCGACTCGGCGATGTAGAGGTCGGTGGGGAAGTTGCTGCGCTCGCTGAGAATCACCCGACGCTGCGGTGCGTCGCGGGCCACAGCTGTGAGCGCTGCGCTCAGCACCTTGAAGAGGTTGACGCTGGTGGAATCGGCCACCACCAGCTCGCCGGGGCCGGCGCCCACCAGGTGTGCGATCTTGTCGCCCACACGCTTGGGCAGATCCATCCAGCCGGCGCTGTTCCAGCTGCGGATGAGGTCCGTGCCCCATTCCTGCGTGACCACCTGCTGCACACGCGCAGCGGTCGTCTTGGGCAGCACGCCGAGCGAGTTGCCGTCCAGGTAAAGCACACCCGGCGGCAGTTCGAACTGATCGCGCAGCGGCCCCAGTGGGTCGGCGGCATCGAGCGCCAGGGCGTCGTCTCGGATCATCGTGTCGGGGCTTTCAGGGCACCGCTCACAGCACCGCCTGTGGCTGGGCAAGGAGCTCGCGCAAGACTGCGCGAACGGGCGAGGCGCAGGCGGTGGTGAGTTTCAGGGGCAGGGCGATGAGTTCGTAGTCGCCTTCGGGCACGTCGTCGAGCACCAGGTTCTCCAGCACGCGCAGGCCGCGGCGGCGAATCACCTGGTGGCTGTCCAGCGATTTGCTGTCGGCGGGGTCGATGCTGGCGGTGTCGATGCCGATCAGCGTCACGCCAAGGTCGGCCAGGCGTTCGATGGTCTCGGGCGCGTAGGCGGCGAACTCACTGTCCCAGCGGTCGATGGGTGCTCGCGCGCAGGTGCGCACCAGCACGCGGGGCGGCAGGCCTTGCACCGCGTGTTCGACATGCGACCAGCCCACCAGCGGCCCGCAGCCGATGGCGTGGATGACGCGGCACAGACCGAGGTAGGGCGCGAGGTCCACACCGCCGATGGCCGCGCCGGCGTCGTCGTAATGCAGCGGTGCGTCGGCATGCGCGCCGGTGTGCGGCGAGAGGCTGAGCGTGCTCACGTTCACCGGGCAGCCGGGGGCTATGCGGGCTGCCCAATCCTGCCGGTACGGTGTGTCGCCCGGGAACACCGGTGAATCCGCGTGCACCGGGGGCGAGATGTCCCACAGGCGGGGGGTGCGTGTCGGCATGGCGGCCATCATAGGCCGCGGGCGGCAGGCTCAGCCCTCACGCGTGAAATCGCGTTCGGGCCTTCGCCAGCCACGCAAGCCCTGCTGGGCTTGCGTGTGCGGGCTCAGCGCACCGCGCCCAGCCCGAAGAGTTCGGCCAGGACGTCGCGGTACTGAGCTTGGCCCACCGCGTTGGTGCTGTGGTGTGTGCCCCCTTCCACGAGCATGAAACGCTTGGGCTCGCGCGCGCGATCGAACAGCTCGCGGCCGAGTTCGGGACGGATCAGGTTGTCCTCGCTGCCGTGTACCACCAGCACCGGCGTGCCGACCTCGGCGATGCGGGCGCCGGCGTCCAGACGTTGCGTGATCAGCGGCGCCACCGGCAGCCAGCCCCACTTGAAGGTGCGCACCACGTCGGGGATGGACGGGAAGCTGTTCTCGACGATGAGCCCGGCCTCGTCGGGCACGGCCGCGGCCAGCTGCACGGCCAGCGCGCCGCCCAGTGAATGGCCGAACACGTAGCGTGGCGCGCCCGGCCGTTGTCGGCCAGCCAGCTCCAGGCGGCCCGCGCATCCTCGCCGGCGAGCGCTTCCGACGGCAGCCCGGCGCTGCTGCGGCCGAAGCCACGGTAGTCGATGCCCAGCACCGCGAAGCCCAGCTCGTGCATGCGGCGCATGCGCGGCGCGCTGCCGCGTACGTCCCAGCGTGCGCCGTGCAGGTAGAGCAGCACCGGGGCGTCGGCGCGCGGCTGCGGTAGCCACAGGCCGTGCAGGCGCACCGCGTCGCCCTCGGCCACCGAGTTGAACGCGACCCACACGTCTTCCATGCCCTCGGCAGCGGCAGCGCCTCCCCACCAGGTGCGGTCACCGGGCTGGAAGATCCACTTGCGCTGCTGCTCGTCGAGAACCGCGCAGCCACCCAGGACGGCGGCCAGCGCCACGGCTGCCAGCGCAACGGCGGCGCGCCCGCGTCGACGCGCGGCGCCTGAAGCGGTGGCAGCGGAAGGGTTCATTGCGTCATGTTGGCACGGCTGGCGCAACGCTGCAGGCCTTGGGGACAGCCACCCTTGAACGCGGCGGCCATTTGTGTAGGCTAGGGCGTCCAACGCCGCGCGGAGGTCAGGCCATGAAACCGGTGTCCGAACTGCTGAAGAACCAGGATCGCACGCTGTGGCATGTGCACCCCGAGGACAGCGTCTTCGCTGCGCTGGAACTGCTGGCGCGGTTCGAGGTAGGCGCGCTGATGGTGATGGACGCCGGCCGCCTGGTGGGCGTGTTCAGTGAACGTGACTACACCCGCAAGGTGGCGCTGCAGGGCCGAAATTCGCGCGAGACCACGGTGGCCGACATCATGAGCCGCCAGGTGTTGAGCGTGACGCCGCGCACCGTCGTGCGCGAGGCCATGCGGCTGATGAGCGAACGCAAGATCCGCCACCTGCCGGTATTGGACGGCACCACCGTGCTGGGCATGATCTCGATCCGCGACATGCTCGACGACATCATCGCCGAGCAGGACGCCACCATCGCGCAGCTGGAAAGCTACATCCAGACCTGAGCCGGCCTTCGCGACCCGCGCCGCGCTACAGCGCCAGCCGGTGCGACTGCATCACCAGCAGCCCTTCGAAGATCAACGAGTCGACGGTTTCGAAGGGCAGGTCGGTGATGGGCACCAGCTTTGGCGCCGCACCACCGCCGATCAGCATCAGCGGCGCCTGTCCGGTGCGCGCCTGCAGCTTGCGCGCCTGGCGTTCCAGTGCCCCGGCGATGGCGTTGGCGCCGCCGCTCATCAGCGCGTCGCTGGTGTTGGTGGGGAAGTCGACGACTTCACCGGTGGGTACCTTCAGGCCGGCCGTTCCCATCTCCAGTGCCGCCTGCATCAGCCCGAAGCCGGGCAGGATGAGGCCGCCCAGGAAACGGCCTTCGGTGTCCAGCGCGTCTACGGTGACCGCCGTGCCCACCATCACCACCATCGCCGGCCGCGGCGCGGCGCCGGCCAGTGCTCGGGCGCGGGCGCCGACCAATGCCACCCAGCGGTCGGCACCCAGGCGGTTGGGGTAGTCGTAGAGGTTCGTCACGCCGGCTTCATGACGCGACGGCACGACCCAGTGCGGTTCGATGTCCCACAGCTCGAGCTGTTCCTCGATGCGCCGACGCACTGCGTCCCCAGCCACCACGCAGCCCAGCATGCTGTGCGGCGGCTCGAAGCTGGCCCATTCGGTGTCGGCCAGGCTGTCGATCGTCTCCAGGAAGACGGCGCCCTGGCGCAGCAGCTTGGCACCCGGGTGCGGCGAGGCGTAGAGCGCCCACTTCAGGCGGGTGTTGCCGATGTCGATGGCCATGAAAGTCATGGGTCGCGAGCGTATCAGCGTGCGGCGCCGCATCCGGCCCGCCACGGGTTAACGATGAGCCCGTCGACGCAGCCGCGGGCCGGATGCGGCGTGGCATGATGCCGGTTGACGTTGACGTAAACGTCAATTGCCAATGTCACGCCTTCACCGCAGAGCCGCCGCACCATGACCGACCTCTCCGCCGAGGCCCAGGCCCTCGCCAGCTACCGCCCCGTGCACAAGGTGCGCTTCGTCACGGCCGCCAGCCTGTTCGACGGCCACGACGCGGCCATCAACATCATGCGGCGCATCCTGCAGGGCATGGGCGCCGAGGTCATCCACCTCGGCCACAACCGCAGCGTCGACGAGGTGGTGACGGCGGCTCTGCAGGAAGACGTGCAAGGCATCGCGATCAGCAGCTACCAGGGCGGGCACGTCGAGTACTTCAAGTACATGGTCGATTTGCTGAAGAACCGCGGCGGTGCGCACATCCAGGTCTTCGGCGGCGGCGGCGGCGTCATCGTGCCCGACGAGATCCGCGAGCTGCAGGCCTGTGGCGTGGCGCGCATCTACAGCCCCGAGGACGGCCAGCGCATGGGGCTGGCCGGGATGATCGGCGAGATGCTCATGCGCTGCGACGTCGACCTCTCGGCCTATGCGCCCAGGACGTGAAGGCGCTGCAGGGCCACGGCGACGCGGCCTGGCGCGCGCTGGCCCAGGCGCTCACGGCGCTGGAAAACGGCCAGGCCGACCCCGCGTTCAAGAGCGCGCTGGCCGCTGCGGCACAGGGCGCGAAGACGCCGGTGCTCGGCATCACCGGCACTGGCGGCGCGGGCAAGAGTTCGCTCACCGATGAGCTGATCCGCCGCATCCGGCTCGACCAGGGCGATGCGCTGCGCATCGCGATCATCAGCATCGACCCTTCGCGGCGCAAGAGCGGCGGCGCCTTGCTGGGCGACCGCATCCGCATGAACGCCATCTCGCCCTGGTCGAGCGGCCCGCGTGTCTTCATGCGTTCGCTGGCCACGCGCGATTTCGGTAGCGAGATCAGCCAGGCCCTGCCCGACGCCTTGCTGGCCTGCAAGGCCGCAGGCTTCGACCTCATCGTCGTCGAGACCTCGGGCATCGGCCAGGGCGACGCCGCCATCGTGCCGCTGGTCGACGTGCCGCTGTACGTGATGACGCCCGAGTTCGGCGCCGCCAGCCAGCTCGAGAAGATCGACATGCTCGACTTCGCCGAGTTCGTGGCCATCAACAAGTTCGACCGCAAGGGCGCGGCCGATGCGCTGCGCGACGTCGCGAAGCAGGTGCAGCGCAACAAGGAGGCGTGGAAGAGCACGCCCGAGCAGATGCCGGTCTTCGGCACCATGGCCAGCCGCTTCAACGACGACGGCGTGACCGCGCTCTACCAGGCGCTGCTGCCGCGCCTGGCGGCGCTGGGACTGAAGGTTGGTGAAAGCCGCCTGCCGCGTGTGGCCACGCGCCACAGCACGCACCAGGTGCCCATCGTGCCGGGCGCAAGCGTGCGCTACCTGGCCGACATCGCCGACACCGTGCGCGGCTACAAGCAGCGCGCCGTGGCGCAGAGCCGGCTGGCGCGCGAGATCCAGCAGCTGCGCGCGGCCGCCGCGATGCTCACCGTCGGCAAGCCCGACAAGCCGCGCGCGGCCGAAGCCGCCATCAACCTGGCCGAGCAGCGCGAGGCGACGCTCGAGGCACAGGCGAGGAAGCTGCTGGCGATGTGGCCCGACATGGTGAAGGCCTACGCCGGCGACGAGTACGTGGTGAAGATCCGCGACAAGGAGATCCGCACCGCGCTGACCCACACCACGCTGAGCGGCAGCAAGATCCGCAAGGTGGCGCTGCCGAAGTACGAATGCCACGGCGAACTGCTGAAGTGGCTGCTGCTCGACAACGTGCCCGGCAGCTTCCCGTACACCGCCGGCACCTTCGCGTTCAAGCGCGAGAACGAAGACCCGACACGCATGTTCGCGGGCGAGGGCGATGCCTTCCGCACCAACCGGCGCTTCAAGCTGCTGAGCGAGGGCATGCCGGCCAAGCGCCTGAGCACGGCCTTCGACAGCGTCACGCTCTACGGCAACGACCCCGACCTGCGGCCCGACATCTACGGCAAGGTGGGCAACAGCGGTGTGTCCATCGCCACGCTGGACGACCTGAAGGTGCTCTACGGCGGCTTCGACCTCACGCACCCGGCCACCAGCGTCAGCATGACGATCAACGGCCCGGCGCCGACGATCCTGGCGATGTTCATGAACACCGCCATCGACCAGAACCTCGGCCAGTTCAAGGCCGACAACGGCCGCGAGCCCACCGACGACGAAGCGCAGAAGATCCGCGCCTGGACGCTGGCCAACGTGCGCGGCACCGTGCAGGCCGACATCCTGAAGGAAGACCAGGGCCAGAACACCTGCATCTTCAGCACCGAGTTCAGCCTGAAGGTGATGGGCGACATCGCCGAATGGTTCGTGCACCACGACGTGCGCAACTTCTACAGCGTGTCGATCAGCGGTTATCCACATCGCCGAGGCCGGCGCGAACCCGATCAGCCAGCTGGCGTTCACGCTGAGCAATGGCTTCACCTTCGTCGAGGCCTACCTCGCCAGAGGCATGCACATCGACGACTTCGCGCCCAACCTCAGCTTCTTCTTCAGCAACGGCATGGACCCGGAATACACCGTGCTGGGCCGCGTGGCGCGGCGGATCTGGGCGGTGGCGATGCGCGACCGCTACGGCGCCAACGAACGCAGCCAGAAGCTGAAGTACC
>JADIZZ010000007.1 GCA_016704535.1 Betaproteobacteria bacterium | reverse complement strand
CGCGCTCGGCTTCATCACCGAGGCTCAGCTGGAAGACGCCCTGGTACAGCAGCGCGCCGACCGCAGCGTGCCGCTGGGCGAACTGCTGGTGCGCAAGGGCGTGGTCTCGCGCGTCGACCTGCAGACGGCGCTGGCGCGCAAGATGGGCTACCCGCTGGTGGACGTGCTGCAGTTCCCGCCCGACACCGAGGCCGTCACACGGCTGCCCTACGCGGTATCCGCGCGCATACCGGCGCTGCCGCTGATGATGCGCGCCGGACGCCTGGTGGCTGCGCTGGAAGACCCCAGCAACCGCAGACACATCGACGAGCTGGAATTCGCTGCGCAGTGCAAGGTGGTGCCGGTGTTGACGCGCGCCGGCGTGCTGCAGGCCGCCATCGACCGCGCCTACTCGAAGGTGGGCGCCGCCGACATGGCACCGCGCGGCAGCTTCGAGCCCGACCGCACGGGCGACTTCGACGCCGGCGACGTCAGGGGGCTGGCCGCGACGATGGAGAAGGTCGACGCGCACATAGAAGACAGCGACGACAGCGCGCTGGAACAGAGCGATAACACGCTGGTGCGGTTGATCAACTCGATGATCATCGAGGCCCACACGCAGGGGGTTTCGGACATCCACATCGAATGCCCGCCAGGGCGCGAGAAGGTGCGTATCCGATTCCGCAAGGACGGCCGGCTGCAGCCTTACCTGGAGCTGCCGTCGAACTACCGCAGCGCCATCATCGCGCGGCTGAAGATCATGTGCGACCTCGACATCAGCGAGCGCCGCAAGCCGCAGGACGGCAAGATCAACTTCGCCAAGTTCGTGGCCGGCATGCGCCTGGAACTGCGCGTGGCTACGGTACCGACGCAGGGGAACCTGGAAGACGCCGTGCTGCGGCTGCTGGCCTCCAACCGTTCCATACCGCTGGAGAATCTGGGCCTGTCGTCGCTCAACTTCGAACGCCTGACAGCGGCCGCGCAGCGGCCCTACGGCATGATCCTCTGCGTAGGCCCCACGGGCTCGGGCAAGACGACGACGTTGCACTCGCTGCTGGCCAGCATCAACACGCCCGACCGCAAGATCTGGACGGCCGAGGACCCGGTGGAAATCACTCAATCGGGGCTGCGGCAGGTGCAGGTGAACCCGCGCATCGAGTGGACCTTCGCCAAGGCGCTGCGCGCCTTCCTGCGCGCAGACCCGGACGTCATCATGGTCGGCGAGATCCGCGACCAGGAAACCGCACAGGTGGCCATCGAGGCCAGCCTCACCGGCCACCTGCTGCTGAGCACGCTGCACACCAACAGCGCACCAGAGACGGTGACCCGCCTGCTCGACATGGGCATGGACCCGTTCAACTTTGCCGACGCCTTGCTGGGCGTGCTGGCACAGCGTCTGGTACGCAAGCTGTGCTCGCATTGCCGAGTGGCCCGCGAAGCCACGCCCGAGGAATCGGAAGAGCTGCTGCACGACTGGCTGCATGCGATGGGCGAGGCAGAGCCGGCGCCCACCCGCGACGGGCTGCTGACCGACTGGCGCCAACGTTTCGGCACCGAGGGCCGGCTGACGCACTACCACGCACTGGGCTGCGACCACTGCAGCCAGACCGGTTACCGCGGCCGCGCTGGACTGCACGAGCTGATGATGGTCAGCCGCGGTCTGCGCTACCTCATCCAGACCGGCCAGCGCGCCGACGAGCTGCAGCGCTTCGCAATAGGCGAAGGCATGCGCACGCTGCGGCAGGACGGCATCGAGAAGGTGCTGGCCGGCCTGACCTCGATCGAGGAAGTGCGCGCCAATTCCTGATCCGGCACGACTGCGGGCAAGGCCAGACCGGTCCGAACGGGTGGCCCCGCCGTGCGTATGCCAGCGCACCGAAGCCGATGCGGGATGCGCCTAAGGTGTGAAGGACCGGATGGTCTGCCGACCATCCCCCAACACCGGCACTCGAAGAGGACACCCCATGAAGATCGCCCCCCTGCTCATCGCCTTGCTTCTTCCGCTGGGCTTGGCCGCCTGCGACAAGCCGACCGTCGTCAACATGCCCGCACCCGTGGCCGTGCCCGGCCCGGCGGGCCCGACGGGCGCTACGGGCGCCACCGGGAATACCGGGAATACCGGGAGCACCGGCACGACGGGCGCCACCGGCAGTCAGGGCTACGACGGCAACACCGGCCAGACCGGCGCCACCGGCAGCACGGGCCAGACCGGCGCGACCGGCAGCCAAGGCTACGACGGTCTGAAGGGCGACACCGGCAGGACCGGCACCGGCACCACGGTCATCGTCGTTCCGGCGTCTTCGCCCTCACGCTGAGGTGCGGCGGCGCTCGCCGCCGTCACCCGCTGCGGCCCGCTTGCGGGCTGCTTTCGCTTCAGGGTTATGCCTAATCTTGCATAGGTGGAGGCTCACCACAATGCCTTCGTGGTGAGTTGCGGCGTGCCTGGGTTGCGTCCGTTGCCCGCCCCCCGAAACAAGCGGAGAGACAGCGCATGCAGAAGAGCCTTCACATCAACGCCGAAAAGTGCACCGGGTGCCTTCAGTGCGAGATGGCGTGTTCCTACGAAAACTACGGCGTGTTCGCGCCGGCCAAGTCGCGAATCAAGGTATTCGACTTCCACGAGACCGGCCGGAAGGTGCCCTACACCTGCACGCAGTGCGACGAGGCCTGGTGCCTGCATGCCTGCCCGGTGGAGGCCATCACCGTCGACAAGGCCACCGGCGCCAAGGTGGTGAACGACACCACCTGCGTCGGCTGCAAGGTCTGCACCATCAGCTGCCCCTTCGGCACCATCAACTACGTGCAGGAAACCGGCAAGGTGCAGAAGTGCGACCTGTGCGGCGGCGAACCGGCCTGCGCCGATGCCTGCCCCACCGGCGCCATCACCTACATCGACGCCAACTGGACCGGCCTCGACAAGATGCAGACCTGGGCCAACAAGCTGGGCAACCAGCAAAGCGTTTAAGGAGGCCACAGATGTCCTGGGCTGGAAAGATCCTCCGTGTCGACCTGAGCGCCGGCACCGTCAAATCCGAACCGCTGAACATGGCGTGGGCCAAGGAATACCTGGGCTCGCGCGGCCTGGCGTCCAAATACCTGTGCGAAGAGCTCGACCCCAAGGTCGACCCGCTTTCGCCCGGCAACAAGATCATCTGGGCCACGGGGCCGCTGACCGGCACCATGGCCAGCACCGGCGGCCGCTACACCGTCGTCACCAAGGGCCCGCTGACCGGCGCCATCGCCTGCAGCAACAGCGGCGGCTACTGGGGCGCCGAGCTGAAGATGGCCGGCTGGGACATGGTGATCTTCGAGGGCAAGTCGCCCAAGCCCGTCTACCTCTACGTCAGCGACGACGTGGCCGAACTGCGTGACGCCGGCCACCTTTGGGGCGGCACCGTCTGGCACACCGAAGAGCAGCTGAAGAAGGACCACCAGGACCCGCTGCTGCGCATCAGCAGCATCGGTGGCGCCGGTGAACACCAGGTGCTCTTCGCCGCCGTCGTCAACGACCTGCACCGCGCCGCCGGCCGCAGCGGCGTGGGCGCCGTGATGGGCAGCAAGAACCTCAAGGCCATCGCCGTGCGCGGCACCAAGGGTGTCGGCAACCTGCACGACCCGAAGGAGTTCATGCGCGTCACGGCCGAGAAGAAGAAGATCCTGCACGACAACGCCGTCACCGGCCAGGGCCTGCCCACCTACGGCACCCAGGTGCTGATGAACGTCATCAACGAGATGGGCGCGCTGCCCACGCGCAACCACCGCGACGTGGCTTTCGAGGGCGCCAAGGACATCTCGGCCGAAGCCATGGCCACGCCGCGCGCCACCGACGGCAAGAAGCCGCTGGTGACGAACCAGGCCTGCTTCGGCTGCACCATCGCCTGCGGCCGCATCCAGAAGATCGACCAGGGCCACTACACGGTGAAGAACCAGCCGCAGTACTGGGGCGCCTCGGGCGGCCTGGAATACGAGGCGGCCTGGGCCTTGGGCGCGGCCAACGGCGTCAACGACCTCGACGCGCTGCAGTACGCCAACGTGATGTGCAACGAGCACGGCATGGACCCCATCACCTTCGGCGCCACCATCGGCGCCGTGATGGAGCTGTACAACCTGGGCGTGCTGACGAAGGAACAGCTGGGCATCGACGCCACCTTCGGCAGCGCCCAGGCGCTGACCTACTTCGCCGAGATCACCGCCAGGGGCGAAGGCTTCGGCAAGGAGATCGGCCAGGGCAGCAAGCGCCTGTGCACGAAGTACGGCCACCCCGAGCTGAGCATGAGCGTCAAGGGCCAGGAATTCCCGGCCTACGACAGCCGCGGCATCCAGGGCATGGGCCTGGCCTACGCCACCAGCAACCGCGGTGCCTGCCATTTGCGCGGCTACACGGTGGCCAGCGAAGTGCTGGGCATCCCGGTGAAGACCGACCCGCTGACGGCCGACGGCAAGCCCGAACTCGTGATCGCCTTCCAGGACGCCACCGCCGCCTTCGACTCGGCCGGCATCTGCATCTTCACCAGCTTCGCCTGGGGCCTGGCCGACGTGCAGCCGCAGGTGGCCGCCGCCTGCGGGCCCGAGTTCACGCTCGAGAACCTGAGCAAGATCGGCGAGCGCATCTGGAACATGGAGCGCGACTTCAACAACCGTGCCGGCTTCACCAGCAAGGACGACACGCTGCCGCCGCGCCTGCTCAACGAGCCGGCCAAGACCGGGCCCGCCAAGGGCCTGGTGAACAAGCTGCCCGAGATGCTGCCGAAGTACTACGAGCTTCGCGGCTGGGATACCGACGGCCAGCTCAAGGCCGGCACGCGAGAACGGCTGGGCCTCTAAGCCCCGTCATCGTAATGACCCAGGGCGGTTCTCGAACCGCCCTTTCCGTTTGAGGACCTCCCCATGCGACACATCATCCTCGGCGCCGGCCCGGCCGGCGTCATCGCTGCAGAGACGCTGCGCAAGCACGCCCCGCAGGACGAGGTCTTCCTCGTCGGCGACGAACCCGAGGCGCCGTACTCGCGCATGGCCATCCCCTACCTGCTGCATGGCAGCATCGGCGAGAGCGGCACCTACCTGCGCCACGCACCGAACCACTACGAAGCTTCAGGCATCCAGCTCAAGCGCAACCGCGCCGTGCGTGTCGACACCACCGCTCGCACCGTGGCGATGGACGACGGCAGCGTGCACGGCTTCGACCGCCTGCTCATCGCCACCGGCTCCAGCCCGGCCACGCCGCCCATCCCGGGCATTGCCGGGCCCGGCGTGCACGCCTGCTGGACGCTGGCCGACGCCCGCGCCATCGCCGCGCTGGCCCAGCCCGGCGCTCGCGTGCTGCAGATGGGCGCCGGCTTCATCGGCTGCATCATCCTGGAAGCGCTGGCCGCACGCGGCGTGAATCTCGGCGTGGTCGAGATGGGCGACCGCATGGTGCCGCGCATGATGGGCCCCACTGCCGGCGGCATGATCAAGGCCTGGTGCGAGAGCAAAGGCGTGGCCGTGCACACCGGTGCGCGCGTCGACGCCATCGAACGCGACGCCACGCCCGTGATGAAGGTGCGTTTGTCCACCGGCGCGGTGATCGAGGCCGACCTCGTCATCAGCGCCACGGGCGTCAAGCCCAACATCGGTTTCCTGCAGGACAGCGGCGTGCGCTGCCTGCTGGGCGTGCTGACCGACGAGCACCTGCAGACGAACGTACCCGGCATCTACGCCGCCGGCGACTGCGCCGAGGCCTTCGACAAGGTCAGCGGCAAGACCATCGTCAGCGCCATCCAGCCCAATGCCGCCGAGCAGGCCCGCGTGGCAGCGCTGAACATGGCCGGCAAGCCCACTGCACTTCACGGCGTCACGCAGATCAACGTGCTGGACACGCTGGGCCTCATCAGCGCCAGCTTCGGCCTCTGGGACGGGCTGCCCGGCGGGCAACATGTCGAGCTCACCGACGCGACCGCCGGCCGCCACCTCAGCCTGCAGTTCAGCGGCGACGTGCTGGTGGGCTGCAACGCCATCGGCTGGACGAACCATGTCGGCGTGATGCGCGGCCTGGTCGAGGGCCAGGTGCACCTGGGTGCCTGGAAGGACAAGCTGCTGGCCGACCCGACGCTGCTGATGGAAGCCTACCTGGCCTGTGCGCAGGCGCAGCACGCGCACGCACTGGTGCCCGCCTGAACGCGGCATGCAGATTACCTTCAAGCTCTACGCCAGCCTGGGCGAGCACCTGCCGCACGACAAACGCCAGGGCAACGCCATGACGCTGGACGTGGCGCCCGGCGCCAGCATCCTGCAGGTCATCGAGCCCTTCGCTTTGCCGATGAAGCTGGTGCACCTGGTGTTGGTCAACGGCGTCTACGTGCCGCCGGAAGAACGTGGCAAGCGGGTGCTCACCGAAGGCGACGTGCTGGCCATCTGGCCGCCTATCGCGGGCGGCTGAAACACGTGCGGCGCTGAGCATGGGCGTGGCGCCAGAGATCCCCGTCGCCTTTGAACGCGAACAGGGCTTCACCCACAGCGATTGGGTGCGTTGCCTGCCCGGCGCCATGGGTGGACATGCGTTTGCGCTGCCGGCGCCAGGGCAGGCAGCCGTGACGCTGTGTGGCGACGCGGGCGGCGGCCGGTTGTACATCACCTGGGCGGTACTGCCACCGCGCCGTATCGCATTGCTGAGCCTGCCGCGCCTGGCGGTGCGCTACCGCTTCGAAGGCGTCGCCGCGCCCGCACGGCGCGAGTTCATGCGCTTCTTCGACCTCTACATGCAGCGCGGCGGCGGCTGAAGCCCGCTACTGCCCCACCAGCCCGCTGCGGATGGCATACACCGTCAACTCGGAGTTGTTCGCCAGCTGCAGCTTCTCGAGCACGCGCGCACGGTAGACCGACACCGTCTTCGGGCTCAGCATCAGTTCTTCGGCAATGTCGGCCAGGCGCTTGCCGCTGGCGATCATCACCAGCGTCTGCAGTTCGCGGTCGCTGAGCTTGTTGTGCGCGTTCTCTGTGGCCGGCGTGGTCAGGCTCTCCACCAGCATCTGCGCGATCTCGGGTGTGACGTACTTGCGCCCGTGCGCCACCGTGCGCACCGCCTGCACCAGCAGCTGCGGGTCACCGCCCTTGTTGACATAGCCGTAGGCACCGGCTCGCAGCGCGCGGATCGCGTATTGGTCTTCCGGGTACATGCTGACCACCAATACCTTGACCGGCGAACCGTCGTCCTTCAGCGCATGCAAGGCGTCCAGGCCGCTGCGGCCGGGCAGGTTGATGTCCAGCACCAGCACGTCGCAGGGGCCGCTGCGGCCGTGCTCGCGTGCCGGGTCCTGCAGCAGTGCGCGCATCAGCGTGCGCAGTTCACCGTAGTCGCCGGCCTCGCCGACAACGCGGATGTCGGGCGCGTCCGAGAGCGTGTCGCGGATGCCGCGCCGGATCAGCGCATGGTCGTCGCAGAGGATGACTTCGATCATTCGGGACCTTTGGTATTCACAGCACTGACCATGCCGAGGATTCAGCGTCGTCCGGGTCGGGCAAAGCCGCCGGCCTTGCGCTTGGCGCGCCGAAGCCCGGACCCAGAGGTACGGACAGGATGAGGCTGGTGCCGCTCGCGCCACTGCTCAGATCGACCCAGCCGCCCACCGTAGAGGCGCGCTCGTGAAGACCGCGGATGCCGAAGCTGCGCACCTTGGCCAGGTCGACGCTGGACAGGCCGCGCCCGTCGTCACTGACTTCCAGCGAAAGCACGCCGCCGATCAGCGACAGGTCGACCACCACCCGCGTGGCCTGCGCGTGCTTGCTGACATTGGTCAGCGCCTCCTGGGCCGTGCGATAGGCCACCAGCGGTACGCCGGCCGGCAACTCCAGAGGCATGGCCAGATAGGCCTCATGGGTGCGGAACTCGCACTCGATGCCTGTGCGCTTCTCGAAACGGCTGGTCTGCCATTGCAGCGCTGCCACCAGGCCCTGCTCGAGGATGGCCGGGCGCAGGTTCTGCATGATGCGCTGGCTGGCCTCGATGGCACTGGTGACCGTTTCCAGCGCTGCCAGTGCGCGCTGCCGGATGGTCTCGCTCTCGGCATGGCGGCGGATCCAGTCGAGCTCGAATTTCAGCGCCGTGAGCGAACCGCCGACGTCGTCGTGGATCTCGCGCGCGATGGCCTGGCGCTCGGCCTCGACGCTGGTTTGCAGGTGTTGCGCCAATTCGGACAGGCGTTTGCGCGAGGCCTGCAGTTCCTGGTCGGCCGCGATGCGGGCACGCTGCATGCGGCTGGCGGCGATGGCATGGTCCACCGCCGGTGCCAGCCGCGCCAGGTTGGCCTTCAGCAGGTAGTCGGCCGCGCCGGTGCGCATGGCCTCCACGGCGGTGTCTTCGCCGATCTGGCCGGACACCAGGATGAAGGGCAAGTCGGCACCGCCGGCCTTCGTGTGCTCGCGCAGCATCTGCAGCGCGTCCAGGCCCGTGAAGCCGGGCAGGTGGTAATCGGAAAGCACGACGTCCCAGGGTTCGTCCAGCGCGGCCCGAAACTCGGCTCGGGTCTCGATACGTCGCGCCAGCACGCGCATGCCGCCGCGCTGAAGATGGGCCAGCGCCAGCGCGTGGTCGGGCTCGCTGTCTTCCAGGTGCAGCACACGCCACGCACGCCCGCTACCTGCGCCCTCGGGGCAGGGGGAGTGGGCTGCGGAAGGCGTGCCGTTCATGCCATCCAGTATCGCAAACCCCCCGGCCGCTCTCCCCGCGCCGGGCGCAGAGGGCTGAATTGGAGGCAGATCGCACTCATCTTCCACTCAATGTCGGCGGGGGTGCTGCCGAAAATGAGTGGGAAGAGATGGCACCCGGCCCGCCCGGGGGCTGTCTTGCGGCCGATCCCCTGCCCCCGGAGCCCCGATGCTCGTTCAGCAAGCCCCCTCACTGCCGAGTGGCTCGCCCGACACCTACCCGGTGGAGGGTGGCCTGCCGCTGCCCGTCGCGGCTGACCTGCAGGACCACCTGATGGTCGTCAGCAACGACATGGAACGCCTGCAGCGGCTGCTGGGCGACGCCTGCGACACGCTGCTGGGTTGCTTCTACGGCGCCACCGGCGAATTGAAGACCATGCTGCACCGCGTGGCCACACACCCCGAGATCGATGCGCCGGAGTTGCACGCCGCGATGCAGCACATGGCCATGGCCATCACCGCGATGCAGTTCCAGGACATGGCCTCGCAGCTGGTGGACCACACGACGCGGCGCCTGCGCAACTGCGCCGACCGCCTGGCGGCCGAGACCATGGGCGACGACGAGGACGGCGAGGCACTGGTCGAAGCCGCGCCGCTGCGCCCCAACCCCGTGACGCAGGACGAGATGGACGCAGGGTCCATCGAACTGTTCTGACGCCACCGCCCCCTTCCAGCCCTGCGCCCCAAAAGACCTTCCGGAGAGCCCTTCATGCACTCGATCCTTGCCGTAGACGACAGCGCCTCCATGCGCCAGATGGTGTCCTTCACGCTGAAGAACGCAGGTTTCAACGTCGTCGAGGCCGTGGACGGCCAGGACGCCTACGAGAAGGCCAACAGCCGCGACTTCAACCTCGTGCTGACCGACCAGAACATGCCCCGCATGGACGGCATCAGCCTGACGAAGAAGCTGCGCGAGAACCCCAAGTTCAAGACCACGCCCATCCTCATCCTGACCACGGAAAGCTCCGACCAGATGAAGCAAGCCGGCCGCGCTGCGGGCGCCACCGGCTGGCTGGTCAAGCCCTTCGACCCGGCCAAGCTGGTCGAGGTCATCGGCAAGGTCATCCGTTGACCGCCCTGCACGCCCTGATGCAACGCACCCGAAATCTGCAGGAGTCGCCGCGATGGCCGATCTGAACCACGACGCCGCCAGCCAGGCGGCAGGCATCGACCTCAGCCAGTTCTTCCAGGTCTTCTTCGAGGAAGCCGGCGAGAACCTCGACAGCATGGAGCAGATGCTGCTCGCGCTGGACATCGAGAACGCCGACGACGAGGAGCTCAACGCCATCTTCCGCTGCGCGCACTCGGTCAAGGGCGGCGCGGCCACCTTCGGCTTCGCCGACGTAGCGGAACTCACGCACCAGATGGAGACGCTGCTGGACAAGCTGCGCCGCCACGAACTCACGCCGACGGCGGCGATGGTGGATGTGCTGCTCGCCTCGGGCGATGCGCTGAAGGCCCAGCTGGCGCGCCACCAGGGCAACGGCGCCGAGCCCATCGACACCACCGAGCTGCTGGCCGGCATCCGACGCTGCGTCGACGGTGGTGCACCGGCTCTCTCCGTGGCCGCGACCGTTCGCGCCATTGCGCCTGCGCCCGACGCCGCCCCGAGGACCGAAGCCTCGCCCGCAATTGCGACGGCCCAAACCGGGGTGCGCCAGCTGGAGCTGACGGTCGGCCCTCTGTCCGACCTCGCCGTGGCCGACAACCTCGTCGACCTGTTCAAGGAAATCACCGACCTCGGCACCATCGAGCCGCTGGATGCCGGCCGCGGCGCCGACGGCATGCGCCGCTTCAAGGTGACGACGGCCTCCACCGACAACGACCTCGTCGACCTGTTCGGCTTCCATGTCGCGCGTGAACAGATCGAGCTGAAGCCGCTGAGCGCAGGCTACGGTTTCCACGAAGGCGCGCCAGGAGCGCCCGAACCCAACAGCCAGCCGGTGGACCCCGGCTACGGCTTCTTCGACAACGCCCCCGGTGCACCCGCCGAAGGCCAGGCCGCCGCACCCGCGGCCGCGCCCGCCACGATCGAAGCTGCCGTGGTGGCGCGCCCCGCCGCCCGCGCCGAAAAGGCCGCGGCGGCCGCCGAGTCGAGCACGCTGCGCGTCTCGGTCGACAAGGTCGACCAGCTCATCAACCTGGTGGGTGAACTCGTCATCACGCAGGCCATGCTGGCGCAGAACGGCAAGGGCGTGGATGCCGCGCTCTACCAGCAGATGGCTGCCGGCCTGGCAGACCTGGAACGCAACACACGCGACCTGCAGGAAGCGGTGATGTCGATCCGCATGATCCCGATGTCGCTCGTCTTCAACCGCTTCCCGCGCATGCTGCGCGACCTGGCCGCCAAGCTGGGCAAGAAGGTGGAACTGGTGCAGGTGGGCGAGGCTACCGAGCTCGACAAGGGCCTGGTGGAGAAGATCACCGACCCGCTGACCCACTTGGTGCGCAACAGCTGCGACCACGGTATCGAACTGCCCGCCGAGCGCGCTGCCAAGGGCAAGCCCGAGCACGGCACGATCACGCTCATCGCCACCCACCAGGGCGGCAGCATCGTGATCGAGGTTCGCGACGACGGCAAGGGCCTGAACCGCGCCAAACTGCTGGCCAAGGCGCGTGAACGCGGCATCGACGCGCCCGACACGATGACCGACAGCGAGGTCTACGGACTGATCTTCGCGCCGGGCTTCTCCACCGCCGAGGTCGTGACCGACGTGTCGGGCCGCGGGGTCGGCATGGACGTGGTGAAGAAGAACATCACGGCCCTGGGCGGCACGGTCGAGATCGACAGTGCCGAGGGCTACGGCATGACGGTGCGCGTGCGCCTTCCGCTGACGCTGGCCATCATGGACGGCATGAGCGTGGGTGTGGGCGAGGAGTGCTACATCCTGCCGCTGAGCAGCGTGGTCGAGAGCTTCCAGGTCCAGCCCGGCACCATCAAGACCATCGGCGGTCACGGCCGCGTGGTGGAAGTACGCGACGAGTACATGCCGGTGCTCGACCTGGAGAAGGTCTTCGACGTGCCGCGCTTCGATTTCGAGCGCGCCAGCAACATCATGGTCGTCGTCGAGGCCGAAGGCGGCCGCGTCGCGCTGCTGGTCGACGAACTGCTAGGCCAGCAGCAGGTGGTCGTGAAAAACCTCGAGAGCAACTACCGCCGCGTCGACGACGTCTCGGGCGCCACCATCATGGGCGACGGCCGCGTCGCGCTCATCCTCGACATCGGCGCGCTGGTTCGGCGTTCGCGCCACTGAAGGCACTGCCCCGCACGGCCCTGCACACCGCATCCCCAATTCCAACTCGAAGATCCACGATGTCGACCCTGCACTCCAACGACAAGAACATGCTCGCCGCGATCGCGGTGTTGCTGGCCGCCGCGGTGGCCTACGGCGCCAACCACAACGGCGTGATGCTGCCGCTGCTGCTGGGTGGTGGCTTCCTCGCGGCCGCCGTGATCACCGCGCTGTCCAGCCAGGGCGGCGCGCTCAGCCAGATGGCACTGCCCGCGCTGGGCATGGCCATGGTGGGCCTGCTGATACACGCCGCACGCGGCCAGGCCGAGGCGCACTTCGCCGTCTTCGCCTTCCTCGCCTGCACGGTGGTCTACCGCCACTGGCTGCCGGTCGTCGTGGCGGCCGCCACCATCGCCGTGCACCACCTCAGCTTCAACTACTTCCAGCAATGGGGCTGGGGCCCGATCTGCTTCACCGAGCCCAGCCTTCTGACGGTCATCGAGCACGCCGCCTATGTCGTGGCCGAGGCGGCGCTGCTGGTGATGCTGGCGATGCGCGCCCGCGCCGACTTCGCGGCTTCGGAGGAACTCACCGGCATCGTGGACCGGCTCATCGCCGCCAACGGCTCGATCGACTTCACACCCGCGCACGTCGTCGTGAGCTCGCCTGCAGCGCACCAGCTTCAGCAGGCGCTGCGCCATGTCGAGTCGACCATCAGCGCGGTGCGCGCCAGCGCCGAGTCCATCACCACGGCCAGCACCGAGATCGCCAGCGGCAACCTCGACCTCAGCCAGCGCACCGAAAGCGCCGCGAGCTCGCTGCAGCAGACAGCCAGCTCCATGGAGCAGCTGACGGCCACGGTGCACCACAGCGCGGAATCGGCCGTGCAGGCCAAGGATCTGGCGGCCTCGGCCGCGCAAGTGGCACAACGCGGCGGCGCGGTCGTCTCGCAGGTAGTGACGACGATGGGCGACATCAACGGCAGCAGCCGCAAAATCGCCGACATCATCGGCACCATCGACGGCATCGCCTTCCAGACCAACATCCTGGCGCTGAATGCCGCGGTGGAAGCTGCCCGGGCCGGGGAACAGGGCCGCGGCTTTGCGGTGGTGGCCGGCGAAGTGCGTCTGCTGGCACAGCGTTCGGCCGAGGCCGCGCGCGAGATCAAGAGCCTGATCGGCACCAGCGTCGAGAAGGTCGAGGCCGGATCGCGCCTGGTGGCCGACGCCGGGCAGACGATGTCCGAGATCGTGGCCAGCGTGCAGCGTGTGGCCGACATCATCGGCGAGATCAGCGCCGCGTCGGGCGAGCAGAGCGCCGGCATCGGCCAGGTCAACCACGCCGTGGCCGACCTCGACCACAGCACCCAGCAGAACGCCGCGCTGGTGGAGCAGAGTGCCGCTGCGGCCGGCTCGTTGAAGGAACAGGCCGCCAAGCTGGTCGAGCTGGTGGCCACCTTCCACGTCACTGGCCAGGGCAACCCGGGCCGGGCCTTCACGGCCGGGTGAGAGCCCTGGCGATCTGACAGTTGGCCGGCGCGCGCTGCAACCCGCCATCAAGTCGACCCGGCTGCGGGCCGATAACCCCCTGAATACCGCTCACCTCAAGGAACCGCCATGGAGATGATTGCCGAGGGCAGCCAGGTCGCCCGCCACGAAGCCGAACGCGCCAACGCCGCCGCCAATGCGACAGACTCGAAAGGCCGCACCTCGCAGTGCGGTGAGTTCCTGACCTTCCGCCTGGGCGCCGAGGAGTACGGCATCGACATCCTGCGCGTGCAGGAGATCCGCTCCTACGAGCAGCCCACGCGCATCGCCAACGCGCCCGCTTTCATCAAGGGCGTGGTCAACCTGCGCGGCGTCATCGTGCCGATCATCGACCTGCGCCTGAAGCTGGGCTGCGAGAGCGCCGAATACAACACCTTCACCGTGGTGGTGGTGCTGAACGTGCGCGGCCGCGTCGTCGGCGCAGTGGTCGACTCGGTCTCCGACGTGCTGGAGCTGAGCAAGGACGAGATCAAGCCCGCACCCGAGATGAACTCGAGCATCGACGCGTCCTACATCACTGGCATCGGCGCGGTGAAGAACAGCCAGGGCGAGAAGGGTGCCGAGCGCATGCTCATCCTGATGGACATCGAAGGCCTGATGAGCAGCGCCGACATGGGCCTCATCGGCGCCTGAACCCTGTCGCGTTCCACCCGCCGTCCCCCACCCCACCCCACCCCACCCCACCCCCGGAGACTCCCATGTTCAAGTTCCTCGCACCCGCCCTCCTGGCCCTGGCCTGCCTGCCCGCGCTGAGCGCGGTCGATGCCACCAAGGAGGATGCCGTCGCCATGGTCAAGAAGGGCGTGGCCTTCATCAAGGCCAACGGCATCGAGAAGGGTTATGCCGCGGTCAGTGACAAGGCCGGCCCCTTCATCGACCGTGATCTCTACCTCGTCGTCTACGGCCTGGACGGCAAGTGCCTGGCGCACGGCGCCAACCCCAAGCAGATCGGCAAGGACCTCATCGACCTGACCGACATCGACGGCAAGTACTTCGTCAAGGAGCGCGTGGCGATGGTCACGGCCAAGCCCGCCGGTGCCTGGCAGGAATACAAGTTCACCAATCCGGTGAGCAAGAAGATCGAGCCCAAGGTGATGTATTGCGAGAAGCTCGGCGAAACCGCGGTCTGTGGCGGCGTCTACCCTTGAGCCCCAGCGTCGGAACTCCACCGTGAAGCTCGGCCCCAAACTGCTGCTCGCCCCCCTCGCCACGGCCGTCGTGGCCCTGGCAGCAGGCGCCACCTATGCCACGCTCGACTGGAAGCAGGGCGTAGAACTGCGCCACGCCAGCGCGGCCGACGTCGAGAAATCCAAGACCATGAGCAGCACCCTGGAGCAGTTGGCCCAGGTGCGGGCCACGGTATTCCGCACGCTGTCCATCATGAGCTCGCTGAGCGACGAACAGGTCAAGGCCACGCGCAAGGAACTCGCGCAGCAAGTCGCGGGGGTCAAGCGCGTGCTCGAGGCGCTGGCCGCGCAGAGCGGCAACGACGCCGAGATCACGCGCCTGGTGGCCGCCGCCATGCCACTGCTCGAGACCTACCTCAAGCAGTCGGACAAGGCCATCGACCTGAGCGGCATGGACCCCAACATCGGCGTCGGCGCGATGCGTGCGGCCGAGAACACCTTCGCCGACGTCGCCAAGACGTTGCAGGGCGTGGTGGCGCGCAACGAGGCGCTGATGGCCGGGCGCGCCGACGCCGCCGAAGCCCGCAGCCATCAGCAGGTGCTGCTGCTGGGCCTGCTGATGTTGCTGGCCACCGGCGGTACACTTTTCACCGCCTGGCGGCTGCAACGCCGCGTGGTCGCCGAACTCGAACGCGCCGTTCGCCTGAGCGAGGACGTGGCCGCCGGCAAGCTCGACATCAGCGCCACCAGCGACCAGCCCGACGAGATCGGCGACCTGGTACGCGCCCTGGGCCACATGGTCGACAAGCTGCGCACATCGTTGCAGACCGTGCGCCAGGCGACCGACCACATCGGTACCGCCGCCAACGAAATCGCCAGCGGCAATGTCGACCTCAGCCAGCGCACCGAGCAGGCGGCCAGCCGCGTGCAGCAGAGTGCCAGCTCGATGGAAGAACTGACGAGCACCGTGCGACAGACGGCCGACAGTGCCCGCACCGCGAACCAGCTGGCCGGTTCGGCCAGCACGGTTGCGCAGCGCGGGGGCGCAGTGGTTGCCGAGGTGGTGACGACGATGGAGGCCATCAACACCAGCAGCAAGCGCATCGCCGACATCATCGGCACCATCGACGGCATTGCCTTCCAGACCAACATCCTGGCGCTGAACGCCGCAGTGGAAGCCGCGCGCGCCGGTGAACAAGGACGCGGCTTCGCGGTGGTGGCCAGCGAAGTGCGCAGCCTGGCGCAGCGCAGCGCCGCAGCGGCGCGGGAAATCAAGGGTCTTATCCAGGCCAGCGTCGTGAAGGTCGAAGCAGGCACGCGCCTGGTGGGCGACGCCGGCAGCACGATGAACGAGATCGTCGCCAGCGTGCAGCGCGTCAGCGACATCATCGGTGAGATCAGCGCCGCCACTGGCGAGCAAAGCGGCGGCATCGGCTTGGTCAACACGGCCGTGGCCGATCTCGACCGCATGACACAACAGAACTCTGCCCTGGTCGAGGAAAGTGCAGCTGCAGCCGAGAGTCTGAAGGAACAGGCCGCGCGCCTGTCACAAGTGGTCAGCGGCTTCCAGCTCGGCTCTGTGACGAACACGCCGCCGCAGGCGAAGGCAACCACCACCGTCAGCAGCACGCCGGCACCGCCCTCGCCTGCCGTGGTGGCGCGTCAGGCCGTCGCGAGAGCAAAGGCGATGCCGCCTGCACCGGTAAAGGCTGTCGCCAAAGCCAGGTGGGCCAAGACCAACGCCACACCGGCTCTGGCCGCGCCACCGCTGCTCAAGCCTGCTGCCGCCTCCACCAAGGCGGGAGCCGACGACGACTGGGAAACGTTCTGAACCCGCTGTTCGCTTGAACTGCGTACGGCCGCTGCTCACACGGCGCCAGCTCGCCTCAGGGTCTCCAGCACCGGCCGGCGCAGTACCTCGCGCAACCCCCACCAGCCGGCCATCAGCGCCAGCAACGCGCCGGCCAGCGTGCCGAAGAGCGGCACCCAGGGTGACGGTGTCCAGGTGAACTCGAAGGCGTAACGCGCCAGCAGCCAGCCCAGCACCACCGCCACCCCCGAGGCCAGCAGGCCGGCCAGCGCGCCCACGCCCAGCAGTTCGGTGCGCTGCACCTGCGCCAGCAGGCGGCTGCCGGCGCCCATGGCGCGCATGATGGCGAACTCGCGTGCCCGCGCTTCGCGCGTGGCAGAGATGGCCGCGAACAGCACCACCAGCCCCGCGACCAGCGTGAAGCCGAACAGGAACTCCACCGCGCGGATCACCTGGTCCAGCACCCGCTGCACCTGCGCGATGCTGGCCGAGACGTCGATGTTGGTGATGTTCGGGAAGGCGCGGCTCAGCGCGCCGTCGAAGCTGGGCGTGCCCGGTGCGGCGTCGGGTGGCGCGGCAGGGGCGCGGAAGGCACTGATGTAGGTCAGCGGCAGGTCGTCCATCCGCCCCTGCGGAAAGATGACGAAGAAGTTGACGCGCATCGAACCCCAGTCGACATGGCGCAGGCTGGTGATGCGCGCCTCCTTCGTCTGCCCGGCGATGTCGAAGCGCAGCGTGTCGCCCAGTTTCAGGCCCAGCTGCTGGGCCAGGCCCGATTCCACCGAGAGGCCTTCGGCCTCGTCGGGCACCCAGCGACCGCCCTCCACGAGGTTGCCACGCGGCAGCGCGGCGGCGTGGCTGAGGTTGAACTCGCGCTCCACCAGCCGGCTGGCGCGCTCGTCGCTGTAAAGGTCACCGCTGGTCGCGCGGCCGTTGATGGCCACCAGGCGGCCGCGGATCATCGGGTACCAGTCGAAGTCCTTCACGCCAGCCTGGGCCAGCGCACCGCGGAAGGCCTCGGCCTGGTCGGGCTGGATGTTGATGACGAAGCGGTTCGGCGCATCGGGCGGCGTGGCCTGGCGCCAGCTGGCGATGAGGTCGGTGCGCAGCAGCACCAGCAGCATCAGCGCCAGCAGGCCCACAGCCAGCGCCGACACCTGCAGCACCGCAAAGGCCGGCCGCGCCGCGATCTGCCGCGTGGCCAGCACCAGCCAACGCGGCGCCCGGGTCTCGGGCACGGCCTTCTTCAGCAGCTTCACCGCGCCCCAGGACAGCGCGGCGAAGATGGCGATCGCCACCGCAAAGCCCCCTACCGCGATGGCGCCGAGCTTGGCGTCGGCCGAAGCGGCCAGCAGCAGCGTCACGAAGCCGAGCGTTCCCGCCGCGAGCACGCCCAGCGACGACGCCTTGAGCGCGCCGACGTCGCGGCGGATGACGCGCAGCGGCGGCACCCGTGCCAGCTGCAGCACCGGCGGCAGGCCGAACGCCAGCAGCAGCGTCATGCCGACACCGACGCCGAACAGCGCCGGCCCCCAACCTGGGGCCGGCAGCGCCACCTGCACCAGCCCGGCCAGCAGCCAGACGAAGACGTTGTGCACGCCCAGACCGATGAGCACGCCCAGCACGCTGGCCGCCAGGCCGACGAGCGCGAACTCCAGCGAGTAGGCGCCGGCGATGCGGCGCTGGCTGAGACCCAACACACGCAACATGGCGCAATCGTCGAGGTGGCGCGCGGCGAAATCGCGCGCCGCGATGCCCACCGCCACCGCCGCCAGCAGCGCCGCCAGCAGCGCCACCAGGTTCAAGAATTTCTCGGCCCGCGCCAGCGTCTGCTGCATCTCGGGGCGGCCGCTTTCCACCGTATCCATCCGCAGGCCGCGCAGCGCCTGCGCCTTGGTCTGCGCTTCCACCCACTGCACGTAGTCGCGCACCGCGGCGTCGCCGCGCGCGCCGTCCATCGTCGCCGGTGCGGCCACTGCCAGCCGGTAGTTGACGCGGCTGGCCGGCTGCACCAGGCCGGTGGCGGGCAGGTCGGCCGCGGCCAGCATGACGCGCGGCGAGAAGCTGGAGAAGCCGGCGCCGCGGTCGGGTTCGAGCACGATCAGCCGCGTGATCTTCAGCCGGGCGTCGCCCAGCAGCAGCGGGTCGCCGACCTTGAGCTGCAAGGCATCGAGCAGCGCCGGGTCGACCCACACCGTGCCCGGTTCGGGCGCCGCAGCCACGGTCTGCACCGGTGCGCCGGGGGCGTCTCGCAGCTGCAGCCGGCCGCGCAGCGGGTAGGACGGGCCCACCGCCTTCACTGCCACGAGGCGCGTGGCACCGCCCTGCTCGTCGCTGGCGCGGCCCATGCTCGGGAAACCCACGTTCTGCGACACCACCAGACCGAGCTCGAGTGCCTTGGCCGCCAGTTCGGGCGGTGCGGGCCGGTCGCTGCTGACGACGGCGTCGCCGCCCAGCAACTGCCGCGCATCACGTTCCAGGCCGCCACTCAGGCGGTCGGCGAAGAAGCCGACGGCGGTGAGTGCGGCCACCGCCAGCGTCACCGCCACGGCCAGCAGGCGCAGTTCACCGGCACGGAAGTCGCGCAGGGTCTGGCGCCAGGCCAGGGCGCGAAGGGAGGGGGGGCGCAGGGTCGTCATACGTGGAAGGTAACCGATGGCGCCGCCGCCCGCTGTGCGCCGGGCGGGAGGCCCGAGCCGCTGCGGGCCTGCCTTCGAGAAGTTGACTGCGCTCAACGCGCACGCGCTCGGGCGGCGCAGACTGATCCTGCGTCGCGGATCGACCGTCGCACAGATTAAACGGGACCCCTCCGCGGCGCGCCGGAATGACTGCACCGAAGGAGAAGACCATGAAGATCCATCAAGCGGCGAAGTTCCTGTTGCTCGGCCTCACGGCCACGGCCTGCACGGTCGCGCTGGCGCAGGTGCGCCCGGATCTCGGCAAGCGCGAATACGACAACAACTGCGCTGTCTGCCATGGCAGCAACGCCAAGGGCATGGGCGTATACAACGAGTTCCTGAAGACCAGTGCACCCGACCTCACCACCCTGTCGAAACGCAATGGCGGCGTCTTCCCGGTGGCGCGCATGTACGAAGTGATCGACGGCGCGGGCAAGGGCCACGGCACGCGCGACATGCCCATCTGGGGTCAGGAATACAGGATCAAGGCGGCAGAGTATTTCGGCGACCTGCCGTACAACGAAGCAGCCTTCGTCAGCGGCCGCATCCTGGCGCTGATCGACCACCTGAACAAGCTGCAGGCCAAGTAGCGCGGGTCGTCAGGCCGCAGCTGCGAACGCCGAGTCGAGCGCGGCCGTCCAGTGCGCCTTGTCTTCGGGCGGCGCAAAGCTGGCCTTGAAACTGTTGCGCGCCAACGTGTACGCATGCTGGCGCGTCAACTGCGGCAGCGAGGCGAAGGTCTCGACGAAGTTCTGATTGACGTAACCGCCGAAGTAGGCGGGGTCGTCGCTGTTGACGGTGACGCAGAGGCCCGCCGCCAGCAGCGCGGGCAGGTTGTGCCCGGCCATCGTCTTGAACACGCAGAGCTTGACGTTGGACAGCGGGCACACCGTCAGCGGCACGGCGTCCGCCACGAGGCGCCGGACGAGCGCCGGGTCTTCCAGGCAGCGCACGCCATGATCGATGCGTTGCACGTGCAGCACGTCGAGCGCGTTCCAGATGTAGGCCGGCGGGCCTTCCTCGCCGGCATGCGCGACGAGGTGCAGGCCCAGTTCGCGGCAGCGCGCGAACACGCGCGCGAACTTCTCGGGCGGGTTGCCGCGCTCGCCGCTGTCCAGCCCGACGCCGATGAAGTGCTGGCGCCAGGGCAGCGCCTGTTCCAGCGTGGCGAACGCCGCCTCTTCGCTGAGGTGGCGCAGGAAACACAGGATGAGCTCGCTGCTGATGCCCAGCTCCACGCGCGCGCGTGCGCAGGCGCGCGCCAGGCCCTGGATCACGGTGGCGAAGGGCACGCCGCGCTCGGTATGGGTCTGCGGGTCGAAAAACATCTCGGCGTGCACGACATGGTCGACCGCGGCGCGCTGAAAGTAGGCCCAGGCCATGTCGTGAAAGTCGGCTTCCTCGAGCAGCACACTGGCGCCGGCATAGTAGATGTCGAGAAAGCTCTGCAGGTCGGTGAAGGCATAGGCCGCACGCAGCGCCTCGACGCTGGCGTAGGGCAGCGCCACGCCATTGCGCTGCGCCAACGCGAAGATCAGCTCGGGTTCGAGCGAGCCTTCGATGTGGATGTGCAGCTCGGCCTTGGGCATCGTGCACAGCAGGGCACGAAGGGCCTCGTCCAGGGGCGGTGTCATTCGTGCCGTGTTCAAGGCGCAGCGCGATCAACGGACCGCGTCGGCCACGCCCGCCGCGTGGGCCTGCCGGTCGGCGTGGTAGGAGCTGCGCACCATCGCGCCCACCGCGGCATGGCTGAAGCCCATTTCCGCGGCCTCGCGTTCGAACATCTTGAACGTGTCGGGGTGCACGTAGCGCCGCACCGGCAGGTGGTGACCACTGGGCGCCAGGTACTGGCCGATGGTGAGCATGTCGATGTCGTGCGCGCGCATGTCGCGCATCACCTGCAGGATCTCCTCGTCGGTCTCGCCCAGGCCGACCATCACGCCGCTCTTGGTCGGCACGCCGGGCACCTGCTGCTTGAACTTCTTCAGCAGGTTCAGGCTGAACTGGTAGTCCGACCCAGGGCGCGCTTCCTTGTACAGGCGCGGCGTGGTTTCCAGGTTGTGGTTCATCACGTCGGGCGGCGCCTCGCGCAGGATGGTCAGCGCGCGATCGTCGCGGCCGCGGAAGTCGGGCACCAGCACCTCGATGCGCGTCGCCGGGCTCAGCTCGCGCGTCTTGCGGATGCACTCGACGAAGTGGCCGGCACCGCCGTCGCGCAGATCGTCGCGGTCGACGCTGGTGATCACCACGTACTGCAGCTTCAGTGCCGCGATGGTCTTGGCCAGGTTCAGCGGCTCATCGGCATCCAGCGGGTCGGGCCGGCCGTGGCCGACATCGCAGAAGGGGCAACGGCGAGTGCACTTGTCGCCCATGATCATGAAGGTGGCCGTGCCTTTGCCGAAGCACTCGCCGATGTTCGGGCAGCTGGCTTCCTCGCACACCGTGTGCAGCTTGTGCTCGCGCAGGATGTGCTTGATCTCGTAGAAGCGCGTGCTGGGTGAACCGGCCTTGACGCGGATCCAATCGGGTTTCTTCAGCACGGCAGCCGGATCGGCCGCCACGACCTTGATCGGGATGCGCGAAGTCTTGGCCTGCGACTTCTGCTTGGCGGTGGCGTCGTAGGTGGCGGGTGGGGTGGTGCTCATGGGGCGTGCAGACCTGGGGAGGACCCAAAGTCTAGCGGCGGGACCCTGAACCCTGCTTACGAGGGTCGAAGCGCTGCCACGAGGCTGCCGGGCTGCTTTGGACCCGCTGCGGTCTCTCGCCCTCTTTCCCTGAAGCAGCCGACCGAGCTTGCCACCCAGTGCCTGACCGTCCAGCATGGTTAAACTGGAACGTATGCATCCTTTGATCGAAACCCACCGCGCCGAACTGCTGGCTCTGGCCCGCAGGCGCGGCGTCGCGGGTGTTCGCGTCTTTGGCTCGATGAGCCGTGGCGATGCCAGCGACGGCAGTGACGTTGATCTGCTGGTGACCTTGGCTCCAGGGATCAGTGCTCTCGCCTTGGGTGGCCTGTTGCTGGATGCGCAGGAATTGCTAGGCCGCCGCGTCGATGTCGTTACCGAAGCGAGCTTGCACCCTGCCCTGCGCGAGCGCGTGACGGCAAGCGCTGTGCCGCTGTGAATCCGGGCCCCGAGGCGGACCGGGTGTTGTTGGCGCATATGCGCGACTGCCTGGACCGGATCCTCGAGTACACGAACGCCGAACGCTTCCGCTTCGACGCTTCGCGTCTGGTGCAAGACGCTGTGATCCGCAATCTTCAGACCTTGGCCGAGTCCAGCCAACGCTAGTCGAGCGAGATCAGGGGCACCGAGCCGCAGATCCCATGGCGCGAACTCGCTGGGTTTCGCAACGTGATCGTGCATGGCTACCTGGGCGTTGATCTCGGGGCGGTCTGGCTGGTCGTCGAGCAAGACTTGCCAGCGCTAGCCGAGGCGGTGAACTGCATGGCAACGCGCCTCGGCCCTCAAGGCTGATCCGAACGACTGCTTGGCCGCTGGCCGACCGGCCGCTGATGGCCGTTCGACGCCGCTCACACGCCCGTCTATGCGCGCAAGATCACTTCAGGCCGCGAGCCTCGCGCGAAGCTGCTGCGCCAACTGCGCCGCCACCTCGTCACACGCCGCCTGCACGCCCAGCGTGCGCAGGTCCACCGTGCGCAGGCCGGCGTAGCCGCATGGGTCGATGCGAGTGAAAGGCTCCAGGTCCATCGCGACGTTCAGCGCCACACCGTGGTAGCTGCAGTGGCGGCTGATCTTGATGCCGAGAGCGGCGATCTTGCCCAGGCCGGCGAAGGGGTCGAGGCTGGCGGTGACCAGGCGTGCGTGGCTGAACGGGTCGTCGAGCCGCACATAAATGCCCGGCGCACCGCGCACGCGGTGACCGACCACGCCGCCGCTGGCCCACAGCGTCTCGATCACCGCTTCCTCGATGCGAAAGACGTATTCCTTGACGAAGATGCCCAGGCGTTTCAGGTCCAGCAGCGGGTAGGCCACCACCTGCCCCGGGCCGTGGAAGGTGACCTGGCCGCCGCGGTCGGTGCGCACGACCGGGATGTCGCCGGCGGCCAGCACATGCGCCTCGCGGCCGGCGATGCCCTGCGTAAAGACGGGCTCGTGCTCGACGAGCCAGAGTTCGTCTTCGGTGTCGGTCGTGCGCGCGGCCGTGAAGGCGCGCATCGCGGCTTCGGTCTCGGCGTAGGGGCGGCGGCCCAGTGGCAGGATGCGCATCGGCGCGCAGTCTAGGGCGTTCAGTTCACCTGCAGGCCATCGCCGCCGTGTAGTCGATGACCTGGATGCGCCCGGCCACGATGTCGGCCTTGGCGGCCTCGACCCGGCGCCGCATCTCGGGCGTCACCAGCCTGGCGTTGTGCTCATCGTAGGCCAGGTCGAGCCCGCCTTCCTTCAGCCCCAGCGAGGTGATGCCTGGCTGCACGCCGCTGAAGGCCTGGAACACCGCGACGTCGGTGCGCTTGAGCATCGACGTGAGCATGCGCCCCGGGTGCAAGCCGTTCTGGTTGCTGTCGACGCCGATGCCCAGCAGCCCGAGGTCGGCCGCGGCCTGCAGCACCCCCAGGCCGGTGGTGCCGGCGGCGGCGAAGATCACGTCGGCTCCCTGCGCAGCCTGCGTGCGCGTGAGTTCGGCGCCGCGCGCGGGGTCGGTCCAGGCGGCGTTGGTGGTGCCGGTCATGGCGCTGATCACCTGCACCTTCGGGTTGGCGTACTTCGCGCCCTGCTCGTAGCCGCAGAGCACCTTGCGCACCAGCGGGATGTCCTGCCCGCCGACGAAGCCCAGCTTGCCGGTCTTGCTGGCCAGCGCCGCCAGCTGCCCGGCCAGGAAGGCGCCTTCGTGTTCGCGGTAGACGAAGCTCTGCACGTTGGGCAGCGCCACCACCATGTCGACGATGGCGAAGTTCAGCTTCGGAAACTCGCGCGCCACGGCCTCGATGCTGCTGGCCTGCGGGAAGCCGACGCCGACGATGGGGTTGGCGCCGCGCTGCGCGAACCGCCGCGCGGCCTGTTCGCGCTGCGCGGCATTGGCGATCTCGAATTCGAGATAGGGCTTGCCGCTGGCCTTCTTCCAGCGCTCGGCGCCCTCCCAGGCGGCGGTGCCGAAACTCTTGTCGTTCTTGCCGCCGAGCTCGAAGATGATCGCCGGCTGCGCCTGGGCCACGGCGGCCCAGGCGGCCAGCACGGCCGCCGCCAGAGCAGCCCTCATCGTCAGAAGTTCGCCTTGAAGGAAACGCCGAAGGTGCGCGGCTCGTTGATGAAGCCGGTGAGGTTGTTGAAGTCGATGCCACCCACCACGCGGATGGTGTCGGCCAGGTTGCGCACGAAGGCCGCGGCCTCGTACTTGCCGTTGCCGAAGTTGTAGCCGGCGCGCACGCCCACCTCGGTCAGCGCCTTGCCGGTGAACTCGGTGCTCTCGTAGAGGAAGAAGTTGATCTTGCTGCGGTAGACCACGTCGGTCAGCAACACCAGGTCGCCGCCGGCCACCGGCATGCTGTAGCGCGCGGTGAAGTTCAGCGTCGTCTTCGGCGCCTGCGGCAGCGGGTTGCCGTCGATGGACACCGTGGGGGCGAACTTGCCGATCGAGGGGTCGATGGGCGCGGTGATGGGGTCGTTCACCGTGCAGCCGCTGCCGCAGGCGTCGACACGCAGGCCGGGGTCCTTGATCTTCGTCTTGTTGACGCTGCCGCCCAGGGTGAACAGCAGGTTCTCGGTGGCCAGCCACTGCGTGTTGAACTCGAAGCCCTGGCCGGCGGTCTTGGCGGCGTTGACGAGCTGGTTGAAGTTGGCCGCGCCGCCCACCGCGGTGAGCTGCTGGTCCTTGATGGTGTAGTTGAAGATGGCGGCCGAGACGCGCGCGCGGCCGTTCATCAGGTCGGCCTTCACGCCGGCTTCGTAGGACGTGACCTTCTCGCTCTTGGCCACCGACAAGGTATCGCCGAAGAGCAGCCGACCCTGGATGGCCGGGGCGCGGAAGCCCGTGGCCACGCGGCCATAGACGTTGGTCGTCTTGTCCAGCGCGTAGGTGACGCTGAAATCGCCGCTGGTGTTGGTGGCGCTGGTCTCGGCCGTGCGGCGGCCGATGAAGGTGGGGCTGAAGGGCGGCGCGATCAGGCGGTCGGCATAGAAGTCCTTCTCGTCCTTCGTGTAGCGCAGGCCGCCGCGCAGCTTGAGCTGCGGGCTCACCTCCAGGTTCACGCTGCCGAAGAGCGCGTAGGCCTTGTTGTCCTGGTCCTGGCGCGCCAGGCCGTTGAGCGTGTTGCCGCCGATGCTGCTGTAGTTGAAGCTGTCGATCTTCAACTGCTCGTCGAAGTAGTACAGACCGGCCAGCCACTGCAGCGCACCGGCGGTGGTGCTTTCCAGGCGCAGTTCCTGCGTGAACTGCTTGTGCTTGGGCATGCCATCGGCCGACTCGGCATCGAAGGGGATGAAGCCGGGGCCGAAGTTGCCCGCACCCAGGAAGCTGGCGCCGAAACCGCCGTCGATGTCGCCGCGGCTCAGCGACTCCACCGTCTCGTAGCCGGTGATGCTGTTCAGCGCCATGCCGTTGCCCATGTCCCAGCGCAGGCGCAGGCTGCCGCCGGTGTTCTTGACGTCCTGGCTGTTGATGCCGTCCTGGGTGACCGTGCGTTCGTCGAAGCCGGCCACCAGGTTGTTGGTGCCTGGCTGGATGATGTTGGCGCGGAAGACGCGCGCCGAGCCCTTCAGATCGCGCGTGTGCAGGTTGGCCAGCGCGCTGAAGTCCTTGCTCGGCGACCACAGCAGCTGCACGCGGGCGGCGTTGTCGTTGTAGCCCTCGAGTTCACGCGTTGGGCCCGCCGCGTTGGCGTTCTTCACCCAATCGTCGCGGTTCTGCGACTGCGCGGCCACGCGCAGCGAAACGGTGGGCGACAGCGGCACGTTCACCGCACCCTCGACATTCAACGCCGTGAAGCGGCCCAGGCTGGCCAGCGCATAACCCTCGAACTTCTTGCCCGGCTTGACCGACTCGAACTTCACCACGCCAGCCGGCGAGTTGCGGCCGAAGAGCGTGCCCTGCGGGCCGTTGAGCACCTCGATACGCTCCATGTCGAAGATCGGGAAGCCCTTCAGGATGGGGTTCTCCTGCACCACGTCGTCGTAGACCAGGCTAACCGGCTGACTGGCATTCAGGTCGAAGTCGGTGTTGCCGATGCCGCGGATGTAGAAGCGCGGGAAGGCGCGTCCGAAGGACGATTCGATGTTCAGGCTGGGCACGCGGCCGGCGAGCAGACGGATGTCCTGGCCGCCGCTGTTCAGCACCTCAAGCATCTCGCCCTGCAGCGCGCTCACCGAACTGGGCACGTCTCGGATGTTCTCGAGCCGGCGCTCGGCGGTGACGGTGATGGTCTGCAGCTGGCCGCCGCTGGCCTGCGCGGCGGCGCTGCCGCTCAGCAGCACCAGCGCGGCAGCGGCCAGCGCGTGGTGCACGGGGACGGTGGGCAAGCCAAGGGCGGTGCGGACAGCGGACATGGGCATAACTCCGGAAGATGAGGGAATGCGGCGTGGGGTGGATCGCGCCGGCCAGGGACCAGGACCCTGGCCGGGCGAATAGCATCGGATGATGCCGCGCCGCCCCGTCGAACTTGGTGAAAACCAGGAACCGGCTGCGCCCTTCACCGACCGTTCGATGCCTGCACGCAACACATGCTGAGCCCCACCCAGATCGAGACTTGGCACCGCGACGGTTTCCTGGTGCTGCCTGGCTTCAAGCACGCCGACGAACTGGCGGCGGCCTGCCGGCGTGCCCACGAGATCGTCGCCGCCTTCGAGCCCGGCGCGCACAGCAGCCGCTTTTCCACGCGCGACCGCAGCCAGCTCTCCGACGCCGCGCTGCTGGCTTCGGCCGAAGCCGTGCACTGCTTCTTCGAGGAGGAGGCGCTGGACGACGCCGGCCGGCTGCGTGTGCCCAAGGCGCTGAGCATCAACAAGATCGGCCACGCCCTGCACGACCGCGACCCGGTCTTCGACGCCTTCTCGCACGGCCCGGCGCTGGCTGAACTGGCCGCCGACCTCGGCCTGGAGCAGCCGCAGGTCTGGCAAAGCCAGGTCATCTTCAAGCAGCCGCACATCGGCGGCGAGGTCGGCTGGCACCAGGACGCGAGCTTCTTCGTCACCACGCCGCAGACGGTGATCACCTTGTGGTTCGCGCTGGAGGACGCCACACTCGACAACGGCTGCCTGTGGGTGCAGCCCGGCGGCCACCGTGGACCGGGCAGCGTGCTGCGCGAGCAATACGCCTGTGAACGCCCGGCGGATGGCAGCGCACCGCGCCTGGTGATGCGCGCGCTGGACAGCACCCCGTGGCCGACGACCGACGAGGCGCGGCCGCTGCCGGTGGCGGCCGGCACGCTGGTCGTCTTCCCTGGCCTGCTGCCGCATTACAGCCCGCCCAACCGCAGCCCGAAGAGCCGGCTGGCCTATACGCTGCACGTCACCGACGGCACCGCCGTCTACGCGGCCGAGAACTGGCTGCAGCGCAGCGCCAGGCTGCCGGTGCGCGGTCTAGCGTATCTTCCGGCCCTTACGCCCCGCGCGATGCCATGACTTCCACACCCACCACCCGCCACATCCGGCTGACCTCTCACCCCGGTCAGGACAGTGCCGGCGCGCCCGCCATCCATTGGGGCGCAGCCGGCGCGCTGGAACGTGGCCCCGTGGTGGGCAGCACCACCAACCGCAGTCAGCGCAACGTCATCGGCACGCACAGCGGCAGCTACGGCGTCTACCGCGCGCTGGCCGTGGCCGCCGGCAACCTGACCCGCGGCCACCGCGCCGACCTCACCGACACCGCGCCCACCGACGCCGTCGGGCCCTACCCGCAGTGGGGCCAGGCCGGCAAGATCGTCAGCCTCGACCCCTGGGGCGCCAGCGTGCAGGCGGTGTTCGAGGACTGGATGGCGCAGGGCTACGACATACGCCCGACCATCGCCGTCACCAAGGCCCACGTGCACCTGCCCGAAATCAAGCAGGCGCTGGCCTTCCAGCGCCTGGCGGTGGACGGGCGCATCCTGCTCGACGACGCCTCGGCCACCGTCACGAAGGTCGCCGTGGAGCCGGTATGGTGGCTGCCCGGCGTGGCCGAGCGCTTCAAGGTCAAGGAAGCCGACCTGCGCCGCGCCCTCTTCGAGGAAACCGGCGGCATGTACCCCGAACTCGTCACGCGCAGCGACCTGGAAGTCTTCCTGCCGCCCATCGGCGGGCAGACGCTCTACGTCTTCGGCGACATCCGCGACCTGGCGAACCCGCTAGTCACACTGACCGCGCGCGTGCACGACGAGTGCAACGGCAGCGACGTCTTCGGCAGCGACATCTGCACCTGTCGGCCCTACCTCACGCATGCCATCGAGGAATGCATCCGCGGCGCGCAGGAAGGTGGCGTCGGCCTCATCGCGTACAGCCGCAAGGAAGGCCGCGCCCTGGGCGAGGTCACCAAGTTCCTCGTTTACAACGCCCGCAAGCGCCAGGCGGGCGGGGACAGCGCCGACAAGTACTTCCTGCGCACCGAATGCGTAGCCGGCGTGCAGGACATGCGCTTCCAGGAACTGATGCCCGACGTGCTGCACTGGCTGGGCATCACCAAGATCCACCGACTGGTCAGCATGAGCAACGACAAATACGACGCCATCACCGGCAGCGGCATAGAGGTAGGCGAACGCGTGAAGATCCCCGATGCATTGATACCCGCCGACGCCAAGGTCGAGATGGAAGCCAAGGTGGCTGCCGGCTACTTCACCGACGGCGCCGTGCCCAGCGCCACCGACCTGGCCCAGGTCAAGGGGCGTGCACTTGAGTGAAGAACGCCGGGCCTTGCTGAAAGTCGCGCCCGACAAGCGCCACCCGCTGGCGCTGTTGCGCGACCCGGGCACCATACGCTCGCGCTGCGCGGCCATCCTGCGCGCAGCCGACGACAACGTCAGCGAGTACTTCACCATCGACCGCCGTGCGCTGCCCGCGGTGGCCGCGCGGGTGGTGGCGCTGACGCTGAAGCGCTTTCCCGACCTGAACATCCCGTACCACAGCCGCTGGCGGCACTTCGAGGCCGGCGACATCGACCGCAAGCCGGTGCTCGACGCGCTGCTGCAGGGCCGCAGCGTGGCCGACGCGGCAAGGGCGCGCTTCGACCTCACGGTGGTGAGCGTACTGCTGGATGCGGGTGCCGGGACATCGTGGCGCTACACGGAACCCGGCACCGACCTCGTGCTGCAGCGCTCCGAGGGCCTCGGCGTGGCTACCTGGCATGGCTTCCTGAACGGCACGTTCTCGGCCACGGCGGGCGACCCGCTGCGTGCCGATGCGGCCGTGCTGGAACACCTCGACGTCAGCACACTGCGCACCCTGCTCCAGAGCAGCCCGGCCAACCCGGTGGTGGGCCTGGAGGGCCGCACCGGGCTGCTGGTGCGACTGGGCGCGGCTTTGCGCGAGGAAGGCGCAAGGGTCGGCGGCAACGCACGCCCGGGCCTGCTCTACGACCGTCTCACCGACAACGGCACCCGCACCGAGGTCAGCGCGGCCGCCGTGCTGGGGGAAGTGTTGCGCGTTCTGGGCCCGATCTGGACGGCCGGCAGCCGCGTGCAGGGGCTGCCCGCGGGCGACGTCTGGCCCCACCGCTGGGCCGGTGACGCCACCGGCAGAGGCGCCGGCGCCGACCATGACCCCACGACCGGTGGCTACGTGCCCTTCCACAAGCTCGGCCAGTGGCTGAGCTACTCGCTGCTGGAGCCGCTGCAATGGGCCGGCGTGCGGGTCACCGACCTCGACGAGCTGACCGGCCTGCCCGAGTACCGCAACGGCGGCCTGTTCATCGACGGCGGCGTCATCGTGCCGCGCGACCCGCGCGCGCTCACCCGCAGCTGGAAAGCGCAGGACGACTTCATCGTCGAGTGGCGCGCGCTCACCGTCGCACTGCTGGACGAGCTGGCCGTGCGGGTGCGCGAACAGCTCGGCAAGACCGCCGAGGAACTGCCGCTGGCCTGCATCCTGGAAGGCGGCACCTGGGCAGCCGGGCGCGAGATCGCCAGCGAACTGCGCCCCGACGGTGCACCGCCGCTGAAGATCGAGAGCGACGGCACGCTGTTCTAGCTTCCAGATCTCACCCCGCCAGAGACCCGACGATGACCACCCCTGCCCCCGTCCACGTGATCAGCCACCCGCTGGTGCAGCACAAGCTCACGCTGATGCGCCAGAAGGACCTGTCCACCAGCAGCTTTCGCCGCCTGCTGCACGAGATCAGCATGCTGATGGCCTACGAGGTCACGCGCGACATGCCCACGCAGCTGATCGAGATCGAGACCCCGCTGGAAACAATGCGCTCGCCGGTGATCGAAGGCCGCAAGACGGTGTTCGTCGTCATCATGCGCGCCGGCAGCGGCTTCCTGGACGGCATGCTGGAGGTGGTGCCCGGCGCACGTGTCGGCCACGTCGGCCTGTACCGCGACCCGAAGACGCTGGTGGCCGTGGAGTACTACTTCAAGATGCCGCACAACATGGACGAGCGCGACGCCATCGTGCTCGACCCGATGCTGGCCACCGGCAACTCGGCAGTGGCCGCGGTCGACCGGCTCAAGGAGACCAAGCCGCGGTCTATCCGCTTCGTCAGCCTGGTGGCGGCGCCCGAGGGCATAGACAACCTGCAGCGCCACCACCCCGACGTGCCGATCTACACCGCGGCCATCGACCGCGGGCTGAACGACCACGGCTACATCGTGCCGGGGCTGGGCGATGCGGGGGACCGGCTGTTCGGGACGAAATGAGGCCCCCAAGCTCGCTGGCGCTCGCTACCCCCCGGAGGGGGATGCTCCGCCAACGGCCCGGCGGAGCCGGTTCCGTGGCGGGAAGCTTGATCGAGTGCTTCAGCGCGGGTAGGGGTCGGCGACGCCCAGGCTGGCCAGGATGGCCGTCTCGCGGGCTTCCATCGCCGCCGCCTCGGCCTCGGGTACGCCGTCGTGCTCGTAGCCCTGCGCGTGCAGCGTGCCGTGCACCAGAAGGTGCGCGTAGTGGGCCTCGAGCGGCAACCCCTGTTGACGCGCTTCGGCTTCCACCACCGGCGCGCAGATCACCAGGTCTGCCACCACGACGGGCTCATGGGCGTAGTCGAAGGTCAGCACGTTGGTGGCGTAGTCCTTGCCGCGGTAGTCGCGGTTCAGCGCCCGGCCCTCGTCGGCACCGACGATGCGCACGGTGATCTCGCCCGGCACCTGCAGCGTCGCACGCACGCAACGCGCGACGCGGTGGCGCGGCAGTTGCGTACGGTGGCGCGCATCGGCGAACTGCAGCGATAGCTGCAGGGCGGGCAGCGCGGCCTTCACCTCTCGTCCTCGCCGGCGCGATGGCGCTCGTAGGCCTCGACGATGCGCGCCACCAGCGGGTGGCGCACCACGTCGGCGGCGGTGAACTCGGTGACGGCCAGGCCCTCGACACCGCGCAGCACGCGGTGGGCATCGATGAGGCCGCTGGCCGTGTGCTTGGGCAGGTCGATCTGACTGACGTCGCCGGTCACCACGCACTTGCTGCCGAAGCCGATGCGCGTGAGGAACATCTTCATCTGCTCTCGCGTGCTGTTCTGCGCCTCGTCGAGGATGACGAAGGCGTGGTTGAGTGTTCTGCCGCGCATGAAGGCCAGCGGCGCGATCTCTATCAGGCCCTTGTCGAAGGCCTTGGCGACGCGGTCGAAGCCCATCAGGTCGTAGAGCGCGTCGTACAGCGGCCGCAGGTAGGGGTCGACCTTCTGCGCCAGGTCACCGGGCAGGAAGCCCAGTCGTTCACCGGCCTCCACCGCGGGGCGCGTGAGCACGATGCGCTGTACACCATGGCGCTCCAGCGCATCCACCGCACAGGCCACGGCCAGAAAGGTCTTGCCGGTGCCAGCCGGACCGATGCCGAAGGTGATGTCGTGGGCCAGGATCTGCTGCAGGTACTGCATCTGGTTGGGCGTGCGGCCACGCAGGTCGGCATGGCGCGTGTGCAGCACCACGTCGCCCTCACCGTCGGCTGCGCCGTGCACGGTGGGCGCCTGTGGCGCGCCGGCTACGGTGGCGGCGTACTTCAGCAGCGCGAGTTGCAGCGCACGTTCGCCGATGGGATGGGCCGCGGTGGCGTAGAGCGCGTCGAGCAAACGCACCGTGCGCTCGACTCCGTCGCGCGGGCCTTCGATGCGGAAGCTGGCGTCGCGCCGCGCCAGCGTCACGCCCAGGGCACCTTCGATGTCACGCAAGTGTGCGTCCAGCGGCCCGCAAAGGTGGGCCAGGCGGCGGTTGTCGGCGTTGTCGAAAGCGTGGCGACGGATCACGGGGGTGGCTTCGGGCGCGGCATCAGCACGCGAGCCCACATTGTCGCTGCGCGGGCTGCGCCAGGCCGACATGCAAAATGCGCCGCGATATGCCCTCCAGACCAGACCACTCCTGCGCTCCCGTGGCGCGTTCCGCGCCTTGGCGAGCCGTGGTGGTATTGCTGCTGGGCTTGCTGTGGTCCGTGGCCTCTGCGCAGACATCGAGCATCGAGTCGGCGTTGCGTGCCTACGGCACCGGGGCGGCCTTCCCCGCCTCGGCGCCGGCAAAGCGGGTAGCGCTGCCCGACGAATGGGCCCAAACACATCCCGGCGGTCGCGGCCCGCTGTGGTACCGCGCCGAGTTGCCGCCCCTGTCCGGCGCCGATCCCGGCGGCGAGATGCAGGCGCTCTTCATCGAACACGCCTGCAGCAATCTTGAAGTTTTCCTCAATGGGGAGAAGCTGCACAGCGACGACCGCATGAGCGCGCCCGACACACGCCACTGCGAGCGCCCCCGGCTCGTGACGCTGCCTGCCGCGCTGCTGCGCGGCAGCGGCAACGTGCTCGACATCCGGCTCGACGGATACCCGCTGGCCGAGGTGGGTTCACGCCGGCGCGCCGGCGCGCTTTCGCACTTGGTGGTGGGCCCGCAGTCCGAACTGGCCGCGCGCCATGCGTGGCTGACCACGCTGCGGGTTTCAGCGCCGCAAGCCCTCGGTGCGACGCTGTTGCTGCTGGGCGTCTACATGGTCGCGCTGGGCTTCATGAACCGGCGAGAAAGCCACGTCGCCTACTTTGGTGCACTGTGTGTCGGCTGGGCGTTGCTGAACGGCCGGCCCTGGCTGGGAAGCATGCCGCTGGGGCATTTCGAAGCCGAGTTGCTGGCCTGCACGATGCTGGGCTTCATCACCTGGGCGGCGGTGCAGTTCCTGCTGCGTGATGCCGGCTCACGCCAGCGCGTCGCAGACATCGGTCTGCCCGTGCAATGTGCGCTGATGGCAGCGTCGCTGGCGCTGGCGGGGCCGCAGCGGCTGCACGCGGTGGCCACTGCCTGGGTTTTCTTGCTCGCCGGCCAGGTGCTGGCGGCCGCAGCGTGGCACCTGAAGCACCACCGCCGGGGCCGCGGAGGGTGGCTGACAGCCGGCCTGCTGGGAACGGTGACCCTGGCCGGCGCCATCGAGTTTGCGGCGCAATGGACCGGCAGCCTACCCTCGCCGCCGACGTTGGCCTCGCACGTGGCACGCATCCTGGTGCCGGCGATCTTCGCGTTGGTGGGGCTGCGACTGCTGCAACTGCAGGGCCGCCCGATGCCCCAGCCCGAACAGGACCAGGCCGCGCTCGAGCAGCGGGTGCACGAGGTCACGCTGGAGATCGAACGCAACTTCCGCCAGGTGGCCGAGTTGCGCGTAGAGCAAGTCACCGAGCGGGAGCGCAAGCGCATCGCCGCCGACCTGCACGACGACCTGGGCGCCAAGCTGCTGACCATCGTTCACACCAGCGACAGCGAACGCATCAGCACGCTGGCGCGCGAGGCGCTGGAAGAGATGCGGCTGAGCGTGCGCGGCCTCACCGGGCGGCCGGTGAGGCTGGCCGACGCGCTGGGCGACTGGCGCGCCGAGATCGTCTCGCGCCTGGGCCAGGCCGGCATCGAGGGCGACTGGAATGCGCCGGAAGACCTGCCGCAGACGCTGAGCGCGCGGGCCTACGTACAGACGACACGCATCCTGCGCGAGGCTACCAGCAACATCATCAAGCACAGTGGCGCCACGCAGTGCACGGTGCACGCCCACATCACCGACGACGACTTCCAGTTCATCGTGCAGGACAACGGCGAAGGCATAGGCAGCGAGGTCGACGGCCGTCTGGACCGCGGCCACGGCCTGGCCAGCATGAAGAACCGCGCCAGGCAGCTGCAGGGCCAGTGCCTGGTAGAGAGCGTCCCTGGCCGCGGGACCGTGATACGGCTCACGGTTCCCCTGGATCACGCCACCCAGCTTTCATGATGCGGCGCAGCAGGCCGATAACATCGAATTGCTCCTGCTCCGCACGCGCCCATGAAGACGATATTGCTGCTGGAAGACCTGCCCGAGATCCGTGCCTGGATGCGCAAGCTCGTGCTTCAGGTCTTTCCTGGCGCGACGATCCTGGAAAGCGCGCGTGTGCACGACGCGATCGAGCTCGTCGGCGAGGTGAAATTCGACCTCGCCCTGATCGACCTTGGGCTGCCGGATGGCAGCGGCGTCGACGTGGTGACCCGGCTGCGAGATCTGCAGCCCGAGGCGCAGAGTGTGGTGGTGACCATCCACGACGACGACGAACATCTCTTTCCGGCGCTGCAGGCTGGCGCCTTCGGCTACATCCTGAAGGAGCAAGCCCGGGAGTTGATCATCGAACAGCTGCACCGCATCAGCCAGGGCGAGCCGTCGCTTTCGCCCAGCATCGCGCGCCGGGTGATGGCTTATTTCAGCGCCAAGGCCAAGCCGGCGGCCAATGCCAACGCCATTCCCGCCGTCAACCTGACCGACCGCGAGAGCGAGGTGCTGCTGCGCGTGGCCAAAGGCTACACGCTGCCCGAGATCGGCGTGCAGCTGAGCCTGAGCCGGCACACGATCGCCGACTACGTGAAACAGATCTACCGCAAGCTCAACGTGAGCTCACGCGCCGAGGCGGCGCTGGAAGCACAGCGCCTGGGCCTGTTCCGGTAAGGGTCCCGTCCCGCGGGCGGTGCCAACTGAGCGGCGCCAGCGCGACGTTCAGGCCGCGGCGTGCTTCTCCTGCGGCGTGCAGTTGCCGGCCTGCAGCAGGCGGTCACAGGCGCCCTCGACGTTCAGCCGCGACGGCCGCCGAAGGCCAGCAGCGCGATGCCGGCGACGATGGCGCCCGCGCCGGCCCACACCGGCACGTTGACCGTCTGCTTCTCGCTCACCGACAGCTCGATCGGGCCCAGCTTGGCCTCGTGCGTTTCCTTGGTGTACGAGAAGCTGCCGTAGATCAGCGCCAGTGCGCCGGCCACGATGAGCAGGATGCCCGCGAGCTTGCCGCCGTTCATGTGCACACCCCGGCCGGGCCCGACTGTTGGCGGGGCGCAGGCACCGTGGCAGATCCGATGAAACAGGTGTTCGGCATGACAGACCCCCTCTCACGTTTCGGGCAGGCGACATCGCCCGCCCATCAAGAGCGCGCGCCTTCAGAACGCGCCGTCCTCTTCTCAGCACGATCTTCGACGGCAGGCGCGTGCCTGTCCGTCGGTGCGAAGGCCGCCGCGCTGTCAGCGGATGACTACAGAACGGGGCAAGGCTCCCCTCCCATTCGGGGCCGTGGCTCAGGTGCCGCCAGCCAAGGCCAGCAGGCTGGCCAGCGTGTCGGCTTCGTGCAGCGGCTTGTCGTGCCGGATGCGCAGCATGCGAGGGAAGCGCACTGCCACGCCGCTCTTGTGGCGAGGGCTGGGTTGCATGCCCTCGAAGCCGATCTCGAAGACCAGAGTGGGGCGCACGCTGCGCACGGGGCCGAACTTCTCCAGCGTGGTGGCGCGCACGACGCGGTCGACAGCCTGGAATTCCGCGTCGCTCAGGCCCGAATAGGCCTTGGCGAAGGGCAGCAGTTGCAGCGCGCCGCTGTCGCGCGCCGGCGCCGGCTCGCGGCGCGCGATGGCCTCGACCACCGCTTGCGCCTCCACGGCGTTGGTCGGCGTGCGGCTCCACACCGCAAAGGTGTAGTCGGTGTAGACGCCGGCGCGTCGGCCGTGCCCGGCCTGGGCATAGACGAGCACGGCGTCGACGCTCAGCGGATCGAGCTTCCACTTCCACCACGTGCCCTCGCCCTTCGTGCGGCCGCTGCCGTAGCGCGAGGCGCGGTGCTTGAGCATGAAGCCCTCGACACCCCGTTCCCGCGCGGTGCCCCGCAGCGTGGCATAGGCCGCCCAGTCGTCGGCCAGCACTTCGGGCGACAGGCGCAACCGATGCTCGGCGGCGAAGGCTTCGAGCTGGCTTCGGCGCTGCGCCTGCGGCACGGCACGCAGGTCGGCTCCCTCGGCTTCGAGCAGATCGTAGGCCAGCAGCGCCACGGGCGCGTCGGCCAACAACTTCTTCGGCAAAGTCTTGCGGTTCAAACGCTGCTGCAGCAGGTTGAAGGGTGCGGGCGTGGCACTGCCGGGCTGCCAGGCCAGCAGTTCGCCATCCACCACCGTGCCGTCGGGCCAGGCGGCGGCCTGCTGCACCACTTCCGGAAAGCGCTCGGTCACCAGTTCCTCGCCGCGCGACCAGATCCACACCTGCCCGTCGCGCTTGACCGCCTGGGCGCGCATGCCGTCGTACTTCCACTCCACCAGCCAGTCCTGCGGCGAACCCAGCGTGGCCTGCAGGTTCCCGGCATCGCACTGCAGCGCATGGGCCAGGAAAAAGGGGTAAGGCTGGCCCCCGCGTTGCACACGACCATCAGGCGCAGCCACCACCGGCGCCAGCAGTGCCGCGTATCGCTCGGCGCTGGGTGTGCAACGCGCGTCGGTCCAGCCCACGAGACGCTGCGCCATCCACTGCGCGTCCAGTCCCGCCACCTCGGCCAGCGCACGCTGCACCAGCAGCTTGCTGACGCCGACACGGAAGCCGCCACCGATCAGCTTGACCAGCAAGAAGCGGCCCGCGCTGTCCAGCCCGGCCCAGGCGGCTGCGATGCGCTCGGCCTGCTCGGCCGGTGCCAGGCCGCGCAGGGGCAGCAGGCGCTGCTCGACCCAGGTGGCCAGCCCCGCATCGTCACCATCGCCACCGGGTGGCAGCACATGGGCGATGGTCTCGGCCAGGTCGCCCACCGCCTGGTGGCAGGCGTCGAACAGCCAGTCGTCGATGCCGGCCTGGCGGCATGCCACCTCTCTCAACAGCGCCGTCGGCACCACCTGGCGTGGCTTGCCGCCGGTCAGGAAGTACACCGCCCAGGCGGCGTCTGCGGCAGGCGCGCGCTGGAAATAGCGGCGCAGCGCCGCCACCTTGGCCTGGGTCGCGGTGCTGGCGTCCAGCGCCTGATAGAGGTCGGCAAAACGGCGCATGGAGGGATGATGATGCCTGTCACGTGTCCGAAACAGCCACAATGACCGCACCACTGAAAGGAAGCCGGATGCCCCAGCCCGCTGTCACCGCGCACCGACACGCCCTGACGGCCACGCTGCTGGCCATGACCGTGCTGCTGACCGCCGGCCCGTCGGCTGCGGCCCCGGGCGACCAGCCCGTGGTGCCGCTGCCCAAACCGCTGGTGGATGACAAGGACAAGTCCCGCACTGTCTCGCTGCCTGCGCGAGGCTTGTTCAAGGGCAACCAGCTCACCGACAGCGCCAAGAGCCAGCTCACCGAACTCATCCTCAATGCGCTGGGCCTGCAGGTCGAGGTGGCGCTGCTGGTGCCGGTGGGCCCCTGGCAGATCGACGGCAGCGGCCAGGGCGAACGCGACCTGACGCCGGCCCGACTGCAGGCCCTTCGCAAATACCTGACCGATCGCGGCATCGACCCGCAGCACATCTTCGTCGAGAGCCGCATCGACGCCAAGCTGACCGAGCCGCGGCTGGACGTGCAACTGGTGGGCAGGCCAGTCAACGATTGATCATGCCTCTGTGCGGGCCGACTTCGGTCTCGACCCGGTGGGCAGACTGACGTGAAGCCGCCCACGGTCGTTCCCCGCGCTGCCCTGCCGGCAGGCGTCTGGGTACTGGGCTTCGTGAGCCTGCTGATGGACCTGTCTTCCGAAATGGTGCACAGCCTGCTGCCGATGTTCCTGGTGGGCACGCTGGGCGTCAGCGTGCTGGCCGTGGGTGCGATCGAGGGCATCGCCGAGTCGACGGCGCTGATCACGAAGGTGTTCTCGGGTGCCCTGAGTGACTGGCTCGGGCGCCGCAAGGGCCTGGCGGTGCTGGGATACGCGATGGGCGCCTTCAGCAAGCCCTTCTTCGCCGTGGCCGGCGGCGCGGGCATGGTGGTCGCGGCGCGTTTCGTCGACCGCGTCGGTAAAGGCATTCGCGGCGCGCCGCGCGACGCGCTGCTGGCCGACATCACGCCGCCAGCCGTGCGCGGTGCCGCCTACGGGCTGCGGCAATCGCTCGACACCGTGGGCGCCTTTCTCGGGCCGCTGGTGGCCACGGCGCTGATGCTGCTGTGGGCCAACGACTTCCGGTCCGTGTTCTGGGTGGCGGCAATACCGGGGGCGCTGGCGGTGGCGCTGCTCATCTTCGGCGTGCACGAGGCGCCGCGCGCCGCGACCCACGCGCCAGTGAACCCGATCCGCCGCGACGCGCTGGCGCGCCTGCCCGTCGCCTACTGGCGTGTCGTGGGCGTCGGCGCGGTGTTCACGCTGGCCCGGTTCAGCGAGGCCTTCCTCGTGCTGCGCGCACAGCAGCTGGGTGTAGGCATGGCCTGGGTGCCGCTGGTGATGGTGGCGATGAACCTCGTCTACGCCGCATCGGCCTACCCCTTTGGCAGGCTCTCGGACACCATGGACCACCGCAAGCTGCTCGCCGGCGGGCTGGTGGTGCTGGTGGCGGCCGATCTGTTGCTGGCCACCGCCAGCCACTGGGGGGTGATGCTGCTGGGCGCGGCGCTTTGGGGCGTGCACATGGGCATGACGCAGGGTCTGCTGGCCGCGATGGTGGCACGAGAGGCACCGGCCGACTTGCGCGGCACCGCCTTCGGCTTCTTCAACCTGGCCAGCGGCGTGGCCATGCTGCTGGCCAGCGTCGTGGCCGGGCTGCTCTGGGACACGCTGGGCTCGGCCTGGACCTTCGGCGCCGGTGCCGCCTTCGCGCTGCTGACGCTGGCGGCGCTGGGGTGGAGCCGCTGGCGCTCAAGGGCCGGGCGCGACCCCGGTGGCAGCGCTGAAGGTGGCGTCGGCAGCAGCGACGACGGCCGCTGACTCGCCGTCGTCGCTGCCATAGGCGGTGCTGAAGCTGCCCGCCTGCAGCCCCTGCTGCTGCAGCCAGCGCACCATCACCGCCTCGTAACCGTGGGTGACGATGACACGGCTGGCGCCGGTGGCGGCTATGGCGCGCTGCAGGCCCGGCCAGTCGGCGTGGTCGCTGAGCGCGAAGCCGCGGTCGACACCCTGGCGGCGCCGCGCGCCACGCAGCTGCATCCAACCGCTGGCGAAGGCGTCGCTGGTCTCACCGAACTTCCGCGCCCAGGCGCTGCCCAGCACCGCCGGCGGTGCGATCACCAGCGCACGCCGCAGCAGCGCCTTGTCGGCCACGGCCTCCAGCCGCAGCGTGGGTGGCAGCGCCACGCCGGCTTCGCGGTAGGCCTGGTTCAGCGGCTCCACCGCACCGTGCACGACGATGGGGCCGAGGCCCGCATCGACACCTGCCTGCACGCCAGCCAGCAGCCGCTGCGCCTTGCCGAAGCTGTAGCCCAGCAACAGGCTGGCCCGGCCCGCGTCGGCGTTGGCACCCCACCAGGCCACGATCTCGGCCATGACCTCGGCCTGCGGGCGCCAGCGGTAGACGGGCAGGCCGAAGGTGCTCTCGGTGATGAAGGTGTCGCAGCGAACGGGCTCGAAGGGCGTGCAGGTGGCGTTCACATCCGCATCGACCCCGCTGGTGAAGTAGTCGCCAGAGGCCACCCAGACTTGGCCGCCGTGCTCGACGCGCACCTGCGCCGAACCGAGCACATGGCCGGCAGGATGCAGTGACACTCGCACGCCGTCGATCGTCACCGCCTCGCCGTAGGCCAGGCCCTGGAGCGTGATGTCGCCCAGCCGCGCGCGCAGCACGCCGGCACCGACCGCCGTGGCCAGGTAGGCCCCGTGCCCGCGACGCGCGTGGTCGGCATGGGCGTGCGTGATCACGGCCCGCGCCACCGGGCGCCAAGGGTCGATGAAGAAGTCGCCGGGCGCGCAATACAGCCCTTCCGGGCGCTGCACGATGAGGTCGCTGGCTGCGCCGCCCAAGGTCAATACCGTCCCGTGATCCCGGCCAGCCGCAGGTAGAGGTGGGCCGCCCAGGCCACCACGCCGCGGTGCAGCCAGCGCCGCCAGCCGGTACGCACTGGCGTACCACCCACTTCGAGCGACAGGTCGAAAGCCTGTTGCAGTCTTGCGCCCAACGCGGCGGCGAAGCCGGCGTCACGCACGACGACGTTGGCCTCCAGGTTCAGCAGCAGGCTCAGCGGGTCGATGTTGCTGCTGCCCACGGTGGCCCAGTCGTCGTCGACCACCGCCACCTTGGCGTGCAGGAAGGCCGGCGTGTACTCGTAGATGCGCACGCCATGGGTGCGCAGTTCGTCGTACAGCGCGCGCGCGGCCAGCGCGGCGATGCGGTAGTCCACCTTGCCCTGCAGCAGCAGCCGCACCTGCACGCCGCGCCGCGCCGCGTGGCGAATGGCGCGGCGGAAGCCACGGCCGGGGTAGAAGTAGGGCACGGCCAGGTCGACGCGGTGCCTTGCATGGCGGATGGCCTCGACGTAGCTGCGCTCGATGGCGCGGCGCTGGCGCAGGTTGTCGCGCACCAGGAAGGCGGCGCGCACCGGGGCGTCCGGGGCGCCTTCGCCCGGCGCGGCCTCACCGGGCTGCGGCTGGCCGCGCAGGTCGCGCACGATGGTCATGGCCTGCTTCACCGGTCGCGCGCTGCGCGCCAGTGCCCTGAACTCCTCGCGCCAGTTGCTCAGCAGGTGCGCGCGCGCCCACATCGCTCGCGCCGTGGCGTGCACCTGTTCGGCCAACGGGCCTTCCACCTGCACCGCGTAATCCAGCCGCGGCGTGTCCGTCCAGCCGTGGTTCATGTCGTGGCGGTCGTCGATGACGTTGATGCCGCCGACGAAGGCCACCCGCTCGTCGCAGACGCACAGCTTCTGGTGCAGGCGGCGCAGCTGCCCGGGCTGCAGCCAGGCGTACCAGCGGTCGAGCGGGCGGAAGACTTCGAGCCGCACGCCGCTGTCGGCGAACAGCGCACGAACGCTGGGCAGCGTGGCCATGGTGCCGAAGCCGTCGACGACGACGTGCACCGCCACGCCGCGGCCCGCCGCCTCCTTCAGCGCCACGGCCAGCGTGGTGGACGCCGGGTCGTCGTGGAAGATGTAGGTGGCCAGCCAGACCTCGCGCGTGGCTGCCGCGATGGCCTGCCGCATGCGCGGGAAGAGCTCGTCGCCGCCCTGAAGCAGGTCGACCCGGTTGCCGCCCAGGAAACGCGGTGCGGGCACGTTGGCCCAGCCACGCAGGCGGTCCAGGTCGGCCGAGGGCATCACGGCCCGTCGCCGATCCAGGGTTCGAGTTCGGCCACCAAAGGCAGGTGATCCGACATGCGCGCCCAGGTGGAGCCGCGCGGCACCATCGTCGAGCGGCACGCCAGGCCGCGCACGTAGAAGCGGTCGAGCGAGAACACCGGTGCCAGCGACGGAAAGGTGCAGTCGTCGGCACGTCGCGCGCCAGGCGCTGCCGCGCGGCGCAGGCCCAGTTCGGCCATCGGGCCGTCGAGCCTTTCACCCCAGTCGTTGAAGTCGCCTGCCACCACGAGCATCTCGCCGGCCGGCACCTCGGCAGCGATGAACCGGGCCAGGCGCTGCACCTGGCGCACGCGGCTGCGGTGCACGAGGCCGAAGTGCACCACCACCGCGTGCACGGTGCTGCCGCTCCAGCGCACCGGCACGTGCAGCAGGCCACGCTGCTCGAAGCGGTGATCGCTGACGTCGTGGTGCCCGATGTCACCCAGTGGCCAGCGCGACAGCAGCGCGTTGCCGTGTTCACCATGGCGCGTGACGGCATTGCTGCGGTAAGCCACTTCGTAGCCATCGGGCGCCAGAAACTCGGCCTGGCCCTGCGCGGGCCAGCCGAAGCTGGTGCGCTCGAAGCGGCGCGCCTCGCGAGTGTGGAAAGCGCGCACTTCCTGCAGGAAGACGAGGTCGGCGTCCAGCGCCTCGACGGCCAGGCCCAGGTTGTGGATCTCCAGCCGCTTGCGCGGGCCCACGCCACGCACGCCCTTGTGGATGTTGTAGGTGGCCACGCGCAGGCCGGCAAAGCCGGTGTGCGGCGGCAACTTCGACGAGTTCATCGGGTTCAGGGTCATGGCCGGGTTGTCAAGGCAGCATAGTGGGCAGGCGGCGGATGGCCTCGGCGTTGCTCGGCGAGAAGCAGCGCGCCGCGGCTTCCTGCCAGGGCAACCAGGCGAAGGCCAGGTGCTCGCGCGGGCTCAGCACCACGGGCGTGCCCACGGGCACGGTGAGGCCGAACACGTGCTCGGTGTTGTGCGTGACACCTGGCGCGTAGCGGTGGCGCCAGGTGGCGTAGATGGTGTAGACGTTCTGCTGCTGCCAGTCGCGCAGCACGCCGCCGACGCGGTCGACGTCGATGCCGGTCTCTTCGAGCACCTCGCGCCGCGCGGTGCCGTCCAGCGCTTCGTCTTCGGCATCGAGGCTGCCGGTAACGCTCTGCCAGTATCCGGGCTTGTCGGCGCGCTCGATCAGCAGCACGTCCAGCGCCGGGGTGTGGATGACCACCAGCACCGAGCGCGGGATCTTGAATCGGGTGGATTCAGACACCGCTGACCACGGCATCCAGCGCGTCGATCAGTGCCGCCGCATCGCCGCGCAGCGACCCCACCGGACGCCTCAGCACGGCGCGCGGCAAGGCCGCCACAAGATGCGGCGCGAGAAACAGCCGTTCGCCACGCACGGTCACCGCCTGGGACAGCCGCCGCGGCATGTTGGCGGCCGAAGCCGGCGTGCGCGCCAGCGGCATCGCCAGTCGGGTCGAGTAGTGGTCGAGTTGGTCGCTCTGCAACACCACGAAATAGGGGAAGGCCTCGCGCTGTGCGGCACTCGGGTTCTCGTAGGCGTCGAACTGGGCCATGGTGATCGTCCGCGCCTACCAGGCGCGGAACTCTTCACCCGGGATGCCGTACTTCTCGACCAGGTCGTTCTGCATGTCGACCCAATCCTTGTACTTCGCATAGAACGCACGGCCGGGGTCCTGCGCAACCTCCGAGGCCGGCGCGGCCGCCGCCACCAGCGCGTCGTACTGCGCGGCCGAGATCAGCACGCTGTGCCGGCGGCCCGACTTCTCGATCACCACCGGCTCGCGCTGGCAATGCTCGAGCATCTGTCCGAGACGGTTCTTGGCTTCGGTGGCGGTGACGTCCATGGCCGGGCTCCTGCAGGCAGCCCGGCCATTTTAGCCATTTCAGCCATTCAGGCCGCCGGCGTCGGGTTCCTCAGCCGAATGTGCAGCTCACGCAGCTGGGTCTCGTCGACGAAGCTCGGCGCCCCGGTCAGCAGGCATTGCGCGCGCTGCGTCTTCGGGAAGGCAATCACGTCGCGGATGCTCTCGGCACCCGTCATCAGCGTGGCGATGCGGTCCAGGCCGAAGGCCAGGCCGCCATGCGGCGGCGCGCCGTACTGCAGCGCGTCGAGCAGGAAGCCGAACTTCACGCGCTGCTCTTCCGGCGTGATGTTCAGCGCCTCGAAGACGCGCGCCTGCACATCGGCGCGGTGGATACGCACCGAGCCGCCGCCGATCTCCCAGCCGTTCAGCACCATGTCGTAGGCCTTGGCGATGCAGGCGCCGGGGTCGGTCTTCATCAGCTCGTCGTGGCCGTCCTTCGGTGCCGTGAACGGGTGGTGCACGGCGTTCCAGCGCTTGCCGTCGTCGTCGTACTCGAACATCGGGAAGTCGACCACCCACATCGGCGCCCACTTGTCTTCGAAGAGACCGTGATTGCGGCCGAACTCGCTCAGTCCGACCTTCAAACGCAGGGCGCCGATGGCGTCGTTGACCACCTTGGCCTGGCCGGCGCCGAAGAACAGCAGGTCACCGTTGCAGGCGCCGGTGCGCGCGATGATCTGGCGAATAGCCGCGTCGTGCAGGTTCTTCACCACCGGGCTCTGCAGGCCTTCACGGCCTTTGCCGGCGTCGTTGACCTTGATCCAGGCCAGGCCCTTTGCACCATAGATCTTGACGAACTCGGTGTAGGCGTCGATCTCGCCACGGCTCATCTCCGCGCCACCCGGCACGCGCAGCGCGACGACGCGGCCACCTGCCGTGGTGGCCGGGCCGCTGAAGACCTTGAAGTCCACCGTCTTCATCACTTCGGTGAGTTCGGTCAGCTCCAGCTTCACGCGCAGGTCGGGCTTGTCGCTGCCGTACTTGTGCATCGCCTCGGCGTAGGTCATCTGCGCGTAGACCGGCAGCTCCACGCCCATGGTCTTGCGAAACACGGTGCGAATCATGGCCTCGGTGATGGCGCGGATCTCCTCTTCGTTCAGGAACGAGGTCTCGATGTCGATCTGCGTGAACTCGGGCTGGCGATCGGCACGCAGGTCCTCGTCGCGGAAGCACTTGGTGATCTGGTAGTAGCGGTCGAAGCCGGCCACCATCAACAACTGCTTGAAGAGCTGCGGGCTCTGCGGCAGCGCGAAGAAGTGGCCGTCGTGCACGCGGCTGGGCACGAGGTAGTCGCGTGCGCCCTCCGGCGTGCTCTTGGTGAGCATCGGCGTTTCGACGTCGATGAAGCCCTGCTCGTCGAGAAACTTGCGCACCTCGATGGCCACGCGGTAGCGCAGGCGCAGGTTCTTCTGCATCTCGGGGCGGCGCAGGTCGAGCACGCGGTGCGTCAGGCGCACGGTCTCGCTGAGGTTCTCGTCGTCCAGCGGGAACGGCGGCGTGACGCTGGGGTTCAGCACCGTCAGCTCGTGGCACAGCACCTCGATCTTGCCGCTGGTGAGGTTGGCGTTCTCGGTGCCGGCCGGGCGCGCACGTACCTTGCCGGTGACCTGCAGGCAGAACTCGTTGCGCACGCCTTCGGCGGTGGCAAACATCTCGGCGCGGTCGGGGTCACAGACGATCTGCACCAGGCCTTCGCGGTCGCGCAGGTCGATGAAGATGACGCCGCCGTGGTCGCGGCGACGGTGGGCCCAGCCCATGAGGGTGACGGTCTGGTCCATCAGCTTCTCGCTGACCAGACCACAGTAGGTGGTTCTCATCGTTTCACTCCAGAAGGGAGATTGCTGAAAGTCGTTCGGGGGTGGCACTCGCGCGGGCTGCGGCACCCGGGCTAGGGGTGCGGCCCGTCAGGGCTGGCCGGCTGCCGGGCCGGGCCAGCCCGGTCAATTTCGGGGTGCGCCGGCCGGCGCGGCCAATAACGGGGCCGAAGCTGCGCCGGGGCCGACGACGCCCATCGAGATGACGTACTTCAGCGCCTCGTCGACGCTCATTTTCAGCTCGAGGATGTCCGAACGCGGCATCATCAGAAAGAAGCCCGAGGTCGGGTTCGGCGTGGTGGGCACGTAGACGCTGACGTAGTCGCCGGGCAGGCGTTCAGCCACTTCGCCGCCGGGCCGGCCGGTGACGAAGGCGATGGTCCACGAGCCCTGGCGCGGGTACTGCACCAGCACGGCTTCGCGGAAGGCGTTGCCGTTGGTCGAGAACAGCGTGTCCGAGACCTGCTTGACCGAGTTGTAGATGCTCTTGACGATGGGGATCTTGCCCAGCAGTCGGTCCCACTGGCGCAGCCACCACTGCCCCACGATGTTGGCTGCGAATACGCCCGTCAGCAGCAGGCCCACCAACATCACCACCACGCCCAGGCCAGGCACGTGGCGCAGGCGGTCGAGGCCTTCGCGCGTCGATTCGGGCAGTACAGCCTGCGTGGCCGACAGCAGCGACGCGAAGACGCCGTCCATCGCGCCGAGCAGCCAGGAAAGCACCCAGATGGTGATGGCCAGGGGCAGCCAGACCAGCAGGCCGGCGACGAGGTATTTCTTCACGGAAGCTAAAGCGTGCCGGGGCGCGTCTGGAAAGAGTGTGGGGCCTGGTCGCTTCAGCTCGAGCTGGTGCTGGAACCTGGGCCGGGGCTAGAGCTGGGGCTTGGCGCCGGCGCCGCGGCGGTCGGTGCAGGGGCCGCAGCCGGCTTGGCATCGGTGACGGGTTTGGCCGGAGCGGCGCTTTCGCCGGGTTTGCCGCCCGACGTCTCGGTGGTCTTGGCTGCATCGCCATCGGGTTTGCTGCCGCCGCGGAAGTCGGTGACGTACCAACCCGAACCCTTGAGCTGGAAACCCGCCGCAGTGACCTGCTTGGCGTAGCTGGCCGCACCGCAGGCCGGGCACACGGTGAGCACCGGGTCCGAGATCTTCTGCAGCACGTCCTGCGCGTGGCCGCAGCTGGTGCAGCGGTAGGCGTAGATGGGCATGGCTTTCAACAAAGTTGCGGTGAGGGCTAACTTGCGTACAAGTCAGGCCGGAGCTAAACCATTGATTAAAAAGGTGGAATTGTAGTCGCCCGACGTCGGGCGCGTGGCCTCTAGCCGGCCCAGGTGAAGAAGAAGCGGGTCAGCAGCACGCCGCCGACGAAGCCCGCCAGCGCCCACAGCACGGCCTGCAGCAGGCGATTCGTGCGACGCTGCTCCGCCAGCAGCGCCAGCAGCGCGGCACTCTCGCCCGGCTCGCCCTGACGCTGCAGCGCACGGTGCAGCAGGCGCGGCAACTGCGGCAGCATCTTCGAGTAGGCCGGCGCTTCGCGCTCCATGCGCCGCAGCAGGCCGCGCAAGCCTACCTGGTCGTTCATCCAGCGCTCCAGGAAGGGCTTGGCGGTGGTCCACAGGTCGAGCTCCGGGTCGAGCTCGCGCCCCAGGCCCTCGACGTTCAGCAAGGTCTTCTGCAGCAGCACCAGTTGCGGCTGGACCTCGACGTTGAAGCGCCGCGAGGTCTGGAACAGGCGCAGCAGCACCTGGCCGAGCGAGATCTCGCGCAGCGGGCGGTCGAACATCGGCTCGCACACCGTGCGGATGGCGGCTTCCAGCGCGTCGACACGCACATCCGGTGGCACCCAGCCCGCTTCCACGTGCAACTCGACCACGCGCCGGTAGTCGCGCCTGAAGAAGGCCAGCAGGTTGTAGGCAAGGTACTCCTTGTCGCTTTCGCTCAGCGTGCCCACGATGCCGAAGTCCAGCGCGATGTAGCGGCCGAAGGTCCGGGGCTCCAGGCTGACCTGGATGTTCCCGGGGTGCATGTCGCCGTGGAAGAAACCGTCTCGGAAGACCTGGTTGAAGAAGATCGTCACGCCGTCGCGCGCCAGCTTCTTGATGTCGACGCCGGCGGCGCCTATGCGCTCGATCTGGCTGATGGGCACGCCCTTCATGCGCTCCATCACCAGCACGCCCGGGGTGCACAGCGCCCACACCATCTCGGGCACCAGCACGAGGTTCAGACCGTCCATGTTCGTGCGCAGCTGCGAGGCGTTGGCGGCCTCGCGGACGAGGTCGAGTTCGTCGTGCAGGTGACCGTCGAACTCGGCCACCACCTCGCGCAGCTTGAGCCGCCGCGCGTCGGCCGACAGCCGCTCGACCCAGCGCGCGAGCAGGTGCAGCAGCGCCAGGTCCTGGTCGATGATGTCGAGCATGCGCGGGCGCAGCACCTTCACCGCGACCTCGCGCCCGCCCCTCAGCACGGCGAAGTGCACCTGGGCGATCGACGCACTGGCCACCGGCTCGGCGTCGAAGCTCTCGAAGACCTCGTCGATGCGGCGGCCGAAGGCCTTCTCGACCAGTGCGCGCGAGACCGCGGCCGGGAAAGGCGGCACGTTGTCCTGCAGGCTGGCCAGCTCGTCGGCGACGTCGCGCGGGATGACGTCGCGCCGCGTCGACATCATCTGGCCGAACTTGACGAAGATCGGCCCCAGGCGCTCCAGGCCCCGGCGCAGGCGCTCGCCGCGCGGTGCGTCGAGGCGGCGGCCGATGGTGGCGATGCGCACCAACGCACGCACCCAACGCTGGCGGAAGGACGACAGCGCCACCTCGTCGAGGCCGAAGCGCAGGACGGTGACCACGATGGTCACCAGCCGTCCGTAATGCCTCATCAGCGCCCCTGCAGGCGCCTGGCGCCTGGGCTCACGTCGAGCGCGAGCGCAGCCGCTCGCCCAGCTGCGCGGCGGTCTTCAACGCCACGCGCAGCGCGGCGGCCACGGCCGAGCCCAGCTTGTACAGCTGGTGAGCCACCACGGGGCCGAACAGGCGCTCCAGGTCGGCCTCGACGTCCCAACGCAGGTTCAGCAGCAGCCAGTTGACGTCGCCGGCGAGCTGCGCGTCGCCGTCGATCTGCACCTGTGGCGGCGTGCCACCCAGGGCCCGCGCCACCAGCAGCGCCGGGTTGCCGGCGTCGATCTGCACCGCCAGGTCGGGCTCGGGCGCGCCGTCCAGGCCGCACCACTCCAGCAGGCCGGCCGGCGTGACCCGCCACGCCAGAGCCGGCGGCGCCGGCAGCAGGCGCGGCCAATCGTTCAGCACCAGCGACATCGTCCGGCCGGCGTGCGGACGCAGCCGTTCGGTGGCGACCGGCTCGCCGCTGAGAACGTGGTTGATGACGAGCGTCAGACGCTCGGCCAAGGCCGGGGCCAGCAGGGTTTGGAGACTTTGAAGCATGGCCTGATTGTAGGCAGGCGCCCTGTGGAGAGGGCCGTGTGCAGCATGCCACGACAACCTGCGGGGCGACGAGGCCAGTCCGGCGACACGGGGACGAACGCCGGCATGCGTCGAATACGATTCGCCTTCCCCAGAGCACACGCGCATGACACCCAAAATCCTGCTGACCGGCGCCACCGGCTACATCGCCTCGCACACCTGGTTGGCGCTGCAGGCGGCTGGCTTCGACGTCGTGGGTGTCGACAACTTCAGCAACAGTTCACCCGAGGTGCTGAACCGGCTGCGCGAGCTGTCGGGCACCGAACCGGTGTTCGAACGCGTCGACGTCAACGACGCGGCGGCGATGACCGCCGTGTTCGACCGTCACCGCATCGACGCCGCCGTGCACTTCGCGGCCTACAAGGCCGTGGGCGAATCGACGGCCAAGCCGCTGGACTACTACGCCAACAACCTCGGCGGGCTGCTCACCGTGTGCCGCACCATGCAGCAGCGTGGCTGCAGGCGCTTCGTGTTCAGCTCCAGCGCCACCGTCTACGGCGACCCGGCTGCGCTGCCCATCACCGAAAAAGCTCCCTTGTCGGCCACCAACCCCTACGGCCAGACCAAGCTGATGGGCGAGCAGATGCTGCGCGACCTGGGCGCTGCGGATGCCTCCTGGCAGACCGCCTGTCTGCGCTACTTCAACCCGGTGGGCGCGCACGAGAGCGGCCGCATCGGCGAAGACCCGCGCGGCACACCGAACAACCTGATGCCCTACGTGGCCCAGGTGGCCGTGGGCCGGCGCGCCAAGCTGCAGGTCTTCGGCGACGACTACGCCACGCCCGACGGCACCGGCGTGCGCGACTACATCCACGTCGTCGACCTGGCCGAAGGTCATGTCGCGGCGCTGCGGCGGCTGCTCGACGCACCGGGCTCGTTCACCGTCAACCTCGGCACCGGCCGCGGCTACAGCGTGCTCGAGCTGGTGCGCGCCTACGCCGCCGCGAGTGGGCGCGCCGTGCCTTACGAAGTGGTGGCGCGGCGCCCCGGCGACGTGGCCGCCTGCTATGCCGACCCGGCGCTGGCGCAGCGTCTGCTGGGCTGGCAGGCCCGGCACGACCTGGACCGCATGTGCGCCGACAGCTGGCGCTGGCAATCGATGAACCCGAAAGGCTTCGAAGCATGAACTCGATCAAGGTGCAACCCGTGATCATGGCCGGCGGGTCAGGCACGCGGCTGTGGCCGCTGTCGCGTGCCGGCTTTCCGAAGCAGTTCCTCGTGCTGTCGGGCAACACCAGCCTGTTCCAGCAAGCCGCGGCGCGGCTACAGGGATTGAGCGATGCGCAGCTGGACGTGGCCGCACCGGTGGTGGTGGGCAACGAAGAGCACCGTTTCCTGGTGCTGGACCAACTGCGTGAAGTGAAGATCGAGCCGGAAGCGGTGCTGCTGGAACCGGTGGGGCGCAACACCGCGCCGGCGCTCACGCTGGCTGCGCTGCAGGCGCTGGAGGGTGGCGGCGACCCGGTGCTGGTCGTCACCTCGGCCGACCAGACCGTCACCGACACGGCGGCCTTCACCCAGGCGCTGCGCAACGCCGTGGCGATGGCCGCCGAAGGCGCGCTGACGGTACTGGGGATTACGCCCGATCGGCCCGAGACAGGCTACGGCTACATCCGCGCCGACGGCGCACGCGTGGCGGAATTCGTCGAGAAACCCGACCTGGCCACGGCCGAGAAGTATCTGGCCTGCGGCGGCTACTACTGGAATGCCGGCATGTTCGTGATGAAGGCGTCCGTCTGGATGGCAGCCCTCGAGCGCTTCCGCCCCGATATCGCCGCGTCCTGCCGCACGGCCTGGACCGCTCGCCGCAGCGATGCGAAGTTCATCCGCCCGGGCAAGGCCGAGTTTTCCGCCGTGCCGAGTGAATCGGTCGACTACGCGGTGATGGAAAAGTGCCCGGGCGTGCTCGATATCCGCATGCAGGCGCTGGACGCCGGCTGGAACGACCTGGGCGCCTGGGACGCCGTGTGGCAGGTGGCCGAGAAGGACGCGGCGGGCAACGCCAGCGTGGGCGACGCCATCGTCACCGACAGCCGCAACACCCTGGTGCACGCCACCAGCCGCCTCGTGGGCGTGGTGGGCCTGGACGACGTGGTGGTGGTGGAGACGCCCGACGCCGTGCTGGTGGCCAGCCGCGAGAAGAGCCAGGACGTGAAGACCATCGTCAACCGCCTGGGCCGCGAACAGCGCGGCGAACAGGTGCTGCACCGCAAGGTGCACCGGCCCTGGGGTTGGTACGACAGCATCGACAGCGGGCCGCGCCATCAGGTGAAGCGCATCATGGTCAAGCCGGGCGCTTCGCTCAGCCTGCAGATGCACCACCACCGCGCCGAACACTGGATCGTCGTCAGCGGCACCGCAGAGGTGACCAACGGCGACAAGGTCATCATGCTGACCGAGAACCAGAGCACCTACATCCCGCTGGGCCAGACGCACCGCCTGGCCAACCCGGGCAAGCTGCCGCTGGAGATCATCGAGGTGCAGTCGGGCAGCTACCTGGGCGAGGACGACATCGTGCGCTTCGAAGATACCTACGGGAGAACGTGACGTGACCATCCTCGTCACCGGCGGCGCCGGCTTCATCGGCAGCAACTTCGTGCTCGACTGGCTGGCGCAGAGCGACGAGCCTGTCGTCAACCTCGACGCCCTCACCTACGCCGGCAACCTGCAGAACCTGGCTGCGCTGCAGGGCAATGCCCGCCACGTGTTCGTGCACGGCGACATCTGCGACCGCCCGTTGCTCGACCGCCTGCTGGCCGAACACCAACCGCGCGCCGTGCTGCACTTCGCCGCCGAAAGCCACGTCGACCGCAGCATCCACGGCCCCGGCGCCTTCATGAAGACCAACGTCGACGGCACGTTCACGCTGCTCGAAGCGACGCGGGCCCACTGGAACACGCTGGACGATCACGCGAAGGCCGCCTTCCGCTTCCACCATGTCAGCACCGACGAGGTCTATGGCAGCCTGTCCCCCAACGCGCCCGCCTTCACCGAGACCCACCCCTACGAGCCCAACAGCCCCTACAGCGCCAGCAAGGCCGCCAGCGACCACCTCGTGCGCGCCTGGCACCACACCTACGGCCTGCCGGTGGTCACCACCAACTGCAGCAACAACTACGGGCCCTTCCACTTCCCGGAAAAGCTGATCCCACTGATGATCGTCAACGCCCTGGCCGGCAAGCCGCTGCCGATCTACGGCGACGGCCAGCAGGTGCGCGACTGGCTCTACGTCGGTGACCACTGCAGCGCCATCCGCGAAGTGCTGGCACGTGGCCGCCTCGGCGAGACCTACAACATCGGCGGCTGGAACGAGAAGACGAACAAGGAGATCGTGCTGACGGTCTGCGCGCTGCTCGACGAACTGCGGCCCAGCGGAGAAGGCCCCTACGCACGGCTCATCACCTACGTGAAGGACCGCCCCGGCCACGACCGCCGCTACGCCATCGATGCCCGCAAGATCGAGCGCGAACTCGGCTGGCGCCCGGCCGAGACCTTCGACACCGGCATCCGCAAGACCGTTCGCTGGTATCTCGACCACGCGGATTGGGTGGCGAACGTGCAGAGCGGCGGTTATCGCGAGTGGCTGTCGACGAACTACAGCGCACGATGAAGATCCTGCTGGTGGGCCAGAACGGCCAGGTCGGCTGGGAACTGCAGCGTGCGCTGGCGCCGCTGGGTGAACTGGTCGGCTGCGACTTCGACAGCCCGGGTGCACTGAAGGCCGACTTCTCGCAACCGGAGTCGCTGCGTGCGCTGATCCGCGCAGTGGCGCCGGACGTCATCGTCAACTCGGCCGCACACACCGCGGTCGACAAGGCCGAGAGCGAGCCCGATTTCGCGCGTGCCCTCAACGCCACCGCGCCCGGCGTCGTTGCCGAGGAAGCCAAGAAGCGCGGTGCACTGCTCGTCCACTACAGCACCGACTACGTCTTCGACGGCAGCGGCAACCACGCCCGCGACGAAAACGCGCCGACGGGCCCGCTCAGCGTCTACGGCCGCACCAAGCTCGAAGGCGAGCAACTCATCCGTGCCAGCGGCTGCAGCCACCTCATCCTGCGCACGAGCTGGGTTTACGCCGCACGCGGCGGCAACTTCGCCCGCACCATGTTGCGCCTGGCGGCCGAACGCGAGACGCTGAACGTCATCGCCGACCAGTTCGGCGCACCCACCGGCGCCGAACTGCTGGCCGACGTGACGGCGCACGCCATCGGCCGCGTGCGCGCCCGGCCCGAACTCGGCGGCACCTACCACTGCGTGGCCGGCGGCGAGACGAACTGGCACGGCTACGCGCGTCACGTCATCGAATGGGCACGCGCCCATGGGCAGGCCATCAAGGTGGCACCCGACGCCATCCACGCCATCCCCACCAGCGCCTACCCGACCCCCGCGGCCCGGCCGCTGAACTCGCGGCTGTCGACGGCGCGGCTGCAGGCCGCCTTCGGGCTGCACCTGCCGCACTGGCAACTGGGGGTGGACCGCATGCTCACCGAAATCCACGGGCGCTGACGACGAAGGACTCTCATGCAACGCAAAGGCATCATCCTGGCCGGTGGCTCCGGTACCCGACTGCACCCGGCCACGCTGGCGATCAGCAAGCAGTTGCTGCCGGTCTACGACAAGCCGATGGTCTACTACCCGCTCAGCACGCTGATGCTGGCGGGCATGCGCGAGGTGCTGATCATCAGCACGCCGCAGGACACGCCGCGCTTCCAGGCCCTGCTGGGCGACGGCAGCAAGTGGGGCATGCAACTGAGTTATTGCGTGCAGCCCAGCCCCGACGGCCTGGCGCAGGCCTTCATCCTGGGCCGCACCTTCGTCGGCGGCGGGCCCAGCGCGCTGGTGCTGGGCGACAACATCTACTTCGGTCATGACTTCGCGCAGTTGCTGTCGCGGGCCGACAAGCGCACCGCGGGCGCCACGGTCTTCGCTTACCACGTCAACGACCCCGAACGGTACGGCGTGGTCGAGTTCGACGCCAACAAGCATGCGCTCAGCATCGAGGAAAAGCCCAAGGCACCGAAGAGCAACTACGCGGTGACGGGCCTGTACTTCTACGACGAGCAGGTCTGCGACATCGCAGCATCCATCAAGCCCAGTGCGCGCGGTGAACTCGAGATCACCACCGTCAACGCGCAGTACCTGAACCAGGGCCAACTCGAGGTCGAGATCATGGGGCGGGGTTATGCGTGGCTCGACACCGGCACGCACGACAGCCTGATGGAAGCCGGACAGTTCATCGCCACGCTCGAGAAGCGCCAGGGCCTGAAGGTGGCCTGCCCGGAGGAGATCGCTTACCGTGCCGGTTGGATAGGCGCCGCGCAGCTCGAGGCGTTGGCCGCGCCGATGCTGAAGAACAGCTACGGCCAGTACCTGATGCAGGTGCTGCGCGAGCGGGCGTTCTGATCGTGAAGCTGATTCCGACCGACCTGCCCGGCGTCCTGATCGTCGAGCCTGCCGTCTTCACCGACGACCGGGGCTGGTTCACCGAGAGCTACAACGAACCGCGCTTCCACGCCATGCTGGCCGCGATGGGCCTGCCCGCGCCGCGCACGTTCGTGCAAGACAACCATTCGTGCAGCAAGGCCGGCGTGCTGCGCGGGCTGCATTTCCAGCGCCCGCCCCATGCGCAGGGCAAGCTGGTGCGTGTGGTCAAGGGCGCGGCCTACGACGTCGCGGTGGACATCCGCCCCGGCTCGCCCACCTTCGGCCGCTGGACGGGCGCCGAGCTGAACGCACACAACAGACGCCAGATGTGGATACCGGAAGGATTTGCGCACGGATTCATCGCGCTGCAGGACGACACGCACTTCCTCTACAAGACCACCGACGTCTACGCCAAGGACTGCGAAGGCAGCATCCGATACGACGACCCGGCCATCGGTATCGTCTGGCCGCTGCCGGCAGGCATGTCCGCGCCTTTGCTGGCGCCCAAAGACGCCGCCGCGCCCTTGCTGGCCGAAGTGGCACGGCCCGAGCAGGCGTAAAAAAACCGCAGCGGAGGCTGCGGTTCTTGGTGGCTCAGGGACCGAAGTCCCTGACTGCCGAGTCGATCAGATCGACTTGATGCCTGCGGCTTGCGGGCCCTTCTGGCCCTGCTTCACCTCGAACTCCACCTTCTGGCCTTCGGCCAGGCTGCGGAAGCCGCCGGTGGATTGGATTTCGCTGAAGTGGGCGAAGAGATCCTTGCCACCACCGTCGGGGGTGATGAAACCGAAGCCCTTGCCGTCGTCGAACCACTTCACGATGCCGGTTTGCGTAGTCATACTGAATTCCTTTCACGGTTGCTGCGCAGCACATGCTGTCGCAGTGCAGATGCGGGCCAAGAAGAATCACCGATCAAGAAATCCGCCGACTCCCGGCCACCCTGAAGGGCAAGCACGGGGCACACCGAACACTGTCTCAAAAACTGTCTTGCTCAAATCTACCCCCGTAATATAACCGCAAAGCGAGCCGAGGGTCGGCCGCAGCGCGGCTGTCACTTCAGGTCCGTGCCTTTGTTGCCGTCAGGGGCCGACAGCCCAGCGCTGGCTGCCGGTGCCGAAGGGGCCGGGGCCGAGGCGGCGGCCTCTGCGAACTTGCCGACGTACTCCAGCTTGGCCGCGGCGCGCAGCGCCTTGACGTCGTCTTCCACCAGCTTGCGTTTGCGTTCGTTCAGCAGGTACTGCTCGATGGCGGGCCGCGCCTGCTCCTCACCCACCGGCTGGCTGCGTGAACCAGCCAGCACGACCACCTGTGCACCGGTGGCGGTGGGCACGATGAGGGCCTGGCCATCCTTCATGCGGGCGAAGGTGTCCAGGCTGTTCAGCGGCAGCTGCTCGGCAGCGCGCACGGCCTGGTTGCCATTGAAGCGCAATTCCTTGGCCTTCAGGAACTCGATGAACTCATTGATGTTGGCCGAAGCAGCCAGCTTGTCGCGCAGCTCGGGCAGCTGCGCCGGCGTGGCTTCGATGGCGATTTCCTGGATGCTGTAGACGCGGCGTTCGCGGAACAGCGCCGGCTTCTCGTCGTAGTACTTCTTGATCTCTTCGGGCGTGGGCTTGGGCGCGGCTTCACCGACCTTCTCGGTGTAGGCGCGGGCCAGAATCTCGCGCCGCGCCGCCTCGAGCTGCTGAACCACGCGGGCATCGCGGTCGAGCTTCAGGTCGTCGGCCTTCTGCTGTGCCAGCTGCTGGTCGATCAGGCGCTCGAGGATCTGGCGGCTGGCGGCGTCGGCCTGCTCGGGCTTCAGCCCGCGCTGCTGCTGCAGCACGAAGTTGATCTGTTGGACGGTGATCTCGTCCTTGTTGACCCTGGCGGCGGTCTGGCTCGCGCCCTTTTCGCCCCCGCCACAGGCGGCCAGCAGCAAGGCGCTGACCAGAACTGCCAGCAGGCGACTCCCCTGGCGGCTCGGGATGAAAGTGTCGGGCAAGCTCGGGTTCATGCGTTGGATCCTTGGGGTTTCGCGGTGGCAGCGCGCTTGGCGTATGCGGTGCCAGCGCAGGTCTCAGGCAGGCCGGTGCTGCACCCTTGCAGGGCAGTCGAGTTTACTGCTGGCCCATGGGCAGCCGCCTGCCAGGAGCGCGAAAAGACGGGGCCCCTGGACGGCGCAGGTCAAGACAGCGACTGCACCCTGGCCAGCTTCCAGCCATTGCCCACGGCCTTGACGTTGGCCAGCAGCCACAGCTCGCGGAACGGCATCGCCGCGCGCTCCTGCTGCTCGCGGATCAGGCCCGTGAACTCGACGCTGGCGATCAGCGCATCCTGCAGATCATCCAGCGACAGCAGCCGCGCGTCGAGTTGCAGCACCTCGGTGTGGTTGGGGCCGGGACCGCGCTGCCCGAGTTGGCGGCGCAGGTCTTCCAGCAGCGGCGCCGTGGCCAGATGACCCAGGGCACCGAGGTCGGCCCGGTCCCAGGCGGCCTGCAGGTGCAAGAAGCTCTGGCGTGCCAGTTGCAGCAGTTCATCGACCTCGGCGCCTTGGGGCAAGTCAGCCCCGGCCTGGACCGGCCTTGCACGGCGCCAGCGCGCCGCATGACGCAGGCGCCGAAGGCGGTTCAGCACTTGATGCCCACGTGCAAGGCGACGATGCCACCGGCCAGGTTGTGCACGTCGACGTGCCCGAAGCCCGCGCCCTTCATCATGGCGCCGAGCGCCGCCTGGTCGGGGTGCATGCGGATGCTCTCGGCCAGGTAGCGGTAGCTCTCGGCGTCTTTCGCGATGAGCCTGCCCATCAGCGGCATGAAGGTGAACGAATACCAGTCGTAGGGCTTCTGCAGCAGCGGCGCCGGCTTGGAGAATTCCAGCACCAGCAGCCGGCCGCCGGGCTTGAGCACCCGCGCCATTTCGGCCAGCGCCGCTTCCTTGTGCGTCATGTTGCGCAGGCCGAAGGCCACGCTCGCGAGGTCGAAGCTGGCGTCGGGGAAGGGCAGGTGTTCGGCATCGCAGGCCACCGTGGGCAGCAACACGCCTTCGTCGAGCAGGCGGTCGCGGCCGACGCGCAACATGGCCTCGTTGATGTCGGTGAGCACGACGCGGCCGGTCTCTCCGGCGGCCTTCGCGAAGGCGCGTGCCAGGTCACCCGTGCCGCCAGCGATGTCCAGCACCTGCATGCCCGGGCGCACGGCGGCCACTGCCACCGTGTAGGCCTTCCAAGCGCGGTGCAGGCCCAGCGACAGCACGTCGTTCATCAGGTCGTAGTTCGACGCCACCGAATCGAAGACACCGCGCACGCGGCCGGCCTTTTCTGCCTCGTCGACGGTCTGGTAGCCGAAGTGGGTCTGGGCCATGGCGTGTTTCGCTTTCCGATTCAGTGCGAACTGCAGGCGCCGCCGCTACCGGCCTTGACCATCGGTGCATCGCGGCTCATGCCGGCTTCTTTCAGCCGTTCTTCGTAGCGCCGCCAGCGGTCGGCCGCTTCGCTGCCCAGCTGGTAGAGGTAACTCCACGAAAAGATGCCGGTGTCGTGGCCGTCGGAGAAGCGTGGCTGCACGGCGTAGTGGCCCACGGGCGTGATCTCGACGATCTCGACCTCGCGCTTGCCGGTCTGCAGCACCTCCTGCCCGGGGCCGTGACCCTGCACCTCGGCCGAGGGCGAGTACACGCGCATCAGCTCGAAGGGGATGCGGTAGGTGTTGCCGTCGTCGAAGCTGACCTCCAGCACACGAGAGGCCTGGTGGACGGTGAGGGCGGTGGGCTGCGGTGTGGTTTCCATGAGATCTCGATTACACCAGCACGCGTTCGATGCCGCCGGCATTGGCCTTGGCCACGTAGGCCTGTAACCAGTCTTCGCCCAGCAACACGCGGGCCATCTCGACGACGATGTAGTCGGCCTCGAGCAGGCCGCTCTTCATGTCGTCCTCGTAGCGCTGCAGGCCCTGAAGGCAGCTCGGGCAGCTGGTGAGGATCTTCACGTTGGCCTGCGCCGCACTGCTGAGCGCCGGGTTCTGCGCCAGCATCGCACGCAACGCCGTTTCACCCCTTCTTCAGCTCTTCTTCCTTGCGGAACCGGATCTGCGTGCTGATGTCGGGGCGCGTGACGCCCAGCGTGCCGCTCTCGCCGCAGCAGCGCTCGTTCTTCAGCACGTTCGGGCCGACCAGCGCCTTCACGGTCTTCATCGGCTCCTGCAGCTTCATCGGGCTGTGGCAGGGGTCGTGATAGAGGTAGCCGGCGGCGTTGTCGGCATTCAGGGTGATGCCCTTCTCAAGAAGGTATTCGTGGATGTCGACGATGCGGCAGCCGGGGAAGATGTCCTCGAACTTGTAGTCCTGCAGCTGGTCGTAGCAGGTGCCGCAGCTGACGACGACGGTCTTGATGTCGAGGTAGTTCAGCGTGTTGGCGACACGGTGGAAGAGCACCCGGTTGTCGGTGATCATCTTCTCGGCCTTGTCGAACTGCCCGCTGCCGCGTTGCGGGTAGCCGCAGCACAGGTAGCCCGGCGGCAGCACGGTCTGCACGCCGGCATGCCACAGCATGGCCTGCGTGGCCAGGCCCACCTGGCTGAACAGGCGTTCGCTGCCGCAGCCGGGGAAGTAGAACACCGCCTCGGTCTCGGCCGTGGTGGCCTGCGGGTTGCGGATGATGGGAACGTAGTCCTTGTCCTCGATGTCCAGCAGCGCACGTGCCGAGCGCTTGGGCAGGCCGCCGGGCATCTTCTTGTTGATGAAGTGGATGACCTGTTCCTTCAGCGGCGCGGCGCCCAGCGTCGCCGGCGGTGCACTGGTCTGCGCCCGCGCCAAGGGCTTCAGCAGCCCGTGCACGAAGCGCTGCGCCTTGAAGCCCACGTCGACCATGGCGCTGCGCATGAGCTTGATGGTCTGCGGGTTCGTGGCGTTCAGAAAGGTCATCGCCACCGCCTTGCCGGGCCGGAAGCTCTGCTTGCCCATCTTGCGCAACAGGTTGCGCATGTTCATGGTGACGTCGCCGAAGTCGATCTTCACCGGGCAAGGGCTCTCGCACTTGTGGCACACGGTGCAGTGGTCGGCGACGTCTTCGAAGTCTTCCCAGTGCTGGACGCTGATGCCGCGGCGCGTCTGCTCTTCGTAGAGGAAGGCCTCGATCAGCAGCGAGGTGGCCAGGATCTTGTTGCGCGGGCTGTAAAGCAGGTTGGCCCGCGGCACGTGGGTGGCGCACACCGGCTTGCACTTGCCGCAGCGCAGGCAGTCCTTGATGCTGTCGCTGATGGCGCCGATGTCGCTCTGCTGCATGATGATGGACTCGTGCCCCATCAGCCCGAAGCTGGGCGTGTAGGCGGCGCTGAGGTCGGCGGCGCGAACGTCGCCACCGCTGGCGCCGTCACGGCGCAGCAGCTTGCCCTTGTTGAAGCGGCCCTCGGGGTCGATGCGACGCTTGTACTCGGCAAAGGGCGCCAGCTCGGCATCTGTCATGAACTCGAGCTTGGTGATGCCGATGCCGTGCTCGCCGCTGATCACGCCGCCCAGGCGCCGCGCCAGCGCCATCACGCGTGCCACGGCTTCATGGGCCGTTTGCAGCATGGCGTAGTGGTCGCTGTTGACGGGGATGTTGGTGTGCACGTTGCCGTCACCGGCATGCATGTGCAGCGCCACCCAGACGCGGCCGCGCAGCACTTCCTGGTGGATGCGGTGGCATTCGTCGAGCATCGGCTTGAAGGCGTCGCCCGCCAGCAGGGCCTGCAGCGGCTTGAGGATCTGCGTCTTCCAGCTCGCGCGCCAGCGCCAGTCCTGCAGCATCGCGAAGCAGGTCTCGCCGGGCTGGCCGTGTTCGCCAGGCTGCACCATGTCGAGCTGGGACAGCCAGTGCTGCCACACCGCGCGCACCTCGGCCAGAAGCGCCAGCGCCTGCTGCACGCGGTCTTCCAGCAGCTCGGCGCCGGGCAGTTCGCCGGCGTCGTCGCTGCGCCCCAGCGGCAGGTTGCTGCGGCCGAAGAAGGCGGCCAGTGCGTCCACCAGCTCGAGCTTGTTGCGCAGGCTCAGCTCGACGTTGATGCGCTCGATGCCGTCGGTGTACTCGCCCATGCGCGGCAGCGGGATCACGACGTCTTCGTTGATCTTGAAGGCGTTGGTGTGCTTGGCGATGGCGGCCGTGCGCTTGCGCTCGGACCAGAACTTCTTGCGCGCCTCGGCGCTCACGGCCGTGAAGCCCTCGCCAGCGCGCGAGTTGGCGATGCGCACCACCTCGCTGGCCGCACGGGCGACGGCGTTTTCGTCGTCGCCGACGATGTCGCCCAGCAGCACCATCTTGGGCAGGCCCGATCCGCTCAGCGCGCGCTTGCTCTTCGTGGCGTAACCCACCGCTTTCAGGTAGCGGTCGTCGAGGTGTTCCAGGCCGGCCAGCAGTACACCTTCACCGGCCAGCGAGAACAGGTAGTCCTTGATCTCGACGATGCTCGGCACCGCGTCCTTGGGGTTGCCGAAGAACTCCAGGCACACCGTACGCACGTGGCTGGGCATGCGGTGCACGATCCAGCGCGCGCTGGTGATCAGGCCGTCGCAGCCTTCCTTCTGGATGCCGGGCAGTCCGGCCAGGAACTTGTCGGTGACGTCCTTGCCCAGGCCCTTCCTTGCGGAAGACGCGGCCGGGGATGTCCAGCCGCTCGGTGCGCTCGAGCGTCTTGCCGCTGGCGTCGAAGGTCTTCAGCTCGAAGCTGGCGACGGCCACGTCGTGGATCTTGCCCAGGTTGTGGTTCAGCCGCGTGACTTCCAGCCATTTGGCGTCGGGCGTGACCATGCGCCAGCTGGCCAGGTTGTCCAGCGCCGTGCCCCACAGCACCGCCTTCTTGCCGCCGGCGTTCATCGCGATGTTGCCGCCGATGCAGCTGGCCTCGGCCGAGGTGGGGTCCACCGCGAAGACGTACCCCGCCTTCTCGGCCGCGTCGGCCACCCGTTGCGTGACGACGCCGGCCTCGGTCTCGATCGTCGGCACGGGGGCACTCAGCCCCGGCAGCGTCAGCATCTCGACTTCGCCCAGCGCCTCCAGCTTTTCGGTGTTGATGACCGCGCTCTTCCAGGTCAGCGGCACGGCGCCGCCGTTGTAGCCGGTGCCGCCACCGCGCGGGATGATGGTCAGGCCGAGCTCGATACAGCCGGCCACCAGCGCGGCCATCTCTGCCTCGGTGTCGGGCGTGAGCACGACGAAGGGGTATTCGATGCGCCAGTCGGTGGCGTCGGTGACGTGCGAGACGCGGCTCAGGCCGTCGAACTTGAGGTTGTCCTTGGCCGTGTGGCGGCCGAGTACACGACGCGTGGCCTTGCGCAGGTCCCAGACGGCGCGGAACCGCTCTGCGAAAGAGTCGACCGCGCCACGCGCCGCGGCCATCAGTTCACCCACCAGGGCGTCGCGCTGGGGGTCGGCGGCCGGGTCGCGGCGCTTGGCCACCTCGCCCAGGCGGTGGTTCAGCGCCTCGATCAGCATCGCCCGGCGCTTGGGGTTGTCGAGCAGGTCTTCTTCGAGGTAGGGGTTGCGCTGCACCACCCAGATGTCGCCCAGCACCTCGTAGAGCATGCGCGCGCTGCGCCCGGTGCGCCGCTCCTGCCGCAGCAGGTTCAGCATCTCCCAGGCGCGCGCGCCCAGCAGGCGCAACACGATCTCGCGGTCGGAGAACGAGGTGTAGTTGTAGGGAATCTCGCGCAGCCGCGCGCCGGTGGTGGGGCCCTCGCGCTCGTCACCGCCGTCGGTGCCAGGATGCAGGGACGCCAGGGGCGCGGTCAGAGGCAGCGGAGCATTCATAGGGTAATTGAGGATGCTAGCGGAGCAGCACGGCAGCGCCCAGGGTAGGGCGAAGGGGTCGGCGGGTTATCCCCGTTGCCCCGGCAGCGGCATCCATGACAGAACCGGCATTGTCACAAATGCCCGGCACACTCGTCTGTCTGGCATCAACCGTCCTTATGGAGACCCCATGAAAACGCGCAGCTTCCTTCGCACCCTGCTGGCCGTGGCGGCCACGGCCGCCCTGCCCGCCCACGCCCAGACCGAGATCCAGTGGTGGCACTCGATGACCGGCGGCCTGAACGACTGGGTCACGGGCCTGGCCAACGGCTTCAACGCCAGCCAGAAGGACTACAAGGTGGTGCCCACCTACAAGGGCAGCTACGACGAATCGATGACGGCCACGATCGCCGCCTTCCGTGCCGGCAACGCGCCGCACATCGTGCAGATCTACGAGGTGGGCACGGCCACGATGATGTCTGCCAAGGGCGCCATCGTGCCCGTAGGCAAGGTGTTGAGCGACGCCGGCTACAAGTTCGACCCCAAGGCCTACATCCCGGCCGTGGTGGGCTACTACACGGCGCCGAGTGGGCAGATGCTGAGCTTTCCGCTCAACAGCTCGACCACGGTGCTGAACTACAACAAGGACCTGTTCAAGAAGGCCGGCCTCGACCCCAACAAGCCGCCGCAGACCTGGCCCGAGCTGGCGCTGGCCGCCGCCAAGCTCAAGGCCAGCGGCATTGCCTGCCCCTTCACCACCAGCTGGCAGAGCTGGACCCAGCTCGAGAGCTTCTCGACCTGGCACAACACCCTGTTCGCCACGCAGAACAACGGCTTCGGTGGCACCAGCGCGCGGCTGGCCTTCAACAGCCCGCTGCACGTGCGCCACATCGAGAACCTGGCCAACATGTCCAAGCAGGGCCTGTTCCAGTACCGGGGCCGCGGCAACAAGGCCGACGCGTCCTTCCATTCGGGTGAGTGCGCGATGGCCACGGCCAGCTCGTCCACCTACGCCAGCATCAAGAAGAACGCCAAGTTCGACTTCGGCATCGCGCCCCTGCCCTACTACCCCGACGTGGCCGGCACGCCGCAGAACACCGTCATCGGCGGCGCAAGCCTGTGGGTGATGTCGGGCAAGCCGGCCGCCCAGTACAAGGGCGTGGCCGCCTTTTTCAACTACCTGCAGAACGCCGAGATCCAGGCCAAGAGCCACCAGGAGACGGGCTACCTGCCGATCACGCTGGCCTCGTTCGCGCTGACCGAGAAGTCGGGCTTCTACAAGGCCAACCCGGGCACCGACACCGCCGTCAACCAGATGATCCGCAAGACGACCGACAAGTCGCGCGGCGTGCGCCTGGGCAACTTCAACCAGATCCGCGCCATCGTCGACGAGGAACTGGAGCTGGTCTGGGCCGGCAAGAAGACCCCCAAGGAAGGGCTGGACGAGGCCGTCAAGCGCGGCAACGAGCAGCTCGAGCGCTTCGAGAAGGCCAACAAGGGCTGACCCTTCCCTTGGCCGTCGAAAAGCGCGTCCGCTTCAAGAGTTGGTGGCTGCCTTGGGTGCTTCTGGCACCCCAGGTGGCCGTCATCGCCGTCTTCTTCTTCTGGCCGGCAGGCCAGGCGCTGGTGCAGTCGCTGCAGCAGCAGGACGCCTTCGGCACGTCGGTCGAGTGGGTGGGCTTCGACAACTTCCGCCGGCTGTGGGCGGATGACAGCTATCTCGCGTCGTTCAAGACCACGGCGGTGTTCTCGGTGCTCGTGGCCGGCATCGGCCTCACGGTGTCGCTGGCGCTGGCGGTCTTCGCCGACCGCGTGCTGCGCGGCGCCAACGTCTACAAGACGCTGCTGATCTGGCCGTATGCGGTGGCACCGGCCGTCGCCGGCGTGCTGTGGCTCTTCATGTTCGCGCCGTCCATAGGCATCGTCAGCTTCGCGCTGCGCAGCGTGGGCATCGAATGGAACCACCTGCTGAACAGCAACCAGGCGATGACGCTGATCGTGATGGCCGCGGTGTGGAAGCAGATCTCGTACAACTTCCTCTTCTTCCTGGCCGGCTTGCAGAGCATCCCTAAGAGCCTGATCGAGGCCGCGGCCATCGACGGCGCGGGGCCCTGGCGGCGCTTCTGGACCATCGTCTTCCCGCTGCTTTCGCCCACCACCTTCTTCCTGCTCGTCATCAACGTCGTCTACGCCTTCTTCGACACCTTCGCCATCGTCGACGCGGCCACCGAGGGCGGGCCGGGCAAGGACACTGCCATCCTCGTCTACAAGGTCTACTACGACGGCTTCAAGGCGCTGGACCTGGGCGGCTCGGCGGCGCAGAGCGTGGTGCTGATGTTCATCGTCATCGCGCTCACCGTGGTGCAGTTCCGCTACGTCGAGAAGAAGGTCAACTACTGATGAACCCGCCCGTAGCTCCCGGCTGCAAGACATGGTTGAGAACCGCCCGCTGGCCACGGCCATCTCGCACGTGGTGCTGGTGCTGGGCGTGTTGATCGTCGCCTTTCCGCTCTACATCACCTTCGTCGCGTCGACCCACACCGCGCAGGACATCGTGCAGGTGCCGATGCCGCTGCTGCCCGGCCCGCACCTGGTGGAGAACTACACCGCGGCGATCCAGGGCACCAGCGACAGCGCGGCATCCACCGCGCCGGTGGGCCGCATGATGGTGGTGAGCCTGATCACGGCGTTGGTCATCGCCATCGGCAAGATCGCGATCTCGCTGCTGTCGGCGTTTGCCATCGTCTACTTCCGCTTCCCCGGGCGCATGTTCTTCTTCTGGGCCATCTTCGTGACGCTGATGCTGCCGGTGGAGGTGCGCATCGGGCCCACCTACCAGGTGGTGTCGGACCTCGGCATGCTCAACAGCTATGCCGGCCTGACGGTGCCGCTGATCGCCAGCGCCACCGCCACCTTCCTGTTCCGCCAGTTTTTCCTCACCGTGCCCGACGAACTGGTGGAAGCCGCGCGTGTCGACGGCGCCGGCCCGCTGCGCTTCTTCAAGGACGTGCTGCTGCCGCTGTCCACCACCAGCATCGCGGCGCTCTTCGTCATCCAGTTCATCTACGGCTGGAACCAGTACCTGTGGCCGCTGCTGGTGACCACCAGCGAGGACATGTACCCGGTGGTGATGGGCATCAAGCGCATGATCTCCGGCGGCGACGCGGCCAACGACTGGAACATCGTGATGGCCACCGCCATCCTGGCGATGGTCCCGCCGGCCTTGGTCGTCATCCTGATGCAGAAGTGGTTCGTCAAGGGCCTGGTCGACACCGAAAAATAAGAACGAGACATGGGCGCCATTGCACTGAGAAACGTCGAGAAGACCTACGGCCACGGGCCCAAGGCCGTGAAGGTGATCCATGGCGTCAGCGCCGACATACCTGACGGCGAGTTCATCGTCATCGTGGGTCCTTCAGGCTGCGGCAAGAGCACGCTGCTGCGCATGGTGGCCGGGCTGGAAGAGATCACCGGCGGCGAGATCGACATCGGCGGGCGCGTCGTCAACAAGCTGGAGCCGGCCGAGCGCGACATCGCGATGGTGTTCCAGAACTACGCGCTCTACCCGCACATGAGCGTCTACGACAACATGGCCTACGGGCTGAAGATCGCCAAGGTGCCCAAGGCCGAGATCGAGACTCGGGTGCAGAAGGCCGCCAAGATCCTGGAACTGGGTGAACTGCTGCAGCGCAAGCCGCGCCAGCTCTCGGGCGGCCAGCGCCAGCGTGTGGCGATGGGCCGCGCCATCGTTCGCCAGCCGCAGGTCTTCCTCTTCGACGAGCCGCTGTCCAACCTGGACGCCAAGCTGCGCGCCGCAACCAGGCTGGAGATTCGCAAGCTGCACGCCGAACTCGGCGTGACCTCGCTCTTCGTCACCCACGACCAGGTCGAGGCGATGACGCTGGCCCAGCGCATGCTCGTGATGAACGCCGGGCGCATCGAGCAGATCGGCACGCCCGAGCAGGTCTACGGCGAACCGGCCAGCACCTTCGTCGCGGGCTTCATCGGCAGCCCGCCGATGAACCTGCTGCACGGCCAGGCCGACGGACGGCGCTTCGCGGCTGACGGCGCCGCCGAGGCCCTGTTGCTGCCCGCCACCGCGCCGCGCGGCGGGGCACTGACGCTGGGCGTGCGCCCCGAACACGCCGAACTGCGTGCCGACGGCGAGTGGCCGCTGAAGGTGGACGTGCTGGAGATGCTGGGCGCCGAGCGGCTGGTCTACGGCCACCTCGGGGGCTCGGCGTTCACCGTGCGCCTGGAGGCCACGCTCACGCCCCCCCGGCCGGGCGACACCGTGCACCTGCACGTGCCACGCGAGCACCTGCACTGGTTCGACCGTGAAAGCGGGCAGCGCGTGGCATGAACGCCGACTGGCCGTTGCCGTTCTGGATTGCCCACCGCGGCGCCGGCAAGCTGGCGCCCGAGAACACGCTGGCCGCCTTCCGTGTCGGTGCCTCGCACGGTTACCGCGCCTTCGAGTGCGACGTGAAGCTGAGCGCCGACGGCGTGCCCTTCCTGCTGCACGACAGCACGCTGGACCGCACCACACCGGCCAGCGGCATGGCCGGCGACCGCCCCTGGTCGGCACTGTCGCGCCTGGATGCCGGCGGCTGGCACTCGCGCGCCTTCGCCGGCGAACCGCTGCCCAGCCTGGACGCCATCGCGGCCTATGTGCAACGCAATGGCTTTGCGCTGAACGTCGAGATCAAGCCCACGCCCGGCCGCGAACACGCCACCGGTGTGGCTGCGGGCGCCGCTTGCGCACGCCTGTGGCCGGGCGCGTCCCCCGCACTGCTGCTCAGTTCCTTCGAGCCCGAGGCCTTGCGCGGCGCGCGCGAAAGTGCACCGGCCTTGCCGCGTGCGCTGCTGCTCGACAAGTTGGTGCCGGGCTGGTTCGAACGCGCCCAACAGTTGGGCTGCGTCGCCGTGGTCACCCAGCACCGCCTGATGGACGCCACCGTGCTGGCGCAACTGCACGGCGCCGGCCTGCGTGCGCTGTGCTACACGGTGAACGACGCCGACGAGGCGCGCCGTCTGCTGGCGCTGGGCGTCGACGGGCTGATCACCGATGCGGTGGACCGCTTCGCGCCGATGGAGCGTCCGGTCACCGTTTGACGGCGCGCGGGCGGCGCGTTCTCAAGGCAACGGCGCACGCACCTCGGCTTCGATGCCGAGCCACTCCGATTCCCGCTCCTGCTCGGGCAGCGTCGTCAGTCCGCGAATCAGCGGCAACCGCCACGCCACCAGCACCAGCAGCACCGACACGCCGCCAGCAAAGGCCAGCGCCGCGCGCAGCCCCACGTGGTCGCCGAGCCAACCACCCAGCAACGCGCCGGGCGCGGCCGCCAGCAGCGTCAGCCAGCGCATCGTGGCCGTCATGCGGCCGAGCAAGGGCGCCGGTGTCACCGCCTGGCGCAGCGCCAGGAAGTTGATGAAGATGAACACCGCGCCGGTGGTGAAGCTCATCAGCATCAGCGCGAAGGCGGCCACGCCCCAGGCGTTGGCCGGCGCCGCGGCCAGCAGCAGCCAGCCTGCGCCGCAGATGGCGTAGCCCACCACCAGGCAGGGCCCGGGGCCGATGCGGTGGCTGACCCGCCGCCCCAGCATGCTGCCGGCGATGGTGCCCACGCCCATGCCCATGTAGCACAGGCCCACGGCGTGTTCGCTCAGGCCCAGCGTGCGCGTCGCGAAGAGGATCTGCACCGTGACCGCGGAGTAGTGGCACATCTGCCAGACGGCCATCAGCACGCCCAGCGTCAGCAGCAGGCGGTTCCCGGTGACGAAGCGCAGGCCCACGCCCAGGTCGCGCCAGAAGTGCCCAGCGGGGCGCGCCTCGCGGCGTTCGGCGATGGGGATGCCGCGCAGGATGAGCGCCGAGCCCAGCAGCAGCACCGCGTTGACCAGCAGCGCCAGCGGCGCGCCGAAGATCTTGATCAGCGCACCGGCCAGCCCGGGCCCGACGACTTCCGCGCCCGAAGTCGCGAGCGCGTTCTTGGCATGCGCCTCCACCAGCCGCTCACGCGCCACCACTTGCGTCAGCACGATCTGCGCCGCCGTGCCGGCCACCGTGTGCACGGCGCCCAGCATGAAGCCCACCACGTAGAGCCAACCCATCGACAGCCAGCCCAGCCACCAGGCCAGCGGCACGCTGGCGGCCGCCACGCCGATGAGCGATTCGCCCACCACGTAGACCGGCAACTTGCGCACGCGGTCGAGCCACACGCCCGAAGGCAGCGACAGCAGCAGGAAGGGCAGCAGCTCGATGGCCGTCAGCAGGCCCATCTGGGTCGGCGTGGCCTGCAGCAGCACCGCCGCGGTGAGCGGCAGCGCCAGCATCATCACCTGGTTGCCGAAGGAACTGGTGAGGATGGAGGTCCACAGCCGCCGGTAGGCGGCGTCGCGCAACAGGTCGCCCGCGGGCAGCGTCGGGAGCCGCGACAAGAGGCGCGCGAGCAGACGCAGGAACAGGGTGCGCTCGGCCAGGGGCGGACTCAGGAACGGTAATCGGCGTTGATGGTGACGTAGTCGTGCGAGAGGTCGCAGGTCCAGACCGTGGTCTCGGCGGTGCCGCGGTGCAGGTGCACGCGCACGGTGATCTCGCTCTGTTTCATCACACGCTGGCCGTCGGCCTCGGTGTAGGTGGGCAGCCGCCCGCCCTGGTGGACGACGTGCACGTCGTCGAGGAAGAGGTCGATGAGGCCCTGGTCGAGGTCGGCGATGCCGGCGTAGCCCACCGCCGCGAGGATGCGGCCGAGGTTGGGGTCGCTGGCGAAGAAGGCGGTCTTCACCAGCGGTGAGTGGGCGATGGCGTAGGCGGCGAGCTTGCACTCGGCCTCGTCGCGACCGCCCTGCACCTGCACGGTGATGAACTTGGTGGCGCCTTCGCCGTCGCGCACGATGGCCTGGGCCAGTTGCTGGGCCACCGCGACCACGGCGTCGCGCAGCGCGCGGCCTTCGGGCGAGGTGAGCGCCGTGATGAGCGCATGGCCGGCCTGCTGCGTGGCCATGATGACGAAGGAGTCGTTGGTCGACGTGTCACCATCGATCGTGATGCGGTTGAAGCTCAGGTCTGCGGCCTCACGCACCAGCACCTGCAGCGCGGCGGGCTCGATGACCGCATCGGTGCCGATGAAGCCCAGCATCGTGGCCATGTTCGGGCGGATCATGCCAGCGCCCTTGCTGATGCCGGTGACGGTGACGGTCCGCCCGCCGATGGTCACCTGTCGCGATGCCGCCTTGGGTAGGGTGTCGGTGGTCATGATGCCGGCAGCGGCCTCCGCCCAGGCCGCGCCGTCGGCCGGCCGCAAGGCTGCCAGTGCCGTGGGCAACGCCGCCTCGATGCGTTCGATGGGCAGCGTTTCCATGATCACGCCGGTGGAAAAGGGCAGCACCTGCTGAGGCTGCAAGTCCATCAGCGCGGCCAACGTGGCGCAGCTGCAGCGCGCCCGCGCCAGGCCGTCGGCGCCGGTGCCGGCATTGGCATTGCCGGTGTTGATCAACAGTGCTCGGCTGGCCGGGCCACCGGCCAGGTGTTCGCGGCACAACTGTACCGGCGCCGCACAGAAGCGGTTCTGCGTGAACACACCGGCCACCGCGGCGCCTTCGTCAAGCACGAACAGCACCAAGTCGCGGCGGTTGGGCTTACGAACGCCGGCCATTGCGGTCGCGATGCGCAGGCCGGCGATGGGTTGGAGGGAAACCGGATCGGCAGCGCTGAGGTTGACGGGCATGGCAGATGAAGCAAAGGGCGTAACGCCGCAGTGTAGTCATCTGCCAGCCACCATGAAAAACGGCGCCCGAAGGCGCCGTTCCGTCATCAAGCGACGGAGTTCGAGCTTACTTCGAGCGCCCTGCGCAACTCGAGATCGCACCCTTCTGCGAGCCGGTCATCAAGCCGGCGGCGACAAGCGGGTTGGTCACCTGGTTGATGCAGCTGACGAACTGGCCATGATTCCGCGCGCCCACCTTGCAGTTCTCGACCTTCACGTGCAGCAGGTCGCCGTTGGTAAGCGCGTTGGGGACGGCCGTGTCACAGGCGCCGATCTTCAGCGTTTCCAGCGTCCAGCCGATATCCTGCATCAGCGCCGGCGTCAGGTCGAGGTTGCGTGCCGAGCGCAGATCCGCGTTGATGAAAGGCTCCATCAAAAGATTCGGCAGTGCCACGGTGTCGAAGTGCGAGATCGACGAACCGAGCGCCACCGTTGTCGGCGCGTACAGGCGCACTAAGCCCTGGTTGGTGCCAGCCCGGCGCGACGGGTCGGTGAAGAACTCCACCGACACGCCCGGCGACGCGGCCTTGATGGCGGTGCCGTCGGCCTGAGAGACGCTGATGGTCGGCACCGTCACGGTCGGATCCGAGCCGCCGAGGCCGATCGCGCCGCCGGCCTGGTTGTTGCCGATGATCACGCCCTTCGCGCCGGCGAGCTGCGCATTCTTCGCCTTGACGGCGAAACCGCAGCTGCCGCGGTCCATGAAGGCGATCTTTCCGGCCACCTCGGCAGCATTGGTCAGCGGCCCGCAGCCATCGGTGGTGCTGAGCCCGTTCACCGCATCGTCGAGGGCGACGACGATCGGGCCGCCGAAGTTGTCGGCCGTGGCTGCAGCGCCGAACGACGCGCTGCCGATGACGAGTTCCTGGTTCAGGTTGCCGGTCAGGCGCACACCCTGGTAGGGCCCCAGGATCTTCACCGAGTTGGCCGTGACCTGCGGGCCGGTCCAGACCACGTTGCCGTTGTTGACCGCCGACAGGCGAAGGAAGAGCGAGGTCTGTGGCCCGAACACCGTCGTGTTCCACGGCTGGCCGTAGAACAGATCGAAGGTGTTGGCCATGTACACGTCGGGCAGGCCCGAAATGAGGGCACCCGAGGCCTCGTTGGCGAAGTTCGAGAACCCCAGGCCGTGCGACACCTCGTGCATGAAGGTGTCGAGGAAATCGGTCTGGCCGACCGGGGCGTTGTTGTCCAGCCCGTAGTACCAACCGGGCCCGGCAATGCAGTCGGGTTTGCCAACGTTGCCGTTGAAGTTGGCGACGATGTCCGGGTCGCCGGACGGCCCACCTTCAGCCACCACGAGGTCGGTGCCGGACAGCGCGTCCGCCAGGGCCGAGTGGTACCAGTGCCCGGCCAGCGGTGCGCCCGGGAAGTCGCTGAAGATGTAGGTCGTCCCGGCCTGGGCGAGCACGCCGCCGGTGGCGTCGCAGGTCAGGCCAGCGAAAGAGCCCTGCACGACGATGTTGACCGAGCTCTTGAGCGTCCGACCCCAGAGTTCCAGCGCCTTGCGGTAGGCGATCAAGCGTTGGGCGCCCACCGTGGTCCCGGCGTTGCCGCCCACGGGCGTGGCCGGCGTCGGGTCGTTGAAGCCGACGCCAGGCGGGTCGACGTTGAGCAGTTCCAACGTGGCAGCATGTCCGGGCAGGCAGAAAGCCATGCTCAGGGCCGCTGCCGCGGCGGCGATGATCTTCTTGCGCATGAGGGTCACTCCGTCGGACGGTTGTCGCGTGCGGCGGGCGCACGGTCGTGGCTTGTGCCGTCGGCGTGGACGCGGCGCACCGATCCATCGGCCTGGCGTTCGCCCCTGAGTGTCATCAGCTGGTCCGAGCCGAGCTTGGCGCTCATCATGCCGCTGGCGTGGCGAACCACGACCACGGGCTGCAAACCCGCCACCTCCGGCAGGCCGCGTGCCTTGCGGCTGGCCCGTTCGGCGGCATCCATGGCCGCGGCTTCGTCGGCGTCCGGTGCACGCAGCCGGCCCGTGGCCTTGTCGCGCACGGCACGCAGGGCCTGCGCCTCACCGGCGACGGGTGCCGCTTCGGCTGGCTTCACGCCCTGGGCTTCGTGCGCCTGGGCAGTAGCCAGCACACACGTGCCACTGATACCGAGCATCAACGCTCGCAAATGCCATCCGTGATTCATGAAGTTGCCTTTCGAAGGTCTTGATGGGTGGTAAAGATCACACCGCCCGCAGTAGCCAACCGGCCAGACGAGGGCGGGGCGCTCCGGGCGCATGTCATGGGACAGTCCCCGTAGACGGCACGATAACCAGAGCCTGCGGGCGCCGGCAATCCCCCGTGTCCCGGGGCACGTTTACCCGCATGCGGCGGGGACTCGACCGGGCGGGCACGGCCAGCATGCGCGGGGACACGACCCGGTCGCTATGGGCCGGCGGCTCAGCGCGTGGCGTCGTCGGGCAGCGGGGGGTGCGACCGGTCTGCCGGACACAGCAGCCAGAAGCCAGAACGGCTGGCGTGGTAGCTGACGCGTCGGGTGTCGTCCGAGACCAGCACACGCCAGCCTGAGACCAGTGCCTGCGTGTACATCCGGTCGGGCTGGGGGCAGCCCAGCGCGCCGTCACGCCAGGTCACGGCCTGGAAGGCGACCGAAAGACCGGCGCCGCCGTCGCCGCGCTGCCAAAGCAGGGCGGCATCGGTACGCAGCGCCTGTTCAAGCGCCGGCTGGGCCACGACTTCGCCCGCGGCCAGTGCGACCTTGCCGCTGCGCAGGGCCGGTTCGAGAGGCACGGGCACAGCGCGCAAGTCGACGGCGGCGGCCGGTGCAACCAGCGCCATGCCGACGAATGCCACGATGCAGGCAGCCCAACGATGACGCGGCCGGGTGCACGCAGATCGCGAAGGGGGCGCCATGTACCCGTCGCCCGCGCCGCGCTCAGGCCAACCTGCCGTGGCAGCTCTTGTACTTCTTCCCGCTGCCGCACGGACACGGATCATTGCGCCCCACCTTCGGCACCGGCGCATCGCCCAGCAACCCGGTGTCGGCCACCTGCGACACCCCACCGTCCGCGGTGGGCGCGGTGTAGGTGACGTTGGACAGCTGTGCCGCCTGCTGCTCCAGCGCGGCGGCAGCCTGGGCGGCCTCGTCCTGGCTCTGGATGCGCACCGTCATCAGCACACGCGTGACTTCCATCTTCACCACGTCGAGCAGCTGGCTGAAGAGCTCGAAGGCCTCGCGCTTGTATTCCTGCTTCGGGTTCTTCTGCGCGTAGCCGCGCAGGTGGATGCCCTGGCGCAGGTAGTCCAGCGCGGCCAGGTGCTCGCGCCAGTGGCTGTCGATGCTCTGCAGAAGCACCATGCGCATGAAGGGCGTGAACTGCTCACCGCCAACGGCGTCGACCTTGGTCTTGAAGTGCACGTCGGCGGCGGCCACCACCTTGTGGACGATGTCGTCGTCGGTGATCGAGTCGCTGCCTTCCACGGCGGCCTTCAGCGCCACGTCCAGCTGCCACTCCTCGCGCAGCACGCGCTCCAGGCTGTCCAGGTCCCACTGCTCTTCCAGCGTGCCGGCGGGCACGTAGGTGCGCACCACTTCAGTCATCGCGCTGCCGCGCAGGTTGCCGATCTGCTCGTCCAGGTTCGCGGCTTCCAGGATCTCGTTGCGCTGCTGGTAGATGACCTTGCGCTGGTCGTTGCTGACGTCGTCGTATTCCAGCAGCTGCTTGCGGATGTCGAAGTTGCGCGCCTCCACCTTGCGCTGCGCGCTCTCGATGCTGCGGTTGACGATGCCGGCCTCGATGGCCTCGCCCTCGGGCATCTTCAGGCGGTCCATGATGGCGCGCACGCGGTCGCCCGCGAAGATGCGCATCAACGGGTCGTCGAGCGACAGGTAGAAGCGGCTCGCGCCCGGGTCGCCCTGGCGGCCCGAACGGCCGCGCAGCTGGTTGTCGATGCGTCGGCTCTCGTGGCGCTCGGTGGCCACGATGCGCAGGCCGCCGGCGGCTTTCACCTGTTCGTGCAGCGCCTGCCATTCGTCCTTGAGCTTCTGCGCCCGCACGTGGCGCTCGTCGTCGGACAGGGCGGCATCGGCTTCCAGGAACTGGATCTGCTTTTCGACGTTGCCGCCCAGCACGATGTCGGTGCCGCGGCCGGCCATGTTGGTGGCGATGGTGATGACGCCCGGCCGCCCGGCCTGGGCCACGATCTCGGCTTCCTTGGCGTGCTGCTTGGCGTTCAGCACCTGGTGCGGCAGCTTGGCCTTCTGCAGCAGTTCGCTGAGCACTTCGCTGTTCTCGATGCTGGTGGTGCCCACCAGCACCGGCTGGCCGCGTTCGTGGCAGTCGCGGATGTCGAGCGTGACGGCGTCGAACTTCTCCTTCGTCGTCTTGTAGATGAGGTCGTTGTCGTCCTTGCGGATGGTCGGCATGTTCGGCGGGATGACCACGGTCTCCAGGCCGTAGATCTCCTGGAACTCGTAGGCCTCGGTGTCGGCCGTGCCGGTCATGCCCGCCAGCTTGCCGTACATGCGGAAGAAGTTCTGGAAGGTGACCGAGGCCAGGGTCTGGTTCTCGTTCTGGATCTGCACGCCTTCCTTGGCCTCGACGGCCTGGTGCAGGCCGTCGCTCCAGCGCCGGCCCGTCATCAGGCGGCCGGTGAACTCGTCGACGATGATCACTTCGCCGTTCTGCACCACGTAATGCTGGTCGCGGTTGTAGAGTTGGTTGGCCCGCAGCGCCGCGTAGACGTGGTGCATCAGCGCGATGTTGGCCGGGTCGTACAGGCTCGCACCTTCGGGCAGCAGGCCGGCCTCGGCCAGCAGCTGTTCGGCCTTCTCGTGGCCGCTCTCGGTCAGGAAGACCTGGTGCGACTTCTCGTCCACCGTGAAGTCGCCGGCGTCGATCACGCCTTCACCCGTGCGGATGTCTTCCTCGCCGATCTGCTTCTTCAGATTCGGGACGATGGCGTTGATGCGCACATACATCTCGGTGTGGTCTTCGGCCTGGCCGCTGATGATCAGCGGCGTGCGCGCCTCGTCGATGAGGATGGAGTCCACTTCGTCGACGATGGCGTAGTTCAGGCCGCGCGCCACGCGGTCGCGCGTCTCCAGCACCATGTTGTCGCGCAGGTAGTCGAAGCCGAACTCGTTGTTGGTGCCGTAGGTGACGTCGGCGGCGTAGGCGGCCTGCTTCTCCTCGCGGTCCATGCCTGGCACGTTCACGCCCACGGTCAGGCCCAGGAAGGTGTACAGGCGCCCCATCCACTCGGCGTCGCGGCGCGCCAGGTAGTCGTTGACGGTGACCACGTGCACACCCTTGCCGGCGATGGCGTTCAGGTAGACCGGCAGCGTGGCCATCAGTGTCTTGCCTTCGCCGGTGCGCATCTCGGCGATCTTGCCCTGGTGCAGCGCGATGCCGCCGATGAGCTGCACGTCGAAGTGGCGCATCTTCAGCGTGCGCTTGCTGCCTTCACGCACCACGGCGAAGGCCTCGGGCAGCAGGTCGTCGAGTGCCGTGCCGGCGGCCACGCGCTGGCGGAACTCGTCGGTCTTGGCGCGCAGTTGCTCGTCGCTCAGTTTCTCGAACTGGGTTTCCAGCGCGTTGACCTGGTCCACGGTGCGCCGGTAGGTCTTCAGCAGGCGTTCGTTGCGGCTGCCGAAAATCTGGGTCAGGATCTTGGGAAACATGCGGCGTCGGGCTCTCGGGGTTCAGGGGCGGTGCGGGAGGTGCGGCGACCACGCGCATCGGCGGCACCAGGCGGGCCCGGCATCGGGACCGACAGGCATGAGCGAGTTCATGTGGGGGCGCTGCGCCGGCCTGCAACACCGTCCGGCGGGCGCCTGTGGCGCAGCCCGACTCGGCGCTGCAGCGTCGAAAACAAAGCGTCGAAGTTTATCACCCGGCCCTGGTACGCATGCGGGTACACAGCCGCGCCAGCGGCCGGCCCGCCGGCCGCAGCATCAGCACCCCATCAAGCCGGCTGCGCGGCTCTTCGCGACGAGCCACTTAGACTCACCCCCTGATGAACCATCCGGGCCTCAAGGACCAGACCGTCGCCGCCGCCCTGGGCCGCAGCGAACCGCTGAGCAGTCTGCTGCAGCGGATGCAGGAATCGAAGGCCAGGCTGGAGGCCATCGCTCCCCTGTTCCCACCCGGCCTGGCCGGCGGCATTCGGGCCGGCCCGTTGGACGACAGTGCGTGGGTACTGCTCGTTTCGCACGCCGCAGCCGCGGCCAAGCTGCGACAGATGCTGCCGGCGCTGGACGACGCGCTGCGTGAACGTGGCTGGCGCGGGCCACCGATCAAGATCAAGGTGCTGCCCCGGGGGTGAGCCCGGCCACACGGGCGGGGTTCGCGACACACGGTGGTGCCGGCTATCCGAGTCGAACGGATGACCTTCCGCTTACAAGGCGGGTGCTCTACCAACTGAGCTAAGCCGGCAAGAAATCAATTGTAGGTAGTGCCGAAGCGGCGCTACTTGACGCGCTTGAGCGCAGGCCGCCCGCCGCCGGGGCCCGCGGGCTCGGGTGGGGTGTCCTTGGGGGGCTCGGGCGGCGCGGGCGGTGATGCCTGGGCGACCTCGCTGCTGGCCAGCCGCAAGCCGCGAATCGGCGTCGATTCGGCCGTGGCCTCGGCGCGCACACCGGCTTCGGTGGGCACGGGGAAGGCCATGCCCTGGCCGTTCTCGCGCGCGTAGATGGCCACGACATGATCGACCGGCACGCGGATCTCGCGCGCCACGCCGCCGAAGCGCGCCTTGAACTCGATGAACTCGTTGCCCAGCTGCAGCCCCGAGGTGGCCTCGAAGCCGACGTTGAGCACGATCTCGTTGTTCTTCACGTACTCCATCGGCACCTGCACGCCCGGGCCGACATAGACCGCGAGATACGGCGTGAAGCCGTTGTCGGTGCACCAGTCGTGCAGCGCCCGCAGCAGGTACGGGCGGGTGGAGGTGCCCTGGTTGTCCGCGCTGTCGACCATGGCCCTCGGCGCCTACTTGCGCATCACCTTCTCGGAAGGCGTCAGCGCTTCGATGTAGGCCGGGCGCGAGAAGATGCGCTCGGCGTACTTCAGCAGCGGCACGGCGTTCTTGCTGAGGTCGATGCCGTAGTAGTCCAGGCGCCACAGCAGCGGCGCGATGGCCACGTCGAGCATGCTGAAGTCGTCGCCCAGCATGTACTTGTTCTTCAGGAAGATGGGCGCCAGCTGCGTCAGGCGGTCGCGGATCTGGTCGCGGGCCTTTTCCATCTGCTTTTCGGTCGCCTTGACGCTGCGGCCTTCCAGCAGGTTGACGTTGCTGAACAGTTCCTTCTCGAAATTGAAGAGGAACAGCCGCACGCGTGCGCGCGCCACCGGGTCGCCCGGCATCAGTTGCGGATGCGGGAAGCGCTCGTCGATGTACTCATTGATGATGTGCGACTCGTACAGGATGAGGTCGCGCTCCACCAGGATGGGCACCTCGTTGTACGGGTTCATCAACGCGATGTCTTCGGGCTTGGCGAAGATGTCGACGTCGCGGATCTCGAAGTCCATGCCCTTCTCGAACAGCACGAAGCGGCAGCGGTGCGAATAGGGACAGGTCGTTCCGGAGTACAGCACCATCATGGCGTCAGGCCTTTCTAGATCTTCAATCTGCCAGCAGGGGACGGCAGTGTCCCAAAAACAAAACGCAGTGGGGCCGAACGGCTCCCACTGCGCTGCAGGCCCGAGGCGCGCCCCGACCCTGCGCGTAGCCCTACTTGATGTCCTTCCAGAACGCCGCGTTCAGGCGCCAGGCGATCACCGTGAAGATGCTCAGGAAGATCAGCACCCACACGCCCAGGCGCACGCGGTCGGCCCGATTGGGTTCGCTCATCCAGTGCAGGAAGGCCACCAGGTCCGCCACGGCGTGGTTGTACTCGGCCGTGCTCATCGTACCCGGCGTGATGGCCTCGAAACCCTTGAAGACGTGCAGCGTCTTGGCCGCGTCGTGGGGATCCTTCTCGTCGGCGTAGATGGCACGCTGCTGGCCTTGCAGCTCCCACAGCACGTGCGGCATGCCGACGTTCGGGAAGGCCAGGTTGTTCCAGCCGGTGGCCTTGGTCTCGTCGCGGTAGTAGGTGCGCAGGTAGGTGTAGAGGTAGTCGGCACCGCTGCCCTGTCCGGCCGCCGAGCGCGAGCGGGCGATCAGCGTCAGGTCGGGCGGCTGCGCGCCGAACCAGGCCTTGGCGTCCTTGGGCGACAGCGCGGTCTGCATGGTGTCGCCGACCTTGGTGCCGGTGAAGATCAGGTTGGCGCTGATCTGGTCTTCGGTCAGGCCGATGTCGCGCAGCCGGTTGTAGCGCATGAAGGCCGCGGCGTGGCAGTTCAGGCAGTAGTTGGCGAACAGCTTGGCGCCGTTCTGCAGCGCGGCCATGTCGTTGGCGCGCTCGGTCGGGAACTTGTCCCAGGCCACGCCACCGCCGGCGGCCTGGGCTTGGCCACAAAACATCAGTGCAGCGAAGAGAGACAGGATCAGCTTTTTCATGAACGAGAGCTCCGCCGGACGCTTAGTGGGCCTTGAAGACCACGCGGTCGGGCACGGCCTTGAATTCACCGATGCGGCTCCACCAGGGCATCAGCAGGAAGAAACCGAAGTAGAACAGCGTGCCGGCCTGCGACACGAACGTGCCGACGTCCGAAGGCGGCTTCACACCCAGGTAGCCCAGCACGACGAAATTGACGATGAACACGCCGTAGAGCACCTTGTTCCAGCTCGGCCGGTAGCGGATGGACTTCACCGGGCTGCGGTCGAGCCAGGGCAGCGGGAACAGGACCATCACCGCCACGCCCATCACCACCACGCCCCAGAACTTGGCGTCGAAGGTCTTCAGCAGCACGGCCAGCACCAGCGCGCCCGCCAGCGGCGCGAACTTCCACAGGCCGCTGAAACCGCCCTTCAGAAAGGCCAGGATGCCCGCCACGCACACCAGGCCGGCCAGCACGTTGACGAAGTCGTCGGTGACGGCGCGCAGCATCGAGTAGTACGGCGTGAAGTACCACACCGGCGCGATGTGCAGCGGCGTCTTCAGCGGGTCGGCCGGGATGAAGTTGTTGTACTCGAGGAAGTAGCCGCCGAACTCGGGCGCGAAGAAGATGATGGCAGTGAAGATCATCAGGAACACCGAGACGCCGACGATGTCGTGCACCGTGTAGTAGGGGTGGAAGGGAATGCCGTCGAGCGGGATGCCGGTCTTCGGGTCCTTCTTGGCCTTGATCTCGACGCCGTCGGGGTTGTTCGAACCCACGTCGTGCAGCGCCAGCAGGTGGGCCACCACCAGGCCCAGCAGCACCAGCGGCACGGCGATGACGTGGAAGGCGAAGAAGCGGTTCAGCGTGGCGTCGCCGACGACGAAGTCGCCGCGGATCAGCAGCGCCAGGTCGGGGCCGATGAAGGGGATGGCGGCGAACAGGTTGATGATGACCTGGGCGCCCCAGTAGCTCATCTGGCCCCAGGGCAGCAGGTAGCCCATGAAGGCCTCGGCCATCAGGCACAGGAAGATGGCCACGCCGAAGATCCAGACCAGTTCGCGCGGCTTCTGGTAGCTGCCGTAGATCATGCCGCGCCACATGTGCAGGTAGACGCAGACGAAGAAGGCGCTGGCCCCGGTGGAGTGCATGTAGCGCACCAGCCAGCCCCAGGGCACGTCGCGCATGATGTACTCGACCGACTCGAAGGCCTTGGCCGCGTCGGGCTTGTAGTGCATCACGAGGAAGATGCCCGTGACGATCTGGATCACCAGCACCAGCAGCGAGAGGCTGCCGAAGAAATACCAGAAGTTCATGTTCTTCGGAGCGTAGTACTCCGAGAGGTGAACCTTGTAGGCCGAGAACAGGGTCGGAAACCGGTTCTCGAGCCACACCGTGCCTTGCGTCAATGCCGACGAACCGGCAGGCGCTTCCTTGAATTCAGCCATCTTGACCTCGAGATTCTGGGTTTACTGCCGAGACTTGGCGGCTCAGGCGGCCTTGTCTTCGCCGATCAGGAGCGTGGTGTCCGAGAGGTACATGTGCGGCGGTACCTCCAGGTTGTCGGGCGAGGGCTTGTTCTTGTACACGCGGCCGGCCATGTCGAAGGTGGAGCCGTGGCAGGGGCAGAAGAACCCGCCCATCCAGTCGTCGGGCAGCGAAGGCTGGGCGCCGGTCTGGAACTTGTCGGACGGTGAACACCCCAGGTGCGGGCAGATGCCGACACCGACGAAGAATTCCGGCTTGATCGCGCGCGCCGGATTCTTCGCGTACGCGGGCATGGGCAGCGCCTTGCGGTCGGAATTGGGATCGGCCAGCTGCGGATCGAGCTTGGGCAGCGCGGCCAGTTGCTCGGGCGTGCGGCGCACGATCCACACCGGCTTGCCGCGCCATTCGACCGTCATCTTTTCGCCCGGCTGCAGCGCGCTGATGTCGACCCGCACTGGTGCACCGGCTGCGCGCGCCCGCTCGGAAGGTGCAAAGGTACTGACGAAGGGCACGGCCACTGCGGCCCCGCCCACGGCGCCGGCGCCACAGGTGATGGCAATCCAGGTGCGCCGGCTCTGGTCGACGGTGGGTTCGACGGTAGCGTCGCTCATGAGGTTCCTCGGCAAGCTGCAGGAGTTCGGATCAACTCGGAATTCTAGCCGAGGCGCCTACGTCAGCCTGACGGGCCGCCACCCTGCAGCGCGCTCGGCCATTGACGCGCCCGCGGTCTGCACCTACCGTGAGGCCCGCGAAGACAGCCCGCGGGCAGGCCGCGCTATAACGCAAAGACAACCCAGGAGTGCATCACATGAGCTTCAGCTCGGAATTCAAGGAATTCGCCCTCAAAGGCAACGTCATGGACCTCGCGGTCGGCGTGATCATCGGTGGCGCTTTCGGCAAGATCGTCGATTCGCTGGTTGGCGACATCATCATGCCCATCGTCGGCAAGATCTTCGGCGGGCTGGACTTCAGCAACTACTTCTTCCCGCTGTCGGGGCAGACCGCCACCACGCTGGTCGAGGCCAAGAAGGCCGGCGCGGTGTTCGCCTACGGCAGCTTCATCACCATCCTGATCAATTTCGTCATCCTGGCCTTCATCATCTTCCTGATGATCAAGCAGATGAACCGCCTGAAGCGCGAAGCCCCGCCGCCGCCGCCCGCCGCACCGGCGCCGACACCCGAAGACGTGTTGCTGCTGCGCGAGATTCGTGACGCGCTGAAGAAGTAGGCCTGAAACTGGCAGGCCCGGCGCCTGCGGGTGGCAGGGGGATGCCGCATACTTGAAAGCATCCCCCCGGGTTGCCTTCCGACAACCTTGCCCCTCATGAAGCCGAACCCCATTCATCGCCTGCCTGCGCCGCTGGAGGCGGCCATCCAGCGCCTGAAGATGGCGGCGCGGCAGGCCGCCGAGCGCACCGTCGAGAGCCTCGGCCTGGCCGCCCTGGCCGCGCACCATGCCTACCAGCGCGATGGCCTGCTCGAGGCACAGTTCGAGCTCAACCGCAAGTCGGCCATCTTCGCGCTGACCTTCAACGACGCGCTCGACGAGCGCGTGCTTCGCGAACTGGGGCCGCAGGGCGGCACCGACGCGGGCTCGTCTCGTCCGATGCCAGGCGCGACGGCGGCCATCACCGACTGGGGTTCGCTCAGTCTGGTCGAGGACAAGGAGGTCGAGGCCCAGATCTCGGCCGAACGCTTCGGCATGGAGGTGGCCCACGCCTGCGAGTGGGAGCTGCGCGAGCTCGAGGGGTACGTCAACGCGCTGCTCGGCGAAGCTGGCGGCGAGCGTGACCGCAACCCGCTGCGGCCCGACATCGTCGGGTATGCCGTGATACGCGGCGTCGACGCACTGTCTGAACGGCCCGAGGTGCGCAAGGTGCTGAACAACGAGTTCAGCCGCACGCTGAACGCCGTGCTGCGCCAGACCTACGCCGACATCCTGGCCGACCTGCGGCGCGCCGGCGTGCAACCGCTGAGCATGATGGTGCGCCACCGGCCCGCGCGCGGCGGCGGCGAGGCCGGGGGCCAGACCGAAGGCGGCGGCCTGGCCGATGCCTCGGGCGCCGAGCGCGGCCCGGGCGGGCGCATCGCCTCTGGCTCCGGTGAAGGCGCCAGACGCAGCGGCCCGGGCTTCGATTCTTCGACGCGCGCCGGCGCGCCCACCGGCCGCGGCGGCATGTCCTCGGGCCACCATGGCACAGCGCTGGGCCAGGTCGACCCCGTGTTGATGTCGCTCATCCGCCGCCTGGCCTACGACGGCGGCGGCGGCAGCGCCGGTGGTGGCGATGGCAGCTACAGCAGTGCCTACGGCGACGACGGCGCTGCCTCGGCACCGCTGCCGCCCAACCTGATCCACGCCCACCGCGACGAACTGCGCCAGGCCTCTCGCGGCACGCTCGATCACATGGTGATCGACGTCATCGGCTTCCTCTTCGACCAGATCCTGGCCGACCCCAAGGTGCCGCCGCAGATGGCGCGCCAGATCGCCCGCCTGCAACTGCCGGTGCTGCGTGCGGCATTGGGCGACCCCAGCTTCTTTTCGTCGCGCAAGCACCCCGTGCGGCGATTCATCAACCGCATCGCCTCGCTGGGCTCGGCCTTCGAAGACTTCGGCGAGGCCGGCGCGCAGGCCTTCCTGGGCAAGGTCAAGGCGCTGATCCACGAGGTGGTGGAAGGCGACTTCGAGCAGATCGAGCTGTACGAGCAGAAGCTGGCCGCGCTGGAGGCCTTTACGGCCGAACTGGCCGGCAGCGACAGTCCCGACCAGGGCGCCACCGCAGCGCTGCTGACCGAGAAGGAAGACCAGCAGCGGCTGCGCCAGCTCTACGCCCAGCGCGTCGAAGGCGATCTGAAGGGTTTGCAGGCTCCGGCCTTCCTGCGCGACTTCATCAGCCAGGTCTGGAGCCAGGTGCTGCTGTGCGCCGCCGAGCAGGACGGCGCCGAAGGTGCGCTGCTTCAGCGCCTGCGCACCGCCGGGCGCGAGCTCTACCTCAGCGTGCAGCCCAAGCCCACGCCGGCGTTGCGCAAGGCCTTCCTGGCCCAGTTGCCCAAGCTGATGCAGGAACTGACCGAGGGCATGAACCTCATCGCCTGGCCCGAGGCGGACAGGCGCAAGTTCTTCGGCCTGCTGATGCCGGCCCATGCCGAGGCGCTGAAGAACACCAGCGGCAGCCAGCTCGAGATCAACCTGATGGCGCGCCAGGTGGAGGGCGCGCTGCGCAAGCCGCCACCGTCCCGCGAGGAGATGCGCTCGGTCAGCCTGCCCGTGCTGACCGAGGAAGTGCCCGCAGTGCACTTCAGCGCCGAGGAGGCTCAGCGAGTCGGCCTGGTGCAGGAATCGGCCGTGAACTGGAACGGCGAGGTCGACATCGACATCACCGCGCAGGCTGAAGCCGCCGAGGCGGCCGAAGCCGCGGCGTCGACACCGTCTCTGCCGGGCGTGCCGGCCACCACCGAACCGGCGGAACCCACCGAGGGCCGTGCGCTGGTCGATCACCTGGAGATCGGCTTCGCCTACCAGATGCACCTCGACGACCAGTGGCAGAAGGTGAAGCTGACGCACATCAGCCCGGCGCGAAGCTTCTACATCTTCACCCACGGCGGCCGCCACCGGAAGACGGTGTCGCTGACGCAGCGCATGCTCAAGCGCCTGTGCGAGACCGGGCGCCTGCGCGCCTATGAAAGCGCCTACCTCGTCGAACGCGCCACGGCGCGCGCCCGGCGGCAGTTGGCGGCGCTGGCCGCACCGGAGTCGACGCGCTGACGTTCCGCCGTCACCCGCGCGCAGCCGCGCTGACGAGCCGGCGCGCCAAACGCAGCGCCGCCACGAGGCTGGCAGGGTCGGCTCGGCCTTCGCCTGCAATGTCGAAAGCCGTGCCGTGGTCGGGGCTGGTGCGCACGAAGGGCAGGCCCAGCGTGACGTTGACGCCCTGCTCGACGCCCAGGTACTTCACCGGTATCAGGCCGTGGTCGTGTGTCATCGCCACGACGAGGTCGAATTCCCCGCGGCGGGCGCGCATGAACACGGTGTCGGGCGCGTAGGGGCCGCTGGCACGGATGCCCTCGGCCACGGCCGCCTGCACGGCCGGCCCGATGATGCGGATCTCCTCGTCACCGAAGAGCCCGCCTTCGCCGGCGTGCGGGTTCAGGCCCGCCACCGCGATGCGCGGCGGCGTGTCGCTCCAGGCCGCTGCGGCCCGATGGGCGATGCGCAGCGTCTGCAGCACGGCGTCGAAGGTGACTTCGTCGATCGCGCGCCGCAGGGACAGGTGGATCGTCACCAGCACCACGCGCAGCTCGTCGTTGGCCAGCATCATGCGCACCGACGGCAGCAGCTGGCCCGGCACCGCGGCCAGGGCCTGCAGCATCTCGGTGTGCCCCGGGTAAGGCACGCCGGCGGCCGCGAACGCTTCCTTGTGGATGGGCGCGGTGACGATGCCGGTGCCCTGCCCAGCGCGCACAAGGCGCACCGCGGCTTCGATGCAACAAGCCGCGGCGGCACCGTTGCGCGCATCGACCTGCCCAAGTGGCAACTTACAGAGACCCTGCGGCAGGCCCGCCGGCACGAGCACCGGCAGGCAACCCGGCGGCACCTCGGCCAGGTCTGCGGGTGCCTCGATGACGGCCGTCATCGGGCTGCCGGCGCGGCGCAGCACGTCGGGGTCGCCCAGCACCACGGCGTCAGTCAGCTCGCCGGCCAGGAAGGCACGCACGATGATCTCGGGGCCGATGCCGGCGGCATCGCCCATGGTGACCAGGAGCGGCTTCACGCGGGGTTCTCCACCTCGATGAACTGGTGCTCCAGGCCGCACTGCGCCGCAACGAAGGCGGCCACGGCAGGCGCGCCGTAGCGTTCGGTGGCGTGGTGGCCGCAGGCGATGAAGGCCACGCCCGTCTCGCGCGCCAGGTGGGCCTGCGGTTCCGAGATCTCGCCGGTGAGGAAGACGTCGGCGCCGGCGGCGATGGCTTCTTCGAAGTAGCCCTGGGCCCCGCCCGTGCACCAGGCCACGCGGCGCAGCGGCCGGCCGTCGCCACGCACCAGCAGTGGCTCGCGGCCGAGCTGCACGCGCGCGGTGTCCACCAGCGCGTCGAGGTCGGACACCGCCGGCCCGATGAAACCCAGCGTCTGCTCGCCGAAACGTGCGTCGGCCACCAGGCCCAGACGGCGGCCGAGCTGCGCGTTGTTGCCCAGTTCGGCATGTGCGTCCAGCGGCAGGTGGTAGGCAAAGAGGTTGACGTTGGCCGCCATCAGCCGCCGCACGCGTGCCGCCAGCCAGCCGGTGAGCCGGCCGTCCTGGCCGCGCCAGAACAGGCCGTGGTGCACGAGCAGCGTGTCGGCACCAGCGTCGATGGCGGCGTCGATGAAGGCCAGGCTGGCAGTGACGCCGGACGCGATGCGGCGCACCTGGGGCCCGCCCTCGACCTGCAGGCCGTTCGGCCCATAATCCTTGAAGGCCTGCGGCTGCAACAGCGCCTGCAGGCATGTTTCGACTTGATCCCGATCGGCCATGGCGCCCATTGTGGGACACCCTGGGACCCCCGAGAACACTCCCCATGTGGCGCAGAACCTGGCTCGTCTTTGCACAAGCCGTCACGGTGGCGGTCGCGGTGCTGTTCGTCGTGCTGACCTTCAAGCCCGAGTGGCTGCCCGGCGGGCGCGCCGGTGTCGCAGGCACCGTGCTGCCAGCGCCGACGCTGTTGCAGGTGGCACCCGCGCCCGCGGCCAGCGGCGCAGTTGCCGGGTACGCGCTGGCGGCGCGCCGCGCGGCGCCGGCGGTGGTGAGCATCAGTGCCACCAAGATGAGCCGCAACCCGCACGCGGACGACCCGCGTTTCAAGTTCTTCTTTGGTGACGGCCCGGCGGCGCAGCAGCAGATCGGCCTGGGTTCGGGCGTCATCGTCGCGCCCGAGGGCTATCTGCTGACCAACCACCACGTGGTGGAAGGCGCCACCGAGATCGAGGTGCAACTGACCGACGGCCGCGCCACACGCGCCCGCGTCGTCGGCAGCGACACCGAGACCGACATCGCCGTGCTGAAGATCGAGCTCGACGGCCTGCCCGTCATCGCGCTGGGCGACGTGCGTGCGCTGAACGTCGGCGACGCCGTATTGGCCATCGGTAACCCCTTCAACGTCGGCCAGACGGTGACGGCCGGCATCGTCAGCGCGCTCGACCGGTCAGAGGCCGGCGTCTCGCGCTTCCAGAACTTCATACAGACCGACGCTGCCATCAACCCCGGCAATTCGGGCGGCGCGCTGGTCGACTCGCAGGGCGCGCTGGTGGGCATCAACACCGCCATCTTCTCGCGCACCGGCGGCAGCCTGGGCATCGGCTTCGCGGTGCCGGCGGACACCGCACGCCAGGTGATGGAACAGCTGATCCGCGACGGCAAGGTACGCCGCGGCTGGATAGGTGTGGAGCCGCGCGAACTCTCGACCGAACTGGCCGACAGCCTGAATCTGCAGGTGAAGAGCGGCGTGCTGATCGCAGGCGTGCTGCAGGACGGCCCGGCGGCCAAGGGCGGACTGCGCCCGGGCGACGTGGTGCTGCAGATCGGCGACCGGCCGGTGAAGAGTGTCAGCGAGCTGTTTGCCGCCGTCGCCGCGCTGCAGCCCGACGCCGAGACCGTGCTGCTCACGCAGCGTGGCAGTGAGCAGGTGCGGGTGCCCGTAAAAGTGGGCGAACGCGCTGCAGGCACCGCCGCAGGGCGCTGAACCACCGCGGGCGGCCAGCGCCCCGGTCCCCACCCACCGCTACAACATCAGCGCCAGCCGCTCCAGGATCAGCACGGCGAAAAAGCCGAAGGCCGCCAGCACCGTCCACTTCAAGATCACCAGCCCGCGCTGTCGCCAGACCACCTGCCCGGTGCCGATGTACATCGCGAAGCACAGCAGGCCGCACACCAGCAGCAGGCCGAAGACGAGGCGGAAGAGCAGCATCACCAGGCCGGTGCCAGTTCGGCGAAGCCGTGCGGGGCCTCGGCGTCGCGGTCGAAAGTGACCACCTCGTAGGCCGTCTCGTCGGCCAGCAGCTTGCGCAACAGCTTGTTGTTCAGTGCGTGACCGCTCCTGTAAGCCACGTAGCTGGCCAGCAGCGGTTTGCCGGCGATGTGCAGGTCGCCGATGGCGTCGAGGATCTTGTGCTTCACGAATTCGTCGTCGTAGCGCAGGCCCTCGACGTTCAGCACGCGGGTGTCGTCGATGACGATGACGTTCTCCATGCTACCGCCGAGGCCCAGGCCACGCGCGCGCATCATCTCGACGTCCTTGGTGAAACCGAAGGTGCGCGCGCGGGCGATGTCGCGCTTGTACTGGCCGCCGCTGAAGTCGAACTCGACGCGCCGGCCGGTGGCGTCCACCGCCGGGTGGTTGAACTCGATCTCGAAGCTGAGCTTGTAGCCGTGGAAGGGTTCCAGGCGCGCCCACTTCAGCGACGCGCCCTCGCCTTCGCGGATCTCCACGGCTTTCAGCACGCGCAGGAAACGCTTGGGCGCGGGCTGCAACTCGATGCCGGCGCTCTGCAGCAGGTAGACGAAGCTGGCGGCACTGCCGTCGAGGATGGGCACCTCTTCGGCGGTGATGTCGACGACCAGGTTGTCCAGCCCGAGGCCGGCGCAGGCCGACATCAGGTGCTCGATGGTCTGCACCTTGGGCGCGCCGGGGTCGCCACCGGGGCTGATGGTGCTGGCCATGCGCGTGTCGCTGACAGCGAAAGCATCCACAGGGATGTCGACAGGCACCGGCAGGTCGGTGCGGCGGAAGACGATGCCGGTGTCGGGCGGCGCAGGGCGCAGGGTCAGCTCGACCTTCTGGCCGCTGTGGACGCCGACACCCACGGCGCGGGTGATGGCCTTGATCGTGCGCTGCTGGATCATTCACGGATTGTCCTGCAACGCGCGCGACAGTGAGCGCGCGCGGGCCATCGCTGCGACGGAGCGGCCGCTGCCAGACGGCCTCTGTGGCCCGCCAGACCGGGTGGCGGGCCAAGCTGTGGCCTAATCGCGGGTTCGACCCCACATTTTCGGATCCATGCCATGGCCAACAAGATCAGAACCGAAGCCGATGCCCGCGCCACCCCCCGCCCGCCCGCGCCCAAGGGCGTGACGGTCACCGTGCACAAGGGCCAGAAGCGCAGCCTGGAGCGCGGTGTGCACACGCGCAGCAAGAAGAACCCCGGCAAGCGCCCGAAGAAGGGCGGCTGAAGCCGCAGGTGCCGGCCCGAACGGGCCGCCGCACCGACTGCCGGGCGCGCCGTGGCGCGCCTGCGCACCTTCCGGCGCCGTAGAGCGCACCGATGCTCCGCATCACCGAACTCCGTCTGCCGCTGGACCACCCGGACGCCGCGCTGCGCGCGGCGGTCGTGTCGCGCCTGAACATCGCCGATGCTGCGCTGAAGGCCTTCACCGTCTTCCGCCGTGCGTGGGACGCGCGAAAGAAGACGGCCATCGTGCTGAGCTACACCGTCGATTGCGAGGTCGACGGCGAGGCCGACGTACTCGCGCGTCTTGCGGGCGACAACCACGTGCGGCCGTCACCCGACACGCGTTACCGCTCCATCGGCCACGCCCCCGCCGACTTCTACGCCGCCGCAAGGCCGCGTCCGGTGGTCGTCGGCTTCGGCCCCTGCGGCATCTTCGCCGCGCTGATCCTGGCCCAGATGGGGCTGCGGCCCATCGTGCTGGAACGCGGCAAGCCGGTGCGGGAACGCACCAAGGACACCTGGGGCCTGTGGCGCCAGGGTGTGCTGAACCCCGAGTCGAACGTGCAGTTCGGCGAAGGCGGTGCCGGCACCTTCAGCGACGGCAAGCTCTGGAGCCAGATTTCCGACCCACGCCACCTCACGCGCAAGGTGCTCGCCGAGTTCGTCAAGGCCGGCGCGCCCGAAGAGATCCTCTTCGTCGCCAAGCCGCACATCGGCACCTTCCGGCTGGTCGGCATGGTCGAGAAGATGCGTGCCGAGATCGAGGCGTTGGGCGGCGAGGTCCGCTTCCAGCAGCAGGTGACCGACGTGCTGATCGAGGACGGTCCGCCGCAGGGCGGGGGCCCCACAACCCGGCACATCCGCGGCCTGACCCTGGCCAGCGGTGAACAGCTCGACGCCGACCACGTCGTGCTGGCCCTGGGCCACAGCGCCCGCGACACCTTCGCGATGCTGCAGCGGCGCGGCGTCTTCCTCGAGGCCAAGCCGTTTTCGGTGGGCTTCCGCGTCGAACACCCGCAGGGCGTGATCGACCGCGCGCGCTTCGGGCCCAGCGCGGGCCACCCCATCCTGGGCGCAGCCGACTACAAGCTGGTGCACCACGCGAAGAACGGGCGTGGCGTCTACAGCTTCTGCATGTGTCCGGGCGGCACCGTGGTGGCCGCCACCTCGGAAGAAGAACGCGTCGTGACCAACGGCATGAGCCAGTACAGCCGCAACGAACGCAACGCCAACGCCGGCATCGTGGTGGGCATCAACCCGGCCGACTATCGCCAGGACGGGCAGACGCAAGGCGCCGTGAACCCGCTCGACGGCGTGGCCTTCCAGCGGCTGTGGGAAACCCGGGCCTACGAACTCGGCGGCGGCGGCTACCAGGCGCCCGGGCAACTGCTGGGCGACTTCATCAAGCGCCAGAGAAGTGCCGTGCTGGGCCGCGTGGAGCCCTCCTACAAGCCCGGCGTGCAGCTCACGGACCTGGCCGACCCGAAGCGCCCCAGCCTGCCGAGCTATGCGCTGGACGCGATCCGCGAGGCGCTGCCCGCCTTCGAGCGCCAGATCAAGGGCTTCTCGATGCCCGACGCGGTGCTGACCGGCGTCGAGACCCGCACCTCGTCACCGCTGCGCATCACGCGGGGTCGTGACATGCAGAGCCTGAACGTGCAGGGCCTGTACCCGGCCGGCGAAGGCGCAGGCTACGCTGGCGGCATCATGTCGGCGGGTGTCGACGGCATCGAGGCAGCCGAGGCGTTGGGCGCGCACCTGCTGGGGCTGGCGAGGACCTGACAAGGCCGGGCGGCTCATGGGCAGAGCCTTGCGGTGCCCGCAAACGGCCCTTTGCGGGTGTTGGTCGCTGTCCGCTTTCTGCGTTCGACGACAGGGGCGGGTCGCGGGGTGCGTGTGAAGCGCCGCGGAGCGCAGGGTTCATGGCCCGCGCGCGCAGCGCGCCTCGTGGACACTCCTGGCGCATCCTGTCTGAGCGTAGCGAACGAAGTGAGCGCAGCGAGTTATGCGCCGGGCCATGGACCCGAGCACCACAGGGCAGTCGGCGCGCAGCGCCGACCGCTTCAGTCGCACGCCGCGCCCTGCCCGGACAGCCCTTTGCCGCCACCACACGCAACGCGCGAAAACGGACGCTGAACGTCGGCAAAGGGCCGGTTCCCGCCCGTCACTGCCCACTCGATCAAAGGCCCCGCCCATGCGATCCGGCGGTGCCCGATCGTCGGCCGACCTTTACTCCGCGTGCGATTCGCTCTCGTGCCACCCACCCAGCGCCCAGCGCGACAGCCCCGCCATCACCGCGAACAGCGCCACGCCCGTCAACGTGATGAGCGCGAGCGCCGCGAACATGCGCGGGATGTTGAGCTGGTAGCCGGCCTGCAGGATCTGGTAAGCCAGCCCGGTGCCTGTGCCGCCGGTGCCGGCCACGAACTCGGCCACCACGGCGCCGATCAGTGCCAGCCCGCTGCTGATGCGCAGCCCGCCGAAGAAGTAGGGCAGCGCGGAAGGAATGCGCAGCCGCACCAGCGTCTGCCAGCGGGTGGCGCGCTGCAGGCGGAAGTAGGCCAGCAGCCCGGGGTCGACGCTGCGCAGCCCGAGCGTGGTGTTGGCGATGATGGGAAACAGCGCCACCAGCGTGGCGCAGATCACGAGCGAGACCGTGGCGTCTTGCACCCAGATGATGATCAGCGGTGCGATGGCCACGATGGGCGTCACCTGCAGCAGCACCGCATAGGGGAAAAACGCCGTCTCGATGGCGCGGCTCTGCACGAAGGCAAAGGCGATCAGCACGCCCAGCACGGTGGCGCAGGCCAGCGCCAGCAGCGTGATATGCAGGGTGTTCAGCAAGGCCGCGCCCAGCAAATCGGCGTCTTCGCGCAACGCCTGCGCCACGCGCAAGGGCGATGGCACCAGGAACACCGGCACGTCGAACGCCGTGACCAGGCCTTGCCACAGCACCACCAGCAGCACCGCCACGGCCGCCGGCCAAACGAGCTTGGCCGCGGTAGGTTTCATGCCAGCGCCTCGTCGAAGGCACCGCCGCTGGCGCGCAGCAGGCAGTCCTGCAACCGCGCCGCGTGCTGGCTGAACGCCGTGGAAACGCGGAAGGCCGGGCTGCGTGGATAGGGTTCATCGATCACCACTTCGTCCACCACGCGCCCGGGCCGCGCCGCCATCACCAGCACGCGGCGCGAAAGGAACACGGCCTCGTGGATCGAATGCGTGACGAAGAGCACCGCTAGCCCCTGGGCCTGCCACAGCGCGAGCAGCTCGCCGTCGAGCCGGTTGCGCGTGATCTCGTCCAGCGCGCCGAAAGGCTCGTCCATCAGCAAGAGCCGCGGCTGCGTCACCAGGCCGCGCGCGATAGACACCCGCATCTGCATGCCACCACTCAGTTCACGCGGCAGGTGGCTGGCAAAGCGCTCCAGCCCCACGAGCCGCAGCGCCTGCCCTACGCGGGCATCGGCCTCGGCGCGCGGCAGGCCCGCCAGGTCCAGCGGCAGGCGCACGTTGGCGTCGACACGCGCCCAGGGCATCAGCGTCGCTTCCTGGAAGACGAAACTCAAGGCACCGCCCGCGGCGTTCGCGGTCTCGACCGGCCGGCCCCACAGCTGCAACGCGCCGCTGCTCGGCGCCAGCAGGCCGGCCACCATCTTCAGCAGCGTGCTCTTGCCGCAGCCGCTGGGGCCGAGCAGGGTAACGAAGTCGCCCGCGGCCACCGTCAGGTTCACCGGCAGCAGGGCCTGCGTGCCGTTGGGGTAGGTCTTCGCGGCGGCCCGCACTTCGACCGCGGGCGCACCGTGCATGGCGTTGCCGCTCATCCGGCTGCCGTTCAAGGCAGGATCTTCAGGTCCTTGACGAACTGCGTCGTGTAGGTGCGCCTCACGTCGACCTTCTTCGGGTCGAGCTGCTGCAGCAACACCATCGTGTCGTAGGTCTTCTTCATGCGCTCATCGGTGACGATGCCCACACCGAGCTTGGCCGCGTCGCCGCCGAAGACCACGCCACTCTCGTTCAGGAGACGTATGCCCACGGCCAGGCGGTCATCGGTCATCGCCGGGTTGTCCTTGCGGATCAGCGCGTTGGCGGCCTTGGCGTCGCCCTTGAGGTAGTCCTTCCAGCCCTGCATGCTGGCCTTGACGAAGGCGGCCACGGCCTGCGGGCGCTCCTTCACCGTCTTGGCCATGCAGACGATGGTGGTGCTGTAGGGCGGCCAGCCGTGGTCGGCCAGCAGGAAGGTGGCGGGCTTGAAGCCGGCCTCCTTCTCGATGGCGTAGGGCTCGCTCGTCACGTAGCCCTGCTGCACGACGTTCTTGTCGGCGATGAAGGGCTGGATGCTGAAGCTGTAGGGCCGGCGCTGGCGGTCGTCGAGCATGTACTTGGCCTTCAGCCAGGGCCACTGCACCGTGTAGCCGGCGGGCGAGATGAGGATGGTCTTGCCGCGCAGGTCGGCCAGGCTCTTGAGCTTGCCCGGATGGCCGATGAGCACCAGCGGATCCTTCTGGAAGGCCGCTGCCACGGTGACGGCCTCGATGCCCTGCTCCCAGGCGCTGAAGGTCTGCATGTCGTAGCCCATCACGCAGTCGGTCTGCCCGGCGGCCAGCAGCTGCATGATGTTGACCTGCGGGCCGCCCATCTTGATCGTGACGTCCAGCCCTTCCTTCTTGTACAGGCCCGCGGCCTGCGCCTGGTAGAAGCCGCCGTGTTCGGCCTGCGCGTACCAGTTGGTCGTGAAGCTGAACTTCTGCTGCGCGTGGGCGCCCAGTGCCGCCGAAAAAAGCGTGGTGGCAACCAGCAGGGGGCGCAGGAGGGCGGCACGCATAGGCAACTCCGAAGGCGGTACGAAGGAAGCGCCGATCGTACCCAGGACCGGCGCGCCAACGGGCCCGAGGTCTGCGGGCGCGCCACCGTGAGAGGGTGCGCTGTTGACGCACCGCAAAGCCACCCATGCAGCGCAGGACTAGCGTGTCCGGCATGGACGGGCATGGCCGCTGCAGTCTCGGCGCGGTTCCCTCGCAGCGAGCGAAGGGGTTGCTGTGCCTGCTGTTGACGCTGCTGTCGGTGGGTTGCGCCACGCAGCCCGGCACGTCGGTGCCGCAGCAGATCACCGTCGAGACGCCAGGCTGCCCGGGCGCACGTTGCGAACTGAGCAACGACCGCGGCACCTGGGTGCTGCCGGCCACGCCGGGCGCGGTGACGGTGCTCACTTCGACCACACCCTTGCGGCTGAGCTGTCAGGGCAGCGATGGCCAGCCCGCCACCATCGGATCGAGCGCGACCGCGTCGCCACCCACCGGCAAGGGTGCGGTGCTGGGCGGCGCGGCCGGCGGCGCCGCGGTGGGTGTGGGCGTGGGCGCCGCGGTGCTGAGTTTCATCCCGGTGCTGGGGGTCATCATCGTGGCGACGGGCGTGGGTGCCGGTGCGGCTGCGGGCCAGGCCGTCGAGGCACAGGCACAGGCGCTGCAGTATCCCGCCACGCTCACGCTGCCGATGGCCTGCGGTGCCACGCTGATCGCACCCGCGGCGCCGGCGCCCTTCGGCTTCCAGGTGCGCACGCTCGACGCCACCGCGGCGCGCGCGGCCGGGCTGGTGTTGCCCCCCGGGGCGGCCGAGCGCGGTGCAGTGCTCGTCTCCAAGGTGAGCATCGGCGGCCTGGCCGAGGCGGCAGGGCTGCGCCCCGGCGACCTGCTGCTGGCCGCCAGCGGCCGCGAGTTGCACACGACAGCGCAGCTGGAACTGTGGCTGCGCGCGCTGGCACCGGGGCAGGCGCTGGTGCTGCAACTGCAGCGTGAAGGCCAGGCCATGGAACGCACGCTGCAGCGTGCGGCAGGGCCGTGAGCCTCTGGACTGCGCACCTGTGGAGGCGGATGGCCCGACTGGCGCTGGCACCGGGCCTGCTGGCGGCCGGGGTGATGCTGAGCGGCTGCGACACCCTGGTGATCGGCAAGGTCGAACCGGCGCTGTTTCCCGCGGCCGTGGCGGCCTCCGCGCCACCGCTGCCCGGCCGCGTGGCGCTGGAGATGACGCCTTCGGTCCGTGGACAGATGGACCCCGGACCGGACATGTGCGCCGTCGGCAGGGCCCGACTCCAGTTGCCGTTGGGTGCCATCGTCGATGCCGCGCTGCAGCGCCAGCTCGGCGCAGCTTTTGCCGGCGGTGCCCTGCCCGCCGCCCTGCCCTTGTCCCCCGCCGGCGAGGCCGAGGCTGCGCTATCCGTGACCGAAATTCGCCTGGTCCTCAGCCACAAGCTGAACTGGCTGGTTCCGATTCCGGTGCCCATCCCCCCCTTCGTGGCTGCGGTGGCTGCCAGCACCAACTACGCCGCGCGCCTGGAACTCGGCCTGCGCGTGACCGACGCCCTGGGCCGCCTGTTGGCGCAGACGACGGTGGAGAGCGGCGACGTGGTGATCGAACGCGGCATGTGGTCGAGCGAACCCCAGATGCAGTTCTGTCTGAGGCTCACGCACCAGGCCGCCTGGCGGGCCGCCGAACAGGCTGCGCGGGTGATGCGTGAGACGCTGCGGGCCGAGCGGCAGCGCGAGCGGCCACTCTGACGCTCAGCGCCTACTGCGTGCGCGTCACCTTGCGCAGGTGGCGCGGCTGGTCGGGGTCGAAACCGCGCGCCAGCGCCAGTTGCGCGGCCAGGCCGTAGAAGGCCTGCACGGCAACGATGGGGTCGAGGTCGGGCGTGGGCGCGGTGGGCAGCGTGAGATCGCGGGTAGGTACGCCGTCCGGCGCGGCGAGCAGCACGCGCGCGCCGCGCTGGCGCATCGATGCGGCCAGCTCGACGAGCCCGGCCGAAGCGGGCCCTCGCGTGGCGAAGATCAGCAGCGGGTAGCCGTCGTCGATCAGCGCCATCGGACCGTGCTGGATTTCGGCGCCGCTGAAGGCCTCGGCCTGCAGCGACGAGGTCTCCTTGAGCTTCAGGGCCGCCTCGTTCGCGACGGCAAAACCCGGGCCGCGGCCCACCACCATGGCCGCGCGCGCAGGCACCAGCACGTCCAGCGCGGCCGACCAATCGGTACCCGCGGCCACGCGCAGCGCCTCGGGAAGGGCCTGCAAAGCCGTCAGCAGCGGCGCGTCGTCCTGCCAGTGCGCCACCAGCCGCGCGCCGGCCACCAGGCTGGCGATGAAGCTCTTGGTGGCGGCCACGCTGCGCTCGGGCCCGGCGTGCAGCGGCAGCACCCATTCGGCGGACTGCGCCAGGGGCGACGCAGCATCGTTGACCAGCGCCACCGTGGTCGCACCGCCGGCACGGAAGTAGCCGACGGGCTCGACGACGTCGGGGCTCTGGCCCGACTGCGAAATCGCCACGGCCAGCGTCTGCCGGGCCTGCAGCGGCGACTTGTACAGCGTCACCAGCGACATCGGCAGCGAAGCGACGATGCGCCCGAGCCGCGACATCACGAGATAAGCCAGGTAGCCCGCAGCGTGGTCGGAACTCCCGCGCGCCACGGTCACCGCCACCGCGGGGGGCTGATCGCGCAGCTTGCGGCCCAGCGCGGCGTAAATCGCTTCGTCGGCGGCGAGCTGGCCCGCCACGGCGTCGGCCGCCGAGCGGGCTTCTTCGAGCATCCACGAGTTCATGCCGTCAGCCCGAGGCCGACGCTGGCGATGCGCCCGTCCTGCAACTCACGCACCGCCAGCATGGCTGGGCCCAGGCGCACGCAGTCGCCTGCCACCGGTGGACGGCGCAGCTCGGCCCGCATCCAGTCACACAGCGACAACTCGGCGTTGGGCGGCACGGGCAGGCCGTAGAACTCGCACACCGCGGCCACTGGCGTGTGGGGGTCGAGCACGAAGTCGCGGAACACCGCACGCTGCTGCCGTTCGTCGCCGGGGTCCGGCAGTGCCACGCCCAGTTTGCGCGCCACCAGCGCGATCGTCGTGCCCTGGGTCAGCAGTGAAGCCAGCACCACGACGAAGGCGATGTTGAACAGCAGCATGGCCTGCGGGGTGCCCGCCAACAACGGGAACAGCGCCAGCACGATGGGCACCGCACCGCGCAGGCCCACCCAGGCGATGAACCAGGTCTCGCGCGCCGAGAAGTGGAAGGGCACCAGGCACAGCCACACCGCCACCGGCCGCGCCACGAAGATCAGTACCAGCGCCACGCCCAGCGCGGGCAGCAGCGAACCCGTCATCGTCGATGGCGTCACCAGCAGGCCCAGCAGCAGGAACATGCCGGCCTGCGCCAGCCAGGCGTAGCCGTCCATCGCCGCCAGCGTGGGCGCCACTTCGGCGCTGGCACGGTTGCCGACGATGAGCCCGAAGAGGTAGACGGCCAGAAAGCCCGAGCCGCCCAGCCAGCCCGTGGCCGCGAACACACTCAGCCCTGCCGCACCCACCAGCAGCGCCAGGACACCGCCACCGGCATCGCGCGCAGCCACGCGCCTGAGCAATTCGGCCATCGCAAAGCCGCTGGCCACGCCGGCGGCCGTTCCCCAGCCGAACTGCTGCACGAAGGCGGTCGCCATGCCGGTCCAGACCGAGGCCTCCCCCGGCGGCGCCGCCAGCAGCGCGATGAAGACCAGCGTGAGGTAGACCGCCATCGGGTCGTTGACGCCCGATTCGATCTCCAGCGTCGCCGCCACACGTTCGTTCAGCGTGACGCCCGAGCGGGTGAGCAGCGCAAACACCGCCGCCGCGTCGGTGCTGCCGACGATGGCGCCCAGCAACAGCGCCGTGCCCCAGTCCAGCCCCACCAGCAGCACACCGGCCGCCGCAGTAATGCCGGCGCAGATCAACACCCCCACGGTGGCTAACACCGACGCCGGCCGCAGCCCGGTGCGGAAGGTGGCGTAGGCGGTGCGCAATCCGCCGTCGAGCAGGATCACTGCCAGCGCCACGTTGCCGACCCAGAAGCTGATGCGCGCATCGTCGAACTGCCAGCCACCGATGCCGTCCACGCCCGCCAGCACGCCGGCCAGCAGGAAGACGAGCAGGAAGGAGAAACCGATGCGCGCCGAGAACAGCCCAGCCAGCACGCTGACGAACACGAGCGCGGCGGCGGCCAGCAGGGGCAGGTTGACGAAGTCCACGGGGCAAGTATCGGGGCCTGTCGGCCCCAGGCATCACGCGCCGGAGGGCGCAACCGGCGGCCCGCGAAACGAGATCAGGGCCCGAAGGCCTGCGCCAGCGCGCGGCGCAGTTCGTCGGCATTTTGCGGCATGTGGACCACGCCAACGCGGCGGCCGTCGGCGGCGAAGAGCAGCACGGTGCCGTCGCGGGCCGCGTGGCGCTCGGCGAAGACCTGTGCATCGGCCAGTGCCAGGTGTGCGACGAGGAAATCGACCCGCCCGTCGTAGTCGCCGCGGATGCCGTTCATCAGTTCCATCACCTCGGCGCTGCCGACATAGTTGGTATCGTGCGCCAGCACCAGCACCGGACGCCCGGCACCGACGCGAGACAGGTCGGTGGGGTACGCGCCCCCCGGCAGCGCTTGCCACAGGAAGGCGCCGACGCCCGCCAGCGCCAGCAGGATCAGCGGCCACTTGAGCCAGCGCGCCCGGTGCACGGCGGCAGGGCTTGTGTCGTTCATCGGGGCGGCAGCGCCGACCTGCGGCGCGTAGGGATGGGTTTGCGTTCGGGGACGATACACGCGGCCGCAGTGCCACTGCGCCGCGCAGGCATATGCATCCAACGATTCCATCGTTGGGCGGCAGGCGGCCGGAAGGCAGAATTTGCACCCTGCCCCCAGCTACCTTCGGTTCCGCCTTGAACATCCTGTCTCGACTCTTTGCCGCCCTCTTCGCATTCGCCGCCCTGGCCGCTCAGGCCTCGCCCGACGTGCCCCCGCTGCTGTCCCCGACCGAACTGCAAGCCCGGCTGACCCAGCCCGACCTGCGTGTCATCGACATCCGCAGCCCCAAGGCCTTCGACAAGCAGCACATCCGCAGCGCGCTGTCGGCGCCCTACAGCAGTTGGCGCGGGCCGGCATCGAACCCGGGCGAACTGCCCGACCTGGGCCGCCTGACGCGGCTGGTGCAGACACTCGGCCTGAGCCCGGCGACCCACGTCGTGGTCACCTACAGCGGTGAAGACGCCACCGACTTCGGTGCCGCCGCGCGGGTCTACTGGACACTGAAGGTGTTGGGTCTGAAGCAGCTGTCCATCCTCAACGGCGGCATGGAAGCCTGGGGCGAGGCCGGGCTGCCGCAAGACGACATGCCCCTGGCCGTGCCGGCCAGCACCTACGTGCCCAGCTTCGACACTTCGTTGATCGCGACGCGTGAAGAGCTGCAGCGGCGGCTCGTTGCAGGAGCGGCAGCCTCTGCCAGTGGCGCAAGACTGCTCGACGCCCGCCCCTCGCCCTTCTTCAACGGCCAGACGCGCCACGCGGCTTCGCTGGTGCCGGGCACGCTCAAGGGTGCGGTGAACCTGGAGTACACACGCTGGTTTGCGCCCGACTCGGCGCGCATGCTGCCCGCCGCCGAAGTCAAGCGGCTGGCCGATGCCTCGTCCAGCGCCGGCGACGGCGACGGCGACGCGGTGAGCTTCTGCAACACCGGCCACTGGGCGGCGATCAACTGGTTTGCCCTCTCGGAACTGGCGGGTCACAAGGGTGTGCGCATGTACCCCGGCTCGATGGTCGAGTGGTCGCAGGCATCGGGCGCCCCGGCGACGATGGACAATGTGCCGGGTCGCGCCGGGCAGTTGCTGGTCGACTTCAAGCTCTGGATGGACCGCACCTTCAACTGACCCGCTGCCCAAACGGCCCCCAAGCCGCCGCAGCCGCTTGCCGATGAAACGCCTGCCCCTGGCGGCCTTGATGGCCGCCTTCTTCGTTTTCCTGTTCTGGTTCGTGGCCGTGCGCCAGGCCGCGCTACTGCTGGTGGGCATCGGCATGGGCGCGGCGCTGGCCGGCCTGCGCTTCGGCTTCACCACCGGCTGGCGCCAGCTGGTCGAGGCCCGGGACCCGCGCGGCGTCGTCGGCCAGCTGCTGCTGCTGGGCCTGGCGGCCACGCTGTGCATGCCGCTGCTGGGGGCGTTCCCCGAACTGCAGGCCGCCTTGGGCCCGCCCAGCATCAGCCTGCTCATCGGCGCTTTCGTCTTCGGGCTGACGATGCAGATCGCCGACGGCTGCGGCTCGGGCACGCTGTACAAGGCGGGTCTCGGCATACCGCTGAACATGGGCATCCTGCCGCTGTTCGCCGTAGGCAGCTTCGTCGGTTCGGCGCATCTCGACCGCTGGCTGGCGCTGGGGCAGGTCGAACCCGTGGGACTGGTGGCGAACTGGGGCGCCGGACCGGCGCTGGCCGTCACCTGGGCGCTGCTGATCGCCACCGGTATCACGGTGCGGCTGTTCGTCGGCTGGCAGCGTGACTGGCTCGAAAAGCGCTGGGTGCAGGGCGCGCTGGTCCTGGCCGTGCTGGCGGCGCTGAACCTCGTCATCGCCGGCCAGCCCTGGGGCGTGGTCTACGGCTTCGGCCTGTGGGGAGCCAAGCTGGCGCAGGCCACCGGCCTCTTCGACCCGGCGACGAACCCGTTCTGGAGCCAGCCCGGCAACACGCAGCGCCTGGCGCAGACGCTGCTGCTGGACGTCACGTCCATCACCAACATCGGCATCCTGTGCGGTGCGCTGTGGGTGGCGGCGGGCAAGGCGCCCGACGCTTCCAAGCCGCTCACCGGCCGCCAGTGGGCCGTGGGCCTGGTGGCCGGCTTCGTGATGGGCTACAGCGCGCGGCTGGCCTTTGGCTGCAACGTCGGCGCCATGCTCAGCGGCGTCTCCACCGGCAGCCTGCACGGCTGGATCTGGGTGCCGATGGCCTTCGCCGGCACGCTGATCGGGCTGCGCGTGCGGCGCCACTTCGGCTTCTGAAAGGTCGGACGACGCGACATGACCACCCCCCTCAACCCAGCCCGCCTGCGCCGCGCCCTGTTCTGGGCGCTGATGTTCGCCTTCGTCGCCTGGGACCTGCAGCGCAGCCCGCCTATCGACCTTTGGCGCGAGCCGCCGCTGATCGCCGCCGGCTCGGGCCAGGCCAGCGCGGGCGGGCATTGTTCGATGGCGAAGTAGGCAGCGCAGCGCTGCCTTGCTGCAAGGCCTGGTTCAGCGCCAGAAGACCGGCACGCCCTTCAGCCGCACCAGCGCGTCGGCCGACGCGCGCGCCGTCACCGCCTGATGCGCCTGCAGCCAGCCGGCGGCGAACCCGGCCCGAGGGTCGGTCTCGGCCTGCAGGCGGAAAGCCTCTGCGGCCACGGCCACGTCCTGGTGCAGGCCCAGCGCGTCCTGCGCCACGCCCAGGCGGCGGCGGCAGCGCTGCCAGGTGCGCATCGGCCACAGTGGTGCGGTGAAATCGGCCAGGTAACGCAGGCGCTTGAGCTGCTTGCGCGCGCGGTGCTGTTCTTCCACCGGCAGCTGCTCGAAGCGGACGCCGGCGCGCAGCACCTGGCGGTGCAGCTTGCGCAACCGCGCCGCGACGAGTTCGCGCACGGCCTTGGGCGAAAACGTCGCATAGGCTTCGTTGCCGGCGTGGGCCATCGCCTGCACGGCCAGCAGCGTGGCCTGGAATTCGGGCGCGCGCACGGCCAGCACCGGGTCGGCAGCCGTCGGCGCCTGCCAGTCGAGCAGCGGCGCGCCCGCGGCCTGCAGCAGCGGGCGCACGGCGGCGGCCACGGCAAGGTGGTCGCGCTGCTCGCCGAGTTGCGAGAACACCTTCGACAGCACCGGCGCCCACGCGGCGTCGATGCCCGGCGCCAGCGGCGCCAGTTCACGCAGCAGCACCCGCAGCCGGCGCAGGCCGACACGCAGCTGGTGCACCACCTCCACGTTGCCGGCGTCGGGGCGCAGCTCGCTCGCGTTGGCCAGCACCTGCTCCAGCGCCGACTGCAGCAGCGCACGCATCAGCGTGGCGCCGTCGGCTTCGCCGGCAAGCTGCGGCGCACGGGCCTTGGTGGCGCGCGGCGGATCGTCGGCCAGACGCAGTCGCAGGCCACGCTCGGCCTTGGTCAGCGTGCTCTGCCACAGCCCGCCGTGGCGTACGCAGGCCTGCGCCAGTGTGAACAGGCCCAGCACCGGCCCACCCTTGTGCTCGAGCTCGAACTCGACGATGGGCGCGCTGCGCCCTGAGGCCAGCACGTGGCCGGTGTCGAGCGCGGCCTCGACGCAGCAGCCGTCGGCATCGAGAAGTTCGCAGTGCAGCCGCCAGATGTCGGTGGCATGCTGCTCCAGCAATTGCGGGTCGCCGGCGGCCTGCAGGGCGGCCACGAGTCGTGTGCCGGCCTCCGTGCCATCGTGCCTCGCTGGGTCGAGTAGGGGGCGCTCGCGGCTGGACCCGCGCACGACGACCTCGTGTTCCAGCCTGTGCACGGCACCGTCGCCTGCCGCCTTCAGCGTCTGCACCCAGCGGCGGCCTTCCAGGCGCAACCTCAGCGCCAAGCGTTGGCGGGCCAACGCGCCGCATGCGGTGTCGAAGTAGACCGCGCGCAGGTGCACGCGCCGCGCACCACGGGCCAGCAACGACTCGCGCAGCGAAACCAGTGCGGCATCGGGTACGCAGAACTTGAGTTCGAGTTCGGTCATGAACAGCAGGGGCCTTCAGCGGGCCGCCATTCTGCGCCCGGCCACCAGCGCGGCGTGAAACTTCGGCGCGGCCCTGGCCACTCGCGCCGCCGCCGCCGCTTCAGTAACTCAGGTTGACCTGCAGCACCGTGGTCGTGCCGCTGACCTCGTGGCCCACCACCAGCAGCGGCTTGCCGTTGGGTGACTGCGCCGCCGGAATGAAGGTCAGGCCTTCGGGGCCACGGTCGCCAGTGGCGCCGTCGCGCGTGTTGAGGTAGGTGACGTAGCTGGGCGCGGTGGGCACGGTGACGTCGTAGACCATCACGCCGCCCACACGCTCCAGGCCGATGAAGGCGTAGTGCTTGTCGCCGAAGCGCGCCACCGTCACGCCCTCGGGCTCGGGGCCCTTCGACGCGCTGCGGCCGTCGAGCGTGTTGTTGTCGTGGCTGGCGTTGAAGTTCACGTTGGGCAGGGTGGAGGTGCGGCGCTCGAGTTCGTCGCCCGAGTCGTAGACACGCGCCAGGTCGGTCGTCCAGATCGTGAACGAGCGCGCGCCGAAGCTGAAGAGCTCGTTGCACTGGCCGGCGGCGTTCTTGCCGGCACTGCCGCCGTTGGGCGTGCTGGTGATGCGCAGGCGGCCCAGGTTGCTGTCGAGGATGAGGTTGGCCGCGTCGGCGAACACCGCCGGGTCGAGGCCCGCGCTGCAGTGGGCGCGCACGCGCGTCTCTTCGTTGAAACCCGGCCAGTCGGCGCGCGCATCGCCTTCGTTCGCGGTGATCAGGTAATTCTGCCCGCCGACCGTGTAGCGCGCGATGGCGTCGGGCAGGAAGAGGCCCTTCACCGGATAGTTCGCGATCTTCAGCACCGGCGTGCCGCTGTTGGTGTTGGTGCCGCCGTCCTCGTCGCTGGCGTCCAGGCCCATGCCGGGCAGGCTGTGGTCCTTGGTGCCCAGGGGCTTGATCGCGGTCACGCGCGCCGTGGCCACGTCGACCACCGCCACCGCGTTGTTCTCCTGCAGCGTCACCCAGGCCGTGGCGCCGTCGGCGCTGAGGGCGATGTACTCGGGCTCGATGTCGCGCGCCGCATTGGCGCCCGGGCCGTACAGGCGCACGCCCTGGCTGCGCAACTGGGCTTCCAGGCCGTTGTAGCCGCGGAAATCGGCCGTGGCCACGGTGGGCGTGCCGCCGCGGTTGACGGTGACGATGCTCACCGAACCTTCCGGGTCCACCGAGTCGGGCGCGCCGTAGCTGTTGGGCTCGCCTTCGTTGGCCACCAGCAGCTTGCTGCCGTCGGGCGTGAAGACAACCATGTCGGGCAGCGCGCCCACCGTCACGCTGTTCAGCAGGCGCAGGTCGGCGGCGTTGTAGAAGGCGACGACGCCGGGGTCGGTCTTCACCGCCGCCTCGATGGCCAGAGCCACCAGGCCGTCGTGCACGGCCACGCTGTTGACGCCAGCACCGAAAGCGGCCACGACGATGCTGCCCACCTTGCGCGGCGCCGCGGGGTCGGCCAGGTCGAGCACGTCCACCGTGCCGTTGGCGCCGTTGACGACGAAGAGGCGCTTGCTGGCGGCGTCGTAGGCCGTGATCTCGGCCGCGCCGAGCACACCACCGTCGAAGCCGCCGATCTTCTCCAGCGTCAGCGTGCGCGGCGTCTGTTCGAAGGGCGAGGGGTCGTCGTCGTCGCCTCCGCATGCGGCCAGGGCGGCCGCCGCCAGCACGGCGGTGGCGAAAACGGTGCGGGGGATCAGGCGGCGATGGCGGATGGACATGGTCGGTGGTCTCTCGGTTTGAGGGGGACAAACGCATGATGATGACAGCCAACGATGACGGTTTCGTGAATCCCTGCCGCCTCGGCGTTAGCTAGGGGGAGGACGGGGTACGGGGTCAGGCGTCACGCCGGGGTCACGGCACCGTCACCGCGCCGGCCTAGCGTCGGCAGCGCCGCGTGAGCTGACCTCGACCCTGCGCGCAGGCGACCTGCCGAGCGCCGCCGACTTGAAGGCCTACCGCGCACAGGGCATCCGCATCGTGGCGCCGCCCACCTTCGCGCTGCTGACTGCAGACGCCAACGGCAACATCCTGCCGTCGCAATATGCAAGGGACGCCAAGCGCGCCGGGCTGGACATCATCACCTGGACGGTGGAGCGCTCGGGCATCCCGGCCGACGGCAACAACGGCTTCTACTTCCAGACCTTCGACAGCGCCGTGACGAGTGAAGGCGACCTGATGCGCGTGCTGGACGTGCTGGCGCAGAAGGTGGGCGTGATCGGCGTCTTCAGCGACTGGCCGGCCAGCGTGAGCTTCTACGCCAACTGCAAGGGCCTGAAGTAGGCCAAGGTCCTGCGGTCCGGCGACGGACCGCAGGACGGGGTGAGGAGAGGCTGCGTGGCCGGGCAATTTACGGTATAAACCGTTTACCCCAATTCAGCCCTGACCACCATGAACCAGCCCGACGCCACACCCACGCCCGAAACCGTCCCGGCCACGCCCGCGGCCCCTGCGAAGCCTGCTGCCGCCCGGCGCCACAGGACACCGAAAGCGGCCAAGCCTACGGCCGCCCCGGCTGGGAATGCCGGCAAGGCCGCAGCCAAGAAGGCTGCTCCGAAGAAGCCAGCGGTGAAGAATGCGACGGCGAAGCCCGTTGCAGCTACGAAGGCGGCGCCTGCGAAGACCGGTCCGTCGGTTGCAGCCGCCGCCCCATCGCCCAAGGAGCCCACCAAACGCGCCAAGCTCGTTCGGGACAGCTTCACGATGCCTCAAGCCGATTTCGCGCTCATCGACCTTTTGAAGGTGCGCGCGCTCGGCTTCAGGCGGCCGACGAAGAAGAGCGAGCTGCTGCGCGCCGGCCTGCAAGCGCTGGCCGCGATGCCCGCGGCCGAGCTGAAGGCGGTCCTGGGCCGGCTGGCGCCGCTGAAGACCGGCCGCCCGAAGAAGGCCGGCTGAATGACGACCGCACGCGCGGCCCCGCGGGCGCGGGCAGGGCGGGTCGCCGTGAAGCCGCTCGACGGCCTGGACGCGCTGTCGCGCCAGGACATCGAGACCATGCTCGCGGTGACGCGCGCGCTGGCCGCGCCCTTCGACCTGCCGGCCATGCTGCAGGCGGTGACCGAAGCCGCCTGCAGCGTGCTGCACGCCGAGCGCGGCTCGGTGTGGCTGCTCGACGCCGTGGCCGGTGAACTGGTGCTCGAGGTCGCCAGCGACTTGCAGCGCGTGCGGCTGCCGCTGGGCGTCGGCCTCGTCGGCGCCTGCGCGCAGGAACGGCAACCCATCAACGTGCCCGACTGCTACGCCGACCCCCGCTTCGACGCCGACATCGACCGCGCCTCGGGCTTCCACACGCGCTGCAGCCTGACGCTGCCGCTGGTCGACCACCAGGGCGCGCTGGTGGGCGTGATGCAGCTGCTGAACAAGACCGGCGGCGTCTTCACGGCGGCCGACCAGGCGCTGGCCGAGGCGCTGGCCGCGCAGTGCGCCGTGGCGCTGACGCGCGTGCGCATGACGGCAGCGCTGATCGAGGGCGAGTGCCTGCGCCAGGAACTGGAACTGGCCCGCCTGGTGCAGCTGCGCACGCTGCCGGCGGAGATGCCCGAAGTGCCGGGCTACACCATGCACGGCAGCTTCCTGCCCGCATCGCTGACCGGCGGCGACACCTACGACCTGGCGCACACCTCGCAGGGCCTGCTCGTCGTGCTGGGCGACGCCACCGGGCACGGCATCGGACCGGCGCTTTCGGTGACGCAGATGCACGCCATGCTGCGCATGGCGCTGCGCATGGGCGCCGACCTGGAAACCGCTTTCCGCCATGTCAACGACCAGCTGGCCGACACGTTGGCCGACGGCCGCTTCGTCACCGCCTTCATCGGTCTGCTCGACGCAGCGACGCACAGTCTGCACTTCATCAGCGGCGGGCAGGGCCCGATCCTGCACTTCCAGGCAGCGCGGCAGGCTTGCGCGACCTACAAGGCCACCAGCTTCCCCATGGGCGCGATGCCGCTGTTCCGGCCGCGGCCGCCCGTGGCCTTCGACTTCGCGCCCGGCGACATCCTGGTGCTGCTGAGCGACGGGATCTTCGAATTCGAGGACGCCGCCGGCAGCGCCTTCGGCCAGGCGGGCGTCGAAGAGGTGGTGCGCCTGCACCACCGGCTGGCGCCGGCGGCGCTGGCCGACGCTCTGTTACAGGCCGTGCATGCGCATGCCGGCGGCGCGCCGCAGCTCGACGACATCACGATGGTGCTGCTGAAGCGCGAAGCCCTGGCCTGAGCAGATTCACGGGCCGGCCGGCGGTTGTCATCATTCCGTCGTGATCACGTCATAGTCTTGCCGTCTGGCAGCAATGCCCGCCCGGTCCCCAACCGGCTGGCGCCCTGGAGCAACGAAGATGGACATGGTGGTGAGCGAGCCGGAGACCGGCGTGACCTGCATACGGCTGAACGGCCGTCTCGACGCGCCCGGCGCCGACCGCATCGACCTGCGTTTCACGGTCCACGCCGCGGCGGGCACGCACCACGCGGTGGTCGACCTGGCCGGCGTGAGCTTCGTCGCGTCGATGGGCCTGCGGCTGCTGATCTCCACCGCCCGCGCCTTGCACGTCAAGGGCCGTCAGATGGTGCTCTTCGGTGCCACGCCGTCCGTGCGCGACGTGCTCGAGCAGGCCGCTATCGACCAGATCATCCCGCTCGCCGACGACGAGGCGCAGGCGCTGCAAAGCCTGCGTGGCTGAGCCCGACCTGCGAACGGCCATGATGCAAGCCGTGCCAACCCTGCCCTACCCGCGCGGTGCGGCGCCGAATGCCACGCTGCAGTTGCGAGTGCCCGCAGTACGGCAGGCGCTGGAGCCCGCGCGGTTGGCGGTGCTGCGTTTCCTCGAACCTTGGGCGCTGGACGCGCGATCACTGTTCAACGTGGAACTGGTGCTGGAGGAGACGCTGATCAACGTCAGCCTGCATGCTTTCGACGACCCAGGCTCGCACGCGGTGACCCTGCAGGTACGGGTGGAGCCCGACACCGTGCTGCTGCAGTTCGAGGACGCGGGCAGGGCCTTCAACCCGCTGCTGACCGCCGAGCCCGTGCGCCCTGCCTCCATCGCCGACGCGCAGGTCGGCGGCCTGGGCCTGATGCTGGTGCGCAAGCTCTCACGCGCCGTCGAGTACCAGCGACTGGAGGGCCGCAACCGGCTCACCATCTCCGTGGCGCGGGGCCGAACAGGCGAACATACCGAAACCTGAGCCAGGTCAAGACCGCAGACCAACGGCGCGCCGAGTGTCACGCGAACGTCTTGCGACATCACCAGACTGGCCCGCGTGAGGGCCTTGCCATGACACCGAAGACCACCTCCCTGCCGCTGCCAGACGCCTGGGACGCAAGCACCTGCGATTCGCTCATCGCGGAGCTGTGGTCGCTGCGCGAGGCGCTCGTGGCGATGGAACACCGGCTGGCGCCCTGGCTGCGCGAAGCGGCCCCGGCCCAGGTGGCCAGCGCCGTGAACCTGACGCACTTCCTGGCGCTGCGCCACATCGACCTGCGGCGGCTGCAGGAACGGCTGGCCTGGGTGGGTGTCTCGTCGCTGGGGCGCGCCGAGTCGCACGTGATGGCCAACGTCGACAAGGTGCTGGGCATCCTGCACCGGTTGGCCGGGCGGCCCTGGGCCGCGCTGTCGCAGAGCGAACCCGGCATCCACCGCGGCCGCGCGCTGCTGGAACTGCACACCGAGGCGCTCTTCGGCGCCACGCCCGAGGGACGCACGGTACGCATCATGGTCACCCTGCCCAGCGAGGCGGCGCACGACGAGGCGCTGGTCGAAGGCCTGGTCGGCGCCGGCATGGACATCGCCCGCGTCAACTGCGCGCATGACGGGCCCGCCGAATGGCTGGCCATGGTGCAGCGGGTACGCAATCAGGCCCAGCGTGCCGGCCGGCACGTGCGCGTGCTGATGGACCTGGGCGGTCCCAAGCTGCGCACCGGGCCGCTGCCCGACGGGCCGGCGGTGGTCAAGGTGCGGCCGGTTCGCGATGCCCACGGGCGCGTCACCGCGCCGGCCTTCCTGGGCCTGCGCCCTGCGGGCTCGGCGCTGTCGGTGCGCGACGTCGACCTGTGCCTGGACGCCGATGCGGCCTTCCTGGCAGGGCTGGACGCCGGCGCCACCGTCGAACTCACCGACACGCGCGCCGCGCACCGCCGCCTGCGGGTCGTCGAGCGCCAGGGCGAGGCCGTGCGCCTGTCCTGCGACCGCACCGTCTACCTGGGCACCGAGACGCGGCTGCGGCTGCGCCGGGCCGGCAAGGCAGCGCACGACAAGGGCGACAACAGCGTCGACGACAAGACCCACGCTCCCCGCCACGAGACCCCGCTGGCCGGGCTGCCTGCCCCGCGCGGCCAGTTGCTGCTGCAGCGCGGCGACCGGCTCGACCTGGTGCCCGAGGGTCCGGGACACGCGGCCATGCCGGCTACCAAGAGCAAGCCAGCGCGCCCCGCACGCATCGCCTGCACGCTGCCGCAGGCACTGGCCAGCGTGCGCAAGGGTGAACGCATCTGGTTCGATGACGGGCGCATCGGCGGCGTGGTGAAGCGCCGGCATGGCAAGCACGTGGAGGTCGAGATCACGCAGGCCCGCGACGGCGGCGAGCGGCTGGCCGCCGACAAGGGCATCAACCTGCCCGACACGCGCCTGGACCTGCCTGCACTCACCGACAAGGACCTCGAAGACCTGGAGATCGTCGCCCGTCACGCCGACCTCGTGGGCCTGTCCTTCGCGCAGTCGGCGGCCGACGTGCGCATGCTGCACGCCAAGCTGGTGGCGCTGGGCGCACCGCAGGTGGGCGTGGTGCTGAAGATCGAGACCCAGCGCGGCTTCGAGCACCTGCCCGAGATGCTGCTGGCCGCGATGGCGTGCCCGGCCGCCGGCGTGATGATCGCGCGCGGCGACCTGGCCGTGGAATGCGGCTACGAGCGCATGGCCGAGGTGCAGGAGCAGATCCTCTGGGCCTGCGAGGCCGCGCACATGCCGGTGGTGTGGGCCACGCAGGTGCTGGAAACACTGGCCAAGACCGGCCTGCCTTCGCGCGCCGAGATCACCGACGCTGCGATGGGCGAGCGCGCCGAATGCGTGATGCTGAACAAGGGCCCGCACATCCTGGACGCGATGCGCATGCTGGACGACATCCTGCGCCGCATGCAGGCCCATCAGTCGAAGAAGCGCCCGCTGCTGCGCGCGCTGAAGGCCTGGACGGCCTCGCTGGAGGCGGCCGAGAAGTCGGCAGCCAGGACGACAGCAGCGGCGCCCAAGAAGGCCGCAGCGGCGCCTGCAGCCACCGCGCCGACAGGCGTGCGCACGAAACGCGCTTGAACGCCGGGCCGTCCGGCTCTCGCCAGGGTTTAGCCTCGGGGTCCGGCCTGGCACGGCGCATGCAAGCCGGCAGCCACCGCCCCGCCGCGGGGCACGACAGGAAGGACCCCCGATGAGTTCGATGTTCCATTGGCGCGAAGTGCAGCCGGCCCCAGGCGCCGTGGTCGCCCCCGACGAACGCCTGCCCTGGCCGCAGACCGCCGCGATGGGTGCGCAGCACGTCATCGCGATGTTCGGCGCCACCGTGCTGGCGCCCATCCTGATGGGCTTCGACCCCAACGTCGCCATCCTGATGAGCGGCGTGGGCACGCTGATCTTCTTCCTGCTCGTGGGCGGGCGTGTGCCCAGCTACCTGGGCTCGAGCTTCGCCTTCATCGGCGTCGTCATCGCCGCCACGGGTTACGCCGGGCCGGGGCCGAACGCCAACCTGGGTGTCGCCCTGGGTGGCATCGTGGCCTGCGGCGCGCTCTACACCTTGATCGGCTTCCTGGTGATGGCCACCGGCACGGGCTGGATCGAGCGCCTGATGCCGCCCGTGGTGACGGGGGCGGTGGTCGCCGTCATCGGCCTGAACCTGGCCGGCATCCCGATCAAGAACATGGCGCCCACGCCCTTCGACGCCTGGATGCAGGGCGTGACCTTCGTCTGCGTCGCTGGCGTGGCGGTGTTCACGCGCGGCATGACGCAACGGCTGCTGATCCTCGTCGGCCTCATCGTAGCCGGCCTGGTCTACGCGCTGCTGACCAACGGCCTCGGGCTGGGCAAGCCGATCGACGTCTCGGGCATCGCCAACGCCGCCTGGATCGGCGCGCCGGGTTTTGCCGCGCCGGTGTTCAGCGGCAACGCGATGCTGCTCATCGCGCCGGTGGCCATCATCCTGGTGGCCGAGAACCTGGGCCACATCAAGGCCGTGAGCGCGATGACCGGCCGCAAGCTCGACCCGCTGATCGGCCGCGCCTTCGTCGGCGACGGCGTGGCCACGATGGTTTCGGGCGCCAGCGGCGGCACCGGCGTGACGACCTACGCCGAGAACATCGGCGTCATGGCGGCAACGAAGATCTACTCCACCGCCACCTTCGTCGTCGCGGCGCTGATCGCCATCCTGCTGGGCTTCAGCCCCAAGTTCGGCGCGCTGATACAGGCCATTCCGCTGGCGGTGATGGGTGGCGTGTCGATCGTCGTCTTCGGCCTCATCGCGGTGGCCGGCGCGAAGATCTGGGTCGACAACAAGGTCGACTTCTCGGACAACCGCAACCTGGTGGTGGCCGCCATCACGCTGGTGCTGGGCACGGGCGACTACACGCTGAAGTTCGGCGGCTTCACTCTGGGCGGCATCGGCACCGCGACCTTCGGCGCCATCCTGCTGTGGGCGCTGCTGGGGCGCGGCGGCAAGCAGGCCTGATGACGGCGGCAGCCGCGGGCGGCTATGCTGAGCGGATGAGCCAAGCCGCCGACCTCATCCACGCCACCCCCGACCCCGATGCCGCCACGCGTGGGCTGAGTTGATGACCGACCTGGTCGAACACGAGGGCGAGGCCACGCTCTTCACCTTCGACGACGACTCGGTGCTCGTGGTCGAAGGTCCGCAGCTCGCGGCCTTCGACGACATCAACCGCGCGCGCGGCTCTCTCGGCGCCTGAAGCGAGCGGCGCCGCGGGCCGGTGGCCGCGGCCTGCCGGGCAAGCCCTTCCCGCGGCAACGCCATCGGCTCGAGGCGTAGGCTGCGTGCCTTCGAACCCGACCAGACCACCATGCGCCGCCGCCTCTTCCTGCTTGCCTTCACCGCCCTGCCCGCCTTGTCCCACGCCATCGAAGAACCCGATCACGAGTTGCTGCGCAGCATCGATGGTGTGGAGTTGCGGCAGTACGCGCCCTACGTGGTGGCCGAGGTGGTGCTGGCCACCACCGCGGGCGACGCCGGCAGCCAGGCCTTCCCCATCCTGGCCGGCTACATCTTCGGCAAGAACAAGGGGGAGAAGAAGTTCGCGATGACCGCGCCCGTCACCCAGGCCGCGGCTGGCCCGCCGGTGAAGCTGGAGATGACGGCGCCAGTGACACAAGCCAGCACCGCCGGCGGGCAGCGTGTGCAGTTCGTGCTGCCCAGGGCGTGACGCTGGCCACGGCGCCCGAGCCGCTGGACCCGCGCGTGCAGCTGCGCGAAGTGCCGGCGGAACGGCGCGCCGTGATCCGCTACTCGGGCACCTGGTCGCAGGCCAACTACGACGAGCACCTGGCCCGGCTGCAGGCCACACTGGCCAACGCCAATCTGGCGACCCAGGGCGAGCCCGTGCTGGCCCGCTACAACGGCCCATGGACACCTTGGTTCATGCGCCGCAACGAGATCTGGCTGGCGCTGCGCTGAGTTCAGCGCAGCGCAGAGGCGTGGCGCGCAGCGGCGCCACCAGGCGACGTTCGAAGTCGGCTGGCGCGGCGTACTGCAGGACATCGCGTCCCTGCGCATCCAGCACCACCGCCAGGCCGCTCTGCGGATAGAGCCAGTGCTCCAGCCGCTCACCCCCGGCGATGCGCTCGGACGGCTCGCCGAAGCGGGCGGTCAGCACGGCGGCGTCGAGTTGCGCCGCCGGGATGAAACTCAGGCCGACGAGCCGCACGTCCGCCAGTTCTGCCAGCGCCGCTGCGGTCAGCGCGTGTCGCCGGGTGCCCGACGCCGTCGGCACGCCAGGCAGCGCGGCCTGCCAGCGCGCCAGCGTGGCGGTGGTCGTTTCGGCGTCGAAGGCCAGCAGCAGCCGGCCACTCACACCGCCGGCCTCGAACTTCTCGAGATAGCCTTCCAGCGCCAGCGGGCCACCACCACCGGCGATCAACGCCAGCGCCAGCTCGTCACCCCAGCGCTGCCGGACCTGCCCCAGCGTGCTGCCGGGCAGGTTGAGGCCGAACACCCGCGACTGACCCGGCGCCGGCAGGTCCACCTGCCAGGGCGCACCGTGCGCCGCAGCGGGTGTGGCCACGGGGGGCGGGCCCAGCATTCGCCACACCGCGGGCGCGAAGGCGATCAGCAGACTGAGCAGGCCCGCGGCGACGGCGATGACGAAAGGCCCCTTCATCACTCCGACCGTCTGACGGAACAACGCCTCGCGACTTTCAGACGCCATCGGCCGGGTTCACGGATCTGCATCGTCTGGTTTCTTTCGAAGAAAGTGGCTGTGCCACAAAGGCCAACGGCCTAGACATTGCTGTCTAAGCCGTTGATTTGTCTGGTGGGCCCCGACAGATTCGAACTGTCGACCAACGGATTAAGAGACCGAAACAATTGTTTAAAATCAACAACTTACAGCTGTGCTACCGTATTAGCTACCGACTGACTTAATTGGCCCGACCGATAGATGCTGTCGCATCGGTCATGATCAGGCGGCGCGCCACACCGCGTCAACCCGGCGATGGCACCTTCGTCGGGGACCATGCTGACCGGCGAACACCCGATCAAGGGATCCGCCTACTACAGGGTTATTATCTCCTAGCGTTAATGGTATTCGCAGCCATCCGGTCCACATAGCATTATCACTATACTGCATCTATTGATATCTCTAGGGGAAATAATGGATGCTAATGACGACGAGACGATTGACAGCGATACTTGTAGCTTCCTGCTACATTGCGAATATAAGACTGTCGAAGACCTGGCAAGACGCGGTATTATTCCAGGTCTCAAACTCGGAAAATCATGGATGTTTCTAAGATCACAAGTGCTTGAGGCCGCTAGAGCGCTCGCGGCAACAGAAGCCAAAGAGCGGGTTGCACCGGCGCAACCTGCGGATGCCCATCGCCCGAAACGTCAGATGAAACGTCCACCACCCGTTTTGCCAGACCTACCTTGAACCTGCGACCGCCATCTGAGTAGAGTTCCCTCGACGCCGTACTCACGCAGTCGGCCATCAGCCGACGGTGGTGACGGGCAGCATCGAAGCCTGCGAGCCCTGAAGCGGTTGCGCCGCCCGCAGGCGGCGCAAGACTCAGCAGGACTTGGTTCTCGGATCGCCCTGGATGGGGGTCTGATAGTAGGTGGGGGGCAAAGGCAAAAAGACCTGACCCCTCCTTTGCTCAAATCCTCTGGATGCCAGTGCGGCGTACCGCACCGACTCCTACGAGTGCAAGGGCTACAAGAGCCAATGTCCCCGGCACAGGCACCTGCGCTTCCTGACTAACGAACTGCACAGCTGGCCGGTAGGTGGTCCAAGATCCACCAGTACCCCCTGAGAACTGGTTAATCGTGTGCGTTCCAAGAAAGCCTTGAAAGCTGGTGTTCCTGAAATAGTCTGCCGAATCAGAGTCGGTCCCAACCGCCGGCGCAGCAGAGGTCGAGGTAAGTCCGACATTTAATGAATTGAATGGGCCTGCGGACCCAGTCGGCTGATAGCCGTGTGTTTCGGTGTTGTACGCAATGCCAAACACGATCTCTTCAGGGAGAACAATATTCATCGCTGAGAAATCGAAAACGGCGTCAAACGCAAAACCGTTGAAGCATCGTCCATCTCCGGGCCCCCATGTGGTTCCGCCACAGCCACCCGTACCCGGCTCAGGTCGCCACGGAATCGGGGCGGTCATCGTCTGCGTGGCGAACAATGCCCCGGGCTGACTACCAGTTCCGGCGCCGTAGATATTGAAGGTAAGGGGGTGCGTCCAACCGGTCGGGTCGGTCAGAGCCGGCCATTGCGACTGGTAGGCCCAAGTCACCATACGCACAGTCACCGAATCCAGCGCGCGCGACCCTGCACCGAATTGAACTCGATCTCCCACCTCTCTAGTCGACTGCGCCTGAAAAGCGGCACTTGGCAGCGATAGCGCGGCCGGCCCGATGCTGTCAAAAAATCACCGTGGGCGCCGAGACGGCGCTCGACGAGAAGAACAGGCACGCTGCACCCAATGCAAGCGTCGATGACCATACTGGAGCTTTCACAATCACATCCCCCTTAAAGAGTCTAAGTCGCATGGCACCGGGCGGATGCCAATCCAAACAACGACTCCATGAAGAAGCAGCTTCGGCCAGCGCCACCGAGCGCCACAATTTTTCATTGTTTTCAAACACTTAGCCCAAAGAACACTCACTCAGCGAGCGCGCCTCGCAGTGGGACTGTAAACAAACTCGACGGAAGATAGACCTAACCCAAGGCCGCCCATGCCTGACTGTTTTCACCGGCTCCGCACACCCTCTTACACGGCCGACTTTAGCGGCCCTGGTCGCCGGGTCGCATGAGCGGTCACGGTTGGGCAGCGTCAGGCGGCCTGCAGCGCCTAGCCACGGGCAGGCGCGCGCGGCGGTGCCCGCGCCTGCAGCCCCAGGTGGTTGAGGGTGCGCCCGGTTACCGACTGCTCCAGGATGGCCGAGATGTATTCAACTCACCGCCGCAGTTCGGGCACCTTCGGGAGCATCGTTAGATGCGCGACCGACTGCTTCGGGGCTACGAGTTCACAGCAGCGTGTGTCTCTGATGGGTCGGGAAGAGCCGCTCGACCTCCCGCCAAGCAGCAGACACCCGATCTCGCCAATCTCCGCGTCAAGCGACGGTCCAGCTGCCTACAACGTCCTGGGCAAGGCTTCCGGTCTCGTAGCTGAGCGCTGCGCACAGTTAACGATAAGTACAAAACAGGGCAGCGCACCACACTACGTAGCATTGAAAAGACCAGATAGGTCGCGGCCTCTAAGTGAAGCGTATCGCAACATCAAAGCGCTGCTGTTCCAACCCATGATTTTGCATACCTCAGTTTCTGTGAACATAGGCACGCCTGTCGCAGTACGGTATGTGACGAACCGGCATGTCGCTTCGTGACGCAAGTCATGCTCACGCAGATGATTTAGTCCTACATGGTCGAAGATCTTCCTAAACTTCTTCGACAGTGAACTACTGCACGGCCCAATGTCCTCTGGCGTACCGCTCCAGAACGGAAAGACGAGGGATTTTGATGGCTTGTCTTGCGTCTTGGCCCGCAACATACTGACCAGCGCAGGAACCATCGGCACAAATCGGAGCTTAATCACCCCGCGATGTCCTTTCGACCCCTCGACGTTGATGACTTCCTCGGTGAAATCGATCTGCCCCACCCGCAGCTTGAAACATTCTGACAGCCGCATACCTGTATTCACGAGCAGGGTGTAAAGGTCTTTCAGTTCCGGGTCGGAGGGGAGCGGCTTCTTCCCCTCGGCCTCACGGAGCCCATCGAGCGCAGCCAGCACCAGCTTCTCCTGTTCGACCGGTAGCCTGAAGTTGCGCTTCACGTCCGTCTTAACCTTCTTCCCCTCTTGTCCCGCCAGGGCGTTCGCATCGTTGCTGGAGTACAGGCTGTAGCCCCTCGGCAGAAGTCTCAGCGGGTTCGCCATCGGCATAGCGATGCCGTTGCCCTTGGTGGCCTCTGCGACCTGGAGCAAGTGCCAGTCGAGCACCCTAGCCAGCGACTCGACGCGCTTACGGATCGTGCCGGGCGCTAGGTTGTCCTTGAGCTTCAGGTCTACCACGAACTGCCGTGCCCACTGGTATGTGATGTGCGAGAACCTTAGCCCAGTTGTCGGGGTGAGCAGCAGCTTCAAGTTAGCCTCGTCGGAGGGCGCGACGTTCACGGCTTTGCTGTAGTCCCGCATGATCTTGATGACCAGCGGGTCGTCCGCATCTTTGGGCTTGGGCTTAGCGTCAAGAAGCTCGAATGGGACGATGCCTGCAGCCAGTGCCGCTTCCATCTGATGTGCGTAGGACCGTGCCGCTGCCTCGTCTTCGAACGTGTAGAAGAACGGCTTGGGCAGGAGCTTGTGCTTGATCCTGATCTGCCACCTCGCGCCGCGTTGGGTCACCGCTGCCATCGGCTCTCCCCTGATTGAATTGCGGGACCTGCTACCGCCGCTACCGCCGCTACTGCGGGGGAAGGATTTCGGGTAGCAAGCGGCAGAGTCTGACGCTGCTTCCGCGGATAGGCAAGAAAAAAGCACCGAGCGTTTCCGCTAAGTGCTTGATTCTTCTGCTGTTTTTGGTGGGCCCCGACAGATTCGAACTGTCGACCAACGGATTAAGAGTCCGCTGCTCTACCAACTGAGCTAGGAGCCCCGAAACTGCTGCGCGCAGACCGTCGCCGGTCGCGTGGTGGGTCGTGCGTGACTCGAACACGCGACCAACGGATTAAAAGTCCGCTGCTCTACCGACTGAGCTAACGACCCGTCCGCAGAGCCTTGCATTATAGGCAGAACTCGCGGCCCGACCCGACAGGCCTGCCGATCAGTTGTGCCAGCGCCTCGGCCGCGGCCACCATGCCGAATGTCGCCGTCACCGTGACGCTGGAACCGTAGCCGTGGCAGTTCAAGGTGCCGTCGCTTTCGCAGCTGCCCTGCGGCGCGGCCACGCTCTCACGCGAGAACACGCAGCGCACGCCGATGCGACCCGCGCGCGCCGCAACGGCGTCCTTGCGCAGGCGCTGGCGCAGGCTGGCCAGCAGCGGGTCGTGCGTGGTGTCGGCCAGGTCTTCCACTTCCACGCGCTGCGGCGCACGCTTGCCGCCAGCCGCACCCACGCACACCAGAGGTACGCCACCGGCCATTCCCCAGGCGGCCAGCGCGGCCTGGCGCGCACCTGGTCGCAGGCGTCGACCAGCGCATCGACCGGCTGCGGCAGCAGCGCCGGCCAGTTGCCGGGTTCGACGAAGGCGTCGACGACCGTGACCTCGCAGGCCGGGTGGATGCCGGAGATGCGCTCTCGAAGCGCCAGCCCCTTGTGCTGACCCAACGTGCCGGTACTGGCCTGCACCTGGCGATTGATGTTGGACTCGGCGACGTGGTCCAGGTCGAACAGCACCAGCCCTGCCACGCCGCTGCGCGCCAGCGCCTCGGCCACCCAGGAGCCGACGCCCCCCAGGCCGACCACGGCCACGCGGGCACCGCGGACGCGCCGGTAGGCCACATCGCCGTACAGGCGACGCAGGCCGCCGAAGCGGCGTTCGAGGTCGGCCTCGTCAATCACGTGCGGGTGTTCACGGGCAGCGCGCGGGCCGCCGCGCCTAGCGGATGGACGCCAGCCGTTCCTTGCCGGCTTGCGCCGCCTCGGACTTCGGGTAGGTCTTCATCAGCTCCTCGATGGTCTTGCGCGCGCCGCGCGCGTCCTTCATCTCGGCCTGGCTGTTGGCCAGTGCCAGCATCGCCTCGGGCGCACGCGGGTGGTTGCCGGCGCCAGCAATGAAACTGCGGAAGGCGGCGATGGCCTCCTTGTAGTCCCGCTTGCCATAGAACGCGTTGCCCAGCCAGAAGCGCACCGAATCGTTGTAAGCACTGTCGGCATGCTTGCGCTGGAAGCTGGTCAGCAGCGACACCGACCTGTCGAAATCGCCGCCGCGGATGGCCGCGATGGCTTCGTCGTAAGCGCGCTTCTGGTCCGGTGGCACGGTGGCCTCCCGGCCGTCGATGACTACCTTGGCCGGCTCCAGCGCTCGCAGACGGTCGTCGAAGGCCTGGCTCACGTCCTTCTGCCTCTTCTGCACCTCGGCCAAGTCGCGCAGCATCTGCTCGTTGTTGCCACGGAGCGTGGCGAGTTCGCTGCGCAGGGTCTCGAGCTGGTTGTTCAGCTCCACCAGGCTGCGACGAGTGGCCGCCAGTTGTTCCAGCAATTGGGCGTTGGCGGTGCTCAGCTCGGTGATGCGGGTCTTGCTCGCGTCCTCGACCGCGGTCAGGCGGCCACGCAGGTCGACGATGGCCTTGCGCGCCTCTTCGTCGTCGAAGAGGCCCGCGTGGGCCGGCACCAGCATGCCGCCAAGCAGCAGCAGGGCGACAGCGGGGCGGACGCACGCTGGCAGGCGCATCTCAACGGTCCTTCAGCTCGGCGCGGCGGTTCTTGGCCCAGGCCTCCTCGCCGCTGCCGGTGGCCGCAGGCCGCTCTTCACCGAAGCTCACGGCTTCCATCTGTCCTTCACTCGCGCCCAACAATTTCAACGAATTCAGCACGGCGCCGGCACGCTTCTGCCCCAGCGCCAGGTTGTATTCGCGGCCCCCGCGCTCGTCGGCGTGGCCCTCGATGACGGTGCGCTTGGCGCGGTTGGCGGTCAGCGCTTGAGCATGCGCATCGAGCATGGCCTTGTAGTCGCTCTTGATGACGAAGCTGTCGAAGTCGAAGTAAACGATGCGTTGGCTGCTGGCGGCCGCCGCAGCCGCGGCCCTGGCCGCCGCAGCGCGTTCCAGATCGACGCTGGCCACCTGCGACTGTGGCGTGCCGGTCGACGTGGCCGGGGCCCCCGCCACGTTTGGCGTGGTGGCCACAGGGTTGCGGCTCTCCACCGGCGTGGCTGCCTCATCGGGCAGCTTGGTCGTGCCACAGCCCGCCAACAGCGCCAGCGCAGCGGAGAGTGCGGCCCAGACAGGCAGGCGGTGGTGGGTCGTCGTCATCAGGTTCTCCTTGCAGTAACAAATGGGGACCCCAACCAAGGCCTTGCGCGGATCCGGCTCTGCCGGTCCGCTGCAAGAGCCCCCTCGGGAGCTAGCGAACGCAGTGAGTTGAAGGGCTTCATCTCATCGGCCGTACGGACCCCATGCGGGCTCGCGCATGTCGGCGCCGCGGCGGATGCTCAGCAGACGCGTCTTGATCTTGCCGTCCAGCGTGGTGGTCATCAGCACGTCGGTACCCTGGATGCGGGTGGCGTAGACCAGCAGGCGACCGTTGGGTGCAAAGCTCGGGCTTTCATCATCCTGAGTGTCGGTGACTGGCCGAACAGTTCCGTCGTCCAGGTCCTGCAGCATCAGGCGGAAGCCGCCGGCGCTGCGTGTGATGTAAGCGAGGTGGCGGCCGTCGGGGCTGACGGCCGGGCTGATGTTGTAGTCGCCCTGGAAGGTCACGCGCTCCGCGTTGCCACCGGCAGCCGGCACGCGGTAGACCTGGGGGCCGCCACCGCGGTCACTGACGAAGAAGACGCTCCTGCCGTCGGGCGCGAAGGCGGCTTCGGTGTCGATGCCGCTGCTGCGGGTCAGGCGCGTGGGCGTGCCGCCAGCGGCGGGCAGCGTGTACAGCTGCGCGAGCCCGTCCTGCGACAGCGTCACCACCAGGCGCTGGCCGTCCGGCGACCACCCCGGCGCGCTGTTGCTGCCGCGGAAGTTGGCCACCAGCCGGCGCGCGCCGGTGGTGATGTCCTGCACCCAGACTACGGCCTTCTGCGTCTCGAACGAAACATAGGCCAGCTGCCTGCCGTCAGGGCTCCAGGCCGGCGAGATGATCGACTCGGGGCTGGCCAGCGCCACCGCGCCGCCCTCGCCGTCGGCATCGGTGACGTGCAGCGCGTAGCGTCGGCCGTCGCGCACCACGTAGGCGATGCGCGTGGCATTGACGCCGCGCTCGCCGGTGAGCTTGAGCTGCACCTCGTCGGCCACGCGATGGGCTGCCAGGCGCAGGTCGGCTTCCAGCACCACCTTGCTCTGGCCCAGCACCTCTTGACCGCGCACCGCGTCCCAGAGCTTGTAGCGCACGTCGTAGCGGCCGTCGGCCAGCCGCGTGACGGACCCGGCCAGCAGCGCGTCGATGCCGCGCGCGCGCAGCGGTGGCAGGTCGACCATGCTGCGCTCGTCGAGCGAGGCATCGCCATCGACGGTACGGATGAGGCCGCTGCGCTCCAGATCGGCGCGCACCACCTTCGACACCGCGACGCTGGCCGCCGCTTCGCTGCGAAAGGGCGCCACCGCCACCGGCACCTGCGTCGCGCCAACGCCCGAGATCTCGAGCCGGAACTGCGCCAGCACGGGCCCCGCAGCGGTCAGCGCACCGGCGGCGATGAAAGCGCGCCGGGCGCGGCGGTTCAGGGTTTCCAAGGTGGGCGGGGACGGGCTCGGTGCATGACCGGCATTGTAGGCAGCGTGCAGCCAGGCCCCGGAGCGGCCCCGGCCGCCGTGATAATCCAGCGCCGTCGCGCCTCGTCGCAACCCCAGCGCCTACCCGCGCCTACCCGCGCGACCCCTCACCGCCCCATGCCCACCCTCCTGCAGCGCCTGAAGCGGCTCTGGCCCTACATCCGCACGAGCCGCGCCGGGCTGGTGGCGGCGGTGGCCGGCTCGGTGGTCACGGCCATCACCGAGCCGATGATCCCGGCGCTGATGAACCGCCTGCTCGACGAGGGCTTCACCAAGGGCACGCTGGCGCTGTGGATGGTGCCGGCGGCCATCATCGGGCTGTTCGCGCTGCGCAGCTTGTCGGGCTTCGTCGCGCAGTACGGCCTGGCGTGGACGGCCAACCGCGCCGTGCTGTCGCTGCGCCAGAAGATGTTCGCGCGGCTGCTGGCCGCCCACCCGACGCTGTTTTCGAACAACACCGCCAGCGGCATGACCAACACCATGGTCTACGAGGCGCAGGGTGGCGTGCAGCAGCTGGTGAACTCGCTGCTGACGCTGGTGCGCGACTCGCTCACGCTGGTGGCACTGCTGGTCTATTTGCTGACGCTGAACTGGCAGCTCACGCTGCTGGTGGCACTGCTCTTCCCGGCGGTGGGGCTGGTGATGCGGGTGATCGGCCGCCGCCTGCACCGGCTGACGGTGGAAGGCCAGGCGGCCGTCGACGAGCTGGCCTACGTGGTCGAGGAAAACATGCTGGCCTGGCGCCTGGTGCGCCTGCACGGCGCCGAGGCGCAGCAGAACGAACGTTTCTTCGCGCGCGCCGACCGCGTGCGGCGGCTGATGATGAAGGCGCTGGTGGCCGGCGCCAGCATGACGCCCGTTACGCAGATGCTGGCATCGATCGCGCTGTCGGTGGTCATCATGCTGGCGCTGTGGCAAAGCAGCAGCGGCGGCGCCTCGGTGGGCGGCTTCGTGGCTTTCGTGATGGCCATGCTGCAGCTGGTCGCACCGGTGAAGCACCTGTCCGACGTGATGGCGCCGCTGACCCGAGGCCTGGCGGCGGTGGAGCGCGGCCTGGACCTCATCGAGCTGAGCCCGGTGGAACAGGGCGGCACGCACGACGGCGGCCGCGGGCGCGGCGACATCCAATTCGAGAACGTGAGCCTGCGTTACCGCGAGGACACCGCGCCCGCCGTCGATGCATTGAACCTGCAGGTGCGCGCCGGCGAGACAGTGGCACTGGTCGGCCCCTCGGGCGCCGGCAAGACGACGCTGGTGAACCTGCTGCCGCGTTTCATCGAACCGACTGCGGGCCGCATCACGCTGGACGGCGTGCCACTGGCCGACTGGGATATGAAGGCGCTGCGGCGGCAGTTTGCGCTGGTCAGCCAGGACGTGGTGCTCTTCAACGACACCGTGGCCGTCAATGTCACGCTGGGCGCCCCGATGTCGACCGAGCAGGTACGCGACGCGCTGCGCGGCGCCAACCTGCTGGACTTCGTCGACGGCCTGCCGCAGGGCCTGGCGACGCCCATCGGACACAACGGCAGCCAGCTCTCGGGCGGCCAGCGTCAGCGCCTGGCGATCGCGCGTGCCATTGCCAAGGACGCGCCGGTGCTGATCCTCGACGAGGCCACTTCGGCGCTGGACAGCGAAAGCGAACGGGCGGTGCAGGACGCGCTGGAGCGCCTGATGGTGGGCCGCACCACGCTCGTCATCGCGCACCGGCTGAGCACCATCGAACACGCCGACCGCGTGCTGGCGCTGGATGGCGGCCGGCTCGTCGAGCAGGGCACGCACGCCGAGCTGCTGGCGGCCGACGGCTTGTATGCGCGGCTGCACGCGATGCAGTTCCGCGGTTCATGATGTGAACCGGCCGGCGTGTACCGCGCCGGCACTGCCGAAGGAGAAAACGCGATGACGACGATCTCTCGCTACCCCGTGCCCGAGCTGATGGACCTGCCCGAGGACATGCGCATGCGCATCCTCGAAGTGCAGGCCAAGGCCGGCTTCGTGCCCAACGTCTTCCTGGCGCTGGCGCACCGCCCGGCCGAGTGGCGCGCCTTCATGGCTTACCACGATGCACTGCTGCTCAAGGACACGGGCACGCTCACCAAAGGTGATCGCGAGATGATCATCGTGGCCACCTCGGCAGCCAACCAGTGCCTCTACTGCGTGGTGGCGCATGGGGCCATCCTGCGCGTCTACGAGAAGAAGCCGCTGGTGGCCGACCAGGTGGCGGTGAACTACCGCAAGGCCGACATCACGCCGCGCCAGCGCGCGATGCTCGACTTCGCGATGAAGGTCTGCACCGCGTCGCACACCATCGAGGATGCCGACTTCGCGGCGCTGCGCGCCCACGGCTTCAGCGACGACGATGCCTGGGACATCGGCGCCATCACGGCCTTCTTCGGACTGTCGAACCGCATGGCCAACCTGAGCGGCATGCGACCGAACGACGAGTTCTTCCTGATGGGCCGGATGCCTCGCGTCAAGCCCTGAGGGCCGACGGCACCGAAAGGGGCCCCTGCGGGGCCCCTGCGTTCACTGCGCCTGTTGCAGGCGCGGATGCGGTCTTCCAGGGGCGGGTGGCTGCTCAGCAGCGCCATCATGCCGCCCGGGCGGCTGCTGATGCCCATGTTGGCCACGCTCTTGGGCAGTTCACCCGGGTCCAGCCCTCCCAGGCGCGCCAGCGCATTGATCATCGGCTGCTTGCGTCCCATCAGCTGCGCGGCGCCGGCGTCGGCACGGTATTCACGCTGCCGCGAGAACCAGGCCACGATGACGGCCGCCAGCACGCCCAGCACGATGTCCAGCACGATGGTGGTGACGTAGTAGCCGATGCCCGGGCCTTCGTTGTTGTTGCGCAGCACGACCTTGTCGACGAAGTAGCCGATGACGCGCGACAGGAACACGACGAAGGTGTTCATCACGCCCTGGATCAGCGCCATCGTCACCATGTCGCCATTGGCGACGTGCGCCACCTCGTGGCCGATGACGGCCTCGACCTCTTCGCGGCTCATGCTGTGCAGCAGGCCCGTGCTGACGGCCACCAGCGCCGAGTTCTTGAACGCACCGGTGGCAAAGGCGTTGGGCTCGCCGTCGTAGATGGCCACTTCGGGCATGCGGATGCCGGCCTTCTGCGCGAAGTTCTCGACCGCGCCGACGATCCAGCGGTGCGTGGGGTCGGCCGAGCCGTTGATGACCTGGGCCTTGGTGCTCCACTTGGCCATCGGCTTGCTGATCAGCAGCGAGATGATGGCGCCGCCGAAACCCATCAGCGCCGCGAAGCCCAGCAGCGCGCCCAGGTTCAGCCCGTTGGCGGTGAGGAAGCGGTTGACACCCAGCAGGCTGGCGGCGATGCCCAGCACCAGCATGACAGCCAGGTTGGTGACGACGAACAGCAGGATACGTTTCATGGCGGAGGCGGCACGTCGGCCGCAGGTTTGACCGGGACAGGCGGAATGTTAGGGTGCGGCGCGCGGTTTCAAGCACACCCGGGCCGCGTAGGGGCAAGCCGGATCGGCACCCGCCTGCGCACCCAAGCGGCGACGGCGCTTCAGGCGCGCAGGCGCACCTGCGAAGGTTTGTTGGCCGGCACCAGCTCGAAACGGTCGGACAGCTGCGAGAAAAGCTTCAGCGACGAGCTGTTCTTGCCCAGCAACTGAGCCTCCCGCAGGCGCTGCACTGCCACGTTCAGCGCCAGGCCCTGGCCGGCCTGCAGTTCGGGCAGGCAGGCCAGCACGGCCTGCAGTGATGTCTGACCGCGGTCGCCACGTGCGTGCGCGGCGGGCTTGGCCGGCGCCTCGCGAGCCGTGCGGTGGGCCGGCGCTGGGGCGGCAACAGCCCGCACCGGCGCCTCGGCGACCACGGCAGGCGTCACCTCGGCAGCAGTCTCTTCGACCACCACCACCGCCGCCTTGCGCGACGCCGTCTTGCGCGGCGCGGCCTTGGTCGCCGTCTTGGCCCCGGCGCTGGCCTTCTTCGCTGCGGGGGCCTTCTTGGCCGCCGGCGCCTTCTTCACGGCCGGCGTCTTGGCCGCGGCCGTCTTGCGTGGCGTGCGCGTGCGCTTGGGCGCGTCGGCCGCGGCGGCACGGGCCTGCTCGCCGGCGGTGGTCTTGCGGTGCTCCAGCACCGTGTAGTCGTCGTAGACGTCCTGCGTCTCGTCGGCGGTCTTGCCCTTCTGGCCGATGCCGCGCACGACGCAGCCCTTCTCGCGCAGGCGATGCACGAGCGGCGCGAAATCGCTGTCCGAAGAACAGATGACGACGACGTCGGGGCGCTCGGCCAGCACGAGGTCGATGGCGTCGACGGCCATCGCGATGTCGGTGCTGTTCTTGCCGGCGGCCAGGTTGACCATGGGCTTGATGCCCAGGCGCTTGAACACACCCTGGTTGACCACGGCACTCTCGGCCGTGCAGTAGGCGCGTCGAACGTGCACGGCGCCGTGCTGGTTCATCAGCAGGCGCACGGCCTGTTCCATGACGTCGACCGACACGTTGTCGGCGTCGATCAGCAGCATGACTCGATCGGTGCTCATTGCAGTTTCCAGTTCAGCGTTTCGCCGGCGCGCAGCGGCTTGATGCTCGCGTCGCCGAAGGGCAAGGTGTCGGGCAGCGCCCAGGTTTCGCGCCTGAGCGTGACAGTGCCGGTGTTGCGCGGCAGGCCGTAGAAGTCGGCACCGAAAAAGCTCGAGAAGGCCTCGAGCTTGTCCAGCGCGCCGGCGGCCTCGAAAGCCTCGACGTAAAGCTCCAGAGCCGCGGGTGCGGTGTAGCAGCCGGCGCCGCACACGCTCTGCTCCTTCATCACCGCGGCGTGCGGCGCACTGTCGGTGCCCAGGAAGAAGCGCGGGCTGCCCGAAGTGGCAGCCTTCACCAGGGCCTGGCGGTGGCGCTCCTTCTTCAGCACCGGCAGGCAGTAGTAGTGCGGTCGCAGCCCACCGGTAAACAGTGCGTTGCGGTTGTAGAGCAGGTGGTGCGCGGTGACGGTGGCCGCAGTAAGCGGGCCGGATTCGGCCACGTACTGCGCGGCCTCGGCCGTGGTGATGTGCTCGAAGACGACCTTCAGCTGGGGGAAGTCGCGGCGCAGCGGCTGCATGACGCGGTCGATGAAGACGGCCTCGCGGTCGAAGATGTCGACCTCGGGGTCGGTGACCTCGCCGTGCACCAGCAGCAGCAGGCCGACGCGTTGCATCACTTCCAGCGTGGCGTGGCACTTGCGCAGGTCGGTGACGCCGGCGTCGCTGTTGGTCGTGGCGCCGGCCGGGTAGAGCTTCAGCGCCACCACACCGGCCGCCTTCGCACGCAAGATCTCATCGGGCGGCGTGTTGTCGGTGAGGTAGAGCGTCATCAGCGGCTGGAAGGCCGCGCCTGCGGGCAGCGCGGCCACGATGCGTTCACGGTAGGCCAGCGCCGCCGCGGCCGTGGTGACGGGCGGGCGCAGGTTGGGCATCACGATGGCGCGCGCGAACTGGCGAGCCGTGGCCGGCAGCACGGCCGCCAGCGCGGCGCCGTCGCGCAGGTGCAGGTGCCAGTCGTCGGGGCGCGTGAGGGTGAGCGTGTCGGTAGGCGCAGCGGGCATCAGCGCATTTTCGCACCCGGTCCGGCGCGGAACGCTCAGTGCTGAAGGATCTTCGACAGGAAATCCTGCGCCCGCGGTGAACGCGAGGCGGTGTCGCCGAAGAACTCGTCCCTCTTGCAGTCCTCGACGATCTTGCCTGCGTCCATGAAGATGACGCGGTGGCTGACCTTGCGCGCGAACCCCATTTCGTGCGTGACGACCATCATGGTCATGCCTTCCTTGGCCAGCAGCACCATCACGTCGAGCACTTCGCCCACCATCTCGGGGTCGAGCGCCGAGGTGGGCTCGTCGAAGAGCATCACGATCGGGTCCATCAGCTGGCCCGGGAACTTGTCCTTGTGCGCCATCAGGCCCACACGGTCGAGCATCTTCAGGCCACGCGCCATGGCCTCGTCAGGGCTGCGGTTCAGCACCTTGATCTGCGCCAGCGTCAGGTTCTCGGTGACGCTGAGGTGCGGGAACAGCTCGAAATGCTGGAACACCATGCCGACACGGCTGCGCAGCTTGGGCAGGTCGGTCTTGGGGTCGCTGATGCTGATGCCATCGACGGTGATGTCGCCTTTCTGGAAGGGCTCCAGCGCGTTCACCGTCTTGATCAGCGTGCTCTTGCCCGAACCCGAGGGGCCGCACACCACGACCACCTCGCCCTTGTTGACCTTGGTGGTGCAGTCGGTCAAGACCTGGAAGCTGCCGTACCACTTGCTGACGTTCTTGATCTCGATCACGAGCGGCCCCTAACGAATGATGGCGATGCGCTGTTGCAGCCTGCGGACCAGCATGCTCAGCGAGAAGCAGATGATGAAGTAGACGACGGCCGCCACGAGATAGGTCTCCACCGGCCGGTTGAAGTTCTTGCCGGCGATCTCGAAACCCTTGAGCAGGTCGTAGGCCCCGATGGCGTAGACCAGGCTGGTGTCCTGGAACAGGATGATGGTCTGCGTCAGCAGCACCGGCAGCATGTTGCGGAAAGCCTGCGGCAGCACGATGAACTGCATCGTCTGCTTGTAGTTCATGCCCACCGCGTAGCCGGCATGCACCTGGCCCTTGGACACGCTCTGGATGCCGGCGCGCATGATCTCGGAGTAGTACGCTGCCTCGAACAGCGTGAAGGTGAGCATGGCCGACAGCTCGGCGCCCATCGGCCGGCCCAGCAGCAGCGGAATGAGCAGGAAGAACCACAGGATCACCATCACCAGCGGGATGCTGCGCATGGTGTTGACGTAGGCCGCCGCCGGCATCACCAGCCAGGGCTTGCCCGACAACCGCATGAGCGCCAGCGCCGTGCCCAGCACGATGCCGCCGATCATCGCAACCAGCGTCAGCTGCACCGAGAAGATCAGGCCCTTGAGGACGAAGTTCGCCAGGACCTCGTAGCTCAGGAAGGAGAAGTCGAGGTTCATGTGCCTGACCTCCGGCCGTCCGCCGGGCCGCCCCAAGGACGGTCGATCCCCTCGGGGGATGCGAGCGAAGCGAGCTGGGGGCCCATCATTTGCTGCCGATCATGCCGGGCACGCGCACACGGTTCTCGATGAACAGTGCCAGCCGGTTGATCGAGAAGGCCGAGACGAAATACAGCGCGGTGACCGCGAGGTACATCTCGACAGGGCGCGAGGTTTCCTCGCCCGCCTGCATCGCGAACATCGTCAGTTCGGCGATGCTCACTGCAAACGCCACCGACGAGTTCTTGACGATGTTCATGCTCTCGCTCGTCAGCGGCGGGATGACGATGCGGAAGGCCATCGGCAGCAGCACGTAGCGGTAGGTCTGCGGCAGCGTCAGGCCCACCGCCAGGCCGGCGTAACGCTGGCCGCGCGGCAGCGCCTGGATGCCGGCCTTGACCTGTTCGCTGATGCGCGCGCTGGTGAAGAAGCCTAAAGCGAAGACGACGAGGATGAAGCTCGGGAAGGCCTGCAGCGGCTTGATCAGCGACGGCAGCACGTGGTACCAGAGGAAGATCTGCACCAGCAGCGGGATGTTGCGGAACAGTTCCGTCCAGGCGTTGCCCAGCGCCACCAGCCGCCGGTCGGGCACGGTGCGCAGGATCCCCATCAGCGAACCGACCACCAGCGCGACGACGAGCGCCAGCGCGGCCACGCTCATCGTCCAGCCCCAGGCCGAGAGAATCCAGTCGAGGTAGGTGATGTCGCCGCCACGGCCGAAGCAGCCCTGAGCTGCCTCACCCGTGGTGGTTTCCTTGCAGAAGACCTGCCAGTCCCAAGTGGCCACGCAGGCCCTCCCCGGTCAGTGCGCTTGGCCCGTCAGAGCCCGCCGCAGCGGGCCCGCGGGGCTCACTTCTTCATGTAGTCCTCGACCGGCTTGTCGTTGGGCTGCGCCCAGGCCGCCTTGGTGGCGTCGCTGAGCGGCAAGCCGACCTTGGTGTTGCTCGGCGGAATGGGCTGCAGGAACCACTTGTCGTAGAGCTTGGCGATCTCGCCGCTCTTCATCATCGCCGTGATGCTGCCGTCGACCGCCTGCTTGAAGGCCGGGTCGTCCTTGCGGATCATGATCGCGATGGGCTCGACCGAGAGCACCTCGCCGACGATCTTGAACTCGGCCGGGTTCTTGGCCTTGGCGATGTTGCCGGCCAGGATCTGGCCGTCCATCACGAACGCATCGGCGCGGCCGCTTTCCATCAGCAGGAAGCTGTCGGCGTGGTCCTTGCCAAAAACCTCTTCGAAGTTCACGCCGTTGGCGCGCTCGTGCTTGCGCAGCAGCTGCACGCTGGTGGTTCCCGTAGTGGTCGCCACCTTCTTGCCCGCCAGCTGCGCGATGCTGGTGATGCCCGAGTTGGCCTTCACTGCGATGCGCACCTCTTCGACGTAGGTCGTGACGGCGAAGCTCACGTCCTTCTGGCGCGTGGCGTTGTTGGTGGTGCTGCCGCACTCGATGTCCACGGTGCCGTTCTGCACCAGCGGGATGCGGTTCTGCGAGGTCACGGCCTGGTACTTGACGTCGAGCCTGGGCAGGCCGAGCTGCTTCTGCACGTCGGCCAGCACACGTTGACAGATCTCGACGTGAAAGCCGGCGAATTTGCCATCGCCGAGGGTGTAGCTAAGGGCACCCGACGATTCACGCACACCCATCGTGGCGGCGCCGCTGGTCTTGAACTTGGCCAGCGTGTCGGCCTGTGCGGCACTGGCGGCTGCCAGCGCCAGCGTGGCGAGTACAAACGAAATCTGTTTCATGGAATCTCCTTTCAGGGGCTCGGATGTGACATTCTAGGAAGTCGGCCCTGCAGGTCGACCGGGTGGAAGCCCGCGCTCCAGGGTGTTCAACCATGCAAGCCTCGGGCCACCTGCAGGCACCACGCCGGGGCACTGCTCCGGGGGCGGAATGTAGCTGCTGCTGCGGCGCGACGGCCAATGCCGATGGGCAAGAGGGCCATGTCGCAGCGACCTGCCGGTCTAGGGTAGACCCTTATTCGCCAGAAAGGCCCACAGCGCGTGCACCGCTGGCTTGACGTGGCGGGCACCCTGAGGGCGCTCGCGGTAGATGCGCATCTCCATCGTCAGGCTCAGCTGCCCAACGGCCGCCGCCGCCACCAGGCGGCGCGCGCGCAGTTCCTTGCGCACCGAGCTGTGCGGCAGGAAGGCCAGACCCTGGCCTTCCAGGGCCATCGCCTTCAGGCCTTCGGCCATGTCGGTCTCGTAGACGGGCTCCAGCACCAGTGGCATGGCCGACTGCTTGAGGATGACCTCGACCAGCCGCGCCATGTAGGCGCCGGAGGCGTAGCCCAGGAAAGGCAGGGCCTCGCCCGGCCGCCCCGGCAGGGTGAAGAGCGGCCGGCCCTCGGCGTCGGCCTTGGCGTACGGCGCCAGCGTCTCGTGGCCCAGGCTGAGCATCTCGTAGCGCTCGGCGCTCAGCTGCAGCGGCTGGCTGGCGTGGTGGTAGGCGATGAGCAGATCGCAGCCGCCCTCGGTCAGGCGCAGCACGGCGTCGTGCACGTTCAGCGCCGTCAGCCGCGTCTTCAATGCGCCGACCTGCGACCGCAGGTCGCGGTTGATCTCGGTGATCCAGTGCGGGAAGAAGGTGAACGCCAGCGTGTGCGGCACCGCGAACTCGATCATGTCCTGGCCCGCCACCTGGTGGCTGCGCATCAGGTTGCGCGCGGCCTGCAGGCCGTCCAGCACCTCCAGCGCCTGGGCGTGGAAGGTCTCCCCGGCGGGTGTCAGGCGCGTCGGGTAGCACGAGCGGTCGACGAGATCGATGCCGGCCCAGGCTTCCAGCGCCTGGATGCGGCGAGAAAACGCCGGCTGCGTGACGTGCCGCAGCTGCGCCGAGCGCGAGAAGCTGTGCGTCTCGGCCAGGCTCACGAAGTCCTCGAGCCACTTGGTTTCCACGGCGGCGAGTGTATCGGCCGAGGCCAGTGCGGCCATGGGTGCGGTGATGGGCAGCGCTTGCAGGTGCATACCGGCAGCCACACACCTTTACGTTCGCTTGACCTTGAAGGCGTGGTCCGCTGCGCCGCGGCGGGCGTTGTGGGTGGGTGACGCCGCAGGGCGGTGTCGCAAGCAACCAAGGAGTACGACGCATGAACAGCAAGCATCTCGCGGCCCTCGCCCTGGCCGGCACGTTGGCCGCTGGCGCCGCACACGCCGGCAACCGCGCGGACGTGCAGTGGTCGGTTACCGTCGGCAGCCCGCAGATCGGTGTGGTCGTCGGCAGCCCGGTCTACGAGCATCGGGTCTATGCGCCTCAGGTCTACGTGCCGCAGGTCTACGTGCCACAGTTCTACGCGCCTCGCGCCTATGCACCGCCGGTCTATGTGGTGCCGGGTCGGGGCGTGCACCGCACCGCATGGCACGACGCCGACCACGACGGCATCCCGAACCGCTACGACCGCGTCTACAACCCGCGCTGGGACCGTGACGGCGACGGCGTGCCGAACCGCTACGACCGTCGCGACGACCGGCGCGATGCGCGCCATGACCGCCGTGATGATCGCGACGACCGCCGCCACGGCCGCTGAGTTGCCGGCTGGCTGAGGCTGGCGGCAGGGCCTTCTACAGGTCCTGCCCGCTCTGCTGCAGCCGCCACATCTCGGCGTATCGCCCGCCGCGCGCCAGCAGTTCGGCGTGCGGGCCGCGTTCCACCACGCGGCCCGCGTCCAGCACCACGATCTCGTGCGCGTCGACCACTGTGCTCAGCCGGTGCGCGATGACCAGCGCCGTCTTGCCTTGCGAAACGCTGCGCAGCTCGGCCTGGATGGCGCGTTCGTTGGCGCTGTCCAGCGCCGAGGTGGCTTCGTCGAAGATCAGGATGGGCGGGTTCTTCAGCAGCGTGCGCGCAATCGCCACGCGCTGCTTTTCGCCCCCCGACAGCTTGAGCCCGCGCTCACCCACCATGGTGTCGTAGCCCTTGGGCGTGCCGGCGATGAAGTCGTGGATGTGCGCGGCCTTGGCCGCCGCCTCCACCTCCTCGCGCGTGGCGCCGGGGCGACCGTAGGCGATGTTGTATTCCACCGTGTCGTTGAAGAGCACGGTGTCCTGCGGCACGATGCCTATCGCCGCGCGCAGGCTGGCCTGCGTGACCGAGCGCAGCTCCTGGCCGTCGATGCTGACGCGGCCGCCGGTGATGTCGTAGAAGCGGTAGAGCAGCCGCGCCAGCGTGCTCTTGCCTGCGCCCGAAGGCCCGACCACCGCCACCGTCCTGCCCGGGGGGATCTCGAAGCTGATGTCGTGCAGGATGGGGCGCGCCGGCTTCGTAGCCGAAGCTCACGTGCTCGAAGCGCACGTGGCCCAACGTGACCCGCAGAGGCAGCGCGCCCGGTACATCGTCGACCTCGCGGTTGCGCTCCAGCAGCGTGAACATCTTGTCGAGGTCGGTCAGGCTCTGCTTGATCTCGCGGTAGATCACCCCCAGGAAGTTCAGCGGGATGTACAGCTGGATCATGAAGGCGTTGACCATCACCAGGTCGCCCAGCGTCATGCGCCCTTCGACCACGCCCGCGGTGGCGCGCCACAGCATGGCCACCAGCGCGGTGGCGATGATCAGCTGCTGGCCGGTGTTCAGGAAGCTCAGCGTGCTCTGGCTCTTCAGCGATGCGCGGCGCAGCTTCTCCAGGTTCTCGTCGTAGCGCTTCGCCTCGAAGTCCTCGTTGTTGAAGTACTTCACCGTCTCGTAGTTCAGCAGCGCGTCGATGGCGCGGCTGTGCGCCGTGCTGTCGAGCTCGTTCATCTGCTTGCGGAACTGCGTGCGCCACTCCGTGACGATGATCGTGAAGGTGATGTAGACGACGAGCGCGGCGATCGTGATCCACGCGAACCAGGCGTCGAACTTCACCGCCAGCAGCGTCAGCACCAGCGTCACCTCGATCAGCGTGGGCACGATGCTGTAGAGCGAATACGAGATCAGCGAATGCACGGCGCGCGTGCCGCGTTCGATGTCGCGCGTCATGCCGCCGGTCTGGCGCTCGAGGTGGAAGCGCAGGCTCAAGGCGTGCAGGTGGCGGAAGACCTGCAGGCTGATGCTGCGCGCCGTGCCCTCGGTGGCCTTGGCGAAGATCAGCTCGCGCAGTTCGGTGAAGAGCGTGGTGCTCAGCCGCAGCGCGCCGTAGGCCACCAGCAGGCCGATGGGCACCACCAGCACCGCCGCCGCGTCGCCCGGCTTGAAGGCGAGCGCGTCGACCAGGTTCTTCAACAACAGCGGCACGCCGACGTTGGCCACCTTGGCGGCCACCAGGAAGGCCAGCGCGATGCCAACGCGCCAGCGGTACTGCCACAAGTAGGGCAGCAGCTTGGCCAGCGTGCCCCAGTCGGAGCGGCGGTACGCAGAATCGTTCAGGACGGGTGCCGAGTGAGCGGCTACATTGGGGCGCATGCGGCGATTGTCGCCGTGCACCCGCTACGAGCAGCCCGCCCATGACCGAAGCCCTTCCCACCCCACGCATGGCGCCGGCCACCCTGCCCAATGGCGCCGAACTGGTACTGCGTGTGATGCCCATGCCTGCCGACGCCAACGCCAACGGCGACGTCTTCGGTGGCTGGATCATGGCCCAGGTCGACCTCGCCGGCGCCGTGCTGCCGGTGCGCATCGCCAAGGGGCGCATCGCCACCGTCGCGGTGAACCAGTTCGTCTTCAAGCAGCCGGTGTCTATCGGCGACCTGCTGAGCTTCTATGCGCGGGTCACGCGCATCGGCAACACCAGCATCAGCGTGCACGTCGAGGTCTACGCCGAGCGCAACCCGGCAGACCTGCAGGTCGTGAAGGTGACCGAGGCCGACCTGACCTACGTCGCCATCGACGGCCACGGTCAGCCGAGGCCGGTGCCGCGCTGAAGCCGCGCCGGCACCCGGCCGGTGGCGCGTCTTCAGTCGATGAAGAAGTCCGGGATGAAGTGCTTCGTCCCCGGCTTCACCGCATACGGCTCGAGGTCGGTGATGCCATGCTGCGCCAGCAGTTCATCGTCGATGAAAAACTGGCCGGTGGTCGCCTTCGCGTCGCTGGTGAGGATGAACCAGGCCGCGTCGGCCAGGATCTCGGGCTTGCGGCACAGATTCAGGTCGATGCCCGGGATCATCTGCATCGCTGCAGTGGCGATCGCCGTGCGCGGCCACAGGCTGTTGACGGCGATGCCCAGCGGGCGAAACTCGCCGGCGTGGCCCAGCGTGCATTCGCTCATGCCGTACTTGGCCATCGTGTAGGCCACGTGCCCCTTGAACCAGTGCTCCTTCATGGACAGCGGCGGGCTCATGTTCAGCACGTGCGGGTTGCGGCCGGCCTTGGCGCTCTTCGTCAGTTCGGCCAGGCAAGCCTGGGTACACGCATACGTGCCACGCACGTTCACGCCGAACATCAGGTCGAAACGCTTCATCGGCGTGGCCGCCGTGGGCGTCAGGCTGATGGCGCTGGCGTTGTTGACCAGGATGTCGATGCCACCGAAGCGCGCGACCGCTGCGGCCACCGCGGCCGCCACGGCGTTCTCGTCGCGGATGTCGGTCTGCACGGCCAGCGCCCGACCCCCGGCGGCCTCGACCTCGGCAGCGGCGCTGGCCAACGTGCCGGGAAGCTTGGGGTTGGGTTCCACCGTCTTGGCCAGCAGCACGATGTTCGCGCCATCCGCGGCCGCGCGCTTGGCGATCGCCAGGCCGATGCCGCGGCTCGCTCCGGTGATGACGAGGGTCTTGCCGCGCAGGCTACGTGTGCTCATTTCGCTGGTTCCAGATGAAGGTGGGGCCACACGTGTGCCGCCACGTGCTGCGCGATGGCGGCCGCGCAGTAGCGGTAGACCGGCACGCCGGGATGGAAGCCGTCGGGCGCCATGACACCGCGGTTCAGTGGCATTTCCATGTCGACGCAGGACACGTCGCCGCGTGTGCGCACCCAGCGCTGCAGCGCCAGGTTGTGGCGGCGCGCATCGCTGCCCGCCACCCAGCGCAGGGGTTGTGGCAGGCCGGGGAAGTGGTGGATGGGCGGCAGCGGCGCGAACACCACGTGCTGCACGCCGTGCGCGTTGCGCAGCCAGTTGGCCAAGGTCTCGCGCGACGAGACGGCGTGGTGCGAGGGCACCTGGTCAACGACGTCGTTGACCCCCGTCACCACCACCGCCAGATCGGCCTGCGGTGGCGTGGCCTCGCGCTGCAGCACGTGCAGCGTCTGCGCCGTGTTCAGGCCCGACTTCGCCACCAACCGCCAATGCACGTGCAGCGCGCACGCCTCGGCCAGGCGCTCGGCCAGCTGCGCGGCAAGGGCCTCGCGCTGCGTGACCACGCCGACACCAGCAGCCGACGAGTCCCCGGCGATCAGCAGGCGCAACGGCGTGGCCGCCGCGGCGCCGGTCTGGCCATGGCGTTCGCCTTCGGGCTCGGCCAGACGCGGCAGACGGCGTCGCGTCATCACCGCCTGCGCGACGAGCAGGGGACTGAGGGCGAGCTTGACGGTCAGCGACATGGGTCAGAACTTCGAGAAGTCGGGCTTGCGCTTCTGGAAGAAGGCCTGGAAGGCCTCCATCGCCTCGGGGCTGCGCAGGCGCCTGGCGAAGAGTTCACCTTCGGTGGCGATGACTTCCAGCAGCATCTTGTGCTGCGGCGCGCGCATCAGCTGCTTGGCTTCGCGCACGGCGCCGGGCGGCAGCGTGTTGAAACGTTCGGCCACGCGTCGCGCATGGTTCACCACCTCGGCGGCGGGCAGCACGGCGTTGGCGATGCCGCATTCCACCGCCTGCTCGGGCGTGAAGGGGTCGCCCAGCAGCAGCTTCTCGGCCGCCTTGCGGTGGCCCATCAGTTGTGGCACCACCAGGCTCGAGCCGAACTCGGGCACCAGGCCCAGCGCGACGAAGGGCATGGCCAGCCGCGCCTCGTCGCTGACATAGACGAAGTCGCAGTGCAGCAGCATCGTCGTGCCGATGCCCACCGCCGCACCGGTGACGGCGGCCACCACCGGCTTGTCGCAATCCAGCAGCGCGCGCATGAACAGGAAGACCGGCGAGTCCATCGCGTCGCTGCCCTGGCCTGGCGCGCGTGTCATGAAGTCCTCGATGTCGTTGCCCGAGGTGAAGACCCCCGGCTGCCCGGTGATCAGCACGGCCCGCACCGCCGGGTCGGCCTTGGCGGCGTGGAGTGCCGCCGTCATCGCCTCGTACATGGCCACCGTGAGCGCGTTCTTCTTCTCGGGCCGCGCAATCTCGATGGTGGCCACGCCGTTGAGGGTGGCGGTCTTGATGCTCATGTCTTGTCTCCTGCTGGGGCGTTCGAACCGTTCAGACAGCCTCGATGATGCCTGCGGCGCCTTGGCCCATGCCGATGCACATCGTCACCATGCCGTACTTCAGCTTGTGGCGGCGCAGCGCATGCACCACGGTGGCGGCGCGGATGGCGCCGGTGGCGCCGAGCGGGTGGCCCAGCGCGATGGCGCCGCCCATCGGGTTGGTCTTGCCCGGGTCCAGGCCCAGGGTGCGGATGACGGCCAGCGACTGCGCGGCGAAGGCCTCGTTCAGCTCGATCCAGCCGATGTCGGCCAGCGTCAGCCCGGCGGCCTTCAGCGCCGCGGGAATGGCCTCGATGGGGCCGATGCCCATGATCTCGGGCGCCACGCCGCGCACCGCAAAGCTGACGAAGCGCGCCAGCGGCTTGAGGTCGTAGCGCTTGATGGCCGCTTCGCTGGCCAGGATCAGCGCGCCGGCGCCGTCGCTGGTCTGGCTGCTGTTGCCGGCCGTGACGCTGCCCTTGGCCGCGAACACCGGGCGCAGCTTGGCCAGGCCTTCGAGCGACGTGTCGGGGCGAGCGCCCTCGTCGAGGTTGACGGTGCGCGTCTTGGTGCCGACTTCACCCGTGGCCAGGTTGGGAAAGCGGTCCACCACGGTGACAGGCGTCATCTCGTCGCCGAACTCGCCGGCCGCCATGGCCTTCAGCGCACGCTGGTGCGATTCCAGCGCAAACGCATCCTGGTCCTCGCGCGAGACCTTCCACTGTGCCGCCACTTTCTCGGCCGTCAGTCCCATGCCGTAGGCAATACCGACGTTCTCGTCGCGCGCAAAGACCTCGGGGTTGAAGGACGGCTTGTTGCCGCCCATCGGCACCATGCTCATGCTCTCGGCACCACCGGCGATCATCACGTCGGCCTCGCCGACGCGGATGCGGTCGGCCGCCATCTGCAGCGCGGTCAGGCCGCTGGCGCAAAAGCGGTTGATGGTGACACCCCCCACGCTGTGCGGCAGGCCGGCCAGCACCATCGCCACGCGCGCCATGTTCATGCCCTGCTCGCCCTCGGGGAAGCTGCAGCCGATGATGGCGTCCTCGATGGCCTTGGGGTCCAGCGTAGGCACCTGGGCCAGCGCGCCTTTCACGGCGGCCACCAGCAGGTCGTCGGGCCGGGTGTTGCGGAAGAAGCCGCGGCCGCTCTTGCCGATGGGCGTGCGCGTGGCGGCGACGATGTAGGCGTCTTGAACTTGCTTGCTCATGCTCGTGTCTCCTGCTCAGTTGCGCACGGGTTTGCCGGTCTGGAGCATCCCCATGATGCGTTCCTGGCTCTTGGGGTGGTCCAGCAGGCCGCAGAAGCGCTCGCGCTCCAGCGTCATCAGGTACTCCTCGTTGACCATGCTGCCGGCGTCGACGTCGCCGCCGCACACCACCTGGGCGATCAGGCTGCTGACATGGAAGTCGTGCGCGCTGATGAAGCCGCCGTCGCGCATGTTCGCCAGCTGGCCCTTGATGGTGGCGATGGCACTGCGGCCGGCCACCGGGAACAGCGCCTTCGGCGGCGGGCGGTAGCCGCTGTCGGCCATGGCCCTGGCCTGCGTCAGTGCGACGAAGAGCAGTTCGTCCTTGTGCGGCACGACGATGTCGCCTTCGACCAGGTAGCCGAGCTTGCGTGACTCCAGCGCGCTCGTGCCCACCTTGGCCATCGCGGCGTTGGTGAAGCCGTCGCTGGCGAACTTCAGGATGTCGGCGTTCGCGTTGGCTGCCGTCGCCATCTCGGCCGCGCGGCGCGCGATGTAGGCCAGCCCGCCGCCGGCCGGGATCAGGCCCACGCCCACTTCCACCAGGCCGATGTAGGTTTCCATCGCCACCACCCGGCGCGCGCAATAGAGGGCAATTTCGCAGCCGCCACCCAAGGCGATGCCGCGCATCGCGGCCACCACCGGCACTTGCGCGTAGCGCATGCGCAGCATGGTCTCCTGCAGTTGCTTGACCACGGGCTTGATGCCCTTGGAGCCCTGCGTCATGAACACCGGCATCAGGCTTTCGAGGTTGGCGCCGGCCGAGAACACGTCGTCGGGCGACCAGATGACTACGCCCTTGTACGAGGCCTCGGCCAGTTCCACCGCCTTGGCCAGGCCCTCGACGACACCGGTGCCGATGAGGTGCAGCTTGCAGGTGATGCTGGCGATGAGCACCTCGCCGTCCAGCGTCCACAGCCGCATCTCGTCGTTCTTGAAGAGTTCAGTGCCGCTCTTCAGTGGCTCCTTGGCGCCTGCGCCGACGACGCTTTCCGGGAAGTACTGGCGGCAGTAGACCGGCAGCGCGCTGCGCGGCACGTAGGCCCGGCGCGACGGGCTCCAGCTGCCTTCAGGGGTGTGCACACCCGTGCGGCCGTCGAACACCCAATCGGGCAGCGGCGCCTTGCTCAGCGCCTTGCCCGCGTCGATGTCTTCCTTCACCCAGCCGGCCACCTGCTGCCAACCGGCGTCCTGCCACAGCTCGAACGGGCCCTGCTTCATGCCGAAGCCCCAGCGCATCGCGAAATCGATGTCGCGTGCGGTGTCGGCGATGTCTTCCAGGTGCACGGCGGCGTAGTGAAAGGCGTCGCGCAGGATGGCCCACAGGAACTGCGCTTGCGGGTTGCTCGATTCACGCAGCAGCTTCAGGCGCTCGGCCGCAGGCTTTTTCAGCATGCGCTCGACGATGGCCTCGGCCTTGCCGCCCGCCGGCACGTAGTCCGCCTTCGCCGGATCGAGCCGAAGGATGTCCTTGCCCACCTTCCTGAAGAAGCCGGCACCGGTCTTCTGGCCCAGCGCGCCCTTCTCGATAAGAGCTTTCAACACCGGCGGTGTGGCGTAACTCGGGAAGAAGGGGTCGTCGGCAAGGTTGTCCTGCAGCGTCTTGATGACGTGCGCCATCGTGTCCAGGCCCACCACGTCGGCGGTGCGGAAGGTGCCGCTGCTGGCGCGGCCCAGCTTCTTGCCGGTGAGGTCGTCCACCACGTCGTAGGACAGGCCGAAGGTCTCGGCCTCCTTGATGGTGGCCAGCATGCCGGCGATGCCCACGCGGTTGGCGATGAAGTTGGGCGTGTCCTTGGCGCGCACCACGCCCTTGCCCAAGGCGCTGGTGACGAAGGCTTCCAGGTCGTCGAGCACGTCGGCCTGCGTGGCCGGCGTGTTGATCAGTTCCACCAGCGCCATGTAGCGCGGCGGGTTGAAGAAGTGGATGCCGCAGAAGCGCGGCTTGATGCTGTCGGGCAACACCTCGGCGAGCTTCGTGATCGACAGGCCCGAGGTGTTGCTGGCGACGATGGCATGCGGCGCCAGGCTGCCGGCGATCTTCTGGTACAGGTCCAGCTTCCAGTCCATGCGTTCGGCGATGGCCTCGATGACGAGGTCGCATTCGCCCAGCAGGGCCAGGTGTTCTTCGTAGTTCGCCTGTTCGATGCGCGCAGCATCCTCGGGCACGCCCAGCGGCGCGGGCTTGAGCTTCTTCAGCCCTTCGACGGCGCGCGTGACGATGCCGTTCTTCGGCCCGTCCTTGGCCGGCAAGTCGAACAGCACCACCGGCACCTTGCAGTTGACGAGGTGGGCAGCGATCTGCGCGCCCATGACGCCGGCGCCGAGTACGGCAACCTTGCGAACTTGGAATCTCTTCACGGTGTCTCCTTGGGGGAGGTTGTTCGGCCCTGGGCCCGGCAGGCCCGCGGGTCGGCTAGGGAATCAGAACAACGCTTCGTCCATCGCCATCAGCGACGCCACACCGCTGCGCGCAGTGCGGATGAGACCGGTCGTTTCCGGCAGCAGCTTGGCGAAATAGAAGCGCGCAGTGTGTAGCTTGGCGGTGTAGAACGGGTCGCCGCAGTCCTTCTTCGCCAGCGCCACCTTCGCCATGCGGGCCCAGAGGTAGGCGAATACCAGGTGGCCGCATACGCGCAGGTAGTCCACCGCCGCGCCGCCCACCTCGTCGGCATTGCCGAAGGCCTTCATGCCCAGCTCGGTGGTCAGCTTGGTGACCTTGTCGCCCAGGTCAGCCAGTGGGTTGACGAATTCCTGCATGGCCTCGTTGGTACCCTCTTCCTCGACGAACGCAGCAATGTGACGGCCGAAGGCCTTCAGCTTGGCGCCGTTGTCGCCCAGCACCTTGCGGCCCAGCAGGTCTAGCGACTGGATGGTGTTGGTGCCCTCGTAGATCATGTTGATGCGGGCATCGCGCACGAACTGCTCCATGCCCCATTCCTTGACGTAGCCGTGGCCGCCGAAGACCTGCATGCAGTGGCTGGTGGCGATCCAGGCGTTGTCGGTGAGAAAGGCCTTGACGATGGGTGTCAGAAGTGCCACTTCGTCGGCGCAGGCCTTGCGCTCGTCCTCGTCGTCGGTGCCCAGCTCCTTGTCGATGAGCAGCGCGATGTAAACGGCCAGCGCACGACCGCCCTCGGCGTAGGCACGCGCCGTCAACAGCATCTTGCGCACGTCGGGGTGCACGATGATGGTGTCGGCGGCCTGGTCGGGCTGCTTGGAGCCGCTCAGGCTGCGCATCTGGCGCCGGTCTTTCGCGTAAGCCACGGCGTTCTGGTAGGCCACCTCGGTCAGGCCCAGGCCCTGGTTGCCCACGCCCAGGCGCGCGGCGTTCATCATCACGAACATCGCCGCCAGGCCCTTGTGCGGCTGGCCGACCAGCGTGCCTTCTGCGCCGTCGAGCATCATCTGGCAGGTGGAGCTGCCGTGGATACCCATCTTGTGCTCCAGGCCGCTGCAAAGGATGGGGTTGCGCTCGCCCAGACGGCCGTCGGCCAGGACCTTGAACTTGGGCACCACGAACAGGCTGATGCCCTTGCTGCCCGCCGGCGCGCCGGGAAGGCGGGCCAGCACCAGGTGCACGATGTTGGCGGCCAGGTCATGCTCGCCGGCGCTGATGAAGATCTTCTGCCCGGTCAACCGGTAGGTGCCGTCGGGCGCGCCGGCCACCGGCTCGGCCTTGGTGCGCAGCAGGCCGAGATCGGTGCCGCAGTGCGGTTCGGTCAGGCACATCGTGCCCGTCCACTCGCCGCTGGTCAGGTGGGGCAGGTACAGCGCCTTCTGCGCGTCGGTGCCGTGCGCGTGCAGGCATTCGTAGGCGCCGTGCGAAAGGCCCGGATACATCGTCCAGGCCTGGTTGGCGCTGTTCAGCATCTCGTAGAAGCACTGGTTCAGCACGATGGGCAGGCCCTGGCCGCCGTACGCGGGATCGGTGCTCAACGCCGGCCAACCGCCTTCGACGTAGCGTGCATAAGCTTCCTTGAATCCCCTGGGCGCGCTGACCTCGTGCGTGGTCTTGTCGAGCTTGCAGCCTTCGGTGTCACCGCTGACATTGAGCGGGAAGATCACCTCGGCGGCGAACTTGCCGCCCTCCTCGAGGACGGCGTTGACCGTGTCGGCATCGATCTCGGCGTGCCGTGGCAGCAGCTTCAGTTCGTCACAGACGTTCAGAAGCTCGTGCAGCACGAATTGCAGGTCGCGCAGAGGCGGGTTGTAGACGGGCATGGTGGGCTCCTGGGATAGACGGATGGAAAACCGGTTCAGCGCCGGGCAGACTTGCGCGCCGCGGGCGCACGGACGGTCGCGGACTGCGCGCCGGAAGCCTGTGCGTAATAGGACAGCGTGCGTTCGAAACCGGCGCGGGCACGGTCGAGCGCCCCCGGAGTGCGCAGGAAACGTGCATCGTGGTGCAGGGCCAGGATCAGGCCGTGCAACTCGAACAGCATCTGCGTAGGCTCGGCATCAGGGCGCAGCTGTCCCTCGGCCATGGCCATGCGGATGGCGCGCTCCAGGGCTGCATGCCAGGCACGCACCATCGACACCAGCGCGTCGCGCACCGGGCCCGGGCGATCGTCGAACTCGACGGCGCCGCTGATGTAGATGCAGCCCGAATCGAGTTCCACCGAGACGCGGCGAATCCAGCGCTCGAAAAGCGCGCGCAGCCGGGGCACACCGCGTGGTTCGCGTATCGCGGGTACGAAGACCTCTTCCTCGAAGCGTGCGTGGTACTCCCGGATGACGGAAATCTGCAGCTCCTCACGCGAACCGAAGTGAGCAAAGACGCCCGACTTGCTCATCTGCATGACCTCGGCCAGTGCACCGATCGACAGCCCTTCCAGCCCCATGTGCGAGGCCAGGCTCAGCGCTGCGTCGAGGATGGCCGCACGCGTTTGCTGGCCCTTTTGCAGGGCGCGAGTGCTGTGGCGAGCGGGGTCGGCAGTGGAGCTTTCGGCGAACGCGGGCATGCAGCCTTCAGAAATCGAACGGTCGTTCTATTTTGCAGACTTCGTGCGCCGCAGCGGGGTCAAGAGCCCACGTTTTTTAGGGTGGGCGTCCTAGAAATCGTCTTCGCGGGGCCGCGGCTCGCCGTTGAAGGACAGCGAGGCCCGTCACGGAAGCTTCGCCGCAGATCGTTTACGCTCGTGGTCATGGACGTGCTGCAGCTCGATATCTCGGGCCGCCCTCAAGCGTGGATCAGCCCGCGCGAAGCGGCGGTGCTGTACGCCAGCGACGCCGTGGCGTGGACGCTGGGTCAGGCCTTTCACGTGCTGCGCGGCGGCGTGCAGCGGGCCACGGGCCTGCAGTCGCGCATCGAGGTGCACCCCATCGTCGCCGTGCGCGGCGCGGTGCCCAGCAGGGCTTGGCGGCAGACACCGGCGCTGTCCAACCCCAAGCTGTTCGTGCGCGACCGCGGCATCTGCGCCTACTGCGGCCACCGCTTCCACTTCGACGAGCTCACGCGTGAACACATCGTGCCCGTCTCGCGCGGCGGCAGCGACAGCTGGATGAACTGCATCACCGCCTGCCGCACCTGCAACGGCCACAAGGGCAACCGCATGCCCGAAGAGGCCCGCATGACGCTGCTCTACCTGCCCTACGTGCCCAGCCTGCACGAGGACATGATCCTGCGCGGCCGGCGCATCCTCGCCGACCAGATGGACTTCCTGCTGGCCAGCGTGCCGCGCAATTCACGCCTGCACGGTTGAGGCCGGCCCGCCGGTTCCGGCGCAGAATTCCGGCGTGCGCCGTCAAGCCGGCGCCGGAACTTTGCCCCTGCGGCGGGCTCCACCACAGCGGTCGCGCCGTTCGCGATCTGCGCAGCTGATTTGTTCCCTTTGGAGACCTCGATGAAACGCTTGCTCGTCCGCACCACCGCCTTGGCCTCGATGCTGGTGCTGGCCGCCTGTTCCACCACCAGTCCCGACGTCGTCAGCCGCAGCGAAGCCCAGCGCCTTTCGACCGTGGTCGACGGCGTGGTGCTGAGTTCACGCCCGGTGGTGGTCGAAGGCCAGCAAAGCGGTATCGGCGCCGCCGCCGGCGGCGTGGCCGGCGGCGTGGCCGGCTCCAGCGTCGGCGGCAGTCGTGAAGCCGTGGTGGTGGGCATCCTCGGTGCCGTGGTCGGCGGCGTCATCGGCAACGCCGTCGAACGCAGCACCACGCGCGAGGACGCGGTCGAGATCCTGGTGCAGTTGAAGAACGGCGACCGCCGCTCGGTCGTGCAGGCCAAGGCGGCCGAGACCTTCAATCCGGGCGACGCGGTGATCCTCGTCACGACCGGCGGCCGCGTGCGTGTGACCAAGGCACCGACCATGCGCGCGCCCACGCCGGCGAACGCACCCGCGACCTACTGACAGCCCCGTTACGGCACCGGAGAGGGCTCCTTCGAGGGGCCGCGTCGAATATCATCGCACGCTGATATCAAACCCGACCCGGAGTTCCTCTCATGCCGCAACCCCGCAACGCCACGCGCCGCCAGTGGCTCACCCGCGCCGCAGCGCTGGGCCTGGGGGTCGGATTGCTGTCGCCGCCGGTACAGCACTTCGCGCGCGCCGCCGATGACTTCATCCGCGGCCCGGCCGTGCCGGACCAGCCGCTGTTGCGCCTCAGCCCGCGCGTGGCGATGGTCTACGCCGAGGACGGTTTTCCGACGCCCGAGAACCGCGGCATGATGGCCAACGTGGTCTTCGTCCTGACAAGCGTCGGTGTGGTGGTGCTCGATACCGGCGCCTCGGTGCAGATCGGCGAGATGGCCATTCGCCGGCTGCGCACGCTGACCGACAAGCCCGTGGTGGCGGTGATCAACTCCCATTACCACGGCGACCACTTTCTCGGCAACGACGCCTTCGTGCAGGCCTACGGGTCCGCGCTGCCCATCCTCGCCCATCCGGGCACGCGCGCGCAGATCGCCGGCACGGCGGGCAGCTTGTGGCGCTCGCTGCTCGAGCGTTGGACCAACCAGGCCACGATGGGCACCGTGGTCGTGCCGCCCAACCGCGACGCCCGGCACGGTGAGGTGCTGCGCTACGGCGACACCACGCTGCGCCTGCATCACTACGGCGTGGCGCACACCGAGGCCGACCTCTGCGTCGAGGTGGTGGAAGACGGCGTGGTCTACCTCGGCGACGTGGCGATGAACGGCCGCATCGCGAACATGGACGACGGCAGCTATGTCGGCACGCTGAAGACCTTCGACGCACTGGAACGCGACACGAAAGCCCGGCTTTGGGTGGCCGGCCATGGCCGCGCCAGCGCCACGCTGCTGGCCGAGCAGCGCGCGTTCTTCGAAGGCATCTACCGCAACGCCGAGGCGGCAGTGAAGGCCGGCGACACGCTGGAGCAGGCCCGCGCGCGCGTGCTGGCCGACCCGCGTGTGGCCAGTCAGGCCACCCGCACGCAGGGGTGGGACGGCAACATCGGCAAGTACATCAGCCTGGCCTACCTGGAGGCGGAGAAGACCGCGTTCTGACGGCTGTTGAGACTCGCGCTCAGCGCAGGCCGGTGCGCAGCAGGCGTTCTGCGGCCGGCACGGCGTCGTTGCCATCGAGTTCCACGGCCACCTGCGTGCACACCGCACGGCACAGCGTGGCCACGCGTTCGCTCTGCAGGCGGTAGTAGATCTGCGTGCCCTCGCGGCGGCGCCCCAGCACGCCGGCGCGGTAGAGCGTGGCCAGGTGCTGCGACATGTTGGGCTGCGTGGTGTCGATCTGCGCGAGCAGGTCGGACACGTTGCGCTCGCCGTTGCACACGGCGCTGATGATCTTCAGCCGCACCGGCGTCGACAGCAGGCCGAACAGTTCGGCGGCCGTCTCGAAGACCGAGTCTTCTTCCTCGCGTTCGTTGGCCACGGCACCCTCGCGCGTTGGTCGTGATGGATCACTGTATCAGCAAGCGCCGATGGGACGCCTGCGGACTTGCCCGCTCACTTGAAACGGTAGTGATCGCGGTTGAGCACTGCCGAGATTGATGTCACCTCGTCGGGGAAGAAGGCGAGGTTGAGTTCCAGGTTGCACTGCTCGACCATGCCACGCAGGGCGGCAGGCGTGCTGACACGCCCCTGCGGACGGTAGATGGCTGCGCCGTCGCCGCCGAACTTGCGTGCGTGGCACTCGCTGCACTTGTGCTCGCGAACGAGTTTCTCGCCCAGGGCCAGATCGGCCTCGCGGAACAGCACGGCGGCCGAGCCCGGCGCGTCCGCCGCCTGCGCCAGCAGCACGGAGGCCAGCAAGGCAGCCAGCGCGCCGGCCGCCCCTCTTGCGAAGATGCGTCCGGCTGCGGGCGTCATCGTTGCCGCGCCTACTTCGCGCCGCCCAGGATCCAGGCGGCAAGCGTCTGGGTGTCCGCGTCGCTCAGCGCAGGCTGCGGCGGCATCGGCACCGGGCCCCACTTGCCGGCACCGCCGGCCTTGATGCTGGCGGCCAGCGCCGCCGCCGCGTCCTTCTGCGTGGTGTACTTCTTGGCCACGTCCTGGTAGGACGGGCCGACGATCTTCTTGTCGATGGCGTGGCATGCCGTGCAGGCATTCTTCTGCGCCAGCGCGAGGTTGGCGTGGGCCGGCAGGCAGGCGACGGCGGCAGCGCCGGTGAACAGGAGGGCAGCAAACTTCATGAAGGCTCCGGGCGGAAGGACAAAGACGAACGCAGGCGACGGCACAGTGCACCCTGAATAAGTCTTGAATGATATTCGTCCGGGCGGATGTTGGTGACCAGGGAAAGCCCGCATGCATGGCGGCGCGCCCGACCAACCGTGCCGGCACGCGGCCCGACGGCGCAGGGCGACAATCCGCCCATGGACGACGTCGATCTGGACAGCGTGGCGGCGCGGGTGCTGTGGGCCTCGTTTGCGCTCGCCGTCGTGTTCGGCGCCGTGGCTCAGCGCACACGCTTCTGCACCATGGGCGCGATTTCCGATGTCGTGAACGTCGGCGACTGGAGTCGGGCACGCATGTGGGCACTGGCCATCGCCGTGGCGGTGCTGGGCTTCAACGGCATGGTGGCGCTGGGCTGGATCGAGGCGCGCAACTCCATCTACGCCGGCCCGCGGCTGCTGTGGCTGTCTTCGCTGCTGGGCGGCGCGATGTTCGGCTTCGGCATGGTGCTGGCCTCGGGTTGCGGCAGCAAGAACCTGGTGCGGCTGGGCGGCGGCAGCCTCAAGTCGCTGGTCGTGCTGGCCATGCTGGGGGTGTCGGCCTTTGCCACGATGCGCGGCATCACGGCGGCGCTGCGCGTGAACACCGTCGAGCGTGTCTTCGTCGACCTGCCGCCGGGGCAGGACCTGCCCACGCTGGCTGCCTCGGCCTTCGGCGTTGCCACGCCGACCGCCGCGGGCCTGCTCGGCACGGGGGTGGCCGTTGCGCTGCTGGCCTGGGTGCTTGCGCGGCCCGAGGGGCGCAGCGCCGAAGTGCTGTGGGGTGGCATCGGCATCGGCGCCGTGGTGGCCGCCACCTGGTGGGTGTCGGGTCGCCTAGGCTTCGTGGCCGAGGATCCAAACACGCTGGAATCGGTCTTCGTGGCCACCAACTCGCGACGCATGGAGTCGCTGAGCATGATGGCCCCGGTGGGCTACGCGCTGGACTGGGTGCTGTACTTCAGCGACCAGGCCAAGGTGCTGACGCTGGGCATCGTCACCGTGGCCGGCGTGGCCGTGGGCGCCGCGGTGATGGCGCTGGCCGAAGGCAGCTTCCGCTGGGAAGGCTTCGGCGGCGTCGAAGACCTGGCCAACCACCTGGTGGGCGCCACCTGCATGGGCGTGGGCGGCGTCGTCGCCTTGGGCTGCACGGTCGGCCAGGGGTTGTCGGGGGTGTCGACGCTGTCGCTGGGCAGCCTGCTGGCGCTGGCCGCTATCGTCGGCGGCGCGGTGGCGGCACTGCGCTACCAAGGCTGGCGCCTGGACCGCATGGCCTGAGCGCCGGTTCAGCGCGCCGGCGGCAGCGCCAGCCGCGCCAGTTCCATGACGTCGTCCTCGGCCATCTCGCCGGGGATGCACTGCCGCAGCCGGCCATCGGCGCCGACGGTGCAGGTCATGGGGATGATGCGGCGCGACGTGAAGCGCGAGCGCAGCTGACCGCCTTCCAGCGCCACCGGGAATTGGTAGCCGTGACGCCGCAGGTAGTGCTGAACGGCAACGCCGTCGCGGTCCAACGCCACGCCCAGCACACGCAGCCGCGCCGGGTCCAGCGCGCGGTGAAGTTTGTCGACGCGGGCGTTGTGGCGCTCGCAGAAGGCGCACCAGGTGGCCCAGAACACGACGACCACCGGCACGCCCTGCCCGCCGGTCATGTCGATGGGACGGCCGTCCGGCGCAAGAAGCGCCGGCCACTCGATGGGGGCTGGCGCCGCGGCCCCAGCACCTGCGGTCAGCGTCACCCGGCCTGCGGCCCGTGTGGCGGTGGACACTGCCGTCGCGCCGACGGCCAGCGACAGTTGCCGCAGCCAGTTGCGGCGCGACCCGTCCCCGTCTGCCACGCGCAGCGCCTTCATCGGCCCTGATGCTCCATCAGCAGGTAGGTGTTGTAGGCGTTGATGCGGTTGGCGACACGGAACAGCGGCAGGCCCACGAAGGCACTCCAGTCGGTGCGCGCATACGCCTCCTCGAACGGCTCGAGGTTGGCCGCCGCCTCGCCCATGCTCCGGCGCAGGAAGAGCAGGTAGTTGCGCGTCATTTCCAGGTCGGGCAGCGGATCGCTGGACACCGGGCCGTGCCCGGGCACGATGAGCCTGGGCTGCAGCGCGATGAGGCCGCCCAGCGCCGTGATCCAGCCCCCGCTGTCGGCCTGGCCGACGAAAGGGATGCGCCCGCGGAAGACCAGGTCACCGGCAAACAGCACCCCTGCGCGCTCGGCGTACACCACCAGGTCTTCGGGCGTGTGCGCCGGGCCGGCGTGGCGGACGTGGAAACGCTCGCCGCCGAGTTCGATGACGGTGTCGGCGTCGATCCAGCGATCGGCCGGCACCAGCGCCGTCTCGTCGTCGACCCAGGGCGCGAGGTCCATGCGGCTGGCTTCCAGGCGTCGCTGCGCGGTGTCCGAGTTCAGGTACTCGAGGGCCGCACGGTGCGCCACCACGGCGGCCCCGGCTGCCTTGAACACCTGCAGGCCGTAGATGTGGTCGGCGTGGTAGTGCGTGACGATGACCTGGCGCACCGGCTTGGGCGTGACCTGGCGGATGGCCTGGAGCAGTTCCCGGGCCAGCACCGGCGAGCCCAGCGCGTCGATCACGACCACGCCGGCGTCGGTGACGACGAAGGCGGCGTTGGAGATGAAATTGCGATTGGCGGGGGTTCCCAGCGCGGCCTCGCCCTGGACGAACCACACGCCCGGTGCCACCGGACGCGGCTCCAGCGCCGGTGCCGCCCGCGCCGGCAGCAGCGGGCCCAGGCACAACAACGCAAGCCCCAGATGCAGGAACCTCGCCGCGATGTAGGGAATACGCTTGATATGCATACACCAATATACGCCCAGAATCCCACGCACGTCCCGGGGTCATCCCGGGGTCGGCGAGCATGCACCGAACTTTGTGGAGAGACCCCGATGAACCCTTGGATGATCGCGGCGACGCTGGCCCTGGCGGCCGGTCCGTCGGTCGCACTGGCGCAAGACACCCATCTGGCCCGCAACCTGGCCGCGACCTGCGCCAATTGCCACGGCACCAACGGGCAGGCCGTCGGTGACATGAAGCCGCTGGCCGGCGTGTCGGCCGCCAAGATCGTGTCGATGGTCGCCGACTACAAGTCGGGCAACCAGCCCGCAACGATCATGCACCAGATCGCCAAGGGCTACACCGACGACCAGATCAAGCTGGTGGCGGCCTATTTCGCCGCGCAGAAGCCGGCCAAGTGAGCAGGGACGACCCAACATGAACAGCCTCAAGAACCCTCTCGAACTCTCTCGCCGCCGCGTGCTGGCCGCCGGTGCGGCGTTCGGCGGCCTGGCCCTGGCGGGCTGCGCCAGTACGCCCTCGGGCCCCTCGATCGGCCGCGTGGTCGTGATCGGCGGCGGCTTCGGCGGCGCCACCGCGGCGCGCTACCTGCGCATGTGGGGCGGCAACGTCGACGTCACGCTGGTCGAACGCAATGCCGAGTTCGTGTCGTGCCCCATCTCCAACCTGGTGCTCGGCGGCTACAAGCAGATGGCCGAGATCACCCGCGGCTATGGCGGCCTGAAGGCCATGGGGGTGAAGGTCGTGCAGGGCGAAGTGGTGGCCATCGACGCCGCCGCCAAGAAGGTGCGCCTGACCAGCGGCGCCGAACTGTCCTACGACCGCCTCGTCGTCTCGCCGGGCATCGATTTCATGAACGAGCAGATCGGCGGCCTGGCCGCCGCGCTGGACAAGGGCAGCGTCGTGCACAGCTGGAAGGCCGGCCCGCAGACGGTGGCGCTGCGCAAGCAGTTGGTCGACATGGCCGACGGCGGTGTCTACGCCCTCAGCATCCCCAAGTCGCCCTACCGCTGCCCGCCCGGGCCCTACGAGCGGGCCTGCATGGTGGCCAGCTACTTCAAGACGGCCAAGCCCAAGTCCAAGGTGCTGGTGCTCGACGCCAACCCCGAAATCACGTCGAAGAAGGCGCTGTTCCAGCGCGCCTTCGACCAGCACTACAAGGGCATCCTCGAATACCGCCCGAACGCCGAGCTGAAGGAAGTGGCCGGCAGCGTGGCCAAGCTGGAGTTCGAGGATGTCAAGGCCGACGTGCTGAACGTCGTGCCACCGCAGCGCGCGGGCGATCTGGCGCGCACCGCCGGCCTGGTGAACATCAACAACCGCTGGGCGGGCGTGAACTGGCTGACGATGGAGTCCACCGCGCTGCCGGGCGTGCACGTGCTGGGCGACGCCACCTTCCCGGCGCCGATGATGCCCAAGTCGGGCCACATGGCCAACCAGCAGGCCAAGGTGGCGGCGGCGGCCATCATCCAGCTGCTGAAGGGCGAAGCCGTCAACGCCACGCCGGTGGTGATGAACACCTGCTACAGCTTCGTCACCGCCAAGGACGTGATCCACGTCGCCTCGGTGCACCAGTACGACGCGGCCGAGAAGACCTTCAAGACGGTGCCGGGTTCGGGTGGCGTCTCGGCCGGGGCGAACCAGATCGAAGGCCGCTACGCGCTTTCGTGGGCCGACAACATCTGGAACGACATGCTGGCCTGAAGTTCCGGCGGCCCGCCGCGGCGGGCCGCTACTTCAATCCGCTGAGGTAGGCCGCCACGCTCTTGAGCTCGAGTTCGCTGAGCTTGCTTGCGATGCCGTGCATCACCGCGTTGTCGTTGGTGCGCTCGCGCTTGTTGAAGCTCTTGAGCTGGTTCTCGGTGTACTGCGCGTGCTGGCCGGCCAGCCGCGGCAGCGTCTCGGTGCCGTGGCCATCGCTGCCGTGGCAGGTGGCGCACGAGGCCACGCCGGTGTACGGGTTGCCACGCTGGTAGATGAACCTGCCCACCTGCGCCAGTTCGGGGTCCTCGACGGCGTGGACCATCGTGGGCTTGCCGGCGAAGAACTCGCCCAGCGACTTGAAGTCGGCCGGGCTCAGGTCATCGACCATCGGCTGCATCGTCGTGCTCTTGCGCTTGCCGGTCTTGTAGTCGCTCAACTGGCGCACCACGTAGCCGGCGTTCTGGCCCGCCAGGCGGGGGAAGGCGGGGCTGGAACTCTCGCCGTCGGCGCCATGGCAGATGAAACACTTGCCCTGCACGATCTCCTCGGCACGCACCTTGTCGGCCTGTGCGGCCAGGGGCAGCGTGGCCAGGACGAGCAGTTGCAGGGCCTGCGTGGCAAAGGACCGGTTCATGCGTGAAAGCTCCTGGAGTTGGGGCCGCGGAAGGCGGCCGGCACGGCCTGGTCGGCGGGCGCGGCCGCGGGTGCCTGATCGACGAGGCGGTCGGTCACCGCGGCGGCAATCCACATCGCGAACAGCGTGACCCACGCGGTGGCGGTGAAGACGGCCGCGCCCGACAGGCCGGCGCCCACCGCGCAGCCACCCGCCAGCATGCCGCCGAAGCCCATGCTCATCGCGCCGACGATGTAGCGGCGCATGCTGGCACCGCCCTGGAAACCTTCGAGCTTCAGTTCGCGGAACAGCAACGCGGCCAGGAAGGAGCCGAGGAAGACGCCGGGCACGAGGCCGAAGTCGAAGGTCCAGGGTTTGTCGCTGACGAAGAGCACGCGGCTCAGCACCTCGGCCGAAGGACCGGTGAAGCTCAGCGCCTGGATGGGGTGCGGGTCGAAGGACACGGTGCTCATCGCATAGGTGAACCACCAGGCCGCCGCGATGGCGAGCCCGACGCCGATGGCTCCGGCCCAGCCCCACACCGGCACCTTCTGGCGCCGCGCCCAGAAGATGGCCGCGGCCAGCCACACCAGCGCGAAGGCCAGTGCCCCGCCGTGGCCGATGCCGGTGCGGGCGATGAGGTCACGTGCAGTGCCGCCGTCGATGGTCCACCAGGCGGAAATCGTGTTGCGCAGCGGCGAGAGTGCGCCGGTCAGAGAGGCCTGCGCCGTCACTGCGAACACGAGACCCGAGATGACCGAGCGCAGGTTGCCCTGCGCCGCCAGCACCAGCAGGCGGCTGGAACAGCCGCGCGCCAGGATCATGCCCATGCCGAAGAGCGCACCGCCGACGGCCGCGCCCGACAGGCTGCCGCGGGCGGCGATCTGGCGCGCGTTGGCAGCGTCGAACCAGCCCAGCAGCGCCAGCACCTGCGTTGCGCCGACCGCAGTGGCGAAGGCGAACAGCCACACCGTGAGCTTGCCGCCCATCTGGTTGCGCGCGAACTCGATGACGGCCGAGCGCAGGCAGAAGCGCGAGCGCTGCGCCATGAAGCCGAACACCATGCCGATGACCAACGCTCCGGCGGCCAGCGTGCCCGGTTCACCCAGGCGTTCGATCACTGGCTCGAGGATCATGGCCGACCCACCGCTCGGGTGCTCAGGGCTTGATGTAGGCCGCGCCCTGCTTCTGCAGCTTGGCCACGCGTACCACACCCGAAGGCGTGAACTCGGCTTCCTGGATGAACTGCTCCTTCTTCAGGCCGCGGTTCTTCAGCGTGATTTCGCAGATCTCGAAGTGCACGCCACGGGCCTTCAGCGCCCCGACCAGGGGCGCGTACTCGGTGCCGTTGGCCGCCTTGGCGCCTTCCATCAGCATGTCGACGCCGTCGGCATGGGTCACGACGGTGATCTTGGCCGTGGTGTCGACATCCAGGTGATTGCGGATGTTGCGCAACCCCTTCAGGCCCTGGAGGGTGGCGTTGTCCATGTGGTAGACGACCATGTCCTGCGCCCAGGTGGCACCGGCAGCAAACGCGAGGGTGGCGATGGCAATGAAACGGGCAATGCGCATGAGGGTCTCCGAAGGGTTGAGGATTTCAGGGATGCTGTCCCGCAAGGCCAGCGGGCAGGCCCGCATCGTGAGCCGGGTGCCACCGGCCCGCAAGCGGGTTCACCCCTTGGCGAACCCCGGATTGCCCTGGGTGCCGACGAGGGTCGGTGTGTTGATCTTGCGCGCCTTCACATGGCCGCCCTGGGCCTTCAGCCAGGACTCGACATTTTCCCACACCGGCTTGACGCCGGGCTGGCTCTTGGCCTCTTCCGACACCGGCGCCCAGCCCGCCACCTTGTACTTCTTGCCGGCCTCGATGGGCTTGCCCTTCAGCCGCATGTCGCTGATGCGGCTGCCCATGCCGGCGCCCGGCGTCATCGTGTAGCTGAGGCCACCGACGCGCACCATGTCGCCGCCCTGTTGGTAGTAGGGGTCGGGGTTGAAGAGGTTATCGGCCACGTCTTCCAACACGGTTTTCACCATCTCGCCGCTCATCTCCGTGAGCGTCGCATACGGGTAGGTGATGGCCACCTGGTCCATCATCAGCTCGCGCGTGATGACGTCGCCCGGCAGCAGGCTCGTGCCCCAGCGGAAGCCGGGGCTGAAGGCCAGGTCGGCGCCCTGCGTGTCCATCAGCGCGTCGCACAGCAGCTGGTCCCAGCTGCCGTTGAAGTTGCCGCGGCGGTACAGCAGGCCATCGGTGACGGCCAGCTTCTCGTTGAGCTTGTCGAGGTAGGGAGCGCGGATCTTCGTGATCAGTGCGTCCATCTCCGGGTCGGCCTGCAGCTGGTTGGCGAACACCGGCAGCAGGCGGTAGCGGTAGTCGGCGACCTTGCCGTCCTTGACGTCGAAGTCCATCACGCCCAGGAACTTGCTGTTGCTGCCGGCGTTGGTGACGAGCGTGGTGCCGCCGGCGTTTTTCACCGGCACGGCCACCGGCACGCCGTCGTGCGTGTGGCCGCCGAAGATGGCGTCGATGCCACGCACGCGGCTGGCCATCTTCAGGTCGACGTCCATGCCGTTGTGCGAGATCACGACGACGACCTTCGCGCCCTTGGCGCGCGCCTCGTCGACGACCTTCTGCATGTTGTCGTCCTGGATGCCGAAGGCCCAGTCGGCCACCATGTAGCGCGGGTTGGCGATGGGCGTGTAGGGGAAGGCCTGGCCGACGATGGCCACCGGCACGCCGTTGATCTCGCGGATCACGTAGGGCTTGAACACCGGGTCGCCGAAGTCGTTGGTCTTGACGTTCTGGGCGACGAAGTCGATCTTGCCGGCGAAGTCCTTCTCGACGATCTCCTTCACACGCTCCATGCCGTAGGTGAACTCCCAGTGGCCGGTCATCACGTCCACGCCCAGCAGCTTGCAGGCGTCGACCATGTCCTGCGCGTTGGTCCACAGGCTGGTGGCCGAACCCTGCCAGGTGTCGCCGCCGTCGAGCAGCAACGCGCCGGGGCGGCTGGCCTTCATCTTCTTCACCAACGTGGCCAGGTGCGCGAAGCCGCCCACCTTGCCGTAGCGGCGCGAGGCCTTCTCGAAGTCGATGTAGGTGTAGGCATGGGCCATCGGGCTGCCCGGGCGCACGCCGGCTTTCTTCAGCAGGTGCTCGCCCACCAGGTGCGGCAACTGGCCCTGCATGCTGCCCAGCCCCAGGTTGACGCTGGGTTCGCGGAAGTAGATGGGCTTCAGCTGCGCGTGGCAGTCGGTCATGTGCAACAGCGAAACGTTGCCGAACTTCGGCACGTCGTACAGGCCGGCCTGTGCCGTGGCCGCGTCGGCGTCGGCGTACTTGCCCAGGGCCATGCCGGCTGCCGAGGCCGAAGCCATCACCTGCAGGAACTCGCGCTTTGAAAGATTCATGATTCAGCAATCAACGATATGTGCGGGGTGAAAGAGCCCGCACGGCGGCGGGCTCGTAAGACGACTTACTGGTTGACCGGCGACTTCGGGTCGAGCAGCAGGGCCATCACGTCGCGGATCTGCTGCTCGTCCAGCAGCTTCATGTGGCCCATGCGCGGCATGTTCGAGCAGGCCGAGTAGGCCTTGCTGTTCCACAGCTTGCCCCAGGTGTACTGCACGATGGCGGCAGCAGCCGGGGTCGGCGACGTCCTTGACGCCGCGGATCTTGCCGTAGTTCCACAGGCTGGGGCCGATGGTGCCGAAGGAGATCTCCTTCTTGTCCAGCTGGTGGCAGTTGTAGCACTGGGCGCCGTTGGCCTTGGTGTCGGTGGTGCTGTCGGTCCAGGTCATGCCGCGGCCGTTCTGCGCCAGGGCTTCGCCCTTGCGCCAGTCGCCGATGTACTGGCCACCGGTGGGCCACTTGATGGTGGCCATCGCCTCGGCTTCGACACGTTTGGCCACGGCCTCGGAAGGCGGCTTCTCGCTGGAGCAGGCGGACTGCCCCAGGTCCTGCTGTATGCGGTCGACCTTGGCGATGCCCTGGTCGCGGAACGCGGCCTTGTGCATGGCCAGCGCCTGCGCGTCGAGTTCGGCGGCGGTAGGCGCGGGCGGCGCGGTGGCACAGCCAGCCAGAAGCGCCGCGGCAGCAGCGGCAGCAGCGGCGCCGAGAAGGATCGTCTTGTGTTGCATGGGGTGTCTCGCTTGCTCGAATTTCAGCGCTTGATGGCCGGCGCGATCGACTCGGCACCCTTGGCGTTGACGCCCATGTAGACGCCCAAGGCGACGGTGAGGTCGGACGCGAAGCCAGGGTAAGGGAAGCGTTGCTGACGGTAGCAGTCGTTCAGACGCAGTTGCATGCTCCACATCTGGCCGTTGCTCACGCGGTAGGCCGGCCAGGCCGCGAAGCCGATGCCGTCACCCGGGTTCTTCGTCAGGTTGGGCAGGTCCTGCAGGCGGATGCGCTTGCCCTCTTCGCCATGGCAGCTGGCACAGGAGAAGTCCATCGGCCCGCCGCGGAAGAAAAAGGCGCGCTTGCCCAGTTCGTAGAAACGCTTCTCTTCGGGGTGGTTCTGGGGCAGCGCAAAACGCTGGCCGCGCGATGAGGCGGAGATCCAGGTGGCCAGTGCGGTGATGTTGGCCATCTCGCCGCGGCCGAAGGCGGTCTTCTTCAGCTCGGCGGCGTCGAAGCCCTGCAGCGTAGCCATGCAGGTCACGAGGCGGGACTCGAGATCCTGCACCATGCCGGTATCGGCGAAGTAGCGCGGCATCTGCACCCAGGCACCCTTGACGACGCCCGGCCCGAGGCCGAGATCGCACTTCTCGAGCGATGCCGCCTTGGGGCCACGCTTCTGCTTCCAGAGGTCTTCGCCCTTGGCCTCGAACAGGTCGGCCGGGTTGCCGTCCTCGAGCATCTTGCGGTATTCCGCGATGCCGTCGGCCGCCGACTTCTGCGCCTGCGCGCCGAAGGAAGCCGCCAAGACCAGCGCCGCTGCGATCATGCTGATTGACTTCATGTCTCCACCCTCTTCGAAGGCCCGGCGGCGCGGGCAAGGAAACGGGGCGCCCAACACGCCCCTCGCGATGCGACGACGGTCAGGACACCGTCGCTTCGTCGGTGCGGCTGTCGCCCTTGTTGTCCTTCCAGGTCACGGCGATCTTGTCACCGGCCTTCGCGCCCTTGACGTTGAACTGCAGGAAGGGGTTCTTCGAAACCGAGGGGCCCCATTCGGCCGTCATCACGGGCTTGCCGTTGTGGGTGGCGCTCACTTCCTGGATGAACCAGGCCGGGATCACCTTGCCGGCGGAATCCTTGCGCTGGCCGGTCTCCATTTCGTGGCTCATCAGAACGCGGACGGTGGTCTTGTCGCCGGCGGCTTGGGCGCGGATGCGCATCGGGTCTGCCATGGTGTTTCTCCTAAAAGCTGAATTGAATTCGATGTGTGGTGCGGAAAGTGCCACGACCTCGCAGAGCTCGGTCGGTTCGTGAGGCGAGCGACAGTCCGCAGGGACTGTCGCACGTCCTCACTCACCCACCGCACCCGCCGAGCGTGACCTTGACTTCCTTGCCGGCGAACAACACCTTCCCGTCGGCCATCATGGCCACGGCGTAGACGTTGGACGACTGGCCCATCTTCACGCGGGTCGAGAAGTTGGCGTCCACCGCATCGGTGACGTTGAACATCGCCGACAGCACGCTGGGGTTCTTCTCCACCAGCAGCATCAGGCGCTTGGCGCCCGGCAGCGTGGTCGACACGCCGACCGGCACCACGGCGCCGTTCTCGGCGATGTCGGGGCCGGTGACGACGACGTCCTTGCTCTCGACGGGCGCGCTGCCACCGAGCATCTTGACCAGCTCGGCCATCGTCTTGACTTCGAAGGCAGCGGCGTTGAAGGCGGCCTGAGCCTGGGTGGGCAACAACCCGGCGGTGGCCAGCAGGCCGGCGACCGTGGCCGAGTGGGTAATGACTTCGCGGCGGTTGAGCATGGAGGGTCTCCTTGAATAAGCGAACGGTAATGGGGAAAGGGCGGCCGCCGAAAGCGGGTGAACCCCAGGGGGTACTTCTACTTCTTGGCGCCGGCCGCCAGCCATGCCGCCAGGATCTTGGCATCGGCGTCCGGCAAGGTCTGCGGTGGCATCGGGATCGGGCCCCAGAGGCCCTGCCCGCCGGACTTTATCTTGCCGGCGAGGTAGGCCTCGGCGTCGGCGCGCCCGGCGTACTTGGCAGCAATCTCCTTGAAGCCGGGGCCGACGATCTTGTTCTCGACGCCGTGGCAGGCGGTGCAGGTGTACTTCGCCGCCAGGGCCAGCGGGTTCGCTGCGGCGGCGGGCGCCGCACGCGGCGTGGCCGCGGCCGCGGTGACCGTGGCCGCCGCGGCGGCCGCGTCGGCTGGCGCGGGCTTGGTGGTGTCGGCCCCGCGCTGCGGGCCGACGATGCGCTGCTGCTCGGCCAGGTTGCCCTGGTTGTTGCGCGCGAAGTCGGGCAGGAAGGAAGCCACCTTGGGCTCGGCCACGCAATCCTTCATGCAGGCCACGGCCTGCACGTCGGGCTTGCCGCCGTTGCCCATGCCCTTGCCCGGCCAAAGGCCATGCTGGGTCGTCATGCCGTTGCGGTTGGGCAGACGCTTCTGCGCCTCGGCCATCGTGGCGTCGCTGAGCACGAAGTTGTCGGGCAGGATGCCGCCCATGTTCAGCAGGTAAGCCGTCACCGAGTACACCTCTTCGGTGCTCAGCGACTTGGGCGCGTTCCAGGGCATCGCGCGGTGGATGTAGTCCCACAGCGTGGAGACCGTGGCCACCTTCATCAGCGTGGTGCGGCCCGGGAACCCGGGGTCGGTCAGGCGCGCGACGCGGCCGGTCTTGACGTCGTTGGCCGTGGTGCCGCCCACCAGCGGCGAGAAGACCTCGTTGCTCTCGCCAAAGATGCCGTGGCACGAGGCGCACTTGCCTTCCCACACGTCCTGGCCCTTGGCCACCGTGCCGGACCCCTTGGGCAGGCCCTTGAAATCCGGACGCACGTCGATGTCCCAGGCCTTCAGTTCGGAAGGCGTGGCCGCGCGGCCCACACCCGGGTAGGCGGTCTGCGCCACGGCCGCGGCCGCGGCCAGGGACGCCAGCACCGCGGCGGCCAGGCGCAGACCTTGGCGCACGCCGGTGTTACGACAGCTGGACATTCTTCACCTCGCCACTTTCCTGCACGAGCCAGGACTGGATCGCGTTGTTGTGATAGATCGAACGCGAGCCGCGCACCGCGCGCAGCTGCTTGTAGTTGGGCTGAACGTGGCCGGTCTCGTCCATCGCGCGGCTTTGCATGAGGGTCGGCTTGCCGTCCCAGGCCCAGTCGAGGGAGAAGCGCGTCAGGCACTTGTCCATCACCGGGCCCTGCAGCCGCGCCGTCTTCCAGTTGCGGCCGCCGTCGACGGACACGTCCACGCGCTTGACCTTGCCGCGGCCGCTCCAGGCCAGGCCGCTGATCTGGTAGTAGCCCTTGTCGAGCAGCACCTGCCCGCCCGAAGGCGTGGTGATGACGCTCTTGATCTCCTGCGTGTTGCTGTACTGGCGGTGCAGGCCGTCGGGCATGAGGTCGATGTAGTGCACGGCCTCGTCCTTGGTGGCGTAGGGCTTGTCGCCGACCTCGATGCGGCGCAGGTACTTGACCCAGCTCACGCCCTGCACACCCGGCACCACCAGGCGCAGCGGGTAGCCGTTCTCGGGCCGCAGCATTTCGCCGTTCTGGCCGTAGGCCACCAGCACCTCTCCGCTTTCGACGAGTTCCATCGGAATGGTCCGTGTCATGCTCGAGCCGTCGGCACCTTCGGCGAGCACGAAGCGGCCGCGCTTGTAATCGGCGCCGGCCATGTCGAGCAGGATCTTCAGCGGCACGCCGGTGAATTCGCTGCAGCTGAGCATGCCGTGCGTGTACTGGCAGGTGGGCACGGCGACGTTGCCCCACTCCATGCCGGTGTTGGCGCCGCACTCGATGAAGTGGAAGCGGCTCACGGAAGGCAGACGCATGATCTCGTCGACGGTGAAGACCAGCGGCTTCTTCATCAGGCTGTCGTCGCTGCCGTTGAGCATCAGGCGGTGCTTGCTGGGGTCGACATCCCACCAGCCCTGGTGATGGCGCTCGAAGTGCAGGCCGCTGGGCGTGACGATGCCGAACAGGCTTTGAAGCGGCGCGAAGGACACCGACGACTGTGCCGTCTGCGTCAGGCCGGGGCTGGGCCGGCGCTGCACGTTGGATTCGTACTGCGAAGGCTTGCCATAGCCGTCGGTGGCCACGGCCTGGCCCAGGCCCTTGGTGTGGGCCGGCAGTTCCAGGATGTGGGGGTCGCCCCCGGCCGCCGGCACGGGGTTGCCCTGGGCCAGCACCGCCGGTGCCGCCGCGCCAGCCACGGCGGCGGCGAAGGCGCCGCGCACGAAGTCGCGCCGACCGGCCTTGCCCTCGCGGAAGACGGTGCGCACGCCCTCGCTGTCGATGAAGTTCTCGGGGGCCTTGATCAGGCGGCCGGAACGGTGGTCTTGCTGGGTCACTGAGTCTCCTCGGGGCTGGCAGGGCAGACGGGCACGACCCGGGCACACACGGCCCGGGACGGCAGGCCGGGCCCACCCAGAACGCTGCGTCCGGAAGATCCGAAATGATCATTCATCTGGATATGCAGCTAGACGAATATTAGAGCCTGTCTTGCGTTGCGTGTCTAGGGTTTCCCCGGTGTCACGGCGTCAGGCCTTTGCAAGCCGCGACAGGCGAAGACGCCGGGACACATGACGAGAGCGACACCGCCTCAGCGTTTGCGCGCGACCAGGCCGGCCAGCGCGGACAAGCCGCGGTGCCGCGTTCCTTCATCCAGAACCGCCTCGTACTCGACGAGCTCGACGATGTCCATCGCCTCGAAAGCCTCGCGCAGCGTTGCGGCCGTGTACAGGTGCGACAGCACGCCCGGCCCGCCGGTCTTCAGCTCCAGCTGGCGCGGCGTGTAGCCCTGCAGCACGAGCAGGCCGCCGGGCTTCAATGCGCCCTGCATCTGCGTGAACTGGCGCGCACGCATCGCCGGGTCGGCGAACTGGATGAAGATGGCCACCACGGCGTCGTACGCCGCCGGTTGCCATTTCCAGTCGTCGAAGCCAGCGACATGGTGCTCGACCGCGACACCGGCATCTGCAGCCAGCCGGCGCGCCTTGACCACGGCCACGTCGGCGACGTCGAAGGCCTGAACCTCGAAACCCTGGCGCGCCAGCCAGACGCTGTTGCGCCCCTCGCCGTCGGCCACGCAGAGCACACGCCCGCCGGGCCGCAGCAGCGCTGCCTTGGCCCGCAGGTAGTCGTTGGGCTCGCGGCCGAAGAAGTAGGCCTCGCCCCCGTAACGCTGGTTCCACGTGGCCGCAGCGTCGGGGAAGGCCGCGTCGCTCATCGCCGCTCAGGCGCCGGGCTGCACGCCGAGCTTGCGCAGGATGGTTTCCATCAGGCACCACTTCGTCAGCCCGCTCTGCAACAGGTTGACGCCGACGAAGGCCGTGAAGGCCAGCCACCAGGGGCTGTGGAAGATGGGGCTGCCGGGAATGCCGAGCGCGAGGGACAGCAGGATGAAGGTGCCGGCGACGACGCGGACGAGTTGCCAAGTGGTCATGGAAGTTCTCCTAGAGGGCTGAAGTGGAAGCGAAAGGGGTTCATGCCGCCGCGGGCTCGCCGTCGTCGACACCGGTGATGGCGTGCAGGCGCTTGCGGTAGGCGGCGTAATACAGCACCGGGATCACCACCAGCGTCAGCAAGGTGCTGACGAAGATGCCGAAGATCAGCGAGATCGCCAGGCCGTTGAAGATGGGGTCGTCGAGGATGAAGAACGCGCCCAGCATCGCCGCCAGCCCGGTCAGCACGATGGGCTGCGCGCGCGTGACGGCCGAGTGCACGATGGCACGCTTGAACTCGACACCCTGGCGCACCTGCAGGTTGATGAAGTCGACCAGCAGGATGGAGTTGCGTACGATGATGCCGGCCAGCGCGATCATGCCGATCATGCTGGTGGCCGTGTACTGCGCGTGCAGCAGCGCGTGGCCGGGCATGACGCCGATGATGGTCAGCGGGATGGGCGCCATGATGATCAGCGGCGTGAGGTAGCTGCCGAACTGCGCCACCACCAGCAGGTAGATCAGCACCAGGCCCACCGCGTAGGCCGCGCCCATGTCGCGGAAGGTCTCGTAGGTGATCTGCGACTCGCCGTCCCACTTCAGCGTGTAGTCGCGCAGCTGGTCGTCGGGCTGGCTGATGAATCGCTCCTGCAGCGTGCCGCCGCCGGGCGTGGCGATCTTGGCGATCTCGCCGCGCATCGCGAACACGCCGTAGAGCGGGCTGTCGACGGCGCCGGCCATGTCGGCGACGACGAAGTTCACCGGCAGCAGGTCCTTGTGGTACGCCGGCTGCTCGCGCAGCGTGTCGCTGACGGTGACCAGCTCGCGGATCGGCACCAGCGCGCCGCCGGCCGAGCGCACCGCCAGCTGCAGCAGCGTGGCCAGTTCGCCGTGTCTGTCGGGCGGCAACTGCAGCACCGCGGGCGCCGGGAACTTCGACCCGTCGTGCAGGTAGGCCACGCCCTCGCCACCCAGGCCGGCGGCCAGCGTGGTGACGATGGCCTGCTGCGGCACGCCCAGCATCGCAGCCTTGCGGCGGTCCACCAGCAGCAGCGTCTTCGGCGCCGCGGCGATGCTGCTGTCGTCGACGTCGACGACACCCGGCTGTTTCTCGAACACCGCGCGCACAGCCTTGGCCACCTGGCGACGGCCTTCGGCGTCGGGGCCGTAGATCTCGGCCACGATGGGCGACAGCACCGGCGGCCCGGGTGGCACCTCGACGATCTTCACGTTGGCACCGAAGCGCGCGCCGATCTTCTGCAACTCGGGCCGCACACGCATGGCCACGGCGTGGCTCTGCGCGTCGCGCTGGTGCTTGTCGACCAGGTTGACCTGCAGGTCACCCGCCTCGCCACCGGCGCGCAGGTAGTACTGGCGCACCAGGCCGTTGAAGTTGATGGGCGCCGCGGTGCCGGCGTAAGCTTGGTAGTCCGTCACCTCGGGTACGGTAAGCAGGTGGTCGCCCAGGGCACGCAGCGTGGCCGCGGTGTGCTCCACCGGCGTGCCGGCAGGCATGTCGACGATGACCTGGAACTCGGACTTGTTGTCGAAGGGCAGCATCTTCAACTGCACGAGACCGAGTACCGGCAGCAGCACCGACAGCGCGATCAGCGCCGCCACACCCAGGCCCAGCAGGCCGCGGTTGCGGCCACCGCGCTGTTCGTCGAGCAGCGGGCGGAAGATGCGCTCGGCCCAGGGCCCGAGCTTGCCGGCCATGCCCTTGCCGCCATCGTGCACGGCATGTTCGCCGGCCACCGGCGCCGGCACGTGCTTCATCCACAGCCGCGCCAGCCAGGGCGTGACGACGAAGGCGATGGCCAGCGACAGCAGCATGCCCATGCTGGCGTTGATCGGGATCGGGCTCATGTAGGGGCCCATCAGCCCGCTCACGAAGGCCATCGGCAGCAGCGCCGCGATCACCGTCAGCGTGGCCAGGATGGTGGGCCCGCCCACCTCGTCCACCGCGGCGGGGATGATCTGCAGCAGCGAACGCCCGGGGTGGTGGTGCTGGTGGCGGTGGATGTTTTCCACCACGACGATGGCGTCGTCGACCAGGATGCCGATGGAGAAGATCAGCGCGAAAAGCGACACGCGGTTGAGCGTGAAACCCCAGGCCCAGGACGCAAACAGCGTCACCGTCAGCGTCAGGATGACCGCGGTGCCGACGATGGCGGCCTCGCGCCGGCCGAGCGCGAAGAACACCAGCGCCACCACCGACGCGGTGGCGAAGAGCAGCTTCTGGATCAGTTTCTGCGCCTTGTCGTTGGCGCTGGCGCCGTAGTTGCGTGTCTCGGCCACGTCGACGTCGCCGGGGATCACGGTGTTGCGCAGCACGGCCACGCGCGCCATCACGGCGTCGGCCACGTCGATGGCGTTCTCGCCGGCCTTCTTCGTCACCGCGATGGTGACCGCGGGGTGGTCGCTGGCCGGGGCGCCGTCCTTGCCGGCCACGCCGTGCCATACGTAGCGCTGCGCCGGTAGCGCACCGTCGCGCACCGTGGCTACTTCGCGCAGGAACACGGGCTTGGCGTTGCGCACACCCACCACCAGGTCGCCGACCTCGCTGGCCTGCTGCAGGAAGGGGCCGGCCTCCAGTGCCACCGCCCTGTTGCCGGCGATCAGTTCACCCACGGGCAATCCGAGGTTGGCCGACTGCAGCGCCTGGCGCAGGTCGGCCACGGTCACGCCCACGGCGGCCATGCGCGTGGGGTCGATCTCGACCATCACTGCGCGGCCCGGGCCGCCGAGGGTCACCACCTCGCGCGTGCCCGGCACCCGCTTGAGTTCGGCTTCCATGCTGTGCGCCACGCGTTCCAGGTCGAAGGGACCCGACAGCGCGGCGCCCGGCTCGCCCTTGGCGAAGAGTGTCAGCGTGACGATGGGCACGTCGTCGATGCCCTTGGGCTTGATGAGCGGCTGGCCCACGCCCAGGCCCCGGGGCAGCCAGTCGGCGTTCGAGTTGACGGTGTCGTACAGGCGCACCAGGGCCTCGGTGCGCGGCACGCCCACCTTGTATTGCACGGTGATGACGGCCATGCCCGGGCGCGACACCGAGGTGATGTGCTCGATGCCCGAGATCTGCGAAAGCACCTGCTCGGCGGGGCCGGCCACCATCTGTTCGACGTCGCGCACAGAGGCCCCGGGGAAGGGGATCAGCACGTTGGCCATCGTGACGTTGATCTGCGGCTCTTCCTCGCGCGGGGTCACGCCGACGGCAAAGAGTCCGAGCAGCAGCGCAACCAGCGCCAGCAGCGGCGTGATCTGCGCGCGCTGGAAGTAAGCCGCGATGCGGCCCGAGACGCCCATCGGGGCCTCGGGCCTGGCGGGCGGGGTCGGCCGGGAAGTCGAAGGCGTGGTCATGGCAGCGTTCAGCGCACGCGGGCGGCGGCTTGCGGGGCGGTGGTCACTCGTTCACCGGCCATCAGCCCGGCCAGCACCTCGACCTGGTCGCCCTGGCTGCGGCCCAGGTGCACCTGGCGCAGCGTGGGTTTGCCTGCGGCGTCAAGCACATAGACGGCGGTGAGCTCCGCGCGGCGCACGACGGCCTGCTGCGGCACGGACAGGCCTGCGGCGCTCGCGGCCCCGCCGGCCGTGGCGCTGCCGGCACCGGCGGCCCCTGAAACCGGCAGCCAGAGCCGCGCGAACATGCCCGGCACCACGCCGGCCAGCGCCGGTGGCAGCTCGGCACGCAACTGCACGCTGAGCGTGGCCGCGTCCACCGTCGGCAGCTGCTGCAGGCGCAGCGGCGTCACCCAGGCGCTGGCGGCCGGCAGGCCGGGCAGCTCGGCGCGCGGCATCTGGCCAGCGACCAGGCGCTGGGCCACCGTCTGCGGCACGGAGGCGGTGATGCGCAGCGCGGCGGGGTCGTAGACGGTGGCCAGCGCACGGCCGGGCATGGCCATGTCGCCCAGCTGCACAGGCACCTCGCTGACCACACCCGCGAAGGGGGCGGTGACGACGTGAAAGCCGCTCTGCGTGCGGGCGGCGCCCGCCTGCGCGATCTGCGCCTGCAACTGCGCCTGCGTGGCCTTGAAGGCCGAGTCGGCGCGATCGAGCGCGGCGGCGCTGATGTAGTTCTGCTGGAACAGCTGCTGCTGGCGCTGGAAGTCCTTGGTGGCGACGTCGAGTGCAGCACGTGCCGCACGCACCTGGGCATCGCTGGCGGCGGCGTTCTGTTCGGCTGCGCGGGCGTCGATGCGCAGCAGCACCTGACCGGCGCGCACGCGGTCGCCCACCTGTACGTCGAGCTTGACGATGGCGCCGGCCACCTGCGAGGCCACCACGGTCTGGCGCACGGCTTCGACGACACCGTCGAAACCCAGCGTGGTGGCGTCGGTGCGGGCCTGCACCGTCACGCTGGGCAGTTCGGCGGCGGCCAGCCAGGCCGGCGCGGCCAGCACGAAAGCCGCCAGCACGGCCGACCGGAACGGAAAGTGGGACAAGGCGGATCGCATCAGGACTTCCTTCGAGCGCGTGCCGCGCGGCGGGTGCGAGCGCGACACCAGATCATTGAATGTCTCATATTATTTGCGCGCACAGCTAATTAGTCAAATACAATCTTACGCAATCAGTCGTGAAACGAGGCATCATGACGACCCCAGACACTCTCCCCAGCTGCAGCACCATGCAAAACCTGCCCGACGAAGCGTTGACGCAGGTCGCGGCCTACTTCCAGGCGTTGTCCGAACCGACGCGGCTGCGCATCCTGAACATGCTGCGCCAGCGCGAGCGCAGCGTGGGTGAGCTGGCGCAACTCTGCGGCTTCAGTTCGGCCAACGTGTCGCGCCACCTCAGCCTGCTGACGCAGCACGGCCTGGTGCAGCGCGAAAGCCGCGGCAACAGCGCCTACTACTCCATCGCCGACACCTCGGTCTACGCGCTGTGCGACCTGGTGTGCGGCACGCTGGCGCGGCAGTACGAGCGCCAGATGCAGGCGCACGCACCCTTCGTCGCTGCGCCCGCCGCGCCGGCCGAACCCGACTGACGGCCAGCGGGCTACCTACTCAGGGTGCGGAAACCACCCAAGCTTGGCGCCGCCGGTCAACCGTACGACGCCCATACGCCGCCGCCACTGCCTTGACTCCATCGCACAACGAAGAACACGACCGCAGCACCGCCACCGGGCCTTACAGCGGCACCAGACCCCAGCCCGTCAGCGCCGCCAGCGCCACCACCACCAGCGGCGGCCAACGCAACCCTACCAACAACAACACCGCAGCCGCCGCCAGGGCAGCGTCGGTCAGACTGAGCAGGGCGCTGGTGGCCACGGGATGCACCAGCGCGGCCAGCAGAATGCCGACGACGCCCGCATTCACACCCGCCAGCGCTGACTGCACGGCCGACCGCTGACGCCATGCATCCCAGAAAGGCAGCGCCCCCACCACCAGCAGCGCAGCTGGCAGAAAGATCGCCACCAGACAGACCAGGCCACCAGCCCAACCACCGAGCCCGCTGACTTCGGGGCGCATCACCGCACCCAGGTAGGCTGCAAACGTGAAGAGCGGCCCCGGCACGGCTTGCGCGGCGCCGTAGCCGGCCAGGAAGTCGGTGCTGCTCACCGCGCCGCCCGGCACCACTGCGGTCTGCAACAGCGGCAGCACGACATGGCCCCCGCCGAAGACCAGTGCGCCGGCGCGGTAGAACGCGTCCAGCGTGGCCACCAGCGGCGAATCCGTGGCGGCCACGAGCAGCGGCAGGCCCAGCAGCAGCAGCGCGAACAAGATCAACGCCACGCCCCCGGCGCGCCGTGACACCCGATGCGGCAGGTGGACGACGGCTTGCTGCCCCGGCAGGTGCAGCCACAAGCGGCCGAGCACCCCGCACACGACGATGGCGCCCACCTGCGCCGACGCCACTGGCAACAGCAGCGTCAACGCGGCCGCCAGCACGGCCAACGCAACGCGTGGCCTATCGGGGCACAGCACCTTGCCCATGCCCCAGACGGCCTGCGCCACCACCGCCACCGCCACCACCTTCAGCCCGTGCAGCGCCCCAGCCGCGCCCGCCAGCATGCCCTGCTGCAGCAGCTGCGCGAAGACGATCAGCGCCAGCGCCGAGGGCAGCGTGAAGCCGACCCACGCGGCCAACATGCCCGCCCAGCCCCCACGCGCCAGGCCGACGGCCATGCCCACTTGGCTGCTGGCCGGGCCGGGCAGGAACTGGCACAGCGCCACCAGATCGGCGTAGCTGCGGTCGTCCAGCCAGCGCCGGCGTTCGACGAACTCGGTGCGAAAGTACCCCAGGTGCGCCACCGGGCCGCCGAATGAGGTCAAGCCCAGGCGCATGAAAACCCAAAGGATGTGCCAGGGCGAACGGGTCAGGGACGGCATCAGGTGCGAGCACGAAGAAGGCTGATGACCGAGTGTAGGGACGGCAACCGATCCGGCAGGTCGGCACGTGCGGACGCCGTTTGCCACCGCCGGCAACAACCCGCGCCTGCGGCGCACGACCGCAGTGGCCAGAATCCAGCGATTCAACACACTTCTGGATGGTTGCCATGTCCCCCGAACTGGAGCACGCTGCCCCAACGTCGAACTTCAACGATGACTTCGACTCGCGCGTCGTCGTGCGCACGGCCGACGCGCCCTGGTTGGCGTCGCCCCACCCCGGGGTCGAACGCCGCCTGCTCGACCGCGTGGGCGGCGAGGTGGCGCGCGCCACGAGCATCGTGCGCTACACCCCCGGCTCACGCTTCGAGCGCCACGTGCATGGCGGCGGCGAGGAAATCCTGGTGCTGGAGGGCACCTTCAGCGACGAGACTGGCGACCACACCGTCGGCACCTACCTGCGCAACCCGCCCGACAGCGCGCACGCGCCGTACTCTCGCGATGGCTGCGTGCTCTTCGTCAAACTGTGGCAATTCACGCCAGGCGACACGGCGGCCGTGCGCATCGACACTCGCGATGGCGGCTGGCGCCAGGGCCTCGTGCCCGGGCTGAAGGTGCTGCCGCTGCACGGCCACGACGGCATCGACACCGCGCTGGTGCGCTGGGCGCCGGACACCGTGTTCAACCCGCACAGCCACCCTGGCGGCGAAGAGATCCTGGTGCTGGACGGTGTGTTCCGCGACGAGGGCGGCGCATACCCCGCGGGCACCTGGCTGCGCAGCCCGCGCTGGAGCCGCCATGCGCCCTACACCGGGCCAGAAGGAGCGCTGATCTACGTGAAGGTGGGGCACCTGGGCGCCGGGTTCCTGCAGCCCTGAGGGGCGGCTCCGCAGATCGGTGACAGACGTCGGCTCTGTCGACCACGAAGCGCACCATCGCACCGGGCGAGGGTCGGCCACACGCATACTCAAGCATGGACGACGCGCTTTCGTTTCCCACCCGAATCACGACGCCGACTGGCGTCTTGATCGTGGGGTTGGGCGCGTCAGCCGGAGGGCTCGGCCCGCTAGAACAGTTTCTGTCCAACGTTCCGGCGGCGAGTGGCTTTGCCTACCTGGTGGTCCAGCACATGGACCCGACCCACAAGACCTTGCTCGGAGAACTGCTGCAACGCGCCACCACGATGCCGGTACACGAGGCCGTCGAAGGCAAGCGGATCGAACCCGACTCGGTGTATGTCATACCACCCGATGCCGAAATGACCATCCTGGCCGGGGCACTGCACTTGGCCAAACCTGCCGAGCCGCGTGGACAGCGGCTGCCGATCGACGTGCTGTTCGGCTCGCTGGCGCGTGAACTCGGCGATCGGTCGATCGGCGTCGTGTTGTCGGGCATGGGATCGGACGGCAGCCAGGGCCTGCAGGCGATCAAGGCCCAGGGGGGGCTGACGCTGGCGCAGCAGCCCGAATCGGCGCAGTTCGACTCCATGCCCAGGAGCGCCATCGCTTCTGGCTCTGTCGACATCGTCGCCTTGCCTGCCGACATGCCGCGGCGCATCTCGAGCATCGTCGGTGCCCAGCCCCCCTCCGACTTGCCACCTGCCGAACCTCCCGAACTCGCCTCAGCTCCGCTGGAAGCGATTCTTGCGTTGTTGCACCAGCACACGCGGCACGATCTGACGCTCTACAAGTCGAACACGCTGGTCCGCCGCATTGCCCGGCGCATCGCCGTACACGGCCTCGACTCGATGGCCGCTTACGCCGACTTCCTGCGAGCGAACTCGCAGGAATTGGACTTGCTGTTCAAGGAGATGCTGATCGGCGTCACCTCGTTCTTTCGTGACCCGGCGGTATGGCTGGATGTTCAGGACAAAGTCCTGCCGGCGTTGATGGCGCAGCATGACGACCACTCCGGCCCGATGCGCGCCTGGGTGGTCGGTTGTTCGACTGGCGAGGAGGCCTATTCGCTGGCCATTGCCTTCATCGAAGTGCTCGACACATTGCCGGCAGCGGGCAGGCGCGAACTGCAGATCTTCGCCACCGATATCAACGCCGACGCGATAGCTGCAGCGCGTGCCGGTCGCTTCGCCTCGACTATTGCCCATGCCCTGACGTCGCAACGGTTGGCGCGGTTCTTCTCCGAACGGCCAGACGGGTATCAGATCGACAAGCGCGTCCGGGACATGGTGCTTTTCGCGCAGCACGACGTGATCATGGATCCCCCGTTCACCCGGCTAGACATCCTGTCGTGCCGCAACTTGTTGATCTACTTCGGCGCCGCGCTGCAAAGGCGCCTGATCCCGCTCTTTCACTACAGCCTGCGGCCTGGCGGGGCGTTGTTGCTGGGCGGCTCGGAAACCGTCGGCCGTGCGCAGTCGCTGTTCCACCCGCTGGACCCGCAATCCAGGCTCTACTGGCGAAGCGACAATGCCGATGGCGGAGTCGGTGGCGCGGTGGTCTTCCCGACCCATCGACGTCAGGCGACACGTTCCAACTCGCAGGTGGCCCCTGTGGCGCATATGAACACTCCCCCCGTAAACCTGCAAGCGCTCGCCGATCAATTGCTGCTGCAGTCGCATTCGCCCCCGGCGGTGCTGGTGAACGACGGCGGAGACATCGTCTACATCAGCGGTCGCACGGGCCGCTACCTGGAGCCTGCTGCAGGCAAGGCGAACTGGAACATCCACGTGATGGCGAGGCCCGCCATTCGCGCGCAACTGGCCGTCGCGTTGCGGACTGCGCTGCAGGAAAAGACCTCGATCGAACTGCGCGCCCTGAGGCTCGACGACGACGACGACGACGCGGTCGACATCACCGTGCAGGCGGTCGTTCAGCCCAAGTCGCTGGCGGGCATGGCCATGATCGTCTTTCGGGACGTGCCGGCCGAGACAGGCCGTCGTAGACGTCGAACGAAGTCCTCGAGCAGTGCAGATCCGAGCGTCACGGAAGAACTGCTGCGCTCACGGGAGGAAATCAACGCGCTACGCCAGGAGATGCGTGCATCGCAGGAGGAACTGCAGGCCGCCAATGAGGAACTTCAGTCGACCAACGAGGAACTGCAGTCCGCCAACGAGGAGCTGACGACGTCCAAGGAAGAGGGGCAGTCGATGAACGAGGAGCTGCAGACCATCAACGGCGAGCTGCAGACCAAGCTGGACGACCTGGCGCTGGCGCAGAGCGACATGCAGAACCTGCTCAACAGCACGGACATCGCCACGCTCTTCCTCGACAAACATCTCAACGTGCGCCGCTACACCGAACAGATTGCACGGGTCATCCACCTGCGCGAAAGCGACATCGGCCGCCCGCTGAGCGAACTGGCCAGCACGCTGATCTACCCCGAGCTTCATGCCGACGTGAAGGAGACGCTGCGCACGCTGGCGTTCACCGAGAAGCAGATCGCCACCAGCGACGGGCACTGGTTCACCGTGCGCATCATGCCTTACCGCACCCTGGCCAACGTCATCCAGGGTGTGGTGATCACCTTCGTGGACATCACGGTCGCGAAAGAACTCGAGTCCCGACTGCGCAAGGCGTAGAGTGGAAACTCCTCGCCCCCCATGAAGAAGGTCCCCATGTCCGACCTGCGCGTTCACGCGATCGAACCCGAACGATCGGCGGACCTTCGCCATCGGGCCGCCTCCCGGCTGACGGGGCCAGCCGCGACCAAGGGCTCCACAGCCAGGGCCGCCGATGCGCTGGCCGTGCTCCATGCCTTGGCATCCTCCCCGGACACGGCAGCGGATGCCTTGACGCTGTTGCACGAACTGCAGGTGCTTCAGGTCGAACTCGACCTGCAGGCGCAGGAACTGGACGAGTCACGCGCTGAGCTGGAGTTCGCCCTGCGCCGACAGATCGAGCTTTACGACCACCAGCCGGTCGGCTGTTTCACGATAGATCCTCGATTCGTCGTGCACGAGTTGAATCAGACCGGGGCCGACATGCTGGGGATAGCACGCGACGATGCCCATGGCCTGCCCCTCGACGCCTTCTTCAGCGCCGAAAGTGCGTCTCGATTCAGATCGGCGATATCCGGCCTTGACGCCAGCACACAGCAACCTGCATGGCTGCTCGAGCTGCGCCCCAGGGGCGGGCCTGAGCGGCGGGTGCTCGTCAGCATCGGTGTGGACCCGGCAGCACACCGGTACCTGGTGAACTTGACGATTCCGGTCGATCCGACGCCTTGACGTGGCTTTCGCGCGCTTCGAGCAAGACAGCGCGCTGAAGGGCCAGCTCGAGATCGCGCAGGCCCGGCCTGAGCAGGTTCAGCGGCGTTGAGCGGGCTCAGACGCCGACCAAAGGGCCCGGACGCAAATGAGCTCGAGATGCAACTTCGTGTGCCGGTTGCGATTGGATTGGGTGTTGCGCTTTGCGTCGCCTGCTTCGGGTTCACTTCGGCCCATGCCGCTCGCCTCGATTGCCCACGCCGATGACCCGGTAACCCGCTGGTAACGGGGCGACCCCTACAACACAATCGCAGCGCCTCCGCCGACGCTCCGACCGCCGTGGCCGGGCAGGCGGCGGCCCTGGATGCGTCGACGATGCCGGCAGCTGCCCAGCCCTCCGTACCCGATCCGACCGCAGCCGCCGGCGGCTGGCGGCTGCGCCTGCTCGGCCGCCCCGGACTGGAACGCACACAGCCGCCGTCGAGCTTGCCGCTGTCTGCCAAGGACGCCGCCTTGCTGGCGCTGGTGGCGCTCGACGGACCCGTCGCGGCCGACCACGCCACGGCGCTGTTGTGGCCGGACGCCGACCGCAGGAAGGCCGACACCAACCTGCGCCAGCGCCTGTTCAGGCTGCGCCGAGAGCTGGGCGTCAACCTCGTGGCCAGCGGCGCCTGGCTGCAACTGGCGCCGGGCATGCAGACCGACCTGGCGCCGACCCTGGCCGCGATCGCCAGCGACGAAAACGCCGGCAGCGAGGACCTGCTCGGTGGCCTGGACTACAGCGGCCAGGCGGAACTGGCCGCCTGGGTCGAGGCGGCGCGCCGGCGCTGGCGCGAGCAGCGCGATGCCGCACTGGCCGCGGCGGCCGCGGTGTGCGAAGCGAACGGCGCCATCGTGCGCGGCCTGGCCTACGCGCAGCGCCTGGTCGACAACGATCCGCTGTCGGAACATGCGCAGCGCCGCCTGATGCGGCTGCACTATCTGCGCCGCGACTGCAGCGCGGCAATCGCGTCCTTCGAGCGTTTCGAGTCGCGGCTGAAGGACGAGCTCGGCGCGCGCCCTTCGGCCGAGACGGTCGAGCTGCTGGCGACCGTCGAGCGCAGCGCAGCAGCGCTGCCAGCGCGGCGTGCGGTGGTGCCGGCCAGCCTGCTGCGGCCGCCGCGGCTCGTCGGCCGCACGGCCGAGACAGCGACGCTGGCGCGCGCCTGGTCGGGCCGGCGCGCCTTTGCGCTGCTCGGCGAAGCCGGCATCGGCAAGACACGCTTGCTGCAGGACTTCGCCGCCGGTCTGGACGGCGTCGTCAGCGTGCAGGCCCGGCCGGGTGATGCCGGCATCGCATACGCGGTGCTGGCGCGCCTGCTGCGCGCGGTGCTGGCGCGCCACGACGTGACGCTGGGCGAAACACGACGCCAGGACCTGGCAATGCTGCTGCCGGAACTGGGCGCCGCCGCGGCGCTGTCGGGCGAGGCGCAGCGCCTGCTGCTGTACCGCGCGGTGGACGCCACGCTCGCCGATGCGCTGGCGCTGGGCTGGCGCGCGGCGATCGTCGACGACCTGCATTTCGCCGACGACGCCAGCGTCGAATTCATGCAGTCGCTGACGCAGTCCGAGGCCTTGTCGTCGCTGAACTGGGGCTACGCGCAACGCCCGACCGATGGCGGCGCGGCGGCTGCCGCGCTGCGCTCGACGCTGGAGGAAACGCAGCGCCTGGAAACGGTGCGGCTGGGGCCGCTGGACGAGGCGCTGCTGGCCGAGCTGGTCGAGTCGCTGGCCTTGCCGGCCATCGATGCGCGGCGCCTGGCGCCGGCACTGCTGAGGCACACCGGCGGCAACCCGATGTTCGCGCTCGAGACGCTGAAGGACATGCTGATCAGCGGCGCCACCGCGGCCGGCGACCGCCTGCCGCAGCCGAGCACCGTCGGCGCCCTCGTCGAGCGCCGCCTGGCGCAGCTGTCGCCGGCAGCGCTGAAGCTGGCGCGCGTGGCGGCCCTGGCCGGCGCCAGCTTCGGTGCCGAGCTGGCCGCGGCGGTGCTGGAAGCGCACCCGCTGGACATCGCCGAGCCCTGGCGTGAACTCGAGGCGGCGCAGGTGATCCGTGAAGGCGCCTTCGCGCACGACCTGATCTGCGAGGCCACGCGCGCTTCGGTGCCGGCGCCGATCGCGCGGCTGCTGCACAGGCGCATCGCCACCGCGCTGCTGGCGCGGCAGGCGCCGGCGGCGCGCATCGCGCCGCACTGGGCCGGCGCGCACGAATGGGTGCTCGCCGCCGATGCTTACGTGCAGGCCGCGCGCCAGGCGCAGGCGGCGTCGCAGCGCAGCCTGGAGGTCGAACACTGGCAGCAGGCGAGCCTGTGTTTCGACCACGCCGGCGACGCCGAACGTTCGTTCGACGCCCGCTGCGACAGCCTGCAGGCGCTGATCGTCGTGCAGGGCGTGGCGGTGGCACGGCAGATGATCGACACCCTGCTGGCCGAAGCCCGCACCGACCGCCAGCGCGCCGCAGCGTTGACCGCGCGCGCGATGGCCGCGCTGATGACCGGCGACCACCCGACAGGGGTGGCTGCCGCCGTGCAGGCCGGTGCGCTGGCGCGCAATTTCGACAGCCCCTGGCCGCGCTTCGAGGCAGCGCGGCTGCACGCGGTGGGCCTGGCACAGGGCGGCCGCGCCGTCGAAGGCCTGGCGGTCATCGAGCCTTTCCGGGACATCGTCGAAGGCGAAGGCAATGCCGAGCAGAAGGGTCGCTTCTGGGCCGACTACGCCTACGTGCTGAACACCGCGCGCCGCCTGCGCGACACTGCGGCGGCACTGGCGCGGGCGATCGCCAACGCGCAGGCGCTCGGCGACCTGGCCGAGCTGGCCACGTTGACCTCGAACCTGGCCACGGTGCAGGGCAACCTGGGCCACGTCGACCAGGCGCTCGGGCTGGCGCAACGCGCGCATGCGCTGCAGCAGCAGCTGGGCGCCACCGACGGGCCCACCGGCGGTGTCGTCGAGACTTATGTCGGCCTGTACTGCGGCATGGCCGGTCGCTACGGCGAAGCGCTCGAACGTCTCGACAGCGCGCTGGCCCGCTTCCAGCGCGACGGGCAGGCGCTGTGGCTGGCCGTGGCGGGCAACCACAAGGCGCAGATCCTCATCGACCTGGGGCAGTTCGCGCGCGCGCGGCAGGCGCTTGCTGGCGCACCCCTCGACGTGGCTTCGGTGCAGGCGCGCCGCGCCATGCTGTCCACACGCGTCGACCGCGCGCTCGGCCTGAGCGACGGGCCGGGGCTGGACAACGCGCTGCAGATCCTCGACCGCGGCGGCGACCCCCATGTGCGAATGCAGGCCCTGCTCGACCAGGCCGGCGGCCTCGACCCCGCAGCCGCCGTCGCGCGCTGCGAAGACGTGCTGCAGCTGGCCGGCACGCTGGAATTCGGCGGCGTCGCCATGCGCGCCGGCCTGCTGCGCGCCTGGGCGCTGCATCGCGCCGGGCGCACGGCCGAAGCCGCGGCGGCGCTGCGCGAGCTGCTGCCGCGGCTGCAGCGCGTGCAGCCAGCCGACATGTACCTGCCCGAAGCCTGGTGGATCGCGGTGCAGGTCTTCGACGCCTGCGCCGCCAGCGATGAGGTGCTGCAGGCGCTGGCCAGCGCTGCGCACTGGATCCGCCAGGTGGCCCTGCCGCAGGTGCCCGAAGCCTTCCGCGACAGCTTCCTGCAGCGCAACCCGACCAACCGCGCCTTGCTGGCGGCGGCCGAGCGGCGCCGCGGCTGAGAGGCTGTGAACGAACCCAGCGCAACCCTGCCGGCGGCCACGGTAACCCTGCAGTAACGCGCCTGCGCCTACCTTGCCGGCCACACCCCGGCTTGGACGACGACGGGGCAGCCCGTCACCGTCGTCCGCCTGGATGAGGAGCCGCCATGCCCTACTTTCGTGTCCGACCCGTCGCCGCCAGCGAAGGCGCCGCCTCGCTCGACTTCCTGATCACGCTGGACGAAGCCTCGGCCATCGAGGTGCGGGTGAGCTACCAGCTCGTCAACGGCAGCGCCATCGCCAACAACGCCGCCGACTTCCAGGCCAAGTCGGGCACGCTCGTCTTCGCGCCCGGGCAGACGAGCAAGACCGTCACCGCGGTGCTGACCAACAACACCACCGCCGAAGCCACCGAGGTCTTCTGGCTCGACCTCTTCAGCCCCGTCAATGCCGTGGTCTCGCAGCGCTACGCGCCCGCGCTCGTCTTCGACAACGACGGCAGCACCGGCACGCCGGCGATCACTGTCAACGACGTCGTCGTCGACGAGGCGGCCGGCAGCGCCAGCTTCTTCGTCTCGCTGAGCCGGCCCGCAGCCGGCCCGGTGTCGGTCAGCTATGCGACGGCCGACGACACCGCCGTCGCCGGGCAGGACTACCTGGCCGCGGCCGGGCTGCTGAACTTCGCCGCAGGAGAGCGGGTCAAGACGGTCACCGTCGGCATCGTCAACGACAGCCTGGCCGAGACCGCCGAGACCTTCAAGCTCGTGCTCGGCAACCCGAGCGGCGCGACGCTGACCGACGGCTTCGGTGTCGCCGAGATCGGCCGTAACGACGCGCCACCGACCGGCACGCCGCGCGTGCTGGCGCGCGGCTTCGCCGCCAGCGAGAGCGACGCCTATGCCCACTGGGTCGTGCAGCTCGACGCGCCGTCGCTGAACGCGGTCACCGTCGGCTACCAGTTCCTGAACGGCAGCGCGATCGCCAACAACGCCGCCGACTTCCAGGGGCAGTCCGGCACGCTGGTCTTCGCGCCCGGCGAGACGACGAAGACGCTGACGGCACTGATCACCGACAACACCACGGCCGAAGCCACCGAGGCCTTCTGGCTCGACCTGTTCAGCCCCGTCAATGCCGTGGTGCCACAACGCTACACGCTGGCCAGGATCTTCGACGACGACGGCACCACCGGCACGCCCGCGATCGCGGTGCGCGACATCGTGCTCGACGAGGCGACGGGCCGCGCCGCCTTTCAGATCTCGCTGAGCCGGCCCTCGACGAGCGACGTCGCGGTCGACTACGCGACGGCCGACGACACGGCCGTCGCCGGGCAGGACTACCGCGCCGCCAGCGGTGTGCTCAAGTTCGCGCCCGGCGAGATGGTCAAAACGGTCTTCGTCGACATCACCGACGACAGCCTGGCCGAGGGTGCGGAATTCTTCAAGCTCGTGCTCGCCAATCCCGTTGCCGCCACGCTGGCCCACGGCCCTGCCACGGCCGAGATCGCGCACAACGACGCGCCGCCCACCGGGGCACCGCAGGTGCTGGCGCGTGCGCTTGCCGCCGGCGAGGGCGATGCCTATGCCAGCTTCGTGATCCAGCTCAGCGCGCCGTCGCAGAACGCCGTCACCGTCAGCTACCAGTTCGTCAACGGCTCGGCGATCGCCAACAACGCGGCAGACTTCCAGGCCCAGTCGCAGACCCTGAGCTTTGCCCCCGGCGAGACGACCAAGACCGTGACCGTGCTGCTCACCGACAACACGGCGGAAGAGGCCACCGAGGTCTTCTGGCTCGACCTGTTCAGCCCCGTCAACGCCGCGGTGCCGATGCGCTACACGCCGGCCTTCGTCTTCGACGACGACGGCACCACCGGCACGCCGGCGATTGCGGTCAGCGACCCGGTGGTCGACGAGGGCGCGCAGTTCGCGACCTTCATGGTCTCGCTCGACCGGCCCGCGGCGGGCGCGGTCGCCGTCGCCTATGCAACTGCCGACGACACCGCCGTCGCCGGGCAGGACTACCGCGCCGCCAGCGGCGTGCTGAACTTCGCGGCAGGCGAGATGGTGAAGGCGGTCCAGGTCGAGATCTTCGACGACAGCCTGGCCGAAAGCAGCGACTTCTTCCGGCTCGTGCTTGGCAATGCGGTGCAGGCGACGCTGGCCGAACCATTCGGGGTGGCCGAGATCGCGCGCAACGATGCCCCGCCCACCGGCACGCCGCAGATCCTGGCGCGCGCGCTCGCCGTCGGCGAAGGCGATGCCCACGCCAGCTTCGTGGTGCAGCTCGACGCACCGTCGCTCAGCAGCGTCACGGTCAGCTACCAGCTCGTCAACGGCACCGCGATCGCCAACAACGCCGCCGACTTCCAGGACAAGTCGGAGACGCTGGTCTTCGCGCCCGGCGAAACGAGCAAGGCGGTGACGGTGCTGATCACCGACAACACCGCCGCCGAAGGCACCGAAGCGTTCTGGCTCGACCTCTTCAGCCCCGTCAACGGCGTCGTGCCGCAGCGCTACACGCCGGCCTACATCGTGGACAACGACGGCACCACCGGCACGCCGGGCATCCGGGTCGGCGACGCGGTGGTCGACGAGTCTGCGGGCCTGGCGAGCGTTTTCGTCTGGCTCGACCGGCCGTCGGCGAGCCCGATCTCGGTTGCCTATGCCACGGCCGACGACACCGCCGCCGCCGGCCAGGACTACCGCGCCGGCAGCGGCACACTCCATTTCGCACCGGGCGAGATGGTGAAGACGGTGCAGGTCGACATCTTCGACGACGCGCTGACAGAGAACGCCGAGGCCTTCGGCCTCGTGCTCGGCAACCCCGTCGGGGGCGACCATCGTCGACGGCAAGGGTGCGGCCACGATAGGCGCCAGCGACCAGCCCGGCGTCGGCCAGCCGCAGGTGACTGCCCTGCCGATCGTCGTCAGCGAGGCCGATGCCATGACCGGCTTCGTGCTGCAGCTCAGCGCACCGTCGCGCAACAGCGTGACCGTGAACTACCAGCTCGTCAACGGCACGGCCATCGCTAACAACGCCGCCGACTTCCAGGCCAAGTCCGAGACGCTGGTCTTCGCGCCCGGCGAGACCGTCAAGTGGATACCGCTGCTGCTGACCGACAACATCGCCGCCGAGGGCGACGAGGTCTTCTCGCTCGACCTCTTCCGCGCCACCAACGCCACCATCGCGCAGCGCCTGGTGACAGCGACGATCGTCGACGACGACGGCACGGGTCAGGTCTTCAGCCACGGCCGCAGCAACGACGCCTACACGGTGACGAGTGCGCTCGACCGCATCGTCGAGAGCCCGCAAGGCGGCATGGACACCGTTCGATCGAGCGTGAGCTACACGCTGCCCGACAACGTCGAGAACCTGATGCTCACCGGTGCGGCGGTGAACGGCATCGGCAACGCGGCGCCGAACGTCTTCCGCGGCACAGCGGCCAACAACACCTTCGACGGCCGCGACGGCATCGACACCGTGATCTTCAGCGGCCCGCTGGCCGCCTATCTGCTGGCCGGCGACACCGTCGCGCGCACCGTCTCGGGCGGCGCCGACGGCAGCGACACGCTGCTGTCGGTCGAGCGGCTGCAGTTCGCCGACACGGTGCTGGCCAACGACACGCTGCCCGGCGGTCACACCTACCAGGCCTGGGCGATGTTCAACGCCGGCTTCGGCCGCGCGCCGTCTCTGGCCGAACTGAGCCAGTGGACGGCGCAACTCGACCGCCAGGGCGGCAACCAGCTCGAGCTGGCGCAGGCCATGATCAACCACTACGCCCCCGGCGTCCCCAACGATGCGCTGGTGGCCCATCTGTGGAGCACGATCGTCGGCACGCCGATCCCGCTGGACATGCTGGTGGCCTACACCGGCCTGCTCGCCGATGGCACCTTCACGCAGGCTTCGCTGGTCGAATTCGTCGCCAATATCGACCTGAACACCGTCGAGCTGGTCGGCGTGGTCGGCCAGACGGTGGCGCTGGACCCGGCGTGGTTCCCGCTGCCTGGCGGCTGAAGACGGGCCGCCGCTGGGCGGCTGCGGCACCGGGCCCAGCGGCGCAGGCCGGCCCGGCACGACGCTGTGACGTGAACGATGCACCCGGTAGCCGTCGGCCTCGATCAGCAGCTCACATTCGCCTTCGGGCAGGTCGACGAACGAGAACAGCGGCGCCGTCGCGTCGTCCTCGCCGACGAGCAGGCCATCCTGGAGCGGCCGGTGATCCAAAAGATACTGGAGCGCGAGATCCTGCGTGGCGCTGCGCTTCCGCTGGTGGACGAATGACGAAACGGATGCGGACTCCGTAGCGAATAACGGCCCTGATCCATACCCACGTCCCCAATCCGGGATCACTTGCCAGACGATCGGGTGCTCAGGCCAGTTGATCGACCGCTCGCTGCGCCTCGGCCGAGGTCTTGCGCCACACCATCGCCACTGGCGTGGGGTCCGGGCCCACGGTCACCGGCAATATCGCAGTCGCGTGGCCGCTTTGCAGCGCGGCCGAGTGGGCGCAGCAGGTCAACAACTCGGTCTGCGCCACCACGGACAGGCTGTAGAAGAACGACGGCGACTCCACCACCGGCACGGGCGGCGCCAGGCCGCGCCGCAGGAACGCCTCCACCAACGCCACCCGCGTGGTGGACTGCGTGCCCGGCAGTATCCACGGCCACTTCAGCAGTTCATCCAGCGCTACGCTGCGCCGGCCCGCCAACGGGTGGCGGCGCGCAGCCACCACCGACAGACTGCCTTCGTACAGCACCCGCTGCGCAAGAGCATCGATCGCCGGCGTGTCGGCAGCCTGACGCGGCAATCGCCCCACCAGCAGGTCGATCTCGCCGCGCAGCAGCAGTTGCATCAAGTGGTCTGCACTGCCGTCCACGATTTGCACGCGCCAGGCGGTTGGGCCCGCGATCAGCCGCTTGACGATTGAGGGCAGCACGGTGGTGGTGGTGTGCGGGAACGCACCCAGGCGCAGCACGGGGCTGCCCGCCCCTTGCAGGGTCGAGCCCATCGCGCCGACCTCGCCCAGCACCGTCTGGCACCGCGGCAACAGCGCCTCCCCCTCGTCGGTCAGCGCCATGCCACGGCCCTGGCGGCGGAACAGCTTGGTGCCGAACAACCCTTCGATTTCCTTGAGCATCATGCTCGCGGCCGAGGGCGTCATCGACAGGTGGTCCGCCGTCGCGGCCAACGAACCCTGCGACGCCAGCAAGCTCAGAAAACGCAGTTGTTTGACACGCAGTTGGTCGAGTCGCGGCTGGCTCATCCGGGCGCACCCTATGTTCAACGAACGCTGATGATAGGGATGAAAACATTGAGCCAGGGTTGATGTCTGGCTTCTACAGTCCGCCCACTGTCAACAGCCTGGAATTGCCATGCCCACACCTCGCGCGCTTTGGTCACGACGCCTCTCGCTGCTGGCGCTGCTGGGCCTGGCACTGACACCCGCCATTGGCCTGGCGCAGGAGTGGCCCAGCAAGCCGGTGACCCTGGTGGTGCCCTTCCCCCCCGGCGGCTCGAACGACGTGGTGGCCCGCGTGGTGGGCGAGAGCGTCAGGAAGCGCATCGGCCAGACCGTGGTGGTCGACAACAAGCCTGGCGCAAACGGCGCGCTGGGCGTCGATGCGGTGCTGCGTGCACCCAAGGACCACCACACCTTCCTGGTGGCGTCCGACTCGGTGTCGCTGCTGCCGCTGTTCAGGACGATGTCCTGGGACCTGACGAAGTCCTTCACGCCCGTCGCCGTGCTGTCCTACCAGCCCATCGTCGTGGTGACGGCCGCGTCGACGGGCCTGAAGTCGATCAAGGACCTGCAGGCCGCGGCGCGCGCCAAGCCCGACCAGGTGCCGTATGCCAGCTCGGGCCAGGGTTCGATCCAGCACCTGGTGGGCGAACTCTTCTCGCAGAACCTGGGCATCAACCTGCTGCACATCCCCTACAAGGGCGGCGGCCAGGCGGTGACGGACGTCATCGCGGGCCAGGTCACGGCGGCGGTGCTGGGCGCCGCCGCCGTGTTGCCGCACATCAAGTCGGGCAAGCTGGTGGCGCTGGCCGTCAGCACGCGCCAGCGCTCGCCGATGCTGCCCGACACGCCCACGCTGGCGGAAAGCGGTGCCGGCGACATCGACGTGCCGCAATGGTCGGCCCTGTTCGCCGTGACGGGCACGCCCGCGCCGGTGCTCGCCCAGCTGCGGCGCAGTGTCGAGGAAAGCCTGGCCGAGCCCGCGGTGAAGCAGCATCTGCTGAACCTCGCCATGGACCACGTTGCGACGCCGCCAGACGCCTTTCAGCAGCGCATGCTGCAGGACCGTGAGCGCTGGGCGAAGCTGGTCAAGGATCGGAAGATCTCGCTGGACTGACGCACATGCAGGCCAACAAGAAGCGCCCCCACATCGTCCTGGTGCTGGCCGACAACCTGGGCTGGGGCGAACTGGGCTGCTACGGTGGCGGCGCCCTGCGCGGCGCGCCCACGCCGCGCATCGACGCGCTGGCGCAGCAAGGCCTGAAGTGCCTGAACTTCAACGTCGAGAGCGACTGCGTGCCCACGCGTTCGGCGCTGATGACGGGGCGGCACCCGATACGCACCGGCGCACTGCAGTCCGTGCCCGCCGGGCTGCCACAAGGCATACATCCCTGGGAGAAGACACTGCCGCAGGTCTTGAAGGCGGCCGGCTATGCCACGGGCATGTTCGGCAAGTGGCACCTGGGCGACCGCGATGGCCGCTACCCGCATCAGCGCGGTTTCGACGAGTGGTACGGCATACCGCGCACGAGCAACGAAACCATGTTCACCAGTTCGCCCGGCTTCGACTCCACCGTCGTGGACGTGCCGCAGGTCATGGAGGGGCTGGCGGGCCAGCCTGCCCGCAATGTCGCCGAGTACGACCTGGCGAAGCGCAGGTTGATCGACAGCGAGCTGACAGAGCGCTCCATTCACTTCATGCGCAAGCACGTGGCTGATGAGCAGCCCTTCTTCCTCTACGTGCCGCTCACGCACCTGCACTTCCCGACGCTGCCGCATCCCGACTTTGCAGGGCGCAGCGGCGTCGGCGACTTTGCCGATTCCATGATGGAAATGGATCACCGCGTCGGTCAACTGCTGGATGCCGTGAACGAACTCGGCATTCAGGAAGACACGCTGTTCATCTTCGCCAGTGACAACGGCCCCGAGTTTCGCAGGCCCTGGCGGGGCACGGCCGGGCCGTGGACTGGCACGTACCACACCGCCATGGAAGGCGGTCTGCGCGTGCCGTTGATCGTGCGCTGGCCGGGCCGGGTGGCCAGCGGCCGCGTCAGCGACGACATCGTTCACGTCACCGACCTCTACTCGACGCTGGTGGCCGCCGGCGGCGGCACGGTGCCCGATGACAGGCCCATCGACGGCATCAACCAGTTGGACTGGTGGACAGGGGCCGTCGAGCGGTCAGCCCGTGAAGGTTTTCTCTTCTACATCAAGAGCGAACTGCGGGCCGCGAAGTGGCGGCACTGGAAACTGCACTTCGTCTTCGAGAACGAGCCCAACCAGGGCACAAGGCATCTGGAAACGCCATGGCTGTTCAATATCAAGCGTGACCCGAAAGAAGAGACCGACGCAGCGATGGAAGACGGTTGGGTGCGTGGTCCGATGCGACGCATGGTGATGGCCTTCGAGCAGTCGCTTCGCGAGCATCGGCCCATCCCCCCCGGTGCCAGCGACGACACCAACCCCGCTGCATGACAAGGACGTGGGACGTTACCCGGAAAGTTACCCGGTGGGATGCGTCGGCACCCGGTCATTCAATCAGCGTTGCCACGCGCGCCAGCACGTCTGCAACCAAGTCAATAGGCGCGGCCTAGACGTACTGCAGGGGCTCACCCCCCGAGGTACGGTACGTATTCCAGCCCCTGGTCTGCCAGCCCGATCAAGTTGATGTTGTCGAGGTTCATGAAGTAGTCCGCCGCCATCACGCCCAGACCTGCCACGGTGTAGGCGCCGCTCTCCAGCAGGCCGACAAAGTACCCCCGATCAAATTCACTGGGCGGGACACCGACCACATTCGTGTACAAGAGATCTACGACCGCTGGATAGCTTGCACCGGCGCCCAGCCGCGCATCGATGGCCAACTTCATCAGGCTCTCGTAAGTCATGCCCCCATCGATGTAGTACAGCCCGATGCCGGCATAGACCTCGTTGGCAACCTCGGCCTCGCCGAAGACGGCACCCAGGATCTTGGCCACGGTGCCGGCGTTGCCGGACAGGTCGAGTGCGACGCTGATGTCGCTGAAGTGAAAGCGCTCGACGTTGACCACCGTGTCGCTGCCATCCCTGCCAACGCGGTCGGTGATCGTGATGCCACTGGCGCTCCGGCCGGCTTGGTACTCGGCCGTCCGGCCGACGTAGCGGGCACTGTCCAAACCGCCCCTGCCGTCGATCGCATCGTTGCCACCGCCACCAGCAAAGGAGTCTCTCCCCGCGCCGCCAATCAACGAATCGTCGCCACTGCCGCCGGCGAGGGTCTTGTCGACCGCGAACAACTGGGCCTTGACCGCCGAGCCGCTGCCGTCGCTCGGGCCATAGAGGTCATCGTTCCAGGAGACCACGAACGCGGCGTCACCGAGCGCGGTCACCTGGGCACCGCTCTGCCCTCCAACTGTCGTCGTATTGACCAGCACTTCACTGCCCACCTTGGCTCCGGTGGCGTCGAAGACCTGGCATTTGACATCGCGCCAGTTCTCGCTCCAGGTGACCGCAAACCCGCCGTCATCGAGTGCCGCGACTTGAGTACCGTCCTGCGGGCCATCCTTCGTCGTGTTGACGAGAATTTCGCTGCCGACCTTCGCACCGGTGTTGCCGAATACCTGCGCACGAACATCAAGCCCATCGCTCCAATCGTCCCATGCGACGACGAACCCCCCATTCTTCAAGGCAGCAACCTGGGGATGCCATTGGTCGGCGTACGTCGTCGTGTTGACGAAGATCTCTGAACCGGCCCGCGCGCCCGACGCATCGAAGGCTTGTGCCTTCACGCCCCGATAGCTGGGATCGCCGTTGTTGTCGGTCCAGGCAACGACAAAACCGCCATTGCTCAGCGGGGCCACCTGCTCCTCGTACTGGAGCGAGAACGTGGCACCGGCACCAGCCGTGTTGACGCGGATCTCGGAACCGATCCTGGCCCCGGTCGCCGAGTACACCTGTGCCATCACATCGTCCACAGAATAGTGGCCGTCGTGCCAGGTGACAACGAAGCCGCCGTCGGTCAATGTCGTGATCTTCGGGGCGTAGTCGTACGCGCCGGCAACCAGGAATGCGCTACCGATCTTGTGGCCGGTTGGATCAAAAAACTGGGCGACGACACCCGGACCACCACCGCATTGGACAGGGTTGCCGTTCGCGTCGTACACACACGACAGCGACCAGTCTTCCCACGTCACCACGAAGTTGCCGTTGCCGAGCGCGGCGATCTTCTCGCCGGTCTGGTCCATCCAATGCGCTGTGTTGACCAACAATTCCTTGCCGACGGGCGCGCCGTCGGCAGAGAAGACCTGGGCCTTGATGGCCTTGCCCTTCTCGTCACCGGTGGCGCCGCCGACGCCGAGGCTTCCCGGATGGTCGGCGTAGCCGAAATAGTCCCAGCCGTCGGTCCAGGTGACAACGAAGTTGCCGTTCTTCAACACCGCCACATGCGGATCCTGTTGCCAGCCGAGGGTGGCGGTGTTGACCAGGATCTCCGGCCCGACCTTGGCCCCATTGGCCGTGAACAACTGCGCCTTGACGCCGGACCAACTCCCGTCGGCCGCCGCGATGTGGTTGATGTCGGCCCAGTCCACCCACACGGTGACAAACCGACCATCGTTGAACTTCGCCATCTGGGCAAGGACCTGATCGCCGATGGCTTGTGTATTGACCAGGATCTCCGTGCCGATCTTTGACATGCCCAACTCCCGCTGTTTATGGGAAGACGCCGAAAAGAGTACGTGGGTCGCGGAATCCAGCGTTGAGCAGAAGCAATCAATGCCTCCTCGATCACGCTGCAGATGCCCACTCAAGGGGGAAGATGCCCCCTTGCCTCGTGGCGATCACCTCGGTCATTCAATCAGCGTTGCCACGCGCGCCTGCACGTCGGCCTCGGTGACGCCCAGTTCCGACAGCTGGTTGGCGGCATGCTCGGTCAGCCGGGCGCGCCAGCGCCCGGCAGCCTGGCACCAAGTTCCTTCGCGCGAAGCTAGACTGACACGTGAACAACCCAGGAGCGCAGGATGAAGGCATGGCTTCGGATCACCTTTCTGGCTGGACTGGCCGGACTGGCTTGCGGTGCAGCGTTGTCCGCCGACCCGCCCACCCCAAAGGTGATGAGCGATGCACCCACCACCGCCGGCGCCTGGCGCATGGAGTCGCCGGACATGGACAAGACCGCGGCTGCGCAGATGGTCGGCGGCATGACCATCTGCCAATCCGCCGCGCAGGCGATGGGAACGCGCGATGCGGGCAAGGACAAGGAGGCGCCGCGCTGTCAATTCAAGATGGTGGAGGACAGCACGAACCAGGCGGTGATAGAAGTCCGTTGCCCCGACGGCAACCAGCGCATGACCATCACCCGTGTTGCACCGCGCTCCTACTTGATGAGCACGCAGGACCTCAAAGAACCGGCCAAGAAGCCGTTGCGCATGAAGATGACTTATGTCGGCGCCTGTTCGGCCAAGGACAGCGCGATCTCGATGGACAAGGACTCGCCGGCCTGCAAGCAGATGCGTGCCCAACTGGGCGAGATGGACAAGGCGAAGGCCTCCTGCGCCAAGACGGGCGACGCGAAGGCGCGAGCAAGCTGCGAACAGATGATCGAACAGTCGCGCTCACAGATCGTGTCGATGTGCGGCAAGTAGCCGCCCATGCAGCGCGATCGCGTGGTCGATCATCTTCTGCGGGGCCGCAATATCGGCGAGGTCCAGGCTCAGGTGCGAAGTTCCGGGAAGCTCGCACTCCGGCGGGCGCCGCGCGACCCCGAGCACCTGCACCCCCTCAGCCGCCAATGCGATTGCCGTGGCCCGGCCAATACCCGTGCTCGCGCCCGTGACGATGGCGACATGTCCTGACAGTTGCAGATCCATGGTTTGGCAATCACTGGCTTCGGAGCGAAAGATCGTACGAGCGCAACAGCCGGGTCAAGCCTCGGCGGCCTGCAAGGCGTCGGCCACGGCGCCAATGAATTGCGCACTGTTCTGGCCATCGACTCGCCGAGTCCTTGCAGCAGCATCGATAGAACCCAGAGCCGGGTCCTGCGCATCAACGACCACGTGGTCGGCAATACCCGACAACAACCGAACGGCGGCTTCACGGCTCTGCCGTTGCGCGGCACTCGCGACCGGCGTCGACTCCGATCTGCTGTTGGCGAAAAGCACCACTGAACCGCACCGGGGCCCTTTCTCTTCCCCCTTCCCCCCCCCCCCCCCCCCCCCCGGGCGCCGGCCGCCCCCCGGCCCCCCCGCCCCCCCCCCCCCCCCCCCCCCCCCCCCCGGGCGCCTGGGCGCCCCCGCCCCGGGGCCGCCCTGCTCCCCCCCCCCCCCGGCGGGGCGGTTTCGGGGGGGGGCCCCGCCCCCCCCCCCCGCGGGGCCCGCCCCCCCCCCCCCCCCCCCCCCCCGCCCGCCCCCGCGGGGGGGCCCTCCCCCCCCCCCCCCGGTCGGGCCCGGGCCCCGCCGTCGCGGCCCCCGCCCCGGCCCCCCCCCCCGCGGCCGCGGGCCCCCCCCCCCCCCCCCCCCGCCGGGGCGGGGGCCCCGGGCCGGGCCCCGGGGGGGCCCCCGCGCCCCCCCCCCCCCCCCCGCCCCCCGGGCCGCCCCGCCCCCCGCCCCCCCCGGGCCGCGGCGGCGGCCGGGTCGCGCTCCCGCCCCGCCCCCCGGCCCCCCCCCCCGCGGGGGGGGGCGCGCGGGGGGCCGCGGGCCCGGGCCCCCGCCCGGCCCCCGGGGGGGGGGGGGGGCCGCCCCCCCCCGGCCCGGCCGCGGGCCCCCGGGGCCCCGGCTCCCCCCCCCCCCCGGGGCCCCCCGGCCCCCCGCCCCGGGCGGCGGCGCCGCCCCCCCCCCCCCCCCCCCCCCCCCCCCCCCCCCCCCCCCCCCCCCCCCCCCCCCCCCCGCGCCGCCGCCCCCCCCCCCCCCCCCCCCCGCCCCCCCCCCCCCCCTCCCCGGCGCCCCCCCCCCGCCCCTCGCGGGCGCCCCCCCCCCCCGGGCGCGCGCCGCCCCCCCCCCGGCGCCGGCCCCGGCGGGGCGCCGGCCCCGGCCGGCGCGGCGCGCCGCGGGCCCCCCGGCGGCGGGGGGGCGGCGGCGCGCCCGGCCCGCCCCCCCCCCCCGCGCCGGGCCCGGCGGCGGGGGCCCCCCCTCTCCGGTGGCGGCCGGGCCCCCCCCCGCCGGGCCCCGCCCGGCCCGCCCCGCGCCCCCCCTCCCCCGCCCCCCCCCCCCCGGCCCCCCCCCCCCGCCCCCCCCGGGGCCCCGCCCCCCGGGGGCCCCCGGGCCCCCCCCCCCCCCCCCCCCCCCCCCCCCCCGCCCCCCCCCCTGCGCCCCCCCCCCCCCGCCGCCCTGCCCGGCGGGCGGCCCGCTCGCCCCCCCCCCCCCCCCCGGGGCGGGGCCGGCGCCGCCGGCGCCCCGCCCCCCCCCCCCCCCCCCCCCCGCCCCCCCGGGGGGGTCTTCCCCTGGGGGCCCCCTTCCCCACCCCGGGGGCCTCCCCAAAATCCGGGGCGGTTCACCACCTTGCAACGGTCGAATGCCAGACCCTGCTCGACGATATTGGCCGTGGTCAGAGCTACCAGCACCGCATCCACCCGGGGGTCGGCGAGCAGGATCGTCACACCCTTGGCGCCTGCGCGCCTGCCGATGACCAACGCTTGCGTGCCGATGCGCACCTGTGCTGCCGTGGCTACGCCAACCCGCGGCCAGCGCTGGCCCAGCAGCGCTTCAATGGCTGGCAGCAGTGGCCCGTCCACGGTGTCGTCCACGAGCACGACGATCGGCACACGTCCGTCATCGCCCGACGGGTACACCCCTTCGATGAACAGCTGCGCCAGCCGCACAGAGGTTTCAAGCATGGTGAAGCCCGGTGTCGGGTTGATTTCGCAGATGGCACCTCCGACGTCAGCGTGTGATCGGCCGATGTCGCTGGTGATGAAGTCGATACCCGCCACGTCCAGGCCCACGATGGCCGCTGCGCGCACGGCGAGCTCCTGGTTGTCGGGGTGCACCAGCGCAGTGACGTTTTCCATCGTGCCACCGACCGCCAGGTTGGATGCGCAGCGCAAACGCACGGCGCGGCCGCTGGCCGCCACATCGTCCAGGCACAACTGCTGGTCGCGCAACACGGTATCGGTTTCTTCGTCCAGAGCGATCTTCTTCCAGCGCTCGCCCAAGGTGTCTGCGCGTGTGCGGTTGACTTCTTCGACCAGGGCCCGGATGCTGTGCACGCCATCACCCACCACCTGCGCAGGCGTCTGCCGACCGGCCGACACGAACCGCCCGTGCATCACCAACAGGCGGTGGTTGCTGCCGACGATCATCTGTTGCACCAGCACCTTGCCGTACTTGTGAGCGGCCTCGAAGGCGCGACGGATCGCCTCATCAGCGCGCAGGTCGACACTCACCGCCGTGCCGAAGTCGGTCGCATCGGGTTTGACGACAACCGGTAGGCCCAGCGCGTGTGCAGCTCGCACGGCCGCACTGGCGTCGTTCACCAGATGGCTCTTCGGTACGGGCAAGCCATTGGCGTGAAGCAGTGCGGCGGCCATGTGCTTGCGATTCGCGATGACCGTGGCCACGTGCGCCGTTGCTGGCGTGAAGTGGCGCCACAAACGGCGCAGCTTGTGGCCCTGCCCCAGTTCGTAGAAGCTGTGCTGGGCCAGCGGCCTGCGCCAAGGGATGCCCCGCGCCCGCGCCTCGGCGATGAAGTCGGGCAGTGGATCGCGCGCTTGCCATCGCTGGAACGCGCTCAGCAGCGCCCTGACGCGTGCGGACACCGCTGCGTCGTTGCAGGCAGCTTCGGGGTGGCCAGCGAGAGTTGCTGCCAGCAGCACCGCGAACACAACTTTGGCCGCAGTCTCCGTCGCCCGCAAGGCCACGTCGGCAAGCTCGTACTCGAGCACGATCTCATCCTCTGCAGGGTTGCCCGCCGCCGCTCGCGCGAAGAGGGAAACCTCATGGCCCACCCAGCATTGCAGGTCGATGGCCAGGTGCGCGACCACCGTGGCCGCTGAGACAGCGTCGCCACCTGCCGCGGCAAGCTGCGGCAAGCGACGGGTCAGTCCCTGCGCCGCCACGGCGGCGCCGATCTGCGCCAGCGGCCCGGCAGCCACCGAGCGTGCACCAGCGGGCAGCGTCAGAGAAAGCCACAGGGCGCGCCGTGGCAGAAACACGTTAGGGCCCGGGAAGTCGCGAACCAGACGGATGCTTGTGGCGCCGATGCTGGTGATGGTCGAGTCGGTTGCCGAGGGGGCGAGCAGAGGCTGCATGGTGGGCTGTCGCGGGGGCAGATCGCCAAATGTTCGCCGAAGGGCGGAAGTCTTCATTCTCCCAGCCCCCTCAAATGATCGGGGTTCGGCCACCGCGGTGGCATGTGTCGCAAGCACCTGGACACTTCGGTGGGCTCGCCCGGAGCCTCACCCGACGCTTCACTTCAGCGCCTTGAGCGTTGTGCCAACGGGACGCCCAGCAGTGCCCAAGTCTGTCGGCCGTCAGCGTCGGCTCGGGCCGACGCGCCCGAACGGCAACCTCGGGCATCTCACTCGGACAGACCTCCCGCCGGAGATGACCGATGGCCGATCACAAAGAGGCGGTAACCCAACGGCGCGGTTTCGTGCGCTCTCGCTCCGGCTACTCGAACCTGTCCTTCGCCAGCAGGCGAACGACGGATTGGGGATAGCTGTCCTCATCCTCGCGGTCGACCCGGGCCGTGGGCGGCAGCTTGGCGATGATGGCCTCGATCAACTGGACGTGCTCGGCCTCCTCCTCCCGCAGTTCCTCGAACAGCGCCTTGACCTCCGGGTGGTCCACGTTGCGCCTGGCCTGGTCGTAGAAGGCATAGGCCTTTCTCTCGGCTGACAGGGCCACCCGATAGGCGTCCAGTTGCGACATGTCGCCCGTGGGTGCGCCGTAATCGGGCGCTTCTACGTCGAAGATGTCTGTGATCTTGACCCTTGGGCGCTCGTCGCCGAATAGCGCGATGCGGCGCTCGGCGATCTGTTCGCCATGCTTGTTCTCGTTGACCGCCATGGTCACGAAGACCGAGGCCGCATCGTCCTCAGCGCTGGTGCCGAAGCGTTCGGCGAATTGGGAGTAGCGCTTGAACGCTTCGACCTCGATAAGTGTTGCGAGATCGAGCGCATCCATCAGCGAGAGCTTCGAGACGTCGAGCTTGGTAGACATGGCACCTCCGGCAACAGTGCAACTCCTGCGCGAGGCTCTGTTACGACCTTCGCGGAATCGTGGTGGAAGCTCATCAGAACCGCCGAGGCGAACCTTATGCCTCGCAGGGCGGCCCGCGTTCTGAGCTAGCGCAAGGTTGGTTCAACGGCGGGGCCAGGAAATGAACGAGGCAACTCAAATCGCATTTCTGTGATCCTGGGTGCCGCAGCGGCGGTGGTGACGGCTCGGCCGACCTCACCCGGTCGGCCAAGAGTTGCCGGCCGCCGCGGTCATCAATCGGGTAGGCTGGCTACAAGTGCAGGCACGCCCATCCCCTCGCAACCAAGACGAGGGCTGGGCCTCAAGCGGTGTCCGTCAGAGGGCTTGAATCATGAGTGCAGACAGCTTGCTGCCGCTGAGACATGCAATTGCCCAGCGCTTCGCTACCGAGGCGACGCAAGCGGATGGACGGCTCGAGACTCATCGCCGCCGAGTGGGCGGCCCGGCGGCCATGAGGTGGTTGGCCGTTCTGCTGCTGGGCCTGAGCCAGGTCGTGCAGGCCCAGCCCTTCAACGCCGCAACCTACAACCTGCGCCTCAACCTGGCGAGCGACGGCCCCAACGCCTGGCCACACCGGCGTGATGCGGTGCGTGCCCTGATCCGCCATCACGAGATCGATCTGCTTGGCACGCAAGAGGGCCTGATCGACCAGATCGAAGACCTCGCAGCCATGCCTGGCCTGGCCCGCGTCGGCGTCGGCCGCGACGACGGCAAGCGCGGTGGCGAGCACGCGGCCATCTTCTTTCGCACCGAACGCTTCACGCTGCTGGCCACCGGCGATTTCTGGCTCAGCCCCACGCCCGAGGTGCCTGGCAAGGGCTGGGACGCCCGCTGCTGCAATCGCCTGGCCAGCTGGGCCAAGCTGCGTGACCTGGCCAATGGCCGGGTCTTCTTTGCCTTTTCGGTGCACTTTGACCACGAAGGCGTGGTGGCTCGGCGCGAGTCCGCCCGGCTGATGCTGCGCAAGATGCGCGAAATCGCCGGCGAAGCCCCCGCGCTACTGCTGGGCGACCTCAACGCCACGCCCGAGTCCGAGCCGGTGCAGATTCTGCTCACCGGCTTGCGCGACGCCCGGACCCTGAGCCAGACACCGCCCTACGGACCGGTGGGCACCTTCAATGGCTTCAAGCTCGACGCGCCGCTGTTGGAGCGCATCGACTACGTGCTGCTCAGTCCTCAGTGGCGCGTGCTGCGCTATGCGGCGCTGACCGACACGGTCGACGCCCGCTTTCCGTCCGACCACCTGCCAGTGGTGACCCGCCTGAGCCTGGAGTGAGCCGATCCAACTACGGCCCCTCCACAGAGCCTGACCGGCCGCGCGCCGATGCTTCGAGAGGCAGCATCCCGGCTCGGCCTCGGACTCACGGTGCCGGCCAGTTCCTGACGCCCATGGCTGACAGCTTCACCGTCGGCCACCAGATGCGCCGTCGGCGTGGGCAATGGTGCTGCTGCCGTGGAGGGGTGATGGGCCGAGGCGAGGTCGACGAGACGGTGATGCGCAGGCCGAACCGGCCTGCCAGCCGCAGCGTCGCGCCGTGCAACATCCGTACAAGACAGCCTGGCAGGCGCAGGGCAGAGTCGCAGCAGTCGCCCCTTACTACGCCACCCATCACCACGCCGCCCATGCAACGCCGCCAACTGCTCCAGACCCTGCTCGCCACCGCGTCGGTGGGCATCCCCAGCATCTGCCGAGGCACTGCGGCGTCGGTGGCAGACCTGCAGGCCCTGGCCGACCAGGCTGGGTCGAGCGGCGCGTTTCCCGGGTTTCAGATCGCTGTGCTTGCCGGACGCCGGCTGCTGTGGTCCACGGCGCAGGGCCTGGCCGATGCGTCGACGGGCCAGGCCGCGACCGAGGACACCGGCTACTACATCGCGTCCACCACCAAGTGCTTTACGGCCCTGGCGGCTGCGCAGCGTGCCGCCCGCGGCGAACTCGACATGCAGGCCACGCTGGCGCGGCTGCTGCCACAGGCGGCCTGGCGTCCGTCACTGCAGGCCGAGCGCATCACCCTGCGCGAGTTGCTGACCCACACCCACGGCATTGATGCAGACTCCGTGCCCGCACAGCTGCGCGTGAACTTCTCTGGCGTCTACCGCGACAACGCTGAACTGCTCGGGTGGCTGGCGCAGGCCACACCGGCAAGCGGCGGCAAGACCTTCGACTACTCGAACATGGGCTACGACCTGGCAGCCATGGCCATGGCGCCGGTCGGCCGCGACGGCTGGAAACTGCAGGTCCAGCGCGAGGTTCTGGACCCGCTGACCCTGAAGCGCACCAGCCCCTGGCGTTCCAAGCTGGACGCGAAGACGCTGGCCGCACCTCATGCTGATTCACCCCAAGGATGGCGGGCCCTGAGTGCGAACAAGCAGGACAGCAACATGGGGCCAGCCGGCGGCATGTTTGCCACGGCCGGAGACCTGGCGCGGTTGATCCAGGTGTTGCTGGACGGCGGGCGCCTGGACGGGCGCAGCGTGCTGTCCCGCGAAGTGCTGGACCCGATGTTGAATCTGCAGGTGGTGCAGAACCGCAAGGTGCTGGGCTATCAGCGTTTTGGCCACAGCCTGGGCTTCGACATGGCGCGCCTGCATGGCCAGGAGATCCTCACCCGACTGGGGAGCTTCCGTGGTGCCAGCAGCCACCTTTCGTTCATGCCGGCACAGGGTCTGGGTGTCGCCTTCCTGACCAACGGCGACGCGGTCGCGGGCATGGCGGGTGAGCAGCTGCTGCAGTCGGTCTACCGCTGTCTGCTCGGCGAGCCGGCTGCCGCCCGGCAGATGCTGAGCGAGGGCCTGAAGCAGGCGCTGCAAGTCCAGTCGCGCATGCGCACGGCGCCGCCACCCGCGCCGGCGAGTGACTGGCCGCTACCGCCCGCAGCGCTTGTCGGCCGCTACAGCGATGCGCAGCTCGGCGAGCTTGATCTGGTCTGGACCGGGCAGGCCCTGCGCGCGCGCTGGGGCGTGCTGGACAGTGAACTGACCCTGCGATTTCCCGAAAAGCTGCAGTGGCGTGTGGATTGGAGCGGGCGGGGCATCTTGGTGGATGTGCTGAGCGACTCGCGGGGGCGGGTCACGGGGTTGAAGATGTTCGGCCAGGAACTGCAGCGTCAGCTGCCGCCCAGCGCCGACGCCATCGACCCGGCGCCTGGCCCAGCCAGCGCCGGCACTCGCGGTTGAAGTGCGCCTGGTCGGCAAAGCCGCAGGCCAGCGCCAGATCGCACAGCGCCAATACGGGTTCGTGCACCAGCCGGGCCAGACAGCGGCCCAGGCGTGCGCGCTGACGCAGCACCACGGGTGTGCAGCCTGCCAGGCGCTGCGTTACACGAACCAGTTGTGCGCGATGTACCCCGCAATCGGCCGCCACGGCGCCGACCGGCGACAGCCCTTCGCACAGGGCGTCGTGTGCGCGCGGCCACCAGGGTGGGGCGTGGACGTATTCTTCGCACGGCGCAAGAAGGGCCGCAAGGTCGTTCAGGAGTTCGCTTTCAACCGCGGGCAAGCCACCGCCCAGCAAGGTCCACAACAGCTGGGTCACGGTCGCATCGCACCCCCAATGCCAGGACAGCCCCGGTGCCAGCGCACGCCGGTCAGGCAGGCTGAGCTGCAAAGTGGTGGCACCCGCCGGACCGAAAGCCGTGACGTGGTCGACCCCGGCGGCCTTGTGACACCACTGGCCGGCCCGCGCGCTGACCTCGCGCCGGCCGACACTTTCGTACAGGCAGCCGTCGAGCAGCAAGGTCAGCGACGCGCCACCATGCACATGTTTCGGCTGGCGCAGGCCCGGTGGGTAGCGCACCAGGTGCAGAAGGGGGTGCTGAGGCATGCGGGCCATTCTTCCGTCATCGCCGCCAGACACCAGCGGGCCGCGACGCACTGCCGATCCGGCGCACTGAACCGCCGCCGGCGGCGGCCCGTCGTCATGTACGCGAGGCTCCCGAAGAGGTGAGCCCGCATGGTTTCAAGCCATGGGCCGCGCCTCGATTTCTCAAAGTGCCGCCTACCTATGCTTGCCCAAGGCTGCTGAGCCACCTTCCGGGGGGGGCGGGCGCGGATACGACCGGCTGCTTCGGGGCGACGGGTTCAGAGCTGTGGTTGTCGCTTCAGGGTCGAAAGTCCCAGTTCGCCGTCAGCGGGAGCAGTCGTTGGCCGGGCATCGCGACCAGATGGTTGACTTGCCCGTCCGCCCAGCCGCCGCCGAAGGACAAGCACCGAGGTACAGCGGTCAGCCGCCGGAAAGCGTGCCGCGCTACGGCTCACTCCAGGCGGGTGGTTTGTCCGTTGCAACGCACAAGGCCGAAGCCGAGCTGCCGGCGCGATGGCAGCAGCGGTCAACGCCGCAGTCGGCCAGCGTGACGCCAGTGGCGCCGCCGGATGCCATGTGGGCTGGCGCCGAAGGCCGCATGTTCAGCGGCGCGGCGGCTTCAGGTGCCAGCGTCGGATCGTCGTCACTCGGCAAGGTCGCGGTGCGGCCTGGATTGCATCGCCTGCCGCACGATGAGCGGACTCGCCACCGGGGCTGCCAATACGATGTTCCTGGCAGCCAATCTGGTGCCAGCGCCGCACGCACTCAGCATCGTCGTGCTGGGCGCCAACCGGCAGGCCGCACAAAGGCTCAACGCCAGCTTCGTGTACGTCGTAAGCAGTAGAAGACCAAGAACTGGCGCTGCGCTCGCTCAACGAACTCGGCTGCTCGAAGTCCAGCGCTGTCAGACCAGCCAGTCCCGCCCACGATCGCACCTGCGCCCACATGCTGCATGTCGGCCCCGGCAGAACCCCGGGCAAAGGGGCTCTGAGCCTGCCTGTCTCAAGGTGCCGGGCCCGTCGCCGTGCGCCACCAGGAGGCGTCCACGCGCCCGGGCCAGTCATTGTGTCCGGCGCCCTCGATCTGCATCAGGTGCTTCGGGCCACCCAGCGCGGCATGCAGCGCGACGCCGAAGCGCGCCGGCACGATGCGGTCCTGCTCGGCGACGATGACCACCACCGGGCGCTCGAACCTGGCCAGCCGGGCCGCCGTGTCGTAAGGGTCACGCAGCAGCCACTTCACCGGCAACCACGGATAGTGGTGCGAAGCCACGTGGGCCAGCCGGTCCCACGGCGTGATCAGGACCAGCCCCGCCGTGCGCTCGGGCTGCAGTGCCCCGGCACCGGCGGCCACTGCGGCCCCGAGCGATTCGCCGACCAGCAGCAGCGGCCCGCCGTACTGACCACAAGCGAGCGCGACGAGTTCGCCGGCGTCACGGATGAAGTTCGCTTCCCCTGGCTCGCCGGCGCGCGGCCCGTAACCCGGGTATTCGGCGAGGATCACCCGAAACCCCAGCGGCAGCAGTGCCTGGGCATAGAACGCGCGATGACCCACGTGCCCGGCGTTGCCGTGGAAGACGATCGCGGTGCCGCGCACGGCGCCCTGGGCTCGGCGACCAGCCCCCGGAAGTCCTGCGCCGACGGCCAGGGCGTGAGTCCAGCGCTCACCACCTCTTCGACCGTCGCCCGCTCAGGGAAGTAAAGCAAGCGGTCCTGCCACAGGTAGACCAGCGCCAGAAATCCCAGGCAGGTCGCGGCGATCCACAACGCGGTGCTCATGAGCTTCATCGGCCTCACGACCGACCCAGCAGCTGGTCCGTTCGCCGCGCGTCGGCCAGATCGAAGCGCTCCATTGGCGGCGCCATCAGCATGCCCATCGCTTCTACTGGCGTTGCTGCGAACCATGACGCCCACTGCTCAGGCTCCAGCGGCACGACGGAGCGCTTGTCCTGCGCATCGGCCGGTAGCCTGGGATCCGGCTTGTGCAGCCGGCCCAGCAACGGGTGCCCGTCGCAGTTGACGGTCAGCATGGTGAAGTTCGGGACGATCTCGCCGGTCGCCGGGTCGGCCCACTCCGACCACAGTCCGGCGATCGCCCAGGGCTCGGCGTCAGCACGCGTCAGCCGCCACCAGACATTGCGACCGGTCTCCCAGTTCGGCTCCTGGTACCAGGCGGCCGGGATCAGGCAGCGCCGGCCCGCGGCCCAGGCGTCACGGTAGGTCGGGCGGGTCGCCACGGTCTCGGTGCGAGCGTTGTTGGTCAGGATCGCACGCGAGTCAGGGCGCCGCGCTCTGGCCCGCGGCTGGATCATTCCCCACTGGCCGACGACACCCTGCACTCGGCCGTCGACCGGCCGCAGGAACAGGCCTGTGCCGAAGGGTCCGACCGGCACGGCGGCGTGCTCCGGCACGATGGCGCGGAAGTAGCGCTCGACATGGTCGCGCGGGGCCATGTGGTACAGGTTGCACATCGGAAGGCATGGTAGCCGCGAGGCCGCGGTGCGAACCCGCACCGACCATGAAGACACCACCCATGGGCTCGCCGCATCGGGGTGAGCTGCTTGGTGCGCAGGCGCGGTCCATCGGTCTGCGGCGACAGCGACAGCGACCGCAATGAGAGCATCTGGACCGGCAGTCGGCTGCCATGCCCGCTGGTGCACGAGCCGCCGCTTCGCGCTCGACCATACTTCCCACCATCCCCGATGCCTGAAAACGCCACCCCATGACCGACCAGCGCAAACGCATCGCCATCGTCGGCGGCAACTTCGCCGGCCTGACGGCCGCGATCAAGTTGTCGCGGCGGCACGCGGTGACGGTCATCGACCCGTCCAGGCACTTCGAGTGGGCGCCCGGCATCCACGAGATCCTGTCGAGCGTGAAGACGCCCCAGGGGCTGCGTCTGGACCGCGCCGCCATCGTCAAGCAGGCCGGGCACCGCTTCCTGCGGGACCGAGTGACCGTGCTGGAGCCGGCGCAGGGCCGGCTGGTCACGGCCGGCGGCCACGAACTGGCGTTCGATGCCTGCATCGTGGCCGTGGGTGCGTTGTGGAACACGCACCACGTCCCGGGCGTGGCACGCCACGCGATGTCGTTCCGCAGCGTCGCCGACGGCCTGGCGATCGAGCAGCGGCTGGACTCGCTCGTGCGGGAGAGCACGCCACTGCGCATCGTGATCGCCGGCGGCGGCCTCTCGGGCGTCGAGGCGCTGGGCGAGATCCTGCGTCGCCACCGCGACGATGCCGGCCTGTCCATCGAACTGGTCGAGTCCGGCGCCCGGCTGCTGCCGGGCCTGCCGGCGTCACTGGATGCCGACCTGCGCCGCATCTGCGAACCGTATGCGGTGAGCTTCCGTACCCGCACGACGATCGCCAGTGTGTCGGCCAAGGGCGTGCGCCTGGCCGACGGTACGCGGCTGCGCTCCGAACTCACGTTGTGGACGGCCGGGCTGGCACCGCCAGCGCTACTGCGCGAGTCGGGCCTGGCGCCGCCACCGCAAGTCTGGGCGGACGTGCACGCCACGCTGCAGAGCTGCCATTTCGACAACGTATTCGCCGTCGGCGATGCCGCGCAGTTGCCGCATGCCGTCGGCAAGCAGGCCTACAACGCCATCGACATGGGCGCGCTCGCCGCGGCGAATGCCGTGCGTTTCCTCGCCGGGCGCGCACTCAAGCCCTTCTGCCGGCACCCAAGCCGGTCTTGGTTGCGTTCGGCGACCTGCAGACCTACCTGGTCGCGGGCCGCACCGTGGTTGCCAGCAAGGCGCTGGCCGGTGCCAAGGAAGGCGTCTACCAGGTGTTCATGGCGCAGATGGCACCCGGCAACGTGCTGACCTCGTTGCCGGCTGCGGCCGGCCGGCTGTGGCGCAGCTGGCGCCAGCTGACACTGCCGCAATTGATGTCTCTGGCCGACTTCAGGAAGCTGCCCGATCTCAGGGCCATCAGGCTGCTGTAGACCGCCCACGCGCCGGGCCATGCCGGCAGATCCGCACTCATTCACTTCCCGGAGTTCGAGACCACCAAACGCAACCCGGGACGCGCAACAGACTGTGGCGACAGCAAGGTCTCCACGCCACTTCGAACGCGCTTCATCAAGAAGCCATCGATCGTTGTGCCGACTGCGTCGACCGCCCTCAGGTCCTCCAGCGCTTTGCCCATCAGCGGCAGGACGTGCCGCCGCTTCTCCCCGCCAAGACGGCCCTTGCCGTCCCACAACACCAGGTACCGGGCCCGGCACGGTGGTCCAATGCGACAACACGGTGAAGCATACAAGTCGTGAACCCGGACGCTGCAACTGGAGAACCCGGATGAGCGAAGACCTGCATCGCATCCATGACATGCTCGCCGCATTCTTCATGGTTCTGTCGCCGGCCGTCTTCGTGGCCGTCTTCGTGGTCCTGCTGGGCCTGGGGCTCTGGATCACCCGTCGAGCCTGGCACAGTCAACGCGTCGCCCGCGCGGTTGCGAATGCGCCGCTGGTGGACCTGCGCTCGAACGTCGGCGGGCTGGTGAAGTTTCGCGGCACCGCGCAGCCCCGGCCGCAAAGCCCGGCAGGAGCCCTTCATCGGTCATCTGGTACTCACGCACGCGCAGGAGCGGCAGCAACAGTTCGACGCTCACCACCACCGACAACTTTCTGATCCAGGACGATCACGGCGTGTGCGCGGTGAATACCGACAAGACCACCATTCTTCCGTCCTCGTCCGTGGCCAAGGACGGGTTCCTCGACCAGAAGAGCTTCAGTGTCGAGAAGGCCCTGTACGCGGGTGATCCGGTATTCGCCCTGGGTGAGCTCCGGCGTGACCTGCCGCCGCTGGCGGGGGTGTCCGTCGCGCGCTGCCAGTTAGCTCCTTTCGGCGGCGTGCTACTGGTGTCGGGCGGCTCCGAGCGCGAAGCCCGGGTCCTCCACAACCTGTGGTTCGCGGTGCAGGCACCGCTGGCACTTCTGTGCTTCGGTCTGCTGGTGTTCGGCACCTGGGCCCACATGGTGGGATACCCGCCTGGTGACGATGGTCCCGCTGCAACGTTCTTCGAATCGCTGCGAACCACGCCCTGGAAGAGCGAGGCGGGACCGGCCCACCCGCTGTGGATCAAGGACCGGACGGAACAGGACGGCGCCGAACCCCGCTCCGACTGAGCACTCCTGCGATGCCGATTCACTTGGCCCGTGTGTCATCGCACCGTCCGCCGTGACGGGTTCAACCTTCACCGCCGCAGTCGGCTGCTCGAGGATCCTCCTGCAGCATGCGCAGCCCGCACTTGGGGCAATTGCTGAGGTACTTGCCACGAGAGTAGGTTTCGCCACACCTGGGGCACGGCACCTTGGACTGGTGGAGGAGGAGCCTCGTCAGCGCCACAAGCCAGAGAACCAGCAGGGCGACCTGCAAGGGAACCGCGTACTCGGTGACCTGCGACAAGCCATAGCCGACCAGCGCCAGGCCGGGGAGGCCCACGCCGATGAGGAGCAATGCCTTGAGCAGCTCTCGCGTGCTGTTCTTCTTGTACCTTGCCCAATGGTCGGTGTAGGTGCCCATTGCGACCGCGGTTCACCGCGATGGTGACAATCTCGGCGTGCTCGCGGGCCCCCCAGGGGTCACCGGGTTCGCCATGGTTCGGTCCGACCCCATCGGCACCGACCGCGGATCGTGGCGCACGACACGCCGTTCCAGCGATCCTTCGCCCGATAGACGGAGAAATGGCCACCCCATCGGGCGGCCATCTTCGGAAACGCGGTGGTAGGCCGTTTTTCTACCAAACTACCTACGATAGAAGACAACATCGTCGAACGTTATCCGGTTTGTTATCCGGTCAATTGCGCTGCTACCTGGCCGCTGGAGCCCACAGCACGAGTGCCTTGACTACTCACCCTGCCCGGCCTCCGACCCGGCCGACCAGGCGCGCGGCAGTGATCCACCGGATCAGGTGAACGCTCTGTACCGCGGAGGAGTGCGCTTCTGCCTACTTCCTCGCCATCACCCGCTTGCCCCCACCTGAAGCCGTACCATGCTCGCGTCCAATGCGGGAACTGATGTCGTGTGTCGCAACATTAAGACGCTGTTCAACTTCGAGCCCCCGGCGACGGAGGTCGAGATTCGAGATGCATCTCTCCAGTTCGTTCGTAAGCTCAGCGGATTCAATGTCCCCTCCAAGGCCAACGAGGCCGCGTTCGAGCGGGCTGTTGAGGAGGTAGCTGAGTCAGCTCGGCAACTGATTCAATCGCTGGTGACCGCGGCCGAACCCAAGAGTCGCAAGGTGGAAGCCGCACGAGCCAGAGAGCGGGCGCTGCATCGCTTCGCTGCTCGGCCATGAGCTTCAGTTGTCCGAACCCCATTCTTGGAGCGCACACATGCTTGAAGGCACTTGCCACTGCGGATCAGCTCGTTGGCAGCTGGACAAGCTGCCTGAGTCAGCGACAGCCTGCAATTGCACAGCCTGTCGCAGGTACGGGGTGTTGTGGGCCTACGGCTACGAAGGCGAGAACATCAGGGTCGATGGCCAGACCACCGCCTACATCCGCGGGACCTCACTCAGCTTCAACTTCTGCCCCAGGTGTGGCGGTGTGACGCACTGGCGTGCGTTGCAGCCGAATGCTGAAGGTCGTCGAAGAATCGCGGTGAACCTTCGGATGACAGAGCCAGAGCCAATCGCTCACCTCCCTATCGATCACTTCGACGGACTGGACAAGTGGGACGACTTGCCTAGGGATGGCAGGTGCATCAAGGACATGTGGTTCTAGCGGTGGTGTTTAATGTGGAAGAACTCCGTGCGCAGACGAGACAGGTCCTGGCCTGAAGCGAGCCGGTGCTTTGAGCGTGACGAAGATCAGGTGATCAGGCGGTGGCTGGCGCAGCGATGAAGCCGTGCTTTCGCAGCATCTTCAGCCAGCGCGGGGCGTTTCGGGCCACGCTCAGGGCTTCGTAGTCCACCGTCTTGTCCTGGTAGTGACTCCCCGTGCTGAGCATCGCGTATATCGTGCGCAGCATCTTGTGGCCCAGAGCCACGACGGACTTCTTGTGGCCCTTGCGGATGGCCAGCGAGTCGAACTTCGCCTTGAGCGCACATCGCGTTCGCGCCGCAGCCTGCGCGAACTCGCACAACAGCCGGCGCACCCAGGCATTGCCGCGCCGGATGCGCCCGCTCTTGCGTTTGCCCGCGCTCTCGTTGTTGCCCGGGCAGATGCCCACCCACGAGGCCAGCCGCTCGGTGCTGCCGAAGATGGACATGTCCGCGCCGATCTCCACCAGCAGCATGGCCGCGCCCTGCAGGTCGATGCCAGGGATGGTCTGCAGCAATCGCAGTTGCGGCTCGTAGGCCTTCAGGCCCTGCAGCAGCCGCGCGTCCAGCCGTGCGATGCGCTGCTCGATCTGCTCGATGTGCTGCAGGATCTCTTCGGCCACGAAGCGGTGCACGTCGCTGAACTGCTCGGTGCTCAAGGCCTCGAACAACTCTTCTCGACTGGCCCGCAGCCGGCCCTTGCAGTCCAGCACCTCGTGCATGGGCTTGAACCGCCCCGGATTTTGAGGAGGCTCCTTCGATTGAGAATGGAGCCAACATGAGGAAGTCCCCGAAGTTTTCCCCCGAGGTCCAGGAGCGTGCGGTGCGCATGGTCTTCGACGCCAAGGACCAGTACCCGTCGCAGTGGGCGGCGATCGAATCGATCGCCAGCAAGATCGGCTGCACGGGTGAGACGCTGCGCAAGTGGGTGCGCCAGGGCGAGCGTGACAGCGGCGTGCGGCCAGGCCCGACGACCACCGAGCAGCTGCGCATCAAGGAGCTCGAAGCGCGAGGTCCGCGAACTGCGCAAGACCAACGAGATCCTGAAGTTGGCCAGCGCGTATTTCGCCCAGGCGGAGTTCGACCGCCAGCTCAAGAAGTGAACGCCTTCATCGACGAGCACCGCGCTCGTTGCGGGGTCGAGCCGATCTGCAGCGCGCTGCAAATCGCCCCGTCGGCGTACCGGCGCCACGCGGCGCGCCAGCGCGACCCGGCGCTGCTGCCTGCGCGAGCCCGGCGCGATGCGAACTTGCTGCCGCAGGTGCAGCGCGTATACGACCAGAACCTGCGGGTCTATGGCGCCGACAAGGTCTGGCGGCAGCTCAGGCGCGAGGGTACGACCGTGGCGCGCTGCACGGTGGAGCGGCTGATGCGGCTGCGCGGGCTGCAAGGCGTGCGCCGAGGCAAGTCGGTGCGTACCACTGTGCCGGATACCAAGGCGGCGTGTCCGCTGGACCGGGTGAATCGGCAGTTCAAGGCCCAGCGGCCGAACCAGCTGTGGGTGGCCGACTTCACCTACGTCTCGACCTGGCAGGGCTTCGTGTACGTGGCCTTCGTCGTCGACGTCTTCGCGCGGCGTATCGTCGGCTGGCGGGTCAGCAGTTCGATGCAGACCGACTTCGTGCTCGACGCGCTGGAGCAGGCGCTGTACGCGCGTCGGCGCGAGCGTGACGGGGCACTGGTGCACCACAGCGACCGGGGCTCGCAGTACGTCTCGATCCGCTACAGCGAGCGGCTGGCCGAGGCCGGCATCGAGCCCTCGGTGGGCAGCACCGGCGACAGCTACGACAACGCGCTGGCCGAGACCATCAACGGGCTGTACAAGGCCGAGATCATCCACCGGCGCGGGCCCTGGAAGACGCGCGAGGCGGTCGAGCTGGCCACGCTGGAGTGGGCCTCGTGGTTCAACCACCACCGCTTGTTAGAACCCATCGGCTACATCCCGCCGGCCGAAGCCGAGGCAAACTACTGGCGCCAGCAAGCTCAGGCGTCGACCACAACCAAGGCTGCCAACTCGGCGGCGCTGCAGGAGGGTTGAACCATGGGTACATGGCCCAACCGGGGAGGCCTCCGGCGGCCCTGCGGGGGCTGGAGGAGAGGAAGACTGAACAGCAAATGCAGTCAGACCAGGTCGGTCTGACTCAAGCCAACAGGCCTCCTCGAAACCCGGTGCGGTTCAGCTTGTCCGCGATCAGCGCCTTGACCATGGCCCGCGCGCTGGCGCCATGGATGTCGGCTACCACCACGTTGATGCGGATGCCCGCGTCCACCAGCACCTTGAGCAGTCGGTTCTTCTCGGCGCTGCACATGCCCACCAACTTCTGGCGCTGGCGCGCCACCAGGCGAAGCTGGCGCATCAGCAGCGGCGGGATGAACGACGCGCGCAGCAGCCCGGCCCTGGCCAGCGTGGCCAGCCACCGGGCATCGGCCATGTCAGTCTTGCGCCCGGGTACGGCCTTGACGTGCCGGGCGTTGACCACCCACGCGGTGATGCCCACCGCCTCCAGTGCCGCAAACGGGCTCTTCCAGTACACGCCCGTGCTCTCCATCACCACCACCTCGGGCCTGATCTGCAGCGCCCACTGCGCCAGGGCGCGTCGGTCGCGCTTGAAGGCCCCGAAGTCTTGCTTGGTCACCTCCACCCGTCCGTCGTCGTGTTCGACGACGGAGCAGGCGGTGATCTTGGCCTGGTGTACGTCCAGCGCAATGACGCGCTTGTGCAAAGGGGTCAAATCCATCTTCGGCTCTCCTGCAGCTTGAACAACAATCACAAGCGTGCGGGGCCGCGTAGGTGCCGCCGACCAACGGCCTGCCGGGCATGCCCGGCGGCTCTCTTTAATGTGGGCTGTCAGCCGCAACCCAGCGATGGGTTACGACCGCAGGCAATCCTGGGTACGAGTGGTCGGCAGCGGGTCAGGTTAGCTATCGCGGTCACGATGCCATCAAAACTTTGACCGGCCTCTACCCACGATGCCCCGCACACCCCACAGTCTCTTCCATCATCCAGGGTGTACCAGGCGGCTCATGATGGTTAGCCCCGCGTTCAACCGGAGCGCCAGCGGCATGGCACCCTGGCCGTGCGACCGCCTTGGTTCATCATCGGCCGCTCAGCCAGGGTGCCATGCCGTCGTCGCCCGGTTGGCTCTACGTTAGGCCGCATGGAACAACTCTCTGCGCTCTGGCCGATTAGCGACGTTCCGTCGCAATGCATCTCGATCTACGAGAGCCCGGAAGTATTCTTGAAGGACTACGCGGCGACGCCCTTTGTCCATCAAACCATCTTCGCGGCGTGCTGGCTCCAAGGCGAAGTGCTCAACGGTGGTCTCGGACAGTTCTTTGGGAACGACACCGGCGTTCTTGCACCCGAAGCAGTCGATGCCTGCAAAGGCTTGAACATGCCGCGCCTGGCCGCAAAGCTACTGGACGCAATGGCTTGGTTTGGTTCACCGTACCCACGTGACCGTGAAACCAGGGAGACTCAGCTTGAATCCGCCGCTGAATCCGGCATCGATCCGTTCGAAAAACTTGATGAAGAAGTTGCGGATCTCATCTACGAAGAAGGCCCGGGCCTTGAAGCATCAGCCCTCGCATTCGTGAAGCTGCATGCCTCATGAGCGCAATGACGCCAAACCCCTCGCTCAACCGGAACGCCAACGGCAGGCCACCTTGGCCCGGCCTGAGGTACGCGGTAAGTTTTCGCCAGCCCGGGCTTGATCTCCTGCCGTCGTCGCCTGATCAGCTCGAACGTTAGGCCGCGCAGGCCACCCTCACGCACTCGACCACTTAGGACTCTTCCGTTGGCTTCAAACGCCGAACCCAAAGGACGAATCGTCAAGACGCTCAAGGACGGTTTGCCGATCATTTGGACATTCGTTCCAGAAATGCCCTGCGAAGCGGACCGGCGAGTGCTTCCGTGGATGGTCGTTATCAGCTGGGAGTACGACGGTTCCCAGAAGAACGGGATGCCGGATACAGACGAAAACGCCACGATGATTGAACTGGATACTGCTCTCGGAGAAATAGAAAAGCCGATGTTCTGCTTCGAGGCCTATCGCCGCATAGGACACGGCCTTCGAAAGTTTGTCTTCTACGTTTCGAGTTGTGAAGCCTTTATGGAAGCATTAAATCGCAAACTTGAAGCCCACCCACGATACCCCATCGAAATCAAGTTCTACGATGACGAGAACTGGTCCGACTTTCAAGAGCTCATCGATGATTTCGGCGCGGCCTAGCTAGCCCTCGATCAACCAGAGGCCTAACGGCAGGCCACCAGGCCCGGCCTGACGCGGCAAATTCTCGCCAGTCCGGGCTTGATCTCCTGCCGTCGTCGCCTGATCAGCAGCTCGAACGTTGCGCCCCAAAAGCCCCCCACTGCCGTCATGCCAATCGCTGAAATTGGACGCTGGGAGTTCGTCGTCCCAGACGACTGGGAATTGAAGGACTCCGGCATCGGGATCTCGTACATTGAGGCGCCCGACGGGACGAAGGCCCTGTACTCGAAGACGATCAACTCAGACCCACCAAAGCCATCGGCGCGCTGCTTTGCTGAGTACATTCAGCAAGCCCATCGACGAGGATTCGATGCGGATCCTGAAGCGAACTGGTCGGTCATGGAAGACGCTGGCCTACAGGAGGGCGATTTGTATCGCTCAAGGCTCGACCTGTGGGACGAAGGGGCCAACTACCGCGTTCTTTCTATCGTGCTTTGCAGCGTAAGGCAGGCTGTTCAGCTCACCATGCACGATTACCTCTGCGCTCATCTTGAGGCATCGAATGCCGAGTTCAACAAGATAGAGTGTTCTGTACGTTTGGTGGCAGGTGCGGCTTAAGCCAGATCGATGTGCCTGAACTAGGTGGCCTCCATGCCCGCCCGTTGTGAGATGAGCCCTTCAGACGCCGGCCTGAACCGATTCGTTGAAGCCCAGGCGCCGGTCTACGCCGCGGTCTGCGCCGAGCTCAGTTCGGGGAGGAAGACCAGCCACTGGATGTGGTTCATCTTCCCCCAGCTGGGGGCCCTTGGGCGCAGCTGCGCGGCCCAGTTCTACGGCATTGAGTCAAAGGACGAGGCGCTCGCCTACTGGCAACACCCCGTGCTGGGGCCGCGCCTGAAGCACTGCGCCGAACTCGTGCTGAACGCCCGCGGGAAGACGGCGCACGAAATCTTCGGCACACCTGACGACATCAAGCTGAGGTCGTGCATGACTCTCTTCGCAGTGGTGGCCGACGATGAGCCAACGTTCGACCAGGTCCTCGGTCGCTTCTTCCAGGGTGAGCCTGATGCGAAGACCATGGCATTGCTCGGTGCATAGCCGGGTCAAGGCCGGGTGGCTTGCGATCTCCGCCACTCCCACGGTGCCACCGGCACCGCATCGGCCCACAGCCCACGCCGCTCGGCCTGCGCCTGCGCTTCCATGTCGGCGCACTGCTGGCGACGATCTGGTGGCAGTTCCTTGGCGTAGCGCCTGAAGCACCAGGCCATCCCGGCCCGGATCTGCTCTAGGCCAGCATCAGCGCCGCCGATCAGCACGCGGCAGACCTCGCGCCGGTATCGGTCGATCTTGCTGCACTGGGCCACGGCTTCACGGTTGCTGCATAGCCTGAAGACCGGGGTGGCGTGGCTGTGTCCCCTGCAACAGCCTTTCGCCGCAGCCGTCCATCTGCCCAAGCGACAGTCTGTCGCTCGCTGAGGCCCGGCTGTCGCAAGGCCGTGGCAGGGTACGCAGGCTGTTCCTAAAGTGCATTCATCGACATCCAAAGCGCCTACGCCGGAGCCAAACATGAACGCCCCCACCACCCATCGCATCGCCTCCTTCGGTTTCGCAGTCGTGTTGACGCTCGGCATGATGCTCGGCGTCAATGCGCTGGCGGTCAGCGACGCGCCGGACGGCCTGCTGGCCCAGATGGCGAGCACAAACCCGGCCTGACCTCTGGCAACCGCAGGCTGCTCCCAGGCCCACCAAGGACCGCCGTTCATGGCAATCAACACCCTGTCAAAGCGCCAGAACTGCCGTGGCTGCGCGCTCAGCGGCCTGGTGGTGGGGTAGTCGCCCTGAGGATCATTACCCCGAGCCTGCAGCCGATATTCAGCCACCGAGGTACGGCGTGTACTCCAAGCCCTGCTGCGCCAGCCCAACCAGGTTGATGTTGGCCACATTGAGGTCGGTGTCCGCCGCCATCACGCCCAGGCCCGCGACGGTGAACGCCTTGCTGTCCAGCAGACCAACAAAGTACGCGCGGTCCGCATCGCCGGGCGGGACTCCCACCACGTTCGTGTACAGGAGGTCGACGATTGCCGTATGGCTTGCCCCCGCACCAAGCCGTGCGTCGATGGCCAACTGCACGAGGGTCTCGTAGGTCATGCCCCCGTCGATGTAGTACAGGCCGATGCCAGCGTAGACCTCGTTGGCGACCGCGGCCTTGCCGAACACCGCACCCAGGATCTTGGCCACGGTGGCGGCGTTGCGATCCAGGTCCAGCGCCAGCGCGCTGTCCGCGAACTGAAGGCGCTCGACATTGACCAGCGTATCCGCGCCGTCGAGGTCTGAAGTCACCGAGAACCCGGTCGCCGTCGCGGCCACGGCCGCGTTGGCGCGCACGGCGCCGTAGACCGCCAGGTCGATGCCCAGGCCGCCGTCCAGGCCATCGTTGCCGGCCCCGCCCTGCAGCCAGTTGCCGGCCGCGTTGCCGATCAGGACGTCGTTGCCACCGCCGCCGATGGCATTCTCGATCAGCACTGTGTCGTAGATGTACACCGTCAGCGGGTCGGTCAGATCGGGGCGAGGGTCAGCCAGGCTGAGGTCGGGTTGCGGTTGGAGAAGGTCAGCGGCACGCCGACGCGGCTCCACGTGCCTGGGACCAGACTGATGCCCGCATCGGCCGCGCCGTCGACGACGATCGTGTCGTTGCCGCCGCCGTCCCAGATCGTCTCGTTGTAGCGCACCGTGGAGACGAAGGTGTAGACCGTGTTACCCGCGTTGTGCGCCAGGTTCGGGCCATAGAGGTACTGGATGGCGTCGATGTCCACCTTCATCGGCGTCGTCGGCGCGAAATCGGCCTGCAACGGCGATCCCTGGCCGGGGATGTCGTTGTAGGCCATCACCATGTTCTGCGTCGAGTACTCGGTGAGCGTGTCGTCGCCCGTCTTGGGCAGCACGGCGGGCGTGGACGGCCAACCCGGTGTGCCGTCCATGCCGGTGTCGTGCGGGTGCTTGAGGCCTATGGCATGCCCGACCTCGTGCAGCAGGGTGAGGAAATTCTGCGTGCCGGGGGCCCAGCCCTCCGGAAACAGGAAGGCCTTGTTCATCCAGGTGTCGCCGGCGCCGGCGAAGTCCTGCGGAAATGCCGACACCGCGTAGGTCGACTCCCCCCAGCCCGCCCGTATACCCGAAGCGCAGCACGCCTGCATCGACGGTTGTGGCCGCGACCTCGACGAGCTGCAGGTTGGCCACCGCGGCCCAGGAAGCGAGCACCTTGGCGCGCGGCCGCCTGTTCGGCAGCGCCAAACGCCACGAAACCCTGCAGATAGGCAGCGTAGCCCCCTGGGTCTGCTCCGCCGGGTTGTAGTTCCCGGCGACACCGTCACGCTTGTCGAACTTGTCGACCGCGTCCGGGAACGAGAAGGTGACGGTGGCGCCGGTGCCGGCCCTCCCGTGCCCCACTTCGAGCCGACGATGAGGGCGTCGGTGACGGGATGCCCGGTGGGCCGCACCAAAGCGGTCATGTCGCCCGTGTAGGTGGGTAGGGACGTGGCCATCGAGGATTCTCCAGACAGATTCGGTGGGGTCGGGATGGATCCCCTGTGCCGACGCGCGCGGATTACATGACATCGCGCTCAACTTGTCGAGGCCATTCTGCGGGTCGACTCGATCCACCCTTTGCCGACGACGCGCTGGCGGCGCCGGCATGGCTGCGACGCACGCCATCGCAGGGCAAATGCGACGTGCAGCCTGAGCTGAGGGTGTGTCTCTCAGCGCGTGATTTCTCCGGTCTTCCATGTCCTGGATGTCCTGGATGTCATGCCAACTCGACGCCGGCGCCGTACGACCAGGACTTGCAGGACATCCAGGACTTGCAGTCAGCAGTCTCAGCGGCTGGAGAGAGGGTAGTGGGGAAATCGTTTTCGTCTTGCTGGCCGTCCGCTGCAGCGGTTGCGACTGTTCGCGGCGCGGCGGCGAACTGACGATCCCGGCCATCCGAAGTCCTTCACGATGACAGGGTGGACGACAGCGCCAGACTGATCCCGGTCGGTCGTTGAGCCCCATCTGAACGGCCGTGCGGACCGATACCTGACCTTCGACAGTCGCAGGCTCGACCGACGGCTGCGCTGCCGGCAGCGGTCACTCGGCCATGGTGCCCCTGGCCGGGTGCTCAATGGCTGCTTCCGCTTGACGCGGCGGGCAGCACCCGACCCTTCAGCGTCATTCACTGCACTGAACTCGACGCCCGGAAGCAGTCGCTCAACGCTTCAGCATTGGGCCTGGTGGCCTGCCGTTGGCGCTCCGGTTGAGCGAGGCGTTAGGCCCCGCTGGTGGGGAACTGCTTGGCGAAGACGTGGTTTTCATAGGGCTTGCCGTTGATGACGTACTGCGTAGTGCCGACCTTCCGGTAGCCGGCCAGCGGGTAGAACGCCACTGCTCGGAGGTTGCCGACCCAGGCAGTGAGCCACATGGCCTGTGCTCCATCAGCCTGGGCTTGCCACTCAGCGCGGCGCAGAAGTTCCTTGCCGAGGCCCTGACCCTGGAAAGGTGCTTGAACGTAGAGGCGCAGGACCTCAGGTCCGACCACGGTGGGAACAGGACAGGTGCTTTGGCTTTGAACATCAATGAACGCCACGAGGTTGCCGCCTATCTCGACTACGGTTATCTGACATTCGCGTGATGCGAGGCGGTGAGCGTAGGTTTCTTCTGAATAGTGCTCCTTCGCCTCGTTAGCGAGATCGGAGTTAATTCCAGCGGTCGCGTACGTGTCGAAGAAGACCTGCGTCGCAAGCGCACCAAGGCACAGCGCGTCATGAGGCGTGGCAGACCTGAATCCAACCTTTGCGGACGACGACATTCGGATTGCAGGGCCTAACTTTCGAGCTAACCATCATGAGCCGCCTGGTACACCCTGGATGATGGAAGAGACTGTGGGGTGTGCGGGGCATCGTGGGTAGAGGCCGGTCAAAGTTTTGATGGCATCGTGACCGCGATAGCTAACCTGACCCGCTGCCGACCACTCGTACCCAGGATTGCCTGCGGTCGTAACCCATCGCTGGGTTGCGGCTGACAGCCCACATTAAAGAGAGCCGCCGGGCATGCCCGGCAGGCCGTTGGTCGGCGGCACCTACGCGGCCCCGCACGCTTGTGATTGTTGTTCAAGCTGCAGGAGAGCCGAAGATGGATTTGACCCCTTTGCACAAGCGCGTCATTGCGCTGGACGTACACCAGGCCAAGATCACCGCCTGCTCCGTCGTCGAACACGACGACGGACGGGTGGAGGTGACCAAGCAAGACTTCGGGGCCTTCAAGCGCGACCGACGCGCCCTGGCGCAGTGGGCGCTGCAGATCAGGCCCGAGGTGGTGGTGATGGAGAGCACGGGCGTGTACTGGAAGAGCCCGTTTGCGGCACTGGAGGCGGTGGGCATCACCGCGTGGGTGGTCAACGCCCGGCACGTCAAGGCCGTACCCGGGCGCAAGACCGACATGGCCGATGCCCAGTGGCTGGCCACGCTGGCCAGGGCCGGGCTGCTGCGCGCGTCGTTCATCCCGCCGCTGCTGATGCGCCAGCTTCGCCTGGTGGCGCGCCAGCGCCAGAAGTTGGTGGGCATGTGCAGCGCCGAGAAGAACCGACTGCTCAAGGTGCTGGTGGACGCGGGCATCCGCATCAACGTGGTGGTAGCCGACATCCATGGCGCCAGCGCGCGGGCCATGGTCAAGGCGCTGATCGCGGACAAGCCCATGCACGAGGTGCTGGACTGCAAGGGCCGGCTGCGGGCCAGTCGAGAAGAGTTGTTCGAGGCCTTGAGCACCGAGCAGTTCAGCGACGTGCACCGCTTCGTGGCCGAAGAGATCCTGCAGCACATCGAGCAGATCGAGCAGCGCATCGCACGGCTGGACGCGCGGCTGCTGCAGGGCCTGAAGGCCTACGAGCCGCAACTGCGATTGCTGCAGACCATCCCTGGCATCGACCTGCAGGGCGCGGCCATGCTCCTGGTGGAGATCGGCGCGGACATGTCCATCTTCGGCAGCACCGAGCGGCTGGCCTCGTGGGTGGGCATCTGCCCGGGCAACAACGAGAGCGCGGGCAAACGCAAGAGCGGGCGCATCCGGCGCGGCAATGCCTGGGTGCGCCGGCTGTTGTGCGAGTTCGCGCAGGCTGCGGCGCGAACGCGATGTGCGCTCAAGGCGAAGTTCGACTCGCTGGCCATCCGCAAGGGCCACAAGAAGTCCGTCGTGGCTCTGGGCCACAAGATGCTGCGCACGATATACGCGATGCTCAGCACGGGGAGTCACTACCAGGACAAGACGGTGGACTACGAAGCCCTGAGCGTGGCCCGAAACGCCCCGCGCTGGCTGAAGATGCTGCGAAAGCACGGCTTCATCGCTGCGCCAGCCACCGCCTGATCACCTGATCTTCGTCACGCTCAAAGCACCGGCTCGCTTCAGGCCAGGACCTGTCTCGTCTGCGCACGGAGTTCTTCCACATTAACCGGGCACCGACGGTGGGATGCCCCGCCCGAACTGGCGAAAATCCACCGCGTATCGCCAGACTGGGCCTGGTGGCCTAGTGGCCCGCCGTTGGTGCGCTGGCTGAACGCGGGCTAGGCCGCACTGTGCCGCTTGAAGTGACCTACAGCCTTCAAAATTTCATGGTGCCTAGCAGCTGTTATGCCCGTCTGCTGATCTGCTCCTAGCTTATGCTGGGCTGCCGCTCCAATGAAATAGTTGGGCCGTCGCCCCGGCTCGCCGAACTTCGCGGTCACTGGGAGATTCAAGGTCTCTTCGTAGCCGGGGATACTGTTTGCCAGCTTTCCTGGAAAGCTTGGTTCAGCGGAAAGATCATCGTGGTAGCCGCGCACATATTTGTCATGATCTTCTCGTGAAACCTCTACCCAAACACCCCAGCAATACTCTTCTCCGGAGTCTTGGAACGGCAATGGAATTACTCCGCGCATGAAGTACCTAGACTCATCAAGCGTGCAAAGATCGGAATTGCTCCGAGCACGGAGGTACCGACTGATGAAATCAAGTTCAAAAACTTCGTCTGGAAGGCCAAAGGAATAGTCCTGCGGCAGACCGGAGTGTTCTTGGCCACATGTGGCGCATACGAAGGAGGTAGACATCGGTTGTGCGGCCTAACGTTCGAGCTAGAGAGAGCGGGCGCCAGCGGCAGGACGCCAGGGTCCGATTGGCGAAAATGTACCGCGCACCGCCACACCAAGCCTGGCGGCCAGCAGAAGCGGGTTTGGCTGTTCACAAGGGGCGCCTTTGGCCTCGAACTCAGGGCTGACACTGACTGCGGAACCGTCTCGCGGAAGCGGCGCGCGGCGCCTTCACGAAACTGTACTCGTCGGCCTCTATGGGCGCGACGACGCAAGACAGAATTCCTGGGGCTTCCATCCGCGGTCTCTCCCACAGGATCCGCCCGCCTGTTTTTTGGGGTGAACGTGCTCTCACTCCGCGATACCATTTTCCGCAACGGGGCCGTGGTCCCCTGAGCTGTGTCCGACAACCTGCTGCGCGCTGCGCTCCACACCATGAAGACTCCTCGCGTCCGATCACTCCTGGCGACCATGGCCGCGGTCGTGCTGATGGCAGCCTGCGGCGGCGGCACTGAAACCGGTACGTCCGAGGCCCAGGGCTTCCTCGCCCAGATGGTCGCGGCCCAGCCGACGGTCACCAATACGCGCATGAAGGCCCTGGCCGTCGGCGACATTGTGGTCAACGCTGACGCAGCGTTCGACTGGGCCGAGTACACCTACCCCGAGCTGTTCCCCAAGGTACCGGCGCCGCTGAACTTCACCTTGCCGTATCTGGGCGTCGTCTACACCGTGCGCGGCTACGCGAACGGCAACTACCTTGGCGTGACCCCGGCCAACGAGGTCTACGGACTCGGGCCGTTCACCAACAATCAGCAGACGCTGCTGGGAAGCTTGTCGCAGTTCGCCGGGCAGATACAAGGCGACGTCTGCAACGTTTACCCGGGCCGTTGTGACGCCGCCCGCGCCAAGGAACTCTTCGACTGGGCCGAGTACGCCTATGCGGTGCTGTTCCCCAAGGGCCCGCAGGACGTCGACGTCGTGATCGGCGGCGTCGGCTACATCGAGCGCGCCTACCCCAACGGCAACGCCCTGCGGCTGCTCAAGGGCAGCGCGGACCCGCTGGTGTATGGCTTCGGTCCGTTCGCGAGCGATGTCATGCTGGCCCTGGGCAAGTGGTCCGACTTCGCCGACCTCGTGCATGCCGCTGCCTGCCAGGTCTACCCCGGCCGCTGCGGCGGGCCGCCGCCTGCGCCAACCGCGCTTTCCTTCGACGAGCCTGTGCCGCCTCGGTTGATCGGTTTCGCCGGTGCCGAGTCCTCGACGCTGACCGGTGAACCTGGCAACGCCGCCAACCGCGTGGTCCGTGTGGACCGAGCGGCAGACGCATTGTCCTACGCGGGTACCGTCGTGGGGACTGCGACCGACGGCACCATGGCCCCGATCGCCTTCGCCCCCGGCCGCACGGCGCTGACACTGCGAGTCTGGTCACCCGACGCCGGCATCCACGTGCTGCTGAAGGTCGAAAACGCCGACGGCACCAAGACGGTGGCGACCTTGGCGACGGTGACCACCGCTGCAGGTTGGCAGGCGCTGAACTTTGATTTCGCCGAGCCGCACGAAGCCGGGTTCTTGGACTTCCGCGTTTCGTACGTCAGGCTCGTAGTGTTCATGAACTTCGGCAAGACCGGTGCCGAGGCGGGCGCCCGAACCTATTACTTCGACGACCTGTCGTTCACACCCGTGGCTGCGCCGCCGGTGCAGGGACGCGTCGGTGACGGCATCGCCCGACGTGCCATGCCGGCCAGCTTCAGCACGGGAAAGGCCGTGTCCTACGGGTACGTCCGTCCATCCGGGCCCACCGACGCGGACCTGCGGCAGGATCTGGCCTTGATGGACGCTGCGGGCTTCAACCTAGTGCGCACTTACGTTGCCGACGCCGTCACGCAGCGGCTGTTCACACTGGCGGCCTCGGCGTTTCCGAACATGCGCTTCCAACTCGGTACCGGCATTGGCGGCAACGTCTGCGACAGCACCGACAACCTGCGCCGACGCGACACCGCCATCGCACAGGCCCGTGCGCACGCCAACGTCGTTGCGGTCAGCGTGGCCAACGAGGCCTGGGAGCTGAGCGCCACTTGCCTGGCCGGTCATGCCGCGGCATTGCGAAGCCAGATCACGCAACCCATCACGTACAACGACATCGGGTTGTTCTGGCTCGGGCGATGGACCAACGGCGTGCCAGATCCGCTGCTGCCGGTGATCGACTTCGCCTCGTTGCACACCTACCCGTTTCTGGAACTCGGCGGATGGGACTGGCGCCAGACGGCCGTGCCGGCCGGCCCAGCGCGTGCCGCAGCGATGATGGAAGCCGCGATGGTCTACTTGAAGGCAACGCATGCCTGGATCGCTCGGTCGGCATTCCGAACATCGACGGGCACCACCGCCTACCTGGCGGCATCGATGCCGATCGTCATTGGCGAGACGGGTTGGAAGGCGCGCGAGACGAACCCGGCCAACGCCATCGAAGCACATGCCGCGCGGCCGGTCAACCAGAAGTGGTTTGGCGATCTGGTGCGCGAGTGGGAGACCACCGGTGGCGGGCCGAAGGTCTTCTACTTCGTGGCCTTCGACGAAGCCTGGAAGGGCACCGACGACGGTTGGGGCCTCTGGGACGACAGCCGACGCCCGCGTTACGGGCTCTGCGGGTTGCCGGTGCCCGCAGCGCCCGACTGCAAGGCCGACCTCTATCTGGGCGCCGGCTTCTTCAACTGACCTTGCCCCCGAAAAACGTACTCCATAGCTGAAGCTGAAAATGCAGTCATGGAGCACGAAAGATGAGCAAGAAGAGTCAGGACCAGCACCGCGCGCGGTACACGCTGGAGTTCAAGTTGGAGGCCGTTCGGCTGGTCAAGGCCGGGCAGGAAGCGTCTGTGACGGCGCGGGTGTTGGGCATGCCCAAGCAGACCTTGAGTAACTGGGTTCGGCTGGCCGAGAAGGGTGAACTGCAGGGCGCCGGCGAACGACCGGTGAGCGCCGAGCAGATGGAGCTGGCACGACTGCGTGCTGAGCTGGCCCGCGTGAAGATGGAGCGCGACATCCTAAAAAAAGCGACGGCGTACTTTGCAAAGGAATCGCTGTGAAGTACGCCTGGATCGCCAAGAACAAGGCTGCGTGGCCAGTCACCTTGACGTGCGACGTGCTGGGCGTGAGCACGAGCGGCTACTTCGAGCATCAGCGCCGGCGCCGCACGAGCCAGCCCAGCCAGCCTGGTGGCGGCCGACTCAGCAACGAGGCCCTACTGGCCCACATCCGAGCAATCTACGCCGAGGTCAAAGGCGAATACGGCTGGCCAAGGATATGGAAGGAACTGTTGGCGCGAGGCATTCGCGTGGGCAAAGACCGGGTGCAGCGACTGATGCACACGCACGGCATCAAGGCGCGCAGCAAGAGGAAGTTCGTCGTGACGACCGACAGCAAGCACGATCTGCCGATCGCTGAGAACTTGCTGGCGCGTGACTTCACGCCGCCGGAGCCCGACCGGGTCTGGAGCAGCGACATCACCTACATCGCCACCGACGAAGGCTGGCTGTACCTGGCTGCGGTGATTGACCTGTTCAGCCGTCAGGTGGTGGGCTGGAGCATGCAGCCGCACATGCAGGCCAGCCTGGTGACAGACGCGCTGCGCATGGCGTGGTTCAGGCGGCACCCGGCGCCAGGATTGGTCTTCCACTCGGACCGCGGCAGCCAATACTGCAGCCACTCGTTCCAGGACGCGCTGGCCAGCTACGGCATGCTGTCGTCGATGAGTCGCAAGGGCAACTGCTGGGACAATGCGCCGACGGAAAGCCTGTGGGGAAGCCTGAAAGTGGGCCGGCTGTATGGCAAGAAGTTCGCCACCCAGCGCGAGGCGATGGATGAGGTGATCGACTGGTTGACGTTCTACAACCATCACAGACTTCACTCCACGTTGGGCTACGTCAGCCCGATGAGGTTCGAAGCAAACTGGCACGCGGGCCAGGCGAAGAAAGCCGCGTAACCGAGTGGCTATGGACTACGTCGAACGAGGGCAAGGTCACCCTGAGCCTCGTTGGATTGCCGGCGGCTGGGTGACTGACCCACCGAACTGGAGTTCGCATGCGCGCCAGGGTCATCGTCTAGCGATTCGCAGCCGGATCCTTGCAGAGATGGGCATCGGCCGGCTGCTCGGGGCCGCGCCTGGAGCACAGTATGAGCAGGATGGCCGCAGCTCGCCGGCGTTCACGCTCGACACTGCCGCGCTGAATGTTCGCGTGCGGGCGGGGCTGAAGAGTCTGTGGAATCAGCTGGGACCCTTTGCGTGTTGACCGGACTGTTGAAGTGCGGCCGTCATCGGGGGCTCCACCCTGGCAGTCATGTCGCTTCGCCCTTCCCCAGAAAGTCTCGGACGCAACTGCCCCTCGACCCGGGAAGCCAATCCGCCTGAACGCGAAGCTCGAGCGAAAGTCAGGCTGCTTGCTGCGTCCGTTCACGGGCTGGCACTCGCGGTGGCGCTTGGGTCTTCAGGCCTATCTGATTGGGCAAGGGCTCATCTGACTGGGGCATGGATCTGTCTCCTTGAGCCCACCAGCATCGATGCGTACGCGACCGGATGGGTCGCGAGCGGCAGCGTCCGGCTGCGACAGGTTGCTGCTTTGCGCCTACGCTGAACTCATGCCAAGCGGCCAGGAGGAGTTTGACAAGCTGCTGGCAGTGCTTGAGTCGTTCCTCATGCGCCGCCTGATCACCAACTGGTCAAGCAAGAACTACAACCGGCTCTTCGTGGACCTAATCAAGGCGGTGGAGAAGGGGGAGGCGTTGACTGCCAGGGCCGTAGCCGACCAACTGGGCAAGGGTGCCGGCGAGAGCACCAAGTTCCCCTCAGATGCAGAGCTGCAGTCCTACGTGTTCGAGCAGCCGCTGCACGGACGCATCGCGCAATTCAAAGTCCGTGCCGTCATGGAAGCCCTGGAAGCTGCGTCACAGTCATGGAAGAGTCCGGTGTTGTCGCTGAACCGCCCCGGATTTTGAGGAGGCTCCTTCGATTGAGAATGGAGCCAACATGAGGAAGTCCCCGAAGTTTTCCCCCGAGGTCCAGGAGCGTGCGGTGCGCATGGTCTTCGACGCCAAGGACCAGTACCCGTCGCAGTGGGCGGCGATCGAATCGATCGCCAGCAAGATCGGCTGCACGGGTGAGACGCTGCGCAAGTGGGTGCGCCAGGGCGAGCGTGACAGCGGCGTGCGGCCAGGCCCGACGACCACCGAGCAGCTGCGCATCAAGGAGCTCGAGCGCGAGGTCCGCGAACTGCGCAAGACCAACGAGATCCTGAAGTTGGCCAGCGCGTATTTCGCCCAGGCGGAGTTCGACCGCCAGCTCAAGAAGTGAACGCCTTCATCGACGAGCACCGCGCTCGTTGCGGGGTCGAGCCGATCTGCAGCGCGCTGCAAATCGCCCCGTCGGCGTACCGGCGCCACGCGGCGCGCCAGCGCGACCCGGCGCTGCTGCCTGCGCGAGCCCGGCGCGATGCGAACTTGCTGCCGCAGGTGCAGCGCGTATACGACCAGAACCTGCGGGTCTATGGCGCCGACAAGGTCTGGCGGCAGCTCAGGCGCGAGGGTACGACCGTGGCGCGCTGCACGGTGGAGCGGCTGATGCGGCTGCGCGGGCTGCAAGGCGTGCGCCGAGGCAAGTCGGTGCGTACCACTGTGCCGGATACCAAGGCGGCGTGTCCGCTGGACCGGGTGAATCGGCAGTTCAAGGCCCAGCGGCCGAACCAGCTGTGGGTGGCCGACTTCACCTACGTCTCGACCTGGCAGGGCTTCGTGTACGTGGCCTTCGTCGTCGACGTCTTCGCGCGGCGTATCGTCGGCTGGCGGGTCAGCAGTTCGATGCAGACCGACTTCGTGCTCGACGCGCTGGAGCAGGCGCTGTACGCGCGTCGGCGCGAGCGTGACGGGGCACTGGTGCACCACAGCGACCGGGGCTCGCAGTACGTCTCGATCCGCTACAGCGAGCGGCTGGCCGAGGCCGGCATCGAGCCCTCGGTGGGCAGCACCGGCGACAGCTACGACAACGCGCTGGCCGAGACCATCAACGGGCTGTACAAGGCCGAGATCATCCACCGGCGCGGGCCCTGGAAGACGCGCGAGGCGGTCGAGCTGGCCACGCTGGAGTGGGCCTCGTGGTTCAACCACCACCGCTTGTTAGAACCCATCGGCTACATCCCGCCGGCCGAAGCCGAGGCAAACTACTGGCGCCAGCAAGCTCAGGCGTCGACCACAACCAAGGCTGCCAACTCGGCGGCGCTGCAGGAGGGTTGAACCATGGGTACATGGCCCAACCGGGGGCGCCTCCGGCGGCCCCTGCGGGGGGCTGGAGGAGAGGAAGACTGAACAGCAAATGCAGTCAGACCAGGTCGGTCTGACTCAAGCCAACAGGCCTCCTCGAAACCCGGTGCGGTTCACGCTGACCGAAAAGCTCACCATTGAGCACGTCATGCCCCAGGCTTGGCAGACCTATTGGCCTCTGCCCGCCAACGCAAAGGCTGACCCATTGACCGAGCAGAAGGCCATCATGCGCCGCGAAACAGTGCTGAACACGCTGGGCAACCTGACGCTCATAACGGGCAACTTCAATTCATCGCTGCAGAATGCAGCGTGGAAAGACAAGAAGCCTGAGTTGTTGACATATGGCAAGCTCAACCTAACTCAGTACTTCCACGGACAAGACGCAAACGAGTGGGACGAGGCGGCCATCCGTATGCGCACTGAGCACTTGTTTAAGTTGCTACTGGGCATGTGGCCAGATGCATCCAAGGTCGCCTGAAGCGCCGAGCGCAGATTGGTCCGTTCCATCCGGCTTACGTCGTGACAACCACGCCGGTGCGAAGCTTGTCCAGGTAATCCGCCCATACCTGCATCATGGCGCGGCGTTGAACGAGGAACTCGGTGCGGTTATAGGCCCGGCCCAGGCTGTCCTTGACGCTGTGCGCAAGCTGCGCTTCGATGACGGACTCAGCCACGTTCAGGCGCTCCGCCAGCATCGTGCGAGCCGTGGCCCTGAAGCCGTGGCCGGTGACCTCATCCGCCGGGAAGCCCATCGCACGAAGCGCGGCCTTCACGGTGTTTTCGCTCATCGTGCCCTCGCGTGCTGTTCTTCTTGTACCTTGCCCAATGGTCGGTGCAGATGCCCATTGCGACCGCGGTTCACCGCGATGGTGACAATCTCGGCGTGCTTGCGGCCCCCCCCGGGGGTCACCGGGTTCGCCATGGTTCGGTCCGACCCCATCGGCACCGACCGCGGATCGTGGCGCACGACACGCCGTTCCAGCGATCCTTCGCCCGATAGACGGAGAAATGGCCACCCCATCGGGCGGCCATCTTCGGAAACGCGGTGGTAGGCCGTGTTTCTACCGAACTACCTGGCCATCTTCATCAAATCTGTCAAAGTTACCCTGAAAGTTACCCGGTCATGATTCGGCGGGGCCGCGCCTGGGGCTGGGGTCTCCACTTCGCCCATGGCATGCAGCACCGCACCGACGCGTCCGGATGGGGGTGGACGGCGGTCCGGTGCCGGAAGTTCCTGGCAACCGGCTGCCTGAAGCGCGAACATCGTGTCGTGCCATGATTGCCCCCGGGATAGCAGTCTCGACTTCGGCTGACGCAAGGTGCCACATGCAAACGCTCGATGAGATGCTCAGCCTGAACCTCTTGACGCCCGAGCAGCACTTCGAGATCGGCGCCTACATCGCCAAGGCCAGGACCCCGGAGCTCATCATGCAGATGCCGGCAAGTCTGTGGCGCACGTTGGAGTTGGCGAGCGTGTTGATGAACGTCGACGCCGACTTGACGAGGCCACCAGAACTTTAGGCTGAGCATCAAATCATCGCGGTTGAACTGTCGGTCATTATGGGATTGACCCATCGTGCAGGCCAGCATGCGCACAGCGCCGCCTAACCCCGCAAGTTGCTTCTATGCGTACCTTCTCTGAATTCTTCGTCCATCTCGGATGCCCGCTGAAAAACACGCGCTGGTCGTGGTCAGCAGTTTCATCGGATGGAAGACGAGCGATCTTCACGATCTGGAGTGATGAGATGAAGAATCGCCAGTACGTGCTCTACCCTACGACGGAGCGTCGCGAAGGAATCCCTGAAGAGGCTGACCATCGACTTGGAGCAGAGGAAATCGCGCGAATCGCACACTACGCCGCGACAACTCCTGATGTGGAGTCCTTCGGAGTACTGACTTTCGCGAGAAACACGAACGCTTCAACTCGGCAGCGTGCAACCTACGATGACAACACAGTCTTCGGGATTCGCGTCGAGGCCAAGGATGGCAAGTACGTCGCCCACATGCTTGAGCGTCCTACAGTGGTTTCCCTGGTCAAGGCCATACAGTAAGGTCTAGCTTCTTGTCCATGCGGAGCGCCAACGGCAGGCCACCAGGCCCGGCCTGACGCGGTGAATTTTCGCCAGCCCGGGCTTGATCTCCTGCCGTCGTCGCCTGATCAGCAGCTCGAACGTTGCGCCCCAAAAGCCCCCCACTGCCGTCATGCCAATCGCTGAAATTGGACGCTGGGAGTTCGTCGTCCCAGACGACTGGGAATTGAAGGACTCCGGCATCGGGATCTCGTACATTGAGGCGCCCGACGGGACGAAGGGCCTGTACTCGAAGACGATCAACTCAGACCCACCAAAGCCATCGGCGCGCTGCTTTGCTGAGTACATTCAGCAAGCCCATCGACGAGGATTCGATGCGGATCCTGAAGCGAACTGGTCGGTCATGGAGGACGCTGGCCTACAGGAGGGCGATTTGTATCGCTCAAGGCTCGACCTGTGGGACGGAGGGGCCAACTACCGCGTTCTTTCTATCGTGCTTTGCAGCGCGTGGCAGGCTGTGCAACTCACCATGCACGACTACCTCTGCGCTGATCTTGAGGCATCGAATCCCGAGTTCAACAAGATCGAGTGTTCTGTACGTTTGGCGGCAGGTGCGGCTTAAGCCCGATCGATGTCCGGGAACTAGTGTGGACTCCATGCCGCCCATAGAGCGATGAACCCGTCACACGCCAGCCTGAACCGATTCGTTGAAGCCCAGGCCCCGGTCTACGCCGCGGTGTGCGCCGATCTCAGTTCGGGCAGGAAGTCCAGCCACTGGATGTGGTTCATCTTCCCCCAACTGAAGGCCCTTGGGCGCAGCAACACGGCCCAGTTCTTCGGCATCGGGTCAAAGGACGAGGCGCTGGCCTACTGGCAACACCCCCTGCTGGGGCCGCGCTTGAAGCACTGCGCCCAACTCGTCCTGAACACCCGCGGGAAGACGGCGCACGAAATCTTCGGCACGCCGGACGACATCAAGCTGAGGTCGTGCATGACTCTCTTCTCGCTGGTGGCTGGCGATGAGCCTACGTTCGCCCAGGTCCTCGGTCGATTCTTCCAGGGTGAGCCTGATGCGAAGACCATGGCATTGCTCGATGCATAGCCGGGTCAAGGCCGGGTGGCTTGCGATCTCCGCCACTCCCACGGTGCCACCGGCTCGGCATCAGCCCACAGCCCGCGCCGCTCGGCCTGCGCCTGAGCTTCCATGTCGGCGTACTGCTGGCGTCGCTCCGGGGGCAGTTCCTTGGCGTAGCGCCTGAAGAACCAGGCCAGTCCAGCCCGGATCTGCTCTAGGCCGGCATCAGAGCCGCCGACCAGGACGCGGCAGACCTCGCGCCGGTAGCGGTCGATCTTGCCGCACTCGGCCACGGCTTCGCGGTTGCTGCATAGCCTGAAGACCGGGGTGGCGTGGCTGTGTCCCCTGCAACAGCCTTTCGCCGCAGCCGTCCATCTGCCCAAGCGACAGCCTGTCGCTCACTGAGGCCCGGCTGTCGCAAGGCGGTGGCAGCGTACGCAGGCTGTTCCTAAAGTGCATTCATCGACATCCAAAGCGCCTACCCCGGAGCCAACATGAACGCCCCCACCACCCATCGCATCGCCTCCTTCGGTTTCGCAGTCGTGTTGACGCTCGGCATGATGCTCGGCGTCAATGCGCTGGCGGTCAGCGACGCGCCGGCCGGTCTGGTGGCACAAATCGCGAGCACGAATCCGGCCTGACCTCTGGTAACCGCAGGCTGCTCCCAGGTCCACCAAGGACCGCCGCTCATGGCAATCAACGCCCTGTCAAAGCGCCAGAACCGCCGTGGCTGCGCGATCAGCGGCCTGGTGGTGGGGTAATAGCCCCAGGGATCACTACCCCGCGCCTACGGCCGGTATTCACCCCCCGAGGTACGGCACGTACTCCAAGCCCTGCTGCGCCAGCCCAACCAGGTTGATGTTGGCCACATTGAGGTCGATGTCCGCCGCCATCACGCCCAGGCCCGCCACCGTGTAGACGCCGCTGTCCAGCAGGCCGACGAAGTAGCCCCGATCAACATCGCCAGGTGGGACGCCGACCACGTTCGTGTACAGAAGGTCCACGACCGCATGGTGACTTGCACCTGCACCCAGGCGCGCATCGATAGCCAGCTGCATCAGGCTCTCGTAGCTCATGCCCCCGTCGATGTAGTACAGGCCGATGCCGGCGTACTCCTCGTTGGACACCGCATCCCGACCGAATACCGAGCCCAGGATCTTGGCGACCATCCCCGCATTCCCGGGCAAGTCCAAGGCGACACTGGTATCGGCAAACCTCAGCCGTTCGACATTGGCCAGGGCATCCGTGCCATCGGCCGCCGACGTCACCGTGAAGCCGGTTGCCGTGACGCTGAACGCGGCCCCGGCACGCGCCGCGCTGTAGATAGCCAAGTCGATACCCAGAGCCCCATCCAGCGCATCGTTGCCGGCGCCACCCTGCAGCCGGTTGTCGGCCAAATTGCCGAGCAAGATGTCGTTGCCACCGCCGCCAATGGCATTCTCAATCAGCACGGTGTCGTAGATGTACACCGTGAACGGGTCGGTCAAGTCGGGGCGGGGTCCGACCACGGCCAGTGTCGCCGGATCGCGCTCTGAGAATGTCAGCGGCGCGCCGACGATGCTCCAACTGCCGGGCGTCAGGTCGATGCCGACATCGTCCATGCCAGAAGCCTCGATCGTGTCGTTGCCGCCGCCGTCCCAGACAGTCTCGTTGTAGCGCACCGCGGACTCATACGTGTACACCGTGTCGCCGGCGTTGTGGGCCAGGTTCGGGCCGTACAAATACTGGATGGCGTCGATGTCCACCTTCATCGGCGTCGTGGGCGCGAAGTCGGCCTGCAGCGGCGCTCCCATGCCGGGGATGTCGTTGTACGCCATCACCATGTTCTGTGTCGAGTAACCCGTCAGCGTGTCTTCTCCGATCTTGGGCAGCACGGCGGGGTTGACTGGCCAGCCTGGCTCACCGCTCATGCCGGTGTCGTGGGGATGTTTCAGGCCGATGGCATGCCCGACCTCGTGCAGCAGCGTGAGGAAGTTCTGCGTGCCGGCGGCCCAGCCCTCGGGAAACAGGAAGGCCCTGTTCATCCAGGTGTCGCCGGCGCCGGCGAAGTCCTGCGGAAATGCCGACACCGCGTAGGTCGTTCCCCCCAGCCCGCCCGTATACCCGAAGCGCAGCACGCCGGCATCGACGGTTGTGGCCGCGACCTCGACGAGCTGCAGGTTGGCCACCGCGGCCCAGGAAGCGAGCACCTGGCGCGCGGCCGCCTGTTCGGCAGCGCCAAACGCCACGAAACCCTGCAGATAGGCAGCGTAGCCCCCCTGGGTCTGCTCCGCCGGGTTGTAGTTCCCGGCGACACCGTCACGCTTGTCGAACTTGTCGACCGCGTCCGGGAACGAGAAGGTGACGGTGGCGCCGGTGCCGGCCCCTCCCGTGCCCCACTTCGAGCCGACGATGAGGGCGTCGGTGACGGGATGCCCGGTGGGCCGCACCAAAGCGGTCATGTCGCCCGTGTAGGTGGGCAGGGACGTGGCCATCGAGGATTCTCCAGACAGACTCGGTGGGGTCGGGATCGATCCCCTGTGCCGACGCGCGCGAATTACATGACATCGCGCTCAAACTGTCGATGCCATTCTGCGGGTCGACTCGATCCACCCTTTGCCGACGACGCGCTGGCGGCGCCGGCATGGCTGCGACGCACGCCATCGCAGGGCAAATGCGACGTGCAGCCTGAGCTGTGGGTGTGTCTCTCAGCGCGTGACTTCTCTGCTCATCCATGTCCTGGATGTCCCGGATTTCCTGCCAACTCAACGCCGGCGCCGTACGACCAGGACTTGCAGGACAACCAGGACTTGCAGTCAGCCGTCCCAGCCGCTGGGGAGGATTGCTGGCGCATCGACGTCGTCTTGCTGGCCGTCAGCTGTGCAGCGGTTGCGACTGTTCGCGGAGCGGGGGCGAACTGACCCGCCGTTGCCGATGTCGGGCCACGACCAGGGCGTCTTGCTCGGTGCGTTTCTGCTCGGTGGAATCGGTCGTCGAGAACGCGAACGCCGCGACTTCTTCTTCCGCAAGCCTTGCGGTTCAAGGCTTCCCAAAGGCTTGCTGCAACGCTGTGTCAGCACTTGCGTTGGCGTAACTCACCGGTGTGTGCCCAAACCGATCCACAGCGCGCCGGTTTGCGCCGCTTTCGAGCAGCAGCTTCACCAGCGGCACGTTCGCCCGCAACACAGCGATCGCCAAGGCCGTGCGACCATCCGCGTCGCGCTCAGCGTCGGGATCGGTGCCTTGCAGGATCGTGCGAGCGGCTTCGATGTCGCCACTGTGGACCGCAACGAGCAAGCCATTGCTTGGTGCTCGCACAGCGGCCGCGCCGACGCGCGCCGCATTGCCCCTGGGCGGCAGTACCGCAGCTGCACCCATCGCTTCCCTGGAAGTTGCCGATGGCGGCTCGGTGCGCGATGTCGATCCTTCCTGTCGTTCTGGTGCGTCCGGCATGCGCTTGGGAGTCGACGGCAACTTCGCCAAAGCATGTTCGCGGGGTGCGGCATCCGCGACACCGGCAGCAGCGCCGGACTGTGCGACGCGGTTATCACCGCGGCGATGCGCATAGCGACAACAAAGGCCGTCGGGTATCCGTTTGCTCGTAGCGGCTGAGACCGCACATCCCGAGCCCTACCAGAAGATTGACTTCGACAGAGATCAATCGACGGTTCGGAGTGCCCTTCGCCTCGAACTCTGCTGAAAGAGCGCGGCAAGGCCCACTGCGACCAGTGAAATTGTATTGGGCAAAGATACATAGCCCGTATCGCGGTAGAGCAACCAGCCGATGGGCTGAGGGGACAGTGCGAACAAATCTGAACGGGACATGCTATCCCAGTCGTTCACTTTCCTGACGGTATCGAACTGCTGCCCTCTGTAGTACTGCAAGAGTCCCACCTCGAACCCCGTACCGTTGTCGGAAAGAAAGAACTTCACGTCTTCCCCCCCAGTGAAGTTGTTCCCCAGAAACGGCGTCAAGTCCGGCAGAGGGCCATCTGCACAAGTCTCGGTGACAGTTGTGGACAGGACGGTGCAACCATTCGAGCGCCCAAAGAGAAGGGCCTCAGTAAAGTGCTGAGCCTCTTGAATACCGGCAATCCGCCAGCCGTCGTATGGGCCACCCGGCGCGATGGCCGAGACGGTTTCTGCATAGGTCAAGGTCATTAGCTTGTCCCACCGCAGCCATTCGCGGTTATTCAGGGAGTCGACGATGACTTGATCGAAGTCGGTAGTCAGTTTTCCAAATGACATCGGCGCCGCAGACGACACGCCAGGGCAGCTGAGCAGCACCGCGGCCGACAATGCTGTAGACAACCGCCAGCATCTGTCTGACGCATCAAAGACGGATTTTCGGAAAACACCCATGACTGCATATCTCCCACCAACTTGAGGAACTGCAAGGACCTGGTTCCCGCTCACGCGATTCCGCCACCGTGAAGTGTCCACTCCGGTGCGAGGTGCTACATCCCCCGGTTTCGGGGAATTGTGGGCTTCGCTTCGGCGACGTGTGCAGCGTTGCGCATAAGAATTTTGAACACTCGGAAATTCTTAACACTCCCCCGCCCAGGCCACATCGGGGCCAATACCGAGCCACTACGGAGCTGAGACGCACCTGAGGCACCTCGATCCGCCTCGATCTGGGCGAGTCGCCAGCCTCGCTGAGCTGCGCGCCCCGGTCCGGGTCCGTTCCGGGAACCGATCTGCCGCGATCCCGGCGCCGACGATGAGCCCAAGTACCGAAGTTGAATTGGGCGGGGCCGCTCCGGCACACGACCGGAGGGCTAGCCTGGGAGATAGCGGGTCTGCGTTCGCAGCGATCGCGCGACCTCGTGAAGGATCAGGTCGGTGACGCCGGACATCTTCGTCGCTCCAGAGCGAGCGCGCAGCGAATCCGACTTCGGTGCCGAGTGCGGCAGCTTCAGCCTGTCCGAAAGCTCACCCGAATCGGCATCGCCGGCAGTTCCGCATTGCACACTTACGGCCGAGCATCGAACGCAGCGCGGAACGCCTTCAGCATCCTCTTGTTGACGACGGGCAGGGCATCGACCACCGCGCAGGCCCAGTCGAAGTATTCCCGCCGGCGCTGGAGCGGCCAGTCGGCCGGCGGGCTCGTAACCACGTCACGCAGGTTGCAAGTCTTGTCGGCCAGCTTGACCAACGTCGCGCGCTTGCTCATGTGAGGCGCGTGCTCGATCTGGGCGCGCTTCCTATCCGCCTTGGGCAGCGTCTTGTCGTCGGTCACCTCCATGACCACGTCGGCGACCTTCTTCCCGAAGTGATCGAACAGCTCGGTATAGGTCGTCTCGGTGTCCTCGACCGTGTCGTGCAGCACCGCGGCCAGCAGCGTCTTCAGGTCCGTGACGCGGCCCTCGGTGGCCAGGACGTGGGCCAGCGCAATCGGATGGTTGATGTACGGGCTGGCCTCGGCATCCTTGCGCCGTTGCGCCCGGTGCTTGTGCGCGGCGAACGAGATCGCTGAGAGCAGGTCGGCGCAGTTAGGCTTCATGGATGTTCCTTGATCGGGGCGAGGCTGCACTGTGCCGGGGCTTCGGGCTACAGCCCTTCCACGCCGATCCCGTGCGCCGCGAGCCACACCTTGCGCCTCTCGAAGTCAGGCATCGCGCGCTCAACCCGGCGCCAGAATTCCGGCGTGTGATGCGGCTCATGCAGATGCGTCATCTCGTGCGCGACCAGGTACTCGGCGATGCGCGCCGGCAGCAGGATGGTCTTCCAGTGGAAGTACAGCCAGTCGCCCTTGCCACATGACCCCCAGCGGTAGCCTAGGTCCTGAACACGGACGCCAACCGGCATCACCTCCATCCTAGCCGCGAAGTCGTTCACCTTGCTCGCCAGCCATGGTTGGGCGCGGGCGCAGTACCAGCGGATCATGTGTTCACGCCCGTCCCGTGCCAGCGCCTTGGGCATGACGAAGCGCCCACCTACAAGCTTCACGGCGGCGTCGGACTCGGCCACCAGACGCAGCCGGTAGGACCTGCCCAGGTAGGCAAGCCCCTCGCCCTCGGTGAACACCTTTCTCGGCGTCTCGCGACCGAGCACCTCCTTGCGCGCAAGCTGCTTGTAAACCCACATGCGCTTGCGCTGTACGAAGTCGCGCAGCCTGGCGTCAGGCACCTCTGGTGGTGCCGAGAGGATCAGCTCGCCACCGCGATCGACGGTGATCTCCAGCGTCCGCCGCAGGGTACTGCGCCGCACCTCGAACCGGAGATCGTTGACGACGAGCGCGCTCACAGCTTGATCAGCCGGTCGTGGTTAGCCCGCGCCAGTGCCATCAGCTTGTCGACCAGCGCCTCGATCTGCGGCGTCGGTAACAGGCGCGAGGCCATCAGCAGCTCGAAGATCCGAGTGTTCAGCGCATCCTGCGCCGGCTGCCGATTGGGCCGCCAGAAGTTGGGCACCAACTCGGCCGCGATGGTGTCGACCACGTCCACCGTCAAGTCCACCAGCTTCTGCTGCTCGGCATCACTGATTGCCCGATCTCCCGCCGCCGTGTCCACCATCAGCCGCAGGAACGGCCCGTAGTGCTCGGGCAGATCCGTTAGTGGGTCATCAGGCTCCACATGGCCGGCGCGGATCTCGTCCACCAACCCCTGCAGCGCCTTGCTCAGTTCATCCCACTGCTCGCCCAGCTTGGCCAGCACGTCGCGCAGCCGCTCACTCAGCTTGCGGTAGGCGACAGGGTCCTGGTCCAGGTGCTCGCGGATGTGCGCGCGGATGGCGTGCTCCATCTCCGACGCCTTGGCCCGGTCATTGGGCTCACGGGCCAGCTTGCTGCCGAAGTCGGCATCGGTCAGCGACACCGGCGGGATCTTCGGGTCCACGCCCATCGACACCACATGGTCGTCGATCAGCTTGCGTACCTTGGCGCCCACGTCCTTGCCCAGCACCGGCGTGTCGCGGTAGCGATTGCGGGCGCGTGCGTAGATGAACGCGAGTTTCTTGGCGTCGGGCGCAAAGGGTAGCCCCTCGGGCCGCGGCAGCACCACGTCCAGCGTGGTCAGGAACGCCTTCAGCTTGACCGCAAACTCGGCACGCAGCCGCTCGTCGGCCAGGGCCTCGACGCAGGTTTCGGTGTCCGCCAGGCTGTCGATGCCGCGGCTGCGGAACAGGTCCACCACGCGCAGGTGCCGGTCGCGCAGCACCGGGATCTCGTCCTTCAGGCTCTGCAGCGCGCCGTCGATGTCGTCCTCGGCGTAGACGTTCAGCGCCTCCTTCAGGTGGTGCGCCAGGCCGTAGTAGTCGACCACGATACCGAACTGCTTGCCGTGGCCGGTGCGGTTCACGCGGGCGATGGTCTGCAGCAGCTCGGCCTCGCGGATCGGCCGGTCCAGGTACATCACGCCCTCGATGGGCGCGTCGAAGCCGGTCAGCAGCATCGACTTCACGATCATGAAGGCCAGCGGGTCGGCCTTGGCTGGATCGGCGTGCAACAGCGGTTGCTTGAAGCGGTCGATGCGGCCCTTCTGGGCTTCGCCTTCCGTCCACTGCTTCCAGGCCGGGTCGTCGTTATTGCTGCCCGAAATGATGGGCGCGAACTCGATCCGGGCCAGCACTTCGCGCCAGCGCCACGCCTGCACCTGGGCCTGCACCGTCGGTGGCCGCGTGCACAGCGCCTCGTCGTCCAGCGCCTTGTCCTCGGGACTCAACCCTTCGGCCTCTACCAGCAGCTCATCGCGCGCGGCAATGAAGGCATCCAGATAGCGCACCACTGCCAGCCGGCTGTAGGCCACCACCTGGGCCTTGAAGCCATTGGGCAGGATGTGGGTGACGTAGTGGCGCAGCATGTCGCGCGCCTTGTCGCGGATGAGGTCCGGCGCCTCGAAGATTTGGCCCTTGGTGGCGTACTTGGCCTTGATCGCCTCCAGTTCCTCGGGCGTGTGCTCGCGGAACAGGTCTTCGAACAGGTCGTCCAGATTGGCGCCGTCCTTCACCGCGCCGTGCGCCGTGCGGCCCTCGTACAGGATGGGCACGATGGCGCCGTCGGCTTCGGCCTCGCGGATCGTGTAGCGGTCGATGAACTCGCCGAAGATCTCGTGCGTGCGCTTCTTGTCGCCCATCAGGATGGGCGTGCCGGTGAAGCCGATGCGCGCGCAGTTGGGCAGGCCGGCCAGCAGCGCCGCCTGCAGGTCGCCGGCCTGGCTGCGGTGGGCCTCGTCCACCAGCACCAAGATCGCCTCGTCCTCGTTCAGTACTTCCACCGTCGCCGGCTCACGCGCCGCGGCCTTGGGCAGGTCCTCGGCCTTCAGACCCGACTCGCCGGCCGCATCGCCGCCGCGCTGCTTCTGGATCATGCCGAACACGATGTCCGGCCCCTGGCGGCGCAGGTACTGCTTCAGCCCGGCCGCCGATGTGGCGCGCTCGACGTTCTGCCCTGTGAGTTTGGCCGTCTGCGAAAGCTGCTGTTCCAGATCGTTGCGGTCGGTCACCACCACCACCTTGAAGCGGCGCAACAGCGCGTCGGTGCGCAGCTTGCGCATCAGGAACACCATCGTCAGGCTCTTGCCCGAGCCTTGGGTGTGCCAGACGATGCCGCCGCGCCGGTCGTGTTCGCCGTCCTGGCGCCGGGTCTTGCCGGTGCGCAGGCGGTGGATGGCGAGATTGACGGCGCGGTACTGCTGGTAGCGACAGACTGACTTCACCGTCTGCCCGTCGGCGGCCATGAACAACATGAAGTGCCGCACCACGTCCAGCAGATTGGCCTTCGACAGCAGACCCGCCACCAGGCGTTCCTGTTCGGAGAGCTGAGCCTTTCCCAGCGCGGCCGCAACTTCGGCCTCGGTGCCCTGGCCGTCGGGGCCGACCACGGTTTTCCAGGCCGCGTAGTGGCGGAAGGCGGCGCCCACGCTGCCCACACGCGCCTCGTCGAAGCTGGTGGCGATGAGCAACTGGTTGGTGTGGAACAGCGGCTCGTTACCCTCGTTGTCGTCCACCTCACCGCTGGCGCGGCGCTGGTTGCTGTAGCGGCGCAGTTGATCGACGGCCTCGGCCAGCGGCTCTGGCACGCTGGGGCTCTTGCACTCCACCACCACCAGCGGGATGCCGTTCACCAGCAGCACCAGGTCGGGCACGATGAACGCCTTGCCACGGCTGTAGCCCGGCAGGCAGTCCACCCGGTACTGGTTGACGACGGTGAACTCGTTGCGCTCAGGGTGTTCCCAGTCGATGAAGTGGATAGTCTGGCCGCGGCCGCCATCCCAGCCAGGCAGGCCCTCGACCGTCAGGCCGCCCAGCAGCAGCTCGGTGGCGGTCTGGTTGGCCTCCATCAGCCGGTGCGCGGGGATGCGGGTGATGGCACCTGCTGCCTGAGATAGGCGCTCGTCGTCGAGCCAGGGCTGTCCGGTGGCATCCAGGTTCAGAGCATGGAGTTGGCGGCGCAGCCGGGCTTCCTGGATGACCTCGGTGAAGCTTATGCGGGAGGTGGCTGCTGGGCTATCGAGGTCGCCTTCGAGGTAGCGCCAGCCCATTGCGAGCAGTTGCTCAACAAAGGGCTTCTCAACGGCTTCTAGTTCCCATCCCATGCTGGTCGTCTAGTCCTTCTTCTTCGACATTTGTTCCTTGTAGCCTTGTTTCACGCCGCTCCAGAAGTCCTTCAAGGACGAAACAGTCCGCTCCTTTCTCTCGACCAAATTCTGCTCAAGCGTCGGCCTGCGCGCCAATACCTCCAGCCACCTGCGTAGCTCGTTCTGGTATGTCACAGGATGGAGAGTGCAGGTACTGAGCCAGACCAACAGCCGGTCGCCAGCGTCCTCGACCTTGAACTTTTGATCTTCCTCTATGCGCTTAAGCCTCAGCCAAGCTTCACGCAAGAAACGAACGTCCTCATCGATGCGCCAGGTCAAGTAGTTCGCCAGAAGCGCGGGCTTGGGACTGGCGCCGCGCGCCTTAACTTGAACTCCTTTGCTGACTAGCTGTCTTTCGAGTGCGCCGAGCAAAGTAACCAGGGATTCGTCGGCCTCGCGTTGCCAGTTCTCATACAAGGCGCCCTTGGTGACCGCCTCGGCCGCTTTTCTAACGTTGCCCACCTGCGTGCGACTCACGATAGGCAAGGCCGAACCCAGCACCAAGGCGCCAGCCGGGCCGAACACCAGCATGCCGATAGCAACGCCCGCGAAGTTGCCCGCCACCGCTAGGCTGGCGCTGAAGGCACCGTTGACAAGCACCGTCTGCACCGCCTGCGAGCCAGACACCTGCCCGCTGCTGTAGCGGCCCCATTGGCGTATGGCGCCCAAGGTGACTGCAAAAATCGGCACATGAGGATGCAGCATGGCATCGCCGGCATCCAGGGTCTGATCAGTTAACTGCTGCACCGAGTCCTGGCTGTAGCCTTCGACGAAATGCACCCGATCGGCCCATGCCGGCACGTGGCCTTCGTCAGCCGCCTTGGACAGAAGCTCGGCGACCTCTGAATTGGCCAGTATGGGGTAGTCGTAGCCCTTGTCGAAATGCCGCGCCAACAGGTCGAGATCGGTCGCGTTTTTCACCTGGAACTTCACGCCATCAACGGCGATGTCCCAACCCGCCTGGTTCGACGTGTCCGGGAACTCCACCAGATGCCCTTGTCGCACCAGTTCGCCGGCCACTACCTGTTCGGCCACGTAGCCCTTCAAGTTGCTGATGGCGCCAAGGTGGCTGTCTGCCCCCAGTGCTTCGATGGAATGGGCGAACGCAGCGAACGCGATTGGGTCGTCCAGATCCTCCACCCTCGAGAAGTCCGCCGCCGCCAGCACTGCCGGGTCCAGAGAGTGGATGTGATATGCCAGCTCGCCTAGCGTCAGCACACTCATGGCAGCCATGTCCTGCACCGCACCGTCACCCTTTTGCAGCAGTCGCTCCCAGCGGTCCGTAGACTGACTGTCGGGAATTGGTCGCTCCATCACCTGCAAGGTTCGCAGCTCCAGCGACACGGCGTTGCGCTGCGCCGGTTCGATGGTTTTCCAGTCAGCCTGGTAGGCAGCCAGCACTTTGCCGTCCAACGTGCCTGCGCTGGTCACTCCTGGCAGGCGAAGGAAGGCCTGCGCCATCCCTCTCAAACCGGCATCGCCGGCGGCAATGCCGGTCAGGGCCAGCAGCGAAATCACCCGCATGGCGATGGCGGACTGGATCTTCCTGTTGGCCGAGCGTGCCGCCCACACGCCGGCCCCGACCGTTGCCAGCACGATGGTGATTGGGTTGGACAGCACTGCCACAAATGACACGAGGGCCGGGCCACTGACCAGCGGAATGAATGCCGATGCCTGCGCCGCCAGGATGTAGGCGGAAAACCCGGCCACGCTCACCGCGCCGCCGAAGGTGGCCAAGCCGCCTCCCGTCAGCAACATGGTGCGGATGGCGTCGTCGTTGAACTCCCGTGCATTGATGGCCTCCAGCAACCGGGTGCGGGACTCCTCGTCCAGTTGCGCCACGCGCTCCTTCATCGTGCGTAGCAGGGCCTCCCTCGCCGTGGCGCTGGCCGCGTCATCGGCCTGCATCACGCTAGATACCAGTTCGGCCAGGGTCTGACGTGCCAGCGCGTCAAGGCTGTCGGGAATCTCGCGCTGCTCACCTACGCCGGTCCAACGTTTTGCAGCCTCCACCAAGCCCTCTGGCTGAATGGAGCGCAGCGTTGCAACCACCACATCGTCCGCGGCGGTACGTGCCGAGCGCAGGGTGCCAAAGGTCAGCGGCGGCAGGTCGAAGGCCTCGCGCAGGCGCATCCAGAGCACGAGCCTCAACACGTCATCGTGTGCTGCCGCGTTCCTCCAGACCGTCATGCGGAGTTGCAGCGAACTGAGCGTCGCTTGTGTGTCGGCTGCAGCCTGCGACGGGTTAGACCCGATCCTTCTTGACACGGCTTCGATCCGGTCTGATAGCCGTTGCTGCAGCGTGCTGTCCTCGAACAAGGCCAGGCAGGTAGCCAGCAGATCGCGGGGGGCCAGCCCCAGCCCCGCCACCACGTCGTGCGACTGCAAGGTGGGTGTCTGGCTATCTGCAGCCAGCAAGGCTTTTTGGACCGTCATGGCGGTAACCACCCAACGATGGGGCTGTCGGTAGGAGCAGGGCTGTCGATGTTGCCTGACCTTGCCCCCGAAAAACGTACTCCATAGCTGAAGCTGAAAATGCATTCATGGAGCACGAAAGATGAGCAAGAAGAGTCAGGACCAGCACCGCGCGCGGTACACGCTGGAGTTCAAGTTGGAGGCCGTTCGGCTGGTCAAGGCCGGGCAGGAAGCGTCTGTGACGGCGCGGGTGTTGGGCATGCCCAAGCAGACCTTGAGTAACTGGGTTCGGCTGGCCGAGAAGGGTGAACTGCAGGGCGCCGGCGAACGACCGGTGAGCGCCGAGCAGATGGAGCTGGCACGACTGCGTGCTGAGCTGGCCCGCGTGAAGATGGAGCGCGACATCCTAAAAAAGCGACGGCGTACTTTGCAAAGGAATCGCTGTGAAGTACGCCTGGATCGCCAAGAACAAGGCTGCGTGGCCAGTCACCTTGACGTGCGACGTGCTGGGCGTGAGCACGAGCGGCTACTTCGAGCATCAGCGCCGGCGCCGCACGAGCCAGCCCAGCCAGCCTGGTGGCGGCCGACTCAGCAACGAGGCCCTACTGGCCCACATCCGAGCAATCTACGCCGAGGTCAAAGGCGAATACGGCTGGCCAAGGATATGGAAGGAACTGTTGGCGCGAGGCATTCGCGTGGGCAAAGACCGGGTGCAGCGACTGATGCACACGCACGGCATCAAGGCGCGCAGCAAGAGGAAGTTCGTCGTGACGACCGACAGCAAGCACGATCTGCCGATCGCTGAGAACTTGCTGGCGCGTGACTTCACGCCGCCGGAGCCCGACCGCGTCTGGAGCAGCGACATCACCTACATCGCCACCGACGAAGGCTGGCTGTACCTGGCTGCGGTGATTGACCTGTTCAGCCGTCAGGTGGTGGGCTGGAGCATGCAGCCGCACATGCAGGCCAGCCTGGTGACAGACGCGCTGCGCATGGCGTGGTTCAGGCGGCACCCGGCGCCAGGATTGGTCTTCCACTCGGACCGCGGCAGCCAATACTGCAGCCACTCGTTCCAGGACGCGCTGGCCAGCTACGGCATGCTGTCGTCGATGAGTCGCAAGGGCAACTGCTGGGACAATGCGCCGACGGAAAGCCTGTGGGGAAGCCTGAAAGTGGGCCGGCTGTATGGCAAGAAGTTCGCCACCCAGCGCGAGGCGATGGATGAGGTGATCGACTGGTTGACGTTCTACAACCATCACAGACTTCACTCCACGTTGGGCTACGTCAGCCCGATGAGGTTCGAAGCAAACTGGCACGCGGGCCAGGCGAAGAAAGCCGCGTAACCGAGTGGCTATGGACTACGTCGAACGAGGGCAAGGTCAGCCCTCGGCATAGATCCAACCCATCGGCCTGAGCTGCTCGACGAAGGGCTTTTCGACGGTTTCGAGTTCCCAGCCCATGGTTCACTCGGTCGCCGGCGGACTCCCGCCTTTGCTCTTCGCCTTCGCTAACTGGGCTAGCTTGTCTCTCCAGGGCTCCAGCGCGAGTAGCCACTTCTTAGGCAGCCGGATCGTCCACCCTCTGTCCATGCTGCTCGATGAAGTCAGCACCAATTGCGCGCGCCCGTCCGGGGATGGAGGGTAGAGAAAGGCTGGGCCTCCCGAAGTCAACACAGTGAAGACTGGGTGCGAAATACGTATCCAGACGGGACGCACCGCGACGCCGGTGACCTGCTGAATGACTGGGGCTTTGGGCTCGGGCGGCCAAGTGCCGGCGGCGAGCCCGCGCAAGCAGCGGCAGCAGTGCTCTGCTCCGACGATCTCAGCGATCTCAAGGAGTCGGGCTGTCCGCGGTCCAAGCAGCACGCCGCTCTCCTCACTTTCGTCGCTCGCAACTTCATTCACTGTGCAGGTGGTCGGGACATCGGCGTCTTCCGCATCTCTCTCTCGAACCCAGTCGACCATACCCCTGGTGCTAAGGCGCTCTCGAAAGACGACGTTCCTCTCACCGCCAGAGAACCCTGTTCCTTCCGAAAGCAACTCCCAGGCGCCGCGACCGAGGTAACGGACCGACTCGGTCCACGATTCCGCTCGACCGGGTGCGTCGGACAGCTCGCCCTCGAAGAGGATGTGTGACTCAGAGGGCATGATGGTTAGGCGGGCGTTCGTCGGTCAGGCCAGCAGCGGGGTGACGCGGACGTGGCCGGTGAGCAGGTCGTCCATGAGGCCGGACTTCTCCAGTCGCAGCTTGGCTGCAAGGTCACTCTCAGCTTCCAGCGTGCTGGACAGTGCGCGAATGCGACTGTCGATTTCACTCTGCTCCTCTACTGGCGGGCGTGTGACGTGCAACTCGCTGAGGATGCCCGTATTGAGGTTTGCCATCGTCGAGCCTACCGCTCGCCCCAGAACCTGCGCCTGTACCAAAGGCTGCCGATAGACCAACGAAAGCCAGACACCGAGAAGCTCTGTCTTTGGTAGCCGGACTAGCAGACAGCCAGTTCCGCAGAGCCAGCCGATCTCGTGCTCACCAATCGCTGCGCACCGCGATAGATCGCCGCGTCGAGAGAACACAACATCATTTGTGGCGACTTGGTGGCGAGCCATCGCGATCGCTTTGCGGTCGCTAACCATTGCAATCTGCGCTCGGTCGATAGCGCCATCGAGGATGTCCTGCGGCATGATCACCGGGACACCTTCTGGAACGTACTCGTGTGCGTGAAGCTGTGAGCCGAAGGGGCCGGTCTGAATCGCTCCGCCAGATCGGCCGACCGCCGCGCCGAGGGTGATCGCTTCCCACTCCCATGGAATCCACCCCAGTGGTGAGTCCTTGTACAGATGGGGCGCTTGGCTCTGTGGCGGGCGCAGTTCGCCGTTGGCGTCGATGCCGCGGGTCAGCAGGTCGTGCAGCAGCCCCTGCTTGACCTGCTTGAGCTTCTCGATGATCGCCTCGGTTTGGCGGATGGTGGTGTCGAGGGTGTCGAGGATCTCGTTGACTGTGCGTTGTTCCGCAACCGAGATCGGCGGGGCCACGATGTGACCCAGGCTGGATGCGGCAAGGTGCCGAACCGTCGTCTGCGGCGTCTTGCGATGGATCTCGGCGACATGCGGCATCAAGTACCAGTAAAGGAAGCCCTGGTCCAGGTTCTCCGAGGCAGTCTCGACCTTGCATACGCGCTGGTTCAACAGTGCTGGCCCACCGGCCCACTTCTCCACAGAGAAGTCTCCGTCCATGCCGATGAGCACGTCACCGTCGTCGATGACGTACCGCGGGTCGTAGCTGCCCTTGAACTTCACCTCGGTAGTGCCACTGGCCAGATCTCGAATGCGAATCAGCGGCAGCCCTTCGAGTTCATCGAATCCGTCCGAAGGGAATGCCCACCCGGAAAGGACCTTGATGTGCCTGGCAAGCGTCTCAGGCATAGCGCAGCCCATGCAGAAACATCGTCAGCTTGGCCTGTGCGCCATCGCGTGCAGTCTCGACATCGGTCAACGTCACCCGGTACTTGTCCCACCAGTTCTCGAACGCTGTGACTACCCGCTGCCGCTGCGCGCTGATGTACCGCTCCAGGATCACCTGCATGTCGTTGCGCAGGATCGCCAGCAGCAGCGCAGCGGCGCCGGCCTCGTCCAGCGCATCGACCGCCGCGTTCAGCCGCCGCGCAAAGCCCTGCTCCTGGGCCTTGATGTCCTTCTTGAGCACGGCGAGCTGCTTCTTCCATTCCTTGAGCTGCGCCTCGCCCACCGCCGGCTCGTCCTCACCGGCCACGGCCTCGTCGCCATCCTCGCCCGCACCCTTGTCCGGCGTGGCCGCCTTGAGCTGACTGTCCAGCTCGGCCTTGCGCGCCTCCAGCTCGGCCAGCGCCTCGACGAACTCGGCCATCAGGAACTTGACCAGCTTGTGGTCGAGCGGGTTGTCCTTGCTCTGCTCGTCGTCCAGCGCGGTCAGGATGCTGGTGCGCCAGGCATCGACCACGCCCTTGGCGCCGCGGGCCATCAGCGTCATGAACTCGTACTTGGCGTCGTCCCAGAAGCCGGCCACGATGCCGCGCACCTGAAAGCGCCCCAGCACGCCCGCCGGCTCCAGCGCCGCGCTGAAGCTGTGCAGCAACTCGTTGCGCAGGCCGACGAAGCTGGGTGCGCCGGCCAGGGCGGTGATGCGCGGGCTGTGCGCCTGCCACCAGGCATCGAAGGCGGCCCGCACAGCCTGCTCGCGGGCCACGAGGCCGGTGTTCGTCTCGACCGCGGGCTTGAGGGCCTGCCGAGTGGCCAGCTCGGGGCGGAAGTCGAAGTAGCTAACGTCGCGCTCGACGAACAGCGCCAGCGGGTCCAGGCCGTGCGCCATGAACAGCGCGGCCTTGGCCTGCACCTCGGCCTTGGGCACTCCGCCCAGCAGGTGCGCGCGCACGTCGTGCGGCTCGGGCGGCGGCGCGTTGTCGGCGTAGCGGCGGATGTTGAGGTTGCAGTCGTTGTCGCGCAGCGTGGCGTTGGGCACGATGGCGCTGAAACCTGGCGCTTCGGCGAAAAGGTCGAAGGTATCGACGATCTTCTCGATATGCTCGGACAGAAGGTAGTTCTGCGCCCTGCCCTCGAAATATTCGCGGTCGGCGTTGATGAACAGCACCCGGCCCTGGCGCTCGGCCAGCTTCCCGCTGTGGTTGCCCTGGCGCTGGCGCAACACCAGCACGCAGGCCGGGATGCCGGTGCCATAGAACAGATTGGCAGGCAGGCCGATCACTGCTTCCAGCAGGTCGGCCTCGATCATGGCGGCACGGATGGCCCGCTCCTCGCCGCCACGGAAAAGCACGCCGTGCGGCATCACGGTGGCGACCATGCCGCCGTCGCGGGTGACCGCCACCATGTGCTGCAGGAACATCAGGTCGGCCTTTTTGCTGCCCAGCGGCACCTCGCCGTAGCGGAAGCGTTCGGCGCGGAACTTGGGCGCCCAGACGGACTGGCCGGCGCGGTCAGTGTCGGTAGTGCCCCAGTTGATGGAGAACGGCGGGTTGGACAGCACGCGGTCGAAGCGCATCAGCTCGCCGCCTTCCACGTGCTGCGGCTCGGCCAGGGTGTCGTCGTTGCGCAGGTCGGCGGTGCTGATGCGGTGGAGCAGCATGTTCATCTTGGCGATCGACCAGACGGTGCCGTTGGCCTCTTGGCCGCACAGGTCGGCCCGGGTGCCGTCGCCGCCGTGCTCGTCGATGTATTCCTTGGCCAGGATCAACATGCCGCCGGAGCCCACGCAGGGGTCATAGACACTGTGCTGCTGCTCGGGCTTGACAAGCCGCACCATCATGCGCACCACCGAGCGCGGGGTGTAGAACTCGCCGCCCTTCTTGCCGGCGCTGTCGGCGAACTCGCCGATAAGGTACTCGTAGGCGGCACCCAGCAGGTCGGGGAATTCGAAGTCCTCGTTACGCAGCCGGTAGCTGCTGAAGTGGCTGATGAGCTGGCGCAGCTTAATGTCGGGGATCTTGCTTTGGCCCACCTTGCGCGAGAAGTCGATGTGCTCCAGCACCTCGGCCAGGCTGGAGTTGTTGGACTCCAGGCCGCCCAGGGCGCGGTTGAGGAAGCCTCCGACATCGGTATGGGCCTCGTTGACCAAGTACTGCCACCGCGACGTGGGCGGCACGTAGAAGGACTGGCCGTACCATCGCTTCAGTTCGGCGCTGACGGTGGCCTCGGCCTGGGACTTGCCAGCGGCGACCTCCTGCGCGATGACCTGTTCGCGGCGCTGGTCGAACACGTCGGAGCACCGCTTGAGGAACAGCATGCCGAAGATGTATTCCTTGAACTCCGAGGCGTCCATCTTGCCGCGCAGGATGTCGGCGGCCTTGAAGAGGTGGCGTTCGAGCTGGGGGAGGGTGAGGGGCATGTCAACCCTTGATCAGTCTGAAGCTGACCTCGTAGCGGTAGAAGGTGACGTTGGGCACCGCGGCGAGGGCGCGTCGAACGCGCTGATCGTTATCTAGGGCGATGATGACGCCATGCACGGTCTGATCGGGCTCGGCCAGTACCTGCATCACGTACCCCATGTAGCGCAGGATCTGGCCGACCACCGCGTCGCTCGCGCGACCCTTCTTCAGCTCGACGACCAACAGTTGCTTTTTGTCCTTGCTCACGGCCAGCACGTCCATCGGGCCGGTGTCGGTCGCGTACTGCTGGCCGACGCGCTCGCCCTCTTCTTCGTAGATGTCGTAAGACTTTCCGAGCTCCGTGCTCGCCCAGTTCTGAACCAGGAACTCTTCGAGGTGCTTTTCCATCGCAAAGGCGACGGGATCCTCGATCGTCTCGTCTGTGGCGATCAGCTTGGGCGGCGCGGCGCCGCCAATCAGATGCTCGATCTCGTCCGCATAGCGGGAGATTTCGCTGATCGTATTGACCGAGCCGGTGGAGTTTCGCAGTGACTCGCTCATTGCCGTACGGTCGATGGTGGCGTCGAGCCAGTGAACAGCCCGGCGGTGCGGATAGGCTTGCCCCGACGCCCACTGATAGTCGCTGGTGACTTCGCCGACGCGATAGCGTCCCATGCCATCCGGGCTGATGATGACATCGCCCTTACGGATGCCCTTGCACAGCGTCCAGGTCACGCCGCCTGCCAGACCCGCCGCGATCTTGGACTTGTCCCGGAACTTCGCAAGGAAGATCGGGATGAACTTGCGGTTGAACTCGCGCCAGTCATCTGGAAGCTGACCACTAAGGTCGCCGGTGATGTCGTCGACGCCGACGTAACCACCAGCAAAGGACTGTTGTGCATGGGCGCTCTTGCGGCCCAGCATGACGCGGTAATAGCGCCGAGACGTGGATGTCATTTCTCTCCCCCTGCGCTGAAGGATAGCCGGGTGTGCGGGGTGCGCCGCGCCCAACCCGGCGGCATACCCAAGCAGTCCGGCCGCGTCCCGTCATGCAAGACTGACTGGAAGCCGCCGCTGCACGCCGTTCGCCATGTTCGGGTGATCGAGGTTGACGGTGGCGGGCTGGGGAGCCCGTTGTTGCCCGACTTCTCTGTCCCCTCCATGTCCTGCAAGTCCTGCAAGTCCTGCAAGTCCTGCAAGTCCTGCAAGTCCTGCAAGTCCTGCATGTCCTGGCCCGACGCCGCCGGCCTCTTGACCGTCAGGACTTCCAGGACATTCAGGACATGCCACCAGCAGTTTTTCGCGGTGAGGGAGGGTCTCGGTGACGCCCCTACGCTCGAGCACGCCTGAGGCGCCGTACTTTGGCTCGGGACGCGCGCCTCGCCGGTGTTGAGCGCAATCATCAACACCGATAGCCATGGACCCTGCCGCCGAGGCAGCCGGACCGATCCAGTCACCCAGCCGCCAACGCCCGATAGAGCGTCGCCCGCGACACCCCCAAGGTCTGCGCCACAGCGTGACCCGTCTCGCCACCATCGAGCAAGGCGCGCCCGTGCTTGACCTGCTTCCCTGTCAGCTTCCTAGGCCGACCCAGCCTGACCCCGCGTGACTTAGCCGCCACAAGGCCGGCCTGAGTCCGCTCGACGATCAGAGCTCGCTCGAACTCCGCCAGCGCAGCCATCATGTGGAAGACCAGCCGGCCGCCGGCGCTGGTCGTATCGATGGCCTCGGTGAGCGAGATGAATCCCGCGCCCTTGGCCTGAATGAGCTTCAGAACCTCGACCAGATGCGACAGAGACCGGCCGAGCCGGTCGAGACGCCAGACCACAAGAACAACTTCCGGCCCCAGCTTGGCCAGCGCCTTGTCCAGGCCCGGGCGCTTGGCCCGCGTGCCGCTGACCTGATCGACAAGGATGAGATCGCAGCCGGCGGCCTTCAGCGCATCGCGCTGCAAGTTGAGCTTCTGATCGACCGTCGAGACACGGGCGTAGCCGATGCGTTTCATGCCTGTATTTTCGCGACTGACTTATGCGACACGCAAGTGCTTGATTTGACTGAGGTCAACAAGTTGTCCCGAAAACCATCCTTTTCGATACACCAGTGACTTCAGCATGGTGCGATCGAGGTCGTGAGCCCATGGTCCGAGCGACCGGATACGTCTCACAGCGGACAGCCGAAGTTGGCTCGCCTACACCCGCTGACGACCCAAACCTGCCCGCCGGGTTGCTCCAAAGATGCTATGGGGGACTGATCAGGCAACCCCGTTGGACTACAACGGCAATTTCCAGGCTTCTGAACGAAGGAGACGGAAATGCGGACAACCCAGACAACCCCACAAGGCCAGGATGCGGCGAGCCAGGTCGATCTGTACGTGAGCTTCGAGTTGGCTGACAAGAAGTGGAAGCTGAGCCTCAGCGACGGCCGGCGCGGCCCGAGCCGCTATACCGTGGACGCCGGCGACACCGTCGCAGTGCTGGAGTGTTTGACCAATGCCCGGACGCGCTGCGGCCTGAGCGCCCAGTGCAAGGTCCACTCATGCTACGAGGCCGGCCGCGACGGTTGGTGGCTGCACCGATGGCTGATCGAGCAGGGTATCGACAACATCGTGGTCGACGCCGCGAGCATCGAGGTCAATCGGCGGGCCCGGCGGGCCAAGACCGATCGCCTGGACGGCGACAAGCTGCTGACCATGCTGCTGCGCCACCATGCCGGTGAGCGTGTGTGGTCGGTGCTGCGCGAACCGAGCGCCGAGGCCGAAGACGCGCGCCGCACGCACCGGGAGTTGGGACGGCTGATGCACGAACGCATTGCGCACACCAACCGCATCGGCTCGCTGCTGGTGCTGCACAACCTGCGCCCGCACATCATCATCGGCGGGCGCGACTGGGCTGCCTGGTGGGAGCACCACTGCGCACAGGTGCCGCCGCTGCTGCGAGCGGAGATCGAGCGCGAGAGTGCGCGGTTGAAGCTGGTCAAGGATCAGATGAGGGCCTTGGAGGCCTTGCGGTGCCAGGAGATCGAGGATGGCAAGCAGCCGTTGGTCCAGCAACTGATGCAGCTGCGCGCCATCGGACCCAAAGGCGCCTGGTTGCTGGTCAAGGAGTTGTTCGGCTGGCGGGAGTTCGCCAACCGGCGCGAGCTGGCCGGGTGCGTCGGATTGGCGCCCACGCCCTACGCCAGCGGTGACAGCGAGATCGAGCAAGGCATCAGCAAAGCGGGCAACAGGCGGATACGAGCGATGCTGGTCGAGCAAGCCTGGAAGTGGCTGCAGTTGCAGCCCGACAGTGCGTTGACGCAGTGGTTCAACCGGCGCTTCGCGAGCGGAGGCAAACGCATGCGCAGGGTCGGCATCGTCGCCCTGGCGCGGCGCTTGGTGATCGCGCTATGGCGCTACCTCAAGCATGGCGAGATCCCAGCCGGCGCGGTGCTCAAGCCGGTGGCTGTCTAAAGGCGACCAACGCCATTGCGATTCACGGCTTGGCAGGTAACGCATCAGCATCATGAACGAAGGTCGACGCGCCCGAACCGGCTGCGGGTCACTACAAAGTGACCGTCCCCAAAGATGGGGCGCGTCGGTAACAGGGGTTTGCCAGCGCACTCTGCGCGTATGTTGCATGTGGTGTCGGACGCCTGCGCCCGACACGGATAGAAGCTCGTTCGAGCACTGGCTCGAACCTTCCTCATACCCCGACCTCGGATCTGCCAGATGTACTGGTCAAGCCACACCGGCACGCGCGCAAACATGGCCGCGCGCACCACCAAGAAGGGCTTGACAAACGAGTCCCCATAGAAGCAGCCGGACGGCAAGACATCGCTATTCTTGTTTCGCTTCTACGAAGCGGCTGTTCGTGACCTCACACAGTCGGCCAGTTGCGGCCGTTGAGCACCGGCGGGTTACTGGCATCCCGCGCAGCGATGCGATTAGTGGCACGAGCTGAACTTGTCGGCCTTTTTTTACAATCAGGGAAGGCATCGGAGATGCAAGCGCTTAAAGATGTTTCAGATCAACATGTTGTAGAGCTGGCGCGATTCGTGCTTGCTTTTACGACGATGACGCATTTCTAGAAGCGTGAAATATTCTACATAGGCCCCTAGTTTCAAACTAGCGAGAGTTCAGCAGCGCTCTACCATGCGAATTATGTTGTGGCTTATAGCCCTTGGAGGAAAGCGGATGACTGCGTTGAAGAAGATCTGTTTGGCCCTGCTTCTCGCAATGCTGAACTCAACCGCCTTTGGATTAACTATAGTATTGCATCGCGTCGACGCAGGGGATGCCGGCCCGAGCAATTCCACTGGCGGCGGTAGCTTCGATTCCATATTTCGAGCGGCAGCTGACACATGGCAGGATGCAATTCGGGACTCTAGAACCGTGAACATCTACTATCAATGGGCGTCCATCGGCGCTGGCGAAAAGGGCAATGCGGTTGGAAGCCTGATTTCAATCAACAGCACTCGCGGCGACTGGTTTCTCGATGCGACCCCTCAAACTTCGACAGAATTTTTCTTGATCGATCTAGACAGTAAAGATCTGGGTGCGGGATCGATGAACACCGGCCGGGTCATGACGGGAGGACAGGGAATCGACCTTTATTCGATAGCGCTGCATGAGATGGGGCACGCATTAGGCTTTAACGTCCCCAATGCATCATCAGAGATATTAGATCGGGACGTCGATATAACATTTGGATCGTTCCAAGGATCAGCTATACCGACCTTTAGGGTCAGTCCGCATATCGATGATAACGTACTGTATGCTGCACTTATGGCGACTGGCGCCATTGACGGGCAACGAGTCTTGCCCTCAACTGCGGATGTACTTGCCGTCGCACAAACTGGAGGATTCTCGAATGTTCGAACCGGCTCGATCCTCAACTCGGGCAGCAACTATCTTTATTCAGCGGGTTCCCGGCAATACCGGCCGATAGACTGGGGTAGCTCGACAACGACGAGCATGAGCCCGCCAACTGGGGACTGGCTGCTGGTGGGAGTCGCCCAAGCAGGTTCACTTACTATTGATGGCGGACTCTCGCTTGCAGTTGCTGGAGCGATCGAAATTGGATCCCAGGGTGGGCAGGGTAACGTCGAAGTGAGCGGCCATGGCTCTGAGCTTCGCGGCGGCGGGCAGATCATGATTGGAAGCGATGGCAAGGGCAGTGTACGTGTGGAGAACGGGGGTAAGATTATTCCCACGACCGAAAATTTCGGAATCCACGTCGGCAACAATCCTCCTCAACAATTGTCAAGGCTTGATATTTCTGGATCTGGATCAAGCGTGGGAAGCCTCAATAACCCGGTGTATATCGGAGCAGGTGGGAAAGGGGCGGTTTCAGTCTCGGATCACGCCACACTACTCGCCCGGACTGTGCATATTGGCATGCTATCTGCATTAACGGAATCTGGTGAGTTAAGTATTTCCAGTTCAGGTTCCGTTACTGCAGATCAAGTACTTGTCCAGAGGGGCGGCACGCTCAGGGGTGATGCCGGCACTATCAATGCAGATGTACTAATGAACGGTGGGAGATGGAGTCCAGGCGCGTCCCCGGGAACAATGACCGTGAACGGCGATGTCTTTCTTAACGAAGGTATTCTGGAGCTTGAAGACGACAGCGTGAATCGAGATTTAATCATCGTTAATGGTGTCGTGCATTTCGGCGCAGGCTTCTTCATGGAGATCTACCTTGCGGAACTGGAGTTTTCGGACCTCATTATCGATTCATTCTTCTCCAGCATGGGGAATATCTATGACACCGGGTTCACTGGACGAAACATCTCTGTCTTCACAAGTGATCTTGGCAGCGTTGGAAGGAGCCTGGACGTTATGTTTGGCTCCCAGCATGCGACGCTGATCGCTGAGTTCGGTGTGACCGCCGTGCCTGAGCCCTCAACTCTGGCTCTTCTCGGCATCGCTTTTGCTGGCTTAATCTCCACGAGACAAAAGTCTCGCCGATAAATTTAAGGGCGGATCGCCTTTCGTCTTGGCGATAGTTGGCTGACGGACTATTTGATGGATGGCGGAATCTAAGTTAAGAAAGGTGCGATCGGTGAAGGGCGTCAACAGCCTAAAGTCAAATCGTGCGATTCTCTTGTGAGTTGGAGTCACCTGCACATCTCCTCGTTAACCTGTTTCGTCGCCATACTTGTGCGCTCGCGCTTACTTGCTCTACCGTTGGGCTTCTCACAACGCTCCGTCGCCCGAGTTCTACATTTGTCTGGTCGCGGCCTCACGCGAAGCCAGTAGAGCGATAGCCTGGCTGGTATCTACGAGGCAGATGGAGCCGCAGTGGTTCTCCGAATGCCAGTGGTTCCGTCGACCTTTGCGCACCACGGGAGCGAGGTCGAGTTGAGACCGAAGATCGACCCCCAATCCGTCGGTTTCTCTTCCCAGCCGGCAGCTTTGGGGCAACGAAATCAGGAGAGCGGTTGTCGCCTTCGGGTCGACCAGCGACAGCAGGGTGAGCGATCTCACCGCTGGAAAGCTGACCTTCCAGTTGAGCGACCGGAGAGCCGACGTCCGCGGTCGGCAGTAGTCGACCCAAAGGAGCCCCTAGTGGCGTTCTGGGCGACTGACTGGAACACCTTGGAACTTGACCTACGCCGACGCCGCCGCGCCGACAGCAGCCATTCGCGGTGGCAATCACAGACCTGCCAAATTGCCCCCTTATCGACTGCATCCAGTCCCGTACTGCCGTTCCCTACCCCTAGCTGCCGGCGGACACTCTCGGAGTGATTCACTCGTTGACCGAATTCGCAGAGGCGCGTGGGCCGTCGCAAGAACTGGTGAAGAAAGGAAGCGGTTCCCCGGACGCTATTTGTCAAAGGCGTCAGGGAAGCCGTGGACAGCCCAAGTCAATCGACGTGGCCGTGCGTTGGAGGTGCACTATTACAGACGGCGCCGTTGGCTGGGCCACTACTCGACGGCGCTGAGTAGAGCAAGTCCTAATCCCCTGCCCCGCTTCTGCCCAGCTATATTCGAAGCCACATTGCCTCAAGCCGCTGGGATTCGAGGTTGCCGATCTGCATCAGATCCTCCATCTGACACACGGCCTAGATTAGCGCTCGACATAAGTCTACTCTCGAACGAAAAACGCACCTTCGTAAGTTGTAAACAGCCACCTACCGTTTCCGAACGCTGCGCTGTTGAAAAACTTGCCCGTTCTCGCGCTCTGAAGGTTCCAACTCTGCCCGTCTTGACTTGTAGCAATGGTGCCGAAGCGACCTCCTGCGAGCCACTCGCTCCCGTTGTGCTTAACAAACTCGAAATCCGTTTGGTTATCAAGGGCGCCAATCACATCAAACCAATGAACGCCATCGCTGGACCTAGCGATAAAGGCGGGAAGATCTGAAGATTGGGTAGCATTCCGGCTTCCGACCAAGACCGTCGCACGACCATCGGTGGCGATGCCGTTGACATTAAAAACATACGCAGGCAGCGCCGACAGTTCCGTCCAAGTTTGGCCATCAGGTGACAGGCCAACTGTATATTTGCCGCTGTTGCCAAAAATGCCGATAATTCCACCCATGCTTGAATTATAAGTCATACCATATTCGGGGCGGGGCAGCGAAGCCAAAGTTGACAGCTCAGCAGAAGACGACAATTCCTCCCACGCCAGAAAGTCGCGGGTCAGCCAATAGATGAATTTTCCTTGGTAGTAAGTCGAAGCGATTTGTGATCCTGCTTTTCCATTCACAAATGCTTGGCTGTCACCCCTTGGAAGGGGAAGGGTACGCCAGTTCAGCCCGTCCGGTGAAAACAGATCACCAGAAAAGATACCATTTGGGGTCTCCTGCCAATAGCGACAATCAGAGCTCAGACCCTGCATGTCGACCTTGCTCCAATTCTTACCGTCCGCAGAGCTATATATGTTCGCGTCGCCGGCCGAAATCTGGTCAGTCAATACAAGCATTTTCTCTGAACCGCAGCCAATAAAGTTGCCTTTAAGATAGGCTATCTTGGTGAGATAGAGTTTCGAGAATGACACATGTTCCCAGCGCCCATCGCCGTCAGAGATCGCTACGCCATCGTCTCTAGCAATGGCAAGTCTGGAGCCGTCAGAAACAGTGCCAGCCGCAAGTTGGAAGCCTGACGTACGGCCTGGCGGCTCATGTGTCGACCATGTTTCACCATTCGTTGAAACAAACAGTTTTCCACTATCATCTGAAACATAGAAGTTCCCGCCGACTCTTCGGATATTGATGAGGTTCGACGTTGTGCCGAGACTCAACTTGGACCAAGTAACTCCGTCAGCGCTAGTAAATGCACTCCCGCCAACGCCGACTGCAATCCACTTATTGGCACCAAATGCCAGTCCCCACAATATGCCGTTATGAATCTCAACTGGCGACTGAAAGTTTAGCGCTCCACCGGTCCTCAGGCGAATTCTCGAAGAAGTGTTTGTGATAGAAAGAACTCCCAATCCTGCGGGGGATTCTGCAACATCAACAATCCGCTCATCGCTAGTGCCGGTGACTTGTTGCGACCAATCGATACCATCCGTAGATGAGTACAGCATCCCATAGTAACCGTAATAATATATTCTGCTCCCTACGGACTTCATAAGTCCGGCGCCGGTGGAAATTACTCCCTTATATGCAATTCGCCAATCAGCTCCATCCTTACTTGATGCAATGACGTTCTGGCGGACTCCCTTTGTATCGGAAAAGCGCCCTGAGACATAAAATGTGTCTCCGTGGAATGCAACAGACGCCATGGAATTTCCAAAGCCCCAGAATTCTCGGGATGCGGGCGCTGTTTTCGTCCACGCCCGCCGATCTGTACTTCGCCAGACCTCTCCTGAGGGTTGAAGCGCAATCCATGAACCATTGCCAAATGCAAGCCCTGTGAAGTACATGGCGCCAGGTTGGACTTCCTGCCAACGCGTCGAAGCAGGCACCGGCCAAGTTGGGGCTGGAAAGGCAGGCGACGTGGGCATCGCTCCTGGCAAGTTGACCAGAGGAGGAGGCGCAGGCGCAGGTGCAGGCGCAGGCGCAGGCGCAGGTGCAGGCGCAGGCGCAGGCGCAGGCGCAGGCGCAGGCGCAGGTGCAGGCGCAGGCGCAGGCGCAGGCGCAGGTGCAGGTGCAGGTGCAGGTGCAGGTGCAGGTGCAGGTGCAGGTGCAGGTGCAGGTGCAGGCGCAGGCGCAGGAGCAGGAGCAGGCGATGCGATCGGGCCTTCGCCGCCCGAGCCTCCGCCGCCGCCACATCCGCTCAGCAGTGCCAATGCAAACACGCTCACGTACAAGCTGGCGTATGGCCGGGCGGGGCACGGAGGGGCAATAAGGCGCGTCATGGACAGTTCTCCCTGCTTCTGTTTGAGACCGATCGGAATCTGACTTTGAGTGTCGCTTAAGTCGAACCAGCGATGAAGACCGCACTCGCATGGTCTGTACCTGATGAAGTTACCGGCTCGGCCCCGAGGGGGTCGCGCAGTCGACGTGGCCGCGTTCCTCCGGGTAAGTTCATCCTTCATCCGCCGGCTCGCTCTGGTGACTCAGTTCCCCTCCGGCTGATTTGAACTGAAGTACAGCGTGCAGACGAGGCCGGAAAGCGCCGCAAGGTCCTGAGCGATGGCGTTGGTGCAGGTGAGCCTTTCGAGCGGTCGTCGGCCTGCGGCGGCTGTACTCTGAAACCGGTCGCTCATGAGGCCAATTTCTGGCCAATCGCATGTCCGGAAGTGGCCGACTTGAGCCAAAGAGCGGTCCAGACTCGTCGCCGGAAACCTGTCATCCGTTGATGCTCCTTGACTGGAATTTCGAGCGCGCCGTGACGGACCGGTTGTGGCCGTCAGCGTGATTCCGATGATCAGCCGCGAACTGCAGCACCCGCCACATTGCTGACCCCTGCGCCGCGATGCCTGACGGCGGCAAGGGTGTAGAGACTCGGCGCCCTTCCGGACGTCGGCGCGCTGCCCTTGGCCATCCTTAGTCGGCCGTGCCCGGCTGCCGCCTCATCGCCATTGCTCACGCAGTTGAACGCCGTTGTGATCAACACCGAAGTCTCTGGCGCTTGCCGATCGGTAGCCGGCATCGTGACTCCTCGCACGAGATCGCGACGGCGTAGCGGATCGCCGTTGACGACCATGATCGGTACGGCGAAAATGCATGCACATCGCGAGAGGACTGCTGTCCCACCAACCTGCTGACGCAAGGTGGTTACCCGCAAGGGGATGAGGCCGAAAGGCAACGTCAGGAAGCAGCCCGCCACGTGCGGGCTTTTTTCATGGGTCGGCGGCAATCTCGCTCGCGGTGAAGGAAGAGCACGACCGCATCGCTGAACCCGATGGACTGGCCCACCTCACGGGCCTGGGGGATTTGATCCAGCTTGCAGCCCCGGGCATCTCGCCGAACGCTGCTAAAGAGGAGCATTGCGATGGACCATCGCGAACCGTTCATGACCGAACCCGAAGAGGAGTCGGCCCTCGACATCTTCGAAGTTGACGAGTACGGCACCATCAGACCTCGCGGCGCCACCGAGGTAAGCCTCAACCGGCAGATCTTCACCGACATCAACCCGAGGCGTCTCGACACGCCCGATGACCTGGTCGAAGCGATCGAGTCGGCCTACCCGCTACAGGTGCGAGTGGAGGTGATGGCCGAAGCCGAACTCGGAGACGACGTCGACGATGCTGATGACGAAGTCTGGTGCATCTGGGTGCGTCGCCTCGACGCTGCCGGCCTGGCGGCCCTGCGCCAGAGGGTGCTCGATTGGCTCGACGAGGAAGCCGACTGGGAGTGGGCCGAGTTCTTCCCGCAGCACGCTGGCCCGCAGGGCGAGGGCCTGCCTATTTCGAGTCGCTGGGGGTCGACGTCCTTGAGGAGCTCGGCGTCGACCTGATCTACGGCGACCGCCCGGGTAGCAGCTATTTCGCTGCCGAGCTGAAGTCCGACATGGAGTCGGCCAACTCGCGTGCGATCGACCTCGGGCTGTGCGTCCGCTTCGTGTGCGAGGGCGAAGCCTATGCGCCACCGCCACCGTCGCCAATGCAGGACAGGCGCCGGGCCTTGGATCGGGTGTTCACCCCGGCCTTCGGGTTGCTGCCTGATATTGCCGAGGGTCTTGACGGCCGGCCGCCGGCGCAAGCGCCGTTGCCTCCGGCGTCGCTGCTGCCAGCCCACGACCCGGAGGGCTTCGAGCTCTGGTGGGAGCGTGCCCTGATGTTCCTGCGCGACCCGGTACGGGTCTGGGTCGACCCGCAAGGGGTCCGCCACATCCGCGTTGTCGGTGCGACGGTGTACTCGATCGACGCGGCCGGCACCGTCCAGGCGTGGTGCTGGGAGATCCCGTTCATCGGCAAGTGCCTGCTGGTGCCGATGAGGGATGTGTCGGTGGCGCCGAATCCGTTCGGCTGGCAATGGCTGAGCCTCTGGGGCGCAGGGCTGCGGCTGGAGGTACAGCATCGAGCAGCAAGGCGTGGCCATGACCTTCCCGAGGATCTGGTGGAGCGGTATGTCGACTGGATGCTCGACCGCTTCCGCGGCAGGATTCGTTCAGGCTGCGATCTGCGCCAGTTGCGACTCAAGGTCGCTCGTGCCATGGAGCTGGACCCGGTGGCGCTGGACGCCGCCCGCCGCACGAACTTCGTGCAGCGGAGGTCGCACGTCGCCGCCGACGAGTACAACCGCGCCGTCGAGCAGCGTGCCGCCTTGGAGCAGCTGCGCCGCGACGCGCCCGGGCTCGTCGGTCTCTTCCTGCTGGTCTGCGGCAAGGAAGGCTTCCCTGCCGACGGTGAGCCAGTCCAGCGGCTGAAACGCTACCTGCAGGGTCGAGGCATGTCGCCGCGGGGCTGGCGGCTCATCCAGGGCGCCAGCACGAGGCTGCTGCAGCCGCTGGCCGAGCTGCGCAATGACCTCGCGTCCGAGGTCGTGGCCTACCTCAAGATGATCGACGCGCTGGGCTGGAGGGCCGAGCCGGATCGGGGCTTCATGCGGTGCCTTCTCGCCACGTTGGAGATCGAACTCGTTCCTAGTGGCTCGATCGTCACGCCTTTCGACTTCACGCCGCGCACGATGCGCAGGGTGGTCGACTGGTTCGAGACCGCCGACGACGATGGCCAAGCCGAGATCCTTCAGTGTCTGGGCTTGGTGGTCCGATGGCTTGACGCGGAGGGCATCGATCAGTGCGAGGGCTTGGCCCGGCATCCTGGCTGGCGGGACACGCTGCGCTGGGCACAAGCCTGGGAGCGCAAGAGCGAGGCGATCCAGCGGGTCACCCAGGATGGGAAGGGTCTGCGCAGCTGGCCCACTCCGGCTGATGTCGTGGTCAAGGACCTGGAGGTCCGCTTCATCGCCAGCGCCGGTGAACTGTATGAGGAGGGTCGGGTGATGAGGCATTGCGCCTTCGACTACCTACAGGGCTGCCAGGAGCAGGCGGCGCTCATCGGATCCATCCGGCGCAGGAAGACCGGCCGACGGGAGGCGACCGTCATGCTCGCCCATGATGGTGAGCGTTGGGCGGTCCGCCAGGTCAAGAAGTTCGCCAATCGCTTGGCCAGCCAGGATGCGGTCGACGCCGCGGGGGCAGCGGCCGAGGCGCTGCTTGGGTGGGGTGTACCGCGTGCCTCGTCTGCCGACGACGAGGGCTGGATCTGCGAGTGATCCGTGGATGCCCTCATCGCGTCCACTGGGTATGCCCGTGCGGTCACGTCCAGCCGAGGCTCAACGGCGTCCGCACGGGTGGAGTTCCCAGCTACGGACATCTTCCATGCGGACATGACTTCATCGGACACCGTCATGCACACCTTCCTCTACGCCCGCGTCAGCACAACAGACCAGACCATCGCCCACCAGCGGGTCCAGGCCGAGGCGGCCGGGTTCCGGTTCGACGAGGTGATCGAGGATGCCGGCGTCTCCGGCGTCACGACCAAGTTCAAGGACCGCAAGGGCGGGGGGAAGCTACTCGACAAGCTCCGCCGGGGCGACGTCCTGGTCGTGAGATGGGTCGACCGGCTGGGTCGGAACTACGACGACGTCACCGAGACCATCCGCATGCTCATGCAGCGGGGGGTGGTCATCAGGACCATCATCAATGGCATGACCTTCGACGGGTCGACCAAGGACCCGATTCAGATGGCGGTGCGGGATGCGCTGATCGCGTTCATGGCGGCGACCGCCCAGGCTCAGGCAGAGGCCACCAAGGAGGCCCAGAAGGCCGGTATCAAGGCCGCCAGGGAGGCCGAGGACTCAGCGATGCGGTACAGGGGTCGGAAGCCCACCTTCGACGTCGAGCAGTTGCACCGTACGCACGAACTGCTGTCGCTGGGGATGAGTCCTTCGGCCATCGCCGCCGAGATCGGCATCCCACGGGCGACGGTCTACCGCATCAAGGAGGACCCGGCGAAGGCGGTGGCGCTGCTGCAGACCTGGGGGATTGCGTAGTCGGTGACCTGGACGCCGATCCGCCTCAGGTGCCGCCATGCGCCCGCGGGTCGGCGATGACGGCCAGCAGCTGCTCGTCGGTCAACGACGGCATCGGCGGTGCCGCGACGAAGTCTAGGCCGTTCTTCTCAAGCTCGCGGCATGCGGCGTCGAAGTCCCGCAGGATGGCTCGCCCCTCGCGGTGCAGGGCACGGAGCTGCTCCTTCTTGCCGCCCTTGAAGGCATTCCTCGACGTGACCGCCTTGCCCTCGGCGGACCGTGGGCCGGTGGAGCTCAGCCAGGGTTTGACCTCGCGCGTGATCTCGGCCATCTTCACGCGACGCTCGTCGGTCCAGGCCGGCAGGTTCTTGAAGCAGGCGGCCTTGCCCTCTTCGGTGCGCGGGCCGGTCGACTTCAACCAGGGTTTGACGCGGTGCATTACCTCGGAGGCGAGTGCGCGGCGTTCGGGAGTCCAGGGTCCTGCCACGAGAGTTTAGAAAAGTCAGAGTGAGCAATTGTCGCCCAACGTCGTGTTAGATGACAATCTCTCGTACCATTTCGATCGCTCGCACTCACGCCACCATCCTCGCGATGTCGGGCACATGCCGGGGCACTGTTGTTCTCACCCGCGGCGGGGTGCGGAGGAGCCTAGCTACCATCTGCGCATGATCGGCACCATTGGCCCTGATGTCGCGCGAGCCGCAGTCGCGTTGCGTCGCAACCATCCTTCTGTGCCGGCCGTCACGGTGCTCGACACCTGCATGCGCCAACGCACCGGCAAGCTGGAAGACTTTGGCGCTGCCATCGAGCCGGGCTCGCCCTTCGGCACTCTGCTGGCCGAGGTGTTCGAACAAGACCCCATCAGCCATGACTGGGCGCTGTGCCTCCACGACACCACGCCGGCAGCCGTCGTCGCAAGCCTGCAAGCCATCTGGGCAGAACAGGTGCTGACGAAGTTCGCCGCGCGCTACGGGCTGAGGCCCTGAACGTCGCGCGATGCCTAGGGATTTCAGCGCGGCGGTTGCCAGCAAGGTCGTGCGGCTGCAAGCCAGGCATCCTCGGTCCGCTCCGTCGCTCATCCTCGACCAGGTCCTTGAGGGATGCCGGGGTTCCGAGGTCGACGCAAATGCACCCTGGTTGCAGCCGGCGGCCGCGTTCGGTCGTCTCCTTGCTGGCGTTTTCGATCGAGGCATGACGCCGGACGAGTGGTCGAATTGGAGCGTACCGCCCGCGGATCCGAAGCTCCAGTACGCCGTCGCGTTGGCCTGGCGCAGTGAGGTGCTGGCGCCGTTCGCGGCCCTTTTCGACTTGGCTCTCGTTGGCGATCCACCGCGGCAGCCGCATGGCCTGCGCAAAGGGGTCGAACGCTGCGCTGAGATGCACAGCGTGCGCCAGGTCGATGCCTGGGATCTGTACTGGGCCGGAGAACTGCTTTCCGATCGACCCTTCCATCGGATGGCCGACGTGATCGTGCGGCGTCCGCCGGGCGCTGGGCTGTACGACACTTGGAACCTCGGGCGCCCAGCGACCAACGATCCGGCATGGTCTTCGGTTGATACCAGTATGACCTTGCCCCCGAAAAACGTACTCCATAGCTGAAGCTGAAAATGCATTCATGGAGCACGAAAGATGAGCAAGAAGAGTCAGGACCAGCACCGCGCGGTACACGCTGGAGTTCGTTGAGGCCGTTCGGCTGGTCAAGGCCGGGCAGGAAGCGTCTGTGACGGCCGGGTGTTGGGCAGCCCAAGCAGACCTTGAGTAACTGGGTCGGCTGGCCGAGAAGGGTGAACTGCAGGGCGCCGGCGAACGACCGGTGAGCGCCGAGCAGATGGAGCTGGCACGACTGCGTGCTGAGCTGGCCCGCGTGAAGATGGAGCGCGACATCCTAAAAGCGACGGCGTACTTTGCAAAGGAATCGCTGTGAAGTACGCCTGGATCGCCAAGAACAAGGCTGCGTGGCCAGTCACCTTGACGTGCGACGTGCTGGGCGTGAGCACGAGCGGCTACTTCGAGCATCAGCGCCGGCGCCGCACGAGCCAGCCCAGCCAGCCTGGTGGCGGCCGACTCAGCAACGAGGCCCTACTGGCCCACATCCGGAGCAATCTACGCCGAGGTCAAAGGCGAATACGGCTGGCCAAGGATATGGAAGGAACTGTTGGCGCGAGGCATTCGCGTGGGCAAAGACCGGGGCAGCGACTGATGCACACGCACGGCATCAAGGCGCGCAGCAAGAGGAAGTTCGTCGTGACGACCGACAGCAAGCACGATCTGCCGATCGCTGAGAACTTGCTGGCGCGTGACTTCACGCCGCCGGAGCCCGACCGCGTCTGGAGCAGCGACATCACCTACATCGCCACCGACGAAGGCTGGCTGTACCTGGCTGCGGTGATTGACCTGTTCAGCCGTCAGGTGGTGGGCTGGAGCATGCAGCCGCACATGCAGGCCAGCCTGGTGACAGACGCGCTGCGCATGGCGTGGTTCAGGCGGCACCCGGCGCCAGGATTGGTCTTCCACTCGGACCGCGGCAGCCAATACGGCAGCCACTCGTTCCAGGACGCACTGGCCAGCTACGGCATGCTGTCGTCGATGAGTCGCAAGGGCAACTGCTGGGACAATGCGCCGACGGAAAGCCTGTGGGGAAGCCTGAAAGTGGGCCGGCTGTATGGCAAGAAGTTCGCCACCCAGCGCGAGGCGATGGATGAGGTGATCGACTGGTTGACGTTCTACAACCATCACAGACTTCACTCCACGTTGGGCTCGTCAGCCCGATGAGGTTCGAAGCAAACTGGCACGCGGGCCAGGCGAAGAAAGCCGCGTAACCGAGTGGCTATGGACTACGTCGAACGAGGGCAAGGTCAGTAGCTCGCCTCATGAGCTACCCGACCGGCAGCATCGGCCGGATGGAACCACGTAGACCCCATCCCTGCTGGCACTGCATCTCCTACGACGGCCTGACGGCGCAAGGCACTGCCGCGCTGTGCGCCCGAAGCGGCTGTTCTCGCGTGCGGTCAGCGCCGCACAGCGGATGCTCGGCCTGGGAGCGCGAGGTCGGCTCGGATGACGAGGAAGCGCCACCGTGCGGTTACCGCGGCCAAGTCGTTGCGGACTGGCGCGCAGGCTCGGTGCACGGCTGGGGGCTGAACGGCCCGCCAGCGCCGCCTGCAGCACTCATCCTTGAGCAGGCGCCGCCTCGAAGACCTCGACCGGCGCCAGCCGCATCAGAGCCGCCACTTGTTGAAGTGGCGCGGACAGCCACGCATCGATGTCTTCAAGCGTTATCGGGATGACGCTGCGCTTGTCCTGCATGTTCGGTGGCCGCTTCGGGTCCGGCCGATGCATGCGGTTCATCAGCGGGTGCTCGTCGGCATTGATGGTGAGCATGGTGTAGCTCTCAACCACCTCGCCGGTCTCCTTGTCGACCCATGTGTTCCACAGACCGGCCAGCCCCCAGGGGTCGCCGCCGGCCTGGCGGAAGCGCCAGGGGACGTGCTTGCCCGTCTCCCAGCACGGCTCGAAGAACGATTCGGCCGGGATGATGCAACGCTGACCGCGCGCCCACGGGTGCTTGTAGCTGGCCTTCTCGCTCAGTTCTTCGCTACGGGCGTTGCAGGTCGGGAACTTGAGCTTGCGCTCTTTGGCGAACCAGGGGATCAGCGCCCACTGGCCGACGACCAACTCGCGCTCATAGGTGACGCTGTCACGAGCAGCACGAATGAAGGCACCCTGGTAGCCCGGGAAGACCTCGCGCGACCAGCGCATTGGCGTGCGGCCACCGACGTGCCACAGGCGCTCGATGTCGCCGGCTTCGGGGCTGATGTATCGGGTGCACATGCGTTCAGAGACGCGGGGCGCCTACGGGGTTACCGGGCTTGATGGCCTGCCGTTGGTGCTCCGGTTGAGGGGTTAGCCTCAATGCGGAGCGAAGGCCGCAGCCAAAGCACGACGTCGTTGCGCCCGGCCTGACGCCTGGCGGCCACTTCCGTTGGCGCAGTGGTGAAGCCAAGTCGCTCGGCGAGACGCAATGAAGGTAAGTTGCCTGCCTCGGCAACGATGAACAGTGTTGTCGCTTGGTACTCAGCGACCACGATCTCAAGCATTCGTCGAACGGCTGAAGTTGCAATGCCCTGACCCTTGAAGGCTGAGGAGAAAACGTAAGCGACGTTCGTTTCCTTGTTCTCTTCAACCGTGGATTGGACGTAGCCGGCTATAGCTCCGGACTCTCCTCGCACAACCCAGTTCAACCAATGCTCCTTGCCATCGGGTGACCGTCGAAGTTCGCTGCGGGCGAGCTTATCCGCGAGCTCCTGGACTGACTTTGGCGGCGCCTCATCTAGAAACTCATACAGGCGTGGATCGCGGAGTACCTCAAACAACTCGGAGGCGTGCGCGACTCGGCGCTCTTCCATGGTGAAACGAACAGCAGGCATGGGCTTCTGAGGCCGTTCGACCTAAGCGGGAACCAGCGGCGGCACGCCAGGCCCGGGCTGTGGAGAATGTAGCGCGCCACAGACCGGGCCTGGTGGCCTGCCGTTGGCGCTCCGGTTGAGAGAGGGATTAGGCAACACTCGGCGATCACTTTCGACCGAGAGGACACTTCTTGAGATATTTCATGTAAGCATCGTCGGGCTGCAGCTTTTCCTTGTAGATCTCAATGATTAGATCTTTGATCTGCTTGTCCAATACCTGCCGCGACTGTAGGTCTGAGATGACCTTTGCGAGCGGGTGGCCCATAAGGCGAGCAAGCGCAACGTTTGATGCAAACTCACCGGAGCTGTGGCACGGATCGGCACTGTTCTTCGACGGGACTGATTGGCTGTGTACCGATACTGACAGATGCACAGCACCGATGGCTATCAGGCACCTTGTCAGGCGCTTCGCAGAAGTAGAATTCATTACTTTGATCTGCATACGAATGTGACCTGGGTCTTTGGACTGAAAGTCTGTGGGTCAAATGGTGCTTTGTAACGAAAGAACTCACCCGGGCGAAGACTCTTCTCCAAAGTACGCGGAACTTCACGGTAACCATCAGATAAGAGTCGCTGTTGGTATCGATCCGCTTCCGACTCTGGGACTGTATGCGTAGATGAATTCATTGTTGGTGCCATCAAGGTTGTCGTAGGATACGCAGATAGAAGACTGACTCTGACCTTCGCCTGTTTTGATTTCTTACAGCGACTTCGTTACTTTAGCAATGTCTATATCTAGGGAGTGGACGAAATCTCCAACTTCTAAGATCGGCGCTTGCCGAAATACATTCATTTCGCTAGGTCGAAGTTGCGACGCGCAGAGTTTAGTGCAGTTACTGCAAAGCCTACCCAAACTCCGCAAGCAGTCTTTGCATCGTTGGCTTCCGCAAGTGCCTTAGCCGCTTGCCTGGAGCCTTGGTTTAGTGCCCGTAGTTTCTCAGTCCACTCAGGCGACCGCATAAAAGTCTCAAGCTCGCGCCGGGACTGACTCGGAAGCCGTTCGAGGAGTTCCCTGTAGGGTGGTTCTGGGTGCCTGACGCGCCGCGCTGCGTATGAACAGTCCGCATCCGACTTGATCATCTTGATTCCTTCTATCGCCACGAGATAGTCCATCAACCTATCCTCCAGCGGCGTTGCGAAGGCGGGCTGGCATGACACTACTACGGAGAAGAACGTCAGGGAGTGGAGTCTCATGATGAGAAGTCGGATAGGGTTGGTCGTGTTGCCTAACGAATGAAAGGGACTTCCCCGTCCCGAGCTAGCCGCATTGCGGCGAACGGCCATTCTGTGCGTAGAAATTGATCTCGCTAAGAGTGTGTTTTCGGTGCATGGAGGAACGAATGCAAGAAGGCCGCCTGCAGATGTGCAGTCTGTTCTCTGTGGCGTTGCAGCTTCAAGGTGAGCGCAAGATCGGTGCGATCAGCAAGGCAATGAAGATGACGACCACCTGTTGACGCGGCAGGAAGTCCCTGTAGAGGGGCCTCACTGGGAATAAGGTTGCGCTGATTAACCTTGTTTGCGAACCGCGTTGCTAGACGGATTGCGATCGCTTGCCCGGGCCGTGCTTTATGTATGTATATGCGGCAGGGCCTTTGAATCTAAACGAGGCCGGCTGAATTAGTCTTTCGCCGGCCTTTATCTCCGGGTATTGGAACGCAATAAATCCCGCATCAGTCAAGCCATCGAATTGATCAATATACTCGATGTGACCCCAAACCCAAATGAATTGCCCATCTTTTCCAAGTGTAGCATGCTGCTCTTGGCTCACCGACAGCATACCAAGTGGCTGATCGGTGAATGTTTCACCTGGCTTTAGGAACAAACTGCCGATGCTTGAAGGATCGCAATCTACTGTCTCTTGATACTCCGGGAAAGGCTTCAAATCTGATTCTGCGCAAACTTTGACTTTAATCCCTGCCTTGGTAACCATTGCGGCTGAGCGTCCATGATTAATGTACGTTACAACTGGAAGATACAGTTTTTCTCCTTCCAGGCCCGTGCGCACAACGCGAAGTGAAACGTCAATTACGATTAAACTTGCACGCTCCATGCTGATAACTGCCCGTACTTGTTCAGTAGCCGCTTCTGCTGCGTCAGCCGCGGAAATTGTTGCCTTGCGAGTTTGAGCAATGTTCCAAAGCAGAAGGACTGTTCCCACAACTGACACCATGATGGACCACTTGGCTATCAAAGCTTGTTCTTCTGTAGCGGCAGCCGAGCGTTCTTGAATTACGAGACTTTTTGCATCGCGCTCGTCATTTTGCTTATCCCGCTCTGCGGCGCTCGCAGCTTCAGAGGCGCTTCGAACGATAGTGACAGATACTGGCAAATCTTCCGTTGCCACTAGTTTGGACGGCGGAGCATTTTTGGCACTGGACTGCTGCTCTGCGGCAGAAAGAACTGTGACCTTCGAGGGTTGCTTTACGGTTGTGTTCGGTTGGGCGACCGCCACAGTTGTGAAGAGGTAGAAAAGCAGTGTGGCGGCGCGCATAGGTGCGTTTGTGAGGCCTAACAGGCCGTTGAAATACCAATCGACGCCGCCGGTCGCGTCAGCGAGCATGGCGACGTTGATCGACGAGGGGTGAGCCGCCGATGCGAGGAGCCGACAGCTACAACGAGAGCCTGTTCACGACGGTGAAGCTGGAGGACTTTGTCCCGGCCAACCACCCGCTGCGCCCGATCCGCACCTGGGTCAACGATGCACTGGCCAAGATGGACGCCAAGTTCTCGGCCATGTACGAGGCCGACATCAAGGGCGGCCGCCCGAGCATCGCCCCCGAGAAGCTCATGCGGGCCATGCTGCTGCAGGTGCTGTACAGCGTGCGCAGCGAGCGGCAGCTCGTCGAGCAGATCCAATACAACCTGCTGTTCCGCTGGTTCGTCGGCCTGGCCATCGAGGACGCCGTGTGGAACCACTCGGTGTTCAGCAAGAACCGCGATCGACTCATCGAGCACGACGCGGTCACCGAGCTCTTCAACGCCACTGTGGAGATGGCCAACAAGCGCGGGCTGCTCTCCGGCGAGCACTTCAGCGTGGACGGCACGCTCATACAGGCCTGGGCCAGCCACAAGAGCATGCGACGCAAGGACGGATCGGACGATGGCCGCCCGCCCGAGGACTGGCGCGGCGAGCCTCGCAGCAACGACACGCACGAGTCCACGAGCGACCCCGAGTCGCAGCTGTACCGCAAGAGCAACGCTGCGCCTGCGCTGCCCAGCTACCTGGGCCATGTGCTGACCGACAACCGGCATGGCTTGGTGGTCAACGTACAGGCCAGCACCGCAGACGGCACGGCCGAGCGCGACGTCGCTGCGCAGATGCTGGCCGATGTCGCAGGGCCAGGCAAGCGCGTGACCGTGGGCGCGGACAAGGCGTACGACACCAAGGGCTTCGTCAAGGCTTGCCGAGAGATCAACGTCACGCCGCACGTCGCGCAGAACATCAACCGTAACGGGGGCAGCGCCATCGATGGCCGCACCACCCGCCACCCGGGCTACGAGGTCAGCCAACGCAAGAGGAAGCGCATCGAGCAGTGCTTCGGCTGGGGCAAGCTCATCGGCCCGATCCGTCAGGTGATGGTGCAGGGACTGGATAAGGTCGACCAGCTTCTGACCCTGACGATGGCGGCCTACAACCTCACGCGGCTGCGGACCTTGGCGCAATTGCGCCCGCAGTGCGCGCAATGAGCGAAGAGAAGGCCGAAATGGGGCCTTCCAAGCACTCGAATGACCGGGAAATGGGCCGCTTGAGGTCGCTCTGGCGGCACCCGCGGGCTGTATGACACCGCCGTCCCGACTTGCGATGGTGGAACTCGCGTTCATCGGTAGTAATTCAACGGCCTGCTAACGAATGAAAGGGACTTCCCCGTCCCGAGCGAGCTGCCTTACGGCAGATGGCCACGACTGCCACGAAGGGGAGCGCCCCCTCCAACTCACTCGGAAGGGGAAGTCCCCGACCATTCTGTACGTAGGTATCGATCTCGCCAAGAGCGTGTTTGCGGTGCACGGGGTGAACGAGGAGAGAGGGCTTGAGCTGGTGCGACCGAGCTTGGCCCAGGGCCAAGCTGGTGGCACTCATCGCGGCGCTCACCGGCCAGCACTCGTCGGCGCCATGCGGAGGCGCTTCCCCAGTTGACGATCGGGTGGACAGTCCACGGCTGCGTTCGGCGGTGAGCAGTTGTGCAGGCAATGTCGACCGGCTCTTGCCAACCCTCGGCCGCCCATCGGCGCGCCGACCTGGGCGTGGGCACTGCAGCGAAAGCGGCCGGCCACCTTAGGGCCGTTTCGGAGAATCAGCCCCACAAGAATCGGGTGCCGGTCAGCGGTCGTTCGTGTGGGCAGGCAAGAGACCCTGAGGCGACACTCGCCATCTTGGTCGCGCCGTCCCGAAGCTGCCGGAGCGAGCCGGCACACCAGCAGGCACGCCATCGAGGGCCTGGATTAGTGGAAGGCCAGCACGGATGTGTTCTAGCGAGCTCGCACCGAGGTGGTCAGCGACTGACAGGAGACGCAGGATGGCGACGCGCGCACGTCCGTCCGTCCGGCCGGCCGGCCGGCCATGATGGCAAACCGAATTCCCGCTAGCGCGCAGCGAGTTCGAGTCGAGAAAGCCACTTCGTGAAACGCCCAGCCGGGCCAGAAGAGCCGCGGGCGGGGCGGCCGGAGCGACTGCCTTAGACGGGAGTCGCGCGGCGTCGACCACTGCCTAGGCCTGCTAGTGCCAGCGCCAGCCCAGCCAACGCGAACGAGCTGGGTTCGGGAACGCTGCCTCCTCCGATGCCGCATTCATCGCCCCCGGTGGCGCCGCCGATGGCCAGCGTCAGGCACCCCGTGGCAGTTGCGCCGTTGTTGGGTCGCTGGGCCTCAACAAAATGGGTGTAATAGAAAGTATAGGAATGCCCGGCCAGCAGGGTGCCTGCAAGGTTTCCGAAGGTGGCGTTGAGGTCGTCGGCATCCCCTGCTACGCCCAATACAAAGCTTTCGTCCGCTGAGTTGGTGGAACGGCTAATGTCGAAAAAGGGGTTGGTCTGGGCGGTTTCGTCAACAAGCCGGACGGATGCGTAGATGTTGTTCGCCGTTCCCGTCATGGCGTACTGACCGGACAGCACGTAGGTCGTGTCACTTTGTCCTACCGTGAACCTCAGTACGTTATCGCCCGAGTAGGCATACGCCTGCGTCGTACCCGTTCGCACATGGGCGAAGTCAAAGTCGAACAGGGCACCCGACCCCGTGTCTTGCCAGTTGATGGCGGTCGTCGCCGAACTGCCGCCGACTGCCGAGGACAGTGTCCGCGCGCCAAATGCTGTACTAACGTCAACATCGGTGTCGATGAAACCGCCAATCGCACCAGCGTACGCCGCGGTGCTGAGAGTGGAGCTATCGATAGTGATCGGCGCGGCTGTGACTTGTGCTGTGACCCCAAGTGCGGTCAGGACAAGGCACGCATGCATTCGACGAAGTTTGGGAGTGGTCATTTGCATTCTCCAGCGACGTTCAAAAAGCGCGCGCCGTCGCAAGCAATTTTCGAGCCTGAATCACATGCGCCATGGAGCTTGCCATGCAAGCAGTTGATTCATGGGGGAATTTCCAGATCCACCGTGTCTCAACGCATACCACGGCTTCTGGATTGGCGTGTGTTGTGTAAGGCGCCCCGACACGGGCTGGAGCCTGAAGAGGCCAGGGCTGTCACCACAGGATGCCTAAATCATCCTTGGTCAATTCCGTTGAAGAGGATGCGAGGGGCTGATCTGCCATGAAGCTGCCTCCGAAGAGTGGCAGGAGCTGGCCCCGTGCAACCACCCGCCGAACCGACCCAGCCCGCCATACAGCAGACACCGGCGACGACGCGCATCACATGCATCACGTCGTCAGCCGGACCCCGCACCGCTTCTCTGCTCGTGAACTTGATGGTTCCCGCCGCGAGCAGTCGGCTGACATAGCCGATCGCTGCTTGTGCACTTTCCGCAAGGCTCCCGTGGCCAGCAGCCTCGCCGGCGCGGCGCAGCACCTCTGCAACATCGGCCGGCAGACGAAGACCGACCGCTGCGTAGTTTGGCGACCGCCCGGCAACACCATCAACCCAGGCGGGGGCAGCGACGGTCTTGAGACCGTTGGCGGCCTGCTGGTGGAGGTGGTGCACCGTCGCGTTCAGGGCGTCATCCCGGCTCTTCATGCGACCGCCCACCATCGCATCGAGCGCAGAGACGGCCTCGGCGGGCAGCCAGACGTTGAGCCGGAGCTTGCCGGCATCGCGTTTGCGCTGATCGCACTCGGCACGGCGGCGGGCGGAGGGGCTGGTCGCGGGTGGATTTGCCGGGTCCATAAGGTCCTCAGTTGGCATCGCGGCGTCGGATGCAGGCGCTGGTCGACGATGCCCGTTGGAATCTGACACTGGACTACTGCCCTGGCGTCCAGGCGGCACGAGACTTCTAGCGAGCCGATTCGAGTAAGCCCCCACTGGCATCCATCACGTCAGCCACTGAGCCAAATTGGCCCGCCAAGGACTCTGGACCCCATCCAGGCTACCCACGTGCCACCCCTGGCCCCAATACGCAGCCACGGGCCGCCTGGCGCGCCCGTGGGTGCTATGAGCGCGGTCTGGTTGCCCATGGACTGGTGTCGACCCATAGCGTCGAGCTGTCTGGGTCCGACTCGCATGGGTAGAAGTCATGAATGACAGAGCGACCTGGCGGCAGCACTTTGGGTGGGATCTTTTCCCGAAGAAAGTTCACGAACTCTGCTGCCAAAGCAGGGCGCTTGTCTGCCTCATCTTGCCATCCATCGAAGTCAACTCCGTTCCAATCTCCAGGCAAGTATTGGAACGTGCCATTAGGACACAGATGGACAAGACACACAAACAACAGACGATGCTCACCGCTCAAGATCTCCCACCTCTTTTCCCTGAAGACTTCGGTGTTCATGAAGCGGCCAACGTAGGCAAAGCGCAGATGGAAGGCTTCGCTTCCAAAGTCCTCGTCTTCCTCAAGGCCCCAGTTGGAAATGTAATCCACACCCTTGAACATCTCCCCAGCAGACAAGAACCTAAATTTCTTTCTGTTTATGGGTTCATAACGAATTGCCACTTTTCCGTCTCCTTAAGTTAAAACAACAGTCACAACCAACACTTCCAACCCCAAAACCACCCACCTCGGCCGGCTCGGCATCACCTGCTCCCAGCGCGTGTGTGTTTCCTTAGAAACACACACAACTGACGCACAAGCAGGACGCCGCCGATTTCCTTGTGCGTCAAGCCGCTGACGCACAAAAATCACCCCGTTTTACCTATGAAAACACCAAATCCAAAAATTTAGTGAATCACTTGTGCGTCAGACCATTGACGCACAAGTACATCTGCCTAGTGAATCAAGCCTTTGACGCACTAAATCCACGTTTTTTTGCGTTTGAAACATCACTCGCCACCCTCATCACCATCCCCTGACTGGTCTTTCGCGTTCCTGTAGTCAATGTCTTGCACCGGACCAGAAGGCTTGCCCTTGCGCTTAGCTTTTGACAAGTCAAGGTTGTCACCAGCCTTCGTGAACTTGACCAGGCCAGACTCTGAAATTTCCCAGTAGGCTTCGTTTGGCCTATTGCCATCACGCTTGACAAGAAGACCGAGCTCAACGCAAGCCTTGAAGCTGCGCCGAAGTTTGCTGGGTGAGAGGCTGACTTCTGCCGCCAACACATTGCTTCCTGTGTCTCGACTTCTGCGTGCAAGTTCGAGGAGCTTCTTGTACGTGACTCCAGGCTTGTTGCGGTCCTTTGGCTGGCATGCGATCACATCAAGAGGATCGCCATGAAGCTCCAGAGCGACGTTTGTCTCTCCGTCTTCGTCTTCTGTGTCCTCAATAATGTCCACAGGCTTCATATCAAACACTAGCTTCGCTGGTTCGCTTCCGTCCTTCATCTTTGTGCACTCAATAGAAACCATCCCCGGACCTGCAGACTTCACCTGGAACTCTTGGTCGACAGTAGCCCTCAGCACTGATGACCCCCGAGCCCGGTCTTGCCCGTGGCCACTGTGGTGAACGATCATGACGTGGCACTTGAACCTGTACAGGATCAACTCGTTGACGTTGTCGAAGAACTTCGAAACGTCCACTTGAGTGTTCTCATCGCCCTCGAAATTTCGATTGAACGTGTCAATCTGAACCAGGGCTATCGGCCCGCCGCCGTTCAGCGCCTGGGTCTCAGCGATGTAGTCGGCCAACTCTTGGACCTTTGCGTGGTCGGTAATGTTGACTCTCTTCTCGGTGCGATAGAAGGGGATCCGCCTCATCTGCGCTTCGGGGATCTTGCGGTGCATGTAGAACGCGGTCAGGCGCCTGTCCAGCCCTTCGAAGCCCTCTCCGCAGACATAGATGACAGTGCCCTGCTTTGTTGGGCGCCCGTGCCAATCTAGCCCGAGAGCCACCGATGCGCCGATGTCCAAGGCCACGAAGCTCTTGCCGGAGCCGGACTGCCCGAAGAACAGGGACAGGCAGTTCGTTTGCAGGTACTTGTGCACCAGCCATTCGGTCCTGTTTCTCCTGCTGACCATCTCCCAGCCGCTCACGAAGTACGGCCGCGCCGGCTCGACCTGCACCACCACCGGCTGGCTGGGTTGCACCCACGGCACCGCCGCGGGCGCCGCCGGTGCGCACGTGCCCGCCATCAGGACAGCAGGCTCGCCCAGGGCCTCGGGTGGGGTTTGAAGCGCAACCCCAGGCGCAACCCCTTGCGCCTCGCCTGCAGGCTGGACGCCAGCCCCTGCCGCGGGGGCACCTGGCGTCCTGGTGCGCACCGGCAGCATCAGGCCCATACCCACCGTCTCGTCGGTGAGGTCGGCCACCGTGGGCAGCCCACGAGCCGCGCCGCTCAGCGCCGGAACTCGAGTTTTTGGGGCATCGGGCGTGATCTCGCGCCTGAACTTTTCCTCGGCCTGCTTCACCAGCCGCGGCACGTCCTTGTACCTGGCCAGCCACCGCTCGTCCCGCGGCGACAGGCTGGCGTCCATGATCGCCTGCACGTGGTTCACCACGCCACCGCCCACCGTGCCCAGAGCCACCAGGCTGGCGCAAAGCTGCATGGTCGGGTCGTGCAGGCTGTTTCCCGACAGCACGTCCTGTATCAGCCCGGCAAGCCTGGCCACGTGGCCCCGAGAGCCCTCGGAGTCACCTACCCCGCGGCGCTCGTCTTCGAGGCCCGCCTGCGGCCTCGCGGCCCGCCCCTCGTCTGCCGAGATCTCGGGCAGGTCGAACCCGAACACCGCGGCCGCGTCGGCCAGGCTCATGCGCTGCTCTGGGTTCCAGACCTGCATCTCGACCCTGCACGGCCCGGTGTCGCGCGGCTTCAGGTTCATGCCCACCGGCAGCCGCACGTAGCGCACGGCGTTGTTGCCGCTGGTGTCGTGGCCCATCATGCCGGCCTTCGACATGCGCCTGGACAGCTCGATGAAGACAGGAATCTCCTCCTCTGTGATGTCGAGGAAGATGCCGATCTGGTTCTTGCCTGGTGACGTCCGCGTCACCCAGCTCGGGGTGCCCAGCAGGTTCTCTACCTTCGCATCGTCCACAACCAGAGCAAGAGGGATGCCCATGTTAGTGAGACGCCGAGCAAGCACCCCGTCAGCGCCCGGGCGAATCGACGAAACGGCGAAGTAAGTGTTCTGAAGAGCCCATGTCGAGTCGTCTGCTTCTCTGCGCTCGTGGTGCTCGGGCTTGTATGGTTGGCCGCCCCAGTTGCCGCTCGCCTTGCCCGGGTCACCGATGAAGTGCGCGAGCCACAGAGAATCTTCAGGCGGAACGTTCTTGGCAGCCGCCGCGAGGAACACCGTGTTGGTGACTTCAGGTTGAGAAGTTCCATCACTCGTGTCGTCTTCGCGCATCACGAATTCCTCGGAAACGCGCCGAGAGCGCCGATGGCTACTTGGCTCTCTTCTTGCGGTTTCGTGAAATCCGTGCCGCCACCGGCGTCGCGGGCTTCGTCTTGTGCCGGTGCTGCGGCAAGCTCAGGTTCGATCGGCGTGACCACAGGGATCGCATCGGCAATGGCTGCCTCATTAGCGGCCTTCATGGCGCGGTCAACGAAGCGGCCACGCATTTCTCTAGCCCCGCTCATTGGTGCCGCGCTCTGGCGTTGGCCGCCAGCTTCGTCCGTTGCGCTTTCGCAGCATCACTGGCCTTCTTGGCCTGTGCCAGCACACGCTCAGTTGACTCCGTGTCAGCTGCGGTCTGCTCAACTCGCGCCGTAATCCAGCTGGAGACGTGGGCTAATAGCCAGCGGGTGCAGCGCGGCGCCCGGATAACTGGCTGCGGGAAGCGGCCGGCGCGAACCTCGCTGTGAATCCAGGACCTCGACATGCGTGTCAGCGCGGTCAGGTCATGGATGTCGACAAGCGCGATCTCGGCGTGGGCCGCCGGCATCGAAGGTCTTGAAGTTGGCGACGAATGCATGCTCGAACTCCAGAAACAGAAAGGCCCGCCGGGACGTGGTATCCGGGCGGGCCAACAGGGGGACGACGAAGTCTTGGTCTTAGAAAGCAAAAAGCCCGCAGAGATGCGGGCCACCGATTTTTAGACGCAAGTTTCCAGAGCTCAATTTAGCACTGGTCGGAAGCGAGCGCAATAGGCTCTATGCGGTTGCTCGTTTGCCCTTGCGGGGCTCAACCCGAGCGCCGACATCAAGTCGGAGTTGGTCCAAGTAGTCCGCCCACCTGCACATCATGTCGCGCCGCTGCTCCAGGAACAGGGTGCGGTTATAGGCCCGGCCCAGCGCATCGGGCACGCGGTGCGCCAACTGGGCCTCGATCACTTCCGGCGCAACGCCCAGCCGCTCGGCAAGGATCGTGCGGGCCATCGCGCGAAAGCCGTGGCCGGTCATCTCGTCCTTGGCGAAACCCATGCGCCGCAGCGCCGACAGCACGCCGTTGTCCGACAGCGGCCGTTCCGCAGTCAGTGGGCTTGGGAACACGAACCTGCCGCGTCCCGTCAGCGGTTTCAGATCCTTGAGTATGGCCACCGCCTGCGGCGCAAGCGGCACGGTGTGCGGCGCGCCAGTCAGCTTCGCCTTCAAGCGGCCCTTCATCCTTGCGGCCGGCACGGTCCAGGTGGCCCCCTCAAGATCGAATTCAGCCCATTCAGCGTGACGCAGCTCGCCGGGGCGCAAGAAGACCAGCGGCGCCAACGCCAACGCGGCCCGCACGACGGGTGTGCCCTGGTAGCCGTCGATGGCGCGCATGAGTTCGCCCACGCGCACGGGGTCCGTCAGTGCCGTCCTGTGCTTGGTCACCGGCAACACGATCGCGCCCTTCAGGTCGCGCGTCGGATCGCTGTTGCAGTAGCCGTGCTGTACGCCGTACCGGAAAACGGCACCGGCGACCCCCAGGGCTCGATAGGCCGTCTCCACCGCGCCTCGTGCCTCGACCCGCCGCGCGTGCTTCAGCAGCTCTGGCGCCGTCAGTTCAATCAGTCGCGCCGTGCCGATGTACGGGAGCAGGTCATTCTCCAGCAATGCCAGCATCTTGCCGGCGTGCGCGGGTGACCAGTTCGGGGCCATGCGGGCGTGCCACTGGCGTGCCGCATGTTCAAACGTGCCAGGCCCCGGCAGACCCGCCGCAGCCAGTCGTTCGGCCTCGGCCTGCAATACACGGGCGGTCTTGTCGGCCTTGCGAGCGTCGCTGGGATTGGTGCCGGCGGCGAGCCTGCCGCGGGCTTCGTCGCGCCGTTCACGCGCCAGCTTCAGCGGCACGTCGGGGTAGATGCCGAGGCTCAGCATGCCCTCCTTGCCGCCGCTCCAGTAGCGCAGGCGCCACCAGCCCGCGCCGGTCGGACGCGCCTCGAAGTAAAGCCCACCGCCATCGCTGATGCGCTTGGGCTTGCCCGCCGCGGCGGCGGCCTTGATCGCGGACTTGATCGCCTTTTCCGAGAGGGTGCCAGTGGTCGCCATGCCGGGTAACTCTTCGCAGCCTGCGGCCACGTGGGGTTGGTTACCCTGAATGTTACCCGACAAATGCGTGGGTGGAAGAGGCCTTACCCGGTCGCATGTGGACACGAGGAAAACATCAAGTAGTTGATTTACTTGATGTTTTGTTCACTATCGGCCCCTTGCGGAGCTTTGTTTGGTAGGCCGTGTTGGACTTGAACCAACGACCAAAGGATTATGAGTCCTCTGCTCTGACCAACTGAGCTAACGGCCCCCGGTTGGAGGCCTGGATTCTAGGTCGCGCGACATGGCTGGCCGCGCACGCCGCAGCTACTTCGCCGACAGCGCGTTGCCCACCAGCCGCGAGGTGATGTCCACGATCTGGATCATGCGGTCGTAGGCCATGCGCGTGGGGCCGATGACGCCCAGGGTGCCGACGATGCGGCCATCCACTTCGTAGGGCGCGGTGACTACGCTCAATTCCTCGAAGGGCACGACGTGGCTCTCACCGCCGATGTAGATGCGCACGCCCTCGGCGCGGCTGCTCACTTCCAGCAGGCGCATCAGCTCGGTCTTCTGCTCGAAGACGTCGAACAGCCGCCGCAGGCCCTTCATGTCATTGCCGAAGTCCTGCACCGTGAGCAGGTTGCGCTCGCCCGAGACGATGACGTTGTCCGTAGCCTCGGCCAGCACCTCGCTGCCGGCCTGCACGGCGGCCTGCATCAGCGCCGCGATCTCGCCGCGCAGCGCGTCGATTTCGCGTTTGAGGCGTTCGCGCACTTCCTCGATGGTCAACCCGGCATAGTGGGCGTTGAGAAAGTTGGTGGCCTCCACCAGTTCACCCTGCGTGTGGTCGCGCGCGGTGAAGATGACGCGGTTCTGCACGTCGCCGTCGGGCGCCACCAGGATGACGAGCACGCGCTTGTCGCCCAGGCGCAGGAACTCGATGTGGTGGAAGACGCTGGCCTTGCGCGGCGCCGTCACCACGCCGACGAAGTGACTCAGGCTGGACAGCAGGCTGGCGGCCTGCGCGATGACACGCTGCGGCTGGTCGGGGTGCAGCTGGCCGCTGGCAGCAACGACGTCGGGGGGCGCGTGCGACAGGTCGTCCATTGAAAACGGCCGCGCGGTGAGCATGGTGTCGACAAAGAGGCGGTAGCCGCGCGCAGTGGGCACGCGGCCGGCGCTGGTGTGCGGGCTGGCAATGAGGCCGAGTTCTTCCAGGTCGGCCATGACGTTGCGGATGGTGGCCGGCGACAGGTCGAGCCCCGAGGTGCGCGACAGCGTGCGGCTGCCCACCGGCGTACCGTCGGCGATGTAACGCTCCACCAGCGCTTTCAGCAGGATGCGGGCACGGTCGTCGAGCATGGTTCGAATTGTATTTAGGCGGCTGAGGAACCACGCTGCGGACCCCCCGCCGCCGCGGGGCCCTATGGTGTAATGCGCCGCATGCCTTCAGGCTTTCGACATGCCGCCATCGTGGGCAAGTATCAGGCGCGCGGCATTCGGCCAGCGCTGGAGGAGATCGCCCATTTCCTGGTGGGCAAGGGCTTGGAGGTCAGCTTCGAGCGTGACACAGCCGCAGCAACCGGTGTGACCGATTTCGAAGCCTTGTCGCCACGGCAGATGGGCGAGCGCTGCGACTTTGCGGTGGTGGTGGGTGGCGACGGCACCATGCTGGGCATCGCACGCGAGTTGGCGCGCTGGAACCTGCCGCTGGTGGGCATCAACCAGGGCCGGCTGGGTTTCATCACCGACATCCCGATGGGCCAGCACATGGAAGCGCTGGCGCCCATCGTCGCCGGCGATTACGAAGAAGAGCAGCGCACGATGCTCGAAGGCGATGTCTGGCGCGACGGCGACCGCATCTTCGAAGGGCTGTCGCTGAATGACGTGGTCGTCAGCCGCGGCGCCACCGCCAGCATGGTGGAAGTGCGCGTCGACGTGGACGGCGAGTTCGTCGCCAACATCCGCGCCGATGGCCTCATCGTGGGCACACCCACGGGCAGCACGGCCTATGCACTGTCGGCCGGCGGGCCCATCGTGCACCCCGGCATCGCGGGCTGGGTGGTGGTGCCCATCGCCAGCCACACGCTGAGCAACCGCCCCATCGTGCTGCCCGACCGCGGCGAGGTGCATGTCGGCATCGTTTCGGGCAAGGACATCTCGGCCAACTTCGACATGCATACGTTGGCCAGCCTGATGGTCGGCGACCAGGTGCGCGTGCGGCGCTCGGCCTTCAAGGTGCGCTTCCTGCACCCACTCGGGTGGAGCTACTACGCCACGCTTCGGCGCAAGCTTCGCTGGTACGAGGGTGTGGTGTAGGGATGCTCCGCCGCCTCGTCCTGCGCGACGTGGTCATCGTCGCCGAGCTCGAGCTGGAACTCGGTCCGGGCTTCACCGTACTGACGGGAGAGACGGGCGCGGGCAAGTCCATCCTGATCGACGCGCTGCAACTGGCCCTGGGCCAGCGCGCCGATGCAGTGCTGGTGCGCGAGGGCGCGACGCGGGCCGAAGTCAGCGCCGAGTTCGACAGCCCGGCGTTGCTGGCGCCGTGGCTGGCCGAAGCCGGCTTCGACAGCGACGGCACACTGTTGTTGCGCCGCACTGTCGACACGCAGGGCAAGAGCAGGGCGTGGATCAACGGCAGCCCGGCCACCGTGGCGCAGCTGCGCGAGGCGGCTGAGTGGCTCGTCGACATCCACGGCCAGCATGCCTGGCAGAGCCTGACGCGCCCCGCCGCCGTGCGTGCGCTGCTCGACGTCCAGGCAGGTATCGACACTGCCGCGCTGACGGCCGCCTGGGCCGAGTGGCGCCAGGCACAGGCGCAACTTCACGATGCACGCGGGCGGCGCGACACCCTGGAGCGGGAACGCGAACGGCTGGCCTGGCAGATCGCTGAGCTGCTCAAGCTCTCGCCCGCCGAGGGCGAGTGGGAAGCGCTCAATACCGAGCACCAGCGACTGGCGCATGGCCAGGCCTTGCTCGACGGCGCGCGCGCTGCGCTGAACGCGCTGACCGAAGACGAACCTGGCGCCACGGCGCTGACCGCACGTGCCACCGACGCATTGGACGAGGTGCTGCGTTACGACCCCGAACTCGACGCCGTGGCCGAAGTGCTGCGCAGCGCGCAGGCGCAGCTGGAAGACGCCGCGCACACTTTGCATGCCTACCTTGGCCGCAGCGAACCCGACCCGGAGCGACTGGCCGAGCTGGACAGCCGCATCGGCGCCTGGGTCTCGCAGTCGCGGCGCTACCGGCGCCCACCCGCCGACCTGCCCTCGCTGCTGGCCGGCTGGCAGGGCGAGCTGAAGGCACTGGATGCGGCGGCCGACCTCGACGCGCTGGAGGCCGCCGTCGCCGCTGCCGAGGCCCTCTGGCGCCAGGAAGCACAACGCGTGTCGGCACTGCGCAAGAAGGTCACGCCCAAGCTCGGCACCGCCGTTACCGCCACGATGCAGCAGCTGGGCATGGCCGGCGGGCGTTTCGAAGTGGCGTTGCTGCCGCAGGACGAACCCCAGGCCTTCGGGCTGGAAGCCGCCGAGTTCCGGGTCGCCGGCCACGCCGGCAGCACGCCGCGCCCGTTGGCCAAGGTGGCCTCGGGCGGAGAACTGTCACGGCTCGCACTCGCCATCGCCGTGACCACCGCGCAGGGCACCTCAGGGGGCTCGGTGCCGACGCTGATCTTCGACGAGATCGACGCCGGCGTAGGCGGCACGGTGGCCGACAGCGTAGGCCGGCTGATGAAACAGCTGGGCCGCGTGCAGGCCGGTGACACCCAGGTGCTGGCCGTCACCCACCTCGCCCAGGTGGCCGCCTGCGCAGACCGCCACTTCGTCGTCAGCAAGGCGCTCAAGGGCCTGCAGACACTTTCCGACATCCAGCCCGTCGAAGGTGAGGCACGCGTGGCCGAGGTGGCGCGCATGCTGGGCGGCGAACGTCTGTCCGGCACGGCACATGCGCAGGCGCTGTTGGCACAGACGGCAAACACGCCGGACGAGCGTCGGGCTGCACCCAAGCCGGCCGGCATTGCCTCGGGGGATCGGCCGACCTACCCTTCGGCCGAGGGGCATCAATGAGCGAGTGGGCAGCGTTCGACGGTGTACACCGCGACGAGGTGATCCTCGTCACGGGCATCTCGGGTTCGGGCAAGTCGGTCGCGCTGCATGCGCTGGAAGACGCAGGCTATTTCTGCGTCGACAACCTGCCTCCCGAGCTGCTGCGCGACTTCATCCGCCTGGAGCACGAGCGCTACACCACGCGTGTGGCCGCAGCGGTAGACGTGCGCACCGCGTCGTCGCTGCCGCAACTGGTGCCGCTGATCCAGCAACTTCGAGACGAGGGCCTGCGCATCCACCCCATCTTCCTCGACGCCAGCACCGACGCGCTGCTGCGTCGCTACTCCGAGACACGCCGGCCGCATCCGCTGACTGCACCATCCGACACCGACAACGCGCGCGCACTGATCGAAGCCATCGAACTCGAACGCCAGCTGCTGTCGGACTTGCGCGAGATCTCCACCGTCATCGACACCAGCCAGCTGCGCCCGGCGCTTCTGCGCAGCTGGGTGCGGTCGCTGGTGGGCGCGCGCGAGGCCGCACTGACACTGGTGTTCGAGAGCTTCGCTTTCAAGCATGGGGTACCGCTGGACGCCGACTACGTGTTCGACATGCGCGTGCTGCCCAACCCGTTCTACATCCGCGAACTGCGGCCACTGACCGGGCGTGACGCGCCTGTGGCCGCCTACCTCGAAGCCCAGCCCGAAGCGGTGGAGATGCTCGAACAGATCCAGACCTTCCTGCAGCGCTGGCTGCCGGCGTTCGAGGACGACCAGCGCAGCTACCTGACCGTGGCCCTGGGCTGCACCGGCGGGCAGCACCGCTCCGTATACGGCGCGGAATGGCTGGCGCGGCGCTTCGATACCCGTTACGCCACACTCGTCCGCCACCGCGAGCTGGACGCCAGAAGTTGAACCCCACTGACCTGCCCTCGCCGCTGCCGCTGTTCCCGCTGAATACAGTGCTGTTCCCGGGTGCCGTGCTAGGCCTGCGGATCTTCGAGGCGCGTTACCTCGACTTGATGACCGACTGCCTGCGCACCCGCCAACCCTTCGGCGTGGTGTGCATGAAGGCCGGCGCTGAGGCCGGGCGCAGCAACGCGCCCTTGCAGGTGGAAGACGTCGGCGTGCTGGCCCACCTGGACGAGGTCGACGCCGAGCAGCCCGGCATCCTGCATGTGCGCTGCCTGGGTGGCGAGCGGTTCCGCCTGATGCAGCCGCCGACGCCGCGCGACAACGGCCTTTGGGTGGCGCCAGTCGGTCGCATCGCACCCGACGTGCTGCGACTGCCAGGCCCAGCGGTGCTGGCCACTGTCAGCGCGCTGGCCGAGGCCATCCGCAAACTGCAGGCCAACGACCGCGTGCCCTTCGCCCCACCCTACCGGCTGGACGACGCCGGCTGGGTGGCCAACCGCTGGTGCGAGCTGCTGCCCATCAGCCTGGACGCCAAACAGAAGTTGATGGCGCTGGAAGACCCGGTGATACGCCTGTCGCTCGTGGACGGCTACCTGCGCGACAAACAGGTCGTCGTCGGCTGACTGCGCGCGGCTGGGTCGGAGCTCAGCCGCCCAACAGCTTGCGCACGGGCGCCGGCAACCCCATCGCCAAGGCCTCCTCCAGAAGCACCCAGCGGCCCTCGGGCAGGTCGACAGGCATCCTCGCGCGGGCCGGCAACGTCCACCGAAGCGGCCGAAGTGTCCAGTCGAAGTGGGTCAGCGCATGTTCGACGACAGGCAGCCACTCGCCCTGCCCTGGCCAGGCCTGGACGGCAGCTTCCAGCGCGGCCGTGTCGACGTATTCGGGCAGGCTCCACAGCCCGGCCCAGACGCCGCGGGCGGGGCGCTGCACCAGGAAGTGCCGCTGGCCGCGCTGCAGGCACAGCAGGGCATGGCTGCAGCGGCTGCGCTTCAGCCGCCGAGTCTTCACAGGGTAGCGCTCGGGCGTGCCGGCGGCGTGGGCCACGCAGTCGGCAGCCAGCGGGCAGCGCTCGCAGGCCGGCCGGCGCCGGCTGCAGACGGTGGCACCCAGGTCCATCAGGCCCTGCGTGTAGACATCGACGTCACGCGCGGGCAGCAGGGCCTCGGCTTGCGCCCACAGGCGCTGTTCCTCGGCGGCCAGCGAGAGGTCACCGTCGTAGCCGAGCACCCGCGTCAGCACGCGCTTGACGTTGCCGTCGAGGATGGCTGCGCGCTCGCCGAAGCTGAAGGCCGCGATGGCCGCCGCCGTGCTGCGGCCGATGCCAGGCAATGTGGCAAGCGCGGCGCTGGTGCTTGGAAAGGCACCGCCGTGCTCGCCGACGACGGCCTGTGCGCAGCGGTGCAGGTGTCGGGCGCGGCTGTAGTAGCCCAGGCCGCTCCACTGCGCCAGCACGTCGTCCAGCGGCGCTGCGGCCAGCGCCTGCACATTGGGGAAGCGCGTCAGGAAACGCGGGTAGTAGTCGAGCACGGTGCTTACCTGCGTCTGCTGCAGCATCACCTCCGAGAGCCACACGCGGTACGCGTCGCGCGTGCGTTGCCAGGGTAGTCCGTGGCGGCCGTGCTGGCGCTGCCAGGCAATGACGGCGCGGGCGATGCCTCGTCGCGTCAAGCGGCGTCCTGCCTGCGCTCGGTGCCCTCGTCGGGGTCGGCGCCGACGTCGAGTTGCCGTGCGCTGGCGATGGTCTGCGCTGCCAGCGCGTCCAGCTTTGCCAGCATGTCGGCCAGGTGCTCGTCCTGACCTTGCACCTCGGCGATGCGCTGTTCCAGCTCACCGGCGGCGGCCTGCACACGTTGCAGCGCCTCACGGCGACGCGAGAAGCCACGCCGGCGTTCACCGAGCTGCACCTCCACCTGGCTGGTGGCGCTCTTGCTCCACAGCTCCAGTTCACCCGCCGCGCTCTCGAACACCACGCGCAGCCGCGAAAGCAGCAGGCGCCGGAACTGTTCGGCAAAGCCAGGTGAAGCCAGCCGCCATGCTTGCGACAGGCCCAGGTAGCGGCTGTAACCCTGAGCGATGAGGTCGAGGTCCCCCTGGAAGGCTCGAAGGTCAGGCACGGTCCCGAGCGAGAACGAGAACCCGAATTCGGTATTGAGCTGGCGGAAGCTGGCGTCCAGCATCTGCCGCAGTTCCTCGGCCTGCGTCTGCGCGCGTGCGATCGATGCGTGCAGCCTCGTCATCAAGGTCTCGAAGGCCCCGCGTGCGCCCAGGTTGAAAGGCCGAGCGCCCATCGCCGCCTGCATCGCCGCCAGCTCGGTGCGCAACACCTCGCTCGACAGCGCCGACTGCACCGTACGCAGGATCTTCTGCTGCACCGCGCGCAGCGCCTGCAGGCGGGCCGTGCAGCGCTCGAAGTCGGCCATCTCGAGGTCGACACGCTCGACCATCATGCGCAGCTTGGCGCCGCTCTTGCCGCGCAGGCCGCGCAGTTCGAGCAGCTGCTCGGCATGCTGGCGCCGGCGATCGGCCAGACGCCGCGCCGCGGAGCTGCGCAACTGCTGCACCACGCCCACGGCCGACTGCACGAGCAAGTGCCGGCGGCGGGGCAGCAACCCGGCGGCCAGCGCCTGTTCCAGTGCCGGCAGGCGGCTGGCGTGCAACGAGGCCCCGTCGCCGTCCACGCGCGCCGCCAGCGCCTCGCGCGCCGAGAGCGCAAACACACGCGCAGGGTCGACGTCCAGCGCCTGGGCGGTGTCGGCACACTGCTGCTCGATCTGCGCCTGCACGACCGCAGCGCTGCTCAGCGGGTCGACCAGTGTGTCGATCTTGTTCAGGACCACGAACCGTTCCAGGCTGGCCTGCCCGAGGTGTTCGCGCCAGATCGTCAGGTCGGACTTGGTGACGCCCGCGTCGGCCGCCAGGACGAAGACCACCGCGTGCGCCGCCGGCAGCATGGCCAGCGTGAGCTCGGGCTCGGCGCCCACCGCATTGAGTCCCGGCGTGTCGATGACGACCAGCCCATGCTGCAGCAGCGGGTGCGGATAGTTGATCACGGCGTGACGCCAGGCCGGCACCTCCACACTGCCATCGTCGGCCTGGGGCGGGTTGTCCTCGGCTTGCTCGGGATTCCACAGACCCAGCGCCGTGGCCTGCTCGACCGTCACCCGCTGTCGCCGTGTCACCGCCGCCAGGGCCTGCACCAGTGAATGTGGGTTGGCCGGGTCCAGCGGCACGTGCTGCCAATGACCGTCGCGCGTGCGCAGTTCGGCCAGCGAGAGGCCACGCAGCCTTGTCTCGATGGGCAGCAGTGCCAGCCGCGGCGGCAGGTGCTCGTCGTAGCGCAGCTCCACCGGGCACATGGTCGTGCGACCGGGCGTCGCTGGCAGCACGCGACGACCGGCGTCGGCAAAGAAGATGGCGTTGATGAGCTCCGACTTGCCGCGCGAGAACTCGGCGACGAAGGCCAGCACGAGCTTGTCCGAAGCCAGGCGCTCGCGCAGCTCGGCGAGCAGGGCGGCGTCGGCGTCGTCCAGCAGTTCGTGTTCGACGAAGGCGCGGCCAAGCTGGTTGACCTGGCGGTCGAGCTCGGCGCGCCAAACGGCCAGCGCGTCCAGGCTCGCGGCAATAGGGTTGGCGATGGAAGCCATTGCGTCCGGCCGAGCCATCCACGCACCCGTCGCTCCCGTGGGTGTATCGGTCGGCGTGGCGTTCGGGTCGGTGCTCGTCATGGGCGGATGCGCTGGGCCGAGCCATCCTAGCGCAGCACCCTCGCCCCGGGGAGCCAGCCTCGTCGTCCAGGTGCCCCGGTTTGCAAGGCGAAAGTCACGCCTGCGATGAACGTTACCGCCGCTGACAAATGGCACAGAAGTAGCTCGAGCGCTGGGCCTGCACCCGGCGCCGCAGCAAGCTGCCGCAGCGCAAGCAGGGCTGCCCGGCGCGGCCGTACACCGCCGCTTCCGCCTGATAGGCACCGCTGGCGCCATGCACGTCGGTGAAGTCGCGCAGCGTCGAGCCGCCCAGGTCCAACGCACGCGCCAGCGTGCTGCGCAGCGCCGCCAGCAGCCGTGCGGCGCGCGGGCGACTGATGCGGTCAGCGCGCAGCGCGGGGTGGATGCCGGCCTGGAAGAGCGCCTCGCAGGCGTAGATGTTGCCGGCGCCCACGACCACGTCGCCCGCCAGCAAGACGGCCTTGATCGGTGCCCGGCGTTGCTGAAGCCGGGCGTGAAAGGCCTCGGGTGTCAACAGCGGGTCGAAGGGCTCGGGGCCCAGGTGTCGCAGCAGGGTCGACGCGGGTGGCGTATGCAGCGCCAGTGACCACACCACGGCGCCGAAGCGCCGCGGGTCGTTCAGGCGCAGCGTGCCGCGGTCGGTGACGAGGTCGAAGTGATCGTGCGGACCTGGCGCCGGCGCATCGCGCAGCAGCGCGAGCGAGCCCGACATGCCCAGGTGCAGCAGCAGGCCGCCTTGAGTCCCGTTGGCCGCAGTGCCGGCACCGGCACCGGCAGACGGCTCGCTTGCCGCGGCTGAAGACAATGGCAGCCAGAGGTACTTGCCACGCCGGGAAACTTCGCCGATATGCCAGCCGGCAAGGGTTTCGGTGGGGCAGCCCAGCGGCCACCGCAGCGGCTTTCCCAGCCGGGCGTACAGCACGCGCGCGCCACGCAGCGGGCCTGCAATGCCCCTGCGCGTGACCTCGACCTCGGGAAGCTCGGGCATGAACTCATTATGTGAGAATGAATCCAGACCCCATGGGAACTCTGATGCCTCATCGTTTTCGCCGGCAGCGGCCGGCCACCATGTGGGCCGGGGCCGTGCTGTGCGGCGCCGTCCTCTGGGGACCGCCAGTGCTCGCCCAAGTGGCAGCAGCCACGACGACTGCTACCGCCGTGCCGCTCAATTCGGCGATGGACGACCGCCTCTTCTACCAGGTGCTCATCAGCGAGATGGCACTGAGCTCGGGCGACGCCAGCAGCGCCTACGAACTGATTCTCGACGCTGCGCGCCGCACGCAGGATGAGGGTTTGTTTCGCCGGGCCGTCGACATCGCGCTGCGCAGCCGCGCCGGCGAGCAGGCACTGGCCGCTTCGCGCGCGTGGCGGCTGGCGAGGCCGGATTCAGCCGACGCGGTACGCCTGCAGTTGCAGATCCTGCTCGCGTTGAACCGCAAGGACAGCCTGGACGAACCTCTGCGTACGTTGCTCACGCTGACGCCACCCATGGATCGGCCGGGCCTGATCTCGGCGCTGCCGCGCTTTCTGCAGCGCATAGGCGATGCCCGCGGCATTGCCGCGCTGATGGAAGGCGCACTCAAGCCCTACCGAGATGTCGAGGCCACGAAGGTGCCCGTGCGCGTGGCGCTGGGGCGCGCCTGGCTCGAGGCTGGCGAGGCCGACCGCGCCCTGGCACTGGCTCGCGAAGCGCAGGCGCTGGACACCGCAGCGCCCGGCCCGGCGCTGCTGGCGATGGAACTGATGCCAAGGCAACCCCAGGCCGAAGTACTGGTCACTGCCTATCTGGGCCAGGCCAGCGCCGAACCCCAGCTTCGCCTGGCCTATGTGCGTGTACTCACCGCTGCGCAGCGCTACCCCGACGCCGTCGGCCAGCTGGAGATTCTCACGCGGCAGCAGCCGACGATAGCTCCGCCCTTCCTCTCGCTGGGCGCGTTGCAGCTCGAACTCAAGCAGATCAAGGCGGGTGAGGCCGCGCTGCTTCGCTACATCGAACTCGTGCAGCCGCAGGTGGCTGCAGCAGCAGCCCCCGAGCCCGACACTGCGCTGTCGTCCACCGATAGCGAAGACGACGATCTGCCCTCTCGCCCCGAGCAGGGTTTGGTGCAGGCCTGGCTGATGCTGGCGCAGTCGGCCGAGCAGCGTGGCGACTTCCGCGGTGCCGAGGCCTGGCTGGCCAAGGTAGGCGACCCGCAGCGCGCGCTGGACGTGCAAACGCGGCGGGCATCGATACTGGTGCGGCAGGGCAAGGTCTCGCAGGCACGCGAGCTCATTCGCCAGGTGCCCGAGCGGGACCCGGATCATGCCCGCGCCAAACTGTTGGCCGAAGCCGGCGTGCTGCGCGAAGCCAAGCACTGGCGTGAGGCCTACGACGTGCTGGCGGGCGCCAGCCAGCGATTCAGCGACGACACCGATCTGCTCTACGAACAGGCCATGATGGCTGAGAAGCTGAACCGGCTCGACGACATGGAACAGCTGCTGCGCCGCGTCATCGCACTCAAGCCCGAGAACGCCCACGCGCACAACGCCTTGGGCTATTCGCTGGCCGAACGAAGTCTGCGCCTGCCCGAAGCGCGCCAGCTCGTGCAACGTGCGCTGGAACTGCTGCCCGGCGACCCCTTCATCACCGACAGCCTGGGCTGGGTGGAGTTCCGCATGGGCAACCGCGAGGAGGCGCTGCGCCTGCTGCGCAGCGCCTATGCCACGCGCCCCGACGTCGAGATCGCCGCGCATCTGGGCGAGGTGCTGTGGGCCATGGGCCGGCGCGATGAAGCACGCGTCGTCTGGCGCGAGGCCCGGGTGCGCGATGCCGCCAACGACGTGCTGCGCGAAACCTTGGCCCGGTTGCGCGTCGACTTGTGAAGTGGCGTGCGCGCGCGCAACTGGCCGCGACGGTCTTGGTGCTGGGCGGCTGCGCGAGCACGCCACCGACACTCGGCGAGACGGCCTGGACCACAGGCCGACTGAGTGTGCGGATCGAGGCCGACGCCGACCGCGCCGTCCGGAGTGTCAGCGCTGGATTCGAACTGCGAGGGGACAGCCACGGCGGCGAACTGCGGCTGAACTCGCCGCTGGGCACCCGCGTTGCCTCCGCACGATGGGCCCCTGGGCTGGCCGTGCTGGACGATGGCCGCGGCGAGCAGGCCTACGACAGCCTGGCCGCGCTGGCGCAGCAGGCCCTGGGGGAGGCCTTGCCGCTCGAAGCTCTGCCCGACTGGCTGGCCGGCCGGCCCTGGGCCGGCGCACTGCACACCGCGGCCGCGGAAGGCTTCACGCAGCTCGGCTGGCAGGTCGACCTGTCGCGCCTCGCCGAAGGCTGGATCGAGCTGCACCGCAGCAGTCCGCCGGCGGTGCGCGTGCGCGTCAAGCTGGACGACATGCCGTGAGCCTGCAGTCCCTCTACGACCTGCCTGCGCCGGCGAAGCTGAACCTGTTCCTGCACGTCGTGGGCCGCCGCGCGGACGGCTACCACCTGCTGCAGTCGCCCTTCGTGCTGATCGACTGGGCCGACACGCTGCACTTCGAGCGCCGCGCCGACGGGAAGCTGCTACGCCACGACCTCGGCCCGGCGCTGCCCGATGACGACCTCTGCCTGCGCGCCGCGCGTGCGCTGCAGGCGGCCAGCGGCACCGTGGGCGGCGCCGACATCTCCATCCGCAAACACGTGCCATCGGGCGCGGGCATGGGCGGCGGAAGTTCCGACGCCGCCACCACGCTGCTGGCGCTGAACCGGCTCTGGGGGCTGCACTGGCCGAAGTCGCGCCTGGCACAGATCGGGCTGCGGCTGGGTGCCGACGTGCCCTTCTTCGTGCACGGCTGCAACGCCTTCGTCGAAGGCGTAGGTGAGAGCCTGCGGCCCATGGCCTGGCCGAGGCAGCATTACGCCGTCGTCAAGCCGCCCGCCGCACTGCCCACGAGCGAAATCTTCGGGCACCCTGCGCTCAAGCGCGACACCGATCCTGTTATAGTTTCGGGCTCTCCTGAAGAGGCAGGCCACAGCGGTGTGCCGGCCGAGTGGGTGCAGAAATTCGTTGGGGGATTTGGCCACAACGACCTGCAGCCACCCGCCGAAGACCGCTGTCCCGAGGTGGCGCAAGCCGCCCGCTGGCTGGAAGCCCGTTACGGCAACAGCCGCATGACGGGTTCCGGCAGTGCCGTTTTCTCGAGAGTCGGTGCGGACGAGCCATCCCAGGCGACAGACGTGGCGGCGGGTTTCGAGAACCTGCCACCGCACTGGGTGGGGCGGATGTGCTGCAGTCTGGCCATCCACCCGCTGGCGGGTTGGGCCGATTGAGACGGTTTTGGGTGGCGGCGCAAGCCGCAACCTGTGTAGGGGAGTCGCCAAGTTGGTCAAGGCATCGGATTTTGATTCCGACATGCGAGGGTTCGAGTCCTTCCTCCCCTGCCAAATCTTCTGCTGACGCCGGCAGGCCCACGTGGCAAGGGCGCCGGCGCTTCCCCCCGACGGAGAGTCCACCGTGCTGTTCAACACCGTGCTGTTCACCGGCAACGCCAACCCGGTGCTGGCGCACGAGATCGCCGGCCACCTGGGTGTTGAACTTGGCAAGGCGGCGGTGGGCCGCTTCTCCGACGGCGAGGTCACGGTCGAGATCCGCCAGAACGTACGCGCCCGCGACGTCTTCGTGATGCAGCCGACCTGCGCGCCGACCAACGAGAACCTGATGGAACTCCTGATCATGGTCGATGCGCTGAAGCGGGCCAGTGCCCGTCGCATCACCGCCGTGATCCCCTACTTCGGCTACGCGCGGCAAGACCGCCGGCCGCGCAGCACGCGCGTGCCCATCAGCGCCAAGGTGGTGGCCAACCTGCTGGAAACGGTGGGCGTCGAGCGCCTGCTGACGATGGACCTCCATGCCGACCAGATCCAGGGTTTCTTCGACATCCCGGTCGACAACATCTACGCCAGCCCGGTGCTGCTGTCCGACCTGAAGAGCAAGGACTATCCCGACCTGGTGGTCATCAGCCCCGACGTGGGCGGCGTGGTGCGCGCTCGCGCGCTGGCCAAGCAGCTGGGCTGCGACCTGGCCATCATCGACAAGCGCCGCCCGACGGCCAACGTCTCGGAAGTGATGCACGTCATCGGCGAGATCGAAGGCCGCAACTGCGTGATCATGGACGACATGATCGACACTGCCGGCACGCTGGTGAAGGCGGCCGAAGTGTTGAAGGCGCGTGGCGCGCAGAGCGTGTACGCCTACTGCACGCACCCCGTGTTTTCAGGCCCGGCGGTCGACCGCATCAACGCGTCGCACATCGACGAGGTCGTCGTCACCAACACCATCGCGCTGTCCGACGCGGCCAAGGCCTGCCCCAAGGTGCGCCAGCTGTCGGTGGCCTTCCTGTTTGCCGAGACCATCCGCCGCATTTCCGACGGCGAGTCGGTCACGTCCCTCTTTGCCGAGCAGAACAGCAACTTCTGAACGGCAAGACCCGGGTCGGCGCGCCGCGCCGGCTCTCTTCCAGGCGCCTGGTCGCGGGCGCCTTATCCACTTGGAGTTCATATGAAATTCACTGCTTACGAGCGTACGCTGCAGGGGACCGGAGCGAGCCGCCGCCTGCGCGCCGCTGCCAAGGTGCCCGGCATCGTCTACGGAGCTGGCACGCCGGCGATGGTCGAGCTCGACCACAACGCACTCTTCTTCGCCCTGAAGAAGGAAGCCTTCCACTCGTCCATCCTCGAGATGGACATCGGCGGCAAGGTCGAGAAGGTGCTGTTGCGCGACTATCAGATGCACGCCTACAAGCCGATGGTGCTGCACATCGACTTCCAGCGGGTCGACGAGACGACGCGCCTGCGCAAGAAGGTGCCGCTGCACTTCGAGGGCGAGGAACTGTCACCGGCCGTAAAGACCGACAAGTGCCTGGTGAGCCATGTGCGCACCGACCTCGAGATCGAGTGCCTGGCTGCGCAGCTGCCCGAGTTCGTGACCATCGACTTGTCAGGACTGACGAAGAACCAGAGCCTGCACGCCAGCGACCTGAAGCTGCCCGAGGGCATCAAGGCTGTCAAGCGCGGCACGCTGAACCCGGTGATCGTGGCAGTGACCACGCCCAAGGTCGAGGAAGAAGTCGCGGCGACCGTGGTCGTGGCGCCCGAAAAGGGCAAGGGCGCCAAACCGCGCAAGGAAGAGAAGCAGCAGAAGGGTCGCGGCGGATAAGTCTCTCCCCCCTTTGGCTACACCCTTCGGGCCCCACTTCGGTGGGGCTTTTTCTTGTCCGCGGCGCCAATAATCGTTCCCATGATTCGACTCTTCGTCGGCCTGGGCAACCCGGGCCCTGAATACGACGCCACGCGCCACAACGCCGGTTTCTGGTGGGTGGACGCGCTGGCCGGACAACTGGGGGCACGGCTGGTGCCCGAACGCGCCTACCAGGGCCTGGCCGCGCGCGTGAACCGGCCCGGCGCCGAGCCGGTATGGCTGCTGCAGCCGATGACCTTCATGAACCGCTCGGGCGCCTCGGTGGCGCCGCTGGCGCGCTTCTTCAAGATCCAGCCCAGCGAGATCCTGGTCGTGCACGACGAGCTCGACCTGCTGCCCGGCCAGGCCAAACTGAAGTTCGGCGGCAGTGCCGCCGGCCATAACGGGCTGAAGGACATCCACGGCATGCTGGGCACGCTGGACTTCTGGCGCCTGCGCCTGGGCATCGGTCACCCGGGCGCGAAGGCCGAGGTGGTGAACTACGTGCTGAAGAAACCGTCGCCCGACCAGCGCGAGGCGATCGCCAAGTCGATAGAGCAGAGCCTGAAGGCCGTCGATGCGCTGCTGGCCGGAGAGATGGACCGTGCACTCGCGCTCATCCACGCCCAGCCGCCGCGCCCCAAGCCGCCACGGCCACCCCGCCCGCCGGAGGCGCCCGGCGCGGCGCCGCTGCCCGACCCTGAACCCGGAGATACGACATGAGAAGCCACTTGCTGGCCCTGGTCCTGATCCTGCCGATGGTGAGCACCGCACAAGGCGTGTGGCGCTGCGGGCCCGAAGGCCGCAGCTTCTCGGACATCCCTTGCGCCGACGGCCGCGCTCTGGATGTCAAGACAGAAGATCGCCCGGCTGCCGACGTTCACGCGGCCCAGGCACAAGCCGAGCGCGACATCCACCTGGCCGAAACCATGCGCCGCGAGCGGCTGGCCCGGGAAGCCCTTCAGCGCGGCAACGGTCTCGCGGCGCTGGGCCCGCAGACCGCGCGGGTCAGGTCGGTGAAGCCGGAGCGGCCGTCGTCGATCAAGCCGGAGGCGAAGCTTCGGCGGCAGCTTCACCCTGAAGCACACGGAACTTGGCGAGCAGTTGGGCCGGTGTCTCGACGCACGAAGGATTGACCGGAATGCAGCTCACGGGGCAAACCTGCACACACTGCGGCTCGTCGAAGTGGCCCACGCATTCGGTACAGCGTTGCGGGTCGATCTCGTAGATCTCCACGCCCATCGAGATCGCCTGGTTCGGGCACTCGGGCTCGCAGACATCGCAATTGATGCATTCGTCGGTGATCCAGAGGGCCATGTTGGTACCACTGCCGGATCCGCAGATCCAGCGTCGCTTCTGTCCTAGTCGTCGTTCTGGGTGGAGACGCGCTCCTGGAGCCGTCTCAGGACAGAGGGTGCCACGAACTTGGAGACATCACCGCCAAGGCTGGCAATTTCGCGCACGAAGGTGCCGCTGACGAACTGGAACTGGTCGCTCGGCGTCATGAACACGGTCTCGACCTCGGGCATCAGCTGGCGATTCATGCCCGCCATCTGGAACTCGTATTCGAAGTCGCTCACCGCGCGCAGGCCGCGGATGACGACCTTGCCGCCGGCGCCGACGACGAAGTCGCGCAGCAGGCCGCGGAAGGCCGTGACCTCGACGTTCGGGTAGGGTGCAGCGATTTCGGTGGCGATCTCCAGCCTCTCGGCGATGGTGAACATCGTGCGCTTGTGGTGCCCGGCGGCCACCGCGAGGATCAGGCGGTCGAAGAGGCTCGCCGCGCGACGCATCAGGTCTTCGTGGCCGAGAGTCATCGGGTCGAATGTGCCGGGGTAGATGGCGGTGAGCGGGGCTTTGAGGGTCACTTCGCTTTCCTCCAGGCTGGATGCGGGCAGCGCAAGGGCGGCGGCAGTGTAGCCCCGCTCAGGATGCGGCCAGGAACAACTGCGCGTGCACCGCGCCAGCGCGCATGCTGCGGTGTACTGTCAAGCCGGGTGGCGGCTCGGCCAGCGGTTCAGACCCTTCGAGGTAGACGAAGCCACCGGGCACGACGATGCGCGCAGCGGCTGCCGCTGCCGTGGCGCCCAGCTCGGTGTCGAAGGGCGGATCGAGCAGCACGGCTTCGAAGCGTTGCGGCGCGCAGCCGGCCATCCAGCGCATGGCCTCGGCACGCTCGACCTTCAGTGCCGTGACGCCCAGGCGCTCGCGGCTGGCGCGAAGGCTGGCCACCAAAGCAGCATCCACTTCCAGCATCAGCACTTCGGCCGCACCGCGCGACGCGGCCTCGAAACCCAGAGCGCCGCTGCCGGCAAAGGCGTCGAGCACGCGCCAGCCGTCCAGGTCCTGCCCCAGCCAGTTGAAGAGCGTCTCACGCACGCGGTCGGGCGTCGGGCGCAGCCCAGGGCGGTCGGCCACGGGCAGCTTTCGCCCTCGGTAGAGGCCGCCGATGAGTCTGACCTCACCGGGGTGCCGCGTCGCCGGCTTGACGACCGGGCGGGTGGACTTGGGGTCGCGGCCGTGGGCCTGGGGTTTGGCTTTCACAGGCGCACCGGGATGCCGTCGCGCGCCATCAGCGCCTTGGCCTGGCCTACGGTGAACTCGCCGTAATGGAAGATGCTGGCGGCCAGCACCGCGTCGGCGCCGCCCGCGCGTATGCCCTCCGACAGGTGCTCCAGGGCACCGACGCCACCCGAGGCGATCACTGGCACCGGTACCGCGTCGCTCACCGCGCGGGTGAGGGCGAGGTCGAAGCCGATCTTGGTGCCGTCACGGTCCATGCTGGTGAGCAGGATCTCGCCGGCGCCTTCCTCGACCATCCGACGCGCCCAGGCCACGGCGTCCAGATGCGTGTTCTTGCGTCCGCCGTGGGTGTAGACGTCCCAACCGGGGCCCTTCGCTTCCAGGTCGTCGCCCTTGCGCCGCTTGGCGTCGATGGCCACCACGATGCACTGCGCACCGTACTTGTCGGATGCATCTCGGATGACCTGCGGGTTGGCCACCGCCGCCGAGTTGAAGCTGACCTTGTCGGCGCCGGCGTTCAGCAGCCGCCGCACGTCGTCGACCGTACGCACGCCGCCGCCCACGGTGAGCGGGATGAAGACCTGCGAAGCCACCGCCTCGATGATGTGCAGGATGAGGTCGCGGCCGTCGCTGGTGGCGGTGATGTCGAGGAAGGTGAGCTCGTCGGCGCCCTGCTCGTTGTAGCGCGCCGCGATCTCCACCGGGTCGCCGGCGTCGCGCAGCGCGACGAAGTTGACGCCCTTGACCACGCGGCCACCGGTGACGTCCAGGCAGGGAATGATGCGTTTGGCCAGCATGGCGCGGATTATCCGCGCCGGCCGCGCCGGCCCCTGGCAGCGGGCGGTGCGCCGGGTCGCTTCAGGCCAGTTCGTCGGCGCGCCGCTGCGCGGCGGTGAAGTCCAGCGCACCGGTGTAGATGCTGCGGCCGCAGATCACGCCGGCCACGCCTTCGGATTCGATGGCACAAAGCCGCTCGACATCGGCGATGTCCGACAACCCGCCCGAAGCCCAGACGGGAATCGTCAGCGCCCGCGCCAGCTTCACCGTGGCCTCGATGTTGATGCCGGTGAGCATGCCATCGCGGCCGATGTCGGTGTAGATCACGCCTTCGACGCCGTAGTCCTCGAACTTCTGCGCCAGGTCCACCACCTCGTGGCCGGTGAGCTTGCTCCAGCCGTCGGTGGCCACCTTGCCGTCCTTGGCATCGAGGCCGACGATGACGTGGCCGCCGAAGGCCGTGCAGGCGTCCTTCAGGAAACCCGGGCTCTTCACGGCCGCGGTACCGATGATGACGTAGCTGAGGCCGTCGTCGAGGTAGCGCTCGATGGTGTCGAGGTCACGCAGACCGCCGCCCAGCTGCACCGGGATCTTGTCGCCGACGACCCGCAGGATGGACTTCACCGCGCCCTCGTTCACCGGCTTGCCGGCGAAGGCGCCGTTGAGGTCAACGAGGTGCAGCCGCCGGGCGCCGGCGTCCAGCCAGCGCTGGGCCATGGCGGCGGGGTCGTCGCCGAAGGTGGTGACGGCCTGCATGTCGCCTTGTTGCAGGCGAACGCATTTGCCGTCCTTGAGGTCGATGGCCGGTATCAGCAGCATGGCTCGCTCTGAGCGTCGTGGAGGAAAAGGGGGCGCGGTTGGAAGGCCGTGGCGGCAGGGCGGCGTCGGGGGCGGCGGCAGTCAGGGCTTCCAGTGCAGGAAGTTGCGGTACAGGGCCAGTCCCTGTTCGGCGCTCTTCTCGGGGTGAAACTGGGTGGCAAAAATGTTATCTCGTGCGACGGCGCAGGTAAAGCGCGCCCCGTAGTCCGTTTCACCTGCGACGTGGCGCGCGTCCGACGGCGCGGCGTAGTAGCTGTGCACGAAGTAGAACCAGCTTCGGTCGGGCACGCCGTCCCACAGCGGGTGCGGGTGCTGCTCGACACGGTTCCAGCCCATCTGCGGCACCTTGTAGCGGCTGCCATCGGGCTGCAGGCGGCCTTCGAGCCGAAAGCGCCGGACGCGGCCGGGGATCAGACCCAGGCCGGGTGTGTCTTGCTCCTCGCTGTGGTCCAGCAGCATCTGCATGCCCACGCACACACCCAGCATCGGCTTGTGTGCGGCCGCGTGCAGCACGGCGTCCTTCAGGCCCGAGTCGTGCAGCTCGCGCATGCAGTCGCGTATCGCGCCCTGGCCGGGCAGCACCACTCGCTCGGCGGCCATCACCTCTTCGGGGCGCCGCGTGACGATCACGTCGAACCCGGTGCCCGCGGCCACGTGCAGCACGGCCTGCGAGACCGAGCGCAGGTTGCCCATGCCGTAGTCGACGACGGCGACCGTCTTCATGGCCCTACAGTGAACCCTTGGTGGACGGAATCACGCCCGCGGAGCGCGGGTCGGGCGTCAGGGCCATGCGCAGCGCACGTGCGAAGGCCTTGAATACCGTCTCGCACTGGTGGTGGGCGTTGTCGCCCTTGAGGTTGTCGATGTGCAGCGTCACCAGCGCGTGGTTGCTGAAGCCCTGGAAGAACTCGTAGGCCAGCTGGGTGTCGAAGCCGCCGACCATGCCGGCCTTGAAGGGCACGTGCATGTGCAGCCCGGGGCGGCCGGAAAAGTCGACGACCACACGCGACAGCGCCTCGTCCAGCGGCACGTAGCTGTGGCCGTAACGCGTGATGCCCTTCTTGTCGCCCACCGCCTGCGCAAGGGCCATGCCCAGCGTGATGCCCACGTCTTCGACGGTGTGGTGGCCGTCGATGTGCAGGTCGCCTTTCGCCTCGATCTCGAGGTCGATCAGTCCGTGGCGCGCGATCTGGTCGAGCATGTGATCGAAGAAGCCGATGCCCGTGGACAGCTGCGCCGCGCCGGTGCCATCGAGGTCGATGCGCACGCGGATCTGCGTTTCCTTGGTGTCGCGGCGCACTTCGGCGACGCGGTGGAGGGTCTCGCTGCTCACAGGCTTTCCTTCAGGGCACGGATCATGAGGTCGTTCTCGGCCGGCGTGCCCACCGTCAGCCGCAGGCAGTTCACCAGCAGCGGGTGCAGGCCGGCGATGTGTTTCACCAGCACGCCGCGTGCCTTCAGGCCTTCGAAGGCACGCTTCGAGTCGGACACGCGCACCAGCACCATGTTGGCGTCGCTGGGGAAGACCTGCACACCCGGCGTGGCGGCCAGTTCGGCCATCAGCCGCGTGCGCTCGCTGCGCAGCAACGCGGCCTGGCGTGCGTACTCGTCGGCGTGCTCCAGCGCAAACATCGCGGCCTCGGCGTTCAGCACGCTGACGTTGTAGGGCGGGCGCACCTTGTCGATCTCGTCGACCAGCGCCGCCGGCCCGCACAGATAACCCAGGCGCACACCGGCGAGGCCGAACTTCGAAAGTGTGCGCAGCACCAGCACGTGGTCGTGCTGGCCCAGGCGCGGCAGCCAGGTGCGCGACGAGAACGGCTGGTAGGCCTCGTCGAAGACGACGAGGCCGTTCTGGCACCCGATAGCGGCGACGATGCGCTCGATGACGGCGTCGTCGAAGAGATTGGCCGTCGGGTTGTTCGGGTAGGCGATGTAGGTGATGGCGGGGCGGTGCGTCTCGATCGCTGCCAGCATCGCGGCCTCGTCGAGTTCGAAGTCCGCCGTCAGCGGCACGCCGACGAAGTTCAGCCCGCGCAGCTTCGCCGACATCTCGTACATCACGAAACCGGGCAGCGGCGCCAGCACCGTGGCGCCGGGAACGTCGCAGGCCACCGACAGGATGTCGATGAGTTCGTCGGAGCCGTTGCCGACGATGAGCTTGTGGCCCGTCGGCAGATCGACGAAACGCGTCAGCGCGGCAACGAGTTCGGCCACGCAGGCCGACGTGTAGCGGTTGATGGCCACGCGGCCGAGGCGTTCGCCCAGTTCGCGCTGCAATTCGGGTGGCAGCGCGAACGGGTTTTCCATCGCGTCCAGCTTGACGAAGCCGGCACTGGGCTGGATGGCGTAGGCGTGCATCGACTGCACGTCCTGCCGCAGCGTGCGCTGGAAACGTTCGGCCAGCGGCCCCGTCGCGCGCTGCGCAGTGGCGGCGCCGGCTGGCGCGAGCCGCAGTTCGGCTGCCCGCGCATGCGCCTGCAGGCCTTCCCCGTAGGCGAGCTCGGCCGCGATCGGCCCCAGCACCTGCGCGCCCGCTTCGCTGACCTCGATCAGGCTGCTGCGCTTGACGAAGTCGTAGACACCCAATGGCGACGAGAAGCGCGCCGTGCCGCTGGTCGGCAACACGTGGTTCGGGCCGGCGCAGTAGTCGCCCAGGCTCTCGCTGGTGTAGGCACCCAGGAAGATGGCGCCGGCGTGGCGCAGCAGCGGCTCCCAGCGGCCGGGTTCCCGCGAGCTGACTTCCAGGTGCTCGGGCGCGATGCGGTTGCTGATGGCACAGGCTTCTTCCATCGAACGTGTGTGGATCAACGCGCCGCGGCCTTCCAGGCTGGCACGGATGACCCCGCGGCGTGGCATGCCGGGCAGCAGGCGATCGATCGCTTCGTGCACCCGGGTGATGTAGTCGGCGTCGGGGCAGAGCAGGATGCTCTGCGCCAATTCGTCGTGCTCGGCCTGGCTGAAGAGGTCCATCGCCACCCAATCCGGGGGCGTGCTGCCGTCGGCCAGCACCAGGATCTCGCTGGGCCCGGCGATCATGTCGATGCCGACCTGGCCGAAGACGCGTCGCTTGGCGCTGGCGACATAGGCGTTGCCCGGGCCGGTGATCTTGTCGACCCGTGGCACGGTGGCCGTGCCATAGGCCAATGCGGCCACGGCCTGGGCGCCGCCGAGCGTGAACACGCGGTGCGCGCCGGCGACATGGGCCGCGGCCAGCACCAGCGCGTTGCGCTCCCCCTTCGTGTCATTGGACGAGCCGTCCCTGCGGGCCGGCGTCGGCACGACCATGATGATCTCGGGCACCCCGGCCACGTGCGCCGGAATCGCGTTCATCAGCACGCTGCTCGGGTAGGCCGCCTTGCCGCCGGGCACGTAGATGCCCACGCGGTCCAGCGGCGTGACCTTCTGGCCCAGGCGTGTGCCGTCGCTGTCGCTGTAATGCCAGCTGCGGCTGCTGGCGTCGAGCTGGCGCTGGTGGTAGTCACGCACCCGCTCGGCGGCAGCCTGCAACGCGCTGCGCTGGGCTGGCGTGATGGCCTCGAAGGCGGCGAGGAGTTCATCTGCGCCGATCTCCAGCTCGGCCACCGAGGCCGCCCGCACGCCGTCGAAACGCGCGGTCAGTTCAAGCAGCGCGGCGTCGCCGCGCTTGCGCACGTCGGCAATGATCTCGGCGACGCGGGTCTCGATGGCGGCGTCGGTCTCGGCCGACCAATGCAGCACACGCTGGAAGTCGGCCTCGAAGCCGGCCCCGCTCGTATCGAGGTGACGAATGTTCACGCGACCGTCAAGGCTCATGACCGCGCCTTAACCGCCGCCTCGAACGCGTCGATCAGCGCCCGCAGCGGTTCGCGCTTGAGCTTCAGCGCTGCCGGGTTGACGACCAGGCGCGACGAGATGTCCATGATCTTCTCCACCTCGACCAGGTGGTTGGCCTTCAGGGTGCTGCCGGTGGACACCAGGTCGACGATAGCGTCGGCCAGACCCGTCAGCGGTGCCAGTTCCATCGAGCCGTAGAGCTTGATGAGGTCGACGTGCACGCCCTTGCTGGCGAAGAACTGCCGAGCCAGGTGGGTGTACTTCGTTGCCACCTTCAGACGCGAGCCCTGCTTGACGGTGCCGGCGTAATCGAAACCCTCGCGCACCGCCACGCTGAGACGGCAGCGGGCGATGTTCAGGTCAAGCACCCGGTACAGACCTTCACTGCCTTCCAGCAGCACGTCGAGCCCGGCCACGCCGAGATCGGCGCCGCCGTGCTGCACGTAGGTGGGCACGTCGGACGCGCGCACCAGCACCACGCGCACGTCGGGGCGGCTGGTGCCGATGATGAGCTTGCGGCTCTTCTCGGGGTCTTCCAGCACCTCGATGCCCGCGGCGCGCAACAGCGGCAGCGAGTCGTCGAAGATTCGGCCCTTGGACAAGGCGAGCGTGATCATCGGTGGGGATTTCCGTTGATACGCAGCAAGGCCCGCTGGCGGCGCCCCCGGTGTTACAGGTGGCGCAGGGCGGCCCCTGCGGCGCACCGCAAGGGGGTGGTCAGTGGTGGTGCGGGGCCGAACCGGCGGGTTCGGCAGCGTATTCGGTGGGCGTGAGCGTCTTCATCGACAGGGCGTGTATCTGCTCGCGCATTCTATCGCCGAGGGCCGAGTACACACGCTGGTGGCGCCGCACGCGCGACAGACCCTCGAACTCCGCCGACACGATGGTGGCGAAGAAGTGGCGGCCATCGCCTTCCACCTCGCAGTGTGTGCAGGGCAGCCCGGCGGCAATGAATTCGCGGACCTGGGTGGGGGTGGGTTCGGCCATGCTCGGATTGTCTCAGCTTCAGCCTCAGGATCTGATCTTGTAGCCGGTGGCCAGCAGGCGCAGCGCAATGGCGGCCACCACGAAGAAACTGCAGCCGACGATGCCCAGGCTGAGCCAGGGCGAGACGTCGCTGACGCCGAAGAAGCCGCGGCGGAAACCGTCGATCATGTAGAAAAACGGGTTCAGGTGGCTGATGGTCTGCCACACGGCGGGCAGCGAATGTACCGAGTAGAAGACGCCCGACAGGAAGGTCATGGGCATGATGATGAAGTTCTGGAAAGCCGCCATCTGGTCGAACTTGTCGGCCCACAGCCCGGCAATCAACCCCAGCGAACCCAGCAGGCCCGCACCCAGGGCGCCGAAGATGACGATCCACCATGGCTCGACCAGGCGCAGCGGCGCAAACCACACCGTCACCAGCAGCACGCCCAGGCCCACGGTCATGCCGCGCACCATCGACGCGCCCACGTAGGCCACGAACCAGGCGCGGTGCGACAGTGGCGACAGCAGCAGAAACACGAGGTTGCCGGTGACCTTGCTCTGCACCAGCGAACTGCTGCTGTTGGCGAATGCGTTCTGCAGCACGCTCATCATCACCAACCCCGGCACCAGGAAGCTGGTGTAGCCCACGCCGGGCAGCGCCTCGCGCGTGTCGAGCACGTGGCCGAAGATCAGCAGGTAGAGCACGGCCGTGAGCACGGGCGCAGCCACGGTCTGGAAGGCCACCTTCCAGAAGCGCAGCACTTCCTTGCGGAACAGCGTGCCGGCACCGGCGAGGCTGGCGGAGGAAGTCATGCGGCGCTCCCGGCCGTTGCGGCAACGGGCGCTTCAACGCCCTGCATGATTTCGAGGAAAACGTCTTCCAGGTCGACGCGGCCAATCTCCAGGTCTTCCACCTTCACGCCCTGGGCGCGCAGCCTGGCCAGCAGCGTCTCGACCTCGGCCGCGTCGCGGGCCTTGGCCTGCACGATGCGGCCCGTCACGCGCGCCAGCGCGGCCACCTCGGGCGGCAACGCGGCGTCGGTCTTGAAGCGCAGCATGGTGCTGGCGCGGCCGGCCAGCAGGGCCGACGTCCGGTCCAGCGCCACCAGTCGGCCCTGCTTGAGCATGCCGATGCGGCCGCACAGCGCCTCGGCCTCTTCCAGGTAGTGCGTGGTGAGCAGTACGGTGTGGCCGTCGCGGTTCAAGCGGCTGATGAACTGCCACAGCGTCTGGCGCAGTTCGACGTCGACGCCAGCGGTGGGCTCGTCGAGCACGATCACCGGCGGCCGGTGCACCAGCGCCTGTGCCACCAGGACGCGGCGTTTCATGCCGCCCGACAACTGGCGCATGTTGGCGTTCGCCTTGTCGCTCAGACCCAGGGCGGCCAGCAGTTCGTCGATCCAGGCGTCGTTGTGCCTGATGCCGAAGTAGCCGCTCTGGATGCGCAGCGTCTCGCGCACGCTGAAGAAAGGGTCGAAAACCAGTTCCTGCGGCACCACGCCCAGCGCCTGGCGCGCGGCGGCGTAGTCGTCCACCACGTCGTGGCCCATCACGGTGACACTGCCGCCGCTGGCGCGCGCCAGGCCGGCCAGGATGGAGATCAGCGTCGTCTTGCCGGCACCATTGGGCCCCAGCAGGCCGAAGAACTCACCGCGGTCGATCTGGAAGGACACGCCGTCCAGGGCGTGGAAGACGCCACGGGCGCCGGTGTAGGTCTTGCTGACGTTGTGGAAAACGACTGCGGGCATGGAGCCTCGATAGGTGAGGCACGGGATTGTAGGCAGCCCGTCCGGCCGCTGCCGGCGCCAAAATGCGGCGCATGGTCGCCCCCAAGAAGCCCCGCCGTACCGCCGAGCGCATCCTCGAGGTGTCGCTGGAACTGTTCAACCGCTACGGCGAGCCCAACGTCAGCACCACGCTGATCAGCGCCGAACTCGGCATCAGCCCGGGCAACCTCTACTACCACTATCCGGCCAAGGACGAACTGATCAACTCGCTGTTCGACCGCTACGAACGCGCCTTGGGTGAAATCCTGCAGGCCGCCGATGGCGTCGAGAACGTCGAGGACGCCTGGCTCTTCTTCCACATGCTGTTCGAGCTGGTGTGGGGCTACCGCTTCCTCTACCGCGACCTGAACGACCTGCTCAGCAAGAACCGTCGGCTGGAGACGCACTTTCAGTTCGTCCTGAAGAACAAGGCCAAAGCCATGCACGCGCTGCTGGACGGCCTGTCGCGCAGCGGCGCCGTGCGCCTGACCGGCGCCGAAGCCGCACCTCTGGCCACCAGCATGGTGGTTCTGGTGACCTACTGGCTGAGCTACGAGTACGTGCGCGAGCCGCGCAAGGCGCTGGAACCCGAGAGCGCCGCGGCGTCGATGGGCCGCGGCGCCTACCATGCGCTGGCGCTGCTGCTGCCGCATCTGGACGCGAATTCACGCGCCCACCTGGATACGCTGGCCGCCGCCTACGTCCAACCGTGAGCGCGGGCGCGGGCGCGGGCGCCCGGCCCGGCGATTGCATGCAGTCCCCCCATCCGCCCGACACCTCGATACCTCCATGAAACGCCGCACCCTGCTCCTGGCCTCGTCGTCTCTGCTTGCGCTGAAAGCTCCCGCCATGCCCCGCACCGCCGCCGCCCTGCCCGAACTGCCGGAAGTCAGCGCCACCACGCTGGCGCAGGCCATGGCCGCCGGCCGCACCACGGCCGTGGCGCTGGTGCAGGCCTGCAGCGCGCGCATCACTGCCATCGACCGCCGCGGGCCCAAGCTGAACAGCGTCATCGAGATGAACCCCGATGCCCTGGCCATCGCCCGCGAACGCGATGCCGAGCGCCGCGCCGGCCAGCTGCGCGGTCCGTTGCACGGCCTGCCGGTGCTGCTGAAGGACAACATCGCCACCGCCGACCGCATGAGCACCAGCGCCGGTTCGCTGGCGCTGGACGGGGTGCACGCCGCGCGCGACGCCTTCCTGGTGCAGCGCCTGCGCGATGGCGGCGCGGTGATCCTGGGCAAGACCAACCTCAGTGAGTGGGCCAACATCCGCAGCAGCCGCAGCGTCAGCGGCTGGAGCGCGCGTGGCGGGCTCACGCGCAACCCTTACGCGCTGGACCGCAGCACCAGCGGCAGCAGCTCGGGCACGGCGGCTGCCGTCGCCGCCAGCCTGTCGCCGCTGGGCGTGGGCACCGAGACCGACGGCTCCATCGTCTCGCCGGCCTCGATCAACGGCCTGGTGGGGTTGAAGCCGACGCTGGGCCGCATCAGCCGCAGCGGCGTCATCCCCATCGCGCACAGCCAGGACACCGCCGGCCCGATGACGCGCACCGTGGCCGATGCCGCGCTGCTCTACGCCGCGATGCTGGGTACCGATGCCGAAGACCACATCACCACCACGGCACCGGCGCCGCAGACCGCCGATGGCCTGTTGACGCCCGACGCACTGAAGGGCGCCCGGCTGGGCGTGGCCCGCGCCTACTTCACCGGCTACGACGAAGCCGATGCCGTGATCGAAGCCGCCATCGCCCGCCTGCGTGCGCTGGGCGCCACCGTGATCGACGATGCCGAACTGCCCGCGGTGAGCTACGGCGATGACGAGTTCAAGGTGCTGCTCTACGAACTGAAGCACGACCTGCCCCTCTGGCTGCGCAGCTACGCGCCGCAGGCGAAAGTGCAGACCCTGGCCGACGTCATAGAGTTCAACCGCAAGAATGCCGTGCGCGAGATGCCCTGGTTCCGCCAGGAACTTTTCGAGAAGGCGCAGGCCCTGGGTGGGCTGGACAGCCCCGACTACCTGGCCGCGCTGGCGGCCTGCGCCAAGGGCGCACGCACCGAAGGCCTGGACCGCGCCTTCGACAAGCACCGGCTCGACGCCATCATCGCGCCCACCGGCGGCCCCGCCTGGCTGATCGACCCCGTGGGCGGCGACCACTACGGCGCGAGTTTCTCCACCCCCGCCGCGGTGGCCGGCTATCCGCACCTGACGGTCCCCGCCGGGTTCGTGCAGGGGCTCCCGCTGGGCCTGTCCTTCGTGGGCCGACCCTTCAGCGAATGGCGGCTGCTGGCGTTGGGCCATGCCTTCGAGCAGGCCACCCGGCACCGCCGCGCACCCGCGTTCCTGAAGCGCAGCGTGCCCGTGTAGCGACCGGCGGCACACCGCCGCGGCGCCCGCTCCTGCTGTCACCCTCCTTGCGCTGGTGGCGTGGCGGCAACGCCGTTTGCGCTGGATCAAGCGCAGGCCTTTCGCCGCACGCCAAGTCGGGTCCAAACGCTACCGCTAGCGTATCTTCGCGCGCTACACCCCCACATCTAGCGTTGATGTATGACCACGACGCCTGCCAGCGATAGCCCCCCGCACCATGCCGCCCCACTGGCGGTGATCAAACGCGAGGGCCACACCGTGCCCTACGACGCCCGCAAGATCGCCGCCGCGCTGGCCCGCGCCGGCGCCGCCACCGGCGAGTTCGATGCCGCGCGCGCCGATGAACTGGCCGCCCGCGTGGCCGAAAGGCTGCAGCGGCGCGTCACCGGCGTCGAGCAGATCCAGGACGAGGTCGAGCGCGTGCTCGACGAGGCCGGCCACTTCGCCACCGCACGCGCCTACATCGTCTACCGCGAACAGCACCGCGCGCTGCGCCGCGACCGTTCGGTGGCGGTCGACGTCGAACGTTCGGTCAACGAATACCTGGCGCGCCAGGACTGGCGCGTGCACGCGAACGCGAACCAGGGCTATTCGCTGGGCGGGCTGATCCTGAACGTGTCGGGCAAGGTGATTGCCAACTACTGGCTGAACCACGTCTACCCGCCCGAGGTGGGCGTGGCCCACCGCGAGGCCGACCTGCACATCCACGACCTGGACATGCTCAGCGGCTACTGCGCCGGCTGGAGCCTGCGCACGCTGCTGCACGAAGGCCTGAACGGCGTGCCGGGGCAGATCGAATCGGCCGCGCCCATGCACCTGTCCAGCGCCGTGGGGCAGATCGTGAACTTCCTGGGCACGCTGCAGAACGAATGGGCCGGCGCGCAGGCCTTCAGCAGCTTCGACACCTACCTGGCGCCCTACGTGCGCAAGGACGGCCTGGGCTACGAGCACGTGCGCCAGTGCATCCAGGAACTCATCCACAACCTGAACGTGCCCTCGCGCTGGGGCACGCAGACGCCGTTCACGAACCTCACCTTCGACTGGACCTGCCCCGAAGACCTGCGTGAGCAGGTGCCCGTGATCGGCGGCAAGGAAATGCCCTTCACCTACGGCGAGTTGCAGGCCGAGATGGACCTCATCAACCAGGCCTACATAGCCGTGATGATGCAGGGCGACGCCAAGGGCCGCGCCTTCACCTTCCCCATCCCCACCTACAACATCACCAAGGACTTCGACTGGGAGCACCCCAACACCGAGCGCCTGTTCGAGATGACGGCCAAGTACGGCCTGCCCTACTTCCAGAACTTCCTGAACAGCGACCTCGAACCGCGCATGGTGCGTTCGATGTGCTGCCGGCTGCAGCTGGACCTGCGTGAACTGCTCAAGCGCGGCAACGGCCTCTTCGGTTCGGCCGAACAGACGGGCTCGCTCGGCGTGGTGACGCTGAACTGCGCGCGGCTGGGCTACCTGCACGCCGGAGACGAGGTGGGGCTGCTCAAGCGCACCGATCAACTGATCGAGCTGGCGCGCACCAGCCTGGAGATCAAGCGCAAGACCATCCAGGGGCACATCGACAACGGCCTCTTCCCGTACACGCGCCGCTACCTCGGCACGCTGCGCAATCACTTCAGCACCATCGGCGTGAACGGCATCAACGAGATGATCCGCAACTTCAGCGCCGACGCCGACGACATCACCACGCCCTCCGGCGAGGCGCTGGCGTTGCGTTTCCTGGACCACATCCGCGCGCGCATCGTGGTGCTGCAGGAAGAGACCGGACACCTGTACAACCTGGAAGCCACGCCCGCCGAAGGCACCACCTACCGCTTCGCGAAGGAAGACCGCAAGCGCCTGCCCGGCATCCTGCAGGCCGGCACCGAGGCCCAGCCCTACTACACGAACTCGTCGCAGTTGCCGGTGGGTTTCACCGCCGACCCCTTCGAGGCGCTGGAACGCCAGGAAGCGCTGCAGCGCAAGTACACCGGCGGCACCGTGCTGCACCTCTACCTGGGCGAACGCGTGTCGTCGGCAGCCGCCTGTCGCGAACTGGTGAAGCGCGCCCTGGGCCGCTTCCGCCTGCCCTACATCACCGTCACGCCCACCTTCAGCATCTGCCCCACGCACGGCTACCTGGCCGGCGAACACGCCTTCTGTCCGAAGTGCGACGAGGAAGCGCTGGCGCGCAAGGCGCGCGGCAGCATGGCCATGCCGGCCTGAGCAGCCAAACACATGACAGGAGAAAGAACACCATGAGCCACAGCCAGACCCCCCTGATCCACCCCGTGCTGGAAGAGCACGAGCGCCAGCGCTGCGAGGTATGGACCCGCGTGATGGGATACCACCGCCCGATGGCGTCGTTCAACGTGGGCAAGAAGGGCGAGTTCGCCGAGCGGCGTTACTTCGTCGAGGGCGGCGTCGTCCAGGCGCAGCCTGCGCCGGCGCCCGAACCGGTCTGTGCCTGAAGTCACCGCCGAAGCGGACCTGACGGACCTGGCGGGCCTGACCATTGGCGGCGTCACGCCGCTGAGCACGACCGACTGGCCAGGCAGGCTGGCCGCAGTCGTCTTCCTGCAGGGCTGCCCCTGGCGCTGCGGCTACTGCCACAACACCGGGCTGCAGCCTCGCTGCGCGGCGGCGAATGCGCCGCGCTGGCCCGACGCGTTGGCGATGCTGAAGCGCCGCGTCGGGCTGCTTGACGGCGTGGTGTTCAGCGGCGGTGAACCGACGCTGCAGCGGGGGCTGGGCGAAGCGATCGCGGAGGTTCGCGCCATAGGCCTGCAGACCGGGTTGCATACCGCCGGCATCTACCCTGCGCAGCTGGATGCGCTGCTGCCGACGCTGGACTGGGTGGGCTTCGATCTCAAGACCGACCTGGGAGATGCCGCCGCCTACGACGCGCTGACCGGCGCGCGCCGCAGTGCACCGGACGTGCGGCGTTCGCTGGAGGCGCTGCTCGCCAGCGGCGTGGATTTCGAAGTCCGCACCACCTACCACCCGCGGCTGATCAGCGACGATGCGCTGTTAGGCATGGTCCAGATGTTGAAAGATCTGGGCATCACGCAATGGGTGCTGCAGCGCTGGCAAGCCAATCCCGACATGGCGCAGCAAGCGCTGGCGCCAGGCTGGCACTGGCCACCGCCGCCCGTGCTGAACAGGCTGCGGTCGCAAGTGCCGGCGACCGTTCTGCGTTGAAGTGCACGGCCGGCGCTTGACCCCGGTCAAGCCCACCGCGCGCACGCGCCGCGACACCCGGCCGGCAGCGTAACCTCGGGGCTGCAGGCAAAGCGGCGCATCCCAGGAGTCCCCCATGAAGATCTTTCTGCCCGTCGACGGTTCGGTGGCCGCGCTCACGGCCGTGCACCATGCCGTGCAACTGGTGCGTGGCGGATTGAAGGCCGACTTCGTGCTGGCCAACGTGCAGGAACCGCCGTCGTTCTACGAGGTGGTGGTGATGCACGACCCCGCCGTGCTCGACCAGGTGCGTGCCGACGCCGGCGCCGACCTGCTGCGCGCTGCCGAGGCCATGCTCGACGCGGCAGGACTGTCCTACGAAAGCGAGGTGGCCGGCGGCGACCCCGGCCACGTGCTCGTCGACCTGCTCGAGAACTACGGCTGCGATGCCGTGGTGATGGGCGCGCGCGGCGCCGGCGAGACCTCGTCGCCGCTGGGCACGGTGGCGCTGGCGTTGCTGCACGCAAGCCCGGTGCCGGTGACCATCGTGCACCCACCGCGCCCCAGCGGCCCCGACGCCTGAACCTGCCGCCGCCCAGCCCGCCGGCCTTTGCTGGCCTGCACCTTGCATGCTGCCAGGGCCGAGCCAGCCGCACGCGGGTGCGCTGAGTTGCCCGCCACCGCCTGGACAGGCGCCGCGCCGCACACCGCGCCGCGCGCCCTGATTCCACGGAAACCACCCTGCCCCCATGCAAGTCATCGAACTGACCCTGATCCTTCTGCTGCTCACCGCCTTGGGCGGTGTGCTGGTGCGCTGGACGAAGATAGGCCTGCCCATATTCCTGGTGCTGGTGGGTGCGCTGGCTTCGATGCTGCCGGGGCTGCAGGCGGTGAGCATCGACCCCGAGCTCTTCCTGCTGCTCTTCATTCCGCCGCTGCTCTTTGCCGACGCGCGCATCCTGCCGCGGCGCGACCTGCTGCACGTGCTGCGCCCGGTGCTGCTGCTGGCGCTGGGGTTGGTGGCGCTGACGGTGGTGGCGGTGGGCTGGTTCCTGCACTGGCTGGTGCCGGCCATGCCCTTGGCCGTGGCCTTCGTGCTGGGCGCCATCGTCACGCCGACGGACGCCGTGGCCACCGTGGCCACCACCGAAGGGCTGCCGCTGCCGCAGCGCGTTTCGCACATCGTCAACGCCGAGAGCCTGCTCAACGACGCCACCGGCCTGGTGGCCTTCAAGCTGGCCGTCGCCGCGGCCGCAGCGGCCGGTCACGTGACCGGCCTGGACGTCGGCATCAACTTCGTCGTGCTCTCGGGTGGCGGCGTCCTGGTGGGCGTGGCGGTGCAGTGGCTGGCGCGCAAGCTGCGCGAACGCCTCATCGGAGCCGGCGCCAACGACCCCGTGTTGCAGACCCTGCTGGCCGTGCTGATGCCCTACGCCGCCTACCTGGTGGCCGAGGCGCTGCACGTGTCCGGCGTGCTGGCGGTGGTCATCGCCGGGCTCTGGGGTGGCAGCGCCGAGATCAAGGGGCTGTCGGCCGACGGGCGACGTCACGCACGCGAGGTCTGGCGCATGCTGGCCTACATCCTGAACGGTCTGGTCTTCGTGCTGCTCGGGCTGCAGCTGCGGCACATGGCGGCCGCGGTGGGCCATTACGACCCCTGGTGGCTGCTCTTCCTGGCGCTGGCACTCTGGGCTTTCCTGATGGTGTTGCGCCTGAGCTGGGTGTGGGCATCGGCCTACATTCGCTACCGCGTCCAGTGGGGTTGGTCGGATGGCGAAGTGGGGCCCGATCCGCGGCGCCTGTTCATCATCGGCTGGGCCGCCGTGCGAGGCTCGGTGACCCTAGCCACGGCGCTGTCGGTGCCCTTGCTCACGAGCACCGGCGAGCCCTTCCCCGAACGCGACCTGGTGATCTTCCTGGCCGCCGCGACCATCGTGCTGACGCTGCTGCTCAACGGCCTGCCGCTGCCCTGGCTGCTGCGCAAGCTGGACACCCCCGTAGACGAGAAGGGTGAACTCGAGGAGAACGCGGCACGCGTGGCCGTGGCGCAGGCTGGCATCGCGGCCGTTGAGCCACTGCTCGCCAGCATCACCGAACCCAGCCAACGCGCCTTCGTGCAGCAGCTGATCCACCGCTACGAGAGCAAGATCGCACTGCGCGAGAGCCCACCCGGCGAAGCCGCGGCGCAGGCCGAGCGCATCGCCGCCGCACGCCGCCTGCGTCTGCTGGCCATCGAAGCCGAGCGCGAGTGCATGCATCACCTACATGCGCAGAACATCATCAACGACGAGACCGTGCGCGTCATCGAGCAGGAACTCGACGAACGCGAGATCGTGTCGTCGCTCGACCCCTCGCGCGGCTGAAGCCGGGGCCAGCCGCGGGCTGCCGACCCCGTGTGGTGCGCCGGTCTGTTCTGTACTTGTCGATGGACGTGCGCCGTGGTCACCTGCGCAACCGGGCGTCTGGCGCGGGACGTAGCAAGCGGCGGAGCGATCGCGTGGCGGAGAGATTGGCGAGCCCGAGTGTCTGCTGCCGGGCGGCAAGTCGACGGTCTCTTCCCGACCCCTATGTATAGATGCCGACTATGCGTAGTTCGATGTCTGCGTACCTCGCCACTCCGGGCAAAGATCTACGCATTGTCTTGGGCCACCGGCGTGCATCCCGCTGCACGCATCGAGACAGCATTCTTTCTTCGGCATCACGCTGCTCGCTGCCCTGCCGAGGCGGCGAGCACCGCGGACGCACCCAGCAATGACATCGTTCGCATGAGCGCGACTGCAGGCGCTTTCCGTGGGTGAACGAAAACTATGCAGAGCAGCGAACTCGATGTCGCGGCTTCCCTTCCTCGTGGCGCACTCCGTGCAGACCGCGAACTACGCATAGTTGAGAACTATGCATAGGGGTCGTTGCATAGCGGCCCAAACGCGACCGTCGGATTTCCCCAAAGCTGCCCAACGCTCAGCCTCGGCTTTTCGCGTTTCGCATCTACGAAGAAGCAGCCGTTGGTGACCTCCGGCGGCCGGCCAGGAGCGAGTACCGGCGACCGGCGGCTTGGGGGCCGCTCAACTTAGGCCCTCAAAGAGTCCCCACGCCCAGCCCCGACAGATGATGCTGTTCACCCCATCGCGGCCCCAGCAGCACGGAAAAGATGTGATTGAACGAACTATCTTGGCGCCTCATCACAGCAACCACCAGGTCGCCAGGCCGAGGAACGCGAAGAAGCCAATCACGTCGGTCACCGTGGTCAAGATCACGCTGCCCGCCAATGCGGGGTCGATGCCCATGCGGTCGAGCATCAGCGGGATCGCCAGCCCGGCCACGGCGGCGCACAGCAGGTTGATCAGGATCGCGACGCCGAGCACGCCGCCCAGGCCCCAGTCGCCGAACCAGGCGACCGCCAGCAGGGCGATGACGCCCGACCACAACAGACCGTTGAGGACCGAGATGCCGAGTTCCCGGTTCATCAGCTCACGCCAGTTGCCTTTCTGCACCTGCCCCAGCGCCAGGCCCCGGATCACCAGCGTCAGCGTCTGACTGCCGGCGATACCCCCCATGCTGGCCACGATGGGCATCAGCACCGCCAGTGCGACCAGCTGAGACAGCGTGGCCTGGAAGCGGCCGATGACCCAGGCCGCCAGGAAGGCCGTCAGCAGGTTGATGCCCAGCCACAGCGCGCGCCGCCGCGAACTAACGAGCACCGGCGCGAAGATGTCGGCCTCGTCGTCGAGGCCGGCCATCTGCATCATCGTGCGCTCCGATTCCTCGCGGATCAGGTCGACGACGTCGTCGACCGTGATACGGCCCACCAGCCGCGACGCCGCGTCGACGACCGGCGCGGAGACCAGGTCAAGGTCCTGGAACAGACGCGCTACTTCGGTGCCCGGGGTGTCAACGGGAATGCCGGCGAGATCGGTGCGCATCACGTCGGCCACGCGCGTATCGAGGCCCGAGGTGACGAGCGCGCTCAGCGGCAGGGCGCCGCGGTACCTGCCCTGGCGATCGACGACCATCAGCACGTCGGTCTGCGGTGGCATGGCATCCAGTTGCCGCAGGTAGCGCAGCACGGTACTGACCTTGACGTCGGCCCGAACTTCGATCACGTCGGTGTTCATCAGGCCGCCAGCCGCGTCCTGCGCGTAGCGCAGCATCGACTCCAGCTGCTGGCGGCGGCGGCCGGTGCTGGCGTTAAGCAACGGGGCTGACACCTCGGGTGGCAGTGTCTGGATCAGGTCGACCAGGTCGTCCAGTTCCAGCGCCTGCACGGCCGCCAGAAGATCATCGGGCTCCAGCTCGGTGGCCAGCGTGCGGCGGATCTCGTCGTGCAGGAAGACGAGCACCTTGCCGCTGCGCTCGACGTCCACCATGCTCCACACGGCGCTGCGCTCACGCGGAGGCAGCGCCTCCAGCAGGCCGGCCACCTTGGCTGGGTGGGTGCCACGCAGGATCTTTCCCACGCGCTTGAGCTTGCCGCGTGCAAAGGCCTGGCGCACGTCATCCAGCTGGTTCGGCGCGGCGGCGTCGATGGGATCGACGGCAGCGTCGTCGCTGCTGTCACCCGCCAGTTGGGCGCACAGCGCGGGCCTCAGGTGCGATAGCACCCGGTCTTCCATGGGGGCGTCGATCTGCTGCCAAAGCGCCAGCCGCTGCTGCGGTGCCAGTCGCTCGAGAAGGGCCGCCACCTTGGCAGGATGCATGCGCTGCATCAGCTTTCGCACGCGCTTGTTTCGCCCCTCGGCCAGGGCCTGGAAGATGTGTTCGCTACCCGTTCGGCTGTGGCCCTCGGTGTCGGACGCAGCCTCTGTGTCGTGGTTGGTCATGCCAGGAGCTGGGCGGCTGTCGCGCGCCGCTTATCGAGGACAGTCGCGATCAGCCGTGCCCGATATCGCCGGTCTTGAACAGTGAGTCGCGCAACTCCTTGTCCATCACGGGGTCACGACGGCGGATCCACTCGAGCACCATCGCGGCATGCTCCTTTTCCTCGTCGCGGTTGTGGGCCAGGATCTTCTTGAGCTCCGAGTCCTGGCAGGCGTCGACGCGCTGGTTGTACCAGTCGACGGCCTCCAGCTCCTCCATCAGCGACACGATGGCGCGGTGCATGTCGCGCGTCTCGGAGCTGACTTCGGCGATCGGCTCGTGGTAGCCCTCGTTGGACATGACTTCCCCTTTGGATGGCTAAGGTGTCCATGAACGATACGTCAACCGGCGAAGGCCGCCTGCGTGCCCGGACCGCCAGTACGATGAGTCTGCCGTACCAGCCGCTCGCCCACTATGCTTGAAGTACCTCATCGGTGTCCGCCCGTCGGCCCTCGACTGAGTTGTCAGGAGTCGCCCTGCAAGTTCTGCTGATCACCGTTCTGCGCTGGCTGCTGCGCCATCTGCTATCGCTGGCGCTGATCATTGTCGTGCTGCTGCTGGGCCGCGCCGGCTGGGTCGAGTGGCAGGCTTGGCAGTCGATGCGGGCCGAGTCAGCGCAGCTCATCGACGTCGAACGGATCATCAGCGCTTCACTGCAGAAGCTGGCGCTGGAGGTCAATGCCCGCGCTGCCGGGCTGCAGACGGCGGCGCTGGCCACGCTGGAAGAGCGCATCACGGCGGTGGACAGCGACATCGCGCGCAAACGGCTGGAACGCCAGCCATTTGCCGGGCTAGCGCCGATTTTTGGGGGTCAGTCCATCGCCCGCGCGCAATTGCAGGCCATGCAGATCGACGGCGCCATCGGGCTGCTGCAGCAGGAGCGCAACTGGCTGCAGGACGCCAAACTGCGACTGCTGGCCACGCAGTCGGCGCAGGCGCAGCGCGTCGAACTGGAACGGCTGCGCCAGCGCCATGCCGGCTTGTACGTTCAATGGCAGGCAGTCGGGCAGGAACGCGAAGCGCTGAAACAAGAGCACTGGGTCACGAGCCGCGTTCCCGGCACAGCCGAGTACCAGCAGATCCAGGCTCTGAACGAACAGCGCGCGAAGCTGCTGACCGATAACCAGCGTGCCGAAGCCGACTACCGGCGTCAGCTGGCCCTGGTGAACGGCGCCCGCGCTCTGACGCCGCTGCCCCCGCTGGCGCTGCCCCCAGGCGCCGTCAATGACGCGCTCCAGCCGCTGCGTGCTCGCATGGACGACTTGCGAAAGCTTGAGCGCGTCAACTGGGTCGGCAAGTTATGGCGACCCGTGCAGGAAGTTTTGCCGACGGCACTGCTGATCCTGCTGGGCGTCATCCTCATGCCTTTCGCCATTAAGGCGCTTTTCTATTTTGTGCTCGCGCCACTGGCCGCCCGTCAGCCGCCGGTGCGGCTGCTGCCGGACAGCGACGGTGTGCTGACGCTGGAGACCGGCGAATCGTCGGTGTCGAGAGCCGTTACTGTCGACTCCGCGCATGAACTCCTGGTGCACCCCGAGTTCTTGCAAAGCGCATCGGTCGCCGGCGAAAAGACGACGCAATGGCTGCTCAACTGGCGCTTTGCGCTGACCAGCTTGTCGGCCGGCATGGTGGCGTTGACACGCATCCGCTGCGAAGTGCCCGAAGTGTTCGTGATCTCGGCCACGCACAACGCGCTGGCCGAGATCGGCGTGCTGATTCTGCCGGCCGGCAGCGCGGTGGTGATGCAGCCGCACAACCTGGTCGGCGTGATGCAACCGCGCGACATGCCGCTGCGCATCACCTCGCACTGGCGGCTGACCAGCCTGCACGCCTGGCTGACGCTGCAGCTGCGCTACCTGGCGCTTCACGGTCCGGCCCGGCTGATCGTGCAGGGTTGCCGCGGCGTGCGGCTGGAGCCTGCCACCGGAGGCCGTGCCATCAACCAGGCCGCCACGATTGCCTTCAGCGCCAACCTGCCGTATTCCACTCGCCGCTGCGAGACCTTTGCCGCCTATCTGCTGGGCCAGCAGGAGTTGCTGAACGACTGTTTTGGCGGTTCGCGGGATGCCGGCGTCAATCAAACGCGTAACGCCGGCTTCTTCGCCTACCAGGAAATGCCGCACGCCGACCGAAGGGCCGGCATCACCGGCCGTGGTCTGGAAGGCCTGACCGATTCGGTGTTGAAAGTGATGGGCGTCTGACGGCTGGCCATCCCGCCCGATCACCTCTCAACGAGCCGGAAACGAAGCGGTATCTGGCCGCCCTGGTGCCGCGGCCGCGGCATCAATCTCTGACGACCGCTTCAAGGAGCCGAATCTAGCCGGACAAATGCCCGGTGCGGGTGCGGCAAGCGCCGGTCGGGCGCGCGATCTCACCGCCGGAAAGCGGACCCCCAAGTTGAGCGACCGGATAGCCGACGTCCGCGGTCGGCAGTTGCTGTTTAGGGTTGTCCGATACTGATCCTTGGCATCGAAGACCATGCGCACTGCACGCTCCTGGACCTCGGGGGAAAACTTCGGGGACTTCCTCATGTTGGCTCCATTCTCAATCGAAGGAGCCTCCTGAAAATCCGGGGCGGTTCACATCAGGGGCGAACATCCGATCGACCGGATGCGGACTCGCAGGGGTTCAAACAATATCGGTTTCTGTATTCGTAGCAATGTTGTTTGACGAATGGCAGTCACCCGAAGCCGCGGAGTCCAGGTTGATCGTTGGCCTGTGCAGCCGCGTCAGCAAGTCTGCGAACGCTGCACACGCCCGTGAGCGACTGACGACGCCAGAACCTCCCCGGTCGCTTGCACGCAGCTGCGCGCATCGATCTGTTGTTCGGGAATTGACATCTACATTTGTGCCTATGTATAATGTAGGCACGGCGACCGAGCGGTCGAACTGGCTTCACGGCGCTGCGTTCGCCCGCCACCGACAGCAACAGCCCACAAGGAGAACAAGGATGACGCTACCCCGCTTTTCCACTTCGCACGCCCTCACTTTGGGCGTCGAGCTTGAACTGCAGATCGTGGACACCAAGACATTCGACCTCGCTCCCGCTGCGACTGACCTTCTGCGCCAGATGGAAGGCCGCAAGATTCCGGGCGACGTGAAGCCCGAGATGACCCACAGCATGATCGAGCTGGCCACGGGCGTGTGCGCCGACCACGCGCAGACACTGTCCCAGTTACAAGAAATCCGCGGAGCGCTGCTTGAGAGTGCCCATCAGCAAGGGGTGGCCCTGAGCGGCGGCGGTACGCATCCCTTCCAGGATTGGAGCCACCGCAAGATCTACGACACGCCGCGCTTCAACGAACTGGCCAAGTTGTATGGCTACCTGGCCAAGCAGTTCACGGTGTTCGGACAGCACGTTCATGTCGGATGCCCGGGCCCCGACCAGGCACTCGTCGTGCTGCATGGCCTGAGCCGCTACGTGCCGCACCTGATCGCGCTGTCGGCCTCATCGCCCTTCGTGCGAGGCGTGGACACGAGCTTTGACTCGGCGCGGCTGAACTCGGTACTCGCCTTCCCGCTGTCGGGCCGGGCGCCCTTCCTTCTGAGCTGGGACGAGTTCGCCGTCTACTTTGGCAAGATGACCCGGACGGGCGTTGTTCAGGGCATGAAGGACTTCTACTGGGACATCCGGCCGAAGCCCGAATTCGGCACTGTCGAGGTCCGTGTGCTCGACACGCCCTTGACGATCGAGAAGGCGGCCGCTTTGGCGGCCTATATCCAGTGCCTCGCGCGCCGTCTCTGGGTCGAGCGGCCCTTCGCGCTGCACGAAGATGACTACCTGCCCTACACCTTCAATCGCTTCCAGGCCTGCCGCTTTGGCCTGGATGCCACCTTCGTCGATCCGGGCACCGGCGAGCAGCGGTCACTGCGCGACGATCTGCTGGCGTCGTTCGATCAGCTGGAGTCACATGCAATGGCACTGCACGCCGAAGGTGCCTTGACGCTCTTGCGCGATGAGGTACTCCAGGCAGGCAACGACGCCACCTGGATACGCGCAACCCACGCGTCCTACGGCGAGGCTGCACCGCTGTCGAGCGTGGTCCGCGATCAGGTGCGCCGCTGGGAAGGCAGCTTGCCTTGAACACCGCACCTTTGCGTCTGGGCATCTCGACACGGCTGATGCACACGCCCCGGTCGAACTTGGCTTTCATGGCAAGACCCTGTTGTACCTGGAGCAGTCTCTGGCGCACTGGATCATGTCGCATCGCGCGCTGGCCGTGATGGTGCCGACGCTCGGCTTCGATGCCGAGGTCTCTCGGCGCCGTGTGTCGGTCGACCAGTACGTCGACATTCTCGACGCGCTGGTGCTGCAAGGCGGTGCCGATGTCAGTCCCGCAAGCTACGGCCAGAAACCCTTGCGGGAGGACTGGAGCGGTGACCCGATTCGCGACCGCTACGAAATCGAGCTGATCGACGGATTCCGAAAGGCGGGCAAGCCGGTGTTGGGCATCTGCCGCGGCGCACAACTGATCAACGTCGCCTTCGGCGGCACCTTGATCCAGGACATCCCGACGCAGCTGCCGCACGCCAGCCGACACGTGGATGCGGCTCAATACGACAACTGGTCTCATGGCCTGAGCATCGTGTCCGACAGCGGCCTAGCGGCCATCTATGCGGGCGCACTGTCGGCCACCGTCAACAGCATCCACCATCAATCAGTGGACCGCGTGGGTGCAGGGCTGGACGTCGAAGCGCGGTGTGCCGAGGACGGCCTGGTCGAGGCGATTCGTTCGCGCGAAGATGAATTCATCCTGGGTGTGCAGTGGCATCCCGAGTTCCATTGGCATCGCACCGACCGCCTTCCACCTGAGCCACTGCTCGATGCCTTGCTGGCTGCAGCGCGCCGCCGCACGCTGCGGTGACCACATCCGCAGATCAGGCAAAGTCTTCGTCCGCCGACGCCCCAGCACGACAGCCCGCCAGGTCTTGACCACCTACATTGCTATCTATACGCTTCACAGTTGACCCAACGCCACTTCAAGCCCCCATCAAAGGACGTGAACTCATGTTCAAGCGCAGCCTGATTGTGTTGGAGCCAGATTCGCAGCCCGACGCCGTGATCCAGCGCGGCGTGGCAATGGCACGGGCCTGCCTTTCTGAGGTCGTGTTCTACACGGCGTCGACGCGATCGGGCCAGCCCGCCGCAGACTTGCCCGATCGCGAGATGGCGACACACTGGGACTCGCTTGACGACAAGCGAGTTCGCACTGCACGCCTGCATCGGCAGGCCCAACAGGTGGCGGAAGATCTCGGTGTTCTGTCCCGTTCGGTGATTGCTACGGTAGACGATCCTGCGCGCGGAATCCTGGACGCAGCCAAGACGAACCACTGTGACGTGATCGTGGTGGCAAGCGTTGGCAGCAACGCGGTGGTCCGTCTGCTGAACGGCAGCTTCATTCCGGGGCTTGTCACAGCGTCGCCGGTGCCCGTCATGGTGTGCACGACGCGACCCTCGGCAGAAGTTGCCCATGGCACCGGCAACGGGTCGCGTCCTGGTCGTTCTCGAGGACAGCGATTTGAACGGAGTGGCCCGTACGCAGGGACTGGATCTGGCGCGCGAGCTGGCCGCCGATTTGCTCTTCGTTCACATCACGCCGCCTGACGTCTTGCCCGTGGTGGATGCGGCGGGGGTTTGTCGGAGGCTCGAACGACCGACTGGCTGCCGAGATACGGATGCAATCGCAGCGCCTTCTTGCTTCAGCCAGCGCCTCTGCCACAAGGGCAGGCCTGACGGCGCGAGGGCATGAGCCTGCCGGCAGGCACGTCAGCCAAGGACATCGCACGGATAGCGGTCGACCAAGCTTGCGAACTGATTGTCGTTGCGCATCGCGGCAGCAACGCGGTGATGCGGCTGCTGACCGGCAGTCTGATTCCTGGGCTCATCACGGCGGCCGCGACACCGGTGCTGATCTGCCGCGAGCCTGAACATCCCCCGAAGCGGCGTACCGCGGCGGCGCCATCATCGCCACCGGGCCGCCGCAGCGGCGCCGCTGCCGCGCGCGCGGCCCACGGCCACTGAAACGGCGTGATGCTTTGCCCACCCCGACTGAGGAGCGCAGTTGGCCATGCCCGCGCTCGAACGACTGCAGATGCCGGGTGTGGTCGTCGCACTCAGTGGCAGCCGAAGGATGCCCAGGTGGTCTCGCCAAAGCGCGTGCTGCTGCAATTCCGAGTCATCGCCAACGCGGTCGGGTCGCCAGCCAGACCTGTTCGGGCACTTCATCCGGTCACCGATCGAAAGTTGTTGG